>CAVTJS010000007.1:0-228952 GCA_963735145.1 Bryobacterales bacterium | reverse complement strand
AGACACGATCCGCATCCGGATCCACGGCAACGTAATCCCAGCCACCGGCGCCGCCGATTTTGATCTTGGTAAGGACCTTGTAACCTTCAGCGGCGAAGGCCGCGACGATCACCAGGCCAGAGGCCAAAAACTTCTTTGTCATAAGTGACTCCTTTTCAATTCAAGTCCGGCCACCGACATAAAAGCGAACGGCCGGTGTGACTACCAGCGAGAGGACCATCGAAGCGAGAATTCCGCCGATTACCGCAATCGCCAAAGGTTGCAGCATTTGCGATCCGGCGCCCACCGCGAAGGCTAACGGAAGCATACCCGCCACAGTAGCCAGCGCGGTCATCATGATGGGGCGCAGACGGCGTTCGCCCGCGTGAATCATGCTCTCTTCCGCCGCCAGTCCTTCGGCGCGGAACCGTTGGTCGGCATCGAGCAGCAGGATTCCGTTTTTCGCGACGATGCCGATTACCATGATCAGGCCCATAAAGGACGACAAGTTAAATGTGGTGCGCGTGATCAGCAGCGCCAGGAACACGCCGCAAGTGGAGAGCAACGCGGAGGATAGCACCGCGATTGGGGCTGCGAAGTTTCCGAACTCGAACAGCAACACCATGAATACCAATACGATCGCAAGCGCCAGCACGAATGCCAGATCGCGAAAAGATTTCTGCTGTTCTGCGTATTGCCCGCCGTACTCCACGCGAATGCTGGAAGGAATGTTAGCGTCCGCAATCGCTTTTTGAACCTGCGCCACGCCGTCGCCCAAGTTGGTGCCCTCCAGGCGCGCAGTAACGTCGACGGAGCGCTGCAGATTCTCGCGAATAATTTCGGTCTGCCCGGGAATTTCGGTCAAAGTGGCCAGGGAGCCGATGGTCGCGGTCTTTCCGGTTCCGCTGACGATAAGGGTTTGGCGCATGGTATCCAGGCTCTGCCGCGCCGATGGCGGAAACTGCACGCGGATGTCATAGGAACGGTCGTTCAAAATCACGGGAGCAGAGGCAGGCTCGCCCTGCAACATCGCGCTCGCATCCAATTCCACTTCCTGCGGAGTGAAGCCGGCGCGCGCGGTCACCACGGGATCCACGTTGAATGTCACCGCGGTGCCGCTGGTGGTATTTTCGATTCCATCCTCCACATCCACGATTCCGGGGACCTTCTTGATGGTGCTTGCCACTACCGGCGCCCAGTGATGTAACAAATCGCCGTCGGGCGAAAAAAGCTTGATCACCACTGGCTGCGGCGCGCTGGTGAGATCGCCGATCATGTCCTGCAAAAGTTGCGGGAACTCCACATCCAGGACGGGCTCGGCCCGGGTAACTTTGGCTCGCACACTGGCGATCACCTGGTCGGCGCTGCGTACCCGCTGGTGCGGGCCAGCGCTCGAGCCGAAGACTCTCGACCAGAACGGCGCCATGGGCTTAAGCTTTACGCTCATGTCGCCGGTGTTGGCCTCCGTAACGGCGGCCAGGCCGAGTTGGAGACCGGTTCGTCGCGCCGTGGTTTCCACCTCCGGAGTATTGTCCAAGATCCTTTCAACATGGCTCATCACGCGATTGGTGTCCTGGAGCGATGCGCCGGGGGGCATGGTGTAGTCAACGATAAAGCCGCCCTCATCCATGGAAGGCAACAGGTCCGAACCGGTGTGTTTATAGCAGAGGTAGGCGCCCGCGACCAGCAGAATACTGAACAACAGAAGCACCAATGGACGCGCCAACGCCAGCCGCAATATCCGCTCATAGGCCCTCATCAGCCAAGCGGGGACATTTTCATGGCGTTGGGGTGCGGAGCCGGGACGCCGGTTTCGGAGGAAATAGTGGCTGAGCGTAGGAGTCCAAGTGAGCGCCAGAGCCAGGGATGTGAGCAAGGCCATGCCAACCGTAAGGGCCAAGGCGCGGAAAAAGACGCCCGTTACGCCAGTGATGGAGATCAGCGGCAGGAAGACGACGATAGGCGTAATGGTGGAGCCGATCAGTGGCACGCGGATTTCCCGGATGGCGCTGCGAATCGCTTCCGCCCGAGATTGTCCCATGTCGCGGTGCATGACGATGTTCTCGACCACCACGATGGCGTCGTCGATCACCAGCCCCACCGCTGCCGCCAGCCCGCCCAGCGTCATCAGATTAAAACTCTGGCCCATGAGGCGCAACGTGATGAATGTAACTCCGATAGTGGCTGGAATCACCAGGCCCGCGACCAGGGACGTACCCCAATCGCGCAAGAAGAGAACCATAATCAGGGAAGCGAGGACCAACCCCAGCAGAATGGCGTCGCGCACGCTCGCGATGGCGTCGTTCACCAGTTCCGACTGATCGTAGAAGGTGCTGATGTCGATGCCGGGCGGAAGGCTCTTCTTTAGATTCGCGATTTCGCTATGTACCGCGTTCGCCACGTCCACCGTGTTGCTGTTGGGCTGCCGGTAAATATTGATCAAAACGGCCGGCTTGCCGTTAGCGGTAACTACGGTATAGACCGGCATCACCGAGTTGCTTACAGTTGCTACATCCTGGATGTGTACAGGCGCGTCGGCGGGAGTGGTCTTGATGACAATCCCGCCGATATCCGCCAGGCTCCGGACCTGACCGCTCATCAAGGTGAGCACCAGCTGATGATCGGTTTCAATCAGACCGGGCGAGTCGATCATATTACTGCGGCTGATGGCGTCCAAAATATTCGGGATGGTCACCCCGGCCTCCACTAGCTTGGCCGGATCCGGTTGGATCTGAAACTCCGGCACCTGGCCGCCCTGCACCACTATCGAAGACACGCCCGCCGCGCGGTTCAGGCGCGGTTTCATGTCATAATTCGCTAGTTCCCAAAGAGTGTTCTGCGGGATGCGGTTTGAGGTAAGGCTATAACCGAGGATAGGAAACGCCGCAAAGGTCAGGCGATTCGCAGTGATCTTGGCCTGGGCCGGCAGTGAGGGCTGGATCCGTGCCAGCGCCGCGTTCACTAATTCCAGCGTGAGGTTCATGTCGACGTTCCAGTCGAAGAACAAATCGATTTCGGCACTCCCCCTGCTGGTGATGGAGGTGACCAGGTTCAGGCCGGGCACGGTGTTGACAGCCTCTTCGAGCGGTTTAGTGACCGTTACCAGCATCTGGTCGATAGGATAGACGCCGACATCGGCGCCCACTACGACGCGAGGGAAATTGGTGCTGGGAAAAACAGCGACGGGTATCGACACGGCCAGGTAAATACCTACCGCCACCAGCGTGAGGATAACGAAAATAATTGGCTTGCCATGCCGCGCAGTCCAGTGCGGCGTTTCTGTGCCCGGTTTGGCAGGCGGCGGTATAGGGGTCTCGCTCATTTTTCCTGCGGCTTCGATGGATCCTTTTTCGGGGCTTTGCCAGGCGCCGGTGCCGCCGGCGCGTTATCGTCGTCGTCGTCGTCGGAGTTTTCCACCGCGGCGGTCTCGATTCTCACTTTGGCTTTGTCGTCCACGCCAACGCCGCCCACCACAACCACCTCTTCGCCGGGCGTGACGCCGCTCAAGATCTGCACCTGGTTGCCTTGGCGCACGCCAAGCTTGACGGCGCGCCGGTGGGCGATCGAATCCGGCGAAACGGTGAGGACGGCGGTGCCACCCTCTTCGCCAGGAAGAATCGCGGCAACGGGCACCACAGTCGCGGCCTTGTACACCTCGCTCGAAATGGCCGCATGAACGGCGCTGCCCGGTTTTAGACGTTCCCCAATGTTCGGGATTTCTATCCAGACTTGGACAGTGGTAGTGTTCGGGTCGGCCGCGGGACTCACCACGGTGACCTTGCCCTCCATTTGGTCGCTATTCCCGGGTTGCGTGATGGTTGCAGTTTGACCCAGCTTGACAGCGGAGGCTTCACTCTGAGGAACATCGATCCGCGCGACAACGCGTGAAATGTCGACAACCGTGATCAGCGGCGAACCGGAATTGGCCATTTCTCCCACATTGATGGGGCGATCCGCGATGATGCCGGCGATGGGGCTGGTGACGCGGGAATAAGCTACTTGAGCTTCGAGCGCCTGGTAATGTGCTTGAGCGCTCTCCACCTGCGCCGCGGCGCCTTTGATCTGCTGCTCTTTCGAAACCGATTGGAGAGCCTTCAGATGCTCGTCGGCGGCGCGGTATTGCCCCAGCGCTTGGGAGTAAGCCAGCTGCGATTCGTCCACAAGCCGGCGCGCCAGCGCGCCCTCTTGGAACAATTGCTCGCGGCTATCGAGAACCTTCTTGGCATTGTCACGAGCGTCGCGGGCAGTCTGAAGATCGATTTCAGCTTTGCCGACGGATTCGGGGATGGTTGCGCCTTCGGTGGCGCGCAGATTCGAATCCGCCTGTTCCACTGCGCCTTTGCCCTCCGCGGCGGACGCCGTGAGATCGCGATTTTCAAGAACCGCAAGCAGCTGGCCTGGCCGCACGTGATCGCCCCGGTTCACGTAAAACTTCTGAACCGGCGCCGAAACCTTAGGCATAACACTGGCCTGATCGCGAGGGAAAAGCGCGCCATCGCCCTCCACAATGCGACGAATGGTGGCCTGCGTGACGGCCGTTACCTGAACGGGTGCGGGCGCCCGGCTTCTTCTGCCGGCGGTTTGCTGCACGCCGTCAGAAACAGCAACGTTACCCAAGCCAGGTGAATACCGCGGGGCATGGCTTTAGAAATTGCCCGTCAGCGTTTGAAGATTGCTGATGGCTACGCGGTAGCGAACCATGCCGTCGTCGTAGGCATTCCGCGCCTGAATCAGCGTGGTTTGGGCGTCCACTAATTCCAGGACGCCAGCCTCCCCCGCCTGGTAGCGTAACGTGTTCAACCGCAGACTTTCCGACGCCAGATCAACCGCGCGGCGCAGCAAATCCACTTGCTGGCGGGCTGTCTGAGCTTCTTCGTAGTAGCCGCGCAAGTTGCGAATTAGCGTGCGCTCGGTAGCATTCAGCTGCACCTGCGCCTCTTCGCGTTTTACTTCCGCTTGGCGCAGCTTGCTCCGCCGGACGCCCCAGTCCCACACGGGAATGTTCAGAACGGCATCGATGAAGTAGCCGGGCGTCGGCACGGGGCCATCCTGCTTATAAGCAACATCCCTACTTTCTAACGCGATGGCATTGGCTTCAATTCCGTAGATGGCATCTACGCCCAGGGTTGGTAGAAAAGCCTGGCGCGCCAGAGTGACGTCCAGGCTGGCGGAACGCAACGTTTGCATTGCGGCTCCCAGGATTGGATTTTCACGCCCGGCCATGCTTTCGACGTCGGGAAGCGGCGGCAGAGCTGGCGCAAGGTCGAGATCGTCGACGATCGAAAAGCTCTCATTGAAGTCGCGAAACAGCAAGACAGCCAGATCCAGACGCGCGGTCTGCATGCCGAGTTGTGCATCGTTCAGCGCCTGCTGTTGCGCGTTCTGCTGTAGCTCGGATTTCACTACGTCGCTGTGTGCCACTTCGCCGCCGCGTTCCAGGTCTTGGCTGATAGTGAGAGCGCGTTGGGCCTGATCCAGGGCTAGCTGAGCTGCAGCGTATTTGCGTTGGGCCGCTAACAGCGCATAGTAGGATTTCGCCACGGTGGGTGCCAAGCCCCGGCGTGCGATTTCCACTTTAGCTCGCGCCAGCGCTTCCACGGCGATAGCGCGTTGAACGGATACGCGTGTGAACGTGCCGGGCGAGAGATCCTGGTGGACGACGGCCCATTCACGATACACGTGCACACCGTCGTTGGTAACGAATCGGCTGGTGGGAATTCTACCGTTGCCTTCGGTGCCAAGGTATTCCGATCTTCCCGACAGCGAAGGGTATAACGCCGTGCGCGCCTGTTGCCAGTCTTGCCGGGCGACCTCGGCGTCAGTGGTGGCAGATATCAAGGTGGGATCGTTTTTCGCGGCCAAGTCCAGAGCGTCTTTGAGCGTAAGAGTAGACAATGGTTGCTGATCGGATTCGCCGTGGAAGGTGAAGTTGCTGGTCTGTGCGAAGGTGATCGAGGTGATGGTCAGGGCTAATGCAAGGTCTGGAAGACGATGACGCACGATAGCTCCTCGTAGGAAAGACTTGCGATCCCGAAGGTGATCGCCAAGGTACAAGCTACAACTACAACCTTAAAATTGGCTTAAGCACGGCGGTGTTGGAGTCGGCCGGCCTTCCCGTATGCTAGAGACGTGCGTGTTCTGCTGGTGGAAGACGACCGTGAAGTCGCCGATTATGTCGGCCGCTATCTTGAAGAGGAGGGCAATCGGGTAACCGTCTGCCTGGAGGGAATGGAGGGATTGCGCGCCGCACAAACTTCGGCGTTCGATGTTGTCGTGCTAGATGTGATGTTGCCGTTCCTGGATGGTTTTGAGGTGACGCGCCGGCTGCGAGCGGAGAAGATCGCGACACCGATTATTTTACTGACAGCCCGCGACGCAACGCAGGACATCGTACGCGGGCTGGACGCGGGCGCCGACGACTATCTAACGAAGCCATTCTCGTTGGATGTGCTGCTGGCACGTTTGCGTGCGCGGACCAGGGTGTACTCCGGAGAGAAGACGAAGCTGAGTTATGCCGATTTGACGATCGATCTCGAGTCGCATGAGGCGTGGCGGGGCAAAGCTCAGTTGCGCCTCACGCGCACCGAGTTCGCGATTGTGGAAAGCCTCATGCGATCGGCCGGGCGTGTAGTGACCCGACGTCGCCTCATCGAGACGGTTTGGGGCGATGATCGCGAGATTGGCGACAACAACCTGGACGTGTTCATTCGATTCTTGCGAGTCAAGATCGATGGGACAGGCCAAAGACGGCTCATTCATACGGTTCGCGGCTTAGGGTACTGCTTGCGGGAAAAACCTGTATGAGATTTCGGTCGATTCGCTTCCGCCTCGCAGCCTGGTATTTTGTGAGCCTGGCGCTGATTTTAGCTCTGTTCGCGCTCGGAGCATGGATCGCGATGCGGGCCAGTGCACGCCAGGCGGTGGATCACGACCTGCAACAGCGGATTCACGACGTGCGGGGTTTCATCGCGCAAGAGCTAGGGCATGGTGAATCCGAATTGCTGGAGGAGTTGCAGGAGCATTCGCAACTCGGGCTGGGAGGCGGACTGCTGCAATTGTCGGATGGCGGCGGTGAAGTTCTGTTCCGTTCGGGCCGCCTTCAGAATACTCGGCTGGATTTGGTAAGCCCGCCGCCTGGCGACCTGAATGTGCGGTTCAGTTTTCGTCATGCTAGGGGCCAGCGGGTTCGAGTTGCCGCGCAGGCGGTGGAAGTGAGCGGGCGTCGATTTTTGATTCAGGTTGCAGAGCCGATGGAGGAATTTGACGACTCGCTCGCTCGATTCGAGATAATCCTTCTGAGTCTGGCGCCGGTTCTTCTCCTGCTTGCGAGCGCAGGCGGATTTTGGATGAGCACCCGCGCCCTGTCGCCCGTGGATCGAATCACAAATCACGCGCGCGCGATCCACGCGGCGAATTTGTCAGCGCGGCTCCCTGTTCCGGAGGACCAGGACGAGTTGGGTCGGCTCACGCAAACCTTGAACGAGATGCTGGACCGAATCGAAACCGAAATGAAGCGCATCGTGCGATTCACGGCGGATGCTTCGCATGAACTGCGGGCGCCGCTGACGCTAATTCATACGGCGGCCGAATTTTCGCTGCGGAGGGAGCGCCCGCGTGAGGAACTGCTGGACGCGATGCGGAAGATTGTGCGGGAGTCCGCACGCACCTCGCGGTTGGTGGACGATTTGCTACTTCTGGCGCGCGCAGATTCTCATGCGGACGCCCCGGTCCTCGTACCAACCGACGTTTTGTCTACCGGTCGTCAAGCTACTGAATTGGCGTCCACGCTTGCACAGGCGAAAAACATCGATTTCTCGGCAGAAATCCCAGCCGAGGCACTCTTGATGAACGGTGATGAAGACCTACTTGAGCAACTTTGGCTGATTCTGCTGGACAATGCAGTGAAGTATACGCCAGAGGGCGGCAAAATCCGGTTCGCAATGCGTTCGGTAAATTCACGAATGGAAGTTAGCGTGCGCGATAGTGGTATCGGAATATCCTCTGAGGAGCTGCCGCACGTCTACGACAGGTTCTGGCGAGCGGACAAGGTCCGTTCGCGCAGTAGAGGAGGCGTGGGACTCGGGTTATCCATCGCACGCTGGATTGTTGACAGGCATCGCGGGCAGATCGAGGTTCATTCTCAGCCGGGCCGTGGGTCAGAGGTGACGGTGCGGTTACCGCTTGCTCAATGAGTCAGCCCCCGTCAGCGCATGCTTGTCCCTGTCGTGAGGACAACCCAACTTCATCGCCTGCTGAGATTAGATGTACCTTACGGTCGACGTTAGTGTCACACTGGGCTGCAAATATGGGGGACCATGTCTCAGGCGTGTTCACGGCCGTGGCAATGTCAACATAATCGCCCTCGAATGCTCGGCGCTCCCCATGTACTGCGTGGTGTTCTCCTTCAAGGATTCCTTCGACACGAAGGACATGCATAGCGACGCTGGGGCCGATGCCCGTTACGATATCGACTTCCCGGCCAGGGATCACACCGTCGTCGCCCAGCTGAGGAATAAGGGCGCGATCATTTACGCGAAGTCGTTAACCTCGGAATACAACGGCTTGGGCGGCGACCCGGGAGGAAAGAATTTTGAAACCAAGCATCTCAACCTGGAAATGTATTCGAGGAGCACGTGGGCCGGCAATCCCAGCAGCCGCCTATAAACAATCGGGTCATTTACTTCGCTCGCCCGGTATAACCCTGCGCGATGCCCGGAATCGCGATGATCTCGTTTCGGGCGCTCGGCGTTCCCCATCCACCGTAAAACACGATGCCGAAGAGCGTCTTCTTGTCGCGACCGCCGAAGAACGTGCCGTGCAGGCCCTGGGGGCCCGGGATGCTGCCGGCGAACTTGCCGTCTGGCGTGAAGACATCCACCGACTTGCCCGTCGCGACATAGACGCGGCCCTGCTGATCGACGGCCGAACCGTCGCCGCCGTCACCACCTTGCAGTTTGCCGAACTCGCGCTGATTGGCCAGCGAGCCGTCCGGTTTCACGTCGAACGCGTAGACCGTTGCGCCGTTCGTAACGTAGAGCGTTTTTTCATCAGGGCTTAAGATAATTCCGTTGGCGAGCGGAACATCCTTCCCATACTGCGAGACTACGCCTTTCGGATCGGCGTAGAACACTCCGCTGCCCTTGACGCCGGTCACCGAGAAGTAAACGCCGCCATGAGCATCGGCCATCAAGTCGTTCACCACGCCGCCGACACAGTCGAGCGGCTCGCCATGGAACGAATTCGCCAGCATCTTTCGTTGAGGCTCCAGCTGTTCGATGGCCGAGCCGAGCCCACGTTCCGCGACGAACAGCGCGCCGTTCTTGCTTCGCGAGACCGCGCCTCCAGTGTTGGTGTTGCGATATAGGATCTTCGCCAGGCCCGTCGACGGGTCGAATTGCATCACGTTGCTCGCGTCATTGTTTGCGAACAATACTGTGCCTTTGTCGGCGGCGATGGGGCCGTCAACATTATTACCCTCCCACGACCAGACCACCTTCCACGATTGCCCCGCAGCAAGAACGCCGGGAATTGCGGAGGTGGGTGGAAGCGCTGGAGCCGGCGGCGCTGCGTTGGCGTTTGCGGACTGGGCGATTGGAATCCTGAACGGCGAAGGCGGATTTGTGCACTTCGCGAGCACGCTCTTCAGTCCGGGATTCTGCCAGTTCTGCAGGCTGCTGCCGCGAGGAAACGCAGACGAAGGAGACCAACTCGAAGAACTCTGGGCGAAGGAAACGGCTGCCGCGCAGCCGAACATAAATCCGAGTGCGATTTGCGATTTCAATCCTTGAGCCCTTTCGATTGCACGTCCCAGTTCGAATTCGTGCACAGGCCGCATTTTTTGCCGACGAACATGGCGCCCGCTTTCTTGTCGCCTTTAAAGGTCCACAGCAGCCAATTCGACGCGACATTGGCGAACTCGCCGCCGCCCGGATGAAAGACCGTGGCGGTGTGGCCTGCATTGTGCCGGGCGCCGTAGAAGGCCGGCAGGTTGTTGATCATGTCGAACGTGGCCTTCGACGTCGCCATCATGAAGTCAGGGTCGCTGCCATTGATCAGCAGCACGGGGCCGTGCAGCTTTGGCAGGTCGTCCGCCGATGGAAACGGCGACGGGGCTTTCTGCACGCCTGAGTTGAACACGCCGATGGTTTTGACGCGGGGATCGGCGCCAAGCGCGATGGAGAGAAATCCACCGCAGGACTGGCCCATGACAGCCACTTTGTCCGTGGCGATCTTGCCTTGGAGCGGCGAACCGGTTCGTGCGTTTTCTTTATCCGCCCAGTCGATAGCGGCGCGCAAGTCATCGGCATTTGCCTGTCGCCGCGCTGCGCCTTCCTGAGGGACCGTGCCCATCACCAGAAATCCGTGTGAGGCGATGGTGGTAAGAAAGCCCGAGTAACGCGTGCTGTCGATGGCGCAACCGCCGTTGCCCCACACCATCACGGGCAACGTGTCCTTCTTCGGAAACGCGTCCAGCGTCGCCGGGCGAAACACGAGAAGGCCGGGCGAGCCGAACGCGGCTTCGGACGTGACCTTGTAGGGTCCAGGCACCGCGAGCGGAGCGCCTTCCAGTGGCAACGACCGCTCGATCATTTCGCGAGTGATGCCGGGCGGTTGCGCGAGGCACGCCAGGGCACTGGTGAACAGCACTGCGGCTCCAGCAACGATGGTCTTATGCATAGTCCGTCTCCTCCTCGAGTTGTCGTTTGGTCAAGTATGACACTTGAGATGATACGCCAGTTTGGCTATCGCGCCGTCAGCTTATCGAAATACGATTGGAAGAAGGCAAGTTGTGCCTCGCTCGGCGATTCTGCGCCCTGTGGCGGATTGCCCAATACCTTGACGCTCTGGTTCTTTCCGTCGTACACGGGCCACTTGTCCAGATCTTTTCCGTTCGGGTCGCCGTTCCTGGCGAAGTTTACCCAGTAGGACGACATCGCGTCCGCCGCCTGCCGGTCGCTGTCCGTCCACGGGCGGCTGTCATCCAGATGTCCGAATGCATAAAGGATCTCCGAGACGTGCGTGGCGCTGCCGTGCGGCCCGGGCGCAAACGGCCCACGCGCGTTCGGGAGGCGCGGCGGCTGTTCGGTGAAGTAATACACGAACGCTTTCGACTTACCCGGTTTTTCGGCGAG
Source organism: Bryobacterales bacterium (assembly GCA_963735145.1). Lineage (GTDB taxonomy): Bacteria > Acidobacteriota > Terriglobia > Bryobacterales > Bryobacteraceae > Palsa-89. Next base: position 217,841 of record CAVTJS010000007.1, on the reverse strand, counting down.
CCGCGCCCAGTTGCGCATCACGAACGCCATCTCGTCGCGCCCGGAATAGAACGCCGACTCGCGCGCCTGTTCGTCGGAGTTCGCCGGGTAGAGTTTCAGGTACGCATCCGCAAGATCGCCAAAGCGCGTGCGCGCCTGCTCCACGAAGTCCGCTGCCGATTTCGGATTGCCCCCGAAGGATTCGTCGCGGTTCGATCCCGTCAACACCGGTACGTCGATCTGCTTTCCGGCCGCGAAGACCTTGCCCGGATCCTCCCGAATCAGGTATCCGTCCACTATCGGCCCCGAGCCGCGCCCGGCCTTCTGAATCGCTTCGGCCGGCTGCGCACGCAGCTCCGCGAGCGACTTCGCACCTACCGCGTCAGCCAGCTTCTCACCTTGCTGTTCGGCATCCGCGAGCGTGGGCGAGGGGGCGATCCGCGCAGTGGACCAGGCGCTGCTTTCGCCGATCGCGCGTACGAACAGGCCCTTCGCCGCGGGGATGGTCATCAGGTTCGCCACCATCCCAGCACCGGCCGATTCGCCGAAGATGGTCACCCGTTTCGGGTCGCCACCAAAGCGCGCGATGTTTCGCTGCACCCACTGGAGCGCCGCGATGGAGTCCATCACGCCGAAGTTCGCAGCTGCGCGCCGGTCCGATTCCTTGGTCAGCTCCGGGTGGGAGAAGAAGCCGAAGACGCCCAGCCGGTAGTTGAACGTCACCACCACCGCGCCTTTTTTCGCCAGTGCTTCGCCATCGTACATGGGCTGCGACCCGGAGCCACTGCTGTAACCGCCGCCGTAGATCCACAGCATGACCGGTCGCTTTTCGTTCGCCGCCTTCGCGCCGGTCCAGACGTTGAGGTACAGGCAGTCCTCACTCATTTTTTGCTTGCCTCCCTGCATGCACACTGGACCGAATTCATCGGCTTTGCGGGTTCCTTCCCAGTGCGCGGCCGGCTTGGGCGCACGCCAGCGTAGATCGCCCACGGGCGCCGCCGCGTACGGAATACCCTTGAATACGCGGACGTCCGGGGTAGCGGTTGTGGTCCCGGAGATCATTCCGGTGTCGAGGCGAACGGGGTCGTCAATGGCCGCGCCGGCGGTGCTGAGGGCGAATAAAGTGGTTGCGATGAGGGCTGTTCGGTTCATGTTTCTTCTCCGCGTCGAAGCAAGTATATAAGAATCGCCGGCGCGGTTGTCGCGGGGATCGGCGATCTACTGCTTTACGGTTGCGGCTGGTAGGAGGCGCTGGCTGCGCGGGCGGATTCGCGCTGGATGGGCGGCTGCATGTGGAATAGAACGTGTTCGATGTGTCGCGACTGGTTGAGGCGGATCAGGCGCTGGGAGAACGCTTCGATTCTTTCTTTTGAAAAAACGAACCCATATTGCAGTGGATCGTATGGGATGCCCTTGTGTTTATGGAATTCCAGAAGGGCGGCGGCGCTCTTGAGGTCGCGCTCTTGCTCGCGGTGGCGATCGGATTGGATTTCGCGGAGTTGGTGGAGTGTCTTTTGGAATTGGCGGGAGAGTCGCTGAGAGTGCATGCCGAGGGTGGCGAGCTGCGGGATTAGGGTTTGGGGGGTGGGGTTTTGGGCGAAAAGATTGGCTTCGAGGAGCGGGACTCGGTTCAGACGCCACGCAGTGTCGGCTAGTTGCTGGGCGAGGTGCGTTTCGGTGGGAGTGGCCGGTTGATACTCGTCGAGGAACTGGCGGCAGTGCTGTTGGTAGGCGGCGGGGTCCTCTGTGGCGAGGACGGGGGAGAGGCTGGTGAGTCCGTGGGTGAGGGCGTTTTGGGAGGAACGCTTTTTGCCGGCGGCGGTGCGGGGGCCGGTGGAGAGTGTCGCATTCGCGCGGTTCGCGCGAACGCGACGCTCGGAGGCTGGGGGTTGGGGATTAGGGATTGGGGCGGGGATCGGGTTTGTCATGTGCGAGAATCTCCGGTGCGGTTTTAGCATGGGTGGATGGGGGTTTTGGGTGGGGAGGGGCGGATGTTGTTGGGTGGGAGGGGGAGATTGGGGCGGGAGTGGCGTGAATGGTGGGCCGGGCTAAGCCCGGGACGCGGCGCCTCTTATGTGGCTTCCGTCGAGGCCCTTGCGCCGTATTAGCCGGCAGGATTTGCAGGACGGGTTCATCGGGCCGTATCCTCCGGCTTTATTCCGCTCGGGCTTCTGGCAGTTCGGAGCTCACTGGTTGTGCCGTAGCCTCGACAACGGATTCCGCGTGCGCTCTAATAGCGACGGTCAAATTCGTCAGAAGCGGCCTGAATCCTGAGAAGTTGATGGAAGCGGCTTTCGCCTCGACGACCCTTTCCGCAAATACCTTCTTGCCGTAGTGCTTCGTATTATCGAACGCATTTTCGGGATTAAATGTCTTGTCGCCGAGCTTGATCGCCTTTGTCGCGGCGTCGAAGAAGTCCTCGATCTTGGACTCTTTCGCGCCATCGAGCAGGGGAGTAGGGACAACGAACAGGTTCTGGACGACACGTGTATACGGATCAGTGTTCTTGAGGGCCTTCCTCGCCGCCTCGCTCACGGCACTACGAATCGGGCCTGCGCCTGAATCATTGTCGTACAAAATAATTATCGGGTTCTTTAGACCAGGCGCGCGAAATCTCGCCGTGTCCTTCTTGTAATTCGCTATAAACCTGCTAAGGCCGCTTGTGCCGCCGTCATGGATGCCAAGAACTCGCCCCGTGCTTGTCCGCCGGTATTTATAGAGCCGGATACCCAAGTGGACCTTGCCCTCCGCATCGATTGTGGCCAGTTGAGGAAATTCGAGCGCTAGACTGCGGATCGCGTGAGTTAGGTAAATGTTGTCCGTCTCTCCCTCGCAGATAATGACCGGCTTCTCGGCGATGTAAAAATCCTTGTAATTTAGGAACTGCCTGTAAATAATCTCTTTGCTCGATAGATGGCTCGGAGTTTTGTGGTCCATGAAATGCGTTCTGTTGTAGAGGTAGATATGATCCATGAAGCCTAGCAGCGCGTGGTGAAACGCCGTTGCCTGTGTGACCTTGGACGTAGTTTGATCGTCTTCCAAACATGGCGATGGGACGACGAAAGAAGCGCGTTCGGCAAGAGAGGTTGTGGACACCGACTGCGGCGCTGCCGATAGGGGCAAGCCATCCGTTTTACCAACGGCTGAATCAGATTCTGGATGAGAAGAAGTTCGACGAGTACGTCGAAACGATTTGCGAGGATTTCTACGCCGGTGAGGTGGGCCGGCCGGGCTTGTCGCCGGGAATCTATTTCCGGCTGTTGATGGTGGGCTATTTTGAAGGGATCGATTCGGAGCGCGGAATCGCATGGCGGGCCAGCGATAGTCTGTCGATTCGATCGTTCGTGAGGATCGCGCTGGACGAAAGCGTGCCGGATCATTCGACGATCTCGCGCACCCGGCGGCTGATGGATGTGGACACGCATCAGGCGGTGTTCCAGTGGGTGCTGCAGGTGTTGGCCGAAAAGAAGCTGCTGAAGGGACGACGATCGGGGTAGACGCGACGACTCTGGAAGCCAATGCGGCGCTACGGTCGATTGTGCGGCGCGACACCGGAGAGCGCTACGAGGAGTTTCTGGTGCGGCTGGCCAAAGAAAGCGGCATCGAAACTCCCACGCGTGAGCAGTTGGCGAAGTTGGATCGCAAGCGGCCCAAGAAGGGTTCCAACGATGACTGGACGCATCCGCACGATCCCGATGCGCGCATCACCAAGATGAAGGATGGACGCACGCATCTGGCTCACAAGGCCGAGCACGCGGTAGACATGGAGACCGGGGCGATTGTCGCCGTAACGCTGCACGGGGCAGACGTTGGAGACACGGCAACGATTCCCGAAACGGTAGCCGAAGCAGGCGAGCGCATCACGAGTGTGGTGGCGGATGCCAACGGCGATGATGTTGTGAAGCAGGTCAGCACGGACGGGCCGCGCGAAGTGGTCACCGACAAGGGTTATCACAGTCGCGCGCTGGTAAACGAACTCACCGAGTGGGGCTTGCGCACGTACTGCTCGGAACCCAATCGCGGACCGCAACAGTGGGGAGGGCAACAGCGGGAACAACAAGCGGTGTATGCGAATCGACGGCGCATTCGTGGAGAGCGAGGCCTCCGGCTGTTACGCCAGCGCGGCGAGAAGCTGGAGCGATGGAATCAACACTTGTATGATCGGGGCGGGATGCGTCGCCTACATTTGCGCGGCCGGGAAAACATTCTCAAGCGCTTGGTGGTGCACTCGGGCGCGGCCAATCTTGGATTGTTAATGCGACAACTGTTCGGAAAAGGCACGCCGCGTGGCCTGGCGAGTACACGGGCTGCCATTTTTTCGGCCGTGCTCGCCTCTATCCGCGGCTGGTCTACGCCAGCGACACTCGTCACAAGGTTCGGCGACTTAATGACTCTTGCCGACCCGGCTCAGATGATTACCGTCGCGCAGTGAAAACAGCCAGTTTCACCTCACGCTGCTAGCCTTCCGTGAAGCTCGTTCAGCGTACCCGGCCGCTTTTCGAGTTTCAACTTTCCGTCTTGTTCGACGGCCCGATAAAGTTCGAAGGAGCCTGTGCTGAAGAGGCGGTGCACCATCGCGCGCACGCTGTGCCTATACTCTGGGCGGACGTTGATCTTTTGATTCACAAGCAGGCCGGTAACATCCTGACGTGAATTGCGGTATTGCATGCGAGTCTTGCGTGGATTGATACGGAATCCAGCGCGTTCTATCAGTCGCTGCAACGCAGCTCCCAGAATCCAGAGGTCGGGATCTCCCTCCAACGGTTTTGCGATCTCCCTGGGGAACTGTTTCTTGTTCGTTGAGAATGTGAGGTCGTCGGCATATCGTGAGTACGTACATCCAACTGTCGAAGCGAGGTGCACTAAATGTATATCGAGCACGTGAGCAAGGAAATTAGATATCACAGGAGAGCAGGGGCTTCCTTGTGGTAGCGCGTTTTCGTGGCATGCGATTTGCGCAAGCACGGTGGCTACCTTTGCTTCAAGTGCAAAATTCTTGTCCTTCATAAAAAAACCGCGCACCCGACCAAAATTTATTGACGGAAAGAAGTCCTCCAAGTCGAGATTGAAAACGTAGCGCCGCTTGCGGTGCTGGCGAGCGTTCGTAATTATCGACCGCCCCCGCTTGAATCCGTGCGCGAGTTTGTCCTTACTCTTCTTAGCGCCATTAATTTCGTCGAGACAGTCTTGAAGAAGCTCAGAAAGTTTGGTCTGTGCTAGTTTGAGGGGGTCGGCCGGCGCTTTTATTAGCCGCGTCCCATCGTTCCGCTTCGGGATCTCAAAGGTCCTGTACCTCTCGGCGGGCGGCAGCTTGATCAGGATGTAGGACAGGGCGGCGGGCTTGAAATGGAGCAGCGTCGCGACATCGCTGAGAGTCGTTGCGGATTTGAGATCAGCGAGCCTCGACATCAGAGGGATGACCCACCGGCACTCCTTCGCGAAGACAGGGACGATGAACTTGGTATCAAGGCTACCCGCACGAGGACGAGTAGCAATGTACCTAACATTTGTTTCAAATGCCACGAAACATGGCACAAAATCTGCCGAGTGGGTCCTTTAATACAATATCACTTAAGTTCTGGCAGAGTTCTAAGGAGCGGAAGCTGATGGTTGTCGTTCATACTATGAGAGGCCTTCGCGACACAGAATGAAAGACGCAGCTTTGAAGAAACGTCGCTCTAAGCGCGCCGCGGCGGAAATGAGGGCCGAGTACGATTTCTCTGGTGGTGTTCGTGGAAAGTACGCGGACCGTGTGATTCTGCTTGAGCCTGAACTGGCGGCGGCGTTCCCGGACTCGAAATCGGTCAATGATGCTTTGCGGGCGCTGGTTGAGATCGCTGACCGCGCGTCACGTCGGAAGCGTGCTTAAGCGGGCTGATGCGCCTTGAGGAACGAATGAATCTGCCGCACCGCTAGCGGGATTCGCTCTTTGGGTTCTTTCCACGGGAAGATGCTTACTTCGGCCTTGGGTGCGAGCATTGCGCACTCCATGGCTACGGCGTAGGGGTGCGCGGGGACTTCGTCTGGCAGCACCAGGATTGGGTTTTGGCAACTGCGGACGAAATCGCGCGTTACGGTGAAGACGAAGTCGGGGTTGGTTTCGAACATGTTGGTCACGAATTGGTCGGTGGTCTGGATCGTGATCTCGGGCCGCTTGGCGATCAGCGTTGCGCCCCAGTTCTTCCAAAATCTGCCGGGGTAATTCGGGTCGCGCATTTCCGGACGCCAGCCCACCGGCTGCGCCAGCACGGCTGCGGCAATCCGATTGGGCGCGCGCTTCAATAGACTCCAGATGAAGGGGCCGCCGATGCAGAAACCCATCACCATGAATTTGTCGATTCCCAGATGATCCATGAGGCCGAGCTGGTCGTCGGCGTAAGATTCCCACGGCCGTTCCACCTCCACCGGTCCGGTGGATTGGCCGCTGGGGGCGTTGCGTAGATCAGCCGTGATGCAGCGATAATGGCCCTTGAACTCCTCGATCGCATTGAATGGCGAGTTGCCGGTGAAGAAGGAAATGGTGGAGTTCAACCCTCCGCCCGGAATCAGTAACAGCGGGAAGCCGGAACCGGCCTCTTCATAGTAGATGCGAACCGGCCGCCGTTCGTAGATTTTGCCCGATTGCTGGGCAAATGCCACGGCCGCGGCCCCCGCTGCCAGTATCGTGCGCCTGGTGGTACCCATAGTATTAGTGACGAATTTGGGAGCTGATGTCCTTCGTCTCGTAGACTTCGCAGTTGCCTCGCTCGCGGACCAGGCCCGCGTTGGGATTCGGGTTTCGCCGCACCACTCGTGTCGGATACACATAGGGCTCGGCGAGCACCTCAGGGTCTTCCACCGTGACGTCGTACAGCAGCGCGTCGCCTTCCCGCTTGAAGCGCTCCACGACATGCATCTGATCGGAGTGGAACAAACCGCCGCGGCCCAGCCAGGTGGTATCGGTGAAGGCTACGGAGTCCAACACTAGCGTGTCGCCGTCCCAGTGTCCCACCGTATCGCCCATATACGTGATATCGAGTTCGGCCGATTTGGGGTGTGGACGGCCATCGGTGGCAATCACGCGATACTCGCCGTATCCGCCTCCTGCATCGCCTCCAAAATAGAGGAACGTAATATCGTGGTCCGTTTGGTAGATGCGGCGCGGCGGGCCCTCGCGGGGGATGCCGAGGGGCTGGCAGGTCATGACAGGATCGTTCTTGTTCGTCCACATGTCGAGCTGTTGCACTTTGTCCCAATACTCAGGCTTATAGATTGGACGGCCCAGATTGCCGAACCGCGAGGGCGAGTAGAGCTCAAAATCTTCGGTCTGATTGGTTGTCCGGTTACTGTCGGCGGCCTGCCAGGGGCTGCGCCGGCGTCCTCCGCCAGTCATGTAGTTGCCGATCCAGTCGTTCCAGGCCCAGTTGCCGGTCAGGTCCGGATGCGCGCCTAGCCGCGGCGTGGGCGCCGATTTGTTCACGGCAGGTTCGGTCTTAGCCATCACGCCCTGCGGGATCTGCCCAGTCACTTGCATGGCCGCTTTCACGCTGGCAGGAACGGGCGCGACCACATACACGTTGCCGGTCTCCGTCACGGTGGCTGTCAGATCGCGAACGTCCTTGCCGTTCGAATGCTCGGTCATCTTTCCGGCGTAAAGCACGCCGATTTTGTTTAACGGGTTGTTCCAATCCTGATAGTCGCTGTAAGTGAACTCGGTGGTCGCGGAGCCGTGCTTCACCACTACGCGCTCGGCCCTATAGTCGGAATTGAGCCAGGCTGTGGCCATGGCGCCCGGAACGGCCGGAATCGGGAACGTCACCACCGGTTTGCCGTTCTCCCATGACACGGAGGTTTGGCCGACCTTCGACACACCGTCGGCGAAAAGAGTGCCTGGGTTGGCTCCCAACCAGAAGGTGTCCGAGGTTCCTGCTATTGCGGCCTTGGGCGCGCCCTGGGGACTGGCCCAAAGCCGGATCAGCCGCTCTTCGACGGCGGCCGGCATCGGAGTGGTGTTCCCCTTGGTCGGGCCGATCTGGGCACCGGGGATGTCTTCGTTCCAGGCGTAGAGACCGCTGACCACCTCGATGTTCGAATACATTTCTCCGTTTGGCTTGGTGCAGGCGTACTGAATCCGCTGGCTGAAGGTCTGGTAGTTGGTGCTGGCGCGATACCTGGTGAGCGTGCACGGTTGTCCGTCCACTTGAATGGCGCCTTTGCCCTGATATTCAAGGGTTGCCACCATGTCGCGTTCATCATGGCCCTTCAGCATGCCCGTGCTCCACATCCACTTGAAGAGTACGGACTTCAGATCTTTGGCATCCGCGGCAGGTGTGTAAGGTTCCTTAACCGGTCCGAAAGGACCCTGCGCGTTGGCCGTCGAAAGCGCGCCGATGGCGAGGCCGGCCAGGATGGCGATCCGTGTAGCAATCATCGTCCGTCTTGATGTCATGATGTACCTCTCACTCGTCCGAGCTATTTTACAACGTTTGGCTTTACTTCGCCGGTTCGATCCGGATGAGAGCGCCCGAATTTTCAGCGGTGAGGAGATAGAGCAGGCCGTCGGGCCCTTGGCGCACGTCGCGAATTCGTTGCTCAAGATCGCGCAGCATGCCTTCGCGATGCAACTCCTCCCATTTGCCGTTGAAATCCAGGCGTTCCAGATGCCCGGAGCGGGGCACCTCGCCTTGGCGCATTCCGCCCACGAAGAGATTATTCTTCCAGTTGGGAAAGCGATCGCCGGTATAGAAGGTGAGGCCGGAGACGGCGATGGCGGGCACCCAGAAGATGACTGGTGGCTCCATGCCCTCGCGATAAGGGTTCACCGAGACGCGGGGTCCGCCGTAGAAGCGGCCGTAGCTCACCTCTGGCCAGCCGTAGTTTTTGCCGGGAGCGAGGATGTTCACTTCATCGCCGCCGTTGGGCCCGTTTTCGCATTCCCAGATTTCGCCGGTGACGGGATTGATGGCGAGGCCGAGCGGCATGCGATGGCCCAGGGTGTAGATTTCCGCGCGGTATCCGGGGCGCCCGGCGAACGGATTGTCCGGCGGCACTTTGCCATCGTCGCGCAGGCGGAGGATTTTGCCGGAAAGATCGTTGGGATCCTGAGCGCGGGCGGCTTCGGGTGGATCGCCAACGGCCACCGACATATAAATCATGCCGTCGCGGCCGAATATGATCCGTGACGGCACATTCGCCTGCACCGCGGAAAAAAGATCTTCGAATTCTGAGATGGCGGTTCCGGTCCAGCGTCCCCTGGCGAGCGTAAGTCCGCCGGGCGCGTTGGGTCTGGTGTCGCCTTCGGCGGGCGGCTTCTGGTAGGTGAAGTAGACCAGCGAATTTTCCGCGAAGCGCGGGTGCAGCGCGAGGTCCATCAAGCCGCCGATGCCTTTGGAGTAGATGGGCGGCAATCCGGCGATGGGCGCGGCCTGGAGCGCGCCGTTGCGGACCAGGCGCAGACGGCCAGGGCGCTCCGTGATGAGGATGCCGCCATCGGGAAGGAAGGCCATGCTCCAGGGCTGAACGAGTCCCTTGGTGATGACTAGGCGGAGATTACGCTCGATGCCTGTTTCGAGCGGGATGGGTCCGTCGGGAAGCGCGGGCGAGGGCCAGTTGATTGGTTTTGGCGTCGGGCCTGGATCTACCGGTTTGGCGGACGCTTTGCCGGGATCGATCGGCTGCTGTCCGGCGAGCAGCATCGCCGCGCTCAGGATCATCCAGAGAGGCCGATGGCGGGATTTCATGACTCCCGATTTTACTGCACCTGGGATGGGCGCACGGTGGCAACTTCATCGCCGGGTTCCATACTGTCCGCACAACTGAAAGAATCCGCTATTTGCCGGCAGCCAGCTCCCGGCCGAATTTCACCGTCGAATCCACGCTGTAGATTTTAACTCCGGTTTCGAGCGGATGAAGCAATTGCAAGACAATCGCCTCGCCCTGCGTCTTGATGATGAATTGTGTGCTGTCGTCGCGCTGCACAGGGAACAGCCGTGCGGCGTAGGGCGGGATCTGAACTTGATCTTCCTGGGAACAGACGAACGCCATTTGGGGTGTGTTGGGGGACTGTACCGAAGGCGTGTACAGATTGCCCGCTGAGTAACACAGCGATGCCTGCGCGGCACGCTCGGTGGTATTCACCAATGAGATTGCGTGTTCTTGTATTCCGCTCACGGCGCCTGAAAACCAAGGGCTACTGGTCGGATAGAAGGCGTCGCGCGGCGTGCTGCGCAACTGATTGCCGATAGTACATTCACTGAAGCCGGAGACGGCGATCAGCGGGGACAGCTTGGGCAGGGGAACCAGCTCCCGTACTTTTGCCCAGCCTTGGCCCGATTCGTCGCCGATCTCCAGGCGATAGGAGACCTTCTCGCCGGGGTTCAGGTGCAGAACCATATTCTTCAACCCAGTGAACGCTACCAGACCGCCTTCGGCGCGATGGGCCTCCAATTCCGCTGTTTCAGCGCGATCGCCGAGGTTGGTTAGCGTCACGCTGGACCAACAGGATGGGCCGTAGTCTAGCGAAGGAAGAATGCTGGTGACCACTCGTTCGCGGTTATCGGCGTAGCTCTGATCGCTGCGGGCGGCGTCGGTTTCCTCAGTGGCGTTTCTCAGGTCAAACGACTGGTCCTGGGCGGCGGTGTGAGCGCTGAATCCTAGCACGAGCAGAACGCCCAACAGTGCGGCAATTCTTGTCATAGACTTCTTGTCGGCTATTTCCCAGGAACCTTGAAGACTTCGGCGTCTTTTGCCGATGATTCTCCAACATCCGAGGCTGATCGCAGAGGGAAGTTAGATACGGACCTTCCGCGACTACGCTTCGCCTGCCTCGCTCCCACCGGCCGCTATTGCTCTCAGCTTCATCCGGTCGATCTTGTTCGTCCCGGTTCGGGGCAACGCATCGATGAAATGAATTTCGACGGGCCGCTTGTACTTGACGAGGTTTTCTTTGCAGTAGGCCAAGAGTTTTTCCTCGTCGAGTTCGGCGCCGCTTTTCACGGCGACAAAGGCTACCACGACCTCTCCCAGCCGATCGTCGCGTTTGCCAACCGTGGCTGCCTCGTGAATCGCCGGGTGGTTGAACAGCACCTCGTCGATCTCGCGCGGATAGACGTTGTAACCGCCGACGATCACCATGTCCTTCTTACGATCGACGAGAAACAGGAACCCATCCCGATCCACATAACCGATGTCGCCGGTATACATGTAGCCGTCGCGAAGTGCATACGCCGTTTCTTCGGGCTTATTGTGATACCCGATCATCATCTGGGGGCCGCGCACCCGCACCTCGCCGGTTTCACCCATCGGTAACACTCGCGTTCCGGTTTCGAGGTCGACCACTTCCACCTCGGTCTCCGGCACCGGATTGCCGACCGACAGAAGCTTGCGCTCGCCGTCGTAACGATTGAGGCAAAACGGAGCGCCTTCGGACATTCCCCAGCCTTCCAGCAGCGGGCAGCCCGTGCGGCTGAGCCATTCGCGATGCAGGTCCTCAGGACACGGCGCGCCGCCAGAGGGGCAGTATTTCAATGCCGAAAGATCCACCCGATCGAACAGCGCACTTCGCAGCAGACCCATATAAATAGGCGCGGGCCCACCGGCAAAGATACTCACGCGATGCTCAGCCAGCGCTTTCACAACTACGTCGGGATCGTACTTCGGGATCATGACCAGGGTTCCGGCGGTAAAGATCGGCACCCAGGTGGCGTAGGTGAGACCCCAGATATGAAACATGGGCGCGACATTCAGAAAGACGCCGGTTCCGAACGGAATCGGCCAGACGCTGACGTGTTGGATCAGGCCCCACATTAGTCCGCGATGCGTGTGGTTGACGCCCTTGGGAACGCCCGTGGAGCCGCCGGTAAAAATCGACAAAGCAAGGTCATCGGCCTGGGGCATCTTCGATGGAGTTGAGTCGAGGCGGGCATCGGCTGTCCACTGGGCCAAGGTCTCATAGCCGGTGGTGATGACATGGGCGAGCCCCAGCTTTTCGGCCACGGCATGCGCTTTGTCGGCGGTGCTCGGATGGCAGATGATGGCCTTGGGATCGAAGCCGTCGAGCACCTTCGCGATTTCGGCGACGTGAAAAAACGGGTTGACCGGAGCAACCTGTGCGCCTATGGTCATCACCGCCATCAGCGCGACGTCCATCTCAATGGAGTTAGGCATCATGACGACGATGGGGCCGGGCTCGAGGCGAAGCGAATCAAGCAGCGCGGCGAGGCCGTTGGTGGCGCGGCCGAAATCGCGATAGGTGATCGAGTGGTCCTGATAAATCACCGCCACAGTGTCCGGCTTGCGTTCCACCGCGTGCCAGAACATGTGCACCAGGCTCTGGTGGAAGGGCAGGCTGCGGTCCACCGGGATCTTCGGGCCGATTCTCGATAAGGGGACCGTTTCGTGAGAGTGATTTGTCAAGTCAGGCTTATTTTCGCAGATCTCACCGAACAAAATGAACCATTCTGGCGTTCAATAACCTATGACGAGCGATCCGGCGGACGAGAGCGCCATCCGCGCGTTGTTGAATCGGATGTGCGAGGCTTGGTCCCGGGGCGATGCAGTTGCCTATGCCGACTGCTTTTCGGATGATTCGGATTATGTGACGTACAACGGAATGCATTTGCATGGACGGAGGGAGAACGCAGAACTTCACGGTGCTCTTTTTCGTGGCGTGCTCAAGGGCACTCGATTGTCGGCACGCATGGAGAGCCTCGCATTTTTATCTCCGGGTGTCGCGCTGATTCAGACGGCTGGATCGGGCGCAAACCGCGGGCAGACGGATTCAGCAAGTGGAAAATCTATTCAGACGCTGGTGGTTGTCAAAAGGGATGGACAGTGGAGAATCCGCTCGTTTCAAAACACGCGTATTCGACCGTTTAGTATTTGGGTGACTCGTCAAATTGCCAAACGTGACCGCCGCTAGGGGCTTTCTTGGGGATTCCTCAATCGGTGAGATGCCGACGACACGGCCATGTAGATCACTTCCGGGCAGCCCAAGATCGAAATAACAAGGGTAAGTCTTAGGAGACGCTCCGGCGCAAGGGTTGCTTGCCCGCGCCACTACAGCTGGCCATTCACGTATGCGTCATACGTTTCTATACGGCGGTCGAGTTCAGCGGAAAACTCATCGCGGGACCCAGCATGCTTCAAAAGCGATGCGACTGCGGCCGGAGCCAATGGGATCGGGAGGGGCGTTTGAACATACATGATCGCGGCCCAGGTATTAGGGTCGTCCTCGAACAGCTTGCGGGCCCTATCGAATAATGCGAACATCGCACCAACGTCCGTCTCGTTCAACCCAAACAGCGGATTGGAATTGAGCTCAGTTACCCGTGTCATGTCGCTTGGTATCCAGCCAGATTCCTCGTGGAAAACCATAAACAACGGCAGCGCGTGGCTGAAGACGTTGCGGTATCGTTGCTGAACGAGGAGTAACTCCTGATAAATCTCTTTGCCTGGCGAGAGGCCCACATTGATAGAAAGTCTGAAGCGCTCTTTCCAGTCTTTGCTCCGAAACTGCTTGTATGTGAGGCTATTGCGATTGCCGAAAGCGAAGCAGGCATCGAACACTAGCTCCAGCATCCCGAAGAACAGCACCACGGCACCCGCCGCCGAAGCCTCGCAATCCCCCCGCTTCGCGAAGTAAGCATTCGTCCCGGGCATATTGTATTCCGTAACCGTGCCGCCGGTCGGCAGCTTAAATGTTGAGACAGGCACTCCGGGCTCAGGCTCGCATTTCAGGCCGAGCATCAGCTCGGCCTGTCTCCTCAAGCTCCAATAATAAGACTGCAGCCTCTGGAACTGATGGGCGAGCGCAAAGTCACCCGCTGCGATTTTTGCTTTTGACCTTGCTTCGAGGCTCGACTCTGCGGCTTTGGCAGCTGCTTCGAGTTTCTTCAGCAAGAGCTTCAAGGTCGCCTCTGCGTTCGCAGGACCATACAATGTCCATGAAGCGTGCTTCCAATCGTGGATGTACCAGATCGAACCCTTGAAAACGATGTAGGCCTTCCACTCGATTTTGTCGCCTGTATAAAGTTTCTGTCCGTGAAGCTCGACGAGGGCAAGCTTCAGGAAACGGCTCACCGGCTGTTTCTGGCCAATGAGGAGGCGCGTCAGGTCTTGAGAAAGGTCCTTGTGTTTATCCGGATCAAAGGGTTCGACGCCGTGGAGCGCGGCAAGAATCTTCTTCTGAAAGCGATTAATTTGTTCGCTCATGATGAACGGCCTTCCGCGTAATTGTAGCTAAGGGCCGACCCTCATTCACTTGGACGAAACACGCCCTATGCGCTCCCGTGGAACGACCGATTCTCAATCCGCGCGATGGCGACTGTACGCTCATGTGATTTCCGCGAGCGGCGTTTCACGAGACTAATCAGCTCCAGGCCTTCACGTTCCAAACTTCCCCCAATGGGATTAAGGTTCCGCGCGGCGCAACTTTTCGAGATCCCGTATATTGTCCCGAGCACCTTTCAACGTGCCCGAAAGGCGTCAAGCCTTTCGTCACTTCGCCGGTCTTGGATTGCCATCTTCGGTCAATCCGAGTCTGTTTCGCATCAAGGACAACTCGATTTCACGCCCGTGCCACAGCTCCAAACGTGGCAACTCCGACAGGGCTCTGTAATCCGCCACGGTACCGTGCGCTGCCGCATACCGAAATGGAGCGTCGGCGCGACAACCCTGCTGGAGCACATCGATCGCGACCTCGGTAAAATTCACCTCATCAGTTCCTCTTATAACGTCGAAAGGGTTGTTGCCCTTGAGGTGGCTACAGTCGCCTTCAAGATACTTGCGGATTGCGCGCGCAAACCGGGAGACTTGATGTGCCTGAACCACGGCCCACAGCACGGCACCACTCTGGTCAGGCTGCCGCCGTCTTAAGACCGACAGAAGTTCATCGTCGGTCAGGTCGCGTTTCAGTAACTCGTTTGCCAGCACGCGATCGCGAAAGGCTGCGTTGAATCCTCCGGGACCAAGCTCATCGAGAATTCGCTTCTTGCTCCATTGCCCAACACGCGATTCGAGGGGCGGAAACCGTTCTGCGATTGACCGCATGTTCGAGGGGAAGAGCGGCATTGCGAACTGGCTGAAGGTTGCCGCAAGATAGGAGGCCGCAGCAGTTTCCCAAAGATCGAACCAGTTCATAGATCCAACGTCGAACTGTCTTGGGGCGTAGTCCAGCAGTATCCCTCCGGCGCCCACCCACTGTTGAGTGTACGGATCGCGTGCGACGTTGAGGGTGACACCTTTCGCTGGTGGGGTCCGGCCGTCTGATCTTGGAGGCAATAATAATCGCTCGAAGCTCGATCGGATCGCAGGATCAGTCGCCCAACTACGACGCGACAATTGGAAGATGAATGACGTGCTCTGCGGAGTGTCCCAAACGATCAGTTCCGAAAAAGACGTCCGATTGCTTGAGAGACGCCATCGAGCCACCAGAATGTCCTGGCCTTTCTCAGTAACGGTGGCAATTTTCGGGGCTGACGCAAGCTCAGGCTGGAAAACTTGCTTGTAAAAACTCGCAACTGCCGCCACGACGGCCAGCTCCTCAGGAGTGCCAGCATCCCGCCAGGACAATTGCCGAGCCGTTCGCCACCGGCGCTCTGCTTCCTTCAGCCGGTCGGATGCCTGCCCGGATACCGGATGAATGTCAACCTGCGGTTGCGCCCACCCGCCGGCCGCTATCATCATCAAGAGTGCGCACCGCATAGCTTGACTTTACCCTGCGAACCTCGCTGTGTACAGCCACTTCCTCGAAAGCGCTCTTGGAGATTACTCCTGTGATGTCGCCACCACATCAACATGGCCGTGTAACGGCCGACGCGTCGAATTAAGGCACCACGCGATTCAAAGTTGCAATGGACTTCCGATGGACACCAAAGCTTACGCCGACCTTACTTGCAGCGCTCCGCCATGCGCTTGTCGCGATATCGATCGTGGCAGTTCTTGCACGCCGTCGTCATCGTGTCGGCGACGTCGGTCATCTTGTCCTGATTCTTAGTCTGAGCCGCCGCGTAGGCTGCCATTCCCGCGTCCCGAAGCTGTTGAACGAACTTGGGCCAATCCGGATTTGTCACTGGAACGTCCAGGCCATTGACGCACTTGCGTCCGGGAATCGAGAGGAGGTTCGCCACTTCGGCGATCGCTAGAGCATTGTTCTCGACCGCCTGCCACTTTCCATACTGACTCGCCAGAGGGTCGGTGGCCATGCTTGGATCTTTGGCGTGCGGCACGTCCGCCGGATTCACGTCCTGCGCCGCGAAAACCACGTTCGATTCCGGATATAGCGTCCCCATCATCAATTGCCTCAGGGTGGCGACGACCTGGGGTGCGGGCGCGGCCGGCGACTGAGCATAAGTGGACATCGCGCTCGCGACCAGGAGCGCCAGCACTGCTTTGGTCATTTGAATTTTCCTTCTAGTGTCGAATCTGGGAGCTGATGTCCTTGGTCTCGTAGACTTCGCAGTTGGCCCGTTCCGATATCAGGCCAGCGTCGGGATACTTGCTGAGCGTCAGGATTCGCGGCGTCATCACCCACGGCTCCGCCAGCACCTCGGGGTCGTCCACCGTGACTTCGTAAAGAATCTGGTTGCCCTGGCGAGTGAGTTTCTCGATGACGTGCATCTGATCGGAGTGGAAGAAACCGCCGCGCGCGAGCCACGTGGTATCGACGAACGAAATGGAATCGAGCACCAGGGTGTCGCCGTCCCAATTGCCCACCGTATAGCCGTAATACGTCGCCTCAATCGCTTTCTTCTCATCGTGCTTGCGGCCGTCGGTGGGGATAATGCGGAATTCGTTGTTTCCGCCGCCACCGTCGGCGTATTGGGTGTAGAAAAAGATGATGTCGTTCGCCGATTGAACGATGCGCCGCGGGGGCCCCTGCCGGGGATTACCCAGCGGTTGGCACGTCATCACGGGATCATCCTTGTTGGTCCACATGTCGAGTTCCTGGACCTTGTCCCAGAACTCGGGTTTGTACATTGGACGATTCGGCCCGAAACGCGAAGGGCTTCGAACTCGAAATCCATGGTCTGATTGAGAGCCCGCGAGCAGCCTTCCTGCTGCGTCGGATCGCAGCGGCGATTCCCGTAGCGCCAGTTCATGCCGGCGGAATTCCAGTTGCCCGACAGGTCCGGGTGCCCGTTTGGCATTCGCGGCGTGTCGCCAGAAGCTGTCAGAGTGACCGGGGTCACAGGGGCCGGCTCCGGGTCGGGAGCTGCATGGATGGCAGCCTTCACGCTGGCGGGCACGGGCATCACCACATAAACGCTGCCCGTTTCGGTCTGGATCGTGGTCAGGTCGCGAATGACGGCGCCATTGTGGCTCTCGGAGATCTTGCCCGCGTATAAGGCATCCACTTTGTTCAGCGGATTGTTCCAGTCCTGATAATCGCCGTAGGTGAACTCGGTGGTCTTGCCCGCATGCTTCACCACCACGCGCTCCAGCATGTACTTGTTATTCAAAGTAGCGGTGGCGATGGCGCCGGGAACACCGGGGATCGGATACGTCACGACCGCTTTACCGTTTTCCCAGGCGAGAGAAGTTTGGCCGGCCTGGTCGACGCCGTCCTTGAGAAGCGTTCCCGGATTAGCGCCAAGCTTCGCGTTCGGCGCTACACCCTCTACCCCCGCGATCGCGGCCTTCGGCGCGCCCTGGGGACTGGCCCACAGTCGAATCAGCCGGTCTTCAACGGCGCCCGGCATCGGTGTCGCCTTGCCTTTGCCGGCGATGATCTCGGCGCCCGGGATGTCTTCGTCCCATGCGTAATGCCCGTGAACCACTTCGATGTTCGAAACCGTTTGGCCATTGGCCCGCGTGCAGGTGTACTGCACCCGCTGGCCCGGGTACTGATAGTTGGTGCTCACTCGATATTTGGTGAGCGTGCAGGGCTGGCCGTCCACCTGGAGGGTGCCCTTCGCCTGGTATTCGAGCGAAGTGATCAGCTCGTGCTCATCCACGCCGCGCAGCATGCCCATGTACCAGGTCCAGTTGAAAAGCACCGCACGCAGGTCCTTGGCATCCTTGGCGGGTCTGTAGGGCGGAGGGGGATCAGGGAAGCCGAACTGCGCTCGCGCAGCGCTCGGGGCCAGGGCGCCGATGGTGAAGACCACCCCGATCGCAATCCTGCTCGAAACCATCGCTGGTCGAGAAACCATGCTGTTCCGCCCCGGTTGCTATTCGTTGCCTTGACCAGCTGCGATCTGGACCTCGCGTCCGTCCGGCATCCACACCGTCTTGAGGAAGCCCAGAGGACTGCCGTCCTTGGCGGGGAGGAACTTCACTTTGATCTGGTCCCCGGCGTGAAGGGCATTCGGTCCGGTTTTACCAATGCCTCTTTGGGCCAGGGCCGTGGCGGAGCCGAGCGTCAGCACCCAGTCGGTGGTGGTGCCATCGGGATTCTTCACCGTGACAGTGAGCGACCCGTGGGGATTGGAGAACTTGATGGCGCTGACGGTCCCCGACAGTTCCATGTCTTTTTTCATGTCATACACGCCCGCCAGGGAATGATGAGCCTGCAACGGGAGAGTGGCGGCCATCCAACATCCCAACAAGGCGGCACATCCTAGAGTTCGCTGAATCATTTATGCTGCTCCTCAAAAATTGTGATCGGCATCGGATGCCATTACGCAGAAACCGATCGTGAGTATATCACCGGAAAGGCGAATGGCGGGCGATGTTGGTTACTGTATGGGGCAGGATTGCGGCGGTGGGTGGGACTGAAATCGGATCACGGGCGGGACGTTGGGGTCGGCCGTGGTTGCGGCTGGTCGGGCGCTGGTGCAAGATGACGCGATCCAGCTAATCAACGACACTCACACACTTGCCGTAAATTGCCGAGTGACCCACCCAGCCATTAATTCGCCCTCGGTTGTTCCCGATCTGGAAGCGGGAAGCTTGGATCGCTTTTATCAGATGCAGATACTCGTACCCATTTACCTTGCAAAGCACAATGTCGCCGCCCTTCAGAGTGGATGGATCCACCGGCTTAACCGTACAAAGTTGCCCAGATTCGATCTTCCCTGACATTGAGTTTCCCTTCGGACGAAAAGAAACCGCCTCGCCCCGCTGAAGCCTTGCGATATGCCCTGTTGCCACATCCCATCAGTCTGCAGGATACCTCTCACGAGCGCGTGCGCCACATCATGCTGAAAATCTTGTCAACGGACGGCCTACTTGACGTAAGCCAACAACCGGCCGGCGAGAATCGCGCCGAACCAGCAGCCGAGCGAACCCCACGCCAGCATCTTGGCGTTGCCCGAGAGCGGCGCGTGATCGAGCTGCGGATCGTCGAAGACCTGGCGGCGCATTCGTACGAGAAGGTAGATCCCCACAAATACGCACGCCATCTTGAGGTAGAAATCCGGCGTTGTGAGCTTGGTGGTGGCGTCGGCAATCAGCATCATCGTCCCGGTGACAGCGTTCAGCCAGAACGCGGCCCACATATAAGGGAACACGCGGACGAACGGTTTCATCGGCACCGCAGGCCAGAAACCCAGGATCATAAAGCTGAGCATGGCGCTGCCTCCGGCCACGATTCCCATCCCGATAGTGTGCAGGACGAGAATCGTCGGAAAGGCCCAAATGGTGGGGGCGTTCTTTACCCATTGGCTGAAGGCCAAGTTTTCGAGGAATTCAAGAAAGTGCATATATGATTCCTTAGGATTATTGTTCCCGGCGCTCCCGGCGCGCCGTACTTCGATCCAGTAAATAGCCGATGAGGCTGATCAAGGCCGTAATGATGACCACCCACAAAATGGTACCGACAACTAAACTCATCGTTATTCTCCTGATTCCTGTCCGGCTAGAATGAGTTGCCGATAAATGGCAACATACTCCCGAAATACAGCACGCCGAGCCACAGTGCCATGGCCGATGCAGCGGCGATTTTGGCTGTAATCGGCGCCTCTTCTTTGGGCCCGAGCGACCACGGTTCGTCGAGAATAGTAAAGTACACCGCGTTCAGCCCGGCGAGCATCGCCAGCCCGATCTTCCAGTAGAAAGCCGGATTTTTTGTGTACTGGCCGGGTATTCCCACGAAGAACAACATGCCGGTGCCGATGTTTACGCCGAATCCCAATGCGGCCCAAGGCAACAGACGATGCAGGGATTGGAAAGACACGCCGCGCATCACTCCCAGAACCCGCAGATCCACCAGCAGCACCACGCCCAGCAGGAGGCTCAAGCCGACGAAATGCAGGGTTTCGCAGGTGGGCCACATCCACGGTGTATCGGTAACGAACGAGCCGACGGTACGGGCCAGACCTTCCGGCCCATTTGAAGGCGGGGGCGCCTGGCTGGCGCGGATTTCCGCATGGCGAATTTCGCCGCCCAGGTTGGAGGCGCGGGTCATTAAGCCAAAGGACACCACGATCAGGATCAGGATCACCGCCAAATTCCAGTTCGGCACGTATTTGAGGCGGCGCAATTGCCACAATGCCAGCCAGGCAAACGCGCCCATGGGGAGCATGAATGCCATGGCTACCAGGGCCGCTCCTTCATGGGTTTGTATCATGGATTTTGATACGCCTGGCAGGGCTTTGATGCCGTCCTGCGCGCCATTTCCGCTCATATAGGTGGGGATCGCGAGGAGAGCGATTCCGAGCAGGATCATCAGGCTGGCGCGCTTCAGATCGTCGCTCCTGGTGAAGAGGGCAAGCACAAACAAGCCGCCGCCGATGATAGTGCCGATGGTTGGAAAATGATTTAGTAAGAGATGGATGTGGGTTAAGTCCATAGTACGCCGATCGATTACTATATCACCTGGACCGGCTGCGGTTCTTGATACCATAATTTCCAGGTTCACAGCACATTCCGGAAGGAGTTTTCATGGTCACGATCATCGTCAACGGAGTCCGGCGCGAGGTTCAGTCGCCGGCCGATACGCCGCTTCTTTATGTCCTCAGAAACGACCTGGAGCTTTCCGGCCCGCAGTTCGGCTGCGGACTGGCCCAATGCGGATCCTGTTCAGTCCTGCTGGATGGCAAGGAAATCCGCTCGTGCATCACGCCTCTGTCGGCCGCTTCCGGCAAGGAGGTCACGACGCTAGAAGGGTTGCCCGCACGCTGGGCACAGCAAAAGGGGCTGTCGAAGGCCGACGCGGAAAAGACGCTGCACCCCGTGCAACAGGCTTGGATCGAGGAGCAAACGCCTCTGTGTGGCTTCTGTCAAAACGGCATGATGATCAAGGCCACCGAGTTGCTGGAACGGGTTTCCACGCCCACCGTCGCGGAAATCAAAGATGCGTTCACCACTTCCGGACCATCGGCGCACCTGTGCCGCTGCGGCAGCTACACGGCCATCATCGAAGCGGTGCGGCACGCCGGCAAGATCATGGCGGAGAGGAGCTAGCAATGGCGATACCTAGCGGAAAAACCGTCAACGTATTTGGCGCCAGTCTTACGCGACGCGAGTTGGTGAAAGCGGGTGGGGCGCTTTTGGTTGGATTCGGAATAGCCGGCGCGGCCCCAAAGAAAGCCGCCAAGACCCCGAGCACCAAAAACACGCTTGATCCTGCGCTCCCCAGTTCGTGGATTGAGATTCACCCCGACAACACCATCTTGATCCGCACCGGCAAGAGCGATTTCGGGCAGAGCACAACCTTTACGGCCTACCGGCAAATAGTGGCCGAAGAGCTGAATGCGCCGTTCGAGGCAATCACCACAGTGGTGATGGGCGACACCGATCGCACACCGGACGGCAGCGGCGCCTTCGATTTTCTCGGCCGCGGCACGCCGAACGTTCGCAAGGCGGCAGCGTATACCTATCAGGCCTTACTGGAACTCGCGTCTCAAAAGCTCGGAGTCCCAAAGGATCAGGTTTCGGCCAAAGACGGCATTGTTTCGGGCGGCGGCAAGAGCATGTCGTACGGGGAGCTGGTGAAGGGCCAGCAGTTGAAGCTCACGATTCCAGTGATGGGCGATCTGACCAGCCCCATGGGATTGACGGTCACCGGCGAACCGCCCATGAAGCCGGTCAGCCAGTACACGATTATCGGCAAGCCCTATAAAAACAGTGTCATCACATCCAAAGTCACCGCTCGCGAGCAATGGGCCACCGATGTACGGCTGCCCAACATGCTGCACGCCAGGATGGTGCATCCCAAAACACTGGGTTCCACGCTTGTTTCGGTGGGTGAACTGGACAAGAGCCGCTTTCCCAACGCGCAGGTCATCGTAAAAGGCAATCTGGTGGGAGTGGTTGCGCCCACCGAGTGGGAAGCCGTTCGCGCCGCGCAACAAGTAGCCGCCGCCACCAAGTGGACCGCATGGAAAGGTCTGCCCGGCAACGCAAATCTGTTCAGCCATCTCAGAAAAGCCGACTGGACAACCACGAAAGTTACCAAGAGCGATAAGAGCAGGGGCGCAGTGCCAGCGGCGCTGAAGGGATCTGCCAAGAAGCTTTCGGCCACTTACGAATTTTCGTTCATGAAGCACGCGCCTATTGGACCGACCATGGCGCTGGCCGACGTGCAAGCTGACGGGAGCGTACACATCTACACGCATAACCAAAACCCGCAAGCGCTGCGCGGCGAAATCGCACAGATGCTTGGGACCACGATCGATCACGTCGTCGTAAGGACCTTTGCGGGTCCGGGCCACTATGGACGATCGAATGGCGGGAACGCGGGCGCCGAGGACGAAGCCGTCATCCTGTCGAAGGCGGTTGGCCGGCCGGTGCGTGTGCAGTGGATGCGGCCGGATGATTTCCAGTGGTCCACGCAGTCGCCGGCGGCTTTGTCCGACGTCGAAATCGGACTGGATGCGAACGGCAAAATGACGGCGTATCAGATTGACCACTACATGCCCGCCATGCAGGATGACCGGCCAGTGGGCGCCGTGCTTGCAGGCCTGCCCACCATGGCGGCTCCGAGCGAGAAGGGCGTATTCATCGGCTCGACGGTGAATGACATTTCCGACCCGTGGATCTATGACGGCGTCTCCGTTCTCATGGAACGCGGGCATGGCACATTCCAAGTGGGTCAGAAAGAATCGCCGCTCGCCATCGGGCTCCGCGATCACAGCATGCGGACGCCTGGCCAGTTCCAACAGAACTATCCGCGCGAGCTGGCCATCAGCGAAGCAGCAGCATTGGCCGGCGCGGACGCTATCCAGTTCCGCATCGATCATGCGACGGAGGAGCGCGCGATTGGTGTCCTGAAGGCGGTTCGCGAAGCGTCGGGATGGGAGACGCGCCCTTCGCCCGTTCCGAATGCCGTCGCGACTGGCGATCAGCCGGTGCGCGGACGCGGCGTCTCGGTGATGTTCCGCTCGGGAACCTATTGGGCTTGCGTTTGTGAGATCGCCGTAACGCCTGGGACCGGCGTCATTAAAGTGGAGAAGTCCACGATCGCCGTTGACCCTGGCATCGTTGTCAACCCACTGCAGTTGAAGCGGCAGGTGGAGGGCGGGGCAGTGATGGGCATCAGCCACGCGTTGCTTGAAGAAGCAAGGTTCGATGAAAGCGCGATCACGGCGCGCGACTGGCAGACTTATCCGATTCTCAAGATGGCGGACATTCCCGAAATCAAAGTGGTGCTGCTCCACCGGCCCGAGGTGGGCGCCTATGGCGGAGGATCGGAGGCAGCCAATGCACTGGCTGCGCCCGCCATCGCGGCGGCACTGCATGACGCAACTGGAAAGATCGCGCGGCGTCTTCCGTTGAAGCCCGATTACGTGCAGGCACTTCTCAAGGCATAGCAGGGCGCTGAAAAAAAGCAATCTGGCCGCAGATAAACACCGATGAACAACGGATAAGTTTTGTTTTTAATGGGCGTTGATCGGCGTTCATCTGTGGCCACCGCGTTTTGGACTTTTTCACGGGCCTGTTAGACCCGACCTTCGTTATCCGGATTAGTGGTGCGGTCCTTCACGTGCATCGTGAGCAGTGGTTTCAAAGGCGAAATTCAAGGGAGGTGTGAAATGCCGATAGGCGATGTTTGCATCCGCGATGTTATCGTAGCAAGCCGGGAAACCACCGCTCGGGAGGCTGCCAAGTTGATGGCCGATAACCATGTCGGCAACCTGGTTGTGATAGAGGATATCGGCGGCCTTAAGGTTCCGGTCGGACTTATTACCGACCGCGATATTGTTCGAAATGTGGTCGCTGAAGGTCTGGATGCTACTTTGTTTACGCTCGACGATCTGGCGTCGCGCGAATTGGTTACGGTTGAGGAACAACAAGGCATCTATGAATGCCTGCAACAGATGCGCATTAACGGCATCCGTCGCATGCCCGTAGTTGATAGAAAGGGTGGCTTAGTTGGAATTATCTCTCTGGACGATCTGATCCAACTGCTCGCTGGGGAGATGATGGAAGTGGCCAAAGCGATTGTGCGAGAGCAGGCCCGCGAAGCGGTGATGCGGCCGTAGTGGTGTCCCGGGCGATGAAGAGGCGTTCTGGCCAGCCGTCGAACCCGGCGGCTGGCCCTGGTCAATAGCTATAGTCAAGCCCTTATTGCCGTGTCGCTTCAATGCTAGCCGGCTTATTCGAGGGCGTCGTGATAACTTGTTTCTGGTAATGCCGGAACGGCAATTGTGGAGTTGCGACATTCGCTCTCGGCGTCGCCAGCGGGGCTTGCCGCGTGCCGGTCGGCCTCTTCTGCACCATCCGGAACGGCAACCGAGGGGCTGTGGCGGGATTGTCTGCTGCGAGCGCGCCCATTGTGGATAGGACTCCAGCAAACAGAACGCATACTAACGTTTTCATTTCATCTCCTTCTAAATCTTTCGCGGACTCGCTTTAGGCGGTTTTTATCCGCTACGTCTAGAGCTTATTCGCCAAGGCCTGAAGGAGTCATAGAGAAGTCGCGAAAATTTGATAAAGATCGGCCATCTGATTGTGGCTGCGTGAAATCCCGCAAAGCCTTACGTGAAATCCAGCAATCAGAGCCGCTCTGGCGCCTGCTGCGACGTTAGTGCTTGGCTTTCGCCGCTGCTTCCGCAGCCTCGTGCCGCCGGGCGCCACGCAATATATCGCCGAGCGCGTAATTGCCTTCATGGCAGGCATATTCGTAAATCCGCTTGCTGGTGGCCGGCCAGGCGTACTCGCCGGTCCATGGCCGGTCCCATGTTTCCGGGTCTTCCACGGTAAACCGATACAGCAGCGTTTTGTTGTCGACGCGCGTAAAACGCTCCACTACGTGGAGGTTTTCCGTCGATCCACGAAACCGTGTCTGGTTGTTGAAATTCGTCGTATCGACAACCAGCGTGTCGCCTTCCCAATGGCCCACCGAGTCACCCATCCAGCGGCGAATGTTCTTCGGCAGATGTTGCGCGTTCATGCGCACGATGCGGGCGTCGTGCACCATCTCGCTCAGGATCAGGATCGAATCGGGAGTTTGCACAATCTGATGGAGGTCGTTATAGAAATAATCGGGCAGGGCCGGCGGACCGGACGTGGAACCGAACCCGAGCAAACAGCGCTCGCCTAAAGGCCGCTGCTCCGGGTTATCGAACGCGCCGGGTGGCTCAGCTGTGGGATCCTGGCTCTCTCGCGCGTCGGAGGTTGGGGTAGCTGGGGCGCCCGCGACCCGTTTACGCGCGATGGCATTGTAGGGCGGCACACGGCCGTCCGGCGGATCCACCACAATCGACGTTCGAATCTGACCGTCGACCATGGTATATGCCGAGCCCTGTTGCAGCCAGAACCGATTGTAGCCGCCCACCGCGCCGCCGCCGGCCCGCTCCAGGATTTCAAAGAACGATTTAGGAGCGCTTTTATCCCCGCCCACCGGAGGCACAGGACGATCCGCGGATTCCGGCTGGTTGTCTTTGGCCCTGCGCGCGATTTCGGCTTTCTCCAACGCCTCGGCTTTCTCTTTGGTCAGAAACGGCGGATCTCCGGGCAGCCGTTCAAGGGGCGTCATCATCGAGAGATCGTAAGTTCCTTGCAGGTCCGGACGTCCATCGGGCGTGCGAGGCCCCGGCGATTGACCCGCCATAGGAAGAGCGGCGAAAGATAGCAACGCAAGCGCGAGATTCCGCATGTCCAGACCTCCTCGATTATTTACTCAGGGGATGCTTTCGGTACTGACCATACAACAACTCTTCCACAAACTCCGCGCACTTAAAATCCAGGAGCTGAGCATTCTTCTCCTGGCGGCGATACAGCGGCATGCTCATTTTCCAGGGGCGCGTGAAGACCTCCGGATCGTCGATGGTGGCTTCATACGAAATCACATCCGGACTGGCGCGCGTGTAGCGCTCCACTACGTGCAGTTTGTCGCTATGAAAATCTCCGGCGCGGTCAAACCAGGTTTGATCATTGAATCCGGTGACGTCGATCACCAGCGTGCGGCCCTCCCAACGTCCGACGGACTGGCCCATCCAGGAATCTGTCGGAGCCGGTCCGGGGTCTTTCATAAAAACGTTTCGCACCGCGCCAGCGTACTCATAGACGAACGTCAGCGCGCTCGCGCTTTCAAGGATTTGGAAGGGATAGGGCATGTAGTTGGCGCGCGGCACGCCGGGGAGATAGCACTTGATCTCCGGGTCGCGGTTCAACCAGTCCCGCTGGTTCTCCTTCTTGCGCGCGAGCGCCTCAGGCTTGTAGGGGATTTCGCCGCCTTCGACGACGCCCAGCCCGGGCGGGACTGCGCCGACAGAGCCTAGCGCCAGCACGGGAGCGGCCGGTACCGGACCATAGGGGCCGGGGCGCAGCGCCAGCGCGGGACGCGCGTCGTGACCTTCGATATCGTAGTTGGCCTCGTTCAGCGCCTGCCAGATTCCATTCAGATCGGGCTTGCGATAAGACTGCCCGGCCAGCGGCATCACGCCAATCGCCACTATTGCCGCCATGGCGGATCTCGTCGTGAGTCTGCGAAAGATTCTTCTCATGGAACTGATCCTGGTTCGATCATTATCACTCGTCTGCGAGTCGGAAGCGAATGATTTAGACTGGATGGCGGAAAGCGGAGATGAAGATGAAAACTTCACGAACTGTCGCATTTGTCTGGACCGCGCTGGCTTCCATGTCTGGAGTGCTGGCGCAAACCTCAAAACCCGTACACGTGCAGTCCGGATTGCTCCAAGGCACGATGGAAGACGGCGTCACCACTTACAAAGGCATTCCATTCGCAGCGCCGCCCGTGGGCGATTTGCGCTGGCGACCGCCGCAGGCGCCTAAGGCGTGGAGCGGAGTGCGTAACGCAGACCAATTTGCACCCGCGTGCATCCAGGTTCCCGTCGTGAACAAGGATCTGGGGATGGAATCTGTCACGACGAACGAGGATTGTCTTTACCTGAATGTCTGGACGCCCGCCAAGTCGGCGAACGAAAAGTTGGCTGTGATGGTGTGGATCTACGGCGGTGGGTTCACCATCGGCGGCACTTCGATGTCCCTCTATGACGGGACGCATCTCGCCAAGAAAGGCGTGATCCTGGTGAGCATAGCGTACCGGCTGGGCGCGTTGGGTTTTATGTCGCATCCCGAGCTTACGGCCGAGCAAGGGGGCCATTCCGGGAACTACGGGTTGCTCGATCAGATCGCTGGATTGCAGTGGGTGAAGCGCAACATCGCGGCCTTTGGGGGCGATCCGAGCCGCGTCACGATTTTCGGCGAATCGGCGGGAGGAATCTCGGTCAGCATGCTGTCGGCATCGCCGCTCGCGAAAGGCTTGTTCCGCGGCGCGATCTCGGAGAGCGGAGGCAACTTCGGGCCGGAGCATCAGACGGGCGGGGAAGGCGGCGAGAACATGGATTCGCTTGCCACGGCCGAAAAGCATGGCACTGCTTTCCTTACCAAACTCGGCGTGGCTTCCATCGCGGAGGCACGCAAGAAGTCCGCCGAAGAGATCCTGAAAAACTCGCCTCCCGGGTTGGGATCCGCATGGCCGATTTTTGACGGCTACGTGCTGCTGGGCGACCAGTACAAGCTTTATGAAGCGAAACGCTACAACGACACGCCAATACTGATCGGCACCAATTCGGACGAGGGCGCGCTTTTTGTGCCGTTCGCCAAGGCCGACGCGTATCAGAAAACAATCCATGCGGGCTATGGCGATTACGCGGACAAGATCCTGGCCGCCTATCCCGGTGCAACGGATGCGGAGGCACTCCGCTCTTCGCGCGATATGTTCCGTGATGCTACGTTTGCCTGGCCGACGTGGACTTGGGCGCGCTTGCAATCCAAGACCGGCAAGGGCAAGGTGTACGTCTACTATTTCAGCCATCGTCCGGCTTATCCCAACGCTCCGCAGTTTAAGGACTGGGGCGCCGCTCATGCCGGCGAAATCTCCTACGTTTTTGGTAACTTCACGCCTGGCATGCCTGCGTCGGCTTCCGATCGCACGGTGTCGGACGAGATTTCGTCCTACTGGGTGAACTTCGCCAAAAAAGGCGATCCGAATGGAAGCGGCTTGCCGCAGTGGCCTGCCTTCACCAACACCAGTGAACAGGTGATGAATTTGGACGATCCTTCCAAGGCGATCGACGTTCCCAATTTAAAGAAGCTCGAAGTTTTGGACGGCTATTTCGCGTGGCGGCGGGACGCTGAGAAGCCCTGAACGTTTCGGCAAGAACCCACTACGAAGCCATTCCAATCGCGCCTTTGAACGTTCGAGCGGCTTGAGTATATTCGATCAATCGAATATACTGGTCTTATGCAGAACATGCTGCGGGAATACAAGGCCAGTGTTTTTCAAGCGCTTGCTCACCCGACCCGCATCGCCATACTGGAGGTTTTGCGCGAGGGTGAGATGCCAGCCGGAGCGATTCAAGAACGGCTGGGCGCTGAGCAAGCCAATATTTCTCAGCATTTGGCCATCCTGCGCAGCCGGCAGATCGTCAACAGCCGCAAGCAAGGTAACCAGGTTTTCTATTCGCTCCGCAACAAGGTTCTCATCAAAGTACTGGATTTGATGCGGCAATATTTTCAGGCACATCTTCATGAATCGGTGAAGATGTTGGGGGAAATTCAAGCCGAAGGACAAGGCCGGTGAGGGTGGAACGCTTGCGCCATGCGGTTGACCACCTGGCGCATCTGCTTCCGAAGCAGGGTCCGATTGGAGTTTTTGTCCACCACAATACATTGCACGCCTTCGAGGAGCAGCCTTTCGAGCAGGCCGTGATCGACGCCTGGGCGTTGTTTGGCGCCGAACCGTACATGAGCGAAGCGGCCTACCGGGCCGAATTGGCGCGCGGCCGTATTCATCTACAGGACATCGATCGAGTGTTCGATAGCGAGCCCGACGCCATTGTCTTCCCCCGGCTGAGCCGGCGCTCGCTGCGGCATGCCATGATAACGCCCGGCGTGCGGGAGTTTGACGCCGCCACAATCATGTGGCGATCCGAGCAAGGCGATTTGGCTAAGGATTTCCGCCAGGCGGCCCTGCGGCGTTTGTTCGACGCCTGTCTTATTCGGACGGTGGCCCACGAAGAAGAACCCGCGCCGGCGAATGCGGTGGACGAGATCATCCATCCGTGGTTGATCCGGTTGTGCTCGGCGTTTCTGGATCAAGGAATGGCTTATTGGTCCATGCCGCATCGCGAGAAGGGCTTCTATGCGAGCGTCCAGACGCTGTTGTCGCAACCGGGAGCCGTGCTCCCTCGATACCTGAAAGGCCTGGACCAGGAGTTTCGCCGGCAGAAGCAACTGGGCTTCTCGGGCGTTGATGCAGTCTTAGACTACCTTGACTCCGGGCGTGTCCATGAATCGGACTGGGAAAGCGTCCTGCGCACCCAGCTGTTGGCGTTGGCCGGGTGGGCGGGACTGATGCGCAGGCTCGAAGAAGATACAGCCCTTGCTCAGCACCACTCCGTGCCAGCCTCGCTGATGGATTTTCTCGCAGTGCGGCTGACGATGGCTGGGGTGGCTTCAAGGATGGCGGCGACTGAGGTGGCGCCTGAGGAGAGCCCGCTTAAGACCCAAGAGAAACGGCGTTTGAGCCGCGCGGCCCGAATCTATGACGCGGCGCGCGTAGTGTCGCTTTCGGCCGATGAGGTAACTGGGCTGTCGGATGGCGAGTGGGCGGCATTCGTCAGTGAAGTGCAAGCCTGCAACGGACTGGCGCGCCGCCGTATCCTTCACCTGGCCTATGAACGCTGGCACGAACGCGAGATATTGCGCGGGCTGGGGAGTCATCGCAAATACCGGGGCCTGTTCGAGCTCCAGCCCAGGCCGGGGGCACAGGTATTCTTCTGCATCGACGAACGCGAGGAATCCATCCGGCGCGCGCTGGAAGAAATGAATCCGGAAGTGGAGACATTCAGTTCGGCTGGATATTTCGGCATTGCCGTGGACTACAAGGGGATCGACGATCCCCACGGGGCCGCCCTTTGTCCGGTGGTGCTGAAGCCGCAGCACGCTGTCATCGAGCACACCAGGCCAGAGGACACCCGGTTGCTGGAAAGGCGCCGTTGGCGCAGGCGGATGCTCGGAGGACTCATGCGGCAGTCGTTCTTATCCTCCAGGACGCTGCTGCGCGGTTGGCTCTCTACCAGCGCTCTCGGATTGCTCTCGGCCGTTCCTTTGATCGGTCACCTGCTGGCGCCCAGGCGCTATGCGCAATTGCGTGAGTGGATGAACAAGGCGTTCCTGCCCGAGCCCCGCACGGAACTGACACTGATGCGGAACACGGCGCAATCACAAGACGCTATGTCGGGTGTGTTGATGGGATTCGCGGCCGCGGAAAAGACCGAACGAGTAGCGAGCGTTTTACGCCCGGCCGGCTTAACGCGCGGCTTTGCGCGCCTGGTGGTGGTCCTGGGCCATGGATCAACCAGCCTGAACAATCCGCACGAATCGGCCCACGATTGTGGAGCGTGCGGAGGACGCCGCGGTGGCCCGAATGCGCGATTATTCGCCGCCATGGCGAACCGGCCCGAAGTGCGCGATGGCCTGCGCGAGAGAGGCATTGAAATTCCCGATGACACCTGGTTCATGGGCGGATACCACGATACTTGCAGTGACGCCGTGGACTTGTACGACGTCCAAGCGCTTCCCGCTACGCATGAGGCCGATCTGGCTCGTATTCGCGAGTCCCTCGACCAGGCCCGGGCGCTGAATGCCCAGGAGCGCGCCCGCCGATTCGAGTCCTCCCCAATGAATGCCTCACCGGAGGCCGCGCTGCGGCATGTCGAGGAACGCAGCGAACACCTGGCGGAACCGCGTCCTGAGTATGGGCATTGTACGAACTCTGTGTGCATTGTGGGGCGTCGCAGCCTCACTCGAGGACTGTTCTTAGATCGGCGAGCGTTTTTGGTGTCATACGACGCCGAGCGGGACCCCGACAATGAGAGCTTGCGGGCGTTGCTGGCATCTGTGGTTCCGGTTTGCGCAGGTATCAGTCTGGAGTACTACTTTTCTTTCGTCGATAACGATCGCTACGGCTGCGGAACCAAGCTCCCTCACAATGTAACAGGCCTGATCGGCGTGATGGACGGCCACGCCAGTGATTTGAGAACCGGATTGCCTTGGCAAATGGTGGAGATCCATGAGCCGGTGCGGATTCTCTTCGTCATCGAGACCACGCCCGAGCGCCTGACGAAAGTGGTGAACGCCAGTGCTTCCTTGAAGCAGCTGGTCGAGAACCGATGGATTCGTATGGCCACGATTGATCCGGCGTCAGGTGCGGTTCAGGTTTATAGGAACGGCGGGTTTGAGGAATTTGAAGAGTCCCTGGAGCGCTTACCGGTGGCTCTCTCCTCCGCGGAATGGTATCGCGGTAAGATTCATCATCTCCCTATGGCTTGGATTCACGCTGAAGCAGGGAAGCGGTAGAAGTGAACTTTTCGCAAGCCACGCTCGTGTTCGTGGTCTTAGCGCCCGGTGTGGTCTTCGCCACGTTTGCCGTGCTATGGCTGCTGGGCTGGGTTCCAAGCGAACGTGTGGTCTCAAAAATAACCGGCCTGATGTTTTCCGCCTCCGTCTTGGCACTGGCTTTCATGATCTGCATGCTAGCCTTCACCGGGGCTCCGTCCGTCATGGTGACGTTTGGCAACTGGTTCGCCGTGCACGATTATCACTTCCCGCTGGTGCTCCTGGCAGACCGTCTTTCCCTGCCATTCCTTGGATTGACCGTTGTGCTTTCAGGACTGATCGGGCGATTCTCGGCGACATACCTGCATCGCGAGCGCGGTTTTCTGCGCTTCTTCCTTCTCCTGCACCTTTTCGCATTCGGATCGTTGCTCGCATTTGCCGCCGGCTCGTTCGATCTGCTGGTGGCCGGATGGGAGATCGTCGGCATTACCTCGGTGTTGCTGATCGCATTCTTTCAGCAGCGCACAGCGCCGGTGGAAAACGGTCTTCGCGTCTTCGCGGTGTATCGCGCCTGTGACATCGGATTGCTGGTGGGCGTTTTTGCCATCAATCATTGGGCGGGGACGACTTTATTCGTGACCGGACTTCCGGCTTTAACTGGACCGCAGACTACAATCATTTGCCTGCTTTTGCTAATCGCGGCGGCCGGAAAAGCGGCGCAGGTTCCTTTCTCGGGATGGCTTCCCCGCGCCATGGAGGGGCCCACGCCATCCAGCGCCATCTTTTATGGCGCCATCTCGATTCACGCCGGCGCCTATCTCCTGCTCCGTATTCAACCGTTGCTGGCCCAGTCCGCACTCGCCTCCGCTTTGGTGATTATCATTGGCGCGGTCACGGCCGTACACGGGACCATTGTCGGCCGGGCCAGCGCGGATGCGAAAACTTCACTCGCGTACGCGTCGTTGACGCAGGTAGGCGTGGTGTTCGTCGAGATTGGAATGGGCTGGAAATGGATCGCTGTCGCGCACATCCTGGGACATGCCACGGTCCGCACGTTGCAATTCCTGCGCGCTCCGTCGATGCTGCACGACTATCACCAGATGCATTCCGCCATGGGGGGCACGATCGCATCCACTGGAAACTATCTGGAAGAGTTGCTTCCAAAAGCGGCGCAATTGTGGCTCTACCGGTGGGCGCTGGATCGTGGCCACCTGGATACAATTCTGGATCGTTTTGTGGTCCAGCCCTTGATTTGGTTGTCGAATCTCTTGGCCAAGATTGACACGCTGGGATTGCATCAGCCGGCCAGCCGTCGTGAGAAGGTCGTGCTTTCCCTGCAGACTCCCGCCAGTCAGGGGGGCGATTGATGCTGCACGTAGAGTGGGTGAAAATCGTTGCGATATCGGCTCCCTGGTTCGCTGCAATCCTCACAGCGGCGGCGCCGAGAAAAGTACGCGCCATCGGCGTCCTTGCGGCATCGATATCCGTCGTGGCGAGCGCCCTGGCGCTACACGCTGCAACAAACAGCGGATTGCTAGGCGACACGTTAATGGTGCTGTTTTCGTGCCTCACTGTGGTGGCGATGCTGGTGCTTCCGACGCGCGACTGCAATCCACGGACCATCGCCGGAATACTTTTTGTGCTGGGGTCCACCTTGCTGGCTTACTCCACGGGAAATCTGCTGGTTTTGCTCGCGGCCTGGATTCTGACGACGGTTCCCTTTTTCATGACGCAGTTGTTCGCTGCCGCGACGTGGCGTCCCCGCGTCGGCCTTCTGCTTTCGAGCGTCGCGCTGGCGGCCGCCATTGGGCTGATTGCCAGGAACGGCCAGACGATGTCGATTGACGAGTTAAACGGCCGCAGCCCTGGAGGGATGGCCGTCTTCGGGCTCCTGGTGCTGGCTGTGATCTTCCGGAAAGGAATCTGTCCCGCGCACGCTTGGGTAGCGGATGCCGTGGAAGGGGGTCCCTTGATTCCGACTGCCCTCCTGCTGAACGGACATTTCGGGGCGTTCCTGGTAGCGAAGCTGATTGTGCCGCTGTTTCCGCATGCCACCCGCGATCTGTTTCCGGTGCTTTCGTATCTGGCTTTGGCAACCGCTCTCTATGTCGCCATTCGCGCGCTTAGCGAGAATTCGCCCCGGCGCTTGCTGGCTTTTATTGCGCTTAGCCAGTCGGCATCCATTCTGGCTGGACTGGAAAGCCGGACCGCGGAAGGAATGACCGGCGCTTTTGTGCACTGGTTCGTAGTGACCGCGTCCACGCTGGGCCTGTTTGGAATCTTGCGCCTGCTGGAAGTGCGGTTCGGTGAAAATCTTACGGCCAGCAAGCATCTGGGGTTAGCCGAGCACGCGCCCCGCCTGGCAGTGTTTTTCGTCATATTCGGGTTAGCCCTGGTTGGCCTGCCGGGTACGCTGAGCTTTTGTTCGCAAGACCTTCTGATTCACGGAACATTGATGTCGCATCCTCTGACGGGCCTGCTGCTGCCCATTGCCATCGCGATGAATGCCGTAAGTATTTTCCGCCTGTTCACGCGGTTGTTCCTCGGGAAGCGTAGAACCGGTTTCACCGTGATGGCGGATGCCTTACCCCGCGAACGATGGATTTTGACTGCCGTTGTGCTCTTCGTGGTTTTGGGAGGGCTGTTCCCGAATGCGATTGTTCTGCTCGCGCCGATCAGTTCAGGGGACGGGCAAGTCGCTTATTCAACCAGACCGTCAACCATCAAGCGCTTGAGGGTGCTGCCTGAAAGGTGCGTTGATTGGAAAAAGTGAGCGGATGGCTCCACTCCCTATACTTCCGCGATCACCACTACGCTTTCACGACAAGCTTACGGGCTACGCTAAACTCATCAAGGTCTACAGATCCTCCCAGGAAGGCGAAGCGCGCTATAGCCCCGCTGAGGTTCAGTCTGTGGAGGTGGTCCCAGTCTTTGGCCAACCCGATCCCGAGCGCATCTGTACGTCGATAGTTGAGCGCAGCAACCTCTCACTTCGCATGGGTCTTCGCCGCTTCACGCGGCTAACCAACGGCTTTAGCAAGAAGTGGGAGAATCACGCGGCAGCAATTATGCTATGGTATGCCTACTACAACTTCTGCCGGATTCACAAGTCGCTTCGCGTCACGCCCGCAATGGAAGCGGGTATCGCTGACCACATCTGGGATTTGGCGGAATTGCTTGCGGGTTGATAATCGGGATCTACCAGATCCACGGCATGATAAACGAGTCAG
This sequence comes from Bryobacterales bacterium, assembly GCA_963735145.1. Taxonomy (GTDB): domain Bacteria; phylum Acidobacteriota; class Terriglobia; order Bryobacterales; family Bryobacteraceae; genus Palsa-89. The sequence continues at coordinate 182,961 of CAVTJS010000007.1, read as the reverse complement.
ATGGCGAGCAAAATAAACAAGCTACCGAGGAGAAGGCGCGGCCGCGCGTCGAGGTAACAGCGGAAGCCGACAGCGACACAGAATACTCCCAGCGCAAACATCTCCACACCATACCAGCGATGTGGTCTACTTTTCGTTCGACTTGTATAGCCATATACCGCCGCATACACCGTCGCATTGAGCCTTGGATTCAGTGGCTCTTGGCCGTCGATGCTAATCGCGTAATCGCTCTCGCTGCTGTTGTGACGGCTGTGGCCACGATGGTCTATGCCGTCTATGCTCGTAGACAGTGGAGCACGATGAGCCAAACCCTCGACCATCTTGTCAGCAACGACACGAACGCTTCGACGCAAACCGGGAAAATCGTAACAGCGGCGAGCAACATGGAGAGCCATCTTAAACAGATGGTCATGTCAACGCAAAGTAGAAATGTCCTATTCCCTGCAAAGTAGAAATGTCCGGTTTTGACCGTGTTGGCGGAGGGTGCGTGATAGTCTGACTTCGATTCTCCGGGGAGTCGCGCTCCTGGGGAAGATTCAAGGCCGATGCGACGGGGCTGGCTCCGAAGTAATCGGCGGCAAACCCTCGGTCAACCGGGCCCTGCGGGGTACCCTCCGAGGGTTTTGCTTTTGACTTTGACATTCTCATTACTTGGGTGGAGTCTCGGAGCGGAGGCCTTGAATAGAGAAAGCGCGAAGCTGCCGGGCTGGGCTTGCCCGGCTTTCCTTTTGCGTTGTGGCGGGTTTTCAGAGCGACTCCGGCTTGGCGGAACCTTCCGAGGCCTGCCAGATCTTGGGTGACTTTTTCAGATCGAAGTTCTTACACCATGCACTGGCTGGGCGAGGTTTCCCCGTACGCCGCGCTGGGCTGGGCGCCTTCGGTGCTGGAAGCTTGGGACGCTGCTCGCAGATAGAAACACGCAAGTAGCGATCGCCGAATCGAACCGCCACAGAACCGTCTCGGCGCTTCTCGACCCGCAGCACTGCGCCTCGCAGTCCAGTGCGGATGTCCTGGCGGGCGATCTGGTAAATCTTCGCATCCAACTGAATGGTGTAATCATTGTTCACCCGCCGGCTTTCCACGTGGCTGAGAATCGCCGCCAAATCAGGCTGCTTTTCCAGCGGCCGGTGAGCATCGTCGGCACTGGCCGGCGTCACCGCCAGAGTGGCGTTGACCCAGGGCAGAAACTCGGTTTCCAGGTAGTGGTTGGCTTGTTCCAAAGTCGTCACTCCCGCGACGCGCATCCCCTTCACCAGCCGGTCCTGAGCGGTAGCAAACCCGCGCTCTACCCTCCCTTTGGCCTGCGGGCTGTGCGCTGCTATCCAGGTGATTGCCAACTCCCGCAACGCCCGACCGATCTGCGTCGGCGGCATTTCCACCCTATCCTGCTCCACTCCGGGCTCATCCCGCCTGCGTTTCTCCGCCGTCTGAAAGAGGCTCGCCTTGTCGGTGTAAAATGCGAGCGGCCGCCCGTGCTTTTTCAGGTAGCTCTCCAGCAGGCTCATGTTTTCCGCCGTTGAGTCGCTGCCCACAAAGCGAGCGAACCACCGCCCGGTCGCATCGTCAATCATGTTGATCAGCAAGATCTGTGCTCCGCGCCCTTCCAACCAGTCGTGGTCGCTGGTGTCCCACTGCACCAACTCGCCCCAGCGGCTGCGTCGCGGACGCCATGCATGGATCTTCTCGATCCGCTGCTTGCGCGCTCGCCACAGCTTGGCTTGAATCATCCACTGCCGTACCGTCTCCCGGCTCACCGCGATGTTGTGTTTCTTAGCCAAGTATTCCGACGCCAGCGTCGGGCCAAATCCCCGGTACACCGCACGCGACAGGATTGTCACTGCCTCCCGCTCCAGGTCGGCATCCATCTTGCGATTGGATGGCAGCCCTCGTAACGCATGCACCACAGCTTTATCCCCACGGCGTTTTAGAGCTCGCAGGAGACGCCTCACGTGCCTTTCCGTAATCCCCAGCTCCTCGGCCGCCTGCTTCTGGGTAATCAGTTTCTTCTTGGCCTTTTTCAAGGCCACCAGCCGGTCCCGCTCGGCCTGCGTCATCAATAGTTGTCCTTCTGCCACCTCCCCAGCCTGGAGGTCGTCAATAGGACATTTCTACTTTGCGCAAATAGGACATTATCACTTTGCGCCGACATTAAACAGATGGTCATCGACAACAAACAGATGCTCTCTGATAATAAGCAGGCCATCACTGACGCGCTCAAAGACAATCGGGAAGAGTTGGCGAAGACGCTTAGGCAAAATAGGGAGGCCCTGAATGCGAGCATTGAGCAAGGAAAAACGGCACTGCAAGCCAGCGTTGAGCAAAGCAGATCGGATCGTAGGGCGTGGATCGCCCCCAAAAATGCGTATCTCACCGAAGACATTGCCGTGGGAAAGAAAATTAGCCTGGAGGTCCAGTATATGAATGTTGGGCGGGAACCAGCTCTCGACATTCGTCCTATCTATACCTTCAAGCACGTGCCCGCTTCTGCGTTCGCTGATAATACGTTCAACGGCATCATCGAAGCAGACGATATTTGCAAAGGCGTAAAAACTGCTCCGGGAGCGGATGTTGCGTATCCAGATCAGCCAGACGGGTACAAAGTCATTTTCGGGCTGCCTGAAGGCTTTGTGGGTCAAGACCTCGTCAGCGGCGATAGTGCCATGGTGCTGGAAATGTGCTTTGCCTATAGCTCCGGGCGCACCAAGGCGTCTGGAGGCGAAGAGACTCACCACACGTCGTTCTGCTATTTCTACAGAGCCGGAGTCAGTCAGTCCAACAGGCAAATGAACATCTGCACCGCAGGTAATCACGCTGAGTAGCAATAACAGATCCGCCGCGAGAGAAGTATGAGATCTGGATGCCCCAACGCACCTTTCAGGCACTACCCGCCTGATGGTAATGTCTTCTCTCTAAAACGACACTATCCGCCTGAGTAACCTCAAGGGCCTTTTTCGCTACTCTAGATAATAGGAGCAATTTGTCACTGATGTGGTTTTTCACAAGGGCCGGCCTTGCGACCCTTTTGTTGGTGTGTCTTCTCGGCTGCAACCAGCAGGCCGGCAAGCCGAACAAGGGGAGGGCCGGTCTGCCGCCCACGCCGGTTACCGTCGCGCAAGCGCAGATGAGGAACATCCCGATTCAGATCCGCCAGATTGGTTCCGTGGAACCGGTCGCCGTGATCGCAGTGAAGGCGCAGATCAGCGGGGAGCTCAACCAGGTGTTCTTCAAAGAGGGCCAGGATGTGAAAAAGGGACAGCAGCTTTTTGAGATCGATCCGCGCCCCTACCAGCAAGCTTTGGATCAGGCCCAGGCCGCTCTGGACAAAGATCTCGCCCTGGTGGCGCAAGCCGAAGCCAACCTGGCGCGCGATCGGGCTCAGGCCGCCAACGCCAAGCAACAGGCCAAACGCTACGCCGGGCTGGCCGCCGAAGGAATCATTTCCAAGGATCAGAACGATTCCTACCAGACCACGTCCCAGGTGCAGGACGAAGCCGTTCGAGCCGACCAGGCCGCGCTGGTCAGCGCGCAAGCCTCCGTCGTGGCAGACCGTTCCGCCATTGAATCGGCGAAGCTCAATCTCTCTTATTGTTATATCCGCTCTCCCATCGATGGCCGCGCCGGCAGTCTTCTGCTTCAAGCCGGCAATCTGGTGAAAGCCAACGACACCACGGCGCTGGTGAATATCAATCAACTGGAGCCGGTCTACGTCACCTTTAGCGCGCCTGAGCAACTGCTGCCGGAGATCCGTCGCTACAGTGCCGAACACACGCTCTCCGTCGTGGGCACTGGCGTTGCCGATGGCTCCAACCGCGGCGCCACCGCCACCGGACAACTCAGCTTTATCGACAACATCGTGGACAGCACCACCGGCACCATCAAGCTGAAGGCGACGTTTCCGAACAGCGATCACACTTTTTGGCCGGGCCAATTCATTACCGTCGTCATGACGCTGCGGACGGTGGATAACGCCACCGTGGTCCCTTCCGAGGCGATTCAATCCGGACAAAAGGGGCAATTCGCTTTCGTCGTCAAAGCGGACCAGACGGTGGAAACGCGCCAAGTCACAGTGGGCCAGACCATCGATAATCAGATTGTGGTGGAAAGCGGAATCTCGCCGGGTGAAACGGTAGTCACGGACGGCCAACTGCGGCTGTTCCCCGGCGCGCACATTCGCATCGCCCCAGCCGCCAAGGCTGACGCGGGAGCCTGATGAATCTTTCGCACTTTTTCATCCAACGGCCGATTTTCACCACGCTGACCGCGTTCGGCATTCTGCTGTTCGGCATCGTGGGCTATCGCGCATTGCCGGTGGCGGCGCTGCCCAGCGTCGATTATCCGACCATTCAGGTGCAAGCGGCGCTGCCGGGAGCGAGTCCCGACACCATGGCCGCCTCGGTAGCCACGCCCTTGGAGCGCCAGTTTTCAACCATCGCGGGAATCGACTCGATGAATTCGTCGAGCTCGCTCGGCAGCACCAACATCACCATGCAGTTCAGTCTGGACCGGAACATCGACGCCGCAGCGCAGGACGTCGAGTCCGCCATCGCCAAAGCCGGTGGTCTGCTTCCGCCCACCATGCCGCGGCCGCCCACTTTCAACAAAGTGAATCCTTCCGACCAGGGGGTTATTTTCCTCGGTCTGAGCTCGGCTACGCTGCCGGTTTACACGGTGGACGAGTACGCCGAGACAGTGATGGCGCAACGCATCTCCACCATTACCGGCGTATCGCAGGTGAATGTTTTCGGAGGCCAGAAATACGCGGTGCGCATTCAGCTGGATCCTGACGCGCTAGCCACGCGCGGCATCGGGATCGATGAAGTGCAAGCCGCTATCGTGACCAACAACAGCAATCTTCCGACCGGAAAATTGTATGGGAACAAGCAGGCGTTTACCATCCAATCCTCCGGCCAGTTAACGAACGCCGCCGAATACCGCCGCATGATCGTCACCTACCGCAACGGCAATCCGGTGCGGCTGGAAGAACTGGGCCGCGTGCTGGACGACGTGGAAAACGACAAGATTCGGGCCTGGATGAACGACCAGCGAACCATCATTCTGGCGATTCAGCGCCAGCCGGGCACGAACACCGTGGAAGTGGTGGACGCCGTGCGCCGTCTGCTGCCCGTTTTTCGCGCCGAAATCCCGCCCTCCATCAATCTGGAGGTGATTCACGACAATTCCACCACCATTCGCAACTCCATCCGCGACGTGAAGTTCACGCTGATTCTCACCATTTGCCTGGTGGTGATGGTGATTTTCATCTTCCTGCGCAACATCTCGGCCACCGTGATTCCCGGTGTAGCCGTGCCGCTTTCTATCGTCGGCACGTTCGCCATCATGTACCTGCTCGGCTATAGCCTGGACAACCTGTCGCTGATGGCGCTCACGCTCTCGGTGGGTTTTGTGGTGGACGACGCCATCGTGATGCTGGAAAACATCGTGCGCCACATCGAATTGGGCCAAGGGCGCATGGAAGCCGCGTTTCGCGGATCGCGCGAAATCGGATTCACCATTCTTTCCATGACCATTTCGTTGGTCAGCGTATTCATTCCGGTGCTGTTCATGGGCGGGATCATTGGGCGGCTGCTGCACGAATTCGCGGTCACGATCGCAGTGGCAATTTTAGTGTCGGGGTTTGTATCGCTTACGCTGACGCCGATGCTGGCCAGCCGTTTTTTGAGCTTGCATCACGACCGCAAGCATAACTTCCTCTACAACGGCCTGGAGCGCTTCTTTCAGGGTTTGACGCGGGTCTACGAACGGTCCTTACTGGCCGTTCTGCGCCACCGTTTCGCCACGCTTTTGGTGCTTTTTGGCCTTTTAGGCGGCACTGCCTGGCTGTTTTTGACCATGCCCAAGGGCTTCCTCCCGAGTACGGACCAGGGATTCGTAAATGGCATCGCCTTAGGCGGTCAGGACGTCTCGTTCCCGGTAATGGTGGATCACGTCTGGACGGTGAAGAATATTGTAGAGCACGATCCCAACGTGCACAGCGTCTTTGCCTTTATCAACGGCGGGAATTCGGCCAACGTCTTCGCGATGCTGAAGCCGCGCGCCGAACGCGCACTCTCGGCCGACCAGACCATCCAGGAATTACAGCCCAAGGTACTGGCCGTGCCGGGCATTCAGGTATTTCTCCAGAACCCGCCGCCGATTAACATCGGCAGCAACAATACGCAGAGCCCGTATCAATTGACGCTGCAGGGCACCGACCAGCAGGAGATCTACCATTGGGTGCCGATTCTGTTGGACCGGATTCGGACCATTCGCGGCTTTATGAACGTGACCAGCGATCTGCAGATTGCGAGTCCGGAAGTGACGCTGGATATCAATCGCGATCGCGCGCAGACCTTGGGCGTCACGGCGGGCCAGATTCAGGATGCGCTTTTCACCGCTTATGGAACGCGCCAAGTCTCCACTATTTATACGCCCTCCAACGAGTATCAGGTGATCGCCGAGGTAGAGCCGCAATACCAGCGAAACCCGGACGCGCTTTCCAAACTCTACATACGGTCTTCCAAAGGAACGCTGGTTCCCCTGGATACCGTTGTCAATCTGCGCCGCACGGTGGGCCCGCTCTCGGTGAACCATTTCGGCCAGTTGCCGGCGGCTACCATTTCCTTCAACCTGGTGCCCGGTTTTGCGCTGGGCGATGCGGCCGCGGCCATCGACAGCGTAATCCAGGACCTGCGCATTCCGCCCAGCATCGCGCCGCTGTATCAGGGGCAGGTGCAAGCGTTCCAGCAGTCATTCCGAGGGATGTCGATCTTGCTGGTGGTAGCCGTTCTGGTGATCTATATGGTGCTCGGGATGCTGTATGAGAGCTTCATCCATCCCATCACGATTCTTTCGGGATTGCCTTCGGCCATTGTCGGCGCGCTGGTGACGCTCAAGATCTTTCATCGTGAATTGGATCTCTACGCCTTCGTCGGGCTCATCATGCTGTTCGGCGTGGTGAAGAAGAACGCGATCATGATGATCGACTTCGCCATCGAAGCGCAGCGAGTGGAGGGCCACTCGCCCTATGACGCGATCGTAAAAGGATGCATCCTGCGTTTCCGGCCCATCATGATGACCACCATAGCGGCGCTATTCGGCACGTTTCCGATTGCGCTCGGTATCGGCGAGGGCGCCGATGCGCGGCAGCCGCTGGGACTGGCGGTGGTGGGCGGACTGCTGTTCTCGCAGTTCATCACGCTCTACATCACGCCGGTCGTTTACCTGTACCTCGAAGCGGTGGCGCGCAGGTTCGGAACCATCCGCATTTGGAGAAGACACGCTCAACCGGTCCAAATTCCCGATCCGGTAGCGAATTAGCGCCAGCTTGTGTAGCCCCGCCGATCTTTCAGTTCTGAAAGACTACACGAGGAGCCATAAGCGATGCCGATTTCAGCTAAGCGTTACGATGCCTCTCGAAGAGTCTGGAAGCGTTTGCTCAACAAAACTGTTTCGTCGGCCCCAAGGGAGTGGAGGGCGCCCTGGTTTGCCGAGCGCTACGGAAATGGTCGGGTCATTCGGGACGCTGGCACGATGGCTACCGCCGTTGCGGCCGACTGGTCGCGTGGCGTAAGCATCGAGCAAGTTCCCGGCCAGTCCAGCACCGTGGCTTGCTTCTTTGCGCTGTGCTGGGTTCGAGTACCCGGCGGTAACGAGGCACCAGGCGCAAGGAGGCTCGCAATCCGCTCAACACTTTCGCCCCGGAGTCGTCGGATTGTGGAATCTTTACTTCGAGCCTGGGTGGTCGACGAAGTTTGTGAGTCTGAGCTAATGTCCATAGCAAGGCAGCTTGGCGCCGTGACGTCAGTTCGGGACTTCAAGGCTTACCATCTTGCTGCGGTCAAGCAACTGAGATCCGGCGATGATCCCAAGGTGAGCGACTAATGCCAACCAAAAACTACACGTGTTTAGCGTTGCGGTGGCGCGCAGATTTGGAACCATCCATGCTTGGAGACGACGGAGTCAGCCGGCCCAACTTCCCGATCCTGTGGCGAATTAGCGGCAGCTTGTGTAGCCTAGGAGCGGAGCAACAATGAAGCGAAGCACAAATCGAATACTGACCACGCATGTCGGCAGCTTGTCCCGCCCCGCCGATCTTATCGAGATGTACCGCGACCAGGCGCCGGCCGAGAAGCTGGAACCCCGGCTGACAAGCGCAGTCGCCGAAGTGGTGCGGCAGCAGGTGGAAGCCGGCATCGACGTCGTCAACGACGGAGAATTCGGAAAGCCTGTGTCAGACGAGGTGGATTACGGAGCATGGTCCACCTATATTCACCAGCGCCTGAGCGGTTTCAAAGTGCGGGACCTGCCCGCGGATTTCAACGCCGCCAATTCCATCATGGGCGCTAGCAAAGACTTTACGGATTTTGCGGAGTTCTACCAGAGCGGCGAATCTGGAATCGGCCGCCGGCTACGCCCGTTACAATACCCGATCAACGTTGGGCCCATCGCATACACCGGCCACGAACTCGTCCAGCGCGACATTCGTAATCTGAAAGCGGCGCTGGCCGGCCAGAAAACCGAAGATGCTTTCCTGACTGCGGCAGTGACCGGTGTCAACCTGATGCCCGGCGAATACTACAAGAGCCGGGAGGAACTGGGCGCAGCAGTGGCGGAAGCCATGCGGGAGGAGTACAAGGCGATTACCGATGCCGGCCTGAACGTGCAACTGGACGATCCCATCATCGTCAACGTGTACGAATGGCAGTTCTCGAAGACGGGAGACATGGCGGCATTCCGCAAATGGGCCGAGCCGCACGTGGAATTAGTCAATCACGCCCTGTCCGGCATCCCGGAGGATCAGGTCCGCTACCACATCTGTTGGGGCAGTTGGAAAGGTCCGCACAGTTCCGATCTGCCGCTCCGCGATGTGATCGATCTGATGCTGAAGGTGAGGGCCAGCCAATATTCCGTGGAGGCGGCCAACCCGCAGCACGAGCACGAATGGAAGGTTTGGAAGGATGTGAAACTGCCCGCGAGCAAGGCGGTGATTCCAGGAGTGGTGACGCACAAGACCAATGTGCTGGAGCATCCGGAAGTGATCGCCGACCGCATACTGCGTTACGCCGATGCCGTGGGACGGGAGAACGTGATCGCTGGCACAGACTGCGGAATGGGCGGCCGGATCCATTCGTCGGTGGCGTGGGCAAAGCTGAGGGCATTGTCCGCCGGCGCGGCGCTGGCCAGCAGCCGGCTCTGGGGGCGAGCTACCGGTACACCCGCGTAACGGTTACCGGGCTTGCCGGATGTCATCCCAGACCCGTGCTCGTGCATCTCACAATCAGATATGCTCAACAGGAAGACAAGCCGCGTGGTTTCGGTGTATGCCGTGGCCAGCGCGGTCACCGTCACCTGCGTTGTCCTCGGCAGCTTGACGGCAGATTGGTCGCGCTTCCAGACGTTGCTGCTGCTGATCGGATGCCTGATGGTGGTTTGGGCCATTATCTTTTCCTTTCTGGAGGTGTTTCGGATCGCTACACGCTCCGAGAGCATTACGGGCAGGGAAGAGGTTGCCGATCCGGACGCTCCACGCTGTGTGATCGTGCTACCGCCGACCGGTGAAGCGACTCCGCACCACGAATCCCACGCTGGAAGCGCCGGACTGGATCAGGGCCAGCTCACTTCGCAGCTCCCTGATCACACGCCATCCATCCGCGAACTCCTGCATCGTCAATTCAAGAAACACGCGGGTTAGTGCGCCGCCGCGCCGGTCCAGGGCGGGGCATCGCTCGCTGGAAACGATTCTTCCCCGGCCTCATCCACTTCATCTTCGGGAAGTTCCCTCTCGGGTTTATTTTCAGGTTGCGTGGAGTCGGGCGGCGTCCCCTTTTCCGGGTTAGGTCCGTTCTTCTTCCTCATAAAAATAGGACCATCCGGACCCGCCAAACGTTTCGCTGGCTCACTCATACCTGAGCGCCACCATCGGATCCACTCGCCCCGCCCGTCGAGCCGGAATATAGCACGCCGCGAGACCGATGCAAGCCAACAACACGGCTACGGTCGAAATCGTTGCTGCGTCCCAGGCCCCAATTCCAAACAAGAGGGCGGACAGTAATCGCGCAAAACCGAGCGCGCCCGCGAGCCCCACTGCCAGGCCTGCCAGCATCATCCACATCCCGCCGCGCAACGCCAGCCCGAGCAGACTGCCGCTGCTGGCCCCAGGGCGGCTCGAATGCCGATCTCGTTGGTCCGCTGCGTCACCGTGTACGATACCACTCCGTAAATTCCTACCGCCGCCAAGGCCAGTGCGATCGCCGCGAAAACACTCAGCAAGATCGATCGCAAGCGATCCGCTCCCATGGATCCGACTTCAGTTGATCCAAAGTCTTCATGTCCGTCAGCGGCTGCTCTTTGTTGACTTCATACACCGCCTTGCGAATCGCCTTTTGAAGATACGACGGATTCATGGCTGCCCGAACCACCAAGCCTCCAAAATAGACCGGACTCTGATCGTTCGTTACATAGATGCCGGGATCGTCGCGCTTCGCATCCAGGCTGTTCACCCGCTCATCGGCGACCACACCCACCACCTCCCAGGCGATCTCCGGACCGAGCTGCGTTTTGCCGGGAACGATCTGCTGAATGAGAATGCGCTTGCCAATCGGATTCTGATTCGGCAGGTACTTACGAACCATGGTCTCATTGATCACCGCGACGGACGGCGCTCCCGCCACGTCGTGATCGTTCAAAGCCCGTCCTTGGCGCACCTTCATTCCCAGCGTGCGGAAATAGGAGGGCGTGACCATTTTGAAAAAGCAGGCCTGGCGATTGGAGCGATCCACCGTCGGCTGGCCGGCGATTTGAAATGGCATTCCATAGCCCCAACCTCGGAGCGGCAGGGAGGATGTGAACGCGACGTCGCGCACTCCGGGCACGGCCCCGATATTGGCGATCACCGAGCGCAGATATTCATTGAGTTGCCGGGGATCGGGATAGCGCTCATCGGGGATCGGCAATCCGGCAGTCACCACGTTCGTCGAATCGAATCCAATGTCGGCCCGCAGCATGCGCGAGAAACTTCGGATCAGCAGGCCGGCGCCGGTGAGCAGCATAAACGCCAGCGCAACCTGGGTAATCACCAAGGCTCCGCGCAGCGTGTTGCGTCCAGCACCGCCCGATGCATTGCGCGCCCGGTCTTTCATAATGCCCGCCAGATTGCTGCGCGTGGTCATGATGGCCGGCGCCAGGCCGAAGACGATCCCGGTGAGCACCGAAAGAACCAGGGTGAAGATCAACACGCGCATATCCAGCGCCACATCGGCTTCCGCGGGCAGCGTAAAAGGAGGCACCGCAGCTTTCAAAGCGGCCATGCCCGCGTATCCCAAACCGAGACCCAACACGCCGCCCGACATCGAAAGCAAGACGCTTTCCGTGAGGAACTGCTGGATGATTCTTTTCCTCTCACCGCCCAGCGCGGCACGAATCGCGATCTCACGCTCGCGCGCCGAGCCACGCACCAGGGTCAGATTCGCGATATTGGCGCAGCTGATCAGCAGGACCATTCCCACGGCCGCCAACAAAATGTACAGCGACTGTTTTAAATTCTCGTCGACCAGATTCGAATAGCGCTCCACCACCACGCCCCAGCCCTTGTTTGAGTCCGGATAATCGTGCGCGATCCGCGCGCCGATGGCGTCCATCTGCTTGCGGGCGGCCTCCAGCGTCACGCCCGGCTTCAGTTTCGCGAATGAAACGAACCAATGAAAGTTGCGCGTCATGTTCTCGGATTTGAAAACCAGCGGAGTATAGATCTGCGCGTACTGACGGTCGAACGATCCGCCCTGGGGAAGCACGCCGATCACCGCGTACAGCTCGCCATCCAGCCGGATCGTTTGCCCGAGTAGCTTCGGGTCGCCTCCGAATTGTGACTCCCACAACGCGTGACTCAGCACCACCACGTGCTGCTTCCCGGGCTGATCTTCATCCGGCGCGAAGGTTCTGCCAAGTGCTGGGTGAACTCCAAAGATGTCGAAGTATTGCGGAGACACTCCCCCGCCTCGCAACTGGATCGGCTCGCCCGTTCCAGTCAGCGTTGCCGCACGGTAGGCAAATGGGGTCATGTACTGGAAAACGCTGTTTTGACTGCGCCAGTCCAGATAATTCATCGTGGAAATGCCGTTTCTCGTGCCGCCGGGGGGCTTTTCAAGCACCTGCACAATCCGATCGGCGTCGGGGTAGGGAAGCGGCTTCAGCAGCACAGCGTTCACGAAGCTGAAGATGGCCGTATTCGCACCGATCCCAAGCGCCAGCGTCACGAGCGACACAATGGTGAAGCTGGGGCTGTTCGTTAACGTTCGCACGCCATAGCGCAGGTCCTGCGTCAGTCCAGTCAACGCGCACCTCCGAGGTATTGCAGCGTTAGACGAATTCAATTGAGAAAGGTTCCGGAAGCCCGTCACAAGCATCGCCCAGCCGGGCTTCTCCCGGAAACTCGTCAACTACTGATCCTTCAGCGGGTGCGGAGCCCGAACGAGGCGCCCATCGGCAGACGCACTGCGAGAAGTCTCAGAATCCAGTTTGCCGCGGCGCGAACCGCCTGTACTGTTTTCATCCGCATTTTCCTCACCTCCCTTCCTTGCAAATACACCTGGACACACTTGTGGCCGGAAGAATTTCGGTTAAGCGCGAATAGCGAAGGCTATCTAATTAAGGAGGGACTCCGCAGGAGACGGAGGCTCCATACATTCGGTATCCATCTGCTGTTCGCGCACTCGGCTACTTTCGCCGTCGAACATAGGGCCTCCTTTCTGCTGAGACTGGGGTGGGTTCCCGCGAGCGGGTGCCCAATCAAAGGATATACCTCGCGAGTATTCTTGTAAAGCGATTTTGCGTTCCAACTTCAACCCTTCCAATGCTGGCCGAATGTGGCATGCTGGAACTAATCGCATTGATTTACAAATTCGTCCGTTTGCGTTTTGTGCTGGCCGGCGTCCTGGCCGCTTCCATTCTGATCTGTGCCGCCTTCGGCCAGCGCCCGTTCCGTCAATATCCAGGCTACGAGTATGAAGATTTTCCTGTCCCTTCCGACTGGCGGATTCCCGGCGAATGGACCTTCGCCCGCCTGATGTACCCTTCCCAGCACCGCTTTTACGCCGGCGAATATCCGCGGCCTTACCATGCCGATTGGTGGGACGGAAGAACGGATTGGACCATCGACTATCCGCGTTCGGACCGTCATCTGTCGGAAGCCGTGCGGCGCCTCACGCGCATCCAGACGCGGTCGGTGGAAGAGCCGGTGGATTTACGGGACGGCGATGAGGTGTACAACTGGCCCTGGCTGTACGGCGTCGAAGTAGGGCATTGGGATCTTACCGACGCTCAAGCCGCCAAGCTGCGCGATTTTTTGCTGCGCGGCGGTTTTTTCATGTGCGACGATTTTCACGGCAGCGATGAGTGGAATATTTTCATCTCCGGCATGAGCCGCGTATTTCCCGACCGGCCCATCGTCGACATTGAAAATGGCAGCGCCATCTTCCATACCATTTTCGATCTTGACGATCGCTACCAGGTGCCTGGCGAGCAGGTCCTTTACACGCACCGCATACCTGAAAAGGACGGCTATGTGCCGCATTGGCGCGGCATCTACGACGACAAGGGCCGAATCATGGTCGCCATTTGCCATGATATGGACTTGGGCGATTCCTGGGAACACGCCGACAATCCCAAGTATCCCGAGAAGTACTCCGCGCTCGGCATTCGCATCGGCGTGAACTATATCGTTTATGCGATGACGCACTAAAGGGCGGCGGAGCTGATCTCCACCACTCCGGCAAAGCTCGCAGGCGGCGGGATCGAAATATCTTCCTCGCGCATGCCCTTCAGATGAAATTCGACAGCTTCATCACGCGAGTCGCCAACAGCGATCACGCGGCGGATGTTACTCACGAGGACCGACCTCTTCGTAGATGGCCGTGTACTTCATCGTTGGTCCTCTTTCTACTCGAGACGGCCTTCAGCGTCCCTCCTGGCACATCCTTTCCCAGTTGTCCAGGCACTGTAACGACCGTTCCCCTTGGTCGGGCGCCGAAACTGACGATGGCTACCTCTTGTCGCCTTTACTCGCCAGCCGGCCGACCCTGAGATGGGAGCAAACAGACGGATCGGTCTGCGCGCCGCGTCCCTACGGTTGTTCCTCAGTGTGCTCTATAGCGTGCTGGCCCGCGCTCACCATTTGCGCCTCTTGCTTGCTGGTTTCGGTAAGCGCCACGCCGGACTTCGATCCCGCCTCGTAGACCTTACTCAAAAACTCAGTATCGCCAAACCTCCGAAAAACAATCTCGGAATGCTTCGGCCTGTGATTATCCACCGATCGCCGGACATTGAATTGTGCGATGTTGTCGCCGTTCTTGGTCTGAACCTCCATCACTCCAAGATCCGTGTTGCCCTCCACCCGGAAGATATAGTCGCCGGGCGGCAAGGTCTTGTCGCCAATCACAAAGCTATGGCCGATATGCGCTTGAATCGGATTCGTAATCTGAGCATGCAACCGGGCTGCGCCAGCCGTTACCAGAAGAAGGCCAATCAGCGCGGGCGCGAAAGTTCTCACGTGGCTTTTCATACGCGTCTCCTCTAACGAGTAGACACACATTTTTGATTAATAGCGCGCTGTAACATGTTACTCAATGTTGCCAGAGGGCCACCAGCACCGGATAATACGCGTATTCCGGCCAGAGCGAAAATGCGTCGCTGGTGAGACAGTTCGTTCCATCCTGGCAGGCCAGCGCGAAGGTCTCAGAGAACCCTTCGTGAACATCGTAGTCGCCCCAGTTTGGATAAAGAACTTTTGCCGTGTCGGCGAAGGTTGCATCCGGCTCCGTATCGGACAGCATGGCCGAAGTCCCAACCGTCACCGCGGGGTCCAGGCCGGGAAGCACTTGAATGCGCACGGCGGAAATCGGCGCGCTTCCTGGACAACCTGTGAGTGGAACCGCATAAGTGTAGCTGGTACCGGTGCAGGAGCCCGGAAACGAGATCACATTCGCCAGGTAAACGCTCAACGGGGTGGCCGGCGTGATTCCGGTATTCTCAGTCACCACCTGGACGTACTCACCGGCGATTTCGCCCATGATATACAACGCGCTCAGATCGATTCCGTCGCCCTGGGGGTCGATCAGGTCGAATTGTTCCGACCAGCGCCCTAACGCATTCGGATAAAGAATAGCCACGATACCGCCCAGGTCCGTGCTCATCGCCGAAGTGCCAATGAACACTTGACCCTCCTGTCCAGGCGTCACCGAAATGGTGATGCGATGAACGAAAGAGCTGCCCATGGCTGCCGGCGCAGTGGAAAGCACCGTTGTGCCTCCGCCCACCGATTGCGAACTGACGGCGCCCGACCCTCCGTAGGGCGCTGCGTATAATGCTTCCGAGCTCACGGCATCGGTCGGAATCTCGGCCGCGATGTTCATCGCAACCGGAACATTTACGGTTGAATCCGGAATTGGGACAAACTCCTCGCTCCATCCTCCGACACAATTTGGAAAAAGGGTCTTATAAAGTCCGGTTCCCGTTGCCGGGTTGAGTGAACTATTCCCAAAATAAATTTTCCCGCAGTTCCCCGGCTCCACGCGAAAGCGCAATCGCGATGCGGTGGCGCTCAATGTGGCTGGTGGAACACCGTTGGTTCCAGAGAACGCGTAGACATTGGCTGGATCCACCACCGCGCCGTTGGCCTGGAGCTGCCACATCGCCGCCTGCAATCCTTCGGTGCCAATGTCCGGCACGAAACCCCACCCGTGGAAGGGCGCGCCGCCCACCGCGCCGTCATACATGGAAAGACCGTTCTGCCCGCTGGGATCCTGAAGTTCCCAGCCTTCCGACCATGAGCTGTGCTCCCACAGCATCCCCGTGTTGGGATATAGCACGTGAAAAAAACCGTCCGTTCCTCCATTGCACCAGGCGAGATGAATTTTCCCTTCTTGGCCTGGAATCACTTGTACGCGGATCTTGGTGAAGTAATACGAGGGATCCGTGGCAGTGAGCAGGGGGTCTGTCAGCAAACCAGCGGGACCAATGGGAACGAAGGGACCGGTGACACCCGAACATCCAATCGGAGCGCTGCTTGGAGTGGGACCCGCATAGGCCTGGGCTTGAACCAGGACCATCTCATTTCCGGTGGATGTTCCGTTCTTATAATTCCAACTGGCCAGTGCGATTTCGCCGGGAATCTCGCCCGCCACGTAGAGATTGCAAAGGTTGATCGTGTCGTTTCCAGACGGGTCCGACAGTTGAAACTGCTCGCTGTGCGCGCCGAAGTTCGGAAACAGAATTTGAGCGATGCCAGAGCCGGTCGATACGTTTTGTGACGCTTGGCCCACGTAGACTTTGCCTTCGCCGCCAGGAATTACCGACACAATCACATTGTTGACGTAGTTCGAGGCGCCGCAGTTGACAGCGGCTGGAGTAGCGGAAAGGGTGACGGTGGCCGCGCCAGTACCTGCGTAAACCAGCGCTGCAGGAGCAAGCATCCCGAGTGAAAGCACCTGAAGTAGATTTTTCATGCAAACTCCAAGTGCTAAAACAACTCCCGAAAATCTCTAAATGCTTTGTAGGCCGCAGGTTTGATATTGTTCGCGGATAGGCGGGAATACTACTGTTGGGAATTCGTGGCGGTGATCTGAGAGCCCACCGCTTGTGAAATCACTTCCAAGCCGGTGGCGATCGTGATGTTCGTGGAAGGGATCGTGACCGCGGGAGTGACGGTGACCGTCAGATGGGTTGAACTAATCACGTTCACCTGAGTCACCAACACGTCGCTGGTTCCAAATCCGACCGTGGTCACACCCGAAAGAAAATTCGTGTTGGTTCCTTCTACGTCCAGCGTGACGGAACCACCGGCGGGGATCACGGTGGGGCTGACGACCACGCTCGGATTGGCCGCCAGAGCCGACGCAGCGCCGAGTGTATAGGTGTAGGTGGGAGCAGTTGAACTCAGAAACAGCGAACTCTGCCCGTCGGAATTGAACGCAGCCACTGCGGCCGTGTAGCCGGCCGGGGCCTGGGGCGGCGTCACGATCAGCAAGTTGTTCGATTGCGATACAATCGCCGCCGGCACGCCATCGAACCATACCCGGGTGCTGGGCGTGAATTGCTGGCCCGCGATGGCCACCGCCGTAGTGCCGTCTCCGGCCGGGCCCAGCGCGCTGATCACCGGCGGAGGCGACTCGACAATGGAAAATCCCGATGGAAGCACATACAGATTGCCGGGAGTGCTGAATAACAGATGCATCGGCCCCTGCCGCGCGGCATAGCCCGGCGTGGCATTCACGGCGATAAATTCCTGGTTGGGCGGCGGAAAAACTTGCAGATTGCTGAGTTGCGCATTATCGCCCATCACCCCGACATTCAGACCGGGCGTGAGAGCGGTAGCGCCCGTGGAACTGTTCACCGTTTCGACCAGACCCACTCCGAAGGCGGCGATCGTCATGGTCTGCCCCATCAGAATCGGGGCGGCCCGCACGTAAGTGTTTTCAAAGTAGCTAAAGGTTTGCACTGAAGATACGCCGGGTGAGCTCACTGGAGTGACGTTAAAATTGATCTGCTCCGGGTACACCTGGCCGGCGGTCACGTTGATGGCGATGGCCTGCGTCGGTTCCAGCGTGCCCGGGTAAAACTGCGTGGCGAATCCAGTGTCGGCACTAAGATAATCGCCGGCCGCGTTCAGTGGCAGCCAAATATTGTCGGGAGTGCTTTGTCCTTCCGCCGGCGGCGGCAACGGATGCACGTAAATGTAATATTCGATTCCCGGTTTAACGCCGTTGAGGTGATATGTTCCATCTGGATTGGTCAGTGTCGATATGGCCTCGTTGCTGGGCGAAATCGCAACCACCGACGCCAGATTCACACCCACTCCATTCATGCTGACCGTGCCCGAGATGCTGCCTACCGTCGACAGATAGTTCCCGGCCGGATAGAGCAGGGAAATGCCCGCGATGTCATCGTCGCCCAGCGGATTCGCCTTGCTGGACGCGGTGGTGGTGAAGGTGGACATGGCGCTCGATGCCAGGGTGTGCTGCAATCCCATGGTGTGGCCGAACTCGTGCACCACCGTGATGAAAAATTCCTCGCCGTAGCTCGGCCCGATGCCGTAGTCCGGCATATTGCTCGGCAACTCCATCAGCGAAAGATAAATCGGAAGGAACGAAGTCCCGTTCGGGCCGCTAGCCACGCCGCCAACCACGGTGGGAATGCTGACTGCCAGCAAGCCGGGTGGAATGTCGTCGGAAAACTCGATCTGAATCCCGGGCGCGGATTCGGTTGCTCCCGGATTGTAAAAGCCTCCATAGGCCAACCGGATGCTGGATGTGCCCACGCCGTTCCAGACGTTGGCTGCGGCGCTGATCTGGCTGACCATGGCCGCCAGAGTATCGCCTGGGTACATGGTGGATGGGCCGGCGCTCGAAACGAAGAACGGGACGGTGTTATTGGAGAGCGTGCTCAAATTGAAACGCGCGACGATCGGTGTGTAGGGTGACGCGGTGCTGTTGAAGTAAGTGTAGTAGTAATACGCCGAGCCGGTGTTCGCCAGCAAGAAACAGCCGGTCATCAAGGTTGCGAGCCGAATGGTCCAGCGCCTGTTCACTGCGCCGTGCCTCCCGCCAGAACCGCCTGAATCTTACCGACCAGTTGCGTCAGCGGCATTTGAATACTCGAATCGGTAACCACCTGACCGGAGGAATTCAGCATGGTTTCGCTGGTGGCGCCGCGCCAAACCATTACCTGGCCCTGCGCGTTCGTAGCGACGCTGAACAGGCCTTGCGATAGTCCGATTACCTGCGTCAATCCGGTTTTGCTGGTCCACAGGAAAAAGACGCTATCCTGACCGGGGGTCAGTATAGGGGCTCCCGCCACCGGCTGCTGGATGCCGTTGAGAATCCCACCGGGAACCGCGACGTCGATAGTCACCCCAGGCGTTCCCTTGAACGCAGTGGTAACCAACAGTTGATAGTGCGTGTAAATCAGCGAGCCCCGCAACACCGCCGAAGTTCCCGGCTGAATGGTGCCGCGAACGATCGTGGTCGACTTCTGTATCAAATCGTTCAGGCTTAACCGCTGTAAAGTGGAAGCGCGCAGTGTAGAAGCAGGCCCTGCCGTCACACAAAACGCCACGGTGGCCAGAGTAATTAATCTGCGCAACATCGTAAGCTATCCTATAGGCAACTCGTCCGCCAATTCACTCCATTGAAAACAATAGAGTTCTTAAGATGCTAGAGATTCCTGTGTATACCTTCGACACAATGGCTGCCGAATTTTAGCTCGGGTCCACTTGCCAGCTACTTGGTTCCACGGACAATCAGCAAGGGCACTTTCAATTTGTGACGGACTGCATTAATTGTAGTCCCGAACACAATGTCTTTCAATCCCTTATGTCCATGGGCTCCCATTACTACCAGATCCGGCTTCAGCTCCTGGGCGTAGCGCACAATCTCCTTGGTCGGAGTGCGAGCGTGGCGGACCACCATCTCCACCGGAATCTGCTGGCTCTCCAGATCCCGGACGATCTGGTGCAGGTAATGATCGCCCGCTTCTACTTCAGCCGTTGAGGCAAGCGGCCCGTATAGTTGGCTGGTAACGCCCTCCTCTACGTGCAGCAGATAGAGCTTGGCGTTTTGCTGCTTGGCCATGGCGGCGGCGTGGGCGATGGCGTCGCGGTCCCGCGTGGTATGGTCGAGCGGAACCAGGATCTTGCGATAGGTGGGGCTGGGCAGATTTTCCGCCACTGCTTCCGGCAGGTCGACAAGATCGACGGCGGGTTCGCTGGGTATGCCGCGAATCGAGCGGGGCAGCACGGGATGAAAGGTCACCCATAGCAGCAATAGAGCCAGACCGGTCAGAGCTGGTATTAGGCCCAGTCCCAGCGCTAATCGCCAGTTTCCTGCGTCCTGGAGCCAATCTCGAACCGAGAGCGCGACCAGCCAGACATTCAGCACTAGAATCAAAGCTGCGGTCAGCCATGCCAACACCTGTACCCAAACGCGATTTGCGAGCGGTCCCATGCGCTTTTTGTCGTTCGTGAAATGGATCAGGGGAATCACCGCGAATGGCAACTGCATGCTGAGGATGACCTGGCTTAGAATCAGCAACTTGTATGTTCCAGTTTCACCTGCTGCATAAACCACGAAAGCGGCCGGAATGATGGCCAGTGTGCGGGTGATCAACCGGCGCAGCCAGGGACGCATGCGGATGTTGAGGAATCCTTCCATCACGATCTGTCCGGCCATGGTGCCGGTGAGAGTGGAAGATTGCCCTGAACATAGCAGCGCTACTGCGAAGAAAATGCTTGCCATTGTAGTTCCGAGCAACGGCGTCAGAAGATGGCTGGCCTGTTGGATTTCAGTGACCACGATGCCGCGCTGGAAAAACACCATGGCGGCCAGAACCAGAATGGCCGCGTTCACCAGCAGCGCGCCGTTCAGCGCGATGGTGGAGTCGATCAGGTTGAAGCGGCACGCCGTTCGTTTTTCTTGCTGGCTCTTTCCGATACGCCGGGTCTGCACCAGCGCCGAATGAAGGTACAGATTGTGCGGCATCACCGTCGCGCCCAGAATGCCGATCGCGATGTACAGATTGCGGCCGACAGGTGCGGCACGACGCCGCGCGCGACATCGGAGAGAATCGGCGTACCGGCCCAGAAGATCTCGATGGCAAAACAGACCGCGATGACCGCGATGAGCGAGAGCACGAACGCCTCGATCACTCGGATGCCGAGGCGCGTGAACCACAGCAACAGCAGCGTGTCGGCGGCGGTGAGCAGCACGCCGATCAGCAGGGGAATGTGGAACAGCAGGTTCAGAGCGATGGCCGCGCCCAGAACTTCGGCCAGGTCGCAGGCGGCGATGGCGATTTCGCAAAGCACCCACAATGCGTAAGAAACGGGGCGCGGATAGGTCTCGCGGCAGGCCTGCGCCAGGTCGCGCTGGCTGACGATTCCCAGGCGCGCGCTCAAAGTCTGCAGCAGAATCGCCATGAGGTTCGACAGCACCAGCACCCACAGAAGCTGGTAGCCGAAACGCGCGCCGCCTTCCAGATCGGTGGCCCAGTTGCCGGGATCCATGTAGCCGACGCTCACCAGATAAGCCGGCCCGGCGAACGCGAACATGCGCCGCCACGCCGCTGGTTGGGCGGTGGGGACGCTCGAATGCACTTCGGGCAGGGAACTATTGACTGTGGTTGAGGCCCACAACTTAACTGTAGTTTACTGGACTTGGACCGAGGATACAAGACAGAATCGGGACCGCGTGTTTGCACGTTTCTGCCGAGCCGCGACCGCAAGGGCCACGAGCGAAGTGCCCAGGAAGATGGGCTACTCGATGTTCTTGTCGACCTGATCGAGAAGTTTGAGAGGAGGGCACATCTTGGCTTGGGTCAGCAATCGTCAGGCGGCGCCGCTCGGCAAGCGGTTCAATATCTCCCCGAGCGTTCTTGTCAGTTTCGCTTGAACCCGGCTGTTCCCAAGCACTGCTGGTGGTTTTCGGCCAGGCGGCACGCCGCTTGAATTCCTGCAAACTAATGATTCATAAGCAGTAAGCGCTTGGCAACGGGATTGCCTCTTCAGAGCCGAATGTTTGGCGAGGCTACAAAGCGAATTCTTCCGGCGATTGCAGGTGCGATAGCGCTTCTGGCCACCGGTTCGCTTCGCGCGCAGGACCCCAATGCCAATCCCAATCCCGACCCTGACGGCCAATATGAGCCCGGGCGAGCGGTGGCGCGCATCAGCGTCATCAATGGAGACGTTTCGGTCCGGCGCGGCGATTCGGGCGATGTAGTGGCCGCCGCGCAGAACGCGCCGCTCATGGCCGACGACCGGCTGCTCACCAGTTCCTCCTCGCGCGCGGAAGTGCAGTTGGATTCCTCCAATATGATTCGCATCGGCCCGAATTCGGAAGTCCATTTCGCGGCCATGGACGTGAGAAGCTTCCAGATCCAGGTGGCCGCCGGAACGGTGACGTTTCGCACGCTGCGGCCTAGCCAGGCGCAAGTGGAACTGGACACTCCGAGCGTCGCGGTTCGTCCCATGCGTCCGGGTGCGTATCGGGTGACTGTGCATGAGGACGGCACTTCAGAAATTACCGTGCGCGTGGGTGAGGCCGAGATCGACAGCCAGCGGGGCGGCGAGCGCCTGGAAGCGGGCCAAACCATGGACGCGCGCGGGCCGGCCGCGGACGCCGAATTCCAGGTGGTGCAGGGCATTCCCGAGGACGGCTTCGACCGCTGGAACGACGAGCGCGACCGCTATATCGAAAATTCGCAGAGCGCCCGGCACATGAGCCCGGCCATCAGCGGCGGCGAGGATCTGGATCAGAATGGCCGCTGGGTGAACGATCCCAATTATGGATCGGTGTGGCAGCCCACGGTGGGTCCGGATTGGGCTCCCTATCAGAATGGCCGCTGGGTTTGGGAAGACTATTATGGATGGACCTGGGTGAGCTACGATCCGTGGGGTTGGGCGCCGTATCATTACGGCCGCTGGTTCTGGGGTGCGGGCGGATGGGCCTGGTATCCGGGACCGATTTTCGCGCAGCCGTTGTGGGCGCCCGCTTACGTGGGGTTCTTCGGCTTCGGCGGTGGTTTGGGGATCGGAGTTGGATTCGGATTTGGCGGAGTGGGCTGGGTGGCGCTGGCGCCGTTTGAAATTTTCCATCCCTGGTGGGGACGCGGTTTTTATGGCGGATTCCGCGGCGGTTTGCTCGGGGGCCACACCAGCATCGTCAACAATGTGAACATCGCCAATTCGTTTCGCAACGCTCGTGTTGCGGGCGGCGCGATTGGGGTGAGCACGGCGGGATTCGGGCGCGGCGGTCAGATTCACGGCGTTGAATCGGGGGCAGCTCCAGTCGGCGGGTATGGTGCGGGGTGTGCTGCCGGTGGCGCCGGATCGATCGAGTTTGCGTTTGTCCGATCGCGCGGTCAGCGGAAGGTATCCCGCAGGCGCGATCGCAAAGCTTCGCCAGCCGGATGCAGGCGCCGCGCGTGGAGCATACCAGTTTCGAACAGCAGCAGCGCGGTATGGAGCAGATGTCGCGCGGGAATTTCAGCTCGCCGGCAGGGAACTCGCGCGGCTTCGGTGAATCGGCCGGGCATGGATGGAGCCGTTTTGGCGAGCCGGTTCATGGCGCGAGTGCGGCTGGTAGCGGTGGGGGTTATCGCGGCGGGTATAGCCCGTCGTCGTCTTATCGCGTGGGCCCGCCCACCGTGCAGCAGCGTGGTTATGCCGGCGGCGGTGAGACGCAGCCGAGGAGTTTTGGCGGCACGCGGGCGGCGCCTAGCTATAGCGGCGCGGCTCGAAGCGGCGGCGGTGCGGCGTCGCGTCCGAGCTCTGGTCATGCCAGCGGCGGCGGACGGTCTGGTGGCGGCGGAGGCCATCATCGCTAAGTAGCGCGGCAGATTTTACGATTTCTTCCCTCAGGCCCGGACACGCGCCTCCCAGCGAGTTCGGGCCTTCTTTTTTTGGAGCAGGCGAGATCTGGTGGCCGTCGTGATGGCTGTCGTTTCAGTCGGTTCGTTAGTTCACTTCCGATAACGGATATTATGTAAAGTCATGGGGGAGTGGGTCAGTTTGAAATTTCCAGGTTTCCTGCGGCCAAGAAGCGGACCCAGATCGCAGCCAAAGGCGCTCAGGCGCGCTGGAATAACGTTGATCTGCGTTTATCCGTGGCCAGCTACGTTTAAGTCAGTCACACGATCCGTCAGGACGCAGTTCGTTTTGGCGGATCGCGCTAAAGCATTCTGCCTGCTTGCCCGGGCCAATATCGCGGTCAATGGGAGGCGGGCGCGCTTCCGCCAGCCGCCCGCGGCATCCCCGGAGCGCACCCCTACACTCGAAGCATGGCAAGAAACCTCATCAGATTCAGCGGCGGACAACACGCCGTCGTTGATCAAACCACCACGCCGCCCAACTGGAGCGGCTTCCTGACTGAGTCGCCGTACGAAGCAACACCAGCCGCCGCGCTGAGCACGTACACACTCACGCCTTGCACCTCTGTCGAAGATCAGAAAGCCATCACCTCGGCGACCATCCTGCTTACGCAATGACGAAGATGGGCAAGCCGGCCGGCGATGCGACGAAAGTTGATAGCCGGCCGGCGCGGCCCTCACGGTAGAATAGGCCCTTGGGCCAAATTTACAGCCGACAACAACTCATCACGACACGCGCCGAGTGGTCGCGCGCCGGAAAAAAAGTGGTCTTCACCAACGGATGCTACGACGTGCTGCATCCGGGCCACATCCGATTGCTGGAAGCCGCCCGATCGCTGGGCGATGTCCTGATCCTGGCGTTAAACACCGACGCGAGCGTGCAGCGCCTGAAGGGTCCCACGCGTCCGCTGATCTCAGAGGACCAGCGCGCCGAGCTCGCCCTGGCGCTCGCCGCCGTGGACGCCGTCACTTTCTTCGACGAAGACACCCCGCGCGAGCTGATCGCCGCCGTTCTGCCCGATGTCCTGATTAAAGGCGCCGACTGGGCGCATTTCATCGCTGGTCGCGAAGAGGTGGAAGCCGCGGGCGGCAAAGTGCTCGCGTTGCCGCTTGAGCCCGGCTATTCCACCACCGGAATTTTGGAACAGGTGCTGGCGCGCGCCACGTTAAAATGAAGTTGTACCTCGCGGTCCGCCCCGCCCCCGTTCGCTTGTGACTCACCCCGCCATCCGCGATCTGTTTCAGTCGCTCAGTCGCGACCCGGCGTTTCAGGAAGTGGTCAGCCGGCTGCTTCGCGATCCGCGTGCGCGCCAGTCCCTCTCCGGACTCACCACCACCGCCAAGGCGCTCTACATCGTGCTGCTGTGGCAGGCCACCGAGCGCAATGTCGTCGTGGTGGTGGACGGCAACAAGCAGGCCGAAGCGCTGGGCGAGCTGGTCGACACGTTTTTCGAGCTTCTCGTCACATCGGATCTGCCGCGTCCGCAAACCATCCCCGCCATGGACGTGCTCCCGGCGCAACGCATGTCGCCGCACAGCGAAATCAGCGAACAGCGCGCCATCGGCCTGTGGCGGCTGGCCTCGCGCAAGACCAGCATCACTATAACGCCCGTGGCCTCGGCCCTGCTACGCACCGAAGCCGCCGGAGTTTTACCGGCAGCTCGCGCTCACCTTGCGGGTGGGCGAAGAGATCCCGCTCGAAGACCTGCTGGCGCATCTGGAAAGCATCGGCTATGAGAAGCGCGATCCGGTGGAGATGGTGGGCGAATATTCGCTGCGCGGCGGCATCCTGGATATTTTTCCGGCCGAAGCCTCCAAGCCGATCCGCATTGAGCTGTTCGGCGACCTGATCGAATCCATCCGCAGATTCGATGTGGAAACCCAGCGCTCGGTGATGAAAATCTCCGAGACCACGCTGCTGCCGCTGGCTGAATATCCGAAATCGCGCGCAGCTATTTCTAGAGCTGGCCGACCAGATGGATGTGGCCAGCCCCGGCGATCCGTTTCCGGGCTGGGAATTCGCGGTGCCGCTGGTCCGCCCGCAGAAAACACTCGCTGTTTTCGCTCACCGAGAATCCGGTGGTGGTGATCGATGAGCCCGAGCAAGCCGCCGGCGCGTCCGAGCGATTGTGGAAGCGTTTAGAAGAGAAGCCGGACAGGCCGTTTCCCTGCCCGCCGGAAGCCAATTTCTACACCTGGCCGGAGCTGCGCGAGAATCTGGAAGGAAATGCCGAACTCGCCCTCCGCGAACTAGACGTCGTCACCAATCCCCAATCCCTAATCCCCAATCCCGGCGCGACGGCGTCGCGGCCATCCATGGCCTTTCACGGCAACATCCAGGCCGCCATCGCCGAAGCGCGCAATTTAGTGGAGCGCGGCTATCGCGTGGTGTTCTTCGCGCGATCTTCCGGCGAAGCTGGAGCGGCTGGCCGATATTTTCCAGGAATACTCAGTTCCCTTCCAGTTGGGGCTCGACCCGGCGGACGCCACGCGCCCCTATCTTGCCGAGCGATCCTACGTGGCGGGCGCAGCCGCCAGCACCTTTCTGGTCAGAGGACTGGTCCGGCGGGGCGTGGTGTTTCCGGAAGCGCAAATCGCCGTCTTCGGCTCCGAAGATCTGTTCGATTCGTCGGATTTAGTCGCTAAGCCGGGTCCCAGTAAATCGCAACTTGCAGCGTTCACCGCCGACATGGCGGATCTGAAGCCTGGCGATTATGTGGTGCACGAAGCGCACGGCATCGGCCGGTTTCTGGGCACGCGCGAGATCGCGCAAGGCGACAACAAGGGCGATTTCATGCTGCTCGAATACGCGGGCGATGCCAAGCTCTACGTGCCGCTTACGCGCATGGATCTGATCCAGAAATATCGCGGCGCGGGCGAAGGCGCGGCGCCGGGGCTGGACCGTCTGGGCGGCGTCACCTGGGAGCGCACCAAATCGCGCGTCAAAGCCAAGATGCGCGACATGGCCGATGAGCTGTTGAAGCTTTACGCGCAGCGCCGCATGGCCGAAGGTTTCTCCTATTCGCCCGATAGCAACTGGCAGCGCGAGTTCGAAGACGCCTTCGAATTTACCGAAACGAAGGATCAGCTCGCGGCCATCAAGCAGATCAAGAAAGACATGGAGAGCACCCATCCCATGGATCGTCTGCTGTGCGGCGACGTGGGTTACGGCAAAACCGAAGTCGCCATGCGCGCGGCGTTCAAGGCGCTGGGCGACGGCAAGCAGACCGCTGTGCTCGCGCCCACCACCGTGCTCGCTTATCAGCACTTCGAAACATTCAAGCGCCGATTTGCAGCTTTCCCGGTGCGCATCGAAATGCTGAGCCGCTTTCGCGACAAGAAGGAAATCGCCGAAGTGCTGGAAGGCCTGGCCGAAGGCAAAGTGGACATCGTCATCGGCACGCATCGCATCCTTTCGCAGGACGTCGTAGTTCAAGGATCTCGGCCTGCTGGTGGTGGACGAAGAGCAGCGCTTCGGCGTGCGGCACAAGGAGCGCATCAAGCAACTGAAGCATAACGTCGACGTGCTCACCATGAGCGCGACGCCGATTCCGCGCACGCTGCACATGTCGCTAGCCGGCCTGCGCGACATGTCGGTGATCGAGACGCCGCCCAAAGATCGCCTGGCCATCCATACCGTGGTGGCGCATTATCGGAACGAACTGATCCGCACCGCCATCGAACAGGAGATCGCGCGCGGCGGCCAGGTTTATTTCATCCACAATCGCGTCGACAGCATTTACATGCGCGCGTCGGCCATTCAGGATTTGGTGCCGGGTGTTCGCGTCGGCGTGGGCCATGGGCAGATGGGCGAAGCGGCGCTGGAGCGCGCCATGCTCGGCTTCATGCAGCACGAATACGACGTGTTTGTGTGCACCACCATCGCCGAAAACGGGCTGGACATTCCGCTCGCGAATACCATGATCATCGAGAACGCGGAGCGCTACGGTTTGTCGGAGCTATATCAGTTGCGCGGGCGCGTGGGACGGTCCAATCGCAGGGCGTATGCGTATCTATTGGTGCCGGCCGATACCGAGCTGAGCGAGATCGCGCGCAAACGCCTGGCCGCGCTGAAGGAATTTAGCGACCTGGGCGCGGGCTTCAAAATTGCGGCGCTCGATCTGGAACTGCGCGGCGCGGGCAACATCCTGGGCGGCGAGCAGCACGGCCACATCGGCGCGGTGGGCTTTGACATGTACATCAAGTTGCTCGAAGAGACGGTTCACGAACTGAAGGGCGAAGTAGCGCCGCTGCAAGTTCACTCCACGCTGAATCTCGGCCTGGACATACGCATTCCGTCCGAATATATTTCGGACGAGCACCAGCGCCTGCGCGCCTACAAACGCATTGCCGATGCAAGCAATCCCGAAGCCGCGGCCGAAGCGCTGGGCGAGCTGGAGGATCGCTACGGTCCCGCCCCCGATGCGGTCCGCAGCCTGCTGAAATTCTCGGCGCTCAAAGGCTCGGCGCAAAAACTCGGCATCGAAGCCATCGACCGGCGCGCCGGCGTGCTCAACGTCAAGTTCCACAAGGAAGCGCACATCGATCCCACGCGTCTGATGAACCTGGTGACTGGTACCGAGGGCGCGCAGTTCACGCCGGCCGGCGTGTTGCGTTTGCCGCTGGATGGCGCGCACGATGCGGGCCGAGTACTGGATTTGCTGGAAGGCCAATTGAAGCAGCTCGCGCCCGGGCCCGCTCCTGTTGCTGAGCCACGCGCGTGAAAGCAAGCAGTGGCTGGCCGTCTATTCGTTCCTCCTTGAACTGAGCCTTGCGCAAGCTCCCATGTAGACGAAAATAGTTCGTTTGCAATCCTCAAGTGCGCGGTGTGCACCTTCGGAGGGGAGCTTCCCATCTCTAGCGAGATCGCACAATTTGTAGCTTTCTCTCCCTGGCCAAGCTTGACGTGCCAGCTCCAGGGCACATGACACGTGGTTGCGGAACGTGATGCCGTGTCGGCTTGCAGCAGCGCGAAGAAAACCCATATCAAACTCTGCATTGAAGCTCACCAAGGGAAGGTCCTCTATGAACTCCACGAAATCTTTGAGAACCGCGTCCAGAGGTTCTCCTTCGTCGTTAACCATCTGCTGGGAAATGCCGTTTATCTGAGTTATGCGCTTGGAAATGCGTTTCTTTGGCTTCACAAGACATTGAAATCCATCGTGACGCGCCGAGTCACGATTCACTTTTATCGCACCGACCTCGATGATTTCATGCCTTGCGGCATCAAGTCCGGTTGTCTCAAGATCAAAGACGACAAAACGCTCCGGGACCGACTGACGAATGGCCCGCGCAATCTCAGCCTCAACGGGATCCGCTTGGCTGTAAACCTGATTAGGGGCGTTTTCAAAACCGCGTTCTTTTGAACGCCGCCGGCCCCGCAGTATTAGTGCTAGGACGACGGCTGATAATAACGCAATGCCGATCACAAGCCTTGGGTCGACCATTCCTGCTCCTTGCACACGGCAGCTGCACTCGTTATTAAACCTCGGTGCCAACGTGCTGCAGATCCGCTTATAAACTCCCCTGCTACAATCACCACGTGCGAACGCCCATCCCCGCCCGTTGGGTTGCGATCACCGTTTTCATCTTCGCCTCGGTCTTGAATTACCTGGATCGCCAGATCCTGGCCACCATGGTGGACATCTGGCGCGCGCGTCCGGAATTCCCGTTTACGTACGACGACTACGGCCTGCTGCTCGCGGTTTTCTCCATCGCTTACGCGCTCAGCGCCCTGTTCACCGGCTGGTTTGTGGATCGCGTGGGGCTGAATCGCGGTGCGGGTTTCGCTGTCGCGGTGTGGGCCGTCGCCAGCTTCGGCACCGGCGCATCGCATAGCGTCCACCAACTGCTGGTATGGCGCGCGCTGCTCGGCATGGCGGAAGCCAGCGCCATCGCGGCCGTCACAAAAGCGGTGGCCATGTATCTGCTTCCGCCCGAGCGCGCCGTGGGACAAGCCATGAGCCAACTCGGCTTGAGCCTGGGCGCGGGCATCGCTCCCGCCTTTGCAGTCTATTTTTCGTATCGCTACTCCTGGCACTGGGCGTTCTACGCCGCGGGATTGCTGAGCCTGGCCTGGATTCCGATTTGGCTCGCCACCGCCCGCAAAATTCCACCGGTCGCTTTGCCAATCGGAAAGACCGCGCATTCGTTCGATCTGCTGCGCGATCCGAAACTGTGGACGTTGATGATCGCCACCATGCTCGGCATGACCGTTTATACGCTCTGGTCGAATTGGGCGCCCACGTACTTGATCCGCGTCCATCACCTCACGCCGCCCCAAGCCTCGCACTACACCTGGATCGTCCCCTTAACCGGTTACCTGGGCGCATTGCTCGGCGGCGCGATTTCCTGGCGATTGGTTCGCTCCGGCCACACACCCATTCGAGCGCGCAAGCGGGCCTGCCTGATTTCCGCCGTGTTTCTACTGGCGACCGGGGCCGTGCCGCTGATGCCGAACCCGGCGCTCGCCACCGTCGGAATGTCGTTTAGCTTTTTTTGGGTGTGCGCCTGGAGCGTCAATCATTACACGCTGCCCATCGACATCTATGGGGCCGGCCGCGCGGCGTTCGGCGGTGCGTCGCTGGTGTTCGCGTATGGCGTGATGCAATCCTTTGTGTCCCGTCCCCTGGCTGCCGTAATCGAACGCTATGGGTTCGCGGCCGTCTCGCTTAGCTTCGCGTTTCTGCCTCTTGTGAGCTATCTGCTCGTGCACTTTTTCATCGGCGACAATTCGAGCGTGGAGCCCGTTTTTGACCAGTCACAAATCACGCATCGCGTACTTAGTACGGGATAATACTCCAGTACTCCTCCGCAACTCACGGGCTTCAAAGGACTAACAAAAAGTAACCTGGTTTGCCGCTTCTTGATCTAATATGGTGAAGGACAATGAGGAGCCATCAAGTCTGTTTTGGAAGGATTTAATAGAAGTATGAAAGTTCAGTGCCCGTATCGTTGCGACTACTGCCTGAACCTGAAAGGCGAAACAAATTATTGGTGGTTGCGGCCGCAGGATGCCGAACAATTCCTCCTGGTGCGGTGGGATAAGCAGCTCGCAGATCGGGATGGGTACGAGCACATCTGTTCAGAGTCGTGCGCGTCCAAGGCTCTTTCGAAGTGGTTGGCGCAGGCCAGCGGCAATCTGGTGCATCCCACGCCCAGGGAACGCGCCGCAGCCGCGGTGCACTAAATCTGCGTCAGTAGGTTTTCAAATACTTCAGTTCTTTCTTGGCCGCTTCCGCCGTCCAGTTGTGCCAGGACGGTTGATGGAGCGTGATTTTTTCAAAACACGCCGCGGCTTCGCGGTAGCGCTTCTCGTTCTCCAGGTACTGACCATAGTAGAACCAGGCCGTGGGTAGCGACGGATGGACTCGGATCTCCGCTGTCGCGGAGGCTTCGGTTTCCCTCAACCGTAGTTGCGCGAACAAATAGAGCAGCGTAACGTCGGGCGTTGATTCCAACTCGGGAAATTGGTCCAGTGCCTGATGTGCCAAGGCCGCACTGGCAGCGCGATCGCCGAAGTAGAGGGCGATCAGGGCGCGATCGATCAATTCATCGCGCGTGGATTTGCCCAGCAGCGCCAGCGCGACGGTGGAGCGCGCAATGTTTCCGTCTTCCAGCCGCGCCGCTTCCGTCATGGCCTTCGAATCCGCGCTCACTACCAGCGTAAGATGCTTGCCCTGGACCTCGACGATTAACACTGTCGGCCCATAACTCCACACCACGCTCTGACCTAGATAAACCTGGGTGAACCAACCGAGCGTTGCATGTTTTTCGCTTGCAAACTTCACCGCGTCCGGCAGTGGATCGCGTCCCGTGATCGGCTCCAGCGCTTCCACGAAGCCGCGATTTTCGAGCACTTCTTCACCCGGCGTTCCATCGGCCGTGTTCGCGAGCACCTGTCGAATCGTCGCACCGGAAGGTATGGGAGCTGGGGCGTCCAGCGAAATCCGCCCGCGCCGCGCCAAATGCTCCAGGCGTTCGGCAATCACCGGCTCTTCAGGCGCGCTTGCTGTAATGGCAACGCCGCTGCGCCAAACCACCTTTCCGGATTCGATCAGAACCGCCCGCAGATCCGAGATCCGCAGTTGCTGCGCGTCGCGTTGGAGATCGCGACCCAGTTGGTCGAACCGGTTTTGCGCCGCCGCGGAAGCAATCCCCAGCAGCGCGACAAACAAAAACCTCACTTCTTGTATCCGATTTTGCGCAGGAATCCGTGCCGCCACTCGGCATCCGCCGCGGTCTCCACGCCTTTGGGAGAAGCTCCATCGATCACGCCCAGCACTCCCCTGCCCTGTTCGGTCTCGGCCACGATCACCTCCACCGGGTTCGCCGTCGCGCAGAAAATGGTGCAGACTTCCGGCGTATCGAGAATGCGATTCTTCACATTGATCGGAAATCCGCCGCGCAGCGCCACCACGAACATGTGTCCCGCCCCCACCGCGCTCGCGTTCCTGGCCGCAATCGACTTCAGCTCCTCATCGTTGCCATCCACCCGCGTGAGACACGCCCCCGACGCCTCATTGAACGCGATGCCAAACTTCATCTGCGGAACCGTATTGACGATCGCTTCGTAAATGTCTTCCACCGTTTTGATGAAATGGCTGTGCCCCACAATGATATTGCCGTCGGTCGGAATCTCAATTCGGACTGCCTTTAGCTCCATGCCAACCATTAGGCCATAAGCCAACGCCATGGGGCGCAGGCGGCGCGCTGTGTTATCATGAGTTCTCCGGCCGTCATCTGGGAAGCCACTGATTTAATTGTACTTATGTCGTACTCTGCGCTGAGTATTGCTAGACTGATCGACCACACGCTGTTGCGCCCGGAGGCCACGCACGCCGATATTTTGCAGCTCTCGACCGAAGCCCGCGAGTATAATTTCGCGAGCGTCTGTGTCAACCCGTATTGGGTTCCGCTCGTTGCGTCCCAGCTGGCCGGATCTGAGGTGAAGGTTTGCACCGTGGTTGGATTTCCGCTGGGTGCAACTTCCACCGAAGCGAAAGTGGGCGAGACCGAAGCGGCATTACGAGCAGGCGCGCAAGAGATCGACATGGTGCAGAATATCGGCGCATTGCGCGGCGATGACGACCGAGCGGTGGAAGAGGAAATCGCGCTGGTGGCTGCGGCGGCCCATCGCGCGGGCGCTATCGTCAAAGTGATTCTCGAAAACTCGCTGCTCAGCGACGATCAGAAAATCGCCGCCTGTAAGCTGGCGCAGATGGCCGGAGCCGACTTCGTGAAAACTTCCACCGGCTTCAGCGCTTCCGGCGCGACCGTTCACGATGTCGAGCTGATGCGGCGCGCGGTTGGTCCGGACATGGGCGTCAAAGCCTCGGGCGGAATCCGCACGCTGGACGATCTGCTGAAGATGCTAGCCGCTGGAGCCACCCGTATCGGCGCCAGCGCCGGTGTCAAGATCGTGGAGGCCGCCGCGCGCCGCGGAGTCCGGAACTTGACGATGGCCGCGCCCACCGGCAAAAACAAGATTCGCTTCCAGGAACGCGCCGAGCTGCTCGACTTTCTCCTGGATGTTTCCGCCGCCACTTCCGATACCCTCGACCTGGATCGCATTTTGGCTAACGTGGCCGCCATCGTCAAGGATGTGGTTCCGTACGATCTTTTCGCCATCCTGCTATACAGCGAGCGCCAGCACGGCCTGAGTATCCGCTATTCCATCGGCCATCGCGAAGAGGTGGTGCGAAATCTGGTGATCCCGCTGGGCGAGGGCATTACGGGGGTCGCGGCCGCCTACAGGCAGCCGGTTCTTTCGCCTGATGTTCACAACGATGCGCGCTATCTCACCGCTCTGGATGCCGTGCAGAGCGAACTCGCCGTGCCGATGCTTGCGCGCGGCAAGCTGGTAGGCGTTATCGATCTGCAATCCACGCGTCTGGCGGCCTATCGCGAACAGGATCGCGCTTTGCTGCAACTGATCGCCTCGCGCGTCGCGGTGTCCATCGACAACGCGCGGCTCTACCGCCGTGTCGATCGCCAGAATCGCACGCTGAAAACGCTCGCGCATTTGTCGCAGGAGTTCAGTTCCATCCTCGATTTGGATGAACTGCTGCGCAAGATCGCTGCTACCACTCATTCCCTGGTGGCCTTCGACGCCTTCAGCATTCTGCTGCTGGATGCCGATCGCAAATTGCTGCGCCATCGCTTCAGCGAACGCTACGACCAGCGCGTGGATCTGGACAATATACCGCTCGGCAAGGGGCTCACCGGCGCCGCCGCCGAATCGCGCGAGATCGTGCGCGTCACAGATACGATGGCCGATCAGCGCTACATCGCTTCGCACCCCGACATTCGCTCGGAAATCGCCGTGCCGCTGATGGTGCAGGATCGCGTGGTGGGAGTGATGAATCTGGAGAGCGAGCGCATGGGCTACTTCACCGAAGAGCACTCGCGATTGCTCGCGCTGCTGGCGCCGCAGATCGCGAGTTCGGTAGAAAACGCGCGCCTGTATGAAGAGATCGCGCAGCGCGAACAATGGATGGATCGCGATTTGAAGGCCGCCCGCAACGTGCAGTTGGTCATGTTGCCGCGCGAGGCGCCGGAAATCGAGGGGCTGGAAGTGGCCATCCGTCTACGTCCGGCGCGCGAAATCACCGGCGACGTCTACGATATCTTCGAGCACAGCTCAGGCGAAACCGTGTTCCTCTTCGGCGACGTCAGCGGCAAAGGCGCGGCCGCGGCCCTTTACGGCGCCATGGTGAGCGGTCTGCTGCGCACGCTGGCGCACCGCCGGCGAGATCCGGCTGAACTTCTGAAGCTATTGAACCGCGTCCTGCGCGAACGAATCGTCGGGACCCAATACGTGGCGCTCCTGGTGCTCGTCTGGGAGAGCGCCCGCCATCGGTTCGTGATGGCCAACGCGGGCGCTGAGCCTCCGATCGTCTGCCGGGAAGGCGCTATCATCAAACCCAAAGTGGAGGGCGTGCCCGCCGGTCTGCTCGACAATCGCGAATACGACGAGGTGATCTTCGACACCAAACCCGGCGACGTGATCGTGTTGCACTCGGACGGTATCACCGATCAACCCAACCCCAAAGGTGTCGAATACGGCACCGCCCGTCTGGCGCGCAAGCTGCAAAAACTGTGCGCCAAGCCTCCCGAGATTTTAGCCAACCAGATTCTAGCGGACTTGGATCATTACAAGTCCGACGCACCTACGCACGATGACCAGACGCTGGTGATATTAAAAGTCCGCTGATGCAATATCGTGACCAAACCTTATACCTCGAAGAACTGCCCCTCG
Organism: Bryobacterales bacterium; assembly: GCA_963735145.1. Classification (GTDB taxonomy): domain Bacteria; phylum Acidobacteriota; class Terriglobia; order Bryobacterales; family Bryobacteraceae; genus Palsa-89. Next base: position 148,292 of record CAVTJS010000007.1, on the reverse strand, counting down.
CCGACATTGCACGCCGCGAAGGCACGCCCAGCTACGTCTACTCGCGCGCCGCGATCCTGGATCGATTTCAGGCCTATGATCGCGCCTTCGGCGACGTTCCGCACAAAGTGTGCTACGCCGTAAAAGCGAATTCCAACCTCTCCATCCTGAAGCTTCTGGCCGAGACCGGCGCGGGCTTTGACATCGTCTCCGGCGGCGAGTTGTTCCGCGCGCTGAAGGCCGGCGCCGATCCGCGGAGCATAATTTTCTCGGGCGTCGGCAAAACCGCGCAGGAGATCGACTACGCTCTCGAGCACCAGATCAAAAGTTTCAACTGCGAATCCGAGCCTGAGCTGGCCCTGATCGATTCGCTCGCCGCCCGGCGCGGCATTCAGGCGCGCGTTGCCCTGCGCGTGAACCCCGACGTCGACGCCGCGACCCATCCCTACATCTCCACCGGACTGCGCGCCCACAAATTCGGCATCGATATTTCGGAAGCTGAAGCAGTCTACGAACGAGCCAAAACGCTTCAGAACCTGTCGCTCGATGGCGTCAGTTGCCATATCGGATCGCAAATTACCGATATCGCGCCGATGCTGGAAGTGTTCGACAAAATGATCGCGCTGGTGGAGCGCTTGCGAGCGCGCGGCCTGCCCATCCGTTCGCTCGATCTGGGCGGCGGACTCGGCGTGGCTTATAAACCGGGCGATCGGGCCCCCTCCATTTGCGAATTCGTTCAGGCCATGTGCCAGCGCACCGCTGGGCACGATCTGGAAATCCTGATCGAGCCGGGACGCTCCATCGTCGCCGAAGCCGGCGTGCTGCTGACGCGCGTGCTGTATCGCAAGAGCAACGGCGAACGGCAGTTCGTGATCGTCGACGCCGCCATGAACGATCTGATCCGTCCCGCGCTCTACCAGTCCCATCATGAGATTGTTCCGCTCAGGAAAACCAGGGCGGCGCCATCATCGCCGACGTGGTCGGCCCGGTGTGCGAATCGGGCGATTTTCTGGCGCGAGCGCGCGAAATGCCGAACGTCCTGCCGGGCGACCTGCTGGCTGTATGCACCGCCGGCGCCTATGGTTTTGTGGCATCGTCCAACTACAATTCGCGCCCGCGTCCGCCCGAGATTTTGGTGGAGGGCGATCGCTATCGTGTGATCCGGAAGCGCGAAAACTACGACGACCTGGTGCGTGGCGAGTAGCCCTGCCGAATGCTAGACTCCGAATATGGATCGCGTTGAGGAGATCGAGGCCGCAATCCAGGGATTACCGCCGCAAGAATACCAGCGCCTTGTCCAGTGGTTCCGGGCTCGTGAGCAAGGTCGCTGGGATGAGCAGCTGGATCAAGATTCCTCAACCGGCAAACTGGATTTCCTTTTCGAGGAAGCAGAGCGCGAATCGGCTGAGAAACTCCTTCGTGAGTGGCCTCCGCGAATGTACCGCCGCTCTTCCCGTCCAAATCGAGCGCCGAGCCACTTACAACGTCCCAGCAATTGCGTCGTGCTGCCTAACTCGTCAGATTGTAAATCAATCCAAACGGATCCCTGACATAACACCGTGGAAAATCCGGCTCGTCCTTGACGATCACGCAACCGTTCTTCACCAGCCGGACCTTGGCGTCCTCCACGCTCGCCACCGTCATTTCCAACACCGGCCCGCGTTCGATGAACAAGTTGATGTTCCTGCCATGCAGGCTGAGCATCGGTGTTTCGACCGTCACCTGGAATCCGAGCTGCTCCACGTAGAAGGATGCCGCGCTCTTGGGGTCTTCGGCTTGAATCAGAATATCGGTACCAAGGTATTTGCCATGGAACGCCTTGTGCGTTTTTCGTTACAATTAATTATGCGTCTTGCCGTTTTGGCCGTTCTATCCCTGTCGCTGCTCACCCTCCTTTCCGCGCAGGAAAAACCTAAGTCCACCCTGGACAAAGTTCACATGGAGGCCTACGTCCGCCATCTGCTGGCCGTGATTCCGGAGGTTCAAGTGAAGATCGACGACCCTAAGCCTTCCGGCACGTCCGGCCTCGAAGAAGTAGGTGTTCACTTCACCTACCAGGGCCGCTCGCAGGACGAAACGTTCTATGTAACCAAAGACGGCCAGCACATTATTCGCGGGGTGGTTTACAACCTGGCGCAGAACCCGTTTCAGGAAGATCTCGACAAGCTGAAGACCAACGGCGCCGCCAGCTTCGGACCCGCCAATGCTCCGGTTACGCTGGTGGAGTTCGGCGATTTCGAGTGCCCCAATTGCAAGGAAGAAGCCAAAACATTGCGCGACAATGTCCCGTCGCAATTCCCCACTCAGGTTCACGTTTATTTCAAGGATTTCCCGCTGGAGCAGATTCATCCCTGGGCCAAGGCCGCATCCATCGCCGGCCGCTGTATCTATCGCCAGAGTCCAGCGGCTTTCTGGAAGTATCATGACTGGATTTACGATCACCAGACCGAAATCACTCCCGACAATCTGAAAACCCAGGTCATGGATTTCGCCAAGAACCTGCCCGACTTCGAGACGCTGCAACTGGCCCAGTGCATGGACAACAAGGCCACCGAGGGCGAGGTGGATGCCTCGCTCGCCGAAGGCCACGCACTCCACGTGGACGCCACGCCTACCTTGTTTTTAAACGGCCGCCGCTTGGTCGGCAACTATCCCTGGCAAAATATCGAGCAGATCATTACGGGCGAATTGAGTTATCAAAAGACCGCGCAAAACACCGCCTCCAAGCCCGCCGAGAAGCCGGATGACAAGTGCTGCGAGGTGAAAATCCCATCGCCGCTCGACAAGTAACCGTCCCTTATCCATAAAATGCGCCTGAAACTAGCACTCCTGCTTGCGCTTGCGGGCGGAGTGTTTGCGGCCGACATCAGCAGCGAGGAATACCTGGGCATCATCAAGTTTCTCGCTTCGCCCCAGATGAAGGGGCGCGCCACGGGATCGCCCGAGCTTGAAAAAGCCGCGGCCTATATTCGCGATCAATTTCGCGGCATGAACCTGAAGCCCGTTTCGGGCGACGGCTACTATCAGGACTTCGACGTTACCACCACCGCGCGCCTCGGCAAGAAGAACGACCTTGCCTACAGTACCGGGGCCGTCCCGGAATCATTGCGCTTCCAAGAGGATTTCATCCCGTTGAACCTTTCCTCGGCCGGCGAGGTGTCGGGCAACGTAGTCTTCGCCGGCTTCGGCATCACCGCCCCTGAATATAATTACGACGACTACGCGGGCCTGGACGTGAAAGGCAAGATCGTATTGCTGCTGCGTCATGAGCCGCAGGAGTTCGACGACAAGAGCGTCTTCGAAGGCAAAGTTTATACCGCCCACTCCCAGATTTTCAGCAAGGCCGCCAATGCCAAATTTCACGGCGCCAAGGCGGTGGTGCTGGTTAACGATGTCGGCGCGCATGCGGGCGATGGCGACGATCTGGAGAAATTCGGAGGCGCGGAAGGCCCGGACAACGCGGGCATCGAGTTCGTACAGGTGAAAGCCAACATTGTGAACAAATGGCTGGCCCTGGGCGGCAAGAACCTGGAAAGCATCGAGAGCGGTATTGACAAAGATCTGCATCCGGAATCGTTCGCGCTGCCTGAAACGCTGCACCTCGACATGGATGTCGATATCGCGCGGGAAGTGAAGACGGTCCATAACGTGGCCGCTTACCTGCCGGGTGAAACCAACGAATACGTCGTCATTGGAGCGCATTACGATCATCTGGGCCTGGGCGGCCAGTTCTCCCTGGCCCCCTCACTGACGGGAACGGTGCATCCCGGCGCCGACGACAATGCTTCCGGCACTGCGGGCGTCATCGAACTGGCGCGCTGGTTCTCGCACCAGCCCAAACACCAGCGGGGCATTCTGTTTCTGACGTTCGCGGGCGAAGAATTGGGCCTGTTGGGCTCCAGCTACTACGTCAATCATCCCCTGCTGCCGCTCAAAGACGACGTCGCCATGATCAACATGGACATGATCGGCCGGGTTCGGGACCGCAAGATTTACGTCGGCGGCGTGGGCACCGGAACCACGTTCGGCGAGCTGCTCAAGCAACTGGTTCCCCAGCACAATTTTGACGCTGATCTCACCGAGAAGGCCGGCTATGGGTCGAGCGACCACACTTCGTTTACCGCGAAACAGGTCCCGGTACTATTTTTCTTCTCCGGTTTACACGCCGACTACCACAAGCCGAGCGACACGTGGGACAAGATCGACGCCCCCGATGCCGTCCGGCTGCTGGATCTGGTGGCCGACGTCACCGATCACCTGATCGGCGCCTCGCCACGCCCGCAATTCGTCCGGGTGGCCGAGACGCAACCGCCGGGCGAAGTCGCCAATCCCCACTCCGGCCGGGGTTCCGGCGGCGGCTACGGCCCCGATTTCGGCAGTATCCCCGATTTCACCGAACTACCTAATGGAGTAAGGTTTGCCGACGTCCGGCCCGGCTCCCCGGCGGCTCAAGCAGGGCTCAAGGCTGGGGACATTCTGACCGAGTTTGACGGAAAGCCCATCCAAAACCTGTACGATTTCACGTACGCGCTACGGGCCAGTCATCCTGGCCAAGTAGTACTTGTCAAGGTTCTCCGAGGTACCCAAACAATTGAAGCCAAGGTACTACTGACCGAGCGGAAGTAACTCCGCATACTTAGGTCAGATATGACACCTGAATCGTCCTTCGGAACCGCACCGGCCCTGTCGCACAGCGTCGTTCGCACATTGCCTCCCCTGATCCTTCACCCCTTCGCCGACGCCGGCGGCCCCGGCAAGCTGGTGGAAAGCTCGCGCGCCAATCTGAAGCTGCAGGGCCTATTGCCCCAAGGCGAAGCTACGCGCGACGACCTGGATCGCGCCCTTCTTGACGGCCGCTACTCCGAGCTTCGCATGCTCTACTACGTGGGCAAGGACTTGGCGCGCTGGATCGAACAATGCCTGGAATTCGCCGAGCGCAATCAGAACGTGCTGCCGCGTGGCATCTGCTTCCAAAGTTTTGCCGGACTGCTCATCCAGGACGCGCCCTCCGGCGTGCAGGCCAAGCTTCGCAAGTGGGGCGTGGCCGATTATAAGTCCATCTTCAGCCGCGCGCTCGGACTGAACAGCATGTTCGCCGCCGCGCCGCCGCGCGAAGTGCTGGCCGACGAGTTCGTGCGCTCTTATTTCCGCTTTGCCGACCAGATCTTCCAGGGCAAGCAGAGCGAGTGCGATTTTACGCCGCTCAGCTCGCGCGATTTTCATTTCGAACTCTTTTCGTCGGGCGAATATTCGCGCATGCTGGAACGTTCCTGGGGCGAGTGATCTGCTTCGAATTCCGCCAGCGTACCCAGAGATCCCGAGGCTGCGTTCAAGTTGTAGCCAGCGAGATCGCGTAGGAATCGCCGGCTCATTCGCGGCCCAAACTTCTTCCCGAGGTAGATCCCAAGCACGAGTACAAGCAGCCCAAACGCCACGTTGATCAGGAGCGAGGCGGTTCCGAAAACACGATATACATCCACTCCGAGGAATCCTTTCATCACGACGATGAAGATGGGCACCCAGGTCAAGGTTGCGGTGAGCAAGATCGCCTGGGTATTGCGGATGCGAATCTTGCGCAGCGTCTCCAGCCGCTTTTGAATGAGGGCCACCGGCTGATTGTAGTCGATCGTCAACGCCAGGCTGATCTGCACAATCGACGCTGCCAGCGTCGCGATGGCCGCCAAATCCAGCGCGAGACCGGGCAAAACGAAGCGGGGCACGAACCAGTTGTGGGCGATAAAACCGCCCAGCCAGACGACCACCCCAAGCGTCAAGATGGATCCTGCGCCCAGCATCGCCGCTAATTTCCAGAGCGCGAATCTGGCCCGCCTGGTATACGTTTCCCGCAGTAACTGGCGGTTCAGGCGAATGCTCTGGTCGAGCTTTTGATCGTGCTCGTCCCACTTTTCCTTCAATTCATCGAGTTCCATGTTGCACTTCTTTCTTCTGTCGCATAGCCTGCTTGAGGCGGCTGATCTTTGTGGCTACGTTCGTTTCGCGGATTCCCAGGATGTCCGCGATCTCCTGGTAGCTGTTTCCGTCCAGATAAAGGATCAGCAGCGCCTTGTTGAACGGATCGAGCTCTCCGATCCATTGGTACAAAACCTCGACCTCTTCCGACCGGCCGCCGGTCTCGTCCAGCGCTTCGAGCAAATGCTCGCTGCCCGGTATTAGGTGCCGCGCCCGAACCTGCTCCCGCCGATAAAACGAGATCGCCACATTCAGCGCGATCCGGTACATCCAGGTGGAAAAGCGCAGCCTTTCATCGAAAACGTGAAACGACCGCCAGAGCTGGACGATTATCTCCTGCGCCAGGTCGTCCCGGTCGTCCGGATTCCGGCAATAAGAGTGGCAGACCTTGTAGAGGATCTTCTTGTGTTCCTCTATCAGGTTTTGAAAGCGCTCCTGGATTGCCGCCGTCATCCTTCAACCTATTATTCGCGGTAGCCTGAACAATAATCACACCGGGAATGCGTCTTACAGGCATGCCAGCCAAAACAAAAGCGAAATCTTCACCGAAACGCTGGTCCCAGCACGTCACCGAAACCAGCGACGCCTTGGATCTCGAAGAGGGCGTGTTCTCCTGGAGTGATCCCAAACGGATCGCCGCTTCGCTCAAGCGTTCGGCCGAATCGAGCCAGCGCCGCAAAGCCTCGCCATTGCAGTCCGCCATGTCGATGCTGAACTTTTACATTAACCGCGCAGGCCACAATTTGCCCGCCAAACAAAAGAGCATTCTGGAGAAAGCCAAGGTGGAACTTCACAAATTGTTCGAAGAATCCGAGTCCGCAAAATCGTGATAGCATAGCGCGCATGCGATGGCTCTGTCTGCTCGCGGTTTCGGCCGCCACCCTGTTCGCGCAGCTCGCTCCACCCAATGACGCCGGCGTCTCCATCGGACATATTCATCTCACCGTGCCCGATCCCGACGCCCAAATCAAAGTCTGGACGGATGTTTTGGGCGCAACGGCTTCCAAGGACGGGTTCCTGAACCTCGTCAAACTTCCTGGCGTCTTCATCATTGTCACCAAGGCTGACGCCACCGAAGGCTCCAACGGTTCCACCGCCAATCACATCGGTTTTCTGGTGAAGGATTATGCTGCACTCAAGGCCAAACTGGCCGCCGCCAGCATTCCCACCGTCTTCGATATCGAGAAAAACAAGCAAATCATGGTGACCTTCCCCGATCAAGTGCGTGTGGAATTCAATGAGGACGCAAGCATCGGCGCGCCCGTGGTCTTCCATCACATTCATCTCACCACTACGGACCCGGCCGCGCTCCAAGCCTGGTACGTCAAAACCTTTGGCGCCGAAGCCACCACGCGGCGCAACCTTCCGGCCGCGAAGCTCCCCGGCGGCGAGATCGACTTTCTGACCGCCAAGGAAGCGCCGGCGCCCACCAAGGGCCGCACCCTGGATCACATCGGATTCGAAATCAAGGATCTGGACGCGTTCTCTAAGAAACTCGACGCGCAGGGGATCAAATTCGAGATTCCGGTGCGCGATGTTCCGGCCATCGGACTCAAGATCGCCTTCATCAGCGACCCGGTGGGTACTCGGATCGAACTGACACAGGGTCTCGCCGGAAAGTAACAAAAGCCTTCAAAAGAGTGCGATTTCTGGCCTTGGCGCGTCTAACGGTCAGGAGCTTTATGGTTAGCCGCACGTTTTTTCTGTCGCTCGCCGCAGCCGCAACCGGCATGCTCGCAGTGGCCGCGACTCCCGATCCCCAGCAGATTATCCGCAAGTCGGTCGCGGTGACCAAGTACGACTGGTCGCAGGCGTCCCAGTACTCCTACGTGGAACGAGACATCGAAAAGAAGCGGCACGATCCGAGCACTTCGAAAACCTACCGCGTTCTGATGGTCGCTGGATCGCCCTATGACTTGGTTACAGCCAATTACGACCAGCCGCTTTCGCCCAGCGAGAAGGCCGCAGAGGAACGGAAGTTGCAACGGGAGATCCGAAGGCGCCAGGAAGAATCGATCCACGAGCGGGAGAGACGTATCGCCAAATACCAGAAAGAGGCCGAGCGCGACCACCAGATGCTGCAGGAAATGATCGATGCGTTTCAATTTCACCTGGCCGGCGAAGCTCAGGTGGATGGCCACTCCTGCTGGGTTCTGAATGCCGAGCCCAAGCCCGGCTACGACCCTACCGACCATGAGGGGCGTGTTCTCAAAGGAATGAAAGGGCGGCTTTGGATTGACAAGGCCACTTACCAATGGGTGAAGGTTCAAGCGGAGGTGGTGAAGCCCGTCAGTTTCTATGGATTCCTGGCGAAGGTGGGCCCCGGAACGCAGTTCTACCTGGAGCAGGAGCCGGTGGGAAACGGCATTTGGATGCCGAAGGTCTTCAATGTTCAAGTGTACGCTTCGGCGCTGGGGTTTCTGAACGAAAACTCCATTGAGCACGACGTCTATCTGGACTATCAACCCATGCCGCAGGCTCTGGCGCTGCTAAACTCGACTACAGTGCCTCAGTCCACCAAGTAGGAAAGGATCCACATGCCCACAGCAACCGAAACAGCCCCAGGAATCGCCCCGCTTTCCAAGCAAGAAGCGGCGCCCGAGGTTCAACCCATTCTCGACAAGCTCACGCAAGGGTTCGGCAAGATCCCAGCGTTCTTCGGCACCATGGCGCGTGTTCCCGAAGTGCTGACGAATTTTCTTCCGTTCTACACCGCTGTCATCGAACACGGCACCGTGGAGCGAAAATACAAAGAACTGGCCTACCTGAAAGCTTCGCTCACCAACGGCTGCGAGTATTGCTTCCGCGCGCACTCGGCGTCGGGGAAAAAGAACGGCGTGAGCGACGATCAGATCAAGGCGCTGGCCTTCTTCCATCGCAGCCCCGCGTTCGACGCCAAGGAGAAGGCAGTAATACTTTACGCCGAGCGAGTGACGCGCGGCGCTTCGGCCATCCGGCCCCCGGCTCTGGATGAGCTGAAGCAGTATTTCTCGGACGATCAGATCGTGGAACTGACGCTGGCCGTGTGCGTGGCGAATTTCACCAATCGCTTCAACGATGCCCTGCTGAACATCCCGGATATTGGCTAAGTCAGAACTTCGGAAGGCTTCTCAGGATCCGGTAGCTCGACCCGTAACCGGCCAGATCAACGCCATGGGCTGGACGCCAATTCCAGTCCATGGCTCCTATGTAACGAGCGTTGGCGCGATCGCTACCCATGAGGATGACGTACAATTTGCGCCGCGGATAAGCGAGCAAGTCATATTGTTGTTCGTTCCCATTTGGCGACTGGACAGAATACCAGCGCTCCTCTGCCGGCGGTCCCAGGACGCGAACCACGGCGGAGGAATCGTCGTCGGGAGTAAACGGTAAATCCGACTGCATGAACGGAGCGTAGAAGGCGCGCGTCGCGATGACGCCGCCTCGAAACAGGCTGATGGCCAGTACGCAGCCGGCCAGCCCCAGCGCAACGCCGCCCACCACGATCCGTCCCACTCGCGATGTTCGTTCACTCTCCAGGCGAATGCCCACCACCGCGGCACGCACCGCGGGAGACGGCGCCATTCGGGGCCAGGGCGCATCGTTTACCGCGCGCGGCATCTCGATCACGCGTCGCTCGGCCGGCCACACCATACCCGCCCGGTACTCCAGCTCCGCCAATAGCCCGACAATCATCACCGGCGCATCCACGCGCGAAATCTCGCCCAGGTAGCGCCGGGGCACGGAGATTTCTTCATTGGTTTTCGTGTTCCGCACCAACACGTCGGACCAGGTGGCGCTGCGGTAGATCCACTCGTTGTGTCCGGCATTGAGGATGGCGGGATAAAAAGAAAACGGCTGGCGGCCGAGCTGCGCGATGGGCGGCGGAATCGGCGGGACAGCCATAGCTTTTAGTGTAGCCTCAGGGCGTCGGCGCGGGAGCCGAGCCATTCGGGCGCGGTTGGCGCGGCCTTCGATGATGCAGCACCTTTTCCTGAAAGTCCGGCCAGAATTCCGGCAACAGGTTGCCCAGCGCGGTGGCCAAGAGGCTGGTTCCAAAACGGCTGGCCACCTCTTCTCCGTTGACGCTCGGGTCCGGATAATAGGCGTTCGAAAGTGCAATGCCCATGCTCATTCCAATGATCCCCGAATAATTGAACCGTTCCGTTCCCTTGTCCGTTCGCGTGATCACAGCGCGGCTCAAGGCGTAGCCCACGCGGTGCCAAACACCGAACTCCGGCCCGCGGCGAAAATAGCGTGGATCCTCGTGCAGCCAGGATGCCAGCACAGCGTCCTGAAAAAAATTCTGCGTCGTCACGTCGGCCACCGCCGCGCCCAAGCGCTGGGCAAACGCGCCGGCGCCGCGCCCGTACTTGGGATTGCCATTATCGGCTTGCGAGATCGCTGCTCCGGCGGCCGCAGAGGCAAAAGTGTATGGATCGAAGGTCTCCTTGGCGAAGAGCGCGAACTTCTGTTCCACGGTGAGAGGCACGATGGTCTGTTCCGGATTCTCTACCGTCAGATAGCTCGGAATGACGCCGAAAATGCGTTCGTTCACGGACTCGTTGAATCCCGGTAACGAAGACGGTTCCGAGGAAGCCGGCTGTGAAGAGGGCGCCTGTGATGAAACGGCCTGTGAGGAAGCCGGCTGCCCCGAGGGCGTCTGAGCAAAAACGAGAGCGACAGAAAAAAAAGAGACGGTGAGGAGCAGCGCGATATTCGCGCACCGGGTATTTTTAGCGCAAAACTTCAATCAACCTCCACCTGGAGTCCCCGCGCCGCATTGATTGTGGGACGACGGCCACGCCCTATGGTTACACGGAAAGCACCCCGCATGGATACGCGGAAAGTAATAAAATGAGCAGTCATGACAGCGTCCCTTTTATCGCCGTCTCCACAAGAGCAGTTTCGGAACCGGCGCGCTTTTCTCAAGTTTCTCGCCGCCAGCCCGTTATTGGCTTCCCTGCCCGCCCGCGCTTGGCAAACGCACACGCTGGACGAAGTGCTAGCCAATCCTAAAGATGCGCTGGATGTCATGGACTTCGAAGCGGCCGCTCGCAAAGCGCTGCCGGCGGCGCATTGGGGCTACATGGCCTCCGGTGTGGACGACAACCTGACGCGCGATAGAAACCACGAAGCTTACAAAAATATACAACTTCGCCCGCGCAAATTGATCGATGTTTCCAAAATCGACACCCGAGTGGAGCTGTTCGGAACCACGTGGGAGAGTCCTATCTTCCTTTGTCCGGTGGGTGCGCAAGGTATGTTTCACGCCAACGGCGAGATGGACGTAGCTCGCGCCGCACAGGCCAAGAAGGCCCTGCAAGTTTTATCGACGGTCACGTCGCACAGCGTGGAAGATGTCACCAAGGCGCGCGGCGGACCGGTTTGGTATCAGCTTTACGCGGTTTCCGATTGGGGCTTGACGGAGAAGATCGTCAAGCGAGCCGAAAACGCCGGATGCCCGGTGCTGGCCTGGACCATCGATCTGCTGGCCGGCCGAAACACCGAGACGGCATCCCGCTACCGCCGCATCGACGACAGACAGTGCGCCGATTGCCATGGCGAGCCGTTCGGGTCCATCACAACCAGCCGCCCGATGTTCGACGGGCTGGATATGAAAGGCGTAACCATCAATTCTCCGACTTTCACCTGGGCCAACGTGGACCGCTTGAAAAAGATCACCCGCATGAAGCTCATCCTGAAAGGCATTGAGACCCGCGAAGATGCGCGCCTGTGCGTGGAGCATGGCGTGGACGGCATCCTGGTTTCCAATCACGGCGGACGCGCCACCGAGACATATCGGGCCACCATCGAATGCCTGCCGGAGGTGGTGGATGGCGTGGCGGGACGCATTCCGGTGCTGGTGGACGGCGGCATTCGCCGCGGCACGGATGCTTACAAGGCGCTGGCCTTCGGCGCCAAAGCGGTTGGCATTGGACGTCCCTACATTTGGGGTCTCTCGGCGTTCGGGCAAGCGGGCGTCGAAAAGGTGATTGATATTCTGAACGCCGAATTCGCGCTCACCATGAAGCAGTGCGGGGCGCGCTCCATTGCCGAGATCAGCCGATCCACCGTGATGTATCGCGAATCCAATTCGTAGCCGGCTGTGCGCCTACTGAACCGCGACCGTGAGGGAGCCGGTTAGAATGAAAAAATGCCCGTAGAAGAGAAGCCGGCTGCCAGCTTCGAGACCGGACTCCAGCAACTCGAACTGATAGTCAAGGAAATGGAGAGCGGCGAGCTGCCCCTGGAGCGCGCGCTCGAGCTGTTTGAAAAAGGAATGCAGTTGAGCGAGACATGCCGCAAGCAATTGGAAGAGGCCGAAACGCGCATCGAAATGCTGATCCGCAAAGGCGACAAAGTGCAAGCCGAGCCTTTCCGGCCGGATAAAGCCTGATGACGCTGGCCGAATATATCGCGCGTCAACAAGCCCGTGTCGACGGCGCGCTGGAGCGCTGGGTGCCGCCCGAATCCACGCTGCCCGAATCCATCCACAAAGCCATGCGGTATAGCTTGTTCGCGGGAGGAAAACGCATTCGTCCCGTTCTGTGCATGGCCGCCGCGGAGGCGGTATCGGATTCGCCGGTGGGCGTTGAATCGTGCGCCTGCGCGCTGGAACTGATTCACACCTATTCCTTGATTCATGACGATCTGCCCGCGCTCGATAACGACGATTTGCGGCGCGGCGTGGCAACCTCTCACAAAGTTTTCGGCGATGCCATCGCGATTCTGGCCGGCGACGCGCTGCTCACTCTCGCCTTCCAGGTGTTGGCGCAAATGGATTGCCCGGGCGATCGTGGGCCGGAGCGCAAGGTGGCGCTCATCGCCGAGCTTTCCACCGCCGCGGGCACGGTGCGCGGCATGATCGGCGGCCAGGTGTGCGATCTGGAAGGCGAAGGCCGGCAGCCGGACGCCGCGCTGCTGGAAGCCATCCATCGCGCCAAGACTGGTGCGCTGCTTCGGGCCAGCCTTCGCATGGGCGCCATCTACGCGGGCGCCGATCACAGCCAACTGCGCGCGTTGTCCTGCTACGGCGAACACGTAGGCCTGGCGTTTCAGATTGTCGACGACGTGCTGGACGTGGAGCAGTCCTCGGAAGCTCTGGGAAAAACGGCGGGTAAGGACGCACAGCAGCACAAGATCACGTTCCCGGCCGTGTATGGACTGGAACGCTCGCGCGAGATGGCCGAAGAAGAAAGGCTGGCCGCGCGCTTGGCCCTACGTCCTTTCGACGAGCGCGCCGAGCGCTTGCGCGAACTCGCCGACTTCATCGTGCACCGGCGTGCCTGACCGCAGCCGGCTGGACGTTCTGGTAGTGGAGCTCGGGCTCGCGGATTCCCGCGAAAAAGCACGGGCGCTGATCCTGGCTGGCCAGGTTTTCGTGAATGGACAAAAGGCCGACAAAGCTGGCGCGAATGTCAATGCCGCGGCCAAAATCGAGCTGCTCGCGCAGCCCCGTTACGTCGGCCGTGGCGGGCTGAAACTGGAAGCCGCGCTGGATCATTTCGCAATCGACGGGGCCGGCAAAGTTTGCCTGGACGTGGGCTCTTCCACTGGCGGCTTCACCGATTGCCTGCTGCAGCGCGGGGCCGCGCGAGTGTACGCCATCGATGTGGGTACCGGGCAGCTGGATTGGAAACTGCGCAACGATCCGCGCGTCATCGTCCAGGAACAGGTGAACGCGCGCTATCTCACTCGCGAGCAAGTCCCGGAGCCTATCGCGTTGGCCGTTTGCGATGTGAGTTTCATCTCCATCACAATGATCTTACCGGCGCTTCGAGCGTTGCTGGCCGAGGACGCCGAAATGGTTATTCTGGTAAAGCCTCAATTCGAATTAGATCGGGACCAGGTGGGTAAGGGAGGAATTATTCGCGATCCTCGATTGCACCAGCGTGCGTGTCAACGTGTGGAAACGGCCGTGCGGCAGCTCGGCTTTCAAACGCAAATCGTTCCTTCCCCGATACTGGGCGCGGAAGGCAACCGGGAGTTCCTCTTATATGCCAGACATTAAAGTGGTCGGCGTGATTTCAAAGCCCGGCATTCCGCACGCATCCAGTATCTTGTCGGATTTAGTTGCGTGGTGGAAGAAGCGCGGAGTGGAAATGCGGCTGGACCATGAATCCGCGCGCTATCTGGGAAGCTCCGAAGGTTTGGCGCGGGAGCGGGTTCCCGAAGGCGCGCAGTTAATGATCGTCCTGGGCGGCGATGGCACGCTGCTCGCCGCTGCGCGGGCCGTAGCGGGACGCGAGATCCCCATCCTTCCCGTGAACCTGGGCGGCCTCGGCTTCCTCACCGCCATCACGCTCGACCAGCTCTACACTGAATTGGAGAACGCGATCAGTGGCCGGCAGCGCGAAGTTCCGCGCAGGATGCTGCACGGTGAAGTGCTGCGCGGCGACAAGACAGTGGCGACCTACGAGGCGTTGAATGACATCGTCATCGGCAAGACGCAAATCGCGCGCATGATCGATCTGGAAACGTACGTGGATGGCCAGTATGTCAGCACGTTCAAAGCCGACGGCCTGATCATTGCGACGCCCACCGGCTCAACTGCCTACTCGCTGTCTGCCGGCGGCCCCATCCTCTTTCCGGCTGTCGCGGCCATCTGCATCACTCCAGTGTGCCCCCACATGCTGACCAACCGGCCCGTGGTGGTGCCCGACACCAGCGTCATCGAAATTGTTTGCAAGGCGCCGCGACAGGAGGCGTTCCTCACCGTGGACGGGCAGGTGGGCGAGCCGCTGATCGAGAACGATCGCGTGGTGTGCCGCAGTTCCGAGCACCGGGTGCATTTGATCCGGCCGCCCAATATGTTTTTCTTCGATGTGCTGCGGCAAAAATTGAAGTGGGGCGAAAGGTGAGGAGGATCTCGCTCACGGCCTGGATCTTCATCGCCATGCTCGTGGGAGTCGCGCTCGGGGCGGCTTTTCCGAATGTTGCGAAGGCAGCCTGGGTGGCGGCGCTGTCCAGCGTATTTTTGCGGCTGATCAAATCCATCATCGCACCGCTGATCTTCGGCACTCTGGTGTATGGCATCGCGGGCACCGGCAGCGTGAAGGCGATGGGCCGCATCGGAATCAAAGCGATCCTCTATTTTGAAGTCCTCACCACCATCGCGCTGGCGCTGGGATTGGGCGCGGTGAACCTAGTGCGCCCCGGCGAAGGAATGACATTGGACCGCTCCGCCGCCGAAACCGGATTATCGCAGGCCGGCCCCACGCTTTCGGGAACGCTGGAGCACACCTTTCCAGCCAGCGTCATCGACGCCATGGCGAGGGGCGACGTACTACAAATTGTCGTGTTTTCGTTTTTATTCGGCGCGGCCTGCGCGGCCATCGGACCGAAGGCGGCTCCGGTGGTGACGTTTTGCAAAGCGCTGTCGGAAGTGATGTTCCGCTACACCAAGTACGTAATGTATCTGGCACCCGTCGGCGTGGGCGCAGCCATGGCGTCGACCATTGGCAGTAAAGGCCTAGGCGTGTTGCTGGGGCTGGGCAAGCTGATCCTGACGCTGTACGGAACTCTCGCGATCTTTGTTTTCGTCGTCCTGGGCGCGGTGGCGATGATCGCGAGAATTCCGCTGCGGGCTTTCATCCGCGCGGTACGAGAGCCGTTTATCTTGGCTTTTTCGACTGCGTCGAGTGAAGCCGCGCTGCCCGTCGCCCTCGAAAACATGGAGCTGATGGGCGTGCCCGCGCACATCGTGGCGTTCGTTCTGCCCACTGGCTATAGCTTCAATCTCGATGGCAGCACGCTCTATCTGTCCATGGCCTCGCTCTTTGTGGCGCAAGCCGCAGGTGTTCACATGGCGCTCAGCCAGCAGCTTCTGATGATGCTGACCTTGATGCTGACGAGCAAAGGCGTAGCTGCCGTCCCGCGCGCATCGCTCGTGATTCTGGCGGGGACGCTCGCGACGTTCGGTCTCCCGCTCTCAGGCGTCGCGCTGCTGCTTGGCGCGGATGCGCTGATGGACATGGCCCGAACATCGGTGAATCTGCTTGGCAACTGCATGGCGTCGGCGGTGGTGGCGCGGTGGGAAGGTGTCGACCTGTCCACAACAGGAGTACGCCCCCAACAACCTGCCGAGCAAACCATATAGGATTCTCACAGTCATGCCAGATACTCGCGATCACCGATTTAATCGACTAAAAGCGTTTGCAGACGAAGTCAACAGGATGACGAATGAGCTTAACAAAGAGAGCGATCGGGGCGCTGTGCTTGTAGGCGTCGCCTATCTCGACGAACTACTGATCCGGTTATTCAGGAAAAGAATGCTGTTGTCAAAGAAGCTCGACGAAGAGCTCTTCGAAGGCTTCGGCCCACTGTCTGCCCTATCGGCCCGAATTAAAGTCGCATACGCGTTGGGATGGATCGGCTCAGAAACGTACCACGATCTGAATCTGCTCCGAAGCCTTCGCAACGAATTTGCGCATGCGCACGAGCCTAAAGCTTTCAGCGACGCTAGCGTTGAAAAGCGCTGCTCACAGCTGGAGCTTCCGAAGACAGCCACGACATACCGACTCAGAGCGAGGGATCAATTCCTGCTCGCCACCTCGCTGCTCGCAATGCGACTGGAGTACTACGAGCGCAAGTCGAAAGCACCAAAAGCCGGGCTAGATCCACCCGTGATCCGAACTCGCCGAAATCCCACCAATGCGAGCGATCCTCGTCAGTAGAGTTACTTAAAGCAGCTCGTCACAAGTGTTAGTATTGGGTTTGGCACCGGAAACTCACATCTCGGTTAGTGGCTTCGTGGCAGCGCACTACGATCATCCTTCCGGGCTGCGCTTCCCAGACATAGAGTCTCCGGCCGTTAGGGTGTTCGCATCGACGGCCGTTCGCGGCGTAACAATAACAAATACGTGGGATGGCTTGGCCGAGCTCTACATCATAGCCACAGACGGAACCCGTCTATGCACACTCTTCGACTACGATGACGTAGCGATGGCAGGGGATCCAGAGCGGTGGTGGGAATGCAAGATTAGGTGCGAGTGGGAGAAAATCAGTCCGCGATAGGCGCAGCCATTCAAGGCAGAACGCACAGCTACAAGTGCATGGCTGCCAATGAAAACATCGACTGGTCGAAATGCCCGTTAGTCGAACTGAATCCGAAGGTCCACAGCGGCGCACCGGTATTGCGCGGCACACGAATGCCGGTCAGCGCGATCATCGATCACTTCAACTACGGCCTAACCATCGCCGAAATCGCAGAGCAATTTGAAATTCCGCAGGACTCCGTCGCGGGCATTTTCGCTTACGCCAAGCTCGCAGGATAGCCTGAGAGGCGGTTAATTTACTCAAACGGTATCTCGACCTCAGCATAACTGCCCGCACTGGCGTCGTTCACAGCGGCGGCGATTTGCTCGAGGTGCAACCTCACCATGCGCCACGCCGAGTTTCCGAGCACGATAACAGCTATTTTTCGGCTCTTCAAATTCTGTTGATACCGGATATTCTTATCGGTTGTGAGCAAGATCTCAAAACCTGCCGCGTCCGCCTTCGCGAGCAAGTCGCCGTTAGAAATCTTGTCCCAGCCGCGATCAATGGCATGAGTGACCTCGTGTCCGACAAGGGACCGCGCTATTCCGCTCGGGGTTCCGTGGTCAAACAGAACGCGCATCGCTCTGAGCGGACGCGCCAACGGGGACGGGCGGGGCTTCAGCGCTTCGGGCGGCGAACTCCAGCACGGCCTGAATCTGCTCGCGTGTCACGTGAAACTGCTCGATGATTTCCTCGATGTCGGAACCGGCTCGAAGATTCTCGAATACAGCGGATATCGGCATCCGGGTATCCCGAAACACCCACGCGCCACTCAGCCTGCCTGGCACGCTTTCCACCGCCGGACACTGCGACCAATCAAGAGCTGCCATAGTCTCCTTTCCTGCGCTTCCGTTCGCCTCGGGCGAAGTTCCGCTGGCTGCCATCGAAACAATCTTGATCTACGCCGATCGCCACCTGCCAACCAGCCACTAACCACCAGCCACCAGTTCACGCAGCCGCGTGAACGCCCGCCTTCGCGTACCACGGCTTCGCCGGCTTAATCGCAGCGTTCACCGCCTCAATATTCTTCACGCCCTCCGTGTTCAGCCAATCCTCCAGCGCCTTCACGCCCTGCTTGCCGTAAACCGGAATGCCTTCCTTCCAAGTCGCGCGGCCGCACAACACGCCCGAGTAATCCGTACCCGCTTCGGCCGCCATGGTCAGTTCCTCCACGAACTGCGCATTCCCAACGCCGGCGCTCAAATAGATGAACGGCTTCTTCGCCACGCCCGCGGCTTTGCGGAACAGATCCAGCGCTTCGTTGCGCGAATAGGCCTTCTGGCCTTTGTACACGCTGCTGCCTTCCACGTAGTTCGCATTGATCGGCACTTCCACCTTCAGCACGTCGATCTTATACTGCGGCTTCGAAAACTCTTCCATGCTCCCAATCACAACCTGCGGCTTCAACTTGGCGAACTCGAAACCCTTTTCATCGCCACCTTTCGGATCGTAACCGACGAACTCACAAAAGAACGGAATCTGCAAATCCTCGCACTCCGACGCCGATACGCTCGATAAATGCATGCTTGATGTCGTTCACCTGCGCGTCATCGAACGGCGAATAGTAAATCAAAATCTTCACCGCGTTGGCGCCCCAGTCGGCGATGCGCTTGGCCGACACGTGCGGCAGAAGATCGGGCAGCCGGCCGGGCTTGGTATTGTCGTAGCCGCTTTCTTCGTACGCCAGCAACAGGCCGGCATTGGAGGAACGCGCCTTCGCGGCGGGCAGGCCGTATTCAGGATCCAGCAGGATCGCGCTGGCGTGCGGCGTCAAAACCTTCGACACCGCGATCTTGAATTCGCTCATCATGTCGTTGGTGACTTGATCTGCCGGAATGCCCTTGGCCGACGCAATGGACTTCTTCAAACTGCCGCGTTGATCCATGGCGGCAGCCGCGATCACACCCTGCTTGTTCGACAGCGCCTTCATGTGGCGCACTTTGCCTTCCGATAAACTCATGGTTCTTCCTCCCTGCCTAGATTCTCGCACGCTACGTCAGCGTGCCGACGCCGTCTCTCCCAACCGCCGGAAAAATGTCTGCGCGCGATTCACGTCGCGCAGTATCTGTGCCTTCAGCGCTTCCGGATTCTCAAACTTGCGTTCGTCGCGCACCCAGCGCAGAAACTCCACCGCAATTTCCCTCGGGGCAGCGCCATCGAGCGCGGAAAGCAGGTACGTTTCGATGGTGCGATTCTGGCCCTCGAACGTCGGCCGCACGCCAATATTGGTGATGGACGGCCATTCGCGCGCGCCGCTGGCATCGCGCGTTCGGGTGACATACACACCGTTCTTCGGCACCACCTCGGCTTTCGTGTCCAGATTCAAAGTGGGAACGGTTTGTTTGGATCCCCTGCCTTCGCCAGGCGTCACCAGGCCGCGCAATGGGTAAGGCCGGCCCAGCATCCGGCACGCCGACGATACGTCGCCCGCTTCAATGGAACGGCGAATCTCGCTGCTCGATATCACTCGCTTGTGCCACAGCACCGGTTGGATAATCGCGGTCTCGAAGCTAAACCGGTCGCCGAGTTCTTCCAACATTGCAGCATTGCCGGCGGCACGTTTGCCAAAATGAAAGTTCGCGCCCACCAGCACTGCCCGGGCCTTGAGTTTGTCCACCAAAATCTCGCGCACGAAATCCTCCGGGCCCAGCGCGGCGATCTCGGGCGTAAACGGCAGAACCAGGATCTGGTCGATTCCCTGCTCTAAAATGATTCGCGTGCGCTCTTCCAGCGTGGTCAGCAAACGCGGCGCGCTGGCGGGCGCCACCAGCTTCGCTGGATGAGGGTGGAACGTCAACACGGCCGATTTCCAGCCTTCCTCGCGCGCCGCGGCGATCACGCTTCCGAGTATCTGCCGATGCCCGCAATGCACGCCGTCGAAATTGCCGATCGTCAGGGCGCACGGGCCGAAATCGCCGGGCGTTTCCGCAAGACTCCGATAGATCATGCCACGCCCTTTTCCACATCGATCTCCAGGCCGTCATACGCCAGCCGGACATGCGGAGGCAGACGCTCCTCAGTGCAGGCATGCCCCAGATCGTGACAGATATGGGTGAAGAACGCCCTCTGTGGCGCCAGCTTCTCCACCGACTGCAAGGACCGCTCCACGGTAGAGTGCGTGGGATGCGGCTTGTGCCGCAACGCATCCAGGAATAAAACATCCAGGCCGCTCAATGCTTCCATGGACTCTTCCGGAATATCGCTGTGATCGGTCAGATACGCCGCGCGGCCGAAGCGAAAACCATACACCGTACCTTTACCGTGATTCAGCCGGATGGGCATAAATTCGAGCCCGAACAGATCGATCGGCGCGCCGTCGAAAACATGCGTCACCAGGCGCGGGCGAGAAGATTCGGTGTCGGCTTCATCGAAGATATAGTGGAATGACCGGCGGATCGCATCAATGGTCTGAGGCGAGCCGTAAATCGGAATCACACCGCCCTGCCGGTAGTTGAACGGCCGCACGTCGTCCAGTCCCATAACGTGATCGGCGTGCGAGTGCGTAAACAGAATCGCGTCCACGCGTTTTATCCCGGAACGCAGAGCCTGGTAGCGGAAGTCGGGAGTGGTGTCGATCAGCACGCCGCGGTCGCCATACTGCACGTGAACCGAGGGCCGCAGCCGATGGTCGCGCGGATCTTGGGAATGGCACACCGCGCAGCGGCAGCCAATCATAGGCACTCCCACGCTGGTGCCCGATCCGAGCACCGTGATGCGGATAGGCTCTGTCACTTCGAACCCATCAGGCGCCGGCCTGCTCTTCCTGCTTGGGCTCGGGCTCGGCGGCCTTCTTGTCCTTGCTCTCCATGGCCTGCACAAAACGGAAGCGCAGCTCGGTGAGTGCGTTCTCCACCAGACGCTGCTCCTCCATGGTGACGTTGCCGCGCGTCTTTTCCTGCAGCATTGCCAGCAGGTCGATGGTATGACGCGCAATGCGAAAGTCGGGTGCCGGACGGTCCTTCTCTTCGCCAAAGTGATACATGCCCAAATGCATCTCGGTCTGCGCCTTCAGCGAAAGAATCAAGAATTCAAACGTTGCTGGGGGAATTGGATATTCCTGGTCGCTCATCCTGACCCTATTTTAACCGCTGAAAGACCCTATATTGCACACATACAAAATTTTGATTGGACCAGCGGCCCTTTATCGTTTACTCTCGGGTTGTAAGACTTGCCCCGTAGAGCGCAGGCTTGCTCTGGGGTCCCAGTAGTTTCAGTAGTCCTCGCAGACATCTTTCATTCCTCGGTGAAGTTTTCCTGACGCCAGCCAATTTGTGTGCCGCTGCTACGCGCGCGCACGGCGCTTAGGCCCTCAACATCACGATTCAAAGACTTGAAAGGAGTCTACAACATGAATACTCGATTTCTGTTCACACACCTTCGCCGCGCGGTCCTGTTCCTGGGAAGCCTGGGAGCGCTTGGTTTGGCGGCATACGCGCAATCGCCGATAGCCAAGGTCAGCGTTCCGTTCGAATTCGCGGCCGGTGGCGCCATGATGTCGGCTGGAGAGTATAGCGTTGACTTTCCGGATCCCGGTGTTGTGGTGCTTCGCGGACCGGCCGGAAATTCGGTCGCGCTGCTCACCACTTTTTCACCGGCGGCTGCCGGAACAACCGCGGCGAAGCTGATCTTCGAGCGGCGCGATGGGACGCTGTACCTCGCCGCTGTAGAATCGCCGGGTGAAAGCGCGCAGGTGGTGTCCCGGTTCAAGCCCATCACGAAAGGAGCGGTGGCGGCGGCGCTGCGCTAAAACCCATCCCCAATCCCCAAACCCGGGCCGCTGTATCCTGCTGCGGCGGCCCCAACCGCTCCCTGCTAAACTGGGACTTCCCACTCCAGAATGTCCCAAGCCCAAACCACAACTGGCGAACGTTTTGAGCGCTTGGTCGGCATCATGGCCCGGCTGCGCGCTCCCGGCGGCTGCCCGTGGGATCGCGAACAGACCTTCGACACCATCAAGCCCTATCTGCTCGAAGAGACCTACGAAGTGCTGGACGCCATCGACCAGCGCGATTGGCCCGGCTTGGCCGAAGAGCTCGGCGACCTGATGCTCCAGGCCGTCTTCTTCGCCCAGATGGCGTCCGAAGAAGGCAAGTTCTCGCATCGACGATTCGCTCGACGCCATCAACGAAAAGCTGATCCGCCGGCATCCGCACGTCTTCGGCGACGGCTCGGCGAAAACCGCCGACGACGTGAAGCGCCGCTGGGACGAAATCAAAGCGGACGAAAAGAAGGACAAGGGCAAGCCTCCACAAGGGCGGCTTGGATTCGGTGCCGCGCAAACTCCCGGCGCTGGTGGAAGCGCAGCAGATCAGCTCCAAGGCCGCCGCTGTGGGCTTCGATTGGGAAGAACCCGACCAGGTGCTCGACAAGCTGCACGAAGAGCTGCGCGAACTGGCCGAGGCGCGCGAAACGGGGACGCCGGCTGAACTCGAAGGCGAGATCGGCGACCTGCTGTTCGTGCTGGTGAACCTGGCGCGCTTCTTCAAAGTGGATCCCGAGCAGGCGCTGCGCAAGACCAACGCCAAGTTCCGCCAGCGCTTCGCTTATCGTGGAAAGCCATGCCACGTTGCCGGGCGCGACGCTCGACGAGATGGAGGCGCTGTGGCAGGAGGCCAAGGCGCACGACGATCCCGAACCAGATGATCGAGATCCGCCCGCTGACCGACCGCGAAGATTCTGAAATCCGTCGTCCGGTTGCAGCAGCCAGATCTGGGGATTCGAGGACGTCGACCTGTTGCCGCTGCGGCTGTTCGTCGTGGCCACGAAGATCGGCGGCCAGGTGTTCGGCGCTTTCGATGGCGCGCGCATGATCGGCTTCTGCCTGGCGATTCCCGGCTTCAAGCCCGGCGGCAAAACGTATCTGCACAGCCACATGCTGGGCGTGCTGCCGGAATATCGCAACAGCGGCGTGGGCCGCAGCCTTGAAGCTGCGCCAGCGCGAAGACGCTCTGGCGCGCGGCATCGATCTGATCGAATGGACCTTCGATCCGCTGGAAATCAAGAACGCGTTCTTCAATATCGAGCGGCTGGGCGCCATCGTGCGCCGCTACGTGGAGAATCAATACGGCACCACCAGCAGCCCCTGCACGGCGGTCTGCCCACCGACCGCTGCATCGCCGAATGGTGGCTCGCGAGTCGCGCGCGTCGAGGCCATCCTCGCCGGCCGGCCGTTTGAACGCACGGCCGGTGGAAGAGCGCATTGCGATCCCGTCCGACATCGCGAGCATTCGCGCGCAAGGAGCCGCGCGCGCGCCCGAGAAATCCAGCAGAACGCCTGCGAGCAGCTTCCTGCGCCGCGTTCGAGCGCGGGCTCGCGGTGATCGGCTTTGAGAAGTCCGAACAAGCCGGCACTTATTTGTTAGGAACATGGGAATCGAATAGAACGAATCACGCTGCGCGCAGATCCGCATGCCGCTGGTGCATTTCTTCGAGACCAGCTTCGGCCGCACCACCGAGCGCCACATCGTGCTGGTGGAAGTTGCGAGCGACGGCCTGTCGGGCTGGGGCGAAGTCACCGCGCGGCGAGAATCCGTTTTACAACGAAGAATGGACCGAATCGGCCTGGCTGATCCTGCGCGATTACGCCGTCTCCGCGCGTGCTGGGTCACGATTTCGACGAGCGCCGCCGATGTTGGCGCCGCGCACGCGCGCACATCCGCGGCCACCTCATGGCGCGCGGCGGACTGGAAGCGGCCGTCTGGGATCTGGAGGCGCGCATGCTTGGACAGTCCGCTGTGGCAGCACATCGGCGGCGGCGCGCGGCGCGAAATTCCTTGCGGCGTTTCGATCGGCATCCAGGATTCCGTGCCGCAGCTTTTGGAGAAAATCGAGACCGAGCTGGCGGCCGGCTACCAGCGCATCAAGATGAAGATCAAGCCCGGCTGGGACGTGGACGTGGTCCGCGCAAGTGCGCAAGCGCTTTCCCGACATCCTGCTGATGGCCGACGCCAATTCCGCCTACACGCTGGCCGACGCCGCGCACCTGAAGCATGCTTGGACGAATTCTACCTGATGATGATCGAGCAGCCGCTCGCGCACGACGACATCATCGACCACGCCAAGCTGCAGGCGCAGCTGAAGACGCCCATCTGCCTGGACGAATGCATCCGCTCCGCGCATCAAGCCGAGCAGGCCATCGCGATGGACGCCTGCCGCATCATCAATATCAAGCTGGGCCGCGTGGGCGGTTTCGCCGAAGCCAAGCGCGTCCACGACGTCGCGCAGGCCGCGGGCATTCCGGTGTGGTGCGGCGGCATGCTGGAATCCGGCATCGGCCGGGCGCACAACATCGCGCTCGCCACGCTCCCGAACTTCGTGCTGCCGGGCGATGTGTCGGCCAGCCAGCGCTACTGGGCGCGCGATATCATTCAACCGCCGGTCGAAGTGACGCCGCACGGAACCATCGCCATTCGCGACGAGCCCGGCTTCGGCTACGAACTCGATCGCGAATTCCTGGATTCCATCACGGTGCGCCAGGAATCTATTTCCTAAATGTCGGAGTTTCTCCAGCTCCTGAAGACCAACCGCAACTATCGCTACACCTGGACCGGCCAAGTGGTGAGCGAGATCGGCGACCATTTCAACAACGTCGCCGTTTTCAGCCTGGCGCTCGCGAACACCCGCTCCGGCCTGGTGGTTACCGGCATCATGCTTTCCCGAGCGATTCCCGCGGTGATGGCGGGACCTGTTGCGGGCGTGATGCTCGATCGGCTGGATCGCAAGCGCATCATGATCGCGAGCGACCTGATTCGCGCCGTCGTGGCCATCGGATTCATCCTGGCGATTCCGCGCTCCGACACCTGGATGCTGTACCTGCTGAGCGCGCTGCTGATGTTCGCCTCGCCGTTTTTTACCAGCGGGCGCTCCTCCATTCTGCCCACCATCGCGAACAAAGAAGAACTGCACACCGCCAATTCGCTGACCCAAACCACGCAATGGATGACGCTGACCATCGGCGCTTTTCTCGGCGGCGCCAGCGTCACACAGTTCGGCTACAAATGGGCGTTCACCTTTAACGCCTTGTCGTTCCTGTTTTCGGCCGCCTGCATCTCGCGGCTTAAAGTGGAGCGTGGAAACTTCCGCGCGGAACGAACAGCACTTGCCGAAGACAAAGTTGTTCGCCCGTGGCACGAATACACCGAAGGTCTGCGCTATATGCGCACTTCGCCGTTGATCTTGGGAATTGCTCTGCTCGGGATCGGATGGGCGTCGGGCGGCGGCGCGGCGCAAATTCTGTTCAGCCTTTTCGGCGAGCTGGTATTCAATCGAGGCCCGGCGGGCATCGGCTATCTCTGGGCCGCGGCCGGGCTCGGACTGCTGCTGGGTGGGGCGTTCGCGCACTGGCTTGGCAAACGGATTTCGTTCGGCGCTTACAAACGCACCATCAGCATCTGTTATGTGATCCATGGCGGCACGTACGTGATTTTCAGCCAGATGCGCAATTTCCAAATGGCGCTGCTGTTCCTGGCGATCTCGCGCTCGGCCATCGCGGTCAGCTCCGTTCTGAACATGTCGCAACTTCTGCGGCACGTCTCGGATGAATTCCGCGGGCGCGTGTTTGCGACCATGGAGACAATGCAATGGTCCACCATGATGCTTTCGATGGCGGGCGCCGGCGTGGCGTCGGAAACCTGGAGCCCGCGGACCATCGGCGTTGTTTCCGGATTGCTCAGCTCGAGCACTGCTTTCTTCTGGTTGTGGGCCAACTGGAGGGGCCGGCTGCCGGAGCCGGCGCGCGAAGGCGTGGAGCCGGAGGAAATCGAAGTGCACGGCGATCCGGTGGTGTGAAACATGGAACAGAAAATTGTTTTAGTCACCGGCGCCGCCAGGCGCATTGGACGCGCGATTGCGCTCGGGCTTTATCAAGCCGGTTATCGCGTCGCGATTCACTACGGCTCGTCGGAGGAGGAAGCGCGCGCGACCGCTAAAGAATGCGGATCGGCGCCGCTGTTCCAAGCCGATCTCGAAAAAGTCGACGACATCCATCGCATGTTTCGCGAAGTGGAAGAACAGCTCGGATCGCTGTACGGGCTGGTCAACAACGCCGCCCGCTTCCGCCGGGTCGATCCGCTGCAGCTCACCGAAGCCGACTGGGATTTCATCCATAAAGTAAATCTCAAAGCTACCTTCTTCTGCTGCCAGCAAGGTGCGCTATTGATGAAAAAGACCGGCGCGGGACGCATCGTGAACATGAGCTCGCTGGGCGGCATCCGGCCCTGGGAGATGTACGCGCACTATTGCGCTTCCAAGGCAGGCGTCATCATGCTCACTCGCGCGCTGGCGAAGGCATTTGCTCCGGAAATTACCGTGAATTCGGTGGCGCCGGGTGTGATTCTGGCATCGAGCGAAGATCCCAGGGCGCAGGATTTGATCGCGGCCACGCCGGCGCTGCGCAAGGGCACGCCGGAGGAGGTCGCCGACGCGGTGCTTTACTTCATCAGCGCGTCGAACTTTGTGACCGGCCAAGTGCTGGCGGTGGACGGTGGCCTGAGCCAGCGTTGACGCGTCTATTCGACCGTGATCTTGGTGCCCTTGGCCCCGTGCTTGGACAGATGATCAATACGGGCGTCCAGCATACTGCGCATCCCTTTCAGCATCTCGATGCGGGCATTGCGGAAATGCTCGCGCGTGTTCTGCGGCCAGACGTGATCCAGGAATGCGTTGATCTGCGGCGCGGCGATGTCGCAAAAGAAGCAGCCGCCTTGTGTGTGCTGATGCCCGGTGCTTGTTTGTTCTTCCACTTAACCCTCCTTCATTTCCACTGTTAACATTTTATTCTGTAACGAGGCCCGGGTGGGCATGAGCGACGCCATGGAGGTTGGCAGGCCGATGTGACGCCGCAGCGTTCCAATCTCCACCACCAGTTCGTCGCCTTTCTTGAACAGCCCGATCTCACCCTTGACCGCGAACGGCAGCCGCAGCCGGACTTCGTAGTGCGAGTTCCGCTTCTCAAAAGTGTAGGGCGCTTCGGTGCGAACTACCTTGGCCGGATCTTCTTCGGCGCCGTACAGCACGTTCGCCAACTCGATCAGCCGCTCGCGTCCCAGCACTTCGTGCGTGAACAGAGGCACGCGCTTCATGGCCACCGGATCGAAATATTCTTCGATTTCATCCAGAATCCGGGCCTGCGACGCACGCCATTGATCGAACCAGGTGTCGGTGACCGCCTCCGGCAGCACACGATTGACGATGATGCCATCCACCGTGAGGCCGTGCAGCGAAAAATAGACGAAGGCGCGCTGCGTCTCGCGCAGGACCATTTTTTCGGGATTGGTGACCAGACGGACGCTCGTGATCTTGGGATTTTCGAGCAGGTCCGGCAGGCCTTCCAGACGGCCGAACAGGTCCTTGATATTGGCGAAGTAGCTGTCGGTGGGCAGTTCGACGGGCGAGATCCGGTTGGCCACCGGGCGGACGGCCTTCAGGATGCCGCGCTGGAACGGAAAGATGTGCTTCATGTACCATTCGAGCGTGGTGGGCATGCTGACGAAGCGCATGGACTCGGCGGTGGGCGCGCAATCCAGCACAATCACCTGATAGCGGTCTTCGCGGCGGTACTGATTCACGTACATCATCGCGCTCAGCTCTTCCATTCCGGGCAGAATGGCCAACTCCTCGGCCTCCACTTCGCTGATGCCGGTGGTTCGCAGCACGGAAATCACGTAGGTGGAAATCTCGCGCCAATGCCGCTTGATCTCTTTCTGAATGTTGACTTCCTGGATGGAGAGGTGCTCGTCGATGGCCAGCGGGTCGTTGGCGCGGGCCTGGAAGAGGTCGCTTTCCAGATCGAACGCGTCGGCCAGGCTGTGCGCCGGATCGACACTCATCACCAGCGTACGGTAGCCGAGGCGGGAAAGTTGAAGACCGGTGGCTGCGGCAATGCTGGTTTTGCCCACGCCTCCTTTGCCGCTGAAAAGAAGGATGCGCATGTCTCTATATTAGCGGGCCGGTCCAAGGGCCCATCGCGGTGACGGCCGTCAAGCGCGATCGCAGATCTCAAAGACGTGCTTGATCTGATCGGCGATGAATTTTTCGTGCTGGTCGACAAACGGCTGGCTGAGTTCTATGGAGAATTTCTCGTTGGCCAATTGCGTCAAGTCGGCCTTCTCTTGCTGCCACGCTTCGCGCACGGCATCGTTGTCCGATTTAGAAGTAGCTCTGAGCTTTCCAAAACGTAATCTGCACGTCCCCTCTTTTCGAGGCTTAAGACTCACGATGTTTCGCGAAGTGTTTCCATTCAGTCCAATAAAGTCGTTTCGATAATTTGGCTTCACATGCAAGTCCTCTTTCTCGAGAATTGCAACGATTCTGCTAAAGAGTTCCATACCCAAAGGCGCGCGCTTCTCCCATGTCGTGCGGTCGGCCGGGTTGGGCTCGTCCTCGTCCGCTCTTTCGAAGAGATCCAGGACCTTTGTGAAGTGCAGGAGTAGTTTACCGTCCACCTGGATCGCGTGTAGCTGGATGGCGATGATCGGGATGGATCGGCTCAGGAGCCAGATAACGTTGAAGAATCGGTTTTTAATTTCTTCCGCTACGATCACGGCCCGGTGTTCGCGGTTGGGGTAACGACGGGTTTCGACATCCCAGTATTCTATGGTTCGTATGATGTGACTCTCGTCCGTCGCGCCGCGCATTATCTCGACCTCATACATCGTCTCCGGCTCCGAGTCTGGGTCGAGTAGAAGAAAGTCGACACGGCCGCCGAGGGGTTGGGACTTTTCCTTTGCGAAGACCTCCAAGTCGCCGAGACCTAAGATCGACGGGTCATCATTGATCTGCTCCTGTAGCCAGCGTTCATCTAAGCCAATTTTGCTTAGGAATACGCGTTCGTGCTTTGTGACGCTTGGCGTCGGTAGTCCGGTCGCTGCGGGGCTCACTAGATACCTGTCGTGTTAGTTTATCGCACAAACCCGGAGTACTAAGGCCCGAAATAGTTTCAAACCCCGGTTGCGGACCACGATAAGGGAATTGTGAGCCGATTCCTAGACAACGCCGCGCAGATCCTGGAAGCTGCTGAAAGCGCTGTCCAATCGGGCCACACTCCCACGGACATGACCATTCTCATCACCGCCGAGGGAGGGATTCGCATGGTGGCCGATTCGGATTGGCCGCTCGATTCCCTTCAAGCGCACCACGGCGCGAAAATGGCTTACCGGGTGAGCCAGAGCGCGTCCGTCGTGCGCGTAGAAGGACGGGCAGATTCTCGCACTTGTTTGTTCGAAACCGCAAAGCCTGAACGGGCCGCCCGCCTTCTGTTGAACAGCTTCCCCAGTTATTGGACCGGTCCACGGCTACTGGCGCCCGCGCAGAGCTAAAACGTCGCGAAAGTGCGTCACCGCCGGCGGCTTGGCGAACACCACATTCACCACATCGAAACGAACCCGTTCCCAGGGGACTTCGGCGTGTCGCGCGTACTCCCGAGCGGCGCGAATCAGGCTGGCTTGCTTCTGAAGCCCGATGGCGCGGTCGGGCGCGCCGTAATCCTCAGACTGCCTGGACTTCACTTCGACGAACACCAGCGTGTCGGCTTCCCACCCGATCAGGTCCACTTCTCCGCCTCCGGACGCCATGCGATAATTGCGATCCACGATGACGAAGCCCGCACGCTGCAAAAAGCGATGCGCCACATCTTCACCACGCCGGCCCAGGGCATGATCGGCGGTCAAGCGCCCTTTAAGGGCATGCTGGCGGAGATGATCGGCGAATTCGTAGAGCTTGGTGAGCATGCTACTGCCATGGGGAAAGTGGCCTGAGCGAGGCCATGATCTCCGGATTTTTAGCGCGAGCTATACCGCAGGCGGACTTCCACGGCCAGGGGCGCGCCGGGTTTCACGGCCACTCGGTACACCGTCTGCGGCGGCGGATCGTCCTGAGTGAGCCGGCGCGTTCCATCGGCCGCGGCGTCCTGTTCTGCGCGCGTCCAAGCTTTGCCCGCGCCGCCGGTCAGTTCGAACACCTCCGGCTTCACGCTGCCCCACTGCTTCTCCCAGGCTGCGACCTGAGCGTTTGATAGCGCGAGCGCATTCTCTCCGATGGTGACCCCCTCCAACGGCTCAGGCGTTAGCAATACCGTAAGTTCCTCCGCCACCTGATCCGGCCGGCTGCGGCGCAGCGTGAAGAAATTGGGGCGATCGCCCTGCGCGGGGATGTCGATCAGCTTGCCTCCCGCCACTTTGTTATCGCCGGCTCGCGTGCGCATGGTCGGAAAGATGAGGTACGGCGTGCCACGCTCGCCCGAGGCGTAACGCTCGCGGTCGATCAAGTAGAGGTAACCGTGCTCCGGCGATTCCAGCATCAATCGGACGCGATCGCCCGCATTGAGCCGGCTGGTGGACGACACACGTTCGGGAATCAGCTCGGTGGTCTCCTCGCCCGTGCCCAATGTAGGGGAGGGCGAGTGCGAAATCACCTTCAGCGCCACGGTGCGTCCGAGCCGCGAATCCACGGCCTTGAAGACGATGCCCATGCCGCCTTCGCCGATGCGGTCGAGCACCCGGTAATTGCCGATGGTCCGGCCGGTGTCGGCGACGGTCATATTTAACGTGGGCGTGAGCGACGGGAGGAGATCGCGGTCCAGGAAGGCGCTTCGCGCTGAGGCGGCGATTAGGGATTCCACTTCGGAACGCAGAGCGGGATCGCCGGCGCAGACTTCGGTGACGTACGCGGCGCGCTGGTCGGGTGGGAGTTGTAGGGCGAAATCGAGGATCTCGCGCACCCGCACCCACTGCCCGGCCTCCAGGCCTTCGGATGGCCGCCGCTCCTCCATTTGGGTCAAGGCTATCATACTCCTTCACCAGGGATACGCGCCGCGGCGGGGCGAAAAATCTCATTGGTTGGGACCGATTCCCTTACGGTCGCGGTTTAGCTCGGATTTCGTTGAATCGAAAAGAGATACTGAGCCGCGCCCGCCGAAGGCATTTGGTAGCCGACTATTCCGCCGCGTTCGGTCGCCGGTCCAGCTCGCGCAGGAGCCAGGCGCGGCCGGTGATCCAGTCGCGATTGGCGGTGGCTTTGGAGACTCCCAGCGCCTCGGCCGTTTCGTCAATGGACAGGCCGGCAAAGAAGCGCAGCTCGATCACCTGACTTTGCCGGGCGTCCAATCGGGCCAGGTCGTGGAGCGCGTCGTCGAGCGCGATCAGTTCCAGGCTGCGCTCGCGCGGAATATCGACGCCTTCATCCAGCGCCAGCACAGGGGCGCCGCCGCCGCGTTTTTCGCGATGCTGCGCCCGGGCGTGGTCCACCAGAATGCGGCGCTTCATTTGGCCGCTGACGGCGAAAAAGTGGGCGCGATCCTGCCACCTGGCCTGCTTCTGATCCACCAGGCGCAGCCAGGCTTCGTGGACCAGGGCGGTGCTTTGCAAGGTGTGGTCGCCTCGCTCGCGGCGCAGATGGCGGTGGGCCAGCCTGCGCAACTCGGCGTAGATCAGCGGCGTGAGCTGGTCGATGGCGGATTTATCGCCTGAGGTCCACTTCTGCAACAGCGCGGTGATGTCGGCCGAGGCCATTCTGACATTATGATCGGCTAAGATACAGATTGCAGATGGACAACAGCCAGATCCTTAGCATCGCTTTGGCCGCGGTGCCGAATATGCTCGCAGTTTTGGTGGGCATCCTGATCAACAACTCTCGGCTGAACGACACGAATGCGAGATTTAGCGATGCCATCAGTGAATTGCGCGCTCATATGGATGCACGCTTCAACGACGTCGATCGCCGTTTCGACGAAATGCGCGACCTCTGGCGCTCGGAGCTTTATCGAGTCGAACAGGTAATTGACGCGCGGCTGAAGCACCTTGAAGGGCGTGAATAAGCGAGCTATTTGATCGCTTCGAACTCAAACTCCATGGCCTTCCCGCGCACCACGTAGCACAGATAATACTCCCAAAACCTGCGATAACGTGGGAAATAATTCACCAGAAACTCAAAGCCCAGCCAACGCCATAGCGCCAGCAACTTCACGTAAACCTTTACCTGGCGGAAGCGCGCCTTGCTATAGTATCCGAACCCGCCATGGTCTTCGCCGAAGTAGCGGAACGAGAAGCTGTTCAAGTGCCAGCGGTGCGTTGGATCGCAGAACGAGCTGAAGTCGGTGTAATGCGGGGTGGCGATGAACAATCGGCCGCCGGGCGCGAGCACTCGATGAAACTCCTCCATGGCGCGGATCACGTCGGAAACGTGCTCGATTACATGGATGGCGCGCAATTCACCGAACGAACTGTCGCGAAACGGGTACGGAAAACGATCCAGGTCGCACAGCACGTCGGCGCGGGTGTTCGCATTGCGGTCCAGGCCGATGGCGCCGGGATATTTGTTGATGCCGCAGCCGACGTCGAGAATCCGGGTGGCAGCTAGGCCACCTGTTTTAGGCATTCTTCCAGTGTATCGATCGCGAAATCGGATTGATCGCGCGTGATGATAAGTGGCGGGCAAAGACGGATGGCGTTGCGCCCGGCCCCCAGCACCAGCAAGCCGCGCTCGAACGCCAGTTCCTGGATACGATCGCGCAGCTCGGGTGCTCGCTCTTTGGCGGTTTGATCGCGCACCAGTTCGAAGCCGATCATCAATCCGAGACCGCGGACGTCGCCGACATGCCTGAAGCGTTTTGGCCAGTGGCGCAGCCGATCGAGTATGTGACCGCCGATCCGGGCTGCGTTTGCGATCAGTTCGCCTTCGAGTAATTCGATGGTGGCAAGCGCGGCCGCTACGGCCACGGGATTCCCGCCGAAAGTGGACGCGTGCGCGCCGGGCGGCCAATCCATGATGTCGGCACGGGCAATCATGGCGCTCAACGGCAGGCCGCTCGCGATGCCTTTCGCGGTAGTGAAGATGTCGGGCGCGACGTCGAAATGCTCGGAGGCCCACATTTTGCCGGTTCGTCCCATGCCGGACTGCACTTCGTCGAAGATCAGCAGGATGCCGTGGCGGTCGGCCAGCCGCCGCAGCTCCTGGAGGAAAACCTTCGGAGGTAGCAGGTACCCACCTTCGCCCTGGATGGGTTCCACGACGATTCCCGCCACTTCCTCGGCCGGGACGATGGTGCGGAACAGCTCGTCTTCAATGAAGCGCGCACAGCTCACGCCGTAGTCGTCCGCCGTCATGCCTTCGGGCCGGCGATAAGGATCGGGAAAATGGGCATGATAAACGCCCGGAACAAGCGGTCCGAAGCCTTTGCGCTGGACCACCTTGCTAGCGGTGAGCGAGAGAGCGCCGAGAGTGCGTCCGTGAAAGGAGCCGGTGAAGGCGATGAATTTATCGCGGCCGCTGTGGTAGCGCGCCAGCTTCATGGCGGCTTCGGTAGCCTCCGCGCCTGAGTTTCCGAAATAGACGCGATGCGGACCGGGGCCCGGTGCGATAGCGGCCAGCTTCTCCGCTAACTGCACCATGTTTTCGTAATAAAAGTCGGTGCCCGACATGTGGATCAGGCGTTTGGATTGCTCTCCGATGGCCGCCACCACTTTCGGATGGCAATGGCCCGTGGACACGACGGCGATGCCGGCGTTGAAGTCGAGAAAACGATTGCCGTCGACATCCTCGATCATTGCGCCTTCACCCCGCGCGGCTACCAGCGGATAGCAACGGGTATAGGAGGGCGATAGAACCTGTGCGTCGCGCTCGATGAGTTGCGTGGCGCGCGGGCCCGGCAGAGGCGTCAGGATATGAGGAAGGTCCAGACGGACCATTTCTTTGATAGGCATTATAGTCTCCTTCTCTGAACGGCTACTTGGTTAGTGAAAGGGGCAGCGGAGGAAGGAAACTAGTCGGAGCCGAACAAGCTGGGACGGGATGTTGCCGGTCGCGACATAACTTACGTTTCATTGTAGCAATTTAATATCCACACGGCTCAAAAAAATCTACTTAGGTGCGTCTAATGGTTGGAGCTATCCCCAAGACATTTGAATGGAGGACCAGAAATCGTGAAGAAGAGGTTGATTGTATTGATGATCGGCAGTCTGGCAGGGTTGGCAGCTTATGGCCAGGAAGGCGCGAAGAGCGATGCCAAGCAGGCCGGCTCAGACATAAAGCAGGCTGGCAAAGACACCGGACATGCCGCCAAGAATGCCGGCAAAAGCGTCAAAAAAGGCACAAAGAAGGCGGTCCATAAAACTGCGAAGGCCACCGAGAAGGGCGCCGATAAAGTGAAAGAGAAGACCCAATAGGGGCGCCCTAGTCCAGCGGCAGTCCGACGTAATTCTCGGCCAGCCCCGTCATCCCGGCGCGGGAGCTGGTGACATAATCCAGTTCCGCAATCTGCCGCCGATGGTCGAAGCCGTCGCCGCCGGGAAAAAGATGCAGCATGGACGTCATCCACCAGGAGAACCGCTGCACTTTCCAGATGCGGCGGAGGCACTTCGCCGAATACTGGGCGAGAAGATCCTGGCGGCCCGATTTGTAGAAAGCCTCCAGAGCTTGGGACAGCACGCGCACGTCGGAGATGGCGAGGTTGAGTCCCTTGGCTCCAGTGGGCGGCACGATGTGCGCCGCATCGCCGGCCAGAAATAACCGGCCGTACTGCATCGGTTCAATCACGAAGCTGCGCATGCCCGTCACGCCCTTCTGAATCACAGGTCCGATGGCGGGCACCCAGCCATCGTCGGTGCGCATGCGCGCGCAGAGCTCTTCCCATACGCGATCATCGGGCCATTGGGCCAGATCCTCGTCCGGCGTGCATTGCAGATACAGTCGCGTGATCTGGGGCGATCGCATACTGAAGAGCGCAAACCCACGCTCGGTGTAGGTGTACATGAGCTCGTCAGAAGTAGGTGCCGCTTCAGCCAGAATGCCGAGCCAGGCGAAGGGATAGACGCGTTCGTAAACGGTGATCGCTCCTTCGGGCGCCGATGGCCGGCAGACGCCATGAAAGCCGTCGCAGCCGGCGATGAAATCGCAAACGATTTCGTGAGCAGCGCCCTCCTTGGTGTAACGAATTTTCGGCAGCGGCGAATCCAGATCGTGAACGGAGAGATCTTCCACCTCAAACGCGATCTGCGCGCCTGTGACCAGACGCGCCTGGACCAAATCCTTCACCACTTCCTGCTGCGCGTACACGGTGATGGCTCGCCCTTGGGTGAGCTCCGACAAAGGGATACGATGACGGCGTCCGCCGAAGCTGAACCAGACGCCTTCGTGCCGCAATCCCTCACGCTGCAGCCGTTCGCCCACGCCGGTTTCGATCATGAGGTCCACCGTCCCCTGCTCCAGCACGCCCGCGCGCACGCGGTCTTCAATGTACTGCCGGCTGCGGCACTCCAAAATAATCGATTCGATGCCGAGCAAGTGCAAAAGATGAGAGAGCATCAGGCCGGCCGGCCCGGCTCCGACGATTCCGACTTGAGTTCGCATGCGTCTTTATTAAGTTACCAGCCATTAAGTTACCAGCCGAGCGGAGGGCGGGTAGAATTGAAAGAGATGGTTCCCCACACCGGCGATTGGCCGGAGCTTCCCCTGGCTGCCTGGCAGGACACCTACGACACGCTGCACATGTGGACCCAGATTGTCGGGAAGATCCGCATGACCCTGACGCCTTTGATCAATCATTATTGGAATGCGACTCTCTATGTGAGCGCGCGCGGGCTCGCCACATCGGCCATTCCTTATCCGCGCGGAGTGTTTGAAATCGAATTCGATTTCATCGGGCACAAACTGATGATCCGGACTAGCGAAGGCGAGGTTCGGAGCTTGGAGCTTGCGCCGCGCACCGTGGCCGACTTCTACGCCGAAGTGATGAGCACGCTCGCGGCGCTGAAGATCGACGTCAAGATTACGGCGCGCCCCGATGAAGTGGCAAATCCGATTCCCTTCCCTGACGACCGCACCCACAAATCCTACGATCGCGAATACGTCGATCGCTTTCGGCGTCTGCTGATTTCGGTGGACAAAGTGCTGAAAAACTTTCGCGCGCGATTCATCGGCAAATGCAGCCCGGTGCATTTCTTCTGGGGCAGCTTCGATATCGCGGTCACTCGATTCTCGGGCCGGCTTGCTCCACCCAGGCCCGATCCAATGATGCAGGAAGCCTACTCGCACGAAGTGAGCAGCGCGGGATTTTGGCCGGGCGGCGGTGAGATCAAAGGGCCGGCATTCTATTCCTACACGGCGCCCGAGCCGCCCGGATTTAAAACGTATGCGGTTGGTCCCAAGGCGGCGTTCTATCATCAGGGAATCGGCGAGTTCCTTCTGATGTACGACGACATCCGCGGCGCGGACGCACCGCAGGCGGAGATTATAGAGTTCCTGGAAACTTCCTATGAGGCCGGAGCGAATCTGGCCAAGTGGGATCGAGCCGCGCTTGAAAGGCCGGGCGGGAATCGGGCGACAACCGGAGGCTGACATGGCGAAACATTGCACACATTTAAACGAAATCAAATTCACCGAACCTTCGAAACATGTTTGCGAGGAATGTATCAAGATGGGGGATTCCTGGGTACACCTCCGCATGTGCCTGGA
This sequence comes from Bryobacterales bacterium, assembly GCA_963735145.1. Classification (GTDB taxonomy): domain Bacteria; phylum Acidobacteriota; class Terriglobia; order Bryobacterales; family Bryobacteraceae; genus Palsa-89. The sequence continues at coordinate 111,878 of CAVTJS010000007.1, read as the reverse complement.
GTGCGGGCACGTGGGCTGCTGCGACTCTTCGAGGAACAAGCACGCCACCAAGCATTTTCATGCTTCCAAACATCCGCTGATCCGATCCATTGAGCCGGGCGAGCGCTGGATCTGGTGCTACGTGGATGAAGTGGCGGCGGGCGAGTTGGAGAGCTGATGCCCGAAGTGGTGGTGCGCGGGAGCGTGGCTGGATTCGCGCAGGAGATCACTGTGGGACCGCATCGGTTTTTCTCCGATGAACCGAAAAGCGTGGGCGGAAACGATGCCGGGCCGTCGCCCTATGAGCTGGTGGCGGCGGCACTGGGCGCCTGCACCTCTATGACGCTCGGCATGTATGCGCGACAAAAGCAATGGCCGCTCGGGAGCGTCACGGTCCGGCTGCGGCATTCTAAAATCCACGCCACCGATTGCGCCAATTGCGAATCCACGGAGGCTCTGCTGGACCGGATCGACCGGGACATCGAGCTTACCGGAGATTTGAGCGAGGAGCAGCGGGGGAAACTGCTGGAGATTGCCGATAAGTGCCCTGTGCATCGAACGCTCACGAAGGGGATCGCAATCCACACGCGTTTAGTTTAGTCCTGAAAAAGCAATCTGGCCACAGATAAACACGGATGAACGCAGATCGGAAAAAATGTTTTATCTGCGTTTATCTGTGTTCATCTGTGGCCAAGTATGTTTGGACGCACCGGATCGAAGACAAACAGCGAACTCCCGACGATCGCCTGCGGCTGGCGTCGTTCCAAGGCTGCAAAGGGGTGCGTCGGCGATCCGAATAATAGTTGCGCGCTGATGACAGTTTTCTACCACGTGGGCCAGCGGCATCGCGCTCATTCCGTAATATGCCGGTTCCGCTTCTCCGAAGTAGGCCAAACAGGGCTGCTGGATTTTGTTTTGAGCCAGGAACGCGGGAAGGCGTTTCAGGCCTTGCCCCCAATCCACGTTACTGCCCAGCAGGTAGCGTGTTCCCTCGAGCGGTCCGCCTGCGGCGATGTTGAAAAACCCCAACCATAACGGGTAGGCGGCCAACGACTCTGTAACAACTCCGGCGACGCACAGCAGTGCGACGGCTTGTGCGAACCTGGCGTGGCGCGTTTGGCAGGCTGTCCAGAGCGCGGCGGCCAGAAGGTACAGGAACGGGTAAACCGGGAGAATGTGGCGGATTCCGATATCGATTCCCGCAAACATACTGATTGCGAAGTAAGTCACGGGAGCGGTGGCTAACCACAACCATTTGCGATTGAGAAATAGCAGCGGCCAGGATGCGAGCGTCAGTGCGAGAAGAAGCCCGAGTGGAGTTTTTATTAGAAATGCGACGGGAAAATACGCGATAAAGCCATGCGAGGACAAGCGCCCGAGCAAGAACGCGGTGTGGCCGCTGTGAGCGTGCCGGAACAGAAGCTGGATGCCGCGGAAGAAGTAATATGCCGGGATCGGGATGTGGGCGAGGTGCGAGACCGCGGAGAGCTTTGGTCCGATTCTGGGATCGCCGGCGATTGCGCGGATATCGAATCTGTAAGTGGGCCACACGATTAAGAACGGAACGATGCAAAGATACAGCGCGTGTTCCCATTGAATCCGTCGACGCCGGACTGGGTGGCGAGCGCCAGGCCGGTGAATACGCCTGTCAACAGCAGCCGCTTGCGTCCTCCCTCTACGAGCCAGGAAACCCACGCGAGGATCGCACAAAAGTAGAACAAGGTTACTGGAACGTCGGACGTAACGTAGTGGCCATGAGAAAGCAAGATGGGATCGAACGCGGCAAAAGTTGCCGCGACGAGCGCGGGGAACGGACCGAACCGACGGAGCGTCCAGGCTGCGATTACGATGATGAGCGCCGCCGCGAAGCAAACGGTGACGATCCTGGCCCGAAAGAGGATGTCATCCGCCGGGCGAATATTTCGATACAGGAATTGACGGCCGAGCGCGAATTCATCGGCATTGGCTCAGGCTTGCGCGTCCGGATGGAATTCGAGGCCATCCCGAGAAGCGGCAACGCGGCGGCCAGCTTCGATAGCGGCGGATGTTCGGGGTTCAATCTCCAGTCGCCGGTGGTCCAGTAGCTGTAGCCGGAAACCAAGTGCGCCGCTTCGTCGTTGGTTTGCGAATCGTCATGAGCCAGGCGGATCTGGAAGAGCGCGTTAGTAAACACAAGCGCTGCTATCGCGCTCCAAAAGAAGATGCGCTGCCTGCTCAGAAGCGGCAACATTCGCGGGCGATTTCCCAGTCCTCATCGGCGCGAATCACCAGCGCTTGTACCGGCGATCCGGGAGCCGCGATGTTTTGATCCAGGCGCGGGTGGGCGTTTTTCGCGGCGTCCAGTTTCAGGCCGGCGAATCGAAGCTGCGCGCAGACGTCCTGGCGAAGCGGAGCGCAATTCTCGCCAATGCCGCCGGTGAAGACGATGGCGTCCAGGCCGCCCAGCACAGCCAGCATCGAGCCGATCTCGCGCGTCAGACGGTGCGCGTAAATGTCGTATGCCAGGCGTGCGCGTTCGCTGCCCTTCGAAACCGCTTCCAGGATCTCGCGCATATCGCCGGAGAAGCCGGAAACGCCCAGCAGACCGGATTTCTTGTTCAGGATTTCATCGATCTGATCGGCAGTGTAGCCGTGCCGGCGGATCAGGTACACCAGGATGCTGGGATCGATAGAGCCCGATCGCGTGCCCATCATGATGCCTTCCAGCGGCGTGAATCCCATGCTGGTGTCCACGCTTTTGCCGTTTGCGACGGCGGTGACGGAGGCTCCATTTCCGAGATGACAGACGATGAGCCGCGATGAATTCGGTGGAACCTCTAAAAGCTCCGCCGCGCGCCGCGTGGAGTATTGAACGCTGATGCCATGAAATCCGTAGCGCCGGATTCCTTCTTGGAGCCAATCGTAAGGCCCAGGGTAAACGTAAGCGGCGGGCGCGAGCGTGGCGTGGAATCCGGTGTCGAAGACCGCCACTTGCCGCACGCTCGGGCCGACCACGCGATCCACCGTCTCGATAGCCGCCAGCTGCAACCGGTTGTGCGCGGGAGCGAACTGGGCTTGCTCGGCGATTCCCGCGCGAACTTCCGGAGTTACCAAAACACTCTCGCGATATTTGGCACCGCCATGTACGATACGATGGCCCACCACGTCGATCTCGGCGGGGGCGTCAATGGCCTTGGTTTCGCCTTCCCACAGAGTTTTGATAACGGGCTCGAAAAACCCGGATGGCGTGTCCGCGCTGATGGTTCGGCTTACGGAAGCGCCATCGGATCGGCTGATCTTTATTTCCGCGGACCGTGAATCACGGCTCCAGTCGGCGCGCGCGGTCCAGCGCGGCGCCATTGCCTCAGAGGGAAATTGGCCCCGCGGCACGTCCTGAAACCAGCACTTAAAGCTACTGGAGCCGCCATTCAGGACCAGGATCTTCATGCGCCCGGCCATCTCCAGTTGCGGATCTCAGGCATATCGTCGCCCGAGCGCGAGACGTAAAGATTATGTTCGATCAGACGATCCCGCAAAAACTGCTTGGGATAGCCGGAAACGCCGCGCAGGCGTGGAACCCGGTCGATAGCGTCGCCGGCCAGATGAAAGCGATCCAGATCGTTCATCACGGTTATGTCGAAGGGCGTGGTGGTGGTGCCCTCTTCTTTATAACCGCGCACGTGGAAATTGTTGTGATTGGTGCGCCGGTAAGTGAGGCGATGAATCAGCCACGGGTAGCCGTGGAAAGCGAACACTACCGGCTTGTCGGCGGTAAAGAGAGCATCGAAATCGCGATCGGACAGTCCGTGCGGATGTTCGATTTCCGGTTGCAAAGTCATCAAATCGACAACGTTGACCACGCGGATTTTGAGATCCGGCACCAGGCGCCGCAGCAGATCCACGGCCGCCAAAGTTTCCAGCGTCGGCGTGTCGCCGCAGCACGCCATCACCACGTCCGGCTCTGCGCCTTGATCGTTACTGGCCCAATCCCAAATGCCGACGCCCGCGGTGCAGTGCTTGACGGCCGCGTCCATATCCAGCCACTGCAGCGCCGGTTGCTTTCCGGCCACGATCACATTGACGTAGTTGCGGCTGCGCAGGCAATGATCGGCCACCGACAGCAGGCAATTCGCGTCGGGCGGAAGATAGACCCGCACCACGTCGGCTTTTTTGTTGATGACGTGATCGATGAAACCGGGATCCTGATGGCTGAATCCGTTATGATCCTGCCGCCAGACGTGTGAAGTAAGCAGATAGTTAAGAGACGCAATCGGCCGCCGCCAGGGGACGTTGCGGCACACCTTCAACCATTTGGCGTGCTGGTTGAACATGGAATCCACAATGTGGATGAAGGCCTCGTAGCAAGAGAAAAAGCCGTGGCGTCCGGTGAGCAGATAGCCTTCCAGCCATCCCTGGCACATGTGCTCGCTCAATATTTCCATGACGCGGCCGTCGGGGGCGACGTGATCGTCGGTGGGCAGAATCTTAGCGCTGGATACGCGGTTCGTCACTTCGAACACCGCGCCCAGACGATTCGAAGCGGTTTCGTCGGGACCGAAAACGCGGAAGTTGTGAAAAGGATCGTTCAACTTGAGCACGTCGCGCAGCATGTTGCCGAGCACCCGCGTGGCTTCGGACGTTTCAGCGCCAGGCTTGGGAACCTGGACCGCGTAGGAGCGGAAATCCGGCAGACGCAGGTCCCTCAACAGCAGGCCGCCATTGGCGTGCGGGTTAGCGCCCATGCGGCGCGCTCCCTTGGGCGCGAGCTCGGCCAACTCGGGAACCAACGTGCCATGGCGATCGAACAGCTCTTCAGGACGATAGCTTTTCAACCACTCTTCCAGCATCCGCAGACGGCCCGGTTTGGACTGCAGATCTGCAATCGGCACCTGATGGGCGCGAAACGTTCCTTCTACCGGGAGGCCGTCCACCACTTTGGGACCGGTCCAGCCCTTGGGCGATTCGAGCACGATCATGGGCCATAGCGGACGCTCGGCGGAACCGTGTTCGCGCGCGCGCTTCTGAATGGCATGGATCTCCTCGACGATGGAATCGAGCGTGGCCGCCATGGTCTGGTGCATCGCGCCGGGTTCGTGGCCTGAGACGTAGTACGGATGATAGCCGTAGCCCTCTAACAGGTCCGTCAATTCGCTGCGCGAGATGCGCGCCAGCACGGTGGGGCCGGCGATCTTGTATCCGTTCAGATGCAGGATCGGCAGCACAGCGCCATCGCGCCCCGCATTCAGGAACTTGTTGGAGTGCCAGCTGGTGGCGAGCGCTCCCGTTTCGGCTTCCCCGTCGCCAATGACGCAGCAGGCGATCAGGCCCGGATTGTCGAACACCGCGCCGTAAGCATGCACCAGGGAATAGCCCAGCTCGCCGCCTTCATTGATGGAACCGGGCGTCTCTGGCGCGGCATGACTCGGAATGCCACCGGGAAACGAGAACTGCTTGAACAGGCGCTTCATGCCCTCCGCGTCCTCGGTCATGTTGGGGAACAGCTCCGAGTACGAACCCTCCAGATACGTGTTCGCCACCATCCCCGGACCTCCATGGCCCGGCCCGCAGATGTAGATCATGTCGAGATCGTACTTCTTGATAATGCGATTGCAGTGCGCGTAAATGAAGTTCAGCCCGGGCGTGGTGCCCCAGTGGCCCAGCAGGCGCGGCTTGACGTGCTCCAGGCGCAGCGGCTCCGTGAGCAGCGGGTTGTCCAACAGATAAATCTGTCCGACCGACAAATAGTTGGCGGCGCGCCAGTAGGCATCGATTTTCCGCGCGTCATCGGCCGACAACGGGCCCGCGGGAACTTCGGTGGATCCGGTGAGAGTGTTGGCCTGCATCAAATGTTCCGAGGAAAGGATCATTCCTCTCTCATCGTCTATGATGACGCGTTCGCGAGTTCAAGTCAGCAAGCCAAGCGAAAAAGTCATCCGACGGCTTGTGATTGCGTCCGTAGCGTAAAATGAGAGAAATGGAGCAGGTGGCCCAGCCTGAGCTTCGCGAACGTCGCGAACCGAACGTGAACAGGCCACTGGTGTTTCTCGACACGAACGTGATCCTTGGATATCTGCGGGGTGATCCGTCGGCGGCACAGGTGTTTTCCGCTGAGGAATCCGGCCGCATTCGGTTCGCCGTTAATCCAATTGTGATTCAGGAACTGCTGTTGGCGACAGCTGCCGCGGACAATCCCGCGCTGGAGCGAATCAGAGATCATTTGGATGTATTGCCAGTGAACATTGCCAAGGCCGAGGCGTTGCTCCCGGGAGTGCGCGCTCTGAGGAATCGACTGGCGCACGCCAATGACATTCTCATCCTAAGCAGCGCCGATGAGTGCGATTTTCTAGTCACGAGCGACATGCTTCTCAAGAATTTGGTCACGTCTCCAAGACCGCGGGTGGTTACTCCCGAAGAGCTTGTTACCTATCTCCGAGCCGCATAGGTGCGCGTCTACTTCGACACTGGCGTATTCATTGACTATCTCAGTGTGTTCGGGAGTACCAATGCCATCTTGAGATCGTCAGCGCGCCGGGGCCGCAGCCCGGACGCGATTGCGGCTGACGCTGAGCGGCTATTTGAAAAAGTCCGCCGCCTACACGTCGGCGCCACTTCCTGTCTAACATACTATGAGGTTGAAGAGGCGCTGTATCGACTCTTGGCACAGTTTGCGAAGGGTGCCCCGCGGGCCGATACATTCGTGATTCCCGCCGCACGGTCTATCACTACGCAGGTTCAGATCGCCATTGAACTTTTCGACATATCCGTGCTCGACCTGACGCCCGCAACTGTCCGACTGCAGCTCCAGCAGCTTGATCTGCAGACTCGCGGAATTCGTGCTGCCGACGCGCTCCACGCGGCGAGTGCAATGGCTTTCGATGCCGATCTTCTGGTTTCGACAGACGACGCGGTCCTGCAATTGGATCAGGTCCTTGTGAATGCGCGGGGTGGTAGGATTATGTTCCGCGATACAGATTTGGCTCTGCAAATTTTGTAACGGGGCGGAACTAGCTCTTGCCGGATTTGCCATTGGGCTTGGCTGGCTCGGGCGGGACGTAGCCTTGCAACGAATAGTGGTGATCGCGGTAGTACTTACCGGCGTTGGTCAGATTCCAGGAATCGGGCGGATGGCAGAAGTTGCACTCCTTTTGCGTTCGTCGCGAGTATTCCGGTCTTGCCACGCCTGTGGCCGCACTAAAGAAGAACGCGCCGCTGAAGACGCCCGCTAGTACAATAATCTCGACAAACCTGCGCATGGGACCTAACGGGATTTTACCGCATACCAAATCATTGGAACGCGGGCCGGCACGAGTTAATGCGATTTTGACGTGAAGAGCGCCGATAAGAGCAGCCCGCCGGTTACCGCCAAGCCGATAGCCATCCAAGGCTTCTTGGCGAAATAGCCGCGCCAGGACGTGGCTTCCCTCACCTTCTGCTCCAACTCAGCGATGTTATCGCCGAGTCTTTGCCGCTCTTCGAAGATTTCGCCTACAATCTGACTTGTTCTTTGGTCCATTCGAGATCCTCCTTCATGGTTTGTAACGTTTTGCGCGGGCCTCGAATGGCTTTGAGGCGCCGGCGGCCTACGGAGATGCCGAGTGCCGCGCCTCCGAACAAGAGCACGCCCAGAACTAATGCCGCCAGCCAAGCGGGCAAGATAATTTCCAACGCAAACAAGGCGGCGAGCAGAATAAATCCGACCGCAAAAATGCCGAGCAAACCACCGCCAGCCAGCATCACGGAAGCGGATCGCAATCGCCCGATGCTATCCGTGACCTCGATCTTCGCCAGCTTTATTTCCGATCGTACGATGTCCTGCAGGCTCGTGCCAATGTCCTTGAGGACGTCGGAAAACGACCGTCCATTCGATTCGGCGTCCGGCGCTGCCGATGTACGTCCACGATAGTCCACGTTACCTCCTACGGCAGCCAGGAAAACCTGCCTACCCAATTGTTAGATGACGCCACCCAGCGGCCGTTACACGCGATTCGTTCTCGGCGCTTTGATATCGTAGTACGTTGGCTGAACCGCATATCGCCGGCGCTTCCGAGATCGACGTCTCCGCGATCATCGAGCAGCAGAAACTGGGCCGCTTTCTTATCAGCCTGGTGCTGATCTCGTGGATCATCACGTTCTTCGACGGTCTGGACAGCAACCTCATCAGCTTCGCCGCGCCGTACTTCGGCGCGCAGTATCACCTCAGCAAAATCCAACTCGGCAACGTCTTCAGCATGGGGCTGTTCGGGACCATGGTGGGCGGCTTCGCGCTGGGCTACCTGGGCGATCGCATCGGCCGGCGTCCAGTGGTGGTTGGCGCGACGGCGCTGTTCGGAATCCTGACCATGTGTTTCGCGCTGGCGAACAGTTATAGCTCATTATTCGCGCTGCGCTTCATCGACGGATTGCCGCTCGGTGGCATGCTGCCGCTGGCCTGGGCGCTGAATATCGAATATGCGCCCAAGCGCTATCGCGCCACCATCGTAACGGTGATCATGATGGGCTACTCGCTCGGCACCGCGCTGGGCGGCCCCATCGCGATCTGGCTGATACCCAAGTTCGGCTGGAAATCGGTGTTCGTTTTCGGCGGCGCGTTCTCGTTCTTTTGCGCGGGCGTTCTGTTTGCGATTCTGCCCGAATCCATCCGCTTCCTGGCGAGCAAGGGACGGGGCGCCGCTCGGATTTCGACAATTGTCCGGCGGATCGCGCCCGCCCAGCCGATTCCTTCTGGCGCTAACTTCGTCGTCACCGATGAAAGGCAGCTGAATAAGGACTTCAAACCATCACTGCTGTTCCGCGGCGAATTGCGCCTGATCACCCCGCTGATCTGGATCGGATATATCGCCAGTTCGCTGGCCGTCTTTTTCATCGTCAACTGGACCCCGGTGGTTTTTGAAGCGCTCAAATACACCCGCAAGGAGGCTGCCACGGCGGCGTCGCTCTATTCGGCGATGGGCGCCGTGGGCGGATTATTGTTGATGCGCTTCACCGACAAACGCGGCGCCATTGCCATCACGGTGATGCCGGTGATGACCACCATCCTGCTGCTGGTGGCGAGCTTCGCCGGCATGGGGCACATCGAATTCATGGTGCTGAGCGCGATCACGGGCGGTTTCCTGATCGGCGGCCATTTCGGAATGCACAGCATTTGCGGGATCTTTTATCCCAGCGCGTATCGCGCCAACGGGGCGGGCTGGGCTACCTCCATCGCGAAGGTCGGCTCGGTGGCTGGACCGATTTTGGGCGGAGTCATTTTGTCGACGACCCTGCCAGTGCGCTACATCTTCGCGGTGCTGGCGGTGTGTCCGGCCGTGTTTGCGGTCTGCATTTACATTGTCGGACGACTGCATCGCCGGATACTCGGCCGGGAAGCGCTGGCTGCGGCCGGGACGTCCGGCGAAGGCCTGCTGGTGGCTGCGCGGCATTAGGGCCTCGAAGTACCAAAACGCAATAGGACTTCACAACGTATTACGCGCTGCCTGGTTGCACAGTCAAGCCGCAAAACCAGCCGGGGAGGCTCTGATGGGAAAGTTACTTGCAGGGTTGTTTGCGCTTAGTGTGCGCTCCGTCATGTCCGGCCTCAACTATCCAGCACGCTGAGAGCGGACAATTGACGGGTACGCTTGGAACAACCAACCTAAACAATGTTTCCTTCGTATTCACCTTCATCGGCAACGGCGATCCATTCGAAAATACGGCGCTTTCCAACACCATTACCATCGGGTCGTCGAAAGGATCCTTCACCGGCAGTGTGGAGGCGGGCGACATCGACGCCAGCAGTAGCCTGATCGGCTTTAGCAATACTGGTATTGCGTTCTTGAATTCAGTGGCAGCCACCTATAATTTAGCCGGCGCCGTGGGACCGCTTACCTCAACGTCCTCCTATTACGCCGGCGGCTCGTTCACTATTACCAGCGCGCAGGATCTGAGCCTGAAGGCGACCACATCGGGGCCTTGGCCCGCTCCGTGCATTATTTCCTGGCATGGCTCATTCATGCCAGTTTCTATGCTCTGAACTTGTAACGGTGACCTACGAAGAACAGCCGGGTGAGATCCGTCAAACGACCGCGAATCTGGAGGAGATCTCGACAACCTGCGCCGTAGTGTTGCTGGAGGAGAAGCCGACATTGGGGTCGTCTATCTCCCTGTCGATAAAGAACCGCGATCTGTTGGGTGTAATCAAGACCAGCTTGTACGATGCCACTTTGGGCTGGTTTGCGACCGTTGCTCTGGACGCCTCATCGCTATGGAGTCGCGAATGGTTTGCTCCGCAGCACCTACTCGAAATCTGTGGATGTTCCCTGGAAGGGGCGACGCACACTAAGGCCCCCACCTTAGAAAACACGAGGAATACTGAGGAAAATGTGCCGGTAAGTTTTGTAGTCGCCGAAGCTTGACGGTACCGGCCTCCGACCTAAGATATAGCCACAGATGAACGCAGATAGAGAAAATTGTTTTATCTGTTTATCGGCGTTCAACTGCGGCCAACTGGATTCTTACTGCGGCGGGGGCGGCGCCTTGATGTGGCCTTCGTAGAAATCCTTATTGTTCTCTTCGCACGAGTACTCCATAATTTCCCAGTCGGGACGTAGCGTGAAAATTCGCTTGTTGGTCCAGGACTTGGTGAAAATCTTGGGATCGTCGATGGTCACTTCATAGGCCATATGCATGGAGTCGGTACGAGTGAACCGTTCGATCACGTGCAAGGCGTCGCTGTGCGGATGGCCGATGGTATCCAGGCGGGTGCGGCCGTTGAAGTTGACGGTGTCCACCACGAATGTATCGCCTTCCCAATGCCCTACCGAATCGCCAAACCAAGTAGGAGTGGCGCCTTCATGATGCTTCTTGTCGATGGGGATTATGTGAAACCAGGTGTTCTGCTCGTAGAGCAGCGCCACATACTTGGGACTCTGCATGATCTGGATCGGATCGGGTGAATTCATGGAGCGCATGAGGCCGAAGGGAAGGCAGCTGCCGGTGTAATCGCCATTGGCGGCGTCATAACTCTTCCAGGCTTTTAAGCCGGCCTCGGTGAACGGCAGTTCGGGCGTGCCGATCTGGCTCTTGTCCTTGTTGCTTTTGCTCATGTCGGGGACATAGGGGCGCTGCCAGAGGCCGCTCAGGTCCGGTTTGCCATCGGGGGTCCGAGGCGCCGGGCCGACAGGCGTTGGAGGGAGAGGCTTGGAACTTATGTCCCCCGTGAAGCCCGCTGACTGAGCGAAGAGCAGCGCGGGGGCAAGCAAGAACATTGTCAATGCGGCGGGTGAAAAGCTTATACGCACGGGATCTCCTGTGGGGCTGCTTCCTTACGGTCGCGTTGATGAGAGCCCGCGACCGTAAAGGAGCGCTATCTTATTGCGCGGAGCGCTTGGGGGCGCCGTCGTCGTTCGATCCCGCGAACACGCTCTTGCCGCTGGGCAACTTCACGGATCGAGCGTTGCAGGTGTTGGTGCCGTCCTTGGAACGGAAGCCTTCGATGGTGGCCTGATCGCCTACCTTCAACGAATCCCTGCTCCAGCCGTTGCGGGTCAAAGTATTCGGCGGGCCGCCTTCACACTGCCAATGGGCCACCGTTCCGCTGTCGTCCTTGACGTCCAGGTAAATCCAGATGTGCGGATTCATCCAGTCCAGTTTGGTGACCGTGCCCTGGAGCGTGACGCCTTTGGTGGCGTCGAACTCAGCCGCGAAAGAATGATGCGCCGCGAGCGGCAGAGAAGCCGTAACCAGCAGCCCGGCGCCGGCCACAAAGACGGCTAGTGTGGAACGCATGGGGTCTCCAATCGCCTACTGCTTGCCTTCCGACTTGTTTTCGCTGTCGGCGGCGGAACCGGCGAACACCTTGCGACCATCCGCCAGCGTTACTTTGCGAGCGTTGGCGAGCTTGGATCCGTCCTTGGCCAGGGAGCCTTCCACCGTCACCATGTCGCCCGGCTGCAGGGAGTGGCGCGTCCAGCCCAGGCGCATCAGCGCGTTCGGGCTTCCCAGTTCGAGTTCCCAATTGGTGACCGTGCCCGACTCGTCCTTCACATCGATATAGAAGCGGGCATGTGGATTCATCCACTCCACCTTGGTTACCGTGCCGCTGAGAGTGACTGGCTTGCTGGCGTCGTACTCAGCGGTGAAGGAGTGGTGCGCCATCATTGGCGCTGCGGCGACGAGCAAACCCAGGCCGGCCGCCATCACATAAAACTTAGCTCTCATCGTTACACCTCTCAAATGATTATAGTGCGATTTATTTTGCCGGCTCGCCATCGGCCGTCGATCCCGCCACCGCTCCTGGCCAACAAACCCTTCCACTTTGCCGGGAGCCCCGCCGCCCTCTCTCTCTGCATTAACGGTACGCTTGGACTGGCGAGTTCAAAGTCCCCATTGGTTACATCAGGTACGTGGAAATGACTGATATACCACTGGGGAAGTTATCACGCAGGGTAAATATTGTCAAGGCGTACTTTAGGTCGTGTCGGCGCAAAGTGATAATGTCCTATTTGCGCAAAGTAGAAATGTCCTATTGACGACCTCCAGGCTGGGGAGGTGGCAGAAGGACAACTATTGATGACGCAGGCCGAGCGGGACCGGCTGGTGGCCTTGAAAAAGGCCAAGAAGAAACTGATTACCCAGAAGCAGGCGGCCGAGGAGCTGGGGATTACGGAAAGGCACGTGAGGCGTCTCCTGCGAGCTCTAAAACGCCGTGGGGATAAAGCTGTGGTGCATGCGTTACGAGGGCTGCCATCCAATCGCAAGATGGATGCCGACCTGGAGCGGGAGGCAGTGACAATCCTGTCGCGTGCGGTGTACCGGGGATTTGGCCCGACGCTGGCGTCGGAATACTTGGCTAAGAAACACAACATCGCGGTGAGCCGGGAGACGGTACGGCAGTGGATGATTCAAGCCAAGCTGTGGCGAGCGCGCAAGCAGCGGATCGAGAAGATCCATGCATGGCGTCCGCGACGCAGCCGCTGGGGCGAGTTGGTGCAGTGGGACACCAGCGACCACGACTGGTTGGAAGGGCGCGGAGCACAGATCTTGCTGATCAACATGATTGACGATGCGACCGGGCGGTGGTTCGCTCGCTTTGTGGGCAGCGACTCAACGGCGGAAAACATGAGCCTGCTGGAGAGCTACCTGAAAAAGCACGGGCGGCCGCTCGCATTTTACACCGACAAGGCGAGCCTCTTTCAGACGGCGGAGAAACGCAGGCGGGATGAGCCCGGAGTGGAGCAGGATAGGGTGGAAATGCCGCCGACGCAGATCGGTCGGGCGTTGCGGGAGTTGGCAATCACCTGGATAGCAGCGCACAGCCCGCAGGCCAAAGGGAGGGTAGAGCGCGGGTTTGCTACCGCTCAGGACCGGCTGGTGAAGGGGATGCGCGTCGCGGGAGTGACGACTTTGGAACAAGCCAACCACTACCTGGAAACCGAGTTTCTGCCCTGGGTCAACGCCACTCTGGCGGTGACGCCGGCCAGTGCCGACGATGCTCACCGGCCGCTGGAAAAGCAGCCTGATTTGGCGGCGATTCTCAGCCACGTGGAAAGCCGGCGGGTGAACAATGATTACACCATTCAGTTGGATGCGAAGATTTACCAGATCGCCCGCCAGGACATCCGCACTGGACTGCGAGGCGCAGTGCTGCGGGTCGAGAAGCGCCGAGACGGTTCTGTGGCGGTTCGATTCGGCGATCGCTACTTGCGTGTTTCTATCTGCGAGCAGCGTCCCAAGCTTCCAGCACCGAAGGCGCCCAGCCCAGCGCGGCGTACGGGGAAACCTCGCCCAGCCAGTGCATGGTGTAAGAACTTCGATCTGAAAAAGTCACCCAAGATCTGGCAGGCCTCGGAAGGTTCCGCCAAGCCGGAGTCGCTCTGAAAACCCGCCACAACGCAAAAGGAAAGCCGGGCAAGCCCAGCCCGGCAGCTTCGCGCTTTCTCTATTCAAGGCCTCCGCTCCGAGACTCCACCCAAGTAATGAGAATGTCAAAGTCAAAAGCAAAACCCTCGGAGGGTACCCCGCAGGGCCCGGTTGACCGAGGGTTTGCCGCCGATTACTTCGGAGCCAGCCCCGTCGCATCGGCCTTGAATCTTCCCCAGGAGCGCGACTCCCCGGAGAATCGAAGTCAGACTATCACGCACCCTCCGCCAACACGGTCAAAACCGGACATTTCTACTTTGCAGGGAATAGGACATTTCTACTTTGCGTTGACAGGCGTACTTTAGGTCGGTTACAACAGCTTGCGAATAGCGCGTTCGAGCGTGGCCATGTCTGTTTCACCGATAAAGGACCGGACCATGTGGCCGTTCCTGTCATAGAGGAAAAGCGCGGGCAGCGCGCCGTTCCACTTCGGATCGATGGCGGGGAAAAATTGATCGTCGTCGGTGGCCTGTTTCAGGTAGGCGGGGCCCTGCACGTCGAACATCTGAATGAACTTTTCCGCTGCCGCCCGGTGCTCATGGTCGTCCGCCGAGATGGTAACCACCTCCACGCCCCGCGACCGCAGCTTGCGTTCGAGCAGAACCAGTTGTGGAAGCTCGGCGCGGCAAGGCGCGCACCAGGTGGCCCAGAAATCGTACAGCACCACTTTGCCTGTGTGCGAATCCACCAGCTTCTGGAAGCCAGCTTCGTTAATCGGCACCAGCGGGCCCGTGGCGAGCAGGGGCAGGCAAAATAAAAAGGCGAGTGAACGCTTCATTTTTCCTTCTTCAGCTTCAGATTGATGACCGGCGTTTTCTTGCTATTAAATATGCTCAGCGTTTTCCAGGAAGTACTGGCGCCGTCATGGTCGGCTTTGAGCTCGTATTCCACATCCGTGCTTAGGCCGGCGAAGTGATAGCTGCCATCGCCCTGCGTGATGAACGAACGGATCTGCAAAGTCTTGCTGTTCTTCAATTGCACCACCGCCTGGGCCACCGGATGATGGGCTGCGTCGGTGACCATGCCCTGCACCGTGCGCGTGGTCGTGTCGGAGCCCTTTTTCTGCGCAACTAGAGAACTGCAAAAGCAAACTATTGCGATAAAGGTGGCGGGGGCACGCATCGGTTTCCCACTATTTCGACTCGGGTTCCAATTGGAACGTTACTTCGACGCGCTCCCGATCCTGAACGCTGACGCTTTTGCGCTGGGTTCGATAGCCCTTGGCGGCCACCGTCACGACGTATTGCAGGGGACCGGGCGGAACATGGAAGACGAATTCGCCGCGCGCGTCGGAAATGGCGTCCAACGGCTTGAACTTACCGGTGGGTTTCTTGGAGGAACTGCCGGATTGGGCCTCGGGAGCCAGGGTCACGTCCGCATCAGAGAGAGCGTACCCACTTTCCGTGAAGACGCTGCCACTGACGATGGCGTAATCGTCGAACGCAGGTTTCTTTTTTGCCGCTGCCCCGAAGGGAAGGAAAGCGATCAGAAGCAGCGCCGGGAACAGTGTAGGGAGCAGCGCGCCGCTAATGCCAATCCTCCTCCTCGGCTTCCTCTTCTTCTTCATCCTCGTCTTCGTCCTCGTCGTAGTCGAAATCCTCCTCTTCCTCTTCGTCTTCGTCCTCGTCTTCTTCAGTTTCCAGTTCCAGGGGATCCAACCCGGTGACGCTGAGATCGGCGCCGCACTCATCGCAGGTTAGCGTGTCACCTTCATCCAGCTCGTCCTCGTCCACGTCAATCACGGCGTCACAGTTTGGACAGTTGACCATCTCGATACCCTCCAGGGCCACAATTTTTTTATACAAGAACTGGCGGCGGATTGCTTAGGCTCTCGCGTTACATCGCCTTACGTTCAGGCGTACCTAGACACAGTTTTACCATGCATGCTGGCGGAACGCGGGAATTATCGGATGTCGAGCTTGGCTTCGATGCGCGTGAAGCGGTTGTCGAGGTCGATCACTCTCCGAGCGTCCTGACTGCTCAACCGGGCGTCCATACTGCTGAAGCGGGCATGGAGCGATTTGAATTGAATCGCGTCCATCAACATTCCGATCAGTACCGCAAATGTCGGAATGCCGATCGTGAGACAGAACTGAATGTTACTCATCGATGCTTCTATTGTATCTAACCGCTCATCTTCTTCTGCTGGATGGTCCGCATCTCATCGATAATGCGCTCGAAGATTCGCTTCAAAGCGTCGGCGGTGAGCGGTCCGGGATTGTTGCTGGTGACGTTTTCAAACACCTGAACTTCGCGCTTGGGCTCGTAGATCGGCAGCGCGAATTCCCGTTTGATCCGGCCTATTTCGTGCACGATTTCAGTCCGCGCGTTGAGCAACTCGACGATCTTCAGGTCCACCGCGTCGATCTGGCGCCGGCAATCCAAGAGCTTGTCCATGCTCATGTTCGGGCTCATTTGTTCTTCGATGGTAAACCACCGGCTAGCTTTCGAGCCAGCGCTTCCACTTCCGCGTAAAGCCGCGAAGTGCCGGCATTCTCTTCGATGGCGCGCTCGAAGGCGCTGCCCACCACCACGCCATCGGCGATAGCGCCGACGGACCGCACTTGATCGGCGGTGGAGATGCCAAATCCAACCGCGAGCGGCAGCGGCGTCACGCTCCGCATCTCGGCCACCAGAGGTCCGATGCTATCGGAGACGCTGGAACGTTCGCCCGTAACGCCGGTACGGGAAACCAGATAGACGAAACCGGTGGAATATTTCGCCACCAGCTCCATGCGCCGCCGGCTGCTGGTGGGCGCGGCCAGAAACACCGTGTCCAGTCCCGCCTGGCGCATCACGTGGATGTAAGGCTCCGCTTCTTCCACGCTCAGGTCCGTGAGCAGGCAGCCATCGATGCCGCTTGCGACCGCGGCTCGCGCCAGCGGTTCCAGACCGTAATCGCAGCACCGGGTTCAAATATGTAAACAGCAGCAATGGAATCTCGGATCGTGTGCGTATTTGCGACGCGATGTCGAGAACGGTGGCTAGCTTGGTTCCCGCCTTCAACGCGCGATCGCTGGCGCGCTGAATTACCGGCCCGTCGGCAATGGGATCGGAGAAAGGAACCCCCAGCTCGATCAGGTCCGCCCCGCCGCGTTCGAGCGCCGCGACGATTTCGGGAGTTGCGGAAGGCGATGGATCGCCAGCCGTGATGTATGCGATGAGCGCGGGACGTTTTTCCGCCCGCAAGCGGTCAAACAGCCGGGTGATTCTGGTCTGGATCATCCAGCTCCTTCAGATTTTCGCGATAAATGTCGGTATCCTTGTCGCCGCGTCCGGAGAGATTGATGACGAACAGCTCGCCTTTGGCCGAGGGCGCGCGGCGCAGCGCTTCAGCCACCGCGTGCGCTGATTCAAGCGCGGGAATAATTCCTTCGATGCGCGCCAGCGTCTGTGCGGCATCCAGCGCCTGGGCGTCGGTAACGGAACAATATTCAGCGCGCTTCTGGTCATGGAGCAGGGCGTGTTCGGGACCCACCAGCGCATAATCCAATCCGGCGGATATGGAGTGCGTCAACGCCACCTGGCCATCGGCGTCCTGCAACAGGTAGCTGTGCGCGCCGTGCAGTACGCCGGGCGATCCGCCGGAAAAGCGAGCCGCATGCGCTCCTAATTCCGCGCCGGTTCCGCCCGCCTCCACTCCGATCAGGTGCACGCCCTCGTCGCCGACAAAAGCGTGAAACATTCCGATGGCGTTGCTGCCGCCGCCCACGCAGGCGAAAATCGAATCCGGCAATCGGCGCTCGCGCTCCAGAATCTGGCGGCGCGTTTCGTCTCCAATGACGCTGTGAAAATCGCGGACCATCATGGGGTAAGGATGGGCGCCTAGCGCGGAGCCCAGCAGGTAGTGGGTGGAATGAACATTGGTCACCCAATCGCGCATGGCTTCGCTGATGGCGTCCTTAAGGGTCCGGCTGCCGGCGGAAACGCCCACCACTTTCGCGCCTAGCAATCGCATGCGAAAGACGTTCAGGCGCTGCCGCCGCATGTCTTCCTCGCCCATGTAGACGATGCATTCGAGGCCAAATAACGCGCACACTGTCGCCGTTGCCACGCCATGCTGTCCGGCGCCGGTTTCGGCGATGATGCGCTTCTTGCCCATGCGCCGCGCGAGCAGAGCCTGGCCTAGGCAATTGTTGATCTTGTGCGCGCCAGTGTGGAGCAGATCCTCGCGCTTGATGTAGATTTTGGCGCCGCCATGCATTTCGCTCAGGCGCTTGGCGTGATAGAGCGGCGTGGGCCGTCCGGCGTAGTTGGCGAGCAGATCCTTCAGCTCGGCCTGAAACGCGGGATCGAGCCGCGCTTCCAGATACGCGTGCTCCAGCTCTTCGAGCGGCGCCATCAGGACTTCAGGTACGTAGCGGCCGCCATAGGGTCCGAAATGGCCCGCGGCGTCGGGGGATTGCACGGTCTCAACTGTTGAGTGCGGCATGGATGAACTTTCGCATTTTTTCGTGGTCTTTGAGGCCTGGGGATTTTTCGATCCGCGAACAGGCGTCGACACCCCAAGGCCGGGCTTGTTCAATGGCGGTCTGGACATTATCCGCGTCCAGCCCCCCGGCGATGATGATCTTTTTGGGAAGTTCGGGTGATTGTCGCCAGTCCCAGGTTTGGCCGGTCCCACCGGCCTTTGTGTCGCGTGGCGAATCGATCAACACGGCCTCGGCTTCCTCCGGCGCGAGCGCAAAGGCGACGGGGTCCAGGATCGAAATGGCCTGCCAAATCCGGACGCCCCGCGCTTCAGAGAATCCGTGAAGTTGCGCAACGTCCAGCCCCACATCCACCACAATTCGGGCTATCGTGTCGGGCAGTCCGTCGACAAATACCCCCACCTTCCAAATGTTCGCCGGAATCTTGGCGCCGATCATCGCCGCGCCGGTCGGCGAAATGTAGCGAGGGCTGTCGCGATAAAAGTTGAACCCGATGGCCGACGCTCCGGCATCCACGGCAGCCTGGGCATCTTCCCGATTGGTGATCCCGCAGATTTTCACCATCATGACAACAGAGCCCGCAGAGCGCCTGCCGGATCGCCGGATTTCATGAGATGCTCGCCAACCAGAAACGCTTGATAGCCCGCCGAGCGAAGGCGCTGGACATCGGCTGCAGAATGGATTCCGCTCTCGGCCACGCGCACGACGCCCGCTGGGATCTTGTCGGCCAAACGAATTGACGTATCGAGCGAGACCTCGAAGGTGTGCAGGTTGCGATTGTTCACTCCGATGATCCGCGCGCCGGACGCGATGGCCGGTTTCAGTTCTTCCTGGTCATGTACCTCCACCAGCGCCGCCATGCGATAACGCTCGGCCAATTCGCGAAAGTCGCGCATCTGGCGTTCGGAAAGAATGGCGGCGATCAACAGGATGCAGTCGGCTCCATAAGCAGCTGCCTGATGAATGTGATACGGGTCAATAGTAAAGTCTTTCCTTAATACAGGAAGCTGCGCTGCATCGCGTGCCGAAACCAGATCCGACAAACTACCCTGGAAATGTCTTTCGTCGGTCAGAACCGATAACGCCGCCGCGCCGCCCTGTTGGTAGAGGCGTGCGATCGCGGCTGGATCGAATTCAGCAGCCAGGACGCCCTTGCTCGGCGACGCTTTCTTGATCTCGGCGATCAGGGCCGGCCGGCGCGCGGTCAAAGCCGCCAGGAAATCCCGGCGCCCCGCGATGGAGCGCTCGGCTTGTTCCTCTACATCGGGTTCACGGCCAGCCAGTTCGAGCTTCTTCTGCTCGACAATGGTAGCCAGGATGTCCGGAAGCGCCTTCACCATGGGCGGGGATTCTCAATTGTACCGCGCTTGGCGCAATCAGGCCGAATGAAGCATTGGCCATTCGCGGCAAGCGGGCTGCTGTTCGATTATTAGATATAATCGGCACCTTGACTCGTACATGCTGCGCCTTCTTATCGTCATTACTGTTTTAGTGCTGGTCCAACGGGCGTGTTCCAGATCAATGCCACCATACCAACCAGCGTGACGCCGGGCGACGTACCGATCACGGTCTCCATCGGCGGAATCAGCACCACGCGGACCGTCACGGTGGCCGTGCGCTAGTTCGCCGTATAATGCGGAAGAGGCCGTTATGTCCTACCGCCTGTACTCAACGTGCGCCGTGCTGTTTTCGATCCCCGCTTTGATGCTCGGGTCCGCCGATAAGAACCTTCCTATCGACGAAACCTCCAACGAGCTTTTAGACATCTCGGTTTCCGCGCCGCTGGACAAAGATCAGATCAAGCAGGAGCTGGGAGCAGACCTGGGCGCTGACATTGTCGTCATCCGTCTGACCGCTCGGCCGGTGAGCGACAAGCCGGTGCAACTTAGCCTGGACGATTTCCTGCTGATTTCATCCAAGGACGGCCAGCGCTCCGAGCCGTATGAACCGGGGCAACTGGCGGGTTCGGACAGTCTTTCGGTGACGCCGAACGGCGTGCGCAGGGGTGGATTGGGGGATCATAGGCCAACCCTCTCACTCGGCGGCATCGGGATAGGAAATTCCGGCGCCGCTGCTACTCCGGACGTGAAAGTGCAAGAGACCCGCGACGAGAAAGAGAATCCTCTGCTGGCCGCGCTCAATGCCAAGATCCTGCCCGAGAAGCAAATCACGGAACCCACCTCAGGACTACTGTTCTTTCAGTTGGTCGGCAAGTTGAAGGCGAAGGATTTGGAACTGCACTACAAGGGACCAGGCGGAAAAATGGCCCTCCGGTTCAAGCCTGAGAAGTAGATCACAGCAGCGGAAACCCGAGCTGGCTACAGCAAGAGTAATGCGTCCTTTGTGGTGTATTCTGTATCTGATCGAGTTCTAAAACGCTTCAGGGAGAAATGTTGGATAAAGCAGGATCATACAAGGCAAAGATCACCGCGCTCGGCTGCTATACGCCGCCGGGCCTGTTGACAAACCAAGACCTCGAGAAGATGGTGGATACCAACAACGAGTGGATCCTCCAGCGCGTAGGCATCTCGCAGCGCCACATCGCGCCGCCGGAGATGGCCACTTCCGATATGGCGGTGGAGGCTGCGAAAATCGCTCTGGAGCAGCGCGGGATCGATGCGGATGAAGTGGATGCCATCCTGGTGTGCACGGTCACGCCGGACATGCTGTTTCCATCCACCGCTTGCCTGGTGCAAGACCGGCTGGGCGCAAAACACGCCTGGGGATTCGACCTGGTGGCCGCCTGCTCGGGTTTTATTTACGGGCTGACCACGGCCGCGCACCTGGTGTCGGCGGGATCCCATAAAAAGGTGCTGGTGATCGGCTCCGATACGATGTCGCGAATTATCGACTATACGGACCGGTCCACGTGCATTTTGTTCGGCGATGGCGCCGGAGCGATGCTCATTGAGCCGACCAAAGGTGGCGAAGAAGGGTTCATCGATTTCGTCAACCAGATCGACGGCTCGGGCGGGGATTATCTGAAGCAGCCCGCCGGCGGCAGCCGCATGCCAGCCAGCGCCGATACCGTCGCCAAACGCCTGCATTATGTCAAACAGGACGGGCAGCAGGTTTTCAAGTACGCGGTCCGCAAGATGGAAGAATGCTCGCGCGATTTGCTGGAGCGCAATCATTTGACGGTGGACGATGTCGCGGTGATGGTTCCGCACCAGGCCAACCGGCGCATTATCGCGGCCGCCGCCGAGCGCTTGGGCATCGACTGCGATCGAGTGGTGATCAATATCGATCAGTATGGAAACACCACGGGAGCAACCATCCCTCTGGCCACGCGCGACGCCTTGCGCCTGGGCAAGCTGAAAAAAGGGGACCTGGTGCTGTTCGCCGCGGTGGGCGCTGGTTACACCGTAGGCGCGAATCTGTGGCGTTGGCAAATGTAGCGCGCACATGACAACGCGCAAAGCGGTGGTGTTTGGATGCGGCGGCCAGCTCGGCGTCGAGGTGGTAACGGTGCTGCAGCAGCGCGGGTATCAGGTCACAGGATTCGATCGCTCCCAGGTGGACATCAGCGACAGTACGCAAGTTGAGCAGGCCTTTGCGCGCGAAGATCCCGCCATCGCGATCAATGCGGCGGCCTACAATCAGGTGGACGTGGCTGAAAAGGAACCGGCCCCCGCGATGCTCGCGAATGCTCTGGCGGTTCGCAATCTGGCGATGTGCTGCCGGCAGCACGACGCGCGGTTCGTGCATTTTTCGACCGACTATGTATTCGACGGCACGGCCGGCCGTCCTTATACCGAAGAGGATGCCACGCATCCGCTGGGCGCCTACGCTGTATCGAAACTGGCTGGCGAGTTGTACGCGCAGGCGTATCTGGATCATCCGCTGATCATTCGCACTTCGGGGGTCTTCGGTCCGGGAGGACTGAAAACCGCGCGCGGCAATTTTATCGAGCTGATGCTGCGGCTAGCTGCGAATGGGCAACCCATAAGGGTGGTGGACGACCACTTGGCGTCGCCCACTTACGCGCCGCTGCTGGCCGCGCGATCGGCGGATCTGCTGGATCGCGGATTGACTGGGCTGTTCCACATTGGAGGCGGAGAGGCCGTCTCGTGGTTCGATTATGCATCCATGATTTTTCGGATCGCCGGAGTCCATCCCGAGCTAAAGCCTACCAACGAACGCGAATTCCGCACCGCCGCGCGCCGGCCGAAGTACTCCGCGCTATCCAACGCCAAGATGGAACGCTGCGGCATTGAACCGTTTCCGCCGCTTGAGACCGCCGTGCGCTGGTACATGGAAGCGCGTGCGAGGATGAATGCAGGAGGCTGAATGGCTGCCAAGAAGTTACTGATGCTGGTGGGCGATTACGTGGAAGACTACGAAGTGATGGTGCCGTTCCAGGCACTGCTGATGGTGGGACATACGGTGCACGCGGTTTGTCCCAACAAGCGGGCGGGCGACTCGGTGCGCACCGCCATCCACGATTTTGAAGGCGATCAAACTTACAGCGAGAAGCGCGGCCATAATTTCACTTTGAACGCCACCTTCGACGACGTCCGCCCCGAAAATTACGATGCGTTGGTAATTCCGGGCGGCCGCGCGCCGGAATACATACGGCTGAACGCGCGGGTGCTAGAAATCGTGCGCCACTTCGCGACCGCCGATAAGCCGATAGCCGCCATCTGTCACGCCGCGCAAGTGCTGGCAGCCGCGGATGTGCTGAAGGGCAAGAGCTGCAGTTGTTATCCCGCCGTGGGACCCGATGTAGCGCGCGCCGGCGGCACATTCGTTGATGTTGCGATGGACCAGGCGCACACCTGCGGGAAACTGGTGACCGCACCGGCGTGGCCGGCTCATCCGGCGTGGCTGGCTCAGTTCCTGCAGGTGCTAGGCACGCGGATCGAGTTATAAATGCTCGCTAGTCTAGACGCCGCTTGCTGACGCGCGCGGTTCAGTAACAGCTTTGGGAATCAGCGCCCCCCCTTCTGAACCGCGACTGTGAAGGAGCGACAAAGAGGCCTTTTTCGGCAGCCTGCTCGCTAGAACAGGTACGCGGCGCTGAGCGTGAACTGGTTGGCCCGGCCGGTGGCATAGGCTTGATCGCGATAATAGCTCAGCAGGCGCCGATATTCGAGGGACCATTGAATGTTGCTGGTGAGTGAGTAAATAAAATTCGCGAAGATGTTTTCGTTGCGGAAGCGCGCACCCACCGCGAGATCGGATGCGCTTGGCTGGTCAATGCCATAACCCCCATTCAGCTGCCAGTGCTTATCCAGGTCGAATTGCGCCTGCGCCCAGCCACCTCGGCTGAGAACCCCGTGGCCTCCAGGAGTTCCCAGCGCACCGATACTTTCATTGAGCGACACATCGTAGATTCCGAGTGCGCGTCCGATATAAGCTTCGCCGGTGAGGTGAAACACTTTGGTGAAAGGGAGGCTATAGTCGACGGCGGCTCCCCAGGAATCGACAGGCTGAGTGATGGTGACGTTATCGATGGTTCCCACATTCCTTCCACGGCCGTAACGACCGCTCAAACCCAGCGTATAGTCGCGGTCGCCATCAGTAATGCTCCATGCCACGTGGCTTTCGAGGGCGGGCATCCGGCCGAGTTCCCCGGCTCCGGTAAGCCGCGTTCCAGTGAACGTCTCGTTGAAGTCGCCATCGTCGGGATCGCTCGCGGCAATTTGATACAGCACGCGATTGCTGGCGTTCAGCGTCTGCTTGGCTTCCAGACGAACTTGTGGCAGGCGAATCCACGGGTTCCCCGCCCCGTTTAGCTCCGCCACGGCGTACATAGCAAGACTGGTCGGATTCAGTGGAGCGAAAATAGACCAATCCTGCCCGATCTCCAGCGCGATGTTATGCCAATCCATGCGTCCATAGGCCAGGCGAATGCGGAACAGACCCATATTGATGCCGTCCGAAAATGGTGCGACCGCGCTATACGCGTCCATTTCGAAAGCCCCGGTCAGCTCCGCGCCGGCGACTTCGGTCGGATTCAGCCGTATTCCGATGCGAGTCTGGCGCGGCGTCTCGAAAAAGCTTTGATTCCCGGCGGTTGTGGTCGACCCCGGTTTAGTGACAATCGATCCGGCGTCGTTTAAATTCAAGGCCGCCCCGTCGAATCCCGCGTTCATTAGAAGCGTCCCGTAGATGGTGACGGGAATGTGCTTGCCGGTATTCACATTCGCGGCTTCGGCAGGTTCGGCTTGCTCGGGAACGGAAGGCGCATTAGGAGACGAAGCAACCGCCGACGTGGCTGCGGTTGACGGTTGCGAGGAGGGTCCTGGAAGCGGCGTCTTTGCAGCGGATTGGCCGTCTGTGCCGGTCGCGGGCATCGACAATTTGGCCAGATCCGCCGAGTCCAGGACCCCTTTCTGACGTAATATCGTGGCCAGCACGGACAGGCGATCCTGAGAGGCTGCGGCCTCAATTCGCCGTAATTCGTCGGGGGAAATGGTTCCTTTTTGCGCGAGGATTTGCGAAAGAACCGAAACAGGGTCTTGGGGGGCGGTGTCCGGCGGCTGGTCGGCTGCGAAAGCTATATACGCGTAGAAAATCAAGCTCAACGCGGCGACGCGCATAAACATTTCGATTTTCCCTTCGTTGGAGCCCTGGCTGACTTCGATCCGTAGGATGCCGCCCTGGGGCCCTTGTTTCGCAGAAGTCGATGCGAGACACGGTTACAAGTTATTCTGCCGCGAAATTCGTCGCTGTTTTCGGCATCTCAAAGACTGGGAAACGTCCGCGAGATCCGCTCGGGAGCAACCGCCAAAAGGAGAAACAATATGTCCGAGGTGGAGAATCAGAACGAAAATCACGAGTCTCAGGTAAGCAGGCGTGAAGCTTTTGGCTTGGGCTCCGCGGCTCTCGCAGCAGCACTGGCGGTGGCCGGTACGAAGCAGGCGTCGGGCGCTCCGCAGGCGCTGAAGCCGGCAGCGGCGCACAATGCGCCGAACGAGGTGGACCCCGGACCGCAAAACATGCCTCTGGACCAGGAGAATCCGGACTCGGAATGGCCCCCGAGCACCGATCACGGAAGCGTAAATCCGTTTAAGTATTCATTCGCCCTGTCACACAAACGGATCGAGAGCGGTGGTTGGACGCGGCAGGTGACCGTGCGCGAATTGCCGATTTCGAAAACCATCGCGGGCGTGGAAATGAAACTGACGGCGGGCGGCGTGCGTGAACTTCACTGGCACGTGGAAGCGGAATGGGCCATCATGCTCAACGGCAACGCGCGCATCACCGCGGTGGATCAAAACGGCAAGAGCTTCGTCAACGATGTGGCGCAGGGCGACTTGTGGCTGTTCCCGCCCGGGATCCCGCACTCGATCCAGGGGCTGGGTCCGGATGGCTGCAGGTTCTTGCTGGTATTCGACGACGGAAGCTTCGACGAGTTCCACACCTTCCTGATTACCGATTTCATGTCCCACATACCGAAGGAAGTGCTGGCGAAAAACTTCGGCGTGCAGGAAGCGGTCTTCGACAAGGTTCCTAAGAAGGAGTTGTTTATGTTTCAAACCGGTCTCCCGGGGAATCTGCAGGCCGAGCAAATGCAGGCGGCCGAGGGAACGGGCGCCATTGACAAAAGATTCGATTTCAAAGCCAGCACCATGCAGCCGACCAAGGTCACGCCCGGCGGCAACGTGAAAATCATCGATTCCAAGATCTTTCCCGTGACACCGATTTCCGCGGCCATCGTTACGTTGAAACCAGGCGGACTGCGCGAACTGCATTGGCATCCCAACTCCGATGAGTGGCAGTACTACGTCACGGGCAAAGGGCGCATGACAATTTTCGCCGCCGGCACGGACGCTCGCACTATGGATTTTCAAGAGGGAGACGTGGGATATATTCCGATTTCCCAGCCTCATTACATCGAGAATACGGGTGACTCGGATCTCGTATTCCTGGAAATGTTTAAAAGCCCGAACTATGAGGATGTCTCGTTGGCGGAATGGATGGCGCACACTCCACACCTGCTGGTGAACCAGCATCTGCAAGTGGGGATGACGATGCTCGATAACATCCCCAAGCAGGAGGTCGTCGTCCGCCCGCTGTAGAGACCCATGGAATCTCTCGCTGGGGATGCGCGTGATTGGGCGGCCCGACGCTTGCTGACGCGCGCGGCTCAGAGGGAGCTACTTGGCGATTGAAGCCAGGTAGGCCGCGGCGGCACGCCCTACCAGCCGCCTGGAGGGAAGTCTCACACAGTTGGACCAATAGGAAACAAACGAAGCGGCTGTCGAAAGGATCTCGTCCAGGTGGATGGGTTTACAGATATACGAGTTCGCGCCTGCCTGGTAGCAACGGTCGATTTCGTCGGCATTGGTTGAACCCGACATGATGACGACGGGCAGGCTTTTCAGCTCGTCGCAGCCGCGAATATGTTCGAGAACTTCGAAGCCACTGATCCGGGGAAGATTCAGATCCAAGAGGACGACGTCGCACAGCCGCGATGGAGTGGGGCCCTGCTGCAGGTATTCGACCGCCTCTACGCCATCTTTAAGATGCGTGATCTCCACCGGCATTCCGGCCTTGCCCAAAGCTGTCCGCAGCATCTGAGCGTCGGCCGGGTTGTCTTCCACCAGCAAAATCCGCAGCATGCGTTATGGTAGACCTTATAGAGCTACTTTTGTTTCCGATCCGGCAAAGAAAAGTAGAAAATGGCGCCTTCTCCTACTTTTGATTCAACCCAAATGCGACCGCCGTGGCGCTCCACGATGCGCTTGCAAACCGCCAGCCCAATACCGGTTCCGGGATATTCGCGTCCATGGAGCCGTTTGAAAACCGTGAAGATATGATCGGCATATCGGGGATCGATACCGATGCCATTATCTTTTACCGAGAAGATCCATTCCGGCCCAGCCAGGCGCGCCGAGAGGTGAATGCGCGGCGGCTCGGCGCCGTGATATTTGATTGAATTGCCGATCAAATTCTGCAAAAGACGCATCATCTGCGCTTCGTCGGCGAAAACCACGGGCAGGTGATCGAACGTAATATTGGCGTTACTACTCTGAATAGCCAGTTGGAGGTTCAAAATCACTCCCGCCAGCACCGCCTCCATATGGACTTCGGTTACTTTCATGTCCGCGCGAGCGGCCTGGGAAAATCCGAGAAGGTCCAGCACCAGTTGCCGCATGCGTCCGGCGGCGCTGGTAATGTGCTGGATTTGTTAGTCCGCCTTGGCTCCGAGCTTGCCTTCGTTCTCGCTCTGAAACAGCTCCAGAAAGCTGGTAATGGTTCGCAAGGGTTCCTGCAGATCGTGCGAAGCGGCGAAGGCAAACTGCTGCAGGTCCAGATTCGATTGCCGGAGCGCCTCCTCACTTCTTCTTCGTTCGGTGACGTCGTGAACGCTGACCTGAATCAGCGCGCGATCCTTCACCCGATAACTGCTGGCGACGATCTCAACTATGGCCTCTCGCCCGTCTCGCCCGCGAAGCGGCACTGAATCGTAATGCGCCATCCCCTTTTCTATGGTTTCCGAAACCAGCCGGCGCATCTCCTCGGAATTCAGAAACAGGGGCAATTCGGCGAATGACCTGCCCAGGAGCTCGGATTTGGGATAACGCGAGAGTTCCAGAAGGTAGGGATTTACGTCGATCACGCGGCCCGCGGGAGACTCCAGCACCACCACCCCGTCTTTGGCCGATTCGAATAATCGCCGGTACTGGATTTCAGCCGTTTCCTGCCGCTCGCTAACATCTTCGATGGCCAGCAACACATCGGAAGTAGCGCCACCCATTCCGGTGATCCGCCGGCCGCTCAGACGCATGGTCTTCCGGCCGATCTGCGGAAAGTCGTGCGACAGTTCCAGGTCGTGAAAGGGAACGTCGCGCAGCAAGGCCTGCTCCAGCAGACGCCGCAATTCCGGAACTTTCCACTGACCGTTGCCCAAATCGTCGATGCTGCGCCGCAAGGTGTCTTCGGGCCGGACGCCGAAGGTCAAGTAAAACGAGGCATTGGCGCGCACGATGTGCAGACTCGCATCCAGCACCAGCAGCGGATGCTGCACGGTTTCGACGATCCCGTCGGCCAGGGCGCGTGCCGCGTCCGCTTGTTCCAGGGCGCGCACGGCTTCGTCAATGTCGAGCAAGGCCAGCACCGCGCCATCAATCCTGTCGTCGACGGTGCGATAAGGGCGAATGAAGAGCGTGAACCAGCGACCCTGCCGGTCCTGCACCCGGCGCTGCTGGACACCGAGACTCTGGATGGTTTCCACCAGCAGCTCGGAAAGATTTGGCAATTGCAGGGTAGGAGGAACGCCGGCGATGGGACGGCCAATATCGCTCGATGTCAGGCCAAGCACCCGCTCGGCGGCCGGGGTAAAGCGGCGCAAGCGAAGGTCCATGCCAACCATGGCGATAGGAATGGTGGCCGCATTCAGGATATTGCTCAGATCGTTGGTGGTTACGTCGAGTTCCTGATTGCGATGCTTCAGCTCGTCATTGATGGTGGTCAGCTCTTCATTGGACGACTGCAGTTCCTCCTTCGCCGTCCGGATTTCCTCGTTGGTGCTCTGCAATTCTTCGTTGGAAGAGCGGGCCTCTTCATTGGCTGCCCGCAGCTCTTCTGTCGCGGCCTCATGCTGCTCGATAATCTTGCGAAGGTAGTCTCTGGTTTGGGTGAGTTCGCGCTCGGCATGGGCCAACTGGAGCTGGAGAGCGCTGGAGTCTTCCGAACGCTCCTGCGCTCCCACCGTCCTGCCGTTGTGGATAGCCGGCTCTTCCTCAAACAGCACTAAATAAGAGCGGATTTCATCGGAAATCGGAATAACGCTGAGCCGGATTTGCCGCGTTTGCCCATCGTGCTCTACCTGAATTCCGGTTTCATGAACCGGCTGTTTGCTGGCTAGCGCCGCGTCCAGCGCCTTGCGCAGCGGATAGACCAGACTCTCGCGAACCAGCCGCAGCAGATTCAGATTGGTTTCTCCCGGGGTTTGCTGCAGGTAAAATCCGGTTTGACCATGGAAGTGAAGCACCTGCAGGTCGGCATCGATGAGCACGCCAGGGGGGGAGTAAAGGTCGCGGAGAATGCGCGCAGCCTGCGCCTCCAGTTCAAACAGCGCAGGAAGGGGGATCCGGTTTCGGGCGGACTCGGCGCGCGGCGATCGTTCGGACGGCGACACCGACTTCGGCTCCATCATGAACCTTCCCGGGGCAGATTTCTTGCTGTAGATCCGGTTCACGCCATCGACCACCGCAAACAGATCGGATCGGTTTCCGATGGTCTCGGCGCTGCCCAATACCAGCAGTCCGCCCGGTTTCAAACTGTAATGCAACGCCGGCAGAACCCGCTGCTGCAACGCGGAGCTCAGATAAATAAAGACATTGCGGCAACTGACCAGATCCATGTGCGAGAACGGAGGGTCGCTGGTAAGATCGTGCCTGGCGAAGACGCAGGTCTCCCGAATCTGCTGGCTGATGCGAAACCCTGAGTCCGAACGCGAGAAGAACCGGCGCAAACGCTCGGGTGAAATATCGTGCTGCATCGTTTCGGGATAAATGCCTGCGCGCGCGCGGTCGATAGCGGATTCGCTGATATCGGTTCCGAACACCTGGAGCGAAAGCTTTTTGCGGGAATCCTGTAAGACTTCAAACGCGGTGATGGCGATGGAATACGCCTCTTCACCGGTGGCGCATCCGGGAACCCAGAGGCGGAACGGCTCGTCGCCCGATCGCGTCTCGACGTATTGCGAGATGGCTTGACTGAGCGCTTTGAACATTTCCGGCTCACGGAAAAACGAAGTGACGCTGATCAGGAGATCGCGGTACAGTTCATCGATCTCGCCGGGATTGGATTGAAGAAGATCAACATACTGGCCGAGATTAGTCAAGTGATGGACCACCAATGTCGGCGCAAAGTGATAATGTCCTATTTGCGCAAAGTAGAAATGTCCTATTGACGACCTCCAGGCTGGGGAGGTGGCAGAAGGACAACTATTGATGACGCAGGCCGAGCGGGACCGGCTGGTGGCCTTGAAAAAGGCCAAGAAGAAACTGATTACCCAGAAGCAGGCGGCCGAGGAGCTGGGGATTACGGAAAGGCACGTGAGGCGTCTCCTGCGAGCTCTAAAACGCCGTGGGGATAAAGCTGTGGTGCACGCGTTACGAGGGCTGCCATCCAATCGCAAGATGGATGCCGACCTGGAGCGGGAGGCAGTGACAATCCTGTCGCGTGCGGTGTACCGGGGATTTGGCCCGACGCTGGCGTCGGAATACTTGGCTAAGAAACACAACATCGCGGTGAGCCGGGAGACGGTACGGCAGTGGATGATTCAAGCCAAGCTGTGGCGAGCGCGCAAGCAGCGGATCGAGAAGATCCATGCATGGCGTCCGCGACGCAGCCGCTGGGGCGAGTTGGTGCAGTGGGACACCAGCGACCACGACTGGTTGGAAGGGCGCGGAGCACAGATCTTGCTGATCAACATGATTGACGATGCGACCGGGCGGTGGTTCGCTCGCTTTGTGGGCAGCGACTCAACGGCGGAAAACATGAGCCTGCTGGAGAGCTACCTGAAAAAGCACGGGCGGCCGCTCGCATTTTACACCGACAAGGCGAGCCTCTTTCAGACGGCGGAGAAACGCAGGCGGGATGAGCCCGGAGTGGAGCAGGATAGGGTGGAAATGCCGCCGACGCAGATCGGTCGGGCGTTGCGGGAGTTGGCAATCACCTGGATAGCAGCGCACAGCCCGCAGGCCAAAGGGAGGGTAGAGCGCGGGTTTGCTACCGCTCAGGACCGGCTGGTGAAGGGGATGCGCGTCGCGGGAGTGACGACTTTGGAACAAGCCAACCACTACCTGGAAACCGAGTTTCTGCCCTGGGTCAACGCCACTCTGGCGGTGACGCCGGCCAGTGCCGACGATGCTCACCGGCCGCTGGAAAAGCAGCCTGATTTGGCGGCGATTCTCAGCCACGTGGAAAGCCGGCGGGTGAACAATGATTACACCATTCAGTTGGATGCGAAGATTTACCAGATCGCCCGCCAGGACATCCGCACTGGACTGCGAGGCGCAGTGCTGCGGGTCGAGAAGCGCCGAGACGGTTCTGTGGCGGTTCGATTCGGCGATCGCTACTTGCGTGTTTCTATCTGCGAGCAGCGTCCCAAGCTTCCAGCACCGAAGGCGCCCAGCCCAGCGCGGCGTGCGGGGAAACCTCGCCCAGCCAGTGCATGGTGTAAGAACTTCGATCTGAAAAAGTCACCCAAGATCTGGCAGGCCTCGGAAGGTTCCGCCAAGCCGGAGTCGCTCTGAAAACCCGCCACAACGCAAAAGGAAAGCCGGGCAAGCCCAGCCCGGCAGCTTCGCGCTTTCTCTATTCAAGGCCTCCGCTCCGAGACTCCACCCAAGTAATGAGAATGTCAAAGTCAAAAGCAAAACCCTCGGAGGGTACCCCGCAGGGCCCGGTTGACCGAGGGTTTGCCGCCGATTACTTCGGAGCCAGCCCCGTCGCATCGGCCTTGAATCTTCCCCAGGAGCGCGACTCCCCGGAGAATCGAAGTCAGACTATCACGCACCCTCCGCCAACACGGTCAAAACCGGACATTTCTACTTTGCAGGGAATAGGACATTTCTACTTTGCGTTGACAGTGATGGACCACCAACCGGCGGCCGATACGGCGGCGAATGGTGCTCTGCTTATACTCGCTAAAATCGATGCTGGTGGCGTGCTGAACCAGATCGAATATTTTCTGCAGCTCGCCGTCCGATTCGCCAGGGACCACGGGCTCTTCCAGTTGATCCGCCGGGATAGCCAGGTAGGGATTGGATTCAATCCTGGTGAGTTCGTCGGCGATCTTGGCCGGAGGCAACACAAAATCGACCGCTCCGGTGGCAATGGCGCTGTGCGGCATCCCTCCCGATTTGGCGGATTGCTCGTCCTGCGAAAAAGTAATCCCGCCCTTGCGTTTGACCAAGCGAACTCCCTGCGCGCCATCGGAGGCGCCTCCAGAAAGCACGATGGCCACCGCGTTCGGCCCCTGATCCGTCGCGAGCGACTCAAAAAAGGCGTCGATCGGATAGTGTGGCTTGACACTTTGCGAGCGTGGCGCCAGATGCAGCGCGCCGTCCCGAATGATCATCACTTTGTTGGGCGGGATAACGTAAACATGGTCCCGCTCGACGGGCATTCCTTCTTCGGCTTGAAGCACCGGCATGGGTGTAGCCCGCGCGAGAATCTCAGCGAGCTGGCTCTCATAGTTGGGCTCCAGGTGTTGCACCACCACGAAGGCCATTCTGGTGTGAGCCGGAAGCGCGCGCAATAGTTCAAGGAAAGCTTCGAGTCCGCCCGCCGAAGCGCCTATTCCGACTATGTAGAACCGCGCATTGGGTGGGGCGGATTCGGGAGGAACCTCATTGGTGTGGATCATCCCAATGCTGTTTAGTGTACAACTGCTGGGCTCGTTATGGAGACATGTGTATGCAACTACATGGGCTTGTCACGGTTAGCTTACGACGGCGGAGCGTCGCGGCCATTGAAATATCCGTAACGACCAGACCTTGAAAACGTCTACCAACTTCGTGCAGTCCGAACGCTGAAGGGCCCGGCCCGGGATAGGAGGAATCGCAAATGCCACGTCAACTTGCACGGGTGCTGGGATTCCTTTCACCACGGCACCGCAGCGAAGAGTCAAATTTCCCGTTCAAACCGGAAGTAACGAACGAGGTATCGGAATGCAACGGGATTTTGCTGGTGCGCCTAGGCCGTGGGTCGGCGATGCAAGTGCGGATGCAGACCGACAGGGCCGGCGTTTTGATCCGCACGGTTCCGATAGCGCAGGCCACGCAACTGGACGGCGGCGCACCTTGGCAGACTGCGTCCGATGTCCAGCTCCGGTCCTGGATCCAGTCGGACTCGGCGGTCTGGAGATGGCTACTCGCGAAGGGCATCAATCAGGGCAAAGCCAGACCGGCTGACGATAACAGCTTGGCGAAATCGTTGCTGGGTTTCAATTCCAAAAGCTCTATGTCGCTGCCCTAGCGGTGAAGCAGCGCGAGGCTTTTGTTATCGGCGCCGGACCGAACGGTTTTACCGCCGCGATCCTTCTCGCCGAAGCAGGTCTCCGCGCCACAATTATCGAAGCCGAAGCTTCCCTTGGCGGTGGAGCGCGTTCGGCTGAATTGACGTTACCCGGATTCCTGCACGACATTTGTTCGGCGGTGCATCCGCTGGCGATTGGCTCTCCCGCATTTGCCGGTTTCCCGCTGGCCGAGCATGGGCTGGATTGGATTCAGCCAGCGATCCCGGTGGCGCACCCTTTCGACGACGGATCGGCGACCGTTCTCTACAGATCGGTGGATCAAACTTGCGGTGCACTGGGAATGGATGGCGTCCGGTATGCCCGCGTAGTGAAGCCGCTGGTGGATGGATGGAGCGAACTTGCCTCCGAGATATTGCAGCCGATTTTGCATTTGCCCCGCAGCCCGCTCCTGCTGGGGCGCTTCGGATGGCAAGCCTGCCGGCCCGCCGCGATGGCCGCTCGGCGATTGTTTCGAACTCCACGGGTACAGGCGCTCTTTGCCGGGCTTTCCGCGCACTCGGTGCTATCGCTGGACGCGCCGGGATCTGCGGCATTCGGCTGGATATTGGCGATTGCCGCACATGCGGTGGGATGGCCGATCCCACGCGGAGGGTCGCAGCAGATCGCGAA
The DNA here is from genome assembly GCA_963735145.1 of Bryobacterales bacterium. Lineage (GTDB taxonomy): Bacteria > Acidobacteriota > Terriglobia > Bryobacterales > Bryobacteraceae > Palsa-89. The sequence continues at coordinate 77,981 of CAVTJS010000007.1, read as the reverse complement.
TGCCCTGGCATCCTATTTCGAATCGCTGGGCGGAAAGATCGTGACGAACACCCCAGTTCGATCGCTCAGCGAACTAACGGCCGGGGCGCTGATTCTTTGCGACGTTACACCGCGGCAATTCCTGAAAATAGCGGGGGCGCGGCTTCCCGATTCGTTTCGTAATCGGCTACAGGCATATCGCTATGGGCCGGGAGTGTTCAAAATCGATTGGGCGCTCGGTGGAGCGGTCCCGTGGAAGGCGCGCGAGTGCGCCGAGGCCGGCACTCTTCACCTGGGTGGTTCGCTCGAAGAAATCGAAGCTTCGGAGAAGGACGCGTGGGAGGGGAGGGTGAGCGAGCGTCCGTTCGTTCTGTTCGCGCAGCCGAGCCTGTTCGATAGCCGCCGCGCGCCGGCCGGGAAGCACACGGCTTGGGCTTATTGCCACGTCCCAAATGGGTGCGACGTCGATATGACATCGCGCATTGAGGCCCAGGTGGAGCGCTTCGCTCCGGGATTCGCCAAAACGATTCTGGCGCGGCATACATTCACGCCCAATGAACTCGAGCAGCACAATGCCAACCTGGTGGGCGGCGATATCTCCGGCGGCCGGAACAACCTCAAGCAGTTGATCTTCCGGCCGACTAACAGCCTTTACCGCACGCCTCTCGAGAACGTGTATCTCTGTTCGGCGTCCACGCCTCCCGGCGGCGGTGTGCATGGCATGTGCGGGTATCACGCGGCGCGGCTCGCTCTCGAAGAGGCCGGCGCTTATTACGATCGCGTAGCCTTGCCGAACTGAGCGCGACATTATCGAGAGCAATGTACCGGCGCGGCTGGATCGGCTTCCCTGGAGCCGCTGGCAGTGGACCATCGTCATGATGTCACGCTGTTCTTCGCTGGCGAGGCAACCGAGTTACAGGGCCATAGCGCGACGGTACACGGCGCTATCGCATCCGGCGTGAGGGCCGCGAAGCTGGCGCTAAGCGTTCTCTGAAATAACAAGATGCGCGCGAGTGGCATACTCGGCGCCGTGCTCCTTGCAGAAGAATTTCTCCTGCTCGGGCGCGCGGTCGGCCAACTTTACGACATGATAGGCGGCCTTTTCGCCGCAGCCCTCGATGCCACAAACCTGGTCGTCCTCTTCCGGCTCCATCGATGTCATAACAGCTTCTGTGCTCATGTTGATCCCCTACGGCATGAATTTGAAGACCGAGTACGGCTCAGTCCGCGCGCTCTTTCCGTGATTGAACTGCGGTGCGTCGTCGATGTGGGAAGCCGTAATATAGATGGCACCGTCCGGCCCCTGGGTGAAAGTGTCCGGCCATTGGAGGCGCGAATCGGCAACCAGCTTTTCGACGGACCCGTCCTTTAACAGCCGGCAGACAGCGCTTTCATTGATGTTGCTCAAGTACAGGCGATCCTCAGCGTCCATCCACAGACCATCCGCCGGGAACGTCTTCGCCACCTGCTCCACCGCTGAACCCGCGTCCCCAGACGCTCCATTCTCGCGCAGAACGCTGGTTTTCACACGATAGACGGTTGCGCCGGTGAGCGCCTGGTAATACAGATATTCGCTGTTGCTCGAAAGCCCAATGCCATCGGAATTGAACTGCGGCGGCTTGCCTGTTGGGCCGATTACCGGCTTTCCGTTAACGCTGATGCCGATGCCCTGCTCCGCCGTCACGGAGGGATGGCCATCCAGAGCGCGATGGGCTTTGCCGCTTTCCATATCCAGAACTACGATACCGCCGGCGCCGCTATCGGTGATGTAGGCGGTGTTCCGTTGGGTGTCGATGCGAACATCGTTGAGATAACTCTCCGGCTTTGCGACGTCGGGGCCGAAGGTATACACACGGGTAACCTGGTTTGTCTCGAGATCGAGGCGTACCAGCTTCGCGCCGCCGGCTACCACCGGCCCCAGCAGCGGCGCGGCAGGATCCAGCACCCAGAGCGAATCCCGATCATCCGCCACCACGCTTTGCACGCAGACGAATTGGTTCCCCGCCGTGGCCGGCTTCATATCCCAGCGATTCCACTGCTCGTCGGGGAAAGCTTTTATGGCGGCAGCGTCTCCCAGCACTTCTACCACGGCGTTCAGATAATAATCGGACCAACGCGGAAAATTTACGAAGAGGCGGCCGGATTTAGAGACGGTGACGCCGGTGATTTGGAAATCGGAACTGGAAAAGACCTCGGTGAGCGTTCTTGCCCCGTTCTCGTGCGAGGACGGAAAGAAACGGTGAACAGGTTCGGTATGAATTGCGCCCATAGCCGTTAGAGGATCTCGGCTTGCGATCTGTTTCGCAGTCTGTGAGCTTATTGAACGGCCAGGGTGACCACCGGTAACGAGCTGGCGGATCCAATCTGAATCTGGATGGGCACCGCAGGGCCGGGCACGAGTCCGGCAGGCACTTGCGCATTAATTTGCAGGACGCCGGAGACTAAGCCAGGCGCGGCTCCTTCGAAGTTGAGCTGGCACGGAAGGCCGCCGATAGTCACGGAAACGTTGGCAATGGGCACGGGCAACGGAGCCGTGGCGACGAATCCATCGATGCTGGCAGGAGTAGTGACTCCGGCGCCGGTAGCGAAGATGCTTACCCAGTCGCCCCGCGCGGCCGGATTCAAGACAGAGTTCACGGTTCCGTCACGGGCATTCAAAATTGCGCCGGGACCTTGGCCCGAGCCCGTGATGCTGAAGACGCCCGGCGCGGTGGCCGCAACCTGCAATGTCACCGGATTTGACAACACGCCCAAATACTCCAACTGAACTTGGGTTGTGGATTTTCTCGCGACGGAATAAGGAACCACCACGTTCACCTGTCCGGCGGACGCATAGAGCAACGGCGCGGGCACGCCATCGAAATAGACCTGCACGCCCTGAAGCGAGTTCGCCACTAAGCGAGGATTGGTCAACGTAAGTCCGGCGGCCGCGGGAGGGCCAATGGCCGAGCCGAACAGCGACACAATCTCTCCAGGTGCCACGGGGCCGGATTGAAACGTCGCACCGTTTACGACGCCAGCGGCTGTCAGGCTAGGCGCCGCATTGGCAAGACGCAATAACGCCGCTCCGTAACCGGGAATCGTCACCTGCATCTGCGCGGAGGGCGTAAGCGATTCGAGCGCGGGACCGGTCAGCGGAGTTGACGCGTCCAGTGTCACCAAGGTGGCGGAAGTGAACGTCCCGAGAGACGACAGATCCAGCGCGAAGGTGCGTGACACTCCCGTACCATTGTTGTCCTTAAATATGTTTTGGACCGCGTGATTGGACATCAGGATCACCACCGAACCGTCCGGATTCCGCAGCGCCAGGGTGTGGGTGTCGAGGCCATACATCGCGCCCGTGGTATCGATCCAAAGGCAACAGCCCGAAGCGCTGGTTTGGAGTATGTCCTGACCGGGCGGCGAAGGCAGCCAATGAGAAAGATAATAATCGACCCAATAGGCAAGGGTAGGATTGCCCGAGGAATCGGTTTCGCCGAACTGCGCGTTAGAAGAAAAATCCCAATGATAGAGCGCCTGAGCGCCGGCTTGGCCGAGCAGCTCAAACACCAGCGAGCGCCAGGCGGCGAAGAACGGACTGGTGCCGCGCGGATCCAGCACGAACGGCGTGCCGTTGCAGTTGCTCAAACCATTGCTCAGGGCGTAATCGGCGTTGACGTTGTTCTCCGTCACCCAAACCGGCACTGCGGCGAGGTTTGGCTGCGTGGCAAGTTCCGAGGAAATATAGCTGACTTCGCTCGCAAAATTGATTACTGTCGGGAAGATGGAATCGTCCGTGGTTTGTTGGTTGCAAGTGGAGTAGAAGTGCGTGGCGAGGGCGTCCACGGGAGCGGTTACGTTTGAAACGAACGTAGGCAGGAACGTTTCGGCGTCCGGGGCCCAATCGGAAAGTTCCACGGCCGCGAATTTGATGCTGGGGTCGGCCTGGGCCATGGCGGGGACCATGATGTTATACAGGTTGACGTAATCTTGCGGCGTCAGGCCGTTGCCATTCGGCTCATTGAAAATGCCCCACCAGGTGATCGGATACGGGCTCGGACTCTGAAAGTGAGTGCCGCCAACATCAAAGCCGCCGGTGTTGTAATACTCCACCAGGTTGGCGCTCATGGCGGCGAAAGCAGCATAGTTGGTGGGAAGCAGATTGCCGTTTGAATCGTTCATAAACGCGGGAGCGCCCGCGATTTGAAACTCCGGACTGTGGTCGCCGGAACTTTGGATAGGCGTCACCAGCGGGTCAACCTGGGAGAAATCCCACACGCCGGGGCTGGTAAGCGGATCGCTGCGAGGCACCAACTGGATGCGGGTGTGCTGCGGCTGAAGCACGTCCAGAGTGGCCAGGGCCTGCGGAGTCTGCTCGAAGAACTGATAGCTCCAACTGACCAATTGAAACGATGTCGACATGGCCACCTGGAGGCGTCCATTCAGCCCGGCCGACGCATCGATTTGATTGCTCACTTGCACATTGACCGTGGAAGACTGGGCCGCGGCCGCGGCGGCGCACAACAATATCGTCACGGGGAGCGAAAACAAGTGGGAATGCCGATACATCTGCGGTTTCTGGTTTAGACGTGACGGCCCATTTTTCGTTGCATCATGAAGAAGATGTCATGGCGGCTGCTTCTTCTGCTTTCCTCTCTTCCGGCTTGGGCGGGGTTTTGTTCTACGGACTCAGCGCCGTCGGAGCCCCGGCACGACTTTGACTTTTTTGCCGGCTACTCGCCCGTTTCATCCACGCTGATCGGAACCACCACCGGCCGGCGCTTCGTCGTGGCGGGATTCGGCTATAGCTACCGATGCTGGCTTTGGCCCGCCGTCTCCGTCTCTTACACCGGCGAGCTGATGCCTGCGGCCGTTCTATTGCAGCCCGCGCAGTATCTGCCGCAATCGTCGCCCAGTCATGCGGTCTATGGATTCGCGGTGACGCCACTCGGATTCACGGCGGATTTTGCCCGCGGCCACCGAGTGTATCCGTATCTGGAAACCGACGAAGGCATCATTGCATCCAGCGAGCCGATCCCAATTGATGTGACCGGCGCAACCGGATTGAATTTTCTGATCGATTTGGGCGGAGGCGTCCGCATTAAGACGGGGCAGCGCCACGCGGTCAGCCTGGGCTACAAGTTTCTCCACATCTCGAACGGCTTCACGAGCGTCGTAAATCCGGGGGTGGACAACAATGTTTTTTACGCTGGATTTTCGATTCTGAAATAGGCGGCAAGGAGTCTATGAGTGTGATCACATGGAAGTGAGTAACTCCGCCAAGCAGGTGTTGCCGTGGCTGGTCGCGGTCGCCTTCTTCATGGAGCAGCTCGACACCACGATTCTGAACACGGCCGTGCCCACCATCGCGGCGGCGCTGAAGGTGGCGCCGCTAAGCATGAAGGCGGTGCTATCCAGCTACACGCTGAGCCTGGCGGTGTTCATTCCGATCAGCGGCTGGATGGCGGATCGATTCGGGACGCGCCGCGTCTTCGCGTCCGCCATCGGGTTGTTCACGCTAGGATCGATTCTCTGCGGCATTTCGACAAACATTCACGTGCTGGTGGCGGATCGGATTTTGCAAGGCTGCGGCGGGGCCATGATGGTTCCGGTGGGGCGCCTCACCCTGGTCCGGACATTCGCCAAGTCCGAACTTGTGCGCGCCATGAGCTTCGTCGCCATCCCTGGCCTGATTGGACCCATGCTCGGACCCATCGCCGGCGGACTGATCGTCGGATATCTGCACTGGCGGGTGATCTTTTTCGTGAACGTGCCCATCGGCCTGGCCGGCCTCATTCTGGTATTTCTGCACCTGCCCGACTATCGCGAAAAATGGAACCCGCTGGATTTTATCGGACTCATTCTGTTTGGCTCCGGCATCGCGCTGCTGTCGTATGTGCTGGAAGTATTCGGCGAGCATACGCTGTCGCTCGGCGAAATCCTGGGACTGCTGGCGATTTCCGTACTGCTGCTGGCGGGTTATGGATGGCATGCGTCGAAGATCCAGTTTCCGTTACTGTCTTTGAGCCTGTTTCGCATTCGTACCTTCCGTTCTTCGGTGAGCGGCAGCTTCTTCACGCGGCTTGGGCTCGGCGGACTTCCGTTCATCCTTCCGCTGCTCTACCAGGTTGGCCTGGGTTACAGCCCCATTCAATCCGGACTGCTCATCATGCCGCAGGCGCTGGCCGCGATGAGCTTGAAGATGACGATGCCGAAGATTCTGAGACTGCTGGGCTATCGCGCCGTTTTAATTTCCAATACTTTGATTCTCGGCGTGCTCATTGCGCTTTTCGCGACTATTGGCGTGGGCACGCCGGTATGGGAAATCGCGACCCTCGCTTTCTGCTTTGGATTTTTCAGCTCGCTGCAATATACCAGCATGAACACCCTGGTTTACGCCGACATTTCCGAGCAGCAGGCTAGCGGCGCCAGTTCCATCGCCAGCACCATGCAGCAGATGTCCATCAGCTTCGGCATCGCAACGGCGTCGCTGCTCACGGCGGTCTTCATTCCCGATCGCTTTCATACCAGCCCCGCGGAAATGATCCACGGCATCCACTCCGCGTTTTTTATTCTGGGCGCAATTACAGTCCTATCGACCATTGTGTTTCGCGAATTGAAAAGCACGGATGGCGCAAGCACCAGCCAGCACAAAGTTCTGGAGCACGCCGGATGAGGTTATTGAGGGGGCGATACCAGCGCTTGCAAATTGGCGTACTGGATGGTCAGCACGATTTCGTGCGACTGCGGCGTGACATTTTCAATCTCCTGGCCCATCATTCCGCCCTGCCAGTTGGACGCGAAAGCGAGCGCGGACTCGTTCAGAGAGGGATCGGACGATGCCAGCACCTCCACGTCCGAGAGTTGGCCGCTGGGCGCTTGCATCCCATGCAGCACGACGATCTGGGATGTGCCGCTGGGCGCGCGGTTCGGTAAAGGCATCCGCATGTGGAAATGCCAGGCCGGGGCCATCGCGGGACCCACTCCGATCTGATTTAGGCCGGCAGTTTGAAACGAGGCGGGATCGTTGGCCGGGTCCGCCACGCTCCCGGTCTGCGCTTCGACAATCGTTTGGCCGGCTTGCGTAATGGTGAAACCGTTGGCGATCAGCTTGCCATGAAATTGCAGCGATTTCGAATAATCGAACACAACATACAAGCCGGGGGATTCAGAGTAAGTGAGCAGCGTGTTGGTCTTGGGATCCACGCAATACTCCTCTTCCTCCCACTGGCGTCCGCCTGTTCCGGCCGGAGCCGTGGCATTGTGAGCAACCAAAGCGCATACCACATCCACGCCGTTCAGGCTTCCATTTGCCGTCCGCAGCGTGGCGCGAGGTCCCACGAATGCGGCCGTACGGAAAATCGCCTGGCGCACCTGAATCAGGCGCAAGGGAAGGCTTATCGCCGCCTGATTAGTGTAGAAAATGCGATTCACGGTCATGTTTAATGACGAATAGCCGGGCCCTTGCGCGGTCCAGCGATACATCCCTCCCGATGGCGAGGTGTCTTCTTCCTGCCATGCGCCGCTGGACAAAGTGCCTGAGACGGTGAACGTGGTCTTCAGATCGTAAGGCTGCGCTCGCACATTGGAATGCTGGTGCGCAGTGGCGAGGAGATTGATGATTTCGGCGCGTTGGTTGATATCCTGCACGGGCTGCGCGTTTCCAGTGACCAATTCCAGAGGATCGGATGGGATGGGCGGCTCCGTCAGTTGCGCGAACGCTCTGGCTCGCGCGGACACCTGGGCGACGAGTGGGACTTGCAGCAGGACGGCTCCAATTACAATTGCGTGAAGGCAAGAGGGCACGGCGTACCTCCAATGAACTGAATATAACCAAAACGCTACTGGGACGCGGCGTTCTTGGCCACCCATGCGTCAATAGCGGGAATTCGTTCCGCCCTGAATTTCAGGCTCAAATGAATCGCGGATATCGCCGCCTCAACACTTTCTCGCGCACTGGCGGAGATGTGCTCATCGGCATACTTCTGGAGGTCCGCGGCGCGCTTGGGATCGTTCGAGTAGCCGGCGATGCGTGGCATGAGAACTAAGCGCGTGGAGGAGGGGAGCGGAAAGGCGGGCTGGTCGACATGGCTCAGAGCGAACTTCCAGGCCAGATCGGGATGCTCCGTGGCTACCTCCAACAAGATCGTATCCACGGTTCCCGCCGGCGCATCCGGACCAACCGCGAATTCCAGCACCCGCTCGGCGCCCGATGAATCGGCGACATCAGCCAAAGCTTCGAGGATATTTTGCTTTTCCAGTGGATCTTCGGAGGCCTTCAGCATCGCGAGCAAACGATCCAGAGTTTTCGCGTCGGCATGACGCGCCACGATGGCGAGCGCGGTGCGCTGCACGTTGGGCGAGGTGCCTTCCGGATGGAGCACAGCGGCATCGAAGCGGCGTTGCGCCTCGGCGATTACCGGCTGATACCCGAACCGGCTCATGGCAATCAGCACCGCTTCCCGCAGCGGAGCCGTATTCGGTTCCTCTTTTGGTTTCGCGTCCCACCCCAGCCGCAAGACCAGCGGATGCAGCTTCTCGCGCGCATAAGCGGCAAACGCCTCGCGGCCTGGCTTGCCTTCGTAAAGTTTATCCAGGGACACCAGAGTGGAAACGATTTGACGCCACACCAAGGCATCGGCATCTAACGGAATGTTTCCTGCCAGGTCGAGATAGTCGGTAACCGGCTGGTAACCGGATTGCCCCAGGGCCCAAGCATCGTTTAAGACACCGAGCTGATCGACGGGTTTTACCGCGGCCATCCCGGCACTGAGCGCCTGGATCATGGCTGGCGGGTAAAGGGTGCGTGCGTAGCTGGATTGCCCGGCGTTCACGATGACCGGTCCAGTGCCCGGCAAGGTCAGCTTGGTAGCGTCGGCGCCGGAAAGTAACTGGATAGTTGGATCGCCGCCCGCGCTCACTCCTACGGGCATGTGCCATGACGGGGCCGGCGCCGAGGCGATGGTGGACGGATCCTCGGCGAACCTTCCCAGGCTGAGGACCACTTCCGTCCCCGCCCCCCGCGGTTGCGCCGATTCCACCTTGAGCAGCGGCACTCCCGGCTGCTTGGTGAAATCCGCCTCCACCTCCAGAACGGGCTTCTTTGCCACGGCCTGCACTTCACGCCACAGATCGGCGTCCACGGTATTTCCATACGCGTGCGCCTTCATATAACCGCGAACGCCATCGCGAAAGGCTTCCGGACCGACGTAAGCTTCCAGCATGCCGATTACCGCGGCGCCTTTGTTATAGGTGATGTCGTCGAACGACTGCTCGGCCTGGCTGGCGGTGAGCACCGGCTGCACAATGGGATGCGTAGAAGGTTTGGCGTCGGCACGCTTGCCCCCTTCCGCGTTTGCCTCAGCCTGCAGGTCGGCATTCCAATTTTTATGAAGGTCCTTGGCTGCTCTGTACTGCATCCACCTGGCGAAGCCCTCGTTCAACCACACGTTGTCCCACCAGGACATGGTGACCAGATCCCCGAACCATTGGTGCGCCATTTCGTGGGCGACCACCATGAACACGCGCTGACGATCCGCTTCGGTGCCGGACTGCGCATCGAATAATAGGTGTTTCTGGGAATAGAAGATGGCGCCCCAATTTTCCATGGAACCGCCCTCAATGGCGCCGGGCGCGACGATCAGGTCCAGCTTGGGAAGCGGAAAATTCACTCCGAAGTACTCGTTGTAATAGCGGAGCAACCGGGTGGCTTCACTGAGCGCAAAATGTCCCCGGGCCGTATCGCCCCGCTTTACGATCACTCCCAGATCGACGCCGTCCACGAGACTTTTGATCCGCTCGAAGTCGCCCACCGCAAGGAACAAAAGATAGGTGGACATCTTGGGCGTAACGGCGAAATGAACGCGCTTCCGCCCATCCGGCAAATTGTCCGTAGAGGAAACGGGCATGTTGGAAACAGCCATGAGGTTGGCGGGCGCCTCCACCGAAATGTCGAAAGTGGCCTTGAACGCCGGCTCATCCCAGGACGGCATGAAACGGCGTTCGGAGGCGGGCTCAAAGTTGGTGGCGATGATGCGCTTTTTTCCCGCCGGGCTGTCGTAGTCCATGGCGAAGAAACCGAGGGTCGCGGTTCCGATGACGCCGTGATAATCGATGGTCAGTATGTGCGGTCCCTTAGATAGGGGGTGCGGGAACGTGAGCGTGGCCCGTTGCAGTTTGGTATCCAGCGCGATGCCGGACGCCGTCTGTTCGGAATCGAGCTCCGCTTTATCCAGCGTGAGTTCGTCTGAGTTCAGCACAATCGCCGGAGTGGATGCTGTCACGTCGATATCGATCTGCACCCGCCCGCGGAAGGTGAGATGCGCGGCATCGGGGATCAACGCGAGGTCATAATGGGTGGGCGTGACGCCGGAAGGCAGCCGCTCCGGCTCGACAGCCGCGGCGCCGCTTGACAGGACGGCGAATGTCAGCACCAGGAGCGCGCCCCCAAGTACTTTCGTGCGCATAAATCAAAACTAACACGCAGCGGGATTTCTGTTTGCTAGACGGCAGTCCTATATTGAAAGAGTGATCCACGTTCGTTTCCTGTCTCTTCTTCTCCTGGTTTCCCCGGTTCTGCCGGCGGCCGATCTCCAGCCTGAGACCATTGCCGCGTTCGATCGCTACGTGAAGCTGACCGAAGACGGCTTTTCCAAGCGTCAGGGTTTTGAAAACTTCCTTTGGCTGGACAGTCATCCCCAGGAGAAGTCCATGGTGTGGCTGCAGCAGAGCATAGTGAGACCCATTCAGACGCTCGACCAGGGCGCGGAAATCGAAGTTCCCGATGGCGTGATTCAGCATTGGCTGGGCGCGATTTACCTGGAAAACGCGGATGCCGATCACCTGCGCGGCCTACTGATGAATTTTGCGGGCTATAAGGATTTTTTCAAACTGCAAATCGTCGATTCCAAGCTCATCAAGCAGACCGGCAACCAATACGATTTTTTTCTGCGTTTCCAGAAGAAGCAGATCAGCACGGTGGTGTTGAACGTGAACGAGACCGGCCAGTACACCCTGATCGATCCCACGCGCTGGTGGGTGGCTTGCCATTCCACGCATATCGGCGAAGCGGAGCATCCCAAGAACAAGAAGAAGCTGGATCTGGAGCGTCCGGCCGAAGAGGGCGCGGGCTATTTGTGGCGGCTAAACTTTTACTGGCGGGTACACCAAGCCGACAACGGCTCCTACGTCGAGCTGGAAGTGATCACGCTGGCCCGGCAGACGCGCGGCCTGGTGAATCCGTCCCGCTTCCTGACGGGTTTTCAGACCTATCCGCAGGAATTGACGCAGTACCTGATCGACACGCTGGAGCAGCTGTTCCCGCACCACCGCTGAGCAACAGACCAGCGGCTATTCGGCGGCTTTGGCGGTTTCTTTGATCTCTTGCCCCGGCTCGCCGCCGGCCTTACGGATGATCTCGGCGGTGGTGTCATGCACCGGGCCGAGCGCGCCGTTATAGCCGCCCTTGCCCATGGCGAGATCGAGCGCCGTAAATCCGTGCTTGTTGCGCGCGTTCACATTGGCGCCCTTCTCCACCAGATACTGGGCGATGGAGTCGGCGCCTCGCTTGGCTGCGCCGTGCAACGGGGTCTCACCTTTATCGGTAGCGGCATTTACATCCAAGCCGAGCGAAACGCACAGCTTCACCGCTTCCAGCGCTTCGGCTTCGGTGCCGCGAATATGGTCGTTATAGTTGACTCCGGCGGCTGCTAAGAGCGCCGTCTGATTGTCTTTGCCCACCAGCTTAGGATCTGCGCCATGATCCAGCAGCAGGTGCATCAACTCTACGTCGGCGCTACGAGCGGCCCGCGTAAACGACGTGGTGCCGGCGCCCATGGTCCTGTCGCCCATATCCTGCGCGTGCTTTTCGATGGGCGCGGGAGCTTTGAGCTGCGCGTTGACGTTGGCTTTGTGATCCAAAAGCGCGCGAATAATGTCCATGCTGGTGGTCTGGTCGGTGACCGGGCGTGCCGGACGCGGGGACCAGTCCATATCGTGCATTTCGACGGCGCTATAGAGCGCGGTGCGTCCATTCGCGGCCGCGATGTTCGGGTCCGCGCCGCGATCGATGAGCATTTTCGTCAGGTCGAAATGATTGTTCAAAATGGCCAGCGTCAGAGCGTTATTGCCATCCGAATCCACGGCGTTGATGTCGGCCTTGGCATCCAGAAGCGCCTTCACCGTTTCTATTTCACCTTGCCGTGCCGCAAACAAGAGCGCGGTCAATCCGCCGCGGGCAATGGGTGCAGACGGAGTGCCGGCTTCCATCTTGGGGGACGTGGTGTCGCGATCGTAAGAGCGCACGTTCAGATCCGCGCCGTGCGCGGCAAGCAGGCTGACGATATCGGAATGCCCTTCGGCCGACGCCCACATCAGCGCCGTCTGCCCGCGGAAATTCTCCTTGGCGTTGACTTCCGCGCCATGCTCCAGCAGAACCTTCACCGCGTCCGCATTCCCGTCTCGCGCCGCCTTCATGAGCACGGTCTCGCCTTGCGAAGTGACCAGAGTGTTCGGATCCGCGCCCGCTTTGAGCAGCTTCTCGATGATCGGAGCTCCGCCGATACGCACCGCCTCGGACAAAGGCGTCGCACCGTAACGGTTGAGCGCGGTGACGTTCGCGCCGGCCGCGAGCAGCGCGTCGACCGTCTCCAGGTCCCCATAGTGCGCGGCCCAGTGCAGCGCCGTGGTTCCATCCGGCTCCGCGGCATTCACATCGACATGCTGTTTCAAAAGAGTGCGGACAGACTCGGCGTCTTGATTCTTCACGGCGTCCACCAGCGCGGTATTGCCATTGGTGGCGGCAAAAGCGGCGACCGCAAGCATCGCCAGGAGCGAGCACTGCATCAGGCTTTGGATTCGCATGTTCGTGTCCCCTTAGACTTCTGATAGTAAGCCGGTGCTATCGCCGATGTGGTCTTCATGCAAACCGGCTTTCACCAGCGTGGTGGCCAGCAGGTTGGCCATGGGCGTGTCTTCTGGATATTTGATATGACGGCCGCCCTTCAGGCGTCCGCAAGCGCCGCCCGCTACGAATACCGGCAGGGGCGCGTGATTGTGCATATTGCTGTTGGACATCGAGCTTCCAAACAGAATCAAGGAATGATCCAGCAGCGATCCATCGCCGTCGGGGATGGCTTTCAGCTTGTCCATGAAGTAGGCGATCAAGCTGACGTGATAGGTATTGATCTTGGTCAGCTTCTCCAGTTTCTCCGGATTGTCCTGGTGATGCGAAGTGGCGTGGAATGGATCGGGCACGCCGATCTGCGGGAAGGTCCGGTAACTCACCTCGCGCGCCATCATGAAGGTGGAGATGCGAGTGATATCGGCCTGAAACGCCAGCGCCATCAAATCGAACATCATCTTGGAATGCACCACGTGATCGTCCGGGATGCCGATGGGGGTGTCGGGCAGGTGGACGCTGCTGGCGCTGTTTTTCTTCTCGGTCAGCTGGATGCGGCGCTCGATTTCACGCACGTTATCCAGATACTCGGCCACGCGGTTGCGATCGTTGGGCCCTAAGCCGCGCTGCAGATGATTCACTTCCGACGTCACGGCGTCCAAAATGCTGCGCTCACGCTCAATGCGCTGCAGGCGCTCGGCGGCGTTGGAGCCGTCGCCAAACAGGCGATCGAAAACCACCCGCGGGTTGATCTCCATGGGAAGCGGCGTGGTGGGCGTGCGCCAGGAAATGGTGTTGGTATAGGTGCAACTGAAGCCGACGTCGCAGGCGCCGATCAGGCCGGTCATGTCTTCGGTGGCCAGTTCGAGCGATGGCAGGGGCGAGTCCTGGCCGATGTGCGTGGCGGCAATCTGATCCACCGTGGTGCCGGCGCGAACGTCCTCGCCCTCGGTGCGTTTGGGATGCACGCCGTTCAAGAAGACCGAAGGCGAGCGGCCATGATCGCCCCCGCTATCGCCAGGCCCTTGCGCGCCCGCCAGCTTATGCGCCAAATTGCTGACCACCACCACCTGGTCCTTGTGCTGGGCCAGCGGCATCAGGGTGCGGGAAAGCTCGAAGCCCGCGCCTTCAGCGGCCGGAGTCCAGTTGCTCATCACGGCGCCGTGCGGGATATAGCAGTACGCCAAGCGCATGCGGTCCGCCGCGCCGGTTTTCGAAAGTAGTGTCTGCGCCGGGGCCATCGCATCGAGAAATGGCAGAGCCAGGGTGACACCCATTCCGCGCAAAAACGTGCGGCGGGGAAGATGCTTCTTCGTGATGATCATGCTCCCAATCTCCTTTTTCAAACCTACCTATAAGAATGATTACGGGCGAGCGCTCGCACTGATATTGCGATTCTCGTCGCTGGACTTCACTTTCATTTCAAAAGGCGTACTCTTCACGATTCCTAACACAATGGACGATAGCCGGTAATTATCGCGGCCCGCGTCGCGGACGATGGCCCGGATGGCCGGCATGTCGTAGTACTGCACTCCGCGGCCGAGCGCGTAAATCATCAGCTTCTCGGCGAAAACGGAGGCGAAAATGTCGGGCTTGGCGGTCAGAATCTGGCGCAGCGCCACCGGACCGTCGATCTTGGCGCCGTTAAACATCACGCCGGCCGGGTTAATCTTGGAGCCCTCGTCGGTGGTTCGCCACTGGCCGACCGCGTCGAAGTTTTCCAGCGAGAACCCAATCGGGTCCATCAGCTTATGACAACTGGCGCAAGGTTCATTCTTGCGATGCTGTTCCATGCGCTCGCGCAGCGAGGTGGGATGAGCGGCGTCGGAATGCTCCTTCAACGCCGGAACGTTGGGCGGCGGCGGATCGGGCGGCATGCCGATCAGGTTTGTCAGAATCCACTTGCCTCGTTGTACGGGCGAGGTGCGCGTGGCATAAGAAGTGATGGTCAAAATGCTGGCTTGGCCCAGCAGGCCACGACGCCGATCGTCGGTGATGGCGACGCGGCGGAAATCGGTGCCGTAAACGTTCGGGATTCCATAATGCCGCGCCAGCCGCTCATTGATGAAGGTGTAATTGGCATCCAGAAGATCCAGGATGCTGCGGTTTTCATGAATGATGTTGCTGAAGAACAGGTCCGTCTCCTGCTTCATGGCCTGGCGCAGATTGTCGTCGAAATCCGGGAAGGTTTCAAAATCGGGATTGATGTTCTTGAGATTTCGAAGATATAGCCACTGGTCGGCGAAGTTGTCCACCAGAGCCCGCGATTTCGGATCGGCCAGCATGCGCTTCACCTGGCTGTCCAATACGGCCGGATCATGCAGCTTGTTGAGCGACGCCAGGTTCAACAACTGATCGTCGGGAACCGTGCTCCACAAGAAAAACGAAAGCCGGGAAGCCAGTTCCAGATGGCTGAGATGGTATACGGCGCCAGCGGCGAGCGCCGGCGGGTCGGGTTCGAAACGGAATAGAAATTCGGGACTCGCCAGGATCAACTGGATTGCCGCTTCGATACCGGAATCGAACGAGCCGCCTTCATTGCGGCCCTTTTGGTAGAAGCTCAGCAGGTTTTCAAGATCGTTGTCCGTTACCGGCCGGCGATATGCGCGGCGCGCCAGTGTGCTGATGATTTTCTTCGCGCAAGGGAGTTCATCGAGGTGTCCGGTGGGGCGGCAAACGAAGATCAATTTGCGGCTGGGCGTGTCGCCCGGTCCGGTGGAATGGAGAGGCCCCTGGATGGTCACGCGGTCCACCGCGGGCAGCCCGCGGAAATCCAGCGGATCCAGATTGGCGCGCTGGAACGGCTCCAGAATGTTGTCGTCCTGCGATTCGCCCTCGGCCAGAAACGTGGCTACAACGGTGCGCGGGCCGGCCTTTACCGGAACGTGAACCGTGAGGCGCGCGTCAATCTCAGCGGCCGATTTCCCCGAGTTGGTATAGCTGAGCTCTTGTTCGTCTTTGCCGCCGATGGTGGCCAGCTTGACGCGCTGGCCGTCGACGCTGATTTCCACCTGGTGCAGTTCTTCCAGGCCCTTGATCACGTCGGCGGTGGCTCGCCAGAGCCGCACTTTAATCACATATTCGCCATCCAGCGGGAAGTAATGACGAATCGCCAAGCCGCCGCGCGTTCCCAGCGGCAATCCTTCCATGTGGCCGTTTTGCGAGAGATCGGGCTTGGCGCGATAAGTGGCGGTGTCAGCCTGAATATTGGGATCGCCCACCGCCAGACGGCTCAGATTCCAGGAAGCCGACATGTAACGCTCCAGCAGCGACGGCGAAGTTCTGAGGACGTCGGCTATGTCGTCAAAACCATAGCTTTCATCGTCGGCTGGAAGCAGCGGCGCGGGATCTACGTCCAAGCCCAGGACATCGTGAACCGCGTTGGCGTACTCGGTGCGATTCAGCCGGTGCAGGGTGGCGCGCCCAGGGTTCGGATTCGCCACGGCTGCGCGATCGATGGATGTTTCGAGCCACGATACCAACCCATTGAGAGCGGCCGCATCCGGACGCGGCATACCTTGGGGAGGCATCGCACCCAGGCTCACTTTGTGGATCACTTTCTCCCATGTTTCGGCGCCTGCGGGGATATTCGTCAGGTCCGCCGACTGCAGCGAAAGACCGCCGGTCTTCAGCTTATCGCTGTGGCAAACGACACAATATTTGTCGACCAGGGCGCGCTCGCTCGTCACCGATGGAGCGCTGGAGGACTGTTGGGGCGGAGGGGCAGCCTGTATGCAAGTGGAGTTGAAAACAGCGAAAGTAGCAAGACAAACAATGTCTTTCCAGGACAAGTCCAACCCTCCCATCGCCGCCATAGCGATGTGAATAAATGATGTCAGAAAAAGCTCTTGCATGCAAGGGGGGTGGCCGAGAGCGGCCGCGAGCGTAAGCACCTGCATACAGAATCTGATAGCGCGGGATACGCAGGGCTGAAATTGGTTTACACTCAGTTTGTTTTATACGCTTTGTTTTATACACTGGGGCTCTATGAAGTCCCCCCTCGAGACTACGATCTTGCTTCTGATATCCGAGCCTTTAGTGCGGGTGGTAATCCAGGAGCTGCTCGAGCGCGCTGGATACCTGGTGATGGGAACAGGCGACCTGGGAACCGCAGTGGACCGTACCAACGAGTGTAAGCCCGACCTGTTGATCGTTTCGCCGTACGTGGAAACCATCACGGGCCACCAGGCAGCCAAATATTTACAGGCGCGCTGTCCGAGCATGCGCATTCTGATGGTGGCCGGCTTGCTGGCGGACGATCGGCTGCAATACCGCGCGGAGCTGGAAAAGGTGGCGATTTTCCCGCAACCGTTCACCGGCCCGGAGCTGCTCGACAAAGTGCGGCAAGTACTCAGCGCTCCGGTGGGACAGTAGAATGATGAAATTGGCTCTGGCCGCTGCATGCATGCTCGCGCTGGCCGGCTGTACCTCTCCAGCCCATCCCGTAAACCCCAGCGCGTCGAACTACTTTGACAACTCCGGCCGCGACGACGTGCTCGTAGCCGCCGGGCGCTTCTAATCCGGCGGAGCTGTCGTAAATCAAATGATTGTCGGTCTGTTCAAGGAATTCGCTGGCTGGTTGATCAACCTGGCCGAGGTTGGCCTCGCGATTGCCGCCGTGCTGCTCATTGGGCTGGTTGTCGGCATGGCCGGCTTTCGGATCTTGAGCCGCATCATGCGCCTTGTGAGCGGCCCTCCCCCGGTATTGGATCCCGACGATGAAGATGAGCCGGAAGGAATCGATTCGGGAGAGTCCGACCGCGGGGATAGCCGAGTGGGACAATGAATCTAGTGCTGGAAACCATCAAACAGGAGTTCACGCGAAGGCGAGCCCTGCTGATCGCGCCGTTTGCGTTGGCCGGCATTGTCGCCGTGGCAATGCGCGCGAGCCGCGATCCTGAAGCGAGCGCTTCGATGGGCGATCCGAATGAAGAAGTCGCCATCGTGGAGTTCGACGATGCGGGGCGGAAGCTGGGGCCGGCGCGCGTCAAGAAAGTGGTTCGCTCCGCGAGCGATTGGCGCAAGCAGCTGAGCGCCGAGCAGTATTATGTTACGCGGCAGCAAGGGACCGACACGGCGTTCAGCGGAACCTATTATCAGCTCCACCAGGACGGCATTTTTCGCTGCATCTGCTGCGACACAGCCGTATTCAGCGCGGACACCAAGTTCGATTCGGGCACTGGCTGGCCCAGCTTTTGGGCGCCAATCGCCGAAGAAAACGTCCGCACGCGGTCCGACTTTAGCCTGCTGGTGAAGCGCACCGAAGTGCATTGTACCCGCTGCGACGCTCACCTGGGGCACGTGTTCAACGACGGCCCCGAGCCCACCGGTCTGCGCTACTGCATCAACGAAGCGTCCCTGCGATTTATTCCGCGCCCGGCCTGATGTATTCTTGATTTGCCCCATAGGAGGGGCGATTCCATGCGAATGCTACTGAAGGCCACCATTCCGGTAGAATCCGGCAATGCCGCCGTGTCGAACGGTACTCTCGGCAGCACCATCCAGAAAATTCTCTCCGAACTGAAACCCGAGGCTGCCTACTTTACTGAAGACGGCGGCGAGCGTACGGGGTGGATCTTTTTCGACATGAAGAATTCGTCGGAACTTACTTCGGTCGCCGAACCTTGGTTCCTGGCGTTCAACGCAAAAGTTACCGTTCGTCCGGCGATGAATCCGCAGGATCTGTCCGAAGGACTACCGGGCATGCAGCAGGCGGTGAAAGCTTACGGCAAGGCTGCCGGGGCGTGATTCAACGCGTCGCGGTCCTATTTTTGCTTGGCGCCGCGATGCTGCCGGCGCAGCAGGAAAGTCCCGTTGTCGGCGTCGGAACTTTCCTGCACATCGTTTCGGACCTGGATCAATCGCTTGCGTTTTATCATGACAAGCTGGGGCTGGAACTGCGCGGTCCGGCGGGCGAGCACAAGTTCACCGATAATCCGGCGGTTGCGAATTTGTATGGAGTGCCGGGAAAGCAATTTCGCGCGGCGGTTCTGAAGATTCCCGGATCTGCGATGGGGATCGAACTGGTGCAGTGGGGCGAGGCGCGAAAGCCGAATCCGAAGCGTATTTCAGACCTTGGGACTGTTACGTTGATTCTCCACGTCAAGGAGCCCAGCGTGGCTCCCAAGGCTACCCGGCATGACCCCGACGGATTCCCAGTGGAATTGGAGCGATCCGACGGTCCAGGAGCAGACCTACGCGTTCGCGTGGCTGATGTCAACGCGACCAAGGGCCTCTACATGAAAGCGCTCGGGTTGGAAGCGGACGGACAATGGCTGGTTGTGCCGAGGGCTCTCGATCGCATCCGGTTCACCCAGGCAAAAGACACAGGGCGATTGAATGTTCCGTTTCCCGAACCTGGCCAGGGCATGCTGCGCCTGATCGTGAGAAACGCGGCGGGCCTGGCCGAATCCCTCAAGAGCGCCGGATTTTCCGTGATCACAACCGGCGGCGCGCCAGTGACGCTGCCGCAAGGCCCGCGCGTGATCATCTTGCGCGATCCCAACAATTTTTACTTGCAGCTCATGGAAACGCGCTAACGTGGATCGCAGAACCTTCCTTCTGGCAACCATCGCGAACATGGCTACAGCGCAATCCACTCCTCGATCGATTGAAACTCCAATTCTCGATATCGCGTACCACGAGAGCGGCAACCCGCAGGGTTTTCCGATCGTCCTGTTGCACGGTTTTCCCGACGATGCCCACGCATTCGATCAGGTTGCGCCGCCGCTCGCCAATGCCGGCTATCGCGTCCTGGTTCCGTACCTGCGCGGCTACGGGCCCACGCGATTTCGCGATCCTTCCGCTCCGCGTATGGCTGAACAGGCGGCCATCGGCCAGGATCTGATCGATTTCGCCGACGGTCTCGGCCTGAAGCAAATGGCGCTGGCCGGATACGATTGGGGCGGACGAGCGGCAGCCATCGCGGCGGCCCTGCATCCAGAACGCGTGCGGGCTACGGTGATCATTGGCGGCTACACCATCCAGGATGTTTTCGCTCCGCAGCGCCCCGCACCACCGGAAGTGGAACGCGAGCTTTGGTATCAGTGGTACTTCAATACGGAGCGCGGCCGATTGGGACTAACGGCCAATCGGCGCAACCTGTGCAAGCTTTTGTGGCAGACCTGGTCGCCCGGCTGGCGCTTCAGCGACGACGAGTATAATCGCACCGCGCCATCGTTTGACAATCCCGATTTCGTGGACGTTGTGATTCACTCGTATCGCCATCGCAACGGAAACGCGCCGGGCGATCCACGTTTTGAAGAAGCGGAACACCAGCTTGCGAAGCGCCCGAAGATCGCCGCGCCATCGATCCTGCTGTATGGTGCAACCGACCCGCTAGCGCGCCCATCGCCGGATGTAACGCCTGCCGAGCGCGCGGTCTTCCCTGCCCTGGTGGCTCGCCGCGTCATTCCAGGCGCCGGGCATTTCCTGCCGCGCGAAAAACCGGAAACGGTTTCGCAGGCGCTGTTGGAGCTGCTCAAAAGTTAGGCGCGCTGGAACATGTCGAACGGCTGGAACTCGCCGTTGAGCAACTCGCGGGTGTCCTTCAGGCCTAGCCATCCCGCGATCATGGTGGCGTACACTCGCCGGAAATCGGTGGTGTAAATCAGATTGTCGCCTGGGTCCAGCTTCGTCAGGCTGGGAACCTCCCCGTAGTGGCCGCCCTTCACCTGTTTTCCCGCGACGAACATCAGGTTCGCGGCGCCGTGATCGGTTCCCAGATTCACGTTTTCAGGCACGCGACGGCCAAATTCCGAGAACACCATTACCACCACGTCGTCGGCGCGACCGATGCGGTCCAGGTCCTGCAGGAACGCCGCGACGGCATCGGAGGCATAGGTGAGCAGACGCTTGTGCGTATCGTTCTGGAACACGTGCGTGTCGAAAGCGTTGTTGCGATAGGCGGTGTAATAAAGACGCGTGGGCATGCCCGCATCGATCAGCGCGGCCACCTTGGGCAGGTCGAGTCCAACCACGCCGTAGTCCACCGGCGAACGATATTTTGACCAGGCTTCGCGAACCAGCGCCGAGGCTTGCTTGGCGCTCTGGGCGGTCTCCAAAAGAAATCGCCGCGATGGATTCGTAATCGGTTGATTGACAGCGGCGGATGGCAAGGCCTCCCGTTCGTCAAAGAAAACGTCTTGCGTGAACTTGTTGGGATCGTCGAAGACCACCGGCACATGGTGATGGCTCCGAACGGCGAGCGATTGCCGCGTGTCGATATTCACGATGAAATTGGGCGGCGCATCGGGCGCCATCGCATCCGCCAAGCGTCCCACCCACCCGTACTGTTCGCCGCTGTTGGGCGCGGCGGTGTGCCAGTAGGCCATCGACGTGAAGTGCGAGAACGACGGGTTCTCGTATCCGCAGCCATGCACGATGGCCAGTTTGCCGCTCTTGTACAAGCGTTCGAAACCGGCCATGCCACGGCTGAATCCGAAATGATCGTCGATGGGCCGCAGGTCTTTGCGAGGAACGCCGATGTTCGGGCGGTGATGATAGTACGCGTCGTCGCCATAGGGAATCAGCGTATTCAGCCCGTCGTTGCCGCCCGAAAGTTCCAGCACCACCAGGATCTTCCCGCTCGATTTGGCTTGCCCCGCGAGCGAGGCGGCAGCCTGCGCGAACAGCGGCATGGGAAGCGCCGCCGCGCTCACGCCGATGCCGTACATCCCCAGGCGCAACAGATCGCGCCGGCTGGCTTCTGAAAACGAGAAATGATTCTTCTTCATAGACGGCTCCTCGGCGACTAACCTAATTGATATTCCGGCTGGCTCATGATCAGGTGCAGCACCAGCCGCAACGGATCTTCCAAGTACGTTTCGGCCCGGGCGATGTCCGTGGTACCCAATTCTTTATTGAGGAACGCAATCATCTTCTGACGCGCCTCTTCGCCCGGCGCCACGCGCATGAAACGATGAATCATGTAATCCACCACCTGCGTGGTG
Source organism: Bryobacterales bacterium (assembly GCA_963735145.1). Lineage (GTDB taxonomy): Bacteria > Acidobacteriota > Terriglobia > Bryobacterales > Bryobacteraceae > Palsa-89. Next base: position 56,174 of record CAVTJS010000007.1, on the reverse strand, counting down.
TTGCTCAGGTGTTGCTCCAGGATCATGCGCGATAAATTGATCTGCGCGGTGTCGCGCGGAATCGGCTTCACCCGTTCGATGGCCATCTGCCAGCCGCGAAAACTGCCGTAGCGCGTGTTGAAATCCTCATCGCGATCGGCCGCCATGTTGGATTCCGCCAGGTCGCCGCTCTTGCCATCCGGCTTGGTCGCGGATGTGATGTCCAGGCCCTGACGGATGCGATCCGCGACGCGCCGCACCTCGGGATCGCCGGTGAACCGGTCGGGCGGAAGAAAGTTGATGTCGGGAAACAATACGTCGCGGCCGAAATTAGCGCGCTCCAGCAGCAGGCCCGGCGTGATCCAACTGGTGCCGCCGGCCCATCCCGCCACGGTGGGCGGCGCGAATAGCCGCTGGCCCAGCGCGCCCGTCGCCACGTTGAAATCGGGAACACCGGGGACATTCCCAAGCCCGAGTTTGCGATAAGTGGAAATCGCGAGCCGCACCGGACTTTTGATCTGCGTGCCCACCGACGCGGGACTGTAAAAATCGCGCGACAGAAAGATCGTTTCAAGCAGCGGCGCGATCTGATAATCATGATCGCGCAGCACGGAGCCTAATTGCTGCTGAAGCTCGGGCGAAAGATCCTCGCGCACAAAGTAACGATAGATTTTGCCCGCGATAAAATCGGCCGTGGCCGGTTGCTGCATGATGATGTCGATCACGTTGACACCATCGAAGCGGCCGGTCTTGCCGAGAAACGTTTTTTCGCCGTCGTCGTGCTGGCCTTTGTTCACCACGAATTTGAGATCGACGTAATTCCATCCGGTGAAAGCGCGCGCGGCTTCGCGAATGTCCTTTTCCGTATAATGGCCGACGCCCATGGTGAACATCTCCATGATTTCGCGCGCGAAGTTTTCGTTTGCCGCGCCTTTCACGTTGACGCCCGCGTCCAGGAACGTGAGCATGGCCGGATCCTGGGCCACGGCCACCATCAAGTCGCGAAAGTTACCCGTCCCCTGGTTTTCGAACAGCTCCAACTGGTCGAGCAGCTTGCGATAATCGCGAACTTTGGCTTCGTTCACCGCGAAATGTCCGTGCCAGAACAGCGCCATGTTTTCGCGCAGCGGCTGGGGACTTGTGACCATGCGATTCGCCCACCAATAAGCGACGCGGTTGGTTTCGAGCGCACTGGCGCGCAGCCAATAGAAAAATTCGTTGACCACCGGTTGCAGCCGCCGGCTACCCTCGGGCTTCACTTTGATGCCGAGCGCTTCGCCGGTCTTCTTGGCTTGGTCGGTGACCGCGGGGCGGCTGGGAGGAAACGGCTCGAGGCCAGGGTCGTGAATTCCGGAGTGATCGAAGGGAGGCAAGCTGCTGGCGTCGGTTCCCTGAAAACGAACCAGGCGGGCGACGGCCTGCTGGGGCGTCAATTTCGCCAGCGCCTCGATCTCGTTCGGCGTCCCGCCGAAGCCCGCGCGCTCCAGCAAGTGGGCGGCGTAGTCGTAATTCCAATCGGTGGAAGCGATGGGCTTGAGATCGTTTTGCCACCCTGCGGGTCCGGCGGTCTGCGCGATCCCCAACACCGTACTGGCGATGAGAACACCAAGAGCTCTGAACATGTTCCGGCTCCTTCTTATGCTTATGAAATATTCCCACGAAAGTGGGATGGACGCCAGCCTCAGTAACATTTTAAACCGGTTATGTTGTAATCTGTCCATCGTGAGCCGATGTAGTTGGTTCCTGTTGTTGCTGGCATTCGCCCTCAGTGGTCCCAGCCGCGCCAGTACGGATTTGACGTTGAATTTCAGTGGCGTCACCAGTCAAATTCTGAACGGACACTCCGCCACAGGTTCCGGCTCCGGCACTATTACACCTTACGGAAACGCGAACGTTAATTTCTCGGCCAACGGCTTAAGTGTCGTCACCGTGTCGATCACGGTCAGTCTCGCGGACGGTGATTATTTTCAGGCCACCACCGATTCGGCCTCTGGCGACGGTAATACGGTCTCGGGAACGGCGACCATTGTCGGCGCCGCTGGCCAATTTGTGGGCCTTTCCGGCACGCTCAATTTCACTATTATCTTCACCGCTTCGGCCAGCGCTGGCACCTTTACGCTCACCGGGTACGGCGCCCTGGGGGCCGGCCAACCAACGTTAGTGATTTCGCAGAGCGGAGTGCGGTTCCAGGTCACTCAGGGAGACACTGCGCCTCCGCCTCAGACGATATTCGTCGCGAATCCAGGCGCCGGTTCGCTCGCCTTCACCGCCGCTGCTTCTACGCTCTCGGGAAACTCGACGTGGCTCTCGGTGACGCCCACGGCGGGCAGCAGCACAACCGCCACGCCTGCGGGACTGAACATTTCCGTCGATCCAACCGGGCTTGCCGCGGGCAATTACTACGGTCTCGTCAACATCACCGCACCCGGCGCTACAAATTCTCCGCAAGTGGTGGAGGTTGTGCTGAACGTGGTGGCGATGTGCACGAGCACTTGCCTGGGAGGCACTCCGGATGTGCTGGTGTCGCCCACAGGCCTGATTTTTGTCGCCCAGGCCGGCTCCAATCCGGCTTCGCAGATCGTGCAGGTGGCCAACTCGTCGGAGGGCGATTTCCCGTTCAGCACTCAGATTACGTTCCAACAGGGCAACGGCTGGTTTTCGGCAACGCCTGCCAGCGGCGAACTGCCGGCCAATCAAAGCCTCCCGCTGTCGGTCTCGGTCAACGCCGCCAGCTTAACGCCCGGAATTTACAACGGCACCTTGCAGGTGCAAGTGGAGGCCGCTGGCGTGTTTAACTATCCGGTCGCGATCTTACTGGTGCTTCTTCCTCAACCTTCCAGTTCTCAATCGCGTCCGCAGGCGAGTGGATCTGCCGGTTGCACGCCCACCCAATTGCTGCCGGTGTTCACACTGCTCGGAAATAGCTTTACCACTCCCGCCGCTTGGCCCGCGCCATTACAAGTGGACGTAGTGGACGATTGCGGCGAACCCATGATTGCCGGCTCCGTAGCGGCCACCTTCTCCTCCGGCGATCCCGCGCTGGCTCTAGCCTCTATTGGCGGTGGAAATTGGTCCGGCACCTGGGCGCCGCATAGCCTGGCAGGCGCTCAAGTGACCATCACAGTGAACGCACAACTGAACTCACCCGCTTTGACGGGAACGACGCAAATCTCAGGCAGCGTGTCGCCGAATTCCGACATACCAGTGATCAACACGGTGGGCGTGGTGAGCGCCGCCAGCTTCAGCGATCTGCCGGTAGCTCCCGGCGGCTTCATCTCTATCTTCGGCTCCGATCTCGGCGCCGGCTTGAATTCATCGTCTTCGCTGCCCTTGGCCAAGATGTTGGGCGGCACGGAGGCGGTGATCGGCGGTGAACTGCTGCCGCTGCAATTTACCAGTAATGGGCAAATCAATGCAATTGTCCCTTACGACGTTCCCGATACCGGAACACAGCAACTGCTGATCCAGCAGAACGCGGCTTATTCCCTTCCCGAACCTCTGACGATGGCGGCCGCGCAGCCTGCCGTCTTTACGCAGGATCAAAGCGGGCAAGGAGCGGGCATCATTGTGGTGGTGAAGCCGGATCAAACTCAATTTCTCGCCACTTCGGCTACCCCTGCGACCGCCGGCGACGCTCTGGTAATTTACTGCGCTGGTTTGGGAGCAGTGAACCCCGCGATTCCGGCCGGATCGGCAGCGCCGGCGAGCCCTCTTTCCACCACCGTCAACACCACCACGGTCATGATCGGCAATCAGGCCGCGGATGTTTTCTACTCCGGACTTGCCCCGGGATTCGCAGGACTGTATCAGGTGAATGTGACCGTGCCTTCTGGCGTCACGCCAGGTTCGAACGTGCCGGTTGTTCTGACGGTAGCCGGCGTTTCCAGCCCCGCAGTCACAGTAGCCATCCAATAAACGAACAGTACTAAATAAAACTGCTGCGTGAAATCGCTCAGCGTGAATATCGCCGAGCCAAGTAAGATCGCGAACTGATTCAGCTTCAATAGTTTGCGAAGCTCGCCCTTTGGCTAAACGAATGCCCCTCAGAGGTTGTAGTTCTGAGAGGACGATATGTCAAAGATTGCAAAAATCGCATCATTCGCATTCGCATGCCCGTTGATCGCGTGGGCTCAGACCACCGCGCCGGCCGGCACGCCCGCACAGATGATCGTGACGTTTGGCCACCACTACGGCCACGTACCGCAGACGCTCACCAAAGACGACCTGACGGTAACGCAGCGTTATGAGCCCCTGCCAGTGACGAATTTGATCCCGCTGCGCGGCGACCGCGCTGCGCTCGACCTCTTCCTGCTGGTGGACAACTGTTCCAATTGCGAACCGGGCAACAAGTTTCAGGAACTGAGCCGCTTCATCGTTTCCCAGCCATCGACAACCAGGGTCGGAATTGCCTATATCCAGGACGGCCGGCTGCAGGTGGCCGAGAATCCGACCACGGATCGTCAACGCGCGGCGAAGGCTCTGAATACTCCCGCCGGCAGTAAGCCCGCCAGTCCCTTTGCGGCTCTTGCCGAGCTGATTCGAGGCTGGCCGCAAGGTGCGGCGCGGCGCGCGGTGCTTATGGTATCTAACGGGCTGGATCCGGCGACGCCGCCGAGTTCCCTCCAAGACCCTTCGGCGGACGCAGCGCTCGAGGCCGCACAACGTGCTGGTGTCACGGTTTTCGTGATCTACCATCCCAGCGCGGATTATCTCGCGACCGATTCTTCCAAGCTCTATTCAGGGCAAGTGCAACTCGCCCATGTTGCCGATGAGACCGGCGGCGAGGCCTATTTCTTGGGATTTGGTCCGCTGCCTTCGCTGGCGCCCTTCTTGGCCGATCTAGCGGACCATTTGTCGAATCAGTATTTGCTGGAGTTCCTGGCGAACCCCGCGGAAGGGCTGGGAGAGTTGGAACCAGTGACGGTCAAATGCAAGATCGCCGACATCGAAGTGATGGTGCCGGACAAGGTTTGGGTTGCCGGGACACCCCAAAGGCGAGGACCGCGCCGTGAAGGGCATCCTCAAACTCGCCTATAAGCTGCTTGTCAACGACAAGGCGAAGTTCACGGCGCTGCTGGTGGGCATTACGTTCGCCGTCTTTCTGATGATCGCAGATGACTGTCTATGTTCGCCGGAGTTCTGAAACGCGCATCGGCGACCGTATTCAACCTCGGACGCATCCATGTGGGTCATGGATCCGGCGGTCCAAACGGTCGCGAACACCATCGGCATGCCGGATTACGTGCTGGACGCGGCGCGCAGCATCCAGGGCGTCGATTATGCCGTGCCCGTCTACTCCGGAGGCGCTCTGGTGAAGCTCGCCGACGGCGCCTACCAGGCTGTGACGGTAGTCGGGCTGGACGATACCAGCCTGTTCGGCCGGCCGCAGCTTATCCAGGGAAAGATCGAAGACATCTATGGCGAGAACGCTTTCATCGTGGTCAAAGATCCCGAGTTTCCAAAACTGGGCAATCCTCGCGTCGGAACGGAATTCGAGCTGAACGATCACCGGGGAGTCATTGTGGGCATCGCGCAGGTGGCCAGCAGCGGCCTGTTCGGTGTTCCAACGCTGTACACGACCTACGAAAGAGCGCTGCAATACATCCCGAACCCGCGCTTCACCATCTCCTATGTTCTGGTCGAGCCCAAGAGCCCCGCCGACGTGCCCAACATCAAGCGGCAGGTGCAGGCGCTCGGATACCTGGCATTGACGAAAGACGAGTTCATGGACAAGATTTCCGACTTTTACATGTACCAGACCGGCCTGGGGATGAACCTCCTGATCATGACCGTCATGAGCTTTATCGTGGGCCTCTCCATTTCGGGCCAGACCTTTTACACGTTCGTTCTGGAGAACCTCGAGAAGTTCGGCGCGCTGAAGGCGATGGGCGCCAAGAGCCGCGAACTGATCCTGATGATTCTGTTCCAGGCCAGCTTCACGGCGCTCACCGGCTACGGCTTGGGAATCGGTTTGTGCGCGCTCTTGATTATCGCTCGCCAAGCTGAGGCTGCCGGACTACGCCGCCATGATCACTTTTTGGAATCTCGGACTGGCCTTCGTGATGGTGGTGATCATCGCCGCCGTTTCGAGCTATTTCGGCGTCCGCAAGGTCTTGCGGATCGAGCCGTTCGATATTTTCCGAGGTTGATATGCCAGAAGTCCAGCGATCAGAGCAACCGGGCATCGTCAAGTGGTTTGGCGAAGGCGAAGCCAGAACGCAGGCCCTGAGAGATGTCAGCCTCGAGGCCTATTTTGGCGAAATGCTGTATATCGTGGGGCCCTCGGGAAGCGGCAAGACGACACTGTTGAGCGTGCTCTCCGGCATTCTCAGGCCGGACTCCGGCAGCGTCTCGGTGGAAGGCGCCGACATCTGGAATCTCAGCAGCGATAAGCTGGCCGATTTCCGCCTGCACAAGATCGGCTTCGTGTTCCAGGACTATCATCTGTTTCCCCGCTTGACCACGGCCGAAAACGTGGCGATTCCGCTGATCCTCAAGCGAAAGAACTGGGACGAAGCGATCGACGAGGCCACACAAGTATCTGGAGATCGTCGGCTTGAAAGGGCGCGCCGACCTTCCGCCGGTGAAGCTGAGCGGAGGAGAACAGCAGCGCGTCGCCATCGCCCGCGCCATCGCCGGACAACCGGACATCCTGATCATGGACGAGCCCACCGCCTCGCTCGACGGCGATACCGGCCATGCCATCGTCAGCTTTGTGAAGAACAACATTCTCAATGAAAAGCGCTGCATCCTGATCGTCACGCACGACGCCAGAATCAACGAGTTCGCCACGCGGATTTTGAAGATGGAGGACGGCCGGCTGACTGGATATGAAAAGGGAGGCACCGAATGAGAAAGCTATTATTCGTATTATCGTTCGTCGGCCTGCTGGCCGGGTGCGTGGTTGCCTATGTGTCGGGCATCACCCAGCCCCCGCTGCCGCCGGCCTTTAGTCCGCCCACCAATCCCTATCCCAACGGCATCTATGCGGAAGGCATGGTGGAGAGCGATCAACCGAGCGGCGAGAACATCAATGTCTATCCGGAGGTCTCGGGCACGGTGAAGCAGATCCTGGTGGCGGAGGGCCAGGAGGTCAAAAAAGGGACAGGTTCTGCTGGTGATCGACGACTCCATCCAGCGGGCCACCGTCGAGCAGCTGCAATCCCAGGCGCAGGCCGCCTTCACGCTGCTGCAGGAGCTGAAGGCTGCAGCCGAGAAAAGAAACCTGGACGTCGAATGAGGCGCAAGTCGTCGCCGCGCAGGCGGCTTTGAAAACCGCTCAGGATGAATTGGATAAGCAACAAGCCGCTTACGATCTGAATCCGAAATCGATCAGCAAAGACGCATTGGACAGCGCCGCAAATGCGGTCGCTGACGGCGAAAGCCAACCTGGAAGTGGCCCGGAAGCAACGCGACCTGACCAAAGCGGGCGCCTGGATTTACGACATCAATAACCAGGAAAGAACCTACAACGCCCTGTATAAATCCTATTTATCCGCGAGCGCGCTGCTTGCCAAGTACACGCTTCGAGCGCCCAGCGACGGAATCGTCCTGGCAATCAATCCCGACTGTCGGGAGCTATGTCTCGGCGCAAGGCGCCTACGACACCTACACGCAGGGCATGGATCCCGTGCTGGTGCTGGGAAGTCCTCATGCGCACCTGAACGTGCGCTGTTATGTCGACGAAATTCTGGTGCCGCGGCTTCCCGATCCGTCCAAGATGAAGGCTCAGATGTCGGTCCGCGGATCCAACGTCAAGATCCCGCTCGAGTTCGTCCGGATGCAGCCATTCGTCTCTCCCAAAATCGAGCTTTCCGACCAGAGGCTGGAACGGGTGGATGTCAGGGTACTGCCGATCATCTTCCGGATCGAGACAGCCCAAAGAGCATGAACCTGTATCCGGGTCTGTTGGTGGATGTGTATATCGGTGAATGATATGTCCAGACAAGGTTGCGACAACTCGCGCTCGTGACTGGCGGCATTGCTGACGTTGGCCGGATGCAGCATCGGACCAAAATACGTCAAGCCCTCCACGCCCGCTGTTCCCGGCATATAAGGAGCTAGGCGCGTCCAATATCGTCGAAGGCAATTGGAAACCGGCGCAGCCTGGCGACCGAGGTGGCGCGCGGAAAATGGTGGGAAAGGTTTCAGCGATCCGCAGTTGAACCAGCTCGAAGAGAAGCTCAACATCTCGAACCAGAATATCGCCGCGGCGGCTGCCAATGTCCAGGCCGCGCGGGCCATGATCCGGGAAGCGCGGGCACAGTACTTTCCAGCCATCACAGCCAATCCAGGCATTACAAATTCACGCATCTCGACCGCGTTCGGACAGTCCGTCGGCGTCACATTACAACCTGTATACATTGCCCCTTGAAGCGTCCTGGGAGCCGGATCTGTGGGGCCGCATTCGAAACACAGTAAGGGCCAACACCTTTGCGGCGCAGGCCAGCGTGGCCGATCTGGAGAATGTGCGCCTCTCCGCGCAGGCCGACCTCGCCACCGATTACTACGAGCTTCGCGCGCAGGATGCGCAGAAGCAGGTGCTCGATTCCACCGTGAGCGCCTATCAGGAAGCGCTTGAGCTTACGCGCGACTTGTACCAAGCCGGGCTCGGCAACGATGAAGCGGTCGCGCAGGCGGAGTCCCAATTGAAAGCCACGCAGGCGCAAGACACGAATCTCGGCGTTCTCCGCGCGCAGTATGAACATGCCATCGCGCTTCTGGCCGGTCAACCTGCATCGACGTTTGCAATTCCCAGTGGAAGCCTTCAAGGCAAGTCCTCCCAGTCGATCCCGGTTGGGATTCCTTCCGAGCTTCTGGAGCGGCGCCCGGATATCGCCGCGGCCGAACGCGCGGTCGCCCAGGCCAATGCACAGATCGGCATCGCCAAGACGGCCTTCTTTCCCACGATCACGTTGAGCGCGTCCGCCGGACTTGAGAGCGCCTGCGATCGCAAAATGGCTCGACATGGCCCAGCCGGATTTGGTCGGTCGGACCCAGCCTGGCAGCAGACAATTTTCGATGCGGGATTGCGCAGGGCCACGGTCCAACAATACCAGGCAGCCTATGATCAAACCGTCGCGAACTATCGGCAAACCGTGCTGACCGCCTTCCAGCAGGTGGAAGACAACCTGGCGGCTCTCAGAATCCTCACGCAGGTCATCGAGGAGCAGAATGCCGCGATCGACTCAGCCGGCAGAAACCTTCGGGAAGCCGAAGTCCGCTACCAGGCCGGCCTCGATCCGTACCTGAACGTGATCACCGCTCAAACCGTCTTGTTGAACGACCAGCAAGCCGCAGTGAACTTTCGAATGCAGCAAATGGTGGCTGGCGTCCAATTGATCGAAGCGCTCGGCGGCGGTTGGGATTCGTCGCAAATTCCTTCCGCAAAGGAACTCCGCTCCACTCGCTGAGTTATTGTCTGCGCGCTACGAGAATCAGCCGGGGCGACCCGATCTGATAGGGCTCTCCTTGGAACGAGCCCAGCAGCTCCACTGGCTGAAATCCCGCCTCTTGATGCATCCGGCAGAGTTCGCCGGCGGTGAAAATGTAGCTCGATGTCGGACGCGTCTCCACTTCGCCGTTTCGGACGAAAGTATAGTCGATATCAAGACGGCTCTCGGCGGCGTGGTAGCGATTCTCGCTGAGCATGAGCAGGTCCCCAAGCCGGAACCAGCGCGTCCGGGCGAGCGAAGGCAGTATGGACTCGGCGGCCATCCCGGTATCCACAATGAAGCGCACGCCGGGCTTCAACGCGCGCGCCAGGGTGGCCAGGAATCCCCGTGTCTCGTCAGGACTCAGGTATCCAAAACTGTTTCCGAAGCAATAGGCTCCGTCAAACTCGGCCACCCAAGGAAGCCGGCGCATGTCGTCTCTCACCCATCGCAGCGGCAGTGTCGTGGAAGCACGCGCTTCAGCGATGAACTCCTCGCTCAAATCGACGCCGGTCAGGTTGTAGCCGCGCGTGGCCAGCTCGATGGCGTGCCTTCCGTTGCCGCACGCTAAGTCGAGAAGCTGCGCACCGGCGCCGACGCCCAGCGCCCGTTCCAGAAAGTCCGCTTCTGTACGGGTCATTTCCACAGTCAGACTGCGGCGCCACGAATCCAACGCGACGCCGCGGAAAAAAGTCTCTTGCCAATTGCTTTGCATGGTTCTCCTTCGAGTAGACACACGAATATTAAATGGGGTGGGCCGCGAAGAAGAACTATCGGACGACGTTAGTAGTCAAAGGCGCCTACACATTATATCCGAGCCGCAGTCAGAACTGCGTGAACGTGTAAGTGGGGTAAGTTTCCGGAGCGCTCAGCGGGGCGATCACCGGGTTGTTTCGTCCGGCATTCAGAATCGTGTCGTTGGTGCCGGAGACGCTAAAGCCCGCGTAATCGAAGTCACTGTTGGCGCGGGGGGATAAGTCAAGGGTGTGGCCGCGGAAGTCGCGCTGCGGTTGAAGTTCGGAGTACCGCTGTTGTAGCGCCCGAGAATGGTGCAACAGTGCAGCTCGTTCCCGCCGGCGAAGAATTGGCGGGCAACTGTGACCGTCACAGTTACTGGCTGCCCGGCGGTCACCGGCGACGGGGACAGCGTGGTGATGGTCGTGGTGGTGCTCGCTTCGCTGATGGTGTCACTGACCGTCCGTAGTGCCAAACGTCCAGGGGCGGTGCTGTACTGGTGGCGACGACCAGGTTCACGGCGGTACGCCATTGACCAGCGTCCAGGCTGAGGGCCTCTCGCTGATGACACTACCGGATGCTGCTGGATCCGGTAGTCACTGTCCAAAGCTCCAATTGTAGATGTCGCCGTTCTCCCCGCCGTCGCCGCTGCCGCCGGTAAACCCGACCCAGGCGTATCCGCTGGCCGGCAATCCTAACAGAGTTTGCAAATTGAGGTTCGACGCCGTGACGATTGTGGTGTTACCCACAGAAACGGTTAGCGTCCCATTGGATCCTCCCGTATAAGTGATGGTAACCGTATGAAGCGCGCCATCCGTCAGCGTGAACGCCAGGTTGGAGTTCGTGACAGCGAGGACTGACGATCCGCCATAACAGGGCCCTGGGCTCGTCTGGCAGTGGCTCGCTAGATTCGTGCCTGTGCCATTACTGATAATCGCGATGTGATTGCCATTGGGATCGTCGATCGGAGCCGAGCCATCGTCATAGGTATCGAACTCGACAGCGAGGCTATTGGTGAGGCCAGCGTAGCCGATGTCACCGCCGCCGCCGCCGAGAGCGCTCAGGCCGCTGCTGCTGCCCTGAATAACGAAAGCAAGTCCGTCGGCAAAATAATTGCTGTTCGTACCGGCCGTGATTTTGAACTGGAAGCTCGCGGAGAATCCAGAGGCGACCGATTGCTGGGTTCCGGCCCAAGCCGCGCCCGCCTGGCCGGTGGTGGACGTGAGCTGTACGCCTGTTCCATTCACCGCGCCTGAGCCCACTAGCGCGAACCCGGTTGAGATCGTATAGTTCTGCTGGACGACGTCTCCTAAAGAGTCCGTCACACTAACGGTAACGGGATTGGCGCCTGCGGCCGTGGGCGTGCCGCTGAGGAGTCCCGAGGAACTGAGTGTCAACCCGACCGGCAAAGTTCCGCCAGTCACTGCGTAGTTGGTGTACGTTCCCGAGCCCCCAGTGGCCGTCAACTGCTGCGGCAGATACGGGAAGTTCAGGGTGGCCGCCGGTAGGGATGCCGGGCCGATCGTCACAGGTTGATTCACGGTCACAGGTACCGCGGTGGAGGGACCGCTTCCGTTAAAGTTCGTCGAGCTGCTGGTGTAGGTGGCAGTAACGGACTGTGGTCCCGGCGTGGTGAAGGTCAGCATGCAACTCCCGGCGCCGCCAGACAAAGACGCTATCGCACAGGTCACGCCGACCTGCGAAGAATTGACGGTAACCGACCCAGTCGGCGTGCCTGTACCGGGCGCTACGGGAGCGACTGTGACCGTCACAGTAACCGGCAGGCCGACGTCCGTCGGCGACGGTGACACCATGGTAATGCTCGTGGTGGTGCTCGCCCGTCCGATGGTGTCACTGACCGTGCCGTTGGCGTTGTTGTAGTTGCCTGAAGTGTCGGTGAACGTCCAGGGGTCGGTGCTGTACGTGCCTGCGTTGGTGTGGGTGGTGCCGCTGAGATTTAGCTCGGAGCTCAAGTTGGTGCTGTTCACGCCCGTGGCCGAGCCTGTCGCCGTGTACGGACTGCCGTTGTACGTGACGTTGTACCCCGTGACCGTAATGCTCGCGTTCGCCTTGGCGATGTTCCAGTTACCGTTCACGGACGTGATGGCGTAATTATTGAGGCTGTCGCCCGCGGCAACGGCAGGCACGGGAGTCACCGTTCCCGAACCCGCGCCCGGGCCAACCGAGGTCAGGCTGTTCGTGCACGTCAGGGTACCGATAGAGGTATTTGGTGAGATCGGCGTAACGACGCAGGCGGACGGCGATTGCGGCGCCCCATTATAGGTGCCGCTATAGCTGCCTGCCGTCGCCGTCACCGGCAGCGGGTTCACCGTTTGCGAAAGCCCAAACGGCGAGCCGGCAGCGAAGTTGGTGTCGCCCGAATAAGCGGCGTTGATCGGGTAGGAGTACGCCGCGGGGGGATTGTTGCCGGGATTCGCGAACGTAGCAAGCCCAGCCGGCAGCGCGCTGGTCGGCACGGTTACCGTCGCCGTATTGGAGACGGATTCATCCGGAGCGAGCGTGACCGGAGTCATGCAGGGCGGCGTCGTGATGACACTTCCGTCCCCGCAGATGTAGTACACCTGACCATTTGGAACGGTGGGGTCAAGCACGAACGACAGCGTCACTGTCCCGGTGGGCACTCCGATGCTGCCTCCCGTGGTGTCTGCCACGTTCACTGTCAGGTTCACTGGGCTGCCATAGGTCGACGGATCGGCCGAACTCGTCAGGGTGACGGCCGAACTCGCCTGACTCACCGTAACCGAGAGGTTATTCGCCGCCTCGCCTAGGAAATTCGGGTCGCCCGAATACGTCGCCATCACGTTTTCCGCACCCGTCGGTAGATTGCTGGTAGTCGTCACGCTGGCGGTGTAGTTAGTGCCGTTAAATGTTACCGGGACGCTGCACTGGGTCGCGGAGATGCCTCCATTGGAGCAGATGTAGTTCGTGGTTTGCCCCAGTGTGAAGGAGAACGTCACCATGCCGTTGGACACCCCAGCGGATGGAGGCGGCGCCATAATCGTGACTGTCAACGTGACGGGCTGGCCGTAGTCGGGCGTGGTGGGCGCAGGCCCACTATCGGTCACCGTCGGTGTCGCCTGGTTAATGGTGTCGCTGACCGTACCGCTGGCGTTGTTGTAGTTGCCCGTAGTATCGGTGAATGTCCATGGGTCGGTGCTGTAGGTACCTGCGTTGGTGTGGGTGGTGCCGCTGAGATTTAGTTCGGAGCTCAGGTTGGCAGGTGGAGTGCCCACGCCCGTGGCTGCTCCGGTTGCGGTTTGCGGGTTGCCGTTGTAGGTGACGTTGTAAGGCGTGACCGTGATGTTCGCGCTCGCCTTGACGATGGTGTCGGTGATCGTGGTGCTGGCCACGTTGTTATAGTTGCCGGTCGGATCGGTAAAGCTCCAGGAGTCGGTGCTGTAGGTTCCCGCGTTGGTGTGGATCGTGCCGCTGAGATTCAGGTCGGCGGCCAGGTTGACGGGTGGCGTGCCCACGCCCGTGGCCGTCCCAGCCGCCGTGTGCGGGTTGCCGTCGTAGATGACGCTGTACGGCGTGACCGTAATGTTCGCGTTCGCCTTGAGGATGGTGTCGCTGATCGTCGTGCTGGAGACGTTGTTATAGTTGCCGGTCGGATCGGTAAAGCTCCAGGAGTCGCCGTTATAGGTTCCCGCGTTCGTATGGGTCGTGCCGCTGAGATTCAGGTCGGCGGCCAGGTTGACGGGTGGAGTGCCCACGCCCGTGGCCGTCCCAGCTGCCGTGTGCGGATTGCCGTCGTAGGTGACGCTGTACGGCGTGACCATGATGCTCGCGTTCACCGGGTTGATCTTGCCTGGGCCACTAGCGGTGTTGGGCAACGTGTAGTTGCTCGTTATCATCGCGCCAAGCGCCGTGAAGTTGCCGGATGTGAGGGTGGCCGTAACCGTCGTCGCGCTCACCACGTTCGGGTTGTTATAGGCACCCACTGTTTGCGTTACGGTGAAGTCATCGCTGCCTACCAGGGGGGAGAGGGAGAAGTTTGCCGGAGTCAGCGTGGCGGTGGTAGTGCCATCATACGGCTTGGTCGGAGTGCCAATGATGGACGCAGTCAGCGTCACGGGGGTGATCGCGCCTGGGCCGCTGGCGGTGGTGGGCAACGTGTAATTGGTCGCCAGGGTCCCGTTAGCCGGCGTGAAGTTGGTGGCCGCCAAGCTGGCCGTCACCGTCGTCGCCGTCAGCACATTCGGGCTGTTATAGGTACCCACCGTTTGCGTCACGGTGAAGTTGTCGCTGCCCTGCAGGCCGGGGAGGGAGAAGTTCGTAGAAGCCAGCGTGGCGGCGGTAGTGCCATTATACGGCCTGCTCGGATTGTTAACGATGGTGGCAGTCAGCGGCGCCGGGGTGATCACACTGGTGGCGGCGCTGTTGACGAATGTCACCTTGTAGTTGTTCCCGCCGTTGTTGTCGTTCACACTTCCAGCCGGAATCATCACGTGGGAGCCAATGGGCGAATTGACGTTCGGAGTGTCGTAGCTTTCCGTGAATGCTGCGGTATCGCCGGACACCAGACTATTCGTTGTGATGGTGGGTATCGATACTGGGGCGGACTGGGCGGAGGAGGTCGTGCCGGCGGAGGTCGAGGCGTTGTAGACTTTGGTGCTGTACACCGCCGTTACCGTGATCGGAAGCTGGTTGACAGTCAAACTGCCTTGCGTAATGCCTGGCAGAGCCCCAGTCCCCCCTAGACTCGTGGGGTAAACAAGAGCCGGAGTACCGCTCACGTAATACGTCACGCCCTCCGTGGTCCCTGAGACCGCACTGGGTCCAGTGCAGGTGATGGGGTGATTGCCAGCGTCGTAGTAACCGTGGGAGTTGGCGGAGGGGCTCGGGGCGCAGGTCACCCCTGCCAGCGATGTAGCGGATGCTACGTTACTGTAAACAACATAAGTCGGAGTCGGATTCGTCGCCCCGTACGTAATCGTCTGAGAATTGGCGATGACGAACAGGTGCTTCACCTCGCTGCTCACTGTGTTCGAACCGCCGCTCTCCTTGCAGGCGTTGGGCGTATTCGCGCAGGTGGCACCGGCAATCGTGCTAACGATATTAACTTCCGTGACGTAATAGTAGTAGGTCGTGTTGTAACAAGTTGCAACCGTAGGACTGGTGGGGCAAGTCGATCCGGCTTGAACGAAATTGTTGACAGAGTCGATATAGGTAGTAGGTACCGGAAGGGTAGTTGAGGTGACGCTTGTTAGCAGGGTCGGAGTGCACGATGTAGCCGGAGCAATAAGGGCGCAGCGATAGATGTTGTATTGAGAGGCT
Source organism: Bryobacterales bacterium (assembly GCA_963735145.1). Lineage (GTDB taxonomy): Bacteria > Acidobacteriota > Terriglobia > Bryobacterales > Bryobacteraceae > Palsa-89. Next base: position 40,728 of record CAVTJS010000007.1, on the reverse strand, counting down.
ACTCCCGAGTTGCCAGTCCAGCTGAGGTAGTTACCAGTCCCTCCGGCGTAGGGAGGAGTAGTGGGGGAACTGGGGGCGGCTGGGGTGACGGCCACCGTCAGGGTGCTGGGAGCGGGTAAGCTGCCCGATAAGACATAGGTAGTATAGTCCTGATCGCCTAGGGCGTCTTGGCCCAATGCGGCCGTACCTATATCGGCTATGCCGATATCAGCTATTCCAATGTCGGCTATGCCGATATCAGCTATGCCTATGTCAGCTATTCCAATGTCGGCTATGCCAATATCAGCTATGCCGATGTCGGCTATGCCAACATTCAAGGAAAGTCCGTTAGCATTCGGCCGAGCTCCCACCTGCTGCAGATTGAGACTGTACCAGTCGGGCGAATCAAAGAAGGTCTGGCCTATGATTCCGTCGTAGTTTATATCCAGGCCTTTCGTGATCGGGGCTCCCAGGGGAAGAATCGTACCATTGCTCCAGTCGGGCGTGGAAACGGAGGCACCCTGTAAACGGACGTACGCCCCCTCACTGCCCAATGATGTGCCCAGGATTTGGCCGTTGCAATCAACTTGTGACGCCTGCCCCGGAGTATCGATGGCGCTGTTGAACGGACCAAAATATCTGACCGCGTAATTCAGAATGCCCAGGGGGAGATCCGAGGAGAGCGCGCCCTCACTCAGCGGCAGCTCTAAACCGTACGAATAATCGATGTGCTCGATGCCTGCCGAGTCAGTCAATCCCGCTACCTGATACAGGTAATTCATTACGCTGGGATAGTTCGGCATGCATACGGGGGTGTTGTTCCAGCCGCCGTGATGTAAATCCAGGTTGTGTCCCAGTTCGTGCATCAGGGTACCGGCCTGGTCCAACTCAGTGCCCACTTGATCAACAGCGGGAACGTCCGATCGCCACAAACCGAGCGTAACCATGAGGTCTCCGCCCGGCAGGTCGCCCACGCCCGAGATGCTGGCGGCATAGGGAGCGCTCAGGGGCGTCGAGGCCGCTATGGCATGGCCGAAAAGTGCGTAGTGGAAAGTATCTTTTCGGTTCGTCGCGAACAGTTGGGGCAGGCCGAGGACTGAATCTCCGTTCTTGATGGCATCAAATCCGGATTTCCAGCCGAGCACTGAGTATTCCCCGGATTGAGAAGGAAAGGCGCAGTTGGCGAGGCTCACTTGGGAGTTGGGACATAGAAGGTTACCGGATTCCTCGACAACGTTGCCGCCCTGGGCGTACGCCGCAGGAATGATATAAGGCGACGCCGGCACTGTCTGATAGGTGCAGGGTCCTATCGCCGTTCCCGTCTGACAGGGTGATTGGGGGTTGTCCGTGCCGACGTCAAAATGCAGGTTGATCCCGCGAGCTTTGAAGGCGGCGCCCACCATGTTGAGGGCGGCGAGCTGCGGGTTATGGACATGGGGCGCGCCGTAGGTGCCCTGCATCCAATCGATTTGCATAAAAATGTCGGGAACGGACGGGTTCGCCCCCATGGCGGGTAGATTCAGGCAAGTTGATTCGTTCTGCGGCGTACACGTGCCAAACGTGGCCGCGGTCGGTGCATTCGTCGTGCCATCGTTCCGGACGCCGGGATTGAAATATAGTCCGGATGTCTCCCAGATATCCAGAAGACCGTCGAAATCCGAATCCTGGACGTTGGTGCTGGTGATGATTGCGGCCCAGGACAAACAATCCTTCGTGAGTACTACCTCCGTCGCGACGGAAGAAGCTTTTGCGGTGAGATTGATATTGTAACTGTAATTGTCCCAGTTGGCGCCTTGCGCACCCACGAACGGATCGGAGGGCACTCCCGAAGGGATACCGCCGTTCACGGTGAGCGTTTCGGTGAAGCCCGTTTTCCCGTTGCCTACGATCTGAGTCATGTGAGCCGCCGGGGTGGCCGCAGCCTGATAAATGCCACCCATATAGGTTTGGTTCAGGCTGGCGGCTGGGGACGAAGTTCCAGTGAACGCGCCGTCGTAAATAACCACGGATCGAAGCGGCGCGATTTTTGGGTTCCCGGGCGTGATAAGACGATAGACCACGACGAGGGTTGCGCCAACGAATTGCGTGCTGGTCGAGGCGCTTACGAGCGTGAATGTCTGTTTGCCGTTGGCCAGTCGAACATTAGCTGTCGTATTGATCGGGAGATATTTGAGTACATCAGCGCGGTAATTGTGCACGAATTCCGCACCGGTGCCGCCGCCGCTAGCCGCGCACGCCGCAATGGTGGGATTACCTAACGCAAGGCCCACAAAGGGGTTGGCCGGGAAGGTAGCATCGAACGAACCGTAGGCTGAAGACGGTGTGGAGGTGGTCTCGGTCGTCTGCCAGTATAGAAATGCGGCGATGACGTCGGCAGGAACTGCACCACTGGCCGTGCACGGGACGACGCTCGATGTTAATCCGGGTCCGCTGGTGCAAGGCACGCTATTGAGCGTGATGCTGCTTGTCACCGAGATACTGGATGGCGTGGAACCCGCGAGCGGGGTGACAGCCGTCTTAGCCAGGCCGACGCCCCCGACGACATAATCTCCGGTGACGAAATAATTCTTGAAGTAGTTCAGTGGGCCTTGGGCGTGTGCAGGCTGCCCGAATAGCCCGAGAAATCCGAGGGCGAGGACTGCGGCCGGCTTAAGTAAAGTCTTAAGAATACGTCCTACATCCATCCGATACATACAGACTCCCGCCTTCCGTGCCTTCCCCCAGCCCACAAAACGGAATCGCCGGTTCGCGGCTTAGCAAGCGGCGGGTGGGTCCTACTTTTTACAAACTTCTAGGGAACCTCAGTATCTCGTACGGCCCCAAAGGCCGTCAAGGAAAAAGGTGTGAACTTGGGGTGACAAATGAGTTAAAGTACTGGCAGTTCCAGCGCGAGAAACCAGCCGTCACGGCTGCTCGTCACGCTACTTTTGAAGGATGCGGCGCCGCACGTCCGCAAGCAGCGGGTCCTGCCCCGCTTCACCACGGATGCTCAGGTACTGCTTGTACGAGTCGGCAAAACCTGCGTTCTTCAAACCTTCTCGCACGCGTCCTTGATAATAGTAGACCGGTGGAAAATAGCCGTAGGTGGGAACTTCATTCAAGAATAGCGCCAAAGCTTCACCGCGACGTTTGATACAGCGGTCGAATTCGGAATCCGCTTCCGTAAAGGCACCCACTTGGAGATAAGCGGTTCCCAGATCGAAGCGGCCGATCCAGGTATCGAGGATGGCATTGGCTTCGGTGAACGACTTGACGGCTGCGCGGCCGTCCCCGTTCTTCATCGCGACCTCGCCTTCAATCAACTTACCGTAGGCCTGTGGTTCAAGCTGGAGCTCGGACGAGAGCCCGGTGGCCAATTCTTGGGCCTTGGCTGCTTCTCCGAGGGCGGCATAGGTGCGCGCGGCCAAAAATCTGGTCTTGACGGCTTTGCTGAGATCGAGCGCGTCCTTCACGGCTGCTAGCGCCGCAGCTTTGTCCCCCCGCAAAACCTGGACGTACGCCAGCGCCGAGAACTTATCGGCGGCCGCATCCGGATTGTGCGCCGCTGTATCGTCGGCCGCACCGTTTTGCAGAAGCTTGATGGCATCGCTGTAGCGGCCTTGGTATATGGCCAGATCCGCGAATCCGGCGGCGGCCATCGAAGGCCGGATCTTTTCGATCTTCCGGTACGCGTCAGCGGCCCGCTCCACTTCGCCCTGCTCCAGGCTGGCGAACGCTTGTGCCTCAAACCCAAACGCAAGACCGGGCGCCAATTGCAACGTCGCTGCAGCCTCCTTGGCGGCAGTTTGATAATCGCCGGCATAGGCGGAATAGAGTGCAACGTTTCCGTGGTAAATGGCGCGCTTTGGCAGGATAGCTACCGCATGCTGCACTTCTTCAATCGCCTTCGGTAGGTTGCGCAACCGTGTCAGGCAGTCCCCTATGTTGTTGTATGCGCCGGTGTCGGACGGATACCGGACCAGGAGCGTTCCATATTCATCCACGCACTTCTGGGTGTCATCGTTCAAATAGTAAAGGAAGCCACGGGTGCGGAATCGTTCCCGTTCCGTCATATGGTCGATGTGATTCAGAGCCAGTTTGATGTACTTGTCGGCATCTTGCTCCCGGCCGAGGTTATGCTCCGCCGCGGACATGCCAAGATACGCCAAGCCGAAGTTCGGATCGAGATCCTCGGCCTGCGAAAAGTGCTTTAAGGCATCGTCCATTTGGCCAGTAGATAAGTCGTCCAACGCGATCGCGTATTCGTGAACCGCTTCCAGAGACCCGGCGGTAAGCGTCTCCATCGAGAACCGCTGTGCGGATTCCGACGTGGCGTCGCCGAGCGCTTTGCGAATAGTAGTCCCTAATTTGGTCACGGCGAACAGGACCTGATCTTTGCTAGCCGCAGTCTCTTCGGCGTTGGCGATGATTTTGCCAGTGAGCGTCTGAATGGCTCTCACCGCCACCTGGTAATCGTTGCCGCTGCGGTCGATGGAGCCGGAAACCACCACATTCAAACCTTGGCTGCTGGCAATTTGTTGAGCCTTCGAGTCGTCCAGGGCGCCCGCTATGGGCTTCAAACCCAGATCCGGCATTCTCGTGCGATCGTACGCGTTGATGAAAGAAGCGCCTTCTAACGCCAGCTTGAGCGTGGACTCCAGCGTGCCGGAGAACACCGGGTCGCCAGTGTGATTGTTGAAATCGGCGATAAGCACGGTCATCGGCGACGTGGGAGCGTGGGGCCTGTTGAGCCACCGCGTTACACCATAGCCTCCGGCAGCCAATAACGCGGCGCAGCCCACGGCCAGGGCAATCCACTTTTTCGTGCTGGACTCCGCCATCATCGCCACCCGCGGGGTGACAATGGCCTTGGCCAGCGTGCCCTCCTGCCAATCCAACAGATCCTGCCCCATCAGCGCCGCGCTCTGATAGCGATCCTGCGGATCTACGGCGAGCGACTTCTGGATGAGGTCGCTCAACGGCTGCGGGATGGTCGGATCGATTTGAATCGCGGGAGTGGGAGGGCCTTGGGTACGCAGCAGCATGCTGGCCAGCGCCGAGTCTGCCTTGAATGGAACTTTGCCTGTCAACATCTGGTAGGCGATGATGCCGAGCGAGTACAGGTCCGAGCGTTCGTCGGCGGGCATGCCTTTGGCTTGCTCCGGGGACATGTAGGCGGGCGTGCCCATCACCGTGCCGGCCTGCGTCATTCCGGTGGTTTCCATGGAGCGGGCTAACCCGAAATCCATCACGCAGACCCGTCCGCTCGCCTCGAGCATGATATTTTGAGGCTTCAAATCGCGATGCACGACGCCCTCGGCGTGGGCCGCTTCAAGCGCGGCGCAAACCTGGCGAAGGATCTTGACCGTTTCCTCGGGCGAGTATTTTTCCCGTTCATCGATGAGGGAAGCAAGATCCTGGCCCTCGACGAATTCCATGGTGATGAACCGGATTCCGTCGGCCACTCCCAAATCGAAAATGCGGATGATGTTGCGATGGGTGATCTTGCGGGCGAGGATCAACTCCTGCTTGAACCGTTGCAGTATGCTGGCGTGGCCGGCCAGTTCCGGGCGGATCACTTTCAATGCCACCAGGCGATCCAGTTCACGGTCCTGCGCCTTGTAGACCGCTCCCATTCCCCCTTCGCCGAGCAGTTTCAGGATTTCGTAGCGCTCGGCCAGGATGCTGCCCTCCTGGAGCGACATCCCGGGGCCATCAAACGATCCCCCCGACCCGGTGTTTCGCGACCAATTGGTGGCCACGGCCGCGTTGGTGATCATCGTGGCATCGTTCACCACCGTGGCGTCCGGGTCGTGCAGCACGCTCTGGCAGGCGGAGCAGCGCGAGACTCCCGGGGCATTACTGTGGTGACATTGCGGACACTCTACCTTCGCCGGCGCTTCCATGAAATCTTTATCCTATGATAAGACACGCTGCAAACAGTTGCTATGAGTAAGGACGTGTGAAACCGTAACAAGGAAGCGGGATCGTTAACGCGTTCCAGCGGTACTTCCGTTCACCAGGAGTGTGAACCGTGAAAGGTTGGGCCAAGGTTACTGCGCTTCTGCTCTCTGTCGCTGCCATCCAGGCGAACGCTCAGTCAGCACTGGAAGGCCAGGGCGGCGGACAGGAGACTCAAGCGCGGGGCTTCTGGACCGATCCATCCACGGGTCTGACGTGGGCTGGGAAGGACAACGGTAAAGACGTGAGCTGGAAGGGTGCCGTGAAGTTTTGCCGCGACCTGCGTTTTGCCGGATACTCGGACTGGCGGCTGGCAAACGCGATCGAGTTGCAAAGCGTTTATGACCGAACAGCCGACGCTCCCGGATTAGCTGGCCAGGGCAAAGGCAGGTCTGTCGCCTGGCATGTGAAGGGCGATCTGTTCTTGACCGGTAATCAATGGGCCAATAATCAAATTAGGCGCCATTCAGGTTACGAGTATTACTTCGACTTCAACGCAGGAAGTTTTGACAGGCAGCCAACCGGCTTCCCTTATCCCTTCACCTTTGTGCGCGCGCTGTGTGTGCGCGGTTCCACGAAATGATGCTCCCGGGTACGCGTTGCATTGACGCGCTTCTCCGGGCGACCATGAAATGTTGATTGCAACTCCCATGACGCGTACCGATTCCACGCGGCACATTCGCGCTCCCCGCGGCACGCGCCTCAGCTGTAAGAACTGGCTGTCGGAAGCGGCCTACCGGATGATTCAAAATAATCTGGATCCGGAAGTCGCCGAACGCCCCGAAAGCCTGGTGGTGTACGGCGGCATCGGGCGAGCCGCTCGAAACTGGGAGTGCTTCGATGAAATTCTGGCGCGCCTGAAGGCGCTCGAAGCGGACGAGACCCTGCTGGTTCAGTCCGGCAAACCGGTGGGAGTGTTCCGCACGCATCCTGACGCGCCGCGCGTTTTGATCGCCAACTCCAATCTGGTTCCAGCGTGGGCGAATTGGGAACAATTTCACGAACTGGATCGCAAAGGTCTCATGATGTACGGCCAGATGACCGCGGGGAGTTGGATCTACATCGGCTCGCAAGGCATTATCCAGGGAACCTACGAGACTTTCGCCGAAGCTGGCAGGAAACACTACGATGGCGATCTGGCTGGCCGATGGATCCTGACCGCTGGGCTGGGCGGAATGGGAGGGGCTCAGCCGCTGGCCGCCAGCTTCGCTGGAGCGGTCTCATTGATCGTGGAGTGCCAGCAATCGCGTATCGATTTCAGGCTGCGGACCAAGTATTTGGACAAGCAGGCCGGAAGCTTGAACGAGGCTTTGGACCTGGTGAAGCAGCATTGCGATCGCAAGGAAGCCGTGTCCATCGGATTGTTAGGGAACGCGGCCGAAATCATGCCCGAACTCGTGAAACGCTGCCAGGAGCACGCAGGCATCCGGCCCGCGCTGGTGACGGACCAGACCTCGGCGCATGATTTGATCAATGGCTATTTGCCGATCGGCTGGACAGTGGAACGTTGGAAAGCCGCCATGGAGGATTCGTCCCAGCATGCCGAACTGCGCGCCGCCGCCGCCCAGAGCTGCGCGGTGCATGTCCGCGCGATGCTCGAGTTCCATGCCATGGGCGTACCGGTGGTGGATTACGGCAACAATATCCGGCAAGTGGCGCTCGAGCAGGGAGTCCAAAACGCGTTCGACTTTCCTGGATTCGTGCCGGCTTATATCCGGCCGCTGTTCTGCGAGGGCAAAGGTCCGTTTCGCTGGGTGGCGCTTTCGGGAGATCCGGAGGATATCTACAAGACCGACCAAAAGGTCCAGGAGCTTTTTCCGGAGAACCAACGCGTTCATCGCTGGCTCAGAATGGCTCGCGAGCGCATTCCCTTCCAAGGTCTTCCGGCGCGCATCTGCTGGCTCGGCCTGGGAGAGCGGCATGTGGCAGGTCTGGCTTTCAATGAAATGGTTCGATCGGGCGAATTGAAGGCGCCGATTGTCATCGGCCGGGATCATTTGGATACCGGATCGGTGGCCAGTCCAAATCGCGAGACGGAATCCATGCTAGACGGCTCGGACGCCGTGTCGGATTGGCCTCTATTGAACGCCCTGTTGAACACGGCCGGCGGAGCCACTTGGGTCAGCATCCATCACGGCGGCGGCGTGGGCATGGGTTACTCGCAACACGCGGGCGTCGTGATTGTCTGCGATGGCACTGAAGAGGCTGCCAAACGGATTGAACGGGTGCTTTTTAACGATCCAGCTTCGGGTGTGATGCGCCACGCCGATGCCGGTTATCCGCTGGCCATCGAGACCGCGCGGGCGCAAAATCTGAAGCTGCCGCTGCTCCCTAATCGATGAGCGAGCTTTTGACGCTGTGGCGAAATGCGCAAGTGTGCGCGTCCGGGGATCCGAACGATTGCATCTCGCCGGGAGCCATCGTCGTGAGTGGCGCTCGCATCGCTTGGGTCGGCCAAGACGAACAGATCCCGTCTCAATTCATTTCGCATCCTCATCGGGAGCACCACCTGGAGCAAGCCTGGATAACGCCCGGTCTGGTGGATTGTCACACGCATCTGGTATATGCGGGTTCGCGCGCCGAAGAGTTCGAACGGCGGCTGGGCGGCGCGAGTTATGAAGAGATCGCGCGATCGGGCGGCGGCATTAATTCCACCGTGCGCGCTACGCGAGCAGCCGATGAAGATACGCTGTTTCGCGAGTCGGCCGGGAGGCTGGAGCGGTTGCTTGCCGAAGGCGTCACGGTGGTAGAGATTAAATCGGGGTATGGGCTTCGTCTGGCGGATGAACGTAAAATGCTTCGGGTTGCGCGACAATTGGGCCAACAATACCCGGTGACTGTTTACACCACTTTCCTCGGCGCCCACGCGATTCCCCCGGAGTTCGCCGGTAGAGCGGACGACTACATACGCGCGGTATGCGATGAAATGCTGCCCACGCTGGCGGACGAAGGTTTGGTAGACAGTGTGGACGTCTTCTGCGAAAACATCGGCTTCACCATCGCTCAGAGCGAGAAGGTTTACCAGCAGGCATTGAAGCTCGGATTGCCGGTGAAGATGCACGCCGAGCAGCTCACCAACAGCGGCGGAGCGAAGCTGGCTGCCCGTCATCACGCTCTCTCCGCGGATCATCTGGAACATCTGGACGAAGAAGGCGTACTCGCGATGAAGAATGCCGGCGTGGTGGCAGTCTTGCTTCCGGGCGCCTTCTATTTCCTTCGCGAGACCCAACTCCCGCCCATCCATTTATTGCGCCGCCACCAGGTGCCCATCGCGCTCGCTACGGACAGCAACCCGGGAACTTCGCCCACCACGTCGATCCTGTTGATGCTGAGCATGGCGTGTACCTTATTTCGCCTGACGCCGGCAGAGTCCCTACTGGGCGTAACGCGGCATGGGGCGCAGGCGCTGGGCAAGAGCGATGTCCATGGCGCAATCGCCGGGGGCCGCTTTGCCGACTTCTGCGTGTGGGACGTCGCATCACTGGCGGAGCTTTCCTATTGGACCGGTTTCAATCCGCTCCGGATGGTCGTGCGGCACGGCGTTGCTACTCAATTTTGCTCTAGAAAGGCTGCCAAACTGAATGGCGAGACAACTGGTTGAATGCGTCCCGAATTTCTCCGAGGGTCGGGACGTATCTAAAATCGATGAGATTGTAGGAGCGATCCTTTCCGTCCCCGACGTGGTGTTGCTGGATCGGGAATCGGACACCGATCATAACCGCTGCGTGCTCACTTTCGTCGGGCCGCCTGACGCCGTAGCCGAAGCCGCGTTCCGCTCCGTCGAACGGGCCGTGTCGCTCATCGACCTGACCAAACATCGGGGCGCACATCCCCGCCTGGGCGCGGCGGACGTAGTGCCATTCATTCCCATTGAAGGGGTGACCGTGGAGGATTGCCTCAAACTCGCCGAGCGAACCGCGCAGGAGATCTGGAACAAGCTGAAGGTCCCTGTGTATTTCTATGAGGCCGCCGCCAAACACCCCGACCGCGTGAATCTGGAAAATATCCGGCGGGGACAGTTCGAAGCTTTGGTAAAAGAGATGGCCACTGTGCCCGCGCGCAAGCCCGATGTGGGCGACGCGGTGGTTCACCCCACGGCCGGCGCAGTGGTGGTGGGCGTTCGCAAGTTTCTGATCGCCTTCAACGTGAACCTGGGCACGGCGGACGTCAATATTGCGAAGAAGATCGCCAAGACGGTTCGTTTCTCCAGCGGCGGCTTCCGTTATGTGAAGGCCATGGGGCTGCTGCTCGAAACCAGAAATCAGGCGCAGGTATCCATGAACCTGACCGATTTCGAACAGACCTCCATGCACTTGGTCTATGAGACGGTCCGGAGGGAGGCAGAACGTTATGGTGTTCCGGTGGTGGGCAGTGAGATTGTCGGACTGATTCCGAAAAAGACGCTGGAGATGTCCGCCGAATATTTCCTGCGTTTTGAAAACTTCAAACCGGAGCTAGTGCTGGAAAACAGAATGGCCGACGCGTTGATCGCGCGCAGCGGTTTGAATGAATTTCTGGACGCTTTGGCTGCGCCATCGGCCACGCCGGGTGGTGGGAGCGCTTCGGCCGCCGCAGCCGCCATGAGCGCCGCGCTCGCCGTCATGGTAACCCGGCTGGCCAAACAGGACACCGGCTCGTTTGAGCAGGACCGCCATTTCTTTGCTGCCGCCGTCGATCGAGACTCGGAAGCCTATCGGGAAGTGATGACGGCCTACCAGCGTCCTAAGAGTGAACGCGCGCCGTTTGTGGAACAGGCGCTACACGGCGCAACGGAGGTCCCGTTGGAAATTCTGGAGCGATCGTGCGCGATGCTGGCGCGAATGGAGGCGCTCCAGATACCGGCCCGGTATGCGTCCGACCTGGAGGTGGGCAAGGCTCTGTCGGCCGCCGCGAAGACGGGCGCATGGGAGAATGTTCGCATCAATCTGGAATCCATTCACGATGAGAATTTCCGCGCTTCCGTCCAGTCGCGATTGCGCGCATTGAACCTTGAGAACCACTAAACTGTAAACTATGCATCGCCTTCTGTTATTGACTGCGCTCGTTCTGCCGTTGCTGGCCGCGCCACCGATGACTACGCTGACGATCCAAGTGAAGAGCCCGGGCGGCAAACCTGTCGAGAACGCCAGTGTCATCGTGAAATTCGTCAAAGGTCACTCGGTCGTAAAGCTCGGCAAGAGCATCCGGAAGGAGTGGGAACTGCGTACCAACCAGGAGGGCAGCGTAAAGATTCCGCCCATTCCGCAAGGACAAATTCTGATTCAGATCATCGCGAAGAACTATCAGACTTTCGGTCAGGTGTTCGATATCGACGAGGAGAACAAAACCGTCGAGATTGCGCTCAACCCCCCTCAGCCGCAGTACTCCGCGCATTGAGCATGCTATCTTCGTTTTCTTGGCCCCCGTTCTGGAAGGAATTCGCGTCCTTGACTTGAGCAGTATCGTCGCCGGCCCCACCGCCAGCATGATTCTGTCCGATCTGGGCGCCGAAATCATTAAAGTGGAACGCCCCGGTGGCGAAGACGGCCGCTCCATGGGACCGCATCGCGGCGAGTGGGGCGCTTATTTTGTGGCGCTGAACCGAGGCAAGCGATCCATTACACTCGATCTGGGAAAGCCCGAAGGGCGCGAAGCGGTGCTCCGCCTGGCGTCTACTTGCGACGTGTTTCTCGAAAACTTTCGCGGCGGCAAGGCGGCGTCACTCGGTCTGGATGAGCCTGCCGTTCGTGCGCGGAAACCCGACATCATTTACGCCTCGCTCTCCGCTTATGGCCCCAGCGGACCGGATTACACCAAGCCCGGCTACGACGCCGTTCTGCAAGCGCGCACCGGTATCATGAGCGTCACCGGAACCGGCGAAGGCCACCCGATACGCACCGGCGTCTCCATCCTCGATGTCACCACGGGCACTTGGATGGCGCTGGGCATTCTAGCCGCCCTCCTGGAGCGACAACGTTCGGGCCAGGGCCAGCGCGTGGATGCGTCGCTGTTTCAAACCGGCATCCTGTTCATGGCCTATCATCTGGTTTACCGGCAATTCACGGGTGTGGATCCTCAGCCGCAGGGCGCGCGGCACAAAGCGTTCGCGCCCTATGGCTCGCTGGCTACCGGTGACGGCCAGATCATGCTGGGGATTTCGAGCGACCGCCAGTTTCAACGTCTGTGCTCGGCGCTCGGCCATGAAGAATGGGCCAACGATGCGCGGTTTCGCACCAATCCCGATCGCGTGTCCAATGTCGATGAACTGGAGAGCCTGATCGGCGCAGTGCTCGGCACTCAACCGACGTCGCACTGGGTAGCGCTCTTGGATGAAAACGACATCGCCAACGATCCCATTCAAAGCCCGGGGCAGGTATTGCAAGATCCGCAGGCTGCAGCGCTCGATCTGTTCACTCGGATCAATCTAAACGGAGAACAACCTATTGTGTTGCCGCGCCTCCCAATCGGTCTTTCGCTCACTCCGCCCACGCCACAAGGTCCCCCGCCCGGCACCGGCCAGCACGGCCGCTCCATCCTGCACGAAGCCGGCTACACAGACGCCGAAATCGAGGAGTTAATCCGCGCGGGCGCGTGCACCATGAAAAAGGACCGCGCATGAAAATGCTCAACGAAGAGCAGCAGCTGATCCTCCGCACCGTCCGGCAATTCGTCGACAAAGAAGTGATCCCAGTGGCCTCCGCGATGGAGCATCGCGACGAATATCCTCACGCGCTGGTTGCGCAGATGAAGGAGATGGGACTGTTCGGCCTGAACATTCCGGAAGAATACGGCGGTTCGGGCATCGACAGCACCACCTTCGCCATGATTTTCGAAGAGATCTCGCGGGGCTGGCTCGGGCTGGCGGGCGTCATCGGAAGCAACTCCGTGATGTGCGACGTGGTGGCGCGCTTCGGCACCGAAGAACAGAAGCGCCGCTTGCTGCCCGGCATGGCGACCGGCGAAAAACGCGGAGGCATCTGCCTCACTGAGGCGAACGCCGGCACTGATCTGCAAAACATCAGCACCACGGCTACGTTGGATGGCGGTGTCTATCGCGTCAACGGTTCGAAGATGTGGATCACCAACGCGCGGCACGGCAACACATTTCTGCTTCTGGCTAAGACCGATGCGAAGGCGCAACCCGCCCATCGCGGCATGAGCGCCTTTGTGATCGAAAAGGGCGCGCCCGGCATGACGGTGAGCCGCGACATCGAAAAGCTTGGCTACAAGGGCGTCGAAACCTGCGAGTTGCACTTCGCCGATTTTCCAGTTCGTGCCGAAAATCTCATCGGAGGCCTCGAGGGGCACGGCTTCAAACATGTGATGACTGGACTCGAAGCCGAGCGCTTGAACGTCGCGGCCCGCGGCCTTGGCATTGCGCGAGCTGCTTTTGAAGAAGCCATCCGCTACGCACAACGCCGCACTACATTCGGTAAGCCGATTGCCGAATATCAGACCATCCAGAACAAGCTGGCCGATATGGCCACGCACATCGAAGCGTCGCGGCTGCTCATTTATTCCGCCTGCGAGAAGCGCGATCGCGGCGAGCGCTGCGATCTGGAAGCGGGCATGGCCAAGCTGTTCGCCACCGAAACCGCAGCGTCGGTATCGTTCGAAGCCATGCGGATCATGGGCGCCAACGGCTATTCGAAGGATTTCCCGGTGGAACGCTATTATCGCGATGCGCCGCTGGTTGTGATCGGTGGCGGCACCAACGAGCTGCAGCGGCTGATCATCGCGCGCAATCTGCTCAAGAAGTACAAAGTGGACGCATAAATGGAATTCGGCCGTTACTACGAACAGTTCGAAATCAGCGCGATTTACAAGCACTGGCCGGGCCGCACCATCACCGAATACGACAATACGCTTTTCGCACTGCTCTCGATGAACCAAAATCCGTTGTTCATCGACGAACACTACGCCAGCTCGCAACCGCTGGGAAGGCGGCCGGTGCTGGATACCCTGATCTTTAGCCTGACCGTGGGGATGAGCGTCTCCGATACCAGCGGAAAAACCATCGCCAATCTGGGCTACGAGAGCGTGGTGTTCGAACGCCCTATGTTTCCGGGCGATTCGCTGTATGCTGAGTCAGAGGTGTTGGAAATGCGCGAATCGGCCAGCAAACCCGATCGTGGCATCGTAGCGATTGAAACACGCGGGTTCAATCAGAAAGCCGAGCGCGTAATCGTACTTCGCCGCCGATTTCTGGCGCCGCGGAAAGGAGCCGAGTGAAAGAATATACGCGCGAATTAGTCGACTTTCTGCACCCGCTCGAAGCTGGCGATCTGCCCGACGAGGTGGTCGATCGCGCCCGCTACTTCCTGCTCGACTATCTGGCCTGCGCCATTCGCGGTTCGCGCGAAGAATCCTCGGCCGCCGTTCAGCGCATGATTCAGCGCGTCGGGGCAAACGGATGCTCAACGGTCATCGGGACTCGCATTCGCACCATCCCGGGTCTCGCCGCGGTGGCCAACGGTGCGGCTTCGCACGCCATCGAGATGGACGATACGCACAGCGGCGGTTCCATTCATCTGGGCACAACCATGTTTTCCGCCGCGCTCGCTCTCGCCGAAACCATGCCCGCCACGTCTTCCGATGCCTTCCTCGCGGCTGTTGTCGCCGGGTACGAGGCTGCGGCCCGCATCGCGATGGCGGTGCAGCCCAAGGAACATTACGCGCTCGGTTTTCATATGACGCCCACCTGCGGAGTTTTCGGCGCGGCCATCACCTCTGCGAAATTGCTGAGGCTCACGCCGGAGCAAACTCTAGCCGCGGTTGGAATCGCGGGTAGCATGGCCGCCGGATCCATGGAATTTTTGGCCGACGGCGCGTGGACCAAGCGAATCCATCCCGGCCTCGCGGCGCAAAACGGAATTCAAGCGGCGCTGCTCGCGGCTGAGGGGTTCACTGGCCCGCGTAGAATTCTCGAAGGACGCGATGGTTTTCTGCAAGGCTACTCGCGGAAGCCAATTCCCGACCTGCTGACCGAGGATCTCGGCGCGTCCTACGAGATCCTGCACACCGCTGTGAAGCCGCACGCCTGCTGCCGCTATATGCAGGGTCCGATTGACGGAGTCCTCGCGATCATACGCGAGCACAACCTGGAAGCTGGCCAGATCCGCCGGATCGAAGTCGCGGTGCTCGAAGCCGGCTGGGGACTTGTCGCCGAGCCGCGCGCGAAGAAGTATCATCCGGAATCGGTGGTCGATGCACAATTCTCCATGCCCTTCGGCGTGGCCGTCGCGGCGATGGATGGAGCGGCGGGCCTGGATCAATTTACGGTCGAGAAAATTCGCTCCAACGAGATCCGTAAACTGATGGGCAGGGTTGTACTCACGAAGGATATCCGCATCGAGACGAACTTCCCTCAGGAATGGCCGGCTCGCGTCGCAATCGAAATCGACAACGGCCGGAGCTACGAGAAGTTTATTCGCTATCCCAAGGGCGATCCTGAAAACCCGCTCACGTGGGACGAAATGAAAGCGAAGTTCCGCGCTCTCACCGGCCGCGAGCCAGCTCTTGATTTCTCAAATCCGGCAGCGCTACCCGCGCTGTTCAGTTAGGGAATCAGCTCGATCAGCAGGCCATTCGGATCGCGCACAAAAACGCCCACGCCCGCACCTAATTTCACCGGCTCTCCGCCGCGCGTAACAATCGATCCGCCGCCCGAAGCCACAGCCTTCATCGTGGCCTCCACGTCCTTGACGTGAATCGACACCGCAGGCGAGCCTGGATCCGGCACGCGCAGGTCAAACGGTTTGCGCTTTACATCTTTGAATTCGAGGAATTCAAAGCCCACCGCACTGCCCGGCACTTTGCCGCTGCTGATGCGCCACTGGGCGCCGGGAGCGTCGATCAGCGTCGCGATGGTTTTGTCGGTCGCGAACGCGGGCGCAGCGGGCTTGGTCTCAAAACCCAGCACGTCGTGATAAAACTTCATGGTCTGATCGGTGTCCCGGATGGTCACGCCGATGCGTCCGCCGAGAATGTTGCTATCCGCAGGCGCGCTGGATTTCGGCGGCGGCTGGATATCGGCTAGCTCCAGCATGAATCCATCGGGGTCTCGCACGAAAACCGACCGGCTCTTGCTGTTCTCGCCGCCTATCTTCATTGGCGCTCCGCCGATGCTCAGCACCGATCCGCCATTCTTCTTTACTCCCTCCAGCGCTGCATCCACGTTGCGCACGTTCAACACCAGAGTGGCCGCTCCCGGATCCTGCATATGCGGCATGGCCTTTTTGACTGGTGTGCCGGTGAACTCGGTGAGCTCCAACGAAAGGCTCGCGCCGGGGATGTCAAACGTCGCATTGCGAAACTTCGCGCCGTGCGTATCGGTGAACTTCGAGAGCTCTTCATCCAATGCCCGCGGCATCGGTAGGCTGGTCACCGGT
Organism: Bryobacterales bacterium; assembly: GCA_963735145.1. GTDB lineage: Bacteria > Acidobacteriota > Terriglobia > Bryobacterales > Bryobacteraceae > Palsa-89. The sequence goes on along the minus strand of CAVTJS010000007.1, from coordinate 24,439 downwards.
TTTCCGCCCGGACCCACAGGCTGCATACCCAGTCCATCGCGATAAAACGCGACGGTTTTATCTAGGTCCGCCACCGAATGAATGATCGCCCGCACTCCAACTGCCGGTCCCGGAGCGTCGGCCGTGCCCGCGCCCAAAATCCCGCAGGCCGCGGCAGCCAGCAGCGCAGCACTACTCAGTCCTCGCATTCGTTTTCTCCTTGCCGCCACCAGGCGACCAATTGATGGTATACGCTCGCGTTGCGCTCCGCAAGGAACGTCGCCGGCATATTGAAAAAATGTCTTCCGGCCGTTTACAATTCCTGGCGCTGGCAACTATTTCGCTTTTCGTGTTGGTTTGGTTGATCGAGGAACCCGCAAGATCTGCAACGGCTTTACGATAATCACGAATGGTTCAAGCTGAGCGTGGCGGCGTTCGACGGCCAGGATATTATCGCATTGGCAGATTTTCAAGACGCCCCGGTGGTTTTTCTGGTCGATTCAGGATCGGACTGGACCTTCATGTATCCTCGTTTCGCCACCGTTCACGCCGCTTACCAGAAGCGCACAGAAAAAAACAAAGCACAAATTCATGGGATTCGGCGGCGCGCTGAATGCCAATGTTCTGCGCCTGCCCGAATTGTCGTTTGTCTTCGGAGCGGAAACGGATCGTATTCCGAACGTGGACGTTTTGCTTCAGGCAACAGATCAGTTCAGTAAACGATTCGACGGGGACGCCGGGCGCAGATACGATGCTCGGGTCGCGATCGTTCGATTTTCACTTTGACGATACGGTCCTCACCCTGCATTAACCCGCAACCCTCACCAGCACCTTGCCCATCGGGCCCTCGGCTAGCCGCGCGAACGCCTGTTTCACTTCCTCAAACGGGAACACGCCATCCACCACCGGCTTCTCACCCAGAGCATTCAGCCTTCCGGTGATCTCTTTCCACGCGGCTTGTGCTTGTTCGGCCGTGAAATCGGACACCGCCACTCCACCGATCCGATTGCGCTTGAAGAAGAGCGCCGCTGTATTGAAACTCGGCACTTCGCCCGCGCTCCTGCCCACCACGCTGGTGCGCCCGCCATATCCCAACATCGCGAGAACCTGATTGAACAGCGCACCACCCACGCTGTCGACGACGATATCCACTTTTCTGGGCGCGATCGCGGCGAGAACGGATTTGCGCAGGTTCGGATCGCCGGGTTCGAACACATGGTCGGCTCCCATCGCGCGCAACTTCGCCCCTTTTTCGGCGCTGCGCGACAACGCCACCACCGTCAAGCCCATCGATTTGCCGAGTTGCACCGATGCCGTACCAACGCCTCCGGAAGCGCCGGTCACGAGCAGCACCGATCCCGGCGCGGGCGGCGCAGGTGGATCGTTCCACTGCGTCAACGCTTGCCACGCCGTCAGGTAAACCAAAGGAGCCCCCGCCGTTTGTTCTAATGACCAGCCGGCGGGCGGCGGCGCAACGCTTGCAGACGAAACGAGCACCTTATCGGCCAGCGTTCCCCACTTCTCCACGCCGCAATTGCAGCGCAAGATACCAACCGTGTCGCCGACTTTTGCATTGGAAACACCGGGGCCGAGGCCGATCACCTCGCCCACGCCGTCACGCCCCAGAATATGCGGCAGCTGCGGCTTGGCGGGATACAGCGCCTGAGCGAGGAATGCGTCCGCTGGGTTCAGCGCTGCAAATCGCACGCGAAGTAAAACTTGACCGGCGCCAGGTACGGGATCGGGAACCTCGCCCAATCGCAAGCTGTCGACGCCGTTGTAGGAATCCATGAGCCAAGCACGCATTCAAGTATTCTCGCGCACTCTGGCTCGTGGCTTATGGATGGTGACTTGGGATTCGCTACTTATCCGGCGACGCGCTCTTGTCCCCCGGCGCGCCCGTACCCTGCGATCCAATGAACAGCTTGCGGCCGTCGGGATAAGTGATGTTGCTGCCATTGGCGCGATGGGACTCATCCTTGGCCTGCCAGCCTTCCACCACGATTTCCGTGCCCGGTGGCAGCGAGTTCTTATTGAATCCCCGGCGCAGCAAGCCATTTGGTGCGCCCGCTTCGATCATCCAACTGGTCACCGTGCCGTCCGGATTTTTTACGTCCAGATGAATCCAGGCGTGGGGGTTGATCCATTCCATCTTAGTGACGGTACCCTTCAACACCAGCGGCTTGTTGACGTCGAATTCCGCGGCGAAGGCGTGATGGGCCCATACCGGCGCCGCGGCGAACATCAAGCCCAGACCGGCGGCCAGAACCACTAACTTATTTCTCATGATCGATTCTTCTCCTGATTCCCAGCGCTTATTTCTTCCCGGCGCCAGCGGCCGCCTTGGCGTCTTCCATTCGTGCCACGCTCAGCATATTGTGCATGGCCATGTTGCCTTCGTGGCAAGCGTATTCGAAAAGTTGATAGCCCGGCTCGTGCGTGATCGGGAACGCGACGGTGAAAGGCGCGGTGTAGGTTTTCGGATCGTTCACGGTGAGCGAATAGTTAATGGTGTTGGGGCTCACCCGCGTGAACTTCTCCGTCAACTTCATTTCGTCGCTGTAGGGCGCGCCGCCGTCGCCGTTGACGCCGACCGCAAGCGTGCCACCCAGCAGATTGGTGGTCTCCACAACCAGCGTTTTGCCCTCCCAGTGACCCACCGCATCGCCCATATAAGAGCGGATGTTCGAGCTGATATGCGGACGGCCATCGGTCGGAATAATGCGGACGTCGTGAACCATTTCGTATCGGATAGCTACGTAGCCCGGCGTTTGGACGATTTCCAAACCGTTTCCATAAATCACCGGAAGAATGGATCCGGCCACGCCGCGGGTGATGCAGCGGTCATAGTCGCTCCAATTCGTGTAGGATGCGGGAACCGGATCGCGGCGCAGCTTCATCTTGGCGTCCAACAAGGCTTGGGCTTCCGGAGTCAGCGCCGGGAGCCGGCCATCCGGAGGATCCACGATCTGCGAAGTCTGATGCGAGGCCCGGCGCGCAAACTCGCCCCAGTGTCCCGGGACCGGCGCGGCATCCACGCCGCGGCCGTACCTTCCCGGAGGCGGTGCGGGGGCCGCTTCGCCCTTTTCTTTGGCCTGCAACTCGGCGACGGCCGGCGAATGAGCGTTGGCGCCGCCGGTATCCACGAACTCCTCGGACTGCTGGACCCTCTTCTGCCGATCCTTCAACTCGTCCTCAGTCAGCGTGGCTCGCGTACCGAACTGCTTGGGCCGCTCGAAAGGCACGCCCCAGGTGTCGTCGCTGGTCCAGGTTCCCTGAAGATCCGGATCGCCCCAAGGCGTTTTGGGAGTGGCAAACGGAGCATCGGAACTTGTGCCGGACTTGGCAGACGCGGCTGGTTTGGCCGCCACCGAGCTCTGCGCCGCCAGGGGCGTGACGGCGAGCGTTGCCGCGATCATGGCCGCTCCGGCGCTCATGCTCAGGAAAATTCGCTGATTCATGGAAATCTCCTTCTTTCTGGGCGCTTTCGCCGCTCCCGAGGTTACTTGGCTTCGTTTTCTGCTTTTGGTTTGCGGACTAAGTCGCCATACAGCAACTGCTCGGTAAACTCCACGCACTTAAATTCCAGCAGCCGCGCGTCCTTCCGGCGATCCCGGTACAGGATCAGGTTGATCTTCCACGGCTGCGTGAAAGTCGCCGGATCTTCGATGGTCGCCTCGTAATTCATGGTGTTGGCGTCCAGCAGCGAATAGCGCTCCACCACGTGCAGGCTATCGCTGGCGAAATCGCCGGCCCGATCGAACCAGGCCTTTCCATTAAATCCGGTGACATCTACCACCAGCGTGTCCTTGTCCCAATGCCCGTTCGAAGTTCCCATCCAGGTGTCGGTAGCGGCCTCTTGCGGCTTGCCCATATTGATCAGCCGGTTGGTGGTGGCGTACTCATACGCGAACAGAATGTCCTTCTGCGACTGAATGATCTGGAACGGATAGGGCAGGTAGGCCGCCCGCGGCACGCCCGGCATGTAGCACTTCACTTCGGGATCTTCCTTCATGCGGTTCGCGAAGTTTTGTTTTTTTTGTTCGAGCGCCGCGGGCTTGTAGGGAATTTCGCCGCCTTCCACGATCCCCTGCCCAGGCGGTACGGCGCCAATCGCGCCGAGTTGATAAAACGGTCCTGCGGCGGCGCTATGGGCTTCAATATCCCAATCCGCAGTACCCATGGCCTGCCAAATCCCAGACAAATTGGGCTTGCCGTCTGGCATGCGTGGAATGCGAGCGGCGGTCTGGCCAGCGGCGGGAATCATGGAGAGAAAAGCTGCGGCGCAACCGGCCGCAAGAATAGACGAGGGTTTTACACAAAGTCGCATCGGAAAGTTCCGCCAAACAGCATATCACCAGTGGAGCCATTCTTTGTCATCGCCGTGCGGCTTGACACTGTGCCCCTAATCCTTCCATGATGCAACTATTGCAGGAGCGAAATACACTGGGGCGGCAGTCCGGCCAGTTGCGGGGCTACCGGATGCGCTGTTTCGCTCATCCTGCTCGCCATCAGCGGCCGCACCATCATGAGCGATTTCGCCCGACAACTCGGAGTTCCTTTGAGCACCGCAACCCACAGCATTGATCGCCTGGTTGCCGAAAGGCTCGTGGTGCGGGTTCGATCCGACCAGGACCGCCGTATCGTACAGCTGGAAATGAGCGACCGGGGCAAGGCCTTCCAGACCGTTCTAAGAGCCCGGCACCAAGCCATGGCGCGCAGTTGGCTGACGCCGTTGAGCCCGGCCGAGCGCGAAACTTTTCTGGGCCTCATGGCCAAGATCACGCACGGGGCTTTCGATTCCCGACCGGAATACGGCGCTCGATCCATGATCTCGAGGATTCAGCTCTGAACAAAGTTATTCCCTGTAGTGACGCGGCAATCGCCGATATTCCCGACGGCGCTACCATCATGCTCGGCGGATTCGGCCTGGCTGGCATGCCGGAGAATCTGATTCGTGCTCTGGTGCGGCGAGGCGTCAAAGGTCTGCACACTATCAGCAATAATCTCGGCGTCGATGGCGTCGGCTCCGGCGTCATGCTGGAGGCCGGCATGATCGCTTCGCACCTGGGCAGCTACGCGGGCGAAAACAAATTGCTCGAAACGCTGGTGCTGGCTGGAAAGCTCAAGCTGACGCTGATCCCGCAAGGCACGCTGGCCGAACGAATGCGTGCGGGCGGCGCCGGGATCCCGGCTTTTTATACCCCGGCCGGCGTGGGAACTGTCGTCGCGGAAGGCAAAGAAGTCCGCGAATTCGAGGGACGCAGCTATCTGCTGGAACGCGCGCTGACTGCCGATTTCGCGCTGATCAAAGCCTGGCGGGGCGACCGGCTGGGTAATCTCGTCTATCGAAAAACGGCGCAAAACTTTAATCCGCTGATGGCTGCGGCGGCGAAAATAACTATCGCGGAAGTCGAGGAACTGGTGGAACCGGGCGCCATCGATCCCGATCATGTTCGAACGCCCGGCATCTACGTCCAACGGATTGTGCAAGGCGAAAAATACGACAAGAAAATCGAGCGCAGAACCTTAAGGACCAAAGCGTGAGGACCCATGGACCCGCGTGAACGCATCGCGCGCCGCGTCGCGCGGGAACTTCGCGATGGCTACTACGTCAATCTCGGCATCGGAATTCCCACCATGGTCGCCAACTATGTCCCGCCCGGCATCGAGGTGATTCTGCAATCGGAAAACGGCATGCTCGGCGTCGGCCCCTATCCTTTGCCCGGCGATGAGGATTGCGACCTCATCAACGCGGGCAAGGAGACCGTCACCGAATTGCCGGGCAGCGCCTATTTTTCCAGCGCCGAATCGTTCGCCATGATCCGCGGCGGCCATATCAACCTGAGCATTCTGGGCGCCATGGAAGTGGATCGCGAAGGCAACCTCGCTAATTGGACAGTCCCCGGAAAAATGGTGAAAGGCATGGGCGGCGCCATGGACCTGGTGGCCAGCGCTCGCCGCGTCATCGTCGCCATGGAACACGCCACCAAAACCGGGGCTCCCAAAATTGTCGAAAAATGTACGCTACCGCTGACCGGAATTCGCGTGGTGGAAACGATCATCACAGAGTTCGCAGTGATTCGCGTCACTCCCGAAGGACTGGTTCTCGAAGAGCTCGCGCCCGGTGTCACCCTAGAAGACGTTCAGAAAGTCACCGCGCCGAAACTCATTTTGCGGTAGCAGCCGAAGCGGGCAGCTTCGCCTTTCCATCCAGCGCGTACACCTGCAATCGCGAGGGCGCTAACTTGACCTTCGTTTCCACCGGCTCCTCACCGAAGGAAGGCTGCGGCGCGTTCGATGGACCACCTGACACCGCGATGTACTGCTTTCCATCGATCTGGAAAGTCATCGGAGCACTCATCATCGAAAGACTGGTCGGTATGTCGGCGAGCAGGTCGCCGTTGTCGGCGCGATAGGCCACCAGGCGCTTATCCAGGCTCACGAACACCAGATTGCCGGCCGACAGAGTGCCGCCTTGAGTCTGTCCAGCCGCGAGACCGCGCCAGCGCTCTTTTCCGGCAATTGGATCCCAGGCAATTAGAATATTGCCGTTCCCTTCCGGACCAATCTTGGGGAGGGCCGCATCGGGCGGCGGCGGAGTAAATGGCGCATCTGGTTTGTCGGCTGCTTCGGAATGAGCCTCGGCGTTGGCGGGACGTGGACGCGCGAACGAGATCCCCATGTTGTATTGTCCCTTGCCCTTCTCGCCCAGGTCGGTCGCATTCGGTACGAACTTCGGATCCGTCGCAAAATTGAAAGCTGCTCCGATCAGGCTCGGAATGTACACCAGACCAGTGGTTGGATTATAGGACCACGGCGGCCAGACGTGCCCACCGACAGGGCCCGGCATCACTGCGACGGTATCTTTTCCGTAGTTGGCCTCCGGATTGATGACGGGCCGCCCGGTTTTCAAATTGACACCGGAAGCCCAATTCACCGTTATCCAAGGATCGGCCGATAACAGCTCGCCGGTCAGCCGATCCAAGACGTAGAAGAATCCGTCCTTGGGCGCATGCATGATCACGTGCCGCGTCCTGCCGTTTACCGGCAAATCGAGCAGCATCAAATCCGCGACGGAATCGAAGTCCCAATTATCGCCGGGGACTTCTTGGTAATACCAAACCAGCTTGCCGGTGGCGCCGCGTACCGCCAGAATGCAATCGGTGAACAGGCTGTCGCCTTTCCCGCGCTGTTGATCCGACCATGGCCCCGGCTGTCCCGTGCCGACATAAACGAGGTCGGCGTCCGGATCGTAGGCCATGCCATTCCAAACGGGTCCGCCGCCGCCCAGCTTCCACCAATCGCCCGACCAGGTCTTCGCCGCTTCGGCCAGTTCCGGCTGTTCGAAAGGTTTCGACGGATCACCAGGCACGGTATAAAATTTCCACGCGATTTTTCCGGTGTTGGCGTCGAGAGCGGCGAAGAAACCGCGCACCGCGTACTCACCGCCGGATGCCCCGATAATCACCTTGCCGCCTTGAATCGCGCGCGGCGCCATGGTGAAGCTGTACGCCATGTTCGTCGGCGTGACGCGCGTTTCCCAAATTTTCCTGCCGGTCTTCAAATCCAAAGCGCGCATGCGGCCGTCCACCACCGGCGCGATGATCATGTCTTTATAAAGCGCAATGCCGCGATTCACCACGCCGCAGCAGATGCGCGATTGCCAGATCTCCTGGTTCACCTCGGGATCGGACCGCCACAGCTCCTTGCCGGTGCGCGCGTCCACGGCATAAACGACGCTCCACGGCGCGATGCTATAGAGCACGCCGTCATGTACCAGCGGTGTTGCTTCCTGATGCGTCTGCGGACGGCCAGGCGCGGCTGGAATGTCGCTGTACCAAGCCAGGCCCAAGCGGCTGACGTTGCTCGAGTTGATCTGATTGAGCGGACTGTAGCGCTGCTCAGACCAGTTTCCGTTGTAGCTGATCCACTCGTCGCCTATCCGGCCGGCCTCCTTCAGAGCGGCATCGTCAATCGGCCGCCCCTGCTGCGCCACAGCCAGCCAGGCGGCTGATAATCCCAGAACAATCATCGCGAACAATGTTCGCACCGCGCCCCGTGTACACCCCATCCGTTGGCCCTCCAAAATGCTTGTAGGTTTAACTTATCAGATTCGCTAGTGGCCGGAAACTCCGCCCCAGTACGAATGCAAATGATAGAAGGCGGCCGGACCGATCATTTCAACGCGCCGGATTTTGCCGTTTTCAATCAGGAACGCTTCGGTCACCAGGATGCTGGAGGGGCTCTTGAAGAAGGGGAACTTGTACGGGCGACCGTCGGAAAGGATGCCCGAGCTCACCGTGCCTTGATCGAACACAACGTGCGCCCAAACCACGCCGCGCTCGGCGTCCACCAGCGGATAGCGGCGGTCATGAATGGCCTGGACCACGAAATAATAGCCCAGTTTGAATTGCGACAGGCAGTCCAGGGCAAAGCCGTTGATGGCGTCCTTGGGCTCGTTGGCCGGCCGCGGGACATTGGTGGTGTGCGACCCGTTTTCGATGCGATCGCAATCGTTGGTGAAGGGATAGGTGCCGGTGCCGTTGACGCCTTTGCCGTCGTTCTTTTCCAAGCCGCTGAAGTAGGCGTCGGCGATCGAAATCATTTCAGGACGCGACAGCCGCTGCGCGGGTGGAATCGACTTGAACCACATGTCCTCGGGCTTGTAATCCGTTTTGTCCAGCGCGGCGATATTGGCCGGCCCGCCGCCGCCCTGCCGGAAGTAAATGCTTTCGATTTCACTGATGCGGCCAAGTTGAACGCGCAATCGCAGACTCATCAGCAACGGAGCGCCAGCTTCGTGCATAGTGCCCATGAAGGCCACTTCACCGAACTCGGGATCCGCGAAGATGTGCTTGTAGTTCCCGACGCTCTGCACGGTTTTCCAGAAGCCGTCCCCCAGTTCCATGGGCTGATCCTGTTCGGTGTACTTGACGTCGGCCGAGAGCGGCAACCGCTTGGGATCGTGCGCCACCAGGGCCGCGAGGTACTGGTCCACCACGCCCTCCAGGCAAACGCGATCGCAGTTGAGCGGAATGGGTCCGGTGGAGGCGTTTGCGTTCGAAGCGAGCAGCAGCGCGGCAACCGCACACGCGCCGACGACGAGGGTAAAGCGCATGGAAATGTTTTTCTCCTGGTACCGAAATCTATCCTTGAGATTCTATCGCGATTTTAAGCAGCGGGCCTATTTCAGAAGCTCCGCGACCTTTGCAATACCCGCCTTCGCGCACGCATCGTCCTGCTCTTGATTCGATCCCGCGCTGCCTACGCCACCGATGATCTCGCTGCCAATCTGGATGGGCACGCCGCCGCCGAGCGCCAGAATATCGGCGACATTGCGTTGCGGGGCGAGCGTGGGATCGTTGGCCGTGCGCTTCTGAAAGTCGAGCGTCGTGCTGCGGAACATCCGCGCGGTGAAAGCCTTGCGGCGCGCCATTTCCGCCACTTGCGGCGGCGCCTTTTCGTCGCGCAGCAGCACGATTACCTGGCCGCCGCGATCCACCACTACCGCCGCGGTGTGAAAACCTTTCTCTTTGCATTCACCGATCGTGGCTTCAGCGATGGTCTTCGCCATCCCGAGCGACAAATTGCGCTCGGTTACCAGACCTTGCGCGCTCGCGCCGCTTGAGACAATCACACCCAGCGCACTCGCCAGCAGAAATCTCGAAGCAGAAGACATGACACCTCCAGTCAGCCGACAATTATACTGATACGAGCGAATGCAATGACTGCGCGTTTGGCGTGCTGCATTTTCGGTTGCTCGCTCGCCTTTGCGCAATCGACGCAGGGCCCGATGTTTGAAGTGGCGTCGGTAAAACCGTCGGCTCCCGTTCCGCCGAATGGAGGAGTATATTTTGGCCCCGCGCGCGGCGGGCCTCGAACACCGGACCCTGGGCAGATTACGTGGACCTACGCCACACTGCGAGGCCTGCTGATGACCGCTTACGACGTGAAAGAATACAGGTCAGCGGCCCCGCATGGTTGAATTCCGAAAGATACGACATCGTTGCGAAAGTTCCCGCAGGCGCCACGAACGAGCAAGTCAAAATGATGTGGCAGAACCTGCTCGCCGAGCGATTCGGCGTCATGCTGCACCACGAGTCCAAGGAGTTCCAGGTGGAAGAACTCGTGATCGCCAAAGGCGGCCACAAGCTCAAGCAAACTGCCGTGGACGCGGCGGCGCTCATCGATCCCGGCCCTCCGAAGTTGGACAAAACCGGGGAACTGACTGGACCCGGATATGTCACCACGTTCACCGTGAACGGACAGGCACACACCGAGGCCAAGGGGCAGCCGCTTTCGAAACTAACCGCCATGTTGGGCAACACGCTGCGCCGCCCGGTGATCGATAAAACGGGGCTCACCGGAAAATACGATTTCAGCATCGATTTTCATATCGATCTGCGCGAATTCGGGCTGCCGCCGCCCGGACCCGGAGGACCCGCCGCTTCAGGCGATAGCGCCACCGACCCCGGGCCCGATCTTGCAGTCGCAGTCGAGCAGCAGCTTGGCTTGAGACTTGTGGCGGGCAAGGCGAATCTGGACGTGCTGGTCGTCGACAAAGCCGAAAAAGTTCCCACCGCGAACTGATCCTGAAGCGCCCGCGAATTATACTGATTCGAGCACCAGCAGGAGACACGATGACAAAATGGAAATTTCTGACGGCGATGGCCTTTGGCGCCTGCATCGGTACCTGGGCCACGATGTGGATGGAGCGGAAGCCCGCGCTGGTTTCGGCCAAGGAGCCGTCGCTCACCGCGCTCGATTACGAGCAGATCATGCAACTCACCAACCGCTACGCCTACGGCATCGACACATGTTCGAACAACGGCTACGACTACGCGGACGTGTTCACTCCCGACGGCGTTTTCATCGACAAAAACACCGACGAGGGATTCAAACAAGGCGGGCGGGTGTTGGCAAAAGGCCGCGAGGCGCTGGCCACCCTGATCGGCGGCGGGTCGCGCGGCTGCAAGAAGCCCATGATCTGGACCGGTTGGAGCCACATCATGACGAACCAGTTAATCACTCCATCGCCCGAAGGCGCCACCGGCAGGATCTACCTTCTGCAGATGGGCATCAAGGGGCCGGGCAGCATCGAGCGGCATGGCGGCTACGAAGACGTGTACGTGAAGACGGCCATGGGATGGCGTATCAAGTCGCGAACGCACGTGCGCGACAAGGCATGGTTCAATCCTCTGCTGCAAACGCCTGATTTGAATTAGCGCCAATCCACGAGCATTTGTGAGAACGCAGGTTCATGTCCGTTATAAACAGGTTTTACAAACTTTGTTTTCCATTTTCCGATGCGATGCGATAAACTTGTTCGATAATCATATCGCTTGGCACCGGCCGGCAACCTGGCTACGAAATTCTTGCGCCCCTTGGGGCGGGCGGTATGGCTGCAAGTTGAGTCTATTCTATTCAACCTATTCTGCGAGGATTCCCCGATGTCCCACACTTTGCGATCTTATTCCGTCTTCGTGCGGTTGTGCTCCGGCTGCGCTCTCCCCATGCTCCTTACTAGCGCTCTGGTTGCGCAGAGCGCCTTAAACGCCCCGGCGGCACGCGTTCTCATCACACGACCGCTCGATTCCAGCAGGCTACACAGGCTGGCCGGAAACACGCGGCCGGAAGCGAATACGCAAAACGACCGCGGAAAGGTTGCGGACACCTTTGCGATGAATCACATGCTTCTGCAATTGCAGCGCAGTCCGGAGCGGGAACAGGCCGTGGAGGCTTTTATCGATCAACAACACGACTCCCACTCGCCAAATTTCCACAACTGGTTGACAGCGGTTCAGTTCGGCCAGCTATACGGACCGGCGTCACCCGACATCGAGACTGTTTCCGAGTGGCTGCGTTCCAGCGGCTTCACGGTAAACACCGTCTATCCCAGCGGCATGTTGATTGATTTCTCCGGAACAGCCGGCCAGGTGCTGACGGCATTCCATACCGAAATTCACAAGCTCTCCGTAAACGGGAAAGATCATATCGCCAACATGAGCGATCCTCAGATTCCGGAAGCGCTCGCTCCGGTGGTAGCCGGCGTCGTGTCGTTGCACGATTTTTGGCCGCACAACATGAAGAAGGCCGCCCCTCGATACAAAGTGGAGTTTCAGCTGGTTGTGCCGGCCGATCTCGCCACCATTTACGATTTGAATCCGGCTTTTGCGGCGGGATATACCGGTAAAGGACAGACCATTGCGGTGCTGGAGGACAGCGATCTTTACAACACCGCGGATTGGAACACATTCCGGAAGGTATTAGGATTATCCACTTACACCGCGGGATCCTTGAGTACCATCAATCCCGCGTCACCGAGCGGAGCTTCCAATTGTTCGGATGCGGGAGTTAACGGCGACGACATCGAAGCGACCCTGGACGCCGAATGGGCCAGCGCCGCCGCCCCGGACGCTAGCATTCAGTTGGCCACCTGCGCCAACACGGCCACGACATTTGGAGTCCTGATCGCTGGACAGAACTTGATCAACGCCAAAGTTCCACCGCAGATCATCAGCGACAGCTACGGCGGGTGCGAAGCGGAGACCGGAGCCGCGGCCAATGCGTCTTACAATTCGTCCACGCAACAGGCGGTGGCCGAAGGCATTTCGGTATTTGTGGCGGCGGGAGACGAAGGCGCGGCCAGCTGCGACTACCACCTGGCTGCCGCTGCGCACGGAATCGGCGTCGACTCAGCCGCTTCTACGCCCTATAACGTCGCCGTCGGAGGGACCGATTTCGCCGACACGTACCAGAACACCACCAATACCTATTGGGGTTCCACCAACAACACCTCGAACTACGGTTCGGCGCTATCCTACATTCCGGAGATCCCCTGGAACGATTCCTGCGCGGGTTCCATCCTGGCGGTGTTCCTCGGCTATTCGGTTGGCTACGGTCCCAGCGGCTATTGCGGGACTGCGATGGCGGAAATATACCAGAACCTGGAAGTGGCCGCCGGCAGCGGAGGCCCAAGCGGGTGCGCAACCGGCGTTCCGGCAGAAAATCTGGTGGTGGGTGGCACTTGCAAAGGTTATCCCAAACCTTCGTGGCAAACCGGCGTTACCGGCATCCCGAACGACGGCGTCCGGGACCTTCCCGACGTATCGCTCTTCGCCTCCAACGGACTCTGGGGCCACTACTACGTGGTCTGCTTTAGCGATCCTTCCAATGGAGGCTTTCCGTGTACCGGCCCGCCTTTTAACTGGGCCGGCGCGGGCGGAACTTCTTTCTCTTCCCCGATCATGGCCGGGATTCAGGCGCTGGTGAACCAGAAGATGGGAAGCGCTCAGGGTAACCCGAATCCGGTTTATTACAAACTCGCGGCCAGCTCGGTAGCTTCATCGGTATTCCATAGCATCACCACCGGCGATATCGCGGTGAACTGTTCGGGCGATTTGAACTGCTTTGGAGCCGGATTCGTGGGAAGAGGCGAGGCCACGCCGGTCACCGGATTCGATGGAAACGGCGCGTTATCGACCAGCGGCCAAACATACACCCCGGCCTTCGCCGCCGGCCCTGGCTGGAACTTTGCCACCGGGCTGGGCAGCGTGGATGCGTTCAACCTGATTTCGAACTGGAGCAAAGGCCAATGAGGACGACCCGAATGTACCGAACCATTTTTCTTTTAAGCAGCGCCCTCTGGATTTCGCTGGCGCCGGCGAAGGCTCAAACCTTCGATACCAGCGGAACGGCCAACCTCACTGGAGCATATCTGTTCCGCTACGTCAATTTCTTCAACGATCAGAACGGCAACTTAACGGAGTCCTGCACCCTGACCGGCACCATGACGTTCAACGGCGCAGGACAATACACGCTCTCGAATACGCAGCTGGCCGATTCCCTGGGGACCAGCGGCATGGGCTCCTGCGCTTCGCTCGGCGGGGGGACGTACGGAGTCGAATCCAACGGCATTGCCCAACTCGACAATCCAATGTATCAGGCCACGCTGTTTGGCACTTTCAGCCAACCCGTGCTCATCGCCAGTTCCACCGAAGACGACTATTTCGATCTGTTCATCGCGGTGCAAGCGCCGTCCGCATCCTCTTCCAACGGCATTCTCTCGGGCGCATTCACGGTGGGGACCCTGGACTTCCCGAATGCTTCCGACACGCTGGCGCGGCAGGGCTACTTCACCATCAACGCCGACGGCCAAGGCAATATTGCGGCGTTCACTGTCAATGGGTCGCTCGCCAATGTCGAACTCGGCGCAACGGTATCGCAGAAGGTTGCCGCGTCCACCTATTCTCTCTCCGGCGCGTCGGGTGGAACCGTCACTTTTCCCGGCAGTTCGACGAGTGAAACCGAGATCGTCGCCGGCGCCAAAGTTCTGTATGTGTCGGCCGACGGGAACTGGTTCGTGGGAGGCTCGGCGCAAGGATCGGACATGTTCTTCGGGTTTCGCGCACCCTCCGGGACCAGCTCCAATTCGCTCTTGAACGGAACCTACTTTTCGGCCGGAATCGAAGACGCACTGCCCGGTTCGCTCAATTTTCTGGATGCCTTCTATGGTTCTGTAAACACTAACGGTAATGGAAACCTCATCACGCATGAACGCTTTGACGACGTGGTGGATCTAGACACCTACGACAACACGTTCAACACGCCCATCACCATCGGGGCCGACGGTTCCTACTACGACGGCAGCACGTACACGTATCTGGCCGGCTCCAATGGACAAGCTCTGATGCTGATTGGCTCGAACCAACAGTTCTCGCTCATCATCGCCGTTCACGCTCCGGCGTTTCCACCCACTCCCACGCTATGGCTGAATCCGATCGGCATTACCAACGCAGCCAATTACACGCCCATCACCAACGCTTACAGTCCCGGCGAGCTGGTCACCCTGTATGGAAACTTCGGCGGCGCGTCGAATCAAGTCGCCTCTACCCTGCCGATTTCCACTATGCTCGGCGGCGTGCAGGTTTTCGTGAATGGGACCGCGGCGCCGGTCTATTCGGCGAGCCAGAATCAGATCAGCGTTCTGATTCCTTACGAGATTTCGGGTGACTATTTTGCCACGTTCCAGGTGGAGCTGAACGGGTCGAAATCCAACATGGTAACTGTCTACGTCGACAACTCCGCGCCGGGAATTTACACTGTTGCCGAGAGCGGCACTGGCGAAGGATCGATTCTGCACTCTGATTACTCCGAGGTATCGGCCAGCAGCCCAGCGGCGCCCAACGAGACGGTGCAAATGTTCCTGACCGGTCTGGGACCTGTAACCCCGCAGGTGGCCGATGGCGCGGCCGCTCACAGCAGCCCATTGAGCATCAGCGATGAAACCGCGCAAACGTTCATCTATGTGGGCGATGAATTCGCTCCAGCCACGGTCGCGTTCGCAGGCCTTGCGCCCGGCTTTGCCGGACTATATCAGGTCAATTTCACGGTCCCGGGCAGCGGCTTGACGAACGGCGATAACGGCATCGCATTTAACACCACCGAAGCGCTGAATCAGATGGCGACCATCAACGTGTCGGGGTTCTCGGGCAGGACCGCGCAGACCGCAACCAGCCGCCGCAATTCGTTGCTTCGCAGGCGCGCCATCCTAGCCGGCACTCACGCTAAACATGCGAAGGATTTCCGCCGCGCTTTGCCGGAAAGACCATAGCGCGCTCGATCACGAGCGCAGAAATTGCCGGATTTCGGCCAGCGTCTCCTGGGGTGCGCTCTCCTGCAGAGAGTGGTTACCCGGGAGACCTTTGCCGGCGACGTTCACGCCCTCGTCTTTCCAGATGGCGAGGACATCGTACAGTTTGCCCATGGCGCCATTGGCAGCCCACAGCGTCAACAATGGACACTGAATCTTTTTGCCGGCTTTCATGTCGGCGGCGTCCAACTCCAGGTCGATGGAGGCAGAGGCCCGATAGTCCTCGCACATGGCATGAATCGTGAGCGGGTTGGTGTTGTTGCGCAGGTATTCGCGCTGCACGTCGTCGCTGGCTCGCGCCAGCATGGCATCGTTAAAGGCCTTGAGCTCGTTCTCTGGAGCAGGCGCGCGCCGTAGATAATTGAACCAATGAAAATAGGCCTGCACGAAATCGATGTTCACGTGCGAATAAAGATAATGCGCCGGGACAATATCCATCACCACGAGTTTCTGCACGCGATCCGGATGATCCAGCGCCATGCGCCGGCCGACGCGCCCCCCGCGATCGTGGCCCACCATCATGAATTGGCGGTAGCCCAGGTGCTCCATCACTTCCACCCCGTCTAACGCCATCGGCCGCTTGGATTGGCTGGCGTGCTTGGGCTCGTCCTGCGGCTTGCTGGAATCGCCGTAGCCGCGCAGATCGCACATCACCAGCGTGAAATCCTTGGCCAGATCGGGTGCGATCAAACGCCAGGTGATCACCGATTGCGGCGCGCCATGAAACAGCAGCACGGGCGGCCCGGAGCCGCCAATCACCGTGTTGATCTCTGCGCCTGAGGTTTTAATTCGTTCGTTGCGGAACCCCGACGGAAAAAAGCTCATACACGGCGGCTGCGCGCTAGTGCCGCCCGCCGTTTGCGCCCCGGCCTTGGCGCCCATCAGTGCGGCCGCGCCGGCTGCAAGGGCGCTCTGCTGCAAGAGACTACGTCGCGTTTGCATACTCAAAACCTCACTCCGCTATCTTATTGCAAGTTTCAAGCTTGACAGACTCGGCGATCTGTGTATACTGAGCATACAGACTAGGCATACACAGATGAACGGCGCCTTCGCCATCTCCCAATCCGACAAGCGTCCCATGTACCTCCAGATCATGGAGCAGATCAAACAGCGGATTGCCGTCGGCGATTGGACCGAAGGCCAATCCATTCCCTCCATACGCCAGCTCGCGGTGGACCTGCAGGTCAGCGTCATTACCGTAAAGCGGGCCTATCTGGAACTCGAACGGGAGGGTGTGATCGTGACCCAGCAAGGCAAGGGCTCGCACGTGGCCTCCAGCGCTGGACTGGGTGCGCGGCTGCGGGAGCAGGAGTTGGACCAGCATCTGGAGCAGGCCGCGCGGATTGCGGCGCTGATGGGCCTGCGGCCGAGAGAACTGGAACACAGGCTGCGTGAAGCCGGCGACCGCCTGGCGGAAAAGGAAACA
Source organism: Bryobacterales bacterium (assembly GCA_963735145.1). Lineage (GTDB taxonomy): Bacteria > Acidobacteriota > Terriglobia > Bryobacterales > Bryobacteraceae > Palsa-89. The sequence continues at coordinate 7,379 of CAVTJS010000007.1, read as the reverse complement.
ATATGATCGATCTCGCTATCGTAATGAGCGGCGTTTCTAAGACATACCGCTTCTTTTCACTCGATAACATCCATCTAAAGGTCCCTGAAGGACAGATTATGGGATTAATTGGGCCAAATGGAGCGGGAAAATCCACCACCATTCGCATTCTGATGGGCCTGGTGCATCAAGATTCGGGCGAAGTGCGCGTGCTGGGCCATCGGATGCCGGCCGAACAGGTGGCTGCGAAGTGGGACATCGGCTTTGCATCGGAAGACATGCGCCTCTATGACATGATGACCGTGGGCTGGCACATGGCGTTCATTGCATCCATATATGCCAGTTGGGACCCTGCCTACGCACAACTGTTGCTCAAGCGCTTCGGCCTGAGGGCGGAGCAGAAGGTCAAAGGACTGTCGCACGGGCAGCGCGTGAAGGTGACGTTGCTGCTAGTGCTGGCGCGGAAACCCAAACTGCTGGTGCTAGACGAACCAACCACGGGTCTGGACCCGGTGGCGCGCCACGAAATCCTGCGCGAACTGACCGCCGTCATGAAGGACGAAGGCCGCAGCGTGCTGTTTTCGTCGCACAACACGCAGGACGTGGAACAAATTTCGGATCAGATTACGTTTATCGATCGAGGCCGCATCATCGATTCGATGGACAAGGAAATTTATCTGGACCGCTGGCGGCGCTTGCGACTGGAGGTGCCCTCCGGAATCGCTTTGCCCGCTCTGCCGGGAATCATTGACGTGAAGCAGGACGGCAGGCTCGCGATTGCGACCGCGAACGCGTTCGATTCCGATCTTGCCCACGCTTACGAAAGTACCGGCGCGAGGGTGCAGCGCATCGAGACCATGACGCTGGAAGAAATTTTCGTTGCAAATGTCGAACACAGCCGCGAGGAGGTGGAAGCATGACACGCTCAGTGGTTCGCCAATTGATGCTGAAGGACTGGCGGCTGAATCGGCCTATGATTTTCGGCTCCATTCTGGGAGGCGCACTCGGAGTTGCACTGGTGGCGCGGGCTACCGAGGCCGCGGTGGTGGTCGGCGCCGTCTGGTTCTTCATCTGCCTGATTCTGGTGGGGACCATGCTGCCGCTAGCCGGGATCGTGGGTGAGAGGAAGAATCACAACCTGGCGTTCCTGATGAGCCTTCCGGTTTCGGGCGTTCAATATGCGCGCGCCAAGCTGGCGTCCAGTCTGGGGATGTTTCTCGTGCCGTGGCTGTGCCTGATGGCCGTTGCACTGCTGTTCGTCGAGGTTCGCGGCCTTTTTCCGCGGGGCATCATTCCGATGATGATGATTCTGCTGCTGCTGCCGTTTATCGGCTTCAGTGTGCTGACGGCGGTGGCGTTGATCGCCGAGTCGGAAGGGTGGGCCTTGGCCGCGAACGTGGCGGTGCAGTCGTCGTATGGCCTGACCTGGTATTTTGTGAGCCGGATTCCGGGACTGGCCGCGCATGCGAAGGAGTCGGCGCCGGTCTGGAATTCCACTGCGCTCGAAATTCTAGGCGTGGAATCCGCGATTGTGGTGGGGCTGCTGGGGCTGACGCTCTATCTGCAATCGCTCAAGCGCGATTTCGTCTGAGCTCGTTCCGAGAGAAGGAAAGGAAATGCCATGCGATACGTGTGTCTGTTCGTTCTGATGATGCCAATTCTGTCCGCCCAGGACGGAGCCGCAATCTACAAGGAACGTTGCGCGCAGTGCCACGATATGCCGGCCGCGCGCGTTCCTGCGCTCGCGACCATCAGAGCCATGAGCGGCGAGGCCATCTACGCAGCGCTCTCGAGCGGCGTGATGAAGAGCCGAGCCGAGGGTCTCTCAACGGCGGATTTGTTCGCGCTGATCGGTTACATCGGTCCCACTGGCGGCTCGCAGCCCGCTGTTGCTGCCCTGTTTACCCCCACCTGCAAGGGCGAATCAGCTTTTCGAACAAGCGCGAACTCGCCCGAATGGAACGGCTGGAGCACCAGCGTGACGAATTCGCGATTCCAGGACTCGACAGCCGCGGGACTGGCCGCCTCCGACGTACCCAAGCTCAAGCTCAAATGGGCATTCAACCTGGGCGATGTCACGGCAGTGCGATCCCAGCCCGCCATCGTGGGAGGCCGAGTGTTTATCGCGACGGCGACAGGAGCCGTGTATTCGCTGGATGCCGATACTGGCTGCACGCGCTGGGGATATCAAGCCAACAAGGCTGGCGTTCGATCGGGCTTGACGGTCGGCGAAGCGAACGGAGCCCCGGCGGTTTTCTTTGGCGACACGGGAGCTAATATTTATGCGCTCAACGCGCAAACCGGCGAACTGATCTGGAAAGTGCGGCCGGTAGATCATTTCGCGACTATGGCCACGGCCACGCCGCGATACTACAAGGGCGTGATCTACCAGCCATTCAGCTCGTTCGAAGAGGTAATGGGGCCGGACCCGAAGTATGGCTGCTGCACCTTTCGTGGAAGCGTGGAGGCTCTCGATGCCTCGACGGGCAAGAAGATTTGGCAGAGCTTCACGATTCTGGAATCAGCGAAGCCGACGCGCAAGAATGCCGCGGGCGCTCAGCAGTTCGGGCCTTCGGGCGCACCTGTGTGGTCCACTCCGACCATCGACGAGCAGCTTGGCCTGCTGTACGTTGCCACGGGAGACAACTACTCCGATCCGCCGACTGCGACCAGCGACGCGATCCTGGCGATGCAGCTCAAGACTGGAGAGCTGTTGTGGTCCAGCCAATTGACCGAGAACGATGCCTTCAACTCAGCCTGCGGGAGCCCTCAGCCGGGGAATTGTCCGGACGAGAAAGGTCCCGATTACGATTTTGGCCAGCCCCCGATCTTGGTGAACCTGGGCGGTGGAAAACGAGCACTTGTGATCGGTCAGAAATCGGGGATGGTGCATGCCGTCGATCCCGATCAAAAGGGCAAAATCCTATGGCAGACGCGGGCCGGCCAAGGCAGTACGCTGGGCGGCAGCCAATGGGGCTCGGCCTCGGATGGACAGAATCTGTATGTCGCAATTTCGGATATCAGTATGGGCGCCGTGGCGGATCCGAAATCGCCCCAGGGTTACCGGCTCACTATGGATCCGAAGAAAGGCGGCGGACTCCACGCACTGGATCTGAAAACAGGCAAGATCGTATGGAGCGCGAAGCCTGCGCCGTGTGCCGCGGACAGAACAGACTGCTCCCCGGCACAATCGGCTGCGGTAACCGCGATTCCGGGCGTGGTTTTCTCGGGCTCCGTCGACGGGCACTTGCGCGGTTACTCCACCGCAACCGGCGAGGTCCTGTGGGACACCGACACCGCACGCAACTTCGATACAGTCAACGGCAAACCCGCTCACGGTGGTTCGCTCGATGTGGCCGGACCGGCCGTCGTGAACGGAATGGTCCTGGTGAACTCGGGCTATGGCCAGTGGGGCGGCATGCCGGGAAACGTGCTTCTGGCGTTCTCAGTGGATGGAAAGTAGGTTGTGGCAGGCTTACCGGTCAATACTCCGTTGCGCTCTCCAATAAATGAACCGACGCTGCAGGAGATCGCGGAGGCATACAGATCCAAATCGGCGAAGTTGGCATTCTTACCGGCGTTCGATGGGAAACGTGGCGCATCAAAGAAATCCGGGAGTGGACCTTGCGCTTCAAGCGCGGAAGGTGTGTTGAGTATCGGAGATGCCATTACTGCCTCAGAACGTCCAGATTCCGCGGACCCTCGTCGTCCAGCCCAGCGGTGTCACGGCGTGCCGATGAAGCGGCCAGAGGCAATACTCGCCGCACCAATTCATCCGTAAATTTTTGCCGCTCCTCAAAAAATGGGAAATGGCCCGAATTGTCAAACCAGACAAATTCCTTTTGCGGCGCCTGGATAGCTTGGCTGTACTCCCAAATCAGCGAGGGCCGGCAATAAGCGTCGCGTGTGCCTTCAAAAAAGAACATCGGTACGTGGAAGTCCAGCCCGAGGCGATTAAGATCGATTTTCGCTATCTGCGTCAGAAAGACACTCATCGAAAGCGATTGGCCACGCAAGAAACCATAGTCGTCCGCAAGCGAATATTCAGGAGCTGCCGCCAAGTCCGACAGAAGTCTTGGCACATTCTCAAATCGCTCCGCGCTCGGCGGAGGGCCCAGTAATTGGGCTTCCCAACGTCTGGCGATGGACCCTTTTCTGAAATCCGCCTCCGAAGGAACAAAGGGCGCGATACCTTCCAATTCCTTCACCGCCTGCTCGTTGTGACTGTTGCGCGCTTGTTGCAAAGCGTCCCGGTACCCCAGCGCGTCATTCTGATCCACATCGACGATTTGGCCGACGCCTACGTACGCGTAAATGAGTTCCGGATGTTCGTGCGCCAACCAAACACCCAGTATGCTTCCCCACGAATGACCCAGAACAAAAATCTTCTGCCTTTTAAACCGATTTCGAAGATAGTTCGCCACCTCCAGCGTGTCCTGTTCCATTTGCGCAACATTCATGGTTCTGCGTTGTAGCTCTCGGTCGTTCGACGCATAGGTCTTCCCCGCCCCGCGCTGATCCCACTGCACCACCGTGAAGTATTTCTCCCAGGGTCCCTGAAAAGAGCCCGCCAAAGGAATAAAAGCGATGCCCGGACCGCCATGGATAAACAAGAGAACCGGGTTGTTCACGTTCTCGCCGCGCACGTGTATCCACTGATCGATGCCGCCGATCCGAACGGCCTGGAGGCTATCGATGCCGTTGGGGGATGAAATCGCGCGTTGTTCGGCAACCTGGTGTCGCAGATACTCTCGATACGAGAGCGCCGACGTAAGACCGACAATAATCAGGCAAGCGATTACGATACCAAAATATTTGAAAATGTTTTTGACCACGGGCAACCCGCTTGGAGACATCCTTGCAAGACCATACGTGGGAACTCGCGCGGTTGTTCCTTCAATCCCCGGCTGCCGTATAATCGACCCCAGGGGGTTCCCCGTGGCCCGAAACCTTCGATTTGTGCTACTGGCCCTGCTGGCAGCCGCCACAGGCCGCGCTCAGGTTCCAAGTCCCTATCCAAATGGCCCCTATCCGACGACGCCGTATCCGGGTGGGCAACCGGGCCAGTATCCGCCCGGCCAGTATCCACCGGGTCAGTATCCCGGCCAGTATCCGCCGGGCGGCGTCGGACTGCCGGGAGGAATCAGCCTTCCCGTGCCCAAGCTCCCCAGCAAAAAGAGCAAGGATACTTCGGACAGCAACAGCGTGAAGGTGCCACTCCGCGCCGCCGATGGCATGCTGCGCGAACTGGATGAGAAAAATTTGTATCTGGAAACTTCCAAACACAAAATTCTCAAGTTTCGGATGCTGGCGAAAACGCAATTTCGCGACAAGGAAGGCGAGCAGGTTCGGGATTCCCTGTTAAAGCCCGGAGACCAGCTCTCGGTGCAAGTGAACGGCGACGACCCGGAGACGGCGCTGCGCGTGATTCTCATGCGCAAAGGGACAACCGATGAGAAAATAGCCGCCCAAAAACCTTTCGACCACGATTCCGCCGAGGCTCCTGTGGAAGCCGACACGCACTCCGCGGGGACGATGGAAGTTGCATCCGCATCCGCGCCGGCGGAAGGATCGCCATCGGGAGGATCGAAGCCGGGTGCGAGCGACAGCGCCGACCGCGAGTCCATTCCAACCCTCGCCACTAGACCCGGGTCCACCGCATCCGCAAAGGAGGACCCGGTGGCAGAGCCCCCACAGCCGGTTGAAAACGCCAAGACTGCTCCGGTTACTCGCCGCAACCCGGACGACGACATCATCGCCGACGCGCGCGACGCAGCCGACCACGTGACGGATGGACTGCCGAATTTCGTCGTCCAGCAAAACACTACCCGCTATTTCAGCCGGAATTTGCCTCCCCACTGGCAGGTGCTGGACGTGGTGACCGCAGAGGTGGCAAGCGTAGGCGGCAAGGAAGATTATCGCAACATCCTGGTGAACGGCAAGCCATCCAACCGGCCCATCGAAAAAACCGGCGCCTGGTCCACCGGCGAATTCCAAGTCACGCTCGAGAGCCTTCTCAATCCATATACCGCTGCCGCGTTCCGCAAGAACAGGGACGATCGTCTGAACGGACGTTCCGCCTACACCTACGATTTCAGCGTTCGCCAGGAAAATTCGGATTGGGACATCCATGCTCCGGACGGCTCCAAGGTGACCCCAGCGTACACCGGCACCGTTTGGATCGACATGGAAACCCGCAATGTGTTGCGCATCGAGGAAGCCACCGGTCCGCTGCCCGTTAGCTTCCCGTTCGACAAGGCGGAATCGGTGGTGGAGTACGGTTTCGTTGGCATCGATGGAAAAAGCTACCCGCTGCCGGTCCATAGCGAAATCCTGACCTGCCAACGGGGCACCACCATCTGCACGAAGAACGAGATTGATTTCCGTAACTATCGCAAGTTTGGCGCGGATTCCACGGTGATCTTCGACAAGTAGCTCATCGCCATGGGGCGAAGCGGATGCCTGGCTCGCCAAGTTTTCGACTGGTCTGCAGCAGCTCCCGGCGAGACATCGTCATGGCAGTTTCTCCTTTGAACCAGGAACGATTCGCACTGCAACGCGGCGGCTTTCGTAGTCCGTTGCGCCGTTAGCGGCCACCGCTTTCGAAATCCACTTCACTTCAGATGCCGGTGTACCGAGCCCTCTCAGCACTGCCGCCACCCGCTCGGCACGCAGCCGCGCCACGTCGGATTTCTCGGTCAAAATATTGCCGTTGGACAGCAAAGTCGATCCTCGGTAACCGGTCACCTCAACCTCTCGCGCCCCCGACACACGCGCATACTCGGCGATGTCGGTAAGCTGCCTGGTGTTGCGGGCAAACAGAAAGTCGCTGTCGAAATCGTATTGAATCGCGAATTCGCGCTCCAGGAAAGGCGGCTCCGGTTTCTTGGGTCGCACGGCAACAGTGGACACCGGAGCTTGCCGCGTGGATGGTCCAGCGGGGCGCTTGGAAGGTGGGGCGTCGATCCCGGGCTCAGCAGGCAGAATGGTGTTGCATGCGGGGCTCACCTCCGCGAGCACCGAGACGTGCAAGGGCTTCAACGGAATGCCCCCGCAAACGCGCGGCCCAGGCGCCACGGTTCCTTCTACCAGCGCTTGGTGCAACAATTGCGGCGGATAGAAATCGGCCGTGATGTCCTGCTGGATTCCCAGGAAATAGGTTTCTCCCTGATACTCGGCCAGAAAACACGGAACAGTCTTGGTGTCACGCACCACGGGGCAAGCCACAAAATTCAGGTGTTGCGCCAGAGCGGGCAGGGTGATCATCCAGGCCAGAAGCGCTCGCATCAGAGAACCCCCAGGAAATTTATCAAGTCCTGTTTTTCCCGCTCCGACAGTTTCATGTCGAAGCGGCGATCGTAAAAGTCCACTAGCTCTCGAAGCGACTTCGCGGACCCGTT
>CAVTJS010000006.1:0-114048 GCA_963735145.1 Bryobacterales bacterium | reverse complement strand
TATTGGTGCGAACGGGGAGGGTCGAACTCCCATTCCCTTGCGGGAGCCAGATCCTAAGTCTGGTGCGTCTGCCAATTCCGCCACGTTCGCAGAGGCGCTTCACCACTTAGGATAGCAATCGCGCGGCGGGTCAGGCCAGCAGGCCGGCCAGTTCTTCGATTCTCGACCCGCGTGTCAAGCGCGGCGCCGGATTGCCGCAGGCGCAAACGTCGTGCTCCAGGGGGAAGGCTTCGCAGCCTGTGACGACATGCAAACCTGAGTGCGCGTCGCACTCGGTGGCAAGCAATCTGTTCTTTGGGCTGAGATATTGTTCAAAGACGGGAACACCGAAGGCTCTCCAAAACGTCTCGCGATCGGACGGGGAAATGCCAGGCGCGGCGGCATAGGTGAAGACCACCACGGCCTGCTCCAGCTGCCAGACGGCATCGCGCGCCAACCTGCGTAATTGTTCCAATGGGCCGGCGACAGAGCCCGGCTCAAAACGCTTGGCCCGCTGGTTCCAGCCGTGGGGAAAAATGCGCACCAGCCTGGTCTCGCGAAATCCAGGCGCCAGTATCGCCGTACGCCCCGCGGGATCGCAGGGATGGACGAAATGTGCGCCTTTGAAAGGCCGCCGAATTCTGACCACCATATTTAAACAGAAAAGTGCCGCGATGTCTCACTTCGTCTCAGGAGTGTCGGCGCAAAGTGATAATGTCCTATTTGCGCAAAGTAGAAATGTCCTATTGACGACCTCCAGGCTGGGGAGGTGGCAGAAGGACAACTATTGATGACGCAGGCCGAGCGGGACCGGCTGGTGGCCTTGAAAAAGGCCAAGAAGAAACTGATTACCCAGAAGCAGGCGGCCGAGGAGCTGGGGATTACGGAAAGGCACGTGAGGCGTCTCCTGCGAGCTCTAAAACGCCGTGGGGATAAAGCTGTGGTGCATGCGTTACGAGGGCTGCCATCCAATCGCAAGATGGATGCCGACCTGGAGCGGGAGGCAGTGACAATCCTGTCGCGTGCGGTGTACCGGGGATTTGGCCCGACGCTGGCGTCGGAATACTTGGCTAAGAAACACAACATCGCGGTGAGCCGGGAGACGGTACGGCAGTGGATGATTCAAGCCAAGCTGTGGCGAGCGCGCAAGCAGCGGATCGAGAAGATCCATGCATGGCGTCCGCGACGCAGCCGCTGGGGCGAGTTGGTGCAGTGGGACACCAGCGACCACGACTGGTTGGAAGGGCGCGGAGCACAGATCTTGCTGATCAACATGATTGACGATGCGACCGGGCGGTGGTTCGCTCGCTTTGTGGGCAGCGACTCAACGGCGGAAAACATGAGCCTGCTGGAGAGCTACCTGAAAAAGCACGGGCGGCCGCTCGCATTTTACACCGACAAGGCGAGCCTCTTTCAGACGGCGGAGAAACGCAGGCGGGATGAGCCCGGAGTGGAGCAGGATAGGGTGGAAATGCCGCCGACGCAGATCGGTCGGGCGTTGCGGGAGTTGGCAATCACCTGGATAGCAGCGCACAGCCCGCAGGCCAAAGGGAGGGTAGAGCGCGGGTTTGCTACCGCTCAGGACCGGCTGGTGAAGGGGATGCGCGTCGCGGGAGTGACGACTTTGGAACAAGCCAACCACTACCTGGAAACCGAGTTTCTGCCCTGGGTCAACGCCACTCTGGCGGTGACGCCGGCCAGTGCCGACGATGCTCACCGGCCGCTGGAAAAGCAGCCTGATTTGGCGGCGATTCTCAGCCACGTGGAAAGCCGGCGGGTGAACAATGATTACACCATTCAGTTGGATGCGAAGATTTACCAGATCGCCCGCCAGGACATCCGCACTGGACTGCGAGGCGCAGTGCTGCGGGTCGAGAAGCGCCGAGACGGTTCTGTGGCGGTTCGATTCGGCGATCGCTACTTGCGTGTTTCTATCTGCGAGCAGCGTCCCAAGCTTCCAGCACCGAAGGCGCCCAGCCCAGCGCGGCGTACGGGGAAACCTCGCCCAGCCAGTGCATGGTGTAAGAACTTCGATCTGAAAAAGTCACCCAAGATCTGGCAGGCCTCGGAAGGTTCCGCCAAGCCGGAGTCGCTCTGAAAACCCGCCACAACGCAAAAGGAAAGCCGGGCAAGCCCAGCCCGGCAGCTTCGCGCTTTCTCTATTCAAGGCCTCCGCTCCGAGACTCCACCCAAGTAATGAGAATGTCAAAGTCAAAAGCAAAACCCTCGGAGGGTACCCCGCAGGGCCCGGTTGACCGAGGGTTTGCCGCCGATTACTTCGGAGCCAGCCCCGTCGCATCGGCCTTGAATCTTCCCCAGGAGCGCGACTCCCCGGAGAATCGAAGTCAGACTATCACGCACCCTCCGCCAACACGGTCAAAACCGGACATTTCTACTTTGCAGGGAATAGGACATTTCTACTTTGCGTTGACAACTTCGTCTCAGGAGAACAAGCGGACCAGGTTGTCGTGAAACACCAGACGCGCCACTTCTTCGGTCACGCCGATCTCATAGAGCGCCTTGGATTGCATTTCGAAAATCGACGCGTTCCACCCGCGAGGGAAAAACGAAGAATCGGTCCCGAAGAGCAGGCGCTGGGGTCCGGCTACATCCAGAGCGCGGCGGAATACGGTGCGCAGATCGAGATGCGCCTCTTCGTATCGCATCCAGCTATTGCTGCTTGAAGTATCTAGGTATACGTTGGGGCATAGATCGCACAGCATAAGCGCCTCGCGGAGATATCCTGCGCCGAAGTGCGGCACTACGAATCGAAGCTGCGGGAATTGAAGCGCTACCGCGTGCAGATCGATAGGATTGGAATACTTCATGTCAAACGGCGAAGGCAGGCTGAGCGCTTTGCGAACGCCAACCCGGAGAACGCCGCAGTGCACGAACGCCAAGGTGTGGGGCGCGCTATGCAATTGATGTTCCGCCAGCAGTTCGAGCAAAGCCGTGACGCGGTCGTCCTGAATGGAATAGCGATGCATGGCCGGAAAAAAGCAGAGCGCGTGGATGTGGCCGCTTGCCAGCCCGGCCTCCACTTGCGCCATGGCGGACGATGCCGTCGGATTCACCATCATGTAGCCGTAGAATCGCTCCGGATGGTGGCGAACCGCGGCGATCACCGAATCGCCGTCGCCGGGAACGCTCGCGATCAGAGCAGCTTTTGCCACTCCGCGTCTGTCCAGCTCATGGGCCCAGGCATCGGCGAGCTGCCGGGGATCTTCGGCGGGAAATTGCCAGTTCAGGAGCGGAGCCAGCCCGGCCGGCGGAACACCCTTCTGCTCGGCGAGCGAAGCGAAAAACACGTGGGAGAAAAAGTGCACGTGGGCGTCGGCCACTGGCACCGATCCCCAAGCCGTCTCGATCATGAAGCCGTCTCGATCATGAAGCTGGCTCGCCGGCGCCGGCGGCTGAGACGGGGAAGCGCGTGATGCCGGCCGCGAGAGCCACCTGGGTGAGTCCGGCGACATTATTCACGCCGAGTTTTTTCATCATCGTTTTGCGATAGCTGCGGACCGTTTGCAAGCCGAGATCCAGCATGACCGCGATCTCTTTGCTGGTTTTGCCTTCCGCCACCAGGCGCAGTACTTGCAACTCGCGCGGCGACAGATCGTCGAGCTGGGAGGACACCGGCTTCGACTCCAGATCGCCGCGTTGAATGCGATTGAGCAGGCGGTCGGAAACCTGCGGGCTCAGGTACGAGCCGCCTTTGGCGACGGCGCGCAGTGCGTCCAGAAGATCGCCGTCCGACGCTTTCTTGAGCACAAACGCCCGGGCGCCGGAACGGATAGCGCTCACCACCGAATGCTCATCGTCGTACATCGATAGAATGATGATCTTGACATCGGGGTAATGGCGCAGGATTTCGGTGGTGGTCTCGATGCCGTTCAGCCCGGGCAGGCCGATGTCCATTAAAATGATGTCGGGCCGCTTGCGTTTGCAGATCTGCACAGCTTCGGTTCCGCTCTCGGCTTCGCCCAATACGGCAAACTCGTCGCTATGGCGCAAGATGGCCTTGATTCCATCTCGCATGATCTTGTGATCGTCCACCAGGAGCACTTGAAACGGCATGTTCTCCTAACTCCCACTCGGGGGCGCGGCGGGCAACGGAAAACTGGCGCGTACTGCGCCGCCCTTGCCGGGCACACGCTCGGTTTTGAGAGTCACGTGATTCTTGGAAGCATAATACTCCATCAGCAATTGTCCCAGAGGCGCGGAGCCGGTGTGGTCCACTGGGCCGTTGTCGGTAATTTCGAGAACGTACTCGCCTTGCGCGCGCTTCACGTGGATATCGATCAGCGAGCATCCAGGTGTCGCCTTGGCCAGATCCAACGCGCAATCGGTGATCTTATAAAACGCTTTCGCCAGTATGGTGGGCACGCGCAGCGAAGGGTCCACGTGCAGCCGGAGTGTGCCCGCGAAACCGGCGCGGACTTTGCCAATCAAACGATCCAAAGCGAATTGCAGCCCGGCGCGCTCCACGATGGAAGGATTGAGCTCGTTGGTGATGTCGCGTAACTGTTCGATAGCCTGTTCCAGAAGTTCCTGAATTTCAGTGGCGCGGGCATCCACGCCCGGAGCTTGGTCGCGGAAGTCCATCCGCATGGCGTCCAGTTGCAGTCCCACGGCGCTGAGCACCTGGCTCACTTCGTCGTGCAGCAGCCGGGAAACGCGCGACAGCACGGCCTCATGCTCGTTCATTGCGGCGAAAAGCATTTGTGCCAGAGCGGGTTGAGACGCACTTGCCACGCTTTTATCTCTCGTCAGACGCTTATCGCTCATGATGCATGATTTCGTGCACGAACGCAACCAGAAAGAATTGTTTTATGGAGCCTATCGGCAGTTGAGGCCCTCTAAAAGAGGTTACCCAACGTTACGGGCAGCGAGAACCGGCGCTCGATATCCACCGCCGCTTCGCGGGCGTTCGTAAACAGGATTGCATTCAGTCCTAAGGCCTCGGCCGCGCGGACATTGTACTCACGATCGTCAAGAAATAGAACGTCGGCGGGTTGGGCGCCCATTTTGTTCAAGCAATCCCGGTAGATCTCCGGATCAGGTTTACAAGCCCTGATGTCGCAGGAAAAAGTGAGTGAGTCGAATTCCGGCAGCCAGGGACATGCGAGCACAGCATCGCGAACAGGCACCGGCATATTGGAGAGGATCGCGGTGCGGATGCCGGCGGCGCGAATATCGCGCGCCCATTGCGGCATCACTGGCGCGGGGTGCGACCAGCTGCGGCTGTCGATTTCGATCAGCTCGGAAATCTGATCGGCAGTGAGCCTGCGGGAAGCGGTTTGCGCCATGGTGTTCCAGTAAGCGATGGGGTCCAGATCGGCCGCGTCGTAGGCTATGCGAAATTGCCAATAAAGCTCGGTGAAGCGTGCTCCCGGGACATCGAGAATCGATGCCATAGCCTGGGTGTCGGCGATGGGCTGGGCCTGGCAGAGGACGTTGCCGTAATCGAAGATGACGACTGAAGGAGAGATGCGCACCGTTCCATGGTAGCGTTGCTCGCGTGATCGATATGTGGCGAGTGCTAGCCGGAGGTCGGTTTCAAATCAAGCGCGAAGGCCAGAGCCGCCTTTGCCTTCGCCATCACATCGGCCGAGATTGTTCCGATTCTTCGTTCGAGACGCGCGATAGGTATGGACCCCAATCCTTGCACGTTCTCAATAGAATCGCGATTCGAGACCTATCTCGACGGTGGTTCATCGAGTAGGTTCAGAGCCTCTTGTTCGACGGCTCGTGAGCGATAGAGATCCAAAACGTCGTGGCTGGTGAGATCGGCCCGCTCCAGGGGATCCACCGCTGTTGCCGGCTTCCACACGACACGATCGAAGGAATCGAATTGGGAGGACAATGTGCGGTAGACATTCTCGATTTCGTCTGAATATGTCCAGTCTTCATCGTAGAAAACTTCACGCACGCCGGATGCCAGAGCGATTGCCAAGCACTGAAGGCAAGGACGCAGATTCACATAGAGTGTGGAATCTCTTGTGCTCACGCCCCGCCTTGCTGCGTCTGCGATTGCATGCTGCTCGGCGTGGATGCAGATACACGCTTCGTACCCGCTGCCGGTCTCCCCGCCACTGGTGCAGCGAGGGCATCCTGCCTCGCGACAGTCGGTGTGGCTTTCCGATATACCGTTCCATCCCATAGAGATCACATCACCATGCCGGACAACCACCGCTCCAACCGCCCGGCGAACACAGTTTGATCTGCGTGCAACTTCATTCGCCTTCGCCATGAACGCCTTATGGTCGTCGTAGTTCGTGGCGCTATGGTCTTCTTGCAGGTGCATTTCCGTGCCCCAATGGTACCACCGGATTTCGCTTCAGTTCCTCAACTTGATCAGAAAGGGCCTTTAGACGCGTCTCGTAACGATCTTCGACTTTCTTCTCAACCGCCTGTTCAAGCTTAAGTTCGCTTTGTTCTCGCGCACCTACCCACTTGTCCACGATGGAGGCACCCAACGGGGCAAAGATCGCCAGCACGGCGATCAACACCGTCACTCCGGTCGCCCATAAGAGCAGCGTCTTCTGAAACGTGCCAAGGACTCTTTTCGCAGCTCTCCTCGCCGTTACGTCTATGTTCAAGAAGGTTGGGGCGATGTAGGCTGCGACTTCTTCCTGAACGTTTGAAATGTACTGTTGTCGGGTATATTTTTGCGATTTATCCGCCTTCGGCGACGGAGGGCAACGATGGAAGCTGATACGCAAGAACGGAGATCCTTGCTTTACTACGAAATCCCGACGGCCGAAATTTATTAGAAGGCTCGAAATTGGGCCTTCGAAGCCTGGGTCGATGACACCGATGTTTATCGCGAGGACTCCCCTCCGGCAGAGCTCATTCTTCAATAGCGCGTGTCCCGTAATGTCCTTCGGCAATTTCAACGACTCTTTGGATACGACTCGCACGGTACCGCCTGATGGAAGCGTAAAATCCGGGCCTCCTACCTCACGTCCCGCTGGTATGATGTCTCCCACTGACAAATCGTACGTGGATGCGCGGTAGAGACTTGCGTCATCGCCGTTTTCTACCAACTTAAGTGACTCGATTTCCTCGCCCGACAGAAGGCTGAGTGGTTGAGTAGCCATACTGCGTATCTTCGCAGAAATCGATTCAAGAGGCGACGGTCACAGAGGACGGCGTTTGGGCTGCAAGCTGATGCTACGCCGCCTTAATCTCCGTCCATAGACGATCGCGCAGCCGCTGCGTCGCCGGATCCAGCGTCATGGCCCATTCGCCGCGCGCCACCACCTCGGGCGCGGGATAGAGCGTCGGATTGTCACGAAAATCGGGCGGCAGGATTTTGCGCGCCCCCGCGTTGGTGGTTGTGGTGCGCGCGGCCAGCGCGTTGGCGGCGGCGATGTCGGGGCGCAGCAGAAAATTGATGAACTGGTGCGCCAGCTCCGGCCGCTTGCTCTCGCGCAGGATCACCGTCGCATCCGGATAAACGGCGTAACCTTCCACCGGATAAACAAAGCCCAGCTCGCGCGAAGAGTCCATGGCCTGCTGCGCGACGGTGTTCCACATGTGCGCGACGAGCAGGTCGCCACTCACCAACTGGTCGCGAGCTTCGGCGTTGAGATAAGCGCGCAGCAATGGCTTTTGTCGAATGGCTTCGGCGCGCGCGCGATCGAGCTGCACGGGATCGGTGGCGTTCACCGAGCAGCCGAGCTTCTTAAGTGCCGCGCCCATGGTGTCAAACGGATCGTCCAGCATCGTCATGCGGCCCCGCAGGCGCGGATCCCACATATCGGCCCAGGCTTTTGGTGGCCGATCCAGCTTGCGATTGTAAGCGATGCCGGCCGCGGTAACCATGTAAGGGACGGACCAATTGAGGTTGGGATCCCACTCGGGACGCTGGAATCGCGGTTCGAGCTCGGAAAGGTTGGAAAGCAATTCCCGATGAATGGGCGCCACCAGTCCGTTTGCGAGCAGCGGCTTCACGATATAGTCGGTTGGGAAAACAATGTCCCAGCCGGAATTGCCGCCCATCACGCGTGCGAGCATCTCTTCATTGCTTTCATAAGTGCCGTAGCGCACCCGCACGCCAAACTCGGATTCGAATTTAGGAACGGTCTCGGGCGCGATATAGGCCGACCAGTTGAAGATGTTGAGGCGCGGCCGGCGATCGCGCGAGCAGGCGTGAAGACTTGCAGAAGCGAGCGCGCCGAAAAGGAAATGGCGGCGGTTCACGCGCTGCGCAGCCTTTCTGAAATCAAGACCAGCGCTCCCAGTCCGACCACGATCAGGGCCGAGATCGCGTTCACCACCGGATTCACGCCACGGCGTGCGATGGCGTAAATCACCATGGGCAAAGTTTCGGAATCGACGCCGGCGACGAGGCTGGTAATGACATAGTCGTCGAAGGACACGGTGAAGGCCAACAGCGCGGCAGCGACGACGCCGGGCAGAATAGCGGGCAGCGTGACGTAGCGAAAAGCCTGCCACTCATTCGCGCCCAGATCGAGCGCCGCCTCTTCTAGCGTCCCATCCACGGTACGCAGGCGCGCGATGACGACGATGACGACGTAGGCGATAGAAAACGAAATGTGCGCCAGAATCACCGCGTGCATGCCGAGCTGAACGCGCAGGAATCGAAAGAGCCATTGATAGAAAGCCAGCAGTGAGATGCCGGTAACGATTTCGGGAGTGACAAGCGAAAGGTAAAGCGAGCCTGCCAGCGGCCGCGAATTGCGCTTCCAGAGTCCGTACGCGCACAGGGTTCCGATAATCGTCGAGAGCACCGTTGCGACGGCGGCGATAATCAGGCTGTTCACCGCGGATTCGGTCAATTGCTTGTCGTCGAGCGCCGCGGAATACCAGTGCAGCGAGAAACCTTCCCAGACGGTAAAGCGCGAGGAGTTGAAGCTGAAGATCGAAAGGATCAGGAGCGGCAGGTGGAGAAATAAGAACGCGCCCACGGCGTAAATGGCGAGTGCGGGCGCGCGCTTCACAATAGGCTCCTCACAACAAGCCTTCGCCTTCGCCCCGCGCGATCGCAAACAGCAGCACCATCACGATAGCCATCAGTACCAGCGAGACGGCCGAGCCGAACGGCCAATCGCGCGCGGTGGTGAATTGATTCTGGATCAGGTTGCCAATCATGACGGATTTACCGCCGCCCAGCAGATCGGGCGTGAGATATGCGCCGAGACAGGGAATAAAGACCAGAATCGCGCCGGCGCGAATTCCAGGCCCGGATAGAGGGATGGTGACGCGCGCGAGGCTGGCCCAGGGCTTTGCGCCCAGGTCGGCCGCGGCTTCCAGCAGTGTGCGGTCCAGACGTTCGAGCGTCGCGTAAAGCGGCAGCACGGTGAAAGGCAGGTAGCCGTAGACCAGGCCGAGGATCACAGCGCCATCGTTATAGAGCAGGGGCAGGGGAGCGTGGATTATCCCGAACTTTTGCAGGAAGGTGTTCACCAGGCCGGTGTCGCGCAGCAAAAACATCCAGGCGTAAGTGCGCACCAGGAAGCTGGTCCAGAAGGGAAGCATCACCAGTCCGAGATAAAAGTTTTTGCGACGGCCGGCGCGCGAGATGAACAGAGCGAGCGGGAAGCCGAGCAGCAAACAGAGCGCCGTGGATGCGCCCGCGATCCAAAACGATCGCCAAAGAATGCCGAGATAAATAGGATCGATGAGGCGCTGGTAACTGTCAGCGGTCCAGGGCGAGGTGATGCCGCCGTAGACGCCGCGCGTGAGGAAGCTGTAGCCCAGGATGATGGCGAGTGGCGCCAGAAACAGCGTGATGACGAAGGTCCATGTGGGGGCTAGAAACCACGCGCGCAGCCGCCTCATTCGAAGCGCAGCTCGTCAGCCGGTTCCCACCACAGATGCACTCGCTCGCCGGCTGCGTACGTTTCACCGAGGCGCGAAATTTCAACCACCGCCGGCTCGCCATCGGACAAGCGGGTATCGAGGTGGACGCAGTTGCCGAGGAACGTCGAATGGACGATCGTCGCGGGCTGCGAACGGTGGCCGTTGCGGGAAGGTTCGCGCGCGATGTGCATGGCTTCGGGGCGCACGCCGACATCGCCGATCCAGTTGACCGCGCCTAGGAACGATGCCACGAATCGCGTGCTGGGGCGCAGATAAATTTCTTCGGGCGTGCCCACTTGTTCCAGGCGGCCTTGATTCATGACGCCCAGGCGGTCGGAAAGCGAGAGCGCTTCCTCCTGATCGTGAGTGACGAACAGGAACGTGATCCCCACGCGGCGCTGGATGGCTTTCAATTCCGCGCGAACGTGCTTGCGGAGATTGGGGTCAAGCGCTGAGAGCGGTTCATCCAGCAGCAGCACGTCGGGTTCAAGGACCAAGGAACGCGCGAGAGCGACACGCTGCCGTTCGCCTCCGGATAGCTGCGCCGGGCGTCGCGATTCTTTGCCCGTCAGTTGCACCAGTTCGAGCACGTCGCGAACGCGATCGCCAATGTGATTGCCCGCGCGCCGGCGCAGGCCGAATTCGACGTTGTCGCGTACGCTGAGATGCGGAAAAAGCGCGTAGTTCTGAAAAACGGTGCTGACGTTGCGCTGGTAGGGTTTCAGGTGCTGGATGCTGGAGCCGTTGAGCCGAATTTCACCCGCGGTGGGCTCTTCGAATCCGGCCACCAGGCGCAGCGTAGTGGTCTTGCCGCATCCGGAAGGGCCGAGCAAGGTGAAAAACTCGCCGCGCGCAAGGTCCAGCGAGACGCCGTTGACGGCGTGGTGCGCGAGATAGTGCTTCGAAACGCCGCGAAGCTCTAGGACACACTCCATCGAAATTGCATGTTACCGCAAGTGGGGTGGGATTTTGGGGGATGAGCGCAAGGGCGGCTTAGCCGAGCTTGGTACGGTCCTTGAGTAGAACTTCGTCGGCCGCGAACAGTCCTGGCGCCAGAGGCGGGGTGCCTTGCTGAAAACATTTCGCGATAATGTCGTTCACCACGGCTTCTTCGTCTTGAGTGAGGCACATCGAAATGACCAGGCCACAGCTCATTTCGGGGATGGCAACCTGGTAGCCTTCCGGGAACGCTTTTTCCAGGTCTTCGCGCAAAAGCAATCGGGAAGGGCCCCAACCATCGGAGTGCATCATGGCCCCCGCGAAGATCCCGGGAGCATTTTTTCGGCGTAATTCATGGGTAAACAGCTTCGATGTTGCGGCCTGCAGATTGGCGAACGCCGACGCCCTCCAGTCCGACCCTTGCCTTCCCAGTAAGCGCACATGGGCCGATCCAGATAGCGCATACCGCCTCCTTCGAGATCGAGCGCCCATGTGAGACCGACACCATTTGCCGGCAGCTCTTCAAATGGCCCGGGCCATTGTCCAGTGGCGAAAAATCTGGCGGGCGCGAACATCGGGAACAGCCTACGAATATCCATGGCGGAGGGCGGCAGATCCAGGCCCCGGCGGAGGTTTCGCACTTGGTCGGCGAGCATGCTGATCTATCGGAATGGCGCCAGATGCCGGATCTAGGCGGAACGCCGGTGTGACGCCATGGGATTGACCCTACCGCCGTCTGTTACGATCAGCCGGTGGCCTTTGCAGAAAAGCTTTCGAGAGGGCAGAGGATCGGCGTGGCTTCGGCCGCCATCCTCTATATTGTCGCCGGTGCGCTGCATTTCATCGAAACCGGCGTCTATTTAAGAATTATGCCTCCGTATATTCCGTGGCACTTGTTTATGGTGCGCCTCAGCGGAATTTGCGAAATCCTGGGCGGTCTTGGGCTGCTGCTCCCAAGGACACGCAGGGCCGCAGCCTGGGGACTGGTGGCGCTGCTGATCGCAGTTTTTCCGGCCAATATTTACATGGCCATGAATCCAATTGACACGGGAGCGGAGTCCATCGCACCGGTACTTCGATGGGGACGCCTGGCGTTGCAGCCGCTGTTGATCTGGTGGGTGCTTTGGTGCACAACACCGCGTTTGGACGCCTAATATGCTTACATGGCCAATCGTGATGCCCGCGCGCGGTTAAATCTGCCTCTAGTCATGAAGTAGGGGCGCGTGCACAGATTGGACCAGCTAAACCAAGACGTTACCGAGCCGCGACCGTGAGGGAGCGGTTTTTTATTTCGCCGAATTAAACCGCTTCTCGATCTCCGGCCAGTTCACCACGCTCCACCACGCGGCGATATATTCGGGCCGGCGGTTCTGATACTTCAGGTAATAGGCGTGCTCCCAAACGTCCAGGCCCATGATCGGATACTTGCCTTCCATCACCGGGCTGTCCTGATTGGCGGTGGAAATAATCTCCACGCCCTTACCGCTCTTCACCAGCCACGCCCAGCCGGAGCCGAAGCGCCGGTGGCCGCGGCGCTGAATTTCTCCTTGAAACTGTCGAAGCTGCCGAACGCTGAGTTGATGGCTTGCGCCACGTGGCCGACCGGGCTGCCGCCGGCGCTCGGGCGCGATAATCGTCCAGAACATCGAGTGATTGATGTGGCCGCCGCCATTGTTGCGCACCGCGGTGCGGATGTCCTCCGGCACGATGGCGCAATTGTTGGCCAGCAGCTCCTCGACGGTTTTGCTCGCCAGATCGGGCGCCGATTCCAGCGCCTTGTTCAGATTGGTGACGTAAGCGCCATGATGCTTGCCGTGATGAATCTCCATGGTCTTGGTGTCGATGTAAGGCTCCAGCGCGTCGGACGCGTAAGGCAGCGGGGGAAGGGTAAATGGCATAGTAATTCTCCTCTCGATTTTTTCAATTTGAGCCGGCGAAGCCGCCAGCCTTTTCAAAAGCATCCGCCAGGCGGAACATGCCTGTTTCGTCGAAATGCCGGGTGAGGATCTGCATTCCCACCGGCAGCCCTTCCGCTGTCTTGCCGCACGGAACGCTCATGCAGGGAATGCCGGCCAGAGCGCCGGTGATAGTGTAAATATCGGACAAATACATTGCCAGCGGGTCGTCGATCTTCTCGCCCAATCTTGAACGCCGGGAACGGCGAAACCGGAGCGACGATCGCATCCACTTCGGTAAAAGCGCCTGCGCAAAATCGCGCGGCGATCAGCGCGCGCACCTTCTGCGCCTTCAAATAATATGCGTCGTAATAGCCGGGGCTCAGCACGTAGGTGCCCAGCATGATGCGGCGTTTGCACTCGGCGCCGAAGCCCTCGCCGCGCGTGGCGCGATACATTCCGCTGAGCGTATCGCTGGTTCGCGCGAGTGGTGTAGCGCACGCCGTCGTAGCGCGCCAGATTCGAACTGGCCTCGGCGGTGGCGATGATGTAGTAGCAGGGCACGGCGTATTTCGGTCGCGGGCAGGCTGATGTCGCGCACCTCGCAGCCCAGCTTTTCGAGCAGCGCTATGGCACGCCGGATGCGGTCGCCCGATTCGCTCCCGAGGCCTTCGAAATACTCGCGCGGCAGGCCGATCTTCATGCCGGCCACCTCGCCATCCAGTTGCGCCGTGTAATCGCGGCACGGGCGCGAAGGCAGAAGTGGCATCGCAATCGTCGCGGCCGGCCATGGTCTCAAGCAACAGTGCCGCGTCGCGAACCGTGCGCGCGAAAGGTCCGATATGATCGAGCGAACTGGCGAAAGCCGCCAACCCGTAGCGCGAAACGCGTCCATATGTCGGCGTCACGCCGACCACGCCGCAGAACGACGCCGGCTGGCGAACTGGACCCGCCCGTGTCGGAGCCGAGCGCCACGACCGCCGTTCCCTGCGCCACTGCCGCAGCCGAGCCGCCGCTGGAACCGCCGGGCACGCGATCGAGCGCCACCGGATTGCGCACCGGCCCGAACGCGGAGTTCTCGTTCGAGGATCCCATGGCGAACTCGTCGCAGTTTGTTTTGCCCAGAATGACAGCGCCCGCCTGTTCCAGGCGAACTCACGGCCGTGGCGTCGTAGGGCGGAATGTAATGTTCCAGCAGCCGCGAGCCGCAGGTGGTGCGGACGCCCTGGGTGACGATCACGTCTTTCACCGCCAACGGAACGCCTGCCAGCGGTCCCGCGTCTTCGCCTGCAGCCAGCTTCTTGTCCACGCGTTCGGCGGACGCCAGAGCGCGTTCCGGACAAAAGTGCAGGATACGCGTTGGTCTTTGAATTTTCAGCTTGTGCGAACTGGAGCGCCGATTGAGCCAGCTCGACGGCGGAAAATTTACGCGCCGCCAAGCCCGCTTGCACCTGCTCGATGGTGAGTGATGCCACCGAACTCATCGGTCTTCCTTCATCGCTCGATCACCAAGGGGACTTTGTAATACCCCGCGCCCGCGAGCGGCGCGTTCGCAAGAGCGGCCTCATTGCCGATGGGCGGGATGATTTCGTCCGCACGCAGCGTGGCGGTCTCTTCACTTTGATACAGCACCTGTGCCATGGGCTCCACAGTGGAGGTGTCCAGTTCGTTGAGCGCTTCCATGTACGCGAGGATTTCGTCCATATCTTTCGCCAGACGCGCAATCTCCGGCGCGGTCAGGTCTAGATTCGCGAGGTCGGCGACATCGCGGACCTCGGACTCGGTTATTTTCACGCGGTCGCCTTCTTTGCCCGGACGCCCGAGGCTCCGGTCGCCTTGGTGCGAGCTTGCTTATATAGGATGCGCATGACGGGATCTTCGATACGGTCGGCTTCGTCGGGCAATGCCGTCTCACTGTGACTTAGGGCCGATTGCGGCGGGCGGCGGGGCACGGCTTTGGAGACGCGGAACTCCACATCGGTGACGATGCCGCTCCCCAAAACTTCAGTAAGTTTGGCCAGAATATCGAAGCGCAGGTGAAAAAGCTGCTTCTGCCAGATAGCGTCTTCGGCTTCGATCACCAGGCTCCCACGCACCAGCGCTTTCGGACTGGCGTGAAGAGCGATGCGCCTGCCGACCGCAGCCGGCCAAGCGGCAAAAGCCAGCTCGTCGGGTGAGATTGCAGCGGAAAGTTTGAGTTTGGCGAGGGCCTTACCGGCTCGTTCCATTCGGACCGAACTCAATTTTAGCATTCATCCGGCTCCAGGTTCGCACAGGGTCAGTCTTTTTGCGCGATAACATCGTCTTTATATAGATGAGAGGCCCTTTGGAACCGGCTCCCTTACGGTCGCAGCTCGGTAATGCTTCAGTCCCGATACTGAGCCGCGCGCGTCAGCAAGCGGTTGGCCGGGTGGACACGAGATGACCGCTGAAAACGGGGCGGGCAGAAAAGGCGTGGAGAGCCGCGCCGCGAAAACCGTTCGGGAGATATTCGAATCGGGCCGGCCGCTGACCTACATTCGCTCGTCCGAAGAGCAGCGTGTCGCGAGCGTGTTGCAGGAAGTGAGCCAAAACCTGCGCGGCGCCGCGCCACTGCCCGTGTGGACCTGGAGCCTTACCGAAGGCCTAACCCAAGGTCAATCACTCGCCGCGGCGGGAACGGAAACTCCACGCGGCATCCTGGACTTCATCATGGCGCACGAGGGCGGAGCCATCTTCCACCTGAAGGATTTTCACGAGCCGCTGCGCGAATCGCCCGAGATCCGGCGGCGGCTGCGTGACGTGTATGAGAGCTGCCTGGACCGGCGTAAGTTCGTGGTGATCACCTCGCCGGTGCGCTTCGTTCCCGAAGAAGTGGAACGCAGCATCCTGTTCCTGGAGCTGCGGACGCCCGATGTGATCGAGCTGGCGCAGTTCCTGCGCGAAGAGGCGGCCGGCACCAGCGAGGAAACCGTTCAGCAAATCGCGCGCACGCTGCTCGGCCTCACCATTGATGAAGCCCGCTACGCCTTGCGAAGGGCGCTGGCCACCGGCAGAGGGCTGGGCGCCGCGTCATTACCGGCGCTGCTCGAAGAAAAGCGACTGCTGGTGAATCGCAGCGGGGTCATCGAGTTTATCGCCGACGGCACGGACCTCGGCGACGTCGGAGGCCTGGAAGGCCTGAAGACCTGGCTGATCGAACGCAGCAAGCTATTCGAGATGCGCGATAGCCTGGACGCCGAGATCGTACCGAAGGGCTTACTTATGATGGGCATTCCGGGTTGCGGCAAGAGTTTGTGCGTGAAAGCGATCGCTTCGCAATTTCAGCTTCCGCTGTATCGCGTGGATATGATCGAGATCTTCTCCGGACGCCACGGCAAGCCCGAAGGCGCATTCGTCGAGGCCTGCAAAATGATGGAGGATATGGCGCCGGCGGTGCTGTGGTTCGACGAAATCGAAATGGGCATTACGTCCACCGATTCAGGCGGCGAACAGGGCCGCATTTTCGCGTTCTTCCTGACGTGGATGCAGGAAAAAACGCGCGGGCTTTTCGTGGCCGCCACAGCCAACCGTATTGACCTTCTGCCCGCCGAAATGATCCGGAAAGGCCGCTTTGACGAGGTGTTTTTCGTCGACCTGCCGAGCGAAGAGGAGCAGATTGAAATTTTCAAGATCCACCTGAAGCGGCGCCGCATCGAGGACACCGCGTTTCGCGTCGAGCAACTGACGCAGTTCACGGCCGGCTGGACCGGCGCTGAAATCGAACAATGCGTCGTCTCGGCCATCACCAAGGCGCGCCTGGCCGACCGCGAGCTCACCGAACAGGATCTTATCAGCGTGGCCGTCCGGACCGTGCCGTTGTCCAGGACCATGAAAGAACAGATCAACCACATTCGCGGCTGGGCGTTCGAGCGCGCGGTCCGCGCCACTCCGCAAGGCATCCGAAGATAGCTCTGGGGCCGCCGGGTCTTCCGTGGTACACTCGAAAAGTCAACTATTTTGGCATCTTCGCATTAGTCCGGTCCAACCGCCCTCGTCCGATCCTGCCCGATCAACCCCAATTTGTAAGTAAAAGGAAAAAGCATGAAGAATATTTTTGTAGGAAACCTCAACTTCGGAGCTACCGAAGCTGCAGTCCGGTCCCTGTTTGAGCAGTACGGAAGCGTCGAGCGCGTGAACATCATCACGGACCGGGATACCGGGCAGCCACGAGGATTCGGATTTGTCGAGATGAGTGCCAACTCGGAAGCGGATCGAGCGATCGCCGAACTGAATGGAAGAGAACTGGACGGCCGCGCGCTGAATGTGAATGAAGCGCGTCCCAAGACCGAACGCAGCTTTGGAGGCGGCGGTGGCGGTGGTGGCCGAGGTCGCGGTAACAATCGCTGGTAATTGATCCAGCCAGAACGGAAGGGGCTGCGTTGTGAAGCGCGGCCTCTTTTTGTAACTAGTCGACGAAAACTAAGACTTCAGAGCGATCCGCAACGTCATGTTGCCCGGATTTTCGCGCTCAAAGGCCAATAGAGCAACCTTCAACGGAGACGTGCGAACCGGACTGCTAAACCACTGTTCCGGAATAGGTAACGTGCTCTGGTCGATTTCTTTCCACGTCTCCCCGCTCAACTTACGTTGATCGATGCGTGCGACCTTGTCCTGGATGCGCACGCGCAAGTCCTGCGTTTCGAATGTCACATTTTCCATAACTTCATTGTCCCATGGACGCGGGCGACGGCGATAGTTACTTTTTTACTAAGGTCCATCCCTGAGGACGAATGTGGTTGAAGTTTAAGGCGTCGGTGCCGCAGTTTTGTAGGGCCAGTTGCAGATTCAAGTCCGTTGTGAGGACAAGAATTCCTCTTGAGCAGACGGTGGCTATCGCCGCATCCGTCAATCCCAATCGCGAAAACAAGTCGTGAGTAATAAGGACTCTGCTGATGTCGTACGATTCTTCCATTTGCTCGACCAGCGAACCGAATAGCCCCCGAATGGTTCTAAGGTCTTTGCCCGGTAGGTCTGTCAGGTCGCTGACTTGGCTAAGTACGTGAGGCGTCGTGACCAATTTCCCAAACCAACTGACAAGTCCTGAAAGCAAGTCGAAGTCTTCGACAGTAAAATTCTGCGTTCGCTTAAAGGTGCCGATTCGACGCTTATTGACTGAGCCGACGAGGAGCAAAACCAACAGATTCGTATCGACTAAGACGCCCTTCGAACGATGTTTTTCGATGAGCCCACGGGCGTCGAGCATCACGTCACGGCAAGCTCCCGGATTTTCATCGAGGTGACTTCACCTGTTTTCTTCAGTACGGTAAAGATTTTATACGCGCGGGGGGCATTCGGGCTAAGGGTAAGAATGGCATTTTGAAGGCCCAGGGAGTTTGTCATGCTTAACGTGATCAGCCAAGCGTCCTCACCGTTAACGTTTGCCGACTCTACTTCTTCAAGCAGGAGATCTTCGGTTCGCCCGGGCCCAAGCGTGTCCTTTGCGAAAGCTACGGCGCTCTGAACCGCTTCCTTGATCGTCGCCATGGTCCGAAAATAGCATACGTGCTACGGCGCGGGCTCAATCCGCAGCAGCGCTCCGTCCTCTTCCTCGGTGAGCAGATACAAGAACCCGTCAGGACCCTGGCGCACGTCGCGAATGCGCTGGTGCAGTTCCGTAAGCAGCGACTCGCGGCGCAACTCCTCCATCTTCGCGTTGAACACCACGCGATCCAGCCGGCCGGTGCCGGGAATCTCGCCTTGCCGCATCCCGCCGACGAAAATATTCCCCTTCCACGCCGGGAATTTGTCGCCCGAGTAGAACGTCATCCCCGACAGCGCGATCGAAGGTATCCAAACCACCAGTGGCTGCTCGAAGCCATCGCGCGTAGGAACGTCGGAAATCCGCGGACCATCGTAGGCGCGGCCATAGCTCACCAGCGGCCAGCCATAATTGCGGCCGGGCAGGATCAAATTGATTTCGTCGCCGCCATTCGGTCCGTTTTCGTTCGAATAAACAGCGCCCGATTCCGGATCGATTGCCAGACCCAATTGATCGCGATGCCCCAGAGTGTAAATCTCCGGCTTGTATCCGGCGCGTCCGACAAATGGATTGTCGCTCGGGATGGAGCCGTCGTCCTTGAGATGGAGCACCTTGCCGTAATCGCTGTTCGGATACTGCGCCAGATTGCCGAAAGCAGCGCCGGTGGTCATGAAGATGGTTCCATCGCGCGCGAAAGCGATGCGCGATCCGCCCAGCACCGTGCTCCATTCCGAGACAAAAAGATCCCGCACGTCGGTAAGGCTCGCGCCTTCCAGCCGCCCGCGCGCCAAAGTGGTCGCGCTGCTTTTTCCGTCTTCACCCGGCTTGCTGTAGGTGAAGTAGACCAGTTTGTTTTCGGCGAACCTGGGGTGCAGGACCACGTCGAACAGGCCGGCATTGCGAACTGCATTCACCTTGGGGATTCCGGCGAGCGGTTGCGGATCGAGTACGCCATCTCGAATAATGCGCAGCCGCCCGGCGCGCTCGGTCACCAGCATGTTGCCGCCGGGAAGAAACGCCAGGCTCCAGGGATGGGACAGCCCCTTGGTCACAACCACTACGCGGATCTTATGCTGCTCGGCGGTATCAAACACGAATGGCCCGTCGCCCAGCGCGACGTGCGGCAGTCCGATGGGTGGGGCCGCCGGGCGCTGCTGCTGCGCGAGAGCAACGGTAACAACCGCTATCCCGAATAAGATCGAGATCCAACGAAAGCAGGTGCGTCGGGTCACTTTGAAGAGAGCGCCAATGCAGTAGGATGCTTCGGCTGGTACAAGCCGATTTCGCTTCCACCGGGAAGCTGGATCCGGGTGATGGAACCCCATCGTTCCTTCTGCACCTCGGAACACGGGACGCCCTTGGCCCGGAGCATCGACATCTCGGCTTTCAGATCATCGCACATGAAGTACAGTTCGTGCCGGTCGTTCGCTTCGGCCGGATGGACCGCCATTTCCGCGGGAGGCAGCGCGAAGATCAGCCATCCGTGGCCGGCATCCACGGACGCAAATCCGAGAACGTCCCGCAAGAAGTCGCGATCCGCCGCCGAGTCCTTGCTGTATAGTATTACGTGCGCACCAGAGATCATGAGCTTGGGTCCCTCCGCCACCGATTATCCGCGAGAGGCCAAGCGCTCCGCAAGCGAACTGGTCGTGCTACTTCCCCAAGAGAACAATTAAGGGCTATCGGAACCCTCCTAACGGGTCATGCAGTTGTTGTCGAGCCAGCATAAGGTAAGGTATCCTACTGATTCTAACCTTGACACTCGTCCGTCACATGAACTATCCTTAGCCTTCGCTCTGAGACTAGACTACAGTATTCTACTTGGTACACTCTCCGGCCTACGACCCGCCCGCGTCTATGCAGAAACTTTCGGGCCGTGCCGATCAATATAAGGAGACAGATGCCACATCAGCCCTACTTTGTGGTTGTACTCGCGCATTCGTTACATGGGCGCCTGCGACGCATACACATCCCACACAAAGTGATCTATGCTGGTTTCGTTTTTTCAGCGCTTTCCTGTGTCGTGGTGCTGGCGTTTCTTTCCAGCTACTTGCGAATGAGTTGGAAAGTAGCGCATTACAACTCGCTGCGCCAGGAGGTCGACTCGCTCCGTACTAAGTATCAGGAACTACAGCGCGTCACCAATCAAAAGAACGAACAATTGGCCACCCTTGAGAACTTCGCCGGCGAAGTGTCCGTGGCCTACGGGCTCAAGCGTAAGCCTGGCACCTCGAGCGACTTGGTGAATACGGCGAACCTTACACCAACCTTCCGCGAATCTCTCAACCAGTACAACTTTCTCCAGACGTCTACGATATCTGCCCTATACCACAACTACCCGAAGCAGTATCAACTCCACGTACGTCCCAGTTTGTGGCCCGTGGAGGGCCGGCTGATGAGCCCGTTTGGTGGACGTACGGACCCGTTCTCGGGTGAGGGCGCCATTCACACCGGTGTCGACCTCGAGGCGCCCATGGGAACTCCCGTGCACGCGGCCGCCGACGGCATCATCGTGCATGCCGATTGGGAGAACGGCTACGGACGGCTGATCATTATCGATCATGGCAACGGCGTCCAGACCTACTACGGCCACCTGTCGAGCTTCATCGTGGTGCCGGGACAGGAAGTCCGGCGGGGCGACGTCATTGCGCGCTCTGGCGCGAGCGGTCGGGTTACTTCACCGCATTTGCATTATGAGGTGCGGCTGGGGGGCACGCCTGTGAATCCCTATCCGTATATGGCAAAATCGGCTGCCGTCGGGGCGATGCGCGAGCAGAAAGATCTGCCCTTCGATTAAGCGCTCTCTTAAAATTTAGGCGTACTTGGTTAGGTTGCTGACTTGAAGTCAGATCGGCATCGGAGTATACTCCCTCACGTTAAGCCAGAAGGGAGGCCTCTCATGGCCGACAAGGATAATATCGAATTCGCAAAAAAACAGATCGCCGCGCTGAACTCTCGGGATCTGGATGGATACCTCAGTCGAATCGACGATTCGTACGTGGGGCATTCGGAAACGGCGCCGGGTCCCATACACGGACGCGAAGGCGTACGGCAGAATTTGGAGAACATTCTTCGAGCCTTTCCCGATCTGCGCATCGAAACGGAGCAGATTATTGCGAGCGGGGATTCCGTGGTGACCCGGATGCGAATGACGGCTACCCACAAAGGCACTTTTGCCGGAATCGCGCCTACCAACAAGAGCATTATTTTAAGTGGCTGCAGTGTTGTGGAATTAAAGGACGGTAAGGCGATCAGCGGCCGGCTATACGCGGACAATGCCACGCTGTTCCAGCAGCTTGGTCTGTTCTCGCTGCCCAAGGCGACCACCGCTGCGCGGTGACGGCGCGCTGCTACGCCGCAGTCAACAAAATCGGTTCGTGCTTTGTAATGACGATGGTGTGTTCGTAATGCGCGGAGAGGCTGCCGTCTTCCGTGCGAATGGTCCAGCCGTCTGACTCCAGGACGCCCTTTCCGTTTCCCGCGCAAATGATGGGCTCGATGGTGATCACCAGCCCTTCGGTCAGGCGGCTTCGAAGACGAGGCTCGTGATAGTTCGGGACGCTGGGCGGCTCATGAATGGTGCGTCCCACGCCATGACCGCACAACTCCCGTATCACTTGAAAACCGCGGCGCCTGGTCTCGCGCTCCACCACGCGGCCGATCTCGTACACGCGGTTGCCCGCGCGCGCCGAGCCTAACGCCTGGTGGAAGGCCCGCTCCGCGCATCGCGCCAGCGCGTCGGCCGTAGCGCTGACTTCGCCCGCGCGAACGGTAACGGCGGCGTCGGCATAAAATCCGTCTTTCCGCGCTACCAGATCCAGCTTGACCAGATCGCCCCATTGGATGGCGCGCTCGCCAGGAATCCCGTGAATGGCTTCGTCATTGACGCTGATGCAGAGCGCCCCTGGAAAACCGTAAACCTGCGGCGGGGCGGATTCGGCGCCATTCTGAGCCAAAACGCGCGTGCCAATCTCGCTCAGTTCGCGTGTTGTGATGCCGGGCTTGACCGCAGCCGCGGTTTTGTCGAGCGCCTGGCGTACGATTTTCCCGATGACCCGCAGTTTCTCGAACTCGGTTTGGGAGCCGATGGACATACGCTCATTCAATCACAACGGAGCGCAGCCATCGGATCTAGTTTCGCTGCGCGGCGCGCGGGCAGAAAACTTGCTGCGGCGCCAATCGCAATCAGAAGCCCGGCGGCCGCGATGAGCGTCGGCGCATCGTACGGTTTCAGATCGAACAGCATGGATTCCGCGGCGCGCGCCGCAACCAGCGAAAGCACCGTGCCGATTGTGACGCCGGCGACGAGCAGCAGCCCCGCTTCCCGCATCACCATGCCGAGCACCTGGCTTCGATTCGCGCCCAGAGCGATGCGAATGCCAATTTCGTTGCCGCGCCGCGCCACCATATAGGAGATCACGCCGTACAATCCGATCATCCCCAGCAGCGCGGCCAGCAAACCGAAGAATCCCGAAAGCATCGCCATCAGCCGCTCCCGCACCAGCCCGTCGCGGATCTGGTCCTGAAAGACGCGGAATTGCGCGATCATTTCAGGATGCCTCGCAGTCATGCTCCGCTTCAGTGAGCTGATGATCGCGGTCGGCGGAATGCTGGAATGAATCAGCAGGGCGGTGAACGGCCGTGGATCGGGAAACTGCGCGAGCGGCGCGAAGGTCATGGGTGGTGTGTCGCCGCGCAGGTTGTTGTATTTCGTGTCAGAAATAACACCTACAATCTGATACTCAGTGGATGGATAATCGGGCTCCGGATGAGTGCGCACTGTGCGGCCGATAGGATTGGCTCCGTTCATCAAAAGGCGCACGAAGGTTTCGTTCACCACCGCCACGCGCTGGGACGACGCTCGATCGCTTTCACGGATATTGCGGCCGCGAAGCAGCGGAATGCCCATGGTGTCGAAATATCCGGGGCTCACCCAGGTGAACTTGGAGCTTCCTTCGGATTGACCAACCGTCACGTCATGGGTCCACGATCCGCCAAGCAGAGGCACTTGCGTCGTGATCGCGGCGTTGACCACACCCGGCGCCAAACGCACCTCCTGCAACAATTGCTGCTCGAACTCCAGAATGCGCTCGCGGGGGACGTTGGATTTCTCAAATCCCAAATAAGCAAGCGTAATCCCTTGTTCGCGCATGCCGGGATTGAACGTCATCAGGTTGCGGAAACTGCGGACGAACAACAGAGCGCTCGCCACCAATAAGAGCGATACCGCTATCTGCGTCACTACCATGGCACGCTGGATGGAAAAACGTTCGCGGCTTGCGGTAATGTTCCGGCCACCGGGTTTTATTGCGCCGATCGGATCGACACCGGAAGCGCGCAGGGAAGGGAACAGGCTGAAAACGATGCAGGTGAGACCGGTGACCGCCGTGGTAAAAAATAGAACGCGCCAATCCGCTCCAGTGACCAGGCTGACCGGGTTCTCTTCAGTGGAGATGGACAGCACCAATGCGCGGCTCAACAACTCCGCCAAGCCGACGCCGAACGCCCCGCCAATGATGGACACCAGGCTGCTTTCGATCAGCAACTGCCGCAACAGACGGCTTCGCCCCGCACCCAGGGCCAGCCGCACGGCCATTTCGCGCTCCCGCGTACCGGCGCGCGCCAGCATCAGGTTGGCCAGGTTGGAACAGGCGATCGCGAGCACCAGGCCCGTGATCCCGAGCAACAACCACAGCGACGAATCGTACGCTTTGCGAAGATAGCTGACTCCGGATGACGCGGGATAAGCGCCCAGCCGCAGGCTCCGGTACTTTTGAATCGTTCGCTCGCTGTAGCCGGTGATTTCGGTGGCAGCCATGATGGCCGGACTGATGGCGGCTAACTGCGCCGACGCTCTGGGCAAAGTCCAGCCCGGCCGCAGCCGGCCCATTACCGTGATGTCGAACAGATTGCGGCTCAATTGTTTTGGCTGGCAGAACGGCAGGGCGATTTCGAAGCTTTCGCCCACCGCCAGGCCGAAGAACGAGGGCGGCGTCACGCCGACAATCTGTCTGGGTTCGCCGTTAATGAGGAGTTTAGCGCCGGCGTCGATTTCGCGCCCGCCCATTTTGCTTTGCCAGAACGCATAGCTGACAACGGCGGCGGACTCCGGGCAAGCGTGCTCGTCGTCGTCGGCAATCAGCCGTCCGCGCCAGGGCTGAACTCCGAGCACTCGAAAGAACTCGCCACTGACGGTAATTCCCTTTACGAATTGGAAATCGCTGCCTTCCCCCACTCCCATCTGGTCTTCGCCCCACGCGAAAACGCCCGAGAAGGCCGGATGATCGCGCCGAATCTCCTGCCAGATCGGCCGGGTGAGTTCGCCGTAGGATTCGTTCACGCCCATGCCCGCGTTGCCGCCGACGATCCTGATTTCCGCCAGTTCGCGCGGGTTCTGGATAGGCAAGCTCCGCAGCCGGACCGCGTTCAGCAGTTGAAAAATCGCGGTATTCGCGCCAATTCCCAGCGCCAGCGAAAGCACCACGACAAGCGTGAAGCCGGGATTTGCCAGCAGCAACCGAACGCCATAGCGCAGGTCCCGTGCCATGTTGTATATACGCCCGCCAGGCCAAAAGGTTCGCGAAAATTATCGGGATACCTCCGGCCCGGACGCCGTAGCTTTCAGAATCGCCAGCGCCCGTGCCATTGTCACACCAGGCTCACCGGGCTTCGCGAACGTCGTATAAGATCTAAGAGGTACCCGGAGGATAAAACAGGAATGCCAGGTCGTTCGTGCTTGCACCATGCAGCGGCAGTAGTGATCGTGCTCGCGGTTGCGCCGGCCGTGGTCGCGCAGTGGCTGAATTACCCGACAGCCGGGGTGCCGCGCACGCCCGACGGCAAGCCCAATCTCACCGCGCCCGCGCCACGAACCGCCGACGGGAAGCCGGATTTGTCCGGAATGTGGGGCTGGCAAACCATGGGTCCGCCCTGCGGCTCGCGCTGCACGGACCTGCAAATCGGCTGGGAGTTTCTGAACATCGCTCGAAATCTGAAGGGTGGATTGCCCTATCAGCCGTGGGCGGCTGAGCTGGTCAACCAGCGAAAAGCGGATAAAGCGAAAGACGATCCCAATGTCCGTTGCATGCCGCGCGGCGCTCTGAGAATCTGGACCGATGATTATTACAAAAGGATCTTTGAAGCTCCGGATCGCGTCCTCATCCTGACCGAGCGCAACATGCAGTATCGCCAGATTTTCACCGATGGCCGGCCCCTGCCGGTGGATCCGAACCCGACTTGGAACGGCTACTCGACGGCGAAGTGGGAGGGTGACGCGCTGGTGGTTCACAGCATCGGTTTCCGAGACGATCTGTGGCTGGACTCCGATGGGAACCCTCTGACCAACGCCGCCAAAGTGACCGAGAAAATCCGGCGTCCGAATTACGGAACTTTGGAAATCGAAATCACCGTGGACGATCCAAAGGCGTACACCGCGCCGTGGACCGTGAAGATGACGCAGCCCATCGCCCTCGATAGCGAACTGCTGGATTATTACTGCTTGGAGAACGAGAAGGACTTTAAGCACATGGTTGGGAAGTAACGCTTGCGTGACGGAAACCCCATTACCGCTCGAAATCACTCCAAGGGAAGTGCAGCGCCGTTTGCAGGCGGGCGAGAAGCTAGCGCTCATTGATGTTCGTGAGCCGGGTGAATTCCAGCTCGCGCGCATCCCAAACGCCGAGCTGATTCCGATGCGAACCGTTCCGGCGGAACTCTCGCGGCTGGACTCGCAAGCCGAGGAATCGCCGCTGATCGTGTTTTGCCATCACGGCGTCCGCAGCTTGAATGTGGTTCACTGGCTGCGCGAGCAGGGCGTAGAGGCGTGCCTGAGCATGGCCGGCGGTATCGAGCGTTGGAGCCTGGAGATCGACCCGGCCGTTCCAAGATATTAACGCCCCCCGATATTAGTCCCGCGATATTCCTGAGAGTTTCCCCCTCGGCTCCAAACTAACTTGCCAAATGCCATCGGTACATCTCCCGTTGGCCCTTTTAGCTGTCGGGTGCATGCTCGGGGCCGACGTTCCCACGCCCCGGCTTGCGCCCGTTTACACGGCGGCGAGTATTGTCAACGCCGCCGACAACCAATCCGGCGCGCTTGCCCCTTACGCCATCGGCACCATTTACGGCGTGAACCTGGCCTATAGCACCGCGGCAATCGGCCAGGGCGATGTCGACGACGGTACGCTCCCCACCGTACTGGGCGCCAGCGAAACTACCGTGCTTATCGATTATTCTCCCGCAGCTTTATATTATGTTTCGCCCACGCAGATCAATTTCCTGGTTCCCCCGGACCTGCTGCCGGGGCCGGTTACGGTTTACGTGGCCGTGGATAGCTGGCGGGGGCCGCTGATTCAAGTGACACTGGCCGCCGCCGCTCCCGGCCTCTTCCAACTCGACGCCCAGAATGCGGTTGCCACGCGTCCGGACGGATCGGTGATTACGCCGTCGTCGCCTGCCAAGCCCGGCGATATCGTCGAACTGTGGGTCACCGGCCTCGGCGCAACGACACCACCGGCGGATGGTTTCCAGATCCCCACCGCCGCTGCCCCCTTAATTGCCGGCGCAAATCTGGCCATCCTGTTGGACGGAGTGGCGGTGCAGGCGAGCGCGATCTCCTATGTGGGCCAAGCGCCAGGCTTCGCCGGTCTGTATCAGATCAACCTGACACTGCCCGTGTCCACTGGTGCGAGTCCCGAGATTCTCTTGCAGTTGGATGGCGCCAGCAGCATTGCCGGCGTGTACCTCCCGGTGAGTCTTTAGCAGGCGCCCTCTGCGTTATAGAGCGGTGCGAGACGGATTCCATGCCGCGCGGCGATGGTCTCCATCTCAGCCACCCGCCGCGGAGTGATGAACCCGCGTCCTTGAGAGAATGCCTCGAAGCGGCCCTCTAAAGCGAGCGCCATGCCTTCGAGGAGACATCCGTGCACCACATCGGGGAATGGATGTCGATTCAGAATTCCGTGAAGATCGGGCGCGAATCTCAACCCGCCTGTAATTTGTCCCAGGCCTCCGAAGAAGATCTTGACCCCCGGTATCTGCGCGTTTGGAGACAGGTTTTTCGGGTATCCCGCATCGCAGACGATTGCGCCGGGCGCGATGCGGCGCAACAGAAGCGAAGGAGACGCGAGACTGGCGGCCGAGATGACGACGTCGGGCCGCGTGGAGAATCGCTCCAGATCCGTCCCGATCTCCACCTGATGTCCATCCGCTTCCAACTCCGCGGCGAGCCTGCGAAGCCGCTCCACGTTGCGCGCGTTGAGCAGCACGCGCTTCACGAAAGGCGCCATGCAACGGGCGCAGCCGGAACCCACATCGCCGGTTGCTCCAACGATCGCGAGCGTTGATCCGCGCAGGTTCCGCCCTTCGAGCGCGCACATCTTCCGAATGCCTTGAACGATGAAGCCAACCGTCAACGTGTTGCCTGTGGTGAAGACCGTATGGCGTCTTTCGGGAAGCTGATCGAAATTGCCCTCCAGCAGAATGGAACTGAATCCGCCCAGACTCACGATCTTCGCGCCGGCCTTGATCGCATAGGCTGCCGCGCCCCTCGCACGCGGGCCAGGTTGTCGTGCGTGTAGGACGCATCCAGATGATCCGGAGGAATGAAGGAGTCGATGTACACTCCGCGTGCCCTCGGACCACTCATCCCAACGTCGACGTGGCAAATGGCTCGGGGCGGAATCCAGGGAAGAATGTCCCTGATCTCGTCGTCCGCAAGAGGCGCATGCTCCGGTCCACGCAGGACCGCGACTACGGCCGCGGCCGCTTGCCAACTCTCCTGATGCCCGACCAGCGCGAAATCTAAACCGGCAACTGAGTCACCCATGCCAGTGTTACCTCGCCGGGCAGACCCAGCGTGTCCAGCGTTTTCAAATATTGTTGTAGCGACACTCCGCGCAGCTCGGCCGCACTCAAGCTGACGTCGGGCAGAGATGGCTTCACGCAACTGGCGTGGCACACTTCGCAGTGTCCATCTTTGCACTCCTTCGCGAGCATCCGGGCCAGCGTGGTCATCACGTCCAGATGCAGCCGGTATAACTTGGCGTCGAAGCGCGCGGCGTCCACAGCTCGCTCCGCTTGCAGGATCGCCATGGCGTGATGGATGTGCTCTTCTTCCTGGGCCGCGATGGAGGCAAAGGTTTTGCCAAGACTGCCCGGCGCTACCTTTCCGACGCGCGCATAGCTGGCGACAGCGAACGATTCCAGCATGATCTCCTGGACGATGAGGCAGCCGATAAAATCGCGCTCCGCGATCGAGCGCAGGAAGGCCTCGCGTAGCCGCTTCCAATGCTTTGCGCCGACGTTATTCGGGACGTCCAATCCAAGCTTGCGGCCCTCGGCGGCGAAGCGCGCGGCATGCCCCTGCTCGATCTGCGCGTGCTCCAATGCATCGGCAATTTCTTCGGGGTCGTCCGAGATCGCCGACAAAGAGGTGTAATTCATCGCGGCAATGAGTTCGCCGGTTATGGCTTGCGCCAGGACGTCCTGCCAAATGGGAGCAGTGGCCGCCGGCCCGGCTTCTGAACGGTTGAGGCCGAGAAGGGATTCCATGGGTCCTCCTGAGCATCGATACGCAGATCGGACGGAGCGGTTCCATTATTTTGGTCGTCTTCCAAGTAAGATATCCATATGCCCAGAACGACCTCGTTGCCGTTGCCGATTGTTTTGCCGTTATTGATGGCCGCCACTCTCGCGGCCCAGCCAGCCCGGCGCGTGGACGACGGTGTTCTAAAGAACGCTGCGAAAAGCGGCGACGAATGGCTCACCTACGGCCAGAATCCTGGAGAAACCCGTTACAGCCCGCTCAAGCAGATCGACGCCACCAATGTGAGCCGGCTGGGACTCGCATGGTCCTACGACATCGGCCAGGGAGGCGGCAATCAGGAAGCCACGCCGCTGGTCTGGAACGGCACAATCTACGGCATTACGAACTGGAGCGTGGTTTTCGCCCTGGATGCGCGCACCGGTAAAGAGCGCTGGCGGTGGGATCCGGAAGTGAACCAGACGGCGGTGTTCCCAAGAATTTGCTGCGGAGTGGTGAATCGCGGCCTGGCCATCTACCAGAACCTGATCATTGCGCCCATTATCGATGGAAGGCTGGAGGCGCTGGATGCGGAGACCGGGAAAGTGGTGTGGGAATCGCGAGTGGCTTATCCGCAGGACAACTACACCATCACCATGGCGCCGCGCATCGCAAAAGGAAAAGTGATTGTCGGCGTCAGCGGGTCTGAATATCCGGTGCGCGGATTTTTCTCCGCCTTTGACGCGGCCACTGGGCATTTTGCCTGGAAATTCTATACCGTTCCTGGCGATCCGTCCAAGCCGTTCGAAAGCGAGGCCATGAGGAAGGCTGCCGAGACATGGTCGCCGGAGGCGTGGAAGATGGGCGGCGGTGGCTCGGTGTGGGATGGGATCGCGTATGATCCCGAGTCGGATTTGGTTTACGTCGGCACCGGCAACGCAGGACCGTGGCCCGAACAGCTGCGCAAATCCAAGGGCAAGGATAATCTTTACGCCTGCTCGGTAGTTGCCGTGCGGCCGGACACAGGCGAATTGAAATGGTATTTCCAGATGGTTCCCGGCGATTCCTGGGACTACGACAGCGTGCAGCAATTGATGCTGGCCGACCTCACCATTAAGGGGCGGCAACGCAAAGTCATCATGCAGGCCAACAAAGACGGCTTTTACTACGTGCTGGATCGGGTGACGGGACAGTTCATTTCGGGCCAGCCGTGGGTGCAGGTGACTTGGGCCAAGGGGCTGGATGAAGCCACCGGGCGGCCCATCATAAACGAAGAAGCGCACTATGGCAGTGAAGCGGTGATGCTGACGCCGGGGCCGGGCGGCGGACATAACTGGTCCCCCATGTCGTTTAATCCGAGTACTGGGCTGGTCTATATTCCCACCTCTAACGGCGGCGTGAATTCGTATATGGCGGATGAGAACTTTGTCTACAAGCCGGGCGAAAAGAACCTGGGCATCGTCCGGCCGAAGGCCCAGACCGCCACTCCGGATACGGCCGGCGCCGCATCGCAGGCCGCTGTGAAAACCAGGCCGTCGCCGCCCGCCATTGGACCGGCTCCGCCGGAAGGCCAGCGAGGACTTCTGGTAGCCTGGGATCCGGTGACTCAAACCGAGCGCTGGCATGCCATCGGCGGGGGCGCTCTCGGCGGCGGCACGGTTTCCACCGCTGGAAATCTGGTGTTGGAGGTGATTCCCGACGGTCGCCTGGTGGCCTATCGAGCCGATACCGGAGAGAAGCTCCTGGATATCAAGACCGGCCTGCATGGCGGGATGGGTCCGCCGGTCACATACATGATCGATGGCAAGCAGTACGTATCTTTAATGGGTGGCACAGGCAAAGTGACGCCATCGGTCGGACTAAATCTGCCGCCGCCGGCGATCAATCCTGGCATGCCCAAGTTGTTAACGTTCGTTCTGGACGGTTCGCAACTACCGACCGGGAGCCAGTAGGGAAAATAGAGGCACGCCAGCGATTGTTGACCTCCGGTTGACGCCGGAGAGATTCAGTTAGATCAAGGCCTGATTTGGCTTTGAAGGAGCAGCACGCCTTTCACATCACCAGTAGCGCAGGGCAAGTCAGACCCTATTGCGCGCGTCTAATCGTCATTTCAACTCCTATGCACCAGCGCTTCCGAACTCAACGCAGTTTCTGACCGACT
This sequence comes from Bryobacterales bacterium, assembly GCA_963735145.1. Classification (GTDB taxonomy): domain Bacteria; phylum Acidobacteriota; class Terriglobia; order Bryobacterales; family Bryobacteraceae; genus Palsa-89. The sequence continues at coordinate 83,224 of CAVTJS010000006.1, read as the reverse complement.
CGGGGAGGTCGCATCGATTCAGCATTCCAGAGGCTCAACATGGGATTGTCGATAAAATCCCCGAAGTATTTGGACAACTGACCAATGAGGTTGCAGCTACCACAAAGGCCGTAGACAGCAAGCTCAAACTACTCGAAGATTAGCACCGGTAATCACAAGCTCCAAATATCTTGGGGGAGAAGAGACAATGACCGTGTATTATATTGCTCGGTCATCCTGTGGTTGTGCCAATTACCGCATTAACTGCGATTGTGATCCACGCCCTGAACAAAAAGGTGATGTGAGCGCAGGTTGACCGCTGAGGATCGCTCCGACAGGCGGAAGCCCCGAGAGTCGCTAAGAAGTCCAAAAGATAAATTGTCTGAGGGATTTGTTATCACTGTTGCCATTACCAACGGCTACTTCGTTGCCGGAGTTCAGAACCAAGTAGGTGCTCCGAACTTTTCTCTCAACAAAATTCCCGTTGGGTTAGCGCTATCGATCCTTCGTCGGGAGTAGTACGAGCGGTACAAAAGGATTGTTGTTTCAATAAGAAAGCAGAAACCGCCTCTTGTTGGAAATACCTTTCTCGTTTACTAATTATATACACGCGAATGCGCTTCATTCCGAGGAGCGAGTTCAGGCGTTTTTGATTGAGCGAGAGGATGCGCCGGTTGAGCCCCGGCAATAACCGCCGGAGACGATTCTTTGGCGCAATAATAACTTCGCTTCCGAGGAGATATCGAAATGACTCTGAAACGCTTTGCTGGATTGAACTTGGACAAGCGGTTTCTTGTGATCGCCGCATTCGCTGTGGCGATTGTTGCCGCCATCTCTGTGATTCCGGACATGCAACGAATGGTGGCACCCGCGCACGCACAATTATTCCTGCCTTTGAACGGCAGCTACGCTGTGCAAGCGAGCGGAACCGCCTATTTCTATACAGCTACCAATGGCCAGACCGAGGTGCTTCATTACACGATGGCGGGATCGGCAATCTTCGCAGACAGCAGGAATATCGGCGTGAATCTTACGCTCAACCTCGGGGGTGAGGACGACTATTCCAGTTTCGGCGATTATAATGAACTAATTTGCTACCTCACTGTGCCCGGCGATCTCTTTTACACTCCGAGCTCTGGCAGCACGCCCGCGCTGCTGACCGTCACCTATCACAACGGTGACCAATGTGGAAACCCCGCCGGTGTCGCTGCCAGCGGTATTGGGCCGGGGAATGGGGGGGTTAGCGAGTTGGGCAAATTGATCCCCTTCAACTTCTATCCCAGCGCGAACGGGGGGGTGATCGTAAGCAACTACACTTACTTAACCACTGGTGGCACCCTTTCTGCCAACTACCCGAAGGGCTGGATCGATAGTGGATCATACGGTACCGGTAGCCATGTTGCGTATGGTTTCTCCGCCACCGGTCAGTTGACGCTTGCAGCGCCCGAGTAATAACTGACCAGCAGCCGAACCATGTTTCTGGGTTTCTGCGTGTTGACTGACGCAATATTACGACATTCGGCGGCGATAACATCCGATGGCCGCGCAGCCCATGCACCATCGCCCGATCGCCGGCTTCCTTGTACCGGTCCAGCAATCGCCGCACCTGTCGTGTCGTGATCACCAGCTCGGCCGCCTCGGTTTGCCGAATGCGCTTGGCCTTCAGATTCCGCCACACTACCAGCCGGTCTCGATCCCGTCGGGCCATGGTGAGAACTCCTTGTTCTTGCACCTCCCCAGCCTGATCCGGTCAACCGAATATTTCTACTCGGCGCAAACCGGACATTCTCATTTGGCGCCGACATGCCCCAACCGTCCATTGACACCGGCATTGCCAAAATATACGATCAGTAACGGCGGCATATAGGAGGGACTATTATGGCCCATCGCCTTCAACTCACCCTGATCGTGACTACATGCGTGTGCGCGGGAGCCTCTGGGGCCGCCGCGCAGGACCTCGCACTGGCCGCGAAAGGCGCTGCGAAATCGGCCACTTCCGATGCAGCGCTGCGCACGGCGGACGGTCATCCGGATCTGGGAGGCTATTGGACCAACGCTACCGTCACTCCTTTGGAACGGCCGAAGGACCTTGCGAACAAGGAGTTCTTCACGCCCGAGGAAGCGGCCGAGTACGCCAAGCGCCAGTTGGCGGTGCCCGAAGCAACCGGACCGGGAACCTACGCCGACGTTCATTACAACATGGCCCAGTTTGGCCTGGAGAAGAGCCAATCCAAGGTGGCGGCCAATATCCGCACATCGCTGATCACAGACCCGCCCGATGGCCGGATTCCCGCCATGACGCCCGAAGCTCGCGCGCGAAATGCCGAGCGGGCCGCCAGGAATAAGGGACATGAGTTCGACGGCCCTGAGAATCGCAGCTTGGGCGAGCGCTGCATTCTGTGGGGCAATGAAGGACCGCCCATGATGCCGGTGGGCTACAACAGCAATCTCGAGATCGTGCAGGGTGACGGCTACGTCGCCATCTTGCAGGAAATGATTCACGACGCGCGCGTCATTCCTACCGACGGCCGGCCGCACGCTCCGTCTAACATCCGGCTATGGATGGGCGACTCGCGCGGGCACTGGGAGGGCGACACACTGGTGGTGGACACCACCAATTTCACTGACCGGACCGCCTTTCGTGGATCGAGCGAGAATCTGCACGTAGTGGAGCGCTTCCGGCGCGTGGATCCGGATACGATCCTCTATAGCTTCACCGTCGACGATCCTTCCACCTGGACCCATTCCTGGAGCGCCGAGATCCCGATGACCAAAATCAAAGGTCCGATCTTTGAATACGCCTGCCATGAAGGCAATTACGGAATGGCGAACAATCTCAGCGGCGCGCGAGCGGAGGAGAAAAAGAAGGCGCTGGAAGCGAAATGAGGAAATTATTTGTTGCTTGTCTGATCATGGCCGCGGCGATTCCCGCTTGGGCGCATCACTCCTTTGCAGCGGAGTTCGACCCGTCGAAGCCGGTGAAGTTGCAGGGCACCGTGACGAAAATGGAGTGGATCAATCCGCACTCCTGGATTCATATGGACGTCAAGAATCCGGACGGCACGGTGACCAGTTGGATGATTGAAGGCGGCAGCCCCAATTCTCTGCTGCGGCGCGGATTCACGAAAAATTCGCTGCAGCCTGGAACCGAGATCGTGGTGGAAGGCTATCAGGCCAAGGACGGCGCGAACCGCGCGAACGGTCGCGATCTCACCTTCCCCGACGGCAAAAAGCTGTTCATCGGTTCCAACCCCGACGAAAAGACGCCCGACGAGAAGTAGCCCCGCCGTATATAATTCACATTGGTTGCCGTTCGGAAGGAGAGCTGAGTATGCCCCGTTCGATGGTTGTTGCATTGCTCCTGGCTTTGCCGCCCCTCGCTTTTCATTTGGCCGCTACCACGGTCCGAATTATCCAGACCAATAGCGCCGGAGACGATGTTTCGGTCATAGATCCGGTCACCAACAAGGTGGTCGGAATCATCCATGGCATTGAGGTGAACCATGGCGCTGCGGCCGCTCCCGACGGTAGCCGCTACTACGTCAGCGATGAGGAAGGCGGCACGCTGGACGTGGTGAATACGAAAACGCTGGAGGTGACCAAGCGCATTCGCCTGAGCGGCCATCCGAACAACATCGCCATCAGCAAAGACGGCCGGCGCGTGTATGTCTCCATCGCGGTTGCTCCGGGCGCGGTGGATGTGATCGACACGGCGTCGCTTCAAGACGTGAAGAGCATTCCGGTGAAGGGCGCGGTGCACAACACCTACGTCACGCCGGACGGAAAATACGTGGTGGCGGGCTCCATAGCAGGGAAGACCATCACGGTGATCGATCAGAAGACCGAAGAGCCCGCCTGGGTGCTCGATATGGACCTGGGGATTCGTCCCATGGCATTCTTGACCAATCCCGATGGTTCCACCCGGTGGATTTTCGCCCAACTCTCCGGCCTCAATGGATTCGCGGTAGTGGATTTCGCCACTCGCAAGGAGATCAACCGGATCAAGCTTCCCGACCTTCCCGCGGGGAAGGCGCCGTACCGCTGGGGTGGAAACGAGTCCCATGGAATGGCCATTACGCCCGATGAAAAGACGCTGGTGGTAAACAGCAGGCTGAACAGTTCCATCTACTTTTATTCGCTGCCGGATTTGAAATTGCTGGGGAGCACGGAAGTGGGGCGGTCGCCCGATTGGGTGACGCTCACGCCGGATGGCAAGACCGCATACGTGGCGAACGCGGCGTCGAACTCGGTATCGGTCGTCGACATCAAGGCAATGAAAGAGATCACTCGGATTCCGGTGGGCGAAGTTCCCAAGCGGAACATTACGGCGGTACTGCCATAATGACGCGGCTCATCTTCCTTGCCCTGTTCGCGTCTCTCGCCATCGCTCAGACGCTCGATTACGAAACGTATAAGACCACCGTCGAGCCGATCTTCATTAAGAAACGTCCGGGCCATGCACGCTGTGTGGCCTGCCATAGCGCATCGAATAACGCCTTTCGTCTGCAGCCGCTGCCGGAAGGCGGCGCCTGGACCGACGAGCAATCCCGGCTCAACTATGAGTCCGTCAAGAAGCTGGTGAACCTGAAGAACCCGCGGGCCAGCATGCTCCTGATGCACCCGTTGGCGCATGAAGCGGGCGGCGATGAGTTCCATAGCGGCGGACGCCAGTTCCTGTCGAAGGACGATCCCGATTGGAAAGCGATCGCGGCCTGGATCGGCGTCGGCGAGTAGGGGCGCATGATTGGGCGACGGGCCTTCCTGTCGTTCGCTAGCTGCGTGTGTCCGTTCTTGCGGCTATCGGCAGCGCCCGAGGGGCAGTCATGGGCGAGTGCGCACAAGCAAGTTCTAGCAGGATGGTGAAAAAGTAATTGGGATGGGGTGTGACCAAGGAAGACAAAACAACGTCATTATGTTTTAGCCTATGCGAGGAAAAGACACCCAGCAAAGCGCGATGTTCAGTTACGTGTCGCCGGAGGAGCGTATTCCCGCGAATCATCCCTTGCGGCCGATCCGAAGCATGGTGGATGCGGTCTTGAAAGGACTGTCCCGATCGTTCGGGCAACTATACATCGATTGGGGTCGTCCCTCGATCGCGCCGGAAAAGCTCTTGCGCGCACTGCTACTGCAAGTGTTGTATACGATTCGCAGCGAGCGGATGCTCATGGAACAACTGGAATACAATCTGCTGTTCCGCTGGTTCGTGGGTCTGAACATGGACGAGCCAGTGTGGGTGCCCAGCGTGTTCAGCAAGAATCGCGACCGGCTGCTGAATGGTGACATCGCCGAGAAGTTCTTCGCGCAGGTATTGAAACAGGCGCGTGCCAACGACCTGTTGTCGGATGAGCATTTCAGCGTGGACGGCACGCTGATAGAAGCCTGGGCGAGTCAGAAGAGTTTTCAACGCAAAGATCAAGGCCCCACGCTACCACCGGAGGACCCGGGTAATCCGACTATTGATTTTCATGGCGAGGAGCGCCGCAACGACACGCATCAATCGACGACCGACCCGGAAGCCAGGCTGGCAAGAAAAAGCGGCGGTCACGAGTCGAAGCTGGCCTACTGCGGCAACGTGCTGATCGAGAACCGCAACGGACTGGTGGTGGATACCGAACTGGTGCTGTGCAGCGGAAAGGCCGAGCGCGACGCAGCGCTGGAAATGGCGGGGCGGATCGAGGGCGACCAGCGCGTGACGGTGGGAGCCGACAAAGGCTATGACACGCGAGGCTTCGTGCAAGAGATGCGTGGCCGGAACGTGACGCCGCACGTGTCGCAGAATATCAATCGGCAAGGCGGCAGTGCCATTGACGGGCGTACGACACGGCACGCTGGATACCAGGTGAGCCAGCGCAAGCGAAAACGGATCGAAGAAGTATTTGGGTGGTTAAAGACGGTAGGAATGCTGCGCAAGACCCGACATCGCGGCGTCTTCAAAGTTGGTTGGGTATTCACCTTCGCGGCCGCCGCCTACAATCTGGTGCGGATGCGGAACCTTACGGTGGTTCTCTCCGCGTAAGTTCGGGGAGAAGTGTGTCTGGACGACGGAAAGTCGCCAATTCAGGCACACAATCTCCACGTAAATGCTCATGACAAGACCGTTGGCGAGAGGCAAAAAGCTTCGCCGAATAACTAATTCATCAGCCTGCTAGAAAGCGTCTTTCCTCGGCAGAATAAACCTCAAGGGGCCGCGATATTTGTTTTTTGGGTGCGCTTCGAAACGGGAATAGACACCAGTGGAGGTTTCGATTCGCAGATTAAGGTCGCCCTTGACTCGAAAGTTGGTCCCAGCCTTGAGTATGCGTCTTCCGATCGACTGATCTGGAAATTCCTTGACAAATCATTGCGCATGAATCCTCGGGCGCGTACACATGATCTTGCAAATCAGATTGCAGTGAGCCGGAAGAGCGTAAGGGTGACGGCTGAACAAGTCACGAAATGGCAGCAAGAGTTACTTCGGGCGATTAGTGAGGAACTTTCCGCGCTTCCAGACGCAACCGCGCGACAGCACCAGACCGGGGAGGTGACGGTCACCTTGGACGCGCCGTCTTACGATTTCTGGTACTTGCAAGGTTTCGCGGCGTTTCACTACTCCGCCACCGGCGACAGCAGCCTGTCGCCCGTTGTCAAATGGGCAAACGGCTTCCGCTCCGAAATCGTCGCCGCTGCGAAGAATGCTAAATAATACGGCTGCCCTATTTCTTTTCGGGCAGCGCAAACACGTACAGCGCATTCCCGTACGACGGGTAGTGAACCTCGGGAGCGAGCACCGTTGGCACCATGCGGGGGCTGCCGCCACCCAATCCGCTCGAGACCGCGATGTACTGCCTTCCCGCGATGCTGAAGGTCAGCGGGAACCCCTGCACCGATGTCGCCAGCCGCGTCTCCCACAGGACCTTGCCGGTTTTGACGTCGATGGCCCGGAAAGTGCGATCCATGTCGCCGACAAATGCCACGCCGCCGGCGGTTGACAATACGGCGGTCATGAACGGCGCCCGCTGTTCAATCTTCCACGTTTCCTTGAGTGTTCTGACGTCGTAAGCCGCCAGTTTGCCGACATTGCCGCCCGATCCAGGCGACTCGAAAAACTTCCGGTTCGCGCCGCCCGCGCTGCCGCCGCCTGCCTTCAGGTCGATCTTCTGCGCCAGCATTTCCTGGCAACTCTGTGCTACCGGAATGATGAGCTGGTTGATTTGCGGGTCATAGCTCATGGCGTGCCAATTGTGGCCGCCTTCTGAAGTAGGGCAGCTCTGCACCCAAGTGCCGAGCTGATTCTCCACGATGTCGTTGCGATAGTGCGGTTCGCCGGTGACAGGATCGTACGAATCGTAGATGTTCTGAAACACGGTCTCCTTGTGGCCAAGATATTTGCCGGTCTTGCGATCGTTCTTCCACAAGACGCCCGCCTTGCCGGCGCTGAACACCAGCTTCTGACCGGCATCGTCGACGAGAACGCGCTCGAACACCTCATCCAGATCCAGCGCTCTCGCCGGGAGCGTGCGAATAATACCAGACCAGTTTGCCGGTGTCGGCGTTGAGAGCCACCGTGGAGTTGGCGAAGAGCGTTGCGCCGTTCCCCGACTGGCGGCTGGCGCGCATCCAGGGCTTCGACTGTGCGACGCCCCAATAGGTCAAATTAAGTTCGGGATCATAGCTGCCGGTGATCCAGGTTTCGCCGCCCGCGCGGAACAGATTCGGAAGCTTGCCCCAGGTGTCGCCGCCGGGCTCGCCTTCCTTCGCGATGGTGTAAAACCGCCAGACCTCTTTGCCGGTTTCGGCATCGTAAGCGCTGATGAAGCACTTCTCTTCCTGGTACTTCGCGCATCCGCCCAGACCTTGCACCACCTTGCCGTTGATCACGATGGGGCCGCTGCTGGTGCTGTAGTTGCTCTGCTTGCGATCTCCGATCACGGTGTCCCAAACGTTCTTGCCGGTGCGCGCATCCAGCGCATAAATATGCGCGTCGCTGGTGGTGACATACACTTTGTCGCCATAGATGGCAAGCCCGCGCTGGGAGTTGCCCGTAGCCTTCGAGCCGACGCGATTCTCCCAGATGAGATCGCCCTTGCGCGCGTCCAGCGCCTGCACGATGCTGCCGGGATTCATGACGTACATGATGCCGTTGTGAACCACGGGCGCGGGCTGATTGGTTCCTTCATTCATGGCCCACACCCATTGCAACTGGAGATCCTTCACGTTCTGCGTCGTAATCTGATTCAGCGGGCTGAAATTGGTGGCGTGATAATCGTGGCGGATCATCAGCCAGTCGCTCGGATCGGGATTACGCAGCATGGCGTCGGTCACCGGCGTGAAATTCTTCACCTCACCGGCCACTACCAGACCTCTGGGTGTCGGCGGAACCGGCGCTTCTGCCCGGCCACCGAGCGGTTCGCCTGCCGCCTGCGCTTTTATCTGCCCGGTGGCAACCGAACGGATCGCAACTTTGCTGGCTGCCGTCAGCGGTTGATTCCCAGCGTGTGCGCCATTGAAATCCAGAATGAACGCCGCGACGTTGACGTACGCCTGCTCGCCCAGGCTGCCGGGATTTCCAGGAGGCATGGCGCCTTCGAGAAACGAAACCAGTTCGCCGGGCGTGCGATCGCCCCAACTGCTCAGGAAAAGGCCGCCTGCCAACGCCGAGGCGCTGTTGAGACCGCTGAGATCGGCTCCATGACAGCTGGCGCAGTTAGCCTGATAAGCGGCGCGACCGGCAGTGGCCTGAGCCGCCGTGTATACTCCCGCGCCCTGTTGCGCGTAGCAAATCGCAGCGATTGAACACGCAAAAATAATCTTACTCAGCATGGTTCCTCAACATGGTTCGCGCTCCTATCGCAAAAACCAGCCCCACAACACGCCGTCGGGGGCCTTCTCGCTGTAAATCTGGACATACAGCCCGCCTTTGCGCAGGCTGGCCAATTGCTGTGGAGTCAGCTCAATGGATCCGGTGATGGTTCCGCTGGTGGCTTTGGAAATGGTGAGGTCGCCGATGGCAGGTCCTCGCACCCCGGCCGCTACAGCGCCGTGCAAGCTGGCGGTCGTCGCCGGCGTGAGCAACCCCGAGAAGGAACCGCTGATGGCCAGCTTGGTGCCGGTGAGCACCGCCGAGGCGGAGCCCGATCCCGCCAGATCGGCGCGCGTTTTGGCGTCGGCCGGCAGCGCCGAAAGGCGAGCCTTGAATGTTTCATTGCTTTGCGCAGCGAGCAAAAGTGCGAACGCGCCAAACCCGATTCCGATTACCGTGACCGCGACTCTTCGATTGAATGGCATTTCCGGCCTTTCATTCTACATCCAAGGCGAGTGCTATTGAATGGTGATGCTGACCGGTGCACTTTGTTGGCCGGCGACGGACAGCGTGAGCTCCACGCTCCCCGATGGCAGTCCAGTGGGGATTTGAAGATTCACTTGATAAAGCTGCGCGAACCCCGGCACCAGACCCGCAAACTGAACTGGCGCTGGTACCTGCCCGATGGTTGCGGTGACCGGATTCACCGTTTGCGACAGCGGCGAGGATGGAGCCGTACTTCCCGCGCTTACCGGCGGATTAACGGCTCCCAGACCGGTACAGAAGAGAACGATCACATCGCCGGCGCTCACCGCGCTATCGATCGGCAAGGCGGAGCCATCCGGCTGGTACACTTCGATCAGAGCAGCTCCGGTACCGGAACCATTTTGCGTGAAGATCGCCGGTTCGGCGGCCGCGATCACCACCGATTGTGGAATGGATATCGCCGTTCCGTTTTCGACCACCAGTTGCTGTGTGCTGTTGACGGGCGTATCGTACGGCACCACCACATTGATCTGCGGGCCGCTAGCGAATAGCAGCGGCAGTGGTTGCCCCCCCAGAATCACCGACGTGCCTCCGAGCTGAGTGCTAAGCGGCAGTTGGGTGGACAGCGTGAGACCGGCGCTGAGATTGGTTCCGAAGATGGCCGCGAACGCCCCCGGCGCCAGCGGCTGATTGCCCGCAAAATTCGCCGCGCTCACGACGCCTCCCGACGAGACCGCCGGCGTGGCATTGTTCGGCTGCAACGTGCCGCCGATGGACGCGGAGCCGGTGAGAGCCGGCTGCACCTCTTGCGCCTGCGCGGTGATTGCCAGAGAGGCGGCCGTATGAGTGGCGTTCCAGGTGGCGCTCCAGCGCCCGTCGCCGAGCGGCTCCAACGGCAGAGCCGGATCGCCCGATGAGAACGTCACCGTGACGCTGCCCGAGTTCAGCGGATTTCCGCAGTCGTCCACCACCGTGACTCCGATCGCCGTCGGCCATCCCGCCGTAGCGGTGAAACCGCTGGCGAGCATCGTAAAAACTGGCAGAAGTTGGGTGGGCGTGCAACCGGACGCGTGCGGCCGCAGATCCGATCGCAGGGAAGGGGAGCTGCCGGCGGGCAAAACGAGCAACAGAATCTCCAGGTGGAAGACCTGAGGAGCGGCGGTTGAGGTGCTGGATGCAGTGGAGCTAGAGGTCGGGGTCGCAATGGTGAGCACCAGGTCGCCGACGTATACGCCTGCCGCAAGCCCTGCCAGGTTCGGCTGGACGCTCACGGTGGCGGGCTCGATGGCGCTCACGCTCCCGGAGGACGGTGTCGCCGTGAGCCAACTGGATGTGCTGGCGCTGCCAGTGTTGCCGAAAGCCGTGGCCAGGAACGTGAGCGCGTTGGGAGATGGATTCGTGATCGACAACGTCTGCGCCGCGGGATTGGTCCCATCGGCGCTGCCGACGAAGATCAGGCCGGTGGGTTGCACAAATGCGCCCGGGCTGTTGGCTGGCGACACCACATTCAGCACCACCGATGCCACTTGCGGCGAATTGAGGGCGCCCGACGCGGAAAACTCGATCTTCCCGTAATAATTTCCCACCTGCAATCCAGCGGGATTTACCGACACCGTCACCGCACCGGCCGTCGCGCCGCCGCTCGTGCCGGATGAGGGAGACACGCTCAGCCAGTTCCCGCCCGCAAGCGTGGACGCCGACGCCGCGAAGTTCACCGTTGTTCCCGAATTGACAACGGTAATGGTCTGCGGTGAAGTGGCGGTTCCGCCGGAAACAGCCTGGAATCGCAAACCGGTCTGCGAGAGCTGAATGTTCGGTTGCGCCCCCGCCACCACGGCCAGCACCGCAACGGTGAGCGGTTGCCCTCCTGGGATGGAGATGGTGACCGCTCCCGAGTACGTGCCCGGCGCCAACTTCGATGGATCGGCCGTGACTGCCAAACCGAACGACCCGCTGGAAGCGATGGAACCTTCCGATGACGAGAGCTGCAGCCAGTTTCCGCCGGAGTTCGTCGTGGCCGAAGCGGAAAACTGCACTGCCTGATTGCCATGATTGACGATGCTGACTGACTGCGTGACTGGCGCCGCGTTTTGCGTCAGGTTGAAGCTAAGCACCGCGGGGTCGATGGTCACCGCAGGACCGGAGTAAGGGGTCACGATGAACGTGGCCGGGTTCGCGGCTGAATCGCTGAAGACCGTTGTACCCTCCACTCCCAGTGCGATCGTGATAGTGAGTGTGAAGTTAAACTGCCCCGCGGTGGTGAGTGTGCCGCTGAATACGCCGCTCGGGGTGAGCGTTAAGCCGGGAGGCAGGCTCCCGCCCGTGACTGTAAAACTGAATTTGAAGAACACGCCGTCGGTGCTGGGGACTGCAGCGAACGCGGCGGTGAGCGGTTCGTACACTTCACCCAAGTCGTAGTAGAAATTCATACCCTGGGGACACGTCAGCGTGGCTGTAGTGCCACCAACGTCGGCGGAGCACGGCGAGGGCGGGGTCGGGGCATAGCCCTGAGCGTGGAGCGCAGCGGTGCAACTCCAAAGACCAACCAGCCAGAGCGCAAATGCGCCGAATCGCATAATGGAAAAGGAACTCCTCGAATTGTATCAGCATTCCAGCCGGTTCTTGACTGTTATGATTACGGTGCCATGTGGCTTGCGCATTTCCCCTATCCAGTGATTCTTGCGCTGGCATGCGTTGCTGGTGTTGCTCCGGCCCTAGCGCAGGATCGCGAGCCGGTAACGGCAGTGGATCTGGATACCCCTCTCTCGTTGGACAAGCTTGCAGCCCAGCTTCGAACCAAGCGCGTGGTGTTTATCGGCGAGATTCATGACCGATACGACAACCATTTGAACCAACTTGAGATTATCCGTCGGCTGCACGATCTGGACCCGAACCTGGCAATCGGCGTGGAGTATTTCCAGCAACCCTTCCAGCAACAGGTGGACGACTACATCGCCGGACGCAGCACGGAGAACGAATTTCTTCGAGCCACCGAATATTATCAAGGCTGGGGCTACGACTATCGCCTGTATGCGCCGATTTTTCGATTCGCGCGCGAGCAGCGTATTCCGGTGCGCGCTCTCAACGTGCCTAACTCGTTGCCTTCGGCTGTAGCCAAGGTGGGCATCGCGGGGCTTTCCGAGCAACAGCGCACCTATTTGCCCAAGGATATCGCGCCCGCGGATCAGGCCTACCGCAGCCGTCTGCGCGAAGCCTTCGAAGAACACAGGTCCGCGAAACCCGACGCCTTCGATCACTTTGTCGAGGCGCAACTGGTATGGGACGAGGGCATGGCCGAGACCGCCGCTGCGTATCTGAACGCAAACCCGGGCCGGCGGATGGTGATTCTGGCGGGCGCCGCACACGTGGCGTTTGGTTCCGGCATTCCGAAACGCCTGGAGCGCCGAACGAAAGCCACTTATTCCATCGTGCTGAATAGCGGCATCGACGTGGAGCCGCATATCGCCGATTATCTTCTGCTCAGCGAGAAGCAGCACCTGCCGCCGGCCGGCGTTCTGGGCGTCAGCCTGGAAGAAAAGGATGGAGAGTGCCGCATTCGTTCGCTGACTCCGGGAGGCGCCGCGGCCAAGGCGGGATTGAAGCGGGGCGATGTGGTAGTTGAGATTGACAGCCAGACAATCAAGACCATCGCTGACATGCGCGTAGCTCTTTGGGACAAAAAGCCCGGAGACCGCGTGCACGTGATGGTGCGCCAGAAACGGCATTTCGGCGGGAGCGCTGCGCGAAGTTTTGACATCGAACTAACGGCGGCCGTAGCTCCCGGTTCCTAGGCGCTGTTCAGAATCGTATTTACTGAACCGCGACCGTGAGGGAGCCGCTGTGGCCTGCTACCCGTCGGTCGGTCCCTTGGGCCTGCGCGATTCAGCCGCCGATGTATACTGTCCATACCGGAGCTTCAGCGCGGCAACTTCTGTGTACGGAGTGAGCGCTCGTTTTACCGGGCAATAGATTATGTGGATCGTCCGGCTGGCTCTCGGTCGCCCTTATACTTTCGTCGTCATGGCGGTGCTCATCGCCATCCTGGGCGGCGCCGCCATCACCACCATGTCGGTCGATATCTTTCCGTATATCGACATTCCCATCGTCAGCGTGCTCTGGTTCTATCCAGGCCTGGGGCCGGAGGAGATGGAAAAGCGCGTCTCCACCAATTTTGAGCGCACCCTGACCTCCAACGTAAACGACATCGAACATATCGAGTCGCAGTCCTACAGCGGCTACGCGGTACAACGGATTTATTTCCATCCGAACGTCAAGATCGACATGGCCGTGGCGCAAGTAACCGCCACCATGGAAACCTCGCTCCGCAATATGCCCACCGGCATGTTTCCAGCAAATGTGCTGAAGTACGACGCGTCCAGCGTCCCCATCCTGCAGCTCGGCCTTTCCAGCAAGACGCTGCGCGAGCAGGAAATCTTCGACATCGGCAACAACTTTATCCGAACGCCTCTCGGCACCGTCCAAGGGGCGTCGGTTTCCTATCCCTTCGGCGGAAAGCAGCGCAGCGTGATGGTGGATTTGAATCTGGACGAGCTCTACGCCAAGCAGCTTTCGCCCAGCGATGTTTCGAATGCTCTTAATCTGCAGAACCTGGTTCTGCCGACCGGCACCGCGAAAATCGCGAAGACAGAGTATCAGGTTCGAGTGAATAGCAGCCCGGTGCGGCTGAACGACCTGAACGATCTTCCGATTAAAACGGTGAACGGCGCAACCGTATACATCAAAGATGTCGCGCAGGTGCATGACGGATATTCGGTGCAGACCAATATCGTGCGGACCAACGGTTCCCGCGGCGTTCTGATCACCGTCAACCGGAACGGCAAGGCGTCCACGCTATCCATTGTCAACGCGGTGAAGGCCGCTCTTCCCGGCATTCTGGCCAACGTGACGCCGGAGCTGAAGGTAACGGCACTGGCGGATCAGTCCGTCTTCGTCCGGGCGTCCATCAAAGGCGTGCTGCGCGAAGCGCTGATTGCCGCGGGCCTCACCGGCTTGATGATCCTGCTGTTCCTCGGGAGCTGGCGCAGCACGCTCATCGTTTGTATTTCGATCCCGCTCTCCATCCTCACCTCGCTTTGCATCTTGAGTCTTTTGGGACAAACCATCAACGTGATGACGTTGGGCGGCCTGGCGCTGGCGGTCGGAATTCTGGTGGACGACGCCACGGTTGAGATCGAAAATACGCATCGCAACATCGCCATGCGCAAGCCACTGGTTCGCGCGGTGCTGGATGGCGCGTCTCAGATCGCGGTTCCAACTTTTGTCGCCACAGTCTCCATCTGCATTGTGTTTGTCCCCGTGATCCTGCTCACCGGAACCGCTCGCTACTTATTTACACCGCTCGCCATGGCCGTGGTGTTTGCGATGCTCGCGTCGTATCTGCTGTCGCGCACGCTGGTGCCCACCATGATGGCGTATCTTCTCGAGTCCGAACTGGACGCCTATCGCGAAGGAGCCGACGGCGCGCCCGCGGGAGGGCGAGGGCCCATCTGGAGCGCCCACCATCTGTTCAACGCACTGTTTGAGAAGCTTCGCTACCGTTACCTCGGATTGCTGGATTGGTCGCTGGCTCATCGCGGACGCGTGCTCGCGGCCTTCATGGGAGTGTCCATTGCGTCGCTCGGGCTGGCCACGCTGATCGGCGAGGATTTCTTTCCTGCCGTCGACGCGGGTCAGATGCGTCTTCACGCGCGCGGTCCGGCGGGCACGCGAATCGAACAGACGGAATTGAAATTCGCCGAGCTGGAGCGCGAAATCCGCTCGGTGATTCCCGCCGGCGAGCTGGAGATGATGATCGACAACATCGGCATTCCGAACAGTTGGCCGGCCATCGCGCAGGGAGACATCCCGACTATTTCCTCGGCCGACGGCGAAATCCTGATCTCTCTGAACAAAGAACACCACGCGCCGACGAAAGGCTATGAGGTTCTGTTGCGAAAACGGCTGCGCGAAGATTTTCCCGACATGGCGTTCTTTTTCCAGCCAGCCGACATTACCAGCCAGATCGTGAACTTCGGGCTCCCCGCGCCCATCGATCTGCAGGTAGTGGGCAGCAACGCCGCGGCCAATTACAAAATCGCCCAACAGCTGGCCAAGAAGATCTCGCTCATTCCCGGCGCTGCCGACGTTCACGTGCATCAAGTGGCGGCGCAGCCGGAGATCAATTTGAATGTGGACCGCGTGAAGGCTTCGCAATTAGGCCTGACGCAGCGCGATGTCACCAACAGCATGCTGATTTCTCTCAGCGGCAGCTCCACGTTCGCGCCGAATTTTTGGATGAATTGGACCAATGGCGTGCAATACAACATCGGTGTGCAGACGCCGCAATATCGCATCGATTCTCTGGACGCCTTGCTTCGCACGCCGATTTCGGTGGCCACCGACGCCGAGAGCGGCACCACCTCCACTTCGATGTCCGGCGCATCTGGTGGCACCAATTCTTCCGTTGGCGCATCGCCCAATGGATCGTCGCAGGCCTACGGAAATCCCGGCGCGATGTCGGGAAGCACACAGCTTCTTTCCAATCTGGTGACGGTTCAGCGCGACTACGTGCCGGTGATCGTCAACCACTATAACGTCATGCCCGTGTTCGATGTCTACGCCAACGTGGACCGTCGCGACCTGGGCGGCATCGGCGCTGAAGTGCGCAAGATCATGCGCGATGAAACTCCCCGCCTTCCGCGCGGCACCACCTTTGCGTTGCGCGGCCAGGTGGCCACTATGCAATCGTCGTTTTTCCGGCTTGGTCTCGGAATGATCTTCGCTGTAGTTCTGGTTTATCTGCTTATCACGGTGAATTTCCAATCCTGGGTGGATCCGTTTATTATTCTGACGGCGCTGCCCGGCGCGATGGCCGGCATTCTTTGGATGCTATTCGTCACCGGCACCACGCTGAGCGTGCCATCGCTGATGGGCGCCATCATGTGTATCGGCGTAGCCACCGCCAATAGTATCCTGATGGTGACTTTTGCCAACGACGAAAGGGAAGGCGGAGTGAGCGCCCGAGCCGCGATGCTGGCGGCCGGCCAGGCGCGAATGCGCCCCGTCCTGATGACGGCCACCGCCATGATCCTCGGTATGCTTCCCATGGCGCTCGGGATGGGCGAAGGCGGCGAGCAGAACGCGCCGCTGGGCCGCGCGGTAATCGGCGGTCTGATGTTCGCCACCGTAACGACGCTGTTCGTGGTCCCGATCATCTACACCTATCTGCGCAAGCATCCGCCCGTGGACTACGAGCGGCGACTGTTGGAACGGGAGCGGGAAGTCCTCCGGGGCTCTTAACCAGAATGCCGCCATACACCGAGCCCGATCCGCAAATCCGATCCGCGGAAACCGTAGAAGAGCGTCTCCGCCGGGAAAACTGGGAACTGAAGCGCCAGCTCGAGGAGTTGAAAGGGCCCGGCCACGGGAGTGCGCCGCGCAATCTGTGGCACCCTTCGTCGACCACGATTTGGGCCATTTTCCTGGCAGCTTTGGTTCTAGTGGCGATCGCGTTTTTCGCCGGTTACATCCCGCTTCAAAAGCGGCGCGCTGTTGTTCTGAGCGAGGCCAAGGAGGAACAACAAGCGGTGCCGCGCGTGGAAGTGATCAAAGTTGGGAGATCCACGCGGCAGAGCGGCCTGCAGTTGCCCGGCAACATCCAGCCGATTACGGAAGCTCCGGTGCTGGCGCGCGCCGATGGATACATCGAGAAGCGCTTGGTGGACATTGGCGATCGCGTGAAGGCCGGCCAGACGCTCGCCGAAATCGATGCGCCCGAGCTTACCGATCAGGTGGCGCAGGCGAAAGCCACGGTGCAGCAGGCCCAGGCAGCGCTGCAACAGGCCACCGCGAACGTTCAGCAAGGAAAAACCGACATGGAGCTCGCGCGCGTGATGGCCCGCCGCTCCGCTCAACTGGTGGCCAAAGGCGCCGTGTCGAAGCAGGACGACGACCAGGCACAGGCTCAATACAACTCGAAGCTGGCGGCTTTGGAGGCCCTCGAAAAGGCCATCGACGTCCAGCGCGCCAATATCATCGCCGCACAATCGAACCTTGGCCGCCTGGAAAAGATGCAGAGCTATTGCGTGGTGCAGGCTCCTTTTGACGGCGTGATTACGCTGCGCAATGTGGATGTCGGGGCGCTGGTAAACTCCGGCAGCACGCTGCTGTATCGAATCGCGCAGGTGGGCACGCTGAGAACCTACGTCAATGTGCCGCAGGCCTACGCCGGTTCCATCAAGACGGGCCAGCCCGCGGCGCTGACTGTTTCCAATCTGCCGGGCCGCGAATTTCAGGGCGAGGTAGCGCGGACCGCCAACGCTCTCGATCCCAGCAGCCGCACGTTACTCGTGGAAGTGCAGGTGCCGAATCCCGCGAACCTGCTTTTGCCGGGAATGTATGCGCAGGTTGAGCTGCGCAGTGTCCGTGCGGATCCGCCGCTGCTGGTTCCGAGCGATGCCATGATCGTTCGCTCCGACGGCGCGCAAATCGCCGTGGTGGGTCCTGATCGCACGGTGCATCTTCAGAAGATCGAAGTCGGCCGCGATTACGGCGACCGGGTGGAGGTTCTCACCGGGCTGCGCGAAGGAGACACCATCGTTTCCAATCCCGGCGATGCCGTGCGCGAAGGGCTCAAAGTGGACGTGGTGCCCGCTGCGGCGAGGAGACGGTAATGGTGACGGCTGGCAGCCTCACTGAAATCGAGGCCTTAAGTTAACCGATTGATTCTATTCTGGCGGTGAGGGTGGGATTCGAAGAAAAAACCGCTCTGTATTGTCTGTAAGTTATAGATTCTATAATGCTCCGGATGCCACGATTGCCACGAATTCCAGGACTGCTTGTCCGATATTGCCCGACGAAGTGCAAGACCGAAGGGTTCTAAGGCACAGCGGGCGGCCACTGCGCTGAGGCCAATCGGTGTGCGTATAGTCACAAATCGTCCACGACATAGTCGATGCACACCTGACCTACGAACGCCGTCAAATATTTCAGCGTGAGGCGAGACGTCGGAGTGCGGCATCGATCGGGAGGAACAGGCGCCGGCTCGCACCGGGCAGAAGGGTAAAGCCATGATGCTCGTAGAAGCGTTGCGCCGCTTCGTTCTCGGCATCTACAATCATTGCGAACACTCCCATCTCCGCCCGCGCGGAGCGCTTCAAGGCATCCGCCAGCAGAACGCCGCCGAGACCAAGCCCCTGCTGAGTGCGGGCAACGGCGAGCCGGCCAAGCAAAGCCGCCGGAACCACTGGGTAGCGTGGCAGTTTCTTAATAAGCTGCGGGGAAAGAATATCTAAGGCGATGCTGGTCGCGCTCAAGGTGTAGTATCCGGCGATTTGTCCCGAATGATAGCTGACAGCGACAAAACAGGTAGCGATCCGGCGCCGGACATCCTGCGAGGCTTGCATCTGAAAATATCGGTCGAGCGCGGCGGAGCCACTCATGAATCCGGTTCGGTCGTGCTCATCATTGAGCGGTTCAATCCGAAAGGTCTCGCTCACTTATTTCCTGATGAGATTCCGGTGACGCTCGAAGGCCTTCTTCAAGGCCGGGTTCAGTTTGGGTGGCCTCGTCAGAAGCTTTACGAACTGTTCCTGCGCCTCGCGCGACAGCCGAATGACCTCTACTTCGGATACCGTTTTTTGCGCGGCCTCCTGGGCGGCCGCGACGACAAAATCGCTGACCGAACGCCCCTGGATTTCCGCGGCGCGACGAACGACGGCCAGCGCTTCAGGTGCGATGCGTGCCTCCAGGCGGGCAGTCCGGTTGGTGTGTTGCTCTGGCATACCTAAGCTCCAGGTCGATCTCCCAACAATGTACGTCATTTCACCGTACAAGTCAAGGTGCCCAACTCATCGTTCTCCTAAAGAAAACCCGACGTCGTAAACTCACGCTTCACAATGCAGAATCCGCCGACTGTCGGCGTGAAAGGCAAAAGAGCGAATCGTACTTATGTGATTCGAAAGCGACTTGCGGGACCGCCACAAAACGACCCGTCTCGACGGCGAAAAATGACGTTGTTACTCACACAGTCTGGTCGCTGAAACTTCGCCACAATTCGCTGACCTTCAGCGATTCACGTCGGCGGTCGTAGAACTTCAATATCCGTACCGCTCGTTCCCGGCGGCAAAGTTGCTTGAAGGATGGCCCATTCGAATTCACGCAGAACGGCAATAGGTCTCAAACTGACGACAGCGGCGTTTCCCAGGATCTATGCACTCCGCTGGGCGGCAGACGAATTCAAACTTCCTCCAAGAGGACTTCCGGCTCGCGCCAACCTTCGGAGAGCGCGTATCCAGGCGAATGCTAATCACGTATGAAGTACCGGTACAGATAGAGCGGCCATTATCTTTTCGGTATTGTCCTGGAACTTTTACGGAAAGTACCATCCTTTCATGCGTTATAACCCGTGTTAACATCACAAAACGTTGAGTAAAGCCCCGCGCTTGGCAGGGAGTGTTGTGTTGTTTTATAGGTGAATTGCCGTCTGTTTCACACAAAGTAGTTGATCACGCAGAGAAGAGAGGGGCCCCTTCATGAAAGTGCGCTCAAGCTTTGGATTGCAGCAGCGTTCTACTCGTTTCTTTACTTCGGTTCTTTGGCTGAGTGTCCTGGTTTTTGTGGGCGGCTGCGTAGTTGGGAGAGCGGCTCCCCAAGCATCCACCCCGGTGATCACTTCTGTGACCCCGAACTCGATCGTTGCCGGATCACAGTCCACAGTCATTACTGTTGTGGGATCCGGATTCACTTCGGATTCCGTAATCGAGTGGAACGGCGCCTCCCTCTCCAGTAACCTATTCAACGGCTCGCTGTCCGCGACCGTATCCGCATCGGATCTGAGCACTGTGGGGACGGCAACCGTGCAAGTGGATACGCCCACCGCGATTCCCGCGCTCTCGAACGCGATCATGCTGCAGATCCCTACCCCGCCTGCCCCGACCTTGGGCTCAGTCTCCCCGTACGCCGGCCCAATCAACACCGAAGCTCTTGTGACGCTGGCTGGAACTGGGTTTACCCTTGAGACGACGGTGGCGGTAAATGGCGTGATTGTTCCTTCTAACTTCGTGAGCTCCGGAACGATTACGGCCACGATTCCCGCTGCCAATCTCGCACTGCCGGGAAATGTGAATATCAGTGTGACGACCCCGGCCTCGGGTGCGGGACCTTCGCCTGCGTTAACTTATACGGCTTACATCGAGATGGCGAACAACGACATCGTGTACAACGCGGTTGATGTCTTGTTGTATGCGTCCGTGCCCGTCACTGGTGCTGGTACTGGCGGGAACACGGTGGTGGGCATCGATCCCGTAACCGGCGCCGTTCGGCGGACGATCCAGGTGGGGAGCGGTCCTGACAAGCTCGCGCTCTCAACGGATGGCAGGCAGCTATTTGTCGGTCTCAATGGCGCGGCATCCGTCGCGCAAGTCAATTTGAGCCAGGGCGTGGTGGTTAATCAATTCTACTTGGGCGGCGGGCAGGGAATTTACAATCCGCCATATACTGCCACCGCTCTTGCAGCAATACCGGGAGAGCCAAATTCGGTGGTCGTATCTAGCACAGCAGATATAGCGATCTACGATTCCGGCGTGGCCCGCGCCAAGACCGTCTCAGGATCTGTCGAAGGGCTTAGCTTCGGTTCATCCTCGTCCGTTCTTTACGCAGTAAATGGCGGCCAAGTCCTGGATTTGACGGTGGACTCCACCGGAATCACAGAGACGTCAAGCGTGGCGATTGGCACTGCTGCAAACTCCATTCAGTATGACAGCGGCCGGCTTTACCTCTCCAGCGGCCAGGTGTTGGATTCCACCACAGGCGATCTGCTGGGAACTTTTTATAGCAACGGAGACACACCGGCTTCGGGTGCGGTGGTCTCGGATTCCAGCCTCGGAAGGGCTTTTATTGGCACATCGGGGTTCAGCAGCAGCGGGCAGGTGTCTGCCTTCAACGAGAGCACCTTTACCCTGAAGGGCACTATCGCGGCTGGCCTTTTAGCGAGTTTCCAAAAGATCGTCCGATGGGGACAGGATGGGCTTGCGCTTAGTGCCGGCACCCAGATCTACGTCTTCCAGTCGAATTTCGTGAAGAATCTCGACTCTTCTCCGGCGGATCTTTCTGTGACCCTGACCGCTCCGGCGACGGCGACGACGGGGTCGGCAACCTCATGGGTAGCGACCGTGAGCAACCTTGGGCCCAATGAAGCGAAGGGCGTAACGCTGGTCATGAGCCTGGATTCTTCCATGACGACTGGCAAAGTATCCACCAGCCAGGGAGCGTGCGGGACAGGGGCCCAATTCGTCTGCGACCTCGGGAATTTGGCAACAGGCGCGAGCGCCACCGTCACCGTGCAAACGACGCCGAGGAGCGAGGGAACATTCGCAGGAGTTGCGTACATCTCGTCCATCAGCTACGACCCGAAGACATCGAACAATCGGTCCACCACTAGCACTACGGTTACAGGAAATCTGTACAACCCGCCGCCGACAATCTCTGCTATTTCTCCGAATCTGGTTCAGGCAGGGTCGGCTGAGTTTACCCTAACCGTCACCGGCGGGGGTTTCAACGCCAATTCGGTCGTCCACCTGGGCTCGGCGGCATTGACGACAACGATGGTGAGCGCAACCCAACTCACTGCGACCGTGCCTGCTGCGGAGATCGGGAAGTACGGTTGGGCGCAGATATCCGTCTCGAATCCCGGGCCAGGCGGAGGTGTCACGCAAGTGCTTCCGCTGACCATCTACGCTGTCGTCAATGTGCCTGCGAACGCAATTGCCTTCGATCCCTACTCTCAGCTGCTGTATGCCGCCGTTCCCAGCGCCGCGACAAACATCGCCGGCAATTCCGTTGTCAGCATTAACCCAAGTACGGGGGCCGTGGGATCGCCAGTTTTTGTCGGCAGCCAGCCGACCGTGATGGCCGAGACGTCGGACGGCAACTACCTCTTTATTGGTCTGAGCGGGGCGAACAGCCTGGCGCAATTTGACCTGGAGCAACGAAAACTGATTGCCACGATCCCGCTTTCGCTACAGCAGGGCGAACCGACCAGCGTGACCGCAAGTTGGCTGGCGACCATGCCCGGCAGCGACACCACGCTCGCGGTCAACACAGAGGGCGAAGGAGGCACTTTCGGCATATTCGATATCAGCGGCGAAACCGGCAGCTTCCGCCCCAACCTGTCCGGTATCTACCAAGGCGTGAATCCGGTTTTCGCCAGTGCATCCCTTATCTACGCCTATGACAGTCAGACGTCGGGCGCAGAGTTTTACCGGTATGGCGTGAATACGGATGGTGTCACGCTCATCGATGGCACGACTCTGGATGGTATGGGCGGTTTCTCGGGATTGATCGACCTGGGAAGCAACGGACTGGTCTACGGAAGCGCCGGCGGCATCGTCAATCCAATGACGACTCCTCCTTCCCAGATTGCCACGCTGCCGCTGTTTGACTTCTATTACGCTGGAAGCGATGGGTCTGGAGTCGCCGCGGCTGCAGATCCCTCGCTGCAAAGGGAGTTCCTGATGCTAGAGAACGGCGCTGGGACCTGGGCGTATGGCCTGGTGCGCTACAACTTAAACACGTATCTTCCCGAGACGGTGCTGGATATGCCGCAATCTGCATCCAGTGTCTTGGCAGGATGGACGATGCTCCGTTTTGGCCAGGATGGGCTGGCGCTCCTGTCCGTTGCGGAGAACTACGGCACGGGCCAACTTGATACGGTACTCATGCTATTGCGCGGACCCTTTGTGACTCCGCAGTTGCTGAAGAAGAATTCCGCGGCTACGTTAACCTCCAGTTCGGTGGCTTCCATTTCGCATGACAGCGGCAACACCATACTTACGCTGACCGGTTCTAACTTCCAGCCCGGGGTAGCAGTGACATGGAATGGAAGCTATCGGACAACGACGATCGTTGATTCAAGCCACGTTACCATCGACATTCCAGCAAGCGATCTGGTACACGCGGGAACGGTCTCGCTGGTGGCGACGAATCCCGGCGCGTCGGCATCGGACACGCTAAAAATTACGATCGACTAGTTATAGAAATCAGCCTGCTCAAGCCCCTTCTAGATATTAGAATCCGCACGCGGCCTCCGTTACGCGAACGCCTGCCAAGCTGGATAAGCTACATTTTTGATACTTCTTAGAGGGCTGAGGGAGGCGGACGTGGGGCTTTTGGGAGCTGGGCCGTCTTCGGGCGTATGCTACATCCTTGGGTTTCCGGGAAGTCACCTGGATGTGTAGTCACCTATGCTG
The DNA here is from genome assembly GCA_963735145.1 of Bryobacterales bacterium. Lineage (GTDB taxonomy): Bacteria > Acidobacteriota > Terriglobia > Bryobacterales > Bryobacteraceae > Palsa-89. Next base: position 59,734 of record CAVTJS010000006.1, on the reverse strand, counting down.
AGATTTGCCCGGAAACGGCGTTCGAGTAAATTACTCCTGTGATGTCGACGTCACGTTAACGCAGAGCGGCCTCACGTTTGTGCTCCGACCGGTACCGCGGCCCGGCTGGCGAAGTCGAGCAGGTTGTCAGGATGCTAGCGGCTTCCCGATAGTGAACCAGAACCTTCAAGACCACTGAGACTTAGCTATCAGTAGCATTTTGCAAAACCCAAAGTAAATCCGTCTCGCCGCGACACGTGTGTGCGAATTGTGTGCTTGGCGAGGAATGGCGTCAACACACCTGTCCTGGGAATCAATTTAAAGCTCGTTTCACTTGAACGACCTCTTCCAACGCGTCGACTAGCGAGGCGCTTTTGGCCGCGGCCACATCCCGCACACAAATCTCCGTGGATGGCATTTCAAGGAATAGAAAACAAGGGCTGAGCGGCTTGTCTGCAACTGATCCGAGCGAATCAGTATCCAGCATGCGGAGAGGTTCGGCACCTGCAAAGCGTCGAAATCGCTGACGCGACTCTCTGCGAGGCCCGTGAGGACGCATCACCGGCCACCACTTAGTCATATGAGTTTCGTTTAACCGGATTGATGAGGCGCAGCGGTTCGTCTGGATCGTAGTGGAAACCGTCCGGTGCAGGGTCAACGGCCGGTTTCTTCGCCTTGAGGTCGGCGATTTTCTGTCGAATCTCGTTGTAACTCGGGCTCTGGGTGTAATGCGGGAGCGACGGTAAGAGAACAGCCGGCTCCGCCGCCGATGCACGACGAGACAGCCTTCGCGCCGCATTCTTCCGCTCTCGCGCCTGCGCCCTCACGAAATCGTTAAGAGTACTCTTTGGAACCTGAACTTGTAACTCCTTTGTCAGGATGTCTGATATGTCCCGATAAGTGAGCCCACGTTGGCGGAGCTGCTCGATCAATTCGCTGCACGGCTCCAACCGGGAACGCCCAGATTTTTGGGCCGCCTTGCTCAAAATGCGTTGAAATTGTTCTTCCATGGTGCACCGGACAAAACCCGGACAGGAACCGGACAAATGTCGGACAAACACCGGACGGCGGAGCCTCGGTGCAGTTCGCCCGATCCTAAGCCGCCAGGCTTAGGGATGGTGTCTTTCTGAAAACTACGCCCTCGAAAGAGAGCGAAAACATTCGCCAGCTCAAAACGCCAGTCAGAAGCCCACATCGCGCACATTAGCTTCATAACTCACCCTCGATCCTTCGCACGACGATTTCATTGACGAACCGCGTCGCTTGAGCGGAAAAACGCTCGGCACGAACGCTCTCGCGCAGCGAAACGACTCGGTGGGCCGCGATTGCGGACAGTAGCGGATCGAGCCGACTGCCGCTGATGACCACATCATGACTGGCGAAGGCCATCCGCACCTGTTCGCTGTCACCCTCCGCGTAAACAAATTGATGCCAGGAAAGCACCACGGTCTGCTTCTGAAGCACGATCTCCAGCGTTGCGACAGGATCGCCGGCGCTGATGACCCACGGGGCGTTACCGGCCGAGACCGCGTTCACGTCGGCGCTCCTTTCTCTCGCGGAGCCGTGAGATCTCTTGCTGAACAACCTGCTTGGAAACTGCGGTGAGCAATGCTGCTGCTCTCCGAACCATTTGTCGTGCCATTTCGATGCCGCGCGGAGCGCCGCGGCGAATGCACTTACTTCTGTCGCGCAGAAACTCTGTGGCTGAAGTCCGTGCCATGGACCGGCCGACCGTCTGCTGCAAGCGCTCCTTGTCGCTCGTGATCACTGTTACGCTATGCCGGCCACGAGACGCTGCAACGTAGAACAGCTCCTTTTGCATGCCGTCGCCGGAGAGTATGACTGAGTCCACCGTCTTGCCCTGGCTGCGATGCGCTGTAACGGCGTAGCCGTGGGTGAAGCTCCGGTAATCGACAGGCAATTGGCGGCCATCTTCTAGTTGAATGCGGCCGAGGGTGTCGATGCCGGACACGGTCACCAACTCGCCATTCGTGAGTCGCAGCCCGGCATCACGGCGATTTGCGGTCAGGACTAGCCGATCACCGGGCGAGACTTCGATCGGTTTTGCCTCTAATACATCGAAGCTTCCGGCGTGTCTCTTAGAGACTGTTGATCGCGTTCCATCTGATGAGCGAATCGCGATGCCATTCTCCGCTACAGTCACGACCTTCACGGCCTCGTTCTTCGAAATGCCTCTGGCGGGCCTGTGAAACCCCAGCATTTGTCCTGGCCGGTAGTTCTGAAGATCTGCTTTCTGCGCTTTTGTCCAGTTGAGCGAAACGTGGCGGGTGAGCGCTACGCCTTCGCCAAGTTGTCCACTCGCCCTCTTACGATCGCGGATTGTCTCCGTGACGCGCTCGATTTCGTCGTGAGTCGCACAGACCACCAGAGTTTGCCCTTTCGAATCTGCAAAAGCGTCTGCGATCGCAGCGGCACGATCAGAAAAACCGACCTCCCGAACCGCGCCCATCGCATCTAGCTTGGCGAATCCTCGCTCTGGGTTTCGGCGAAGCTCTTCTATTGCGCCGCAGTACTCCTTGCGGGTTTGCCGCTGCACCTGCGTCAGAGACACAGTCTTGAGTCGCGATTCGTTCTCCAGGATTCGCAGGGCGTCGCCTGCCTCAACGCTTTGGATTTGCCTGGTATCGCCGCTGAAGACGATTCGTAGGGACCGCTCCTCTGCCATCTTGAGCAGCTCGGCCATCTGCCGCGCCGAAACCATACCAGATTCATCGACGATGACCACCTTTCCTCGGATGTCGTCGCCGATGCGTTTGTCCTGTAACAGCCGCTCTATCGTGATGGCATCGGCAAAGCCAACTTTCTGCAGCTCCTCCACAGGGCTCATCGTGGGAGCGACAGCGAGCACATCACGACCAGCCTCCTTTAGCCCTCGCAACAGCTCCCGCAATGTTGCCGTCTTGCCCGTTCCTGCCGCACCGCTGATGCTCACCGCCCGGTCGCGCGATCGGAGTAGAAACTCAACCGCGTTCTTTTGTTCAGGGCGCAGACTATCCGAGGCGACGAAACAACGTCCGGCACCGAGCGGCTCGAATTTTCCGACGCCGCGGTTGATGGCGGCGATCATGCTGCGCTCTCGCTCCAGGCTGGTATCCGTCGCCACCTCGCGGCCTGCCCGCAGTATTCTGCCGGCGGATTCCTGGACACCGAGTTCGCCTTTCAACTGGCTCAGCCGAATTCGTCCACGGCCATGCCGCAGAGCTTCGGTGAGCAGCGTATGGTCCAGAGCAACCGAGACGCGCTCGAAGATGTGATCCTTGGCGTGCTCCAGGGACGGGGCACTCGAATCCATGGACGGAGCAAGCGCGTGCCGTTCGGCCCGAATCTTCGTTAAGACCTGCTCATCGCTCGGACCAAGTCTCGCCAGCTGTTTCGCACGCAGTTCATGCGTCGAAATCTCGATGAGTTTGTCAGCCCGCGATTCGCGAACCAACACTGCGACTTCGTTGTCAGTAGGACTCCTGCCGTGTTTCGCCACGAAGTCCTCGATTGCCTGATTCCGCTGAACGCTGCGCTGGCTGAACTTCGCGCGTACCTCCTTGGGAACGCCACGGATCTCGAACCCAGTATCACGCCCCTTGGCGTCGCGCTGGCTTTCGATCTCGTACCCCAGCCTTCGGACTTCGCGAGCAAGCGCATTGCGGTAAACCTCGGAAAGATACGCGCGGCGTTCGTAGATCTCGGATGCCTGCAGTGCCTTCCACCGGCCTTCGGCGCCATCGAATGTCAAATTGGCAGCGACGGCGTGCGTGTGCAGCTGTGGATCAAGTTCGCGGCTCGTGTCGTGATGATAAACCGCCAGCGCCAGATTTCCAGTCGTCCGATCCTTGTTGGCGCCGGCTTGCCGCACGCGGCTGGCTGCATACGCCTCGGCTTCCTGGAGCGTCTCAGTGACTGCTCTGCGATGCGCCTCGATCAACCGGTCGTCGCCTCCAATGATCGCCAGAATCGAAACGGACTTCGGAGCGGAGATGGTGAAGTCGTAGAGACTTCGGCCTTGTGCCAACGTCGTACCGTCCGCGGCTGTCCGGTCCGCGCTGCGTCGCACTCTCAAAAACTCGTTCGTCCTTGGGTCTAGACCTTGTCTCAGCGCTTCGAACTCTTCGGTTGTGACAGGCCCATTAAGGCCCAACAGTTCCGCTCCCCGGCCTTGCCAAACACCGGTCACGCGCTCGCCCTCGGCATAATAATCGCTGTGCTCCAGGTGCCGGGACGAGTATCCTTTGCCATCCGACATGGCGCGGATCGTTAGCATGGATGCCTATCGCGGCACCGCTCCGATCCAGCGCTCGTACCACACACTTAGTCCGATGCCAATGAGTAAGCAGAGGGCTGGAAGCACAAACAACAACCATCGGTAATCCTGACGAACCACCGCCATGAGTTCGTCCGCCTGGCGCTTGTTGCCGGTGATGGCTTGCGACGAGGTAGATTCGAGCTCCTGAATAGCTCGATCAGCTTTGACCACGGCGCCACCGTAAGCGTTGTTCAGGGAATCGGTTGCGGAAACGAACTCGCGCGTTGCCTCCTTTATCTGCGCGGCGTTCACCGCCAGCGCATCCGCGGTTTCAGGGATTGTGGTCTTGATGAATTGCTGTCGCAGACTTTCGTTGATCTCTGCCGCTACTGCGGGTGGGTTCAAGGCCTTAGCGATATCCGCCGACACCTGCGCAAGGCGCTGATCGATCTGCCTGGTCGCTTCGTCTACGAACTCGTGGACATCTTCTAACAGGATGGTGAAAAAGTAATTGGGATGGGGTGTGACCAAGGAAGACAAAACAACGTCATTATGTTTTAGCCTATGCGAGGAAAAGACACCCAGCAAAGCGCGATGTTCAGTTACGTGTCGCCGGAGGAGCGTATTCCCGCGAATCATCCCTTGCGGCCGATCCGAAGCATGGTGGATGCGGTCTTGAAAGGACTGTCCCGATCGTTCGGGCAACTATACATCGATTGGGGTCGTCCCTCGATCGCGCCGGAAAAGCTCTTGCGCGCACTGCTACTGCAAGTGTTGTATACGATTCGCAGCGAGCGGATGCTCATGGAACAACTGGAATACAATCTGCTGTTCCGCTGGTTCGTGGGTCTGAACATGGACGAGCCAGTGTGGGTGCCCAGCGTGTTCAGCAAGAATCGCGACCGGCTGCTGAATGGTGACATCGCCGAGAAGTTCTTCGCGCAGGTATTGAAACAGGCGCGTGCCAACGACCTGTTGTCGGATGAGCATTTCAGCGTGGACGGCACGCTGATAGAAGCCTGGGCGAGTCAGAAGAGTTTTCAACGCAAAGATCAAGGCCCCACGCTACCACCGGAGGACCCGGGTAATCCGACTATTGATTTTCATGGCGAGGAGCGCCGCAACGACACGCATCAATCGACGACCGACCCGGAAGCCAGGCTGGCAAGAAAAAGCGGCGGTCACGAGTCGAAGCTGGCCTACTGCGGCAACGTGCTGATCGAGAACCGCAACGGACTGGTGGTGGATACCGAACTGGTGCTGTGCAGCGGAAAGGCCGAGCGCGACGCAGCGCTGGAAATGGCGGGGCGGATCGAGGGCGACCAGCGCGTGACGGTGGGAGCCGACAAAGGCTATGACACGCGAGGCTTCGTGCAAGAGATGCGTGGCCGGAACGTGACGCCGCACGTGTCGCAGAATATCAATCGGCAAGGCGGCAGTGCCATTGACGGGCGCACGACACGGCACGCTGGATACCAGGTGAGCCAGCGCAAGCGAAAACGGATCGAAGAAGTATTTGGGTGGTTAAAGACGGTAGGAATGCTGCGCAAGACCCGACATCGCGGCGTCTTCAAAGTTGGTTGGGTATTCACCTTCGCGGCCGCCGCCTACAATCTGGTGCGGATGCGGAACCTTACGGTGGTTCTCTCCGCGTAAGTTCGGGGAGAAGTGTGTCTGGACGACGGAAAGTCGCCAATTCAGGCACACAATCTCCACGTAAATGCTCATGACAAGACCGTTGGCGAGAGGCAAAAAGCTTCGCCGAATAACTAATTCATCAGCCTGCTAAGAGTTTTTCGCACCTGGACACGATCCGCTCAAACCTCTCTCGCTGCAGCGCCATTTGTTCGGGCAGTTTCACCATGATCAGGACCAAGTACTGCATCGCCCGGATGATCCGTAACATCTCGTCGTTCTGGGGTAGCGAGCGGCAATGGCGGAGCTCGCGGTAAAAGCCTGCGCGCGCCTCAACCAGGAGGAAGTTTGCGATCCGATCGATCGTATCGTCGTCGAACGGATCGTCTTGGTCAATCGGTTTGTCTCGGTCGTTCATGGCAAGAGTAGCTCCCGCACCTTGTCAAACTCGGCGAAAAGCCGTCTACGATAACTTTGCGCCCGCATCACAAGCGACGATTGGCGCAAATCAGGTGCCGAGGTTAGTCTGGCAGCGACGGCGCCCAGCGTAACGCCGTGATTCCTTGTAGCGTTTTCAAGCACTGGCAGGCGGAAATCCATTCGCACGATGCCGGTGAATACGTCTGCTGAAAAAGAAGCGCCTGGTGCGTCTCGCGCCAATATCGGAAGTCAGTGTGTTCGGTGATGGAATTCTCAACGATGAGGTAAGCGGTTCGATGGCGCAAGCGCGACGCCCATGCGAGGACGCTCTCCACGCTGGCGGGGTCGGCCGTGATCACGCCGACCGAGGTGAACGTGATACCGGCCTCGGCGACGCTCGGATACATTTTGTCGAACCAGTCGTAGGTAACCTGTCCCGCTCCGGCTCCCATGTCTGCCAGGATCACGGGCGGTCCGTCGGTCAGTTCATCAACGAACGCGTCCAGCCCGGCAGGCGTGTGGATGTTCACCTTCGGCACCTGACCGCCGAAGAAGTGCGTCAGCGATCCCCGCGACTTGTTTTCGGTGTCCAGGTCCAAGAGCTTGACTGGAATGCTGTTCTCCTGGAACCACTCGGCCAAGCCAGTCATCACGCAGGTCTTGCCGACTCCACCTTTGCCGCCCATCGAAAGAATTACGCGTTTTTCGGGTGTGGGGACTCCCACGACCGGTGATTCCGAAAAGCTTTTCGCGCCGTTCATCTTTGCAAACTCCTGATCTAGGCTCGGTGCTTCTGAATTCGGAGACAATACAGCTCCCTACATATAAAGAGGATTTGGGAAAGCCAAACCTCAACTCATTTCAAAAAAAAATGTCACCGTCCCGCAGTGCCCTTGCCGTTTCCTTTATAACTGACAAGATTCGAAGTCAGGCATGTTCAACCTCCTCGAATCGCCGAAGAGAAAAAACACCTCTACTTAACAAGGAAACGGCAGAGGAGTTTCAGGACAAGATTTAGTGAAGGTTTTTGTGACACCGGGACGGGGGGCAGCATCGTCCGACAACTGTCGGACACGGATCGCCGCGCCGGGCACTACCTAAGCCCATGGCGAAAAAAAACAAAAAGTTTGTCCTCTAGTGCCCTTGCCGTTTCCTTATATAGTAGAGGCCCTATTTTTCAAATGCCGACTGATAGCACCACTTTCGAAAGGCACTACCGGGTCGGCGAGCTGGCTAAGCTGTGGAGTCTTGGGCGCGAAACGGTGCGCAAGCTGGTCAAAGACGATCCTGGCGTGATCAAGATCCGGATGGGCCCGAAGAAATCACACACCGTCTACTCGGTGCCAGAATCGGCGGCGAAGCGAATTCACACGCGGTTGCTGAACAGCGCGTAGCAAGGGATCATAAGGCTGAGCACCGTGATAACTCCGGTCACACTTTGGGCATCACAACGAGGTTAGGTTTGGGCTTGTCGTCGAAAGCTTCCTTGAGAATCCGTGTCAGCCGAGCCTGCCTCTCAGGCACCCAGCGGGCATAGTGCTCGCGCACCGTCTTTTCATCATCGCCGAGCAAATCGGCAACATCAGCCACAGGCACGCCGCGCTGCAGTAGAATACGCGCGAAGGTATGGCGGAACCGATGCGGCGTCGGCCGCTCCTCGAATCTCCCGGCGAGTTCGAAGACGGAATTGATCTTGCGGCGCCATAGATCGGTTACCGTCTCCAGTCGCTCGGACTGGCCCACAAGAAACGGGCGCGAGCCGCATCGGCCGGCTCGGGCGGTTAGCCGTTCCCGGAGCCAGTCAGGGACATAGGCGAACACTTCTCCGCCATTCTTTTGGGCCCTGAGAAAAACCTCATTACCATTCAAGCGATTCATGTTGAATAGAGCAACATCGGAGATCCGCAGGCCCGTGTAGATCATCGTCCAAACGAAATCCTTGATATCCTCGCCGGTCCAGCGGCCACCGCCATTGCCACTCAACCAGACGACATCCGGCATTCGATCGCAGGCGCTAATGATGCGCTGCAACTCCAGGTCGGTAAATGGAGCTTTGTTGGCAACGCGGTTTGCGCCGACTGGCGGTTTGATATCGGCGCTTACGGGACTTTCCGGAAGCCATTTTCGGTTCACGCAGAAGCGGAAGAACGCACGGAGCGTGCCGAGTCTCTTTGCTTTGGTCCGTGAGCCGAGTTGCATCTGGCTGTAGAAAACATCAATGTCGCCAGAAGTTAGTTGATCCAGCATGAGGTAACCGAGTCTGTCGGCGAATGCTGTGAGCTGGTTCGTGAACGAGCGGTAGTTTCGAAGTGTGGACGGCGCGATCTTTGCGCCTTCACGGTTGGTTAGGAAAACCTTGACGGCAGCCGCGATCGTGATGCGGGCTTGCTGTCTCGCTGCTTCAGGAGCGGAAGGGGGGGCTGGTGCCGTGACCTGGCCGGTCCAAGATCCTGCCTCCTCAAGGCGCACTGCTAACTGGCGAGCGTTGTCCCACTCCCATGTGCCTGCGTTTCGTCGTTTGAATGTGCCCTTGAGCGTTCCCGAGATGAAAATCGGGCATTCACAGCGCCTCCAACCCTTCTTCCTCTCGTCGTACTCGCTGGTTCGCAGTTCTTCAGAATGGCCGGTTTTGCAGTCGCGCCGGTGACGGCGGTACAAGGCGAGTGCCATGCCTTATTGTCCGATATTGCCCGACGGAAGGGAAGATAGCAGCTAAGTCTTTGAAAACAATCTGGCGGTGAGGGTGGGATTCGAACCCACGGAACCCGCGAAGGTTCAACGGTTTTCGAGACCGCCCGATTCAACCACTCTCGCACCTCACCGAACCCTCATTGTATCCAATGTGTGCCGCCAATCGCGTACCCGCTGCCGATCCGCGGCATCTGCTCGCGCGCCGGAATAATCCACAAAAACTCTTAGTACCGCTGCTCCTCCTGGTACCCCGGGCCTCGTACCCTCCGATTTTGATACCCGCAGTCTATTTCGAGCCTGGGGGACCGCCTCTACAATCGAGTCGTCATGGATTTTACCGATCTGCAAATGACCGTTACCGTAGTGCTCGTATTGACCGCCGCGGCGGTGGCCGTCTTCATCGATCAACGCAAGAAACAGCGCCATCAGCGACAGGCACAGCGCGTCAAATCGCACACTCATAGCGCTGCGCGTACCCGCCCTGTCCGGCTGTTCGATACCACGCCGCTGGAATACGCCTCGGCCAAGAAACTGGCTGCCGAACGCCCTCTCGAACCGCTGGTTGCCACCACTACCGCTTCCCGTCCGCCCGTCGAGATGCGGGAACGTGAGACAGTCACCATCCAGATGGCGCCGCCCTCCCAAACGTCATCGCCCGCCAAGGAATTTCAATCTCCGGGAGGAATGCTTCCGCCTATCACCATTGACGCGATCCTGTGGGAGCGCCTGATTGCCAGCCAGCCCAAGCACAGTCTGCTTACGGCGCCCGAGGACAAACCTGGCGCCACGAATACCGTAGGAGCATCGACCCACATGATCCAGGAAAAAAATGTAGCGAGCCCCAGGCCTAGCGGCATGATCCCACAGCCGGCGCTGGAAGAAATGCTCGAACGCAATGAACCTTTCACCGGTCTGGTGGTTTCCATCGGCATCAACGACAGCGATAGCAGCATGTGGCATCGGCCGGGTTCCGTGCAGTCGGTGGGAAACTACATCGCCAGTTTGCTGAAAGAAAAAGATTTCGCCTGCCGCTCAGCCTATGACGAATTCGTGCTGGTTTGCTGGGGAGAACAAGGCGCGCAATCGCAGCGCCGCTTGAATAATATTTCCGAACGGCTCTGGGACTACCAACTGCGCGGCATGGGCCCCTGCTCCATCCTGTTCAGTTGGGGCGGAGTGCAAGTTCAAGATCGTCCGTTGGCCGAGGCCATCGCTTCCGCCACCGAACGCATGCGCGAAACCAAGCGGAGCGGAAAATCCGCCCTCGCGCAGCGCAAGGCTGTCTGACCCAACTCCTTCTTAGGGTTACTCCAGAAGCCGTCTGTCCTTCTCGACGGTTTCTGGAGTTTTTTTTGCTGCTTATACAACCAACGTCAGTCTGACCGTATACAGTAATCTAAATTCAGGAGCGAGAATGAGCCGCCAGACCCTACATGAGTTAGTCGACAGAATTCCCGAAGAAGAGCTTCCCACCGCTCAGCGCTTCTTGGAATATCTGGCGGTAAGTCCGGCATACCGGGCAGCTTTGTCTGCGCCCCCCGATGACGAACCCGTCACGGAGGGCGATGCAGCCGCCATCGCGCGGGCGCAAGGGGAGATCCGCACAGGACAGATTGTCTCGCATGAAGATGTTCTAAGGGATTTCGGCTTGCGGTGAAGTTCACTTGGCCGGAATCCGCTCGCAACGAACTGCGAGCTGTCGATCGTCAAACGGCTATTCGCATTTCTCCGCCCCCACTGAATACGGCGATCCCGGCGCCGGGATGTCAGAGCGCTCGCCGGGGCGTGGCAAGGGCACTTCCAACTCCGAGTTGGCGATTACCGTCAGATCTTCACGGGTCGCGCCGGACGAGATCACGGTGATTCGTGTTCGGCATCGATCCGAAGCTTATCGATAGTCATCGAAAAGCTGCAGGCCGGTTGACGCATTTGGGATAATCAAATCAGAAGGCGGGACAACCCTCTTCCCCCGAAACATCCCCCGAGGACTTCTTTGGAAGAATCCATTCTCATCCGTGGCGCGCGCGTCCACAATCTGAAGAACGTATCGCTAGCGATTCCGCACAATCTGCTGACCGTCGTTACCGGTGTTTCCGGCTCCGGCAAGTCCTCGCTGGTTTTCGACACGGTATATGCCGAAGGCCAGCGGCGCTACGTCGAATCGCTGTCGGCCTACGCGCGGCAGTTCCTGGAACGCATGGAAAAGCCCGACGTGGATTCTATCGCAGGCATCGCGCCGCCCATCGCCATCCGCCAGAAAAACACCACGCGCAATCCGCGCTCCACCGTAGCCACGTCCACCGAAATATACGATTATTTGCGCCTTCTGTACGCCCGCGCGGGACGAACGTATTGCCCCCAATGCGGCGATCAAGTAGTGCGCGATACCGTGGATCAAGTGGCCAAGCGAATGCTGGAACAGCCCCCGGGCTCGCGCTGGTATGCTCTGTTTCCAGTCCGCGTGGGAGGCGGAACGGACGCGTTGCGCGACCATCTCTTCGAGCTGCGCAAGAAGGGCTTCGGCCGCCTGTATCAGAACGGCCGCGTCTTCGAATTCTCCACGCCCGAGTCGCTGCTCGATATCGATTTCAGCCAGCCGCTTTTCATCTTGGTGGATCGCTTCGTCATCTCGCCCGATCTGCACCAGCGCATCGTCGACACCACAGAGATCTGCTATCGCGAATCGGGCGAAGTGATTTTCGAAGAAGCCACGCCGCCAAATCCGCCACCGGTCACCTTGCGCTTCAGCGAAAAGTTCGCCTGCAAGCGCTGCGGCATCGAGTTCGCGACGCCCGAGCCGGGTCTCTTCAGCTTCAACAATCCCATGGGCGCATGCCCGCGCTGCCAGGGCTTCGGAAACACCATCGATTACGACCTGGATCTGGTGATTCCCAATCCCGGCTTGTCGCTCGATGAAGGCGCCGTCGATCCCTGGACCAAGCCGCAATACGAACGCTTCGGAATCCAGTTTAAGAAAGCCGCGCGCGGCAAAGTTCGAACCAATGTGCCGTACGGGGATCTGACGCCCGACGAGCAGGCCATTGTGGTGAAAGGCATCCACGATTCGTTCGCCGAAGTGGAAACCAAGAAGTACAAGGTCCACGTCCGCGTCTTCCTGAGCCGCTATCGAGGCTACGCCCACTGCCCGGATTGCAATGGTTCGCGCCTGCGCGCCGAAGCGCTGAACGTGCGCATCGCCGGCAAGACCATCGCCGATGTGGCCAAGCTCAACATCGAGCAGGCGTACGAATTCTTTCAGTCGCTCGAACTCTCGCCCGAAGAGTCGTCCATCGCGGACAAAATCCTGGTTGAAATTCGCCAGCGGCTGAAATTTCTGAACGATGTCGGGTTGGACTATCTGACGCTCGACCGTCTGTCGTCCACCCTGTCAGGCGGGGAAGCGCAGCGCATCCAGCTCGCCACCTGCCTGGGATCGCGTCTGGTGGGCGCCTGTTACGTGCTCGACGAGCCCTCCATCGGTCTCCATAGCCGCGACACCGGACGCCTGATTCGGATTTTGGAAGAGCTGCGCGACCTGGGCAATACCATCGTGGTTGTGGAGCACGATGCCGACGTAATGCGCGCGGCCGATCACATCATCGACATGGGGCCCGGCGCGGGCGAGCTTGGCGGCGAGATCGTTTTCGAAGGCTCGTATCGCAAGATCATCAGCAACGGAGCGGCCACGCTGACCTCCCGATACCTAAGAGGCGACCTGCACGCCGCCAGCATCGGCGAGCGCCGCGAAATCGATCCGCGCAAAACAGTCAAATTCTTTGGAGCGCGCGCGCACAATCTCAAAGGCATCGACGTCGAGATTCCTTTGAACATGATGGTGGCGGTGACGGGCGTTTCCGGATCGGGCAAATCGACGCTGGTTCACGACGTGATTTTTAAAACGCTGACGCAGCGCCTGCGGCAGTCGGCGCTCGAAGGCTTCAATGAGGACGAGCACCAGAAGGCCGAAAAGGTGACTTGCCGGCGCGTGGATCGCGCCGAGCTGGTACGCGAAGTCGTGCTGGTGGACCAATCGCCCATCGGCCGGACACCGCGCTCAAATCCCGTCACGTACATCAAAGCCTTCGATCTGATCCGCGAAATTTTCGCTTCCACGCCGGAAGCGGCCAAGCGCGGTTACAACGGCGGGCACTTTTCGTTCAATATCCCCGGCGGACGCTGCGAGAATTGCCAGGGCGACGGCACGGTAACGGTAGAAATGCAATTTCTGGCGGACGTGGAGCTGGTATGCGAGGAGTGCAAAGGCACGCGCTTCAAGAGCGCCATTCTCGACATTCGTTATAAGGGCCTGAACATCCACGAAGTCCTGCAGTTGACGGTCAAGGAAGCCTTGTCTTTCTTCTCGGAATCAAAACGCCTGGTCAGCCGCTTGAAGGTTCTCTCCGACGTGGGTCTGGGCTATTTGCGCTTGGGACAATCGGCCACCACGTTGAGCGGAGGCGAAGCGCAGCGCGTGAAACTGGCGTCGCACCTGGCGCAGGCCACCTGTGGCGGAACGCTATTCATATTCGACGAGCCCACCACGGGCCTGCACTTCGACGATATCGCGAAGCTGCTCTCGGCGTTCCAGCGATTGATCGAGAACGGCGGAAGCATCCTGATCATCGAACACAACCTGGACGTGATTCGGAGCGCCGACTGGGTGATCGATCTGGGACCGGAGGGCGGCGATCGCGGCGGACAAATCGTGGCCCAAGGAACGCCCGAGCAGATTGCGGCGGCTCGAAATTCCTACACTGGGCGATACTTGAAAGAATATGCCGCAAACGCCGCACGTTGAATCGCACTTCACCGCATCGGAATTCGTACGCGACATCGTCATTGGGATGGCCGACGGTCTCACGGTTCCGTTCGCTCTGGCCGCCGGGCTGTCGGGCGCCGATACCACGACGCGCATCATCGTAGTGGCGGGGCTGGCTGAAATCGCCGCCGGATCCATCGCCATGGGTCTGGGCGGATATCTCGCGGCCAAGAATGACGCCGATCATTATGGGAGCGAGTTGAAACGCGAACAGCGCGAAGTGGAAGAACTGCCCGAAGTAGAGGCGCAAGAGGTGCTGGAGGTTTTTGAAAACTACGGGCTCACGCACGCCGAAGCTGTTCCCATCGTCGACTCGCTGCGCCAGCGTCCCAAGCAATGGGTCGACTTCATGATGCGATTCGAATTGGGCCTCGAAGAGCCCGATCCCAAGCGCGCGTTGCGAAGCGCCAGCACCATCGCGGGCGCCTACATCGCGGGCGGGCTCATTCCGCTGGCTCCCTACATGCTGATGGCATCGGCTGAATCGGCCCTGTTGGTCTCCGTGGTCGCAACAATTCTGGCCTTGGCTGTTTTTGGCGCCGTGAAAGGTCACTACACGGGAATGCCGCTGGCATCCAGCGCGCTGCGCACCGCTTTTATAGGCGGGCTGGCCGCCGCCGCCGCCTTCGGAATCGCGCGGCTCGTTTCTGGGGGAAAATAGAAGAAGCGTTTATGTGCCCCAGCATTGCCCTGGTTGTGCTCCTCGCATTCCAGACCAACTTCTCCGAACAGGGGCTCAAGGCCCTGGACCAAAACCGCTATCCCGCGGCGGTCGACAGTTTCACGCAAGCCATTGCAGCTGATCCAAAAGACTATAGCCTGCACTTCAACCTCGCCCTGGCTTACAGTCTGATGGGCAAGAATGCCGACGCGATTCCGGAATATAAGAAGACGCTGGAGCTGAAGCCGGATCTTTATCAGGCTGAGTTGAACCTTGGAATTTCGCTCTTGCGCGAGAAGCAGCCGGCCGAAGCGGTGCGGTATCTGACTCCCGCGGCCGCGCAGAACGCCAAGGAATATCGCCCGAACTACTATCTGGCGACGGCGCTGCTGGGCGCCGGCGATTTCGTCAAAGCCGAGCAGTCCTACACCGCGGCGCTCACCATCAATCCGAAAGCGCCCGATGCCGAGCTGGGCCTCGGGCACGCGCTGGCGGGCCAGAACAAGCTCGAAGACGCGGCCCCTCACTTTAGGAAGGCCGCCGAACTGAACGCCAATTATCGGGACGACCTGTTGGAGCTCGCGGGCATGTACGAGAAGGCGCAGCAACCGGAGCAGGCCATGTCCATATATCAGCAGTTCCCTGAGAATCCGGGTGCGCAGGAGCGGTTGGGCGATCTGCTTCTGAGGGCGGGCAAAGCCGCCGACGCTATCCCTTGTTTCCTGGTTGCCGTCGCAAAATCGCCGACCGAGGCTAATCGCGCCGCCCTGGCCGAGGCCTACCTCAAGAACAATCAGCCCGATAAAGCGCAGCCAGTGGTGGAGCAGATACTGGCCGCCGATCCGGACAACTTCGAGATTCGCATGTTGCACGGACGCCTGATTCGCGATCAGCGCAAGTTCCCCGAAGCCGCAGCAGAGTTCGAGCGCGCCGCCAAGCTGAAGCCCGACGCTCCGCAAGCCTGGAGTGAACTGGCCGGCGTGCTGGTGATGGAGGAAAATTATCCGCCCGCGCTGGCCGCGCTGGACCGCGTCGCCGCGCTGCACGCCGAGAAGCCGGGCCATGTCTTTCTCCGCGCGATTGTTTTAGATAAAATCCGGGATTTAAAGCCGGCGCTCGAAAGTTACCAGCGATTCCTGCAGTTGAGCCAGGGAGAAAATCCGAACCAGGAGTGGCAGGCCAAACAGCGCATCAAAACGCTGGAAAGGGAAATCAATAACAAGTGATCCCGGCATTGTTGATCTTCCTGGCGTTCGCGAGTCTCGACACGGTGAAATCGGAGCCCGATCTGAACCGGCGCTCCGAACTCGCGCTGATGAACGCCGACCAGAAAATCGACGAGGCGCGGCAGGCCTATCAGGAGGGAAACGAAGCGGCCGAGAAAGCGGACATCCAGGAAGTGGCCGAATCGGTGACGCTCTGTTACCAGGCCTTGGAAAAAGTGCGCGGCGAGCCGCGCAAGAACAAATACTACAAACGAGCCGAACTGAAGGTAAGCGCTCTGATGCGCAGGTTGAGCGGCTTCCGCGACGAAGTGAGCTTCGATTTTCGCGCCAACGTGGACGACGCGCTCAAGCGCCTTTCCGACATTCACGACGAGTTGTTGTCGGATATCATGAGCAGGAAAAAATAGAACAAAGAATTCGAGGTAAAGTTCCATGCGATGCTTGGCAATTTTTCTGGTATGCGCCGCTTGCGGCTTCGCGCAGGAACGCGACTTCCTGACGCCCGATGAAGTGGATCAGATCCGCGACGTCCAGGAACCCAATGCGCGCCTGAAGCTGTACGTGCTGTTCGCGCGGCAACGGATCGCACTTCTCGAGGGGTTCCTGGGCAAGGAAAAGCCGGGACGATCGGCGCTGATCCACGACACCATCGAGGATTACACCCACATCATCGAGGCCATTGACACGGTGGCCGACGATGCGCTGGTGCGCAAGTTGCCGGTGGATGTCGGAATGAAAGAAGTGGCCGCCGCCGAAGCCCAAATGCTGGCCACGCTGCAGAAGATTGAGGACTCCGCGCCCAAGGATTTGGCACGCTACGACTTCGTCCTGAAGAACGCCATCGATACCACGTCCGACAGCAAGGAGCTTTCCGAAGAAGACCTGCACAAGCGAGCCGGCGAATTGACCGCCGAAGAAAAGAAGGAGAAGCAGGAGCGAAAGGCGCTGGCCAGCGCCGAAGACAAGAAAGCGAAGAACAGTCCCGAGGATAAGCCGGGAGTCATCAAGGCCAACGGCCAGAAGCCCCCCACGCTGTACAAGCCCGGTGAAAAACCTCCGGATGAGAACTGAGCCGCGCGCCAACCGGATACTCGAAGACGACCGGAAGTCGTGCACTTGGAAACATCGACTCGAAGGAAACCGGACGGGTGGCGCGTAGGCGAGCGGGCGCCGCTAGCGATTGACAAAGGTCTCAATCTTCTTCATCAGCCTTTGATAGACCACGATACGCGATAGCTCGGAGCGCAAGCGGGCTGAGGAGGCGCTGCGATTGAATCAGCCTGGCGGTCAATAAGGGGACGTGTTCCAGGTTCGGGATGGATGGCGTTCTGCCACGCTACAAGTACGAATCCGGACAAGGCCTCGCGTCGCGCTTGTTTGTTCGGCGGGACGGCGCCGCCCCGATAACACGGACGAATCAAAAGGAACCCGGAGGATGTGGCGGTAGCCGCCATTTTTCCGCTATCGGCTGAACGCTCCAGCGCTTCACGGGGAACCGCTTTTTCGCTACTCTCGACCCGCTCGGCTGGAATCCACTCCAAGGCCTGGATGGTGCCATCGTGATCGATGAGCCGGGCGCTGAAGCGAGCGAACTCAGCCCGTTCGACGGTGTGCGAGAAATCAAGGAAGTTGATCTCGAGAGCATGCAGGCGTTCGTCGGCCGCGCCGCGGAAGGCGGCCTGCGCGCTCTGACCCTCCCAACGGCGCAGTGCGGAAAAGCTGCCAAGACTCAATAGCAGCGCAACGAGAGTTCCCCCAGCGAGGAAAAGACGGCTGCGCGATGGAATGGCGAGACGCATTTCTCGGTTTCGTGCCGATCGGTACGTGTCTTATCGGCGCATCCCGAGAAATGTTAGCCTCAGTCCCGCCCGATCAGGCGGTTCGCATCGCTTCGGTTTTGTCTCCACCCGCGATGGCGGCCTGCGCCGCCGCGAGCCTGGCGATGGGCACCCGATACGGGGAGCACGAAACGTAGTCCATGCCCACGCGATAGCAGAACTCGACCGACGACGGATCGCCGCCGTGCTCGCCGCAGATCCCGATTTCGAGATTGTGATTGGTCTTGCGGCCCAGTTTCACGGCCTGCTCGATGAGCTTGCCGACGCCTTCCTGGTCGATGGTCTGGAACGGATCGGCCTTGAAGATCTTCAGCTCTTCGTACTTCTTCGAGAACTTCGTGTAATCGTCGCGCGACATCCCGAGCGTGGTCTGGGTCAGATCGTTGGTGCCGAAGCTGAAAAACTGGGCCACTTCGGCGATCTGATCGGCCGTCAGGGCGCCGCGCGGAATCTCGATCATGGTGCCGATCAGGTACTTCATGTTTTTCATGCCGGCCTTTTCGAGCACTTCCTTCGCTACGCGATCGACGATTTCTTTTTGATGCGCCAGCTCGCGCTGGAACCCAACCAGCGGAATCATGACTTCCGGGATTACCTTGATGCCTTTCTTGGCCACCTGCACGGCGGCTTCAAAGATGGCTCGCGCCTGCATTTCGGTGATATCGGCATGAACGATGCCCAGGCGGCAGCCGCGGAATCCGAGCATCGGATTGAACTCGTGCAGATCCTCCACGCGCTTGAGCAGCGCCGGAAGCTTCTTCTTCAGCTCGCCCACCGGGATGCCGTAGTCTTCCGACATCTTCTTTTTCTCTTTACCGCCGGCGTGCGGAAGCAGGGCCAGGTCCACCATCAGGTTCTCGCGCTTGGGCAGGAACTCGTGCAACGGCGGATCGAGCGTGCGGATGATCACCGGATATCCGTCCATGACTTCGAACAGCCCGGCGAAATCCTTGCGCTGCATGGGCAGCAGTTTTTGCAGGGCCTTGTCGCGCGTCTTTTCGTCTTCGGCCAGAATCATGGCCTGCATGTGCGCGATGCGATCTGCGGCGAAGAACATGTGCTCGGTGCGGCACAGGCCGATGCCTTCGGCGCCGAACTCGCGCGCGGCCTTGGCGTCGCGGGGAATGTCGGCGTTGGCGCGCACGCCGAAATCGCCGCGAAACACGTCGGCCCACTTCATGAACTCGACGAACAGAGGCGAGTGGGGATCGGGCTCCTTGGTCTTGGCCTGGCCGAGATATACGTCGGCCGTGGCGCCATCGAAGGAAATCCAATCGCCCTCTTTGACGACGACGTCCTTGGCGCCCACCTTCACCGTGAACTGCTTCTTGTGCTCTTCAATATGCAGCGATCCGGCGCCCGACCACGCACGGCAATCCCATCCCGCGCGCTACCACAGCCGCATGGCTCGATTTGCCGCCCACCGCGGTGAGCACGCCCGCCGCCACTTCCATGCCGTGAATGTCGTCGGGGGTGGTCTCCTTGCGAATCAGAATCACCGGACCTTTTTTTGCCAGTTCGACGGCTTCATCGGCGGTGAAAACCGCTCGCCCAACCGCCGCTCCCGGCGACGCATCGATACCGTTGGCGATCTTGGTCAGCGTCTTGAGCGAGGCTTGGTCAAACAAAGGATGCAGCAACTGATCCAGTTGCTGCGGCGCCACGCGCAAAACGGCTTCTTTCTTGTCGATTAAGCCTTCCTTCACCATTTCCACCGCCACGCGCAGAGCCGCGGCGCCGGTGCGTTTGCCGTTGCGCGTCTGCAGCATGAACAGTTTGCCGTTTTCGATCGTGAATTCGAAATCCTGCATATCGCGATAATGCTTTTCGAGACTGGTGGTGATGTCGCGAAGCTGTCGATAAGCGCCTGGCATCACTTTTTCCAGATCTGAAATGGGCAGCGGAGTGCGGATGCCGGCCACCACGTCCTCGCCTTGGGCGTTCAGCAGGAACTCGCCCCAGAAAACCTTCTCGCCCGTGGCTGGATCGCGCGTGAAGCCGACGCCGGTACCCGACGTTTCGCCGAGATTGCCAAACACCATCGCCTGCACGTTCGCGGCGGTGCCGAGGTCGTCGGGAATCTTCTCCATGCGCCGGTAATTCGCGGCGTTCTTGCCCCACCACGAGCGGAAAACTGCGTCGCGCGACATGGCGAGCTGCTCGTGCGCGTCCTGCGGAAACGGCTTTCCCGTCTCTTTCTTCACCAGCTTCTGGTATTCGCCAACGATGACCTTCAGGTCTTCGGCCGACAGGTCGGTATCGAGCTTGGCTTTCACCTTCTTCTTGCGCGCGTCGAAGATTTCGTCGAACTTGTGCATGTCGATGTCGAGCGCCACTTCGCCGAACATCTGGATGAAGCGGCGATAACAGTCGTACGCAAAGCGCGGGTTGGCGCTGTTCCTGGCCAGGCCCTCTACCGTTTTGTCGTTCAGCCCCAGGTTGAGGATGGTGTTCATCATGCCGGGCATGGAGAATTTGGCGCCCGACCGCACGCTGAGAAGCAGCGGGTCCGACGGATCGCCGAGCTTCTTGCCCATCTTCTGTTCGAGATTCGCGAGCGCCTGCGCGATCTCCGCGCCGATCTCTTTCGGGACGCGGTTCTTGTTCTGGAAATAGATGTTGCAGACTTCGGTGGAGATGGTGAAGCCAGGGGGCACCGGAGCGCCGGCGCGGCTCATCTCGGCCAGGCCAGCGCCTTTGCCGCCGAGCACGTCCTTCATTTTGCCATCGCCGTCGGCTGCGCCGCCGCCAAATGCGTAAACGTATTTTTTCATGCTTGCCTTTCTGTGACGATTTCCGAGAAATCCGCGATCGTAGAAAACTCGGTCAGGAGATTGTGTAGCAGCGCAAGCCGGTTGCGCCGTAATTCCAAGTCGGGTGCGTTGACCAGCACCTTGTCGAAGAAAAGGTCGACTTTCGGCCGCAGCGGGCCGATGCGGGATTCGAGCGGTTGGCCCGATGTGTGGCGGATTGCTTCGTAAAGATCCAGTTCCGGTCCGGGCTCGAGAAGCTGGGGATGGAATGTCGAGTCGTTGAACTGGGCCTGTTTCAGAATATTCTTGATGCGCTTGAAGCTGGCGGCGATGGGCTCGAAATCGGGAGTGGCGCGGATGGCTTTGACGCGCGACAAACGCGCTTCGAGATCGAGCAGATCGGTCCAACCGGCGGCCATGCAAGCGCGGACTTCGTCGTAGGCGAAGCCGCGGACATCGCGGAAGTAGTATTCGACGCGGTCGCGCAGGAACTCGCCTTCGAGTGGCGGCGCATTGACCCGGCCCTCGACGATAATGCGCACGATGCCTTGAGCGGCGCGGCGGAGCCCGAACGGATCGCGGGATCCGGTGGGGGTCATGCCGACGTTCAGGCATTCGACCAGCGTGTCCCACTTGTCGGCGAGGCTCAGGATGCGCCCAGCGTGCGTCGACGGGATCTCGTCTTCCATGCTGAGAGGCTTGTAGTGATCGTAGATCGCGCGGGCGACTTCTTCGGATTCGCCTTGCGCACGCGCGTACAGGCCACCGACGATTCCTTGCAGGTCGGTGAACTCCTTGACCATGTCTGTGGTGAGGTCACACTTGCACAACAAGGCCGCGCGTTTGTTGCCGCCGAGTTTTCCGACTAGATCGTAAACGCGCTTGGTCTTGTCCTCATACGAGCCGAGCTTCGCCTGGAAGGTAACGTTCTTAAGGTCTTCAACCCGGTTCACCAGCGTCTTTTTCTGATCCTGATCCCAAAAGAAGCGTGCGTCGTTGAACCGCGCGCGCAGGACCTTTTCGTTGCCTTGGCGGACCAAACCGTCAGGGTCGGCAGCGGTGTTCATCACCGCGATAAAGTACGGCGCGAGCTTACCGTCGGCGTCTTCGACCGATAAATATTTCTGATGATGCCGCATCACGGTGACCAGGACTTCTTGCGGCAGGTCCAGGTAACTCGGATCGAAACTGCCGAGAATCGGGGTAGGGAATTCGGTGATGTAGGTGAGGGTGTGAAGGAGATCGGGATCCGGCTTGACGCGCAACCCCTTCGGCTGTAACAGCTCTGCAACTTCCGTTTCGATCTTCTTTCTGCGTTCCTCTGCCGAGAGGATGACGCCGCTCTCTTTCAACCTGCTCTCAAAATCATTAATGTGGACGACCACCTTATCGGCCACCCCACGGCGTCCACGAGTGAGCATGCCGGAATCCACGCGAGCAATTTGGAAGTTCACGATTCCATCGCCCAGCAGCGCCACCAGCCAGCGGATGGGCCGGATAAAACGTTCCGTCCCTTTTCCGTTCCAGACCATGGTCTTGGGCCACTGGATCTTAAGAATCAGTTGGGGCAGATCGCGGGCCAGCACCGCAGCCGTCGCCTGGCCTTGGGTTCGTTTTTTGAAACTGAAATATTCTCCCTTGGGAGTGGTTGCCGTACCGAGCTGATCGGCCGTCGTGCCCATCTTCCGTGCGAAACCGCCGGCTGCGCCAGTTCCCGCCGATTTCGCCGGGCCCATGATCACCTCTTCGACATCCGCCTGCCTTTCCAGCAATCCGCCTGCTCGCAAAAAAAGTCGCCGGGGGGTAGCATGTACCTCCTGTACTCTTCCGCCCAGCGCTTGCTGGTCAAGCAATGCTTGAAACATATCCTGCAAATTGTTCAATGCAGGAACAATCATCCAATCGGGAATCTCTTCGGTGCCGATTTCTAAGATAAATGGCAGGCTCACGCGACTGCCTCACTTCGGGCGCCGATTTCCACCATCCAGGCTTCGGCCACGGCGAGCGCCAGCCTGCGCACGCGCCCGATGACGCCCACCCGTTCAGTGACACTAATGGCACCGCGCGAATCGAGCAGATTGAAGATATGGGAACACTTTAGTACCTGATCGTAAGCGGGCAGAACCACGCCTGTTATCTTGATCAGCCGCTGGCATTCCTTCTCATGCAGATCGAAGAGTTGCCACAGCATGTCGACATCGGCCAGCTCGAAGTTATACCTGGAAAACTGCTGCTCCTCTTTGAGGCGCACATCGCGGTAAAGGAACCCGGGCGCCCACACGATGTCGTAAACGCTGTCGACATTCTGCAAAAACGCGACGATGCGTTCCAGGCCATAGGTCAGCTCAGCCGGGATCAGATCGAGATCGAAACCGCCGCATTGCTGAAAATAAGTGAACTGCGAAATCTCCAGGCCATCCAGCATCACCTGCCAACCGATGCCCCATGCGCCGAGCGTCGGCGCCTCCCAGTTGTCTTCCTCGAACTTAATGTCGTGCTTTCCAAGATCGATTCCAATCGCTTCCAGGCTGCCCAGATATAGATCGATGACTTCGGCTGGAGATGGCTTCAGGATCACCTGCAACTGCTGGTGCTTGTACAGGCGGTTTGGATTCTCGCCGTAGCGGCCATCGGCGGGGCGGCGACTCGGTTGAACATAGGCCACGTTATAGGCGCTTGGTCCGAGGACGCGCAGGAATGTTTCGGGCGCCATGGTGCCCGCGCCTACCTCGACATCGTAAGGCTCCTGAATGATGCAGCCGCGATCGGACCAATATTTCTTCAGGGCCAGGACGGTTTCCTGGAAGGTCAAAGCGCTGCTCACAGGGCCTCCAGAATCGCCGGGGTGCGAAGTTTTCGCTCCACGTGTTCTTCGATCAAACGGTTGAGGGCGCGCCGAACATCGGCGGCGGTTTCTTTGACCCAGGGTCGCGCGGTTAACTGCTGGATGGGTGTCACAAGCATCTCTTCTATGATGGCGCGCGAATCAGGGCTTACCCGAAGCTCGGGCAAAAGCCCCGCCAGCCGCACCGCCCACAGCGCAAAGTACGTCACGGCGGCCCACACGTTGCCGCCCGCGTGCAATGAATCGAGCACTGCGATCAGCAGGCGAAAATGGCGTTCGTTGGTTTCGTTGGGTGGTAGCAACTGCTCTGTAACTTCCGCCAGATAATCGAGGGCGACGCTCGATTCGTAGTTTGAGGCCAAAGCGAACTGCGACTGCGTCAGTTCGCAGGAATTGAGGCTAACCAGCTCGCGATTCTCCTTCTGATAATACGAAACCGTTGCATGTGACAGCCGTTCCAACCCGGAACCGAAGCTGCTTTTCGGCCGGCGGGCCCGCCGCGCCACGCCCCGGAGCTTGCCTTGATCGCGCGTGAAGAAGCTGACGACGAGGTCGGCTTCGCGAAACGGATAAGTCTGCAGGATGAAGCTGTCGCTCATTCGAGCGGGCATTCGAGCGAAGGCACTTTAAGTGACTAGATTAGCAGGTTTGCCGCTGGGCTGGCGTACTTCGGTTGAAGTGAGTAGTTGTCCGGTTTCTTTGGAGAGAAGCACCCACAGGCCGTAGAAGTCCCAGGCTGCCACCATCAGAAAAAAGATCATCCCCCGGAACGAGCCACGCCCGACCCAGACGCACAGCAGAATTTTTGCGAGGAAGGTGCCAGCGGCGGCGTAGCGAGCCCAGGGCAACTGATGCGACAATCCCCAACCTGAGAGGAAATAGAGGGTGGAGAAAACAAGCAACGCCGAGGCCATGAACGCGGCGACAAACGTCAAGCCGGCCATTTCGTGCCCGGGTGCGGAGTTGGAGTGATCGGGATTAATCAGAATGCGAGCCAGCAGGATCGCCATTGCCCCGCAGCCGGCGCCGCAGATCCAGCCCGCTATGGCGACCTTCTTCAGGCCGTTCGCCAGCAGGTTGACGTGGCGGAGGGCATCTTCCGAAGTCTGAACGAAGAATGAGCCGCTAGTCATCAGCTATCTATCGGCTCTCCGGCTTCTAGCCTTTAGCGCCTCCAGTGCGTGCTAAGCAGCCTGTATCGAAAGTCCGCGGCTCAGTTAGGTTCATTGCGTTGCAGAGCCGCGACCGTGAGGGAGCCGGTTTTGACACAGCCTGCTAGACTGGCTCAGGTGGGCGACGAATCCGCAACTGCCGGGCTTTGTGCCACTTGCGTGCATGTTCGGCGCATTACCTCAGACCGCGGTTCGGTATTCTTTCTTTGCCAGCTCTCTAAGGTAGATCTGAACTTCCCCAAGTACCCCAGGCTGCCGGTGCTGGCATGCGCGGGATACGAGCGCGCTGAGCCTACTTGATCGCACTCTGCCAGTTGAGCACGATGGTGATCGGGGAGGAGGCGGCATCTTCAAGCGCGGTGTTCATCAGGAAACGCTTGCCGTCCCCAGAAATGTCCCAGTGCCAGGCGACGCCTGAGCCGCCGCCCGCTCCGCCCAGAACCGGCGCGCGGAACAGCGGTTTGGGAACGCCGGGCTGAAATGTTCCGTCTTTTGCGCTGACGGGCACGGCCATCAGGGTACCGTCCGGCGTCAGATAGAACAGCTCCTTACCGTCGCGGGACCAGCGCGGCTGGTTCCCTCCGCCACTCGAGACCACCCACTTCCCGCCGCTTGCCACAGGAAACGGCTGCACATAAACTTCCTTGATTCCCGATTCGTTGGAGGCGTAAACCACCCAGTGGCCATCGGGGGAAAACTGCGCCTGGGTTTCGCTAAACGGCGTGTTCAGATAGGGCGTGGGTTTGGCGTCCTTTTCCAACGGGAGCACCCAGAGGTCGTTGTTGGTGGTTTTGCTGCGCTGCATGAATATCAGAAAGCGGCCGTCGCGCGACCAGTCGTCGGGGGTCTTGATGTCGTCGGAATGAAACAGCACTTCTCCCTGGCCTGCGCCATTGGCGGGCTTGCGATACAGGTCCGACGATTGACCGCCGCCCGGCGCAAAGACAATCTCCTTGCCATCGGGCGACCAGGTGGCGCTACCGCCGCCGGCCTCGAAGCTGAGACGCGTATTGGTGCCGCGCTCCAGATCCAGCATCCAGACCGCCCACACGCCATGATCGTCGACGCGGCCTTCCGCCACTCGCGATCCGTCCGGCGAGAGCGCCAACTCGTCGCGCGTGGTGGGCTCTCCGGCGTGGCCCAGGATCTTTCCCTCGCGATCGTACCAGGTCAGTTGCCGGCGGGTGCCTCCGTTGGCGGCATAGGCCAGCATGCCGGTCTGCGAAGCCGAAAACAAACCGAGATAGGTAGTGGTGCTCACCCGGTCCGCTAACTGAACGGCACGCCCGGTGAGCTCCAGGCGACCCAGATCGAAAGGCTGCGCCATGAGCGATTCGCCGCGCAGACAAAACAAATTGCCGCCACCGTCCGCGGAGGGCACATAGATAGCCCCAGCCGGGCTGTCGATCAAACGCTTGCTTGGCTGTTCGGACGGCTTGGCATCCAAGGAGCCGACGTAAACGCCTTGATCCTCCTTGCTCGCCATGACGCGGTAATACAAAAAGTGCTTTCCGTCCGGCAGGAAAAATGGACGGATATCCGCCAGCTCGTCGCGCTTGGTATCGAGCGCGGTAACGGGAGACGTATCGCCTCCCGAAGCCGAAACACGATTCACAACGCCTCCGCTGCTATATAGAATGACGTCCTGTTGACTCCAGGTAATTCCGGTTCCGAGGGGACTGTAAGGCGCCAACGTTTGGGGGTTGACGGCGGCGATATCGATCTTCTTGAGACTGCCGCCCGCGAGGAAAGCGATGAACTGGCTGTCCGGGGACCATACCGGGTCCTGGGCGGCGCCTTCGGTTCCCGGCAACTCGCGGGCTTCGAGCGAATCCATTTGCCGGATCCACAAAGTGCTGCGTCCGTCCGGCCCGCGCGCGCTGAAAGCCAGCTTGCGGCCGTCCGGAGAAAGGCTGAAGGAGTTCAGCGAAGTTTTGGGCGGCAGCGATACCTCAAACTTCATGGGAAGAAGCGTGGGCGGTTTCTCGCGAAAATGCACGAAGGCCAGTGCGGCTGTACAGAGCAGGAATAGCGCCGCTATCGCCGGCCACAGCCACTGGGTTCTTTGCGGCGGTTGGGCATCGCCGGCGCCATTCACCGAGGCGATTCCGGATGGCGCCGCGCCGTCGAGCAACCGCCACACATCGCCGATATCGCGCAGCCGTTTGCGCGGATCTTTTTGCAAGCACTCCGACAACAGACGCCGGACGCTGGGCGGCGCATCGCTCAAATCGGGCTCGTCGCGAATCACTTTGGCGAGCATCTCGCCCGCGTCCTCACCTCCGAACAGGCGATGGCCGGTGATCAATTCGTGGAGCACCACGCCAAAGGCAAAAATGTCGGCGCGCTTGTCGGTGGATTTGCCGCGGGCCTGTTCGGGAGCCATGTAGGAAGCGGTGCCGAGGATCATCCCGGCTTCCGTCATCCCGATGGTGAAGGTGGGAGAGCGCTCGCCGCTGCCGCTGGTGGTGGCGGCCAGTTTGGCGAGGCCGAAATCGAGCACCTTCACCGTACCGTCTGGCTTGATCTTGATATTGGCGGGCTTCAGGTCGCGATGCGTGATGCCGCGTTCGTGCGCCGCTTCCAGCGCGTCGGCGATCTGGCGCGCAATGCGCAGAGCCTCCTCCAGCGGCATGGGCCCTTCGGGCGATTCACCTTCGATGTATTCCATCACCAGGTAATTCGGGCCGACGTCGTAGAGCGTGCAAATGTTGGGATGATTCAGCGCGGCCACGGCCCGCGCTTCCTGTTCGAAGCGTTCGGTGAACTGTTCGTTGGAGATTTTGATGGCGACAATTCGGTTCAGCCGCGTGTCGCGAGCCTTGTAGACCACTCCCATCCCACCGGCGCCGATGGGCTCGATGATCTCGTAAGGTCCCAGCCGTTCACCGACGGAGAGAGGCATAAGGCTAACCTGGTAGTTTACCCGATCACCGCCGATGCTTGCGTGTCCCGTTCGTAGTTGCCATCTGCCTCTTACGCGCCAAGAGCGGCGAGTGGTTTGCGAACGCGGGCATTCTTTCGACGTTGCTCGCAGCGGATATATCAATGTGCTGCAGCCGCAGGACCGGCGATCGAATCAACCGGGCGATACTGGCGCTGCAGTGGCGGCGCGTCGCAGGTTGCACGATCGTGGGGTGACGGGGCCGCTGTTGGACGGAATCGCCGAGATTCTGAGCGCGTCGGCCGGCGACGTGGTTCTGGACGCCGGATGCGGCGATGGTTTCTACCTCGGCACTTTGGCTCGCAAGACTGGATCGAGCGCGCATGGTGTCGACATCTCGGTTCCAGCCATTGAAGCCGCGGCGCGCCGCTATCCGGAATGCGAATGGATCGTCGCCAATGCGGATCGGTTCGTGCCCTACGCCGATCGATCTTTTTCGATCGTCATGTCCATCACGGCGCGGATGAACGTGAGCGAATTCCGGCGTGTGATCCGCGACGAGGGACGCCTGCTCATCGCCCTTCCGGCGCCCGACGATCTGATTGAATTGCGCGGCCGGGGACGCGATCGCACGGCCCGCACCATCCAGACGTTCGCGCCTGCCTTCACGCTGCTCGATCGGCGTCGCGTCACCACCTCGGTGGACCTGGATATAGCCGCGGTCGAGGACATTTTGCTTTCCATCTACCGGCCCCTGCGATCGCGTCCGGTGGAGGCGATGTGCGTAACCTTCAGCCTGGATCTGCTGTTGTTTCGTCCGGCTTGACTTGCTCCACTAGGCGTTCTTCTGGTAAGCTGACTCTATGGCCAGCAGCAAACAAAAGAACGATCGGGGCGAGATGATGCAGGGTACCCTCGACATGCTGATTTTACGCACCGTCCTGCTGTCGCCCGCGCATGGCCACACCATCGCGCACGCGATCGAGCACACTTCAGAAGACGTCCTTCAGGTGGAGCATGGATCGCTGTATCCGGCGCTGCATCGTCTGGAGGAACGGGGATTGATCGCGTCTTTCTGGGGCACGTCGGAGAACAACCGCAAGGCGAAGTATTACCGCATCACTCCGGCCGGCCGCAAGCATCTGGCCAGTGAGCGCAGCCGTTGGGACCAGATTGTGAACGCCATTGCGCGCGTGCTGGGCCCGGCCACGGAGTGAATCATGAGTTGGCTTCGATATTTCAAGCGGCGCAAACGCGACGACGATTTCTCCCAGGAAATCGAAGCTTATCTCGAGCACGAAATCGACGAGAACATCGCGCGTGGCATGAATCCGAAGGAAGCGGCTTGGGCAGCGAGGCGCAAATTCGGCAATGTCACTCGAGCGAAGGAGACCACTCACCGCATGAATACCATTGGCTTTCTGGAAGCTCTCGGCCAGGATCTGCGCTACGCCTTGAGGTTGCTTCGACTGGAACCAGGATTCTTCACCGTTGCCATTCTTAGCCTGGCGCTCGGCATCGGGGCCAACACCGCGATTTTCCATCTGTTGGACGCGGTGCGCTTGCGCTTGTTGCCGGTGGCAAACCCGCAGCAATTGGTGGAAGTTCAAATCGGGCCGGATCGCCAGGCTCAGAATTGCTGCACTGGAAATTTCAGTAGCAGGCGTGCGGCCTTTACCTATGCGATGTGGGACCAGTTCCGGACGCACCAGCAAGCGTTCTCCAGCGTTTTTGCCTGGGCCGGGCATCGCTTCAATACGGCGACGGGCGGGGAAGTGCGCTATGTGGAGGGGCTCTATGCCAGCGGAGATTTCTTCAAGACTCTGGGCGTGACGCCGGCGCTTGGCCGGGTGTTCTCCGCGGAAGACGATCGGCCGGGCTGTGGCTCGCCAGGCGTTGTGCTCGGACATTCTTATTGGCAGAGCGAGTACGGCGGGCAGGCGTCGGCAATCGGACGCAAAATCGTTCTCGACGGCAAGCCTTTCGAGATTATCGGGGTCGCGCCGGCGGGTTTTTTTGGAGTGGAAGTGGGCAGGTATTTCGACGTTGCTATTCCAGTGTGCGCCGAAACGCTCATCAACGGCGTGGATGCGCATACGCCCAAGCTCCATCATTGGTGGCTGGCGGTGATCGGACGCTTGAAGCCCGGCTGGAATATCGATCAGACTCGCGCGCACGTGCGAGCTATCTCGCCGGGGCTCTTCGAAGCAACGATTTCACCGACCTACACTCCGGACGCCGCGAAGACCTATCGTGCATTTAAATTAACGGCCGATCCTGCCGGATCTGGCGTCTCGGACCTGAGATCGGAGTACCAGGATCCTTTGCTGATTCTGCTGGGCATCGCGGGACTGGTGCTGGTGATCGCCTGCGCCAACCTGGCGAACCTGATGCTGGCGCGCGCCAGCGCCCGCGAACGCGAACTGGCGGTCCGGCTTGCCATCGGGGCATCGCGTCCTCGCCTGATCCGGCAGATGCTGGCCGAGAGCCTGCTGCTGGCCGTTATCGGAGCGGCATGCGGAGCCCTGCTGGCACAGTTTCTCAGTACGTATCTGGTGCGCTTCCTCAGCACTACCCCCGATCCGCTATTTGTCGATCTGGGCACGGACTGGCGCGTCTTCGGATTCACGGCCGCCTTGGCCATTCTCACCTGTCTGCTATTTGGCTTGATGCCGGCCGTGCGCTCAACGGGCGTGAGTCCGGGCGCGCTCATGAAATCGAGCGGGCGCAGTGTGACGGAGGGTCGCGAGCGCTTCGGCCTGCGACGCATCTTAGTAGTGGCACAGGTTGCGCTCTCTTTGGTGCTGCTGGTTGGCGCGCTGCTGTTCATTCGCAGCCTGCACAAGCTGCTGACGTTGGACGCCGGATTTCGGACCAGCGGGGTTCTGATCACCGACGTCGATTATTCAACTCTGCACTATCCGCCCGAGCGCCGGCCCGAAATACGCAACGAAATCCTGCGGCGCATTCGCCTCCTTCCCGGCGTCGAACAGGCCGCCGCGACGAATGTGGTCCCGATCAGCGGCAACCGTTGGAACGATCGGTTCCAGTTTGTCGGCGCTCATCCCGCGCCCTATTTCTTGATCGATTTCAACGCCGTTAGTCCCGGATACTTTCGGACGCTGGGCACTCCACTGCTGGCGGGCCGCGACTTCAACGAGCGGGACAATGCGAATTCTCCCAACGTTGCGATTGTCAATGAGGCCTTCGTCAAGCAATTCGCAAATGGCGCGAATCCGATCGGCAGGCGTCTACGCGAGGAAAGGCGGCCGGGAGACCCAGAGGTACTTTTCGAAATCATTGGGGTGACGAAGGATGCGAAGTACCGCCGTCTGAGCGATCCTTTCACTCCCACGCTATTCACAGCGCTCGATCAGACCAGGAAGGACGATACCGGAGAGGCTTTCCTGACGCGATCGCCAGTTGGGCTTAGCTCCCAACTGGCCGCGATCAAGCGGGAGATGGCCGCCATGAATCCCGCGCTGTCGCTGAACTTTTATACGATGCATGCGGAGATCGACGATTCGCTGCTGCGCGAGCGTTTGATGGCCACGCTCTCCGGTTTTTTCGGATTCCTGGCCGCGGCGCTGGCGTCCATCGGACTGTACGGCGTGATAGCGTACATGGTGGCGCGGCGACGGGGCGAAATCGGCATTCGCATGGCGCTGGGCGCCGAGCGCGCCAACGTTCTGCAACTGATCGGGGGCGAATGCGGAAAGCTTCTGCTGGCCGGTTTGCTCGTGGGTATTGCTTTGGCGCTCGCCGCATCGCAAGCCATCGCGAAGCTGCTCTACGGGTTGAGCCCGAATGATCCCTTGACTATCGGACTCTCGGTGCTGCTGCTGGCCCTGGTGGCTTTGCCGGCCAGCCTGATTCCGGCGCTTCGCGCTTCGCGTCTAGATCCCATGCAGGCGCTTCGGGAAGAGTAGGCTCTTACCCGGCGGCGGCTGCGATTTCTGTCGAAGACCACGCAACGCCGCCATTTTCGTCATAAAGCGTCTCGTTGAGCGCGGCGCCAGCCAGTTGCAGAAACGCGAATCCGTTGAACACTCTCAGATTGTCGTTCTGATCGCCGGCGCTGCGTTTTTCGAACCATGCGACGTTTGGGTTATCCAGTTCGGAAGCGTAACCCCACGGCAGCGCGCCGTGGCCAATGCAACGGCACTGGACGCCGTTGCGAGGCTGATAAATCACGCCCGCATGGACATGTCCCCAATACCAATAGGCGGGACCGGAACCCGCCGGGAAGCAGCTCAGCACTTCGTTCCAGAGGCCGGTAGTTGCGGAGCCATCTTCCGTGAGGCCGTTGTGGTGGGTGAGCAAAATCATCTTCTTGTTCTTTTGCGCCTGTTCTTTGAGGAACCCCACTTGCGCGCTCGCGCCAAGTGAACCGTTCATATATAGCGTGAGTTCGTCCGAATAGTAAGCCGAATCCAGCCCCACAATGATCCAATTGTCATTTTCCAGGGCGAAAAAGCTGTAGGGCTTTTGCCCTGAAAAGAGGGGACTCTGGAGCGCCTCTACGAAATAGGGCTTCGCGCCGGAATACATTTCGTGGTTCGAGTTCATGGTATAACTGGTGGCCGGCCCGGAGCCTTTAGGCCACAGATTGACGAAATTGGTGGTCTCTTCGGGCGAAGAACCCTCGTAATATACATCGCCTAAATGGATGGTCAGATTCGGCGCAAGTTTGGGTATGGCCGCAGTAGCTATCTTCGTGCTCGCAGCCGGATTAGCGGGCGTGCCCCAGTTCCCGGTTCCAAAATCCCCAGCCATGGCGATGGTCAAATCGTCGGGAATGTTTATGACCGGAGGAGTGCCTTGCGGAAAAGAGTACTTGCCCAGAATGAGGTGCTCCAACCACGCGGCAGCGGCCCCCAGCCAGCCCGGATCGAGCTGCTGATATTTGCCGGTGCCCCAAATCGCGCCTCCGTTGTCGACATCAACCTCAATGTCTCCAGGCTGCAATTCCGGTAAGGCCTCAGCCGTACCGTCCGCGTCGTCGGTAAGCGCGGTCTTGGCCAAGATCAGGGTGTGGGGAATGGTAGGGTCGTGAGGTGGCGCCTTGCGGGTGGCTTGATAGGTCCGAAATTTGTCGTGAGCCGCGTCGATCATTGGCTGAATGGCGGCCTTTTTATCGGCAGGGAGGAGCGCCCAAGCTGCTTTCAAGCGCTCTTTCTGTAACCAGGTATTAATATTCATGTGGTTATCCGCAAGATGGTAGCAAGTATACAGTCAATGCTTCCCGGAGTAAAGGATATTGTGGGGGATTTCGCTTCCTTTTATTCGCTTCGCAAAGCCTGCACCGGTGCACGGACACCACCGCACCGCCGGCACATATGGCGTGCCGGGCCAAAACTTCGACATCAGGAAGTAGGTTAATTTCCGCGTTTCGGCGCGGGTCGGGAATCTGCGCCCACCGATCACTCGACTCCTGCAGAAGAAACGAATGGCCGTACTGGATTTATCATCTCCGTACTGGATTTATCATCTAGAGATAGAGATGCGCTGGAGGTCGCTGTTAAGAGCATGATCGGTAAGAGCCGAATACTGGCGGGCAGGTTACTGGTGTTTGCAGTCGCGATGCTTTGTGCATTGACATGCGCCCGAGGTCAACTGATTTCAAGCGAGGCTGAAAAGCCTTTTCAACCCCCCTCCGGCTTCGCTTCCAAGCAGCGCGAGGCCGCGGAACAGGACCGCCGTACGCGGATTGACACGAACCATCCGTACACTCTATCCGAGCTGGTAGATCTGGCCGAGCGTTACAATCCCTCTACCCGCGCTGCCTGGGAGAACACTCGTGCCGCAGCCGCACGGCTCGGTATCGCTCGCAGCGACCTGCTGCCGGCCGTGAACGCCCTTGCTCTGACCAACACCACTCGGGTGGGGATACTCTTCGACGATGTTTTCGTGCAGCAGACGCTGGGTGTCTTCCAGCCAATGCTGCAGCTTAATTACCTGATCTTCGACTTTGGAGCTCGCTCAGCGCGCATTGACGAAGCTCGACAACAACTACTCGGTGCGAACCTCACTTTCAACCGTACGTTCCTGGATGTCCTCTTCGAGACCATGCGCCGGTACTACGAACTTCTTAACTCCGTGGGTCAGAGGGATGCGGCGCAAGCGAACTTCGACAATGCGGAGACCGTGCGAAAGGCGGTGGAGGCCCGTTTGACTGTCGGTCTCGCCACCCTGCCGGATGCTCTGGAGGCGCGGGCCGCGGCCGCGCAGGCCAACTTCACCCTGCAAGCAGCCATCGGCGACGTAGATATCCGGCGTGGTGACCTGCTTTCGCTGCTCGGAGCGGCCCCGTCAGATCGCCTTCAAGTTCAACCCCTCGCGGAGATTCCTACACCAGAACACTTGGACATTGACGTGCCTGAAGCCACCGAGCGCAGCCTGTCGCTTCGGCCCGAGATAGGGGAGCAAACCGCGGAGCGCGAGGCCGCTCGCGCTGAGATCCGTGCCGCTCGTTCGGCCTATTTTCCCACCCTTCAGTTCCAGGGCCAGGTAGGTGAGTTCCGTTCTTACGGAAAGCAGGATCTATTTCCAGCCACGTACATCGGGCCCCAGGGGGAGTGGAACGTCAATTTGAGTCTGGAATGGGATCTCTTCGACGGAGGCCGCCGTTCCAACCAACTTGCCGAAGCACGCGCCAATGAGAGAAGGGCACAGGCGCAGATCGACCAGACCCGCGACGAAGTAGAGCAGCAGGTCTGGACTGCGTACGTGACTGTGCGCACCGCGTTTTACCAACGCGACGCCGCAGCCGCACTCCTGGCTGCCTCGCAGAGTTCCTACAATGCCGCTCTCAGGGCCTATCAACTAGGTCTGCGCAGTACCGTCGACGTAGTCTCGGCACAGCGCACCCTGGCCCAGGCGCTCAGCAGCGATGTCGCCGCACGAACAACGGTTCTGACAGGGCTCGCAGACTTTGCCTATCGCACCGGCGATCTGCTGCAGTCGGCATCCCGAAAGTCCCATCCATGAACACCCAGAAAAGAACCAGCCCGGAAAAATATTCGTCGCGCCACGCCGTTTCCGCGGGCCTCGCCGCGGTTCTGGTTTTCGCGTTAACCGGCTGTAGGCGCTCTCCTTCGTTCAACGTACTTGGTTCCTACTTCCCCGGCTGGATCGCCTGCATGGTCGCCAGCATCCTGCTGACTGCTCTCGTTCGGTTCATACTAAATCGATTGCAATGGGAGCAACGACTGCCGGCTCTCCCGTTGTTCTACTTCGCCATCGCACTGCTCATCGCCTGCTTGATCTGGCTGATCACGTTCGAGTAAAACGGAAAGGAGGCTTGCGTGCCAGAAGACGATCGCAAGAACGAAGACCAAGCACAGGCTGGCGCGGGCGCGCAGCAAGAGCAGCCGCAGACAGGCAACCAACAGCAGGAGCATGAAGAGAATCAGCACGACGAGTCACTCCGAAGTCCGAAACCGATTTTGGGATGGCTTCTCCTCGTCAGTGTCGTGGTGGTTGCTTCGATCGTCGTTCTGATCGCTGTAGGCCGCGCGGTCGACAATCCCCGTACGGACGACGCCGAGGTCTTTGCGAACTTCATCGGCATGGCGCCTCAGGTGGACGGGCCCATCACGCAGTTGCCCATTCGGGACAACCAATACGTCAAGGCTGGCGACCTGCTCTTCGTGGTGGACGAGCGGCCTTATCGTTACGCTCTGGAACGCGCCATCTCGCAGCAGGCCGCGCTCGAAGGTCAAATCGAAGATCGCCAGCGTTCGATCAACTCGCAGATCAGCGGCGTGCATGTGGCACAGGCCAACATCGCCAGCAACACTTCCAACCGCGACGCCCTCAGCGCGACCATCTCCGAAGCGGAGGCAAACTTAGCCGACTCGCGGGCTGCTAAGCTCCGCGCCGAGGCGGATCGCAAGTACGCCGCGGACAATCTGCACCGGCTTGAGCCTCTGCTGGACCAGCAATTTGTGACTGTCGATCAAGTGGAACAGGCGCGGACTTTGCTGGAGACGCGCACGCGCGCCGTCGAGCAGGCTACAGCGCAGGTCGCACTCAGCGAAGCCCATGTGCAGAGCACTCGCTCGCACTATATACAGTCCGGCGCGGAGGTGGAGCAGAGCCAGGCCCAGCGCGAGCAGGCAGCCAACGGAGTGGAGACGCTGGCCCCGCTCACGAATCAGCGTGAGGAGCGCGCCGCCGCGATTCGCACCGCCCAGTACAACCTCAACAACTGTCGCGTGTATGCCCCCTTCGACGGCTACATCACCAATCTGACCACCTCCGTGGGTGAGTATGTGCACACCGGCGTTCAGGTGTTCACCATGATCGATTCGCGCGTTTGGTGGGTGGTCGCGAACTTCCGCGAAACCCAATTGAACCACGTCACGCTGGGTTCGCCGGCCGACCTCTTCCTCATGGCTCACGAAAACCTTCCCTTACGGGGTGTCGTGGAAAGTATCGGGCACGGCGTGACGCCCGATCCAGGCGTCGCGGGTGTCATTTCGCCGGGTCTTCCCGCCATAGAGCGGTCGCTGAACTGGGTTCACCTCGCGGCCCGCTACCCGGTACGCATCCGGATCGAATCGCCCCCCTCCAATCTGCTGCGCATCGGCGAGAACGCTGTGGCGGTGGTCCACCCCGTGCAAGGCTCGGTGAGGTAGACGTTGCCCGCCGTAGCCCAGCCCGGTCAGCGAAAGCAAGCCCCGGCTGGCGTAGCGGCACCTCCCTCGCCGCCCTTCAGTCAGTGGTTCCCAAGCTTCCTTCGGGAGGAGCTAAAGCCCTATCCGGGACGCGCTCTTCTCGCTCTCCGGTACACCACTGCGGCAACAATCACGATGTTGTTGATTATTACCTTTCGCCTTCCTGGGGCGGCCGTCGGAGGCTTCTTCTCACTCTTGCTCTCGCGCGAGGCGCCCATCACCACCTTGCGCGGAGGTATCAGCACGGTAGCCAGCTTTCTTTGCGGCACGGCCTTTCTGCTGGCAGGAGCGATCCTCTTTGTGGATTATCCTTTGACGCACTTCCTCTGGGTGATCTTCAGCTTCTTTGTCGCCTTTTACGGTCTCAGCGCCATGTCCAACTACGGCGCGGGGACCGCCTTCGCAATCGTCATCGTCCTCTCGGTTCCAGCCTGGGATCAAGCAGGCCCTCAAGCCGCTGTCGTCGTCTCCAACCTTTGGGTTCTGGGCAGTGTGGCGCTGGCCGTCGCGGTAACCATCGTTGTGGAATTCGCGTTTTCGCTCTTCGACACGCGGGACGAACTGACGGAGGGCTTAGATCAACGTCTGGAAGCCGTCCGCGTGGTTCTCGAGCAAAGCGCCGGGGGCGCCGTCAGCCCTGAAGCCATGGGCAAGCTTGCTCAGTTTGCCATGATCGGTGTCTCACGCCTGAGGCGGCTTGCTTTCAGAGCGAACCCCGCTCGGCGGGACACTGCGCGTCTCAGTACCACGGTCGCTCTCGTCGGCCGGCTGGTGGACATCCTCGCCGGCTTCAGGCGCTTCGATACGCTCACCCCCAGCGACGCACCTCGCCTGGAGGCCCTGGCCGATCTGATCGCGAAGCTGCAACAAAAGATTCGCGCCCGCAACGTTGGGCAAGTAATCCAGCCTCTCAGAACCCCCTCCGACGGGCCACTGATCCTGCTGGGTCTCGAACAGACGCTCAACCTGCTGCGCATCAGTCTCTCGCCCGCGCTTGGTCAGTCGTTCGCGCTCGACGAAATCAACCCCGCCCCTCCCGCACTCCTTAAGCCCGATGCTTTCCATAACCCCGAGCATCTGAACTTTGCTTTTCGCGGCTGCCTGGCGTCCACACTCTGCTACTTCATTTTCAACGCCGTCTTTTGGCACGGGCTCAACACCTCGCTGTTCACCTGCGTTGTCACTGCCGTTACCAGCATCGGCTCCTCACGGCAGAAGCAGTTGATGCGCTTCTCGGGCGCACTTTTGGGCGGCGTTGTGCTGGGCATCGGCTCTCAAGTCCTGATCCTGCCGAGGCTCGACACCATTGCCGGCTTCACCGTCATGTTCGCCGCCGTCACCGCGGTAGCAGCCTGGATCCTCACTTCCAGCCCGCGCCTTTCCTACTTCGGCAACCAACTCGCTCTGGCGTTTTACCTCATCCAACTTCACGGTCCATCTCCTCAGACCGACCTGGCGATCGCACGCGACAACATCATGGGTATCATGCTTGGACTGGTGATGATGTGGCTGGTCTTTGAAACGCTCGGCTCAAAGCCGGCGGTGCAAGTGATGCGCGAGCTGTTTGCCGAGAACCTTCACCTCATGGCCCAGCTTGCCACCCCCTGGCCACAGGGGAAGCCTGCCGACCTTAAAAAGATCCTCACACTGCGCGAGAAAATCAGGCAGAATTTTCTCGGCGTGACCTTACAGTCGGACGCGGTTCTATTCGAGATCGGGCGGTCGCGCGATCAAAGTCTCGCGGTGCGCAACCGGCTGCATGCCTGGCAACCTCAGCTCCGTTCCCTTTTTCTGCTGGAGGTTGCGCTTTTGCAGTACCGGCTGCAGGTCTCTCCGCAGGATCTGCCTGCTCCCGTCCTGCGCGCGGCCACACACTTCGACCATGAACTTAGCGAACTATTGGAAGGAATCGCGCGCGCCTTTGGATTCAAAGACGCATCGTGCATGCCGCACGACATTCAGATGGCCCACGCCGATCTGGAGCACGCAATACTCGACGCATTCCATAACCAGCCACCGCCCCGTGCGCGGGCGGTGCTTGCGATCTCTGAGCAGATCATCGAACTGGCGTGTCGACTCCTTACGGAGATCAAGGCAGCACATTTCGGTGGGATGCGACCGGTACGGACGTGACAGCGACGTGCATTATTCGCCCCTCGCCATCACTGGTGTGCTGCGTGCCGCGAGCCCGCCCGGCCACCAGTTCCAATCGCCCGCAATGCGAAGAAGCGCAGGCCCGATCACGATGCGAACCAGTGTCGCGTCAATAAACACGGCTACCGCCAGCGTAAATCCGATCATCTTAACCACCAGGAAGTTTCCGAAGGTGAATGCCGCGAAGACTACAATCATGATCGCGGCGGCGCTGGTAATCAGGCCGGCGGTTCTGGCCAGCCCCTCGGGAATCGCATCCGTTTCACTCAGCCCGCTCCTCCTCGCTTCGAGGACTCGGGCGACCAAAAACACTTCGTAATCCATGCTGAGTCCGAAGACGATGGCAAAGGCGACGATAGGCACAATGGGGAACACGCTGCCCGTTCCAGCATGAACTCCCAGCAAGCTACTTCCGTGTCCGTCTTGAAAGACTATAACCAATGCGCCGAAGGAGGCGGCAACCGAGAGCAGGTTTAGGGCGATAGCCTTCACGGCGGCAAAAAGCGATCGGAACCCGCCCAGAAGCGCCAGAAGCGTCCCAACCACTACCAGCGCAATTACCGAAACAAACCGATCTTCGACGATAGTCTGGTAATCGGCATTTAATGCCGGGATGCCTCCAATGCGTAGAGTGGCGCCAGGTATTCCCGTGAGAGCTGCCGCGCCGGTCTTCCGCAGTTCCCGCACCCAATTGACCTGATCGCGCAGGGAAACGGAAGTCTTGGGCAGCACCTCAAGCAGCGCCGCCCGGCCGTCGCG
The DNA here is from genome assembly GCA_963735145.1 of Bryobacterales bacterium. Lineage (GTDB taxonomy): Bacteria > Acidobacteriota > Terriglobia > Bryobacterales > Bryobacteraceae > Palsa-89. The sequence continues at coordinate 20,959 of CAVTJS010000006.1, read as the reverse complement.
ACTGAGGAACGTTCGACGCGTGTCACGCGACAGGTCGCCGAGCGAAGACCGGTTGCTCTCCGCGATCGAAGTGATAGACAGGACGCGGTAGGCACGAGGGTCGCTCGCGAGCCGTTTGGTAAAACGATCCAGTGCATTCCATCCCGAGTCCGTTTGCGCGATGGAATCCTTTGGCAGTTCGAGAATCACGCGCAACGATTCAACTACGCCACCCCGGTCCATTTGTTCCAGGGTGTGAAGGGCGCGCACCGATTCCGCCGCCGGCGGAAGCCAATTCCCTCGGGGAAGACTGGTATCCATCCGCGCGGCCTGCGAAGCGAGCAGAAGCAAGGGCGCGCCTGCCAGAAAGATGGCCAGCCACGGATGGGCGACAATCACCTTCCCCCACTGCCTCCAGCGGTTTCCCGTGCGCGCGGCCCGATCCGCATCCAGTTTCGCAGTAAAGGGCAACCGGCCAGCATTAATCCGTGTACCGAGGAACGCCAGCACTGCCGGAACGACGGTAGTTGCCAGCAACAGACTTATTCCCGCCACCAGGAATCCAGCCATACCGATAGAACGGACTTCGCTGATGGGAACCGTCAAGAGGGCTAGAAATCCGATGGCTACCGTCGAGGCTGAAATCAGGAGTGTATGGCCTGCCTGACGGGCCGCGATGACCGAGGCTTGGAATCCGTTGTTCCCGGCGGAAATCGCTTCCCGGAAGCGGCTGACCATGAGGAGCGCGTAATCGATCCCCAAACCTAGCCCCAGCATGGTGGCCATATTCTGAATTAGGATAGACAGGTGCCAATGCAGGGCCAGGAAACCTGCAATGGCCAGCGTGGTGGCGATGGCAAGCTCGCCAACGGCCAATGGAATCAGGGCCGCCACCACGCTCCCGAAAGCCACTAGCAGAAGTGCGAGCGTCGCGGGAATCACGAGATTTTCGGCGTGTTGCACGTCATCGGCGCTAGCTTTCCGAATGTCGAAATTGAGAGGCGTCTCGCCCGTCAGTTCGATCTTCACCGCCGGATAACGACCCCGCAATTGATTTTGAAGCGAGTTCACCCGCTCGTGGAGCTGGGGAACGAGCGATTCGACGGGACCGTCGGTGGACGCGAGTCCCACCAGAACAAAGGTTCCTCCTCCTTTGCCCAGGAAAATCGGATCGCGCAAATCGAGATAGGAGACGATTCCGGACACGCCCGGTTCATCCCTGAGTCCCTCCTCAATTGTCGCCAACGCTTGCTCGCCCCCGTCCGAATCCGCCGGTGGGATACCCTGAATTACCAGGACCACCCGGTCAACGAATGGCGAACGGAAGCGACTGGCCAACTCATCGGCGACAACTTCCGCTTCGCTCCCTTCGACACGGGTTGCAGTCTCCAGGTGGCGCTCGGCGTGAAAAGAAAATGGAAGAAGCACAAGGACAGCGGCAAGGACTATCCCGGCCGGCCAGAAATGGCGGATATTAAAGGTCTTCATAATGCTTTCGCACAGTGCCAAGGATACATCTTACATGCGCCCAATTGCCCGTCCACGTGAATCTGCGAAGATTGGTTGATGTTCATCGGTTTAGGAAAACCACTGTGCGAACTCGCAATGCTCGGGCTGATTGCCACCATTCAACTGGACGCCGCAGACCCCCGCATTGGTACGTGGACGCTCGTCTCCGCGCAGTCTGCCCTTAATCCCCCCAACAAACTCACCATCACGGCTCTGCACGATGGAGTGCACGTGGTGACCTCAGGCGACACCCACGTCGATTTCACAGGGCTGTGGCACGGACATGAATCGCCCGTACAAGGCAATCCGGCGTTTAATCAAATTGAGGTGCGCAGGATCGATAAGCATCAGGCCCAGGTCAAAGAGAAGAAGGACGGAGCGCTGGTGGCGACGGTTCGTGACAAACTTTCGAGTGATGGTAACGAGTTAACGATGACGACTTCAGCGAAAGGGCACGCCAACCAGATCACCGTGTGGACGCGGAGCGGAGGCACGAAGGTCGCCGATAACCTGTTCGCTGGTGAGTGGACCGAGGATCTCAGTAAGACTCGTTTACGGCAAGGGTTGATGCTCAAGATCGAGGCAGACGGAACGGAGGGGGTCCGCTTCTTGGGTGACTTCAGCTACACCGCCCGTTTTGACGGCAAGGAATACAATCTGCAAAACTCCCGCAACGATACCGTGACGCTCCAACTTGTCGATGCTCACACCGTGGATGCGATTTACCGGCGAGATGATCAAGTGGCTCAAAAGGATCGCTGGGTGGTTTCCGCCGACGGACAACAGATGACAGTAACCACGACGGGCATGCTGGAAACCGGTCAGCAATTAACGGAGAAGCTAGTATTTCGGAAGCAGTAACGGCTACTGATAGGTGGCCACGGCTTTGAACTCACGAGCCGCAACCGAGATGATTCCCTTGCGCTGCATGAATCTCAGGATGCCGTTGACCGTATCTTCGAGAGACGGATCCGGCTTGCCCCATGCGGAAGCATTACGAGCCGCTTGATAGCAGGAACTGTCATAGCGTTTGAACTCCATCGCCGAGATGTTGTCTACGGAGCCCACCAGAAAGTCCAGCAGCGGAAAGAGCAGATCTTCCTTCCTGCATCTCCGGATCAGCTCGGGAACGAAGTCGGGAAGGCTGAATATCTCGAATTGCCGCCCAGTTGCCTTGGTAATCAGGCCGGTAATATCCAACATGTTCGCATAATCGTCCCGCGTAACATGATAAGTCTTATTCGCCGTGCCGGGAGTGGTGGAAATCGCAACGATGTTATTAGCCGTGATGTCCGCGGGAACGAAACTAACCTGGTTCAGAGCATCCACTCCAATGCCGTGATTCACCATGAACGCAACTAAACGAACGGCGATATCGAAGTTGTTGCCACCGCCGGTAACGGAGGGACTCACCAGAGCGGGCCGGAAAATCCGCGTCTCAAGTCCCCGGCGGCGCGCGTCAAAAACCACTTGTTCCGCTACCCATTTGGACTGGCTGTATCCAAAATCGAGAAGCTCCATATCCTGGTTCATGTCCGTCTCGTACAAGCACCTTCTTCACCGCCCAGCCAAAAACGAAGGTGGTGGAAACGTAATTGAAGCTCTTGGGCCGTCCTTCGAACGCCAGCCGTAAGACCTCGTTGGTTCCGAGCACGTTAGCGTCACGCATCCGGTCGTAGTTGAACAGGTAGTTTACGGTTGCGCCGTTATGGAACACGGTGTCCATTTCACTCACGAGGAAATCCCAGACTTTCGCCGTCAGGCCCAGATTGGGCTGCCCGAGATCTCCGCAAACGGGAATCACGCGAGCCTCGAACATCTGCATCAGCCCGGCCGCGCAAGGCCCCATCGTTTCCATCGCCGCCCTCAATCTTTGCCTGCCCTGTTGCTCGTCCGAAGACCTGACCAGAACATAGATCTTCGCCAGCGTCTGTTCCAGCAGACTTTTCACCAGAAACGGTCCGATGAAGCCGGTGCCACCGGTAAGCAGTACATGCTTCAAGCTGGGTATCTCGGGCAATAATGCGGGCGCCGGGGGATCGAAGATGAGCTTCCGGTCGTTGCTCATCATCCGCAGTTCCGCCGCGCGCTGCTCTTCACGGAAAGCCGCCAAGGAATGTCCGCAGCAGGACCAGCGCTTCCTCGGGAGCACGCACCAACTGTTCGGCCAGTCCGAACAGCTCGGCTACGCTGACACGCTGGATGAGCCCGATATCAACCTGCCTCGCCAGCATATCGGCGCCATTATTCTTTAAAAGCTCCTTGATCTCGTGCATGAACACGACAAGATCCATGGAATCCAGGCCCGCTTCGACCAGGTTGTAGGATTCCGTGCCGGTCAGGTTGTAGCGGGCTTTCAATACCTCGAAAGGCGACTGGTCCTCAACACCGGAGCTGGACGGTCCGGCATCTTTTTCCCGGGAAAACTCGGAAAGAACGGTAAACTGACCGTCCAGCCACATTTGCTTGGTTTTATGGCGCATGATCTTACCCGAACTGGTTCTCGGTATCGCGCGCGGTGCGATGAAGGAAATCAGCGCCACTTCCACGTTGAGGTAATTCCGGATTGCGGCGGCGGTTTTCAGCGCTTCCGGAAGCGCCTTTGGATTTTTCACTTCGGCAACCACCGCCAGTGCCGGCTCGCTGTCTTCGTGAATCTGGAACGCGGCCACGCAATTGGTCCGAATCAGGCCGGACGCTTTCTCCACCACTTCTTCGATATCCTGCGGATAATAGTTTTGCCCTCGGACGATAATCATGTCCTTGATGCGTCCGCAAACGAAGAGTTCGCCGTCGTGGATGAAACCCATGTCGCCCGTCCGGAGGTAACCGTCGTCATAAGGGCTGTCGTCCACCAGCCGGGCGTGAAACATCTTAAGCCCCAGTTCCGGATTATTCCAGTAACCCTGGCACTTACTTCCTCCAGCCACCCAAATCTCGCCGATTTGACCTGGCTCCAAGGCAAAGTGCTTCTCCGGATCCACGATCTTTACCGTAAGGCCCGGTAGCGGAGTTCCACAACTGACAATCTGGGTGGACGCGTCGATTTCGGAGACTTCGGTGGTCATGCGGGCCTTGCCCAGCGCGATGGCGTTCTTGTTCACTGAAACGATATTGCGCCCACCGTGGGAAACCGCCAGAGTATTCTCGGCCAACCCGTATGCGACAAAGAAGCTCTCCGACTTAAGTCCATAGGACTGAAACTTCTGCAGAAACCGCGTGTAAGTTCCAGGCTTGATGGGTTCCGCGGCAGCCATCAACAACCTGAGCGAACTGAGATCGCAATTCTCCAGGCTCTCCTCGGAAAGCCGCCCGGCGCGCAGGCAATAGTCGTAAGCGAAGTTGGGCGCCGCCGAGGCAGCTGGCCCCGTAAGTTTTTATCGTGTCAAACCACAGGGCCGGCCGCTGAATGAAGTCCGTGGGAGCGAAGCCGTAGGTGGTGCCGCCTTTCAGCGCGGGATAAAGGTAGCACCCGATCAGACCCATGTCGTGATACTGCGGAAGCCACGATACGACTACCGGCGCGTGATGGTCGATGACGAGCGGACAGTTATGCAGTATGTTTTCATGCGTCACCATCACACCTTTGGGATCTCTGGTCGAGCCCGATGTGTACTGGAGAAACAAAAGCTCCGAGGCGCCATTGTGCGAGGCGCCGTTGTGGGAGACGCCGTTATGCGAGGCGCCGTTGAAAGTTTCGTCGGAAATCTTATCGACGAACTCTTCCGTTGCGATCCACCGAAGGCCGGAAATGTAGTCGACGTCAACTCCGGATGCCGAGACTCCGCTCCTGGCGAGATTCGTCCTTAGAGATCCATGGTAGTCTTTGCTCGTTAAAATACCGGCCTGCCTGGCAATCCTTTGCGATGTGAACCATCTTGTACAGGGCGCCCTGGAAACCATGCGAACTGGGAGGATAGACGGGAACGGGAATCAATCCCGCGCGCACGCAACCAAAAAACGCGCAAATCATTTCGAGTCCCGGCGGGTAGGCGAGCAGAACACGGTCCTGCGCCGCGAAACGATACTCTTTCCGCAAATGGCCGGCGATCACCTTCGTCCGGTGGAGAAACGACTCGTACGAGTAGCCCTCGATCTGATTGCCGTTCAGGTCGAGGTACGAAAAGAGAAGTTTGTGCGGGTGCTCATCCGCTAGACTGTCCAGCTTGTTTAGAATCGACGCTCTCATAGATCAGCTTGGTGCGCTGATGGCCGTAATGCCGACATTCGCTGCCCTCCGAGCTTGAACAAGAAAACTCTGTAATGCGAAAACACTAAAAAATCCTGCTGCTCCCAGCGCAAGAGGGAGGTAAGAACGACCGAGCCTCGAAGCGCACAACTATGGTTCTAACCGACTTTGATAACAGGGGTATGGCCATTCTGCGCTTAAGCGTCGCTTGGTTCGGTCAACACATCGACCGCGCCGGAAACGCACCTGGGCGACCTAGTTCGCCGACCGGTGACTTCCCGAGACGAGCAGGGACTGCCGTGCCCGCCTAACGTCTGATCGCCCGATTCAAAGCCTCTTCGTTCCATACCACGCATCGGTCTATGTTACCAGACGATTGCAAGGCTTGGAAGTATCTCTGTTCGGCCCACCTTACATCCGAATCTCCTTGATCTTCTTTAAGATTTCAAGCTAACATGAGCTTTTGAAGGGCCGGTGGCCCTGCCTGGGCGATCAAATCCGCTGCTGCCCTGATCGGGCCGCTGCACCCAGGTCGGAATGAGGCCGGGCCCGCTAAACATCCTACGGCCATCAATGCGGAGGCGCCAGTGACGTCCGAGACAGAGGCAGGCATCAGTCTGAAGCCGGACATTGATGATCTTGTACCACCTGAGGCGTCACAACATTGCATTGGCAACTCCGCCGTTGGCCACCCGGCCATTGGCGATCCGCCAAATGTGGCTTCGTTTCCCAAAGTTTTACGCCGCCGCCTCGACAATTTTTTTTCCGAGGGGAACATCTCTCCCAAAGCCGACCGCGCGATGTGGGTCAAAATCGCCTTGGGTCTTGGCAGTGCTGGCGGGCAGCTGGATTGCTCTTTACGCGCTCAATCCGGATTCGTGGAAGTTTGTCGCCCTCTACCTTTTGAGCGGCCTCGCCCAGACATTCCTTTTGCTGAACATCGCGCACGACAGCAACCACAACGCCATCTCGCCGCTGCCGTCTGTAAACAAAGTCCTGAACTATGTTTTCGATGTTTGTGGAATCAACTCATACATGTGGCGCATCCTCCATCATCGGGGCCACCACTCCTGCATCAATCTCCACGGTGAAGACGACGCGCTTACCGGACGCCGCATCTTTCGGTTTACGCCCCACGAACCCCGCGCGCCCCTGCATCGGTTCCAGCACATCTACGCACTGTTCTTTTACGCGCTGTTTTCTCTCGATTATGTTTTCCTAAGGGACTTCGAGTGCTTTTTCTTCCCGTCCCACGGATATCTGAAACGCACCAAACATCCGGCTGCGAGAATACGTCATCCTCTTTGCGGGCAAAGGATTCTACCTCACCTACATGATCATTTTGCCGATCGTGTTGTTGGGCAAATCGCCTCTGCTGGTGGCGCTGGCTTTTGTGTTGACCCATATGATCGTCGGTTTGTCGGTGTCGCTGGTATTCCAGACCACCCACACGGTCGACAGCACTTACTTTCCCTCCAACCGCAGCGAGTTTGACAACGGCGTCTATCACATCTTCGCGACCACGGCCGATTATGCGACCGATAGCCCGCTGGTAGGTTGGCTTGCGGGCGGCCTCAACCACCATATAGTCCATCATCTGTGCCCTTTTGTGTGCCACACTCACTATGCTGCGCTGACCCGGATTGTGAAGGAGACTGCCGAAGAGTTTGGCGTTCCCTATCGGCAACATCCCACCATGCGGCGGGCGATCCTGCATCATCTGATTCTCTTGAAGCGCCTGGGCAGCGAGGCCTGACGCTTGCCGCCAAGCCGTGCCCGTCGTTTCCCGATTCCGCTCTTTCGCGGATTCGCGCGCGATGGCCCGCAATCCCGTCCAGGTTTTGTCGAAATACACCGAACTCCTCGGCGACACATTCCGGTTCTATTTCGGCGGCGTCAAAGAGGCCATCGTAACCACCAATCCCGTGGTCATTCAGCACGTGCTGAAGACCAATTGCGGAAAATTACCAGAAATCCGAAATTCAGGTGAAGCGGATGGGTCACTTCCTGGGCAAAGGTCTTCTCACCAGCCACGGGGAAGTCTGGCGCACGCAACGGCGTCTCATCCAGAAGGGTTTCGATCGAAAACAACTGGACATTCTGTCCTCGATCATGCAGGACTCACTCGCCGAGTCGCTGCGGGATTTCGACAGAGAAGCCCGTAGCGGCCCAGTCGATATTTATCCCCACCTGATGAAAATTACCTTCGCCATGGTCGCCAGGTCGCTGTTTGGCGCCCAGCTGAAGGACGATGACATCGACCTCATCAGCCGGACCATCTCGACCGTCCAGGAATTTATGGTTCGCCAAACCATTCAGCCCTACCTGAATCCCTGGTTTGCCGTCTCCGGCGAACTGCGCAGACACGAAGAAATGCGAGCCCGCGCCGACGGCATTCTGCTCGACTACATCCAGAGGCGACGCCAGGAGGCGCCCGGCCACGATTTGCTGCAGATCTTGATGGATGCTCGTTACAGCGACGGCGCACGGCATGAGCGATGAGCTGGTCCTGAGCGAGAGCATGCAGCTCCTGGTCGCCGGCCATGAAACATCGTCGAATGCTTTGTCGTGGCTTCTCTACTTACTAAGTTCGCGTCCGGATTGTCTCGAAAGGTTGCGCCAGGAGTTCGATTCTGTGCTGGGCGGAGCGCCTCTGAGTTACTCCGACGTTCCGAAGTTCGAGTTTGCCACTCAGGTGATACAGGAGGCGCTGCGCCTTTACCCGCCGTTTTGGATGGTCGACCGTATGGCTCTCTCAGACGACCGTGCAGGGGATCTCGTCATACCCCGAGGGTCGACGGTTATTGTGTTCATTTACGGCGTGCACCATTCGCCTCAGTACTGGGAGAACCCGGAGAGTTTCGACCCGGAGCGCTTCACCAAAGCGAATGAGAAGCTTCACACGCCCTTCACCCATCTGCCCTTCGGAGCGGGGCCGCGGGGCTGTATCGGCGGTAACTACGCCACGCTGCAGATCCTCATGATTCTGAGCGTTCTGCTCAGAAAATACGATCTGCGGCTGGCTCCGGGCCAGACGATCGAAGCGCGCCCGATGGTCATCCTGCGACCGAAGCACGGAATCCGCATGACCTTCACCGAGGCAATCCCGCAAGGTGTGGGCAGTCTGTCAGACTGTTTACCCTAACGCGCAACATCATGCTTCCTCTTGAACCGGTCGCTGGAGAAAGTGCGGAAGACGATTTACTGCTTCAGGAGCAAAGCGCATGAAGGGGCGGAATAGCTTGGACCGGCGCCTGCTGGCCACGATCGCGGCACGCGGGCGCTCTCCAGATATCACGCTGGCGGTTTTCATGAAGCCGGGCGAATGACGCGGCGACCTCTAGGGTTGTCATCTGCACGGCCGGCTGACGCGGAAGGCGTTGCGCCAGCGGGTGGCGGAACATCGCTCGCGGGCGATCCGCTGGAACCCTTAGCGCCAATGCCCTTCGACCAGCACCCAGCCGCCATGCCGGTGGACCCACCGATGTGCAACCCAGTGTGCGTGACGGTGCGGGGGTAATTCCCATCTTCCGGGAACCCAAACATAGGCAGCTCCGTTCCAGCGGTGATAGCCGGCTATCCAAACGTAGCCAGGACCTGGCGCTACCACCCGCGTCTCAATCAGGGGACGCGGCGGTGCCACTCGAATCACAACCTCCTGGCCGAACGCGCCGAAGGTCAAAACACTCGCTAAAACAACTCCGCTCAATCGCTTCTTTAGCATCGAAAATCATTTCCCCTTTCCTGCAAACTCAGAGACGAGATCAAAGTTCCGCGGCTTGGGCCGCTGCGTTAGAGATCGTTCGGAAGGTAAGAAAACTTCAATGGCCCACTTGGTTGCGAATCGTCCCCCGCCTTAGTTTGGCCCGGGGCTGGCGTCCTTGGGCCTGTCCCGCCGCGCCGCTTCACCGCCGTCATCCAAGCTGGCCGGAAGTTGAACGGAAGCAATCTGCCTTCCAAATCGGAGCCAGTGGGGCCGCAGCTGGGCACCACTGAGTGCGAGCTCCGAGTGGGCGGGAACCTGTGCTACCTGGTTCGCATCCGTCAACTGTCGAAAACTTCCGAAATCATTCCCTCTACGCTAGGTGTTGTAGGGCATTGCACTCTATTCGCTACAACCCTTGACTGGCAATGCGAACAATCACGCGAGAACGTGCTGGGCATTCGTCCTCGCATTTGTCGTAACGATCTCGGAGCAGTTTACTTTCGGAGTTGTGAGTAGTTCAGGGCCCCAATTAACGGGCCACTCTCTGAGGCACTCCGCACACCGATAGTGGCCGCAAACCGGTCGCATCACCTTTTGGTGAAATGTTCTGCACCACCATTTTCCGGCGAATTCGATCATTCACTATCTCCTCGCCAGATGGAATACGCAAGTTCGTAGCCAAATCGCTTCACCAGCACCATCAATAGAATCCGGTACACTCGCAGGCGCATTGGGACAGAATGGCGCCTGGCGTCGATCAAGTTTGTCCCAGGGCTGTGGCGAAACGCGTAACGAACCAGCGTCAAGCTCTCCTCCCTAGCTTATGCGTGCTCCATCCACGGTGAAATGGCGCGCCACCGCCGAGATTACGGCACTGGAGTTTCGAACTTTCGCCGGTCTGAGTGCAACGTTTAGTGGTAGGCGCGGCTGGACTCGAACCAGCGACCACCTGCTTAGAAGCCGGATTCAGGCCATTACTGCCACTTACTACCAATTGCTGTAGGTGTCTGCAAAACAGGCAGTTACGGCCACTTTTGTGGCAGCGCCAGTACTGTCAATTACTACGGTTTTCTGCCTGGGGTACCCATAAAAGTCCCCATAGTAGACGGCATTCTGTGACGACGGTGTGACGTCCACTCAATCAGGATCGTCTTCAAGCTTTGCCTCCAAGAGAAACGGAAATAGAATCGCCCGCACTGCCTGAGGGATAGCTACCTCGCTATCGTCATCGTCAAATAGGCCCGCCGTGAGGACTTCGCCCTCACTCGTGGTTTTGATCCAGTAGAGAGGTTTGTCGGGACTAGGATTGTCTTTCGGAAACACGATTGCACGCTCTAAGGTATACGTTGAGACTCTGCGATCGGTCAAAATGCAATACTTGCCGATCACAACGGGGCCGTTGTATCGTGATACACGAAAGCGATACCCGTTGTCCTCCTGACCCCAGTCCCACTGTTCATTTTCTGGAAGGTTCTTAATTTGTGCAAGGGTTTTGAAGCGCTTAACCTCATTGCCCATCGCGTCCACAAGAGATTGCCAGCAATCGCGGATTGCCTTTGTTTCCGCTTCCTGTTTCTCTTCCGCATCCATGGCGAACCAGTCTATCACCGCGACGCTGGCTGGTTGGGGGAGCTAGGGGCGGAAGGAAATTGTTTGGTGGTCAAACCCACGCCGTTGCGAAATGCGTTCCGGTAACTGTCGTCACTCCGTCTACCATTGCTGGATTGGAGATCGCGTCCACCGGAGAAGCCTTCCGTTTCCATCCTTTCGGCCCTCGCTGCTCTCTTCATGATTAATACTAAAATAATCGGCGGAATATTGCAAGAGGAAATATCGACTAATTCAAGAAATATATTCGCGCATTTCATTTTCCCGTTTACGAGCGCATTTATTCGTACTTCGCGAGCCTATCTCTGAGCGCGTTGATGCAATCCTCAGCGTCCTTGTGCGGCCCGCGATAACCACAGCGCGGGCATTGGTTGGGCCGGATACCGTCGCCCCGTTGCGGTTTCTGCTCACGTTGCCGCTCCCGCAGGACGCCCTGATTTAGTCCATCAAGGGCTGCCGCCGCGTACCGCTTGCCGATGCAATCAGGTTTGTCGCACATAGCACTCTTGGATGCGTGAGCGCTCATGTTCGTTGCGGGCGTGGCCGCGCCACTTCAACCCGAAGACGTCGCCCGTCCCAATCCCGACCATTCAGTTCTTCGACCGCGAGCAATCCATCGCGATCATGAACCAAATCAACGAATCCGCACTGCCTGCTCGTGCGCATCGCATCGCGCAGGATCACCACGCGGGACGTTGCTCCGAATTGCTCAAAGCACATTTTCAACTGATTTTCATCTGCATCGTGCGGCAGATTCCCGATAAAAATTCTCATCCACTCACCCTCCAAAAAGTGGGGCACGGCTAAGAACACGAAAACCGCGCCCCTGCATGACGAATTCCAGCAACGGATTAAAACGGAATTCGCCCGCTTGTTTCCGGCTTTGCGGCGCGCGCCAAAAGGAGCCATCGTTCGCGCGCCATAACTTGCCGGTCACTCCAAAACGAGCCGCGCGGGAGACAAACAGAGAGCGCGACTCGTCGGAACTCAAAAGCTCGCCAGTTTTTCTAAGCCAGACACGTGCCCCAGCGATTTCAGCGGTCTCGTCTCAGCCGCGAGCGGCGCGACATGCTTCGGCGCAAGGCGGCGTGACAGTTTAGAGACTTCATCCGCCTGATCCCCGACATTCACGATTTCGACGTACTTCGCTTGCAGTGCCAACTGGAAGGTTTCTGTTTCAGCGCACCAATCAGCAATCTCCTGCGGACCGGATTTCGGTAAAACTTGGATCATTTTGGCTTGATCCTGCATCGTCGGGTCCGCTGAAAATAGTAAGCTTCTATAAACATAAATAAACATTTAGTTCCCTCATTTCCTTAATTGCTCGCGCAAGGTTTTTTCTTCGGCTTCACATGCTGTAAGCTCGCGCTGCGCGGTCGCGAGTTCGTAATCTGTTTGATCGCGCGCTTCTTCCGCCTCGCGATGATCGCGAGCAGCCTCAGCTAGCTTTTCTTCGGCGACGTCTAATTCAGCGCGCCATTCCTGCAACTCTTCAGAGCTTGGGAAGCGGCTCGGGCGGCGATCGCGAATCGCGGAGCATTCACTCGAACGGCAGGCGCGGGTGTTATCAAGAGTCATCCGCAAATTGTTTTGGTAGCCTGACGCTTGGCGAAGCTCAGTTACTCGGTCGCTCAATTCGCGGCAACGCTGATAAACTTCGCGATGGCGTTGCTCTAGCGCAACGGCCTTGATTCGCTCCCTGCCGTCGATGAGCTCATCGAGCTCGGCAAAGAATTCTAGGGCCCGTAGGTTCAGCGCCATGGCCTGCTCGCGGTCCGGCTCGGACATGTCGGGACGTGGTGAACAAAGTTCCAGGATCTTGCCTCGCGCTTCCTCGTATGTTGCTGGTTGGGGCGGCGGCGCGAGCAGTTCTTTCACACGCCGATGGCTCCGGGCTTCGCTCTCACGTTCCGACTGATCGGAGCCGCTGAGTCTTTGCAGAATTTCAAGCGCGGGCACATGGAACGGCGCGGAATCGAGGCCGAGCGCTTGCCGACGCGCCCAATGGTCTTGCGCCGGATAGCCGCCCATCAGCGCTCGTCTCCAAATCTTACCGGGCTGCTCAACATGCACTGGGAGCGAATTTGCTCAAAAAAATCCAACGGCTCAGCGCTGTCTGCGGCCCTTGCGCGGCCGGTCCGAGCGCGGATCAGCAAATCACCCAAGGACAGAGGCGCGCCTGTTGCCGTCGAATCGAGTGTCGGCTGAGCTTGCGCATGTCGCTGCGCGTAATAGCGATTCAAGGCCTCATTCGGATCGGCCGCATCAACCCCGCGAAGTCTTCGGGCATCCGGATTTCGGTCCCAGACGTCGCGGTGTGCTCTCGCTGGGATCGAATTGTCGGGCTCGATAATCGAGGTCCGCTGGCTGGGAGATTTTGAGCTACGCAGATATTTTCTAATCAGCGCCAACAGTTCCTCGTCGGAATCTTTCCCGCGCCGCAGCGCCGCGGGCATTGCGTCGCACGCCTTCACGCGCACGGGTAAGCGATGCTTCCGCAACACGTCCTCCGGAATGTGCCAGCCGCCATCGGGACGTTGGCGATACCACTCCTGGCACGTCCAGGGCCGGCCATCGGCAAAGCAGGGTTGTTTGGTAGGCATGATAATGGTTTTCCTTTCAAAATTCAAAATCCCAGTGCGCAAATTACGACCGTTGGTGGTTGCACCGTCGGCAGCGCCGAAAATTGTACCTCTGCCTCAGTCAGTGCCGCCGTGGTGGGTAACGATAACGTCACGTTCGTGCCATCGATGCTGTTTACAATTGTTCCCGTCGCGATACCAGCGCTTGCGCTCACCGTTTGGCCCACCGCTATGCCGCTCGCTGAGTCCACCGTCAAACTGGTGCTGTCGTTGCCGGCCGTCCCATTCGTGACGGCTGCTACTACTTGCGACGGCACTGTGACCGCGCTTATCCAGAGCGCTCCCGTTGACGCGTCCACGGCCACGAACGGACCGATACTCAGCGTGCTGCGCAGCGTGCCCGGCGCAGTGCCATATGACGAAGCTGGAACCAGGATGCCGTTGGTTGCGTTTACTGCCGACATCGCTCCGACGGCCACTTGCACGTCGCTTGGGCCTGCATTGCAGACCGCAACATACGCGGCCTGCTCGCCAATGCCGGGGAAAACTGTTGGCAGCGGATAGGCGCGCGGGACTTGACCCGCGACGATAGTTAAGCTAGGGGAAATTATATTCATTGAATTCCTCCCACTTGGGGTAGGTCGATAAGGCTGTCGGGCGGCGGAGCGTCTTCAGATTTTGGTGGCGCTTCTGACGTTTCGTGTGGGCTGTTGAGCAGCGCGCGCGTCAATTCGACCAAATGACTCCCGCCCTCTTCGCTACTCATCACCGAATCGGCGATCAACTTCGTGGTCTCGCTCAGTTGGCCCGATGCCTGCTCGCGAATCGCATGACGCAATAGCACCAGCGGATCAGCATCAAGCTTGATTTCGCGCCCATCGCCCATTACGAGCGTTACGCCCGCCGTGCCGAGCCGCTTTTCGAGCGCTTCCATCCGCGCGCGCAGGTTGCTCATTGGGAATCGCTCTCCTTCGTGTTCACTAAGGCCTCTAACCGCGCCATCCTGTCCTCCAGATCGCGAACCTCCGTTACTCGCAACAGGCCATCCAACACAGCCCGCGCCGCCGCTGTGCGCGCCGTGGGAGCGCTAGAGGCGTCCGCTATGACGGAGCACAAGGCCTCTACGCTGCCAACGGAGCCCGCCTGTAGCAGCTTTTGCAAGTTCGTGAAGGTTGCACGCCTGCTTTCGACAAACGCATCCCTGAAGGCTTCGCTTCTTATCCAGCGCGTTGCTGTGCGGGGCGAAATTCCCATCTTCTGCGCGGCAATAGCGACCGTTGGTGCAGTCAGCAAGTGCCCAACGAATTCGCCAACTTCGCGCCGCTTGCGCTCTGCACGGGTTTCTTTGCGGGCGGAATCAGACATTGAGACCTCTGCTTTCGGACGTGAAAATGAAGCTTTCAGACGTGGGCAACCTGCAACCCTCTGCTGAGCCAACAGAATCAAGCCCGAATGTTGTCAATGATATAGAGCCGCGATTTCCAAAACATTGGGGACTTTCTTGGGTACCAGCCGCGAAAATTCCGTGAGCCAGGGCGCGGACGCGTCGTGTGTGGTGTTCCCTGTTCCCCCTTGTTCCCGGTAGGTTTGTATATAATCCCCCTCGCCGCTTCTTATATGCGTATTTGATGTGGGAACACTGGGAACACTGGGAACATCCATATTTTTTCATGGCGTTAGCTGTTCCCCCTTTCGTCAACAAAGGTAGGAACACTGGGAACATAGCGCCAGGGCGTCTGCTTTCCTTCGCGCACCTTTCGGCGTTCCCACTTCAACGTCTTCAGCACGCGGGCGACGCGGTTTGAATCGACTTGGGTCACTTTGTCGAGCGTCTTACCGACGCAATGAACGAGAACATCTTGCACGGAAACATAACCGGGGCGCGAGACAAATGGCCCAACCGGATGGCCTTGATGGTCGAACTTTTGCGTTGGGTCCTCGATCCAACGTTGAATTGACTCATGCCATGCATCGAGCGATAGACGTTGCTCCTGTGCTTCCTCCGCATCGCGTAATTGGTCTGGATCTAGCCACCATGTAATGCCGTTCTGGAATCGCGTTACGGCTTCGGCTAGCAACTGATCTCGATCACGACGCAAGGCAGTTAGGTCAATCGAGCCACATTTTATAGGCCAGAATCGTCTATTGCCGGTTTCATCGAGTAGGTATGTGTCGCTGTTTGTGGTCCCCACGAAAACGCATGCTCGCGGTACGTCGATTGGCCTTCTGCCGTATGGCGGCCGATACCTATCTACTCGCGCACTGAGAAAACCCTTGATCCTCTCCACGCCGGATCGACCCAATGCCGCTAATTCGCTGATTTCGACGCACCACAGGCCGCGCAATTGGAGAAATGCATCTTTCGATCCGAGATCGGGCAAGTAATCGCAAAAATAAGGTTTGAACAGTTCCTCGACGGCGGATGATTTTTTGATTCCTTGATTGCCTTCCAGGACCGTGATGTGATCGACCTTAACTCCCGCCCTGAGTGCGCGAGCAACAGCGGATATGAGAAATTTTTCTCCAAACGGGAGTTGAGACTTTTCGGCTCCAAGATAAACCGTGGGCCAATTGTTGAGACGTTTCTTTCCGTCCCACTTAAGGGCCGTCAAAAAGTCTCGCAGCGGATGAAATCGATTTTCGAGCGCTACAGCCTGGATGCCATGCGCGGCGGTTTCAACGCTCACGTTGATCGATTGATGCTGTAGCCACTCCGCTGTTTTTCGATCATGGTTGTCTGTCCAAATTTCGGGCGATGTAGACCACGGCGTCGGCATTTTGGAAACTACATTCAGGGCGAACTCATCGAAGGCGAGGACACCGGCCCATTGCGGCGCATGTTTCAAGGCGTGAATGACATTGGCAAGTTGCGGGATCGGAGCACCGCTGTTGAATCGGCGAAGGCCGGCCTTCCATATGTCAGCAGGCACCGAATCCGGCGCGGGCATCCAGCCGGGTGTCTCAGAGGCGAATGTGCTCATTGAAGCCACTTCTGGGTGCTCCTGGTGATTCGCGATATGTTTATGGCGGGTCCGGGACGCTCGCACTGGACGCGGTTTACAATTTGTAGGCACTCTTCGACGGCCTCATCACCGACGCCGTGCCTCCGTAGCGCGCCCGCAATCGCCACGAGACGATTGTGTTGTGTGCCGTGCGCGATCTTGCCTCCAGGGATTGATTTGAATTGGCGAGAGGCGTACTTGTCGTACAACAGGCGCAAATCTTCGGCGTGATCCGCTATTTCCAAGGGGGCCCCCCGAAACGCGCGACCCGTAAAAGCGAAGTATCTTCCCTTGGTGTAAATCTCCAAGCCGATACCGTCAGCAAGCGCGACGCGCAAGCAGGAGGGCAGGGAACCGCGACACCAAAGTTTTAGTCCTTCGCCCGATGGACTTACTTCGAGGTACGTGTCCGAGAACTTCTCCAACATCGGCTGAATGATTTGTTTGGGAACGCCATCGATCAAGCAATCATCCAAATCGATGCCTACCAGTCCGTCACTCTCAAAAAACGCAAAGGCAAGGCCGGAGTATCGCCCCGTGCGTAATGCGTCTTGGGCGCGCGCGAGCTCGCCCCAATCCACTGGGTTGGTGCTGTCTGCGCGCCTGCCATCGATTCGATAGGGGACCTTACGGCCCTGTTCCCAGCGCCACTGGCCCCACCTGTCCAGTTCGGAAAGGCTGTCGGGCACTTGCAAATGGGCGATCATGCGCGACTCCATAGCGGCGCGACTCGCTCAGCCTGGCGCTCCACGCGGCGGGCATCGGCTACGCGGCGCTGGAGCCGTTTACCGGCGCGCCACGCACCAAACGTGGGCATGCACTGGCCGCATACCGGCGATCCTGGCATCCGTGGCCGTTCGCACAACCGACATGTGGTGGAACGCTCCACCTACCGCGCCTCCAAAGCCGGAACGCGCGACTCGTCCAGCAGTTTTTCGATGACCGCACTGTCGATTCGAATTGCGCCGCCTTTGAGCTTGTAGTATTCGATTTTTCGCCGCCAAATCCAGTCGCGCAAGGTTTTTTCCCTAACACCCAGCTCAGCGGCCGCTTCCCGGATCGGTAACCGTCGCCCTTTGTTGTTGACTGCCACTTGCTGCCTCCATTGCCAATTTACTATTGCTTTCTGGAGTTGTCGACTGATATGATGATTGCACTGCTATGACACGCATCGCAAAGTTTCACGAATCAATACCTAAGACGCGACGCGGCAAAAGGACGGCGGCGCTGAGCGACGCACACGTCGCCGTGGCCTGGCTGAACGAAGCAAAGGATACTGCCGCTTATCGTCGGATCCATGCTATTTATGCCCACCTGGATCGTCTGGATGGCCTTCTCGTCGGTCGACTTCAGGCCCACTCAAGTAATGAATGGTTCGTGCATCAGAGCGCGGCGAATGAACTTCTGGGTCGATACGCTTTCATTCCGCGCGTGATCCTCGACGCTAACAAGGCGCGCCGATATCTAGCAGTGCCGCGGCGCGAGGGCCATCCGGCGATCGAAGTCACCGACGGTCACTTGACCATCTCCGTTAGCGAGCCGCTGGTAGCGGCTGCACTCGCGCGCCTCTATGCTACTGGCGAACTATTTCACGTTCATCTCTGCGAGCACTGCCGAGAGTGTTGGCACGCTCGCCTCCGACGTCTCGACCGATTCTGTTCGCGTCAACACCAGCTCGCGTTTTACACCGACTCAGAGGAGGCGCGCGAGCGCCACAGACTCGCGCAAAAACGTCACAGAAAAAGTTCATATTTCGAAAGGAGCTAAACATGTCTCTCTACCGCCCCACTGGATCAAAAGTCTACTGGATGGACTTCTTCTTCGCTGGCCAGCGCGTCCGCGAGTCCACAAGAATGACTTCAAAGACGGTCGCCAAGAGAGTTGAAGACAAGCGCAAACAGGACCTTCGCGAGGGAGCACAAGGCGTCCGCAAACAGGAGGCTCCGCGCTTGTTCTCCATCGCCTTCTTGGACTGGATCGAAGCGAAGAAAGCGAAGTGGTCTCCAAAAATGCTCGGTATCGCAGAGAATTCCATGAAGCACCTTGCTTCGACATTTGGTAAGAAACTCGTGGTCGACATCGAAGCGAAAGACATCATGCGCTATCAGAAAGCGCGACTCGCCGAAGGCGCATCGAACCGCACGGTCAACATTGAGGTCGGGTGCGTTCGATCGGTACTGAAACGGCATGGACTCTGGGCGCGAATCCAACCGAAAGTTGAAATGCTCAAAGAACGCGATGACGTTGGACGCGCGCTTACGGCCGATCAGGAAAGGGCCTTGCTCGCAGAGTGCGGTAAGTCTCGGAGCCGAATCTTGCTTCCCTTCGTCGTGCTTGCGATTGAGACTGCGGCCCGATACGGAACCATCCGACGCCTGCAATGGAAGAACCTCGATTTCGAGAATCGCTGCCTAACCTTTGGCAAGGACAAGACGCGCGCCGGCAGCGGCCGCACGATTCCCCTGACCGCGCGGGCTCTCGAAACCATGAAATTTTGGGCTGAATCATTTCCTGATAGGCAGCCGGATCACTTCGTCTTTCCGCGCGAATTCTACGGTGGATCGGGAGCTGATGAGACGTTTGGCTTCGCAAACACGGCAGTGTACGAGACCGATCCCACGCGGCCCACTGGCAGCGTGACGACGGCCTGGGAAAGCGCTCGGGCGCGTACGCGGACGCATTGCCCTACGTGCAAAGAGGGGCGGCTCATGGCGGCGGAAAAGGGCGCGGCTTACGTGTGCTCTGAATGCGAATGGAAGATCCAAGAACTTCCGCTCGCGTTATCGAAACTCCGCTTTCACGACCTCCGGCACACGGGCGCGAGTCGCCTCATTGCGGCCCGCGTTCCACTGCCGATGGTTGGGAAACTTCTCGGCTGGAGCGCTGGTACGCTCGCTAAGATGAGCGCGAGGTACGGACATTTCTCGATGGAAGAACTCCGCTCCGCCGTTGAGTCGATCAGTCGCACTCCCGATGAAATTTCTTCGGGGTACCCCAAAAAGTCCCCAAAGTCGGATGCCGTGACTGTGGGGCGATTGCAGTAACCCCTTTGTTTTGTTGGTAGGCGCGGCTGGACTCGAACCAGCGACCACCTGCTTAGAAGGCAGGTGCTCTATCCACCTGAGCTACGCGCCCGCATGTTCCCTTTATTGATTCTAAAATACTTCGACGCTCGTCGAGTTCTTCATTCCGTTATCTCTGCCACAAGCTGTATCAAAACCCCTCCCAACTTCATTTGCCTGGCGGTGCATCTTCTGCAGCGCTTCTCGCTTCCTCTGGAGTTTCATCTGAGAGTACTTTTTGAACACCTGGGAGTCCCCTTGACGAAGAAGCTGCGTGACCCATTCATCCGCTACGCCGCCCGCGCTGAGCCGGGTAGCGTAGGTCGATCAAACCACTGCCTTGTGTCGTAGAACTGCTTCAGCGAATCTGTCACATCAGCAGCGGCGAAAGCCATCAGAATGAGCGCACCTTCGATCGTACCCCGCCCATGGCTTCTATCTACCGCTTAAGCCGGACTACTGCCTACCAACGACCAAGACATGGAATGTGTCGGGAAGAATCTGCGGACGCGTCCGGGTTCCCGGTGCGGCCTGCGGTGCCGGCCCGAATTCGGCCGCAAGCAAATAGACCCGATGATTCTTGGAATCCACGGTCATGGTGCGAGCACCGCGTTCAGTCGGAACAGTGTCCACCGTCTCGTATTTGCCATTTACCGGTTTCACGATGCTGAGTGTCCCATCTCCACCGTTGGAAGCGAACGCAAGCCCGAGGCCGGAATCGAAGCCGGCGCCGTCTGGATTGGCGCCAATCGGCGGCGTGGCAATCACCTTGAGCGTCGCAATGTCGATGACGGCCATCATTTTGTTGTCGCAAGCAGCGAATAGCTTCTTGTTCTTGAGGTCTATCGCGAGCCCTGATGGCGATTCGCAAGGCGCAAGTGAGGCATGCTGCAACACTGCTGGTTTGGCGGCGTCAATGGCAAGAATCTCGCTTGAGTCCTCTAAGTTCACGTACAACTTGCCGCTTCCGTCGGCGGCGCATTCTTCGGGTTTTCCATCGAGTGCAAACGTGGTGATCACCTCATTCGTCTTTGGATCGATGGCGGTAGAGTCTTTCGAGCGGCCGTTGAAGGTGAAAATGTGTTTGGTCTTCGGTTCAAAGCAAACCGAGTCAGGGTTCTGTCCGGTTTGCGGCTCGCCCACCTTGGCCAACGTCTTGAGATCGAAAATGGTTACGCTGTTGGACTGCCCGTTGGTAATGAACCCTTTTCCAAATTCGGGCGCAACAGCGATGCCATGCACACCATGCAAC
Organism: Bryobacterales bacterium; assembly: GCA_963735145.1. Lineage (GTDB taxonomy): Bacteria > Acidobacteriota > Terriglobia > Bryobacterales > Bryobacteraceae > Palsa-89. The sequence continues at coordinate 70 of CAVTJS010000006.1, read as the reverse complement.
TGGGTGATTTGTCCCACTACCTTGCCTGCCTTGGGGTCCAGAACCTCCACCTGCGTGGCGTGGGATGCGT
>CAVTJS010000005.1:0-2254146 GCA_963735145.1 Bryobacterales bacterium | reverse complement strand
TCGAAAAATAAGGAGCGCGCGCGGCCAGCCCGCGAAATTGCTGCATGACGATGGATCCGACGTCCACGCAACGGCCCGAAATCAGCGCACGCCCTGGGTCGCTGGTGTAAATCACGCGGCCCAGGTAGGGATGTGGTGGAGCATCTTTGTCGCACGTAATTTTGAACACCGGCAGTTCCCGCGATTCACTATAGAGCGGCGGCTCGGTCCAGGTGGGATAGTTTGTGGTGCCCACATCCACCCAGCCGGCGGAAAGATCCTGGCCGGTCATCTGCGCGTTATGGCAAGTGGCGCAAGTGCGTTTCAGAGGATTTCCCAAGCCGATCGAGTTGATGTGCGTGGCGTCTCGCAGCCAGAATTGCCGGAACAGGAAGATGTCGTTGCCGCGTGCCACCGAGGCCCGGAATTCGTCCTGCGGGGATGCTCCGGGCTGCTTCCAGGCGTCGAACAATTGAAACACCGGATCGTAATCGTTATCTCCCAGCACGCCGGTGCGATGATTGGCCATGGCCCATGGTCCGAGGGCCGGTGGCCCCGCTGGTTCCGCCAGATTCCCCGCTCTTTCGTCGAAAATCTGAGCCACGTAAATCTGGCTTTCGAAATCGACGATGCGTTGGAGCGCCGCATCGGGTAAGGCGGCCGCTCTCTCTTCGTGCTCGCGTGCGGCGGTTCGCGCCTGCGAGTGGAGGCTCGGCTCGCGCGCATCGGCCATGAAATTCATGCTGACCGGGCGTCCGGTCTCGGGATCCACGTCAGCCAGGCCGCCTAGTTTCAACGCGAACTGCGGGGTTGGATTAGTAACGTACTTCAAGTTCGCGGCCATGCGCGGGCGACGGAAGATGGAGACGGCTGGATGCGCGCTGTGAAGCCCGTAAGTCGGGCTGGTATTGCAGCCGGTGGGATCGCTGACCACATCAATCGAAAACTCGGGCTTCGCTTTTGCGGGCGGCCAGGGAATGGCCAGCCGGATCAGCCCGCGATCGAGCAGCAGCGAATGAGAGCTCTCTTTCTCCTGTGGAAGGTCCGGGCAGTTGGAGCCATCCACCGCGGCAAACAGCGGGTCCTTGCCCTGGCTCGCTTTCCATCGCTCGCGAATCGCGGCAACTGAAATGGTCATGGCGTAGGACGGCTGATGGCAGGTAACACAGGCGCGTCCATTCGCCCCCAGCGGCTCAAAGAAAGGCTGGCCCTGCGTGTTCACCGGCCCGGAGGCATTCACGATTCCCAGCCGTCCACGATCGTCGGCGAATTGCAATTCGGCCGGTAGCGTCTCCCCCTTGCCGGGCTCGATCCAGCGTGTCGGCGATTGCGGCGAAGCCGTCGGCGCCAGCAAGAGCGCAAGCAAAACTCCGATGCGGGCGAGCCGCGCTCTGGAGGAGTAATGCCACAGCGCCAGCACCAACACAAGCGTGGCGGCCGCGGCGCCAATGATCCAGTACCAGCCGGCAACGAATCCGCCGCTCCAGTCCCGCAGCAAGCCTAGCATCTGCGGCCCCAGGTAGGAGAAAACGCCGGCTACCATGCTCACCACCCCCATCACGTTTCCTGTCTCACGGCCGCGCAGCAAGTCCGCCGCCAGCGTGTAGGATTGTTGAATACCCGCGTGTCCGAGCGCCAGCACCAGCGCGGTCCCAATGCGAAAAGCCCTCAGATCATGCAATGTCATCGCGATTCCGCCCATCATTCCAAGTACTGCCAAGGCCGCCATCACCTTCCAGCGATGAAAGCGGTCCATGAGAAATCCGAATAACAGATTCACGAAGATGGCCAGCGCGAATCCCGTGCTGATCAGATACGAGGCGCCTACCTGATCCAGATGGAACAAGGCTTGGGCCGCCGACGGGACGAAGAAATTCGCACTCAAGCTGCCCATCCCCGCCAAGCCCGAAAGCACCGCGAGCGACCAAACCAGAGGACTGCGGAAAGCGCTCACGGAAGCCCCCTGGCCCTTGTCCCGATCCGGACGCACCCCAAGCACGTCCGGATCACGGCGATAAAATACGACAAATACCAGGGCTCCCGCAAGCGCAACTCCGGCATAGGACAGCATGCCGCTCCTCCACCCGAAATCACGTCCGATGAATCCTCCCAAAGGCGCGCCGATCACGGAAGCGAAGGCGGAAACAGCGCCCAGGATCCCCATGGACGCTCCCTGCACCGCGGGTGGGCAGGTGAGCGCTACAGCCACCATCACTGAGACAAATGCGAATCGATATCCGGACAACCACAGCGCCCGTGCGCCGAACGCCGAGGCGAAGCTGGGCGCGATGCTCAGAGCTGCCAGGCCGGCCGCCACCGTAAACAGTCCCCCGGCGAGAACCAGCCGCTCGCCAAATCGTTTCGCCAGCATTCCGGCTGGGACGCTCCAAAGAATAGATAGCAGCCCATACATTCCCGCAAACAGACCCATCTGCGCAAAGTTCATATGGAACGCGTCGCGAATGGAAGGAAGCAGCGGAGAAAATCCGAGATTCGACATCTGCAGCGCCAGCATGGCAAGCAGAGTTACCACGTACGGAGCCACCCAGCGTCTGCCCGTGTTCATATCCGCTCGAGTTGCACGGAGGCGGAGAGCACGCCCCACTCCGGCCAACGGGTCATGACCACTTCGCCCGCCAGGCCGGTCACTTTCGCGCGGCGCAGAAGTTCCTCCAGAGTCACGCGCAGCATCATTCGCGCCAACGGGCGCCCGCACAACGATGCGGACCCAGGCCAAAGGCAATGTGTTTCTCGATATTCGGCCGATTCAAAATGAACTCGTCCGGATTGGCAAAAACTTCCTCATCCCGATTCGCGGACGCGTATACCAAAGCGATGGGTTCGTCCTTGTGAATGGCTCGCCCGCCGAATTCCACATCGTGCCTCGCGGTGCGCGCAAACCCCCGATAGGGCGTGAACAGGCGCAGATATTCTTCCACGGCAGCCGGAATCGACTCAGGCTCCCCGCGCAACTGCCGCTCTATCTCCGGGTGCTGTGCCAAGTGCACCAGGATACACCCGATCATGACGCTGGGCGCAATCATTCCCACCACGATCATCTGCCGGATGGTACCCAGAACCAGGTTCTCCGGAAGAAGCTCGCCGTCGTTGCCCCGCGCTTGCAGCAGCGCGCTGGTGGGATCCTCCGCTGGATCCCAAGGCTCGGCCTTGCGCATTTCGATGATCAGCCGCGCCAGCTCATAAAGCCGCAGGCTGGTTTCCTTCACCAGATTGTCGTCCGCCTCCTGCAAGGCCCGGTTATAAATCACCGTGGTTTCCTTGATCGACATTGCAAGCTCCGGCGACAAGTGGAAAAACTCCGCAAATACGTGGCCGGGAAGTTTGCGCGTGAATTCCGAGCAGACCTCGCCCCCGCCGGCATCGATCAGCGGCTCTAACAACCGGATCGTTATCGCACGAACCGCCGGCTCCAGGCATTGCATCTTTTTCTCAGTGAAGAATGGGTTCAGCGCCCGGCGATAGGGCGTGTGTTCCGGCGGATCGAAATGCAGCGGCGGCCTGCGCCCAGTGAACGCGACCTTCGGAACCACGTTTTGAACCGATGTGATAAAAGTGTCCGGCTGCCGCAAGGCGCTCACCACGTCCCGATACCGCAGCAAGGCCCAGAAGCCGTTCCACGCGCTGCTGTGCGCCACGGGACAACGCTCGCGCATATCGCGATAAAGTTCATGCGCGCTGTTGACATCCTCGGGAGCGAGCGGATTGAAGTCGTCGGTGAGCCCGGGATCCATGACAGGAGTCTAATAGACCGGGAAGCTGGATCGGAAAGAGCTGCGAGGGAGTATCCTAAGACGTGGCACGTCTAAATGCAAGCGTGGGGCTTCGATAATGGAGCTCCGCCATCTGCGGTACTTTATCGCCGTTGCCGAGGAGTTGAACTTTACGCGCGCCGCGCACCGCCTCAATACCGCTCAGCCGTCCCTAAGCCAGCAGATCAAGCAACTGGAGGCTCACGTGGGCATTCCGTTGCTCGATCGAACCAAACGCCACGTAGCGCTCACCGTGGGAGGCAAAGTTTTTCTGCGCGACGCCCGCGAGATTTTGGCGCACTTGGAGCGCGCACAGCAGCGGGCGGTCCGCGCGCAGCACGGAAAATCGGTGGAACTCGTCGTCGGAGTGGTGCCTGCGGCCGAGATCAAGATACTGCCCAGGCTGATTCCGCTGGTGGAGCGAAGGCTTCCGAAAGTTCGCATCGTATTCCACAACCTTCCATCGGCGGAACAGAAACGGCTCCTTGCAACCGGTTCGTTGGATATCGGCCTCCTCCGCGGACCGCTCGACGATCCTCACCTGGCAGTGGAAGACATCCTATGGGAAAAGCTCGTCGCGGGCCTTCCCGCCCTGCATCCTTTGGCTCGAAAAAAGACGGTTTCGATTCGTCAGTTGAACGAGCTGCCGTTCATCATGGTGTCCCGGGAAGGTTCGCCCGAACTGCACGACGCCGTCCGCGCCTTTTGCGAGCGATCCGGCTTGCACCCGCGTGTGGTGCAACAAGCCGATAACATCTTGGGGAATCTCAATATGATTCGCGCCGGCATCGGGTTCGCGCTGCTTCCGGATTACGCCACTTCCATTCTTCCCAAGGGAGTGGTCACCAAAACGCTAGCGTGGAACCCCGCGCCGGTTGTCAGCCTGGTGGCCGCTCATCGGAAAAAAAGCCCGAAGAGCGAGATTCTGGCGTTTATGAAACTGCTGCGGGAGTCAGTCTCCGCGTAGTATAGAAGCGGGCTACCTGCATTCGAAATTCGCTGCATCGTTCTCAGCACCCATTCCACGATAATGCGGAAACGAAGGATATGCGCACACCGGCCTGCTCACGCCCGGAAACGACTTGCCCTTCGCCACCATGTGCTCGGGCGCCTGATCTTTCTCCGTCCACTCCACCAGCGCGGTCAGCGGATCGAAATCTTCAAGCGCTGGGCCACCTCCGCAGTGGTTCATCCCGGGCACCTCGAAGAAACGTACCCACGGCATGGTCTTATCCAGTCCGCCGTTGTCACGCACCACGCGCTCGTAGTAGCGCGCTGTGTCGTAGGCCGAGAAGAACGGATCGCTCATCCCGTGGATCAGCATCAGCTTGCTGCCGCGGGTGGAGAACGTCGAAAGGAATGTCAGCAACGAGTCCTGCAGAATGCTGGTGTCGTTCAGGCGAGCTGGGTCTGTATCGAAGTTAAATTTCATCGGGTCGAACGCGGGGTCGGGTGGCGTGAAGAAAAAGCCCTTGAGGCCGCTGAACATTAACGTTACGTCCGCCGAATTGGGTGTTGCACTTTCCGATGTCCCCAGCTTTAGCGCGCGCCAGCCTGGAGCCGCAATGCCGGTGTCATAGGGCCAGTCCGAATAGAGCGCTTCACCGCGCGAGTTCTTCGGACCCGCAAATACTTTTTTCAGTGCGGCCACTTGATTCGCGGATAGACAGGTGTCAGTCTTGCGATCCTTGCAGGCCAGCTCTCCCGGATCGAAGTGGCATTCCTTCGTGTTGAAGATGAGACCGTCCTTGACACCATCCTTCGAATCGCAAACGCCAGCCACCGCGTTGGCCACCAGGGTAAGGTCACTGTTGGAAAATGCCTTGGAAAGAATGGGACGCCCTGCGGCGTCCTTGGGCGCTATTTCAGAGAACGCGATCGTATCCCATACTGAGCTGATCGTGGCCGTGCCCACCCGAGCGGCAGGCGCCACCGACAGAACGCCGTCAAATGTGAGCGGAAAACGCTGCGCGGCTAACAGGGCTTGCCGTCCTCCGTTTGAGCAACCCATGAAATAGGACTTCTTCCACGGCTGGCCATAGTAGCTGGCGACGATCTGCCGCGCCAAGTCGGTAACCGCCATAAAACCACCGTAGGCTTGATCCACCCGCGCTTGCTGATCGATTCCAAACGACGCATCCGCCGCTGCGCCCATCAATCCCCCTTGCCCCTGATGCCCGGAGTCCGTTGTCGCGACCGCAAACCCGCGTGCCAGCGCAGGCGCTGCAGTGGATCCCGAGATCGGAATTGCGCCGGTTGCAGGCCGCACCACGCCGTCCATACCACCGCCACCTTGAAATAGGAAGCGCTGGGTCCACGCATCCGGCAACCGCAGCTCGAACCCGATCCCGAAGTGTTTCCCTCCGGCCCCAATTCGTTTGTTGATCGCGCCCTGCACCAAACAATATGCCGGTAACGCGTCGCTCGCCGGGACAGATTCGGCTTTGGAGATCTCGACGCCCGGACCGCCGAATCCGAGCAGCTCCGCGCAGGGGCGTTTGAACGAAACGGTCTGCGCCTGGCAAAGCACGCTCCCCGACAGCATCACAACCGTTACCCACGGACCACGCGATTTTGAATTCATCGCCGTTTAGTATACTAACGGATCGTCGTCGAGTCCGAGAGGAGATCTGATGCGCAGCGTTCTCAGAAGCTTTATTCCAGCGATTTTAGGAGTGAGCTCCCTCGTTGCGGCCATCAGCCAGCCAGTCAAAGTGGATGGCGGACTCGTTTCCGGCCTCGCCGACAGAGACCCGTCGATTGTGGCTTTCAAAGGAATTCCTTTTGCCGCGCCACCTGTTGGTGACCTGCGCTGGCGCGCGCCAAAACCAGTTCTGCCTTGGCATGGAGTTCGTCGCGCGGACAAGTTCTCCGCCAGCTGCATCCAGAACATTGTCGCGGAGCGCAAGCCGTGGACCTATGAGTTCATGACGCACGGCGACATTAGCGAGGATTGCCTATACCTCAACGTTTGGACGGGCGCGAAATCGCCGTCCGAAAGACGGCCGGTGTACGTGTATCTCTACGGCGGCGGTTTTTCCGAGGGCTCCGGGGCAGTACCGGTTTACGACGGTGGCGGCTTGGCAAAAAAGGGACTTGTGGTGGTCACGATCAACTACCGTGTGGGCGTGCTGGGATTTCTGGCTTACCCCGAATTGACTGGTGAGTCCGACTATCGCGCGTCGGGAAACTACGGATTGCTCGATCAGGTCGCCGCGCTCGAATGGGTGCACGAGAACATTGCCCGCTTTGGAGGCGATCCGAATCGCGTGACGCTTGCAGGGCAGTCCGCTGGTGGAATGTCCGTGCATGACCTCACTGCTTCCCCGCTTGCGAAGGGTTTGTTTCAGCGCGCGATTGTGGAGAGCGGCGGTTCCAACATCGACAAAGCCGGCATAACTCTCACTGCTCGTGGCCTGGCAGAGGCCGAAGCGGACGGACAGAAGTTTGCGGACTCCAAAGGTGCGAAGTCACTCCATGATCTGCGCGCCATGAGCTGGCAAAAGCTGACTGAGACCGGGCCAGGCGGACCCTCGGCGCCGGGTCTGCGTTTCGCGCCGATTGTGGACGGCTATTCACTGCCGGCTCCGGTTCGTGAGATTTTCGCTCAGGGAAGACAGAATGACGTGGTGACATTGACCGGCGCGAATCAGGGCGAACTGGGTGGATTCGGACCACCCGGGCCCGTGACGGTTGAAGCATTTCGAAAACAGGCCCGGCAACGTTTTGGCGCACAGGCCGATGAATTCCTGAAGCTGTATCCTGCAGCCACCGATGAAGAGGCGAAACTGGCGCGGAGCCAGAGCATCCGGGATCAAGCACTTGTTTCGATGTATCTCTGGGCAAAGGAGCGCTCCAAGACGGCGAAGACGAAAGTGTACGAATACCTGTGGGATCACGCCATCCCTGGGCCTGACGCAGAGCGCTTTGGAGCGTTCCACACCTCGGAAGTTCCCTACGTGATGAACACGCTGTATATGTCGGATCGTCCGTTCACCGATTCCGACCGGCGCATAGCGGACACGCTGTCTTCCTACTGGGCAAATTTCGCCGCGACGGGAGATCCCAATGGCAAGGGCCTTCCGCAGTGGCCTGCGATTGGCAATAAAACGGAAATACTGGAAGTTGGCGACAAAACCGCACCGATTTCTGTGGCCGGAAGTCCCGCCAAGTTTAAGTTCTTCGAAAAATATCTCCTCGCTGAATAGGTCAAACCACATTCGGGTTGGATTCAATTCCTATGCCGAGGGCTTCGTCTGGCGGGATATCCTAACGGCGGTTCCACGTGGTTGCTGCAATAGCTGAGTGATGCTTCCGCCGGTCACTCATCGGAGGGCAATTTCGGAACGCTGTTGCGCCCCCTCTATCTCCTATCCGATTTATTGTGGTGCGGATGAGAGGACTTGAACCTCCACTCCCTTGCGAGAACTAGAACCTGAATCCGAACCAGGGTGTACTCGTACGTCCCGATAGATCCTAACTGGTCGAAAACAAACGAAACCGTAGGTTGCTAGATCCTTGCGGATTCGGGGTCATAAGGCACAATAAGGCACAGTCGGTTTCGGTCGCGTGAGATACTGGCTCCCGCCGCCGCTCCACCGTAGAATAAATCGAGAAAGGAAACGGACGATGCGCGACGTAAAATTAGGCGAACCGGAAATCATCGACGCCGGAGTGGATCTGAATTCGTACGGCTCCTTCGGAACCGCGATCCTGATCGCGGAGAGCGAGCGGGGAACCGCCGTGCCGGTGGGGTTGGCGGCGTCGCTCGACGAGGCGCGCGAGATCGCGACGGACGATCTTCGACGAGCGAGCGGATATCCTCCGCGCGCTTACAAAATGTGGGTCCACGGGCGTCGCGGCCACCGCGTCGCGGCCGAGTTCCCGGTGGTCGATGTCGCGAGCTCGCCGACGACGGAGGACTCGCGCCAGCGCGCCGCGCAGCGCGTGGGCGTGAAGCTCGACACGGCCGAGTTCGACGATCCGGGGTTCGCGGCCTTCCGCGCGTTCGCCGGAATCGAAGCGGTGCAGATCGGCGAGGCGGCAGGCGGCGGCAATCCCGAGTACCTGTACGTCGGCCCGCGCGCCGCGATCGAGGCGATGATGCTGAGCTTCTTCGCGAGCGGCGACGAAGAAACGGACGCCGAGGCGTTCGGCTTGATCGAAGAGGTGACGCCGTTAGAGGTGAGATGAGATCAAGGAGGCGGTCCCCGGCCTTCAGGCCCAGTTCGGCCCCTTCGTGATTTTTACCGTCGCGGTTAGCTCTTTTTCTTCGATTTCTTTCGCCACCGCGGACAGGTTGGATCGGATCTGTTCTAAGCGTTTTGTAATCACTTTCTCAACCTCGCGGGGTACGGCTTGCATTATGGTTGCATGCCGCGCGCTGTGATGGGCGGGGAATTCCTTAATCTTGTCCTCTATAACGCCGCGCACCTCTTGATCGAACTCCTGGGCATACTTCGGGCTGAATATATCATCTGACAACATTTAGTTGGCTCCTCCCTTTTTTGGGTTGCGAACTCGCTTCTTCCCTCTTATGACGTTTCGAAGTGCACGTCGGATAAAAGATTTTTACGAAAATCGCAAAATGGTTTTGAAAACAGTCGAACCTAACTCCTGTCCAACGGGTTTTTGCACCTCTGCCAAAACTACCAACTCTTCGGTCATGTGCCGCGTGAAGTCTTCGATGTCCTCCTTCCATGAGGGGTCTGGTCTTAAAACTGGTGCGCGTCCAGGTTACGAATTCGTCCATTTTTGTAGTGGCCTATCTTTGCTCGAAGTCAGCCCCTACATTCTATAAGGGCGAATCTAGCGAACCCATTGCTGGCCGCCCTCAGTTGCTGCCAGCTTCAGGCCGTCAGCATTCGATGCACCGTCGTCGCGCTCGTCTTGAGCTTCTTCGCGATCCACCCGGGCGCTGCGGCCGTCGGTGTGGTGGAGGCGCAAGAGATGGTCGCGATCGATCTCTGATCGGAGGCTAGCTATTTAGCCCGCTGGCGCCGCGCGCGCCCGGTCAGGCAGTGTCGCGCCCGACAGAACTCCGAATCTGTCGCCTCTACCGTGTCAAGGAAGAAAAAGCCCCTTCGGACCAACGCGAGGACTCCTAAACCCTTGATTCCGCGTGTTTCGGTTTAAGCCAAAAACAAGCCAAGATGCACTGATTGAGCCAAAACAAGCCTAATTCTTTCTCCTCGATCCGCCTTCTCTTTGCTACGCTCATTGGAAGACCTGCACGTCTCCAGGGCCGCCCAAATGGACCTACCTTATGAATTGCGTGACGAATTCCTGCGCGGGAACCTTGTGCTATTTGTCGGCGCTGGATTTACGAAGAACTACTTGTCAGAGATGCCCGTCTGGGATGATCTCCTCAAGCGAATCTTCGCAACGCTCACGGGCGATCCCAATGAGATCTACAGGTATGGCGACGTGGTCTATGACGGCAACCGACGCCCTGTAGTTCCTAGCGGAGAATACGTCCGGCTGGCCCAAAAATTTTCGTTGGCAAGAGAGAAGCGCAACAAAGAACTTCCGCCGGAGGACGCGATACCCAGCATCCACCAGCAAATCCAACGAGAATTAACGAGAGCGTGCACTCCGTCGCAGTCCCGCCAGGCGGCAGCGGGCAAAACCTTAGACATAGCGCACGAGCTGCCTATTGACACGTGGATCACAACAAACTTCGACACTTTTCTCGACGAGACTGTCTTCCGCAAAGGCGAGCAAGGCAACCACGTCCTTGCCCGCCCCATACGCAATGCTGATTTCAACCGCGTTAATCGTGCACGCGTCCTGCTTAAGATCCACGGGACAATTGCGACCAATTATCCTGAAGAAAGCATTGTTATTACCGAGGACGACTACCACCGATTCCTGCAGCAAGACCGTTACATAATTAGTAAACTCTACACTATCTTCTGTGAGCGCACCGTAGTATTCGTCGGGTACAGTCTGAGCGATCCCAACATCCAATTCATCTACAATGATGTTCTCTTCTACCAGAAAAATAGTGGTGCCGATGCGCCAATAAGTGAAGTACGTCCGTCCTACTTTCTCACGCCGCGGCAGCCGACTGAAGAACAGCGGGCATACTATCGTCACAAGAAGATCCACTATCTCAATGGCGAGATCGAGGAGTTCCTTGCGGCCCTGCACGGCTACCACCAGGAGAATGAGCAGAGGAATCGGGATCTCGTAGCCCACATCAACGCCCACAAAGCGGATTACGAAGCCCTCCTCGGCGCATTCTCCGCGGCCACTGACCCAAGGGATGTGGAAATCCCGCCGACTGAATATAAGGACTTCATTGCTCGCTATTTCGATCTCTTGCGTATTCAAGAGGCCAACACGCCGAAGGACGCTCCACGGCCGGATCTGGATACGCAGAACCTGTGGCAGGCGAACTACGGGCTGAAGAAGACAATCCTGCACTGGTGTCATGAAGAGATTGTGAGTGGCACGACCGAGTTGCTTGATTGCTTTCTTCAGCATCTCGCAAAATTTGGCGCGCAACGTACTTATGCGTACCAAGATTTGATAAACGTCACCGGTGGACTGCTCGTGCAGGCCCTTAAACTTGACATCGAGTCGATGCTGAATCAATGGTGCCGATTGGTCAATGACTATGAAGATGCGTTTTCCGACTGGGCAGACTATACTCGTTGCCTGAAGTGGTACGTACTCGCTAGTAGATTCATCGGGCAGCTAGGGCCACCGGTTCAAACGGAGATTGCTGAAAGGTTGTACGGCATATTGAGAATGTGCGGAAGGAACCACGGTGAAAGCTGGTACACAACGAACGCCATCTACGAGGTTTGGCCCAAGTTCAATCCGGCGCTATGGCCGGTTTTGGAACAACGTATTCGGAAGGACGGAGTCCTCGACTCGAAAGATGAAGCAATACTTGATCATCTTCGTCCTGGCACCGATCCGAGAGCATTTTTGCCCCGCGTCTAGCCCCGCTCGCCCAGGGTTAGGCCGAGAGTCTCCGGTAACCATCAAAAATAGATTAAACACTACCCTGCGGAAGTACTTTATAATCAGTCTCAGAAATCTCATTCAAGCGCGACCTTCTCTATATGAAGCCACCCATCACTCCCGCCGCAAGTCCATTCCGGGGAGGGCGCAACTAAATTCGCGCATAACCTTTGGTGGTATGCGCGCATATTGATTCAAATTGAGCGCTTTCTTAAACCAGAGGTGTAATTTCTGCGATTCTGGCCTCCGGATACTGAGAGCGGCGCCGCCAATTGGAGAGTGTGCATGCATTACCAAAACGAGCCAAATGGCGGTTGATGTGGGGTTGCAGGAGTTGGTGATCGATGCCAAAGACTTCGCTCGCTGGAAAGGCATCCTTTGAAAGGGCTATGGAGCGCGGCGGCTGTCTTAGAGGTTGCACTCTAGCAGCGTGAGGTGAAACTGGCTGTTTTCACTGCGCGACGGTAATCATCTGAGCCGGGTCGGCAAGAGTCATTAAGTCGCCGAACCTTGTGACGAGTGTCGCTGGCGTAGACCAGCCGCGGATAGAGGCGAGCACGGCCGAAAAAATGGCAGCCCGTGTACTCGCCAGGCCACGCGGCGTGCCTTTTCCGAACAGTTGTCGCATTAACAATCCAAGATTGGCCGCGCCCGAGTGCACCACCAAGCGCTTGAGAATGTTTTCCCGGCCGCGCAAATGTAGGCGACGCATCCCGCCCCGATCATACAAGTGTTGATTCCATCGCTCCAGCTTCTCGCCGCGCTGGCGTAACAGCCGGAGGCCTCGCTCTCCACGAATGCGCCGTCGATTCGCATACACCGCTTGTTGTTCCCGCTGTTGCCCTCCCCACTGTTGCGGTCCGCGATTGGGTTCCGAGCAGTACGTGCGCAAGCCCCACTCGGTGAGTTCGTTTACCAGCGCGCGACTGTGATAACCCTTGTCGGTGACCACTTCGCGCGGCCCGTCCGTGCTGACCTGCTTCACAACATCATCGCCGTTGGCATCCGCCACCACACTCGTGATGCGCTCGCCTGCTTCGGCTACCGTTTCGGGAATCGTTGCCGTGTCTCCAACGTCTGCCCCGTGCAGCGTTACGGCGACAATCGCCCCGGTCTCCATGTCTACCGCGTGCTCGGCCTTGTGAGCCAGATGCGTGCGTCCATCCTTCATCTTGGTGATGCGCGCATCGGGATCGTGCGGATGCGTCCAGTCATCGTTGGAACCCTTCTTGGGCCGCTTGCGATCCAACTTCGCCAACTGCTCACGCGTGGGAGTTTCGATGCCGCTTTCTTTGGCCAGCCGCACCAGAAACTCCTCGTAGCGCTCTCCGGTGTCGCGCCGCACAATCGACCGTAGCGCCGCATTGGCTTCCAGAGTCGTCGCGTCTACCCCGATCGTCGTCCCCTTCAGCAGCTTCTTTTCGGCCAACACCTGCAGCACCCACTGGAACACCGCCTGATGCGTGTCCACATCCATCAGCCGCCGGGTGCGCGAGATCGTCGAATGATCCGGCACGCTTTCGTCCAGCGCGATCCTCACGAACGATCGAATCGACAGACTATCGCTGGCCCGCCATGCGATTCCGCGCTCCGAATCGATCCCTTCAAAATAGCCCACCATCAACAGCCGGAAATAGATTCCCGGCGACAAGCCCGGCCGGCCCACCTCACCGGCGTAGAAATCCTCGCAAATCGTTTCGACGTACTCGTCGAACTTCTTCTCATCCAGAATCTGATTCAGCCGTTGGTAAAACGGATGGCTTGCCCCTATCGGCAGCGCCGCAGTCGGTGTCCACAACCTCTCTTGCCGAACGCGCTTCTTTCGTCGTCCCATCGCCATGTTTGGAAGACGATCAAACTACGTCCAAGGTCACACAGGCAACGGCGTTTCACCACGCGCTGCTAGCCCGAACCCTGGGACACGATCCGCTGCGCGGTGCCGTCTGACAGCTTCAGCGCGGCGGCGACGGTCGCGGATCGTGTGGCCTTCGCACTTCTTGGAAGGTGCAGCAAAGACTTTCCCGAGATGCCAGACCGCTGCACTATCTCGCTGTGCTGCTTCTAACGAAAACAAATGCTTTCGGAACAGCTATTATTGAGAACCATCCACCCAAACCTTCACTGAATACACACCGGAGCGCTTCGTCATCTCAATCCTAACGGTCGTGCCGTTCGGAGCAACCGCTTGCCGTCCTTTTTCTACACTGCGGCGCGTGACATCGCTCCACCTCCAATTGCTGAAAACCGATCGTGATTCGTCCACGTACTGGTCATATGCCGAATCAGCGTCATCCTCATCATCTCCTCTAAACATCGTGCAAACATAACTCGGCGAACTTCCTCCAAAGACCGAGCACGTTCCTTTGTTTCCTGGGAGTTCGCGGGTTGCATCGTAAGTAGGAGTATCATCGTCCGTGTCGTCGGAGTCACGACGCCCACGGAAGCTGCGAAATCCACGAGGTGCATCGCGGACTATGTCTCGCAGGACCGAGCCGAAATCGTCGGCGTCACTCCCGCGTTGCCTGCGCTTGGTTCTATCGTCGTCGTCCGTGTCGCTCCTGGTCCCACGAGCCCTGCCCACGCCGCTCAAACACCCTGCTAAGTTCATCGCTCGCATCGGTCCCGGCAGATGCGTCCAATCAGCTCTGCCAAATTGAGCGATCGCGACCTGTACTGTTCTGATGTCATCCTCATCGAACTTACCTTGACTAACCAGAGTACGCGCGGCCCAACAGTCTGCCGCCTGTTCGTTGGCAAGAGGAAACCCAGCACCCAGAACGTGCCCGAGGGCATGATGTCCGCACTCGTGATAAAGAAAAAATGTCACTACATCCGACGGAAATCTCTGGGCGAACGCGGCATTGAAAAAGATCACTGGCCGACCGCGATAAACCGATGCTTGACCAATATCATTTAACGCAGGAGTGGGAATGACGGTCACAGGCGTCCCGAGCGCATCCTCGCATGTAATAGATTGCGCTAGTAGCCCTGGCACCGTTAACGCAAGCCCAAAAACTAGAGCGACAAAGTTATTCATACCGGGATCTAGAACAATATTAGCATACAGCAGTTCCGTTATCTAAGTATTTGTAGCGCAAAAGTGTCGAGACTCAATGACATAATCAGCCAATTCGTTTAATATAGTAAGGTGCGCGACGTTTTCGATGCTTATGATCTTGTATGGAATCAATCCTGCGATGAGGGAGAAACTATCAAGGTCGAAAAGTTTGGCTCGGCGGCGTTCAAAACAGCGGCAGTGAGCTGTTCCTAATCAACGTCCCAGGGGGCTTCTGGAGAACTGCGACTTCTTTGGTGCGGAGTATGAAATCAAGGGCACGGGCGACGTTGGCTCCGATCGCGTGTGAGGACGTGACGAGCTCGCGCTCGGACTTCTCGCAGGTCAACTCACCTACTTCGAGCAGGCCGGTGAGGCGCTGCGCCTGTATTTGGCTAAACATGTAATAGCCGGCTTCATTTGCTGTGAAGTTGTCTTTGCGGAAATTGGCGTAGTCGTAGCCAAGGGCGTCGGCCAAACCGAGGCTTATCATGTGCATAGCGAGGACCTGTGAGGGTCGTTTGTACCCGAGGCTTGGACCCGTGCTACATGGCCGATCGCTTCCGTCGGCGTGAATCGCGAGAAAAATCCTGCACCGTAGCCCGTTAAAGTCGGTACCCGACCGCGTTGGCCGCAAATAATTATCAGCGGACACAACCAACACCGAAGCCTTCGAACGACGCAAGCTTGTGGCGATAATATTGGTCATATAGGCGACTAACGCTTGTTCGGAGACATATTTTCCCTGGGTGCCCGTGCGCCCGGAAGTTCGCAGATAATGTCCGGGCTGAAGGATGACATCATACTGGATACTGAGGTCGCCGTTTCCGAGACCAGCGATCGGCGCCTTCGTGTTAATTTCGGCGATGATTCGCTGGAATTCCTGGTCTGAACTGGCGGCGAGCCCTGGCGTTTCAAGACCTTGTTCAAAGTTGGAGTCGCGTACGGCCTTGAGAGCCGAAGGCACTCCTTGAAGAAATTCCTGCGACGAGGTCGGAACACGAGGGTGCTCGGGGTCAGTTGGCTCCTCTCCCCGAACAGCAGCGAAAAGCACCAACAAAATTAGCCATGTTTTCACAAGTGTTGTACCTGGTCTTCCAAGAGTTCTGTTTCTTGCTGAATCAGCCCGTCTAGCACCTTCCTGGCACCCCCGTCGCTGCGGCATCTGCCAACAGCGAATGCGATCAGCCCCATTCCGCCATGATCGTTCTTAGCCCCTTCCTCGGGCTCCATTACCATCCCTTCGGCCACCTTGATGCAATCCTCATCGTCATCCTTGACTAGCAATAACACGTGGGGCCCTAATGTGCGGTGCAGGAAATCACGATTCCCAAAGGGCGCGTTTTTGAGCATTAGGTCCCGGAGGTCGTCGGTGTTACGGAAGGGCGTATTCGCAAGCTCTTTGGCAGTAAGCTCACGAAAACCGTCTCCTTTGAGGTCGTTCCCTATTGTTCGCTGCCACTCTTCGAGATGATTCTTTCGATCCCCGGCTGAAGTGTTGGTGGAATGGGTTGTGGTTATTGCGATTATCCTAACACGGAGGTCGATTCGCATGCCAGACGCCTGCTCGACATTTGTGATGAAATCTCTTCTGGTTTGTGCCGGAACGTCGGAGATGTCGAATTTCCACTCCCCGAACGAGTCAATCGCGTTTGTCTCCTTATTGTCTGTTTGGACATGAAACATCTCGAATACTTCGAGAGCGGAGCCGGTGAGCCCTAATGCAGGATCAATACTGCCAAATCCGTGGTATGCGAGGGTCTGCGGAATCTTGGCAGTTCCGAACCCGAGGGCAAATCCAAAAACCGGTTTGCCTATGATTGAGAGCGTCGAAGGAAATAGGGTATTGGCCGCTTCCGAAGCATCGCCGTTCGTACCCGGGCAACCCGCGGCCGATCGCTTGTACCGATAGGCTGCCTTCGCATCGTAGTTGTCTTGATACGTGCGGACTGCCCGGTCATCCATTATTCGGAAGCAAGCAACTTCGCGATCGCCATGGAAATCTAGATCGACGCAGCTAAATCCTGCCAGACGATCGGTGGGCGGTGTTGCGAGCAGGCAAGCGCTAACCCGAGGCGCAATCTGTAACCTAGACATCAATCGCTCCTCCAACGGATCACGCGGCAAGCGGCAAGAGCGGGAAACCGCCCGCTGCAGCATGCTTTGCACCTGACCTAACGTATTACAGTCGGAAAGCTTGTCCAGATTCAGACCCTGCGCCAGCATCGTGACGGAAACCCCCGAGAGACACGAGAGATAAACAAGGAATGACGGCAAACTCATTCGAATCTCCTTACAAGTTTTTGATCTGAGCGAAACGATTATCCTGAAAATCAGTGTACGCATCGGGCAGGGTCGCTTGTTTGTCCAAGTAGAAATAGCCGCTCCGGAAAGCAGCCGCACGATCCTCAGGCCGACCGTGGTAATCGAAGTCTCGGCTATTGTAACTGGTGATCAACGAGAGATTGACCAGAAATGCACTGGGCTCAAGACCAAGCCTGTTGGCCGCGTATCCAGCAATAAAGTCAGCCCCGAGCTCAATTCGCTCAAGAGAACTGTCATGAGAGGCTTTGAGCTCCGCCAAACTTCCGGCCCCCTTTAACTGGAAAACATGGCCCATCTCATGCAGTAAAGGAGCGACATAGCCGTTGTGCGTCAGTTGGACACTTGTCGGATAAAATATCGAGAACTTTTGGTTACTCAAGCCGAGGGCCGGAACTGTAAGAAATGGCGCCGGTGGACAGCCAAAGAACTGGATCTCCTCTGCACTTATTCCGAGGAGTTTCGCGCCGTCGCGGACGACCTTGTCGTTCCACAAATGTAAGATGTCGTTATGGCAGTCGAGTGTATGTTCTGTGGGTCGAAATGTAGTCGTTGGAGACGATGCGCTTAGGCAATCGGGGAAGATTATCCTTTCTGCGCTGTTTATGGGGGTTGCGGCTGTAAAAACAAGGCAACTAGATGCGACAAGCAGAGGGCATGCGAGAGAATGTGAGCGACAGCCTGTATTCACGGCCCCCCCCTCTGCGATCGTTTTTATTAGGAGTCTATTCCAAACTCCGTGCTTCCGAAATTTCTGAATTAGTCTATCACAACCCCGTCCAATTGTCAGGCGTATTTTTTCAGGAACCCTCAGCGCGCGTCGCGGACAAGGTCGTATCGCGCCTTGTCCAGGGACATCTTTCCATCCAATTTAGGCTGCCAATAGCTCTCGAACGCGGATCGTTCCGCGGCCGTCTACTCGTAGTAGAGATAGGCATACGGCACATACCCAGCGCTCCTGGCCTCGCCAGTTCGCTTCTTGCGCCTGTGCCAGGCGTGTACATGATCAAGCGTGTCCTCGCCTAGCGTTCGGGGACTGGTGGCGTTAGCCTGAGTATGAGCGGCGAAGCCGGCCCGGCCCACTATGTGTGAGCGTCTCCCGTCAGTTGACCGGACGGCGACTTCACAGGAGCAAAAACCTCAGTCGCCGATTGACTAGTTCGACAGTGGGAAGGCACGGAATCGAGCTGGATTGGTTTCTGTCCTGGAAAACTTGGAAAGCCTAACAGTGGCCACCCAAAATGTTCCTATTGAACCATCCGTTGCAACCGACGACGTCATTGTTGGCGCCCGGGCCATTCTGGATATCGGATTGCATATTTTGAAATGTTCGCACCACCACCCCGTCACGGCCTACCAAATCATTAGTGGGGCCTGGGCCGTGCTGGATGTCACTTAGTACGTTGTTGAAAGTGCGCGCAGTCCATCCATTCTTGCCCACCAAATCATTGTTGTCGCCAAAACACCCATTCTGTCCCCCGAATCCATCCGTAATACATTTACCCAGCTCACGCTCTGTCAGTCGAGTGGCTGTGCAACCAGCCGCAGCGTATGGTTGACCATTTGTTTCAATTACACATTGCACGGCAATCTTTTGCTCTGGGTTAAGCTGAGCCATTACAAGATTTTGGCCCGCACACGCGGCGAATCCATTCAACGTACCCCCGGACCGCGAAGCACAATCAACCATGATCTGCTGCGATTCAGGCAACACAACCTGTTGTTTTGCACACGATACAAATGCATCTATGTTGCCCTGTGATTGGCGCGCACATTGAATTCCAATTTGTTGGGCTTGTGGCCCCGCAGACGAAAAAGTCTGGTTCTGGTAAAACATCGGTTCACCTGCCACCCAACCCTTCGGGTGTGTTTGCACCCACTTCATAATGATGTCGCATGGAGCCGGTCCCAATTGTGCGGTGCACATTTTTCCACGCGGACCATCTCCGATTATTATCACCGTCGGTTGTCCTTTAAAAGGACCACTTGTGACAAATGGGTCGGTGGGTTGCCCCTTAAAAGGTCCACTTGTTTGTACTTGTTGTGCGTGAACCGTTCCTGTCCTAACCAAGACCACTATCGTGACTGTTAACCCGGCAAGCAATGTAACCAAGAATGTAAACCTTCTCCGCATAGGGCGACCTCCTCGAAGTCTTTATGAACCGGGAGTTCCATTGTGGCGCGCCCGGGACGATGCCAAGTATACATCCAATCGCCTTCCTTTGATCCTTCGGGTTCGGGTTTTCCTCTTTGGGAACTGTTTCCGCCTCCCCAACGTGCACTTTCCGTCTGCCGCAAAAACCAGAAACCGGGAAACTCTGCATTTTGGCTTGTCGGGGAAATTCATGGGTCAATAGTGGGAGGGACACTCTTGACAAGCAAGGATTCTTTCCTGTCCTGTCGGATTGTGCCCGTATGACCGGCTATCCGGCCGCTTTCCACTGGGGCAGTCTGGATGGGCAACCAGTGATGTGCGGAAATCGAGGCGGCCCACAAGTCCGCTTGTGGGACCGCCAATCCCAGTTTAGGAACTTGGCTCCGGCCTGTGGATTCATCCCGTGAAACGCCGCTCACAGAAAGCACTTGCCTGGCTTTGTCGCTAGCCGTTAGATGTGACCCAAACTCGGCCTAGTCAGTCCTCGCCCATGGTGGTGCGTTAACCATCGTGCTGATCGGGCTCAGGTAGTTGGCTCGCCGTTGGGAGCACCTGGCTCGCCGTTGGGAGCACCTACGGCCGCAATCTGGTAACGCGAGATGCAAGGACTGGCTTCTCCCCGTCTCAACAAAACCGGCGAAACTGCGGCTGTTTTTATTCCGGCGCTGACATTCAGGTAGGTTGGTCCACCGATGGCGGTGTATGGGTGTCCCCCGAGGCTACCGCAGCGCCACTTTTTGTGTTTTATTTCGTTTGTAGTGGGGGAAAGGAGGATGGCGCCTTATCGTGATCCATGTAAAAGTCGAAACGCGCTCTGTTGGAGAGGTCTTTGGATAAATTTGCTTCTGCTAAACGAATCCACCAGCCTGCCATCGGGCTCCGCTCTTTGGAGCCGGCGCCGCGGGCCCCAGTTCATTGATAAAGCGACTGGCTATCGTGCCACCGGAGCCTAGCACTTGGGCACCAATTCTGTAGGCGAAATCATGTGCCATACGGGTGACCGAAGAAAGGACGAGCACATCAGTGCCCCGCGTAATAGCCACATAGAACAGTCTTCGCTGTTCTTTGAGGCTGGCCTGTTTCTCAGCGATCGTGCCTTCTCGCGCGACGTTAGGGATAAGGCCTTCAATGCACCCAGCGACTATGACGACTTTGCTGGTCAGGCCTTTTGATTTATGAAGACTCATGATCCGGACGAAATCCCCCGATTCCGGCATTTCAGGCTGGGTAACCGAGGTTCTCAGCACATCCAGCAACTTGGCGGCTACCACGTCATCGTCAATTTTCAGGAGAGCCGCTTCGCGGAGCGCCTTGGCCCAAGGTTGGTTCTCTGGAAGCAGAGCATCGACCAATGCTGTGCCGGAGAGTTCTGCGAGGGGCTCCAATGACGCTTTCAACTCGCGAAAACGTCCCAAAATCCCTCCGATACGATCAAGCTGCAATGTCCCAGCATCGAGCCGCTCCAGCGCATCCCAAGGTGATTCTCCAGTTTGCTCGCAGTGCTCTCGAAGTCTCACGTATTCACCCTTCCGCCACGACGGACTTCCGTAGCCAAGCCAGAAGCGTAGAGACACGCGGTCTTGCTTCTCGGCGAGAAGGGTGAGCAGAGTAAACGCTAACTGGGATTGCTCGGGCTCAAGTGCCTCTTCGTGATAGAAGCTGTGAGTAGGGATATTGCGTGTGGCCAGTGCATCTCGAATACCGTAGCCAAGGAGGCGACGTGGGCAGAGAACGAGTATGTCCTTCGCCTCAGTTTCCGTGGCGGTGATGAGGTGCTCGATGTAGCGTGCAACTCCTTCAGCCTCTGCCCGTACGGAATCCCATTGCACCATGTGTACCTCGCCTTCGATCTTTCCCGGGCGTGGCCGGAGCCGTGCAGGCGCGCCGGCGGGATGATTGTGACGGATGAGATGGGCAGCCAGCTCAACCATTCTGGTTCCACACCGGTGACACTCGACAAGGGTTTCATCGTGAGTTCCGGCGTGCGTTGCGGAAAACTCCGCGATTCCTTGCGGATGCGCGTGCCTAAAACTATAGATGGATTGGTCTTCATCCCCGACTATCGCGTAGTTAGCGTTTGCCGCGAGGTGGTCGAGCAGTATCTGCTCCGCTCTGTTCAGGTCTTGATATTCATCCACGATGACGTGATCAAACGCCGCCAATTCCGCGCAGGCCGGATTATTGCGGAAATAGCGGAGTGCTTCGGGAACCAGTTCGCCGATCAGAATCGCTTCGTGAAAGATTAACCATGCTAGAAGAACCTCATGGAACTCATGATCCACCGGGTTATCGGGCCAACCAGGCGTTTCGGACTGCAATCGTGCCCATGCGGCTTCGAAGGCTCTGATACGTTTGGAGCAATCGCGACTTCCACCAAATGGTCCCAGGTCCTTGATGTCGTGGAGTAGGGGCGCGGCTTCAAATTGCAGAACACCGTGATCGCTGAAAGTAACGAGTGGACGCGCGGCGCGACCAAGGTAATCAAAGACCTCCTGCCTGTTTAGTACTGAGAAACAAAAGGAATGCAACGTCCGCGCCTGAATGCGCTCACAGCCCAGGACTCCGAGGTCGGTTAGTTCCTTCACGAGATTCGCCGCAGCGGTGCGTGTGAAGGTAACAGCCAGAATACGCCCAGGATCGAAATTCTCTTCCAACAAACGCGTGACCCGCCGTTTCATCGCGAAAGTTTTCCCCGTGCCAGGGCCAGCCATGACCCGGAGGAGTTGCGTATCTATCGCCGCAATATTGAGGGCGGCACCTGCGAGATCGGTATTCCAAGGCATGGTGATTGAGTCTAGGATTCACCGAACACGGCTTTGGAAGATGGATGGCATGCTCATACGGAGTTAGTTTCCACCTCCTCGATGAGCTTGATCACCGATGGATCGGGTTCGATGCGGTCCTCTTTTCGCTCGAAGTGGTACGAAACCCACACGACATTGGGTTTTTCAACGCGGCTGAGAAAGTAGCAGGCCGCTTCCTCGGCTTCTGGCACGGCCATCATCCGAAAGAAGTGCAGCAGGCGAAGAGGTTGGCGCTTAGTTGTATCGAAGAAGTAGAGTTCCTGTGAATCCATCACGACCGAGGACTCCACCTCAACCTGCTTGAAGATCTGACGACTTCCCATCACTCGGTCAGCGTGATAGTGGTAAATGCCAGCTGAATACTCATTCCTACCAGGACGGATCAGCCACCAATCTTCGAAGATTGCGCCCAGAATGCCGCGAAGGCGCGTCAATTCCTCTTGCAAAATTGTTAGCCGTTGCTCGTACGCCTTCTTCCCCGGAAGGCCACCGTGGCCTTTCCACGCATTTCTGTATTTTGCAGTTCTATCTAAGAGCGCGTAGAGGTCCTTGTCTGTGACCACAGCAATCTTGTCGGGATCGCTGACACCGTAAAGACTCACGGCGAAGTTCCGCTCTCCATCCTTCTCACTCGAGAGCAGCTGGCGAGTAGTTTTCGCCAGGCGCTGCCCACGGATCACCCATTCTCCAAAGCTGCTCTTCGCCAGTGAGTGGCGATTGCCTTTCCCTGCTTCAAACCAATCGCTCTTGTGTTCTTGGAAGTACTGAGGGTCGGAGTGAAAGACGCTCATCATCAGAGAGCCAAGGAACTGGGCTGTCGCCTCGAAGAAATTGAGGAGGTGATTGACCTTGTGCTCGGGGTTAATACTCGCGTCGTACCGCTGAAGGATCGATGCTAAGGGAAACGGTAGCGTCTCCAGCCATGCATCAAAGCCCTCCTTCTGATTTAGCTTCCCGAGCGCTTTCCGCAGTTTCTGGGCATCCCCCGGTCGAACCCATAGCTGGCTTTCGAACTGCTCCAACTGTAGCCGTAACTCAGCGACCTCGCGCCCGACATCAACAGCCGTTTTTTGAGCTTCCAGCGGAAGTACATATACGGTCGCTGCGAGCAGGCTCTGCTTGTTGATCTTGGGAATGAAGGCCCCACGCAGTAGACTGTTACGAACCTTGCGTCCGAGCGGAGAATTGAGGAATCGCGCAATGAATTCAGCGTAGGCTTTGTCCGGATTAATCACGAGCTGCGCATAGTTGTGTGGTTTAATCCGTAGCTGGGAAATGGCGGATACAGCTGGCGAAGTTCCTATGAGTGGAACATATACGCTGTTGGCAAGATCTTCGAACGGACTTTCCGCGCTCTTCCTATCCGAGAGGTTAACGGCGTAGGCAATCTCGCTTAGCGGAACAGGAGTTAAGCCGCTACGGTCGGCCAGTCTCTGCTCCTCTTCAGTGGCAACCAGCGCCTGCCAGCCCCGATAATCTTCCCTCGGAATAAGCCGTCCGAGTTCGGGCGCGGCCCCCACCCGTCGCTTGTTGAGATTCGCGAGAAGTGCAGTAGGCACCTGATCAGGGCTTAGTCGGCCCACGAAAAGATCCGCAGTCGAATGCCGGCTGATGAAAACAATATTTAGTTCGACCGCTGTTTGTGGCAAGAAGGCGCCGGACGGTAGCGCAATCACCGAGTTCACCGCGAGGCCAAACTGAGGAAGAACTTCTCGAATACATGCAACGTGAGACTCAAAGAAGAAACTGTTTGGAAAAATGACAATTGCCTCGCCCTGCTCATCTAGGTGTTGCATTGCTCGTAGAGCTAAAACGTAGGTTTTGGAGCCCTGAACGGGTACCGCCCCATTTGTGGTCTTCAACGTCTCTTTGACCGAAGGCAGTCCCAGTGGCGGAGACGAAACGAGCAGATCGAAGGTCCCCAAATCCGTGAAGGCAAGTTCCTCGTGGCCGGGCATCCAATTGATTGCCATCCCAGCGCTCATCTTCCGCGCAATCACCAACTCTTCCGGCGTGTGCACGATGCCCGTCGCTTCAGATGTGCTGTTTTCTTGCGCAATCGGAATCAGGAGCGAGCCGGCGCCAGCCCAGGGGTCGATAATGCGGCGAAAGGTGCTCTTGGATACGTAAGTACTGATGAACCGCGCAATATACGATGGCAGAATCGGGATGCGATGCCGAACATCGCGCGCGCCGAGTGAGATGAGATCCTGCCAGCTCACCGGAATAGATTGCTCTTTCGCATTAGCGACGAGTGCAGCCAGGCTAAATCGCTCGCTCGACCGTTGCATTTGCTCGACGAGCTTAGAAAGAGACTTCTGATCCTCCGGTACCGTCTGCGGTACTTTGCGTGGCATAACTTTCACCGTTCCAGGGAAGAATTCGCTGGCATCTAGCTTACCCACACCTCATTGACTAGCGAGTCGAGTTCGGAATCGATGTCCGGCCTCCCACCAGTCCGGACCATTTCCAGCATGCGAAGAATGGTCTCATCGTCTAGCAGCGTGAGGTGAAACTGGCTGTTTTCACTGCGCGACGGTAATCATCTGAGCCGGGTCGGCAAGAGTCATTAAGTCGCCGAACCTTGTGACGAGTGTCGCTGGCGTAGACCAGCCGCGGATAGAGGCGAGCACGGCCGAAAAAATGGCAGCCCGTGTACTCGCCAGGCCACGCGGCGTGCCTTTTCCGAACAGTTGTCGCATTAACAATCCAAGATTGGCCGCGCCCGAGTGCACCACCAAGCGCTTGAGAATGTTTTCCCGGCCGCGCAAATGTAGGCGACGCATCCCGCCCCGATCATACAAGTGTTGATTCCATCGCTCCAGCTTCTCGCCGCGCTGGCGTAACAGCCGGAGGCCTCGCTCTCCACGAATGCGCCGTCGATTCGCATACACCGCTTGTTGTTCCCGCTGTTGCCCTCCCCACTGTTGCGGTCCGCGATTGGGTTCCGAGCAGTACGTGCGCAAGCCCCACTCGGTGAGTTCGTTTACCAGCGCGCGACTGTGATAACCCTTGTCGGTGACCACTTCGCGCGGCCCGTCCGTGCTGACCTGCTTCACAACATCATCGCCGTTGGCATCCGCCACCACACTCGTGATGCGCTCGCCTGCTTCGGCTACCGTTTCGGGAATCGTTGCCGTGTCTCCAACGTCTGCCCCGTGCAGCGTTACGGCGACAATCGCCCCGGTCTCCATGTCTACCGCGTGCTCGGCCTTGTGAGCCAGATGCGTGCGTCCATCCTTCATCTTGGTGATGCGCGCATCGGGATCGTGCGGATGCGTCCAGTCATCGTTGGAACCCTTCTTGGGCCGCTTGCGATCCAACTTCGCCAACTGCTCACGCGTGGGAGTTTCGATGCCGCTTTCTTTGGCCAGCCGCACCAGAAACTCCTCGTAGCGCTCTCCGGTGTCGCGCCGCACAATCGACCGTAGCGCCGCATTGGCTTCCAGAGTCGTCGCGTCTACCCCGATCGTCGTCCCCTTCAGCAGCTTCTTTTCGGCCAACACCTGCAGCACCCACTGGAACACCGCCTGATGCGTGTCCACATCCATCAGCCGCCGGGTGCGCGAGATCGTCGAATGATCCGGCACGCTTTCGTCCAGCGCGATCCTCACGAACGATCGAATCGACAGACTATCGCTGGCCCGCCATGCGATTCCGCGCTCCGAATCGATCCCTTCAAAATAGCCCACCATCAACAGCCGGAAATAGATTCCCGGCGACAAGCCCGGCCGGCCCACCTCACCGGCGTAGAAATCCTCGCAAATCGTTTCGACGTACTCGTCGAACTTCTTCTCATCCAGAATCTGATTCAGCCGTTGGTAAAACGGATGGCTTGCCCCTATCGGCAGCGCCGCAGTCGGTGTCCACAACCTCTCTTGCCGAACGCGCTTCTTTCGTCGTCCCATCGCCATGTTTGGAAGACGATCAAACTACGTCCAAGGTCACACAGGCAACGGCGTTTCACCACGCGCTGCTAGGGGAACAATCAGCCCCCGGTCATCTTTTAAGGTGTCACGGCAACGCTCAACAAAAAGCGCGCGGTCTTCGAAGTTGCGACAGCACAACAAGCCGAACTTACCTCGGTTCACCGAGAATCTGCCGGCCAACTGGTCAAGTTCCGGGTTGGCGACTTCGGTTGTGTAGTTCTTGCATTCGCACGGCACAAACGAACAGGGCAGTTTACGCACATCATGCAGGCGGTGGAAAATGCCTTCCCGCGCTCCGTTTTCCATCAGAATGTCTATCCGTTTTCTACCACTGTGAATCTCCCGTTCCTTCTTGGGATTGAGGAGGTTGGGGAAGAAGAGGAATTCCAGGATTCCGACCATTAAGCTGTGGTATTGAGAAGCGTTGTCGCTACCACCAGGGATGACTTTCAGCGTCGTGGCGAGCGCTTCCGCAATGACCCTCTCGTCTTCTTCCTCAACGGCAGCACCGTGGCCTTTCGCTTCGAGAGCGGCTAGTGCAGTGCGGTACTTCCCAAGGACTTCGGGATGTTCGCGAGAGAATTGGTAGAGGAAGTCTTTTGTGCAGGGATACCTTTTCTGTAAGTCCTTCTTGTAGACGACTCGCTTTCCACTCTTCAGCGTGTGGACGAGACTGGATGCAGCGTTCTGCGCCTCTGCCCGAAGGTAATCAAGGACGTAGTTCCTGTAATAGCTTTGGTGGTCATAGGCAACGGCAGCGCGTGCCACTGCCTTGGGAACGAGTACGGATCGCTTGCCCCTTCCAAACCGGGAGCTCTGCGTATCTCGACTCCCACGCCAGCGCGTCGGGGTTAAAACATGGAGGCAACGCGACGGTTTGCATGGGGACTCCATGAAGCTTGCATTGCTCCTGTGTGTACTCAACCAAGTGCGCTCTGATA
Organism: Bryobacterales bacterium; assembly: GCA_963735145.1. Lineage (GTDB taxonomy): Bacteria > Acidobacteriota > Terriglobia > Bryobacterales > Bryobacteraceae > Palsa-89. The sequence continues at coordinate 2,227,217 of CAVTJS010000005.1, read as the reverse complement.
ATGTTCGTGGTCAAATCCGAAATCTTATCCCGGCCGACGCCCTCGATCATTAGCTCACACTCCTCAAGGGACGACAAGAAGCCCGTTCTGACCGCCGAGGAATCTTTAAGCGCGTCGAAGAGTTGGCGTGCCTGCTTGGCGCCTACACCGGCTCCAGCGGGCTCGTTTTTCGACAACCCAAAGTGCGTTTCGTTCGGCTCACGCAAGTGCGTCAGCAATTCTTGGGCTTCGTCTAGTCGCCCTTCACGGATGCAATCCACCACCCGTTGAAAGAATGCAACGAGCGTTCGATGGCATTGCTGAGACCACGAATCGACTCGTTGTCCGATAGCGAACGGGTCAATGAAGAGCCAGGCGTCCGTTTGCAGGGGCACATCGACGAAATCAAGCTCGGCTTGGGTTTTCGAAATGCCAAACGCCTTGGAGAACTTGGGCATGAACTAGAGATTGATACGGGAGGCTTTTGGAGAGAACGTAGGCAATGGTTACCTCTTGCCGGCAGCGCGGCGGCGCTTGGTGCTATTGCTCAAAGCGGCGTATGTTTCGCGTTCGGACTTTACCCGTTCAAGAAGGACAGAGGCGGGCTCGTAGGTGCGGCCTTCCTGACGAGCGAGTTCGGCTTCGGTGGGTACGAGTTCACCGCGGAAGGTTTTGGCTAAGATAGCTTGCATGAGCCTGTCAGCACGTTTAGTGGCTTTTGCCATGCGCTCCTCGATTTTGGTGGCGAGCCTGAAAAGCGCTTCGACACGGCGTACTATCTCGTGTTGTTCGGAGAGCGGGGGAACCCGGTGAAAAAGTAGATACTGTTCCGATATCGGAACGAAGTCGCGAGTCGTCTGTTCTTTGACAGCGTTTACTTGTTCGGTAAATGCGCGGCTGGCTAAGTAATACATCAGGAAACCGCTTGCAAAGATTCGTGGCGAGAGCCGGTAGTAGGTGGTCTGCGGAGTGAGAACACAATCCCGGTCGCAAACCGCAACGCGCCCCACCGACCCCTTGTGCGTATAAATCACATCTCCTGACTTCGCACGCCCGACACGAATCCGTTGCAGGGGCGCACCGGAGAGTTTGTAGGCACCGTCGTAATCGATGCAGAAATTGTCAACCTGCGCCGCCGTGATGAACGGTAAACCTGTATCGGTGAAATCACTGACCTTCGGATGGTTCGCCCCGTGATTACCATCTTTTATGTCTATAAATGCTCCGAATCGCAGAAGGTCCGCGGCAGAGTAACAGCCCCATGTCTCAGGCATCTGCCAGTCAGAGACCTCTTCTGGCTTGAGCACACGTTCCGGGACGCCGCGTCTAACGGTAATTTCGTCCACCTTCTTCAATTCTTCAATGCCAACACATGCCGACTCGACGGCAGGGTGTTTTTCACGCCAGTCTTCGGTCAGGCGGCCGGAGCAGGCAGCGCCGAGGACAGATTGGCGAAATGTTTCAAGGAGTTTGGGAATTTGCGTCAGGCGATCATGCGCGCTCTTGAGAACACCAAGCAGTTCTTCGAGGCGTGGAAGAATGCGGGCTTGTTCAGCTCTCGGAGGTATGGTCAATTGCATCGTCCTCACGTCTTCAAGGGAAATGTTACTCATGCTTCCGCCGCGAGCATCAGACCGAGCTTGCCTTTGCGTAATAGACGATGCGAGAGCAAACTGCAACAATTGCGGTATGATCACCGGGTCCGTACCACGTATGATCGCGAGCGCCTGATTCGTATTCGCTGGAAGATCTTCAGCGGCTACCAAGGCTGTTCGACCGATCGTTCCAGCTATCGAGAACAACAGGTCCCCAACCTGTAATCGCGATCTCTTTAATGCTTCGTCAGCGGCCTTATTGACGAATGTTGAGATAGAAAATCGATCAATCCTGCCGTCTGAAAGATTTTCAACTCTGACAAATGATATGCCTTTCGGTTCGTACTCAAAGCCCAAACTGGTGGGCGTCGTGCCCTTGGTGATTAGCGTTGCGAAACTAGCGAGTTCGGCTTGTACCCAGCCGTCAGGGACTTCAGCGTACTGTTTCGGCTCTACCACGACTGACGTTCGTGGCGCGGAGTTCTTCATATCTTCTCGACGGTTTGAACTCGACTCGCGCCGTTGCCACTACCGTCTTCCAACAGGCCGATAATGGCGTTTAATTCTTCGACTGCGGACTCTAGTTCGGCAATGGCGTCGGTGGCGAGCTCCTCTGGTTCGGGGAGTTCGTCGCCGTCGTCAAGGGACTCGTCTTTCAACCATTTGAGGCCATCGATCTTGAAATGGCGCTTCTTTATCTCCTCGATCGTGAAGGAACGCCAACGATCTTGTTTCGAGTCGGATGCCCTGCGCTTGGCCCGACCGTTGGGATCAGCACCGAAGCACTTCTCGAATTCCTTGAAGTGTTCAGGAGTTAGTACGCGATCTTTCTTGGTGATGTGGGGCACGTTGGTGCGGGCATCGTAGATCCAAAGGTTTTCCGTTGGATATCCCTTTGTGAAGAAGACCACATTGGTTTTGGTGCCGGGGCTGTACGGTGAGAATGTGCCATTAGGAAGACGCAGGACGGTGTGTAGTGAGCAGTCTTGGGTCAGGATCTCGAACACCTCGCCCGCTTGGTCGGCGAAGAGGCAATTGTCGGGCACTACCACAGCCGCACGGCCGCCTTTCTTGAGGACGGTCATCACGTGCTGCAAGAAGTTTAGTTGTTTGTTGCTTGTGGCAATCACGAAATCTTCGCGATCCGGCACTTGATTCGCGCCCTTGGTGCCAAATGGCGGATTGGTGAGGACTACGTCGTACCGATTCGAGGAGGGAACCTCATAGATCGAATCGCCGAACGTGATCTCGGGTTCGAGCCCGTGGAGATAGAGGTTCATGAGCGCTAACCTTCGGGGTCGCAGCACGAGTTCTTGGCCGTAGTAAGTACCATGCTTCAGGCGCTTGGCAAGAGAGCGATCAATGGCTCCACCTCGCGTCTCTGCGATGAGCCATTCGTAGGAACACAACTAAGAAGCCGCCAGTGCCACAGGCAGGGTCATAGATTGTAAACTTGTCGTGCGAGCGAGGGTCCGGTTTCAAGCAGCGAACGATGGATTTGATAAGGATGCGCGGCGTGAAGTATTGGCCGGCGCCCTTCTTGCCCTCGCTTGCCGCCTTCTCAAGCAGGCCCTCGAATGCGGCAGCCTTCACGTCGAGGGCGGTCCATTCGGTTTCATCAATGAGGCCAATGAGCTTCTTGAGATTGACAGGATTATTGAATCGCGAGAGGGCACCGGCAAAGATGTCGCCCAGCAAACCCTTCTGCTGGCCGAGCACTCGTAAGACGTCCGTGTAGTGATCCGTCAGAGCTGTGCCGGATTGAGTCGCCAGCGTCGGCCAGGAGCAATCGAATAGGTTCTCCCCACCTTTCTCATTCTTCATGGGCTTACGGCTAAGATCTATCTTGCGCTCGTCCGCCATTTTCAGGAACAGCAAGTACGTGAGCTGTTCGATGTAGTCACCATAGTCGATCCCATCGTGGCGAAGGGTATGGCAGAAGCCCCAAAGTTTCTGAACGATATCACTCATGCGGCGATGGCTTTGTTGAATTCCTTTATGAGCCCAGGCAGTTGGCCTTTGAAAACGCCGTGGACCTGTCAACGCAAAGTAGAAATGTCCTATTCCCTGCAAAGTAGAAATGTCCGGTTTTGACCGTGTTGGCGGAGGGTGCGTGATAGTCTGACTTCGATTCTCCGGGGAGTCGCGCTCCTGGGGAAGATTCAAGGCCGATGCGACGGGGCTGGCTCCGAAGTAATCGGCGGCAAACCCTCGGTCAACCGGGCCCTGCGGGGTACCCTCCGAGGGTTTTGCTTTTGACTTTGACATTCTCATTACTTGGGTGGAGTCTCGGAGCGGAGGCCTTGAATAGAGAAAGCGCGAAGCTGCCGGGCTGGGCTTGCCCGGCTTTCCTTTTGCGTTGTGGCGGGTTTTCAGAGCGACTCCGGCTTGGCGGAACCTTCCGAGGCCTGCCAGATCTTGGGTGACTTTTTCAGATCGAAGTTCTTACACCATGCACTGGCTGGGCGAGGTTTCCCCGTACGCCGCGCTGGGCTGGGCGCCTTCGGTGCTGGAAGCTTGGGACGCTGCTCGCAGATAGAAACACGCAAGTAGCGATCGCCGAATCGAACCGCCACAGAACCGTCTCGGCGCTTCTCGACCCGCAGCACTGCGCCTCGCAGTCCAGTGCGGATGTCCTGGCGGGCGATCTGGTAAATCTTCGCATCCAACTGAATGGTGTAATCATTGTTCACCCGCCGGCTTTCCACGTGGCTGAGAATCGCCGCCAAATCAGGCTGCTTTTCCAGCGGCCGGTGAGCATCGTCGGCACTGGCCGGCGTCACCGCCAGAGTGGCGTTGACCCAGGGCAGAAACTCGGTTTCCAGGTAGTGGTTGGCTTGTTCCAAAGTCGTCACTCCCGCGACGCGCATCCCCTTCACCAGCCGGTCCTGAGCGGTAGCAAACCCGCGCTCTACCCTCCCTTTGGCCTGCGGGCTGTGCGCTGCTATCCAGGTGATTGCCAACTCCCGCAACGCCCGACCGATCTGCGTCGGCGGCATTTCCACCCTATCCTGCTCCACTCCGGGCTCATCCCGCCTGCGTTTCTCCGCCGTCTGAAAGAGGCTCGCCTTGTCGGTGTAAAATGCGAGCGGCCGCCCGTGCTTTTTCAGGTAGCTCTCCAGCAGGCTCATGTTTTCCGCCGTTGAGTCGCTGCCCACAAAGCGAGCGAACCACCGCCCGGTCGCATCGTCAATCATGTTGATCAGCAAGATCTGTGCTCCGCGCCCTTCCAACCAGTCGTGGTCGCTGGTGTCCCACTGCACCAACTCGCCCCAGCGGCTGCGTCGCGGACGCCATGCATGGATCTTCTCGATCCGCTGCTTGCGCGCTCGCCACAGCTTGGCTTGAATCATCCACTGCCGTACCGTCTCCCGGCTCACCGCGATGTTGTGTTTCTTAGCCAAGTATTCCGACGCCAGCGTCGGGCCAAATCCCCGGTACACCGCACGCGACAGGATTGTCACTGCCTCCCGCTCCAGGTCGGCATCCATCTTGCGATTGGATGGCAGCCCTCGTAACGCATGCACCACAGCTTTATCCCCACGGCGTTTTAGAGCTCGCAGGAGACGCCTCACGTGCCTTTCCGTAATCCCCAGCTCCTCGGCCGCCTGCTTCTGGGTAATCAGTTTCTTCTTGGCCTTTTTCAAGGCCACCAGCCGGTCCCGCTCGGCCTGCGTCATCAATAGTTGTCCTTCTGCCACCTCCCCAGCCTGGAGGTCGTCAATAGGACATTTCTACTTTGCGCAAATAGGACATTATCACTTTGCGCCGACAAAAACGCCGTGGACCTTGCCCCAGCCTCCGTATCGTGTGAAAATAGGCAGCGTTTCGAAATCTTCCCGGTCGATCGAGAGATTCTCCCTGAGGTGGTCTCGGATGCGATCCAACCAGTGTTGCTGCTCCTGGGTAAATGAGCGGCCATCAATGACGGCCGCGAAAGCGCGCTCTACTCGTTCGGAAGCCGTGAGTAGAGGATTCTGTTCGTTCGCGGCGTGTTTCACCATGGAGATGATGTCTACTAAAGCTTTGTTGTAGCGAATCTGGTGGGCCTTTTGTAGATTCTCCGGAGTGAAACGCTGAGGTGAAGCCAGTAGCTTAGACCGGAGCTCCGATAGTGCATTCGTGCTCCAGTCTTGCGGGCGGTCAAGAAGAATTCGAATGGCCTCCACGTGGGCCGGGTTGAGACGAACAAACTCGGCGAAAGCCGTTAGATAATCGTCCGGCTTGTACTCTTTGCCATCCAGGCCGCGGACCCGCCATTCGGAGGACACAACATCCTGCGTGTCATGGGCGACCAGGAACACGCGCGTGGGCCTCGGATAGTTGACGAGGAGCTTTTGAAACTCTTGGTTTCGCAAAGTGCTCATTGCTCCCGTGAGGTCACGACGAAGGTCGTTGGGAAGGTTCGTCGCGTATCGTCCCACGTCGCCATCGGGGATGTAAGCGGAGAATAGCTGGCGTGCTTCGGCGGACATCTCCTTGTCGATACGACGCAAACGCTTGATCAGGCACCGGATGTTGTACTCGCGATCACGGTTTTGCCAAATGTCCTCGATCACTTCGCCTATGGTCCGCGTTTCAGTTTGCGGAGGATCGATGGTCATGGCGGTCGCCTTGCGGAAGTACTCGATCAGCGTGCCGTCAAAACAATCAAAGACGACAAAATGCGATTTGTCTGGATACTGTTCACCCTTCCGCGTGCCGCGACCGAGCATCTGTTCAAAGAGGATTCGGGATTTGACGGAGCGCAAAAACACAATGTATTCAAGGTCAGGAATGTCCACACCGGTTGAAAGCATATCGACCGTTACGACAATGGCCGGCTGGGGGCGATTGCGAAATTCGCGGATCTTTTGTAACGGCCGATCGACGGTAGGGCTGCCAGTGATTTTTTGAACAAAGGAATCTCCGCGCCCGAAGATGTCGCGAGCGAAATCCACCAATTGATCCGCATGCGAGGTGTGCGGCAGATCGTTGGCGGCAAAGATGAGTGTCTTCGGAAAGCGACCGTGCTGCGCTTCGTGGTCGGTTGCGTAACGCTTGATCTCCTCCAAGATCTTCCGGTTTGAATCCGGTGAGGTAATCTTGCGCTCGATCTCGGTTGCATCGAACTGGCGTTCATCTTCTACGGAGTCGAGCCGGTCTGTGCCCGTCTCTGGGTTTACGATGCCGACGGTCTCCCCTGCTTTGAGGAAAATGCCCTGCATACGAACATCTGATTTGACGGCGACGACGTTGTAATCTACCAAGTAGCCTTCACGGACCGCACGTTCGTATTCATACCGAAAGACGACTTCTTTGAAATAGGCCGTGGTGTGTGCGGCGGGCGTAGCGGTGAGGCCTATTTTGATTGCGTCGAAGTGGTCGAGGGTTTGACGCCAGACGGCAACTTCCGATGCCGTATAGCCCCTGTGGCATTCATCGGCAATGATCAGATCGAAGGCATGTATTGGGATGTCGATCTTCTCTGCATCTTCATCGATGCTCTCATCACCAAGATCGAAGATGGCGTTTCTGCCAAGTAGATTGATGGCCATTCGCTGGATGGTCGAGACGTACACGAAGGCATGTTTGGCAGAAGGTTCGACAAGGTATGACTTCGGCAGAACTTTCGGATCGAACTTGTCTTCCTCACCAAAGTCCTCACGCTGAAAACGCTGGCTGTAGACTTCATAGATCTTGTCGAACTTGAGGCCCGGCTTCGGCTCGAATGAAGCGAACGCCCGGACCGCCTGGGCTGCGAGCGCGCGCCGGTCCACGAGGAAAAGGATACGTTTTGCGACGCCCGCTTCCATGAGGCGGTAGACCTGATTGACCATGGTGAACGTCTTGCCGGTGCCGGTCGCCATAGCAATCAACATCTGGCGCTTGCGCTCGGCAATTGTTTTTTCGGTCTCCCGGTTCGCGTCTTTCTGATAAGGGCGGATCATCGCGTGGTCGTTGGGCGTCAAGCTCAATTTCTCGCAGGCTTTGCTCAGATCTCGCTGGAGGAATTCCGTGACGGCCGCCGCCGTGTGAAACTTGGCGATCTGATGGGAACGATTTAGCTCGTGACGGATGTCGTGGTGCCAGATGACTTCGCCGTTGGTTGAATAGAGGAACGGTACGCGAAAACCTCGGAAGTTCACAGGACTTGCCGTTACCCCTCGGGCGTAGCGCTCGGCCTGACCGAGGACGTTTTGGGGACCGAGCGTGAGCTTCTTGGCTTCGACAATGCCTAGGATCTGACCATCGCCGCAGAGGGCGTAGTCAGCGGGACCGTTGGCGGTCGGATACTCTTCAATAGCGCAGCCGTTGTATTCACCGAGGGCCCGTGTTGGGTCAAAGTCCTTTTCGAACACGATCCGCCAGCCAGCGTCCCGGAGACGACGGTCAATAATTTCCTTCCGCGTCAACTTCTCCGAGGTTTTTGGTGAGGCATTGGCCATGGTGTAGGGCTCGCGCCGTAGTTCCTCTAAATATCACTAAAAAGGAATCTTATTGATTGTATAGCGTGGCGATATTTAGGGCAATCAAAACGGCTGCCATTGCCGGCCCAGGAAATTTCTTGGAAGATCCATGAAGATCCATATTCCACCTCAGACTCCGCTCCCTTGACCAACCTGTTAACGAGCGGTGACGCAGGGCAGCGCTGACTCAGCGAGCATCGCCTACGGGTCATCCTTCTGGCACAGAAGAGCGGCGGTTAGCAGGGGGAAGTGGCATCTCGACGGACCACGATTCCCCGCAGCGTGGGGTGGAACCAGCGCCAACACCCATGTGAGTCAAAATAATCCTCTGCTAAAGTCGGGGACTGATTGACTGTTTTCACCTTGCAATGCTATGCTCGACGTGTGTTCGGATTGGTCTTTTTCCGAAGTTGCGGGAGCCGGGATGACTAAGGTCCCCCGGATCCAAAAAGCACTGGGCGCCAACTAGGCGTCGCTGATACCACTCACTACCTGCCGAGAGCACTCGGTTCGCAATTTTCTTCAACGATGCGCCTTCGCTTCCAGCAGCACATCGTCGACTAATCAGGATTGCCAGCCCGGCGGCCTACGCCGCCCACGGGAGAACACTAATGTCAGACGCGAAAGTTGACGTCGCGAGCGCAGCTGCGCCCGGCGCAAACGAAATTGGCAACTCTGCCAATTTGACTCTGCCCGAATTGGCCGCCAAGATTCGAGAAGCATTTAAGAAGGTCAATCGCGAGCAAATCGGAGGATGGCTCATTCAAGCCAAAAGGCTCTCAACCGAACACGGGCAGTTCATGAAGTTCGTAAAGGATAACCTCCCCGGAATTCCGCATCGCACAGCCACATCGTGGATGAAAATGGCCGGTGCCAAGAAATCAGAGACAGATTGCCCGAAGCGCGAAACGGCAAGGCCGGGAGGCCAAGTCAAGAAAAAACTGGATGCCGCGCTCAAGATGCTGGTGGGGAAGCCGGCAGATGTCAAGCGCTTGGACCCAGCCAACCTTGAGAAGTTGGCGAACATCATCGTGCCGCTGGTGCCGAGCGGCATTCAGCCGCTCGATGGTGGTGCCGGGGGCGTCAGGTCGTTCGTCAGCATCGCCCAGCTGGCCGTCAACTGCGCAAAGATTGCAAACCCACTAAGAGGAAACCAGCGCATCTCCGAAGCGGAGCTAGATTTGCTCATACAGGGGTCCGAAATCCTGGCTGCCTGCGTTGCCGAAATTCGAGCTGCCCGCGTTTCGGCGCACCAGGCGGCAGCAGCTTAAGAAGGCACGTGGTGCTTGGCTCCACGATGTTGTCTTATTTTGGCGCTGCTGCATGATTTCCAGGCAGCGCCCATTATCCACCGTGAGCGGCAGCATGAAGCGCGGCCGCTTTCTAACAACTCAAGGAAGTAAAAAGGAGAATTAAATGACAGCAACATGTGAAGTACGTATCAAGAATGACGTCTACCGTCTTGCGGCTAACTGCGTCGCAGGATCGGGGGACGAAATGCGCGCTCTCGCGGCTGAGTATGAGGGCTTCTCGCTCGGCATGTCACCGGAGGACTTCGTAGCGAAAGCCACGGAGGCGACGCCGCGGCAGTTGGCCGTGGCGAAGCAGGTGGACTTGGCGATCCAGTATTGGAACAGCATGGAGAGCATTCGCGATGCGGAGTTGGAGGCGGACAAATTTTAGGGTCGCCCTTGCGAGGAGTGAAATCCAAGGCGAGGGCCCCTAGGCTCTCGCCATTAAACATTGAGGAGCCTAACTAAAATGATTAACCGGTTCGAAGTCGCTCCCCCTTGCGCTGTAGATCAAATGACCAAAAAGCGAGGTTTTTGGGACGAAAATAATTTCAACCATTGGTCCTCCTGGAGAACGTCACAGCGATAGAAGGAGACAATATGAAGAGATTTGAAACTGATCCGAAACCGCCGCGCCCGGATGTTATCCGGGTGTTGGTGAGTGGCGAGATGCAAGCGACGCTGAAGGGCGCCGACGTGATACTCGCGGTCGATGAGAAGGACAAGCGCGACATCCTCCTATTCGGCCGATCGACGCTGGCGGGGATCGTAAAGTCCGGCGCGCCGATGAAGATCAGGATGGTGCGCTACGCCATCCGGCCGGAGACCGCGGAGCTCGAAGCGATGATCGTGGCCGTGCGGCGCGCGAAGGGATACCACGAATATGAAGCGAGCGTTTCCCGCTCCTAAGTTCCCCGTGGCCTAGTGGCGATCCAATATGCGGGCGACAGTTTTCAGGTGCCAGCGCTTGCCCGAGACGCGAGTTGGGACGCGGCGATCATTGAGGTCGTCCACGATGGCTTGCAGCGTGGCGCCGGCGTCCCGCGCCACGCGCATCGCTTCGAGCGTGGCGGCTTCTTCGGGGCGCGCCGGATGCTGGCCGTAGAAGTACCGGCTGCCGCAGCGCTGCCCCTGAGCCTTCTTCCGCTCGCGAGCGGCGCGAAGCTTCGCCACCAACATCGCCTTCTCATACTGCGAGAACACTCCGAACATCTGCCGCATCGCGACGCGAGCGGGGTCCTTCGACATCAGGTCGAGATCTTCGGTCGCGGACACGATGACGATGCCACGCTTGCGTAGGTCCAGGATGATGTTCTCTTGAACTCCGACGTCACGGGCGACGCGGGTGAGTTGCTCCACGATTATTGTTCGGACGCCGTTCGCCAGGATCGCTTCGAGCATCGCGGTCCACGCTGGGCGATCGTCCCAGTCGGTTCCGCCAGGAACCGCTTTCTCAACGAATTCCTGGACGATTCGATGATCGTGGGCCGCGGCCCACTTTCGGGTCGCGGCGCGCTGGCGAGGAAAGCCATCGCCTTCTATCTGAGATTGCCCGGACACGCGCAAGTAGGAATAAGCTTTCGTCATGGGTCTATTTTAGACTTCTTCCCTAGGAGAAGCCATACTGCTGAAAACAAAAGATAGGATCGCGATTCGCGGACCTCGGATCGCTTCCAGCATGCGGCGGCTACCGGAACCGCGCGCCTAGGTCCATGGATCGCATGGTGGATGCGAGAACGGCGCATGCGCGTGATTCTCGCGCCGGGCGGCAGGCCCGCTATGCACCTCCCGTGATTTTTTCGCATCAGTCACGCCGTTTCTACCCCGCAGTCCCGGCGGTGCGCGTCCCGGCCGGACAAATCCAAAAACACAGGTGGGGCGGATAAGTGGATAAGTCGGATAACCTCGGGAGCACGCAGAATGGCCGGAAATAGTGGATAAAACCGGATAACCTGGAGCACCCGCGTGGCTCCGATGGTTGTCCAGGTTATCCGACTATCCGGGTTATCCAACTTATCCATCTATTTCCATCTCGTCTAAGGCCTGAACCCCGAGCCGGAAAAGGTTTTCTAAACTTTATTTTCGTGTGTCCCCGTCAGCGCTCGACGAAGAACCAATGAGTTACAGGGATCGCGCGAAACACCCCAATTTATAATGAAAGTGGAAGAGCAACTCCTGCTCGAACGAGGCGCGGGCGGGTTCTCGGCTAATAGCCGACCGAACCCGACGCAAATTCGAACGTTCGAGGCGGGGTTCGGATCTTCGCCTTCGTTCTGTAGCCCTTAAGGAGTTCGCTCATGTCGCCTTCGGTCTTCCCGGCGGCCGCTATTCGTGCGCCCCGGTTCCGTTGCCCCCTCCGTAAACTCCCTCCCTTCGATTCAATCCAACCAACAATTCCCCTAGTCAGGCCCGAGGTGCGTCTGTGAGCGCCTCGATGACCTCCTCCGAAATCGACGCCGTCTTGCGCGCGTTCGTCCCGAGATTGAACGCCTTCCAACAATCAGGCGACGAGCTCCGCGGCCCGTGTCCCATTCATGATGGCGCGCGCGACAGCTTCTCGATCAACGTCGCTACCGGCGCCTGGTTTTGTCATTCGGAGTGTAATCGCGGCGGCGGCCTAGCCGATCTTGTCGCCCTACTTTTGCACTATTCGCTTCCCGACGCGTTGGCCGAGATCGATAAGATTCTCGGCCGCTGTCCTAAGGCGAAGGCGCGTGTCGTTGCTGAATATTCCTACCAAGATGAATCCGGGAACACTCTCTATCAATGCGTGAGGACCGAGCCGAAAGGATTTTTCCAGCGCGCTCCGGATGGCCTAGGCGGATGGAAGAAAGGCAAGGGAGCCATGGACGGCGTTCGGCTCGTCCCCTATCGCTTGCCGAAGGTGCTGGCGGCGGACGAAGTGTTTATCTTCGAAGGCGAGAAGGACGCGGAGACAGCGGAGCGGCTCGGCTTCGTCGGAACGTGCAATCCGATGGGCGCCGGAAAATGGCGGACGGAATTCAACGAGCATTTCCGGGGTAAGCGCGTCGTCGTCGTGCCGGATCAAGACGAGCCGGGCCGGAAGCACGCGGCGCAGGTCGCGCGAAATCTGCTCGGAGTCGCTCGCCAAGTCCGGGTCGTGAATCTATGAGCGCGGTGAAGGACTTCACCGAATGGGTCGAGAAAGGCGGAACGAAGGATCAGTTTCTAAGATTGGTGGAGAGCGCACCGCCGGCCGTCGCGCCCGCCGATCCCGAACCGGAGCGTAAGCCCACCACTGCTTCGAAGCCGCTCGCCGTCGAGAACGCCGAAGACATACACCGACGGATCTTCGAGCCGCTCGTCTGGTTGGTGCGCGGCATGATCCCCGGCGAGGGCGTCACGGTCCTCGCGGATCGACCGAAGCGCGGCAAATCGTTCCTCGTCCTCCAGGCGGCCGTGGCGATCGCGAACGGAACCAAGTTCCTTGGGCGGTTCGAGACCGGGCGTTCGCGCGTCCTTTACTTCGCGCTAGAGGACAGCCCGCGCCGGATGCAGAGCCGGCTGGACCTCGTTGTCTCGGACAAGGCGGCCCGACTCAATATAGATTTCGCTTTCAATCTCAAATTAGACGCCGATGGCATCATCGCTCTCCAAGGGACGCTTCAGAAAGCGAGAGAAGAAGGGCATCCCTACGGGGCGGTCGTCATCGACACGTTCTTGCGAGCGTGTTTGATGCGGAAGGCCAACGTCGACCCGGTGAGGGCCGACTACAACGAGATGGGAATGCTCCGGGATTTGAGCTTGAAGTGGAAGCTCGGCATCGTCGTCGTCCACCATACGCGGAAGTCGGTGACGGGCGATGTTACCTCGCTCGATCAGGTCCTCGGTACTACCGGAATGACGGCTTCCCCCGATTCATTGATCGTGCTCGGAGCGGACAAAGAAGATCGCCGTCTCTTGTCTGTTACGGGAAAAGACACGACCCTCGGGAATCTCCTCGAGATGGAGTTCTCCGGGAGCGCGACGCCGCCGTGGAAATGTCTCGGCATCTACCGGAAGTTTGCTTCGGAGATGCAGGAGGACGTCTACGAAATGTTGGAAGCTGGCGCAAAGACCGAAAAGGAACTCGCCGACGCGCTAGGCTCCGCACTACCGAACGTCGAGAGATCGTTGAGGCGCATGGCCGCTTCGGGACTAGTCAAGAAAGTCGACAGGCAATGGATGCTGGTTCCCGACGACGAGCTTCCATTTTGATTCCAGAAAGGGGAGAAGAGAACAGATGAACGAATCAACCACCGCGGCGGCGGTCGCGCGTTGCACGAAGGCCGACCGCGAGGCGTCCTGGCGATCGGAGATGCCGAACGCGCCCACGCCAAGGCACGCCGAACTCGCCCGCCTGCTGCTCGACGCGCGCGACGCGATCAACGACGCGGCCGCGCTCACGCGCCAGTTGGCGCCGGACAACGAGCTCGCGCTGCGCTTCGCGCGGCAGGCTCAAACAGCCGTCCGCGAACTACGCGCAAAGATGGACAACTTGACGCGCGAGAAGCATGGCACAAGTCGCGTGTTTTTCCCACCTGACGCTGGTGCTCGCCCGAATCAGAATCGCTCGGCTTTATCCATAGGAGGACTGAATGCAGATTCCACCGCCAATTCTCAGTGACTACGACATCGAGATGTTTGAGGCCGCCCAAAGGAATCCCGAAGACTGGATCGATTCGATCGACAACAAATCCCTGGCCACGCTGTGCCGGTACGGGGCAACTCTGGCATTTCTTGGTTTTGAGAAAAGCGCGCTTCACAGCGCTTGTGAACTATTGGAAAGTGGCCGGATCGCTGACGCCCGCGCGCTGATCTCGTTCCGTGCACAGGCCCTCGATTTGTTGCTGTGCAACCTCCAGGTGTACGGCAGCAATGCGGTGAGTATCTCAGCAGATCCCGAAACGTCGCCGGGGATGGAGATGGCTCGTCTCTCGATGGGTCTGACTGGAACGCCAGACGCGTTCGATGCGTTCGATAAACCGAACAAGGAGAAAACAAAATGCAGATCACATCAATGACACCACCTAAGCCGCCCAATATCGAAGGGCTAAAGCCTGAGTTCGCGGCGCAGAGATTGGCGGAGCACCAGGCAAACGAAGAACGCTATATGGACTACCTGCTGACAAAACGCGCTGGCGCGCTGACCGCGCAAGACCGAACATTTATCGCTTTCCATATTCGACGCTGGGAAGAATCTGGAAGGCCCACGGAATAGTGGCACATGATTGAAGAACTGATAGTCCGGGACGAATTCGGGCGATTCGGTCTCGGCAACTCCGCGGCGACCCTGAGAAAGGGCTCGAAACTGAAGATTACGCATACCATGCGCGCGGACGCGTTGCGGGAGTTGGCAGCCGCCGGCCGGGAGGGCAACCCGCTCCTCGGCATGTGGGATTTAGCTCGTAACCCAAGTACCCATGAGCGGACGCGGGCATGGCTTTATGCCGCTTTGTGCAAGCAACTTTGGGGAGAAAAGATGGAGCTTACTGGCGAGGACGGCGCGGCGCTGTCCGCGAACGTCGACATGGTCAGAGCTCTCGCCAAGCTGCCAGGCATGCGACGCATGATGGAACAGGTCCAAGCGCTGGCAGTCGAGATCGTCGAGACGACGAGTGAAGAAATACCGATTCCCGAACCAGCAGAGTCGCGGCGCATTTCAGACGCGTTCAGCTACGTGCCTGGGGCCGCGGAGCCGACCCAAAGAGTTGAGGAACTTCCCTCCTCGTTCCGATGACTCCGCAAATGCTCACGCTGGGCAGTACTTCGCTACAAAATTGGATCGCAACAACCAGAAGCTTCTCATCGACCACAGCGACGCGGCGCGCGGGCACGCGATCGATGCGCTGTCCTGCGCGCTTTGGCAGGGAGTGGGGAGGGGCGGGCGGTATGGAGAGATGCCGGGGTCGGCGCTACGTCTGGGCAGCGGTTTGTCCGCTGCTTAATTGCGGCCCGTCATTCCTTCTGATACTCGACTGTGATCTTCAGACACTTTTTCTTGCTTGAGCTATCGCGCAAGCCGCGCCGGACAAGTTCGACAAGAACCGCGGCAATGATGGCGAGTCCGACCGCGATCGAGACTTCCTCCACGTTCATGTGTCCCTCCGACGCCCTCTTGATCCAGGGACGAATGGCTTCTGGTAGTAGTTTTCCAAGCGCTCTTTCAGCTTGTAGACGTCCTCTTCCGGTACGCGCCCCATAAGCATCCTTATGGCACCCTGTTGCGCGTGGTAGCGTAACGTCCGAGGTGACCGCTGTATTATCTGAGCGGCTTGGTCCACCCGCAACAGCCGAGATGAACCTCGCAACTCGGCGAGACTAGTGATATTTGTAGACATCTAATCTTTCCTTTCTGAAATCCAATAAGGACGTTCAGAGGGAAAGGATCTTGAGATGCGCCAACTTACGCTGCCAAGCCGTCCCATCCGAACGTCGAATGACGCTGGGGGAATCGGCTCTTGTGAGGTGGATGGAACGAGTGGAGAGCAAAAAACCGTTCTTGAATGGCTACTACGTGGGAACGAAAGCGGCGTGATCGGTCGAGTTGCCGACAAAGTGCTATGGCGTGGTTGTAGAGAAGAATAGAAACGCGTAAGACTATCAAACGCCGTTGAATTATCTCTTCTGACCACTCCGCTAAGAGAAGCTGGAGAGCATCATCTTCCAGATTGACTAAGTCAACTGTTGTTAACGGCTGGAAGTGCTCGCTTGGTTTCGGGAACTCGAATTCCCAAGTCGCTGGAGGCGTTTCGCAAGTGTCTGGCACTGCGTTGAGAGGCGTTTGCGCGTAGGAACTCTTACCAACACCCTTCAGACGGACAATCAGTTCGCGCCTGATTTCTAGTTCGTCTACCAGCTCCTTGAGCTGGTCCTTTGCCGTTCCGCGCTCACTAAGCAACGCGCCCGTCGGCGCTACAGGACATGACGCTGAGATTGCGTTGTCGATCCATACCGCGAACGCGTTTTGCATGGGGAGTAAAGACAGATACCCAAGTTCCTTGTTCCGCAGAAGAAGTCGCTCTTCGGCCGGTGTAAGGAAGAAGGAGTTCGTACAGTTACTCCGTATTCGCGAACGATGCATCCTATACAATGTTCGCACGGCGCCGTCACAACGAGAAGAAGGTTTTGCCAAGAATCTTAGAAATGCTCTGGCAGTGCAGTCGTGTTCAAAATAGTCTTTCGGAAAGTATGGAGATTTCAAGACCCTCTGTAATAAAATAGCTACTGAGAGAAGCGATGCTAACTCGTTGCGAACGCGGAAACGATAGGTCGAAAGCGGTAAGCGCTTCCGCTCGTTTCGGTGGCTCTCGCCTAGAAAGGAAAAATGCTGTGATCACAAAATTCACGATGCGCAGGAGATTCCTTTCTTGGCGACCTCTACCCGATCAAATCTTCAAGTAGTCACCCCGGTTCCGAACCCGCCCGAGCACGCGCACGCGACGGATTTCATGTCGGTCTTCGCCAAGCAATTCGCCGATCACTGCGCCGACGCGCTCGTCGCGCGACTGCCGAAACCGAACGTAATCCAACCGCGCTATCTGACGGTGCGGCAGGCAGCGGACTACATCGGGCGCTCAAAGAAGTCGTTCGAATACTTGATGGGGAAGAAGCTGTTCCCGGTGATCAGGCACGATCGGCTCGTGCTGATCGACAAGAACGACCTCGATGCGTTTATGGCGCGGAAGAAATGCTAGCGGTCTGATTCTTGAACCAAGCGTCCATCCGGGCCTTCTCTTCGGCGACGTCTTCAGCGACTACGATGTTATACCGCGTGCTCATGCTCGGCGTCTTGTGGCCGCTTATTCGCATGCGCATGGTCTGGTCCATTCCGGCCTTCGCCATGTTGCGCTCGGCCGTGCGCCGCATGTCGTGAAAGAGAAGCTTCGGGTACCCGGCGGCCTTCACCGCCTTCGCCCACGCGTCCTTGAAGACTTTGATCGGCGTTCCGGGGATCGCGCGACGCCCCCCGTGCGACAGCATCACGTCTTCGGCGCGCCAGAAGAACACGTGCTCGCACTCGGGGAACTGCTCGTCCCGAATTCGCTTTTGCGCTTTCAAAATTTCGACCATGTCACCGTAGACTGGCAGAGCTCTGCCGGTCTTGTTTTTTGTGTCGAACGGACTCAGGATTATCAACCCATCCTTCAGATCCACCTGCGACCATCGGATCTTTAGCAACTCGCCCTTTCGCGAGGACACGTGGAACGCGCACACGAACAGGGGCCGAAGCGACGCGGGCAGTTGATCGCGGACCTTCAGGTATCCTTCGAAGCTCAAAAAGCCTTGCCGCACGTTGTACGATTCGTCCACGATGGGGAACGCCGGGATGAAATCGACGAGCCGCGGCGTAACTCGCCTGTGGCCGGTGACGTATCCCGAACGGAGATGCGACAGATGCCGATTGATGGTGGTCGGCTTGACCTTGCTCTTCTTGTCCTCCCGGTAGCGCTCAAAGTCCGCCGTCGTCAGGGTCGCGGCGACGCGATCGCCGAAATACGGCCGCACGTGCTTGTCGAGGACCTGTTCGACGCCCTTAGTGCTTTTCCGATCCTTCCGGCGCATGTAGGCGAGGTGGGCGTCGAGCAGTTCGTTGACCGTGGCTTTGTGAACGGGCGCCTTGATGTGCGGTTGATCGGTCCGAAGCTCGGCCAGCTTCCGAATCTTGAAGTCGACGGCTTCCGATTCGACGGTCGTCCCGGTGGATACGCGTTCGCCAGTTGGGGACTTGTACCACCAGACGCGCCCGCGCTGGAACAGCATTCCCTCGCCTTTGCGACCGCGTCGCCTGACTTTCTGCTTCTTGGGCATATGCCTTATTATACCGTGATAAGGCACAGATAAGGCACACTGAGAGGAGACACGCCTCGCGGCGTTTTCTTCTAAGTTCCTTATTTCCTTGGTGCGGATGAGAGGACTTGAACCTCCACTCCCTTGCGAGAACTAGAACCTGAATCTAGCGCGTCTGCCAATTCCGCCACATCCGCATGATGGGTGGGACGCTCTTATTGTCGAGTAGGCCGCCGCCGAGTGTCAACTCTCGAGGCCGCGGGCGCGCGGCCGTTGGCCGGCCTTCGGAGGACGGCGGCTTGCGGGAGCGCAGCCTTTCGATGAGTTGCCGCACGCGCTGCTCAATCTCGTCGCGCACCTGCCGAAACACTTCGTCGGATTCGCCGATCGGGATCGCGAATGTCCCACTCTTCCACTGCGCGTTCCGTCGGGGGGCTGCAGATCGTGGCCCGACATATTCACGATCAGATCGAAGCCGCCCTCCACGTGCTCCGATCTCTTTGGGATAGCAATCGTCCCAGCTCGATGTTTTTCTCGAGCATCACGCGCATGCGTCAGTGGGACGATGGCCAACGCCGGCGCCAGGCCCGCGCTCTGCGCATTCAGTACATCCGGCCCATAAGCTCGCGCAAAACCCTCCGCCATCGGACTACGGCAGGCGTTACCGATACATACGAACAAGACCCGAGTTTTTGCCACTGATTCCAGTCTACCGGACTGAGGCACGATTCGAATTCGATTAAGGTATTTTCCGGAGGAACATCAGGTGAACACGCGAGTCGTCTGTCAGTTCCGGATGAAAAGTCGCCGCCAGGTGCCGGCCTTGCTCCACCAACACAGGATCGCCTTGATAACTTGCCAACACGCGGGCATTTTTGCCCACATGTCGAATAATCGGAGCGCGGATAAACACGGCCTCCAGTTCGCCTTCGATACCTTCCGGATGCAGGCGTGCGATGCGGCTGTCGAGCTGGCGGCCATAAGCGTTGCGCTCTACTTCGATATCCATGAGCCCGAGCGAGGCCTGCGGCGGATTGGCGACATCAGTCGCCAGCAGGATTGCGCCCGCGCAGGTCCCAAAGATGGGGTGCTCCCTACCGAACTCGCGCAGGGGATCGAGCAGTTTCTCTTCTTCCAGCAGCTTCATCATGGTGGTGCTCTCGCCGCCCGGAATAACCAGCCCTCCGACACTTTCCAGGTCCGATGCCGAACGCACTTCCACGGCCTCCGCACCGGCGCGCTTGAGCGCACGCTCGTGCGCTTCAAAATCGCCCTGAAGGGCGAGAACACCGACCCGTTTTGCGCCCACTACCAGCCTCGCGTTTGCAGCAATTCCGATTCGGGCAATTTCGCGATATCGAGGCCGAACATGCGCCGCGCCCAATTCTTCGCTGGCTTCGAGCAGCTTGGCGGGATCGTTATAATATGTCGCCGCCTTTACGATGGCGCGAGCGCGCGCTTCCGGATCGGACGATTTGAAAATTCCCGAGCCGACAAACACCGCCTCGGCGCCCAGCTGCATCACCAGCGCCGCGTCGGCGGGTGTGGCAATGCCGCCGGCCGAGAAGTTGGGGACTGGCAGCCTGCCATGCTCGGCCACGTACTCCACCAGCTCCAGCGGAGCTTGGTGCTTTTTCGATTCCGCCACCAGCTCTTCGTGACCCAGCACGGTGAGCTGCTTCATCTCCTTGACGATGGTCCGGATGTGGCGCACCGCCTCCACGATGTTGCCGGAACCGGCCTCGCCCTTGGTACGGATCATGGCCGCGCCTTCCGCGATGCGCCGCAAAGCTTCACCCAGATTGCGCGCGCCGCACACGAACGGCACTTTGAAGCCGCGCTTGTCGATGTGGTGTTCTTCGTCGGCGGGCGTCAGCACTTCGCTTTCGTCGATGTAGTCCACCGCCAGCGCCTCCAGAATGCGCGCCTCCATAAAGTGGCCGATGCGAGCCTTGGCCATCACTGGAATGCTCACCTGGTGCATGATCTCGCGGATTTTCGCGATGGGCGCCATGCGCGCCACTCCGCCCTCTTTGCGGATGTCGGCCGGGACGCGTTCCAGCGCCATCACCGCGGTGGCGCCCGCTTTCTCGGCGATCACCGCCTGCTCGGCGTTGGTGACGTCCATGATCACGCCGCCTTTCAGCATCTCGGCGAGGCCTACTTTGAGGCGGAAGGTTTCATCCATGTACATAAGGGGCTCCTTGGGATTGGGGATTGGGGATTGGGGGCCAGGCACATTTGATTCATACCAGGGCCGCTGCTTCCACCAGCGGCGCTTGCGCGCTGGCGCGCTCCAGTTCGTTTTGAAATATCCGGCCTAAGATCGACAGGCCAGAGCGGATTTCTTCCGGCGTCATGCCGGCGAAACTAATGCGCAGTCCATTCGGTTGCGGGCGCGACACCGCGAAATACCTGCCCGGTAAATAGGTGACGCCCTCGCGTTCGGCGCGCGGCAGCAGTTCGGCCGCATCGAGCGAATCGGGCAGCTCAATCCACAGGCTCATTCCGCCGCGCGGCCGCGTGAATTTGGTTCCCGACGGCAGATGGTTTTCGCACGCTTCGAGCGCGGCCTGCAAACGTTCGCGCCCGGCGATCAGCATACGCTGGCGATGCTGCTCCAGGCGTCCCGATTGGGCGAAGCGCAGCAGAACGGCTTGCGAAAGCTGATCGGTGTGCAGATCGCTCCACTGCTTGGCTTCGGTTAACTTTTCGATCAACGGCCGCCGCGCGATTACCCAACCGACGCGCAAACCAGGAAATGCTACTTTCGAAAAACTACGCAATAAAATCGTATCGCCCGTCGCATCCAATTCCTTGATGGACGGGATGGGGTCGCCGTCATAGCACAGCGGGCCGTATATATCGTTCTCAATCACGGTGACGCCCGCGGCTTGTGTGATTTGAAGCAAGCCCTGGCGCGCGGAAAGGGGCATGGTGGCGCCGGTCGGATTTTGAAAATTCGGCGTGACGCACAGCAGGCCCGGGCGCTCGCGCGCGACGATTCGTTCCAAGCTCTGCAGATCGATACCATCCGCGGCCGACGGGAACACCAACCAACCGCGCACCCGCGCGTTCGAAAACGCTCCGCACGCCCAGATAGACGGGATCTTCAATCGCCACAGTTGCGCCTTGGCCGACAGTGCGTTGCAGCAAATCGAAACCTTGCTGGCAGCCGCTGGTAATTAAGATGTCGTCCGCTTCAGTGGCTGTGCCTTCGGCGCGGGCCTGTTCGAGCAGATAGCGGCGCAACGCAGGGTAGCCGGCGGGCGAGCCGAGTTGCAGGATGGATGCGGCATCGTTGCTTGCAATCACTTCGGCGCAGGTCCTGCGAAACTCCGCGAGAGGAAACAGCAATTCAGAAGGGCGCGATCGTGAGAAACTGGCCGGCGTAGGAGCATCAGTAGATTTCGCGCGGCCCGTCACGAAACTTCCCCGCCCCACGTGTCCCGCGATCAGGCCTTCGGATTCGAGCAGTGCATAGGCGGCGGAGATGGTGGTTCGGTTCAGTCCAAGCTGGCCAGCCAATTCGCGCGTGGCTGGGAGCCGGTCACCCCGGTGCAGAGTGCCGGATTCGATCATTTGTCTCATCTGCTCATAGAGCTGGCGGAAGAGAGGCTCTTTTTGGTCCGGATCTAATGGACTGATCGGGAGCATGCCAATACAACCACAGCATACCATATTGGCTGATGCGTTGGGCTGCGTTGGCTGATCAGCCGAGGGCGCGATAATACGCGATCAAGTCCAGCGGCGGCGGGGTGCGATCCATGGCGCGCAGGAATCCGGAGACTTGGCCGCGGTGATGGGTCCCGTGGTTTACCAGATGAAGAAGAATGTGCCAGGCAGGCTGGGAATAAGCACGACCCTTGGTGTCTTTATACTCGATGACTCGCAACACATCGTCATCGTTGAGATCGTGCAGCCATAGCTTCCAGCGATGGTGCAATGCCGGCCATTCGGTTTGGAGCAGGGTCAGATCGCGATCCTCGGGATCGATGAAGGTGGCGCGCTGCTCACCGAGAACTCGCGTTAGCCAGATGCGGTCGGCCGCATAGACGTGGACCAGGGTATCGAGCACGGTTTTATCGGCGGTCTTGAAATCGCGCGTGAGTTCTTCGGTGGAAAGTTTGGCCGCGGCATCCATCAGGCGCTGGCTAGCCCAGGCGGAATAGTCGAGTTGGAGTCGGAGAGTGTCGGCGGAGACGGGCATCCTTAGATTATGCCGCAGCAAGTGCGGTCGCACTAAGGTGAAACGCTGGGTGGCGTAGCGGTGTGCGCCGACAGAACGCGGTATTACACAACTCTTACAAACGACGTGAGACATCCCTGTTAGGTTGGAACTTAGGATAGGCGAGACATTCAGGAGACCTTCTTGACGAGTGAAATTCAAAGTATCTATGAACACCGGAAACTGAACTGGGCTATCATCAGCGTTCTGGTTGTTTTGCACGCGGGCGCCATTGCTGCATTGTTTGTGTTCAGCTGGCACGCTCTGATCGTATCGATTTTGCTGTATTGGATGAGCGTCGGGCTCGGCATCAGCATGGGCTATCATCGGCTGCACACGCACCGGTCGTACAAGCTGCCACGGGCTCTGGAATATTTTCTGGCGTTCTGTGGGACGCTGTCACTGGAAGGCGGACCGATTTTTTGGGTGGCGACGCACCGCATCCATCATCAATATTCCGACAAGCCGGGCGATCCGCATTCGCCGCGCGACGGCGCCTGGTGGTCACACATCGGCTGGCTGCTGACGGGCGAATCCAAGCACAACGACACCAAGCTGATGGCGAAGTACGCGCCGGACTTGGCGCGGGATCCGTTCTACGCCAATCTGAATACTTACCACTGGATTCCGATTATTGTGGTTTCGGCGCTGTTGTTGATTTTTGGTGGACTGCCGATGCTGCTGTGGGCCACTTGCATGCGCCTGACCTTTGGACTGCACGCCACCTGGACGGTGAACTCGATCACACACATGTGGGGCAGCCGCCGCTTCAGCACGCGCGACGATTCCCGCAACAACGTGTTGATTGCGCTGATCACCTTCGGCGAAGGCTGGCATAACAATCATCACGCGCATCCGACGTCGGCGCGGCATGGCCTGGCGTGGTATGAAATCGATTTCTCGTGGATTCAGATTTCGATTTTGAAGTTCCTGGGGATTGCCAAGGCGGTGCGGGTGGCCAAGGTTCATACGGCGATTCCGGAGCGGGAAGCGGCGTAGGGTCGGCTCGCGTCGCTCGCCTCCCGGGGTTGGTGGGGGTCGGGCTTGCGCCCTCCGGGGTTGGTTTGGTGGCATACTATTCCGCTAAACCCCAGGCCCTAATCCCTAACCCCTAATCCCAAATCCCTTACTCTGGAAGTATGGTTGTTGCCGGACGGCGGCGGTCGATTGCGTTCTTCATCGCTCTTGGCGCCGGTCTGATTTCGGTCATCGTTCTGCTTTACATCGGCTGGGTGCTGTTGCGCTGGCACACTGGCATCCTGCTGTTTCTTGGATCGTTGCTCGCGCTAACGATCATTGTTGGCGTGGTGCTGAACACCACGTTTCTGGTCCGCGAGATCCGGCGCAATGAACAGCATGACGCTTTCATAAACGCCGTCACGCATGAGCTGAAGACTCCGGTTGCTTCCATTCGGCTTTACCTCGAAACCCTGCAAACCCGCCCGGTGGATGAGATCAAGCGCCAGGAGTTTTATCGCACCATGGTGGAAGACAGCGACCGGCTGCTGGCCACCATCGAACAGGTGCTGCGCACGGGGCGCGTCGGGTTCCACCAGCCATCGTCGGCGCCACCTGAGCCGTATCGAGCTGAACGGCGTGATTGAGGAATGCCTGACGCGGACGCGAACGCTGCATCGGCTTTCCGAAGATGCGCTGGAGTACCGGCCGGGCGCCGCAGTTACCGTTATGGGCGATCTGGATGAGGTGCGCGCGGCTGTATCCAACCTGATAGACAACGCCGTAAAGTATTCAGGAAGCGCCGTGAAAGTGCTCGTGGAGACCCAAGCGGTGGACGATAAGTTCGTGTCGGTTCGGGTGCGGGATCAAGGGCCCGGCATCCCTAAGATGGAATTGAAGCAGATTTTTAAGCGCTTTTATCGGGTCCCAGGACCGCTGGCCACACGCGTGAAAGGGACCGGACTGGGGCTCTACATCGTTCGATCCGTGGCCAAACGTCACGGAGGACGCGCTTGGGCCGAAAGCGAAGGCCCGGGACGCGGGAGTACGTTTATCTTGCAGCTTCCGATTGTTAAGCTCACCAAATGAGACGAAAATGAGCCGCGTGTTAGTAGTGGAAGACGAGCAGCATCTCGCCGAGGGCCTGCGATTCAATCTGGAAGCCGAGGGCTACCAGGTGCAACTGGTGGATACGGGCGAAGCCGCGCTCGAAAAGCTGAAGGCGGAAGCGCCAGCCTTCGACGTCGTGATTCTGGACGTGATGCTGCCCGGGATCAGCGGTTTTGGCGTTATCTCGCAGATGCGGGAGTCCGGCCAATTTGTGCCGACGCTGATGCTGACCGCGCGCGGCCATGCCGAGGATGTGCTGCAGGGGTTCGCGGCCGGCGCCGACGATTACCTGACGAAACCGTTCGAGCTGTCGATATTGATTGCGCGCATTCGCGGGTTGCTGCGGCGTCGGGAATGGCTGCGCGCCGGGTCGCGTGTCGAGACGCCGGCCGCTACTCCTATTGAGTCAGCCGCTATTGAGCCGGCCGCCGAATCGGCGCACAATTTCACATTTGGTGAAAAGTGGGTGGACTTCGACCGGCTGGAGTTGCACGTGCGCGATCAGGTTTTCCCGCTCACGTTAATGGAAGCCAACGTTCTGCGCTATTTGATTGAGAACGAGGGCAAGCGTGTTTCGCGCAAAGCGCTGCTCGCAAACGTTTGGGGACTGCACGAGGACACCGACACGCGCGCCATCGACAATTTCATTGTGCGCCTGCGCCGCTATATTGAGGACGATCCCACGCGCCCGCGGCATTTGCAGACGGTGCGGGGCGTGGGGTATCGCTTTGTTGCGTCGCCGGCGGCGTAAGACGGCGGTGGGCGCTATCGCCTACTCTGCTACGATCGTCAACTCCGGGTGATAACCGGTCCAGCATCCGGGGCTGGCGTCGAGCCCGAATACGCCCGTTTCGGCGGTGGGTGCGCAGGCTTCGTTGGGCAACGTGTAGTCGACAAAAATGCCATTCACATTGAGAACACTGCCAAACGCATAGGCATCACCTGCACCTTGACCTTGACCTTGATCGCTGTCGGTGCTGATGTTCAGCGAGTCGTAGAAGCAACCCTCCGTGGTGGAGTGGCAGGCCGTCCCGTCGCCATACGGAGCGGGACCGTAGTCGCTGGTATTGTACTGGAAGCCTACGATGATCTTGCTCGGAAGTACGATTTTTAGCCCGAGCACGTTGAAAGTGATGGGCACGGAAAGGCCGTCCGAACAAGACTGAGTGAAAATGTCATACCACTGTCCGTTGGCGCAATTCACCTTATCCTGGGAGGGCCGGTAGGGGAGATTGAAGGTTTGCGTGATCGTACCGAGCAAGGCTCCTGGCTTAGGTGCGGGAGTAACTCCCTCGAGCGAGGAGCCCGTCACGACCGAATAGATGTTGAGAGTGATTGGTACAGGGTAGGTGGCAAATGGAGTAGTGATGCAATTAGCGCTGTACCAGTTGCCGCTGGTGCAGGCCCAGGAGGACAGCACTACGGTGACTTGGTCCAGCGTGAGGCCCGACTGGCCCGACAGAGTGACGCCATCGCCGAGTTCGCTAAAAGCGTACGCCTCCGGCCCTTCGCTCGCGACATCGGGCGGAAGCGGGTTCGGGACGTTGTTGTAGACGACGGTTGCGGTTGCTGCCTGAGAGGTAGCGACGCTACCAATCAGCAGTCCGAGCGCGACGGCGATGGATAAACAACGCGACGCTGGAGTAGACAATCTTACCGTGAATTGTTTCATGGCCTTTCCCCTTTTTGGCGGAATGTTTCAGCCGGGAGTCAATGGTGGCCCACGACCGCCATCAATTGTACATGCAATCTGCTGGATTGAAGCCCGTTATTTTAGTTCGTTTCATGACGGAAACAATTACGCGCTACGGGCGTACTAGGCGTGCCATTAGCACCGTACGTTTGAACCGGCGCGCTTCGGGATATTCTGAAAATGATGCCAGACGTTGCGCATAAGTTCGCCGAATTCCTGGACAAATGCGGCAGTGCGGGTCCAGGCGCCGGATCGTTTTTGGCGCTCGCGCTGGCGCTGGCTGTGTCCGCGAATTCGCAGCCACTTGCCACTGGCAGTTTGCTCGAGGCGACGGCGAAATCGCGCGATCCCGATTTCGCACGAAGCGTTGTTCTTCTGATCCATTGTGACTCGGAATCCGCGCTTGGGCTGATGCTGAACAAACCGACCGGCGTACCGATTTCAGAGGTGTTTCCGGAGATAAGATACAAAACAGTTACAGTTTACGCGGGCGGTCCGATTGCGATCGGAGTTCGCGGGCTGGTGCGAATGAAGACGGCGCCGTTTTTTTCAGTCGTCGTGAATAAGCCGCAGTTGTTGAAGCTGATTTCCACCGAGCCGAGTTCTGTGCGGATATACGCGGGCTACGTCGGTTGGACGGCGCGGCAGTTAGAGAGCGAAGTGGAGCGGGGGTTGTGGAGGGTGCGGCCGCCGGATGCCAAGGAGATTTTCGATGAAGGCCGTTAGGGTGCTGAGCCGGATTAAGACTTCATGGCCACAGATGAACGCAGATGAACGCCGATAAGACAAGGGCAGCATTGTCTTCATCTGCGTTCATCTGCGTTCATCTGCGTTCATCTGTGGCCAATCCTTCCCTGGGCGGGAAAGGACTTGCTCTCGTCACTTTGGCGATCATCGTTATACGATTTCGCTCTACTTACAGAACGAAGGTGAACGTGCTGCAATCGGAGCGGCCGGAGATCCTGGCGGGGATGAACCCCGTGGTCGCGGCCCGGAAGCCGAATTGACACGATCCCGCCGGATTCGGTAACCTGAATTGACCGCAAGTCTCCAAGGGAGAAGGTCTGTCTTTATGAAAACTCTAATTCCGTCCGAAGGGGAAATCGTGCGCCAGTGGCACGTTGTCGACGCCGCCGATCAAGTGCTCGGCCGTATTGCCAGCGCTGCGGCGATGATCCTGATGGGCAAGCACAAGCCCACCTATACCACCTTCCTGGACACGGGCGATCACGTGATCGTGATTAACGCAGCGAAGGTGCGGCTTACGGGCCGTAAAGAAAGCCAGAAAGTATATCGCCGCCACTCGGGGTATCCGGGCGGTCTCACTGAAGTCGGCGCCGCCAAAATGCGCGCCACGCGGCCGGCGAAAATGATCGAGCACGCAATCGCGGGAATGCTCCCGAAGAACAAGCTCGGCAAACAAATGTATCGCAAGTTGAAGGTCTATGCAGGCGACAAGCATCCCCACCAGGCGCAAAAGCCGGTGGAATTGTCGGTATCTTAGTGTCCGGAATGTCTTTCCCCGCCCGGCCGTCAACCCCTCAACAACAGTCAAGGAAGGTATCTGAGTGGCAGGATTAATCCAGCATCTAGGAACCGGCCGCCGCAAAACCGCGGTCGCTCGCATTTTTCTGCGATCGGGTAAAGGCCAGATTACGGTCAATGGGCGGCCCTTCGAGCATTACTTCGTCAATGAAGCAGCGCGCGCTTTGGTGCGCCAGCCTCTGCTGGCGGCCGAGGTGGCCGACAAGTTCGACATTCTTATTTTGGCGGATGGCGGCGGACCCAACGGTCAGGCTGGCGCGGCGCGGCTGGGCATCGCCCGCGCGTTGCTCGAATTTAATTCCGAGCTGCGGCCGAAGTTGAAGCAGTTGGGACTGCTGAGCCGCGATCCGCGCTCGCGCGAGCGCAAGAAGTACGGTCAAAAGGGCGCGCGCAAGCGATTCCAGTTCTCGCAAGAGCTAGGCGCTAACCGCGCGGCGGCGCAAGACGAGAGCATCACGTTCGATTTCGAGGGGCGCACACAAATTCCGCTTTGGGCCGTGTGCGTTGATCGCGATCGGGCGAAACCGTAGACCAGTAACAAAGGAGGCAGTTTGCCATCAATTTCAATGAAAGAATTGCTCGAAGCCGGCGTTCACTTCGGGCACCAGACCAAGCGCTGGAATCCCAAGATGAAAGAATACATCTTCGGCGAACGTAACGGAATCTACATCATCGATCTGCAAAAGACCCTGAAACTGTTCAAGGACGCCATGCGCTATGTGGCCGAAGCGGCGGCGCAAGGCAAAACCGTTCTGTTCGTCGGAACCAAGCGGCAAGCGCAGGAGGCGATCTCGGAAGAAGCCACGCGCTGCGGCCAATACTACGTGAATCAGCGCTGGCTGGGCGGGCTGCTCACCAACATGCTGACGGTGCAGAAATCCATCAAACGGCTCAAGGAACTGGACGTCATGGCAGCCGAAGGCGCCGGTTACGAGGGCCGCGTGAAGAAGGAAGCCAGCCGCCTGGAGCGCGAGCGCAAACATTTGCAGCAGAATCTGGCGGGCATCAAGGACATGTCGGGATTGCCCGACGTGCTTTTTGTCGTCGATTCGAACAAAGAAGCCATCGCGGTGAAAGAAGCGCGGCGGCTGGGAATTCCGGTGGTCGCGGTTGTCGACACCAATTGCGATCCGGACGAAGTGGATCACGTAATTCCGGGCAACGACGACGCGCTGCGCGCCATCCGTCTGTTTACGACGAAAGTGGCCGACGCGGTGATCGAAGGCCGGGCGCTCGCCACCGAACAGGATTTCGCGGCCGAGAAGATCGTCACCGACGAAACTCCGAGCGAAGAGAATCTGGAATACGCGCAGTTCGATCCGCAGCAGCTGGATCAACTGATGTCGGAAGGTCTTTCGGACGAAGATCTGCCCTCCATGTCCCTGCCCCGCAAGGGTCCGGGATCGGAAGCCGGCGAAGCGGTGACCACCACTCCGCAAACGGTAGAATAGCGAGGCGCGACGGGCAGCGGGCGGAAGGCTGGTAACTCGCTCGCTGCTTGTCCGCGAATCACGAAACATTTTTTACGGTTACTAGGGATCGACAGGAAATCATGGAAATCAGTGCGAAATTAGTGAAGGAGCTCCGCGACCGGACCGGCGCGGGCATGATGGAGTGCAAGAAGGCCCTGACGGAAGCCAAGGGCAATCTGCCCGAAGCCGAGATCATTCTGCGCAAAGCGGGCATCACCAAGGCTTCGAGCAAAGCCACGCGCACCACGCGGCAAGGCATCATCGGCAGCTATATCCATCCCGGCTCGCAACTGGGCGTGCTGGTGGAGGTGAACTGCGAGTCGGATTTCGTGGCGCGCACCGACGATTTTCAGCAACTGGTGAAGGATCTGGCCATGCAGGTGGCGGCCGCCGACCCGCAATTTATCCGCAAGGAAGACGTGACCGCCGAGGCGCTCGACAAAGAGAACGACATCCAGCGCGCCCGGGCCCTGCAGGAAGGCAAACCCGAGAAGATGGTGGACAAGATCGTGGAAGGGCGCCTGGCGAAATTCTACGAAGAGATTTGCCTGTACGAGCAGCCTTTTATTCGCGACAACGCCACCACGGTGGGCGACCTGATCAAATCCACGATCGCCAAATTGGGCGAGAACCTTTCGGTTTCGCGCTTCGTCCGCTTTAAGGTGGGGGAAGCGGCGCTGATCGAAGAGACAGCGGAGCAGACTCCGCCCGCCGAATAATGGCGAACGCGCCCCATGCCTAAATACCAGCGCATCGTTCTCAAGCTGAGCGGTGAGGTTATGGCCGGCGGGAATTCCTCTTTTGGCATCGATCCGGAGCGGGTGAAGAGCCTGGCGGAAGAGATTGCGGAGGTGGCGCGGGCGGGCGTGCAAATCGGGCTGGTGGTGGGGGGCGGGAATTTTTTTCGCGGCGTCGCGGCCGCGGCCATGAACATGGACCGCGTGGCGGCGGACCACATGGGCATGCTGGCCACCGTGATCAACGCCCTGGCCTTGCAGGACGCGCTGGAGAAGACCGGCGTTCCGACGCGCGTGATGACCGCAATTCAGATTCAACAGGTGGCCGAGCCTTACATTCGCCGCAGGGCGATCCGGCACCTGGAAAAAGGCCGCATCGTGATTTTCGCGGCGGGAACTTCGAATCCCTATTTTTCGACCGACACGGCCGCTACGCTGCGGGCGCTCGAGATCCATGCCGACGTGATCGCCAAGGGCACGCGGGTCAACGGCGTCTATGACAAAGATCCGCTGCGCCACGGCGATGCGGTGCTGTATCCGGAGATTACCTATCACGACGTGCTGGCGAAGGCGCTGAAGGTGCTGGACGCGTCGGCGGTGGCGATGTGCCGCGATAATCAGCTTCCGATTCTGGTTTTCAATTTGAATGTATTCGGCAATATCATGCGGATGAGCATGGGCGAGCCGATCGGGACGTTGATTCACTAGTTGATCTTTCCACCGCGCGGGTTTTCGTCGACACCTTGCGCAGTTCCGCGATCATCGTGGCAAATACCAGCGACTTGGCCGCAGTGTTTGCGCTTGGAGTTCCGCTGGGGTTGACGTGACGGCGACCTTACGGGTAATCTTCAGCATTCGGGCCGAATCGCGTTGGCTCCTCCGAGCAAAGCCTCGGTCTTCCGAGGGCTCTCGTGGGTCCGCCGGTGATACTTAAACGGTTTCCGGGAGTCTAACCGCCTGCGACGTGATGCGCACGTCATAGTGCACAGTTTTGGATCACCGAACCCCGGATACAGATCCACGATAAAATGTCATGGGACGCGAATACTGGCGTAAGGGTGACGCGGTGCTCCCGAAACGATGGCACTCCTCAAGAACATGACCCCCGAGGAGGTCGGAGCTCTGCGCGCGGCAGAACGGGAGATAGACAGTGCCTATGCCGACAATCCTCTGTTGAGTGAGAGCCTCGGGACGGCGGTCTGGCAAGTACTGAGCTTCGTTGAGGATCTCCAACTTCGCTCGATAGTACAGGGTCGCACAGAGGCGTCCCACCGATGGGCCGCGGGCGTCGACGAGACCTTGAACGCCCTTAAGTTCCCGATGGCTTGGCTGCACCGCGGATGCAGCAGAGCTGGAACGTTCCGCCATTGCTACGAGCCTACGCGCTATCAAGGGGCGTGGGACATTCTCGAATTGGCGAGGAGGTATTACGGATTCAGTGGCCCTTTTCAGTACTGGAACAAGGGGGAATTGGGTCTCCGCATCGAGGGAACAAGGATTATTGCGGAACTCGATTTCGAGGATACGGCCGAGTATGAGGCGTACAACCGGCTTATTGATTACGGGGAAGACCAGGAACCGCCGCCTGAGACCGAGAGTTTAGCGGGAGATATCGACTCCCTTGTCCGTGTCAAGGGCACGCGCTTCACAGTTAAGGTGAACCCTCGACTCGTAGAGAGGGTGATGGCTTCCGTAGAGCCAGTTTTCTGCGGAAGGTTCACATTGCCAGAGTCCTGGAGGTTCTCCCGATATTCCCTTAGCAGGATGGTGAAAAAGTAATTGGGATGGGGTGTGACCAAGGAAGACAAAACAACGTCATTATGTTTTAGCCTATGCGAGGAAAAGACACCCAGCAAAGCGCGATGTTCAGTTACGTGTCGCCGGAGGAGCGTATTCCCGCGAATCATCCCTTGCGGCCGATCCGAAGCATGGTGGATGCGGTCTTGAAAGGACTGTCCCGATCGTTCGGGCAACTATACATCGATTGGGGTCGTCCCTCGATCGCGCCGGAAAAGCTCTTGCGCGCACTGCTACTGCAAGTGTTGTATACGATTCGCAGCGAGCGGATGCTCATGGAACAACTGGAATACAATCTGCTGTTCCGCTGGTTCGTGGGTCTGAACATGGACGAGCCAGTGTGGGTGCCCAGCGTGTTCAGCAAGAATCGCGACCGGCTGCTGAATGGTGACATCGCCGAGAAGTTCTTCGCGCAGGTATTGAAACAGGCGCGTGCCAACGACCTGTTGTCGGATGAGCATTTCAGCGTGGACGGCACGCTGATAGAAGCCTGGGCGAGTCAGAAGAGTTTTCAACGCAAAGATCAAGGCCCCACGCTACCACCGGAGGACCCGGGTAATCCGACTATTGATTTTCATGGCGAGGAGCGCCGCAACGACACGCATCAATCGACGACCGACCCGGAAGCCAGGCTGGCAAGAAAAAGCGGCGGTCACGAGTCGAAGCTGGCCTACTGCGGCAACGTGCTGATCGAGAACCGCAACGGACTGGTGGTGGATACCGAACTGGTGCTGTGCAGCGGAAAGGCCGAGCGCGACGCAGCGCTGGAAATGGCGGGGCGGATCGAGGGCGACCAGCGCGTGACGGTGGGAGCCGACAAAGGCTATGACACGCGAGGCTTCGTGCAAGAGATGCGTGGCCGGAACGTGACGCCGCACGTGTCGCAGAATATCAATCGGCAAGGCGGCAGTGCCATTGACGGGCGCACGACACGGCACGCTGGATACCAGGTGAGCCAGCGCAAGCGAAAACGGATCGAAGAAGTATTTGGGTGGTTAAAGACGGTAGGAATGCTGCGCAAGACCCGACATCGCGGCGTCTTCAAAGTTGGTTGGGTATTCACCTTCGCGGCCGCCGCCTACAATCTGGTGCGGATGCGGAACCTTACGGTGGTTCTCTCCGCGTAAGTTCGGGGAGAAGTGTGTCTGGACGACGGAAAGTCGCCAATTCAGGCACACAATCTCCACGTAAATGCTCATGACAAGACCGTTGGCGAGAGGCAAAAAGCTTCGCCGAATAACTAATTCATCAGCCTGTTAGAGAGTTCCGGCTGGTCTACCTTGCGATGTTCGCCCTAACCGCGATTCAGCACCGCGCTCGTTTGTCTGCAGCTGAGCGTGGTTGTGTTGGCCTTGGGCTGGATGACGCTGTAATAGTCACCGGGAGAGACGACCTCATTTCAAGGGTTACTCGGTATGCAGTGCTGAAAGAGCAACCGGTCCTGGCGGTATTGGACGATCTCACTTACGGCAATCGCCAACGGAATCCCGATCCCGCACTTCAACCGCTAATCCAACTCTCAAAAGGCGACTACGCCGTTTCGCCGTTCCTCTGGCTGCACAGTGCACCAGAGCGGAACCTCTGTGCGTTGCTGAATCGGATCCCCGAGGAGCGAGCCATCTATTCTCGCCTGAAGGACGAAAAGGAGGGCCTGATGCAGTGCCTGATCAGGGAGGTCGCTGAGAAGAAGGGATTCAGAACTGTCGAAGGCAACGTCCCGGGGCGGGAAGACCTGGGCGATATCGATCTCGCCATCGTAAGCGACAGTGAACAGGCATGTCTGCTGCTTGAACTGAAATGGTTCATTGCTCCAGCGGAGGTGCGCGAGATCATCGAGCGCCGGGAAGAACTGCAAAAAGGAATCGCCCAAGTGCAGGCGCGGGTAACCGCTATCCGAGAGGGCTCTCCCGCTTGCCGTTCTCTGCTCGGCGTCGCGCCTTCGATCATTCAAGGAGTGGTGGTCTCAAAGAACTGGATTGGCGACTCCTCCATTCAGAAGCAATCATGGCCCGTGATTTCGGAGCGGCACTTCCTGGCGAAACTCAACTCAGTCGAAAGACTCGCCTGCATTATGGACTGGCTGGCAGGGCGTCGCTTTCTTCCCGTGCTCGGCCGGCACTTTTCCGTTGAGACCGCGGAGGCCCGGATAGGGAAGTGGACCACGAAATGGTATGCGATCAATTCCCTGATGCACGAGCCGTTCCTGCCCCTGTGAGCAATACTCCCTCTGTCGCCACCTTGCAGGCCCGATACGGCCGGTTCGTGTTCCTCGGATGCATCCGTCCAGAAGCAACCTCCATCGGCCTCCGGGATCGCTCCCGAGAAACTCCGTCCATGGCGTGCACGTCCGGGGCGCGGATGCCCTCCAGCGCGCGGGTCTCGAGACCCGCCATCGCGGAGAGTTCCCTGGGGCCAAAGGTTCAAAAAAGCTAGAGTATAATGCGAATGTCGATGGCCAGCCCATCGCCACACCGACTCTAGGCCGACGAAAATGAAAAACGAACCTTCCACCACTACCCAGACCGCTCACAGCTTTCAAAGCGTCAAGGAAATCGACACCAACGCCAAGTCCCGGATGGACAAGGTGCTCTCGGATCTGCAGCACGAAATGGCCGGGGTGCGCACGGGACGCGCTTCCATGGGCCTCCTCGACAACGTGCGTGCCGAGGCTTATGGAACGCCCATGCCTCTCAACCAGCTGGCCACGCTGCACGTGCCTGACGCCACCCTGATCACAGTGCAGCCCTTTGATGTCTCGCAAATCGGGGCCATCGAGAAAGCCATCCGCGCGGCCGATCTGGGTTTGAATCCTTCCAACGACGGCAAGATCATTCGAGTGCCCATCCCCTCGCTCACCGAAGAGCGGCGCAAGGATCTGGTGAAGAAGGTACACCATATCGCCGAAGATCATCGGGTGGCGTTGCGCAACATCCGGCGCGACAGCAATGAGCACGTCAAGAAGCTGCTCAAAGACAAGGTGATCAGCGAGGATGAGGAACGGCGGGCGCTGGAAGAGACGCAGAAGCTGACCGATAATTATATTCAAAAGCTGGATCAGGCGGTCAAGAATAAAGAGAAAGAGGTTCTTGAGATTAAGTAGCGGGCGCTCCCTTACGGTCGCGGTTCAGAAGCCCAATCGTGGACGCGCATACCGGCCATTCGGCCCTCGGGATATTCGAGAACGAACGTTCCGGCGCGGTCGGTTGGGACTTCGCGCATCTCTTCGTCGTCGGTCTCGACCAGATATTTCTGGCTGGGCTTCAGGCCGATCACAAGAATGGTGCCGCCAGCGTCCATCGAGAAGCGAAAGGGCGCGCGGCCGAAGATGACGCTGGCATCGCCCAGGCGAAGCGGCTTGGGCCCCGAAGAACCGGACGCGCCCTGGTTCACCACGGTGGCCTGGCCATTGTGAAACAGCTCGGCTTGGCCCGCGTATAAACCGAACCAGTCGGCGTCTTCGTCCCAGCCGGATCGCACGAAGAGGATTCCGGAGCTTGGGTCATGAAACACCAAGGGGAGCTGGTAGTAGCTGAGCCCCGGCTGATAGGGATTGGCCCACAGAAACTCGTAGGGCGCACCAAAGGGGGTCAGCATGAGGAAGCGGTCCTGAATAAGCCAGCCTTGCAGAAACTGGTTGTCGAGGCCGTTGGTGTCGTAAGCCACCATGCTTAAGCCGGCGGCGCGGGCGAGCGCGGCGCGATTCAGATCGGGCTGGGCGTTTCCCTGGTACATCGGAATGCGGAACTCATTTTCAGGTGCGCGATAGGGCGCGGGGTAATTGCCGGCGATGAGATAAATCGGCAGGTGCGCGAAGTAATCGGCGGCGTCGGCGCGCAAGTCGATCTTCAGGTTGTCGCGAACTGCGTGCAACAGTTCCAGCAGAGGATAGAGGTCTGGAAGCTGCGGCACCCTGCTGCCATCGGCCAGCGACCGTGCAAACTGCGCGCGCCACCAATGCACGATGGATTCTGTGAGCGGAGCTTCTTCGGGGTGCTTGGGGTCGTCGGCGGTGGCGATCAGAGCGAGGACTTGATCGCGCTCGGCCGCGATACTGTCGCCGGATCGCTTCTGGATCAACTGGCGGATCTTGGCGTCGAGCGCGGCGGACTGCTGGGAAGTCATGATGGGCTGACACCAATCGTAGATCAGAGCGAGTTGCCGTAGATCTACGGCCTTGCCTAAGGCCCAATCTACCGCACGCCTGCCCGCTGCGTTGTCCTCGGCGACTGCGTAATACAGCGCCAGCGCGAAACCGGGCTCGGGTAGGGTGGCCCCGCCTTTGACGAGAAGCTCGAACTGGCGCCAGCGCTGGGATTCGCGTTCGCGCTCACGCTTGAGCAACCGCAGACGTTGGGGAGTGAGGATGAGCCGGGGATGCTCGGTGTAGATGCGGAACTCTTCATCTTGGGCTTGGGCCGCCAACACGAGCAGGAGACAAACTGCGAAGCGCATAAGACGTGGCTGGTGACTCGTGGCTGGTGGTTTACCGGCTACCAGCCACCAATCACCAGCCACTGGCTGCCAGCCCCCAATTGTGTCACACTGACACAGACCTCGCAGCCTGCCGCCTCAAACATTGCTTGGAGTGTAGTCAAAACAAAGGAAAATCCCGTGGCTTACCGCTTGCATTAGAAGCTAGCGAATTGATGAAGTGACCTTTAAAACCTGCCCTCTGTTTGCAATGAGCGGGACGGGGTCATGAGCGGGCTGGTGAACGGCGTGCTTGCGGGAACCGGTGCTTTTAGAGATTTGCAACCGCTTTGACTCTCGACGGCGAGTTGCAACAGAGGGATTTTTTTGGGCCGCTTCGTCGAACGAAACCGATTCGACCCCATTTTGGAATGGTTTCGGTGGCGTTTGGCATTCTCGGGCGGGGATAGCAGGACGCGGGCCTCGCCGGGGAAGGAACTGAAAGTTAGTATCCGGTCAGACGTACCGGCGCTAGATCCTGACCGCACCGGAACCGGCGGCTTAGACCAGTCCTCACCAGCCGGTCCCCGGTGCGGGTTTTCTTCAAACGCTTTTAGTGTAATCGAATATCGTTAACGTTACAAGGCAGTTATAGACTTTCTATAGCCGGTGGGTGAGCAGGACTACTTCGCCTTGCTGGCCCCGGACGGCGTCGATAGCTTCGGCGACTTGCCTCCATTCCAGATCGGGATCGCCTTCCACATACACCGGCCAGTTGGGCGGGCGTAGGCTGAGTTCTTGGTGAAGCTTCGCGCCGAGATCATCCCAGGGTACGAGTTCGAAATCAATATAAAGGCTGGGGCGCGCGCCTGGCGCGCTCGCGACAACTCGGGTGAGCAATGGTTGAATACCGGGGCTTCGGGGCGCGGCGACTCCCGGCCTCAGCAGATGGACCGGCAGGCCCGTCGGGATCGGGTGCTCCAGAATTTGGTACACAGCCAAAGGTATCCAGACCATCAGAAGGGCCAGCACCACGATCAGCCAATTTTGGGTTAAGCGCGTAAACGGACTTTGCATCGTCGACCTGGTTCGAGGCAATAGCGCAATGGCCCTGACCGCGGCCGGCAGAAAGCGGACCGGCGCGGGGCCGGGCTGAGTTGAGCGAGTAGGTTTTCCAAAACGCCACGACCTTTTCCTGTCCCGAGCGAATGGCCGCGAGAATCGTCATCAGCGCTCCGACAGGGCCGCAGAACACAAGCGCCAGAAGCGAGAGGGCCCCGGGAACTTGGCTGCTCACGGTTTGCCCTCCGGCTTCGTAGATCACTAAATACGGCTGGTAGAAATTGAGCCGGCTCTGGTCCTGGAGCACATCCAGGTTCAGAACATAGTGGCCCTTGTAGCACTGGAACGTGCCGACGGATCCGATTCCACCAAGAGTCCCGATCCCCGGGCTCGCCTTTTCCGCCACGGCGCTCCAGCCAGGCTGACGGCGTCGCACGAGTATGTGCCGTCGGGACAGGGGGCACGTTCCGCTACACGGTCCTGATTGAGTTTGAGCTCAATGGCATATAGGCTGTCGACGTTGATGTCGAATTCCGTTCGAAAGTGGCCTCTGGCGAGCGAAATCGGAACATTGAGTGGTTGCCACGAGCGGGAAAAGTACCAGCCCGCCCAGAGGGCCAGTGAAGCGAGGGGGAATAATATGAGCACCAGTCCAACTCGAGCGGTCAGGGGGATTCGGCCGAGCACATTCAATTTAGACACCAGGGAAACGGATTCGGCTCAATGCCCTTCCCCCTTCTGCTTTATAATCGGATCAAGGCCAAAAACATGTATCTGCGGTTTGTGCTCTCTCTTCTGCTCGGTGTTTCCTTATTCGGCCAGGCGCAGAAACCGGACGTGGCCCCCAACCCCCAATCCCCAACCCCTCCGCCGATTCAGGTGCAGGTGAACGAAGTCATCGTCCCGGTGACGGTGACCGATGAAAAGGGCCGCTTCGTGTCGGATCTGGACCAGAAGGATTTCACCGTTTTCGACGAGGGCAAGGAGCAGCAGATCCAGTTTTTCACCCGCGAGCGCAGCCAGCCGGTGGTGGTGGGATTTCTCATCGATCTGAGCAACGCGAGCCGTCTGCATTGGAAAAACTATCAGGACGCGGCCGTGGAACTGGTGCAGAACCTGATTCCGGGCGACAACCCGAAGTTCAGCGGGTACCTGATCGGCTATTCGAATTCGGCGGACCTGATGATCGACACCGGCACCGATCCCGAGCCGATGGTGGAGAAACTGGGGAAGCTGAGGCCGAGCGGCGGATCGGCGCTCTATGACGCCATCTATATGGCGTGCACCAGCCGCAAGCTGATCCAGGGCGAGCCAATTGAGCCGCGGCGCGTGCTGGTGATTGTCGGCGACGGGCACGACAACGCGAGCAAGAAGACGCTGGAGGAAGCGCTGGAGATTGCGCAGCGGAACCTGGTGACCATCTATGGCGTGAGCACGGTGGCGTTCGGATTCGACAACGAGGACGCCAAGAACCTGGTCCGTCTGGCGGAGGAGACCGGAGGCCGCGTGGAATATCCGCTGGAAGGCGTGTACAAGGACGTGGCCGGGTATCTTTCGACGCCGTCCGACGAAGGCAATTATCCTCTGAAGGTGGGGACTGGCCAATATGCGGCCGAGCTCGCCAATGGCATGTACCACGCGGTGGAGGACGTGGTGGGCGAAGTGACCACGCAGTACATTATCCGCTACATCCCCAATGAGACCGACTCGAAGAGGCTGTTCCGGAACATCGACGTGCGGGTGAATTTAGCCAATGTGAAGGTGCGGGCGCGCAAGGGATACTATCCCAACGCGGTGCCATGATTCGTGGCAAGGCATATGGCCGCAGATGAACACAGATGAACGCAGATAGGACAAAGTAAACAGTTTTTTATCTGCGTTCATTGTGTGTTTATGGGGGCCGATAAGGGCTTTGGTGAGGTATGGAATCGAAGCTGGGCAGATACTCGGTTGTTCAGGCTGAGAGGCCCGAGCTCGGCCTGGTGAACATTGGGGTCCTGTTAGAGGAGCCCCTCACCGATTCTGTGCGTTTGCGCTTCCGCAGAGACATCGAGTCGTTGGTGGCCGATGAGGAGGACCGCGAGGTCCTGGAGGAGCTGGCCGACGACCTGGCTGGGAAAGCACAGGAGATGGGCGCGGAAAAGCTGTTCGCGT
This sequence comes from Bryobacterales bacterium, assembly GCA_963735145.1. Lineage (GTDB taxonomy): Bacteria > Acidobacteriota > Terriglobia > Bryobacterales > Bryobacteraceae > Palsa-89. The sequence continues at coordinate 2,187,947 of CAVTJS010000005.1, read as the reverse complement.
ATCTGGAATCCAATCTGTCAGACGCCATTCGGCTGACGGATCGCGAAGAGGTTTTGGTGGAGGACTTCCCTCGCACGCTCGACCACTTGTATCTCAAGAATGTCCGCAGCAACGTGCTGGAGTTTCGAACCCATCTGCCGCGCTATTCGTTGCGGGCGGCGGCGGGAAAATTTCTCGAGAACCAGGAGATTTCTGAAGACGGTTGGATCGAGGCGCCGGAAGACTTGCGCCTGGCGAGCGATATGTTTGTGGCTCAAATCGCGGGGCAATCCATGGAGCCGCGGATTCCCGACGGAGCGCTGTGCGTGTTTCGATACGGCGTCACCGGGTCGCGCGACGGCCGCCTGGTGCTCATCGAAAATCGTGCCGCCGGGGGCAACGAACAATACACGGTGAAGCGCTACCGGAGCAAAAAGACCTCCGGGGACGAATGGCGCCACGAAAAGATCTGGGTAGAGTCGCTCAATTCTGAATATCCTTCCTGGGACCTGGAACCCGGCGAGGAGCGGCTGCGCGTGATCGCCGAGTTCGTGCGAGTGATCGGCTAGTTTTTCGCGGCCAATTGCCGGACAACGTAGGGTAGGATACCGCCGTTGCGATAGTATTCGGCTTCCTGCGGCGTATCGATCCGCACGATCACCTCGAACGTATTTTCGCCATCGTCCGATTTGGCCCAGACGCGTGCGCGGGCGCCGTTGGCAACGGCTTCGGGAATTCCCGTGATGGTGTATTTTTCAAAGCCCGTCAGCCCGAACGATTCGCGATTTTCACCTGGCAGAAACTGCATCGGCAGCACGCCCATGCCCACCAGATTCGAGCGATGGATGCGCTCGAAGCTTTCCGCGATGACGGCGCGAACGCCCAGCAGCAGCATGCCCTTCGCCGCCCAATCGCGCGAGGAGCCGGAGCCGTATTCCTTGCCCGCGATAATCAGCAGCGGCGTGCCTTCCTTCTGATACTTCACCGACGCGTCGTAGATGAACATCTTCTCGCCGATCGGGCACGTGGGTGGTCCAGCCGCCTTCGGTTCCGGGCGCGAGCTGGTTGCGCAGGCGAATGTTGGCGAGCGTGCCGCGCACCATCACTTCGTGGTTGCCGCGGCGCGCGCCGTAGGAATTGAAATCGGCGGGCTTGCACGCCGTGCGCGATCAGGTAATTTCCCGGCCGGGCTGTCGCTCGGGATGTTGCCGGCGGGCGAGATGTGATCGGTGGTGACCGAATCGCCCAGCATCGCAAGCACGCGCAGGCCGGCCAAGTCCTGCACCGATGTTTCGGGGTCCACCATGTTCTCGAAATAGGGCGGCTTGCTTGATGTAGGTGGACTTGTCGTCCCAGTCGTAGAGATCGCCGGTGGGAACCTTGCACCGAGTTCCAGTTGCGCGTCGCCGTGCGAAGACTTCCGAATATTCTTTGTGCGAACATCTCGGCGCGGACCGAACGCGTTCACGGCGGACTGGACCTCTTCGGTGGATGGGCCAGATGTCGCTTGCAGGTAAGACGTGTCTGGCCGCTCGAGTCCGAGCCCAGCGGTTCGTGTTGCAGATCGATATCCACGCGGCCGGCCAGCGCGTAGGCGACCACCAGCGGCGGCGACGCCAGATAATTGGCCTGCACCAGCGGATTGATGCGGCCTTCGAAGTTGCGATTGCCGCTCAGCACGGCGGCCACGATCAGCTTTCCTTTTTGCACCGCGTCGGCCACTGGTTCGGGCAGCGGCCCGCTGTTGCCGATGCAGGTGGTGCAGCCGTAGCCCACCAGATTGAATTGCAGCTTTTCCAGATACGGCGTGAGGCCCGCGTCGTCCAGATAGTCGGTCACCACTTTCGAGCCGGGCGCGAGGCTGGTCTTCACCCACGGCTTGACTTTGAGTCCGCGTCTCGACGGCTTTTTTGGCGAGCAGGCCGGCGGCGATCATCACCGAAGGGATTCGAGGTGTTGGTGCAACTGGTGATGGCGGCGATGACCACCGAGCCGTCCTGAATGGTGGATTTCGAGCCATTAGTTGCGATCTCGGCGGTCTTCTGCGCGGCGTTGAGGGTATCCAGAAAATTCTTCTTCACGTCCGGCAGATTGATGCGATCCTGCGGGCGCTTGGGACCGGCCATCGACGGAACGACGGTCGCCGAGATCGAGCTCGAGCGTGTCGGAATACACCGGATCCGGCGGACTCGGAGTGCGGAACAGGCCCTGCTCCTTGGCGTAGGCTTCCACCAGCGCCACCTGTTCGGGCGAGCGATTGGTGAACCGCAGATAATCGAGCGTCTCATGATCGACGGGGAAGAAGCCGATGGTGGCGCCGTATTCGGGCGCCATGTTGGCGATGGTGGCGCGGTCGGCCAGCGGCAGAGCGGCCACACCGGGGCCGTAGAACTCGACGAACTTGCCCACCACGCCCTTCTTGCGCAGCATCTGGGTGACGGTGAGCACCAGGTCGGTGGCGGTGCAGCCTTCGGGCAGCCGGCCGCTGCAGCTTGAATCCGACCACCGGCGGCAGCAGCATGGAAATGGGCTGGCCCAGCATGCAGGCCTCGGCTTCGATGCCGCCGACGCCCCAGCCGACCACGCCCAGGCCGTTGATCATGGTGGTGTGCGAATCGGTGCCGACCAGCGTATCGGGATAGGCGACGCACGGGCGATTGCTTGCGATCGGTGAACACCACGGGCGCCAGATATTCGAGATTCACCTGGTGCACGATGCCGGTGTCGGGCGGCACCACGCGGAAATTCCTGGAACGCGGTCTGGCCCCAGCGCAGCAACGCGTAGCGCTCGCTGATTGCGCTGGAATTCGAGCAGCGCGTTGAACTCGAAGGCGTCCGCTGGAGCCGAACTGGTCCACCTGCACGGAGTGATCGATCACCAGATCGGCGGGCATCAGCGGGTTGGCGCGCTTGGGATCGGCGCCCATGGTGCGCGAGCGCATCGCGCATGGCCGCCAGGTCCACCACGCAGGGCACGCCGGTGAAATCCTGCAGCAGCACGCGCGCCGGGCTGAAGTTGATCTCCTTGCGCTGGCGCGCCGAGTCTCCACTGCGGCGACGTATTCGATGTCGGAGGCCTTCACCGTCGCGCCGTCTTCGGAGCGCAGCAGGTTTTCGAGCAGGATCTTGATGGAATAAGGGATGCGGGAAACGTTGGCACCGCGCTTTTCGAGCGCCTCGAGCGCAAAGTAGCGGTACTGGCTGCCGCCGACCGTGAGCGTGGAGGCGGCGCCAAAGCTATTCGATTGTGGCATTTGATTTTATTGTAGACGGTGGAGGGTACTTGGTAAGTGTCCAAAAGCGAACAGGTAGTTGGTCAAGTCGCGGCGCGGGTGACCTTGAAGTGGATTCTCAGCGAGCGATGCGCAAGCCGACCGGATCTCTTCCCTCAACGGCGTCCGCAGCTCTTGGATTGCTCTTGTAAATGTACAGCCAAATGGCGTCCAGATCTTCAATGGCTTCCCGGGTCAGCCGGAAGGAAGCCATCAACGTTGGGTACGATGCTGGTCATGCCGGTGGCGCAACTGGCGGAATGCTTCCTCGCCGTCCACCAGTTCGCCGCGTTCGGCTTGCGCGTAGCCATGCTCGATTTTGGCGGCGATATCGGCGCGATTCTCAGCCAGCCATTGTTCGTGTTCATGGAGCATGTGAACCGCCTGAGCGACAAAATCATCGGCGGATTGGTAGGGCCCCGTTCCAGGTCTTCTTGGATCAGCGCCTCCAACTCAGGCTTTAGATGAATCGTCATAGCTCTAAGCTACCCTAAGCCTACATCTATCAGGCACTGTGGTACCGAGCACTGCGCTATTCGATTGTCACAGGAAGAATCGTGAACCCTCTTCGAGGCTGGCGGATCTAACCTGGAGAGGAGATACAGGAGAAACAATGCAGAAGCGAAAACTGGGAAAGAGCGGTCTGGAAGTTTCAGCTCTGGGGCTGGGGTGTATGGGAATGAGCTTTTCCTATGGCCCTCCCAAAGACAAGCGGGAGATGACCTCTCTTCTCCATGCGGCGTTGGAACGCGGCATTACTTTCTTCGATACCGCCGAGGTTTACGGCCCGTTCCTGAATGAAGAACTGGTGGGCGAAGCTCTGGCGCCTTTCCGCCGGCAAGTGACGATCGCCACCAAATTCGGGTTCGACCTGGGCGGTAGCGATCATCGGCCGGGAGCAGCCGGTCTGAATAGCCGGCCCGAGCACATCCGGCAGGCCGTGGAAGGGTCGTTGCAGCGGCTCAAGGTGGATGTCATCGACTTGCTCTATCAGCATCGGGTGGACCCGAACGTGCCGATCGAAGACGTTGCGGGAACGGTGAAGGATTTGATTCAGGCGGGGAAGGTGAAACACTTCGGGCTTTCCGAGGCGGGCGTCGGGACCATCCGGCGCGCCCACGCCGTTCAGCCGCTCACCGCGCTGCAGAGCGAATACTCGCTGTGGTGGAGACGTCCGGAAGCCGAAGTGATCCCGACGCTCGAGGAACTCGGAATCGGGTTCGTCCCCTACAGCCCGGTGGGCAAGGGCTTCCTGACCGGCAAGATCGACGAAAACGCGCAGTTCGCTAGCACCGACTTCCGCAGCACGCTGCCGCGCTTCACCCCCGAGGCCCTGAAGGCGAACCAAGCACTGATTCATCTGCTCTCCGACATTGCGCAACGAAAGAAGGCGACACCCGCTCAGATTGCGATCGCTTGGATTCTTGCCCAGAAGCCGTGGATGGTTCCGATCCCAGGCACCACGAAGCTCCATCGATTGGATGAAAACATCGGCGCGTTATCGGTGGAACTTACGGCCGGGGACCTGGCAGACATCGACGCCGCCACCAGCAGGATCCCGGTCGAAGGCGCCCGCTACCCTGAACGGCTGGAGCAAATGACGGGGCTTTAGAGAAATACCATGGAAATCAAAAGAAGCGGTTCCCAGCCTTCCGGCAAAGGGCCGGTGGATTATTTTACCGGCACGGTGCGCATCGATCCGTTATTCCAACCGCCCGCCCCGGCGCGCGCATTCGGCGCCAGCGTCACTTTTGAACCCGGCGCGAGAACGGCATGGCACACCCATCCGCTCGGCCAGACCTTGATCGTGACGGCTGGTTATGGCCGTACGCAACGCTGGGGAGGGCCGATTGAGGAAATTCGTCCCGGTGATGTGGTTTGGATTCCGCCTGCTGAGAAGCATTGGCACGGCGCCGCTCCCACCACGGCGATGACTCATATCGCCATTCAGGAGCAGCTGGACGGGAAGGCAGTGGATTGGTTGGAACACGTCAGTGACGAGCAGTATCAAGGAGCATGATTGTATACGAAACCACCCAACTCTGCTCCCGCGACGAGGGAGACTACATGTAATCGGGCACCGTGATGCCGAGCACTGCCAGCGTGCGCTCCAGTTGGCGACGGACGTAATCCGTCATCCACAGCAGGAAAACGCGCTTCTGGCGGTTCTCTTCGCTCAGCACCTGGTAGCCGTGATAGAAATTGTTGAACGCCTGTGCGATCTGGAAGGCGTATTTGGCGACGTGGGCGGGCTCGCCGGAAGCGATGGCGCGTTCGATGGCGGAATCGGATTTCGATGCCATTAGGAGCAACTGCCAGAAGTCTTCGGACGCGAGTTGCCGGGCGAGCGCCTCGCGATCGAGTTCGCGCGCGAAATCGGGCAGGGCTTCGCCGCGTTCGGTGAGTTTGCGCAGGATGTTGCCAGCGCGCACCGCGGTGTACTGGACATAAGGCCCGGTGTCGCCCTCGAAGCTGAGTGCTTCGCGCAGATCAAACGCGATCACCGAATTGCGCGTGAACTTGAGCATGAAGTAGCGCAGCGCTCCGATGGCGATTTCGGTGGCCACCTGCTTGCGTTCGGCGGCGGGTGCTTCGGGATGGCGCGAGTCCACTTCTTCCAGCGCCTTTTCGATCAGCTTGTCGATGAGATCGTCGGCTTTGACTCCGAGGCCTTTGCGGCCCGACACCTCGACGTAGGGGCGCTTCTTGTCTTCCTCCGATAACTCGATGCCGAGCTCGATGCAGGTGCCGGGCGTCAGCGCCACCATTTCGTACGAAAAGTGAATGGAGCTATCGGCTTGTTCGTTGTAGCCGAGAGCGCGCAGGCCGGCGACCACGACGTCCTGCAGGTAGGACTGGCGCGAGTCGATGACGTTATAGACCGAATCGCCGTGGCCGAATTCGCGATCGGCTGGAGGCTGGGGCTCGGCGGTGGTAATGTACACTCCCTTGCCCGGCCACGGCCGGTAATAGAAGTCTTTACCCGGCAATAGGCCGAATTTCCAGAGCTGGTAGGCGATGTCCTTGCCGACGTAGGTGACGGTGTTGTTGGAACGCACGATCACCTTGCTGTCGTCGGTATCTTCTCCGGTCTGCTCTTTAAACGCACTGGCGGGCATCACCCAGCAGCCTTTGTTTTTGCCTTCGGTTTCGAAATAAATGGCTTGGCGTTGTTTTAACTGCTCAAAGGCTGTCTCCCAGAACTTGAGCCACACCACGTCGCTTTCGCGCGGCAGCAAATCGTAGCCGACGCCGAGGCGGGCCATGGTATCGAGATGGCAGCCTACGATGACTTCGCTGATCTTGGTGGCCAGATGCACGAGCTCGCCTTCGCGGTGCTCGATGGCGTGCAAGGTTTCCTGACGCCATTCCTTGAGACTGGGGTGGGCTGAGACCTCGGCGTACAGATCCCAACAGTAGTAATCGAATCTGGTGCTTTCGATCAGCCTGGCCACGTCGTCGTAGGACATCTTGCGAAGGAAATGGAAGCCGGCCACCACGTCGGCCACCTGCACTCCAGTGTTGTCGATGTAATTCTGCACTTCGACGTTTCGGCCGCTCGCGCGTAGCATGCGCACGAAGGTGTCGCCCAGCACCGCGTTGCGCAGATGGCCGATGTGGGCGGCCTTGTTGGGATTGATGTTGGTGTGCTCGACAATGATTTTGCCGGGAATCGGCTCGTGCGCTTCGGCGGCTCCGCGCAGAACGCCCGAAGCATACGCGCCGCGATCCAGGCGCACGTTGATGTAGCCGTTGCCCGCTACTTCGAGCGCGGCGACGCCTTCGATGGCGCCGATATCGGCCACGATCTCGCGCGCGATGCTGGCCGGCGCGCGCTTGAGCTGGCGCGCCAGGTGAAACGGCGCGGTGATGGACAGCTCACCAAAGGAGGCCTGCCGCGGCTCTTCAATCACTGCCGGTACAGAAACGCCATACTGGCCGCCGATGAATGCGGCGACGCGGGCGAAGATATCTTTCTCGATGCGATGGAACACTGATTATCAGTATGCGTTACAGGCCGTTACCTTCGCACACGATATAATGGGACGTGCCCAAGGTAACCATTGACGGCAAGACTGTGGAGTTCGAGCCGGGAAAGCTGCCCTACCAGGAGCACGGCAAACCCGAGTCGCTCCTGGATGTCTGCCTTAACGCGGGAATCCATCTGGAGCATGCCTGCGGCGGAAACTGCGCCTGCACCACCTGCCACGTGATCGTACGAAAGGGCCTGGAAAACCTTTCCGAGATGGACGACGACGAAGCGGACCGCCTGCAAATGGCGCCTGGGCTGACTTTGCGCTCCCGGCTGGGCTGCCAGTGCATTGTGGAAGGCGACGTCGAGGTAGAGATCCCCACCTGGAACATCAATTACGTGAGTGAAGGCGGCGGGTCGATGAACCTGGGCGACGCGATTCCCGCGCCGGTGGGCAAGAAGTAGTTCCACACACCAAATCGATTAGAAGCTTGGCGGCTGGCTGCCGATCTGAAAAGGTAAGGCTAGGATTGCGGATCGGCGCGCGTGAGCAGGAAAGCTACAACGTACATTACTTGTGTCGTGGTGGCGGGGCTTTCCCTGCTCGGCTACGAATTCGCGGTTTTTCACAGCGATAATCTGGCCCGCTTTCTGGTTTTCTTCGCGATTACGCTAGGGGCATCGGGACTCAAGGTCCGGCTACCGGGCCTGGAAAGCTCCATTTCCGTTCACTTTCTGTTCGTGCTGGCTGCCGTGGCCCAGCTTTCACTGCCGGAGGTGCTGGCGGCGGGCGTGGCCGGAACCATCGTGCAATGCCATTGGAAGGCGGAGAGACGGCCGAATTGGATTCAGACCACTTTCAGCGCCGCCGCGGGGGCCTTGGCTTTTTCAGCCGCCTATGCCACCTATCATTGGCCGCTGCTGAACAATGCGGACGTCGGCATCATGGGGCGGCTGAGCGCGGCCGCGGTAGTTTTGTTTCTGACCAACACCGGAACGGTGGCCACGGTGATCGCGCTCACCGAGAATAAACCGGCCTGGACGATTTGGAAGGACGGGTTCTTCTGGTCCGTGCCTTATTATTTGACGGGCGCGGCCCTGATAGCGGCGATGACCGCAGCAAGCCGGTGGCTGGGGTGGTTTGCGACTCTCGGCATTTTGCCGGTGATGTACTTGATGTATCGCTCCTACCGGCTCTTTTTCGAGCGGCTGGAATGGGAGAAGCAGCACGCCGAGCAGATGGCCGCGCTGCATTTGCGAACCATTGAAGCGCTGGCGCTGGCCATTGACGCCAAGGACCACACCACGCACGATCATCTGCGACGCGTGCAAATCTATGCGACGGAGATTGGCAAGGAACTGGGTTTGACGCCGGACGAACTGCAAGCGCTAAAGGCCGCGTCGCTGCTGCACGACATCGGAAAGCTGGCGGTTCCCGAGCACATCATTTCCAAGCCCGGAAAGCTGACGCCCGAAGAGTTCGACAAGATGAAGATCCATCCGGTGGTGGGGGCCGAGATCCTGGAGCGCGTGGAATTCCCGTATGCGGTGGCGCCGATTGTCCGTGCGCATCACGAGAAATGGAACGGAACGGGCTATCCAGACGGTCTGAAGGGTGAGGCAATTCCCATGGGCGCTCGCATCCTGGCGGCGGTGGACTGCCTGGACGCGCTGGCTTCGGACCGGCAATATCGGCGCGCCCTGCCGCTGGACGAGGCCATGCACGTGACGCTCAACGAATCGGGCATCGCTTTCGATCCACGAGTGACGGAAGTGCTGGCGCGGCGCTACCGCGAGTTCGAACAAATGACGCGCCAGACGGACGCCGAAGAGTCGCTGGGAACTTTGTCCACCGGTGTCCATATTGGCCGTGGCGACGCGCCAGCCGCCGGGTTTGAAAGTACAGCTGCTCTGGAGACGCGAGCGTTGGCCGGGTCCGGCGCCGAGCACATCGCTTCGGCGCATTACGAGGTGCAGTCGCTGTATGAGCTGGCGCAGACGGTGGGAGATTCGCTTTACCTCAGCGATACGCTTGCGCTCGTGGCCACGCGCATCAAGCGGCTGGCGCCCTACGATGCGCTGGTGGTTTACCTGGTGGAAGCCGACATCCTGACGCCGGCGTACGCCACTGGTGAGGATACACGGTTGTTCTCGTCGCTCGCCATTCCCATCGGCGAAGGGCTTTCCGGATGGGTGGCTGAAAACCGCAAGCCGATCGTGAACGGGAATCCATCGGTAGAGCCGGGATATTTGAAGAATCCGGGGGCCTTTAGCAGGCTGAATTCCGCGCTCGCGGTCCCGCTGGAGGATGGCGATACGGTGATCGGCGTCCTGGCGCTGTATCACTCCGCGCGGGACGCTTATGGCCGCGATCATCTTCGCGTCCTGCAGGCGATGAGCGGCAAGCTGACGGCTGCGATCGCCAACTCGCTCCAGCGCGAAACAGCTTCGGCGTTTTCGAATATCGCGCTTTCGAATATCGATGCGCTGACCGCTCTGCCTAACGCCCGAGCGCTGTTCCTTTATCTGGATGGCGAGATGGCCAGTTGCGCCGCCAACAACTCAACGCTCGGGGTGGTGGTGTGCGACGTGGATGGCTTCCGGCGGGTGAATGCCCGTTTCGGCCAGATTGCGGGCGATCAACTGCTTCGCACGATCGCTTGCGAACTCCCGCGATCCTGCCGCGGCTCCGATTATTTCGCACGGGTGGGCGGCGACGAGTTTGTCACCGTCATGGCCAACGTGAGTGGTTCAGTTGCCGAGCAGCGTATTCGCGATTTCGATCGCGTGGTCCGTGAAGCGGGGCGACAGCTCTGCGGTGAGGAGATCGTGGCTCTGAGTTGCGGTTATGTCCTGTTTCCAGGGGACGGCGTCACGGCCGAGCAATTGCTGGCGGAAGCGGACCGCCGCATGTCGAGAAAAAAGCAGGAACGCCGCGCTGCCAGGCTGGAGCGGACGGTCGAGGTGGCTTGAGTCACTTCTTCAGCCACAAGTCGAGGAATTTGTCGGCCAGTTGCTGCGGGACATTGGCCGTCGCTTTGGTTTGCGTCTGCTGCTGGGTGACCTGAATCGAGTCGTAGAGCTTCAGCATGTCCGGCTGGTTGTCGGGCGTGTTGAGGCGTCCGAATCCGATGACGCCGCGCAGCAGATCGTGAATGAACCTGGCGTCGCGCTCGGTATTGCAATTCACCACGGCGATGGCGTCGATGCCCTGGCTCAGATTCAGGCCGATGGTGGCGGAATCAACAGATCTCAGAGCTTGCAGGATATTTCCCATGTTGCCTTCGCTCGGCAGCGGCAGGTTCAGATGTTCGACGCCGCCGGTGAGCGCGGCGTAGATTTGATCGCTGGCGGGCAGCGTCCGCAACAGGTCGCGAAGGGGCAGCGGGAGGCCGCGGCTGGAGGCGGGCTGATCGATGAGCGCGTGAAGATCGGCGAGCGCTCCGGCAACGGCCGTGGAATCGTCGAAAAATGTGATGGCGGCGCGCTGATCGCCGAACAGGGCGTGTCCTTTGTAATTGGACGGCGCGACGCCGTTGGATTTGAAGCGCGCCTCCAAATCCGGGATGCGAAATTTTCCGCGCACCAGAAGCAGCGCGGTTTTGCCGTTGGAGGAGACCAGGATCTCAGACAGATCCTTGCGTGGATCCAGGCCGGTCTGTTCGGTAAACCTGTCGAGCTGAGGCAAAGGAACGCGGCTGATGAGCTTTTGATAAATGGTGGTGTCGCGAATTTCGGTTAGGTTGATGCCCAGAACGACAACGGTGCCGGAGGGGACCAGGGCTTCGAGCGCGGGGTTGATGTGGAGGGAGGCCGATGGCTTGGGCTGGCAGGCGGTGAGCAGCAGGAACGCCAGGGCAGCCGTCGGGAACCCGCGCACTAGAAATCTCTCCGGGCGAAGATCGCGAGCGCTCCGCCCAGCACCACCGCGCCAAACAGGGCCGAACTCCAGATGGGCGCGAACCCGGCGAAGGTGCGGCTTTGGATGGCATCCAAGGTCATCTTGCCCAGCTCGTAAACTTTGGGCAGCGAATAGTAGAGCACGCGCCAAAGATTGCGCGACCACTCCGACGACAGCAGGCGCATCATCAGGCTGGTCTGCGCCAGGATCGGGCTGATGATCATCAGGGCCACGGTGATCATGGTGGCTGCGGCGGCGCTTTCGAGCCACACGCCGATCAACACGACGACGGCGAGCAGTACCGCGAAGATGAACGTGGTGGTGGCGATGGCAATCAGGAATCCCGGAGACCAGATGCCGGTCTTCACGCCCAGGATGGTCCAGACGCCGAGCACCAGGAAGGTGGTGTTGAGCAAAACCACCAGAACATTGCCCGCGAAACGGCCGAGCAGAATATGGGTTCGAGAAAGGGGCTTCGAAAGCAGCAGTTCGATGCGGCCGGGCTCTAAGACGCTCGGAACCAAACCGGCCGAAGCGAACACCGCGAGAAACATTCCCCAGGTGTAGAGGAAGGTCGCGATGCCGCCGTAGACTCCGCGCACTACGCGGTCCACGTCCGGATTTGCGCTCGTCTCGCGGCCGAACATCGAGACCCGCGCTGCAGTGGCGCCGGCGACGATGTCGATGCGGAGCAGAAACAGGAAGAACAGGATCAGCAGAGCTGAGAGGCCGAAGAGCACCCAAAAGATTTTTCGCGCCAGCGCTTCGCGGAAAGTGTCGCTGATCAGGGCCAGGGTGACCATTATGTTGCTTCCCTCACTTCTCGACCGTCCGCACAAAGACCTCTTCGAGCGTGCTGGTGGTGGGCGCCAGAGCTTCGATTTCGCAATGCCCGGCGCGCAGAAGGTCCACTGCGATGTTGGCCGATTCCCGGCTCGCGAATTGGAAATCCATCAATCCGTCGCGCACGGCCATGGAAGTGGCGCGGCCGCGAAGCTCGTTCACCAGAGCCTCCGGCGGGTGGGGCACGGTGAGCCGGTAACCCTTGCCTGCCGTAAGATCCGCCATTTTTCCCGAGAGCGCGACTTTTCCCTTGTGCAGAATGGCCACTTCGCGGCACAGCGTTTCCACTTCCGCCAGCAAATGGGAGTTAACGAATATGGTGACGCCGCGTCCTTCGAAGCCGAGCAGAATTTCGCGGATCTGACGCCGGCCAACAGGGTCCACGCCATCGGTGGGTTCGTCCAGAATCAGAATGGATGGGGAATGAATCAGGGCTTGCGCCAGGCCCAGGCGTTGCAGCATACCTTTGGAGTATTTGCCGATCCGCATGCCGGCCCAGTGGCTCAAACCCACCAGCTCCAGCTGCTCCGGAATCAGCTTTTTTCGGCGGGCGGCATCGACGCCCGAGAGAGCGGCGTAGAAATCGAGCATGCCAGCACCCGTAAAATATGTGGGAAAACGGTGGTTCTCCGGCAAATAGCCTATGGGACGGCGGGCTGCGGGTTCATCCGCATTCCGTCCGAAGACCAGCGCTGTGCCGTAGGTGGGCCGAACGGCGGACAGCAGGGTCTTGACGAACGTGGTCTTCCCCGCCCCGTTGGGACCGAGAAGGCCAAAGATGGTGCCGCGCCGAACCTGCAGCGAAACGCCGTCGATAGCGCGGACTTCGCGCCGCCTCCATTGGGAAACGTAGACTTTGGTCAGATCCTGAGTCTCGATGGCGTATTCAGATTCCACTCACACCGCTCCACTCACACCAGGATACGCAGGAATGCCGGTCCTTTGTTCCGTACATGCTGGAGTGTCATAAGATAAAAGGATAAATTCGGATGACTCCTACCACGGCCGCCAACCCACTGCTTGAAATTCAATTTCAGATTCCGTTCGATCAAATACGCGCAGAGAACGTGCAACCTGCGGTCGAAGAGCTGCTGCAGGACGCACGGGAGAAACTGGACCAGTTGACATCGCAGCCGGGTCCGCGAACGTTCGCCAACACCATTGAGCGGCTGGATCACTTGACCGAACGCCTGGATTACGCCATGCAGATTGTTCGCAACCTGGAAGCCGTGGCCACGACGCCCGAGTTGCGCGCGGCTTACAATGCAGTGCAGCCCAAGGTGAGCGAGTTCTATTCGTCGCTGCCGCTCAACGAAGCGTTGTGGCAGGCGGTGCTGGCTTATTCGCGATCCGAGGAGGCGGGTGCGTTAACCGGCCCCCGCAAGCGCTTCCTTCAAAAAACACTGGACAATTTCCGGCGTCATGGCGCCGAATTGAACGCGGAGGGAAAGAAGCGCATCGCCGAGATCGACGTGGAGCTGACCAAACAAACCATTCGATTCGCTGAAAACGTCCTGGATTCGACTAATCAATACGAATGGGTGATCACGGACGAAAGCCAGCTGGCGGGGCTGCCCGAGAGCGCGCGAGCCATGGCGCGGGCCAGCGCTGCTTCCAAGGGACTGCCGGAGCCCTCCTGGCGCTTCACGCTGCAAGCCCCCAGCTACCTGGCCGTGATGACGTACCTGGACAACGAAGCCATGCGGCGGAAGGTTTATGAGGCGTTCGTCAACCGGGCCACCGAAGAGAAATACGATAACCGTCCGATCATGCGGAGCATTCTGGAGCTGCGCGGCGAGAAAGCCCGGCTGCTGGGCTATCGCGATTTTACAGATCTGGTGCTGGAGGACCGGATGGCGCACGCCGGAGAGCGCGCACAGCGTTTCCTGGAGGATTTAAAGCACAAAACAGAGCCGTATTTTGAAAAGGAAAACGCAAGTTTAGTCGAATTCGCCAGACAATCGGAGTTGCAGCCTTGGGATATCGCTTATTACGCGGAAAAACAACGCGCCGCCCTTTATGATTTCGACGAAGAGGCGCTGCGGCCCTACTTCCCGCTAGAGAGCGTGATCCAGGGGCTGTTTGAGATTGTACGGCGGCTGTACGGCATCACGGTCTTGGAAAAGGAGGGCGTGCCGGGCTGGGATCCGCACGTCAAGTACTACGAAATCCACGACCAGAGCCGGCCTCGCGGGCGCCAGTTGGTGGGCGCCTTTTATGCCGACTGGTTTCCGCGCGAGAACAAGCGCGGCGGCGCCTGGATGGATAATCTGATCACGGGTCTGCCGCATGGCGACCGCCAGGAGCAGGATTATCCCGATCCGCACCTGGGCATGATCTGCGGCAACCTGACGCCGCCCGGAGAGGACCGCCCGTCGCTGCTCACTCATCGCGAAGTGCAAACCATTTTTCACGAGTTCGGTCATCTGCTGCATCATTGTTTGACGCGCGTGGAGCTGCGCGGCTTCGCGGGCGTGAACGTGGCCTGGGACTTCGTCGAACTGCCGTCCCAGATCATGGAGAACTGGACCTGGGAACGCGAGGCGCTGGATCTATTCGCGCGGCATTACCAGACCGGCGCGCCGATTCCGGCCGAGCTTCTGGAAAAGATGCGCAACGCGCGCAATTTCCGCGCCGCCAATACCCAGATGCGCCAGCTCGGATTCGGGTTGGTGGATTTAGCTCTGCACCGGGAAATCCCGCCGGGTTCCAACATCGACCTGCTGGCTTTTACTCGCAACGTTCTGCAGCCGTTTTCGGCCGCGCGGTTGCCGGAGCATTACGCGATGATCGTGAGCTTCACGCATTTGTTCGCAAGTCCGGTGGGCTATGGAGCCGGCTACTATTCGTACAAATGGGCCGAGGTGCTGGACGCCGACGCCTTCACTCGCTTCCAGAAGGGCGGCATCTTCAGCCCCGAAGTGGGCGGGCGTTTCCGCGATCGAATCCTTTCGCGCGGGGACAGCGAAGATCCTGCCGAGTTGTATCGCAGCTTCATGGGGCGCGATCCGGATCCGAACGCGTTGCTGGAGCGGTCTGGGTTACTGGCCCGGCGGTAAGGGGCCGCTTGCTGACGCGCGCGGTTCAGTAGGCGCCGGTTTGGTCTTTAACGTGCTTCAATTAAGGACGGTATGAAATCGTCTATTCGGCTCGGGAAGCTCTTCGGAATTGAAATTGGCTTGCATTACAGCTGGTTTCTGATCGCGCTGCTGATCACCATGTCGTTGGGTTCGCAATTGGAGGCGACCCATGCCGAATGGGGCTCGGACATCATTTGGGCGCTCTCGCTGTTGATGGCCGTCCTGTTTTTCGCTACGGTGCTGGCGCATGAAATGTGTCACGCCCTGGTGGCTCGCGCGCGCGGATTGGCCACCACAGCCATCACACTCTTCGCATTAGGCGGCGTGGCCCAAATTGAGAAAGAGCCGGAAGACCCGAAGACCGAATTCCTGGTGGGCATCGTGGGGCCTGTCTCGAGCGCCGTCATTGGCGTGGCTTCGCTGGCCATCGCATGGGCGCTGGGATGGAAGATTGGAGCAACGCCTGCGACGCCCTTGCGCGCGATGTTCGTATGGCTCGGGTACATCAACCTGATGCTGGCCGCTTTCAATATGATTCCTGGATACCCGTTGGATGGCGGCCGGGTTCTGCGATCGATCCTGTGGCTGACATCCCGCAACGCATTGCGAGCTACCGAGCGTGCGGCGGCTGTCGGCAAGGTGATCGCGCTGCTGTTCATCGCATTCGGGATCTTCCGTTTCTTCGGCGGCGCCGGTTTCGGCGGATTGTGGCTGGCTTTCATCGGGTGGTTCCTGCTGCAAGCGGCTACGGCCAGCGCCAGTTCTGTCGCGCTCACCACCGGATTGAGGGGCGTCCGGGTGAGCGACATCATGACGGCGGATTGCATTAAGCTGGACGGCAACATGAATGTGGAGCAGTTTGTAGAGAACTACCTGCTCCGATCCGGCCGGCGCTGCTTCGTGGTGGAACAGAATGGCGAGGTGGCGGGACTGGTGACGGCGCACGAGATCAAGGCGCTGGAGCGTCCGCGCTGGCCCTACACCACGCTTTCCGATATCATGCGTCCCCTGGATCAACTTCACACGGTAACTCCCGCCACGCCGGTGATGGAGGCGCTGGAGACGATGGGGCGCGACGACGTCAATCAGCTTCCGGTGGTGAGCGGCAACCACCTGGACGGAATTATCACGCGCGCTAACGTCCTGCAATTCCTTCAAACGCGGACCGAACTGGGACGCTAATATTTCCGATCTCCGAGCCGGATAAAAACTCTCCAGACCCGCGTAAACTTTGGTAAAGTAGGCGCAGTGCGATTCGTTTTCGTCGCAGCCCTGACTTTTTGCTGCTTCGGCGCCACCATAGACGATCAGGACTTCAATGGCCGGTGGGACATCACCGTCGGCGGTCCCTCGTCACAGCGCGGATGGTGGTTGGAAGTGTCAGGCGCGGGCACCGACAACCTCAAAGGCCGATTCCTCGGAGCTCCCGTGGGCCTGGTGGACGACATCCCCAAGCTGTCCATATCGGAGGGCGAGCTGCGCTTTGCGCTGGAAGGCCGATTCCGCAAAGAGCACGGTCTGGAGAAGGGTCTTTACTGGGCCCGGTTAGAGGACGGCAAGCTGAAGGGGACCTTCGAAATCGAGGGCGATCCATCCACGTATCTCGAATGGACTGGCGTTCGCGCACCGGCGCTGGGCGAAAAAGACGACGCGTCCTGGAAGCGCGGCGATCCGGTGGTTCTGTTCGATGGACACGACCTGGCTGGCTGGCAAGCTGTTCCGCCCGGCCATCTGGCGGGATGGGTAGTGAAGGACGGCGCGCTGACTGCTTTGCCCGGAGCATCCGATCTGGTTTCGGAGAAGAAGTTCACCAATTTCGTGGTGGACGTCGAGTACAGGATTGAACCGCACACCAATAGCGGCATTGGATTGCGCGGGCGCTATGAAGTCCAGATTGCAGACGATGTCGACCGGCCTTCGTCGATTCGCGGAACCGGGGCGATTCTGGGCCGTATCGCGCCTACGCTGAACGCCGAAAAACCGGCCGGAGAATGGCAGATGCTCGCGATTCGCCTGGTGGGGCGCGAAGTCACGGTTATCTTAAACGGCATTCGTGTAATTAACCGGCAGAGCATTGATGGACCCACCACAATCGCACTGGATACCAATGAGGCCGAGCCCGGACCGATCCTGCTGCAGGGCGATCACGGGATGGTGGAGTTCCGGCGGATTGTGGTGTACCCGCTCCTCAAGAAACCTTGAGCGCCGCGCCACAAGCCAGGCGATACCGCGTGCGTGGACAGGTGCAGGGCGTCGGGTTTCGATATTTTGTAACGCAAAACGCCACCGCGCTGGGGATCCGGGGCTGGGTGCGAAACGACGATGACGGCAGCGTGGAGGTGTACGCGGTTGGAACGGCGTCGCAGCTTTCCGATTTGGCCGGATTGTTGTGGAAGGGGCCGCGCTGGGCCGAAGTTCGGGGCGTGGATGAGAGTGAAGCGGCGCTCGAAAATCACTCGGGATTCTCGGTAAGGCAATAGCCGATAAAGAATTTTTTTGGCCACAGATTAACGCAGATGAACACGGATGCTAGGCCAGCAGGCGGGCGGCGTCCTTCGCGAAATACGTCAGCACGAAATCGGCGCCGGCTCGGCGGATGGCGGTGAGCGATTCGAGAATGGTCCGGTCGCGATCCAGCCAGCCGTTTTGAATTGCCGCCGTCAACGCGCTGAACTCGCCGCTCACTTGATAGGCGCCTAGCGGCAGGAGAAAGCGCTCGCGGGCTTCGCGGATGATATCCAGGTATGGCATGGCGGGCTTCACCATGATCATGTCGGCGCCTTCCTCGATATCGAGCTCGATTTCACGCATCGCTTCGCGGGCGTTGGCGGGATCCATCTGGTAGCTGCGCCGATCGCCGAATTGCGGCGTGGATTCGGCGGCCTCGCGGAACGGCCCGTAGAACACCGAAGCGTACTTGGCGGCGTAGGAAACGATCGGAGTGTTGATGAATCCGGCCGCATCCAGCGCCTTGCGGATGGCTGCCACGCGCCCGTCCATCATGTCGCTGGGCGCGACGATATCGGCGCCGGCGCGCGCGTGAGAAACCGCCGCTTTCGCCAGCCACTCGAGCGTGGGATCGTTTTGCACTTCGCCATCGACGACCAATCCGCAGTGGCCGTGGCTGGTGTACTCGCAATTGCAGACATCGGTCATCACGAGGAGCTTGGGAACTTCGCGCTTGAGCGCCCGGATGGCTTGCTGCACAATACCGTCGTCGGCGTAAGCGCCGGATGCGATTTCGTCTTTGGTTTCCGGAATCCCAAACAGAATGACGCCGCCGATGCCGAGCGAATAAGCCTCCGCACATTCGGTGACCAGGCGATCGACTGAGAGCTGGGCGTGGCCGGGCATGGAACCGATCTCGCGGCGCACGTTTTCGCCCGGGCAGATGAACAACGGGAGGATGAAATCGGCCGGATCGAGCAGAGTTTCGCGCACCAGGTTGCGGAGCGCTTCCGTCGCCCGCAGGCGGCGCATTCTATGAATGGGAAACGCCACGGGTCAGCCTTCCTGGATGGTGACGGACTTCAACTGATCGCCCTGTTGCACCTTGTCCACCACGTCCTGGCCGCTGGTGACCTGGCCGAAGACGGTGTGCTTGCCGTCCAGCCAATCGGTTGCGATGTGGGTGATGAAAAATTGGCTGCCGTTGGTGTTCGGACCGGCGTTGGCCATGGAGAGCGAACCGATTTTGTGGCGATTGGGATTGCCCTTGGTCTCATCCTCGAATTTATAGCCGGGACCGCCGCGTCCGCTGGCCGTGGGGTCGCCACCTTGAACCATGAAGTCCTTGATGACGCGATGAAATTGCGTTCCGTCATAGAAACCCTCGCGGGCGAGGAACACGAAATTGTTCACCGTCTTGGGCGCGTCTTTGGCGAACAGATCGCAGACAATTTTGCCCTTCGATGTTTCGAACGTGGCCGTGTACTTGGCGGCCGGATCGATCGACATGGACGGCGGTGCTGAATATTGTTTGGACATGATTTTAGTGTAACGGGGAGCGCTCCCTCACGGTCGCGGTTCAGTAGGGCGGCTAGAGGCGCAGGTCTCGGCCGGTCATTTCTTTGGGCTGCTTTTCATCCAGGAATCCTAGAACTGTCGGCGAGATATCCTGCAGCGCGCCGCTGGATCGCAGCATGACGCGCGAATCGCTCACCAGGATGAACGGCACGGGATTGGTGGTGTGATAAGTGTGCGGACCTTTTGTTATGGGATCGATCATGGTCTCGGCATTGCCGTGATCGGCGGTGATCATCCATGTTCCGCCGGAGCGGCGCAATGTATCGTAGATCTGGCCGAGCCCCGCGTCTACGGCTTCGACGGCTAGTATTGTTGGCGCCATTTTGCCGGAATGTCCCACCATGTCGGCGTTGGCGTAATTCATGACGATCACGTCGAACTCGCGCCCCTCGATGGCCTTCACCACCACGTCGGTAACGCCTTGCGCGCTCATTTCGGGTTTCAGATCGTAAGTCGCGACTTTCGGAGACGGCACCAGTTCGCGGCTTTCGCCCGGATAGGGTTTCTCGTTTCCGCCGTTGAAAAAGTAGGTGACGTGCGCGTACTTCTCGGTTTCGGCGACGCGCAGATTCTTCCAATTCAACTGCGCCATGACGTCGGCCAGGATGTTATTGGGATGCTCGCGCGGCAGGACAAAAGGAACACGGAAGCTCTTGTCGTACTGCGTCATGGTGGTGAAATGCAGATTCTTCGGCGCGGCCGAGCGGGAAGGTTTTTCGAGAGTGGGATCCGATCAAGGCCATGGTCATCTCGCGGCCGCGGTCGGCGCGGAAGTTGAAAAATATGCAGGCGTCGTCGTCGCGAATCAGGCCGACGGGCTGATTGCGGGCATCCACGATAGTGACCGGCTCGATGAATTCGTCGGTGACGCCGCGCTCGTAGGATCGCTTTACGGCGGCCACCGGATCGGTCCGACTTTTCGCCGTTGCCTAGCACCATCGCGTTGAAGGCGCGCTCCATGCGCTCCCAGCGCTTGTCGCGATCCATGGCGTAGTAGCGGCCCGAGACCGTCGCGATTTTGCCCACGCCGATCTGGCGCATCTGCTTTTTGCACCTGTTCGATGAAACCGGCGCCGCTTTCGGGAGGCGTGTCGCGTCCGTCCATGAAACAGTGCACGAACACCTGCTCGACGCTCTGTTTCTTGGCCATTTCGAGCAGCGCATACAGGTGCGTCAGCAGGGAATGCACGCCGCCGTCGCTGCACAGGCCCATCAGATGCAGGCGATGAGTTTTGGCGTGCTGCATCGCGGCCAGCAGGACCGGATTGTTGAAGAACTCGCCGGACGCGATCATGCGATCGATGCGCGTGACGTCCATATAAATGACGCGTCCGGCGCCGATGTTCAAGTGGCCCACTTCGCTGTTGCCCATTTGCCCTTCGGGCAGCCCGACGGAGGGCCCCGAAGTTTGCACCAGCGTGTTCGGATATTGGCGCAGCAGCAAATCGTAGGTGGGCTTGCGCGCGGCGGCGATGGCGTTGCCCTCGGTGGCGGCCGAATAACCCCAACCGTCGAGAATGGTGAGGACGAGTGGCCTCTTGGTGCCGTGCATTATTGGTGGAATGCCTTCCGGCCCGCAAATTTGGCGTCGCTGCCCAGCTCTTCCTCGATGCGCAGGAGCTGATTGTATTTCGCGATGCGGTCCGTGCGGCTGGCCGATCCGGTCTTGATCTGACCGGCGCGCGTGGCCACCACGAAGTCGGCGATAAAGGCGTCTTCGGTTTCACCGGAGCGATGCGAGACAACATTGGTATAGCCCGCGGCGGTGGCCATCTGCATGGCCTCCAGCGTTTCGGTGACGGTGCCGATCTGATTGACCTTGATAAGGATCGGAGTTGGCGAAATTCCTTTTTCGATGCCCTTGGCCAGCAGCTCCGTGTTGGTTACAAAAATGTCGTCGCCCACCAGCTGAATTTTCGATCCCAGCGCTTGGGTCAGAGCCTGCCAGCCATCCCAATCGTCCTCGGCCATGCCGTCTTCGAGTGAAATGATGGGGTACTGCTCCACCCACTTGGCCCAAAACTTCACCATCTCGTCGGAGGTCCGCTGGCTCTTGTCGGATTTCCTGAAAACGTATTTGCCGGTTTCGGCGTCGTAGAACTCGCTGGCGGCCGGATCGATCGCAATGCTGATTTCGGCGCCGGGCTTGTAGCCTGCTTTGGTGATCGCTTCCAGCACCACTTCGAGCGCTTCCTCGTTGGATTTCAGGTTGGGCGCGAAACCGCCTTCGTCCCCGACGGCGGTGGAATAGCCGCGCTTCTTGAGAACGCCCTTGAGGGTGTGAAATACTTCAACGCCCATTCGCAAGGCTTCAGAAAACTTGGGAGCCCCGTGCGGGACGACCATGAACTCCTGCGGGTCCACGGAATTATCGGCGTGCACACCGCCGTTGAGGATGTTCATCTGCGGCACGGGCAGCAGGTTTGCGGCCACGCCACCCAGGTATCGATAAAGCGGCGTCATCTGCGATTGTGCGGCGGCGCGCGCGGTGGCCATGGATACGGCCAGGATCGCGTTGGCGCCCAGTTTGGATTTATTGGGCGTGCCGTCCAGCTCGATCATTTTGCGATCGAGCGCGTCTTGGTCCTCGGCCTCCATGCCGGTGACCTCCGGAGCGATTTTCTTGAGGATGTTCTTGACGGCCTTCTGGGTGCCTTTGCCCATGTAGCGATCGGCGTCGCCATCTCGAAGCTCGACCGCTTCGTGTTCGCCTGTCGACGCACCGGAAGGAACCGCGGCGCGGCCGAAGGAGCCATCCGAGAGAAGCACGTCGGCTTCGACGGTGGGATTGCCTCGCGAGTCGAGAATCTCGCGGCCAACAACCTTGACGATTTCCATATCCCTACATCATGCGTGAGAGGTGTGGGGATTGTCCAATGGTGGCTGGTGGCTGTTAGTTGGTGGCTCGGGCGGGGCCGCTGCGGCTAATGCCAGTTATTGTGATGCTCCTGGTAATCCTTGAGACGGACCAGGTCGTCGGCTAGCACGTCGCGATCGCGCTGCGGAAGACGATCGTCGTTAGCCGACTTCCGAATGGAATCAATCACGTCGCTCAGGATGCCATTGTCGAACCGCCCGTGTTCCAGGTCGGCCTGCATTTTCGTCAGCTCTTCTTCGGTTCTGTCCAGGCGCTTGCGTTCTTTGTCGCTCGCCCGGCCGCTCCAAACGTGTTCCAGATCGGTTCTCACGTGCATGAAGATATGATGCCTCCACTCCTCGCCGCGGAAGCGCTCTTCGCGCTCGTGATACCAGTCCTGCGCAACGGCGCTCAACGCCAGGGCAGCGATGACTCCGCCTACGGTAAGAAATCGCCTCATGCTAGATTCTCCTCGAACCATTATCGCGGATGTTAGCCCTTGGCTTTTTTTACTTCTGCGACCAATGCCGGGACTACTTCGAACAGATCGCCCACAATGCCGTAGTCGGCTACTTCGAAAATGGGAGCGTTGGCGTCTTTGTTGATGGCAACGATGGTCTTGGCGCCTTTCATGCCGACCAGGTGCTGGATGGCGCCGGAAATTCCAACGGCGAGATACATTTTGGGCGAGACCGTCTGGCCGGAGCTGCCCACCTGGCGCTCCATGGGGAGCCAGCCGCTATCGCAGATGGGACGCGACGCCGCGAGTTCGGCGCCCAGCGCTTTCGCCAGTTCTTCGACGATTGGGATGTTGTCTTTTTCTTTGATCCCCCGGCCCACGGAGACGATGATGTCGGCGGAAGTTAAATCGACGGCGCGCGCCGATTCGCGGAAGGGCTCTTGCGGTTTGGCTCGAATGATTTCCGGCGACAATTCGGGCGTGAAATGTTCCACCTGCGATTTGCCGGCCTCCAACTGATCCGCTCGAAATGCCCCGGCCTGGATGGATACGAAGTGCGGTTCGGTGCCGCCCAGTTTGACGTCGGCATTGAGTTTGCCTTGAAAGAGCTGGCGAACGAAAATGGGCGCGTTGGATTCGACGC
This sequence comes from Bryobacterales bacterium, assembly GCA_963735145.1. Lineage (GTDB taxonomy): Bacteria > Acidobacteriota > Terriglobia > Bryobacterales > Bryobacteraceae > Palsa-89. The sequence goes on along the minus strand of CAVTJS010000005.1, from coordinate 2,164,913 downwards.
GGAAGCCGATGGTGTCGCTCACTAAGACTTGATGGAAGCGGGTAGCGAGCTTGGGCGCGAAATCGCGAACCTGATAAGTGTGAGGGAACAGCACGATGGACGGGCTGATTTTGCGAATGAGCTGCTCCAAGGCCGCGGTGAAGCCGTCGGCTGTATAGGTGGCGAGCAAAGCGTGATCGACGGTATAGACCCGATCCAGGCTTCTTGTCGACGAGTTCGCCGCCGCTTCGCCAACCACGGCTGCCGATACCGTTTGCGCGGTTTGCGCCGCAAGATGCTGGGCAGCGGCGAGCGTCTCCCATGACATGCGATGCCACTCAGCTCCGCTGCGCTGCGCGATAACCACCAGGACGCCGCTCATATGACGCGCGCCTCGAATCGCAGCTTTTCCACCAGCTTGGCCGCGGCTTCCTTGGCGCTGCCTTCGATCAATTGAGTCTGCTTGGTGCGCTGCGGCAAGTAGACTCGCTCGATGGACGCCGTGGGCGATGCCGTCACACCCAGATCCGCCGCAGTGAGCCGCTTCACTTCTTTCGTCTTGGCCTTCTTGATTCCCATCAGCGTGGCGTAGCGCAGCTTGTTGATGCCGGATTGAATGGTCAGCACCGCCGGAAGCGGCATTTCGACGTTCTGAAACCAGCCGTCTTCGAGTTCGCGCTTCACGCGAATGCCGGCGTCGGTTTTCTCGACCGCCATGATGATGGTCGCGTGCGGCAGGCCCAGCAATTCGGCCATGACAACGCCGGTCTGGCCGTAGCCCAGATCGTCGGACTGCAAGCCGGTGAGGATCAGATCCGGCTTTTCGGACTCGGCGGCTTTGGCCAGCAGCCTGGCCACGCCGAGGGTGTCGAAGGCCGATAGATTTTCTTCTTCGATATGAATGGCGCGGTCGGCGCCTTTGGCCAAAGCTTCGCGGATGGTTTGCGAGGCGCGCGCAGGTCCGGCGCACAGCGCCACCACTTCGCCGCCGTGCTTTTCCTTCAGACTGCAGCGCTTCTTCGAGTGCGTAGGCGTCGGGCTCGTTGATTTCGATAGCTGAGATCGCTCTCTTGAATCCAACGGCCGCTCGGGTCGATGCGAAGCTGCGAGTCGCGCGACGGGGACCTGCTTGATGGAGACCAGGATTTTCATTGCGGTACTCGGTGTAGCGTTTGAAAATCAGGCAGCCGTTGGTGCCACCGAATCCGAACGAATTCGAGAGCGCGTAGTCCATCTTCATGGGCCGGGCCTGATTGGGGACATAATCCAGGTCGCACTCCGGCGCCTGGAACTTCCAGATTGATGGTGGGAGGGGCGATCTGATCGCGCAGGGCGAGCACGGTGATTCCGGCTTCCAGTCCGCCCGCGCCGCCGAGCAGATGACCGGTCATGGATTTGGTGGAACTGACGGCCAGCTTGTAAGCGTGATCGCAGAAGACGCGTTTGATGCGCCGTGGTCTCGATGCGGTCGCCCACTTCGGTGGATGTGCCGTGCGCGTTCACGTAATCGATCTTCTCGGGCTCGATGCCGGCGTCTTTGATGGCCAGTGCGCATCACGCGGAACGCTCCGTCGCCATCTTCCGATGGGCTGGTGATGTGATACGCGTCGCCGCTCATGCCGTAACCGACGATCTCGGCCAGGATGTTCGCACCGCGCCGCTGGGCATATTCGAGCTCTTCCAGGATCAGAATGCCGGCGCCCTCGCCCACCACGAAGCCGTCGCGCTCGGCGTCCCAGGGACGGGAAGCTTTCTCGGGTTCGTCATTGCGCTGCGAAAGAGCGCGCATGGCCGCAAACCCGCCGATGCCCATGGGCGTGATGCAGGCCTCCGCGCCGCCGCAGATCATGGCGTCGGCAGTCGTCGCGCTGGATGATTTTGAACGAATCGCCGATGGAGTGCGCGCTGGTGGTGCAGGCCGTGGCGGTGGCCGAATTCGGTCCCTTGGCGCCGGTGCGGATGGAAACATAACCGGACGCGAGATTGACGATGGTGGCGGGAATGAAAAACGGCGAGATGCGGCTGGGACCTTTTTCGAGCAGCGTCCGGTGCTCGCGCTCGATCACTTCGAATCCGCCGATGCCGCTGCCGATGTACACGCCGACGCGCTCGGCATTTTCGGAATCGATCTCGGAGGCCGGACTGAGCCAGCGCGAATTCGGAGGCCGCGATGCCGAACTGGATAAAGCGGCCCATTTTCTTGATTTCTTTGCGTTCGATGAAGCGGGCGGGATCGAAATTCTTTACCTCGCCGGCGATGCGGCAAGTGAACGCGGCGGCGTCGAACTGTTCGATCCGCGAGATGCCGTTGCGCCCTTCGCAAATGGCTTGCCAGGTCTCGTCGGTGCCAATACCGAGCGGGCTCAGTAACCCGACTCCTGTAACTACTACTCTGCGCGACAACAATAGCTCCCGGCGACTTTACTTCTTCTTTTTGTTCTCGATGTAATCGATGGCGTCTTTCACGGTTGCGATCTTCTCGGCGTCTTCGTCGGGAATGTCGATATCGAAAGCCTCTTCGAACGCCATCACAAGTTCCACGATATCGAGCGAATCCGCGCCAAGATCGTCGACGAACGAGGCGTTATTGTCCACTTGGCCTTCATCCACGCCCAACTGCTCGACGATGATCTGCTTCACTCTTTGTTCAACCGACATGAATCCTCCCAAGATATCTACAAACTCATTGATTCTAGCGATGGTAGCGGCCAGCCGCAACTACGCGGCCGCAAATATTCCGGATGAGGGATCGGGTTCCGATTATCTCCGCTTACGACTAGATCAAGAAACCCTGTTTCTTGTCAACCCCAGTGTAGCCCAGTCGGCGATGTTTGCCAGCATACACGCTTGCCGGAACGAGCGCGGGCGGGAGACACTAAACTTGTGTCACCCGTCGAAGGATCTTTGACCGTGGGCGCAGGACTGGCGGCGCTGTTCGCGCGGGACCTGACTCGCCTCATCCAGGAGTTGCAGGCTTTCCCGAGCGACGAGACGCTGTGGCAACGCGCGCCGGGCGTCAAGAATTCGGCTGGAAATCTGGCGCTGCATCTGGAAGGCAATCTGCGCGAGTACATCGGCCATCAGTTGGGGCAGGTGGCTTACGGACGGGTTCGGGATCAGGAGTTTGCGTTGAACGGCGTGTCGCGCGACGATCTGGTCGAGCGCATGGAGCAGGTCAAAGACCTGGTTGTGAGGGTGATCGCGCAACTCTCCGATAGTGAGCTGGCCGCCACTTATCCGGAGCGCGTTCTGGAAGCGCCGCTTTCTTCGCTTGACTTTCTGGTGCACCTGCATGGGCACCTCAACTTTCATTTGGGGCAGATCGATTACTTGCGGCGAATTCTGACGGAAGGCTCGGCGGTGGCCTTCGCGGGGCTTTAGCCGATACGAATTCATGGGTGGATTTATATATCTGCATGGCTTCGCGAGCAGCCCCGGTTCGCGCAAGGCTCGATTCTTTGAAGAGCGCTTCCGCGAGTTAGGAATCGGCCTGGAGGTTCCCGAGCTGGCGGAGGGGGATTTCAGAAACCTCACGCTCACTGCGCAACTGAAGGTGGTGGAACGAGTGGCGCGCGATGAGCCCGTGTCGCTCATCGGATCGAGCATGGGCGGATATTTGGCGGCACTCTATGCGGCACAACACCCTGAGGTGAGCAAGCTGGTACTGCTGGCGCCGGCCTTTTCGCTGGCCACGCGATTGCCGGAATCGCTGGGCGAAGGAACGATGGAGCAATGGAAGCGCACCGACACGCTGCGGGTGTTTCATTACAGCGAGGGGTGCGAGGTGGAACTGGGCTATCAGCTGATGACGGATGCGCTCCAATACGAAGCCTATCCGAATTTCACGCAGCCGACATTGATTTTTCAGGGCCGGAACGATACGGTGGTGCCGCCGATTTACGCCGAGACGTTCGCGGCGCGGAGGCCTAATGCGAGCTTGCGGTTAGTGGATTCAGATCACGATTTGGTGAATGTTTTGGATGAAATGTGGCGGGAGATGGAGAAGTTTTTATTCTGACGAGAGATCGACTCGTTCATAGATGCGGGCGATTGGCACGGAGATTCCGGCCGATTCGATCAGCAATGTTTCATCGGAGCTCTGGTACTCGCGGAACGTCCATGTGTGGGCCTGCACTCGCGTGTATTGCTCGACTCGGATCTGGTCCTGAGACACCAGGATGTAATCCTGAAGGGACTCAATCGAGCGATAGTGCTGAAATTTGACGCCTCGATCGTAGTGCTCTGTGGAGGGAGAGAGAACTTCAACAATCACAGTCGGATTCAGCAAGATGTCCTGGCGTTCGTCGGCGAGCATCGGCTTGCCGCAGACTACCGTGACGTCCGGGTAGGTATACATGCGGGGCGATACGCGAACTCGAAAGTCGGGACCGAAGGCTTCGCACTGGGAACCCTGCAACGCCAGATAGAACTGCGCAAGGAGGCTGGCTCCTAGCCGCGCATGGCGCATACTCCCGCCTGACATCGCGACGATTTCGCCATCGATGAACTCGCTCCGGAACTCGGCCGCACGATCGATCGCCAGATATTGCTCTTCCGTTACCTTCGTGACCGCGTTCGACGCCATAAGCTTGCCTATTGGCAGTTTAGCAGCTAAAGAGTAACCCATCCCCGCTTCTGCGCGCTTTCCGCGATTTTCTCGAGCAACCGCATTCCCACGAGTCCGTCTTCGAATGTCGGATAATCGACTGGAGCGGACGGGTCGGCCACGCGGGCGTAGAAACGCTTGAACACCTGCTTATGCGTGTCGTCGTAGCCTTCGCTGTGGCCGCCGGGAAGATCGGCGAAGGCGGCAGCCTGGGGATAGAGCAGCGTGGGATCCTTGACGATGATCTGGTTCGGGGTATTGCGCTGGCCGATCCATAACTCGTCGGGACGCTCCTGGTTCCAGGACACTCCGGACTTGGTCCCGTAAACATCGATGGTGAACATATTTTTCCGGCCCGCCGACATCTGGCTGACCGTGAATGCGCCACGCGCGCGAGGGCCCAAACGCAGCAGAACAGAGCCGAAGTCGTCGGTATCGATGGGAATGGTTTCGTAGTCGCTGGTTTTGAGTTGCTTGCCGGCGAATGTCTCCACCGATCCTTTGGGCTTGCGCCGCGTCGGATGAAAGGTGGCGAGATCCGCGCAGAGCTCCGTGATTGGAAGGCCGGTGACATGCTGGATGAGGTCCATCCAATGCGATCCGATGTCGCCCATGGCACGCAGCGCTCCGTTCTCCTTCGAGTCGACACGCCAGTTCCAGTCGGTGTCGTACAGCAGCCAATCCTGTGAATAAGTGCCTTGCACGATCAGGACCTCGCCCAAGTCGCCGGCTTCGATCATGCGGCGAATGTGCTGGACGACGGGATAGTAGCGGAGATTATGCTGGATGCAATTGGCGAGTCCTTTTTCGGCCGCAAGTTGCACCAACTCGCGCGCCTCGTGAAGGGAAACGGTGAAAGGCTTCTCACACAGCACGTGTTTTCGTGCTTTAAGAGCGGCGCGGCAGATGGAGGAGTGGAGTACGTTGGGCGTCAGAACATGGACGGCGTGGATGGTGGAATCTTCGAGCAACTCCTGATAATTTCCGGTGGCACGGTTGACACCAATGCTGTTGCCGAAAGCGCGCGCGCGGGCATCGCTGGAGCCGGCCACCGCCGAAATTTCGACGTTGCCCAACCGGCGCAGATTCTCCGCGTGAACCTTGCCCATGAAACCCGTGCCGATGAGCGCCGTCTTTAGCATTTGCATAAGGTGAATAGTTATCCGCGACGATATGTTGGAGTAGGAATTGCTAAAATGAGATTCTAACCGAATGGTTGTCCGGATTCGACTCAATTCCGAAACCAGAGTGCGGCAGAAGCGGCGCAAGAATCAACATGTCGCGCTGGCGTTGGCAGCCTTGCTTACGCCCGCGGCGGTGATGGCTTGCGTGCTCGCGTTTTGGCGGCTGGCAGCGGATATGAACGCCGCCGGACAGTTTCCAATTCCTCGCGGTTTCTTCTCGCACTGGCAGATCTGGCTGGCGCTGGCGGGCTCGCTTCAGTTCTGCGCCACTCTTCTGAACCGCTATGGAAAGCCACAGGTGATTCTTCCAGAATCGGCAGAAGAACCGGAGCGCAAGCTGGCCGACTCGCGATACTGAACCTGTCGGCATACTTCCTCACTGCCAACTCTCACGCTCACTGTAACGGACGGACCACTCCCTTACGGTCGTGGCTCAGTAAGCGCGCAGGACGCGGCGAGTGTGGGACGCGGCGAGCGTGGGATGCAGCGATGCGCGGGACACGGCGGAGCGCGGGCCTTAGTACCTGCTGGCTGTGGCAGCACGCCACACCTAGTGCATCATCGTGCATCTGCCGCGCGCATCTCCAGTTTTCATCGAACTGAAATTCACAGGCTAAGCCGCGAGCAATTCGTAGGACCCTACGCGATTTGAATTCGCGAAACTTTGGAGACGCTCGTGCATCCATTGCAAACAGAGGTTCGGAGGAACATGGACGTTCTCAAAGTTGGACTCTCACCGGAACCCGCGGTGGCTCGGGCTCCATCCGGCGTCGCTGCAAGCACTTCGGAGGGTAGCATCAAGTCGCAGTTTGAATTTGAGGGCCCCTTAGTAGCGAATACCCAGGGTTTCGGCATTCGCACCTTAGGTCAATCGGCGAACGTCCTTGTCGCTCTGCTGACACCCGCCGCCCTAGTGGCGCTGGCACTGGGGATATGGCGAGTGTGTGCGGATCTGGGATGGGCCGGTGCATTCCCGATTACGGGTGGTTTCTTCTCTCACTGGCAGGTATGGATCGCGCTGTCCATCGGACTGAAGATGCTTTCTTCCACGCTGATCGCCTGGGGCTCGCGGAGCGCCAAGTTTTCAGAAGAAAACTGACCTCTATTCTGATATTCTGAGTCTTAGGCGGGTCTTCGGTTCATGTCCTTCCGCAGCAGAACGCGATCCATTGGCGCATTCTATATTCCGGGATTCCCGAAGGGCGTCAAGTGGCTTCTGATCAGCAACGTCGCCATATTCATCATTGGCTTCTTTGCACAACTGGTCCATCTGGATCGGCCCCTCGCTTACCTGGCGCTGACGCCGGTTGACGTCGTCAAGTATTTCTCCATCTGGCAGCTGGCCACCTACGCTTTTCTGCACGGCGGTTTCGGTCACATCATTTGGAACATGCTGGCGCTTTGGATGTTCGGCGCCGACATCGAACGAATTTGGGGCACGCGCCGCTTCGTGCAGTTTTATTTTTTCTGTGCCGTGGGCGCGGGCATTTGCGTAGTGATCCTCAACTACATTTTGCCTTGGGGCAATCCGAACGTAGCCACTATCGGGAGCTCCGGCGCCATTTTCGGAATTCTGCTGGTGTATGCGATCATGTTCCCGGATCGCGAGATGCTGTTCGGATTCCTGATTCCGATCAAAGTGAAGTATTTCGTCCTGATCGTGGGCGCGGTGGCCTTTCTGAGCTCGTTCGGGGTGAATACGGGGGTGAGCAATTTCGCGCATCTGGGAGGACTGCTGTTCGGTTATCTTTACCTCAAGACGCCCCACATGCAGTTCGATCCGATAGCGCCGATGCGGCGCCAGTATCGGGACTGGAAGCTGCAACGCGCCAAGAAGAAGTTTCAGGTGTACCTGCGCAAGACTGGCTCCGGCGGTGGGCCTAAAGTCCATTAGGCGGTTCCGCATGCTAACGCATGGCGGTTCAGCAACCGGCTCCGAAGCACTGGTCAACGATAGGTTTAAAATGGAGTGGCGGTGATTGTATGAAACACTTCAGAGCCGGTTTAGCTGCCGCCGTAGTGGTTGCACTCGGCGCGATTTCGTTCCACGTGGCGCTGGCGCAACAGGGACCGGATTCAGATTCATCGGAGACCGTCGCCAAGCCGAGAAAGAAGAATCCGCCGCCCGACGCGATCACGGATCCAGTGAACACCGAGCCGGCGAATTCGGACACCAACACCGCGCCCCCCGCCGCCAGCGCGCCGACCAATGACGAGCCTGCGCCTGACGAGCCGAAGATCCCATCCAAGTTCAGCCGGAAGGGCAAGGAAATTCCCGAAGACACTCCGACCTTCACCAGCGACGTGAGCACGGTGGAACTGGACGTGGCGGTGCTCGATAACAAAGGGCATTTTCTTCCGAACATTCCCAAAACCAACTTTCGAGTGCTGGAGGACAACGTTCCGCAAAAGATTTCGAGTTTCAACATGAACGGCGACGCGCCGATGACCATCGCGATGGTGATCGAGTTCAGCAATTTGTATCAACAATATTATTCGCAGGGCTGGTATGAGACTCTGGTGGCCTCTTACGGATTCGTCCAAACATTGAGGCCGCAGGATTATGTAGCCGTCATCGCTTACGATCTGCGGACGGAGATCCTGTGCGATTTCACCACGGACCGGGGCCGGGTTCAAGAAGCGATGCAACGTTTGCGCATTCCCGGATTTTCGGAAGCCAACATGTTCGACGCCATCGCCGACACGGCGCAGCGCATGAGCAACATCGATGGCCGCAAGGCGATTTTGCTGATCGCTTCGGGCCGCGATACATTCAGCAAGCTGACTTACGACAAAGCCCGAAAAGCCGTGCAAGAGGCGGGCGTGCCGATCTATGCGGTCAGCATGCTGCAAGCCATGCGGATCATGGCCGAGCAGTACATGGGGCCCATCCAGCAGCTGGATTTCCTGCAAGCCGATAACGAGATGAAGACCTTTGCCGCCGAGACGGGCGGCCAAGCCTACTTCCCGCGGTTCTTCGACGAGTTCCCGAACATCTTTCAGAGCGTCGACACTGCGCTGCGAAATCAATACTCACTCACCTACGTGCCCTCTAATCAAGCCAAAGACGGCCAATTCCGCAAGATCAAAGTAGAGCTGGTGGATCCGCAAACCGGCGCTGCGTTGAGAATCATGGAAGGCGGAAAGCCGGTGAAGTACACGGTGGTTGCGAAAAACGGGTACACCGCGCCGCGTCCTGTGGAATAAATTCTCGTTTTGCGTTTCGCTGTAAGCCAACACCGTTCGCTCCTCTCAAGTCAAGCTCTCGATCTTTCGACTTTGCATGCTGATAGAAATTCGTTGACAGTGTTGTTACGCCTCTGTTAAGTTCGTTGGGTCTTTTCGATGGCCAACTCACCTTCTCAGAATCCGTCTGGACGAATTCTCTTAGTCGACGACAACACATTAGGATTATCGGCGCGGCGCAGCGTGCTGGAGGAGCTGGGTCATCAGGTGCTGACGACCGGCACCCCCGCCGAGGCGCTTGAATTGTGCGGGAAGCATGGCTTCGACGTGGTCGTCACCGATTACAAGATGCCGAAGATGAACGGTGTCGAATTTATTGGGCGCTTGCGAAAGCTGCACCCGGCGACGGCAGTGATCCTGATCTCCGGCTTCACCGACACGCTGGGCCTGGATGAGACCACTACGGGCGCCGACATTGTCCTGCAGAAGAGCAATAACGAAGTGAGCCAGTTGATTCGCGCGGTGAACCGGCTGCTGCGGAAGCAACAGGCGCCGCCGAAGAAGGCGCCAGGGTCGCAGCCGGGCTCGCAGAACGACAAGCGCAAGAAGCGTTAATTCTCGCTCGGCCTTTCCAAACGGTCGATGACGAGCACCTCGACGGGAGCTTTGGTCGACTCGAGCTTTAGGCCTAATTGTTCCTGGATGGAAGCGAATATGGACCTGCCATTCGGATCCGCAGCGTCTGGTACGGGCGGCAGGCCAGGCGCTATTAGCCCCGGAGTGACCTGATCCGCAGTCCACTCCAAATGCACATCGAAGGTGCCTGTGAATCCAGTTCTATCGATGACCGGGCGTTGTAAGCTCTGGGAGAGCACGCCCGCCAGCTGCTGGATGGATATCGCCGTTCCTTCCACGCTGCCCGGACTGATCGACATGTCGCCGCAAAAGTTGCTCCGCACCGCAGGATGCGGATTCAAGCCTCGGGGAACGCAGCTTCCTTCTTTGGATGGCTGCAGCTTAATCCCCCCTTTGGCTGCTGCTAATGCGAAAGGCCTGCGATTCTTTCGTCTCAGGATGCAGCACCAGTTGGAAGCGGTCCTCAAGGAGCGTCTGCATCATCATTCTCTTCTGTTCCATCGTGGCGTCGCCATCCACAGTGGCTTCGATGTTGTACCGTTCGGATGTGGCCCAGCCCGGCGCCCCCGTCAACTGAAAGTCTTCTACACGCCACGCGAACTCAATCAGAAATCTGAGCCACACATTTTCCGCCCTAAACCCTCTGGGAGAAGGCCCACCAATCGCCACGCGACGATCTCCGCTGGTGTTGCGCCTTATGGAGGCCACTTCGAATTTTGGGCGTGGTGCGGGGTCCTGCGATTGAGCCACTGGAATGCTCGCCACCAGTACCATCGCAAGCAGGGTCAGGCGCACGGCTTCAAAATTAGCAAACATTAACCTGCAATGCTACCGTCTCGCGGTAAAGTAAAAACAGATGCTGCTACGCGCGTGGATCGCCCTGGTACTCTGCATCCCTCTCTCCACTTCCATCGCGAGCGCCGCTACGCACGCCAAGGTTTCGAAGAAGCCCGCTGGGAACTCGATCAATTCTTCGGTCCGGCAGTGGACTCGTTCGCTCAGTTTGCGCGATAAGGTGGCGCAGCTGATCATCGTGCCCATTTATGGAGAGCCCGCCAATACGCGCTCGGCGGAATTTCGAAAGTACCAGCACCTGATTCGGGATCTGCACGTGGGCGGCGTCATCGTGACGGGCCATTCGCTCAACGGCGGGGTGCGCAATGCCGAGCCTTACGCCATGGCCGCGCTGCTGAACCGGCTGCAAAAGCTGGCGCGAACTCCGCTATTCGTGGCTGCCGATTTCGAGCGCGGGGCTTCGATGCGCGTGAACTCGACCACGGCCTGGCCGTACAGCATGGCGTTTGCCGCCGCCGGCGATCTGGCCGGCGTTACTGAAGAAGGAGCCGACACTGCTCGCGACGCGCGGGCCATGGGCGTCAATTGGCTGTTTGCGCCGGTGGCCGACGTCAACAACAATCCGGATAATCCGATCATCAATATCCGCTCGTTCGGCGAGAATCCGCAGCAGGTGGCAAGCTTTGTGGAAGCTTACATCAATGGCGCGCATTCGGATCGCAAGAACCCGGTGCTGGTAACGGCCAAGCATTTCCCCGGGCACGGCGACACCACCGAAGACAGCCATCTGGCGCTGCCGCGATTGGACGCCAATCACGATCGGATTGAAGCGGTGGAATTGACGCCCTTCCGCAGTGCGATCGCGGCCGGCGTGGACGCGGTAATGACCGCGCACCTGAACGTTCCGGCGCTCGAGCCGGACAATCTTCCAGCTACCGTCTCGGCGAAAATCGTGACGGGCGTTCTTCGTGAGGAGCTCGGCTTTCAAGGACTGGTGGTCACCGATGCCATGGACATGCAGGGTCTGGCGTTGATGTTCGATTCGGGCGAAGCATCGGTACGGGCCATCGAGGCGGGCGCCGATGTGCTGCTGATGCCGAAGCGTCCCGAAGAAGCGATTCGCGCTTTGATGGCGGCGGTGCAGCGAGGCAGAATCAGCCGCAAACGCCTGGATGATAGCGTCAACCGTGTGCTGGCGGCCAAAGTTCGTCTCGGCCTCAGGACTAAGAAGCTGGTGAACCTGGAGGACATCGCCGACGTGGTGGATTCGCCTGAGTCCGGAGAGCGCGCCCAGGAAGTGGCCGATCGCGCCGTCACGCTGGTCGAGGACTCCAAGGATTCGCTGCCGCTTCGTCATCCGGAATCCACCTGCCTGATCGCCCTGACGGAAGGGCGGCGCAGCCAGCAGGGAATCCGTTTGATCGATGAAGTGAAGAAGCGCGCCCCCAACATGACCACCACGGTGCTGGATCCTTCCATGAGCAAAGCCGATCTGGACCAGGTGAGTGAGAAGACGGCCGGCTGCGGCGAGATTGTTGCGGCTGCGTATGTGACTGTCGCCGCCTATCGCGGCAATGTCGCGCTAACGGGCGGTTATCCCGATTTTCTGAACGGGCTGATTAGCGGCAAGGTTCCGGTGATGCTGGTTGCGCTGGGCAATCCGTACCTGGTGCGCGGATTCCCCAACGTGAGCGCGTATCTTACGACGTACAGCCCGACGCCAACTTCAGAGACCGCGCTCGCCAAGGCGCTTTTCGGCGAAATCGCAATCACTGGCCACTTGCCGGTCAGCATTCCGGGCGTGGCGAAGTACGGCGATGGAATCCAGGTTCCGATGGCGACAGCCCCCGTAGCGAAGGCTGCACAAGAATGATAGAGATCACCTGGCTGGGGCACGCAACCATGCAGATTCGTTTGGAATCCGGCGAGGTCATTTTGATGGATCCCTGGATCGAAGGAAATCCCAAGTACCCCAAGGATTACAAGATCGATCGCGTGGACGCCATCTTGATTTCGCACGCCCATTTCGATCACATTCACGACGCGCTGCCGCTGGCCATGAAGTTCAAGCCGAAGGTGGTGGCGATCTATGAAACTGCCGTCTGGCTGACGTCCAAAGGCGTGGAGACCTGCAGCGGAATGAACAAGGGCGGAACCCAGGATGTGGGTCCGATCAAAGTCACCATGACGCACGCGGTGCATAGTTGCGGCATCCAGGACGGTGAGCAGATTCTCTATGGGGGCGAGGCGGCGGGATACGTCCTGCATCTGCCGGACAGGCGCACCATTTATTTTGCGGGTGACACCGCGGTGTTTTCGGACATGGATCTCATCGAGAGGCTGTACCAGCCCGAACTGGCGTTCCTGCCGATCGGTGATTTCTATACCATGGGGCCGAAGCAAGCGGCGCTGGCCTGCCGGTTGCTGAACGTGCTGAAAGTGATTCCGATGCATTTCGGAACGTTCCCGCTGCTGACCGGGACTCCGGCCGAGCTGTCGCGCGAGCTGAAGGATACGTCCATCGAGGTGTGGCCGATCGAAATCGGCAAACCCGTGAAGTGGTAGCTCATTCCGGCGAAGATCCGTAATCAGGCGCGCGCACCACTACCCACACCGTTCCCCGACCGTCGCAGTGATGGCAGCGTCCCCCGCCTGGAGTCTTTCCGCTGGCATCGCATTGGTCGCACCCGGTGACCAGCTTTATGAGCATCTCTTCCGGTTTGGGCAGTTTCTCGGGCTGCAGAATCACCTGCGCATTGTGGTGGCTCAGCAGCCACTGACGCAGCTCGCGTTCGATGGTTTTTCGGTCCGCGACGCTGAGTTCGGGACATCGATGCGACCACCAGGGCGTTATGCATTTGAAGCACACGAACTGGCTGCCATGGAACAGAGCGGCCGGGTCGGAGCGCCGGTAAAAGACGCCGCACCAGGCACAAGGCTTGACGCCGAGCAGTGCGAGGCCATCTTCGACACGCTTCAGGTTGCGCTCGAGGCTGGCCAGCCTGTCATCTAGGGTGTGCTCTGGGTTGTCGGACAACGGAGTCCTCCTGATGCGATCATACGCCGGGCACGGCGTCAGTGGCCTGGCTCGACGACGGCATAACGCCCACCGTCGAGGATCAAGCGGAACGTCTGCGGCGCGGGAACCATTTCCCCGTCGTGAAACAAAACCGCACGGATAGCCAAGGCGTGTTCGTAAGCCTGCATGGCCTGGACCACGGCCACACTCCAGCGCTTCTGGAGTTTCTGGAAGACCTCCGGGCGAGTGTTCCCGTCGCTGTGGACAGCCATAATGCCGGCCCGCGCCACCACGGTCCTGGCCTGCTCGAGCGTTGGCTCGAAGCTCTCTAAAAGCTTCTGAACGTCCAGCCAGTCATTAAATGGGTCAGGGTTAAGCGATTGTCCGGCGCTCTTCAAAGCAAAGGCGAACGCCCCCATCTTGAATTCGTCCGCGTCGTCGAGATCGATCTGGTCCTGCTCGAAGCCGTTTAGAGTGGTCCTGAACAACGGGTCATAACGACCATATCCTAGTTTGTAGAGCGCTCGGTGAAGATGTTCGCTGTACGTTTTGGGTCCGGCTTCGAGGTCTCGCGCCAGCTGTTCCACACGCCGGACCGCGCCGTCGAGATCCGCCTCGCTCACCGCTCGTATTGCGGGCTGTGGCGTTGCCGCAAAGGTCAGCGAGCATAGAGCTAACCAGCGGACGGGAGCCAGGATTGCCATTTGGTGCTCCGGGTTGCAGCTTTCAGTTTACCGCTGCTCCGAAGCGTCGCAGTGGGTGCGGCATGGTATATCACTTATATGCGCGTTTCTACTTCAAACGGAAACACGGTGTCGGCCAGAAGAACGACGAACCGCAACAATTCCGCTCTATCGGCTGGTGCGGCGGATTGCTGGGTTCCGTGATATTTGAAATCAGGCATGACTCCGACGGCGAATACCTTCACCTGATCACAGCCTGGAAGGCAACCCAGCAGGAGGAACGAATGTATGCCGAAAACATCTAAAGCAAAATCGACCGCGCCGAGCGCCGACGAAATCGCGGAAAAGGCTTCGCGGGGCGAAGATGTCTCCGCCTACTTCTCTAACAACTTTACTGTTGTCAAGCCCGTTCGGCGGGTTAACGTTGACCTTACGCAAGGCATGCTTCGCGAACTCGATGCGCGAGCCGCGCGACTCAATATCAGCCGGCAAGCGGTAATCAAAACGCTGCTCGCACGGGCGTTAAACGAAGAAAGCCCGAAGGGCTCGATTTCAAGAAGGAAGGCGGGCGGCCCGAGTGGATAAGCGCTACCAAGTGTTCGTCAGTTCCACGTTTGAAGATTTGCAGGAAGAGCGCAGGGAGGTCATGCACGCCCTATTGGCAATGGACTGCATACCCACAGGCATGGAGTTGTTTCCGGCTGCAGATGATGAATCAACAGCGGTAATCAAGCGGTTTATCGGTGAATGCGACTATTACGTTGTTATTGTCGGCGGTCGTTACGGTTCGACATTTTCCGATGGAACTAGTTTTACTGAAATGGAATACGACTATGCCGTCGAGGCCAAACTTCCCGTGCTGGCCTTTCTGCACGAGGATCCCGGCAGTATCCCGGCGAAGAAAACCGAGCAGACCGACGAGGGAAGGATTGCGCTCGCCAGGTTCAGGGAAAAGATCAAGACTACGAGACACACGAAGTTCTGGAATTCGCCGAAGGACTTGGCTGGCGGGATCTACCAAAGTATGTCCCTGTTGATGAGGTCCAAACCGCGGACCGGATGGGTACGCGCGGATCGGGTGACGGATGAAAGCGCCGCACAGGAGATTCTCAGGCTTCTGAAGAAAATCGATGAGCTGAACGCTCGCATTACTCAGACAGAAGTCGCCCCTCCACCAGGCTCGGAGGATCTAGCGAGGGGTGAGGAAACGATTTCCCTGCACTTCCGCTACCAACCGCGCGGCGGGTCATACACTGAGCGGACAGTCGACTTCAGCTGGAACGAAATCTTATCGATTCTGGGCCCCATCCTCATTACACAGGCGACGGAAAGGGATCTCAAGGATCAGTTGGCTGAGGCGTTCGCAAATAGATTCAAGGACAAACATGGCATAGAGATGTCCCATAGTTATATACGCGACGAGGACTTCCAGCAAGTTAAGGTGCAGCTGCGCGCCCTCGGACTGATCCAGGAGGCGAACGGCCAGTCAACCAACTCGGGGGATTCAGCGCTCTGGGCCCTGACGCCCTACGGTGACCGTGTCATGACACAAGTCGCCGCGATTCGATCATCAGCAAAAGCATAGTCTTCGTAGGAAGGCCTGCGCCACACTACCTAAACCAAGTAACCTAGAAATAGAGTGTCCACAGAAGTAGTTCCAGTTGTCCCTGCGCCAGGATTGGTCGATCAGCTCTATGCCGAGCTGCAGCAGAAGATCCATGCGCTCAGGCCCAAAGAGGATCTCACACTCCTGGAAAAAGCCTTCCGCCGTGCCGCCGACGCGCACAAAGATCAGATGCGCGAATCGGGCGAGCCGTACATGATCCATCCGCTGCACGTCACGCTGATCCTCGCCGACATGCAGATGGATATGGTTTGCCTGATTACGGGCCTGCTGCACGACACCGTGGAAGACACCACGCTTAGCCTGGAACAGATCAAGAAAGAGTTTGGCGCTGAAGTGGCGGCCTGCGTGGATGGCGTCACCAAACTGAGCAAACTGAAGCTGTATTCGCGCGAGGAGCGGCAAGCCGAGAGTGTGCGCAAGATGCTGCTGGCGATGGTGAACGACATTCGGGTCATCATCGTGAAGCTGGCGGACCGGCTGCACAACATGCGTACGCTGGAGGCGCTGCCTCGCGAACGGCAGTTGCGCATCGCGCAGGAGACGGCCGAAATTTATGCGCCCATCGCGCACCGCCTGGGGATGGGCAAAGTGCGCGGCGAGCTCGAAGACCTGTCGTTCCGCTACCTCGAGCCGGACGCGTGGAGCGAGCTGATGCGCGAGATCGAGTCGCAACGGGTGCAGAACGAAGAGTATCTCACCAAGATGCGGCACGACGTGGAGGTGAATCTGCGGCGTGAAAACATCCCGGCGCGGGTGGAGGCGCGCATCAAGCGGCCGTACTCGGTGTTTCAAAAGATGAAGCGCCAGAAGATCGCGCTGGATCAGGTGTACGATCTGCTCGCTCTGCGCATTATCACGGATTCGGTGAAGAACTGCTACGCGGCGCTGGGTGTGATCCACAACGAATGGCACCCGATTCCCGGACGCATCAAGGACTTCATCGCGATTCCCCGCCCCAATCTTTATCAATCGCTGCATACGTCGGTGATCGGGCCGGGCGGCCGGTCGTTTGAAGTGCAGATCCGCACCGATGAGATGCATCGCCTGGCTGAGGAAGGCATCGCCGCCCACTGGAAATATAAAGAAGGGCGCAAAGGGCCCGGCGCGGACGATCAGCGTATCAAGTGGCTGCGGCAGTTGGTGGAGTGGCAGCAGGAGATGCGCGATCCGGGCGAGTTTATTTCGACGCTCAAGGTGGATCTGTACCCGGAGGAAGTTTACACCTTCACGCCAATGGGCAAAGTGATTGCGCTGCCGCGCGAGGCGACGCCGATCGATTTCGCTTATGCCATCCACAGCGACGTGGGCAACACCTGCGTGGGCGCGAAGGTGAACGGCCGCATCGTGCAGTTGAAGTACAACCTGAAAAACGGCGACGTGGTGGAGATCCTGACGCAGAGCGGGCACCTGCCGAGCAAGGACTGGCTCGGGATGGTGAAGACACCCCGGGCGCGCAACAAAATCAAGCACGTCATCAATGCCACCGAACACGCCAAGGCGATTGAGATCGGGCAGAAGTATCTGGAACGCGAGGCACGCCGCCTGGGAGTGCAGATTTCGCGGATCACCAAGGCGGATTTGGAGCGGGTGGCCAGTGAATACGGCTGCGCCAAGGTGGAGGATCTTCATGCCGCGCTAGGCTACGGCAAGTTTTCCGCGCGGCAGGCGCTGCAGAAGCTGGCGCCCGATGCGGTGCCGGAGCAGGCCGTGGAAGCCCCCAAGCCCGCGCCGGCGCCTTCGGTTCCTGGAGCGCCGGGTGGAGCTCAAGGTGATACGGGCGACCTGGTCATTAAGGTGAAGGGCGTCGACGATCTGCTGGTGTATCGCGCCAAGTGCTGCAATCCGATTCGCGGCGAAGCCATCGTGGGGTACGTGACGCGCGGCAAAGGCATCGCGGTGCATTCCAGGAATTGCACCAACGTGCAGAATCTGATGTACGAGGTGGAGCGCAAGATCGACGTGGAATGGGCGCGCGCCGTTACCGAAACATTTCCAGTGCGGGTTGTGGTTCACACCGACGACCGGCCTGGAATGCTGAACCAGCTCACTTCCGTGCTGTTCGCCGAACAGAGCAATATTCGGAGCCTGGAGGCGAGTTCGGACGACAAGCGCGGCGACGGGGCCATTATCGACATGACGGTAGAGATTCGAGACAAAAAACAACTGGAGCGCGTGGCGGCGGCCATCCGGCGTATTTCCGGGGTCCGCGACGTGGAGCGAACACAGTAGGACGCGAATGATAGAGATTCAAGCCGAGCCGGAACACATCGCCATCTCGAAATCCAAGGGCATTCAGATCGATTGGAAGGATGGCCATCATAGCCAGTATTCGCTCGCGTATTTGCGCGATGAATGTCCTTGCGCCAGTTGCACGGGCGCGCATGGGACGGAGCCGCAAAAGTCGAGTTACGCGGCAGAGCCGTCCAGCCCGTTTCAGATGTTCAAGCCCACGCTCAAGATGCTGAACGTGGAAGCGGTGGGGCACTACGCGATCAAGATCGACTGGAGCGACGGGCACAATACCGGGATTTATTCGTTCGATCACCTACGCAAGATTTGCTCGTGCGCGGAGTGCAAGCCGAAGTGAGGATCACCCGGGGTTGGTTCCTCGCGGTCCTCCTGGCCATCGCGGCGCAGGCCGCGACCAAGCCCAAGCTCGTGGTCGCCATCATCGTCGATCAGTTCCGCTACGACTACATGACCCGCTTCGATGGCGATTATCACGACGGGCTGCGCAAACTGCACGACTCGGGCGCATTCTTCACCGATGGTCACGAAGCGCATTTTCCGACCGTCACCGCGGTGGGACACGCCGCTTTCCTGAGCGGCTCCACGCCCGCGATTGACGGCATCATCGCCAACGAGTGGTATGATCGCGAGACCGGTAAGACGGTGACCAGCGTGTCGGACGAGACGACCAAGCTGGTGGGCGGCAACGGAGGCACAGGGTCGTCGCCCAGGCGCCTGGTGGTCACCACGCTGGGCGATGAGATCAAGGCTACGGGCCCGGCGGATACGGAAGTAATCGGCATTTCGCTGAAGGATCGCGCGGCGATTTTGCCGGCCGGGCATGCGGCCAACGCGGCGTACTGGTTCGAACACGAATCGGGGCAATTCGTCACCAGCACCTATTACATGCAGGAGCTGCCGGCGTGGGTGCGGGCCTTCAACAAAAGCGACGAGGCCGGCAAATATGCGTCCGCGAAGTGGGGGGCTTTCCGGACGCTGCCTTCGGTTCTGGGAAAGCCTTATTACGAAGCGATGATCGCCACGCCGTACGGCAACGACATGCTGGAGGCTTTCGTCGAAGACGCGCTCAAAGAAGAGCACCTGGGCAGGCACTCTGGCACCGATGTCCTGGCGGTGAGTTTTTCGAGCAATGATCTGCTGGGACATCAAGTGGGGCCGGACGCGCCGGAAGTTCGCGACATGTGCATCCAGACGGATCGCGTGCTGGGGCGATTGTTGCGCGCGGTAGAGACCGAAGCGGGCGCGGGAAATTACGTGGTGGTGTTCACCTCCGATCACGGCGTAGCGCCGAAACCCGAGGAATTGATCAAGCGCGGAATTCCGGCGGGACGATTTTCAGGAACAGAAGTTTCTCAGACCATCGAGTCGGCGTTGAGCGAGAAATACGGGCCGGGTAAATGGATTGTAGGAAGAGCCGAGCTGGCGCCCTATTTGGATCACAAACTGTTGCGCGAAAAACATGCGGCAATTGCCGAGGCCCAAGAGGTGGCGGCGGAAGCATTGAGAAAGCTGCCCTATATTTTCCGCGTCTACACCGGCGCGCAGCTGGAGCACGAGAATCTCGCAGGCGATCCTATCGGCGTGCTGATGCAGCGCGGCTACTATCGCGGGCGCGCGGCGGATCTGTTCATCGTCCAGAAACCGTACTGGCTGGCATCGAAGGATGGGACATCGCATGGGACGCCGTTCAGCTACGACACCCACGTGCCAGTGATTTTCTTCGGCAGCGGAATTCGCGCGGGGCGTTACGACGAGCACGTCCGCACCGCCGATATCGCGCCCACGCTGGCTGCGCT
Source organism: Bryobacterales bacterium (assembly GCA_963735145.1). Classification (GTDB taxonomy): domain Bacteria; phylum Acidobacteriota; class Terriglobia; order Bryobacterales; family Bryobacteraceae; genus Palsa-89. Next base: position 2,145,152 of record CAVTJS010000005.1, on the reverse strand, counting down.
GCTGGGAGTGAATACGCCGAGCGGATCGGTGGGACGGGTGTTGCCGATAATTGAGAAGTAGGTATAATCGAAAGCCATGACGAAACTCCCACTTCTCCTCGTTATTCTTGGCTCCCTGCTTCTGATTGGAGGCCTGGCGATTGCCCAAGGCCCCGCCCGCAACGTTAACGGCGCAAGGCATCCGAATCTGGCGGCCGCACAGCGATTGAGCCACCAGGCATTTGAGAAAGTTGTTGCCGCACAACAGGCCAATGAGTGGGACCTGGACGGTCATGCTCAAAAGGCCAAGGATCTGTTGGATCAAGCGAATAATGAGTTAAAAGCCGCGGCTCAGGCGGCCAATCGCAACCATCGTTAAGACGAAAAACAAAGGCCGCCTCAGCAGTTTTTCTAGGGGATTTCGCCCGGCTCCGGGACTATTCTGGAGCTGGTGCTACGGGATTTATTGTTCGTTGTGTGGTGCGGGGCGGCCTGCGCGTCGGGCGCCATCATCGGTTCCTGTCCGGTCTTTCCCGGCGACAACATCTGGAACGTTCCCGTAGACCAGCTCGCGGTTTCGGCTAACTCGGCTACCTACGTGAACACCATCGGCTCGGCGACTACGCTGCATCCGGATTTCGGAACGGTGTGGGACGGCGCGCCGAATGGCATGCCGTACGTGACGGTTCCAGGCACCCAGACCAAGTACCCTGCTACGTTCGAATACGCCGATGAGAGCGACCCGGGGCCGTATGCCACTCCGCTGAACGCACCCATTGAGGGGGGCAGTCAAAGCACGGGAGACCGGCACGTCATTTCGATCGACACCACCAATTGCATCCTGTACGAAATGTGGTCGGCGTTTCCGCAGACCGCGAGCTGGGAGGCGGGCTCCGGCGCCATCTGGAATCTAAATTCGAACGCTCTGCGCCCGGCTGGCTGGACATCGGCCGACGCCGCGGGTTTGCCCATCTTTCCCGGCTTGGTGAAGTACGATGAGGTGCTGGCCGGGGCCATCAACCACGCCATCCGGCTCACGGTGCCGCAGACGCAGCAAGCCCACGTATGGCCGGCCCGGCATTATGCCTCCAGCTTGACTGATCCAAAGTACCCGCCCATGGGCACCCGCTTTCGTCTGCGTGCGGATTTCGACATTTCGAGCTTCTCGGCGATCAATCAGATCATCCTGACCGCACTGAAGAAGTACGGAATGATGATCGCCGATAACGGCAGCGCGTGGTATATCCAGGGCGTTCCGGATTCGCGCTGGGATGACGATGATCTGCACAATCTGGACCAAGTCACCGGAGCCGATTTCGAAGCTGTGGATGTTTCGCCGCTGATGGTCAATGAGAACTCGGGACAGGCGCGTCGAGCACCCGACCGTCACATTCCCTAAACTTCCCTATTGCCGAACCATAATGGGGAGTGTTATGGTGTTTTAGGGACGTTAAGGGAAGATGAATCAAGACCTATATTCCGTAGAACAAGTAGCTGAAAAACTAGGCTTGCACGTCAAAACCGTTCGCACTTATGTGCGCGAAGGGCGATTGAAGGCGGTTCGCATCGGGAAGCAGTATCGGATCTCGGGCCAGGATTTAGCCGCGCTGACGGGCCGCCCCGTGGCGTCCTTTCGACCAGAGCCGGTGCGGCGCAGCCGGCATGTGGAGGTTTGCAGCGTCGTTGAGATCGACGCCGTCAGTCCGGAGCTGTCAGACCGGCTGACCAAGGTGGTGATGGTCGCCGCCGAGGGCACGCGCGTCGAGGCCATATATCATCGCGAGCATGGGCGCTTGAAGATTGTTCTGGTGGGCAGCATGGAGCAAAACGCGGCGTATTTCAAATTGATTGCCGCCGTTCTGGAGGCCGACAAATGAAGAGCGTCTTCAAATCGGCGGAGGGTGAGCGCGCGGTGCGCGAGCAGTATCTCGAAATCCTGAAATACTGGCCCGTGCCCAACCGGCAGCTTCGTGTCCCGACCCGGGAAGGCGAGACGTTCGTCATAGCCTGCGGCGACGAAAGCGCCGCTCCTTTACTGCTGTTGCACGGCAGCGCTATCAATTCGGCGATGTGGATGGGCGACGTGGCCGCATGGGCGTCGCATTTTCGAATGTTCGCCGTGGACCTTATCGGCGAGCCGGGATTGAGCGCGCCGTCGCGCCCTCCGCTGGCCTCCGAGGCCCATGCGCTGTGGCTGGATGATGTGATGCAAGCTCTGTCGCTCCAGCGCGCCTCGCTAGTGGGCGTGTCGCTGGGGGGATGGCTGGCGTTCGACTATGCCACGCGGCGGCCAGCGCGCGTGGAGAGCCTGGTGGCCGTTTGTCCGGGCGGCGTGGGACGGCAGAAGATCGGGATTGTGTTTCAAACAATGCCGCTGCGAATGTTGGGCCAGTGGGGCAAGCGCAAAGCCGCCGAATTGGTTCTAGGACGCGCGCCGGCCAATCCATCGCCCGCGCTGCGGCACTTCATGAAATTCAGAGCCCTGATTCACGAGAATTTCCGGATGCGGTTGGTGAAGATGCCGGTCTTCAGCGATCAGGCTTTAGAGCGGCTGAACATGCCGGTGCTGGCCATTGTGGGTGGGAAAGACGTGCTGCTCGATTCGGCGGAAACCAAACGGCGCATCGAGCGCAACGTCCCACGGGCCGAAGTTCGCTACTTTCCCGACGCGGGTCACTTCATTCCAGGCCAGACCGAGGGCATCCTGCAATTTCTCTTGACGCGCCCGGTATTCCGTGGCACGATACTACGTGAGACGTAATAGAAATGTCTGATCCCACGATATTGGTGCTCGCCAGCCTCGCCGACGGCGACAAACACGGCTACGCCATGCTGGAAGACATCGAGCGGTTTGCCGGCGTACGGCTGGGGCCGGGGACTTTGTATGGAGCAATCACGCGGCTGGAAGAGCGCGGTTGGATCCGGCCGCTGAAATCGGCCCAAGACCGGCGGCAGCCCTACGCGCTGACCGTCGACGGCCGGCGGCACCTGGAAGAACAACTTTCCGGTTTGAATCAAGTGGTCCGAACGGGGCTGAAGAGGCTCAAACACGCATGAAAGTGCTGGCCCGCTGGTTCACTCGTTTTTATCCGAAATGGTGGCGAGCGCGCTATGGCGGCGAGTTTGACGCGCTGCTCGAGGATGCCAATCTCACTTTGCTCGACATTTGTGGAGTGGTGCGGTCGGCTTTAGAGATGCGCATGAACGCGACCGCTTCTCCGCGGCTGTTGGATCTGGCGTGCCGGGACATACCACACGGCTATGAACTCGAAAGCTCGGTGGAACTGCCGTACGAAAACGGAAGCACGGTGCTGGTTCGAAGCTTTTACCGGCAAATGGATCTAGGCGATTCTTACGTCACGCTGACCCACTCATCGCGCGGATCGGGACCCGCTCAGACCATCCTCATTTGTGGCCAGAAGGGCGAGGTGGACGGCGAATTCCGTACCGACGAAACCGAAATGCTGGTGCTGGAAGCGGATGGCACGGTACGTCGTACCGAACAAACCGTGAAAACATGGCTTAAGCACGATGCCATGATGGAACGCGTGCGGGAGAAGTTTCGCCTCGGGTTGCCGCCCGATGAAATCTTCCAGCGCATTCGAAGCGGCGGCTAGGGCAGCGCGAAGGCGTAAATTCCGTTGATCCCGCGAGGCGGATGCAGCTCCGGAGTCTCGCCCAGCAATATCCCATCCAAGAGCCCGTTTCCGGTCATCACCGCGACGTATTGCTTGCCGTTCACCGCATAAGTGATGGTGCTCACCGAAATGGATCCGCCCAAGATGGACTCCCACACCTTCTTGCCGCTCGCGGCATCGTAGGCGCGGAAGCGGCGATTCAAATCGCCCTGGAAAAGCAGACCGCCGGCGGTGACCAGAGCCGCGCCATCGGATGGCGACCGGCCGACGTTAATTCGCTGCACCTCGCCGGTTTCCAGGTTGATCTTGCCGATGGCGGTGAGTGCGTTGGGATCGGAGCCGGGACGCGGCACCGGCTTGCGGCGTTCGGGCTGGTGTGGCTCCGCGACCGAGGAAACCATGTCGAGGCAGTTATCGATGTAGGGAACGTAGAGCGAATTGGTATCGGGATCGAACGCCGTGGGCCAGAAGCTTCTGGTGTTGTACGAACAGATAATGTGCTCCTCGCCCGGCTTCTTGTTCACCAAATCGTAGTTGATGGTCACCTTGCCGGTTTTCCCGTCGATATTCGAGATCAGAAACAGCGGGTCGTCGTAGGGGAACGGCGTGGCCCACAGGAACTGGCCGGTGCCTCGATCGATCTCAAAAACGCCGCCTCCTTCACCCACCATCACCGCGACGTCGTGCTCTTCGCCGCGCTTGATGTCGGGATTGAACCACTTCACGTACTTCGGATTCGGATTGAATTTCTCGCGGACCAGCGTGCGCTCGTGCGTGTAGTCCATGTCCCAGTCGTCGGCGGGCAGGTGCTGGTAATACCACTTGAGCTTGCCGGTTTCAGGATCCAGGGCGACGGTTGAGTTGCTGTACAGATCGGCCGGTGAGGTGCGCGAGGTGCCGTCGGGATCGCCGCCGTGGCGCTGCAGGCGCGTGTTCGGCATGGGATTGGCGATGCCCCAATAGAGCGTCTTGCGGACCGGATCGTAAGTGCCGGGCAGCCCCCAAGTGGACGCCAGATTGGTGTCCTTGAATTCCCCGCCCCAGGTCTCGGAGCCTGGTTCGCCGGGCGCTGGGACGTTATAAAACTTCCAGACGTCTTTGCCTGTAACGGCGTCCTGGGCGGCGATAAAGCAGGTGTCGCGCGTCTTTCCGCAGCCGCGTCCGGAGATCACTTTGCCTTCGACGACGATGGGCCCGGAGGTGTTCTGCCCCGTGCCCGTGCTGGTTTCCCAGCGCTGCTCGCCGGTGCGGGCGTCCAGGCCCACCACGAAACCGTCGGGCGCGGTGTAGAGAATGACGTCCTGATAAATCGCCAGCGCTTTGGTTCGCGCGGTGCCGGCGGCGGCTGCGGGAACCTTGCGTTTGTACTCCCAGATGAGATCGCCATTGGTGGCGTCGAGCGCTTCGACGAGGGCGCCGGGTTCGACAAGGTACATCACGCCATCGTGGACAATCGGAATGGTCTCGCTGGTTCCCGGGCCGAGGCCGCGCGTCCACGCCATGCGAAGCTGGCCGACGTTCGAAAGATTGATCTGTTTGAGCGGGCTGAAGCGCTGCGCGTCGTAGGTGCGGCTGTACATCAGCCAGTCGTCCGGGCTGGGATCGAGCAGCATGTCCTGCGTTACCGGAACGAAGTTCTTCACCACTTGCGCCTGCGCACCGGCGGCGAACAACGCCGCGATGATTAGATTACGAACCATGACTGAAGCATTGTATAGCAACCAGAGTGATAGAATCACAGGCTTCAGGAGGTCGCGATGCGAAGCGTTTCATTATCTCTGGTTGCCAGTGCGGTTCTGCTAACCATGGCCGCGATGGCGCAGGCGCCGACGACGTTTCAGCCGGTGGGCAACATGCGGGAGTTGATGATCGACATTATTTATCCGACATCCGATGCGATCTTCTACGTGGACCGCGATGCGCCCAAGACCCAGCACGACTGGGATGTGCTGCGCGGACAGGCGCTGATGCTGGCCGAATCGGGAAACCTGCTCATGATGGAGGGCCGCGCGCGGGATCAGAAGAATTGGATTCTGGAGTCGAAGATGCTGATTGACCTCGGCGGAAAGGCATTTAAGGCCGCGCAGGCCAAGGATCTGGACGCGATTCGAGCGCTCAACGATCCCCTGAATGCGGCGTGCGTAACGTGCCACTTCCAGTACCGGCCGGGGTATCATCGCCGGCGGCCAGCGCCGGCCGCGGCGCAATAGCTCTCCAGACCTGCTTGGAAAAAAGATGCTTCGGAACCTCCGTTATACTTTTCGGACGTTGCGCACGAGCATCGGGCTCACCTTCACAATCTTGCTCACGATTGCGCTGGGCATCGGCGCGAATACCGCGATCTTCACGGTCGCTTATGCCACGCTGCTGGCGCCGCTGCCTTATCCCAATCCTGACCAGCTGGTAAACGTCTGGTCGAAGGTTCAAGGCCATCGCACTGGCGTTTCCGCGGCCGACTTCATCGATTGGAAACGGCTGAGCAGCGTGTTTAGCGACCTGAACACGGGCGCTGAGGACAATTTCAATGTAGCCATGAAGGACCGGCCCGAATTTGTGGATGGAGTGGATGCCACGCCAGGCTACTTCAAAATGTTAGGGGGATCGCTCTACCTTGGCCGCAGTTTCCTGCCGGAGGAGGACCAGCCCGGCAACAACCACGTCTTGATCCTGACCCACAGGTTATGGCAGCGCCTGGGCGCGAACCCGAACGTGGTTGGCCAGACGATGCATGTCAACGGCGAGGCTTATACGGTAGTGGGCGTGTTCGCGCCCGGCACGATGGATCGTTATGCATGGGAATTGATGGTGCCATTGGTCTTCCAGCCCGAGCAGCTCCACGATCGCGATTCTCGCTTCTGGCTGGTCACGGGAAGGCTGAAACCTGGCGTAACCATTCAAAAGGCGCAGGCCGAGATGGACGCCATCACGGCCAATCTGGCCAAGGCCTATCCCAAAAGCAATGCGGGCTGCGGCGCGATAGTGGAGCCCTACAAAAACGATTTTCTACCCACTGAAAGAGTATGGACGCTTTGGCTATTGCTCGGCGCCGTGGGATTCCTGTTGCTGATCGCGTGCCTGAATGTAGCGAACCTGCTGCTCGGGAAAGGCATCACACGCCAGCGCGAGGTGGCGATTCGCGGCGCTTTAGGAGCGCGGGCTGGTCAGATTTTTGGACAGTTTCTCATGGAAGGTTTGGTGCTCTCGGTTCTCGCTGCCATCATCGGTATCGCCGCGGGATTTGCAATGCTGCGCGGGTTAATCGCGGTGCTGCCGTCAGGCATGCTTCCGGCGGAGGCTGACCTGCGGCTGAGCCTTCCGGTGCTTCTCGTGATGCTGGCCGCCGCGACGCTCTCTGGTGTCGTATTCGGCTGCGCCCCGGCGTGGTACGCCTCCCGCGTGGATCCCTCGGAGGCACTGAAGGGGGCGGCCGTGCAGGAATGGGCGCAGGCCGTCATCGCTTGCGCCGAATTCTTGTGGGTGGAGAATTCGCTCTGAGCCTGGCGCTGCTGGCGGGCGCCGGATTGTCCATTCACAGCTTCTGGAATCTGCTGCACGTCGATCTCGGGGTACGCACCGATCACATCCTGGGCTTCTATTTGGATTCGTTACCGCTGCTCAAAGAACCCAACGTGAACAAAACCAGCGCCTTTTATCGTCGGGTGATTTCGAGCATCCAAGCCGTCCCCGGCGTTTCGCAAGTATCGGCGATGAGTTACTTGCCTCTCGATAGCCTCTACTTCGTTATGCCTTTCGCTATTGCGGGACAACCAACGAATACGAACCTGGCTCTGCGTCCGAACGCGGATGTCGCGATGGTTACGCCGGACTACTTCCAGACGTTTGGGATTCGAATCGTCAAGGGGCGAGGGTTTACCGACGCCGACAATACCGCAGCCCCGAAAGTGGCGCTGGTCAATGAGACCTTTGTGAGCAGATTTCTGAAGGGCGACGACCCGCTCCGCCAGCGTGTAGTGATGGAGCAGCTCGGTGGGTCGCAAAACGGGCCGGCGGTTGAGTGGCAGATCGTAGGTGTGTTTCACACCGTGAAGAGCCGCGGATCGCGGGAGAACAATCCGGAGATCGACACACCTTTCTGGCAGGAAAACTTCCCGATCTCCGGCGTCGCAGTTCGAACAGCGGAAGATCCGGCTCTGATGCTGAAAAGCATCTCGGCGGCCGTTTCTAGGGTGGATCCCCAAGCGGCGTTTTTTCAGGCTCGGACCATGGAGCAAGCTCATGACGCAGCACTGGCCAACGACAGATTTACGGCGATCCTCTTTATCAGTTTCGCCGTGGTCGCGCTTTTGCTTGCGACGGTCGGGATCTACGGCGTGATGGCGTTCTCGGTGACCCAACGCTCGCGGGAAATTGCTGTGCGGATGGCTTTGGGCGCTACGCGCCAGGGCGTCGTTGCTCTGGTGGTCAAAGAGGGCCTGTTCCTGGCTGGCTCGGGCTTGGGTTTTGGATTGATCGGCGCGTATTTCGTAGGACGGGCGATGCGGAGCATTCTGTTCGGCGTAAGCGCGATCGATCTACCGGCTTTCGGCGCGGTGGGGCTGTTGCTCCTGCTTGCGGCGCTCTTGGCCTGCTGCCTCCCGGCCTACAAAGCAGCATCGGTGGAAGCGATGCAGTTTCTGAGGAACGAATAAGGTTATTCTTCATACGAAACTTATGAAGCCGGGTGTATACTGTTCCAAACCTAGAATCCGAAATGGAAACTCCTTTGTAGCGTCTATCCGTAAAGCGCCTTCGGGTTCTTCCTGCGAACTTTTGCCAGGAGGTAATATGCGTCGAATTTTGCAGTACGGGCAGTACGGTTTGATCCCGCTCTTCCGGAACATGCGCCAAACCAAGCGCAGCGCGGGTAAATCCCTTGTTCGCTTATTCCTGCGCGTGTCAACCGGCGCGTTTTTCGCCGCGCTTCTGATGGCCACCGCGTACAGTCCTTCCTGGAAAGACTCTCCCGTTGGGCAATGGTCCGAGGAGGACGCCAAGCAATTGCTGGCCGATTCGCCCTGGTCCAAGAACGTGCAGCTCGACAAAGTGCGCAACTTGAGCGTCTTTGAGCGCCGCGACGGCGGGGATTGGGAAGCGGGCATTCCCAGCGGGATCGGGATGGCCGAATTGGGTTTGTTGGCCGATTGGAGAGAGATTGAGGCGCTGGAGCACGCCTACGCCGTGGCGAATCTCGGCACGGTTTCGGTGCGATGGGAGAGCGCTCTTCCGGTGCGCGCCGCGGAGTCGCGAATCGGCGAGAAAGAGATTCCCGGCATCGGTGACTATTATGCGATTGCCGTACACGACCTGCGGCCGCCCTTCCGCTGGAACCTGGCGAACGAATTAAGAGGCGTGTCGTTTCTCAAGCTGGACAAGAAACGGGAACTGAAGCCGACCCGCGTGGTGATCCTGCCAAAAGCCAATCGGATGGCGACGATCGTTTATTTGTTTCCGCGCTCGGCCGAAATCACAAAGAAGGACCAGAACCTGGTGTTCGTGGCTCAGGTTGGCCGGCTGTTTGTCTCGGTGAATTTCTTCCCGGCGGACATGCGGCTGGACGGCGAACTTCAGCTCTGAAATCGCGGCCGAATCACGGCCTTCGCGTCACTGGCGCTGCTGACGCGGCGCCATCCATGACTTCGTAACCAGCAGGTACCTGGAACAGCGACGTATCCGGTTCGCTGCGCGAGATGTTTGTCAGCCGGCTCGTGAACTCGCCGGTTCTCGGATCGGAGATTTTCATCATCACCCGAACAAGAAGTTCGGGAGATACCCAGTTTTCTCTGACCACTGTAATCGGACGATCATTGCCGAAAGATCCGCCGGATACACCGTAGTGGTGCGCGTGCCTCGGATGAGAATCCCGTCGATGGTTTCGGTTCCCAGGGAATCGCGCGAGATCTGGGCCTCGGGCTTTGGCGCGACGGGCGCTGCGGCTGGCTGGGCGGCTGTGGCCGCAAGTTTTGGCAAGGACTTCCGACGGACCGTACGAGCCACCGGATCCAGAGTGTAGCGAAAGCCGGCCACGGGATCGATTATATCGATAGACTTAATTACTGGCGCTTCCGTATCTGAGGTGGACAGCTGCTCTGTTCTGGTACGGCCTTCGGAATCGCGATACTCATTCATCGTTTGGGAGGGTTGTGTGATTCGGGTACCGTCAGCCAAGGTTTGCACGCGTTCGACCACCCGTTGCGCGGAGTAGGGAGCGATGGGCTCCTGCGCGCGGGCTGCGGTCGCAAGTCCGGCTTTCGGAGTCAAGCCCCAGCCGATCCTGGGGGAGACTGGCGGTCGAAACGCTCCCTGGCTGTTCGCGCATAAAATACAGTGCCATCTATAAGATACACTTCCTCCATCCGCGCTCTGCCCCCTGCTCCAAAGAGCGGCAAAACAGGTATGATACGAGGTGCAAGCTAACAGATAGGAGACCCACCGTCATGGCTTTCCAACTGACAGTGAATGGACGGTCCACCACCGTCGATGTAGCCGCGGATACGCCCCTTTTGTGGGTGATCCGCGATGTTCTGAAACTGAAAGGGACCAAGTACGGCTGCGGCATCGGCCAGTGCGGCGCATGCACGGTGCACCTGAATGGCAAGGCCGTGCGAAGCTGCCAGATCCCGGTGTCGGCAGCCAAAGCGCCCATCACCACGCTCGAAGGGCTTTCCTCCGACGGGAATCATCCGGTGCAACTGGCTTGGCTTGAGATTGACGTTCCCCAGTGCGGCTATTGCCAGGCCGGACAGATGATGTCGGCGGCGGCGCTGCTGGCCAAGACACCCAAACCCACCGATCAAGACATCAACTCGGCCATGAACGGAAATCTGTGCCGCTGCGGAACTTACGTCCGCATTCGCCAGGCCGTTCATAAAGCGGCCGAAATCGCGACCACGAGCCGGTTGAAGAAACCCTCGGAAGTTGCAGCGGGACAAAGCGGAGCTCAGGAATAAGGAGGCAACGAAAACATCATGGTTGTCAATCGACGTTCATTCTTACGCGTGACTTCGCTGGCGGGCGGCGGCGTGCTGCTTGGCCTGTATATCAAACCGCCCAAGGCCTCGGCGCAATTCGGGCCGGCCGCGCCTCCTGTGCCCAACAACTACATCAAGATCGCGCCGGACGGCACCATTACGATCATGGCCAAGGACCCCGAAGTGGGCCAAGGCGTGAAGACGATGCTCCCCATGCTGATCGCCGAAGAGCTGGATGCCGACTGGAAGAAAGTCAAGATCGAGCAGACCGACTTCGATGACACGAAATACGCGGCGCAGTTCGCGGGCGGAAGCTTGGCCACGCCGTTTAACTGGGACCCCATGCGTCGCGTGGGCGCGGCTGGACGCGAAATGCTGATCTCGGCGGCGGCTGAGACGTGGAAGGTTCCGGCGGCCGAGTGTTCGGCCTCGATGGGCCGGGTACATCACAAAGGTTCCGCCAAGTCGGTCGGATACGGCGAGCTGGCAAGCAAGATCGTTTCCATGCCGGTGCCGAATCTGCAGAACGTGAAGCTAAAGGACCCGAAGGATTACGCCATCATCGGGCACAGCCAGCCTGGCGTGGACACACCGAAGATCGTCACCGGCAAGCCGCTTTTCGCCATCGATTTTACGCTGCCGAACATGCTGTTCGCGGCGTATCAGAAGTGCCCGGTATTCGCGGGCAAAGTGGTGAGCGCGAACCTGGACGAGGTCAAGGCTATGCCGGGCGTGCGCGACGCCTTCATCGTGGAGGGCATGGTGAAGCCGGGCACGGTGGTGGAGCAGGATCCGGGTTTGGAGCCCGGTGTCGCAATCGTCGCGGATACCTGGTGGCAGGCGCAGACCGCGCGCAAGAAGCTGCAGGTGAAGTGGGACGAAGGGCACGGAGCATCGCAATCGAGCGTCGCGTTTGCTCAAAAGGCAGATGAGCTGTCCAAACAGCCGCCGGCCAAAACGCTTCGCAAGGACGGCGATCCCGATGGCGCGCTGGCCAGTGCGGCCAAGGTGGTGGAGGGCGCTTATGCCTATCCTTTTATCTCGCACGCGCCCCTGGAGCCGCAGAATTGTACTGCCCACTGGCAGGGCGACAAGATCGAGATCTGGTCCAACAGCCAGATTCCGGGCGGCGGCCGCACGCTGGTGGCGAAAACCCTGGGCATCCCGGAAAAGGACGTAACGCTCCACATGCAGCGCGGGGGCGGCGGCTTCGGCCGGCGCTTGACCAACGACTATATGGTGGAGTCGGCCTGGATTTCGAAAAAGATGAACGCGCCGGTGAAGCTGCTCTGGAGCCGCGAGGATGACTTCGGGCACGATTATTACCGGCCCGGCGGGTTCCAATATCTGAAGGCCGGCCTGGATGGATCGGGCAAGATCGTCGCGTGGAACAATCACTTTATTAGCTGGGGCGATGGCGATCGTCCCGCGCCGTCGTCCACCATGGGCGCCAACGAATTCCCGGCGCGGTTCATTCCGAATTACGCGTTGCACAATACCAACCAGCCGCTGTGGCTCAAGACGGGTGCGTTGCGGGCGCCGGGCAGCAATGTCTACGCGTTTGTGATCCAATCGTTCATCGATGAACTGGCGCACGCGGCGGGCAAGGATCCGCTGGAATTTCGCCTGGCATTGCTCGCGAACACGCCCTTGCCGGCTCCCGCGCCACCACCGGGCCGCGGCGGTTTCGGCGGTCCCGAATTTAGCGCTGAACGCACCAGCGGCGTCTTGAAGCTGGTGAAGGAGAAGTCAGGCTGGGGCAAGACTCCGGCCTCGTCCGGCCGCGCCATGGGAGTGGCGTTCCACTTCAGCCACATGGGCTATTTCGCCGAAGTGGCGGATGTCAGCGTAACCTCCGACAACAAGGTGAGGGTGCACAAGGTGTGGGTGGCGGCCGATATCGGCGGCCAGATCATCAATCCGCATTTCGCCGAAAACCTGTGCCAGGGCGCGGTGATCGACGGCATGAGCGAACTCATGGGCCAGCAAATCACGCTCGAAAACGGCGCCGTGATGCAGCATAACTACGACAAGCATCCGATGGTGCGCATCGCGCAGGCGCCGGAGATCGAAGTGCACTGGTTGAAGACCGAAAATCCGCCCACCGGGTTGGGCGAACCGGCCTTGCCGCCGATTCTGCCTGCGGTTTGCAACGCGATCTTCAGCGCCACCGGCAAGCGCATCCGGGAGATGCCGCTCGCGAAGAGCGGCTATAGCTGGGCATAACACATCGATTAGTGCGCGCCTCCACGGTTCGCGCAAGATTCTGAATCGCGCGCGCTAGCAAGCGGACTTTCGCTTTTTTCCGCAGCCTATAACCGGGCATGAGCCTTCTCAACTTCGGCCAACCTGACGACGGCATCGTTCAATGGCGTACGTGGTGGAAGACATCCACCGCGCCATGAATCAGTGGGTGGAGCAGCTCAAGGTGGGGCCGTGGTTTCTGCTGGAGCGCTTCACCGGTGTCGATGCCGTTTATCGCGGCCAGCCGTCGGAAGCCGACGTAGCCATTGCGATGAGCTTCGCCGGGCACATGATGATTGAGCTGATCCAGCCGAACAATAACGCGCCCTCGGTGTATCGCGAAACCATCGAGAAGCGCGGCTACGGATTCCATCACTGGGGCATCGCAAGCAACGATTTCGATCGCGACTTGGAAACATATCGAAAGCGCGCGGCCGAACTGGCGTTTTTTGCCCGCGTGCCGAGCGGCGGGCGCATCGCCTATATGGACACCACCGCGCAGTTGCCCGGCATGGTGGAGCTGATCGAGCTGGGCGCTTCTTTTGAGCCGATGTTTACCGGGTTTTACCGCGCATCGCTGGGGTGGGACGGCAGAGACCCAGTGCGGCCGTTCACATAAATCGCACTGCTATCCTGGGGGTGCGAGGCACGAAGAGCATGCGGGTCCAAGACAAAGTTGTAGTCGTCACCGGGGGAGCCAACGGTATCGGCCGCGCCCTGTGCCGGAGGTTCGCCGCCGAAGGCGCTAAAGCCGTGGTGGTGGCCGACATCGAGCATGAAGCCGCTCGCCGAGTGGCGGCGGAAATCGGCGGCTGGAACATCAACGCCAACGTCTCCAGCGAATCCGACGTCCAGATGCTGGTGGATGAAGTGCTCAAGAGATACGAACAAATCGACCTGTTTTGTTCTAACGCCGGCGTCGGGGTGGAAGGCGATTGCTGCGCGCCGGATCGCGATTGGCTGCGCTCTTGGGAAGTGAACGTGATGGGGCACGTCTACGCCGCGCGCGCCGTTCTGCCCGGCATGCTGGCGCGTCACGAAGGCTATCTGCTGCACACTGTCTCGGCCGCCGGACTGCTCACTATGCTCGGCTCCGCGCCTTATGCGGTCACCAAACATGCCGCGCTCGGGCTGGCCGAATGGCTCAGCATCACTTACGGCGATCAAGGGATCAAGGTGTCCGCGCTGTGCCCCATGGGCGTGAAGACCCGCATGCTGGAGCGCGCCGAATTCGGCGGTGGAACCTTCCTGCTGGACGACGCCATCCATCCGGACGAAGTGGCCGAGGCAGTCATTCAGGGATTGGCCGCCGAGCGATTCCTGATCGCGCCGCACGCCAAGGTTCTGGAGCACCTGCGCCGCAAAGCCGACGATTACGACCGCTGGCTGGCTGGGATGCGCCGCCTGCAAGCCAACATGATCCCGCTCAAAGCGCAATCGTGATCAAAGGCGCGCCTTGAGTAAAACTTTGTCGGAATAGATGACCACCAGCTCGTCGTTTTGATTGAGCACCGACGTTTCGAACGTCACCAGGCCTCGTCCTGGTTCTTTCGCTTCTTTCGAAATCACCTTTTTCACCACATGGATAGTGTCGCCGATAAACACGGGCCGGGTGAACCGCAGCCGATCCACGCCATAAAACGCAATCACCGTGTCCTGTACCTGATTCATTTGCACGCCGAGCCCCACCGCGATACTGAAAACCAGCGTCCCATGCGCGATCCGGCGGCCAAATGGCCCTTGCACGGCGTAGGTCTCGCTCATGTGCAGCTCCACGAAATCGCCGGAGATCCCGGCGAAGTTCACAATGTCGGTCTCGGTAATAGTGCGCGTGCGCGACGTGCTCACGCTCTCGAGCGCGAAATCGTCAAAATACAGGCTCATCGCTCACTCATTTCCCGCGCCTTCCAAGGCCGTTTCGCTTGACAGAACCACACGTGTATCCTACCTTGAAAATTCATGCGAAAAAAAGTCACTGTGGTAGGAGCTGGGAACGTGGGCGCCAATTGCGCGCTCCGTATCGCCGGAAAAGAATTAGCGGACGTGGTGCTGGTGGACGTCGTAGAAGGCGTTCCACAAGGCAAGGGACTGGACCTGCTGGAATCCGGCCCCGTGGAAGGATACGACGTCAGTATCACCGGAGCCAATGATTACGGGCCTACGGCAAATTCCGACGTGGTTGTCATCACGGCCGGTTTTCCGCGCAAGCCTGGAATGAGCCGCGACGATTTGCTGATCGCCAACTACGAAGTGGTGAAAATCGCCACCGAGAAAGCGGTGGAGGCTTCGCCCCATGCGATCCTGATCCTGGTAACTAATCCGTTGGACGCGATGTGCTGGACCGCGCTCCACGCCTCAAAATTTCCCAAGCACCGCGTCATCGGAATGGCCGGCGTTCTGGACACCGCGCGTTTCCGCACCTTCATCGCCGACGAGTTGAATGTTTCGGTGACCAACGTCACCGCGCTGGTGCTGGGCGGCCACGGCGACACCATGGTTCCCATCTCGCGCCTGACCAACGTGTCCGGCATTCCGCTCAGCGAACTGCTGGATCAGGCGACCATCGACCGTCTGGTGCAGCGCGCCCGCGATGGCGGCGCCGAAATCGTGAAGTACCTCAAGACCGGAAGCGCCTATTATGCACCGTCGGCCGCCGCCGTGGAGATGGTGGAATCGATTTTGAAGGACAAGAAGAAGGTGCTGCCATGTGCCGCGTATTTGGAAGGCGAATATGGCATTCACGGGCTTTATGTAGGGGTTCCCGTAAAGCTGGGCGCAAAAGGCATCGAGAAGATTTTCGAAATCAAGCTGGAACCCGGCGAGCACGCCGCGCTGAAGAAGAGCGCCGCCGCCGTCCAGGAACTGGTGGACGTGATCAAGACGAAGCTGTAGCGCCCCTGCTTGCGTAAACGCCGTTTGGCTTCTGAAATGCCTATTCACGGGCAGGAGTACACAAATGAAGCGTTTAATCGCACTTGCAGTATTAGTTGCTGGGTCCAGCCTGGCGGTCTTGCCGCCTCTAATGGCCCAGGTGGTAGTTGTTGCTCATCATCGCCGTCATCATCGCCGGCACCATCCGCACGCCGTGGTCGTTGTGCGCCCTTAAATGAGACGCAGGGCGTCCCGCGCGACCACGGCACTGGACTTCGAGCCGACCGCGCGGGGTCATCTGACCGGATATGGTCGAATGTTCTGGGACAACGATTGGTTTGTTAAACCGGTATGGCGCGACTGCCAGGCGAAATCTTTGAGGGATGTGCCTGGATCGCTTTCGTGACGCTGTGCCTCAAGGTGCCTGTTCGAAAAAGCCACGGAGCAAACCAGACTGTCTGATGACGCTGAGCAGAGGCCCGCGCCGCGACTCGTCGTGTAAAGGTACTGGAACGGTGATGGCGCTGTCGGCGTCCGAAGCTTACCCAACCGGAACCTCTACCTGGGTGATGAAGACCTCACGCTGGGAGCGTCGATCGATTTCCGAAACATCGGCTGTCTCAAAGAACAGGGTCAATGCCTCGGTCAAATTCGAGCGGGCCTCTTCCACTGTATTGCTTTGGCTGGCAATGTCGAACTCGGGACAAATTGCGACATAGCCTTCGCCTTCCCGTTCGATGACGGCTGTCAGGCTCCGAAGCATGGGCATATTCCGATTGTTGCGAAATGGCCTTTTTCGAAGGCGCTGCGCCCAGGCCGGGCAGACGGCTCGAAAGCATGCCCGCTATACTTGTTTTAGATGCACGAAATGGCCGTTTTCTGGCTCCGTATGGCCACGGCGCTCTACGGGGTTGGGCTCTTGCACGTCATGGCGGTTCTGCTTCGCCGGCGTGAAGGCTTCCTAAAACCCGCGCTGTTCGCATTTCTCGTCGCGGCAGTCCTGCATTTCGTGGCAATCGTGGAAATGACCGTCACCCTCGGTCATCTGCCCGTGGACACGTTCTTTGAATCCGCCACCGTCTGCGCCTTCTTGATCGCCGTGCTGTTCCTGTTCGTCTACTGGCGCTACGACGCCGCCAGCCTCAGCGTGTGCATCTTCCCGCTGGTCTTCGTGCTCACGCAAGTGGGCGCCATGGAAACACCCATCGGATCCTGGCCCAGCACCAACGTGCGCGCGCTGCTGCTGGTACACGTGATGATGGTGCTGCTCGGTTACGCGTCGCTGCTGCTTACCGCCGTCGCCTCCTGCTTCTATTTGATTCAGGAACGCCAGCTCAAACGCAAAAAGCCGCTCGATCTGCCCGAATATATCGCTCAGCTCTTTAAGCGCCTGCCCCCGCTCGCGACGCTCGACAACCTGATCACCAACGCCATGAGCTTCGGTTTCGTGTTCATCACGCTGGGCGTCATCGCGGGCAGCACCTGGGCGTTCATCGATGCCGGGACCGCCTGGATTCGCGATCCGCGCATCGCACTCGCGTTCATCACCTGGGGCTTTTATCTCACCATGGTCTTCCTGCGCCAGACCGCCGGATGGCGAGGCCGCAAAGCCGCGCTGATGGCCGTGGCCGTGCTCTGCTGCTCCGGACTCACCTGGGCCGCGCACGTGGGTCTGCGCTCGCTCATCACCAAATGAAATTCTCCATCACTGGCGTGAATCACAAGAGCGCACCGGTGGAAGTGCGTGAGCGCCTGGCGTTCGATGAAAGCGCGCTGTCGCAAGCGCTGATTTCGCTGAAAGGACGGCCGGGCTTCTGCGAAGGCATGATCCTTTCCACCTGCAATCGCGTGGAAGTGGCGCTTACCTGCGAAGAGAACTCGCACTCGGTGGCCGTGGACCAATTTCTGGCCGACACCCGGCAGGTCCAGCGCGAATGGGTGACACCCTATCTCTACCGCTTCGAGGACAGCGAGGCGATTCGTCACTTGTTTCGAGTAGCGTCCAGCCTGGATTCCATGGTGATCGGCGAGCCGCAGATTTTGGGACAGCTCAAATCGGCGTACTCGCTCGCCAAGGAACATGGCGCCGTCACCGGATTCATGGACGTGCTGCTCACTCGCGCGTTCAATGTCGCCAAGCGCGTGAGGTCCGAGACCGACATCGGCGAAAACGCGGTCTCTATCAGCTATGCGGCGGTGGAATTGGCGCGCGAGATTTTCGGTTCGCTCTCCGGCAAGAAGGTCATGATCATCGGGGCGGGCAAGATGAGCGGAGCTGGCGGCGCGGCATCTGAAGCGCAGCGGAGCTGGACAAATCCTGGTCACCAATCGAACGCACGAGCGCGCTCTCGAAATGGTGGAGCTTTTTGACGGAAGACTCGTCGACTACACACGCTTCCTCTCCGTTTTGCCCGAAGTGGACATCGTCATCGCATCCAGCGGCGCTCCGCACTACATCATCGTTCGCGACGACATGAAGAAGGTGCTGGACGCGCGCCGCAACAAGCCGATGTTCCTGATCGACATTGCGGTGCCACGCAACATCGAACCCACCGTCAACGAGCTGGATAACGTTTTCCTCTACGATATCGACGATCTGCAAAAGGTGATCGACACCAATTTGCAGGGCCGCAAGGACTCGGCCGAAGATGCCGAGGCCATCATCCACGAGGAAGTGGAACGCATGGTGGCGCGCTTGAAAGCCCGCGAGGTGGCGCCCACCATCGTCAAGCTGCAAGAGGAACTGGAGCGGCTGCGCGCGGGCGAAATCGCTCGCTGGCGATCCAAACTCGGGACGCTGACTCCGGAGCAGGAACAGGCCATCGAGGCGTTCACCAAGAGCATGATGAACAAGATCGCCCACGGGCCGATTTCCGAAATTCGCCGGCAAGCCTCGCAACCGGATGGGCACCACATCATCAGCGCCGTCCGAAAGGTTTTCCGGCTGGACTAGCATGCTGACCATCGGCTCCCGAGGTTCGCAACTTGCCCTGTGGCAGGCGCACTGGATTCAATCTCGCCTGGAACAATTGGGCGAGCAGTGCCGCATTGAAATTATCAAGACCACCGGTGATAAGATCACCGATGTTGCGCTGTCGCAAGTGGGATCGAAAGGCCTGTTCACCAAGGAAATCGAAGAGGCGCTGCTCGCGGGCGACGATCGATCTTGCGGTACACAGCTTGAAGGATATGCCCACAGATTTACCGGCTGGTCTCACCCTGGCAGCCATTCCCGAGCGTGAGGACCCGCGCGATGCGCTCATTGGCCGAGCCTTGGAGAACCTCGGCGCGGGCGCTCGCGTGGGCACCGGATCTCTTCGCCGGGCGGCGCAACTTCGGGCTCGCCGTCCTGATTTGCAGATCGAAGATATTCGCGGCAATGTCGACACGCGCCTGCGCAAATTGGATGAAGGCCGCTACGACGCGATCGTGCTGGCTTCGGCGGGATTGCGGCGCTTGGGTTGGGAGCATCGCATCACCGAAGTTTTCAATCCCGGTGTTCTCTGCCCCGCAGTGGGTCAAGGTGCGCTGGCGGTTGAGACTCGCGACGACAACGGCGCTGCGTTTCAAATGGCAAGGCGCTTGGAACACGCCGAATCCCGCACCGAGTGACCGCGGAGCGCGCTGTGCTGGCCACTCTTGGCGGCGGATGCCAGGCGCCGATCGGATCGCACGCTTACGTCGATGGCGAGATGCTGGTTGTTATCGGGGTGGTCGTTTCACCGGATGGAACGCGGGTTGTTCGTCAAGGAAAACACGGACCGGTGGAAGACCCTGTGTCCTTGGGCCGTTCGCTCGCCGAACTGATCCTGGCCGCCGGTGGAAAAGAAATTCTCGACGCCGTTTACAGCGCGAACGCATGAACAAGGTCTATCTGGTGGGCGCCGGCCCCGGCGATCCCGGCCTTATCACCGTGAAAGGCCGCAACCTGCTCGCGACCGCCGATTCCATCCTCTACGATAACCTCGCCAACGAGCATCTGCTCGATCTTGCCCCGAAGAATTGCGAACGCATTTACGTCGGCAAAAAGAAATCGGTACACGCGTTTCCCCAAGTTGAAATTTGCACCATGATGATCGAGCGCGCGCGCCGAGGACTCAACGTTGTGCGCCTTAAAGGCGGCGACCCGTTTATCTTCGGACGCGGCGGCGAAGAACTCGAAGCGTTGGCCGAGGCCGGTATTCCGTTCGAAGTGGTGCCGGGCGTCACCTCGCCTTTGGGGATCGCGGCCTATAGCGGCATTCCGCTGACGCATCGCGCCCACAACAAGGTGCTCACCTTCGTTACCGGTCACGATGTTCACGGCATCGACTGGAGCAAGGTGGGGCAAACCGAAACCCTGGTCATCTTCATGGGTATTTTTTCGATTCGCGAAATCGCGGCCGAAATCATGCAGCACGGACGCTCGGGCGATACGCCGGCCGTGGCGGTACGCTGGGGAACGCGGCCCGACCAGGAAACGGTGACGGGAACGCTTGCGACTATCGCCGATCGCATCGAACAAGCCTGCTTGAAACCGCCCGCAACCGTGATCGTTGGAGAAGTAGCCGGGTTGCGCGAGAAATTGGATTGGTTCGAAAAGCTGCCCCTGTTTGGACGCAAGATCGTTGTGACGCGGGCCGCGGATCAGGCCGGTGAACTTTCCGATCGGCTGCGCGCGTTGGGCGCCGATGCTGTGGAATTACCCGTGATCGCGCTCGATCCGCCGGCAGATCCCGCGCCGCTCGACCGAGCCATCGAAAACCTGGCTGGCTATGACTGGCTGATTTTCACCAGCGCCAACGGCGTTCGGTTTTTCCTCGACGGGCTCGATCGCTCGTCGCGTGATTTGCGTTCGCTCAAAGCGCGCATCTGCGCCATTGGACCCGCGACGCGCAGAGCCATCGAGGCATTGCATCTCAAAGTGGATCTGATGCCCGAGGAGTATGTCGCCGAAAGTCTCGTCAAAGCTTTCGCTTCGGAAGATCTCACTGGCAAAAACATCCTGCTTCCCCGCGCCGCCGTGGCCCGCGATGTAATTCCGGTCGAGCTGGCGAGATTAGGCGCGAAGGTAGACGTTGTGGAGGCCTACCGAAATATCGTTCCACCCGGCGCGACAACACGCGCGCACGACATTTTCTCCGCCGCGAAAAAGCCCGACTGGATCACCTTTACCAGCTCGTCCACGGTGAAGAACCTGCTTGCGATTGCGGGCCATGAAGCGCTGGAAGGCGTGCGCATCGCCTCGATTGGTCCGGTGACCAGTGCAACTCTTGGCGCGCACGGCCTGAAAGTGGATGCCGAAGCCAAGCAGTTTACTATCGATGGGTTAGTAGACGCGATCCTGGTATTTCACCAGATGTAATCCTTGGCCTCATCGCGGCGCTCGTAGCTATCCAGCACGTGAACCACGCGCAGCTTTTTCAACCGGGTGGGATTCAGCGCGCCGATCGGAATATAGATGATGCGCCTGTTCAGGTGTCCCGCGATGGATCGGAAAATCGATCGCGGCGGTTTAGCGGCGACGTACACCACAAAGCGCTGCTTGGAATAATCGAGCGCGGCCATCAACAAACGTTCGGGTTTGTTCTGCGCGAACTCGTAATCGGGATCGGTCCAGACATCCAACATGCGGCGCGGCGGCAGGGCCATCAGGAATCCGCCATACTCGGCCCGGCCAATCCCCGGCCCCACCAGATGCTGGAAAGGATGAGTGGAATAAAACGCCATGTCCGATTCGTTCTGATGCTCGCCCAGCCAGGTGGTCAGGTACTGATACCGATCTTCGGGATCTTCGTCGAAGATGACCACCGTTGCGCCCACTTCGCCGGCGATGCGATCCAGCTGGCGCACGTAGATCTTCGCTTCGTGCCAATTCCGGATGGTCTCGCGCAAATCGATGCCGTCGAGGATGGATGTGGTAAAAGGCTCGGTCCGCGAGCGCTCTTCAGAAAGCATGCTCCGCGCCTTACGCTTCAGGAAACGGCCGTAATCCTCGATCACCAAATCCTCGGGCGGGTACGAGCAGATGGCCGATCCATCGGTTTGCCGCGCCCACTCGCCCTCGAATTTTTCCTTCTTACGCTCCTTCAACCCGCGCGGCAGCAGTCGCTGTTTGGGGCGCGGAAGCCGTCTGCGCAGCCGCAGCTTTTTGGTGTTGAACCAAATCTCCTGGCCTGAAAGGTTCACCGTCTCCATCAAATCGCTGCCCGGTTTCTGCGCCGGATAACGATTGGCCATGTGCCACACTTCGTAGGCGTAATTATCATCCACCACCGAACGCGCGGCCACTGTTAAATCAAAAACGCCGGCTATTAAATCGCCGCTGATGGACGCCAGATTGCGGGTGAAGCGGGCCATCATCCGGCGCTGCCAATATTCAATTTTGTCGCCAGTATTCTTGATGTATTCTTTTTCGGCCTCGCGCAACAAATCGAACTGAACCTTGGGCCGGTCCACCGACCATTCGGGCGTCATCTGGGCACGAAATAGCTCGTAGCGATCTTGCAGGTACGGATACTCGACGGTGATCTCCGCCAGACAATCGGGATGCGGATTCAGCAGCCGGATATCGGGCAGGCCGGCGCGGCGAGGGGCATCCTGAGGGACTTCCATCGCGTCCAGCACCGGGTCCAGCAGATTCAGCGACACCACCACAAAGACGCGCGCCAACGGATCGGCGCCCTGCAGCTTCCACGCCATGCCCGCCGCGTGCGCCGCGGTTTCCTCGCTGCGGGTTTGCGGGTAGACGCGATACGCATCTACATAGCGGTTCAGCCCGATATAGTGAACCGCGTAGGGGTCCGGATAGCTATCGGGAAGATGCGGCCGGTCACCGGAATCCGGTTCGATGAAAATCACCTCGGCGTCTATTTCGAGCGCCGTACGCACGGCTTCGGTGAACGGATCGCAGGGCTCCACGGGTACGTAGATGGCGCGCTCATCGTCTTTTGGATCCGGATACAGGATCACGGTCATCTCCGGCAATCGCGCCAGCGTTTGCAGGTAGACGTCTTCCAGCGACCCCGGCAGCTCCACCGCCACAATTTTGGGACGCTCCCGCAAAATGGCGCGCCGCACCTCGATGGCGAACTCAATTCGTCCGGCAATTACCGGAAAATAAGTAAAATTACCGCGCCGCAGACTGGCCGGGTCTTCGAGCGGCCGATCGGGCAGCCGGGGGTCGCGCCGATTCAGACCTAGCGGATCAAGATCGGGGGACATACCGCAACGCCTCGTCTCCGAGCGTTTCGAGAATGGCCGTGCGCATCAGAAAACGCTCGTCGCTTTGGTTGGACAACGTGAGTCCGTCGTCCAGGCTTTTGAGCTTCATCACAAACCGCGCGATGTTGATGCCGTCGCGCACCGTGTAACGTTCGTCCGCCGAGTGGGCCTGCTGCAGAAACTCGGTGACGTAATTCAGGATGTGTTCTTCGCCGAACGGCACGTTTTCCTTCAAAATCGCGAATTCTTCGTGGCGCTCCGGAAAATCGATGGTGAGCTGGGGCTGCAGGCGCGAATGAATGTACTCGGGCAGATCGAAGGTGGATGCATCGTCGTTCATGGTGGCCACCAGGCGGAACAGCGGGTGCGCCTTGATTTTAATCCCGGTCACGATGGATTCGACGTATCTGCGGTTATCCAGGAGGGGCGCGAGTGAAGCCCAGCTCTTCTCGCTCATGCGATTGCCTTCATCCAGAATGACGACGCCGCCGCGCAGCATGGCCGTCACCAGCGGCGAGGCAACGTAGCGCAGCTTAGACTGGCCTTCGATGACCGGCGTCACCAGCAAGTCTTCTGGACGGGTGTCTACCGTCGCCTGCATGATGTAGACTTCGCGGTTCAGGCGTTTCGCAGCCGCGTACGCCAGTGTGGTTTTTCCAACGCCCGGCTTACCCAGAAGGCGCGGATTCATGGGAACGTCGGAGGAATCCACCACCAGCCAGGCCGCCAGTAATTGGCGCATCACTTCTTCCTGGCCTACCCACGTAACGGTGAGTTCGTCCGGATGGGCGAGATGCAGAGTAACGCCGTCGAGCTCCACCACCATACGATTGTTATTCTAACTGTTATGACTTGGCACGTGCTGGATGCCGTCGTTCCAGGAGGCTTGGCTTAGGCCGCTGCAGCGGCGCCGGCACGCGCGGCGACCATCATCGGCTTGGATGGCGTGGAGGCTTCGGCGTAGGCCCTGAGGAACGCGTGAGCCATCGGATGGCAGCCCGGCGAAGAATAGAGCTGGAAGAAGATCCGGTGGACGCCGGAGGGCTGAAGGTCGGGGCAGATGGCAGCCGTCGTCGTGGCGCAGCGCTGTATGCAGGTGCCGCAGTCGAGTCCTAAGTTGGAACAGGTCTCTGGCTGGTTTTCAGTAACGAGATCCATTGAATCGTGCCCCACCCTTCGTACTAGGTAAATGTAATTATTAAGCTTGAGGTTTGTTTTTCCTATAGTACGCATGAGTGGTTGGCCCGACTCTTTTGAGGGTATCCAGGGTACGCGCAGGTGCGTTTAGCCCATTCGGGACAGTTCTGTATGCGACCTTACTCCTAGAGGCGTGTTGCTAACTTACGGGCGAGGGTTCCGAGTAAAATCCTAAGCGAGTAATACACTTGGACTTTTCGAACATTCTGGTGCGCGCCACCAACTGGGTGGGCGATGCGGTGATGTCGCTGCCGGCTCTGCGAGCCATTCGCGAGCGGTTTTCCACAGCCCGAATTACGGTGCTGGCCAAGCCCTGGGTAGCGGATCTGTACGGCCGCGAATCGTTCATCGATGAGATCATCCTCTATAGCGGCCAATCGCCATGGCGTACGGGCCACGGC
The DNA here is from genome assembly GCA_963735145.1 of Bryobacterales bacterium. GTDB lineage: Bacteria > Acidobacteriota > Terriglobia > Bryobacterales > Bryobacteraceae > Palsa-89. The sequence goes on along the minus strand of CAVTJS010000005.1, from coordinate 2,120,651 downwards.
TTGCGGGACAGGCGGTTTGACTGCGCCGTCCTGCTGCAAAATGCATTCGAAGCAGCCTGGATCGCATGGCTGGCCCGGATTCCCACGCGCATCGGCTACAAGCGCGATGGCCGGCAATTGCTGCTGACCCGCCCCGTGGATGTGCCGAAGCCGGGCGAGATCCCCCGCCACGAGCGCTTCTATTATTTGGAGTTGCTGCGGCGGGCCGGGCTGATCGACACCTTGCCGGCGTGCGAAGCAATCCGGTTACATCGTTCCTCTAATCCGAATGGGAGACGCGTGATCGGGGTCAGCCCTGGCGCTGCGTACGGGACGGCGAAACGCTGGCTTCCGGAGCGATTTGCCGACGCGGCGGGCGCGTTAGCCAAGGCGCGCGGAGCCACCATCGCGCTGTTTGGCTCGAAAGGCGAACGGGACCTTTGCGATGAGGTGGCGCGGCGTCTCAACGGGCAACAGGTAATCAACTACGCCGGGCAGACGACGCTGGGGCAATTTATCGATCTTGCTTCGGGCTGTGAATTATTTTTGACCAACGATTCGGGGTCAATGCATATCGCGTCGGCGCTGGGCGTTCCCACGGTGGCGATTTTTGGCGCCACCGACGATACAACGACCGGCCCTACGGGATTGAATTCGCGAGTAGTGCGTCAGCCTGTGGATTGCAGCCCGTGTTTATTGCGAGAGTGCCCGATCGACCATCGTTGCATGACGGGCGTCACGGTTGATCGAGTAGTAAGAGAAGCGTTACTCCTGCTGGCAAACTAAAAACGGAGCCCGTCGCCTGGCGGCAACCGAACTCCGCCCCTTCAATGTTCCCGGGTTAGGAATTTCTTAAACCCGGCGCGACATGTGGGTGATCAAGGAGACGAGGAAGAGCACGATGAAAACGAAGAATAAAATCTTCGCAATCCCCGCGGATACAACGGCAACTCCCCCGAATCCGAACACCGCCGCCAGAATCGCGATCAGCAAAAAGACCAAAGCATAATACAACATTTTTGTTCTCCTTTTCAGTCCGGCCGCTTCCACTGCTGGCCGAGTCGGTCTCGCTGCCACATATTGCAGCTGAGTTACCACTCGCGATGTTGTTGATGGACAACGGCGACCCGAACGGCGGGCTGGGAGAAATGAGAAGATTTTGCAGCCTGTACCGGTACAAAGGGGTGAGACCGATACACGCTCCCGGGCGCTTATCGGCAGACTGCCTATAAAACATTAGTAGCCACTTTTGTTATATACAATTCACGCAAGGTACACCATGCTTTAAACATTGATGGCGCAGATTTGAAGCATGGAAGGTAATTGGGGACTATCGCGGCGTGCACTTTTGCGATCGTGGCTGGTCTCGCTACTCGGAAAAAGATCAGCCGCATCAACCGGCGAAGGGATCGATCCGGTAACTTTCACTTTGCGCGGGTTCGCTCCCACCTTCGCGTTCCGACAGCGCTATCGGGTAGACGCAACCATTTTGCTACTGGGCGCTCCGCTGTTCACGAGGCGAGCGGTTGGAGGCGGCTACGCGTCGGTAGAAAAAAGCAGTGACATCAGCGGGGAACAAGGCGCGACAGCCGTCGGGTTGCAATTTGCGGCGGGATCGTGGCCGGATCGAGCGCATGGATTAAATCGCTTCGGCATTCTGCGGGAGGGTCTGGTGGACCCGGGAGCCGGTCGCCAAAATGCACCGCAGTTGTCGTTTGCGGGCTTGATGACGCGCTCGCGCGAGGAGACCTTCGACCAAGGCCGGAAGAGCCTGATGTCCTCAGGCCGGGGCGCGCAGGGCGTGGTGGCGCGGGGCCGGACTCTGGGAGCGGCCATACAAACCTGGATCGATACCATCGACTTTTCTCCGGACTGCAACTGGTCCAATCTGAACGCGACGCTTTGTGACGCTCTGCGGCAAGAGCCGCTCACGGCGCCCCGAGAAACGGCTTCGAGCTCAGCTACCACTTTCTTGCTGGCTATGCACAATGCGGCCCTCTGCCGGGAAAGCGCGGTTCGGAGGCAGTTCGTACACGCGGGCAAGCCTTACTGGCTGGACACTCGACGGCAGCCGGAGCATCCCTTGGAACTGGCGGGCGCAATCCACGACATGAGCGGCGAGCGCCGCGCCGAATTTCGCACCACCTATGCGCCGGGCGACGAGAGCGGCATTCCGATCCGCATCGAATACCGGCCGCGATCTTTTCTTCGCCTCACGTTCGAGGCCGATCCGCAGGCCACCGAACCAACCATTCCATCGATATTTAACCAGGAGAGCGCTTGATGTCTTCCACGATTCATCTGCAATGGAAAGATGCGGCGGCCGCCGGCCGATTCCGCACGGGCGTATCTTTGCATAGCCACACTCTTCACTCTCGTGAAAGTCTGGATTTCATTTATCATGCAGCTACCCGCTTTCCCATCCTTTCGGCGGCGCTCCGGCAGGGAGAGTGCGCTCACAAGAAACGCCACGGCACCCCCCTGGATCTGACGCGGGGGTGGTGGACGCCGCCTCTGGGACCTCACGACGGGTGGCTGCTGGAGAAGTCGCAAATAGAGGCGCTCAACCAAGACGCGATCGTTTCTATCACCGATCACGACAATATCGAAGCGCCCGTTTCGCTGCAGGTGCTGGACGAATGCCGGGGCACGCCAATTTCGGTGGAATGGACGGTCCCCTTCGGACCTACGTTCTTCCATCTTGGAGTCCACAATCTGCCGGCAGGCCGGGCGCGCATGCTGTGGACCGAGATGGACAGCTACCGCCAAAAGCCGGGCGGGTCTCATTTGAACGATCTGCTGCCGGCGCTCGCTTCGATGGATCAAGTGTTGATCGTGTTCAATCATCCGCTGTGGGATGAACGCGGCATCGGACAGGCTGCTCATCGGGAGACGGCGCTGGAGTTTCTCCGGCGCTTCGGGCCAAGCCTGCACGCGGTGGAACTGAATGGGCTACGGCCCTGGAAGGAAAACCGCGACGTCATTGCGCTGGGCCGGGCAGTGGGGAAGCCCGTAATTTCGGGCGGCGACCGCCACGCCATCGAACCCAATGCGATATTGAACTTCACCAACGCCGGGACATTCGGCGAATTCGCCGAGGAAGTGCGCGACGGATGGAGCAGCGTGTTCGTGATGCGCCATTACCGTGAGCAATACGCGCTGCGCATCTTTCACAACATGCTGGACGTGCTGCGGACCTATGAGCGCCATGCCAACGGATGGCGTCTGTGGAGCGATCGCGTGTTCTACACATGGCACGATGGCCGGACGCGTTCGCTCACCGAGTCGTTCAGCGAGCGGACTCCGGCCGCAGTCAACCTGTTCGTCGGCGCGATGAAGTTCGCCTCCGAGCCGCGGGTGCGGCGATTTCTGCGGGGAGCCTTTGCCGCTCCCGAAGAGGTAACGCTTTGAAACCCCGCCGTGTTGCGTTCTTCACCGACAGCTTTCATGAAGTGAACGGCGTGGCGCTCACCAGCCGCGAATTTGTGCGTTTTGCCGAACGGCGTTCGTTGCCTATGTTTTCATTTCACGCGGGACCGCACACGAATGTATCTCAAACCGGTTCCGTGACCACATTCGAATTTCACCGCGGCTGGGTAAAATGGCGCCTGGAGCACGACCTGGCCATCGATCTTCTGTTCCCGCGCTACCGGGGAAAGCTGCGCGCCGCGCTGGCCGAGTTCAAACCGGACCTGGTGCACATCACAGGACCCAGCGACTCGGGGCTCTTGGGAGCAATGCTCGCTTACGATCTGGGAGTGCCGCTGGTGGCATCCTGGCACACAAATCTGCACGAGTTCGGCGCGCGGCGGCTGGCCAAGTTCCTCCGGTTTCTTCCGGACCGGGCGCGGGCGTCCGCGGCGGATTGGTTCGAAGCCACGGCGTTGGATTTGACGGTACGGTTTTACCAGCTGGCGAAGCTGGTCTTCGCGCCGAACGCCGAACTGGTGGAAATGCTGGGGCAGCGCACGGGACGTCCAGCCTTTTTAATGACACGTGGGATCGACACGGAACTTTTTTCTCCCAAGCACTCTTCTCCCACTCATCGAACTCGCTTGGATCGGGACTTCGTCATCGGGTACGTCGGCAGGCTCAGCCCGGAAAAAAACGTGCGCCTGCTGGCCGAGATCGAGCAGTCGCTGATCCAAGCGGGCATGAGTAACTATCGGTTCCTGATTGTCGGACAAGGCTCGGAGCACTCCTGGCTCAGCAGCGTGATGCAGCGCGCGACGTTGCCGGGAATTCTGCGCGGAGAAGACCTGGCGCGCGCCTACGCATCCATGGACGCATTCGTGTTCCCCTCGGCCACGGACACGTTTGGCAATGTTGTGCTGGAAGCGATGGCGTCGGGCGTTCCCGCGATTGTCACGCGCCAAGGGGGCCCGAAGTACCTGGTGAGCGCCGGCGGTAACGGGCAGCTTGCGAGCAGCGCCGACGATTTCGCGCGCTGGATTTTGCAATGGTCGCGCACGCCGGGGCAACTGGCGGAAATGCGCCTGCGAGCACGCGAAGCGGCGGAGCGATTCTCCTGGGATGCCGTTTGGGAAGACGTTTACCGGCGCTACGAAGTATGTTTTCCCCACGCCGATAACGCGAGTTCGGGCGGAACCCCGCAACCGGTAAGCTTGGCGGTCGCGATCTAGCTCAACGAGAACAAGCGCGCGGCGTTTTCCTTCAGGATGAGCGGCCGCACTTCATCGCGGATGGCGATGGCGGCGAAATCCGTCATCCAGCGATCGGGCGTGATCAATGGATAATCGGATCCAAACAGCATTTTTTTCTTCAGCAAAGTATTCGCATATTGAATCAATATCGGCGAGAAATATTTGGGGGACCATCCCGAAAGATCGATATAGACTTGCGGCTTGTGCAGACAAACGGAAATGGCTTCGTCCTGCCAGGGGAACGACGGGTGCGCCATGATAATCGGCATGTCGGGAAAATCCACCGCGACGTCGTCGATGTCCATGGGATTGCCGTATTTCAGCCGCACTCCCCCGCCGCCCGGCATGCCGGTTCCAATGCCGCTGTGGCCGGTGTGAAAAATGACGGGCAGCTTGGCTTCGGCCACCACTTCGTAGAACGGATACGCGGCCTTGTCATTGGCGTGAAACTGCTGCAGCGGGGGATGCAGCTTGAAGCCGCGAATGCCGCCACTCGCAATGAGGCGACGTGCTTCCTTCACCGCCTCCGGGCCGCGCATGGGATCCACGCTTGCGAAGGCCATAACGATATCGCTGTTCTCGGCGGCGAAAGCCGCCACTTCGTCGTTGGGAACCTGCGGCCGTCCGGTGAGACGCTCGTCCACCGAGAACACGACGCAGCCGATGTTTCGCGAACGGTAATATTCGGCCAATTCCTTGCGGCCGTAGCTGACGCCGGTATTGCCGAAATATTTCCGCGCGGCTTCTTCGGCCGCATTGCCGGTGGGATCCGGCTCAATGTGAACGTGCGTATCAATTGCTACCAGATTTTCGAGTTTCATATTTTAAATAACGAGCGTGCGATCGGAGGGCTCAGCCGCATACAACTCCTGAACCAACGCTGCGCGATTGTTGAGCACCGCGCGCTGATTGAAGGACCCTTTGTCGGTGACTTCATGCTTATCGATGGACGGCGGCTCTTCCATCAACATCGCGCGCACTACGCGATTCGAACTGCCAGTGCTGGTCTTCGCGAGCTCCTGCAGCAGCTTGTGGAACTTCGCCCGGACCCGTTCGTTGCGCACCACTTCCAGATCCGACCCACCGGCAACTAATGTCCGGCAGGCTTCCACGTTCGGAAAAATCAGCGCCGCGACGAAATCGCCATCGTGACCGGCGAACACCACATCGCGCAAGTAAGGCGCGCAATGGCCGAGAAATTTGGCTCGCAGCGGTCCGACGCTGACCCAGGTGCCGGTGGCCAGCTTGAAATCCTCGGCGATGCGGCCGTCGAAAATAAATCCTTTCCCGGGGTGTGTGACGTCGACAGGGCGCAGCGCGTCGCCCAGACAATAGTAGCCTTCGTCGTCGAAAACGGCGCGCGTCAGTTCGGGCTGCCGCCAATACCCTGGTGTGATGCTCGGACTCTTTAGGCGCGCTTCGGTCTTTTCGCCGGCCTTCACCAGTTTCAGTTCGACACCGGGCGCGGGCAAGCCGACGTGACCGGCGCGATCCTCTTCCCAATACGGAAACATCGCAGAAGGACCTGTTTCGGTAGAACCGAGGCCGGTATACATTAAAATCCGCTGGCCGCAGGACTCCACAGCCAGCTCTTGCAACTCATCCCATACCGGCTGCGACAGGCCCGCGCCCGCGTAATACATGAGGCGGAGCTTTTTAAAGAACCGATCCCGAAAATCGCGCCGGTCTCGCAGAAATGGCAGAACCATTTCGAAGCCACGCGGCACATTCAGGAAGATATTCGGCTGTACTTCGTCAAGATTCCGAATCGTCTTCTCGATCGCGCCGGCTACCGGGCGCCCGTCATCGATGTAGTATGATCCGCCGTTGTACAACACCAGTCCGAAATCGTGATTGCCGGCGAAGGTGTGATTCCAAGGCAGCCAATCGCACAAGATGGGGGGATCGTCCACGACAAAAGGCAGCATGGTTCGCACCATCTCCTGATTGCTGCACAGCATGCGCTGCGTGTTGATAACGCCTTTCGGCGTGCCGGTGGATCCAGAGGTGAAGAGAAACTTCGCGATGGTGCCGGGACCGACGGCGTCGTGCGCCCGATCCACAGCTTCCGTAGCAGCCCGGTTTTCGAGCATCGAAAAGGGCGTGGCGCGCAGTCCACCGCGATCGCCGCTGATGACGAGTTCGGCATCGGCCGGGAGCACGTTCTCGATGGCTTTGCGGAATGGCGCGCCATCGGAAACAAAAACCAGACCGGGCGTCAGGATGTCGAAAATCAGGCGCAATTTCCCGAAATCGGAAGAAACCAACGAATATGCCGGCGAGATCGGCGCGAAAGGAATGCCTGCGAACATAGCGCCGAGAGCGAGCGCGGCGTGCTCGATATCATTGCCGGAGAGAATCGCGATGGGACGTTCGGCCGATAGCGGCCGAGCCAGCAAAGCCTCCGCCACATTGCGAGCCAACGCGCGCATCTGCCGGTAGGTGGCGGTTCGCCATTCTCCACTCGGGTCGCGTTCGGCGAGAAATATTCGATCAGGCGTGTGCGCGGCCCAATGGTCCAGCCGCTCAGTGAGCTTGTCCGGATAGGGGCCGAGGGGATGTTTGGGGCGAATCACCAGCCCGCCATCGCTCGAGTTCCACACGTCGATGTCCGCGGGCGGGAAGTCCACCCGTCGCACGGGAGCAGAGAGATATTTTTTGCCGATGGGTGCGGATGTCATCTACACCAGCGCCGGAGCATGTTCCCGCGCCGCATCATACTCCGCAAAAGTCTCACCCTGGTCCGCGAGCTTGGCAAGCAGCGGCGCGGGCTCCCAGAACTCGCCGTGCTGCGCGCGGAACTCGGCGATGCGGTCGCGAACCTTCTTCAAGCCCACCGTGTCGGCATACCACATAGGCCCACCGCGATAGGCCGGAAAACCGTAGCCGGTGAGATAAATGACGTCGATGTCGGCAGCGCGCAAGGCGTAGCCTTCTTCCAGGATTTTCGCGCCCTCGTTGATCATGATGTAGATGCAGCGCTCGATGATTTCTTCGTCCGAAATATGGCGTCGCGCGATGCCGCCCTCGTGCGCGGTTTTCTCGATGAGCGCGTGCACCTCGGGATCCGGGATGGGTTTGCGATTTTCATCGTAGCGATACCATCCCGCCCCGGTCTTCTGCCCATGCCGTCCCAGATGAAACAATTTCTCGAGCACGATGGGCATGCGCACTCCGGGCTTTTCCAGATGTTTGTGCTCCTGGCGGACGCGATACGCGAGATCGATGCCGCCCATATCGTCGACAGCGAAAATGCCCATCGCCATGCCGAAGTTGGTGAGCGCGCGATCCACCTGTTCGGGCGTCGCGCCTTCTTCCACCAGGAACTGAGCTTCGCGCATGTAGGGCAGCATCATCCGATTGCCGACAAAACCCCGGCAGTTGCCCACTACGACGCCGACTTTGCCGAGTTTCTTCGAGAGCGCGAGCGCGGTGGCTACAACTTCTTTGCCGGTGGCTTTGCCACGCACGATTTCGACCAGCCGCATAACGTTCGCCGGGCTGAAGAAGTGCAACCCGACGACCATCCTCGGCCGCGAGGTGACCGAAGCGATTTCATCGATATCCAGCGTGGAAGTGTTGGACGCCAGCACGCAATCCGGCTTCGCAATCTTATCGATTTCAGCGAAGATTCGCTTCTTCAGTTCCATGCTCTCGAACGCGGCTTCGATAATCAGGTCGGCCTGTTCGAAGCCATCATAGGTGAGCTGAGGATGAATGAGCGCCATGCGCTGATCCATCACTTGCTGCGAAAAGCGGCCCTTCTTGACGGAATTCTCATAGTTCTTGCGAATCGTCGATAGGCCGCGATCGAGCGCGGCTTGTTCCACTTCCTTGATCCGCACCGGGAGGCCGGCATTGGCGCAAGCCATGGCGATGCCGCCGCCCATGGTTCCCGCGCCGATGATGGCGGCCTGGCGGATGTTGTAGACGGCCGTCTCCTTGGGGATATCGGGAATCTTCGAGACCGCCCTTTCGGCGAAAAATGCGTGAATCAGCGCGCGCGCTTGATCGGAAGCGATGCACTCCTCGAAGATTTCGCGCTCTTTTTTGCAGCCTTCGTCAAAAGGCAGAGTGACGGCGGCTTCGATGGCGTCCACCACTTTGAGAGGCGCCAGCATGTTGCGGCGAGTCCTGCGCGCCTGATCGCGGCCAGCCGCAAAGAGCGAGGCATCCACGAATTCCGAACCCAGCTTGTCGCACAACTCGCGGGTCTTGCGAAGAGCGCCGCCGTGACCGGCGATCTCGCGAGCGAACGCCACGGCGCCTGTGAGCAGATCGCCTTCGATCACGCGATCGATTAAACCCAGCTTCAACGCCTCTGGCGCGCGGATCGGCTTGCCTGAAACGCACAGATCCACGGCCGCGGCTACTCCCACGAGTCGCGGCAACCGCTGCGTTCCTTCCGCGCCGGGAATAATTCCGAGATTCACTTCCGGCTGGCCAATCTGCGCGTCGGGAACGGCTACCCGATAGTGCCCGGCCATGGCGACTTCATTGCCGCCGCCGAGCGCGGTGCCATGAATAGCCATCACTACCGGCTTGCTCGCGTCTTCGATGCGCGCGAGGATGCCGTGAAATTCCGGTGGACCGCTTCCACGTCCCGCCGCAGCCAGCTCCAGTTCCTTGATGTCCGCTCCGGCGATGAACGTTCTGCCGCCGCCGATAATGACGATGGCCCGAACCGAGGCATCTTGCTCCGCGGCATTCAACGCCGACACCAGACCCTCGGGAACGCCGGGACTCAGCGCGTTCACGGGCGGATTGTTAATGGTGATGATAGCGACGCCATCCTGCGTCGTCAGGTTTACGAGATTATCCATAGTTATACCGGCTCCCTCACGATCGCGGCTCAGTAACGGAGCGCGCGCACGTTAGCAAGCGGATTTTATCACGCTAGACTGCGGCGGGTATCCGGATCAGCGACGCGCCGGGCACACCACTGAGGATACTGGCGTCGGAAAGAGCAAATTCGACGTTGTGCCTGGTCATGCGGGAATGCTCGCGAGCCAGGGCTTCGGCGCGGGTTCCGTGCCTTTGTTCGATGGCCTCGACAATCGAACGATGATGCTCATGGGAAATGGCAAATACCTGCGGAGCGCGCGGAAGCTTCGCGCGAACGTACACCAGCGCACTGGGCGATGCAAACGGCACTGCGTTCACTTGATCCAACGTTCGGCGCAGCATGGAACTCTTGGACAGCCTGACAATCTCGGAGTGAAAGGCTTCGTTTAGATCCAAATATTGCGCGTAAGAGTCGATATCGGGCTCGACGAATTTGTCGGGATCGCTATCCAGGCGGATCATGGCATCCATTTCATCGCGATATTCGCGGAGTTGTGCCAGCTCACCTTCGTGCTGCAAACGCTCCGCGGCCAGGCGTGCAGCCGCGCCCTCCAGAACTCCGCGTGTTTCGATCGCATCCCAAACGTCTTCCAGCGTGAATGCACGTACTACGAACCCGCCCGTGGGCGACGCCTCCAACAAACCTTCGTGCGCCAGCCGATCCAGAGCCAAACGGATGGGTGTCCGCGATACGCCCAGACGGGCCACCAGTGGGAGCTCGGAGAGGCGCTCTCCCGGCTGAAAATCACCCCGCAACAACATGCCCCGGAGGTTTAGCAATGTACGACCGGTCTGGGAACTTTCCGAAGCGATGGTTTTAGACTTACTTTCGGTGCTTTGCACTACTACAATCCTCCTGGCTCAATCTGATATGGCACCATGTTAACACCGGCCAATCCTGCATGCAAAACAAGAAATGCCAGGGCGGATTGGCCTGGATTTTATCGATTCACAGCCTTGTTGTTGCGCGCCAAATATGCGGCCAGCGCGTCCAAATCGGCATCGCTGATTTCGGTTTTCCGAAAGAATGGCATGATCGAGACGCCGTGGCGTACAAATGTTTTGGTAACGACCGGAGCCAGATCCGTCCGCTCGCTCAGCAGGGCTGGCTTGGCTCCTTGGTACTTGGTCTGTAAGGCAACCGTGCCGGGCAGCGCGCCTGGGCCATGACAGGTGGCGCACCAATAGGTGTAGACCTTCTCGCCCTTCTGAATGGTCGCCTCATCAGCGCCGAAGGCTTGGCCAGCCAGAGCGAGACACGCGAACGCAAATAATCCAGTTCCTAAGCGCTTCATGCCTTGCTCCCACGCAGGTGTTTGGGCCAAATCCCGTAGCGGCCCGCTGAGATGATCCCGTTGGGATCGACGGCGTCCTTCACCGTTTCATGAAAACGCAGCAGCGCGTGATTGTTGAAGGAATAAGTGGCCATCACATCGTCCTGGTAAGCCGGGGCGGTTCGATATTCGCCCCAGCCGTGTTCGGCGGCAACGCGCACCACTTGCTTGAAAGCCTCGCGATTCTTCTTGTTGGTGGCCACGTCGTGAGTGATCGGGAAGCCGAAAAGGAAGATGAAGGATCGCATCCAATAGGTGGTGGGCAGGCTGAAAGAAAGCAGCGGCAATCCAAAATCCTTGGCGGCCTTTGCGAACACCCGGTTGGCTTCGAGCACCGCCTCGCCCGTTCGGGGAATGATGGGCGAAAACCAGATGTGGCCGTTTCCCGGCGTGGGATTATACGGCGATCGAGCGCCAATGGAAAACATTTCCAGGCTGGGAATTCCGAACTCCGGCTTGTGGACTTTGTTGAACTGTTCGGGCGTCAGCGGAAGTTTGTAGAACTCGTCCTCGTGGAACTTGGCCCCTGCGATGGCCGAAAATTTCTCCTGCGCATACTCCCATTGTGCGCGGATGGCTTTTTCCGGGCCGTAGAACTTGACGGTGCAATTCCAGAACGGGATGCCCTTGTCCTGTGCGTATTTGTGTAACTCGGGCGATTCCACTCCGTCTTTCTCGAGCATCGCCGTGACCTCGGGCGCCCGTGGGGGCATCATAAAGCCGCCCAGGATCGGACTTCCCAGATTCGGCATCCCGTTCGTTATACCCGAATTTTCGAGTAACGTCAGAGTGTCGATCATCGGGATCAGGTCTTCGTAGCGTGGCACCGTTACGGTCCCAGTCAGATAGGCATCCGGCTGCGGCATCAGCCAGAATCCCATCTTGGTGACGACGCCGAAATTCGATTGCGAGAACATGCCGTCGATCCACGGTCCGAATCCGAACTTATATTGCTGCCAGGATTGCGCGCCTGGCATGGCGCCCATTCCGGTGCGCAGCAGATCGCCGTTGGCCAGCACCACTTCCATCCCGCAGTGCGAATCGAAATGATTGCGATACATCGGCTGCAAGTAGCCTCCGCCATGATCGAGCGAGTTGCCGACGGGGCTGCCCCAACCCGGATCGGGTACATCCACCCAAAGCTTCAGCTTGCGGTCTTGGATGTAGCGGTAAAGATCGAAGTAACTGACACCCGGCTCAACCAGAGCGGAATGGTTGCGCTCGCTGACGTCCAGGATGCGGTTCATCCGCTTCAGATCCAGCACCACGCTGCCGGAAAGATTGGGCGCCGATCCGCCATATCCGAGGTTCTTCCCGGTGGAAATCGGATACACCGGAATCTTGTATTGGTTCGCGGTCTTCATCACCGCCTGCACTTGCTCCACGGTGTAAGGCGCCACGGCGGCCGATGCCACGCGCTCCTCAGGCTCGCCCCAGAACGGCGAATAGGCGTCCTTGTAAAGAGCCACGTCCTCGTCGCTGGTGAAGACCCATTCTTTGCCGACGTGTTCTTCAAACTGCTTCAGCGCGTCCGAGAAATCCTTGCTATTCACTCCAGGCGGGGTCATGCTTTCACTCCTGATTTCGGTTTGGGCGCGATCACCCAGGAGATCAATGGGTCTCCGTCATGGGTGGCGGTCTGCTCTACGCGGTAAACCACTCGCATCCCGTGATCCCATGCCAAGCGTTCCAGGCAGAATAACGGACCATGAGCCGTCAACCCGGCAATCGCCACCGGGCGCTTCTTCCATTGAAAGTCGAGATCGTGGAACCACAGATCGGTGATGTCGCCGCGGATGGCGTGAACCGCCGCGCCGCGCGCTTTCCACTCTTCGCCAAAAGCCACGCTGGCTGGAAATCGCTCGTCGAAAATCACCTTGTAAAAGACCTGCGGAGCCGGAGCCTTGGATGATGTATCGGCCGCCGACGCCGCTACCGGCGGCACCGTCGCTGGAAGCAGGGATACCGCAATTCCCGCCTGTAGAAATTCTCGTCTACTAGCCATGCTATTGGTCTCCTCAAACAACTTGTAGCGATAGTCTATCGCGAAATCCAGCCGGCTACGGCGCGGCGGAAACTGACGTTTGATAGCTCAGCGTCTCCATCCAGCTTCCATGGCGCTTTATCCAAATACGAGTGACGTGCAGCGGCTTTCCGAGATCGGGCTGGTGCTCGGAGGTCATCAAAACCGCGTCTTTGAAGTCGAACATCCGGCCGGAGACGAGCGCTGTGGGCGCCACCCCGCCAGTCTGGGCGCGGTCAAAATCTTCCATGCGCCCGCGCTTGTCGTAGAGTTTGTTGCTATTGGAACTGGCCGCCACGAATTCATCCGCTACCAGGGTGGCAAACACCGCCGAATTGTGAGCCATCGCCGCGGTCTCCAGCTTCGAGTACGCCGTGATCACTTGCTGTTCCGTGTCGTTCTTGGGCTGATACGGGACTGTTGTGCACGGGTTTTCACAATGCCTTCCCGCGCCCGGCGTAAAAGATGGCGGCGTTTCCAGCGACAAGACTTCCTGATAGACGATGGCCTTCCAGCCTCCAGGGCGCTTCACCCACACGCGCAACACGTGTATCTTGCCGAAGTTCGCCTGCACATCGCCGAGTTCGCCGTACGTGTATTGCTTCAACGCCGCCGCTTGCACATGCTCATGGTTCAGCTCCAAAGGAATATTTTGGAGAACCTCGGCCTTCGTTCTAATTTTTCCGTCAAACCCGGTCCAGGTAAAATCCGCGTCGAGAAGTTTTTCAAGGGCTGATTTGTCGGCAGCAGCCACCGTCTGAACAAAAGCTCCATCCGCCTCGAGCATCGCGGCTTCGTCCTGGGCGGCGCGGGCCGTTCCAGCAAGCAACAGGCAGCTTAGGATATAGTACGCGGTGACGGCTCGCATGAGATCTCTATTATGACCCCAGCCTCAGCGCAAAGTATACGCGCCAACCAGCCCCCCGGACAGCCGCACGCTGGCTTGCGCTACGCCTGGTACGTGGTCATCGTCTTGACCGCGCTCTACATGCTGTCGTTCGTCGACCGTACCATTTTGAGCCTGCTGGTGGGGTCCATCAAGCGCGACCTCGGCATCAGCGACACGCGCATCGGCCTGCTGCAAGGCTTGTCGTTCGCGTTGTTCTACACCATCATGGGCCTGCCGCTCGGCCGGTTGGCCGACACGCGCAGCCGGCGTAATCTGATCGCGGCGGGCGTGGTAGTCTGGAGCCTTTTTACCAGCGCCTGCAGCTTCGCCAAGAGTTTTTGGTCGCTGTTCTTCACGCGCATCGGGGTGGGCGTGGGTGAAGCGGGACTCTCGCCGGCCGCGTATTCGCTGATCTCCGACTATTTTCCGCCGGACCGGCTGGGCGTCGCCATCAGCGTCTATTACATGGGGGTTTTTCTCGGCTCCAGCCTGGCGCTGTTGGTGGGTGGAGTGGTGGTGGACACCATGGCGCGTATTCATACCGTCACTTTGCCCCTGCTCGGCACCATCGCATCCTGGCGCGTGACATTCCTGATCGTCGGCCTGCCTGGATTGTTATGCGCGCTGCTGGTTTACACCATCAAAGAGCCGCTACGCCGCAACATGCTCCGGAACGCAGAGGGCCATACGGCGCGGGTGAGCTTCGCACAGTCCTTCGGGCAAATGCGGATTCGCTGGCAATCGCTGGGCGGCATTTCGCTCGCGATGGTCTTTCAATCCATGGCCAACTATGCGCTGGTTTCATGGGGACCAACGTACTTTTCGCGCGTGCACGGCTGGACGCCCGGCCAATCCGGCAAAGCGCTGGCGGTGATTCTGCTGTTCGCGGGCTGCGGGGGCATGTACACCGGCGGCCGCCTGAGTGACCGCTGGCAAAGACGCGGCATGGACGAAGCACCCATGCGAGTGATGGTGCTGGGCGCGATAGGCACCGTCCTGCTGTTGCCGGTCGGCACGTTGCTTCCCGATGTCCGCTGGACGCTCGCGCTGCTGTTTGCCGGGGTGTTTTGCCTGGCCTTGCCGATGGGCATATCGGCGGCGGCGCTGCAGCGCATCTTCCCCAATCAGGTGCGCGGCATGGTGTCGGCGCTGTACCTGTTCATCCTCAATATCGGCGGCCAGAGCCTGGGCCCGCTGCTGCCGGGCGTGTTCAACGATTATCTATTCCACAATGGCAAGATGATCGGATATTCTCTATCCATCACCATGGGCGGCGCGGCGGTTCTGATGCTGATTACGCTCGCGGCCGCGTATCGTCATTATCGCGGGCATTATCAAATGATGCTGGCGGCCACCGCCGCCGCGGTGTAATCGCGGCTGTCCATCCAAGCTATTGACCCCCATAAAGTTCCTGTATGCAACTGCCGACCTTCTAAACATACCAGGAGGGTTGCGTTTTGAGCGTGCCGGCCAGCCATGTCAGCCCCAGCACGGCGCCCATCGAGGCGCCGGAATCGCTGAAGCTGCTCGATCGCCAGAGCCTGGAGCAACAGCTCCGCGATAGCGAGCGCCATTTTCAAAGCTGGTTCCAGGACGCGCCGGTGGCGTGCCACGAAGTGGATCGCAACGGAATCATCCTGTGTGTCAACCAAGCCGAGTGCGAGCTCTTCGGATTCTCAGAACAAGAAATGGTGGGCCGTCCCATCTGGGATTTCATGGCGCCGGAGGATCGCGAGAAGACCAGGGCCGGTCTGCTGCAGCGCATCGCCGATGAGCAGCCGCTGGTTCCGCTGGAACGCGAATACAAACGTCGCGACGGGAGTTCGGTGGTGATGGAGATCCACCAGAAGCGCATCCGCGATGCAGCCGGCCAGCCGACGGGTCTGCGCACCTTCCTGCTGGACATCACGCAGCGCAAGCGCGCCGAAATGACGCTGCTGGAGCAAGCCGATAAACTTTCACGCTCCAACTCCGAACTCGAGCAGTTCGCCTATGTCGCATCGCATGATTTGCAGGAGCCGCTGCGCAAGATCCAGGCCTTTGGCGATCGCCTGAAAACCAAGTACGAAGCGGGTCTTGGTCCGGAAGGTCTCGATTATTTGACGCGCATGCAAAACGCCGCGGCGCGGATGCAAACCCTGATTCAGGATCTGCTCAGCCTGTCGCGCGTGACCAGCAATTCCAAGCCTTTCACCGCGGTGGATTTGGGCGAGGTGGTCCAGACCGTGGTTTCCGATCTTGAAATGCGCATCCAGGACGCGAATGGACGCGTGGAAATCGGCACGCTGCCGGCCATCTTCGGAGACCGCGGGCAGATGGCGCAGCTTTTCCAGAATTTGATCGGCAACGGATTGAAATTCCGGAAGCCCGGCGAGAACCCGGTAGTAAAGCTGGAAAGCCAACCGCGGATCCTGTCCAACGGCGCGGCCGGATGGCAGATCACGGTGCAGGATAACGGCATCGGCTTCGATGAAAAGTATCGGGACCGGATTTTTCAAATCTTCCAACGGCTGCACGGACGCAGCGAATACGAAGGAACCGGGATTGGCCTCGCCATCTGCCGCAAGATCGTGGACCGGCACGGCGGGGATATCACGGCCCAGAGTTCGCCCGGCGCGGGCGCCAAGTTCGTCATCAACCTGCCGCAGCTTCGACCAGGAGAAAACCAACATGAATAGATCCGGAAAAGCCATCACCATTCTGTATGCCGACGACGACGCCGAAGACCGCATGCTGGTGAAAGAAGCCTGGGAGGAGAACCGCCTAGCGAATGAGCTGCACTTTGTCGAGGATGGCGAGGAGCTCCTGGAGTATCTGCGCCGCACGGGCAAATACGTTCACCTGAACGGCTCGCCCTTGCCCGGCATGATTCTGCTGGATCTCAACATGCCCAGGAAGGATGGACGCGAAGCGCTGCAGGAGATCAAAGCCGATCCGCGCCTGCGCTCCATTCCGGTGGTGGTGCTCACGACGTCGAAGGCTGAGGAAGACATCCTCCGCGCCTATGATCTGGGTGTCAATTCTTTCATTCTCAAGCCCGTGACCTTTGAGTCGCTGGTGGAGATCACGAGGACCCTGAGCAAGTATTGGTTCGAGGTTGTCGAGCTGCCGTCGAGCAGCGCCCAGGATGAGGCCGCCTAAAGACCCAGAGGTAGAAGCCCGAGCGCTACGAGTTCTCATCGCCGACGATGATGAGGACGACTACATCCTCACGCGCGATCTGCTGCTGCGCATCGGACGTCCGCCCTTCCAACTGGACTGGTCGCCGTCGTACGAAGGCGCGCTCCAAGCCATCGAACGAAATCAGCACGACGTCTATTTGTTCGACTACCATCTGGGACATGCCGACGGGCTGGAACTGCTGCGCGAAGCGCTGGCGCGCGGCTGCAAGGCGCCCATCATTTTGCTGACCGGCAACGACAATTGGGAAACCGACGTCGAAGCCATGAAAGCCGGCGCCGCCGATTACCTGGTGAAGGGCCAGCTGGATGCCCGGTTGCTCGAAAGGTCCATTCGTTACGCGCTGGAGCGCACGCGAGCGCAAGCCGAGCTGTTGGAGTACGCGCACGAGATCGAACGTAAAAATCGCGATTTAGCGCAGGCAGTGAAAGTCTCCCAGGAAGCCACCAAACTCAAGAGCCAGTTCCTGGCGAACGTGAGCCACGAAATCCGAACGCCGATGAACGGCGTGCTGGGGATGACCGAACTGCTGTTGGATACCGATCTGACGGCCGAACAGCGCGATTACGCCGAAACCGCGTTTCGATCCGGTGAAGCGCTGCTTGAAATCATCGACAGCATTTTGGATCTGTCAAAGATCGAGGCCGGAAAACTGCAACTGGAAGTGACGGATTTTCGCCCCGCCGAAGTGCTGCAGGAAGTCCTGAAACTGGTTTCCGGGCGCGCGCGAGGCAAGGGACTTACGGTGAGCGCGGCGGTTTCAGACGATGCCCAGGGAGTGCTGCGGGGCGATCCGGCGCGGCTGCGCCAGGTGCTGCTCAACCTGGTGGCGAACGCCATCAAGTTCACCGAGCGCGGCGAAGTAACGGTGCGGGTAAACGTCGCGGAAGCGTCCGAACACGGCGTGCGTCTTCTGTTTGAAGTGCTGGATACCGGCATCGGCCTGGCGCCCGACGCCGTGGCGCGCCTGTTTCAACCGTTCGTGCAGGCCGATGGATCCATCACGCGCAAATACGGCGGTACCGGCCTGGGATTGGCCATTTCCAAGCAGCTGATCGAGATGATGGGCGGCCGGGTGGGCGTGGACAGCGAACCCGGTCAAGGCTCGCGATTCTGGTTCACCGCACGCTTTCAACGCGCGCAATCGCCCACGCCGCCGCTATCGCAACACCAAACAGCCCTCGCAAAACTCTAACAGGCTGCTGAAAATGGACTGCGGCACCGGCTCCCTTACGGTCGCGGCTCGGTAAGCACCTGCGCGCAATTCTGAACCGCGCGCCAGCCGGACACCCGGAGACGACCGGAAGTCGTGCACTGGAGAACATCGACTCGAAGACCACCAGACGGGTGGCGCGTGAGCAAGCGTTTCTCGGCCTGCTAACTAAGGCGCCGGACAAGCGCTGATGGAATAAGCCTTCTTGGCATTGGACAGACTGGTAAAACGCGGTATCGGACCCGTCTCATTGGCCGTGCCAACGGTGCCGACGGGCGCGAGCGATGTGGTGGCCGTGACATTTCCGGTCGCGGGCGCCTTGGTAAACGCCACGGCAAACGGAATAATGCCGCTCTCCTGGACGGTTGGATCCTCGTAAATCACTTCGTAAACCGCGTACGCGGTCGAGCCGAAAGTAGTGGCCGCGGCAACCGGCGTGGCGCCAACCATCGCGGTGGCGTCAACTGGTTCGTAACCGGCCGCGGATTTTCCGTTCTGGTTGGCCTGTACCAGTTGAAGCTGACCAGGGATTCTTCCGGGTGGATAGCCGCCCGTAAGCGTGATGCTGGTGGGCACGAACAGTTCCGTCCCCTCGCTGATTGGACCCAGCGAAACCAGAATTCTAGTCCCGGAATCCGCCAGTCCCAGCGTGGGCGCGGGAGTGAATAAACTAGGCGAATAAAATCCAGTCTCGGTGATATACAGAAAACCGGGTACGTTTTGTTCAGCCAGCGCGGGAGGAAATTCGGGCCCAAATAGCGCGGTGCCGTAGTCGCGGTATTCGTACTCGGAAGGAAAACTCTCACTCACTTGAACGCTGAAATCGAAAGCGGCAGTCCCCGATTTGCCGAGCAGAACTGCATTGTGGGGGTCACATTGCGGGATGGGAGCGCTGGCGGCGGTTACGCTGGCCGCGTTAGCCGCAATAGGGTTCCCCACCACCTGCGGCGACGAGGTGTTCAGCGGCACCGTGTTGTTTCCCTGGATGGTTACTTTCGCCTGGACCGTGAGAGGAGTTAATCCCGACTGCACGTCCAGCTCAGAAACATTGGCGCGGACGTTGGTCAGCCGAATGGTGCGTGTATTGTTGACTCCAGGTGGATCGATCGGGATCTGCCATTGGAGCGGATCCCCTGGGTTTTGCGTGCCGGCGAAGACATTCGGCTGAGTCTGGTAAGGGCTCGGGGTGCCGCCGGTCCCCGTCTCGACGCACTTGGAACCGAGCGGCGCGCAGAGGATCTGGGGCGGCGCGGAGGCCTCACGGACGGCCCCGGATGGAATCGGGTTAGCGGGAAAAGCATCGTCTATGATCGCGAGCGCCTCCGACAAGTCGGTAGCCTCCGGAAACTGGCGGCTGGTGATATCGGTATTGAGTTCCAAGGTGACCGTGTACTGCGGAATCTTTTCTCCTTCGGGCGTCGGAACGCCTCCCGTGCATTTCACCACCACGTCGCCCATCAGTTCTGTGAGGCCTTCCGCGGTTACATAAGCCGGGACGGTTTGGTTCACCTTGCACGATAGCCCGGCCACGCCAGGCGCTAACAATATCCAACTGTCGTTCAACGCGCCGCTCGCGTTGTGGCCCCCAAAGATCGTCATTCGGCGGCTGGCCGCGTCGAAGATTGCGGCTTGCTCGCTCCTGCCGGCAGGCGGTGTACCTTGCGGACTGAGCATGGACCATGCGGGAGTTCCCAATCCCGTGGGATTCACCAGACTCCATACGTCGTCCAAGTAACCTCCGGATTCGCCCACTCCTCCGAACACCAGCATTCGCCCGCCGACGGCATCGTAAACGGCTGAAGAGAACGATCGGACGGAGGGCGGATTTCCTTCGGGTTCAACAAGAAGCTGCCAGGAGTTTAAGAATGGGCTGGGAATTGTACTCAGCGTCCAAGCGCCATTGGTCGCCTGGCAGACGCCATTTACGAGGCCCATCCCGCCGAATTCCATTAACACTCCTGTAACTGGATCATAGACGGACGCCGCACCGTTTCGTCCGACAGGCACCTTGCCAACACTGTCGGAAGTGGACCAGGCTGGCGATCCGCCCAATCCGTTTGCGTTTGCGAGCACCCAGGTGTCGGAAAGCGTGGAACAAGCATCAGCGCTCCCGTCCTGGCCGCCAAAGATGATCAGCCAATTGCGCGCCGGGTCATAAGCGGCAACCGCATTGGTTCGAGCCGCCGGAACGATGCCGGACGGCTGGAGCTCGGTCCATACCGGAGTTCCTCCCAGCCCGTTGGCATGCGTCAACACCCAAACATCGTTTAGCACCGGCACGCATTCTCCACCGCAGCCGCCAAAAACGATGAGGCGATTGTTCACCGAATCATAGAGCGTCGAATGTCCCGACCGCGCTGGAGGCGAGCCGGAGGCGCCATTGGGGATCAGATTCACCCATTGGCTTGCGCCTCCCAATCCGTTGGCATTCACCAGCACCCAGACGTCGTTCAGGTCTTTCCCGGAGCTGTTCCGGCCACCGAATACGATCATTCGATCGCTGGCGGGATCGTAAACACCGGGTGTGCCGTTCATTCTTCGGGCCGCCGGCGGGGTTCCGGTGGGGGAAAGTTGAGTCCAGGATTGCGCCAGCGCGGCATGCGCGCATAGGATGGCGGACAGCACAAAAAACCCTTTAACAGCACGGGAGCAGTAGGAATTTATTGATTTAGGCGAGCGAATAGCGCGCAATCCACTGAAAACCATAGGGAACTTATAGCATGGATAAAACCTCGATCCAAGCACAATTCATTGATAATAAAGGAAGAAAGTACTACAGGGGCTAAGCGAATTCGCCGATTGCTCGAGATTACTCGGTTGAACAAGTGGTGATGGTGTAAGCTTCCTGGGCGGTGGCAGGATTTGTAAAGCGAGGGATAGGCGAGGTCTCATCGGCGGTTTCGACTGTGCCGAGCCGCGCCAGCGAGGTGGTTGCCGTCACTACTCCGGCGGCGGGCTCGTCGGTGAACGCCACTGCCACTGGAATGGCGGCTGTTTCCAGCACGTACGGATTGGAGTAGATCACCTCGTAGGTCGCATACGCGGTTGAGCCGGAAATGCTGGCTTGCGCGACCGGCGTGGTTCCGACCGTTGCGGTAGAGGCAACCGGTTCGTAGCCGGGCGCGGAGTTTCCGTTTTGGTTCGCCTGTACCAGCTGGAGCTGTCCAGCGAGAGTGCCTTCTCCGTATGCGCCTGTGAGAGTGATCGTGGTGGGAACGAACAGATGCGTACCTGCGCTGATAGAGCCCAATGACAAGTGAATTCGCGTACCGAAATCCGCCAGCCCGAGCGTGGGAGCGGTGGTGAACAAGCTGGGAGAATAGAAGCCGGTCTCCGTCTCGTACGGGAAACCGGGAATGTTTTGTTCCGCCAGGACCGGAGGAAACACCGGTCCGTAAAGCTCGGTTCCGTAGTTACGATACTCGAAGGCGTAAGAATAACCTTCCTGGACTTGAACGCTGAAATCGAATGCCGCCGTACCCTTTCCTCCGAGTAGAGCCGCATTGTGAGGGTCACAGCGTGGAAGGGAAGCGCTCGGGGTTACGCTGGCCAATGCTCCTGGGAAGACGCTGGCCACCGCCACACCCCCCTGCGGGACTGCCAGTGACAGCGGCTGGGCTCCCTGGATTGCGACGGTGGCCTGCAACGAATTCGGGATTAAAGTGGTCGATACGCCCACTAGTGCCGCATTCGCGCGTACGTTTGTCAGGCGAATCACGCGCGTGTAGTTGGCGCCTGGAGGATCGATCGGGATTTTCCACTCAAGCGTATCCACACCGGTTTGTTTTCCGACGAATACGTTCGGCTGCGTCTGATAAGGGCTCGGAGTGCCTCCCGTACCCGTCGCTGTGCAGTGGGAACCAAGCGGCGTACAGAGGATCTGAGGTGGTCGGGCTGATTCAACCCCTAAATCCGACGGAACAGGGTTCGCAGCGAACGCGTCGTCGATGATCAGCAGCGCTTCTGAGAGGTCCGGGGCCTCCGGCAGCCGCCGGCTCGTGATGTTGGTATTGAGCTTGTAAGTGACGGTGTACTCCGGAATCGCTTCACCAGCGGACGTGGGGATACCGCCGGTACAGTTGAACACCACGTCGCCAACCTGCTCAATAAGGCCTTCGGCCCGCGTAATCGCCGGAACGCCCCCGGCTGCGGAACACGTAAGTCCAGAAAGGCCAGGCACGGTCAGCACCCAGGTGCTATCCAGAACGCCGCTTGCGTCGGTGCCGCCGAAGATGGTCATCCTCTGTTTCACCGAATCCAAAATGGCCGCTTGCCCGCTCCTCACCGCGGGCGGACTGTTACTTGGGGAGATCTGGGACCAGCCGCCAGCCAAAGTCCAAACGTCATTCAGGTAGTTCTCGGAAGCATCCACGCCTCCAAAAAGCAGCGTCCGTTGGCTAATGGAGTCAAAGACTGTGGAGGCGAAGGCTCGCGGCGGAGGCGACCCGGCAGCGCCCTCTGGAATACCTGGATCTACAAAGCCCCCAAAGAAGCCATAGGGGCTAGGGGCACCGGCACCGAGGGATAACGTCGTAACGGCGTTCGTGACGGTACAGGTTCCATTGACCATTCCGATACCGCCAAAGAGAGTCATCACAAAAGAACTGTAGACCGCCGACACGCCGTTTTGCCCGGCGGGTGCGAAACCAACGAACTCAACCTGACCCCATTCTGCACTTCCCAATCCGTTAGCTCCCGCAAGCGTCCAAACATCGGAAAATGTGGAACACGGATTGGCGCTCCCGTCCTGGCCGCCAAAGACAATCAGCAGCCGCTCCGTCGAGTCGTAGGCGACTGCGGCGTTGGTTCGCGCGGCGGGTCCGCCGGTGACTTGGATCTCCGTCCAGGCCGGGGTTCCTCCCAGCCCATTGGCATTGGTCAACACCCAAACATCGTTCAGCACCGGCAAGCAATCTCCGCCGCATCCGCCAAAAACGATCAGGCGATTGTTCACCGAGTCATAGACGGTGGAATGTCCCGAGCGCGCGGGAGGCGAACCGGCGGCGCCATTGGGAATCAGCTCGATCCATTGAGGCGTGCCCAATCCATTGGCATTCTCGAGCACCCACACGTCGTTCAGATTCTGGCCGCTGCCGTCCCGGCCGCCGAATATGATCATCCGATTGCTCGCGGAATCGTAGACGCCGGGCGTGCCGTTCATTCCTCGTGCAGACGGCTTGGGGCCGGTAGGCGCAAGCAGATTCCAGGATTGCGCCAGAGCCGAATGTCCGAAAAGTACAGTGGCTGCTACGAAAACCAGCGCTTTTTTCCGTTTTTGCAGACAAATAGAACCACATTCCCGTAAAAGCATCAGAGTATTTATACCACGGATAATGCAATCATCAAGACACATTTCCCCCGCCCAGTACCAATGGGACTAGCCATTATTGAGCTGGGCAACTGGTGATGGTGAAAGCTTCCTGGGCGGGCGCAAGATTTGTAAAGCGGGGGATCGGCGAAGTCTCATTGGCGGTTTGGCTCGTTCCGAGCGGCGCGAACGATGTGGTGGCCATCACTTCTCCGATCGCGGGCTTGTTGGTGAACGCCACAGCCACTGGAATGGTGGCTGTTTCCTCTACACTTGGATTGGCGTAAATCACTTCATAGGTCGCGTAGGCTGTTGAACCGGAAACGCTCGCTTGCGCGACCGGCGTGGTTCCGACCATGGCGGTAGCAGCAACCGGTTCATAGCCGGGCGCGGAGTTTCCGTTTTCGTTCGCTTGTACGAGCTGCAGCTGCCCGGCGGGCGTTCCTTCCGCGTATTCGCCTGTGAGAGTGATCGTGGTGGGAACGAACAGATGCGTACCTGCGCTGATAGAGCCCAATGACAAGTGAATTCGCGT
Source organism: Bryobacterales bacterium (assembly GCA_963735145.1). GTDB lineage: Bacteria > Acidobacteriota > Terriglobia > Bryobacterales > Bryobacteraceae > Palsa-89. The sequence goes on along the minus strand of CAVTJS010000005.1, from coordinate 2,096,681 downwards.
ACCGAAATCCGCCAGCCCAAGCGTGGGAGCGGTGGTGAACAAGCTGGGCGAATAGAATCCGGTCTCTGTGTCATACGGGAAGCCAGGAATGTTTTGTTCCACCAAGATCGGAGGGAAGACCGGTGGTCCGATAAGCTGGGTTCCGTAGTTACGGTACTGGAAGGCGTAAGCATAACCTTCCTGAGTTTGAACGCTGAAGTCGAATGCCGCCGTACCCTTTCCTCCAAGAAGAACGGCATTGTGAGGTTCGCAGCGCGGAATGGAAGCGCTCGCGGTTATGCTGGCCAGTGCTCCGGGGAGGGCGAACGCCACCAACAGCTGCTGCGAGCCGCCCGGTAGCAGCGGCTGGGCTCCTTGGATTGCGACCGTGGCCAGAAACTCACCCGTGAATCCCGGCGGTGATGGACCCACTAGCGGCGCGTTCGCGCGTACATTCGTCAACCGGATCACGCGCGGGTGGTTATTGGGACCCGGAGGGTCGAGAGGGATTTTCCACTCAAGCGTATCCACACCGGTTTGTTTTCCGACGAATACGTTCGGCTGCGTCTGATAAGGGCTCGGAGTGCCTCCCGTACCCGTCGCTGTGCAGTGGGAACCAAGCGGCGTACAGAGAATCTGAGGTGGCGATGATGGCCCATGCGTATAGGGCGGAACCGGATTCGCAGGGAACGCATCGTCGATGATCAGCAGCGCTTCTGAGAGATCCGGCGCTTCCGGCAGCCGCCGGCTCGTGATATTGGAATTGAGCGTGTAAGTGACTGTGTATTCTGGTATCGCTTCTCCAGCGGGCGTTGGCGTGCCGCCGATGCAGTTGAAAACGAGATCTCCCATTTGCTCGGTAAGGCCTTCGGCCCGCAGGATCCGCGGAACCCCCGTCGACGCAGAGCACGTAAGTCCGGAGACTCCGGGGACGGTTAACACCCAGGTACTATCCAGAACGCCGCTCGCGTCTTCACCGCCGAAGATCGTCATCCTCTGGTGCACCGAATCCAGAATCGCCACTTGCCCGCTCCGAGCTGCGGGCGGACTGTTTTTTGGATTGATCTGGGACCACATTCCGGCGCCGAAACTCCAAACATCATTGAGATAGTTCCCGGAGGCGTCCACGCCTCCGAACAGCAGGGTTCGTTGTGTGATCGTGTCGATTACCGTGGAGGCGAAGGATCGTGCAGCGGGTGATCCGGCAGCGCCCTCGGAGATAAAGTTAAAAAAGCTGACAAACGGGTTCGGAAAGCCGCCAAGAAGATCGAGCGCCGTCACAGCGTTCGTGGCGGTGCAGGTTCCATTGACCATTCCTATGCCGCCAAGAAAAGCCAGGGTTTCGTAATCGAGGATCGACGCACCGTTTTGCCCGACGGGAGGCGTACCAAAGAGTTCCCCAGGTTGCGCCCAGAGAGCCGTCCCCAAGCCATTAGCTCCGCCCAGCATCCAAAGATCGGAAAATGTGGAACACGGATTGGCGCTTCCATCCTGGCCGCCGAAAACAATTAGCACATTGTCTGTCGGGTCGTAGGCAACCGCGGCGTTGGTTCGCGCAGCGGGTCCGCCGGCGACTTGGAGTTGCGTCCAGGCCGGAGTCCCTCCCAATCCATTAGCATTGGTCAATACCCAAACATCGTTCAGTACCGGCAGGCAATCTCCGCCGCAGCCGCCGAAGACGATCAAGCGATTGTTCACCGGGTCATAGACGGTGGAATGTCCCGAGCGCGCGGGAGGCGAACCGGCGGCGCCATTGGGAATCAGCTCCAGCCACTGAGGCGTGCCGCCCAATCCATTGGCGTTCTCGAGCACCCACACGTCGTTCAGGTTCTGGCCGCTGCCGTCCCGGCCGCCGAATATGATCATTCGATTGCTGGTGGCATCATAGACGCCGGGCGTGCCGTTCATTCCTCGTGCAGCCGGCTTGGCGCCGGTGGGTGCAAGCAGATTCCAGGACTGCGCCAGAGCGGAATGCCCGAAAAGCACAGTAAATACGACGAACAACAGCGCTTTTGTCCCTTTTGTCAGACAAATAAGACCACATTCCTGGAAACGCATCAGTGCATTTATATCATGGATAGAGCAATCATCAAGCTACAGTACCAATGGGACTAGGGGCCTTCTTTCCGGCTCATACTCCGCGTCTGTTATCCGATGAGACAAGCACGCCTGAAGAGCCATGCAGTCAACATCAAAACCGCCGCCTTCAAAGCCCACGGAAAAAGGAAGGCTCGAAGATTGCCTCTTGACCCTGCTGCGCGGCATTCAAAAACATTCGGTCATCGCCGACGGGGAGGAGTTTCGGGCGGAACTGGCGGCTTTGGAAAGCCGCCTCCAGGGAAAAGAGAACGCCCAACTGCTGGTGGACTCGGCGGTCGAACTTTTGGATAAGTATGGAACCAAAACGAGTCAGGCGATCGCTCGCCAGAAATCAGACTTTGCGGCAGCGGCAGAACATTGGAGCACGGTGGAAGAGCAAATCAAGGCTATTTCCACGAACGACGAGCTGGAAGCGGTGAAAGCGCAGCTTTCCTCCGAGATCGCCTCGGCACGCGCGGAGGCTCTCCAGATCGCCACGAACATAGAGAGCCCGACTTCAGGCCATGTAATTGGCGACGGCTCCGCCACAGGGCCGGCCGCTTTTACCCCAGACCCGTTGACCGGCCTACCTACGCGGGCCTATGCGGAAGCCGAGTTGGCGCGCGCACACGGCGAGCCCGCCGATTGCTACCTGGCGCTCTTCGTGGTGAAACGCCTGGCGCTGATCAACGCCAAGTTTGGATACGCGCGCGGAGATCAGGTGCTGTTGAAGGTGGTGGTGCATCTTGCCCAGTCACTGCCAGAATTCAAAAACCTTTTTCGCTGGGCGCCCTGCGCGTTCCTCACCGTGGCGCCTCCCAAGATCTCCTACAAGGAATTGCGGTCGAAAATACAGATCATTGAACTCACGCGCATGACCCCGACGCTGGAATGGGAAGGACGCAGCGCGATGGTGCCGGTGGTCATCGACTGCCGCATCGTCTCGGTGAAGGATTTCGGAACGGCGTCCGATTTGTTCTTGCGTCTGGATACCTTGGCGGCGGACGCTTAGCTGGTAAGGCTCTCCTGGTTCTGGCTCTTCAGAATTTCGTCGATCAGAAAAAGATCTGTCAGCAGCGCGCGTAGGTGAATGGATGCGTTTAGATTATCGATCAGTTGGGAGCTGATGGAGCGTTGGGCCAGCACCAATTCCAGGGCAACCAACGAATCGCGGGCGTCGCGCGCCAGCAAGGATTGAAAAGCCGCGTACGGCTCGCCAGGAGAGACAGCGGAGGCGTACGCCTTTTCGATCCCGGCCAGAGCTTGCGCGGCGCGGTTCAGAAAATGGCGGATGGTTCCATCGCCTTCTCCGGACACACCTTGTCCCGCGTAGGCCAGCATGTATTCGTAGCATTCTTCAATCGCGCCACAGCTGTCGGAGAGTTCGCTCACTTCGTCACGGCCCAACGGTCTGGATCGTGGTGCTCCAAATAATGCTCGCGCGGGACGGAGCCGAACACCATGGACTTGGTAATGACGAACTTCTCGGGACGCAGCGCGAAGTAGATGTGGACCATGATCAGCGCAATCAGTCCCACGCCGGCGAGACCGTGCAGCACGTACATCAGGCCCCAGGTCATGTCGCTGAACAGGTATGGATTCCGCGTGAAGAATGGAGTCCGCACGCGCTTCATCATGAACAGGCCGGTGAGCGTCACTGACAGTCCGGCCAGGACGATCACCAAATGGTACATCTTGTTTTCCATCGGATATTTCGCGAACTTTCGTGGAGCGGGAGCCGATTTACCGGTGGCCCTGAGCCAGCGTCTCTTGCCATCCTCAATATCTTCCTATCCGGCCAGATGGACCAGAAGTCCATCCAGAATGATGCGTGGATGATGTGGAAGACAATGGCAGCGGTCAGCACGATTCCCGCGATCCAGTGATAGGCCACCCACGGGAACCGATACCCGACTCTCGGCAGGAACGCGGTGATCAAGAGCGCGAACATCGCCAGCGCCATGATCCAATGGAACAGGCGCGCGGCCAGGGTGTGGCGGGCAACTTTTTCCGGAACCTTCGCAGCCACCTCGGGCGCGAAGTCCACGTGAGCTTCCCTCCTTGCGATGAATGCGCACCCAGATGGCGTGGCACAACCAGAAACGCTAAACCCGCGATGGCCGAGACCCATATCAGGTAAAACGCGATATGAATGGGGACCGTCTTGCCCCAACGGATTGGTTGCGGACTCTATTATGCCCATGTGGTCACCTTCGCATCCTTTCCACGCCGCTGATGGCGCGCTTCACCAGGTTGCGCATCAGCGGAATCTTGTAGGCGTTGTAGCGCAGCGGCTGCGCGCCGTGCGACGGCAATTTTCCCGCCCATATCGCCAGTCGCAGCATTGCGCGGCTTGCCGCGGACCGCGTCCTCTACCGCCGTGAGGCGCAAGGGGTGCGCTGCGGCGGCGTTCACCACAATCCGGATCCGGTCGATACGGCCGTCGGGGTGACCATCATCGCGGAGGCGACGTTCATCAGCGGGAAATCCCACACCTGGCGGTCGCGAATTTTCTCGAAATAGAATTGCGCGCCAGCCCAAGTTGCCGGGATTCGGATCGCCGTCAGCAGTTCGCCCGGCTTCAGCACCGTCATGCGCGTGATGTCGATGGCAGGCCCGATGAAATAATCCTCCGCATTCACCACCCGCTCGCCTCTTTAGTTGCGGATCACCATCTTGCGCTTCGAGCGCGATCAGCGCCGGTGCGCGTGTCGGACGGATTGACCGCCACGCAGCGGTCCGCGCCCAGAATGGCGTGCTCGCGGTTGATGGCGGTGGGCGTGTCGGCGAAGCAGATGTTGCCGCCCGCGCGATAGCATTTCCAACCGCCGCGATAATACCAGCAGCGGGCGTCTTGCGAGACGTTGCCGCCGATGGTGCCCTGGTTGCGGATCTGCGGCGAAGCAGCGGCCTCAGCGCCGGTCGAAAGAATGCTGAACTTTTCGCGCACCACGGGATGGCGCACGACTTCGGTCAGCGTGGTCATGGCGCCGATCTCCAGTCCACCGTTGAGCTGGCGAACGCCGCGCAGCTCGCTCACCTGGCTGAGATCGATCACCACTTTGGGGCGCTTGATGCGATCCTTCAGCCAGTCGAAAGTATCCAGGCCGCCGGCCATCACCCAAGCATCGCTGCCGTGCTCATTGAGCAAGCGCAACGCGTCGTCCACCGTGGCCGGCTGAAAGAGTTCGAACGCCGGCATGATATCGCGAATGATAGCCATATTCCGCTCTCCTTATATGTGGGCCGTGAGGCCCTCTTCCATTGGCCGGCCCGCTTCGAGCGAGGCCAGAATCGTGTCCGCCAGTCACCGGCGCGCGGCGGAAAACTTCGTCTCCCAGCGCGTCGGAAAGCGCGTTGAGGATCGCCATGCAGCCGGCGCCGACGGGCGGCTCGCCGATGCCGCGCGCGCCGATGGGCGTTTCCGGATCGGGAATGTCCAGCGCCTCCCATTCCATCTTGTTCCGGTGCATCCAGAATGGTCGGCGGCTTGGTGTGGTGGAAACGCTTGGCCAGCGGCAGGCCGTAGTGCTGGTCGTAAACCCACTTCTGGCCGATGGCGTGGCCGATGCCGAGCATCGAGCGGCCCAGCACCTGACCGCCCAGGCGCGCGGATGAATCACCGTGCCGACGTCGGCCACGGCGAGATAATCCAGGATCCGGTATTTGCCGGTTTCCAGATCGACTTCCACCTCGGCAAATCCCGCGACATAGGAATGGGTTTGGCCATCGCGCGGCATGGTGTCGCGCGCCACGGCCAGCAATCCTTGACCCGCCAGCGCCTTCGCCGAAGCCACCGTAAATTTATTGATGCCCTTCGGCAACTCGTGGCCGTCGTAGATGCCGCCCAGTTCGATGGCGCGCTTGGCAGCCTGCGCCAGCGTCATGCCGGCGCCGCCGCCTTTGCGGATAGACGCGCTCGCCGCCCACTTCGTAATCTTCGGGCTTGCCGCCGAGATCCTTGGCCGCGATCTGCTGCAGCTTGTCCTTGGCATCCAGTGCCGCCACATAAGCCGCGCGCGTCATCGCGTGCGTGGTCTGGCTGCCGCCCGAAGGACAGCTCCACGGCAGATTGCTGCCCCGTGTTGCCCCAGGTAATTTCGCATTTTTCCCAAGGCATGCCGAGGATCTCCGCAGTCACGCGCTGGCAATCGCTGACCGACTCCGTGCCAAGATTGCCGATGCCGGACTGGATGTACAGCTTGCCGTCCGGCTTGATGACGAACAGTCCGTCGAAGCCGACCGAGCCGCCGACGAAGCAACTGGTGGCCACTCCGATGCCGCGCAGCCTTCGTGCCGCTGCGCTTGGGCTGCGCCTTTCGCTCCTCCCAGTCGGAACGCCTCATGCGCCTCTGTCGAGCGCTTCCTTGATAAACGCGCTGGTGACGTAGAGCCGCTTCCCGTTGGCGAGCGGCGGGCCGATGGACGCTTTGCCTTCCGGCATGTTGATGCGATGGATCGCCACCTGATCGATGCCGAGCTTGCGCGAGGCCTTGGACATGATCGGTTCCATCAGCACGATGCCCTGGAATCCGCCGGGCTGGCTCTGCGAAACGCGCGGCGGAGTATTGGTCAGCACCGTAAGCCCGCGCCAGCGCATGGCGGGAGGCTGGTACATCAGCGAGACCATGCGGCCCGGATTGATTGGCGTCGCCCTGCGGATCGTAAGGGCCGCTGTCGCAAATGACAAACATGTCGATGCGCGGTGATCCGTGCCTTCCTTTGCGAATCCCACTTTGAGGCGGCCGTGAATGCTGGGGCGCGCGCGGCCGATGTAATGCTCTTCCTCGCGGCTGATGCGCATCATCACCGGAGCGCCGGTCTTCTTCGAGAGCAGCGCGGGAATGATGGCCGAAATCGCGCTGGTAATCTTGCTGCCGAAGCCGCCGCCGGTGTATTCGCTGATCACCACCACGTCGCTCGCGATCCATGTGCAGCCAGCGCGCGATGGCGGGAACGGTCTGCGAAGTGCTCTGCGTGGAGCAATGAACGTAGACCTTCCCGTTCTGCCAGTAAGCCATCGCCGTGCGGGTTTCCAGCGTCTGATGGCTGGTGTTGGGCGTGACGAAGGTCTCGTCCAGAACCAGAGTCGGCTTTCTTGAGCCCGCCCTCCCAGTCGCCGAATGACCACTCGATCGGTGGCCTTGCCCATGGGCAGCTGGCCGTCCTTGGCCTCCGCGAAATCGGCTTCGGTCCACTTGAGCTCTTGCACGAGCGGCGCGGGCGCAGGCGGTGGTGGTTGGCCCTTTGCGGCCGGGGGCGGATCGGGACGCACCCAGACATTGCCTTCGACGCGCGCATTCGGACGCGCCGGGCCGCAGCGTGACCAGCGGATCGACGACGTGCGGCAGACGCTCGTAATCGATCTTGATTTTCTCGATGGCCTCGGCGCAGGTGTATTCGTCCACCGCGCAAACCGCGAGAATCGGCTCGCCCTGATACACCGGATCGTTGGTGAGGCCGCGCTCGCCCAGCTTATTGGCAGGAATTACCTGGCCCAGATCGGTCATGGCGTCGGCGGGCGCCGGCAGATCGTCCACGGTGAGAATTGCCTTTGACGCCGGGCATGGCGAGCGCTTCCGATGTATCGATGCTGCGGACGTGCGCATGGGGCATCGGGCTGAGCAGGAGCTTGGCGAACAGCATCCCTTCGGCGCGATAGTCTTCGGCGTACTTGGCGCGCCCGGTGACCTTGGCGACCAGATCGGGCGTCGTGTAGTTCTTGCCGATCAGCTTGTAGGTCGGATGTTTTTGAGCGGCGTAGTCGGTTTGGCATGGCTATGCTCACCTTCCTCATGTTCTCCGCGCCCTTCATCATGGCGGTGAGAATCTTGTCGTAATCCTGGCAGCGGCACAGGTTGCCGGAAATTCCGTGGGCCAGTTCAGCGCGGTTGGGATTGGGATTGACTTTCAGGAACCCGACCGTCGCCATGATGAAGCCGGACATGCAGAAGGCGCACTGGAAGCCCTGCTCGTCGATCACGCCCTGCTGCACGGGATGCAGCGTGCCGTCGGCGCTGGCCAGCCCTTCGATGGTCGAGATCTTCTTGCCGCGGACGGTGTGCGTCAGGACGGAGCACGAATAATGCGGAACATCGTCGATCAGAACCGTGCAGGCGCCGCATTCGGACCGGTCGCACCCGAGCTTGGTGCCGGTAAGCCCGAGCTTGTAGCGCAGCGTGGTAGCCAGCGTCTCCTGCTTCATGACGTCCACGCGCCGTTGCTGGCCGTTGACGGTCAGAGTTACCAGCCGCTCCACCGATCCGGCGGCCGGCTGATCGGCATGCACCAGCCGGCCGCGGAACAAATAGGCGGACGACGAAACCGCACCCGCCGCGATCACTCCTTTGATCAAATCCCTGCGGGAGAACCCGCTGGGTGCGTCTAAATTGTCTTTGTCTGGCATACGCGACACCTCGCTCGAGTGGTGCTTTTCGAAAGCCGACAAGGATTATACACCTAGCGTGGGGTGCCTATCACAGCCTCTTCCACGGCGACGGACCAGTCCAGCCCATTCGATTCGATCACCAAGTGAAACAGGCGCGGCTCTTCGGTCACATAGGCGATCCCGTGGCCGTTCCCTCGCTGCTGCACCGCGTCCATCAGCGGACGCCCGCTCACGGCGCTATGTACCACGACATGGAATGCCGCGGCATCCGGCGATACCGCGCCCTTAGTCTGCCACTTGATTCGCCATTCGGTGCTGTCGATGTCAAAGGACTCCGTTTGCGAGTCGCCCCGGCCGGAAAAAGAGGTAATGGGTCGCCAGCCTACCTGGGGATGCGCGGCTGCTGGATGCGGCGCCTGCTTGCATCCCGTGATGAGCGACAAAAACACTGCGAAGATCCACGCCGTGGATGGAATGCGATACACCACTTCAAGTCAGGGGAGGCCGAAAACAAACAACGACGATCCCGCCGCAATCGCCACTTGCTGCTTGCCATCCATCGCGAACGAAACTGGGTTCGCGCGGATAGCGCCGCCGAGTTGCAATTCCCAAAGCAGCTTGCCGCTCTCAGCGTCCAGCGCAAAGAAGTTCCCTTCTTCGGCCCCGCCAAAAACAAGCCCGCCCGCAGTCGACAACAAGCCCGCCAAAGGTGGCGTGATGAGCTTAAACTCCCACCGCAATTTCCCAGTGGTCGCTTCCAAGGCACGCACCGCGCCGTAGGCATCGTCACCGGTTTTCCTTTCGCCGCCACCACCCGTATAGGCCGTGCCGTCCTTGTACTCGGCGTCCCCTTTGTAGTACACACCGGCAATTTCGCGGGCGGACTGATAGAAGAGCTGCGTTTTCGGACTGTAACTGGGGCTCCACCAATTGGATCCTCCCGTGATATCCGGATAAACCAGCGTCCCATCCACCTTGGGGTCGGCATCGCGGCGCGCAAACGGGCGGCCTTTGGCGTCCAACCCGTCGGCCCAGGTTACCTTCACAAAAGGAACGGCCGTCACGAACTCGCCGGTCTGGCGGTCCAGCACATAATAGAACCCGTTCCGGTTCGCCATCGAAACTAATTTGCGCCGCTGTCCTTTTACGTCGGCATCGAACAAGACGGGAATTTGCGCGGAATCCCAATCGTGGACATCATGCGGCGTGAATTGGAAGTGCCACTTGATTTTTCCGGTATCCGGGTCGAGCGCCAGCAGCGAACAAGTGTAGAGATTGTCGCCGGGCCTGGTGTCGTCGTTCCAGTCCGGCACGGGATTCCCGGTACCCCAATAAACTAAATGCAAGTCCGGATCATAGGACCCGGTCACCCAAGTGGACCCGCCACCGTGCTTCCAGCTTTCCCCGCCCCAGGATTGCGACCCCGGTTCGCCAGGTCCAGGTACGGTCCAGGTGCGCCACAGCCGCTTGCCGGTTTTAGCATCATAGGCGTCCAGGAAGCCTCGGATGCCCGTTTCCGCGCCCGAAGTCCCCACAATGATTTTGCCGTCGATGGCCAGCGGCGCCGAGGTAATGTAATAACCTTTGTGATTGTCATCGACGGCCACGTCCCAGCGCACGATTCCCGACTTTGCATCCAGCGCGATCAGGTGGCAATTCACGGTTCCGTAGAACACCGTGTTGTCCAGGATAGCCACTCCCCGATTCACGGGCGGAGAGCCAATGATAATGACATCAGACGGAATCTTGGGTGTGTAGGTCCAAAGCGGCCGGCCAGTGTGAAGGTCCAGCGCCGTGGCCGTGCTCGGCGGTTCAGTGAGATACATGATCCCGTCGGCGACAATCGGCGAAGTCTCCACAATGCCCGGGTCATGCATTTGATAAACCCAGCTCAGTTTCAATTGGGCGACGTTTTGCCGGTTGATCTGGTCCAGTTGCGAGAAACGCTGCGCCTGGTAATTCCCCGAGTACGTCACCCAAGTGGACGGGTTGTTATCCGCGCCAACGATTTGCCGATAGGGCACCTGAGCAAGAGCTTCGCTCGAAGCCAGACCCAGACTAACCAAGACGAGCGCAATTTGCCGCATCTTCATTTCTCACCTCGTAGGCTCGACAGGTACGCCACCAGATCGTCGAGTTCGGAAGCCAAAGTTTTCCCGCTGAAATTCGGCATCACGCTCTTGCCGATCTCTTTGTCCAATGTCTGGAGGTCAGCTTTGCGGAAAGAGTACAACCGGTTGCCCGCGTCTTTCACTTGAATGGTGAACGAATCCTCGTTGACGCGCAGGCCGCGCACTTCCTGGCCCTCCCGCGTCACCACTCGAACCGGAAGAAACTCGTTGAACCCGCGGCCGGGTACCAGCAATACGCCGCGCGGCAAAGCTGCTTCCGGCGCGACAATCGCCTGTCGCAGGTAGTCCGGAGCACGAAGCACGCCGATAGTGGTGAGCTCGGGACCGAAGGTTCCGCCCTGGCCCGCGATGGTGTGGCAGGAGGAGCAGCCGAGTTTCGCGTAAACTGCTTTTCCATTCTCGGGTTTTCCGATGGTCGGCACTTGCGTGACATGGCTCAGCGAGCGAACGTAGAGCACCAGCGCGTTTAGTTCGGCATCGGTCATCCTGCGAACTCGCGGCATTCCCGTGTTCGGAATTCCATCGCGAATGATCGCCAGCAGTGCCGGATCGTCGGAGGCTAGCGTCAAAACCGGCCGGTTGAGGTTCGGCCCTTCACCACCTCCGCCCTGGATACCGTGACAGCGCGAGCACATCCCCAAGAAGAGCTGCTTGCCCCTCTCCAACTCCGCGGTTTCTTGAGCGAATAGCGGATAAGAGAGTGCCAGCAGGAGAATCACCCCGCTCGCGAATCGACATGAGAACATTCTGGTTCCCTCCCTCCCCGTGCGCGGGCCTCAGCGCTTTGGGTTAGCATATCGCAATCCACGTCTGCCGGGCCTCTGTGTCCATGAGTACTGGATCGCTTTTCCGGCGGCCGCTTGTACTGGGTCTTGACAGCGAGTCCAAAGCGTTAGATATTTAGATTGTTGTCTAATTAGACGACAGCCTAATACTTCGATGAGCAGCGATCAAATATTCCGCGCGCTGGCCGACCCAACCCGCCGGGAAATTCTGGACCTGCTTCGCAAGGGCGAGATGACGGCCGGAGCGCTGGCTGAAAAGTTCGACATGACCAAGCCGTCCATGTCGCATCACTTCGCGGTATTAAAGGACGCGGACCTCATTGTCAGCCGCCGCGACGGGCAACAGATTTGGTACGGGCTGAACACCACGGTGGTGCAGGACCTCATGGCGTGGGCCTTGCGCCTGGTGCATGACAGCCAGAAGAACGGGAGGAAACCAAGATGAGCGACAAACATTACTACATCGCTGGAATCCTGCTGACCGCGGCGGCGTTGACGGCCACCGTGGTCGCGTATCCGCACCTGCCAGGTTCGGTTCCCACGCATTGGGACATACATGGGCTACCGAACGGCTACAGTCCCAGATGGGCGCTCTACCTGCTCGGTCCCGGACTCATGGCAGGATTAGTGCTGCTCACCCGGCTGCTACCTTGGCTCTCGCCGAGACAGTTCGAGGTGGAGAGCTTTCGGTCCACCTACCTGCAGATGATGTTGATGCTCGTCGGGTTGTGGGGTTATCTGGATGCCGTGATGCTATGGGCCGATACCGGCCACAAGGTGAATGTGGGCCGTGCCACTCTCGGCGGAGTATGCCTGCTGTTCGCGTTGCTCGGCAACGTGATGGGAAAGGTTCGCCGGAATTTCTACATCGGAGTGCGAACGCCTTGGTCCTTGGCCAGCGAGCGCGTTTGGAACGCCACGCATCGCCTGGCGGCAAAAACATTTGTCATGGGCGGATTGGCGGGTCTGGCGCTCATCGCACTGGGTCTGAACGGCTGGCCGCCTTTTGTCGCCATCATCGCGGGGGCTCTGGTTCCCGCCGTGTATTCGCTGGTCTTCTCGAAACGGCTGGAACGGCGCGGCGAACTTTGACAGCTCTGCGGCTTGCTTATGACGGGCCGGCTGTGACAACATGTGCCTCAGTACAACGCCGCCCTAAGGCGAATCCATTTGGAGGAATCCATGCTTTGCTCGAAAACAGCCGCAGGCTGTGCCATTGCAATCGCCTGCCTGGCAGGCCTCGCCACTGCACAAGCCCCGCCTGCGCCAGCCCCGCTAGCTATCCCGAATCCGACTTACGTTTCCATTCCTCTCGAAATCACCGTCAACCGCCCGGCGGCCGAAGTGTGGAAACGGGTCGGCAAATATTGCGATATCGGGGAGTGGCTGCAGGTTCCGTGCACCATCACGTCCGGCAAGGACGGTGAATTTGGCGCCACGCGGTCCATCGGTAACGAGGTTCTGGTGGGTAAGACGGAACTTTCCTACACCTACACGCAGCCCGTGCGCGAGGGCCGACCGTACAACCTCTATCACGGCACGCTGGAAGCCAGGCCCCTGACGGCCATCACCTCGAAGCTGGTCTACACTCTGATTTTCGACAATTCCATGCTTCCCGACGACGACGCGCGCGAAAAGGACAAGGCGCAAAGAACCGCGCGCTTCACGCAGGCTCTGGAAAATATGAAGATCCTCGCCGAAGGGGGCAAGCTGCCTGCTGCGCCGGCTCGAGGCCGGTGATGATCCAGCCCAAGATCCTCTGCATCGCTCTCATAATGACTGCGGCCGCGCTGGCTCAGGCGCCCTCGGACGACGCGCCGAAGTATCCGCCGGGCCTGTACGCCACCATCACCACCTCGGTAGGCGAGATCACGGCGCAGCTGTTCGAAAAGGAAACGCCGATAACCGTTCGCACCTTCGTCGGCTTGGCACGTGGCACGCAGCCTTGGCTGGACCCGAAAACCCGGAGGCCGGCCACTCGTCCGTTGTACGAAAATCTGATCTTCCACCGCGTCATACCGGGCTTCATGATTCAGACCGGAGATCCGACGGGCACCGGCGCGTATGGCTGCGGATTTAAACTTCCAGATGAGTTTGTCGACGATCTCAAATTCGACCGTCCGGGCCGATTGGGGATGGCCAATGCGGGACCCGGCACCGCCTCCAGCCAGTTCTTCATCACCGAAGACAAATATCCGTCTGGAAACGGCCACTACACGATCTTCGGGCAGGTGGTGAACGGCCAGCCTCTAGTGGCCAAAATTTCCCACGTGATCCGCGACAATCGCGACCGGCCGAGCTTCCCCACCAAGCTGATCAAGATCACCATCCTGCGCGTGGCTGCCGACGCGCCGGACAAGTAACGCTGTTTTACTGACCCTGCGGCCTGCTGGCCGGCGGAACAATGCCGTTCATTCGAAGGTACTCCACCATCTGCCCGTAGTGGTCCATGCTGTGACTCATCAGGAACACCGCTTCGTACAAGGGCGTAGCCTGGCCTCCGCGTTCCGCTCTGTTCAACTCGTTTTTTTCGGTCAAAGAAAGCATGGCCTTGTGCGCATAGGCAAAAGCGCCCTTCACGTACTCGACGATCTGCGCCTTGGTCCGTAGCGATTCGGGTCCCTCGTTGAGCTTGCCGGTGTCAACAAGCGGCTTTTCGCCGAGTACGCTCGACGAAAAACCGTAAACGACGGCCGCCAGGTGCTTGGCCTGCTGGCCAAATGTGCGAGCTCCCTTAAATTCGCCCGCCGTAGGGGCGAAATCGAACTTGTCGGCGGGCATAGCCTCCACCGCCGTTGTGATTTCGTGCTCCCAGATACTCAACTGGGAGTCCAGAACCTGTCCGACCGTGGGTGGATCAGCGCAGAATGCGGGAGCGCAAAACAGGAAGGCGACGCCGAGCAAACTGATGGTGAATCGCATCCCTTTGTATAGCACTTGGCGGCGTCACTGACAGACCCTGGACACTGTCGGACCTGATTGTGTTGTTGGGGACCTCGGAGCGGGGCTTGGAAAGAGCGACGGAAAGCGATTTTCATGGCAGCATGATTTGCATGGCGGATAAAGACCGTTTCCGAACCCAGGAGATCCAGACCAAGATACGGCGGGTACTCATGGACGAATGGGACCCCATAGGCGTCAACGATGTTCCCGAAGCCGCCGACGAATACGACCGTTACATAGGCGGAATCTACGGATTGATCCAACGTAATGCATCTGAGCCCGATATTTCGGAGCACCTGCGCAATTTGGAAATTGCCGAGATGGGTATGGTTGATGCTCAGGGATTGCCGCTGTTGGCCGACCAGAAACGCGATGGGGTAGCGTCTTCGCTACGAAGACTATCTTCAAAGTAGCCCACTACTGGCGCTCTCGGGCTCAGGCTGAAAGAACGCCCGCGGTTATTTTCGTTTGAAGATCGACAAATCCACAGCGTCCGCCATGGCTTGATAGCCAACGTCGTTAGGATGCAGATGATCGCGAATGTTGTAGTCGGCGCGGATCTGCTTCGGATTCGCAGGATCGCGAGTAACCATGTCGAAGTCGATTACGGCATCGTAGGCCTGCGAGGTTCGAATCCACTGGTTTAACGCCTCGCGCAGCACCTCGCCGCCGTCGCTGTAATAAGTGGCCCCTTGGTAGGGAGTCAAGGTTGCACCCGCCACCTTGATTCCGTGTAAGTGCGCGCGCTCGATGAGTTGCTTTTGAGCGCCAATCAAATCGTCCGCGGTGACGGCTCCCTCAGGCCCGCTCAGCGACGCGATTCCAATATCATTGATGCCTTCCATCACAATCACCCACTGGACCCCAGGCTGGCTCAAAACATCGCGGTCAAACCGAGCCAACGCCGAAACGCCCGCGCCGTCGGCAAGCAGGCGATTCCCGGAAATCCCCTCGTTCACGATCGCCAGGTCCGCGGTCGATTTGTTCGCCGCCAGGCGCTTGGCCAGCAGACTCGGCCAGCTATGATCGGTGTCGGGCGTTGATGTGGCGCCGTCGGTAATCGAATCCCCAAACGCGACGATCACTCCGGCGTGCCGGTCTGCCGCGACGTCGATCTCAGAAAGCCAGTACCAGGAATTAAGCGTGGTTGCGTCTGCAATAGAGGGCGCGCCCGAAAAATCCCCGTCCTTGGAAATGTAGGTGGTGTGAAGGCCCGTCAGGTGAGTGGTCGGCGTGGCGTCCTTGCCGGGGATGTAGACGCTAACGGCGATGTCTGCTAGTTTCGGAATATCCAGATCGGCCGGGTCGCTGACAACCTCAGCACCCACTGGAATGGTGACGGACGTTTTTCCTCCGAAAGTCAATGCGTGGTCGGAACCCGCCATGATCGCCGAATCTTTTTCGCGAAGCGCGATATGCACGCTGCCCACTTCAAGCGGGCTGGACCCGAAGGCATTGGACAGATGAACTACGGCGCGGCGTCCGCCGATGCTGGACCGGACGATCATCCGCAAAGTCTGATTGCTAAATGCCGGCGGAGGAGGAAATACGGGCGCCTGATTGGTTGAATTCGTGGCGGGCGCGGCAGGGGCGGTCGCTGCGGGCTGACGGCGAGGAATGGGAAAATTCATGCGCGCAGCTTGCGGCGAAGCAGCCCAGGTAGCCACCCAGTGATCCTGGGCGAATATGGCCGAAGGCAGAACGGCCAAAACGAGCGCCATTTTGCAGGTGAAGACTGCTATCTGGTTTTTCATAACCTCCGAACGCTTTCGTCAAACTGGTCTCGGGCGAAGGACGGAATGTTGCCGTCCCGGAAATACTTCCGTCCTTTGTACGGTATCGCGATCAGCTTATCAGAATATCAGTGTTAAGCTGATCGCATTTGGAGTAGCGAAGTTCGGGTTGAAGAAGCTGCACAACCAAACAAAAAAGGCTCAGGGGTATTAGCCTTGAGCCTTCGGTTTAGATGAAAATCAGTTAGAACTGCAGCTTCAGACTGAACTGCGTCTGGCGCGCCACATCGGGGAGGCCGCCGCTTCCTACCAGCGAAGTGATCGCGGCGCCCGAGGGGGCGAAGCAGGCTTGGGCGGCGGGTGAGCTGTTGTTGTTATAGAAAACTGTGGGGCCGCAGTTCGAGCCTGGATTGATGATTGTCCCGCCCGGGACCGAGAAGTTGGGATGGTTGAAGATGTTGAAAATCTCGGCCTTGAATATGAGGGTCACCCTTTCCGTGATCCTCGTGTTCTTGGTCAAGCCGATATCGGTCTCCGCATACCCGGGCCCTCGTAGCACGTTCCTCCCCAGATCGCCGGCCGAGCCGTACGTCGAGGCCGCGAAGCAGTTTAGGTTGATCCACTGATTTACGCTCTGATTCGCGTAGACATTGCCGTTACATCCGGGCGCGTTGGGTACGTAGTTCGGGCGCTCGCTGTCGAAGGTGTTCCCCGTGTCCATCTGGTCGCCTTCGCCGAGGGAGAAATCCACCCCGGTGTGCCACGATGTAACTCCGCTCAACTGCCAGCCTTCCTTCCACCGGTTGCCTTTAAACGGGAACAGGTAAACGGCGTTGAACGAGATGTTGTGGCGAAGATCGAAGCTGCAGTTGCCTTTGTCCGCATTCCAATCATAGGGATTGGTGATGGCGGAGGTCACGTTGTTGAAACCCAGACCGCCATAGGAGTACGCGCTGTCGATGCAGTGCGAATAGGTGTAGGAGAACTGGTAGACCAGGTTCGCGGACGCCCTGTGCGTAAGCCCGACCTGCAGCGCGTTGTAGGAGGAGTAGCTGGAAGGTGCGGTCAAATCCTGCGAACCTAAGGCCGGAGTGGGCCTTGCATTCTGCAGGCAGGTTGCACCAGGGCCCGAGGTGGGGGCGTTCAGGGGGCACGGGCCACCATTGTCCGTCGCTAAGTAGTCCACGCCGTTAATCACCGTTGCTTCCGGCGAGTTGAAATCGTGGAACGCCAGCAGGTGAATGCCGCGGGTCCCCTGATAGCCGACGGTAAACAGGTTGTTCCAAGGCAGTTCATGCTGGATGCTCAGAGTGTATTCCAGCGAATACGGAGTAGTGTTTGTACCGTAATAAGTGCCCGTTGTCTGACTGTATGACGGTATCCCGCCGCCGACAAAGGGGTACGGCCAGCCACTGGGGAAGATTTGGATCTGCGTGTCATACGGCGGGCTCGACACGTAGGCGGACGAGAAGGTGTATGTCGTGTAAGGATCGTGGAAAATCCCGAAGCCGGCGCGCACAGCGGTCTTGTGGTCGCCGAAAACATCCCAAGCCAAGCCGACCCGGGGATCGAAGTTCTTGTTGGAGGGGTTGTTGGCGTAAGCGTGCGGGACGCTCACGAAATTGGGCGGGAAGGGCGGCCCCACCACGTTGGTGAAGAGATTGTGGACCTCGATGGGGTTGGTTTCCCAGTCGTAGCGCAAACCGAAATTTATGGTCAGCCTGTTCGAAACTTTCCAGTCGTCCTGAAAGTAGGGCTGGACGACGTCGTAACGCTCAGCCCGATAGCTATTGGTTCCGCCGTTCGGTGCGCCCTCAAACAGGAATGGATTGCCGGACAGGAAACTTGCATCGCCGCCGGTGAAGATGTAGAACCCGTTCCAGAAAACCAGGACATAAGGATCTAGCTGTTGCCGCTGGAACATGCCGCCGATTTTCAGCGTATGGGAGCCCTTGGTCCAGGTCAGGTCATCCTTTTCGGTGAACTTGTTCTGCAGATACCGGAAAGGATTGACGAAACCCGCGCCCAGCGCGGTGAGGTTTGGAACAGCTACGTAAGCGTCCTCTCGCGCGGGAGTAAAAATTTGCAGCGCCGGGTGTTCCGCCGGCTGGTTTTCCGATGTCCAGGGCCGCGAGAACGACGCGGTGAACTGGTTGATCACATTCGGAGAGAATATGTGACGTTCACCCATCGTAAAGAACTGGTTATGGGTGGTGTCATAAAGCGGCCAGAGGCCCAGTCCGGCGTTGGTGGTGCGAGTGCCGAAATCGGCCTCGTAGCGTGCGAAGAACGCGTCTTTGTCGGAAATATTCCAGTCGATGCGAGCCACACCGAAATTCTCGGGTGTTGTTTGCGCGCCTATAAAGTTATAAATGCCAACGCCTTCTTGGGCATTAAATACTCCTCCGTTAGGAGCCGGGTAGAGCGCCAGCATCGCGGCGGAAGCCGGGCTTTCCACACACTTTGGGGCTACGCAGTTGAGGGCGACAAAATTGGGTTCCGGTACGTAATTTATATAGGTGGTATCCAGCACCTGCTGAATTCCTTCGTAGTTGGCGAAGAAAAAGATCTTGTTCTTCTTGATCGGGCCGCCAATGGTGCCACCAAACTGGTTTCTGCGGAACGGGGGCGCGGAGCTGCCGGGGTCGAAGAAGCCGCGGCTATCGAGGTCGCTGTTGCGGAAGAACTCGTACAGCGAGCCGTGAAATTCGTTGGTGCCCGATTTGGTCACGCCGATGATAGCGCCGCCGTTGCCCGCATACTGCGCACCGTAAGTGCCGGTCAGCGTCTGAAACTCGGCAATGGCGTCGATACCAAGCGTAGTGCCGGTTACGTCGCCGCCCGCGTTGCGCTGCCACCAGTTCAGCATGTCTTCGCCATCCAACATATTGGCGTATCCTTCGGGACGCGTTCCGGCAATCGAATACGCATTGGCTACCGAAGTCAGCGCGCTCGATCCGCCCTGCGGATAGCTCAGAACGCCGGGCGCGAGCAGAATCAGCTGTTCCCAATCGCGGCCGTTCAAAGGCAGCTCGCGCATCTGGGTCTGATTCACTAGCGAGGAGACCGCGGCGGTGGTAGTTTCAACTTGCACCGCTTCGGCGTTCACGCTCACCGTCTCACTCGCCTGCCCTACCATCATCTGGATGTCCAGAACCGGCGCGGCGCCGACGCTGAGGGTGAGACCGGTGCGGGCCGCGTTCTGAAAGCCCGTCTTGGAGATCGTCATGTCGTAAGGACCGATGGGCAGGTCCAGCAGCGCGTAGCGGCCCTGTTCATCGGTGCTTGCGGTTTGAGTGGCTGATGTGGCGGTGTTCTTGATAGTAATAGTGGCTCCGGGCACCGCGGCGCCGGAAGCATCTGTTACACGGCCCGATATGGATGCGGTGTTCGCCTGTCCGAATAAAAGTGTGGGTGTTGCGGCAATCCCCAAACAAAGGACACTGCCAAGAAGCAGAACTGCACGGTTCCAGCAACTTCTCATTATTGACTCCCCTTTTTAGCTGCCCTCGAGACACTGAAGGACAATGTTACTGAAACATATCACTACAACTTGGGTTCTGACTAGCCGATTCCGTTGATACAGGCTATCAGTCGCTCTGATAAATGGGACGAGACAAAAACCACCCCCTCAATCGGCCGTTGTAAGCCCGCGCGTAAGCAGACCGACTGCCGCTGTGGAGAGATTACGGCTTCGATTCGAAGAGTTCGATGTTCAGGCCGTTCGGATCTTCAACGAAAATATTCCGAATTGTTGGCGTGAATTGAACTACTTCACCGCGCGCGGAGGTTATGGGCACGCCGGACGCTCGCATGCGCGCTAACAAGCCATCCAGATCGGTTACACGCAATGCCACGGCGGGCGCGCCGGGATCCGGAACACGCAGATGAAATGGCTTTCGCTCCACGCCTTTGTAATCGTAAAACGCCCACAGCGCTTTCGTGCCGGGAATGGTCGCGACCATCTCGCGGGATTGTACGCCGCGCGCGCCCACCAGGTCAGCGATCACAGGATCGCTCGAGAAATCGGGATTGCCCTTGAGGTCGAATCCCAGCAGGTCGTGATAGAACCTCAGCGTGCTTTCCCGGTCGGCGATGCTCAAGCCAACGGAGACCTCGTAAACATTCCCTTCCGACGTCACGCCAGAGGGCGGCGCGGATTGGACAACCTCGACGAAATAACCGTCTGGATCCTGCACCAGCAGTGATTGAATAGTGCCGCGCGGAGTGGGGATGGAAACCGGCGCGCCAGAAGAAGTGACAATCGGGTCATTCCTCTTCTTAATCGCGGCCAGCACAGGTGCGATGTCCTTGACGCGGAGCGCGATTAGGGCCGCGCCCGGATCGGTGTGCCTGCCTCGGCCAGGATGGCGATCGACACCGGAGAATTGAGTCAATTCGAATCCGAAGCCGGCGTTCGGCAGTTTCAAAACCGCAAGGCGCAGCGAAACACCCGGCGAGTTGGTCAGCGCCGGGACACCCGGATTGGGAAACGCACGCGGCTCGCCTTTGAGTCCGAACACATCGTTGTAGAAAGCGAGTGTCGTATCCAGACTATTTACGGCATGGATGTAGTTCAAAATGCCGACCACCGGGCCAGCAGCGGGCGGGGTCCCGGCCTGAGCAAAGCAGGCCGAGGCGAACAGACTGCCGGCGGCGAAAACCAGGATGCAAGCGGCTGAGCGTAGCCTTCTTCTCATGCGGCGGATCGCACTTTCCCCCACAATTTTTCCGAAGCGAGCTTGGCCCCATCGGCCAGCGCGCGAAGCTTCAGCCAGCAGAACTCGGGATACACTGGGCCGAAGCCCGCGAATGTTCCAAACCCGCAATCCGTGCCGGCAATGACGCGCTCACGTCCCACCAGTTCGGCATAACGCACAATTCGTTGCGCCACCAGTTCAGGATGCTCGATATGGTTTGAACTGGATGCGATCACGCCTGGAACCAGGACCTTGTCCTGCGGCAGCTTTTGAGAAGCCCATACCTCCCATTCGTGTTCGTGGCGCGGGTTCGCTCCTTCCAGCAGCAGCGCCTGCGGTTTGGCTTTAAGCACGATGGGAAGAATCTTCACCAGCGGTAAATCGTGCGTGTGGGGACCTTGATAATTACCCCAGCAAACATGCATCCGCCCCCGGTCCGCGGGAACATTGGCCAGCGCGTGATTCAGGGCCTCCACTTGAATCGCCGCCGCTCGCAGGAACTCATCGTCGGTCATGTCGCGAAATCTGCTGTGCCGCCCCATGGCCAAATCCGGACAATCCACCTGCAACAGCAAGCCCGAATTGACGATGGTTTCGTACTCCGATTGCATGGCGTCCGCCAGCGCCTGCATATAGGCGGCGTGCGTTGGATAATATTCGTTGGGTTGGAAAACGGCGATGGTGCCTGGCGAAACGGCGTTCATGAAGCCTTCCGTCGCTTGCACCTGCGCTAATCCGTCCTTCATTCGGGCAATGTCGTGCTTCAGCGGTTCCATATCCTTCACCGCGATCGGGCCTTTGCAAACCGGCCGCTGATATTTCGCCGACGCTCCGGCGGAAACTAGCCGGTCGCGATAGCCCGGAAAATCTTCCAGATCCTGCGGCGTCGGGCGCGCCGAATCGCCCTCGAATCCGGTGAGCCGGTGCCGGATATACGTCGCGTAGCTGATCTTGCCCATTTCTCCATCGCTGACAATGTCGACGCCGTTCTCCACCTGCTTGCGCAGCGCGTTCAGCACCCCCGAACGGACGGCCTGGTCGAACTTCACGGGGTCGTAATTCTCCCCTCGATCTTGGGCGAAAAGGTAATCCACCACCTCTTGCGGGCGGGGCAAGCTGCCGACGTGGGTAGTCAAGATGCGATCAGTACTCAGTTTCATGAATTGGGTTCTCTCTCCTACAGCATATTGAGTTTGGCGCATTTTCGCCGGGCTTGCAGGTCACGCGCAAAATCGGATGTCCAGGATCACTTGCCGTGATAATGCTTCCAATCTACGTGATCCGCGTGACAATGTTACAGGGAGGGTGCGTCCCTCCGGAGAACCGCAGTGAAAACCAAAATTCTGGGCGGCTTGGCCATGGGTCTGGCACTGATCGCCTCCGCCGTTCCTGTTTTCGCCCACCACTCGTTCGCGGCCGAATTCGACGGCACCAAACAGATCACCCTCAACGGCGTGGTAACAAAAGTGGATTGGGTGAATCCGCACGCGTACATATATGTAGATGTCAAGGGCGACGATGGCGCCGTCATCAATTGGGCCATCGAAACCGGCGCGCCCAACGTGCTTTACCGGCAAGGCTGGCGCAAGGACGACCTCAAGGCCGGCGACATGGTGACACTGACAGCGTTCCTGGCCAAAGACGGATCGCACACCGCTGCCGCGCGGAACGTGAAGTTGCCGGACGGACGAAGCGTCTTCGCCGGCACGCCCAGCAGCACCCCGGATCAAAAGTAAGAAAGTGGGACTGGCGCGAGTTCTGGGACTGGGTGCGCGGTCGCGACCTTTGGCGCCCTCCAGCGGCCATCGATCGATCCGCAAGCTGGTCTCTCTGTGTCACACCCTGCTCTCGGAACGTGGCGGCGTGGCCGGCGCTCATTTGGCCGCCGAAGTTTTGGGAATATATAAATCCCTTGACCAGCCGGCCCGGCGAGCCTTTCTGGATATTCTGAACCGGGATTTTTCTCCTAACCCGGAAGAAGTCGGCGCTGCCGCCGACGCTTATCGGAAAGAGCCCTCTGCAGAAAACCTGCGGCACCTGCAGCGCGTCGTGGAGCCTCCCCGGCAGGAATTATTTCGCCAATTGAATCTGGCTCCCGAGGGCACCCACGCTTTGGTCCAGATGCGAAGTCAAGTTCTGCGCGAGATGGATGCCGGCGCCGATTTGGGAATGGTGGCCGCCGATCTGGGCCATTTGCTGACTTCCTGGTTCAACCGCGGATTTCTGACGCTTGAACGAATCGACTGGCGTTCTTCCGCGGCCCTCCTGCAGAAGTTGATCGATTATGAGGCAGTGCATCAGATCCAGGGCTGGCATGATCTCAGGCGCCGCCTGGAAGCGGACCGGCGCTGCTATGCGTTCTTTCACTCCGCACTGGCTGAAGAGCCGTTGATCTTTATTGAAGTGGCGCTCACGCGGGGAATGAGCGATCGCGTGCAGCCTTTGCTCGATCCGGACTCGCCCGTAAACGACCCCCAGTCGGCCGATAGCGCGATTTTTTATTCCATCACCAACTGCCAGGAAGGACTGCGCGGAGTGCCGTTCGGCAGTCTGTTGATCAAGCAAGTGGTGGAGGATCTCAAGAGGAGCTTGCCGCGCATACAAACTTTCGCGACCCTGTCGCCGATTCCTGGTTTTCGAAAGTGGCTGGCCACTGCACACGGCGATCTGGATCCGGACAAGCTGGACACCGAGATGAGACGGCGTCTGCTGCCGTTGTGCGCCCACTACCTGGTGCATGAAAAGCGCGGCAAGGAACCGCTCGATTCAGTGGCTCGCTTTCATTTGAAGAATGGCGCCCGGCTGGATAGAATCAATTGGCTCGCCGACACCTCGCCGGCGGGCATGCGGCAGTCCGCTGGACTGATGGCAAATTACGTTTACGATGTCGGGGACCTGGAGCGGAATCACGAGCTGTACATGCGCGCCGGGCAGGTTGTTTGCTCGCGGCGCGTGCAAGCGACAAGCAGGCGCTTGCTCCCAATCACAAGAATTGATGGCTACTATAAGATCGGCACTATCGACTTTCCCGAGGCACCGGTCATGCTTCTGGATATAATTTAGGACTACTGGAGACAAATAATGAAGTACAACGTATCGGGTATCCACCACATCACCGCGTGTGCTGGCGGAGCCCAACAGGACATCGATTTTTTCACGCAGATCGTCGGGCTGCGGATGGTGAAGCAGACCGTTCTGATGGACGGCACCATTCCGGTCTATCATCTCTACTACGCGAATGCGAAGGCCGAGCCGGGTTCGGTGATGACCACCTTCCCTTATGGCCAGAAAACCGGGCGTCAAGGCTCGGGACAGATCCGCGCTACGGCGTATTCGGCGCCGAAAGGCTCGCTGCCGTTCTGGAAAGAGCACTTCGATAAGCACAAGATCCAGCACGGAGGCATTCAGGAGCGGTTTGGGCAGAAGTATATCCGCTTCCAGCACCCCGCTGGTCTGGCGTTTGAAATCCTGGAAGACGCGAATGACGACCGGCAGGGTTGGATCACCGAGGAGATCGCCGCCAGCGAGTCCGTGCGGGGCTTCTATGGTACGGTCCTTTCGATGCGTGAGGTCGCCGAAAGCGAGCGCTTCTTCATCGAAGCTCTTGGTTTCCGCAAGACCGGCCACGAAGGCAAGTTTCATCGCTTCGAAGTGGGTACCGGCGGTCCGGGAAAGACTTTGATTTTTGAACATGACCCCGACCGTCCGGCGGGAAGCTGGGGTTTCGGCGCCGGAACCGTGCATCACGTCGCTTTGGCGGTGAACAGCCATGAAGAATTAGAAGAGCAGAAGGCGATTTACGAGGAGCTCGGCTACACCGACGCATCCGATATCAAGGACCGCTACTATTTCTATTCCATGTACACGCGCTCTCCCGGCGGGATTCTCGTCGAATGTGCCTGCAGCCAAGCCGGCGGATTTTACCGCGACGAGGACGAAGAACACCTGGGTGGCAAGCTCCATCTGCCGCCGTGGTGGGCACACCGCACGCAGGAGATGCTGGCGCAGTTGGAACCGATTCAGGCTCCCGAATCGGCTCGGACGGTGCGGGCATAGAGGCTGGCAGTTGAGAACGTTCACGCTCGCCAATGTTCTTTGGCTGGCCGTGGGGCTGTGCGCAGTGGGACAATTCGCCTCAGCCCAATTCGGTCCGCCACACGATCCGAAAGACGACAAACCGGCGCCTTTCCCGCGTACCGCGGACGGCAAGCCCGATCTCGACGGCCTGTGGCTGGCCGACACGCTGGCGCCGTTTGACGTGGAGGACCATGAGGCGGTCTACGGCATCCCGGCCGGAAAAGGCATCGTCGTAGATCCGCCCACCCACAAAATTCCCTACCAGCCCTGGGCTCTGACGAAGCGCGCGGAGCTGTTCAAGGATGCCTCCAACGACCCGCAAGCGCATTGTCATTTGCCCGGTGTACCGCGCGCCGTTTACACGCCCTTTCCTTGGGAAGTGGTCCAGAAGCCGGGCCTGGTGGTTTTCTTGTACGAATATCCGCACGGCATTCGAATCATTCACACCGACGGATCGCACCAGCACCCACAAGGACGCGATGTTCTGAACACCTGGATGGGCGATTCGGTGGGCCATTGGGAAGGCGACACCCTGGTGGTGGATGTCAACGGCTTCAACGACCAAACCTGGCTGGACATGGCCGCCAATTTCCATAGCGACCAACTGCACGTGGTGGAGCGCTACACCATGATTAATCCGAAGAATATCCAGTACGAAGCCACACTCGACGACCCCAAAGTTTATACCCGGCCTTGGACCATGAAATTCACCATTCGCGCGCAAAAGGCCGGCGCGGAAATCATGGAATTCGAGTGCAACGAAGGTGAACGCGACCTGCAGCACTACGTCAAGTAAGGCTGTAGTGGGCTACTTTGAATTTTTCGCTTTTCGGAATTCTCGCCACGCTAGCCAAACGGTGCATGGACCAGCTAGGAGTCCCGGGCCAATCAGTGCCCACTTGAGGGAACTTGGTCCCACTCCGCCCCCGAAAAACAGGTCATCGATCGACATAGCAAACTGTCAACGCAAAGTAGAAATGTCCTATTCCCTGCAAAGTAGAAATGTCCGGTTTTGACCGTGTTGGCGGAGGGTGCGTGATAGTCTGACTTCGATTCTCCGGGGAGTCGCGCTCCTGGGGAAGATTCAAGGCCGATGCGACGGGGCTGGCTCCGAAGTAATCGGCGGCAAACCCTCGGTCAACCGGGCCCTGCGGGGTACCCTCCGAGGGTTTTGCTTTTGACTTTGACATTCTCATTACTTGGGTGGAGTCTCGGAGCGGAGGCCTTGAATAGAGAAAGCGCGAAGCTGCCGGGCTGGGCTTGCCCGGCTTTCCTTTTGCGTTGTGGCGGGTTTTCAGAGCGACTCCGGCTTGGCGGAACCTTCCGAGGCCTGCCAGATCTTGGGTGACTTTTTCAGATCGAAGTTCTTACACCATGCACTGGCTGGGCGAGGTTTCCCCGCACGCCGCGCTGGGCTGGGCGCCTTCGGTGCTGGAAGCTTGGGACGCTGCTCGCAGATAGAAACACGCAAGTAGCGATCGCCGAATCGAACCGCCACAGAACCGTCTCGGCGCTTCTCGACCCGCAGCACTGCGCCTCGCAGTCCAGTGCGGATGTCCTGGCGGGCGATCTGGTAAATCTTCGCATCCAACTGAATGGTGTAATCATTGTTCACCCGCCGGCTTTCCACGTGGCTGAGAATCGCCGCCAAATCAGGCTGCTTTTCCAGCGGCCGGTGAGCATCGTCGGCACTGGCCGGCGTCACCGCCAGAGTGGCGTTGACCCAGGGCAGAAACTCGGTTTCCAGGTAGTGGTTGGCTTGTTCCAAAGTCGTCACTCCCGCGACGCGCATCCCCTTCACCAGCCGGTCCTGAGCGGTAGCAAACCCGCGCTCTACCCTCCCTTTGGCCTGCGGGCTGTGCGCTGCTATCCAGGTGATTGCCAACTCCCGCAACGCCCGACCGATCTGCGTCGGCGGCATTTCCACCCTATCCTGCTCCACTCCGGGCTCATCCCGCCTGCGTTTCTCCGCCGTCTGAAAGAGGCTCGCCTTGTCGGTGTAAAATGCGAGCGGCCGCCCGTGCTTTTTCAGGTAGCTCTCCAGCAGGCTCATGTTTTCCGCCGTTGAGTCGCTGCCCACAAAGCGAGCGAACCACCGCCCGGTCGCATCGTCAATCATGTTGATCAGCAAGATCTGTGCTCCGCGCCCTTCCAACCAGTCGTGGTCGCTGGTGTCCCACTGCACCAACTCGCCCCAGCGGCTGCGTCGCGGACGCCATGCATGGATCTTCTCGATCCGCTGCTTGCGCGCTCGCCACAGCTTGGCTTGAATCATCCACTGCCGTACCGTCTCCCGGCTCACCGCGATGTTGTGTTTCTTAGCCAAGTATTCCGACGCCAGCGTCGGGCCAAATCCCCGGTACACCGCACGCGACAGGATTGTCACTGCCTCCCGCTCCAGGTCGGCATCCATCTTGCGATTGGATGGCAGCCCTCGTAACGCGTGCACCACAGCTTTATCCCCACGGCGTTTTAGAGCTCGCAGGAGACGCCTCACGTGCCTTTCCGTAATCCCCAGCTCCTCGGCCGCCTGCTTCTGGGTAATCAGTTTCTTCTTGGCCTTTTTCAAGGCCACCAGCCGGTCCCGCTCGGCCTGCGTCATCAATAGTTGTCCTTCTGCCACCTCCCCAGCCTGGAGGTCGTCAATAGGACATTTCTACTTTGCGCAAATAGGACATTATCACTTTGCGCCGACAGATCGACATAGCAAACATGCCGAGTCCGGCGACAAGGCCTATAATTATTCGCTTCCTGCTCACGCGCTCTTTCTAGGCCCCGTTCGGAGGCTTCGAGCAATGCTACCAGATCCGAGACTTCCCGAAGGCGAATGGTAACGCAAGCGGCCATGTCATGCCCTTGACGGGAATCAAATTCAAAGTAGCCCACTACCAGTAAGGCTTAAGCGATCCGTCCTCTAGCAGCAGCGGCGTCAATTGGATGAGGACGGGCGCTAATTACGCCGTAAACGCGGGGTGCACGCCGGAAGATCAGAGGCGAGTACAGCACAATCCGCCAAAAGTTCGGCCTTCCGACACCGGCTGCGGCGCACAAGCTCTGCAATCGTTCGACAGATAGCTGGTTCCCATTTTGGCGAATGATTCGACAAACCAGGCGCTCGTCGGCGCTGATCAATTTGCTCGCCCGTAGCGGCCCAACCCGTTCCACGCATCCATTGGCAACCCGACAAAACGGCGCTTGCTCGCAAAACTTGGTGAATTGCCGCCGGCTGAGGGTTGGTCGATGTTTCGCCTGCAGCCGGCCGATTGCCCGGTGAAGCTCCGAAAGTGTTACCGGACTCGCGTAGGACATGACCTTCTTTACACAGTGAACAATCGGATTTCGCGGCACGGAGGCCAGCCAAAAGGTTTCTTCGCCCGCATCTAGCCAACGCACGTCGCTGCGTGTGTTCAACAACTGCCTTACGAAAAGACGGTCGTGGCTTCGGCGCTGGCTTTGAGGGATGGCGGAGCATAGTCCGGAAACATTCTGGACTCCGTGGCGGGTGCTGCATCGCAGGGCAGCTTTCATAATCGACTGGACCAAACCGGCGCCCGCCACGACAAACAATTTCCCGCCCGATTCTTCCAAGCCAAATTCCGGAGCGCGCCCAAATAATCCACCCGTCTTTATCAGGGCGGAAATTGCAAAAGGATATCTCGTGAATCGTCGCAGCTGGAGTTCGGCCTCGATATCGCCGGCGGCCCGGTTGGCCATGCGACTCACAAACGCGAGCGCCTTATCGAGCGCGGAGCTGACCTCGGCCGTACGAATCTGCTGGATGGCCCCATCATAGATTTGCCGCGCTCGCTCGCGAGTGATCCCGAATTGCTCGCCCGCATCCTTTAGGGAACATCCCCGTTCGCCGTCCCATCCCAGAACACGGCGCACCAGCAGGCAGTCTCGCGCGCTGGGAGCCTTGGACTCCACCAGGCGCGCCAGCTCATCCTCTAACGGCGTTCGCGAGGGCGTGATACTCCACAGCACGCCTGATGTTAGGGGCTCCCTTGGTCCGCGTCAATGGATGCGGGCGGATATTGGCGTTCAAGCCTTTTGATACTTCCCGTATTATGCGATCGCAACATCACCGAAATTGATATGGGCGATTCGCAGTCATCTCTCGACGTTCGGCCGTGGTGAACGTTATCCTTTGGATGACAGTCACTTATGAAACGCAGCGAACGTCGGATACTGACCACGCACGTCGGAAGTCTTGTACGGCCCAAAATACTGCGCGATCTCGCACCCCCCGGGGAAAAGCCCAAGGACTTGGATCAATACAACACCGCCCTTTGCCACGCCACTCTGGACGTGGTCCGCGAACAAGCCGAGGTCGGAATCGACATCGTTAGCGACGGCGAATATGGGAAGGAAAGCTGGTCGAACTACATTCTGAAGCGGATCAGCGGCTTCGAAATCCGCCCCGACCAAAAGCGTCCGGTAATTTGGCTGGGCCGCGACCGCGAGCGGTTTTCCGAAGCGATCTTTCAGGAGTTTCCCCGCCTGGCCGCCGGCACCGTTACCGAGGCGTGCGTCGGACCGATCAAGTATCTGGATCATGCCGCAATCGATCGGGCGATCGGCAATTTCACCGGAGCGCTCCGTCAGGTGCAGGTGGAAGAAGCATTCCTCACTTCCGTGGCCCCGGCCAGCACCGCTTACGACGGCGTCAACGAATATTATCCCAACGAACACGATTACGTCTACGCGATCGCCGACGCGCTGCGCGAAGAATATCGCGCCATTTACGACGCGGGATTGCTTCTCCAGGTGGACGATGCGGTGCTGGCCAACATGTACGATCATCTGGTTCAACAGAGTCCCGAGAAATATCGTGAGTGGGCCAATCTACGCGTGGAGGCCCTGAATCACGCGCTCACCGGAATCCCCGAGGATCGCATCCGATATCACGTCTGCTTCGGCAGTTGGCACGTTCCGCACGTCGCCGATGCGCCGCTGGAAGAGATCGTGGATTTGATTCTCAAGGTACGGGCCGGTGCGTACTCCATTGAAGCGGCCAACGTGCGGCACGAACATGAATGGCGAATTTGGGAGAACAAGAAACTCCCCGCCGGCAAGATTTTAATTCCAGGCGTGATTACTCATCACACCGTCACGGTGGAACATCCGCAATTGGTTGCAGACCGGATCATCCGCTACGCTGGATTGGTCGGGCGCGAAAACGTGGTCGCCGGCAGCGACTGCGGGTTTGCGCAATCCGAGGCCATTCAGCGCGTTCACACTACGGTGATGTGGGCCAAATTCCAGAGTTTGGTGGAAGGCGCGCGCCTGGCTAGCAAGAAGTTGTGGTGATCGAATTATGCGTTGTGCAGTTATTTTCATCCTCGGCGCAGGCTTTGCGCCATTCGCTTTTGCCATCGACAGCCCTGTAGCGGACGCCGCCATGAACGGCGATCGCGCCGCCGTCGAATCGCTGCTCCGGAAAAAGGCGGATGTGAATGCACCCCAAACGGATGGCGCTACCGCGCTCGCCTGGGCTGCTTACCGCGACGATCTGGAACTGGCGGACCTCCTGATCGCGGCCGGCGCAAACCCGAAAGTTCCCAATCGCGAGGGCGCCACGCCCATGCAACTGGCCGCTTTGCATGGCAGCGCTCGAATGCTGGAAAAGCTTCTCAATGCGGGAGCGGAGGTGAATGAACGCGGAGTGAATGGCGAGACGCCGCTGATGTTCGCTGCCCGCAATGGAGACCTGAAGCCTCTGAATCTACTGCTCAAGCGCGGCGCCGACGTCAATGCTAAGGAAGCGCTGCGCGGCACCACTGCGCTGATGTGGGCCGTGGAGCAGAAACACACCGACGCAGTTAAGTTGCTGATCGAACATGGCGCCGATGTCAGTGTTGCGTCCAGCCCGGATTCCAAAGGTGGTACGGCGTACCTGGCGCCCAACATCCAGCAGCGAGAGCAACAAGAGCAGTTCATCCGGCGGCGCAGGGCGATCGCGGCGAAAGAGGCTAAGGATCCGGCCAAGGACCTTGCGGCATCGGACGCAGCCGCGGCCGCCGCTGCTTTCGGCGTGGCGAAAAACGCCAAGGGCGGCGGATTGACTCCACTCGTTCTAGCCGCACGTGAGGATTGCGTCGAATGCGCGGAACTTCTCCTGGCCGCCCACGCAGGCGTGAACCAAACAACCAGATATGGCTGGACTCCGCTGCTGACCGCCGTTCAAAACAGGCATTACAAACTTGCGGCTTATCTGCTGGATCATGGCGCCGACCCGAACATTCAGAATAATGGCGGCTGGACGCCGCTCTACATCGCCATCGACAACCGCAACATCGAGGGCGGCGATTACCCGGTGCGCGAACCCGACATGGATCATCTGGATTTCATCAAGCTCTTGATCGACCGCGGCGCTAAAGTCAATGCTCGAATCTGCGGTGTGGAATCGACACCCCAGCGTTGCAAGGGCGACAGCACGGAAACGCGCACCATTTTCACCATGCAATGGCTCTATGAAGACGGCGCTACGCCGTTCCTGCGGGCCGCGCAATCCGGCGATGTGACGGTGATGAAGCTGCTCCTCGAGCACGGAGCAAATCCGAAAATCGCCACCGCCAACGGCGATACGGCGCTGATGGTTGCAGCCGGCATCGGCTGGGTAGACGGCGTGACATTCGAGTGGTCCGAGGCGGACAATCTGGAAGCCGTGAAGATGTGCCTGGATCTCGGAATCGATCCCAACATCGCCGACGCCGATGGCCGAACGGCGCTGCATGGCGCGGCGCACAAGGGCCGCAACGACGTGATTCGTCTTCTGGTGGAGCACGGTGCGAAGCTGGACGCCCGCGATAAGGGCAGCCGCGATACGTTCACCGGCGCCATGCAAGGCCACACCTGGATGCCCATCGATTACGCGCGTGGATTAGTTCGTGTCGGCGTCCAGTCCGCCATCGCTCATCCTGACACCGAAGCGTTATTGAAGAAGCTCATGGAGGATCGCGGCATCCCCGTTCCGGCGCCGACCGGCGCTTCCATTTGCATCACCGACGTTTGTAAAGGGCCGGGCCCCGGGGCTCAGTGATTCGGCTGAGCGCAGAACTTGATCATTAAGTCCTGTTGCAGGTAATCGCGAATCGGCATCAGGAACAGCTCTTTCCGGCGCGCCTCCAACCCCGCTGGATCGTCCACCGTGTAAAGTACTGGCTTGCCATTCTCGCACTTGACCGCTGAACCCCAATGTTGAGGTTTGCCTAGGCCCATTTGGACCCGGTCGTACAGATATGCATAGTCGCCCATGGATGCATCGCCGCCCTTGGCCGCTTTCTCCAGAGCGGGAAGAAGCCGCTGTTGGATCTCGGGCGTTTGGTGCTGTACCAACAACCAGAAGTTGTGCGACGCATCCTGGCCTGCCAGCGAATTAGTCACCCAACCATAGTGCTCGAAGATGCGGAGCACCTCCGGGCGGTTCTTCGTATCGACCGCTTCCCACCGTGTTTGATTGAACGCTAAACGGGCGTCCTGGTCCTCTGCAACCATGCTGTGCAACTGCTGGCGTAAGGCACGGATTTCCTCCGGATAGTTTTCGGAGAGGCTAGTCGCAAGCGTCACCTTGCTGCCGTCGGCACTGCGCTCCAGGCGCCATGGGCGCATGTAAGGCATGCCCGTTATTTCGAGCGATGCCTCGTCATGGCCTTGCAGGGTCATCACAAAGTGGTCGTCATCGACGGTCAGTTCGAGTCGTCCTCCGTCCAATGCCTTCGTCCGAACCGGAAGCGTCACTTGGTCCGGCGCGATCGTCGTGGCATGGCCGT
The DNA here is from genome assembly GCA_963735145.1 of Bryobacterales bacterium. GTDB lineage: Bacteria > Acidobacteriota > Terriglobia > Bryobacterales > Bryobacteraceae > Palsa-89. The sequence continues at coordinate 2,064,093 of CAVTJS010000005.1, read as the reverse complement.
CCTGGTCAATGGTCAGATGCTTGGGTTTTGTCCACAGGCCCGCGATGCCTCCCTTTTCGGCTGTGAGCACAATGTGAAAAATGGTTTGGCCGTTAGAATGAAACACCCACGAGCCAACGAAATCGGCGGTTTGCTGCGCAACGCACGCGCTCGCCGCAGCCAGAAACAGGATCGGTTGGATGTGTCGCAAGGCGCCCTCCGCGAGTGGTCTTGGCCATTGTACCCCTCGTATTGGGGCTGGAGTTCATTCCTGTTGATCCTCCTTATCACAGCAGCGCAAGCGTAATGCATGCAGTGTGGCTCGATTTGAAACCACCTTTCGCGTCCAGCCCATGCCGGCAAAGGCTTCGTCCTGGCCTTACGATGTAGTACTAAACGCTATTTGACACCGCCGGCTGCCTGGATATAGACTGATCGCGTGCATGCAATTCAGATGATTAATGCATGCACCGTGATAGAGTCCGATGAAGCGGCGGAACATGACGAATATCGATCTTAGACTCCTGACGATAGTCAACGAACTCAATAAGACCCGCAGCGTCTCTCAGGCGGCCGAGAACCTGGAGCTGAGCCAATCGGCCGTGAGTATGAGCCTTGCCAGGCTACGAAAACACTTCAAGGATCCGCTCTTCGTCAGGACCCCGGACGGCATGGAGCCGACGCCGCAGATGAGTGAACTGATTGAGCTGTTGGAGAAGGCGGAGGGCTTGCTAGAGACGGCGCTGGTTCACCGGATTGCCTTCCATCCGTCCACCTCGGACCGCGCGTTCCGCCTCGGCGCCACCGACATCACCCGAGTGACTATATTACCGGCGCTCATGAAACGTTTGCACGCCACGGCTCGAGGCGTCGGCATTGAACTGCAAGACATATCGGAGGAGACTCCCCGGCTGCTGCACGGCGGACGGCTCGATCTGGCCGTGGGGTACATGCCGTCCACCGGCTCCGGGTTCTGCCAGCAGAGGCTATTTAAGGACCGCTTCGTTTGTGCCGTCCGAGCGAATCATTCACGTATCGAGCACAGCGTGACTTTGGAGCAATTCGAGAGCGAACCGCAGGTGGTGCTCACCATGCCCGGCAGCGGGATCGAAGTAGTGGAGAAGGCCCTGGAGACTCATCGAATCCGCCGCAAAGTGCGCTTGCGCCTCCCGGGATGCTTCGGAATATCGAGTATGATCACCGGCGCCGATTGTTTAGCCATCGTTCCCGAACAGCTCGGGAAGCTGATTGCCAGCGCCGGGCGGATCAAGCTCCTGCCCCTGCCCTTCGACCTTCCGCCTTATTATGTGATGCAACATTGGCACGAGCGCTACACGCACGACCCGGCCAGCAAGTGGCTTCGCTCCGTCATCTCAGAGTTGTTCCGGGAGAAAGGCCTGTCCTCTGGAGACGCGGAGCCGGGCCTGACGGCCGCGGGTAGCAGGTAAAATCATTGGGAATGATATCTTGAGTCAACCGAACATTATCGACACAAAGCGCCACAAGGCGTATCCTTGCAGTTCAGGAATCTAAATGGCGCAGGTGAAATCAATGCTCGCGACTGACATTTCAACTGGAGAAACCAGAGTGGGTAAAGAATCTTTGCAGGACTTACTGCAGGCCGCGGGAAATCCGGTGGACATGCTCCGCAACTCAAAAATTGGAGCCTACATCTACCCCGTGGTTCCCCCCGAGTTCACGAACTGGCGCGATGAGCAACGTGCCTGGCGGGAGACCTGCGTGCTTTTCGACCAATCTCATCACATGGTGGAGCAAACCGTGGAGGGACCCGACGCGCTCAAGCTGCTCTCGCATCTGGGGACCAACAGTTTCGCCAGTTTCCCCACCAGCCGGGCCAAGCAGTTCGCTCCGTGCAACTACGACGGTTATTTGATTGGCGATGGCATTCTGTTTCGCCTGGAAGAACATAAGTTCACGTTTGTCGGGCGCGCTCCTACCGCGAATTGGATTCAATTTCACGCCGAAACCGGCGGCTACGACGTCCGCACCGAGAAAGACGATCGATCGCCGTCTCGCCCCGGCGGGAAACCGGTCATTCGGAAGCACTACCGTTATCAGATTCAAGGTCCCAACGCGGGGCAGGTTATCGATAAGTTGAACGGCGGACCAGCGCCGGACATCAAGTTTTTCAATGTGAGCACCATCAATATCGCTGGACGCAAGGTTGCTGCGCTCCGCCACGGAATGGCGGGTGCACCTGGCCTGGAGGTCTGGGGACCGTATGAGGAAGGCGAAGAAATTCGGGCCGCCATTCTCGATGCCGGCAGGGATTTTGGCCTGGCGCAAGTAGGAGCCAGAGCTTATTCCACCAATGCGCTCGAATCGGGGTGGATTCCGTCGCCCCTTCCGGCTGTCTATACCGGCGAGAAGATGAAGTCTTACCGGCAGTGGCTGCCCGCCTCAAGCTACGAAGGCAAGGGCGGTTCCATCGGAGGAAGTTTTTACTCCAAGAATATTGAAGACTACTACGTGACGCCGTACGAACTGGGCTACGGGTCGTTTATCAAGTTCGACCACGACTTCATCGGGAGTGACGCTCTGAAGAAGCTGTCCGGCCAGCCGCACCGCAGAAAGGTGACGTTCGCCTGGAACGAGGCCGATTTGGGCAAGGCGTTGGCTTCCATGCTGAGCCGCGACAACGTCAAATATATCGATTTACCAAACCCGAACTACACGTCGGCCACCTATGACATGGTGATGGCGAAGGGCCACTTGGTGGGCCTGTCGATGTTCAGCGGCTACAGTTTCAATGAGCGGACCATGTTGTCGCTCGGCATTGCCGATCCCGATATCGAGATCGGGAACGAGGTCACGCTGGTCTGGGGCGAAGAGGGCGGAGGGTCCGGGAAGACCACGGTGGAACGCCACAAGCAAACCAATATCCGGGCCATTGTCAGTCCCGCTCCTTATTCGGAAGTGGTTCGCACCAGCTACGCCGAGGGCTGGCGAACCGCTCAAAAAGTATAGTCGAAATCTCCAAAGAAGCTGGAGCTGAGTCCGCGGGAAAGCTCCCATGGGCGCTGCTCGATCAACTATGCAGCACGATCAAGACCCGCCGCCGCTAACCCCTGTCAGCGTGACGAAACGCATGCTGAGAAGATCCGAGCAGCGTTGGGACCGGCTGCAACGTGAATTCCTGCGGGCCGTCTCGGTGGAATACCCCAATCCCGGACGAAAAGGTTGCCCCGGCACGGAGGCTTTGCGGGACCTTGCGAAGCGCATCGTGCTGCGTCAGGATCTTCGAGGTGACGCGCTGTGGAAGCACGCCATCCAATGCGGGCCGTGCTACGCCGAGTACATCGCTTTGAGAGACCGTGGCGCACCAGCAGGACGGTTGAGCCACACGCGCCCCAATAGACCGCCACTTCCCTAACAGGCACCGGCTCCCTTACGGTCGCGGCTCGGTAACGCAATTCCGAACCGCGCGCGTTAGCAAGCGTTTTGCTCTTTGAAAGAGTTTGGAGCTCAGCGCGGCTGCGCCGAGCCCCATCAGACCCAAAAGATCAGAACAACAGCTTTAGGGCAAACTGGATCTGCCGCGAAGAAGTTGTGGTGTATGTGATCTGCCCGAACGTCGAGTTGGGGACGCCGGTACCGTTCGGACCCTCCGCGAACACGGCTCCGTTAGGCAACCCCAAATTTGGATGGTTGGCAACGTTGAAGAATTCCGCGCGGAACTGAAGGCGGAACTTTTCGGAAAGCCGGGTGTCTTTCAGCAGCGCCATGTCGAGATCTACCAGATCGGGGCCTGACAGATAGTCTCTCTGAAGATCGCCCAGGGTCCCCACCGCCGGCACTGAGAAAGCCGCGGGGTTCCCCCATTGGTTGACATTGCCGAGAATGGGGTTGACGCCGGAAATGATGTTGGGCCGCTCTTCGCCGGTCTCTCCGTTTCCGGCCTGATCCCACGCCAGCGTTACGTTCCACGGCGCACCGCTGGAATACGTAAAGTTGCCGCTCAGTTGCCACCCGCTTACCAGGATGTTGCCTTTAAAGGGAAATGCGTAGACGCTGCTGAGCTTCACAAATTGCGACCGGTCAAACTGGCAGCGGCCTTTGTCGTAGGAGCCGTCCAGCGGATCCACCCAGGGCACGCCGCCTTCGAGGCCCGAGGTGCCGGAGGCGTTGTCTATGCACTTGGACCAGGTATAGGAAAGCTGGCCTTGCAAGCCATGCGAGAAGCGCCGGTTCAGGCCCACCTGCAGGGAGTTATAATGCGAATCCCCCACGGGAGCCTCACTGCTGAGAGCGCCCGCAGCGGGATTCAGACGCGGATTACTAACGATCGCACCAGTCGGCGATAAATGGCCAAAAGTTTCGACACCGTTCACGTCGTCAGGCTCCACGGGATTGAGGTCCCGGCCCTCATACAGGTGCAGACCGCGCGAACCCACGTAGCCCACCGTCAAAACAGTGTTTTCAAACAGTTCGCGTTGGATGTTGAAATTCCACTGGTACATATGCGGCGTATCGTGGATGTTGTAGTCGACACCGACGATCTCGGAAGGGATGTTGTAACCGGTGGAGAACGGGCTCGGGAACGGAGGGAAAAACTCGAAGGCCAGCTCGTACGGCTTGTTGAAGTAATAACCGGAAGCGTAGGTGCGGGCTTCAATGGGATCGTAGAAAATGCCGGCGCCTACGCGAATCGAAGTCTTGTGATCTTTAAACGGATCAAAAGCCAGCCCGATTCGCGGATCCCAATTCTTGGTAGAGGGATTTGACTCGAAAACGTGGGGGACGGGAACGAATGTCCCAAATGGAGGGTTGATGATATTGTTGAGTGGCTGCAGGTTGGTGTTCGGATTGGTGACGAACTCGTACCGGACGCCGATGTTGACTGTCAATTTGGAAGTTGCCTTCCACTCGTCCTGAGCGTATCCGTCGACATCAATTTCGCGGAAGTCGCGAGTGGAGTCCGTGTAGCCCGGGATGGGTCCAATAAAGAGGACCGGTTGCGCTTGGAGAAAGGCAGGGATGCTGGGAAAGGTATAGGAGCCGCCCCACCATCCGTCTTGCGTGAAGTTACTCTGCACCCGGCTGATTGATCCGCCAAACTTGAAGCTGTGAGACCCCTTGTTCCAGATCAAGTCGTCAGCTACGGGGAATTTGTTTTGCACCTGGAGGATCGGGGCGAAAATGCTGGTGCCGACAAGGGAAAGGCCCGGTACGCTGAAGTTGCCGTTCTGGTGACCGCTGTAAAAATTGAGCGCGGGCGTGGGATTTACATTCACTTCGTTGTCGGTCTCGGCGGTTCGCGTGTAGCTGAAGCGGATCAGGTTCACCAAGCTGGGCGTAATAATCCGGCGCCACTCTACAGTAGCGAAATCGTTGCCCGTTGTTCCTTTTTCCGGCCAAGTGGGCGGCAGCGGCGAACCAAGGAACGGCAAAACGGTGCTGGCGCCGTCGTGCACGTAGCGCGCAAAGAACGAATCCTTCTCGTCCATCGTGTAATCGACGCGCGCCAAGAAATAATTTTCGTTGCCCGTATTGCTGGCAACCTCCGGCACCTCCAGGATGCCGTTGGGTGATACTGCCGTTGTTTGAGGGAAGAGGGCCAGGAACGGCGCCGCCGTTGGACTGACTCCGACGTTCGCCAATCCGCCGGAGCATGAAAGATTTGGAGCGAGGGCGCACGGAATCAGCCCCTTGAGCATATTGGCGTCGGGAATAAACGAGGGGATGGTTTGGCCTTGCACCTTCCTCAACTCCTCGTCGTTGACGAAGAAAAACAACTTGTCCTTCTTGATGGGACCGCCGATGCTGCCGCCAAACTGATTTTGGCGATAGGCGGGGATTTGCGGAGGGTCAAAGAAGTTGCGCGCGTCCAGGTCGCTGTTGCGGAAAAATTCGTACAGGGAGCCGTGAAAGGCGTTGGTGCCGGATTTGCTGGCCGTATTCACCACCGCGCCATTACCGCCGAACTGAGCACTGTACGTGTTGGTGAGCACCTCGAATTCGGCGATGGCTTCAATACCGAGGGTGGTGCCCAGCACGCCCGAACCCGACCCGTGGTTCCAGAAGCCCTGAATATCGACATCGTCCAGAAGGTATGCCTGGCCTTCCGACCTTGCGCCGGAAACGCTGAAGTTTGCTTCCAGGCCATAGAGCAAGTTGGATCCCGGCCCGCCCGGGGCGCCGACGCCGTTGCCCGTCGTGATTCCTGGCGCCAGCGCGATGAGGTCCGTAAAATTGCGGCCGTTCAACGGCAGGTCCGCAATCTGCTTCTGTTCGACCACCGAGGAAAGAGTAGACGAAACCACATCCACCTGGGAGGCCTGTGCTTCAACCGTCACCGTTTGCTGCTGCTGGCCAGGCATAAGCGAAATGTCCACCACCAACTGGCTGCCGACGGTGGTCGTTATGCCCCTGCGGACCACGGTCTGAAATCCCGGGGCCGATGCCTGTACTTCATAATTGCCCACGATCAAATCCACCACCGTGTAGCGGCCCTGCGAATCGGTTTTCACTGTCTGCCTGACGCCTGTGTCGACATTGGTAACTTGCACCGACGCGTCGGGCACCGACGCCCCGGATGAATCCGTTACGGTGCCTAACAGAGTCGCGTTTGCTCCTTGTCCATATACCAGGTTCGGCAGCGCGAGCAATGCAAGCAGCAGGCCGAAAACCATCCCAGTGAAAACGCACTTGCTACGACGTGGTTTTAGATGTGCCATTTTCTTAATCTCCCCTTTATTTACGCGACCCCAAAAAACGTCCTGCCCGGAAGTTCGATCGAATCTGATATGTGCCGTGGGCAACTGCGGCACGGCTCGCCCGCGGGCATAGAACTGCGTCAGCATACTCGGCTAACCTCCGGCTTGCTCTCTGTTTAAGACTTCACTTGGTGCAAAGCGGACCGCGACCCCTATCGTTGCGAACCGGTTGCATGCATACCGGGCGAGTATATCTGTGACAACCGCGTTAGTCGAGGGGTTACGGCTGATATTCGACATCACCGTTGCTGATAAGCACGGCGGCGGGCAGCGGGCTTCAACGCGCAGTGAATGGGCGGACCGAGGTGGACAATTCGATCAATTTGGCGCCGGCCACATCGGCCGGAAGTTCCGAGTTGCGGAGCGCGTCTTCCAGATTCCGCCGCGCCACGCGAGCATGCTCTCGGGTGAGGATTTCCGCGCGCATTCCTTCACGGTTGGCAATGGCGTCGACGATACCGCAGTGTTGGTCGGCTGAAATCAGGAAAATTTCCCACAGGTCACTGGAAACGTATTGCCGCTTCAAGAACGCGCTGGGAGACGCGAACGGAAGCGAGCAGGCCTGCTGGATGGCGCGGCGCAGCATCCGGCTGCGTGACAAATCGAGCAAACCGGAGTGAAATCGCGCGTTGAGCTCGATATATAAATTGAACGTCTCCATGGTCAATTTCTTGGCGCGCCGCACTAAAGTCAGGATTTCATAGCTGGTGGCCTGCAGCAGTGAGAGCTCGCTGGGGTGCTTAAATCGTTCGGCGGCTAGCCTCGCCGCGGCGCCTTCGAGCAACCCCCGCAGTTCGATGGCATCATAAATGTCCTCGTGCGAAAACCTTTGAACCACAAATCCACGGGTGGGACGGATCTCGAGAAAGCCCTCGTGGGCTAAACGCTCCAGAGCGAGGTGCAGAGGAATACGGGAAACCTTGAGCTCGGCGGCTAGAGGCACTTCCCGAATGCGCTCGCCCGGCCGGAAGCGGCCCTGTACCAACATCTCGCGGAGGGAGAGGACGGCTCGGGCGGTTTGCGACGACGCTTTCGCCTCACTCCGAGGCTTTTTTGATGTCGGCTTCGTTCCTTCCATTCCGCTTCCCTCCAACAAGTATATTCGGTCATGGCCATGCATGCGCTGCTGGTATCCCATGCGCCCTGCCCGAATTGACAGGCATTCCCAGGGAACTATATACTAAAACCGCCTTTTGTGAAATGCATGCATAACACCGCCTTTCCAATCGCCGGGCTCCTCGCCATGACGTTCTGTCTTTCTGCCTGGGCCCAGGCACCGGATGCGAAGTCTTTGACGGCTCCCGCAGGGTCGCAAGCCTATCCGTCCGCAACCACCGAATCGAAGCCCGCAGCGGCAAAGCCCGCCTGGCCGCCTTCCGGCCCGACGCCCCACACGGCGGACGGCAAGCCGGATCTCACCGGCGCATGGGCCCCCAACGCCATCCGCCAGAATGTCGACATGGTGAAGACCGGCGTCCAGGTCCCTTTCCAGCCTTGGGCGGAGAAGCTTTATAACGAGCGCAAAAGCAGCGAGTCGCGGGACGATCCGGAAGCGCGTTGTCTGCCGCCGGGAGTTCCGCGCATGACCACTACCCCGTATCCCTTCCGGATCTCACAGACCCCTGGTCTCACGCTCATCGTCTACGAGGGCGGAGCGCATGTGTGGCGGCAAATCTTCACCGATGGACGTCCGCATGCCGAGGATCCGAATCCGTCCTGGCTCGGAGATTCCATTGGCCATTGGGATGGCGATACTTTCGTTATCGATACCATCGGGTTCAATGGAAAGGCGTGGCTGGACGAGTCCGGCTTGCCGACTACGGAAAAGTTGCACGTCACCGAACGAATCAGCCGGCCGGATTTCGGCCATCTGGTGATCGAAAACATCGTCGACGACCCAGGAGCATACACCAAGCCGTGGTCGTTCACCACTCATCCGGTTATGTTGAAAGGTGAACTGATGGAGTACATCTGTCAGGAAAACAACCGGGACGTGGAACACTTAGTCGGGAAGTAGCCACCGCCGTCTCCAACACAAAAGTCACAATCCCTCTAGCCCAACTGGCTTGGGCTTCTGATGTTATCATCCGGGTGATTTCTCCATGAAGAACGCGCCGCTCGAAGACATCACAGTTCTCGATTTGACCACGGCGTTGGCCGGTCCTTTCGCCACCATGCTGCTGGCTGGCCTGGGCGCCAAGGTCATCAAGATCGAAAACCCGGTCGGCGGGGGCGATAGCTGCCGCTCCAACGCGCCCTATCTCGGCTGCGAAGGCGGAACGCTCGCGCGCCAGCATGCCGACGATGTCTCCGTCTCCGCTCTCAACCGGCTTCGCAACAAACTGGGTGTCACGCTGAACTTGAAACATCCCGAGGCGCTCGCGGTGTATGCCGACTTAGTAAAGCGCTCCGACGTGATTGTCGAAAACTTCAGCCGTGGCACGCTGGCGCGCCTGGGCGTGGGGTACTCGTTTGCGCAGGAGTTGAATCCACGCATTGTCTACTGCTCGATCACGGGCTTTGGAAGCGAGGGCGATGCAGGCACCGGCAAAGCGATGGACGCCATCATTCAGGCGTTAAGTGGAGTGATGATGACTTCCGGCGGCCCTGGGGATCCTCCGGTTCGCATCGGCGTGCCGTTCGCGGATCTCACCGCGCCGTTGTTTGGCGTGATCGGCGTGCTGGCCGCCATCCATCAGGCGCAGCGCACCGGCATCGGGCAGCATGTCGATGTCTCCATGCTCGGCGTCATGACGATGCTGGTCTCTGGCGAGCCTTTCGATCTTCTCAACCGGTGCGGAGTCCCGCAACGAACCGGCCTGACGGTGCCGCGTCTGGCTCCGTTCGGAATGTACCGGACGCAAGACGGATACGTTTCCATCTGCGCACCGACAGAAGCATTCGCGCACGCGTTGTTTCAAGCGATCGGCCGCCCCGACCTCATCACCGACCCCCGCTTCGCCAAGCGCGATGACCGGGTAATGAACGTGTCGGAAATGGACGCGATTGTGGAAGGCTTCACCGCTTCCAGAAACAGCGCAGAAGTCGTCGTGACGCTGGAAGCCTTCGGCGTACCCGCCGCTGAAGTGCGCGGCCCTGAGGATGCGGTACGCGATCCGCGTGTGATTGCGCGCGGCGAGACGGTGCCGCTGGCTCATCCCAAGTACGGCATAGTGGAGGATGTTTATGGCATGGGCATGCCCATCAAATTCTCTGCAGCGCAGGTTGGATTCGATCGGCCGCCGCCTGAGCTGGGAGAACACAATCGAGACGTATATTGCGATATGCTCGGCTATTCGGCGGAGCGCCTGGAAGAGCTGAAAACGAGGCGGGTGATCTGATCTCGACGCTCGCCAGGATCTATAACGAACGAGCGGTCCCGCCGCGAGGTCCGCTGCCGGTCATAGGCGTGACCTCCAATACGGTGCCTTGGGAACTGCTGCGAGCCGCCGGGTTCCAGCCCGTGCTTTTGAGCTCTCACCGGCCGCACACCCCACTCGCCGATCGCTATATGGAAGACGTTTTCAGCGCGCGCATGAAAGCAGTCTTCGACTTTCTAATCTCTGACGCCAGCACTGAGTTGAGCGCTGTGGTGATCCCCCGAACCTCCGAACAAGAGCACAAGCTCTATCTTTATCTGTGCGAGGTGATGCGGCAACAACTGGAACGTTCACCCGAACCGATTCTCTACAATCTGCTGCACGCCAGGTCGCCCGAAGCCGAGGCCTATGGCCTGGAGCGAACCCGCGCATTGAAAATCACTCTGGAGCGGCTCGCCGGGCATCGTATCGAACCTGAAGCTCTTTCATCCGCCATCGCTGAGGGAAATGCTGCGCGGCACGCCATCCGCGGGTTGTTGCAGCAGAGGGAGGACCGCGCTCCAAAGCTCAGGGGTTCCGAAGCGCTGGCGCTGATCGGAGCCTGGTACTTTATGAATCGCAGCGAATATGCATTGCTGGCGCAAGAGGCGCTCCGTGAAATCCAGACGCGGCCGCCGCTCGCGGGCCCGCGGATTCTGATCAAGGGCTCTCCGCTCGACAGTCTTGATTTTTGCGCGGCCATCGAATCCCATCGCGCGATCGTCGTGGCCGAAGACGATTGGTGGGGCTCGCGCGCCGCGGGCCGCGACATCGACACTACGATCGATCCCGTGCGCGCCATTTTCGAGAAATACTATTTCGACGCTCCCAGCCCGCGCGTTTTTCCCTCCGAAATAGCCGACGCTTGGTTTTATGGCAAGGCTGCCGAAGTGGACGGCGTCATCTTTTATTTGCCGCACGAGGACGACGTCATCGGTTGGGATTATCCGCGTTTGCGAGCGTTGCTTGACGAGCGTGCGATTCCCCACTTGATGTTGCGCGAAGAATCGTCGGATGAGATTGGCAGGTTTATCGAAAGGCTCGGGCATGGTTGATCAACATGGCTGAAAAGCAGTTGGAGTGCACCGTTCGCGCCGCGGCATACCAGAAGGCCTGGTTCGCTCAACTGCGCGCGGATGTATTTGAGAAGCAGAAGCCGTACGCCATCGTTCAGGCGGATATGCCGCTCGAGCTGTTTCACGCCATGGACGTTCCCGTGGTGAGTAATCAATGGTGGGCCGCCATGGTTGCGGCCAAGCGGCTGGCGCCTTACTACCTCGACCAGCTCAACGCCATGGGTTATCACGACGGCCTGTGCCGCTACTGCAGCCTTTCGCTCGCGTCCACCATCGCCGGCGATCCCGCCCAAGCACCCTGGGGTGGTCTGCCAAAGCCCGTTCTGCTTTCCGCCAGGCTAACCTGCGATTGCATCCAGCGCGTCTTTGAAACCTGGGCCGTCAAGCTCGGCGCGCCATTCGTTCCCTTAGATGCTCCAGGTGCGTCCGAACTGCCTCCCCGATGGTGGGAGCTGAGCCGTCACCGCTGGAGCGAGCTTTTCGAAAGCCACCGCCTGGATTTCATGGTTGGCCAATTCCAGTCGCTCATCGCGGCCCTGGAACGCATCACGGGAAATAAGTTCCTTTTGGAGCGCCTACGCGCTTTGATGGAAGGCGTTAACCAGCAAGAGGAATATTTCGAACAAGTGCGCGAAATGATTTCGAACGCGCCGAAAACGCCCATCCGAATGCACGAGCAAGTGAGCAACGTGATGGCGGCACAATGGTTGCGCGGCAGTGAATGGGCCATCGCGCACGCGCGCGCCCTTCGCGATGAAGTGAAGCAGCGCGTCGAAGCAGACATCGCGGCATGTCCATCCGAACGCTTGCGCCTCATGTGGGTGGGCGCCGGCTTATGGCACGATACCGATTTCTATACGGCGTTCGAAGAACAATACGGCGCCGTCTTCGTTTGGTCCATGTATTTGGCATTTGGGCCCGACGGCTACATTCGCTATGGCCTGGACGATCCGCTGCGTGCGCTCGCCAGCCGCACTGTCAGTTTCAATGAGCAGCTCCACAATCCGCCCTGGGCCAACGAATGGATTGTGGATCAGGCCAAGAAACACCGCATCGATGCGGCGCTGGTGCTGGAGCCTCTGGGCACCAAGCCGTCAGCCACGGGCAATCGCTTCATCGAACGGGCACTCGAAAGCAGTGGTATTCCGGTTCTCCCGATTGCCGCCGATATGGTGGATGCACGCGAATGGAACGGCCCTCAAATGCGTCAAACGGTGGGTCACTTTCTCGAACGGCTATAGCGCCGCAGAAACACAATTTCAATCAGAGAAACGATCACCCCGGCCGCAACGAAATACCACCCCGCTGTGAACCCGCCCGTGCGATCGCGCAACAAGCCCAGGACCTGCGGTCCCACGTATCCGAAGACGCCGCCACCCAGGCCGACAACGCCCATTACCGGCCCCAGTTCACTTCTTCCCACGACATCGCCGGCTAGCGCGAAGATCTGGTTCGTTGCGCACAGGCCGAGCGAGATCACGAGCGCGGTAGCTATGCGGAAAGCCAGTAGATTCGGCATCATCATCGCGAAGCAGGCCGGAATAAGCACCACGGCGAGCAAGATCATCATGTTCCAACGGTCGAACGTATCGCAGAGGTAGCCAAAGAGCAGATTGGCGAAGATCGCGACAACATAGCTGATGCTGATCAGGTAAGCGCTCTGCAACGCGCCCAGGTGAAAGGTCGACCTTACCGCCGACGGAACGAAGAACGTCGCACTGAAGCCGCCCATGTTGATCAGCCCGAGCAGCACCATGCTCCAGACCACCGGTGTGCGGAATGCGCTTCTGCTTGGCGCGGACGGAGCATGGGCGCCAAATGAAGCCTCGTCTCTCTTGCCCGCGCGTGGCTGATAGCCGAACCAAAAAACGGCTGCGCCAACGATCGCCATAACGGCGAAACCAATGATCCCGCCCCGCCATCCGTAAGGCTCCGCGATGATGGTGCCGAATGGTGCGCCGATTACCGACGCGAGTGACGCCATGGCGCCGAGAATCCCCATTGCCGTACTGCGAAACGCGGCCGGCGCAACCAATGCAATGGACGTCATTACGCAAACGAATGCCACTCGATATCCGAGCAGCCAAACCACGCGGGCCCCGAGCGCGCCTCTGTATGAGGATGCCTGGCTCAGCAACAGGAGCCCAAGCGCAACCCCCAGGAGTCCCAAGGAAAGCGCGAGCTTCTCTCCTACGCGCTTCGCTAGAATGCCGGCGGGCACGCTCACTGCGATCGCCACCAGGCCGTAGAGTCCGGTGAACAATCCGATCTGCGAATAACTAAGTCCGAACTCCTTTTGAATCGCGGGCAGCAGCGGGGAGAAGCCCAGGCTTGACATTTGAATCGCCATCATCGCGATGATGGTGGCGGCGAACGCAGGAACCCAGCGCTGATCTGGCACAGGTCTTATCCTACCGGAAGCACTGTCGCAGAATTGCTCCCGTGCGAACGATCCCGCCGTGAGGATGCACGCTCTCAAACTCGCGGTGCTTGTGAGCTGCGCGGGCATCGTTGCGACATCGGTCAGCGCTTCGTTGGTACGCCCGAGAGGATTCGAACCTCTGGCCTTTTGCTCCGCCACGCGATTTGAGGAGATCCTGGCCGGCGAGCCGTCGCTCTTACTTCTCGTCTGAAAGAGCCGCTGCCAATGCGGCTGCAGCGGGACGATAGTCGCTGAAAGTGGATTCCGTCGCCTTAGTGGATTTGCGCCAAAAAATCGAGAGCCGCAGATCCACGGCAAAACGGCTGACCAGCCAAGTCGAATCGGTCACCGGGATCATTTCCAGCTCCATGCTGGTCCCGGGCAGCACCTTGGCAAAGAGCCCGAAAACTGAAACAGGTTTTATGGCCTGAGCCTCGGCTTTCACCCAATGGAAGCTCGCCTGGTCGATCCACAGACGTCCCTGCATGCCCGTAAGAATCTTCGCGGTCCGGTTCGGCGGCCTATAGCCTGCCAGCGGCTTCGCATCCAATATATAACAGGCGTGGCCGTTCACGGTTTCTTCTCCGGCCAACGTAAAGTCGAACGCGTGGGTGAACTCCTCAAGGAGAATTCCGTTCTGCTGTCGCGTTTTTCGATATTGTTCCGAGCGCTCAAGCGCTTCGGCGGGAGTTTCATGATTTCGGCGGGAAACTTCGTTCGCGAGCTTTTGTAACTCCAGTTTCTGCTGGTCGGCCGGAAGAGGCATATCGTCGATGGCGATCGGCATGTAGTAGTCGGAACCAGAGATCATGAAGACTTGGTGTGTCTTGCGAGTAACTTTCTCTTTCGCCGTTGTGACGTCGCGTTGTACGAAGGCAAAACCGGGCGCGGCGGCCCAATCCGCTTGCATTGCCATTGCCGCGCGGCGAACGATGTCTCGGACATCGACGTCGCCACCGCGGACGCAGGCAATGAACAACCCGAATAGCGGAATCCATCGCTTCATGAGTCTGAGGTGGGGTGCGATTTTGCTCACTTGGGTGTAGTGGCGCAGTGACGGATGCTTCCACCAGCCGATCCGCCTAGTCAAAGTATAGTTGGCGGTCCGTCGCTGCCGACCTGCGCTGGCGCAAAAACTGCTTATTCCTCAGTGGAAGTAGTTAGCTATGAAAGCGGTCGCAGAGCTCCGGCTCGCCGGCTCAAACGAGCAATCCCTTGCTGGGCCACCGCTAGCCGTGGACTTGGACGGCACTCTGGTGAGAACGGATCTGCTGTTAGAGTCGTTGCTGGCGTTGCTCAAGAGAAAACCGCTATACGTTTTCGTTCTACCGCTATGGCTGGTCAGAGGCAAAGCTTTTTTTAAGCAGCAGATTGCGAGCCGCGTTTCCTTGGACGCCAGTACTCTTCCCTATCGGCGAGATTTACTCGACGACCTGAAAGTACAGCGTGCTCAGGGCCGTCGCATCGTCCTGGCTACCGCATGTGACATGCAAATCGCCAACCAAGTGGCGGATCATCTGAAGCTTTTCGACGCGGTCTTTGCAAGCGATGGAATCGTCAATCTTTCGGGTGAATGCAAACGAAAACGGCTGGTGAGTGAGTTCGGGGAGAAGGGCTTCGACTATGCGGGCAACCACAGGACTGATCGAGCCGTTTGGGCCTCGGCTCGACAGGCGATCGTGGTTCAAGATCCCAGGCCCGGGCTGGTTGAGTATCTGAAACCACTCCGTCCTCAGCACTGGTTGAAGAACATCCTGATCTTCGTCCCACTGCTGGCCGCGCAACGATTCTTTGAGACGGCGCCCCTCGAGAAGGCGATCCTGGCATTTGTGGCGTTCGGTTGTTTCGCGTCCAGCGCCTATTTGCTCAATGACCTGTTCGATCTGGCCGCCGACCGGCATCACCCCCACAAGCGACTCCGGCCCTTCGCTGCCGGCGATCTTCCCCTGTCTTACGGCATCGCGATGATTCCTATTTTGATCGCAGTGGGCGGCGTCGTCGGCCTGCTGGTCTCTCCGCTCCTTCTCGCTGTGCTGGCCTTGTACTTCGGTTTGACAACCACTTACTCGTTCTATCTGCGGAAGATTGTCCTCCTGGACGTAATTATTCTGGCTGGGCTTTACACTATGCGCCTGATGGCAGGCTCGGCGGCGGTTGGCATTTGGCCGTCCCACTGGCTGCTGGCATTTTCAACTTTTCTGTTCTTCAGCCTGGCACTGGTGAAACGCTATAGCGAGTTGGTAATCATGCGGAAACATGACGGCGCCAGAGCTACAGGGCGAGGCTATGAACCGAGCGATAGCGAACTGCTCGCGGCCATGGGGGTGGCCAGCGGATATCTGGCTGTCCTGGTGCTTGCGCTCTACATCAATACCGACGCCGCGCAGGCTCTATATGGCCGGTACCAACTCATCTGGTTTCAATGCCCGCTGTTGTTTTATTGGATCAGCCACGTCTGGTTGATCGCTCATCGCGGCAAGATGCCGGACGATCCCGTGGTCTTTGCCGTGAGCGACCGGACCAGCTGGATCCTGGGACTTCTGATGCTGGCGGTCACACTGGTGGCGCTATGAGCGTCTACTCGCGAATCGCGCTTCTTGTCCCTTTCTTGGCGCTTCCAATGCTGACCGCCAATGAGCATGACGCGAACTTTCGGAAGACCATCGTGGAGCTCCAGCAGTATCGGCAGTCGAGTTCTGTTCGTATTGAAACCAGGACTGGAAGAAAGGGCGTCGCGACTCTAGTGAACCTGAATCCCGCGATCAACGCATGGTACCTGCTCCAGGTCGCGTGGAATGACGGCGGCACCGAAATCGCCCTGCACCTGGAAAACCCGGAGCCGCGAAGGCGCAGACTGCTGCTGGATGAAAAATATCCCGCGGGGATCGTCGTCGCCGAGGCGCAGAATCGATTCGACTGTGCGCTGTTTGAAGGCAATGTCTTGGACGAAGCAAAAACTTCGCAGCGCATCTATGCACCCCTGTGCGACGGGCGCGTGTATTTGCGCAATGCCGCAAGCGGCCATCGAACCAATCTGGAGGCCACAACCGAGTTTCTGCGGGAACATGTCTGGGGCGCTGAGAAAATCATTGGGCTCGGCCACATTCTCCTGGGAGACATGCAGCGCGAGACAGGGAAAATGGAGACGGAGTCCCAACGGACCACCACAGCAGTCGTCTCGAACCAGCTCCCGCTTCCGGCCCGCATCGACTCGAAATATGCCGATCGAGTACTGACATCCGGGAACCTCGGAATCGACTTGGAGAGTCCTAAGACAAGAGGCATGACGCCTGGAGCCTGGTATGCGGCGAGCGAGGCCCCGGGCGTTTACGTCAGCATCCTTCAACCGAATCTCATCGACCCGGCGATACTACAGAGTTACAAGACACGGGTGAATAACCTGGATAATGTTGAAGCGTCCGCCCTGTGTTATCTGATCGCCTTCGATCTGGACCGGTTTGATCTTGGATATGCTCTCGGCACGGAACATCCCAAGGTGGGGTGGTCCGAGCATATGCTCGCGCAAATGAGAGATCCGCAATCGCCCGGGCCGGACGGTATCGCGAGCATCGCGCCGCTCGTTTCTACTGGCCTCGTTGCGCCAATGGACGTCCCCAAGACGATAGCCACCTTTACGGGAGGTTTCAAGCGAGAGCACGGAGCTTTCAAATACGGAGATCTCGCCTTTCGGAACCATGGAAGCCACTACGGCTTTATTGAAAACGGCATCGTGTTCAGCAAACTCCAGCCGGGGCTGGCAACGATCTTTGTCCTCGACGACGGATCGGTCGAGATGAAGACGTGGTCGGACGCTGACAACAGCCTTCTGCCTCGGATCAGACACGCCCGCCAGAATGGCGTCCCCGTGATCGAGCCCGATCAGGCCTCACAAACACCAGAGCCAGGACCCCTGGTAAACCGCTGGGGGCCCGGCAATTGGTCCGGATCGGAAGAATTGAAGTTGCGCACCATGCGCTCGGGCGCTGCAATTCAGACCTATCACGGCAAGCGCTTTTTGATTGACGCGGTATTTTCCGACGCCACGCCTTCCGCGATGGCTCGCATTTTCCAGGCATACCGTTGCGATTATGCGATGCTTCTGGACATGAACGCCCTGGAACATACTTACCTGGCTTTGTATCGAAGGTCGGGATCGCAAATGTTCGTGGATCACTTGCTGAAAGGGATGAGTGAATTGGACAAGTCGGCCGCCGGTGAAGTGGTTCCACGTTTTCTCGGATACCCGGATAACCGGGACTTTTTCTACGTAACGCGGCGCTGAGTGCAGCGCTCCAAGGAGGTCAAGCGATGAAACTCTCGCGTGGGTTCGGATTCAGCGCAGCGGCGCTCTTGGGTATGATTCTCTTCGCTCAGTCTCCGGCGCTGCGCGAGCAGAATGAACTTCTGTTCCAGCAATTGCAGCGCGTCCACGGATTATCGGATGCCCAGATGACCGCAATTCGCAAGATCTTCGCTAAGTCCGGCATCATGAGCCAAGGCAATCCAGCCGTCACGCGCCATCCCGTTACGCCCGAACAGGCAGAAGCCAAGCTGAAACAACTGGGCATCGATTACGCGAATCCAAGGTTCGAGAAGATTTGCGGGGGCAAATATATGGCGCCGCTTTACAATCCGGCTACGCAGAAACCGGAAGACGCCAAGGTGTGCATCGATCAGTTTGAGTTCCCCGATATTCCCACCGCTTACCCGGTGGTTTGGGTCAAAGCGCGGGAAGCGGCGGAGGTTTGCGAAGTGGAAGGCAAGCGCCTGTGTGATGCGCACGAATGGGAGGGGGCTTGCGCGGGAGACCTGGAGCCTCCGGATTATCGCTGGGATTTGGCCAAAGGCTTGAGTCCGAATGCGGCGATAGAACGGATGCGGGCGGCGCACAACAGAGCCGACGCTGCAACGAAAAGCTGGAGCTATGGTCCCGAGTATAAGAAGGGAATTTGCGCTACGTCGAGCACCAAGACGGCGGGATGTAACGGAGGAAGCTGGACCGGGTGCGGCTCCAACACTTTTCCCGCCGGAGATTTTCCCGATTGTCACAGCCCGCTGATGGTCTACGATCTGAATGGCAACGCGGCGGAGCACATGAACCTGCCGCTGAACGAGAGCCAGATGTCCAGCCTGGGGAGCCAGGAACTGGGCTATACGGAAATGAAAGGCAGTTGGTTCATCTTCGACACCTACCGGGCGCATGAAGATTGGTGCCGCTGGCGTGCGCCCTTTTGGCATGGAACGCGCGTGATGGACGAGCACAGTCACGCGAACTATCATTTAAGTTTTCGCTGTTGCAAAACCCTGAAGAAATAGCCTACGCGTCGCCAAATGCAGGCGCCAGGCGGATGGGCCCTTCGTCGCTGAGCACGCGAGCTAATTTCGAATCCTGAAGAATTTCGGAAACTGGCCGAAGCTTCCCATCGATCATCGCCATCTTCGCGACCAATCGAATCCCATGGCTGTAGTCCGCGTACCCGGCCCCGTGCACGGTGCTCAAAGGCTGGATTGGCGCTCCTTTGGCCCGATGCCATCCATAGATTGCGATTTGCCCCGGATGGGTAACCAAACGGTTGGTGAGGACAACGTCCTTCTTATGGCCCGCAACCAACGCGCCCAGTGGGAAGCCGAGGGCTTGGGATTGCTTGTCGATCATCGCGTTGTGCTTCCGGTAATATTCCGTGGATGTCATCTGCGGACCCGCCGGCAAGGGTTGCGGAGTAAAGTGGCAGCCCGATTGATCGTAGATCGCGTCAACGATCTTTTTGGTGGGCAGCGAAAAGCCAAAGCGGTTCGCCACGGCGACCGCAGTATGGAGATTCATTGGAATCCGCAGGAAATCATCATCGGAACCGATGGCCAGGTATTCGGGCATTACGAAAATCGTTATGCTGAGTATTTTTCCGCCAACTTCCGCATCGAGTTTGACGGGAACCAACTTTCGCAAAAAACCGGGCAGATTGCCAGCCGCAAGTTGATCCAGAATCGCGCGCTCGCGCTCGTGCCGGTCCGTGTTCAAAACTGATTCGGCGAACTGCGATCCGGTAACAGCATCCGGATTTCCCGGAGGAATCCTTCGCGTCAGGTCAGGCGCTTCGCCGGCGCGCAAGAATCCGGCTGAAAGAGCGGACATCGCCGCCTTCATGCCATGACGACGCGTAAATTTCGCTCGTTTCATAAAGAACTCCTAGTAAGTTGCAAAAAGCTTGCCCCAATCTGTTTGGAGAGCCTCTCTCACCCTGGCGCGGCCCACGCAGTTGTACCAATATACGTCGTGATAAAGGATCGAAGCAACATAGGACCACGGAGCGATTACGGTGCGGAGCAACAAGTGTTCCAGCGGCTTGAGTGGACCCCAATAGATCATCTTCTGCCCATGACTGGCGAACGTGTTGCCGACGTGAAAATGGAAGTTGACGTTGGAGATGTCCTCGCCGACGATCTCGATCTCACGAACGTCGCCGCAGCCGAGACCTCTCTCGTGAGCCAGACGAATGAACTTGATCGAGAGCGGATCGAAGCCCATCATCTTCGCCGCCACTGCATCAATGGCCACCATGTCGCCGCTGGCCAAGATATAGTTCTTAACCTGCGGAACCATGCAGCGCGGGCCCGGTCCATCGCCCGCGAAGGTGCCATCCATCACGGCAAACAGTCCGGGATGGATTTCTTTCTGGATCGCGAGCAGGTCCACCAGGGTTTCGTGAATCACGCTGTGGGTCCAGTGGCGCTTTTCGAAGAGCAGTCCCCCGAAGGCATTCTTCATCGCTCCGGTCATCTGCGTGAACACATGGGTCTTCATGTTCGGCAGATGAATGATGTTCGACCCGATAAGCCGCTTGGGAATCCGGATTCCTTCCGGATAAATGCTGTCGAGCACCAGCATCTTGGCTGTCGGCTCGTAGTGCACCCACTCTTCGCCCTGGTCGTACAGGTGGATGTTCCGCAGGCCGTATTTGTCCACCACCACCTGCTTCTGTTTATTCGCTACCTCTCCGCGGCGCGCGTCAACCACAACTGTGCGATTGTGACACCCGTAGATTTTGTCTTTCGAATAGCCGTCATCGAGAAGCGTCGCGATCACACCGTCGAGCTGCCATGGCGTCGTGGAGCAGCCGGGATAAAAATAATGCCAACTGATGTTGATTTTCAGCGCGGTCTCGTTCTCGGGAGGCAAGAACTGCCGGTAGTTCACGCGCCGCATCAGACACTTGTAATCGTCAACCACCGTGGCCGGTCTCGTTTTCAGTACGCATACGCGAGAACGGGTCATAACTCTACGCTCCGGATGGAAATGTTGCGGCCGGTTCTCCAACGTCCCATTCGCCGCCGCGCTCGAGCAAAGGGTCGTCTTCCTGGCCAGATCCCGTCAAGGAGTGAGCGGCATCCCGAACCAGATCGGCAATGATCGGGAGAGTCGCGTTCTGCATATCTTCACCTGCTCACCCTCTTGTCAGCAAATTGCCATCCAGACTGAAGTTCAACCGCACTGCGGAGTTTGGAACCAGCGCCCGCGCGAAGAACAGCACTCGTGGAAGCGTCTCGGATGTCTGATTTTACGCAGCAGGTGCGTGAGGTGACCCAGCTTCGTCCGATGGGGAAGGACCTTCGCCCTTAGATCGGGATAGGTGGGGCGACCAGTTGCCGGTCTCGCAATTGCACTACTTCTTTTGCTTAGGAAGGAGAACCAATATGTCCAAAGCACTAGCCGTTTTCTGTTTGGCTTTGTCCTTTGCGCTCGTTGCTTCCGGGAGCGATTGGGACAAGAGGACGGTGGTCACTCTTCATGAACCGCTGATCGTGGCCGGCGTACCAGTAGTAACCCTGGAACCCGGAACATACGTCATGCGGTTGTTGAACTCGCCCTCGAACCGTCACATCGTTCAGATCTTCAATGAGCGTGAAGACAAGCTCTTCACGACGGTCCTGGCGATTCCGAATTACCGCCTGGAACCGAAAGACAAAACCGGATTCGCCTTTTGGGAGACGCCCGCCGGCAATCCGAACGCTCTCCGCGCCTGGTTCTACCCCGGAGATAACTTCGGACAGGAGTTCGTTTATCCGAAGGGTCTGGCTGCCAAGATTGCCCAAGCGGCCGGCACTACAGTAATCGCTACACCCGCCCAAACCGAGG
This sequence comes from Bryobacterales bacterium, assembly GCA_963735145.1. GTDB lineage: Bacteria > Acidobacteriota > Terriglobia > Bryobacterales > Bryobacteraceae > Palsa-89. Next base: position 2,042,386 of record CAVTJS010000005.1, on the reverse strand, counting down.
CCGAGCTTAAAACCGCTCCGCTAGCCGAGATCAACAAAGCGGGAGAAGAGAAGCCGGTTCCCGAGGAAGCGGTCGCTGCACTCGCGCCTGGACTTCCTCCCTTGGCCTTTGCGCCACCGTTAGAACCGACGCCGGTCACTTTACCCAAGACTGCCAGCCCGATATTTGCTATCGGCTTGGCTGGATTACTCGCGTTGATGGCAGGGGTCACGCTGAGATTTGCAGTACCTCGCCCCACCCATCGCTAAGCCGTCGACCATGCGAATTCGAGCGAAGTTTGGAAGTAACCGGCTGCTCCTTCATTGGGCGGCAGACCTGCTCATGCTTCTGGGCATCGCAGGCCTGCTGCTCTTCGCATGGTCCCTTCTGGACGGCACTTACTTCCAGTATTCGCAAAGGGTCCGATTCGAACAGCAGCTAGCCAGCCCTGAGGTTGCGGGCCTAAGCACTGGAAGCGTGAAACCGGTCGCTCTTCCTGACACTCGTCCGCAACCTGAGCATCGGTTCCAGCTTCTGCCGAAGCCATCCAAGCTGCTGAGGCCGGATCCCCTGCTGATCGGCGAACTGGATGTGCCCCGCTTGGGCCTGAGCGTCATGGTGCGGGAGGGGCTGGATGCTACAACTCTCCGGCGCGCGGTGGGACACGTGCCATCCACCGCCCTTCCGGGACAGTTGGGAAACTTTGTTGTTCTCGCACATCGCGATACATTCTTTCGACCCTTGCGCGATCTGGAGAAGGGCGATACAGTACGGATCGTGACCTCTCGAGGCCGCTTCACCTATACAGTGGAATCCCTCGAAGTAGTAGAGCCGGAGGGTGTCAGCTTGACCGCGCCGCCATCGGAAGCCATCGCCACGTTGATTACTTGCTTCCCATTCAGCTACGTGGGGCCTGCGCCGAGGCGTTTCGTCGCCACGGCTCGCTTGAACGATGATCCTCAAACGAAAGTAGCGTTCTGACGGATGCCAGAAGCATCGCCAGCCCAAAGCACTCTCAAGCGCCTGATCGAGGCCGAAGATGACGCCCGGGGAATCCTGAAGGCAGCCGAAGAGGACGCCCAGAGCGCCATCGCAAATGCTCGCGAGCAGGCCAAGCAATCCGTCGATGTCGTTCAACAAGAGGCGGCCAATCTGTTGCGATCGCGCTTGGAAGCAGCCGACTCCCAGGCCGCCATCGAGATGAAGCAGCGGCTGGACCAAGCGGACGCGGAAGCTCAGGAGTTCGGACGTCGAGCCAAGCAAAATTCGGCTCAAGCGGTCGATATGGTGGTGGACTGGGTGACTTTCAAAGGCAAATAGCTTGAGCCTGTTCTCTTACGCGGCGGCCCAGGGATACGTTCGAGCGCGTCTCTCCCGGCTGCTGGATGATGCGACCTGGAGCCGCCTGCTGGAGAGTGACACCACACCAGGGCCGACCCCGCGTGGGAGCGCGGTGATGTTGCTCGGCGAACTGGCCGATGCCGGACGCGCGCTGGTTCGCTTTCTCCCGCCGCGCGCCGGGGAGTTGGTGAGCTGGTATAACCGGCGCTTCGAGATCGAAAACCTGAAGACCGTGTTGCGCTCCGTTCATTACGGATTAGATCCATCGCGCGCTCGATCCTCGCTGATTCCGCTCCGCGCCACACAATGGCGTTGGGATGTACTGTTGGAAGCCCAATCGATCGCTAGCGTGGTCCATCAAATTCGCGAATCGCCTTATGCCAGACCGCTCGAAAACGCCATGGAGCGCTATCAGCAGGAGCGGCGATTGTTCTACCTCGAGATCGCCCTCGATCTGTTTTACTTCCAGAAACTGGTCCGGCTCATCGAATCGCAAAGCGGAAAGGATGCCGCGGACGCGCGGAGATTCCTGGGACGCGCCATCGCGGTCCAAAACCTGCTCTGGGCTTATCGTTACCGGATCTATGGGCGGATGACTCCGGAGGAAATCATCAACTACACCTTGCATCACGCGTTCGCCGCCGGACTGGACACCGTTCGGCGCGTGGCGCTCGGCTCGCCGCTGGACGTGGAAGCCGTGCGGATGGGCTTTCGCATCACGCCGGGGATCTCTGACGTCGAGGGCTTAACCGAGATCGAAGTCCTGGCCGAACGGGAACGCTTCCGCTACGCACGCGCTGCTATCCGGAGGCCATTGTTTCAGCTCCGCGGCGCTCTGGCTTACCTCTGGCTGCTCGAAGCTGAAGTGCGCGATCTTACCGTGATTGCAGAAGGGAAACTCGCCGGCTTGTCGAGCGCGGAAATTGGCAAGCGATTGGTGCGAGCGGCATGAGCATGCTTGCACCCGAAGCCATGCTCGAAACCAACCTGTTCGTGCTGGAACCCGATCTGGAGGTGGTAACGAACGCTCTGGCGCGCATGCAGGCCTTGCACCTGGAAGATGCCGTACCGGAAGGCTGGTCGCCTTCCCCCCAATGGACCGAACTGGCGAACCGCTACAGCGGCCTGACCGCGCGTCTGGGTGAAATGCTCAGTGCGCTAAGGTGCCGGCCTGCCGCGGCGTCCGAAGCGGACAGCGACTTCCGCCCGACCCGAGACTGGCGCGACATCGATGCGCGGCTCCTGGCCTTGGAAACCCGGGTTCAATCCTGGCAGCGGCGGCTCAAAGAGACCGAGCAGCAGAGGGAGGACCTCGCCCTCGGTGAGTCTCAGGTCGAACTGCTGCTGCCTCTGGATGTCCCGGTGGAAGACTTGCGCGCATTGCGGTATCAGACCGTGACGGTGGGAATCATGCCAGCCGGAAACGTTACCCGCGTCGCCGAAGCGCTGTTCCAGATCCCGTTCGTGCTAATTCCGCTCCAAGTCCAGAAAGATCGGGCGTTGGTTCTCGCGGCCTCTTCCACCGATAATTCAGCGATCCTGGATCGGGCTTTGAAGAGCGCGTTCTTTGAACCAATTTCCCTGCCCCCGGAAGCTCTGGGCAGACCTGCTGAGGCGCTCGCCGCGCTGAAGCGCAAAGCTCAGGAGATTCAGAAACGTCTGAACGATCTGGATGAGGAACGCCGAAGACTGTCTTCCGAGCTTTCGCCCGAGCTGAGCAGCTTGTGGCTGCGCGCCACGGCCTGCGGAAAACTCGCCGAAGCCATAAGGCGTTTCCCGAAACATGGCGAGGTCTTTCTGATTTCAGGATGGGTGCCTGCCAGCGACCTGGATGAGGTGAGAAAAGGCGTCGAAAGCGCCGCGGGCCATCCCATCGCGATGGAAGTTCTCAAGGCCGATGCCAATCGCCAGAGCGTCCCCACCCTGGTTCGTACCCCGCGCTGGCTGAGGCCCTTCGAAGACCTCGTCACCACCTTCGGAATCTCTTCTTACAACGAGCTGGATCCCACGCTAATCGTCACTGTGAGCTTCCTCGTCATGTACGGCATGATGTTCGGCGATCTGGGCCATGGTCTGCTATTGCTGCTCACCGGCTTGTGGCTGCGCAGCCGGAAGGTGGATCTGGGCATCCTGATTGCATCCGCCGGAGCCAGCGGAATGCTGTTCGGCCTGCTGTACGGCGCGGCGTTTGGTCGCCAGATTATGCGGGCGGCGTGGATCCAGCCTTTGGAAGGCATCTGGACCGTGCTGCTCACGGCCGTCGCGGGCGGCGTGGTACTGCTCAACATCGGTTTCGCTATGAATCTGGCGAACGCCTGGCGATCCAGGGACTGGCCGCGATTGTTCCTGGAAAAGAACGGCCTCGTCGGCATTGCTCTCTACTGGACACTGCTCGGCGGCGGACTCGGCGTCGGCTTTGGAAGGCTACCGGCGCGCGTGTTGCTGCTGATTCCAGTGCTGTGCGCGGTGCTGTGGATTCACGAACCATTGGCTCACTGGATTTGGCATCGCCCTGCCCCGCCACTGGGCGAAGCGTTGGTCACCGGCTTTTTCGAGTTGTTTGAAACAGTCACCGGATACGCCAGCAACAGCCTTTCATTTATTCGGCTAGGAGCGTTCGCAGTCGCGCACGAGGGCCTTTCCGGATTGGTGGTGAGTTATTCTAAGGGACGCTGGGGATGGCTGGTGCTGCTCCTCGGCACGATCCTGGTGGTCGGCTTCGAGGGCGTCATCGTCGGCATTCAGGCGTTGCGTCTGGAATACTACGAATTCTTTGGACGATTCTTTCAGGGCAGAGGGCGCCCGTTTGTGCCGCTCTCGCTTGAAACGGGAGGACGACATGCGGTCATGGGTGTTCGGGCTTGAAGGATTGAACGTACTATTGCTGGTGCTGGCGTTATTTGTGCTCGCGCAGCCCATGCACGCCCAGGAAACTTCGGCCGCCGTCGCTAGTACGGCTTCCCAGAACCGTTATCTTGGCGCCGCGATCGCCACCGGACTGGCGGCCATAGGATCGGGGATTGCCGTCGGCATTGCCGGCGCGGCAGCGATTGGAGCGATCGCGGAGAAACCCGAATTGCTCGGCCGGACACTGATCTTTGTGGGCTTGGCCGAAGGCATCGTGATCTATGGCTTGATCGTTTCCTTCATCATCCTCAGAGGCTGAAGGCCGGTCCAAAAAAAGAGAGGTTGATGTGCCAGGTCAAAGGATCGTCGTGATTGGCGACGAAGATGCAGTCTTCGGTTTAAGCCTGATCGGCCTGGAAGGACGAGCAGTGGCAAGCGTCGAACAAGCGCGCGAGGCTATTCGCAAGGCCATGTCGGACCCGGACACCGCGCTCGTTCTGCTGACGGAAAACTGGTCTGAAGCCAGGCCGGCCTCGACTGACGAATCCGGCGCTTTGGTAGTCGAAATTCCAAGCCCGGGGCCGGCCAAGCCATCGCTCGCGCTCGAGGCGCGCATCGAGCAAGCCCTGGGCGTTCGTTTGGAGCATTAAATGGCTGCAATCCTCGGAGATCCGGAAGCGCTGGCGGCGGAAGTCAGCAAACGCGCGCATCATCGGGCGGTTGAGATCGCCGAAGAAGCAGGCCGCAGTGCCACTGCCATTCTCGAAGGCGCCAACCGAAGAGAGCGAGACCATCCGGAAGCAGTCCGCTCGGGCGGCGGAGCAGCGGTTCGAGGCACTGGCTCGAAGAAACTCCGCTCGCGCCGACCTGGAAGCGCAGCGCCGCTACATCGTATTGCGGGAGACGCCGATCGAGAGCGTCTGGCAGGCCGCCGAGGAACAACTGCGGGGGTTGGTGCGACAACCGGCTTACGTCGACGTCCTCAAGCGCTGCGCTCTCAACGCCGCTCGCGAACTCGGCTGCGAGCGAATTAGTGCTCGCGGCCGATCCGGTTGGGCAGGAGTTACTTTCGACGGAGGTTTTGGCCCGTTGGTCGAAAGAGGCTGGAGTACGATTCCTCCGTGCGGACCAGCCTGCCTCCGCGTGGGGAGGGTTGCTCGCCTGGAGCGGGCGAGTTCGCTTCGACGCGACATTTCCGACCCAATTCGCTTTAGCCAAAGAAACGCTGCGGGAGAAGGTGTTTCAAATCCTGACGCACGGATCGTCCCAGGAGACACCTTGAAAACTGCCGGCTCCTTAACCTGGATCAGCGGCCCGGTTGTCCGGGCGCGCGTCACCGGCCCGCTCAGCGTGCTGGAGCAAGTTCAAGTGGGCGATTCGCGTCTGGCCGGCGAAGTAATCGCGCTGGCGCACGACATTGCGACGATTCAAGTTTACGAGGAGACCAACGGCCTGCGGCCCGGCGAACCGCTGTTTGGAACGGGTGCTCCGCTTTCGGTATCGCTTGGTCCGGGATTGCTCGCCAATACCTATGACGGCCTGCAGCGGCCTCTCGAAGTGGTGCGCGATCAGCAGGGGATCTATCTGCGGCGCGGCTCGCAAGCCGACCCTCTTCCGTCCAAGAACTGGAAATTCACGCCCCGGGCCAGAGCTGGCGAAATGGTCCAGCCAGGCAGTCTGCTGGGTATCATTCCCGAAACTCCGCTGATCGAGCATCGCGTCCTGGCGCCGTTTGGGGCGCAAGGAAAACTAATCGATCCCGCACCCGAAGGCGAGTACCCCCTGGACCATGTCATCGCAACCATCCAGGACCCCGACGGCATCCGGCATCCCATCACCATGCTGGAGCGGTGGCCCATCCGCTCCGCGCGATCCGTCCAAAAGCGGCTGGAGCCATGCAAGCCTCTGATCACCGGCCAGCGAGTGCTCGACACGTTCGCGCCTGTGGCCAAAGGTGGAACCGCGGCCATGCCCGGACCGTTCGGCGCCGGCAAAACGATTCTGCAACACGCGCTAGCCAAGTGGTGCGATGCCGACGTGATCATCTACGTGGGCTGCGGCGAACGCGGCAACGAAATGGCCGAGGTGTTGGATGAATTTCCGCGCCTCATTGATCCATCGAGTGGAAGGCCACTCATGGAGCGCACGGTCCTGATCGCCAATACGTCGAATATGCCTGTAGCCGCGCGCGAGGCTAGCATCTACCTGGCCACCACCATCGCGGAGTATTATCGCGATCAAGGCTACGACGTCGCACTCATGGCCGACTCAACCAGCCGCTGGGCCGAAGCTCTGCGTGAGATCGCTGGGCGCCTGGAAGAAATGCCCGCCGAAGAAGGCTTCCCGGCGTACCTGCCGAGCCGCATCGCTGCTTTTTACGAACGGGCCGGGCGCGTCCAAACGCTCGGAGGCGCGGAAGGCTCCGTCACTATCGTAGGCGCGATCAGCCCGCAGGGCGGCGATTTCACCGAGCCGGTGACCCAACACACCCAGCGATACACGCGCGCGTTTTGGGCGCTGGACCGCTCTCTCGCCAATGCGCGCCACTATCCCGCCATCAATTGGCAGACCAGCTACAGTCTTTACTCCGCTGATGTCGCACCCTGGTGGGCCAAGGAAACCGCGCCCGATTGGCAGGCGCTGCGAGATGCGGCGGCGCAAATCCTGGAGCAAGCCGCCCGCCTGGAACAACTGGTGCGGTTAGTGGGGGCCCAGGCCCTGCCCGATCGCCAACGCTGGATCCTGGACGCCGCCCGATTCTTGAAGGAAGGTTTTCTCCAACAAAGCGCCTTACATCCCGTAGATGCCTATTGTGTCCCCGCAAAACAAGTGGCGCTGTTGCGCCTCTTTGTCGAGCTTTACCAATCCGGCCAGCAGGTGATCGATGCCGGAGCCACGCTCGCGCGCCTGCGCCAGATTTTGGACGTTCGCCGGCTGGTGCAGATGAAGGAAACGGTGCCGAATGACCAGGTGGAGCAGATCGCGCGCATGCTGGACGATCTGAAGGCGTCTCTGAACGCGCTGGTTCCCACGGAGTTGAAAATCTGATGCGCGAGTACGCCGGCGCCGATCGTATTGAAGGTCCAATTGTCGTGGCCGAAGGCTACGGGAAAGCAGCCTACGGTGAACTGGTGGAAGTACACGCAGCCGACGGCGTACGGCTTGGTCAGGTGCTGACTACTGGAGAAAATCTGGTCATCGCGGAGCTATGGAGCGAAACGGCCGGCTTGCATCCCCACGAGCTCCTGCTGCGCTTTCGCGGCGAGACCTTCCACACGGGGGTGTCGCGAGAAATGCTCGGCCGTGTCTTCGATGGCCTGGGCAGGCCAAGAGACGGATTGCCGCCGCCCATGGCCGAAGCCCGGGTAGACATGCACGGAGCGCCATTGAACCCCACGGCCCGCGCCTACCCGCAGGATTTCATCGAGACCGGCATCTCCGCCATCGACGGCATGAACACGGTGGTGCGAGGACAGAAGCTCCCGATATTCTCCGGCGCAGGACTCCCGCATAACGAGCTCGCCGCGCAGATCGCTTTGCAGGCGCGCATCGCCGACGAATCTGAAACGCTCGCAGTTATATTCGTCGCGCTCGGCGTTTCGCACGACACCGCGGCATACTTCCAGCAGCGCTTTGAAGAATCCGGACTGCTCGCGCGAACAGCCGTCTTCCTGAACCTGGCCGACGAATCGCCGCTGGAACGAATGGTCACTCCTCGCATCGCGCTCAGCTTGGCCGAATTCCTGGCCTTCGAGCATGGCTACCAGGTTCTGGTGTTAATGACCGACATGACGAACTATGCGGAGGCTTTGCGAGAGATCTCGTCGCGACGCAACGAAGTGCCCGGCCGCAAAGCCTATCCAGGCTATCTCTATTCGGATCTGGCTGAGATCTTCGAGCGCTGCGGCCGCGTACACGGCCGGCCTGGATCGGTGACGCAGATTCCGATTCTGACCATGCCAGGCGACGACATAACCCATCCGGTGCCGGATTTGACGGGCTACATCACCGAAGGCCAGATCGTTCTCAGCAGAGCGCTGCACCGGGAGGGCATCTACCCCCCCATCGATGTCTTGCCTTCACTCTCGCGCCTCATGAAGAACGGAATCGGCGAACATCGCACCCGGGCCGATCATCCCAGTTGGGCAGCGCAGCTCTACGCTTCGTATGCGCGAGTGCAGGAAATCCGGGCAATCTCGGTCATCATCGGTGAAACGGCCCTCACTCCGGTAGATCGGGCCTATCTGGAGTTTGGGCGTCAATTCGAGCGGCGGTTCCTGGCCCAGCCGGCCAACCAGGGCCGGTCCATGGTGGAAACGCTGAATCTGGGTTGGGAAATTCTCTCTCTGCTCCCATCGAGCGAACTGACGCGCATCAACGAAGAGGATCTCCGGCTGCATTACTCCGGGAAACTAGAAGGAGCCGTTACTCATGATTGATCCCGATCAGCTGCCACCCACGCGGGCCGTGCTCCTCGATCTTCGTCGCGAATTGGATCAAGCCGTCCAAGGCCACGCCATCCTGGAGCGCAAGCGGGAGACGCTATTACGTGAACTATGGGACCTGTTCAGCGAAGTGAAGCACACCGAGCGGGATGTTCGCGAGCGCTTCGCCCTGGCCTACAAAGTGCAGCGGGAAGCGCGTCTGGTGATGGGTATGGATGCCATGCGCTTTGCAGGCCTTACGCCCGCCGCGAAAACCGAATACTCAGTCGAGGTGCGCAGCGTCATGGGCGTGGCCTTGCCTTTAGTCACCATGCAAGTGGATCCGCTGCCGTTTCCCTATAGCCCGGCCGGCATCAGCGCCATCTTCGACGAGCTTCGGACCAGATGGATCGAAGCGGGCCAGATCCTTGGTTCATGGACCGAGATCAGCGGTTCGGTTTGGCGGGTAGCCGCGGAACTGGAACAAACCCAGCGCCGCGTCAATGCGCTTGAGAATCTGTTGATTCCGAAATACCGGGCAGCCATCCAGCGCATTCAGGTTGTTTTGGACGAACAGGAGCGAGAGAGTTTCATGCGAACCAAGCGCGTGAAGGAACGGCAGGATCGCTAAAGTGGACCCCCTGTTTCGACACATCCTGGTTCCCATTGACGGATCGGAGCCATCTCTCGAAGCCGTTCAAATGGCCCTGCGCATCGTCGAGCTCTGCCCGGCTTGCCAGATGACCGTGCTTTACGTGATCGACAAACTGGTCCTCAACGAACTTGTCCGCTTCAGCAAACGCAGCGAACAAGAGGTGGAATCGGAGTTAGCAGAACAGGGACGGCGCTATTTGGAGCTTGCCCGCAAGTCCGCCGAGCGCCAGGGCGTCACAGCACGCAGCGAGACGCGCAGAGGAGATCCGTTCGAAGAAGTGATTGCCGCGGCCAAGGACCTTCGCGCCGACTTGATCGTGATGGGGCACACCGGGCGCCGCGGAACCAGCCGCGTGCTGATTGGTTCCGTTACCCAGCGCGTTCTTGACTATGCTCCTTGCCCGGTGCTGGTGACCAAGTAGGTGTCAAACATGCTCTAGCGCCGCTGGAATGACGGTCCCAGTCGAGGTGAATTTTGGAACATCCCTCCAGACCCGGGTATCTGCCCGGTTCAAGCGCACGGAGTCCACATAAGGCCTCATGCTTTCGGTGGTCCACTCTTAACCTTCCAGCCCTATCGCCGAGGGAGCCACGCGCAGCTCGCCGTGCGGCTGCAAAGACGGATGCGCAATGCGTCCGACATGGCAGAGTTGAAGGAAAAGATGACCTCCCTTGGCGTTCACCGCCTGCCTGCGCGGCTGAGTTACTACAGCCCGCACATCGGAACCGTCGGCGTGCAATAAAAGTTCGCCAGCAGGACGGGCTTGATACCGATCTGGGTAGTGCTGCCGAGGGTTGCAGGCGGATCGCCGGCCAAGTCGTACCTCGTTGTGTAGCCGATGGGCACCTTGTAAGAGCTCGTCGTGCAGCCGGCGTTGCAGTTCTGAGAGGTATCCCAAACCATCAGCGCCTCAAACCCACCGGGCCGAGTTAAAGCGCATGTATACACGGTGTGCGAATGGGAGCACGGAGCAGTTGACGTCGCTCCGCCGAGCCACAACAGCGTCTGCGCGTAGGCCACGCCCGGCTCATAAAGCGTGCCGGTGGACGTGTTATATAACGTGCCATGCGTGTTATTGCCCCAAGCGTACCAGTAGTAAGCCGTTACGGCGTTTGACGCGGCCAGTGCGAACGTTCGCGCCACGAACGCCGCGGCTGTGTCGAGACATGCTTGGCTGAATGGAGGGCTACTCGAGCATCCAGCGATGTTGGTGTTCGGCCCCCAGCTGTCTTCTGTGATGTACAAAGGCAGCGATCCCACGCCTGCTTCGCTCATGGCCGCCTGAGTTCCCTGGATAAAGCCGAGGATGTTTTCCGGCGGGTTGGCTCCTACGTAGGTGTGAACAGCGATTCCATCGGCCAGCGATGCGCCGGTTGGCGAACCTCTGACGCCCTCTGGGGTCGTTTGGAGGTAGTACAGCATGCCGTCCTGCGGGTTCGACGTAGAGTAAGTGTACTCGGTGAAGAAAAGATTGTCGCAAGCGCAGGTGCTGGGCGTGAGCACGACGGCGGAGGGATTGTAAGACTTGATGATTTCTCTGGCGTCGTGCGCCATGCGGACCATCTGCGCGGCTGTGCCATTCCAAAACGGCGTATTGTTGATTTCATTCCAGGCTTCGAAGTACTGAATCTGGGTTCCTGTGTGAACCATTAAGGCGGTCACGAATGCTTTGAACTGAGCGTCGGTCCCCGAGCCGTCATAATTCAACCCGATCGGCGGATCGCACGATCCATAGCCTTCCGAGCAGCTGGTATCGCCCGGATAGGAGGAAGCGAAAGACGGCACGCCGCCGAACGTATATAGCACAGTTTGCTGATTGGCCCGCGCCTGAGCAAGCATCGCGTCCAGCGGAGCCCAATTGTAGACTCCGGACGCGACCTCGAGTTGGTCCCAACGCGTGCCGCTGTCCCAGAGTCGAATGGCATTCACCGGGAGCGGTTGAGCGATGGAGTTTGGCCACACCACACCGCTGTTGTTGCTAACTGATAGCCCGAAAAACCCCGGACTGATCTGGGCGAATGCGGCAATTGGAAGAAACACAAGCGCGACAAAACCCGCTCGCGTGCAAGTACTCATAGTCCTCCTGAAGATCCACAAAATAGTTAAAGTAATTCCGGAAGGTAAGGGGTAGTATATGGCCGTTTCTGCTAAACGGATAGTATTTTTTATTAAAATCGTACTGGGCGAACTAAGCTGTCTTGTACTGCTAATACCTTGAATGGAGCGGCTTCAAGCACCGATCTGTGCGGAGCGCGCAGCCAGTTGCCGGGGGGCGCAGGCGAGTTGAGAGGCTGTACAAGCGGTTCGCGGTAGCCGCAATCGCCGAGTCTGGCAACGAACATTTGACGCGACCGTCCGTATAGAGCTTGTCGCATCCCCCAGGGAGTCGAACATGTCAAAACTTTCCCTGATTCCGCTTGCCTGCAGCCCGGAGCTCGCGTGGGGAGACTCGATTTGGGGTAGCCGCGGCGAACAAAATCTCGCGCCGAACGCTGGTTCAAAAGCAAGGAATTCATCGGGTTTCTGCAGGCCGCTATCGGCTAGGGAATGGAGCGTTCGCTCGAAGACAACGCCACCGACTTGAGCGATCTCGGACCGCTGTCGAAATCGGCACAACGAGCTCAATCGCATGCTGAAGCCCGCCGGGAAGCGGGCGAGGCTTGGGAACCGTCACGCTCCAGATCCTTCGGAGGACCTTCTCCACGCCTCAGAAGAAAGTTGGCTTGAAAGACATCCAGGCGCAGATCTGCCACGCAGGCCCGAACACGACGGCCGGCATTTACATGCAGAGCATTCCAGCTCAGCAACAGTGCGCCATGATCGGTTTTGAGGAGTTGATGCTGGGTGGAACCGGGGGATCAATCCAGTGAGTTCTGGCGCCCTTGTGATGCCCCTATTCCTTGTAAGTTGGTACGCCCGAGAGGATTCGAACCTCTGACCTTTTGCTCCGGAGGCGCAGAGCCGGCCTCCAAAGCTTCCATCCATTACATCCTGTTCCTTTGTTTTGCAACAATATGGGGAGTCTGCTTTCGCTCAGCTGACAAACTCAACGAATCGAACAGAAGGGGGTTTGATACAGTTCTGATACAGTCAAGTGGGGTGAACCCCTCCACTGAGACAATCCGCGATTGACACACCTGCCATTTAATGATTTTCGCTACTCAAACAGCCTCTTCTCCTTCAAAATAGCCCTCGGCTGGTGAAGCGGAGGTGGGCTCTGGTGGAGACCAACCCGCCGAGGAATAACCGGCCGGAGACTCATCGAGACGATGGTCCGGGGAACCGGCTTCGGTCGGTCCCCCGTCAATCAAGAAACGCACATCGGATCGAAAGATCTCCGGATGCCTGAAAAAACTCATGGTCGCTCCTTGCGATGGTGTCGTGGAGTTGGCGGCTTGCTCGAACTCCTCGGGTGGCCGGTAGCCCAACGCCGAGTGCAAGCGGAGACGATTGTAGTATTGCTCGATGAACGCCTGGATGTTGCTACGCAAGTCATCGAGATCGCGATACTCGTTGGCGTAGATTTCCTCTCGCTTCAGAGTTTTCATAAAGCTCTCGCAACTCGCATTGTCATACGGGTTCGCCGGCCGGCTCATGCTCGGAATCATCTGGTGCTTTCGCAGAACCTTCACGTAATCTCCAGACGCATACTGCACGCCGCGATCCGAGTGATGCACCAGGCCGGGCGGCGGTTTTCGTTCCGCAAGCGCGCACTCTAGCGCTGCCATCGGCAGCCGGGTTGCCAGTGTTCGATCCAACTCCCAACCGACCACCTTGCGAGAAAAGAAATCGAGAATCACGGCCAGGTAGACGAACTCGCGATGCAATCGGATATAAGTGATGTCGGCCACCCACAGCTGGTTGATGCCCGTCAGTTTCATTCGGCTCGCCAAGTTGAGGTAGACCTCCAACTGGTGATGGGAGTCCGTCGTCACCACGAAGGCCCGCGGCTGCACCGCCAGCAAGTTGTCCTCGCGCATGATCCTCGCCACGCGCTTGTGGTTCACTAGCATTCCGCACCGACGCAGCTCCGCCGTGATTCTTCGATAGCCGTAGCGCCGCCGGTGTTCAACAGCGATCCGCTGAATCGCCGAGCGTACCTCCATCTCCTCTTCCACCGGCATTTGCTCGGACAGCGATCGGTAGAATCCCGCCCGGCTGACCTGCGCCAGGTAACACATCCGCTCGATACTCAGGCTGCCTTGCATCGACATCACTCCCCGGATTTGGTCGTAGACGCCCTCGCGCCAGAGTCGCCGCTCTTCTGGCGTCGAGCCTCGATTCTTTGCAAGGCACCCTTGAAAAAATCCACCTCCAGAGTCTTCTCCGCCAACACCCGTTTTAGTTGGTGGTTCTCCTTGCGGAGCGTGGATTCGCGCGGACTCTCCGGCGGTGGCTCTTGTCTGCCCTCGATTGGATCAAGTTGATCGCGCCAGCGATAAAGCAACCGTCGGGAGACGCCTAACCCCTCCGACAGTGCCACGATGTTCTCGCAGCGCTTCATCCGCTCCACCGCCATCTGGCGGAACTCTAACGGATGCCTTCCCTTTCGCGTCATGGACACTCGCAGCTCCTTTCCCTGCAAAGTGTGTCAATTGCGAGTGTCTCACTTTAAGGGTTCAGTCCAAGCTTTTCGTTCCCTGTCGTCCAAGATGAGTTGACGTTGACCGTGTGCAAACGATGTCGGCGTTTGTTTGACAAGATTCCAAAAACCGCGTACAAGTATCGCATGAATACCTCCCCTACCAGAACTATGAATACCCCTACAAGAACAAATCAGACCACGGCTCCTGCCACTATCCATATGCTCACGATGCAGGAAGTTGCCGACCGCTTGGGCGTATCTCTGCAAAGAGCCTACGAGATGGGCCGTTGTGGCCTCCTGCCGACTGTGCGCATGGGCCGCCAGATCCGTGTCGAAGAGGCGCGGTTGATGTCCTGGATCGAATCCGGTGGCCGTGCCTTGCCGGGCGGATGGAAAAGATACCCTAGTTAGGCGAGTGCCTTTGCCGCGCCGCCGAAGACAGCGCATCTTGAGATAATGAATTGAAGGACGTTCACCGATGCAGATTAAGTTGGAACTCCCGGAAGACATCGCCGAGGGACTCGAATCCAGGTGGAAGGACCTGCCTCGCGCCGCGCTCGAGAGCCTGGCGCTCGAAGCATACCGGTCTCACGCGCTTACCGCGGCGCAGCTTCGGCGGCTGCTTGGCTTCGAAACGCGAATGCAGGTGGACGCCTTTCTGAAGGAGCACGAAATCTACGACTACACGGCCGCTGATTTCGAAAAGGATCGCGAGACTCTCCGCCAGCTCCGAATGACAGAGGCTCAACCCTGAGCCTGCTCTCTTGGTCATCGTAGCGGATACTTCGCCAATCAACTACCTGGTTCTCATTGACCACATCGGGATCCTGCCCCGGCTGTACACGCGTGTTCTTATTCCACCCGCTGTACTCGATGAATTGACACATCCGGCTGCTCCCAGTCCTGTCCGCGAGTGGACGGAACGTCGCCCCATCTGGCTCGAAGTGATGAGCCCAAGAAACGCCGTCGCGCTCACGCGACTGGACCTCGGAGAAAGCCAGGCAATCGCGCTCGCGAGCGAATTGGGAGGGGCCGTGGTGCTGATCGACGAGCTGGCAGGTCGACAGGAAGCCACGCGCAGAGGCCTCAAAGTAGCCGGTACACTCTCGGTCCTTGATGACGCCGACCGGGCCGGCCTGGTCAAGTTCGACGAAGCAATCGCTCGCCTGCGGAAAACCAGTTTCCGTGTATCCCAAGCCGTCCTGGCCGAAATTGAGCAAAAGCGGTCCCGCTGAGAGGGTGACTGGTTTTGGCGGTGGAAATTCAAAACCGCTGACACTCAGGCATTCTCCGCGATCGGTGATCGCAACGTTCGCTTTGATCCCGACAAATATGGCTGGCCGTGGATTTCCGGCTCTGCAAGCTGGGTCATCCCCACGGCGTTTAGCGTCATCGCGATCAAACAGTTCACCGCCTGCAACCGGACGCAGGTGTCAGAAAGGCGAATTCGCCTGGGCGTCGAGATGCTTCTGGATCGTGCGTGCGTCGACGGAGGTTGGAACTCCGGAAACAGCGTCGTGTACGGGGTGCCGCTACGCCCTCATGTTGAGGCGACGGCGATCGCGCTCTTGGCACTGCAGGACGAACGACGAAGTGAGGTGATTCAAAGAAGCCTGGCCTGGCTAAACGAAGAGGCTTCCCGTGTCGATTCAATTTCCAGCCTTGCGTGGTGCATTCTCAGCTTGTTCGTGTATCAAAAGTCCGTTGAGGTACTCAAGAACAGGCTGGCCGCAATCCTCGGAGACGGTCGCGACACCCGGAACAATGCAACTCTCGCCACTGCGCTTCTCGCTTTGAAGTGCGGCGAGATGATTCATCCGTTCGTGGTGCTGCGATGAAGCTCGATCGGCGACGATTCCTGGGCTCTTCAGTAGGTGTGGCCGCGACAGTTGGGATGACTGCCGAATGGGCTTGGCCGAAGCACTCCGTCTCGTATCGGAGACCTCGTTCGGCTGTGGCGGTGTTGAAAGCGGACGAGTACTCAGAGAAGATCGAGGCGCTCCTTCTGGATGGATTGCGGTTGTTCCGCCTGAATGTTCTTGGCAAGACGGTTCTCCTCAAGCCAAACCTCGTGGAGGATTTGCCGGGACCCGTAAACACGAGCGCAACTCTTGTCGGAGCAGCGGCACGATCGTTCCTTCGTCTCGGCGCCGCTCGTATTGTGATCGGCGAAGGCCCGGGTCACCAACGCGACACTGAGCTCGTGGTGCAGTCGGCAGGGCTGTGGCCGCATCTCAGCGAACGGCAGATCGAGTTCGTGGATCTCAACCGCGACGAGCTCAGGAAAGTGAAGCTGAAAGCCAATTACAGCGGCCTCGGAGAGCTGTGGCTGCCGCGCTCGGTTCTCGATGCCGACTTCGTTGTCTCGATGCCCAAGGTGAAGACGCATCACTGGGCAGGGGTCACCCTCAGCCTGAAGAATATGTTCGGAATCGTACCGGGAATGAAGTATGGCTGGCCGAAGAACCTGTTGCATTGGAGCGGAGTTCACGAAAGCATCGTGAGTTTCCGGTGAGCATGCATGACTCCAGTTTCCGTTAGCTGATAGGGTGTGCCAAGGGCGGGAGGCTCGGCAGCATGGCACAGGAAACGGCGCTTTATCGGGACGATGTAGAGCAGGTGCGACGGCGATGGGCCGAATGGAGAAGCACGCACGCGGTACGATCGCGACTGCCGGAAGAGCTGTGGGCGGCAGCGGTAGAGTTGGTCCAGCGCGATGGGATCGATGCCACGGCGCGGGCATTGGATGTAGATAAACCGAGCTTGCGGAAATGGTCTGGGCGTCTCAATCCAACCCCATTGCAACCAGCCCGGCGAAAGTCCCAGGCGAAGCAAAGAGCGAATGCGTTGCCGGCCTTCGTGGAGTTGCTCGCATCCGGCTCCGGCACGGCGACGAGTTGCCTGGTGGAAGTGGAATCGCCGCGAGGGGCGAAGCTGCGGCTGGAGTTGAAAGGCATTCAGGCCAGCGAATTGGCGGAGCTGATTCGCGCCTTTGCGGCCGCCTAGGCATGCTGCAGATTACGCCGCAGATGCGGATTCTGGTGGCGGTGGAAGCTGTCGACTTCCGCAAGGGCATCGACTCGCTGGCCGAGTTGTGCCGCGCCAAACTGAATGCCGATCCGTTCTCGGGTTGCCTGTTTGTGTTCCGCAGCCGCCGGGCGACCTCGATCAAGGTATTGGTCTATGACGGGCAGGGATTCTGGCTGGCGACCAAGCGTCTGTCGAAAGGACGCTTTTGCTGGTGGCCACAGGTGGCAGAACAAGGAGTCCAGGAACCTACCAAGGCGCTGCGCGTGCATCAAGCGCAGGTGCTGTTCGCGGCGGGCAACCCCGACGTGGATGCCGCTCCGGTGTGGCGTAAAGTGTAAGCCGGTCATTTTCTACTTGCGTTCTGAAACGCTTTCTGGCACACTACCGATGAGATGGCCACCCATCGCTACCGGAGCCGGGACATCAGCAGCGAAGAGATCCTCTTCATCCGGAAACTGATTCAAGATCATCCCGAGCTAAGCCGCTGGAAACTGTCGCGGCAACTCTGCGAAGCCTGGCAGTGGAAGCAAGCCAACGGCGCGTTGCGCGACATGGTGTGCCGGGGACTATTATTGATGCTTGATCGCACCGGAGAGATCCAGTTGCCGCCGGTGCGGCGCACCGTGCGGAATCGATTAGCAGAGCGGCAACGCCCCGAGCCTGTGATCCCCGACAAGCGTGCGGTTTGCGGACCTCTGGGCAGGATCACCCCACTGGAGTTTGTGCAAGTGCGCCGCTCGCCGGAAGAGCCGTTGTTCAACAGCCTGATGGAGCAGTATCACTACCTCGGCTATGAACAGCCGGTGGGCGAACACTTGAAGTATCTGGTGAAAGCACGCGGGCAGGCCATCGCGTGCCTGGCCTGGCAAAGCTCACCGCGGCATCTCAAGCTGCGCGATCGTTTCTTGGGCTGGAGCGACCAAGCACGCGAGCGCAACGTGCACTTGCTGGCATACAACACGCGCTTTCTGATTCTGCCGTGGGTGAGAGTGAACCATCTGGCTTCGCACCTTCTGGGCCGCATGGCAAAGCTTGTTCCGAACGACTGGCAACGGCTCTACGCGCATCCTATTTATTGGTTGGAAACCTTCGTGGACACCTCGCGTTTTCGTGGGACGTGTTATCGCGCGGCCAACTGGCAGATAATCGGCACGACGGCGGGGCGCGGACATCGCGCGCCGACCGTCGAGCAGACACGGCCGGCGAAACAGATGCTAGGATTGCCCCTTCATCGCAAGTTCCGGGAGATTCTTCAAGGATGAAACGGGCGCGGGTGGATGTAAATCTGGAAGAGCTGGACCAGATCATCGAGCGCGGCACGCAGGTGCCGCTGAGCGAGTTGGAAAGCGAAAAGCTCAAGAGCGCGCTGCATGCGCTGGCCGGGATGCTTGCCAAGCCACGCACGACAGAAAAGACCAAGACCGTTTTGCAACAGCCAGAAACGTCGACGCCAGAAAATGATTCGGAGCCGCCATCTGACAAAACGCCAGGCCACGGGCGCAACGGAGCTTCGTCCTACACTGGCGCGCAGAAAGTTGCCGTGCCGCATCCGGAGCTACACGCCGGCGACGCCTGTCCGGGCTGTGAAAAAGGCAAAGTTTACGCACAGAAAGAACCTCGGACTCTGGTGAGAATCGTGGGACAAGCGCCGCTGGCCGCAACCGTGTATGAACTCGACCGGCTGCGCTGCAACCTGTGCGGCGAAGTGTTCACGGCCGAAGAGCCGGAAGGCGTGGGACCTGAAAAGTACGACGAGACCACGGCGGCCATGATCGCACTGCTGAAGTACGGCAGCGGAATGCCGTTTTATCGTTTGGAAAAACTGGAACATTTACTGGGGATCCCGTTGCCGGCTTCCACGCAGTGGGAGATCGTGGAAGAAGCGGCGGAGCTGATCAAAGCCGCGCGTGACGAACTCATCCGGCAAGCGGCGCAAGGCGAAGTGCTGCACAACGACGACACCAGCATGCGCGTGCTGCGTCTGGCGCGCGAGCCGTCCGATGATCGCACCGGTGTGTTTACGTCCGGCATCGTGTCCACCCAGCAAGGGCAAAAGATCGCGCTGTACTTTACCGGGCGTCAGCATGCTGGGGAAAATCTGCGCGATGTGTTGCGGCATCGCGCGAGCGAGCTTGGCGCGCCCATTCAGATGTGTGATGCGTTGTCGCGCAACACGCCGAAACTAAGCGATGGCGCCGAGATCCTGCTGGCCAACTGCCTGGCGCATGGGCGTCGCCAGTTCGTCGAAGTGGCCGCGAACTTTCCGGAACAGTGCCGCTATGTTCTGGAGACGCTGGGCGACGTATATAGATATGATGCGGAGGCGCGCGCGGGAAAGCTTTCGCCAGCGGAGCGTCTACGGTTTCATCAGCAGCATAGTGGACCGGTGATGCAGCAACTGCACCAGTGGCTGACAGCGCAGTTTGCACTGAAGCAAGTGGAACCAAACTCAGGCCTGGGCAAAGCCATCACGTATCTGCTGCGCCACTGGAAAGGGCTGACGGCGTTTCTGCGCGAAGCCGGCGCGCCTCTCGATAACAACGTTTGCGAACGTGCGCTGAAACGTGCGGTGCTGCATCGCAAGAATGCGCTGTTCTATCGCACGCTGCACGGCGCCGAAGCCGGAGACTTGTTCATGAGTCTGATCCACACCTGTGAACTGGCCGACGCCAATCCATTCCACTACCTTGCTGAGTTGCAGAAACATCCCGCGGAACTGACATCCAACCCATCGGCTTGGATGCCGTGGAATTACGCTGCCACACTGGCGGGGGTTGGTTTATCATAAATCCTGGATGGCCGGAAAGGATAGTATACGGCCATGCGGGAGAGACACTCGGAAATGGCCGCCAAACAGGCCTCTGAGAAGGCACCCTCGCCCAGGGTTTTTGGCCAGCGACGGAAACATTCGAAAATGTTTCGCGTTGGCCTCTACGCCCGCGTTTCCACTTTCGACCAACACACCATCCCCTTGCAGATCCGCGCCCTGCGCGAGTACGCCGCCCGGCGGGGCTGGACCATTGCTCTGCAAGTGAAGGAGGTCGGTTCCGGCGCTACGCAACGACAACTGCGGGAAAAGTTGCTGGACGCTGCTCGCCGCCGCGAGATCGATGTCGTGCTGGTGTGGCGATTGGATCGGTGGGGGCGGTCGGTGGCGGATCTGCTCGCTACACTCCAGGAACTGGAGCATCTCGGAGTGGGTTTCGTCTCGCTGACGGAAGCGCTGGATCTGACGACGCCTTCCGGGCGAGCCATGGCCGCATTACTGGCGGTCTTCGCCGAGTTCGAACGTGAGATTCTGCGCGAGCGGGTGCGCGCCGGATTAGCTCACGCACGGCAGAGCGGTCGGCGGTTGGGCCGACCGATGACGGCAGGACTGCATGCCTCCGAGATCCGGAAACTGCACCGCGCCGGTGTCCCCAAAGCCGAAATCGCCCGGCGGTTGAACATCGGACGGACATCTGTGCGCCGCATTCTGGCCTGACCTATAGCCGGCAGAAATACCTCTGTCCTGAGCGGTGCACACTGGTTTGAGGGGCTTCTGCCTTGCCAACACCCGATCCGAAGCTCGATCAACTGCTGCGAACCGCCATCGAGCAAACCAGACTGCTTCGGCTCCGTTACCGCAACAGAGAACGAATCGTGGAACCGCACGACTACGGAGAGCACAACGGCGTCATCAAGCTGTTGACCTGGCAGATCGCCGGTTCCAGCGCCAGCTCGCTCCCCAACTGGCGATGGATGGAGACAGCCCTCATCTCCGACGCTCAGCTACTCGATCAGACCTTCCCAGGAGGACGTCCGTCGCCATCCGGCAAGCATCACAAATGGGACAAGCTGTTCCTCAGAGTCAAGCCCGCCAGTAAGAACCCGAAATAACCCGCCTTGGGCCCAGTTTCCGCCTCCACTACGCAGCGTTGCCGAAAACTCACGAAGCATCTCCACGTTGGGCCTGCAGATTCTTCCACACCTCGGCTGCCAGTTCGCCGACGCCCTGCCGCGTCACCAATTCCCGCGCCATGGCGGTAAGGAGATCGTCATCGTCATCCATGGACTGGAGACCGTCACCTTGGAGCTTACCTTCGAGCGCCAGCGACACCAGCAACTTCTTACCCATAAGCCGAAGACACCTCTCCTGCGCTGTGTTCGAGTAAGTGAGGAATCCAACGCGCACCGGTTGCTTCTGGCCGATTCTCCAACTGCGCCGGCTGGCCTGTCGCAGCACGTAGGTTGAATACCCCGTTTCGTAGAACAGGATCGTCGGGAACTCGAGCAAATCGAGTCCGGTCTGGACCAGTTTCGGGTGGCAAATGCAGACCTGCATTCCACCTTTCAGACGCCGTTCATACCAGGCTTCACGCTGCTCCGGCAGCACATCCGCCGAGAGAACTTCCGCACAGATGCCTTCTTTCGAAAGGATGTCCCGCAAGCGGTGCGTCACGTCGCGTTTCTGCGTGTAAACGGCAAAGACCTGGACTTTTCTGCTCTGCGCCAGTTCGTTTCTGATCTCCTCCAGCAAGCGCCGCTCCTTGGCGTATTGAAATCCCGGATCGAGATCCTCCGGCTCCGCAATGACGAACCTCTCTCGCTGTGCTGTTTCCTCGTTTCTGTCGTAGCCGTAGAGTGTGCCCAAGCCATAAGGCCGGTCAGGGTATAGGAGCAACGCATTCATTGCGGTGCTGATCACGGAGGGATTCCGTGGATGCCCTTTCAGGGCATCCGTGATCGACTCTTCCAAATCGGAGTATGCCTTCTGAAGCGCCAGGTCCATCTCGACCGCGATTACTTCTTCCCGATAGGAGGGCAGGGCGTCTGAAATATCTTCGAGCGATACGAACGCCGCCAGATTCATCAAGTATTTGCCGAAAAGCAAGGGTGAAGCTCCGGGCCGGCGTTTCACCGTGGTCGACACCTTTGCTTTCGAACAGGCGTTCTCAGCGGGCTCGATGGTGGTAACTTTCTCAAGGACACCATAAGCCTCCGCGAATTGGCGTACGCCACTTTTCCCATGATCGAAGCCTTCCTCTCGCATCATCCGGGCATCAAGACGGTAGAGAATATTGAACAGCTCGTCGGCATACCCTCCGAGGAGTGTTCCCGTCAGAATCACAGTCCGGTCGCAGACGGACGCCATGGTTCCGAGAGCATTACCTTGCGCCGTTTCGCCCTTTAACTCATGAACCTCGTCCGCAATTCCGTAATCGAAAAATCCGTCCAGATAGCGGCCGATGAACTCGATAGGCGCCATGCGGGGAATCTTTTCCCGATCCGCCTGCCACAGCGGACTGAAGAAAGCCTTGCGCGAGTCGCCGGACTCGGCTGCGACAGTTTCCGCGTGTTTCGTTTTCTTGAAATCGGTTCGGCGCAGTTGATCTTCGCCAGCAACCACTGGCCGTCCCGTGTCGGCGTTCACCACATTCCCAAGGAATGGACCACTCCTGGCGACCTGGTAGGCATGTCGCCAGAAATAGCCCAGTTTGGCCCGTTCTCGCGAGACCACGAATATCGCCGGACCCGAAACCTGCGCCTGCCATCGCAGTCGCGCCGATCTGTGGCCTTTGGCCAATCGCAACTCGCTCAGCGTCGACTTAAAGCCTTCTCGAACAACGCGGCCTGCGCGAAACCGGACTTCGTTTACTCCGCTGTATCCGTTTGAACCAACACCGTTGCGAATTCCGTCGATCACGAACACCCTCACGCCGGGAAGTGTGAGGAAGCATTCTCGGGCCCACTTCTCGACGAGTTGAGGAGGAACCATTGCCAGGCAAGTGAATGGCCGGCCCCGCGAATGGGTGAAGACGCTTCCGAGTGAGATCAATGTCTTCCCAGTTCCGCATTCTGCAACGGCCGCCGCGCACCGGGAATTCTGCCAATGCTTTGTGATACCCATGATGGCGAGAGTCTGGGCAGGAAATGGGCGTCTCTTTAGTCGCTGCAACTCCGGCCAAACAGGGTCTGTCGGGCCGTGGAGCGCCGGGAATTGGGCGAGGACTCGCTCGCCGAGAACACTGCCATATATCTGGAGATACTCGCCGATCGAATAAGGCGCAGCCATAGCGAGGTTCCTTTCGAACTTGTGGAGAGAAGTATTAGTGCAGACCCAGAACTGCATTCTGGGGAATGGATCGCCGTCGAACGCGCGCTGCGGCCGCGACCAGTCAACTCAACTTGGCGCGGGGACGGCGAATTTGCGAGTTTTTGAGGGTAACTATCGGATCGTCTTCCAACGGGCGCTACGCCTACGGCCCGGCTGAGCTTGCGCGTCTCCTTCGCATCCGCGGGCGCATTTTGACGATGTGGGAACCACTTCCAGGCGAGCCGTGAGGCACCGCCCGCATCATAATCTGTCTTGCGACTGACTACGCACGGGGCGAGGGGTGCGTGTTCGCCCTCTGGAGCCGGCTGGCTGCCTCTCGACGCTTCAGATCTGCGTAAATCCTGTCCAGGTCATATCCGTGTTCCGCGGCATAAGCGTCACGGACGGCATAGACTTCCCGCAGCACGTCGTCTTCCCACGGAGCATGTTCAGACAAGTTCTTCGGGAGTGCAGATCGTCGTTTTTGTAAAGCCACGGTTGGCCAGAATCCTTTCTACTTCGCGCCGAATTCGAACATTGGCGATATGCCTGAAATTCCAAGTCAGCAGAAAATCGCATTCTTCAACTGCTGCCGCCGCGATGTGTATGGCATCGGGCCCAGCTTTCGCGGGAATCGCTCCGGGAGCGATCAGCAGCCTCGCCACCTCCAGTATGCTCTCATTCACTGGGAAGAGGGTAACTTCTCGCAATAGTTCCTGCCGCCGTGCAACTACGGCGGGGTCGCCACGCTGGCACTCAGCCTCGACCACCTCAGATACCATCAGGTCATACTTTGCCCGTTCTGTTTCCCACCAGCGCCGCGTTATGACCTGACGGGCAGCTGTAATCGTATCCCGACTGGAGCGCGCTGCCAGATAGCTAAGGATGCTCGTTTCCACGTAGACCTTTGCTTTCACCGGCTGTTTTTCCTCTCTACTAATCCCTCAGAATACCCGCACTGATCTCTCGGATGTAGGTCAAGCAAAGCGCGGGCATAAAAGTGGCTGTTCTTGGGCAGAGGACGGGCAACGGCCCGCGCTGTATATCGCCTCCCCGAAGGGCTCTACCAGTCTTCGATGGACTGTTGAACTGTTATTGAACATATGTCCCTCTGTGCGGCCTCCATCTGAACTCGCCAGTTTGGAAAGACCCAAGCGACCAGCGCGTCGAGTAGCCAAACAATGGCCAGCAGGAGTAGCCAGTTACAGATTCGTGCTTTCCGGGAATCCGTTTCCAGAACGTTGAGCGGAAGGGATCTCAATTGCCTTTCGGCGCAGGCCCTGGCCCAGAATTCGCAATAGCCGAAGCTTGGTTGCTCTGACCGCGATGGGCGTACAGTTGAACCCGATCAGTTCTTCGACAAGTCCGCGGCGGTGCAACTCCGCCGCGAACCAGGTTGCCCACTCAGGAAGCACGGGCAGTCCAAAGCGGGCTGCGAGGCGGTGCAGAACAAAATCGGGCGAGTGATCAAAAAGAACTGTGCGGCGCGCTTCGTTGTTTGCGCCAAACGTGGTCTCAACGAAAACTTTCGAGAGGATCACGGCGTGGCGCGCCGGCCGCTTCCGTCCTGGAATCTGCAGCGATGCCCGGTAGACGACTGGCTTCTCGCCGAACGTGCCAAGAAGCATGGTGGCGCCGGCGTCAATTTGAACCCGCAATCCCTCGTGCACGGCTGCAAGCATTGCTCCGATCTCCTGATCTCCTCCGAACACGGAGACCAGATGAAAGCTCGTCTCCCGCGTCCCATTTGGTATCGGCTCCGCAATGAAGCGGTCGAGGTGCGCGGAAATGTGGGTGATCGTGTCACGGGTCTGCCGGACAAAGGATAGCTTCCCTAACCTCAGGTGGCTGTTTTCCATCCCTTTTCTCCTTTGTCGCAGCCTTTTCGCTAGGCTTCTCAGAAAGCAACGCAATCCTGCCATCCGCATACAACAGCGTCAGACGCTGGGAGAATCGTTGTTTCTCGCGGATAATTGTGACTTCGCCATCGCCTTCCTGTTCTTCTGCTCGGTCGACCACCTTCACACTCTCCCAATAAGCGACGTGCAGGTCGGGGCCTTCGCCGAATATGCCGTTCATAAGACCAGCAGTGCAGAGCAGACCAACGTGCCCTTTGTGCAGTGGCGTCAACGGACGCCCGGTGAAATCGCTTTGGGAGGCGTGAGTGACGCGTTGCGCCTGTCGCCACGCCGGCGAGGCCGGGACTAGATCCTCAATCACGTCGAGCGGAAGCCCCCGATAGTCCAGCCGCGCGAGGGGACTTGGCGGCACTGGGTACAGCCGATCCGGTGTATCGCCCAGTCGGGGGATCTCTTCATACCGCCGAGTCAGATCACTTAATCTCCGATTGGCTTGCTCCACACTATGGTCGTTAAGCTTGTCCCGCTCGTGGCGGCTCCGCCGGATTCCGAAGACAACAACTTGCTTGTACGCGGTCGCTTCGAGCTCCGCTAGCAGCGCGTGGTGAAACGCCGTTGCCTGTGTGACCTTGGACGTAGTTTGATCGTCTTCCA
The DNA here is from genome assembly GCA_963735145.1 of Bryobacterales bacterium. Taxonomy (GTDB): domain Bacteria; phylum Acidobacteriota; class Terriglobia; order Bryobacterales; family Bryobacteraceae; genus Palsa-89. Next base: position 2,016,936 of record CAVTJS010000005.1, on the reverse strand, counting down.
AACATGGCGATGGGACGACGAAAGAAGCGCGTTCGGCAAGAGAGGTTGTGGACACCGACTGCGGCGCTGCCGATAGGGGCAAGCCATCCGTTTTACCAACGGCTGAATCAGATTCTGGATGAGAAGAAGTTCGACGAGTACGTCGAAACGATTTGCGAGGATTTCTACGCCGGTGAGGTGGGCCGGCCGGGCTTGTCGCCGGGAATCTATTTCCGGCTGTTGATGGTGGGCTATTTTGAAGGGATCGATTCGGAGCGCGGAATCGCATGGCGGGCCAGCGATAGTCTGTCGATTCGATCGTTCGTGAGGATCGCGCTGGACGAAAGCGTGCCGGATCATTCGACGATCTCGCGCACCCGGCGGCTGATGGATGTGGACACGCATCAGGCGGTGTTCCAGTGGGTGCTGCAGGTGTTGGCCGAAAAGAAGCTGCTGAAGGGGACGACGATCGGGGTAGACGCGACGACTCTGGAAGCCAATGCGGCGCTACGGTCGATTGTGCGGCGCGACACCGGAGAGCGCTACGAGGAGTTTCTGGTGCGGCTGGCCAAAGAAAGCGGCATCGAAACTCCCACGCGTGAGCAGTTGGCGAAGTTGGATCGCAAGCGGCCCAAGAAGGGTTCCAACGATGACTGGACGCATCCGCACGATCCCGATGCGCGCATCACCAAGATGAAGGATGGACGCACGCATCTGGCTCACAAGGCCGAGCACGCGGTAGACATGGAGACCGGGGCGATTGTCGCCGTAACGCTGCACGGGGCAGACGTTGGAGACACGGCAACGATTCCCGAAACGGTAGCCGAAGCAGGCGAGCGCATCACGAGTGTGGTGGCGGATGCCAACGGCGATGATGTTGTGAAGCAGGTCAGCACGGACGGGCCGCGCGAAGTGGTCACCGACAAGGGTTATCACAGTCGCGCGCTGGTAAACGAACTCACCGAGTGGGGCTTGCGCACGTACTGCTCGGAACCCAATCGCGGACCGCAACAGTGGGGAGGGCAACAGCGGGAACAACAAGCGGTGTATGCGAATCGACGGCGCATTCGTGGAGAGCGAGGCCTCCGGCTGTTACGCCAGCGCGGCGAGAAGCTGGAGCGATGGAATCAACACTTGTATGATCGGGGCGGGATGCGTCGCCTACATTTGCGCGGCCGGGAAAACATTCTCAAGCGCTTGGTGGTGCACTCGGGCGCGGCCAATCTTGGATTGTTAATGCGACAACTGTTCGGAAAAGGCACGCCGCGTGGCTTGGCGAGTACACGGGCTGCCATTTTTTCGGCCGTGCTCGCCTCTATCCGCGGCTGGTCTACGCCAGCGACACTCGTCACAAGGTTCGGCGACTTAATGACTCTTGCCGACCCGGCTCAGATGATTACCGTCGCGCAGTGAAAACAGCCAGTTTCACCTCACGCTGCTAGGCGCAGAATAGTCTTATCTCGAAACTGAGGCGTCAGGACGGATCGGCATTCATAAACTCGGTCATAAGGGACGACCATCACGAGCACGCCGCCTGGGCGCACCCATCGGCCGACATGTTCGAGAAACAGCCGCTCCATGCGTTGGTTCTTGCCTTCGCCGATCTCGAAGTCGTAAGGCGGATTCAGGTACACGAGCGAGAACGACTCGACTGGTGCATGTGTGTCAAAGGCGCTGCCCTGGACTACCTCGTCTAAAATGCGCCTAGCTTCGGCGGCTCGATACGAATCCAACTCCACGCCGTACCGCTTTGCGTTGACGCCATCCGCAAGGGTGCAAAGTGCGGCGCCAGTCCCTGCACACGGGTCGAGCACGCTCGCGGATTCGTTCGAGAATTGCAGATGCCTGCGGATGCGAACCGCGTCTACCGGATTCAGCGGATAATAGCCCAACTTCAACTTCGCCTGGATGCGCACAAAAGGGGTCCTCCCGAAGACATGATCATTGGCTGAATTGATCGTGAAAATGACTCAAACGTCGGCGTCGACGGCTCATCGGATCCCGATACGTCCGTCTGTCACAAGGTCCAAAAACCACCACTTGTCGACCCTCCGCAGATCAACCTCGTCCGGGTGGGTCAGCACAAATTCACGAACGTCAGCGTGAGTGATCCAGTAGGCGTCAACCCCGTGAGATTCGTGCCGCGCGCTGCGTCGGGGAGTCCCACCGAGCATCTTGCGATTGATCCAATTCATGACCTTATGGCAGTCCACACCAAACGCACGCGCCAGAGCGCGCGCAGAGTATCCTTCGAGGTTCTGCTTGATCCGCATCCGCCCAATCTTAAGGCGTACCGCGTTGGCAGATCGCCGAAATCCTTTCGCTCTGAGTTTGCGTCGGATCACAGCGGGGGTCAGATGGCCGCATTGCTCCAGAACGATGATTTCCGCGATACTCCACTCTGGTTCCTTGATCCGTGCCAACCCGAGAATTGCCGCCCTCCGTGTGATCATCCACCTCGGAAGCCTAAGCTTTCGTGCGCACGCGCCGATCGCCCTACGGTTGTTGTCCTCGATAAACAAGTGATAGGCGCTGCGGATTTCTTCGTCCATCGCTGGAGTGAACCAGTACTTCTGCCGCGACCGCGGACGCTCTGTCACGACGTGCCTTGTTTGACTATGAACGGTTCGAATCGCCGACTCTTCTTCGGTGAAGGCCCTCGACGACCTCCGGTAATAAGGCGCCACTTTCCGTCTGAACCCGCATCCACGTAACCTTCCTTGACGAGATGGGCGTGCCGCCCGGAAGCTCGGAGATATTCTTCGCGGCGGCATTGCCACGAACTGGGACGCTGCGACTCACTTTCTTGCATGACGTTCTCCTGCTAAATTCCAAGTTCCCGTGCGCCCTTGGTCAAAGGAAGAGGCCCAAGCACGCGTTGGACAGCGCGGGCGCCAATCTGGCGCTGCGTGGGGAGACTCGCGACGCATGTTGGGGTCTTAACGACGGCGAAGGCAGATTGCAAAGGCGACTTGAAGGGGATTAGTTTTCGAGCTTTTCTGTGGCAGTAGAACGACTCATGTGTTGAGGGAACGGAGCAATGGAACGAAATGATAAACCCTGTGTTATGAGCGCGATCATGACTTGTGCACGGGCAAAAAGCTCGCGGGAGTGGGCAGAAACGAGTGTGTTCGGTCCTTAATACAGCTCAGATCGCTACCCTCGGTGGCTATAATCCTGGCTAGATATGAACCACGCAAAACCTCCTGTCATGCGAGCCAAAGCCCGGGATGCGGTCGATTTTCTGAAGAACCAATTGGTCACAACTGGGAACATCGAGCCCCTTGTCGCGCTGTTGTTCCACGACCACATCGAGCAGGTCCAGTTTGAAGATCCCTCTATCCTGGAGCATTTCGACCTCAGGACCATGAAGGGCTTTGGCTACCTTCGTAATGTGCTGCGACTGAAGCAACCTCAGGCCGCGATGATTGCTCTGGATGTAAGAATGGGGCGGTTCGAGTCGGAGGAAGTAGATGCGGTGCCCGACACCACCGCCATTTTCTTCATGCTCGATTCTCCGTTACTTACTATCCAGGTGATCGTCCCTTACGTACGCTCCGGCGATGGGATCACTCTTTCAAGGGAACAGTTCACGGAGTCTACCAGCGACGAGGAGGATATTCCATGCCCGCTGTTCAGGCTCTTCTCGCGCGCACCCGCGCTGGCCTGCTGATCTTCGCCGCAATCGCCGTCCTGCGGCGCGTGGTAGTGTCCTCGCTACCCGCTACTTCTTCGCATTCATTGTCTCTTGCATGCGATTAAAGACTCGTACAGCCAGGTCTGGATTCAGTCTCGCCCTCGGGTTCAGACGTAGCTGTCGCAGAATGTTTGCATACTCAGGCCGCCCGATCGCTCGCAATGCTTCCCCGAATCGAATACGGAAAGAGTCCAGCAGTTTCCCATATACCTGACGCGCGTCGTCGATGCTCGGGATAGTGGTGACATCATCCACGTATCCGCACTGCCCAAGAATCTCTTCGTATGCATCGACGCCCAATACACTCCGCATAGCGCTGAAGCGGGCTGCCACGTTTCGCGGCGTCAAACCCATGAGATCCGAATTCCTCCCCGCAGGCCTGTTTGAAGTCTGTTGCGCCGTTCGTGCGAACGCCGCGTGGCTCGTGTTCTGCCGGCCAGCAGGGTCGCCTTGGGATCGAGTGTCATTTAAACCCTTATACACGTGCATCCCGATTCCCAAGTAGCTGGCGCACTTTGAGAGCGCGTCGGTGCAAGCTCCTTTGTAAGCATCACCTCGATCGGGATTGTCATTTCCGCCGAACTGTTCGATGGCAATCGCGTATTTCGGAATCGATAACGTCGCCCGGACCACTACCATTGACCCTGTTTCGACGATTTCATTCCCCACGTGCCATCCGCTCAGACCGAACACTTCATTCAAGCGCTCGACAACATAGATCACCTTGATCGCGGAGAGTCCCGGCTTTAGCGGATTGGGCGATACCGCAGCTGCTGGCAGAGGCTCCTTCAATTTCAACTTCAAATCCTCAGGGAGTTCCATGGGACCTCCCAAATTTTCGACGGGAGGTGGGGGCGCTGGTGCCGTTTGGTGACTTTGATCGGAGCCATTTACCGGCATGCATCTCCTCCTTCCGGGGCCGGGAACGTATGAGCCTAACTCATGTAATACCAGGCACTTCCGCTCCGTCCCACGTCGTTTTTGGCGTTCATTTGCGCAGTATCTCGATTTGGGCTACCCTCAAGCTGCTGTGAACTCAACAGTGGAAGCATCGGTAGCGCACTCCGACAGCAAAACCGTCGCACCCAACCCGGCTCGCGTGCTCACCATCAGGCCGGCGCAATCGAAGGTGGTCTGCGGCCTCTCTGATTCCCGCGAGATCGCTTTGTCCGGCCTCGTTGGTTCGAATGTCGGAGTCGGAGATGAGCTCCTTCTATCGGCCACAGTTGATTCCGCCGCCGCGAACGAGGAGATCTACATCCACAAGCCCACACAGTCGAAGGCCGATGTGTACCAGGTCAGGGTAGGTTATGCGGTGCGGCCGAAGCAAAATAAGCGGGGCGAGCTTTTCGTCCGTGTGCAGATCGTCGATGCCCAACTTGGAATCAACGCTGTCCACATACCTTGCCACGCGATTCGCGATTACTTCTTCTCCGCAAATCGCAGCACACCATGGTCATCCCAGCCATCGTACTACTACCTGCTTCACTTGCCGGAAGACGTCAGATCGCACGAGTTGCGCCTCGGCTATCGAATCCGGCGGATCGAACTGCGTAAGAGGAATGCATCAAAGGTCGAGCTGGCAACCATCGAGCGGGCCTATAACATGTTGGCTGACCCGGACCTTCGCACCCTCTATAACGAACTGCGCAGAAATCCCTCTGTTCCGGTTCCATTCCCGTACGCGGGATTCGGATCTCTCCTCGTTCGTGGAGAGCGCGCAGCGGAGAATGGTGTCTTCTTCGCGAACAGAATTCTGGCGTTCCTGCCTGAACGTCGATCTCGAAAGGTCCCAGTGCCTTTACGCAAACTGGACTATTTTGACGACTACGCGATCCTTCGCGACCCCAAGCGCAAGCTTGAAGTACTCATTGACCAGCAGTTGCTCCCGATCCGGTGGGATCCCACCTGGAGTCAATGGCGACACCTCATCACCTCAACCGTCGAAATTTCGGCCGACTTCATTCATACAGGCCGTTATCGCAAGCACGGCGGCGAGTGGAAACTCGTTGAATGGGAGACTGCGCTCCCAAGCCGGACGGAGCTTGAGATGCCCGAAGACATTGAAGAGGAAATCCTCAAAGCGCGTCGCACCCACAGCCGATTCGGGGAGTACTGGAAACACATCGACCATCTACGCGCACACGTGCAAAACATTCCCGCCGAGCGCGGTGAGTTGCAGCGGCTATGCTGGGGCCTTGGTCTCCCTGCCGACTTCGATGTGGCGCAGATTACCTGGCGCCCCGACTACGACCGCTTCTATCACGAGGAACTCATGAAACGTGCGCGGACCATGTACGTGTTTCGGGAAGAGTACATATTCGATCTCGAGAAGGTTATCGTCGTTGAGGTGCCACAGGCCGGCCACGCCACTTACGTGTTTGAGAAGCCGGCCGATATCAAGGGCTGGGTCTGGCGGTACGCCGAGACGACCAAGCAAGATATTCGCCTCAACCGTGATAATACCGCCGGATCATTAGGATTCGTCGGCCGCGTTGTTCACGGCACCAGCAAGACGGAATGGCTTAGGGAGTTGTGCGTTCGGATCGGCGAGCCCCCGGACTATTCGAGTACCGCGACTGCAAATTAGGTTGGGCGGTCCGCTATGGCGATATCCCGCAAGCGCGCCCAACTGCTTCGGTTGACTGGAAGGGGACCAACCTTCCCGGTAGCGAGATTCACAAATCCGCCGTGATATGAAATCGTCCCATGGCGAAGTAGCCGGGCGAGCATTGCCAGAGCCAACTGTGCGATGGACTGATTGATGTACGGCTCCTGCCGCAAGAGCGCTTCGGCCTCGCTACATGCCGGCATGGAATCCGTTCGGTCGAGGGAAGCCTCCGTCATTTGGGGAAACAACTCGTCGATACATGGGAGGCGTGTCGAGCGGTCTTTGCGTCCAGGACGGATCGGCTCTCCAAGCACAAACTGGCCGGAATCGGTACCGTTCCCCGTATCGAGCCAGTAAGGGAACCGTCGGCTCTTGAGACGTACAATCTTCGCCAATCTGGCACGCGCCGCTCGCGTGTCTACGCAACTGATGATAAAGTCGCAGTCGGGAACATCACGCCCGCACCGTACTTCCGTCGGAATCGCATCCCAATCCAGCCCCCAAAACAGGTTCAGCCGATTGATCAGCACCTGCGCCTTGTACAATCCAACTTCGCCGAGGCTGAATGGCTGTCTCACGCAGTTCGTCTCAGTGATTCTATCGCCGTCGATCACGCAGACTCTGATTCCTGAAGGGTGGCCGCCGGCAAGCAGCGCGTAGTGCAGATACGGTAATCCCGTAACCAGCGCCGCTCCGGTTCCCCCACAGCCCACAACAACGATCATGATGCGATCACGTGCCATCCAGTATTTGATCCGGTGGCCTCTTAGCGGTTTCGGCATAGCGTCTCCCTCAATGACCGCCTCGGAAGCAGGTATTCAACCGGGAAGGTCTTTTTGCCCACAAGCGTTCGCCACATCCCGAGGAAACCTTCTGGATGACTACACTGCTGAATGCCCAGGTTCGAACCGGTGAATTGGCTGGCAAAAAAAGCGTGTGACCAACGAGGAAGATTGTCGATCGTCACTGTCGTCGGCACTGGCATGGACCCATGGCAGATTCTTCCGTCCTCGTACGTGTTCCAATACGGCGCCATAAAGAGCCGAGTGTCGAGCTCCGGCCTCCGGTTCGCTTCGAGGGCCCACACCATCAAATGACCGTCGCGAACGGCGAATATCAACGGTGGATGGGGAAACCGTTTACCATCGAGCGTCTTGCCATCACAACCGGGCGAGAAAAACATGGTTCGGGTTTGAGCGGGCTCCCACCACGACACGAGGGAAGCTGAGTAAACCAGCACATGAATAGGGAGAAACGCGGGAGGCAGTTCACTGCCCAATCCTCGCGCAAGCCTTTCCAGAAATTCCCGGGTCAGGGGTTCTCCGGCATCCAATAGCGCGGGACCGCCCTGCGGATCGCGCATGGGCTGGTGGATCGTAGCAAGCCGTATCCTACTTTCGCCGCCGTACAGCAGAATGGCGTGCACCAAGTTCAGCGGCAAAGACTGACCGTATTCAGCGTCAAAATGCATCTTCACTTCCCCATTGATTCCGTTTTGTTAGGGGCTCAAAGCCTGGTACAAGCGAAAGGACGTGGGAGGCCGCTTCGAGCGTATTGAGCGCAACGTCCGCGCGACGAAAGGCTAGGCGGATCGACGCTGGATTCGTGCCATCCATTGACAAAATAGGCCACGGCTCGTTCTCGACTTGGCCGGAAGTTTCAAGCTCCATGTTCAGGAACTCAGTTATGACGTCATGCTCTCCGAAGGCGAGCGCAATTAGTGGAATTGGAGCATCGCAATCATACAGATCGTCTTGGTCTCTTGAATCGAATTTGGGACAACGAAGGCTCCGCGAGATCCTATGCAGGCGCTGAGCCGCCTCCATCAGACGGGCACTTGCTGGGCTCTTTGTAAGGGTTGCGACGTTCGACAATTTGCCCCACGGTATCTTGCCAATACACTCGGGAAGGCTGGGTTCGGTGAGAGTTTCCCCAGGCTCGTACGGGACACCGGCTCGCGCGCACTCCTCCTTGCGTTCGTCTTCATCCTGCTGACGCATTTCGATCCACGAGTCCCAACGACAGCGCGCTTCCTGAACATCGAACACGCGGAACCAGCGGGACAGGGACGTGCTCAACCAGTAATAGAATATTGCCGGTAGCAGTTCGTGCTCGCTTTTGAGTAGATCGAGCACTGGCGTGAGGTTAACCCAACTCACTGTCTGCGCGACGCGAAACGTCAATAGCACTCGATGTGGATCGATCTCCTCCGGCTGCCGCCAGTTCGATGCGGTCGTGCTCAGGCAAACGCTGATGTCGAACGCGCGGTCGATTCCTGTCGCTCGACGGCTTGCAAACTGCTCCACTGTCCGTTGCAGGAACCTACCAACCTCGCGCGTGCATTCCCAATCCTCCGGACTCGCAACGCCGACGCGCAAGAGGTTCGCCGCGAAGAGAGCGCCGTCACTATGCGCAGCACTGCCAGAAAACTGCCAATGGTGCTCATGGAGATGGGGAAGGCATAAGCCCGGCCCCGTGGCAATCAGCCAGGGTGTACGCGGCAGGGAGGAACCGGCAGCAAGTCTTGGCGGTCGCGCGGCCGCTGGCCTTTTCGGACGTGCACGCACGCGCCCAGTAGCTCGGACAATGAGCGGGATTCTGGACATAGTCTGAACTTCTCCTCCAATCGCTGGCGGTTGGGGTCCCGAGCGAGCCGTTCGAGTTCGTCCACGGCTTGCTGTCGTGTCATCCCTTGGTTCCTAGCGCGCGTGTGAACTTAAAGTTCAGTTTCCCGTCACTGACTTCCGGTCCCTCGATGGATGCGGTTGTGATCTCCGGATAACTGCTCGCGTAGAAATCGCGAACTTGTTCTGGCGTCATCCGTTCATCAGGATCTGGGAGCTGCAATCCCGTGTACGAAAATAATCGAGTCAATCGGTCAATCTGCATCTGGATCTCCTCCTCTTTGTAGGTTGCCACAATTAATGACATTTCTCGCCACAATTAATGGCACGATTCGCCGCAGTTAGTGGCGTAATCCTATTCGCGTTGAGCCTAAAGAAGTTCAACGGTCACTTCGTAACTTCGACAACGCTAAAGCTCGCGGGACGGGAAAGTACCCTTGTGGCTGTAGATGTTGGTGCGAGCGTACTGATCACGGCTACCGAGACGGCCGGCAGAACCCCAACGGACCTCGGCCTGGAATTTTCCCCTTGCTTTTGTTACAACCATGGCAGGAGATCACATGCCCGCGTTCTGCGCTCGCTGGCCGGATGGAAGCTTTTCAATCGTGGACGCCGATGACGAAACGCACGCACTCATCCAGCTTGATGAGCTCGGTGATGAGCCCGCCTAACTATGGCAGCTGGAGTCGTGCTTGCTGGACTTCGAGCTGACAGATAGTGGGACTTTTCGGATAACGGAGTTTGGGGAGCAGACTGGATCCGAGATTATAGAGAGAGCCTATCCGGTGCTCAGTAAAGCGCTGGAGGACCAAGTGTTTGCCGAACACGCGTTGGAAGACCCAAGTAAATCCGCGGAATATGGATCAGAGGCAACGGAGGTTCTTCGCTGGGCCGTGGACGCGGAGCGCATGCGCCTGTAGCGCCACTGGTCCGAAGCTCGGACGACATCTGAGTATGCTCCTTGCCAGACCCCGGGAAACTGTCGAACAAATCGTGATCAGGGAGTTGAGCAAACACGTGGGCGATCCGGGCGCGGAGCTTGTCCCGATGCTTGCTCATTGACTCACGGCACAACTATAGGGCGAGGTGTACAAAGCCCGTGACACCCGCTTGGACCGCGAAGTCGCCATCAAGATCGTAGCGGAACACTTTAGTCAGCGTTTCGAAAGCGAAGCCCATGCGATCGCCGCGCTGAACCATCCTTACATCTGCGCGCTGCACGATATTGGCCCCAGCTACCTGGTGATGGAGTACATTGAGGGCGAGACTCTGGAGGCACGCATCAACCAAGAAACTTCTCTCAAAGACCTAAACCTCTCAAGCTGCCGCTCGCGGCTTAGTTCAATGGCTCATATCAGGCCGAGGTTTGGGAATTGGAACCGGGCCGTGACGTGACGGGTCCGTGACGTCACTTACTCTGGGAGCGGAAGCAGAAACGCCGCCCCTGGGCGCGTGACCTTGTGAGCGAAATTCCTGAATTGACACTGCTTCGGTAATAGTGGATGCTTTCACTCTATTCTCTACGACCCTAGAGTTCTTCGTATCATCTTGATATTTGAAGAAAGTAAGGAGCGCTTTCGGGGCTGTTTTGGGCCCGAGACAATAGAGGAGTATGAGCTTGCCATCGGTCGCAGCGTGTCGCGTCGCAATCTTCGTTCTCCCGGCCGTGTTGTGGCGAATTGCATTTCTCCTGTTCGCCGGTTGCCTCGTTAGTTTCGCCGCCGACGTCAGCCCGTTCTACCTGCCGATTCGCAACAACGATGTTGCGGCACTGAAGGAGCTTCTCCGCGCCCCAGGGCCGAAGGCGCGCGATGCCCGAGGCAACTCGCCGCTCATGTATGCCGCGGCGCTCGGCACACCTGACGTGCTGCGTTTTCTGCTGGATGCCGGGGCGGATCCCAACGCCGCCAACGAATTGGGCGCCACGCCTCTCATGTGGTGCGCCGGTGACGCAGCCAAAGTGAAGCTGCTGCTGGCTAAAGGCGCGAAGGTCAACGTCCGGTCAAAGCTGGGCCGCACGCCATTGCTCATCGCCGCCGCCTATGACGGTGCGGTCGAATCGGCCCGGCTGATGATCGTAAAGGGTGCCGATGTCAATGCGCGCGACGAGAGCGGCGTCACCGTTTTGAACCAGGCGGCGAACGTTAACAACCTGGAGGTGGCGCGTATGTTGCTCGCCAAAGGCGCGAATGTCAACATTGCGGACAACGGCGGTTTCACTCCGCTGCATGGAGCCGCGACCAACGCCTATCGCGGCGGCGCGCTGGTGAAACTTCTGCTGGAACGCGGCGCCGCGGTGAACGCGAAGAGCGACGACACGGCCGAAGTGGGGTTTAACGGACCGATCGCGATTGGACATATCACACCTCTGATGGATGCGGCGCAGATGGGCGGCTACGAATCCGTCGAGGCGCTGCTTAAGGCGGGCGCAGACCCCAACGCAGTGGACGTCCGCGACGCCAACGCACTGGTCTTCGCGGTCGCGGTAGATCACCCGAACCCTAAGGTGGTGCAACTGCTGCTGGCGAAAAGCTCCGATAAAGACATGGCGCGCGAATGGGCGTGGCGTAACCAGAACCCGGCGATTCTGCCCCTGTTCGGGCTGAAGCCAACGCCGGCGCCCGCCGCGTCCGCGGCCCAGTCCCGGACCAACCCGCGCGAAGCCATCTCGCGCGCACTGGCCGTCACGCAACCGGTGGCGGGGAAATTTCTCCATAACGGCGGCTGCTTCTCCTGCCACTCCCAATATCTGAACGGAATGGCGGTGGGCGCCGCCAGGTCGGCTGGCGTGAAAACCGAGCCCGCGCTGGAGAACGAGGATACCCGCGCCACCCTGATCCTGCGCGGGAGTCTGCAGGAGGCATTTTTCGAGGCGCAAGAACCAGGCGATAGCAGCGAGGCAGTGGGGTTCGCCCTTTTACAGCTGGCGAGCGCCGGCGTGCCGCAATCCCTGGCGATCGATTCCATGGTTCACCACATGGCCGCTATGCAGCGCAAAGAAGGCGACTGGCAGACCTTCGAAGGCCGCCCCCCGATCGAAAGCGGCGAGTTCGGCCAGACCGCGCGGGCTATCCGCGCGTTGCGCTCGTTCCCGATTCCCGCCCGAAAAGACGAATTCGAGCAACGCATCCAGCGCGCCGCCGCCTGGGTGGAAAAGGCCGAACCGCTCACCACGGAGGATCGGACGATGCAGATCCTCGGCCTAGTCTGGGCTGGCGACACCGCCCCCGCTGGCCGTGTGAAAGAACTCGTCGGCAAACAGCGCACCGATGGCGGCTGGGGCCAGACCGACTATCACCAGTCGGACGCGTTCGCTACGGGCGAAGCGCTCTGGGCGCTGCATGAATCCGGCATGATGTCTTCCGATCCCGTCTACCGCCGCGGAGTGGACTTCATCCTCCGCACGCAGCAAGAGGATGGCACCTGGCACGTTGTCTCTCGCTCCTTCGGATTCCAGCCTTACTTCCAGAGTGGCTTCCCCTACGAGCACGACCAGTGGATTTCGCAGGCGGGAACCGCCATGGCGGTCATCGGACTGTCGTTTGCGGCAAAATAGCCTATTCGATGGGGCCCGCAATCAGCTGCCTAACGCTGTCGAAGAAGTGAAACAGCGGGCCCTTGAGCGTTTAGAGGAAATTGGGTCCGGCCCCTTCTCAGGCGTTAGAATTTCCCCATCGTGCCTTTGCCGCCGAGGCGACGTTTTGACGGACGGTTGCCTGAGTTATTTGCCGATCTTTTAGTCCGATGTACCTGTGGTTGTCACCACCAACGGCCACAGCACCGAGCCGGTTAAAGTGCATGCCGGCACCGCTGCGCCCGCATTCTTCCAATGGGGCGCCAGTCAGTATGCCCTGGCTACGCGCTATCCCGATAACGCACGCGTGGCGAACCCCTCGCTCGGCGCCGGCTTCGTTGCAGCTAAACCTGGCGACATCCTGACTCTGTGGGGTACCGGGTGGCGCGTCAGATCGGCATAGGGGCGGTGGTCACCCACCGACCCCTGCCACACCACCGTGCGTACGGGCCCGTACACGGCGGTTCGAGAGTGGATACCGTTCCTCGTCAACGAACGAAGGAAGACCAAGCGATTGGAAGTAGGCATTGGAAAGTCCAACAGAGAGAGCCTTGGCGCGTGCGAGATACCAGGGACCCAGTCCACTGCCAGCGGTATTGCTCGCCAGCCGCGGACGGACCCCGAGTTCCAACAGAGCTGCTCGACGACGACGTGGAGTTTTCCATTGCCGCCACAAAGCAGCCCGAAGTCGCAAACGGACCCAGCGGATGAGACCAAGCAGCACTTCAGGCGTTTCGCAAAAGCCGAAATAGCCTCGCCAGCCCCTCAGATACGGAACCAGCTCGGCCATCGTAGCTTCAATACTGACGCCCTTTGCCCGGCGCGTGATTTCACGAACCCGCTTGTTAAAGCGTTCCAGGGCTTTGGGCGCAATCGCGCGTTTCACCTCCGGACCCTCCGTAAAGCTGAATCCGAGAAACTTCCGTTCCTGCGGTCGCGCTACCCCACTTTTTGACTCGTTCACCTTGAGCCTGAGCTTTTGCGTGATGAATCGTGTAATGCTTTCCATCACCCGTTGACCCGCTCGTTCACTGCGAACGTAGATATTACTATCGTCCGCATACCGAACAAAGCGGAGTCCCCGTCGCTCTAACTCCCGGTCGAGTTCATCAAGTACGAGGTTGCTGAGCAGTGGCGAAAGTGGACCTCCTTGGGGAGTTCCTTCCACGCTCGGGCTAACCAGTCCGTTCTCCATCACTCCAGCGTTCAAGAACGCTCGAATAAGTTTCAGCAGCCGCTTGTCCTCGATCCGTTTCGCTATACTGCCCATCAGTTTGTCGTGATTGACTCGATCAAAGAATTTCTCTAAATCAAGATCCACCACCCAGTTGTAGCCAGCAGCGATGTACTGCTGCGCCTGCGCTACTGCTTGATGAGCTGATCGTCCCGGTCGGAACCCATAGCTGCTGTCAGAGAACGTCCGATCCCAACTTCTCTGCAGAACCTGCATAACTGCCTGCTGGATCAACCGATCCAGCACAGTCGGGATGCCAAGCTTTCGCACCCCACCATCCGGTTTGGGGATTTCCACCCGCCTCACCGGCTTCGGTTCGTAGGTCCCGTTTAGTAGCTGTTCACGGGTTTCTGGCCAGTGCTGTTTCAGATAGTCACTCAGTTGACCAACAGTCATCCTGTCGATTCCGGCGCTACCTTTATTGGCCTTCACCTGCCGCAATGCTTCCTTCAGGTTTTCTCGCTCACATACTTCCTCCATTAATCGATCCGGATTAGCTGGGCGTTCGATACCACAGGCCGCCAATGGCGATTCAGTCTCTCTCCCCGGCGTTCCGCGGGCTTCACCCGCCAGTGCGGAGGGAAAGTCCAGTTCTGTCTGGATATGCTGCTGCTTGTCGCTCTTGAGATCCATGTTGTACTTGCCACTCCTCTCGTTCGGGCCTTCAATCACCGTTCCCGGCTTGGCCTATCTGTTGACTCCGCCTTTCGGTATTGGAGTGCCTCACTAGCCTTGCCGACAGCGTGACCTACTATGCCCTCTGCTGACTTCTGCCCTGCGATCAGATAACCTTTCGGCCACCTCAGTCGTCGAAGCGACACAGAGCAGATCTCCTGAGGTAAGTTCAGCCGCCTTCTGTGCACAGTCGCCGAATCTACGTTTCGCATCCTTGATGGATATGGACTTCGTGGTAAGTTGCCGACTCGTCCGACGCTAACGCCTTGTATTCGGTTCTTGTCCATCGACTCGCACATTTGATCCATGCTTCTTTCAGACCCCGCCTCGCGACGGTAGCCCTTGCATCATCTCTAGCCCTTCACCTCCATCAGGTTGGGCAGGGACTTTCACACTTAAGCTGCTGAACATGCTCAGCACACAACGAAGCCGCTGGCGCGGCGGACGCGGTCGCGTGGTGGTTTGAAGCAGGTTTAGCGGTACTGTCGGTGGTCACAGAAAGGAGATTCTGTGACCCCACTACGTAAACGAATGCTGGAGGAACTCCAGCGCCGTAATTACAACCCCGATACAGTTCGCGGTTACATTCACGCCGTCAAGGAGTTTGCCGAATATTTCGGCAAGTCTCCTGAACTGATGGGCGCAGAAGAAGTGCGCGATTTTCAGCTCCACATGATTCGTGAAAAGAAGCTGGCGCTCAGCACAGTCGCTCTCCGCATGGGCGCACTGCGGTTCCTCTATAAGAAGACGCTGCGCCGGCGCGACATCGACATCGATGATCTACCACTGGTCAAAACGCCGAAGAAACTGCCGGTCGTTCTCAGCCAAGAGGAAGTGGCTCGGCTTATCGAAGCTGCGCCGAACCTGCGATATCGCACGTTGCTGATGTTGCTCTATGCCACAGGTCTGAGGCGAGCCGAAGCAGTGCGGTTGAAGATCAGCGACATCGATACCGCGCTCATGTTGATCCATGTGCATCAGGGTAAGGGTTCGCGTGATAGAGATCTGCCTCTAACGCCGAAGTTGCTCGAAGCGTTGCGACAGCATTGGCGGGCGTGTAAAGTGAAACCTCGGGTTTATTTGTTCCCCCGTCGAGTCGGGCCGATTCAGCCCGAACGGCCGACCTCCGATAAGACCGTTTGGCATGCCTGCCACGAAGCGGCTCTTCGCGCCGGGCTTACCAAACGGATCGGGCCCCACACTTTGCGCCACAGCTTTGCGACACACCTGCTGGAAGCAGGAACAGATCTGCGGACGATCCAGCTATTGCTGGGGCATCAGCGGCTGAAAGACACCGCCATTTATCTGCACGTCTCCCGCCGGCACCTACAGGCGGCGATCAATCCGCTGGATCAGATCACGATCCGCGACTTCCACCGAGGAAACGAGCCGCCTGAGAACAGTTAACAATGACACGACCACCCTGGGAGGTGGCCGATGTCATTCATCGCGGCGGCAGTCGATTTCTGGATCGTTACCGGAGTTCCTTGACCTGGCATCAGATCAAGGTGTTCAATGCCATCATGCGCTGCCGTACGGCTGCGCTCGGTGGTCATCGCGAGCAGTGCGACCGCTGCGGACATCAGACCATCTCGTACAACTCCTGCCTTATGGAGAGTAATTTCTAATGGGGAGTGTGACTCGCGAACCGACGATGTGGCGGACCTTTTGAACAGAGGTTGGCCACAGCAACTCACCATAAAAGCGGACCCTCCTGCTACTCTTGTTCGGGCCTCCCCCGATCACGCAAGGAGAGCCCATGTTAGACAAGTACTTCTCCGCGCCTAAGACGTTGCGGCGTCTGCGCGGCGGAATCAGTGGACCACACATCGACGGCTTTGCAGATCGCCTCGAACGCGAGGGATATGCCCCAACAAGTGCTGTTCGATACATACGAGCGGCGGCCCACCTCGGCTGCTTCGTTCAGCGGAAATGCGGCGTTTTGGCGGACATCGATCTGAACACGCTTGCTTCCTTCAGTCAGCATCTTCATCGCTGCCGATGTCCCCATTTCAAACGAGGAAAGATTAGCTATCACGCCCATTTCGGAGTGAAGCTCTTCCATTTACACCTAGTCGGCTGTGGGATCTGCGCGAGTGAACCGGTCCAGGAAGCGGCCGCCATTCCAGTTCTTGTGTCCGCCTTCCGCGACTGGTTTCGAACGCATCGCGGGGCGAAGGAGCCAACTCTCCGCCACTACACTCGCGGCGCGGCGGACCTACTCCAGACACTCGGCGAAGATGTCAGCCAATGGAAGGCGCAAGTCTTACGAGACTTTCTACTGGAACGTGCCAACCAATGCGGCGTTTCGACAACCCAAAAACTGATTACCTCCCTCCGGGCCTTTCTGCGGTTTCTCAACTTCCTCGGAGAAACTCGCGATGACCTCGCCCTCGCCATACCGGCCGTGGCCCACTGGCGGCTTGCGAGACTGCCACGTTGTCTGTCAGCGAAGGAGATAGATCGGCTCATTGCCGTCTGTGATGGCACCGATTATCGGCGCCTTCGTGACCGGGCGATCCTACTAATGCTGGTGCGGTTGGGATTGCGTTCCGGGGATGTAGCGCGTATGCGCCTCAGTGACATCGACTGGAACAACGGCACACTGCAGGTCATTGGGAAAGGACGATACCAGGTTCGACTGCCGCTCCCGCAGGATGTCGGCGACGCATTGCTCAGATACCTGGAATGCCGCCCCGCGAACATCCACACCGATCACGTGTTTGTTCGAAGCAAAGCTCCCTGCAGACCCTTTGCCTCTGGGGATGGTGTCTCGTCCGTGGTGAAACACGCGCTCAAGCGCGCCAACATTGAAACTCCCTCCAAGGGTGCGCACCTATTGCGTCACACAGCGGCCACAGAGATGTTGCGGAACGGTGTGCCCTTGGACCAGGCCGGTCTGGTCCTCCGTCACCGCAGCATCGACATGACTGCCTACTACGCCAAGGCGGATGTCGCATTGCTCAAACAAATCGCTCAGCCGTGGCCGGAGGTTAACGGATGATCACGGCTGTTGAATCCTATCTTGCCGTGCGGCGTGCCGCCGGCTTCACTCTTAGCAACACGGAGTATCTGTTACGCAGCTTTTCAGCCTTCGCGGCCGACAAAAAGCAAACGCATATCCGCACCGCAACGACGATCGACTGGGCCAGCCAAGCGGGATCGGTCGCACAACGACACACCCGCTACCAGACTATTTGCCACTTTGCTCGGTATCTTCGCGTGGAAGACCCACGGCACGAAGCGCTACCTCCGAACCACTTCGGCTATCGGAAGACGCGTCGTGTTCCGCATATCTATTCGCGTGGCGAGATCGACGGTCTGGTCCTCGCCGCCACGAGGCTTTCATCATCCGACCCGTTACAGCCCAAGATATATGCGGCCCTGATCAGTCTGTTAGCAGCGACCGGTTTGCGAATCTCGGAAGCTTTGCATCTGCTGGTTGCCGACATCACGCCCAACGGTTTGCTCATCCGCAGAACCAAGTTTCAGAAAACCCGATTGGTGCCGCTGCACGACACCGCCGTGACGGGGCTGGCTCACTACTTGATGCACCGCCAGAAAGAGCGACGCGGTGGCGAGCATGTCTTTGTTTCGGACGAAGGGCAGCCGCTAGTGTATTGGAAAGTCCACGGGGTATTCCGGACCCTTTTGAGATCGGCGGGGCTAAAGCCCTGCAGCGGTCGATGGCCACGCATTCATGACCTTCGCCACACGTTTGCGGTCCGAGCGCTGGAGTCATCGCCAACTGGTCGGCAACGAATCGGCCAGCATATGTTGGCCTTGGCCACCTATCTCGGTCACGTCAACATCAATGCTACCTACTGGTACCTGGAAACCACGCCCGAACTCCTGCGCGAGATTGCAAACGTTACCGAAAGCTTTCTGCAAGGAGAGAGGCCTTGACTTCCCTCGCACCGCACATAGAAGCATTCCTCCGCGAGCATCTTGCCCGCCACCGTGGCGCTAGCCAACACACCTGCGACTCGTATGCCTATAGCTTTCAGTCTTTGTTCGCTTTCGCCTCCCAGAAACTGAAAGTGGCGCCATCGGCACTGTCGCTGGAGCAGTTGGATGCAGCCCTGATTAGTACATTCCTGGAACATCTGGAAACTACCAGAGGCAACTCAGCGGAGACGCGAAACATCCGTTTGGCGGCGATCCGATCCTTCTTCCGATTCCTCCAGCATCGTGAGCCGGCCGCAGTCGAACAAGTTCGCCGTATTCTGGCGATCCCATTCAAGAAAACCGACACCCGTCTGGTGGGGTATCTGGTTCAGGAAGAAATGCAGGCCCTGCTTGATTCTCCGGACCCATCTACGCGGGAGGGGGTTCGAGATCGAGCCATGCTACATCTCGCGGTGTGCGCTGGGCTTCGAGTCTCCGAACTGACGGGCTTACGCCTCGACGATCTCGCTCCCCAGTCGGCGAGCATCCGCGTGCGTGGAAAGGGCCGCCGTGAGCGCGCGTTGCCTCTTTGGAAAACAACGGCTGCGGCACTTCGTGCTTGGTTGGCGATTCGGGGACCGGTCAGTTCACCTGAGCTCTTTGTGAACGCCCGCGGTGAACCCTTCAGCCGATGGGGCGTCGCATACGTTCTGCGACGTCATACCGAAACGGCTGCTCGAAAATGCTCCACGTTGAACGGTAAACAAGTCTCACCCCACGTGCTTCGGCATACCTGCGCAATGGTCGTGCTACAAGCAACGCAAGACATCCGCAAAGTCTCCCTGTGGTTGGGGCACAGTAATCTGATCACGACGGAAGTCTACGTCCGAGCCGATCCCACGGAAAAGCTGGAGGCCATCGAAGCCGTCGTGCCGCCCAGCCTTCGCAAAGGGAGGTTCCGGCCTCCCGACAAACTGCTCACGCTTCTGAAGGGCAAGTCTTAATGGAGAGTCGAAAGGGCGTGACGCCACGTGCAGCATGCCCTTTTGCCGCTCCACTCCCCATTAGAAATTACTCCCCATAATGCAGGTAATGGTGCGCGCACCATTACCTGCAGCAACCGGCATTGCCCAAAGTGTCAGACCAATGCCCGCGACAAATGGCTTCGATCTCGCCAACGGGAGCTTCTACCCGTCACTTACTATCACGTCGTCTTCAGCGTGCCGCATCGACTTGTCCCCCTCATGTGGCAGAACAAGCGAGTGCTGTTCGCTCTCTTATTCGAGGCCAGCGCCGCGACGCTGCTTGAAGTAGCCGCGAACCCCAAACGCCTCCGTGCCCGCATTGGCTTCTTAAGTGTGCTGCATACGTGGGGGCAGACCTTGCAGCCTCATCCACATATCCATTGCGTGGTGCCCAACGGCGGCCTTTCGCCGGATCACAAGCACTGGATTTGTTCACGGCAAAGTTTCTTCCTGCCCGTACGAGTGCTCAGCCGCGTGTTCCGGGGCAAGTTTGTCGCCGGCCTGAGGCAACTCTTTCGGAAGAACAAGCTTCAGTTTCTCGGGGTGTGCCAGCAGTTATCCAGTGAAAAGGCATTCAACTCTTTTCTTCGCACGCTGTTTCGCGAAAACTGGGTCGTATACGCCAAGAGGCCGTTTGGCGGACCCGAGCATGTGTTGCATTACCTGGCACGCTACACCCATCGCGTCGCTATCTCCAATCACCGTTTGCTGAACGTCACTGATCAGGACGTCACTTTCCGCTGGAAGGACTACGCGCACCACAGCAAGCCGCGAGCAATGACACTGACTCACGAAGAGTTCCTGCGCCGCTTCTTGCAGCATGTGCTGCCCAGCGGCTTTCCACGCATCCGCTATTTCGGCTTTCTCGCGAATCGCAGCCGCAAGCTGCTTCTGCCGTTATGCCGTAACCTGCTCGAAGCGCTGCCTCCAGGTTCCAACGGCGATACTTCTGTTACTTCCGTTCACTGCTGTCCACGCTGCCAGGCACCGATGCGGATCATCGAACGATTGACTGCGTTTCAACTTCAAAGCGAGGACTACCGACTGGTGGCTGCTCTTGATAGCTCATGACGCTGCTGCACTTGCGGATCTTGGACGTGTCCTCCGACACGCCTCGCTCCACGTGTGTCCATCCACTAGGACGGCAATTGGCGAGCGGCCTCAAGTGTCTCTTTCCGCCCCGGGATTACCCCGCGACCGTGGTTACTCCGGCGATCAACGACAAAATTGTACCCGCATCCTGCCCGCAAGCAGCGTTGTCCGGATCAAAGCGGCATTCAAAACCCATAACTCGTAGCTGCCAAACCGCCGCGCAGCCGCTTCCTTCTTACGACTCGATCCGAAGCGGCCCGGCCCCGACGAGCACACCTTTGCTCAGCATTCTGCGCCGGGCCGCTTCCGATAGAGATCTGTCGTGATACGGACGAAGCGACACGGTTAGCGGTCACAAGCCGGTACTATCCAGCCGACCAAGCCCGGATCTTTCGCGACCAAGCCTCTCAGCGAGAACGACTGGAATGCGCGGTCTAGGACGCGGATCGCCTTTTGCGTACGAATTTGGCCTTCCATGGTCAGTTCACACCCGCGACAATGTCACCATAACTGGATCGAAGCGCGCTACCGTCGGTCGGTCGCCAAAGGGGGCGCAGCAATTCCACGGTAATGCCGAACTGGCAGTCGGAGTTGAAGAAGTGACCGCCGTCTTTCGCAAACGGTGCAGGATGAACTGCGGTCGGTATTGGTTGTTGGGGGAGGAGCAGGACATCAGAATCCGAACTTCAACCCGAATCGCAGGTATCGTTCGTCCACCAGACGACTCACGGTCGTCGTGGCGGTGATCTGGCCAAAAGTGGGGCGTAACACTTCCCTCCGGGTTCGCGAAGTGCGGCGTGTTGCTCAGGTTGAGAGCTTCGGCGCGGAACTGGATCGTATATCGCTCTCTGACTCGGACGTCGCGGAAGTTGCCGGAATCGTCACAGAGGTTCCAATTATCTGATCGTGTATATGTTAGCCACCAATAGGAGCTCGCCGGCAAAGCGATGAATCAGTCTGCGACTGCAGCGACCGGGCGTCACGTCAGAATCGGTACCTCATTGCGATCTGTACGTTCCTGGCCCCTTGCGAGGTTTGCAGCAGACCCAGTGTCGGTCCGATTCCATGATTGGGGCCATTCAGAATCGGGGTGTTCGTCAGGTTTAAGAATTCTCCGCGCACGTCCACACTCTGCCTCTCACCGATACGGAATGATTTTTGCAGGTCGAAATCAAGAGATGCTAGGCCCGGACCGCGTAACGTTCCGTTGCCGCAACTGCCGAAGGTGCCCTCTGCGGGTTGCGCATAAGCCGACGGGTTGAACCATAAGTATCCACCCTGGGGCGCATTCTGTTCTCCGTACACTGTGGCTGGAAATAGGCAGTTCGCGCGAGCGGCGCCCGCAAGTGTGCCGGAAGCATCGCTCGCAGTCACAGTCACCGGGAAGCCCGTGTGGAGGCTCAGGATGCCGCCCACCTGCCACCCTCCCACGATTGCGTCAACAGCTTTGTTCAGATTCCCACCGATGCTGCGCCCGCGGCCGAAGGGGAGTTCATACAGAGCATTCGCGACAAAGTTGTGAGTGGCGTCATATTCGCATGGTCCCCAGTCCGCGGCTGCGTTGTAAATGTTCTGGAAAAAGGGCGACGGGCCATCAGCCTGACCGGCTTGTCCGAAATAGCCAATCGCATTCGTCATGCATTTGGAGTAAGTGTAAGCAACCGAGTACTGCAAACCGGCGCTCAACCGCTTCTGCATCACGATCTGTAGACCGTTGTAGTCCTGGTCGGCGACCGAGGCGGTGCCGGATATTCCTCCGATGTCCGCCAGCAGCGACGGATTTCCAGCCAGATACTGCGTCGGGGACACCGTACCGTTCGCGTTTAATACCTTTTGAAAGTAATCCATCGGCACCATGAGATGCGTGTCGCGCGAGCCTACATAACCGGCCGAGACAGTCGTGCTGGGAGTCAGCTGGTACTGCATGGTGAAATTCCATTGGTTTGAGAGAGCCGGCCGCACATTCGGATCCCAAACACGCAGCGTCACGCTGTGATACTGATCGCCGGGATCGGCGATGAACGGCAGAAATCCCTGATCGAGCGTCGAACCTGGAAGAACATTGTATTGTGCCGTCGTATATTGATCTAAATGCTCGACGCCAAAAGGCGGATTCAACGGCAACCGCAGGTTGACGCCCGTGCCTTCGAGAAAACTCGAGAGGGTGTAAGCGGCACGGATCACCATCTTGCCACCACCCGGAGTCCAGGCTATCCCCACACGCGGCTGAAAATTGGCGATGCCATTGTACTGGTTGTAGAGTGCATTGCAATTGCTGTAAGGACAGCTTTGACCGGAAACATATTCCTGGCCGGTGATCAAGTTGAAATTTGCCTGCCGATTGTCCACCTCGTCCAGAGGCGTAACCAACTCCCAGCGCAGGCCCAGGTTCAGAGTCAAATTCGGAGTTATGCGCCAGTCGTCCTGAGAAAAGGCTGCAAACAGGTTGTTGCGCTGTCCCCACGTGCCGCCATTGACGCCGCCTGCAATTGTCGTGGGGAGTCCGAGGAGAAAATCCGCTTCGGCGATCCCGCCGGCGATGCCAGTGGCGGGATTCACGGTGCCGGATTTCGTCCCGGCTACCGGTCCGGCTGTATATTGGCCGGTAAACGAGAAACTGCCGGCCTCGCCATTGTTCCCCGAGTAAAAGACGTTCTGCCGATAGCGATAGACCTGGAAACCGAATTTTATATTTTGGCGCCCTTTGGACCAGATCAACGTGTCTCCGCCTTGAATCACCGTGTCGGCTCCATGGTTTAGGACGGCACTGGTGCCAAAGCCCGACACATTACCGCCGTTGAAACTCATTGCGGGCAGGAAGGTGGACGGCACGCCGGGGATGCCCACTTGCTGCGGAAAATCAGTCAGGCCATTCGCCACCGAGCCGATCGATTGACTGACATAATTAACGCCTGCTCGCGCGTCGTTCACCAGCGACGGACTTATTGTATGCGTCCAGTCGACAACGCCAACCTTAGTCGGATAGTAAGAAAGGCTGTTGTACAGCAAAGCGAAACTTCGGGATGTCGGATTAGTGTACGCGCTCTGGGAATAGCGCTCGAAAATATGGTCTCGATCCGAAAGGATGTAATCCACTTTAATATCGCCCTGATCTCCGTTAATGGAGGTACGCGAGGAGTACCGCAAATTGTTCAGCAAACCGTTCGTGGTTGGTTGGGGATAGTACTGTGAAGACAGGATGTTCCCGGCCGCGGGACTGATCAGAGATACTGGTATCACGTTATCGGCGAATGGTGCGCGGATACCGGCGGCGTTCGTGGAGAAAGGGTTGAAGAGCTGGATGGGTTTGGACTGCGTCAGGAGCTGAGAGAAATTCCCCTGCCGTTCCGCCATGGTGAATACCGTGGTCGTGTTGATGGTCGTTGGCGTATCGTCGCGCGAGCCCTGGTAATCGGCGAAGAAGAAGAGCTTGTTTTTCTTTATGGGGCCCCCCAGTGTTCCTCCGAAAGTATTCCACCGGACGGCGGCGCGTGGGACGCCATTCCAGTTACTCGCCCAGTCGTTGGCATTGAGCACATTGTTGCGGAAAAACTCAAATGCTCCCCCGTGGAACTGATTCCCTCCGGATTTGATGGTGACGCTGATGACGCCCCCCATGAAATTGCCAAACTCGGACGGAGCGTTCGATGTAATCTCGTTGAACTCCTGGATTGCCTCAACGCTGGGCGCATAGCCCACCGTATTGTTCTGAAAAAAGTTGTTGTTTTGTCCGTCCAGGACGAAGTCGTTGGCTTGTTCGCGATTGCCGTTGACATTCGGACGCCCGCTGCCTGAGGTCGTCAGCCCGCTCTTGAAGTTCGCTGGATTCGGATTAATGCTGCCGGGCGCAAGCAATGTCAACTGAACATAGTTTCGTGTCGCCAATGGTAACTCCGTGTTCGTGCGTGCGTCGATCACCTGTCCGAGCTCGGTTGACTGGGTTTGCAGCATCGGTGCAACGCTAGTAACCTGCGCAGATTGCTCGACGCTTCCCACCTGGAGCTGGAAATCACGTCGGGCTGTCTGGTTCAACTCCAGATTCATATGAGTCTCGATCGCAGTCTGAAATCCAGGGTGTTCGACCTTCATGTCGTAGATCCCGGCGGGTACTCGCGGAAGGCTGTAGACGCCGCTTCCGTTGGTCACAGTGGGCCATACAGTGCCCCGTTCCACATCCTTCGCCGTCACCTTGGCCCCCACGATCGCGGCGCCCGACGGGTCGGTCACCTGGCCGGTAAAGGCCGCCGTCACTTCTTGAGCACTCACCCGGACCGAAATCAGCAGCATCATGCACAGGAATCCGGCAAGCACGTGAGCCCGGGCAAACCAGCTGATCCGATTCGGGAGATTGAATACCTTCAAAGGCATGCTCCTCCTTAATTCAAATTCGATCGAGTACGGCGAAACTTACATTACCTCTGATTGTGTTTGTGTATCATGAGGACGACGTGAAGACAAGCATTTTCTCGATGAAACTCAAGAAAAAATCGTTGAGAACGAGGGACTCTCGCAAGGAAAATAAAATGAATCGCGCTCGCTTCTCTTGTCATCTGCCGTTGAATGGCACCAGCGACAGCATCACGAATACGTGACCCAAACTCAGCGATGAAGTACAGTCTTCCATGGACTCGTGTCACCGTTGTGCTGACGCCGAAGGGAGCGCATAATACCAGATTCAGTGTGGGTTGTGTGCCGACCAGAAGAGACCCATGATGCGGCCTCTGGTGCGTTTGACTTTCTGACCATATCCCATGCGGGCGTTTGGCAAACTTCGAAGAATGTTCCTCTCGGTAGCGGGAGCGCTGATGCTGTGTTCCTTGGCTTACGCCGCCCCGAAGAGCAGTGTCGCTACCCCAACCCCGCCAGGCGGCGAAATCGTGAAGCTCCCTATAATCGATAAACAAGACATCCGCTTCCGGCGGTTTTCAGCAGACGAGGAGCCGTTTCAGAACCATATCGTGACCATAACGCAGGATAACTTTGGGTTCCTGTGGTTCGGTGGCCATGGTTTGCATCGGTACGACGGATACAGTCTTAAGTCCTACTGGCACGATCCTAAGGACCCGAATAGCTTGAGCGACGACTCCATCTCCGCTATTTTCAAAGATCGAGATGGCATTCTCTGGGTGGGCACTTATTTCGGAGGGCTCAATCGGCTGGACCCGGCTCAGGGTACCATCACACATTTTCGGCATGAGCCAGGAGACGAGCGAAGCTTAAGCGACGACGAAGTTGCACCCCTTTATCAGGATCGCAGCGGTGTGCTGTGGATCACGACCGGAAAGGGGCTCGACAGCTTGGACCCCGCGAGCAAGACCTTCGTTCATTACAGGCACGATCCCCACGATGCGGGGAGCCTGAGCAGTACGGGGGTCGGCGCTGTCTACGAGGACCGGGCGGGCAACCTTTGGGTCGGAACTGAATCGGGCCTGAACAAGCTGAACCGTGCCACCGGCCGCTTTTCGCGCTTCCTGGACTCCCACAGCCTCGGTCACAACTGTGTCAGTCGCATCCTGGAAGACCACTCGGGCGTACTTTGGGTCGCCATCGGAAGCTGGTTGAGCTCCTTTGACCGCGAGACCGGTAGGTTCACGCGCTATTCCTTCCACTCGGAAGAACCAGGCGCTCAAAGTGTTGCGGGCGTAACCAGCATTTATGAGGACCGGGATGGAGCTCTCTGGCTGGGCACGGTAGACAGCGGATTGCACAAGCTTGATAGCAAGCGCAAGAGCTTTAGCCGTTACACGAAGGAACCTGGCGATCCGAACAGCTTGCCCGACAACCAGGTCTCTACCCTGTTTGAAGATGCGGAAGGGGTGCTCTGGCTGGGCACGTCAAGCGGGCTGTGTTCCTTCCTGAGAAAGCCCCTCCCATTTGTCAACTATCTGCAGGAAAACCGTAACTCCCAGCGCGTGGGTGATACGGCAGTGTGGTCGGTGCTGGCGGACAGCGAAGGCTTCTTGTGGGTCGGCGCGGGCGGGCTAACCCGGCTGGATCGAAGAACCGGACAATCCATTTCGTTCGAACACGATTCCAAAAATCGCTACAGTCTCTCCACTGGGCCAATATCTGCCCTCCTCGAGGACCGGTCGGGCACACTTTGGGCCGGCTCTTATGGCGGAGGACTCAATCGCTTTGACCGCAACACCGGACGCTTTTTCGCCTATCGGCACGATCCGAAGCGGCCTGACACCCTGAGCAGCGACCTTGTACTTTCCCTCTTCGAAGACAGGCAAGGAGCGCTGTGGGTGGGGACCCAAAGTGGGGGGCTGAACCACCTTGATCCCAATACCGGACGTTTCGCTTCCTGGCGGCATGATCCAAAAGATCCCCACAGCTTGTCCTATGACAGCGTGATCGCGATTTTCCAGGATCGAGCCGGATTTCTGTGGCTGGGGACTGTGGATGGGCTGAACCGTTTCGACCCAAAGACGGGGCAATTCCTGGTTTATCGCCATAACGCCCAGGATCCCCGGAGCCTCAGCCAGAACCACGTGAATGCGATCTGGGAGGACCGGCATGGAACGCTGTGGATTGGCACTACGGACGGTCTCGATCAAATGGACCGCACACAGGAGACTTTTACAAGCTTCACCACGAAGGACGGCCTGTCGAGTAATTTTATCGAGGCCATTCAGGAGGACGGCCAGGGATATCTCTGGGTGGCCACGGATAACGGTCTCAGTCGCTTTCACCCGCAGACCAGGGTTTTCCGCAATTATTCGCTGTTGGATGGGTTGCCGGGCACCAACTTCGGCGGCGCCTCCCGGACTCGGGATGGTGAAATGATTTTTCGCTCGAGGAATGCCGTGACAACCTTCTACCCCGATAGGCTTTCCGAGAATCCCTATGTTCCCCCGGTGGTCTTGACTGACCTTCTTTTGTTCAATGCACCTGTTCGCCATGGAGCGAAGTCCCCGCTCTCTAAACCGATCTGGGCCACTGATTCTCTTACATTAACTCCGAAACAGAGCATTTTCACGCTAGAGTTCGCCGCCTTGAGTTATGCGGCGCCTGAGAGGAACCGGTACCGGTATCGTCTGGTGGGTCTTGAAAAAGACTGGAACGAGGTGAACAGCCGCCAGCGCCTGGCCACGTATACGAGCCTCCCGGCCGCAACGTATGTGTTCCAGTTACAGGGATCCAACAACGATGGCATTTGGAACCCCAAGATTACGACTCTTGCAATCACGATTCTGCCGCCCTGGTGGGCCACCTGGTGGTTCATGAGCTTGGCTGGCCTGACGATTGCGGCTCTAGCCTTTACAGCCTATCGGACCCGCATCCGGAGTTTGAAACTAGCGGGCATTCGACTGGAGGTTCAGGTAGCGGAAAGGACGCGTGAACTGGAGGCCGTTAAGGACGCGGCGGAGCAAGCCAACCGCGCCAAGAGCACCTTCCTCGCCAACATGAGCCATGAGCTGCGTACACCTCTCAACTCCATTCTCGGGTTTTCTGCTCTGGTGCGCGACGCCCCGGACCTGGCGCAAGAGCATCGCAAAGACCTGGAAATCGTCAGCCGCAGCAGTGAACATCTGCTAGGCCTCATCGATGACGTGCTGGATATAGCCAAGATTGAGGCCGGGCGTATCGCGCTGGATAACGCGTCGTTCGACCTTACAGGTCTCGTGCGAGACAACGTAAACATGCTGCGTGCGCGGGCCCGCAGCAAGGGCCTAGAACTATTTCTCGAAACTTCTCCCGCGGTTCCGCGGTTCGTCCGCTCGGATGCGGGCAAACTTCGTCAGGTGCTGGTCAATCTAATTGGCAACGCTTTGAAGTATACGGAGCGAGGCTCCGTGACGGTGCGTCTGGATGCCAAACCTGACGATGACCGCATCCGGCTAATCCTTGAAGTGGAGGATACCGGAATCGGGATCGCCCTGGAGGATCAGGCGCGCATCTTCGCTCCCTTCGTCCAGGTCGGCAAGCCAGCCACGCAGAATGGTACTGGCTTGGGACTGAGCATCACCTGGGAATTCGTGCAACTGATGGGAGGGACGATCAGCGTGCGGAGTGCCCTGGGGGAGGGGGCGTTATTCAGGGTCGAGTTGCCTGTGGAACAAGTTGATGAATCCGAACTGGTGCAAGCCCATCATGACAACGGCCACGTGATGGGCCTGGCGCCCGGACAGCCCGAATATCGCATCCTGGTCGTGGAAGATAAGAAGGAGAATTGGCTGTTGCTACAGCGGCTGCTTCAGGATGCCGGTTTCCAGGTGCGTGTCGCTGAGGATGGCGCTCAGGGAGTCGAGATATTTCGGACCTGGCAGCCGCACCTGATCTGGATGGATCTACGCCTTCCCGTCATGGGAGGGCTTGAAGCAGCAGGCGCAATCCGAGCTCTGGCGGGCGGCCGTCAAGTCAAGATTGTTGCGTTGACTGCTTCCGCGTTCGCGCGACAACGAGAAGAAGTGTTGGCCGCGGGTCTGGATGATTTTGTGCGAAAACCATTTCGGCGAGAGGAGATCTTCGATTGTATGGGCCGCCATCTTGGCGTACGTTATTCATACCGAGAGGTCTTGCGGAAGTCTCCGGATGATCCGGCCGCCGTATTGCGTCCGGAAGCTCTGGCGATGCTTCCAGAGCAATTGCGCCAAGAACTAGCGGACGCGCTCGTCCGCCTGGACGCCGGGCCAATTTTTGAAGCCATCGGCCGCGTGTCGGAGCTGGATGCCCAATTGGGCGGGATTCTCGCTTGCTGTGCGAAGCGATTCGCCTATACCCAAATCCTGCACGCGCTGGAGAACGGCAACGGCCGTTTGCGGGAGGAAGTCCATGACAGACAATCATAGCGTTCTCGTAGTTGACGATGAGTCCGAATCGCTAACGCTACTGTCTGGCATGCTGGCGTCCGGTGGCTATCACGTGCGCTCTGCCGATAGCGGGCAACTTGCGTTGGCCTCCGTCGCGGCTTGGCTACCGGATCTCATCTTGTTAGACATTCGCATGCCTGGCATCGACGGATTCGAGGTTTGCCGGCGATTCAAAGCCTCCGAAGGGAGTCGGAATATTCCGCTCATGTTCATTAGTGCGGCCACAGAGGTGGAAGAGCGAGTGGAAGGTTTGGCCCTGGGCGCGGTTGACTTCGTTTCCAAGCCGTTCCGGCGAGAGGAACTGCTCGCTCGGGTCCGAACCCATCTCGAACTCGGCCGGCTGCGGGCCCATCTTGAGGAACAGGTTTCGCAAAGGACTCTAGAACTGCGCGCCACTGTTGAACGGTTGCTGGAGAGCGAAGAACGGTTCCGCAGTATGGCCGACACAGCGCCGGTGATGATCTGGGTTTCCGGTACCGACAAACTTCGCACTTTTTTCAACAAAGTCTGGCTGGAGTTCACGGGCCGCACCATCGAGCAGGAATTGGGAGAAGGTTGGGCCAAGGGGGTGCATCCCGATGACCTCGATCGCTGCATTGCCATCTACTCTGAGTCTTTCGATGCTCGCCGCTCTTTCAGGATGGAGTACCGGCTACGCCACGCGGACGGAGAATTCCGATGGGTTCTGGACGAAGGCGTTCCACGCTTCACGCCAGATGGCACATTCGCTGGGTATATCGGTTCTGCCATCGATGTGACCGAAATCAGACACGCTACTGAACAATTGCAGACAGCCTACTCAGACATCGAAAAGCTCAAACAGCAGCTGGAGCAGGATAACCTTTACCTGCAGGAAGAAATCAAGCTGGAACACCACGGAGTGGTTGGCGAGAGTGAGAAGATCCATCACGTCCTTAGGAAAGCCGAGCAAGTGGCCAAGACGGATGCCTCGGTGCTGATACTCGGAGAGACCGGAACGGGCAAAGAACTGATCGCCCGAGCGATCCATGAAGCGAGCAAGCGCAGACAACGGCCGATGGTTAAAGTCAATTGTGCCGCGCTTCCTTCGGCGTTGGTTGAGAGCGAACTATTTGGACGGGAAAGGGGAGCCTATACTGGCGCGTCGACTCGCGAAATCGGGCGGTTTGAATTGGCGGACGGCTCCACACTCTTCCTGGACGAAATTGGCGAGCTGCCCCTCGAACTGCAGGCGAAGCTGCTCCGGGTCCTGCAAGAGGGCGAGTTCGAAAGGCTGGGTAGTCCCAAGACCATTCGCGTGGATGTTCGCTTGATCGCGGCGACGTCCCGAAATTTGGAACTCGCCATGAAGGAAGGGAGATTCCGCGAAGATCTTTTCTACCGGCTCAACGTTTTCCCGATCACCATTCCACCTCTCCGCGAGAGGCGGGAAGACATCCCACCACTTGTCTGGCATTTCGTGAATGAGCTTGGCCGGCGAATGGGTCGCCAAATCGAGAGCATTCATGGTCCGACCATGGAGGCATTCAAGAATTATTCCTGGCCAGGCAATGTCCGCGAATTACGGAATATGATCGAACGCTTCCTGATCACCAGCATGGGCACCGTGTTCCGCGCGAATTGGCAATCTATTGAGGAACCCGCGACGGCCGTCCGCAGTCAGGTGCTCGAAGAGGTAGAGCGAGCCCATATTCTACAAGTCATGGAGTCGACCTGTTGGCGGATACGCGGTGCGGCAGGCGCCGCTCGGATCTTGGGTCTGAAGCCCACGACATTAGAATCCCGAATGATCAAACTGGGCATCACCCGTCCCAAGTCGGCGTAGTCAATCTCCTATATTTCAGAGCTTCTACGAAATGTCGGGCGACCTGTGAGTCAAGTTCATTTTGGACTTCATCCCTAGCGCCTCGTCGCGGTCTCGCAAAATGAGTTGCCATATTGATACAAGTTGCGTGGTGCCTTCGAATTAGCTCAACGTATGCGTCCTGATCGCCATTGCTAGTCTTCTTTACCAACTCCTCGTCGTGTTTTGGACAATTATCTTCCACACATTTGTCGCAATTAAGGGTGGACAAAGCAGTTCGCTCCTCTAAGTTGGGACCTTCGGCTGCAACGACGTGGCAATTCCGTCGCCACCTTCCCAGAGCGCTATAACCTTCCCAGCGCTATAGAAGAGCGTTTCGTATGAACTAAGCAATGTACCCCAGGTGGATGTTAGGAGTTCCGCGGACTGATAAACGCGCTTGCGTCAGCTAACAGCTACTCCGGGTGAATTGTTTGAATGTTAAGTCAGAGGAGCGCGTGGTGTATAAAAGGCTGAACTCAACGGTAACGTTGATTTAGAAAACAACCATGGAGGCTCCTCGCGAGACATTATGTATTACATCGGACTGGATGTTCACAAGAAGACGATCAGCTACTGCGTAAAAGATGCCAGTGGCCAGGTCCACCGGGAAGGAACGATCGGAGCAACGCGCCGGGAACTGGACCTGTGGATACAGACTCTTCCTCAGCCACGAATCATGGCGATGGAAGCGACGATCTTCACTGGGTGGATCTATGATCACGTGCTTCCGCACGCCGAGCAGGTGAAAGTAGCGCACCCACTGATGTTGCGTGCCATCGCCGCGGCGAAAAAGAAGAACGATCGGATCGACGCCGGCAAGATCGCGGACTGCCTGCGCTGCGATTTTCTGCCGGAATGCCATATGGCTTCCACCGAGATTCGGGATCGGCGCCGCACCTTGCGCTATCGGCACTTGCTAGTGCGCCAGATGGTCCAGATGAAGAACCGGATCTCGGGTCTGCTGATGGAAACGGGAGTGAGCCATAGCAAGCAGCGGTTGCACAAGGTGGGTTACTTCCGTGAGCTACTGCTAGCAACAAAGAGGTCCACGAAAACATCCGACCGTTGCTGCGGCTGAGCCGAGAGACGATCGTACGCTGCCAGAAAACCGAATACGCTCTGGTGAGTTCGCTGCTGAGGGATCCGCTCTTGGCCGAAAGGATCGAACGCCTCAGAACAGTTCCCGGAGTCGGGCCCATCACCGCGCTCACCTGGGCGCTCGAGATCGGGGATGTATCGCGCTTCCGGTCGATCAAACAAGCGATCAGCTATTGCGGACTGTGCGGAGAAGAAA
The DNA here is from genome assembly GCA_963735145.1 of Bryobacterales bacterium. GTDB lineage: Bacteria > Acidobacteriota > Terriglobia > Bryobacterales > Bryobacteraceae > Palsa-89. Next base: position 1,984,602 of record CAVTJS010000005.1, on the reverse strand, counting down.
AGAGTTCCGCAGACAAGGTCCTGCGGACACCACTTTCCAAACAGCGCAACAAACATATCCAGCATGTGCTGGTGGGAGCTGCAAAGTTGGCGCCCAGACTAAACCATGAGCTGGCTTTGATCCATGAAAGGGAGAAGCAGAAAGGCAATGCCAATCGCGCGACCCTGGCTGTAGCACGGAAGATGGTCGCATATCTGCTTGCCGTGGATCGTCGAGAACGAGACTTCGTGCCGGCAGAAGGCCACAGCACGGCAGCATGTACGCGCCGGATGCAAAATAGACCAGTAAACGCCGCGTGAGCGGCGTTTGCTGGCGGAGCAAAACCAGGCCACCCGGAGACTGGTTCCATCGAAACATTCCCATAGAGAAGTGTTTTGTGGAACACCTGAGAGGTGTACACAGTGGAGCTGTATGCGCGGGTTCGGCGAGCGGTCGTCGTCGACAAGATGAGTGAACGCGAGGCGGCCAAGGCAGTTCGGGCTGGCTCGCGAGACGGTGCGCAAGATGCTGCGCTACTCGGTGCCGCCAGGCTACCGGCGACAGCAACCAGTGCGCCGGCCCAAACTGGACGCCGTGGGTGGGAGTCATCGACCAGATCCTGGAAGACGACAAAGCGCGAAGCAGAAAGCAACGGCACACCGCCAAGCGGATCTTTGAGCGGCTGCGCGACGAGCACGGCTATACGGGCGGCTACACGATCGTGAAGGACTACGTGCGGCTGCAGGAAGCTGAGTCAGCGGGAGATGTTCGTGCCGCTGGAGCATCCTCCGGGAGATGCGCAGGCCGACTTCGGGGAAGCGATGGTTGTCATCTGTGGAGTAGAACGGAAAACCCACTACCTGGCGGTGGATCTGCCGCATTCGGATGACTGCTTCGTGATGGCCTTTCCAGCCGAGACGACAGAAGCGTTTCTGGAGGGACACAACCATGCCTTCGCCTACTTTCAGGGAGTGCCACGAACGATTCTGTACGACAACACCAAGCTGGCCGTGGCGCGGATCCTGGGCGATGGAACGCGTACCAAGACGCGAGCGTTCACGGAGCTGCAGAGTCACTACCTGTTCGCGGAAAAGTTCGGGCGACCGGGAAAGGGCAACGACAAAGGGAAGGTGGAGGGTTTGGTCGGTTATGCGCGGCGGAACTTCCTGGTGCCGGTGCCGCGTTCGCCGGGAGTTGGGAGGAGTTGAACGAAAAACTGCGGGGGCAATGCACAAAGCGGCGAGAGCGGCGGCTGCGGGGACACAAGCAGACCGATCGGTGAGCGGTTCCAGAAAGATCGCGAGCTGTTGCTGCCGCTGCCCGCGGCGCCGTATGAAGCCTGCGAGAAGCGTTCCACGCGGGTGACCTCGATGTCTCTGGTGCGCTATCGAGCCAACGACTACTCGGTGCCGGTGGTTGGGGACACCGCGAAGTGCTGGTGAAAGCGTTTGTGCACGAAGTGGTGATCTGCGCAGCCAGCGAAGTGATTGCGCGGCACCCACGGAGCTATGAACGCGAAGACATGATCTTCGACCCGCTGCATTACCTGGCGCTGCTGGAGCAGAAGACCAACGCGCTGGACCAGGCAGCGCCGCTGGCCGGTTGGATTCTGCCGGAAGGCTTCGCACAACTGCGCCGGCTGATGGAAGCGCGCCTGGGCAAGAAGGGCAAGCGCGAGTACGTGCAAACGCTGCGGCTGCTGGAGACGTTCGCGCTGGCGGAAGTCGCGCGGGCTATCGAGGATGCGCTGCGGCTGGGCGCGATCTCCTTCGACGCCGTCAAGCACCTGCTGCTGTGCCGCATCGAGCAGCGGCCGGCGCGGCTGGATCTGGAGAACTATCCGCATCTGCCGGCGGCGCAGGTGGCGACCACCGCGGCCGCCGATTATCTGACGCTGTTGAGCCAGAGAGCTGGCTGATGGACACGCCCCAGGTCTTGCTGGAACATCATCTGAAAACGCTGCGGCTGCCGACTTTCCTGCGCGAGTACGACAAAGTCGCGCAGCAGTGCGCCGCCGAGGGTGTGGACTTTCCGCGTTACCTGTTGCGGCTTGACCGAGCTGGAACTGCTGGACCGGGAACGGCGCGCCACCGAGCGACGCATCCGGCAGGCAAAGTTCGAGGTGGTGAAGAGCCTGGACAGTTTCGACTTCCTGGCGATCCCATCCTTAAATAAGGCGTTGGTGCTGGATCTGGCCCGCTGCGAGTTCATCGAGCGTAAGGAGAACGTCCTGGCGCTGGGAAACTCGGGCACCGGGAAAACGCACATCGCGCTGGCCCTGGGACTGGCGGCTTGCCAGAAAGGCTTCCGGGTCCGGTTCACCACCGCGGCGTCGCTGGCGCACGAGCTGATCGAAGCCAAGGACGAACGGCGCCTGATGCGTTTCCAGAAGATGCTCTCCAGCTTCGAGCTTCTGATCATCGATGAGCTGGGCTTCGTGCCGCTGTCCAAGACCGGAGCCGAACTGCTGTTCGAGGTCTTCAGCCGGCGCTACGAACGCAGCGCCACGCTGGTCACCAGCAATCTGCCGTTCAACGAATGGACCGAGGCTTTCGGATCCGAGCGGCTGACCGGAGCTCTGCTGGACCGGCTCACGCATCACGTCCACATCCTGGAGATGAACGGGGAAAGCTATCGGTTGAAAGACAGCAAGCGCATGCGCCCCTCGAAGCCACGCTCTTAGGTACCCACCCGGTTTACGACGCCGATTTGCAGAGGCGGCTTCTGCTCCGGCCTAAACGCGCCCCGCAAAGCGGGCCGCAGGCCTACGCTCCAGCCGCCCCCGCAAATCCCTCAAACCAAAGCCTCCGCTAGGCGTAAACTGGTCTACTTTCCCACCGCCCGGGTGGTCTAGTTTTACTCCGCCCTTGACATAGGAACCAACATAACCTTGAGCTACCCAGGGTAGCGACTGAACCCACTACAGGACGCACAGGATTGTTGTGATTGTCGTCTGCTGTCAGAATCAATAGAAGATGAAACGAGGCGCTGGCCGGTAGCCTGCGCGAAGGGATTACTGAATTGTCGCAAAGCACCGGTACCACCAATCATGTGTCTGGTGTTTATACGTCTGCCTGCCACAATATGGAACGCACGATATTAGAAGGCCAGTATTTCCCGCGCTGCGGTTACTGCGATAAAGAAACGAGCTGGGTTCTTGTCCAGTTTAAAAAGCGAGTTAAGAAGGCCAGTACATTGAAGAGATCAGCCTAAGCGCTCAGAATTGTCAAATGAACCCGCTCCTGATCTCCTTGAAAATCATCTAAGAAACGCACGGCACTGCGCAGATTACTATCAAAGCAGTGTGACAGGCCGACCGTTTTCGTACAAGTTTCTTCACAGATTGTTTATGGCTTCTTAATGCTCCTTGGAGTAGAATACGATCCGCTCATGGTCGGCTATCGCCTCAAATCGGCTATCGTTGGCGTGGAGCATTCCGCTGCCGGGATGCACGTCACCCACATTGCGAGCGGTACAATCGTGACCATTCCAGACACAGACAGAGAGAGCGGCATGATCGAAATCGTCTATGAAGGCCGGAACGTCTCTGTATTCCTTCAGGACCTTACAGAACGATCTGAGCGTCTGGATGGATGCAGCGCCTAGCAGCGTGAGGTGAAACTGGCTGTTTTCACTGCGCGACGGTAATCATCTGAGCCGGGTCGGCAAGAGTCATTAAGTCGCCGAACCTTGTGACGAGTGTCGCTGGCGTAGACCAGCCGCGGATAGAGGCGAGCACGGCCGAAAAAATGGCAGCCCGTGTACTCGCCAGGCCACGCGGCGTGCCTTTTCCGAACAGTTGTCGCATTAACAATCCAAGATTGGCCGCGCCCGAGTGCACCACCAAGCGCTTGAGAATGTTTTCCCGGCCGCGCAAATGTAGGCGACGCATCCCGCCCCGATCATACAAGTGTTGATTCCATCGCTCCAGCTTCTCGCCGCGCTGGCGTAACAGCCGGAGGCCTCGCTCTCCACGAATGCGCCGTCGATTCGCATACACCGCTTGTTGTTCCCGCTGTTGCCCTCCCCACTGTTGCGGTCCGCGATTGGGTTCCGAGCAGTACGTGCGCAAGCCCCACTCGGTGAGTTCGTTTACCAGCGCGCGACTGTGATAACCCTTGTCGGTGACCACTTCGCGCGGCCCGTCCGTGCTGACCTGCTTCACAACATCATCGCCGTTGGCATCCGCCACCACACTCGTGATGCGCTCGCCTGCTTCGGCTACCGTTTCGGGAATCGTTGCCGTGTCTCCAACGTCTGCCCCGTGCAGCGTTACGGCGACAATCGCCCCGGTCTCCATGTCTACCGCGTGCTCGGCCTTGTGAGCCAGATGCGTGCGTCCATCCTTCATCTTGGTGATGCGCGCATCGGGATCGTGCGGATGCGTCCAGTCATCGTTGGAACCCTTCTTGGGCCGCTTGCGATCCAACTTCGCCAACTGCTCACGCGTGGGAGTTTCGATGCCGCTTTCTTTGGCCAGCCGCACCAGAAACTCCTCGTAGCGCTCTCCGGTGTCGCGCCGCACAATCGACCGTAGCGCCGCATTGGCTTCCAGAGTCGTCGCGTCTACCCCGATCGTCGTCCCCTTCAGCAGCTTCTTTTCGGCCAACACCTGCAGCACCCACTGGAACACCGCCTGATGCGTGTCCACATCCATCAGCCGCCGGGTGCGCGAGATCGTCGAATGATCCGGCACGCTTTCGTCCAGCGCGATCCTCACGAACGATCGAATCGACAGACTATCGCTGGCCCGCCATGCGATTCCGCGCTCCGAATCGATCCCTTCAAAATAGCCCACCATCAACAGCCGGAAATAGATTCCCGGCGACAAGCCCGGCCGGCCCACCTCACCGGCGTAGAAATCCTCGCAAATCGTTTCGACGTACTCGTCGAACTTCTTCTCATCCAGAATCTGATTCAGCCGTTGGTAAAACGGATGGCTTGCCCCTATCGGCAGCGCCGCAGTCGGTGTCCACAACCTCTCTTGCCGAACGCGCTTCTTTCGTCGTCCCATCGCCATGTTTGGAAGACGATCAAACTACGTCCAAGGTCACACAGGCAACGGCGTTTCACCACGCGCTGCTAGGCTCGGCCCGGGCGATTAAAAGCTACCGCTGGCGTATTAGGTCGGGCGATTTGGTTGGGTCGTCTTGCAACCCTACTGGACACGGCGAGTTTGATCGCCCTCGTTCCGTGCGTTGCTTGCAATTCTCGCGGTTGTCTGGCCAAGAAGCCGTATGGCCAAAATGTGCTAGCGCGCCATGGATAGCCGTATTGGTGTCAAAGACGGCCGGTTCCTCGATTCCCAAATTGCAATCATAGACTAACGACAACTAATTAATCGTGGAAATATCGAGCGAGGTGCTCGCCGATGCACATCGACTACCCGGCTAATAACTGGTGCTTTAGGGCACCACCGATCGGCTTCGGCCCCAACCACACCGAAAGCAGCGCATCTGCAAAGTCTTTACCTCGAATCGTTAGCTCGCGGCCTTGGCCGCGCATCACAGTGCCGACGCCGGGTAGGTACGTGAAGCTGAGCACATTTCCTTTTCTGGGTGCTGGAAGCGCATCCTCCAAGAGATCGAGTCGCGCGCGCAAGATTGGCATCTCAGAGCTGGAGTTGCGGATGATGGCCGCCTCCACGGCTTGAACAAACTGCTCGCGACTGAGGTCGCGCAGCATGCTAATTACAATGCGCTTTTCCTCGTCGGTCATAATCGCTGCCCCCGTCGTCGGTCGTTCGAGGTACAGTGCTATGACGTAGACTTTGAAGAAAGCCTTCTCCTTGCGCAGGCCTATGCCGTTCAGCCGGAGTTCCTTGTTGTCGTCGCCTCTGACCACTTCGGGCATGTTTACGCCCGACACCTCACGCACAGGAACTGCCGCTACACTCAGTGCCGCCGCGCAGCAGAAAACTGCTGTGGAAATTAGATCGCGTACTTGCATCCTGACAACCCTCAGCACATCCTGAGGATCGATTAGCCTCCACAAGTCATTGTCCGACCGGCAGAATCTCCCGCTTCCCAAAGTTCGACCGCACGATGCGGGACAGACAGTTATCCCGCCTCCTTTAATCTTATTCGGAACGGCCAAATACCATCTGCGTTGGAATAGGTCCATTTAAAATAGCAGTAGCCGAACTTGACCGGTTGTTTCCCCTCGGTTGATGAACCGTCTGGTCCCTGAAGTGAGTGGGGGGGACCTAATTGGCGGGCATGTAGCCTTTCAGCGAATGATCGTGTGCGGCGTAGTAGTCGCCGGCTGCGTTCAGTTCTGGTTTGCCGGATGTCACATGGCAGTAGGCGCAAGCCTTTCCCTCTGTTTTCGCGTATTCCGGCTTGGCGTAGGACGACACACCACACGCCGGCGGTCAGGACTGCTGCGGCAATCGAACTCTTTAAGATTTTTGGCATCGCTGATTGTATCCTCAGTCAACCTAAGTGCAATTGCTTCGCCAGCGCTGCATCTATACCCGGGTTTGTGGACTGTTGCTGCTTTCTGCTCTTAGAGATGAGGGCCCTGTGGTGACCATGCCTGGGCGCGTGACGATATCTCGTTATCAGTTTTCGCTTAGCATGGATCTCACCCGGGCGCCCAGCGATGGGATCCGCTCCCCCGGTTCCTGGCCCGCTGAGATAATACTCTCGGTTTATCGTCGAGCGATTGTCTTGACAGCGCCACGTTCGAGGTATTCGTTGATGCTCTGTTCCATTTGGGCTGGAAACTGCGGCGCAGGCCCTACCAGCTTTTCGGCGTAGACTCTGAGCGCGACTTCTCTGAACACGGGAAGGGCAACCGGCCACCAGTCTCTGCTGCTCCGAGGGAGCGATTGTCGTCAAATCCGATGCGCACAGCGATCGTGATCCCGGTAGAACCGTAAGTGGATCCTACGAAGAGCGCATCCCGGAATTCATTTGTCGTTCCCGTCTTGCCCATCATAGCCATCGGGTAACCGCTGGAGTCTAGTGCGTGAGCCGTGCCGGTGGGCAAGCGCACGACACTGCGCATACCTTCCTGAATGAGCAAGAGGGCGAAGCCCTCGACATGAACCGGAGACTCGACACTGGTTGCTGACGTTACTGTTTCCTTCGTAACTGACTTGTCACCTTTTGTGCAACGCCCTCCACGCCTGCACAAGTCCTTGAATCAGCCGTGGCGACGGCAATCGCGTCACGTACCGGCACGCGTTGTGCGTGGCCTTGTAGAACGTCTCCACCTCATACCGTGGCAGCGCTTCGAGCCTCAACGCGAAGTGCCTTCGAGTTTGACCAACCTCTATTTTCACACGGCATGGACCCCGAATAACCATGAACCGCCGCCTCAACTTTCAATGGCGCTCAGAACGCCGTCGTTTTTTGCAAAACCGATGGACAACGGTTCACAGGAACGGCGCAAGGTAAAGATTCTGAAATTTAATGAATCTGGAAGTCCAATTCACGATCCAGGTAGCTGCGTCGTGGAACCCAATTTCTAGGAGATCCTGAAATATTCTATGCCCGCAGCTACAGACCAACAGCTTGAACAACTAAAGCAGAAATACCAATCTGTGCTCAACATGATCCAGCAGCAACAGATCCGACTGACCCATGTGCATATGCAGGACAACAAACTCTTCGTTCAGGGCGATGCGCCCTCCGAAGACGCTAAGAACCGAGTCTGGGAACAGATCAAACTTGTCAACCCAAACTGGCAAAGCGAATTGACTGCGGACATCCGTGTTGCAAGCCAGCAACAGGCAAGCAGCGGAGTCCGGTCGAGCACTGCCGAACGGACCTACACTGTCAAACCCGGGGACACTCTCTCAAAAATTGCCAAGGAGATGTACGGCAATCCCAACGAGTACCAGAAGATCTTCGACGCGAATCGTGATCAGCTGCGTGATCCAAATCAGATCCGTCCTGGTCAACAGCTCAAAATACCCGCTTAACGAGGAGTTATCCGCGGACAGACTCACTGGGCGAGGCATTCCGGCACGGGGAAACACCCTCTGTGGTCAGATACTCAGTAATCTGTTTGCCAGCTCAAATCCTGATCAGCGCACCGGCATTCTCAATCAATTGCTGAGCGCCGTTGGTCCGGGCACGGGGTTATGCGACCGGGGTTGGCTTCGTCGCGGCGGGCGTTGCGATCCTGACCGGCGTGCAGGCCCGCCTCGCCGCGATCCTGGTGACCGCCATGCTCGTGTCCTTCGGCCTGCTGGTGAACGAGCCGATGCTACTGGCTGATCACTCACTCGATCAACGACTGGACCGAGAGCGCCGTGAATCTCGCCGTGGTTGGCGCCGCCTGGGGGGTGGCGGACTCGCTGGCGCGGCCGAGACGCTAGGCCATTTTCGATTGACTGACCATCCGCGTCAAGCAACCCGAGACCGACTGCGCTCCACGCAGAACCGCACACGGTCAGCGTCGGCAAGCTCCAGAGATGGCTCGATGGTGGCGGCAAGAGCCCGAACGTGCGGGTGCGGAAAAGTCGGTTGTGAGAAATGCTGTGACTCGATTCGTTTTCTTCGGCATCCGCACCGGAAGCTCTCCGAGCGCGATCTGATTTAAGCCTTCCTGAGAAGTGTCAAACTCATTATTTTTTGAAAGGTAACGTCGACCGTGAGACTAGCCTCGACTGGCTGGTCGTCCAAATAGGTTGGAGCATATTGCCACCGCCTAACTGCCAAAAGAGCGGCTACTGCCAAGTTGCTATTCGGAGCGGATAGGACAACGAGGTCGTTCACTGTCCCGTCGGGAAGAATGATCGTGGCAATCTTGACGCGACCTGCAATTCCCGCCTTTCGCTCCGCGTCGGGATAAACAGGCGTTACCTTCTTCTTAACTTGGGCAGGTCTCACTTTGGGTGGATGGGTTGAGGATCGTGGAGGCCCCACCGAACCTCGAAGTGGAGATCCAGCGCCAGGGGTTTCCGTGGCCTGTGGACCTGCGCTCAGCACGACGACGCTAATCCTGTGAGGTTCATCGCCCGCCAAATGGAATGCGCCAAGGACCGGCAACGTACTGTCTTTCTCTACTTTGAACAAGTGGTCGCCTTCAGCCAGTCCGTTCAAAGAAAAACTTCCCATTGAACTGGATGTTCGGATGCCCTTTCCAGTGCCAGCATCCCAGACTGTAATGTTAGCTCCATCGATCGGTCTCTTGGCGGTGTCCTCGACTGTTCCTGAAAGGCTCGGCTGAGCGAAGATAGATGAAGTCATCCGAAGTTTGAGCGGCGATCTTCCCGTTGATATCGGCTACGCGAATGTTGCTTCGATTCATTCGAGCTCTGAATTGGTCGTTCTCAATCACCGCTTCGGCGGGAACGTCGATCTGAGCGCAAGTCGTAGTTTTAAAAGGAATCGCGGCGTCGAAATGCGAATCGGTGAATCTCAGAGGGAAAGCGCGATGTCCTGGCTCACGGCTATTTTACAAAGCCACCCCGAGATTGCCCTTTTTCTCGTGCTTGGGGTCGGACAAGCCGTTGCCCGACTTCGTATTGGGTCTTTCAAGCTGAATGCTGTTGTTTGTGTGCTTCTGGTTGGCGTGGCCGTTGGCCAACTCGGCATTAAGCCACCACCAGCGCTGCAATGGTCTTTCTTTGTTCTGTTCCTCTTCGCAGTAGGGTACAAAACTGGCCCACAGTTTTTCGAGGGACTAGGGCGCAGCGCACTCCCGCAGGTCGGACTATCTCTGCTCTTCTGCGCCGTTAGCCTCGCGAGCGCGTATTTTATTTCCAAGCTCTTCGGATTCAACGCTGGAGGCGGGGCCGGCCTGATTGCTGGCGGGCTTGGAGCTTCACCCGCGATGGGCACAGCCGAGGATGCGATTGCAAAGCTGCCTGTCTCCGAAGCAGCCCGGCAACAACTTGCCGCGAGTTCAGCCGTTGCCTTTGCCGTGACCTACCTCGTCGGCGTGATTACGACTATCTTTACCCTTTCGAAAGTTGACCCGTGGCTGATGCGGGTTGATCTGAAATCCGCATGCCGCAAGCTGGAGGGAGAACTCGGGATGGAAGACAACGAGCCTGGAGTGTTTTCCGCTTACCAGCATTTCGTTGCCCGATCGTATTTCGTACCTGAATCCTTTGACGGCAAGACCGCGGCGGCACTCGAACAGGCATTCTCGCCAGCACGAGTGTTCGTTGAGCGGGTGGCGAATTCGCACGGCCCGACCGACGCCGGTCCGGAAACCGTTCTGCACCGGGGAGATAAGGTAGCGCTCACCGGACGGAACGAAATACTGGCCTCTGTCGAGAATCCGCTCTTCACGTATGAAGTCGACGATCCCGATCTTCTGGACATCCCCGTCGTGACAGTCGACCATGTGCTGTCGCGGCGCGACCTCGACCACCGAACTCTGGCGGAAGTGGCCGAAACCTTAGGCAGTGAGGTCCCCACTCGTGGTGTCTTCGTAAGGGAGATCTCGCGCGGGGGAGAAAAACTTCCTATCGGCACTGGGCTCGTTCTGGAGCGAGGCGATGCACTGCGCCTAGTGGGAGCCAAAAGACATGTGGAGCGCGTGGCGGCACGGTTAGGATCTGTCGCCTGGCCATCGACCGCTACCGACATGGCCGTGCTCGGACTAGCGATCGCGATCGGTGGCCTGATCGGCGTGCCAGCGCTTCGTTTTGTGGGCGTCGACATCGGACTAAGCGCACCTGTCGGCGTATTGATCGGCGGACTCGCGGTAGGTTGGTTGCATTCGCGGCGGCCAAGTTTCGGCCGCGTGCCGGATGCGGCGTTGTCTCTGCTGAATTCCTTGGGGCTAGGCGCTTTTCTGGCGCTGGTTGGAATCAGCGCGGGACCGATGTTTGTCTTTGGTCTGCGAACGTCCGGCCTTTCACTCCTTGTCGCGGGCGTTCTGGTCTGCGCTATCCCGAACATCGTTACGCCCTTGGTAGGCCGATATTTGCTCGGGCTGCATCCTGCGATCGTGCTGGGAATTTATGCCGGTGCTGGAACCTCGCAGTCGGGACTCGCAGCGGTCCAGGAGGTTTGCGAAAGTCAGGTTCCCACACTCGGCTACGGAGTAAGCTATGCCATCGGCAACATTCTGCTGGCTCTTTGCGGATCGCTCATTGTCGCGATGGTCGGAGCACCGGTCCGCTAACTCCACCCAAATTCAGTCTCACATGACTCTTGAAACCCGACACGGCGTGCTATTGCAATCTCGCGACGACATCGCCCAAGCGCCGGCCATCATCCTCGAAAAATCCATGGGGATTGGCGCTTATGATCGCCGTCTCATTTAAGGATCGAGGCCTGGCACGTGAGCGCATCGTGTTTTCGATATCTGAGCAGCTTTCAAATATTTGGTTGATACAGTAACGATCCCACTAGGTATCGCAAGGGTAGGGTGCCGAACGACGGTTTACTCGGTTCCCTTCGTTTGTGTCTCGGCGCGACAAGCAGCACACCGGACTCGGTCTGCTAGCGAGCGGGCACGGAGTCGCCTGTCCTACCTTTCTTTGGGTAGAAAGTAGGCGTATGCCCCAACGCTTAGAAAGTTGATCAACACTGCAATCACGTTCCACGCGATCACCGGCCGTGAACCAATCAGCAAGCCATAATATACCCAGAGGATCTGAAAAACGCCCATGATGGCCGCCATCCTGGGATTCATGCCAGCGCTCGAACGACGCCTGAGCATCGCCAGTAGGTCTGGTACAGCAGCGAACGTCGTCCCCAGACCCGCGATGAACCCAAAGATTTCCGAACGCTGAAATTTCGGGACCAGGAGGCTCCGCGTATCGTGGGGAACTAGGTCCCCACAGCCACAGAGCACGACGTTGCTGAAGAAGACAATACGGACGATCGCCTCAGTAGATCCGCGCATGGTATACGGCTGATAAGGATGAACTTCACCCTTTGCGGGTTCAATAAATTCCTGGCCACTTACGTTGTGGCGCAAGGGCGATTAGAACTGGCTGCCGCGCGAGCATCAACGCCGCCGCGAACACAAACACCATAGGCGCCCGTTTATTCAGCACAAGCTCGAGGAAAGAGCAAGTCCGGCCTGACTGGTTTCCTTGTACTTGCTGTTCATATCCTTGGCCGTCTGAGCCATTGGCGTGTAGTGGCCGAGATTGTTCTCATAGCGATAGAAACCCGATCAGATCCGGAACTTTCGCGGGCTGGTCGCGGCTTTTATTGCATCTTCCCGCGCCGGTCGGGCATCAACGGTGCGGCAAATAGCTGGCGATACGTTCAGCGTGAGAATGGAGAGCCCAATGAAGAATTGTAGCATTGTCTCCCTGATTTTCCTGCTTTGCCTAAGCGCCACCACTACCCTCGCGCAGACGCCTGATCTCCAGCAACTAAAAACCAAGCTGCAACAACTTGAGCAGATGATGCACGACTTACAGAAGCAAATAGCGAGCGTCGAGGCGAGTGAAAATACGCCCCAGCCTCCTTCCGGTGCGAAAGAAGTTCCGCCGTCAAAGGCAACGTCGCCTGAATTGCCCACCACCTACATCGACGGACTCACACTTAAGCGTGAAGTTGCGAATCAGGATCCCGACGGTGCTGCTCGCATCGATGCGGAGGATGTCGATCCGTCATTACGCGGCTTCTTCCGGTTACCGGGAACATTAACTCTCATCAAATTTGCTGGCTTCGTCAAGACCGACCTCTTCGTTGACGCAAATCAGGCCGGCAGTTACTACGGCGCATACGTACCGTCAAGCTTTCCTTCCAGTCCCCAACCCCATACCGCTAACGCAACAGTTTCCATGCGTGCGTCACGTTTCAGTGTGGAATTTCGGCAGCCTGTGGGAGATGACGCCAGCGACACGGTAAAAGCCTATCTGGAGTACGATTTTCTCGGAAACTACGATCGCAATTCGCTGCGATTGCGGCAGTTCTACGCGGAATACAAAAACCTGCTCGTCGGCCAGACATGGAGTGCCTTTAGCGATCCGGACGTATTTCCGGACACCCTTGAGTTCGAAGGACCACCGGGCATCATTGGGCTGCGGAATCCGATGATCCGTTATACACAACCTCTTAACGATTCGAACTGGATCGGCGTATCCGTGGAAAAGTCTGGCACGGATACCCCGTTTGCGACCCAATTTGGCACGCCCGTCGGATCATCTTTGTGGCCCGACCTAATCGCGTTTTACCGTTATGAAAATAAACATGGTCATCTCCATGCCGCTTTTCTCTCACGTTCCGTGGGCGGCGTAATACCGAATACACTGGTGCCTGACCTGAAGAATCACGTCGACGGATTCGGTGGCTCGCTTTCCGGCGCTTGGGGAAGCAGCAGGAACAACGTCGTGTTCCAGGTCGTCTTTGGTAAAGGAATTTCGAACTACTACAACGATAACTTCGGCTTGGGAACGGACGTTGGTTTCAATGCCAACGGCAAGCTGATTGCAACGCCGACCGGCTCTGGCACGTTTGGATATCAACACTACTGGACTAAGATCCTGCGGTCTACCGTTAGCTATGGCTATACGCAGATCAATAGCCCCGTGGGTGACCCAGGAACCACCTACCACGTCAGCAATTACGCGACAGCCAACTTAATCGTCCAGCCAACCGTTCGATTTTTATTCGGAGGTGAGTACATCTACGGTTCATTGGAGAGAAAAGACGGCTTCTATTGGGTCGCCCCTCGCATTCAAGGCAGTGTGACTTACTACATCAATAAATATCCAAAGGAATAGGACAAAAGGTGAAATCAATGCCCAGAAGCACACAACTCCTGACGAGTCTCAGCTGGCTTACCTTAGTCATAAGCCCGATCTCAATTCCGGCGACGGCGCAAAGCGTTAGTCCCGTCGCTCCCAAAGGCGAACAGCTTAAAGCGGCTGTGAACTCCGCGTATTCTATGTTCAAGGGTGATACTTCTGGCAAGAATGCCGACTATATCCCTTATCTGGCTCAGGTAAATCCCAGACTGTTTGGCATCGCTGCGGTCACTACTAACAATCAGGTCTACACTTTGGGCGATATCAACTACTCATTCTCCATCCAATCCATCTCGAAAGTCTTTACCCTTGCGCTGGCGATAGAGCAGCTTGGACCCGACACGGTGTTCGATCGAATCGGCAACGAACCAACCGGAAGGCCTTTCAACTCGGTTGACGCTGTCGTCGACATGCCTACTCACACTGGAAATGCCCTGGTAAATGCCGGCGCAATTGCAACAACCGCACTGATTGCGGGTTCCAGCGCGGACGAAAGGTGGAAAAGCATACTTGCTTACTACGACAAGGCGGCCGGCGAGAAACTGAAACTGATCGACGAGGTATACCGCTCGGAGGCAGCGACTAATCAGGGAAACAGAGCGCTTGCGGCGCTGTTGGTGAAATACGATCGCATGCATTCTGATCCTGGAGAGGCGGTTGACATTTACACCAAACAGTGCTCAGTCGGAGCAAATGTAAAACAGCTCGCCGAGATGGGAGCAACGCTTGCAAATAACGGCGTGAACCCAGCCACGCATGAAAGAGTGATGAAGGCGGAAAATGTTGCCTTTGTCCTGTCCGCCATGACCATGGCGGGACTGTACGACGGATCGGGCGGGTGGGCCTGGCATGTCGGCTTGCCCGCCAAGAGTGGGGTGGGCGGAGCCATTCTCGCTATCGTCCCCGGCAAGGGAGCTATCGTGGTCTTTGCACCCCCTCTCGACGAGAAGGGCAACAGCGTTAAGGCACAAAAGGTGATCACGTACGTATCGCACAAGCTCAATTACGACTTATTTTCTCCAAGCTCGGTAGGGCTTGGAGTAAGCCGTACGAAAGGCGGCGGAGAATAATCCAGGCGCAATCTTCGAACGGTGGTTGCATTGGAGACACCTGCGTTGACCGCTATTCTGCGTACCGTTATCGTCGTGTTCGGGGTGGCCCCGGCTTCCCAATTTGTGAACGCTCAAACCGCCGACGCCGCTGCGCAAACAAAAACAGAGAAGGCTACTGACGTTTTGCATACGATCGATCAGTTGATCGAGCAGAATGGTAAATTGGAGCAGCAGAATCGGGAACTGATGCAGCAAATCAATTCTCTTCGCAAACTCGTTGCGAATCAAGATGGGCGTGCGGCAGACGTAGCGCCGGCTCAAAATCCACCGTCGCCGGCCGCACCAAACACTTCTGCGACACCGCCATCTTCAGCAGCGAACCAATCTTCTGGCCAGAGCCAGAGCAGCGGTGACGACAAGACCTTGCTCCCGGAAGCCAGCGGAGGAAATCCTGCCATCTTCGGAGAGTTTAATCCTGGCCGCGGATTCATCGTCGGTAAGGGCGAGTATGGCGAACTGGATCTCAGCGGCTACATGGCTGTACGTTATCTTAACCAATTGCCACCCAACCAAAACGAGACGGACCACTTGGGCCGGCCGATTCCAATCGAACCGCGCAACGATTTCCAATTTCATCGGGTCATGTTGTTCTCTCAAGGGTGGCTTTTTGATCCCAAGTTTCAATACTCCACATTCGTGTGGACCGTGCAGGACACGAATCAAGTGGCTGTGGGCGGCGCGTTGTACTACGACTTTGGCAAATACATGACCTTGGGAGCAGGTTGGAACGCCTATCCCGGCACACAATCCTTGCAAGGTTCTCATCCCTATTGGGAATCGTATGACCGGGTGATGGCGGATGAATTTTTCCGTCCGTACTTCTCGCAAGGTGTGTTCGCGCAAGGTGACTTGCTGCCCCGGCTTCAGTACAGATGGATGGTCGGCAACAATAATAGCAATCTCGATGTTCCCGCCAGCAAGCTTGATCGGGATCTTTCCGCTGGCTTCGCGATCACTTGGCTTCCGACGACAGGCGAGTTCGGCCCCCGCGGCGCATTCGGTGATTATGAGCGCCATAAGAAGATTGCCACCCGCTTCAATCTCGCCTACACGTACAGCCCAGAAGAACGTCAAAGCCCCATTGGCGAACCAGCGGGTAACACAACCCTTCGCCTCGCCGATAGTTTGAATCTGTTTGATACCGGCGCTCTTGCCAACGGTGTGACGGTGACGTGGGCGAAGTATCAATTGGTCTCAGCAGCCGCCGGAATGAAGTACCGTGGTTTTTGGCTCCAGGGTGAGGGCTACGGCAGGAAGCTGGATGATTTCCTTGCGGACGGGCCCTTGCCGGTGAAGAACATTCGAAATACCGGTTTTTACGTTCAGGCGGCTGATATGATCGTACCGAACCGATTCGAGCTCTACACCTCCACGTCCTACGTTCTGGGCGAATTTGGACGCCACCCTCACGAATTCATTTTCGGCGGCAATTACTATCCGTGGAACACACGAAACCTGCGTTTGAATGTTCAAGTGATCAACGTCTCGCACTCTCCGGTCAGTAGCACGTTCGGCTTCTATATCGGTCAGATCACGGGTCAAGTCGTGTCCATCGGCTTCACGACGCTCTACTGACAAAGTGTTTTATGAAACGAACCCACACGATTTTGCTCGCAGCGGCTCTTTTGAATGCGGCTTGGCTTGTGAACGCGCAAACCAGGGACTACGAATTCAACGATTCGCATTTTCATCTCACCAACTACATTCAGAACGGCACAGATATTCATACATTCCTGCAGATGATGGGTAACAAGGTCGGACGGGTCGCACTTTTCGGCATACCGCTGCAGCAGTTGTGGTCCTATCGGGTCTCGGGAGACAATGCGCCCCCTTACTATCTGAACGCCGACACACCTCTTTATTATTATTCCTTTACCGACGCACAGATCGCAATGGCCTATCGCTCTCTGACCAAAGAAGAACAATCCCGGTTTGACCCAATGATAACGGGCTTCAACCCGACCGACATGTATGCGGTTGACCATATTCGCCGCGTGCTTCACATTTTTCCTGGCGTGTTTTCCGGTATCGGTGAGTTCACGATTCATAAGGAGTTTGTGTCCTCCAAGGTCGCCGGAGACACCGCGAGCCTGACCGATCCCGCTCTCGATCGAATCCTGGACTTCGCCGCCGAGGTAGGGCTTGTTGCTCTGATCCACAATGACATCAACACACCTTTCGCGAAAGAAGAAACAAAGCCGGCCTACCTGGAGCAGATGCTTGTTCTCCTCCGAAGGCACCCTAAGACGACAATCATCTGGGCCCACACCGGGCTTGGCCGCGTAGTGGTGCCCGTCAAACATCACGCTGCGGTTTTGGCGGCAATTCTCGCGCAGCCGGAGTTCAAACACGTTTACTTCGACATTTCATGGGATCAGACGGCCAGGTACATATTGGCGAATCCTGTTTCACAAGCTGTATCGGCCGATCTCATCAATCGCTATCCGGATCGCTTCCTGTTCGGCACCGATGAAGTGGCACCGGCCAGCGAATCTGACTATCTGCGGCTATTCAAGCAATATGCGCCCCTGTGGAGCTTGCTTACCCCCTCAACCAGTGAGAAGGTTCGGAAAACGAACTACGAGCGAATTTTCAATGAAGCTCGTCAAAAAGTTCGGGTGTGGGAGAGTTCACATGTAGAAGCAGTCGGGGTGCACGATGAGGATCGTCGTGAGAGGCAATAGCGGAGGATAGGAGCACTTCAATGTGGACGGCACGTTCTGTTATAGAATTAGGGAGAAACGGATTTTCTATTTTTCACCTTATTCAAGCGACAGAATAAATTCAACTGCGTCGCACGGAACTAAAACATCCAGTTACGTCGGTAGCGGCGTGATGGGCCATCGCTAATGAGGCTCACGGTGCCTTCACTCAGAACATCTGGGTGAAAGTGGCATCGTCTACCGTGCCTGAGAAGTTACTGAACCGGCGTCCCCATGGGTGTAGTTGTCAACTGGTTTTGTGCGCGGCTGCCTTCGAACCGAATCCGTTCAGCCACTCCATTGCTTTTTGCAATTCCGAAAAGGTCTCGGCAACTAGTCCACGATTCGAAGCTACACGCGCGGCGGAGCCGTCTATCAAAGGCGGTTCGCCTACAGTCGCGATTTTTGGGGTCATGGTCCGGCTGCTGCAATACTCGGCCACAGTGCGTCCGAGTTCATATCTTTCCATCGTGGATAGCTCGCCTTCCACTGACAAACAGTCAACCAGAATCAGATGGAAGCCCCGCTGTCCAGCGACTTCACAAGCTTTCGTGAAGACGCTAATTGCATCGCTCAATGATACCCGCCCCGCAGCCGTGGCAACCAAGACACCTTCTGTCTGAGCCTACCGTCACGTCCAGCTGCATGCGCGCCCTTTAGCGGATTTCACCAAGATCATCATATGCCCACTTGAGGCTGTATGCTAAGCGCCCAAGGCCCTTCCGTTGCGCGTGGGCAGGTGGCGGGTCTGTTACTGTTGCACCGAAAGTACATCCGATCCGAGGTGATTCGGCCGAAACAAGGTCAATCGTCTAGCAGCGCGTGGTGAAACGCCGTTGCCTGTGTGACCTTGGACGTAGTTTGATCGTCTTCCAAACATGGCGATGGGACGACGAAAGAAGCGCGTTCGGCAAGAGAGGTTGTGGACACCGACTGCGGCGCTGCCGATAGGGGCAAGCCATCCGTTTTACCAACGGCTGAATCAGATTCTGGATGAGAAGAAGTTCGACGAGTACGTCGAAACGATTTGCGAGGATTTCTACGCCGGTGAGGTGGGCCGGCCGGGCTTGTCGCCGGGAATCTATTTCCGGCTGTTGATGGTGGGCTATTTTGAAGGGATCGATTCGGAGCGCGGAATCGCATGGCGGGCCAGCGATAGTCTGTCGATTCGATCGTTCGTGAGGATCGCGCTGGACGAAAGCGTGCCGGATCATTCGACGATCTCGCGCACCCGGCGGCTGATGGATGTGGACACGCATCAGGCGGTGTTCCAGTGGGTGCTGCAGGTGTTGGCCGAAAAGAAGCTGCTGAAGGGGACGACGATCGGGGTAGACGCGACGACTCTGGAAGCCAATGCGGCGCTACGGTCGATTGTGCGGCGCGACACCGGAGAGCGCTACGAGGAGTTTCTGGTGCGGCTGGCCAAAGAAAGCGGCATCGAAACTCCCACGCGTGAGCAGTTGGCGAAGTTGGATCGCAAGCGGCCCAAGAAGGGTTCCAACGATGACTGGACGCATCCGCACGATCCCGATGCGCGCATCACCAAGATGAAGGATGGACGCACGCATCTGGCTCACAAGGCCGAGCACGCGGTAGACATGGAGACCGGGGCGATTGTCGCCGTAACGCTGCACGGGGCAGACGTTGGAGACACGGCAACGATTCCCGAAACGGTAGCCGAAGCAGGCGAGCGCATCACGAGTGTGGTGGCGGATGCCAACGGCGATGATGTTGTGAAGCAGGTCAGCACGGACGGGCCGCGCGAAGTGGTCACCGACAAGGGTTATCACAGTCGCGCGCTGGTAAACGAACTCACCGAGTGGGGCTTGCGCACGTACTGCTCGGAACCCAATCGCGGACCGCAACAGTGGGGAGGGCAACAGCGGGAACAACAAGCGGTGTATGCGAATCGACGGCGCATTCGTGGAGAGCGAGGCCTCCGGCTGTTACGCCAGCGCGGCGAGAAGCTGGAGCGATGGAATCAACACTTGTATGATCGGGGCGGGATGCGTCGCCTACATTTGCGCGGCCGGGAAAACATTCTCAAGCGCTTGGTGGTGCACTCGGGCGCGGCCAATCTTGGATTGTTAATGCGACAACTGTTCGGAAAAGGCACGCCGCGTGGCCTGGCGAGTACACGGGCTGCCATTTTTTCGGCCGTGCTCGCCTCTATCCGCGGCTGGTCTACGCCAGCGACACTCGTCACAAGGTTCGGCGACTTAATGACTCTTGCCGACCCGGCTCAGATGATTACCGTCGCGCAGTGAAAACAGCCAGTTTCACCTCACGCTGCTAGCAGCCCGTCTCTAAACCGTCGGTTTTTGACGCACGAAGAATTTCTCGGTGGGCGCACCGCCTTCGACGTGGTATCGGCGCGGGAGCAACCTGCAGGGCCCTCTCAGAATGGCAGAACCCAATTAAAGTCGAATACAGCCGCAAAATCGTAAACCTGAGCCGGCCCCAACGATCATGCGCCGCTCGCGGCTTGCCCGCTCCATACAGAGACCGCATCAGCAGCGCCAGATTGCAGGCCGCCGCCTGAATTAGTAGCTTCTTGTGAACGTTGTGAAGACCTCGAACATACAGTCGATCCATACCTCCGGTATCGAACTGATGCGCGAAATTCCGCTCCACTCGTTCGCCTCGACCCGCCTGCAAACGCTTGCCTCGCGCTCCGGAAATCCGCCGTCGATTCGCATACACCGCCGCTTGTTCGGCCGCCTTACCTTTCCACTTCCGCGCGCCACGTTCCGGCTCGGCAACATAGCTGCGCAGTTTCCACTCGGCCAGTGTCCGCATCACTTCATTACTGTGATATCCCTTGTCGGCCACCACCTCTTCGATCCCAGCTTGGTTCACCGTTCTCTGCACCGCCTGCTCGGCGACTGCTATGCCGGCCTCCGCCACCGTCTCGCCGATCGAGTCGGTGTCGCCCACCGCGCCACCGTGCGTCGTGAGTGCCAGGATTGCTCCGGTCTCCATATCCACCGCCTGTTCGGCCTTATACGCCAGAGCAGTGCGCCCATCTTTCAGCCGCGTGATCTCGGCTTCTACATCCGCCGGATTGACCCATTCCTCGTTCCGCATTCTCTTGGGCCGCTTGCGGTCCATGCGCCGCAGCGCCGCTGCATCGCTCGCTTCGCCCCCCTCAGCCTGGGCCAATCGTTTCAGATACTCGTCATAACCTTGCTGCGTGTCTCGCCGTACAATCGACTTCATCGCCGCGTTGGCTTCCAGCGTGGTCGAATCGATCCCGATAGTTTTGCCTTTCAGCAGTCCGCCACGCGCCAACCGCCTCAACACCCAGCCGAACACCTGCTGATGCGCTTCGGCGCCGATCAACCGCCGCGTACGCGAAATCGTCACGTGATCCGGCGTTCGCTCGTCCAGCCCGATCCGCAGAAACTGGCGCAGCGTGAGGGAATCGGCTACGCGCCAGGCGATGCCCCGTTCACTGTCGAGCCCCTCAAAGAAACCGATCATCATCAGCCGGAAATAAATCCCCGGAGCCAGCGACGGACGCCCCAGCTTCTCGTGATAAAACCCCCGGCAGCGGCCTTCACAGAAACGGTCGAAACCCTCCTCATCCAGGACCCGGTTCAGCCACTGATAAAAAGGATGCCCAGGCGCTTCAGGCAGCTCACTTTGATACCACAGCGGCTCCTGCCGCTCAAGCCGTTTGCGTGTGCCCATCGCCATAGCTGATTTTAAGCCGAAACATGTCCATTAGGAAATGGTTTTTAGACACAGGCTGCTAGGGCCCGTTTGCGCGTGTTCGCCTACCTCTTGGCTCTCCTTTCCTCGCGACGGCTATGGCCTGCTCCGATGACCGCGCCCTTGGCCGCGTTCCCGCCCATGGCTCCGATTGCTGCACCCTTTGCCGCACCGCTCGCTTTAGGGTGGGTGGTTTCTTTTGGCGGAGGTTGCGTCTTTGGCGGGGGTTGCGTCGCCGCTGATGGCGTTTGTGCGGGTGGTGTTTGCGCTGGCAATTGGGGGATCGCCGCCGTCATCGCGTAGAGTGCAATTACGATGGCTGAATATCTCATATGGCCTCTTTTAGGTAGGCCTCCTGTGTCCCGGTGCCGCAATATCTGCCGTACATGCGCCCGGCGGGAGCACTACTCAACTTCTTACTCTATTCACTATGATTCTCCGCCTCTCGTGCAGATGTTTCTTAAATCGATTTCACATGCTGATCGGAAGCGTTGATCCATTCAACGTTAGGCTCGGACTGCAATTCGGCAACAAAATATACATATAGCCTGCAAAAAGAAGTGTTTCACTCTTCCTTCACATCGCCATTTATGAGTCAAGGCTTTTCGATCGCCCGCGCCACAGCTGGCGCGCAAAGCGAGGTAGTCAATGAGTTCGAGTGGCAGGCTTCACTCCTCAGATCTCGGGTTCCGATTCTGTGCATAGTGATACCCTGGCGTACGCATTTCAAGCATCGGCAGCACAGGGGCGTCCGTCAAATGCTCAGCTCGTTAAACTTGCGCCTGAGCAATTGGACTCTCTCGTCGCACCCATAGCGCTTTATCCAGATTAGTTGCTGGCCCGGGACATGGCTCCAGCGGTGGCTTGAGACGAATTAGAACCTGAAGGATAAGCGCCTCGGCCAAACAACCTTGGGATCCAAGCGTCCACCGCCGCAGTTCTGGGGACCACGGCGGAACTCTGGCTTCTCGACCCGACCGAAGGGGGATTTCGTGTCGCCCACCAACATTTCATGGGTTCAACAACATCTTTACGGGCAACGCCACGGCTATCGGTACCGGCGCGGCTCCGGCCTCGCTGCCATCGGCCTGATTCCCAAAGACTCAAAGATGCAACACACGGCCTTGCCTCGCGCGTGGAGCTATGCCTGAGCAGTGGAAATCACAAGCCACAGGGACAGCCTAGTAATCTCTCAAGTTTGGCGGATGAAGAACTAGCAACAAAAGTAGTTACTACACCCATCTATTCGCTGTTAACCTCGGAACATGATGACCCAAGAACTCATTCATTCAGCAAATCCCACTACAGTGTCAAGGAGTTCCGCTCCGTCGACTCAAAGCGTTTCGACGACCGCTCAACTGGAGGCGGACTGGGGGCACTTGACGTTCAAAACGGAACCGCATCAGTGGCATGCGCAATCGACAACTTTACGAGTACCAAAGTCCCGTGGCACCCCAGTAACGCCTATGTCGCATCGTTGGGGCATCGTCTTGGCAGGAGATGATGACGAACGGCAGCAAGAGGTCACTCAATGGGTAAGTGGAGACAATCGGCCAAAACAGTTCTGCCGGCTTCTCGGCGATTACACACTCCTTGAGGAGACCCGGAATCGGGCCGAGCGGAGCCTGCCCCCGGAGCAGATCCTGTATTCAGTCACGCAGGCGCACGAGCAATATTATCTTCCCTGTCTCGCGGGCCGGCCTGGTCGGAGAATCGTCCAACCGTCCAATAAGGGCACCGCCCCTGCGATTCTCTCTGCCTTGGTGCACATCGCGCAGACAGATCCGCATGCGATCGTGGCCGTACTTCCCTGCGACCATTACTTTTCTTCCGAGAGTGCTTTCATGACGAGTATAGAGTCAGCCTTCCGGGTTGCGGAACAACGGTCACACCAGATCGTGCTTCTGGGAGCGGAGCCGGAAAGTCCAGAAGTCGACTGTGGTTGGATCGAGATTGGAGAAGACATTGACGCCCGCTCCGGACTATTTCGCGTGGATGGCTTTCAGGAGAAACCGCCGCTCGCCTTAGCCCAATCTCTTCTTAGAAGCGGTGCTCTATGAAACACTTTCGTAATGGTGGGACATGTACACACTTTCTTGGAGATGGCGCGGGTAACTGTCCCAAGCTTGCTACAAGTATTCCAATCGATGGAGGTCACATCGCTTCTCGATGGCGAGATCCGAATTCCAGATTCCATTTACGACCGAATTGCTCCGACGGATTTTTCACGTCACATGCTGGCGCTCGCTACTGATAGTTTGCTGGCCCTTCGACTAGAGAACATCGGGTGGAGTGACTTGGGGGATCCATATCGCGTACTATTGACCCTTTTCAAAAGGAACGGTAGCCTTCCGAGCTGGGCCAGCCTCTGGCCCGATCCAGAGGCAGTGCCTCGGACTGCTGCCGCTCGCGCATAGGCGCCGGTGAGCGAAGGTGGTTATGCTATCGCCCCATGGGCAGATCAAGAAGGAGTACTGAGTACTAATGACTATCGAGCGTCTTTTCCTGTTTCTCATGTTGGTGCCTCCGGTGCTGTGGGTGATGTTCCACTCTCATCGGAGCCTGGGTTTCAATCGCTTCCTGCTCAAAGCCTCTGGTGCCGCCGTACTCCTCCTCGCTTTCTGCTTGCCCGGCGTCGTCTTGCGCGAGTCCAGGGCGGCTGCCAATGTGCTCGCCGACGCGCTAGCCAACCTATCGAAAACGGAGCTGGAGCAAGAACACGATCTCATCTGGAGTGGTGTCTGATGCAGCGTCTGCCCTAAACGCGAGCGGCTTCCTTCAAACGACTCTATCCGAAGTGATCCGGCGGTCAAGCTCCCGTTCACGCCACAGCTCTTTGCGCCGGCTCACTCCAGATAGAGTCGTAGTGTCACTCAGGACCTATCCGCTGACGGGCCGCCTTCCCCCGTCTATCGATGGCCTCAAGCGCCCGCAGGGAATGTTCGCCCAATAGCGGAAAAGACCGATTAGGTTTCCACCCAAAGCGACGATGGAGAGGAGTCGGTACGAGATTCCAGAACCTTTTCCAGCTAACCAAGCTTGGCAAGTCGCGATAGCACTCCAGCATTCTGGACGACCGAACCGATCGAGTCAAGGTTGCGCCGATTCGCCAATGTCTTGAAGGCACCCAGCACGCGTCCCTGCCGGAGGTTGTCGATCGCATCGCCCAGCGAGACCGCCAAGTGAAGCATGACACTGGAATCGCGATAACAATCGGCTATGCAGGCCGTGCAGCCATCTCGCACCAACGGCGCTTCTCCAAAGTCCCTCACGGAGCACATCCGTTGGTTCCAGGCGTCGCAGCGCCACACATCGTAGTTCCAGTCCATGTAGAAGCTTTTATACCCACCGTAACAAACAAAACGCCCGGCTCTCCACGTAGGTTGTTGGCCCCGGTATAAAACGACTGCAATTTGCCCGGTTTTGTAGTTAGGTTTCCCGCCCATCGGCGGGGACGCGGTAAGTACTCTACATCAGATTCTAAATTCTTCGCCTTTCCCCGATGCGATAACGCCTCGTATGGGAGAACGGCGTTGCCGCTATTGTGAGGAGACTTTTCAGCCCTCCAAGTACCAGCCTCAGCAGACGGTCTGCAGTGAGGTGGATTGTCAAAAGCGGCGGCGGATTGAATACCGACGGCAAAAGCTAAAGACAGACGAAGAGTACCGCCAGGTGTGCCGGGACAGTTCGCGGAAATGGCGCAGCCGCAACGCGGATTACTGGAAGCAGTACCGTGCAGAACACCCCGCTGCGGTCACTCAAAACCGGGAAAAGCAGAAAGCCCGGGATACACGACAGCACCTGCGCGATCTTGCAAACAACACCTCAGCTTTGGACCTAAAGCATTCGGCTGCAGCGGTTTGGCTCTTGAACGGCCAGGCCGCCGATCTTGCAAACAACAACTCAGTTTCCGCGCAAGTCTGGGTCATAGAAGCGCTTCCGAGCCGTAAGGGACCGGGGAGCGAAGCTTGCAAACAACAACCTGCTGGCACCTTTTCCGCTTTTGCCGGATAAAGGAATCCGGCGATGCTGACCAGCGATCAGATCAATGAACTACACCTTCTCTACGTGTCCGAGAAATGGCCCATTCGTAAGATTGAGCGCCATCTCAACATGGGCTGGAGAACCATCAGAAAGTATCTGGATGCGCCAGCGCAAGGAGCCGCTCCACGCCAGCGGCAGAGCAAACTGGACCCCTTCAAGACCCTCATCGCGGAGTGCCTGGAGAAAGATCCTCGTGTCACCGCCGCACTGATTCTTCAGCGGATCAAAGATCTCGGATACAGCGGCGGCCACGCCATCCTGCAGGAGTACGTGCGCAAGGTCCGTCCGCAGCCCGCATCCAAGCGCGCCTTTGTGCGCATGGAACCCTTCGCCGGAGAACGCTTTGAAGTGGACTGGGCGCACTTCGACGTTCTGAACTACTCAGGCGACATTCGCAAACTCTACGCGTTCGCGCTGATTGACGCGCACAGCCGCATGCTCTACGTCGAGTTCACACACAGCCAGAGCTTCGAAACATTTGCACGCTGTCATGTTCATGCGTTTCATGCCTTGCAAGGTGTGGCACGCGAAATCGTCTATGACAACCTGGCGACTGCTGTCGCAGAACATGATGGCCGCCTGGTTCGTTTCCTGCCTCGGTTCCTGGGCTTCGCTCGCGACTACAACTTCTTCCCGCGTGCCTGCAATCCAGCCAGCGGCTGGGAGAAAGGCAAGGTGGAACGCTCCATCAGCTATCTCCGGCAAAGCTTCTGGCCCCTGCGGGAGTTCAAAGATCTGCCGGATGTGAACCGGCAAGTGCGTCAATGGCTGGCCGAAGTTGCTAACCAGCGATTGCACCGTGAGACCAGGGAGCGGCCGGCAGAGCGCTTTAAGCCAGAGGCTCTCCGGCCGTTGCCCATCATTCCTTACGACTACCGCGACACAGCCGAAGCACTGGTCCATAAAGACCTGCGCCTCCAGTTCGATGGCAATAAATACTGTGTGCCGCACCGCTACGTTGGACAGCGGCTGACGGTGAAAGCGGATGCCGGCGCCGTCACCATTTACGAGCGTGTCACTGAGGTGGTGAGTTATCCGCGTTCCTGGAGACGGGGACAAACCTTCGGAGCGGAGCGTTTTGAAAAGCTGCTCGCCGAACAGCGCCCCGCAGCCCGACGCTCACAAGCGCAGCAGCGGTTGATCGACTCACTCGACGGTCTTTGTTCGCGCCAACTGTTGGAAGCTTATCTGCGCGACCTGGCTGACATGGACCGCTCCCTGGCCCGTCAGATCTCTGAGTTACTCGAACTCATTCGCCAATACGGGCCCGACATCGTGGCGAGTGCGATTGAAAAGGCATCGGCGGCACGTGCGCTGGGTGCCGACTACGTCGCCAATATCGTTCGCCAGCAGCAGTCGCCGCGGCGGCCGCAGCCACCTGTACCGCTGCGAGATCCGCAGTTACGGGATCTGGTTACCGATCCCCTTTCGCTGCTGGCCTATGGTAGGGTCGAGGACTGGCGCGCTGCTCCGAAGGTCAGGCCTATCTGTTGCTCCCCGTTTCCTCTGGGAGTGTCTCACTAGCCTAACCGTGAACTCGTTTCCAGCCCCCGCCGCGTCGCACCCAGCGTGCGGATTTCCCGCACTAGGCGCACCTGTTTGCTTCGTGCCAAGAGTTATGAAGCCTAACGGGCAGGGGCGACGTTCGGCCCTGGCCATCGTTTGATCCGGTAGTCGTTAAACAGACCGAGACGTTGGAAAAGCCATTGCCTACTCCACCGCGCCCAACCGTAACCTTGGCGCCCCCGGGCATGCATCATATGCCGCCGCACCTTCTTCTCTACCCAGTCTTTGACCATGGAAAAACATCGACTCGAATCGCCAACCCGAAAGTAGTTCACCCAGCCGCGCAGGATTGGATTGATTTCCTCAATCACTTTTCCCACCGGCTGGCTGACGTTATGCCGGAAGATCTCCCTGAGTTTTTCAAGCAACGCCGTCCGCTTCTTCAGCTTGGGCGCAAAGTACGGCCGCCACTTCCCCCGAAGGCTCAGTATGCGCCGATACTCAAAACCCAGGAAAGTAAAACTCTCTCCCTGTTTCAGATCCACCATCCGACTCTTGTCCTCGTTGATCGCAACGCGCAGTTTCGCTAACTCCTCACGCAGTCGCTTGTCTACCGCCCTCACCAGCCAGTCATTCCGCTCATGAGCGTCTATCAGGATCACCACGTCATCCGCAAAACGTACATATTGGATGCGAGTGAACCTGCCATTGCGGGTGGTGTCCACCGCTTTCTCCAGCATCCGATCCACCTCATTGAGATAGAGATTGCTGAGCAGCGGTGAAATCACCCCGCCTTGTGGAACGCCCTTCTTGCCTGTTGCTTTCAGGATCATCTTGAGCAAATGCAGAACTGCATCATCCTGAATCCTTCGCGCCACTTTCTCTAGTAGCAGATAATGCTGCACGTTATCGAAATAGGCGCTTAGATCCAAGTCGATGATGCGAGTCTTCTCTTCGACAATCGCCTTGGCTACTCGGTATGTTGCTTCCTGTGCTGTCCGCTTTGGTCGATATCCAAACGACCCCGCTTGGAAATCAGCTTCGAAGATCGGCTCCAGGATCAGCTTTAATGCCCCCTGGACCACTCGATCACGGATGGCAGGTATCGAAAGAACGCGGACTTTTCCCCCGTCCTTCGGAATCTCCTTCTTCCGTGCCCGCATGGGCCGATACGTGTTGGTAACTAATTCCTCCCGAATCTGCCTCAGAAAACTTTCCACTCCGCTTTCCTCGATGGCTTCGAACGTGACCCCGTCAATGCCCGGTGCCCCGTCATTACTTCTCGCCATCTGGTAGGCTTCCTGCAAAGTTTCCATCTTGCAGACGTGGACATATAGTCCCCAGAAACGCCAAGGCGGTTCCGCCTTCGCCTTGACATATAGGCTCCTTCTCAGGTCTTGCAAACTGATGGGCGCTTTTGTCATTTCACCCTTGCCTTCCATTTTGTTAGAGCCATTGCAAACAGCAGGGCCTCTTCGCTCCACGGACGTTACTCCGCTTCATCGCTACTACAAACCCGGCCGAGTCCCTCTCGCCGTCCACCGACTTCCCGGTGTTTCCGGTTATACGGCTTCCCTGCTCCGCCAATTTCTCAACGGGGCGAGGAGGGTTTCTCCAGTCGCTTAGCATGACCTTGTCACCGTGCTGTCCCTACCACCCCGCCGAAGTGTTCCGTCGCACCAGTCAACTGCGACGTTCCATGCTGCCTTCGCCAAAAGAGTGCTGGCTCGGCCTTCGGGGCGAGAATTTTCGAGGCCATCTATGGGTTTACTTGCGTTACGGCCCGGCGACTCGCTCACCATCCAACAGATGGCTTTGTCAGTAGGCTTCAGGAATCTCAGTTTCCTTCCTTCCTGCTACTCAAGCTACAGGGCTTTGACTCTTGCCCTGGTGGGACTCACCTCCCACTGATCACGCCAGCTTTCGCTGGACACACACTCTTTCATTCTTGACTCTGGAAAGGAAAACCATGACCGCCCTCGAACAGAAACTGCAGCAGCTGAACCTGGCAGCGATGAGCCAGCAGATCGAACAGACGATTGCTGAAGCTGCCGCTAAAAACATGAGTGTCGGCGCCACCCTGGAGTGGCTCGCCGATATGGAGCTAGAAGCCCGGACCGGGCGCGCCATTGATCGCCGTTTTAAGTCCTCCCGCTTGCAATCGCGCCCCACTATTGATGGCTTTCAGTTCCACCATCACAAGAGTCGGGTGCAAGCCAAAAACCGCATCCTGCGCCTTCTCGATCTCAACTTCCTGCGCGAGGGCACTAATCTGGTTCTGATCGGCAATCCCGGTGTTGGCATCTCGCCAAGGTGATCGGATGGAAAGCTTGCCAGGCCAATCAGCGTGTCTTGTTCACAACTGCCATGGACATGCTCAATCAGCTGTCGGCTTCGCAGGTGGATCACTCGCTGGTACGCAAGCTCAGAGGGTATACCGAACCATCACTTTTAATTTGTGACGAGCTAGGTTACCTGGCCCTCGATCAGCAGACGTCCAATCTCTTTTATCAGGTGATCTCCACCCGACACAGCCAGAAGAAATCAACGGTGATTACGACCAACACGCCGTTCTCTGACTGGGGGAACATTCTCTACAACACAACGATTGCCACTGCCATTGCCGACCGATTGGTGGAAAACTCCGAGATCTTCCTGCTCGGAGGCGACAGTCTTCGCAAGGCCAACAAGAACTCCAGTTCGCCGGAAGAGTAATCATTTTCCGGCCACGACCAGGCGCCGCACTGTGGTGATATCCCGAGCCGGAGGAGTCCGTCGGGTAACCCCTCAACGGCGCTGCCGAGGCGGGCGGGGGCTTTCCGCTCCCGCTCCTCCTACCTTGTGCCACCTCCATGTTCAACTTCAGCGCCAATCACCTCTTCCTGCTCTCGCGGACGGAATATCGCTCGTGTGCAGTGTTCGCCCTGCTGGACCACGACACTCGGCGCGTGTATCGCCTGTTCGACTTCACCAAACGCCTCCGCCTTGCGCCCAATCGGCCTTATTGCGTGGCAGGCAAGGTCAACAGTGCCGGTACACTCTACCTGGTGATCGAATCGGTCAAGCCGGACACCAAGCACGAGTGGCTTTCCAGCACTCCTGTTCCTGCTGACGGCGCGGGAGGGTTGCCTCTACCCTAAGCCGCTGCCGTTGGGAAAATCTGCACCAAGCACGCGACGCCTTTGCTCCGCCGCAGGCGTCGTTGCCGACGTGCGCGCCAACAACAAAACCAGCGCACTTTCTGACTACAAAACCAGCGGAAATGCGGGCATTTTATTCCGGCGCTAACAGTAGGTGCCGTTTCATGTCAGCGACCGAAGCCCGCGGATTGGTGACGGGGAAGGCGCTGCGCAACTCGTCGATAGCCTCGAACGCTACGATCAGTTCGGGTGTCGTGAAATTCATGAGCGCTGAGTCATCAGACCACGCTAGAGAGGAGGATCCCAGCCTTTTTCTTTGCGGATAAGAGAAGGCCACTGCAACGAACCCCAGTTCCTGCAATCGGGGCAGGAGTGCGTAGTAGTCGTCGATCAGCTTGCTCATGGTCACCTGAGCGAGCGGTGTCACTCCGAGGGCCGGCATGCGGACAGTGGCGGAGCGGATGCGCGAACCGAGACCATTGAGACCACGGTTTGCTTCGTGCTTGGTCATAGTGGCCGCGTCGAGGGAGATATACACGGTCTTCAGGCCGGCCTCTGCAAGCTCATCGAGACGTCTCGGCAGTAGCCAGCCATTGGTGATGACTGCCGGGCCCATTCCTCGGGCCACTGCTATCTGTATCATCTCCGTGAGGCGGGGATGTAGGAGAGGCTCGCCGCCGAAAAAACTGACATAGCGAACAAATCGTTGATGGAGAATGGCTAGCGCTCGATCGAATTGGTCGGCATCGATCCACCGCAAGTTGCCCGCTCCTACTTTTCCTCGCGCAAAGTTACAGAAGTTGCACGTGGCGTTACAGGAGTTCGTAACAGCAATGTTACAGAGCGCGGGCCCACCATGACGGATTACCCGAAGCATGTCGGACACACTTGCAATACTATTCAATGCAGTTTCTCGACGTGGCCTGGGCGAGAAATGCTACTCGAATCGGGGCGGATTCAAAAACAGCGCGCGGTTAGGAAGCCTTCAACGCAGCTGGAGCGGAGCCACGCTGAGCGTAGCGGAGGCGCAGCGTCTGCCAGCACAAAGTTGGGAAGTCTTCAAACAGCCATTTGTTTTTGAGCGTTCGATAGATGATTCCCAGAAACTTACGAGCCAGCGCGATGATCGCTTTCCAGGCCCGGCGGAATTCTTACGAACCACAACCAGCAGAAAGCACAACTGTTAAAGTGTGTAAACTCAATCGGAGAGCGGACGGGTCAGTTCCGTACAATCACCTCGATATCGCCATTCTTGCGCTCTATGGCGACGGTTACTCCATTCACGGAACGGAACAGGACGAGGTCCACTGAAGCGTCACCGACTTCAAGGCTGCGAATTTTGAGCTGGTCTAAGTATCGGGGCAGAACGGGGTGGGTTAGCTGAATCCGCTTCCGAATCGCGTCAATCGATAGTCCAATCGAGGATTGCAATAAGAGGAAAGCGGCACCCGCCGACCAGGCTTGCGGAGAGCATGCGACTGGATACGAGGTGGGACCTTTCCCGGCTCGCCTGCCAAATCCGCAAAACAGTTCAGGAAGTCGATTAAGTTCAAACCAACGGGATGAATCGAAGATCCCGGACATTAACCGCGCCGCGAACTCGGTGAAGCGATAGCGCGCAAAGCCGGCAGCAATCAGGGCGTTGTCGTGGGGCCAAACCGAGCCGTTGTGATAAGACATTGGGTTGTAACGCGCCTCTCCCTCGGCAATCGTCCGCGTTCCCCACCCGCTGAAAAACGGCTCTGAAATAAGCTGCCTTGTGATCGCTTCGGCATGGCGTGGGGCCGCAATTCCGCTGTATAAACAGTGCCCTCCGTTCGAGCCTCTTACCTCGCAGGGTTTCTTTGATTCGTCGAGAGCCAACGCATAATTGCCGATTGACTCACACCAGAATACATCTTCGAATCGCTCTTGCAATTCTGCGGCTTCATTCGATAGGTGATCTGCTAGGTCCTTCCGCCCCATGGCCGCCGCAATTTCAGAGATACCGAGTTTCGCGCTGAAAACGTACCCCTGCACTTCACTAAGCGCGATGGGGCCTTTTGCCAACGCGCCGTCGGCGTGAAAGATGGAATCGCCGGAATCCTTCCAGCCTTGTTGAACTAGTCCTTTAGAAGAGCGACGGTCATATTCGACAAACCCATCCCGATCGGCATCGCCACAACGTTCAATCCAGCTCAACGCAAGCTCGATGCTGGGCCACAAAGACTCGATGAAGTCAAGATCACCGGTCCGCCGATAGTAAGCTCCGGCTAACATCAGGTAAAGCGGCGTGGAATCGACACTGCCGTAGTATCTGCCGAATGGAATCTCGCCTAGAGCCGCCATTTCCCCTCCGCGCGCCTCGTGGAGGATCTTACCGGGTTCCGCTTCCTGACTGGAGTTGAATTCTATCGCCTGGGTCGCCGAAAGAAATGACAATACACCTCGCGCCATTTCCGGTTGGACCCACAAACACTCCAGCGCGGTGATGATGCCGTCCCGGCCGAAAGGAGTGCTGAACCATGGCACGCCGGCGTATGGATACGTTGCGCATGGACCGGCCGTCAACAGCATGTTGAGATCGGTGCGCGAACGTCCCAGCCAGTCATCAAACTGTTGGTTGGATGTGCTGACTCTGGGCGGCATTCGATCGGGACCCTCCATCTCTTGCGTGGCCGAGGCCAGGCTCTGGATATACGCGGGTGCTGAGAAAGCCTTGTGATCTGTCTCGAAAGCGAAACTAAATTCAAATCGCCTTTCTTCTCCTGTATCGAGGCCAATAGTGAACTGGAAGGCAGGAAGCGAGGCAACCTGAGCAGCAGTAGAGGATGCCGCCACAGTTCTGCGAACGACTTCATCCAGCCCTCGGTATTCGAACACAACCTCTCCATTCGGTACTGCGATCCGCGGTTCGTGCAGGTTGCCTCGGTGTTCCCGTCTTTGGCCGCGCACCTCGAATATATCTGAATAATCCGCGCCGAATTCCAGCCCAAACCTGAATCGCACCGGTGTAAGCGCATAGTTTCGAATACGGACGGACATGTACAAACAGTCACGCCATAAGAACTGCGTCCGATAAACATGCAGAGTTCCGCGCTCGAGGATAATTCTTCCTTTACTGCATATGTCCGGATTGGTGAGGTCTACCGCAAGAAGAACGTTGTCCCGACGGATCGTGGAGCTGAGCAGAAACGGGCGGCCTCGCAGAAGTTTTAGTTTCAAGCTAGACAGAAAGCGAGTCCCTTTGTTATAGACGCCTTCCTCGATCCGCTCGATGGAGTCGATATCGCCGAACTGGTCGAATACGCCAAACGTGTCGTCGTGCTTCAGCACCCGCGTGGACTCAACCAGCGGCGCGGATGTCGCCTGGATGTAGTATTGCCCTTCGCAGCGTGATAGTTCATCTAAGTCCAGCATTCGAAGTACCTGCGAATAGACCCTCGCTCTGAAGGCGCGCGTATTGGAATAGATAATCCTTCGCCATGCGCGAATCAGAGAAGATTGTCTCCGTCGCTTTCCGGCAGTCCTTCCGGTTCAAACGTTCTATTCTCTGAATCGCCTCGACCGCCTCTTCCACTTCATCTACAACAAAGCCTGTAACACCATCGTCGATGACTTCAGGAACGGATCCACGCCGAAGCGCAATCACCGGAGTTCCACAGGCCAGCGACTCGATCATTGCCATTCCGAAAGGTTCGGGCCAATCGATCAAGAACAGAAGCGCGCAGGCCCCGCCGAGAAAGTCTCCTTTTTCTTTCTCGCCGATCTCGCCCAAAAACTCAATTAGCGGATGATCAAGCTTGGGCTTGATGCGCGTTTCGAAGTATTCTCGGTCGACCTTGTCTACCTTGGCTGCAATGCGAAGGGGCATTCCAACCTGGATTGCCGCATCGATCGCCCGATCGACTCCCTTTTCCGGAGAGATCCTCCCGATAAATGCAAGATACGATCCCGCAAGCTCGTGAAAACGGTAGAGGCGCTCCGGAACCCCATGGTAGACAGTTGCAAGCCAATTCGCCCACGGCACCGGCCGTCGCTGAGCATCTGAAATGGACACCAAAGGCATGTCGGCAAATTGACGGTAGAGGGTAGTAAGCTCGGGAAGATCTAGTCGCCCGTGCAGCGTTGTGATGTGTGGCACGCAGTTTCTGCGCGAAAAAGGAAAGTGAATGTAGTCGATGTGAAAGTGAACGATATCGAAGTCGCTCACGCGCCGAAACACCTCGTCCAACATGATGGTGTGGTAAGCCAGTGGATCACGACAGCCCGGATCGAGCCGCAATGCCCGCTGGCATGGCGAGACCAGTTTCGCCTTGGTGATTGAGTCGCCGCTGGCGAAGAGCGTGACTTCATGACCCTGCCGGACTAATTCTTCCGTGAGGTATGAAACCACACGTTCGGAACCACCGTATAGAGTCGGTGGCACGCTCTCGTATAAAGGTGCGACTTGAGCAATTCGCATCGGCGAAGGACTTGAAACATTCATGGTCTTGATGAGCCCCAGCAATGTACGAGTTTTGGTCTGAGTCGCAAGTAGTGGGTTCGGCTGCGCGACAGCCAACTCAGTGACGGCGTTGCAGGTGATGGAAAGATGTGTTGCTCGTGGGGTCGGTCGTACGGCTGGATGAAACCCTTTTGATGCTGATTTCCGTCCGATATGAGCTGAAGTAACAAAGTCACGTTATAAGGAAGGATGTTGCTCCAACCGCTTGCGTTGTAAAGAATCGGCAGTCTGTCGCGATGATGGCGTCTGCTGATTTTGTTCCCGTCCGGCGGGCGAAGTCTTTAAGTCCGCAGAGTCTCGTGACGCGTCAGAGTCGTCGGAGGAGACCGCTTATCGACGCCTGAACGTAATCAGGTGGCAGAAGGAATTGTAGGGCGTTTCGTCCTATGGGTTCAGTTCTTGCCATGTTGCACAAGTGAGCAAGGATCCACACGGCAACCGCGGTCGGCGGCAACGGTTCAAACTGCCTCCCAGATGCATGCTGATATTGTTCGTGGTCGCGCTCGCAGGGGCTATTTGCTGGCGTTGCTTTAGGAGGGCGCATCCGCGGATTTTTATCAAACCCGATGGCTACTGACGCAGGGCGTACAGGAAGTCTCGGCCTGAGCCTGCGTGTTATTGCATATCCCTATAGAGTCGGCGGAAGGGGCTCTGTTTTCAGCCTGTTCTTTGGGCGTGACGCCACCCGTAAGCCGATGACCGCCAACGAAAGACGCTTCTGTCATTCTCCTGTTTTACAGGGCGGTCAAATCGGCCAGCAATACGCGCGGGCGCTTCATCCTGTCTCCCTTGAAAGTGGGACGAAGACTCTAACCTCCGTTCCCTGTCCGAGCTGAGAGTTGATAGAGAACTCGCCGTGCACCAGCCGTACCCGCTCCTTCATGCTGACGATCCCGAGCCCAGGCCGTGACAGCCCAGCTTCCGAGTCGAAGCCGACACCCGTGTCGCAGATACAAAGGTGAATGCCCTCGGGGCTCCCCCTTACCTTCAACCGGGCATGACTCGCTCGAGCGTGTTTTGAAACGTTATGGAGAGCTTCTTGTGCGACGCGGTATAGGCAAGATGCCACATCTACTGACAGAGCTTTCGGCATAGCCTCCTGCTCAAACTGCACTTCAATTCCTTCTCGGGCAGAGAACTCCTCGCATAGCTCACCGAGAGCCGCGGTCAGCCCGAGATCTTCGAGGATCGAAGGATGCAGTTGATGCGAAATTCGGCGAACATCTTGTGACAGTTGCACTACCCGCACTTGAAAATTACGGAGCGACTCTTTGATTTCATCCACTGAGGCCGGCAACGCCTGAAGGAGGCTGCCCGTATCAAATGCAAGCAAAGCAAGTTTCTGGCTCAGGTCGTCATGCAGTTCGCGAGAAATCCTTTTTCGCTCCTCTTCTTGAGCGTTGATCAGACGGCCGGTCAAGGCCCGCAGTTCTCGCCGGCTTTGTTGAAGCGCGCTCTCCGCTTGCTTCCGCGCGGTAATATCCACGTGTGATATTACCGCGCCACTGCCAACGGCCCCAGCCAACGGAACGACTAGCATGTGGAACCATCTCTTCTGTGAGATGAGATATTCCATTTCGAAGGACGGCCGCCTATATGCCAGCACATCTTGTATTCCAGCAAGCGCTTTCTGGGCGTCTTCGGATCCTTCCGCCGCAGATCGCTTGCATGCCTCCAGGTAGTTAGACCCGGTGTAAATCACGCCAGCCGTAGGGTCGCCGTTTAACTGCGAGAAGCGTTGCCAAGCTTCGTTGATAGCCTGGATCTTGCCATCCGCTTTGATGACCGCAATGTTCGCGGGTAGCGAGTTGAGGACAGCCCGATTCAAGGCCTCGCTGTCTTGAAGCGCCTGCACAGCCTGTTTGCTTTCGGTTACATCCTCGACAGTCCCAACGTACCCTGTCAGTGTGCCGTTCGCGGAATAAATCGGGCCACCCACTGCGCGAATCCGGCGGGTCTCTCCTTGGGGATTTAAAAGACGGTACTCCCACGCGGTTCCTCGCTGCGCATCTGCCTGCCATCCTTCGAACACTCTTTCGCGGTCGTCGGGATACAGGGCCTTCTTCCAGCCATGCCCAAGGCTCTCGCTGGCACTGAGTCCAGACATTACCGACCACTTGCGGTTGGTGTAGACACACTGGCCATCGGCATCGGTCTCATAAATTCCTAGGGGGGCTTGCTCGCACAGGGTCTCGAATCGGCTCTCGCTCGCCTGTAACTCCGCTTCCGCTCTTTCGCGCCGAGATGCGTTATGAGCGAGCACGATCTGGCCAACCAGTAGACAGCAACTCGCCAAGACGGTACTCCCAACGAGAGCCGCGAGGCTACCCCTCAGCCTTGCCTCGAATTCTCGAGAGAGTCCTGCCAGCTTGCTCAGTTCCTCCTCTTCGATCGTACCGATGTCCTGGCGAATGGCATACATGAGCTGTTTGCCTGGGCCAGCAAGAACCGTAGCATTGGCGGCAGCAAATCCTGCCGCCCGCGCATCAATGATCGTCTGCAATTCGTCCAGCTTCTGGTGAACCAGATACCGGACCCTTTCGACCTGTTCCCGTTCCTTCGGATCGTTCTTCACGAGCTGTCCGAGTCGATCGAATTCCTCGTCTAGAGCCTTACGCGAGCTTCTGTATGTTTCGAGGTAGCTCGGGTCCGCTCTGACGACATACTCAAGTTCCTGGGCTTCAGCGTCCTCTAGATCAGAAAGAACGTCTATGGCACTGATGATGACATAAGTGTGCTGCAAGGGCGCAACAGGTTGCCGGTCTAAGCGCCAGACTGCTGCAGCAGTCAAAGCGATGAGCATAATGGCGGTTCCGCCCAGCCCAAGCCAAATCAAGCTCGACACTTTGGGAGCACTAGCTTTTCTGCGCTGCATGTTCGGAAATCAGCTGTGGTCATCGGTGTGTCTAGAGGCGGTCCCGGACCTGGGGGATACTGCAATCTTCCAGCACTCGCTCGTTGGATCTGACCGTCGACGCCACTGCCCATTTTCACAATCTCCGAGAGCCACGGTCCAAGGCCGCGGCCTCCACGCGTGGGTCAACTCAATAAGGCTGATGCAGCTCTGGTGCGCCAGATTCACTGAAATTGGATATTCGCGCGCTTAGTTCTGGCTGATGAACGCTCTCTGCTCCTACGCAGTAGCGGCCGATGCGCGGGGTATCAAGGTGCCCCCATCGGACCAAAGTTTTGCCCATCTCGGCAAATAATTTTGCAAACAAAATGACGCGGTCTTAAGGAAACTGTGATGGCGATATTTGCCGGACGGCTGGTAGAGGGAGGCGCGCATGCTCAGGTGTCCCTCCGCTCGGTGCGCATTGAGGCGAAAGACGCCATCGCTCTGGCGAAGTTTTACCGGGAGGCGTTCGGCATGCAGGAGGTCAATCGGATCGAAAATCCGGGAGGCACTGAAGTCTTCGTGAACTTCGGCGCCACGGTTGAAGCCGCCAAGGCCAACAAGAATCCGAAGACGGTGCTTTTTCATCGCGATTCAGACGAAGTAAAGGACCCGAGGACGCACGTGACTTGTTCGGTGAAGTACATGACATTGACCGTCACGGCCGTCAAGGCGGAACGATGACAGGCGATCCGCGACCGTTCCGAAACACTCGCATCGTCCTCGGCTTCTCGATTGATCCGGCCGGTAACCGCATTGAGCTGATTTAGCGGCCGTAAGCGCAACAACCGCAGCGCAGGTCAGCTCTCCTCTCCAGGCTCTCCTCGAAATGTTCGATTAGAAGCCGGGGCAACCTGCGTTTTCACCCTTCCAGGTTCAGTTCGATCTCTTATCACCGCTGAGAACGCCTCGCCCTTTTGCTTTCGAGTCCTCCGCCAGCCTAGCGCGGCTTCGTGGACGTGGCCTAGATATCGTCTCGCTGATAATGCGGTGCGTTTGGAGACCGTGTACCAGGCGTGTTAGCGTTGGTGCTGGCTATACACTCTGTCGTGCATAGGTCTACACTTGCCGACTAGAACGAAGCCGCTGGCACGGCGGACGCCTGCGGCGTGGGTGGTAGCGGGCGTTTCGCGCTCTCAGCGATAGCGTTGGTTACAGAGAAAGGAGATCTCTGTGACCACACTCATCCAGCGGATGCGAGAAGAACTCGTACGCCGCAACTATGCCGAATCAACGATCCGCAGCTATCTGCATACCATAGAGGATTTTCGCCGCTATGCTCAGAAACGGCTGGATCATTTGGGGCCGGGCGACATCCGCCGTTACCAGGTCTACTTGCGGGAAGAGCGCAAGCTCGACATCGGAACGGCGGTGAACTATGTTGCCGCCCTCCGCTTCTTTTACGTCAAGACGCTGAAACGTCCTCAGGTGAAAGAGGATTTGCCATATCCGAATGGCGCAAAGCGCAAACGGCGACTGCCGACCATTCTCAGCCAGGAAGAAGTCACCCGGGTGATCGATTCATCGTGAGTTTTCGGCAACGCTGCGTAGTGGAGGCGGAAACTGGGCCCAAGGCGGGTTATTTCGGGTTCTTACTGGCGGGCTTGACTCTGAGGAACAGCTTGTCCCATTTGTGATGCTTGCCGGATGGCGACGGACGTCCTCCTGGGAAGGTCTGATCGAGTAGCTGAGCGTCGGAGATGAGGGCTGTCTCCATCCATCGCCAGTTGGGGAGCGAGCTGGCGCTGGAACCGGCGATCTGCCAGGTCAACAGCTTGATGACGCCGTTGTGCTCTCCGTAGTCGTGCGGTTCCACGATTCGTTCTCTGTTGCGGTAACGGAGCCGAAGCAGTCTGGTTTGCTCGATGGCGGTTCGCAGCAGTTGATCGAGCTTCGGATCGGGTGTTGGCAAGGCAGAAGCCCCTCAAACCAGTGTGCACCGCTCAGGACAGAGGTATTTCTGCCGGCTATAGGTCAGGCCAGAATGCGGCGCACAGATGTCCGTCCGATGTTCAACCGCCGGGCGATTTCGGCTTTGGGGACACCGGCGCGGTGCAGTTTCCGGATCTCGGAGGCATGCAGTCCTGCCGTCATCGGTCGGCCCAACCGCCGACCGCTCTGCCGTGCGTGAGCTAATCCGGCGCGCACCCGCTCGCGCAGAATCTCACGTTCGAACTCGGCGAAGACCGCCAGTAATGCGGCCATGGCTCGCCCGGAAGGCGTCGTCAGATCCAGCGCTTCCGTCAGCGAGACGAAACCCACTCCGAGATGCTCCAGTTCCTGGAGTGTAGCGAGCAGATCCGCCACCGACCGCCCCCACCGATCCAATCGCCACACCAGCACGACATCGATCTCGCGGCGGCGAGCAGCGTCCAGCAACTTTTCCCGCAGTTGTCGTTGCGTAGCGCCGGAACCGACCTCCTTCACTTGCAGAGCAATGGTCCAGCCCCGCCGGGCGGCGTACTCGCGCAGGGCGCGGATCTGCAAGGGGATGGTGTGTTGGTCGAAAGTGGAAACGCGGGCGTAGAGGCCAACGCGAAACATTTTCGAATGTTTCCGTCGCTGGCCAAAAACCCTGGGCGAGGGTGCCTTCTCAGAGGCCTGTTTGGCGGCCATTTCCGAGTGTCTCTCCCGCATGGCCGTATACTATCCTTTCCGGCCATCCAGGATTTATGATAAACCAACCCCCGCCAGTGTGGCAGCGTAATTCCACGGCATCCAAGCCGATGGGTTGGATGTCAGTTCCGCGGGATGTTTCTGCAACTCAGCAAGGTACTGGAATGGATTGGCGTCGGCCAGTTCACAGGTGTGGATCAGACTCATGAACAAGTCTCCGGCTTCGGCGCCGTGCAGCGTGCGATAGAACAGCGCATTCTTGCGATGCAGCACCGCACGTTTCAGCGCACGTTCGCAAACGTTGTTATCGAGAGGCGCGCCGGCTTCGCGCAGAAACGCCGTCAGCCCTTTCCAGTGGCGCAGCAGATACGTGATGGCTTTGCCCAGGCCTGAGTTTGGTTCCACTTGCTTCAGTGCAAACTGCGCTGTCAGCCACTGGTGCAGTTGCTGCATCACCGGTCCACTATGCTGCTGATGAAACCGTAGACGCTCCGCTGGCGAAAGCTTTCCCGCGCGCGCCTCCGCATCATATCTATATACGTCGCCCAGCGTCTCCAGAACATAGCGGCACTGTTCCGGAAAGTTCGCGGCCACTTCGACGAACTGGCGACGCCCATGCGCCAGGCAGTTGGCCAGCAGGATCTCGGCGCCATCGCTTAGTTTCGGCGTGTTGCGCGACAACGCATCACACATCTGAATGGGCGCGCCAAGCTCGCTCGCGCGATGCCGCAACACATCGCGCAGATTTTCCCCAGCATGCTGACGCCCGGTAAAGTACAGCGCGATCTTTTGCCCTTGCTGGGTGGACACGATGCCGGACGTAAACACACCGGTGCGATCATCGGACGGCTCGCGCGCCAGACGCAGCACGCGCATGCTGGTGTCGTCGTTGTGCAGCACTTCGCCTTGCGCCGCTTGCCGGATGAGTTCGTCACGCGCGGCTTTGATCAGCTCCGCCGCTTCTTCCACGATCTCCCACTGCGTGGAAGCCGGCAACGGGATCCCCAGTAAATGTTCCAGTTTTTCCAAACGATAAAACGGCATTCCGCTGCCGTACTTCAGCAGTGCGATCATGGCCGCCGTGGTCTCGTCGTACT
Organism: Bryobacterales bacterium; assembly: GCA_963735145.1. Taxonomy (GTDB): domain Bacteria; phylum Acidobacteriota; class Terriglobia; order Bryobacterales; family Bryobacteraceae; genus Palsa-89. Next base: position 1,943,629 of record CAVTJS010000005.1, on the reverse strand, counting down.
TTTCAGGTCCCACGCCTTCCGGCTCTTCGGCCGTGAACACTTCGCCGCACAGGTTGCAGCGCAGCCGGTCGAGTTCATACACGGTTGCGGCCAGCGGCGCTTGTCCCACGATTCTCACCAGAGTCCGAGGTTCTTTCTGTGCGTAAACTTTGCCTTTTTCACAGCCCGGACAGGCGTCGCCGGCGTGTAGCTCCGGATGCGGCACGGCAACTTTCTGCGCGCCAGTGTAGGACGAAGCTCCGTTGCGCCCGTGGCCTGGCGTTTTGTCAGATGGCGGCTCCGAATCATTTTCTGGCGTCGACGTTTCTGGCTGTTGCAAAACGGTCTTGGTCTTTTCTGTCGTGCGTGGCTTGGCAAGCATCCCGGCCAGCGCATGCAGCGCGCTCTTGAGCTTTTCGCTTTCCAACTCGCTCAGCGGCACCTGCGTGCCGCGCTCGATGATCTGGTCCAGCTCTTCCAGATTTACATCCACCCGCGCCCGTTTCATCCTTGAAGAATCTCCCGGAACTTGCGATGAAGGGGCAATCCTAGCATCTGTTTCGCCGGCCGTGTCTGCTCGACGGTCGGCGCGCGATGTCCGCGCCCCGCCGTCGTGCCGATTATCTGCCAGTTGGCCGCGCGATAACACGTCCCACGAAAACGCGAGGTGTCCACGAAGGTTTCCAACCAATAAATAGGATGCGCGTAGAGCCGTTGCCAGTCGTTCGGAACAAGCTTTGCCATGCGGCCCAGAAGGTGCGAAGCCAGATGGTTCACTCTCACCCACGGCAGAATCAGAAAGCGCGTGTTGTATGCCAGCAAGTGCACGTTGCGCTCGCGTGCTTGGTCGCTCCAGCCCAAGAAACGATCGCGCAGCTTGAGATGCCGCGGTGAGCTTTGCCAGGCCAGGCACGCGATGGCCTGCCCGCGTGCTTTCACCAGATACTTCAAGTGTTCGCCCACCGGCTGTTCATAGCCGAGGTAGTGATACTGCTCCATCAGGCTGTTGAACAACGGCTCTTCCGGCGAGCGGCGCACTTGCACAAACTCCAGTGGGGTGATCCTGCCCAGAGGTCCGCAAACCGCACGCTTGTCGGGGATCACAGGCTCGGGGCGTTGCCGCTCTGCTAATCGATTCCGCACGGTGCGCCGCACCGGCGGCAACTGGATCTCTCCGGTGCGATCAAGCATCAATAATAGTCCCCGGCACACCATGTCGCGCAACGCGCCGTTGGCTTGCTTCCACTGCCAGGCTTCGCAGAGTTGCCGCGACAGTTTCCAGCGGCTTAGCTCGGGATGATCTTGAATCAGTTTCCGGATGAAGAGGATCTCTTCGCTGCTGATGTCCCGGCTCCGGTAGCGATGGGTGGCCATCTCATCGGTAGTGTGCCAGAAAGCGTTTCAGAACGCAAGTAGAAAATGACCGGCTTACACTTTACGCCACACCGGAGCGGCATCCACGTCGGGGTTGCCCGCCGCGAACAGCACCTGCGCTTGATGCACGCGCAGCGCCTTGGTAGGTTCCTGGACTCCTTGTTCTGCCACCTGTGGCCACCAGCAAAAGCGTCCTTTCGACAGACGCTTGGTCGCCAGCCAGAATCCCTGCCCGTCATAGACCAATACCTTGATCGAGGTCGCCCGGCGGCTGCGGAACACAAACAGGCAACCCGAGAACGGATCGGCATTCAGTTTGGCGCGGCACAACTCGGCCAGCGAGTCGATGCCCTTGCGGAAGTCGACAGCTTCCACCGCCACCAGAATCCGCATCTGCGGCGTAATCTGCAGCATGCCTAGGCGGCCGCAAAGGCGCGAATCAGCTCCGCCAATTCGCTGGCCTGAATGCCTTTCAACTCCAGCCGCAGCTTCGCCCCTCGCGGCGATTCCACTTCCACCAGGCAACTCGTCGCCGTGCCGGAGCCGGATGCGAGCAACTCCACGAAGGCCGGCAACGCATTCGCTCTTTGCTTCGCCTGGGACTTTCGCCGGGCTGGTTGCAATGGGGTTGGATTGAGACGCCCAGACCATTTCCGCAAGCTCGGTTTATCTACATCCAATGCCCGCGCCGTGGCATCGATCCCATCGCGCTGGACCAACTCTACCGCTGCCGCCCACAGCTCTTCCGGCAGTCGCGATCGTACCGCGTGCGTGCTTCTCCATTCGGCCCATCGCCGTCGCACCTGCTCTACATCGTCCCGATAAAGCGCCGTTTCCTGTGCCATGCTGCCGAGCCTCCCGCCCTTGGCACACCCTATCAGCTAACGGAAACTGGAGTCATGCATGCTCACCGGAAACTCACCATTCATCGCTCTCCGAACAGGAAAATGTAGCTGTTCGGCGCTCCGCATAGCCGTAGACGAACCCCAGCTTCATCTCCGGGGTGGTTTTCTTCCACCAGCGGCCATTGAGTAGGCCCAGAGTGTGATCGGGTGCGTCTTGGGACAGACACGGTACTGCGGTACAGAAAACGAGGAGAGCAAAGAGTGCTTTGCTTCTCAAATTGCCGAACATAATCGGGTGACCTCCGTTCCATCGATGATCCTACGACTCCACTGACGGTCAGTTTTTCATGTGTTCCGTGATGAAGTCCTTCGCCGTGGCGCAGTCTGTTTTGTGATCCTCTATCGTGCAGGCGGACTCATACGCCGACGCCGCATTTTTTTCGCACTCTTTCGGATTCTCTTCAGCGCGACACAACATTTGGTAGTTCACGCCGCCCGCCGATTCAGCGACATTCGTCATCTCAAAGGCGTCCTCTAAGAACGTATAGAACAACGGCCCACCCTTGACCGCATACTTCTGGTCCGCAAAATACTCAACCTCCACAAAGCATCGGTTGTATTTCGGACTGTAATGATTGGTCCAAGAGTCCGATCCATGTCCACCATATGCGACCGAGCGGCTATTACGCTCTTCCACCGCTTTTTCAGCTTGGGCGGCGCATTCTTTACTCCGCTCCCACGTGTCAGACTTTGGTTGTGCCGGAGAGGTTTTCTTTGGGGGTGGTGTCTGAGCGAAGGAAAGAACCCCCACCACAGCGGAGGATATAGCCACTTGGAACGCACGTGAGTAGTTCATGGGGGTTAGGATATCAGCCAACGGTAATCGTGGCACTGCGCGTAATTTTAGTCGAGACATCGAGGGTACTGGGTCGTACCGTTCTTGTGGGAAAATGGAGGTTCAAAGTGATTACGGGGGCCCATGCAGATCTTGAAAGACTACGTCGACGAGAGCTACAACAACCGCACGTTTTGCATCGGCGGATGGATGGCAAGCGACCATCGGTGGTCCAAGATCGAGACAAGCTGGCGGGAACGGATTGATTACGAAAACAGGATTTCCGCTAAGAAGGGCTTCCCGCCGATCTCCCGGTACCATGCAACGGACTGCGCGAACCTGAAGAACGACTTTGCAGAAGACAGGGGATGGGACATCCCCGCGCGGCAGATTCGGCTGTCCAGGCGGATTTGCGAGATCATGGGCGAACGCTCTCCGGTTGTCGCCAGCATCGCCATGGGGCTAGGATAGGCTGCTAACAGGCACTGAGGCGCACTGGGTTGATTCAATCTCAGCCGGCACTAGACACCTGGAAGAGGGAGGAATCGACGGCGGCGATGCTCCTAGTCAACTCCTGGTCAGAATTGTCAAAAACACGTCTTCTGGCAAACGTCCGGACCATCCAGTCCGCTGCCAAAAAGCGCCTAAGTTATTGATACTGCGTTAAGTTTGGTACGCCCGGTAAGATTCGAACTTACGACCTTTTGCTCCGGAGGCAAATCAGAACAAGCGCAACGCTGTATGTTCAATATGTTCTCTTCGGCTGAGGACTCTTGAAACGGCCCTGTTCGGCGCTTATTGTGGGGGTATTTGTGGGGCCTACAGCGCCTTGGCGGGCCGCCTTCGATTGCGCGAGATACTCTTTGGGCACATCGATGGTGTACGGAAGTAGACAGCCACGATAGAGCTGATAATCGGGTTCATCCCGTATGTGACTCATCCCGCGGCGCGCGTGCCCTATTTTGAAACGGAGTTCAAGCACCTTGCCTAGCGACTCCTTTAGGTGGCCGAGTAAGCCGTTTTCGACAATCGTTTTGGCCTCGCGTTTCAGACGAATGGCCATCGGACCTCCAGAAACACTGACCAACGCAGCTTCAACTACCGCAATGAAGTAGTGCACCTGCCGGGTATTCAAGCTGGCCGGCCTGCGCAACGCATGACGCCAGAGTCCACGGCCGATGATCTGTTTATAAAACGGCTCGCTGGGCTCTATTCCACGGTAGATCAAGGCTAGCAGTTCAGCATCCGTGAGCTTGTTTGCGCCATACCTCCGAAGATCCGTTTCTGACCAACTACGCATAGGTGGGCGGCCGGAAATGCCCAAGTCCATAGCCTTGACGATATCGCGTGTCAGGAACATCGACAGCCATTCTATCGCCGGCCGCTCCGGTGTGTAACCCGCCAAAGTGCGTCCGTGGCCCTGGTGCCATCCAGGGGTCGGCGGCGGGGCCTGCTATCGCAAGGCCGGACATTAACGCTCGATCAAAAAAGCAGAATCGGCCCTGTCCCTCACTGTACCTTAGGGCAGCGACTACCAGGACGTACAGCAACGGCGCTCCCCCCCCATGGAAGGAAGGGACCGGCGGTTACAACACCGCGCACCAGGATTCGCGTTATTCCCAAAAGAAATCCCGGCCAGGAGCCCGAAGGCTGCGAGGCCGGGAGAAGATTCGCCTACGTGGTTCAGGCGGCCTTATTGCTCGATGAGTGCGGGAGGCCGCACAGGTGCTCGATTGCGGATAAGAGCCCCTTTTCGTCGTACGCGAGCAAGATATCGCGCAGCAGCAGCGCATCTAGAATCGGCATGGGTACGGGGTGCTTAGACAAACCAGCGAGAATGGCTTGTGCTTCCTCCAGTGCCGAGCGGCGTAGCAACGCGGCGATGTCCATACCAGCGTTGGCGTCCGCAACCCCACCGGGACCATCAAGCCGGGCGGTTGCTCCGTCCCTATTCACCAAATCGGTAGCCACCTCTCGCGCCAGTCGTCGTAGTTTCCTGCGCATCTGAGCAATTGATAGAGCCTTCTGGGTATCTTGATCGCCGGGCGCCTCTCCGAGTTCTTCCGTGTACAAAGTGCGCCACGGCTCTGGATAACGTGGAGACTTGACCAATTGCGGATTGCTCCGATAGACGCGTCTGGCGATTTCCAGGTCGCAGTTGAATTGACGGGCCTCCTCATTCACGAGGGCGGTTAAGGTTTTCTCGATCTGCTCAGAAGTGGGCTGTTTCTGAGCCTGGTTGTCGGTTGCTGGTTGCGGGAGGGCGGCGGGCGCCTTCTCGTGGGTTTGTTTCGATAATCGCTTCATGGGTGGTTCTCCTTTGGATTTGTACTGACTGACTTACGAAAAAGGGTCGTTATCCGCACGGGCTGACTGCCGCAGCTGCGGGTTCTGTTTCCAGCACTATTTCCACGCTGCTTTCAGGGATTACTTTCCGTACACCGATAGGCGTCCACCACGGTTGAGACTGGGACGCCCAGGCGCTCAGCGATCGCTCGCCAGCTCAGGCGCTCGATATCCCTCAGCCGGGCTACTTCGTCGCGCCGGAAGACACGTCTTGGCCGGCCGCAATGCTTACCATCGCGGCGGGCTCGATCTAGACCGGCCTTGGTTCTCTCGGAGATCCGCTGCCGCTCCTGCTTGGCGATCCAGGCAGCAACGGCCAGCATGAGCTCGCCGGCGGCGCCAGTGGTTCGGAAATGCGGCTCCGTGTAGCTCTCGAAGGCGACTCTGAAATCGCGGAGCTTCTCGATGTAGGTGAAGGTTTCGAGCACACCCTCGCGGGTGAAGCGGTCCAGCGCCCATACGAGCACAACCTCGAATTTCCGGCGCGACGCGTCGGAAAACAGACGCTTGAACGCTGCCCGCTCGCCCGTTTTGGCCGATTCGTGGTCGATGTACTCCTCGGCGACTTCCCAGCCTTGGCGGGCGCAATACTCCCGGAGCTGGAAGAGTTGGTTATCGGTGTCCTGCCCTTTGTCCTTGGTGGACACGCGCGCGTAGATCGCTACGGCTTTCACTTGTGGTCCGCCTTGTCTTTCGTGCGCCAGCTTGGGGGAAAGGTCGTCCAATCGATATGGCGGGCCGCTTCCCTTGCCTTATCCGCTTCGTCTTTTGCGCGGCTGCGCGCCTGCCAGTCCTCGAACCAGCGCAGAGTATCGACCGCGTACAGGCCAGCGACACAACAGACCAGCGACTTCCACAGATGAGCTACGAGGTGCTCACCGATAAACATGGCGCCAGCGATCAGCAGAATTAGCTGCAATAAGCGATCGCGATCCTTGTGTTCCATTTCCGGCTCCTCTTAGGCTCTCTGTCCGGCGTTGCCGTTCTGGTAGTGGCTCCGTGCTTGATTGTTGGGCTTGCGGTAGCCGCCAAGCGTATCTTGAGCCCGGATGTACAGCGTCACAGCTATCGCCTCGATCTCCGGCGCACCGAACGTTACCGGGAAGCCGATCTCTTGCCCGTGAGCGGTGGCCTTCGCCGCGGCATCCACGGCGGCCAGCATGCAGCGCGTAATGAGCGTCGGGCTATCAGGTTTGGCTTGCTCGGCCGGCGCGGTGGCGGGCTGCTCGCATTCTGGGAACGCAGGCGCCGGCGGTTCTGGGGGCACGGGCGCAGCGACAAGCTGTCCATCCGGGCTAGCCACGAGTGAAGGCTTGCCGTTGCCATTCAGGACGGGTCCAGGCTTAGCGTACAAGCGCTCGGGGAGATCGTGAGTCTTGGGCTTTGGCTTCGCCGTCGCCTCCCGCGGGCTTGCCGCTATCGTTGTTACTTGACCGATGGGACGGACGGTCCAGACGGCACAGCGGTTGTAGGTCTTGCGGGTGATCCCGACCTGTTGGCCGGCGCGTACTCTGGCATCGATCAGTTGCCGCTCAAGATCCGGCGAGGCGCAAGTAAACTTGCCGTCCACTATGTCACGAAGGAAGTACTCGCCTGAGTCGTTCCGGCGGAGCTGCCCGCGATCGGCGGTGAAGGTTACCACCATTTCGGTGGGCCCGAACTTCACGTAATTGGGATTGCTGGCTTTCCGCATTACGCTACCGCCTTTCGGGTCCGAACGTAGATGCCGTTGCCGATTGAGGCGATCCGCGGCGCGATAGCCGGCGCGCCAAAGCCTACCAGGGCGGGCACTGTCTCACGGCCTGTCCCGTGGCAACTACTGCAGTCTTCCCGCTCGTAAGCCGAGAGGCCGCCGGCATCGACACCGGAACCGCCGCAGTCTTCGCAGCGAATCTCGATGGTCTCTCCCTCCAGCGCTTCGAGCGTGTCGGATTCGTCATCGGAAAGCGCAGGCTGTTCCCACTTGTCAGTGAGTTTGCGGTCCATCTCGCGTTGCGAGCTGAAGACGAGCCAAGTGTAGAGCGACCCGGCTTCAGGATGGCCTTCGCCGTTGTACAGGTTCACGCGGATGAAGCCGTGTGCGTCATAGCCGAAGATTCGGTAATCGGGAGTGGGGGAGGGTTGCTTCATGCTTATTATTATGCAAGAGCAACGGTTCTCTTGCAAGTACCAAAGCGCAGAAATCGTTACCCTAGTACTCTTTCATGAGCAACGCTGCTTAGGCTACACTGTCAATGTGAAGAAACCGGCTAAGAACCCGGCTGCCGTAGCGCTAGGCAAGCTCAGCGCCGCATCCAAGACGCCAGAGGAGCGGAAGGAGCATGGCAGTAAGGGCGGGAAGATTGGCGGAAAAGCTCGATGGGCGAAGGTCTCACCAGCTCAGCGCAAAAAGATCGCAGCGAAGGCAGCGAAAGCCCGATGGGCGAAGAAGGACACGGGTGCTGGCTAGGGCGAGAAACCTCCAAAACAGTACCGAAGTGAGTAGAATTGCTGCTCATTTCATGCTAAATCTACCGTATGCGAACCATTTTTGCTTCCATCGTTTTACTGTGCGGTTCGGAATTGCTGCCGGCGCAACCAATCCAAGTCACGTTGGTGCTTAAGGACCACCTTGGCAACATTACCCAGGGGCTCTCGCCCAAGGATCAAAAGTGGTTCGAAAGCGACATCGCGAAGAAATACAATCTACGCTACGTGCAGCCGAGTCCCGATGTCGCTTCCACCGCTTTGGTGTTCTTTGTTACCCAGACGGCGGGCGAAGCCTACGACACAGACAATAACGGCAGGACCACGCCGGCCGAATATGGAATATACACGCTAGCCGTAGAGAGAAAAATCGCCGATGGGAAATTCGAAGTCCTTCACACTTTTCAGCAGAGCGGGATATATATGAGGATTTACGGAATCCCCAAAGGCAAGGGTCACCATCCGGTTCACGCGGTGATCGAATACGCGGCGAAGTGGATATCAAAGGGCGGTTTGACAGATCCGATGCAGACCACGGAAAGTACGCTGAAAGCCATTCAGTGATTTCCTGCTGCGCTGCCTGGAGCCTGATCCAGCCACAAGCCACCGCACAGCACCGCGCGAAGTATTCCGTGTGCAGTTGGAGGAATGCCGGGCTGCTAGCGGCGATTTGACGCCAGCTCAATCCTTGCAGTCTGAGGCGCAGCACTTCCACTGCGTCAACGTTCTTGCGAGGGCGGCCCATAGATCCCTAAGCGACTGCCGCTTTCTTTCGGCCCTTGTTGCGGAGCGCGGCAAGATCGATATGACCGTCCGTCTTCGCAAAGACTATGGGCATGGCCGCTGCGATCCTCGCTGCGGGACTCGCTGCTTCGCCGATCCGTGGAATGAAGTCCACTTCGAGATCTCGTCTGTTGCCATCCTGGTCCACAACCCTGAGGTTATTCATGTGTTGGTTTCCACCCAGAATTATCGCAATTCCTGAACTTGGCGCTCGTCGTCATCGGACTACTTACCTTGCCGACCGTTCTCGACCCGCACAATAAAAGCATGCGGCGCCGGACAATCGAAATTCCGAACGACCTCAAACCCACCAGCCGGTGTCATTGGTAGGCCGCCCCAAGCAGAGAAAAGTTGGTTCCGGCTCCGCTCGCTGTCTGACCGACCGTGATTGTAATCGTTGTGGCGGTTCCAGCCTTATACACCAGAGTGAAAACGGTATAGTTATTGCCTCCCGCTGATGTCCCGCCCGAGTTGTAATCCGGTGCGCTGGAGTCTCCCAGGTGTGCGTTAAAGGTCCAATTCACTCCGCCATCTAAGCTGGTATAGACAATCAATGTGTGGGTAGCCGTCGTCGCCGGGGCCGTAAAAACGAAAGCACTGGTCGTGTTGGATGAATAGCAACCGTTACTTATCCCGCTTTCGCTGGTATTGGTTACCCCATCCGTCCAGGAGAAACTGACCCCGAAGCTGGAATACTGAGCAACGCTCGGCGATCCAGTCGTTGAGTAAGCCGAAATATCGCCAACCGCCGGAGGTCCGCCGCTTGTCCCGTTTTGCGACTTCTGCTGCATTCCTGGACAGGCCGAAGAAATCGAACCCCATTGCGCCCAGTCCGTTGTGCCGGTGGTGGTAAGGTTGACCGTGGTCGGTGTCGAGCTATAAGAGCCGGAGAGCGAGCCACCGCTACTACTGTTGTCGCCAAGCACCGCCACCATTATCTGTGCGTCAGCCGCTGAGGCGGAGATCACGTAGAGAGAGAGAAGGAGAAGAGCTCGCATTGGTTAGTTTCCTGATTCCTTTCGTTTGGCAGGCACACATGGCGCATCGGTCTGTGCGATTGCGACGAGCGTCGTTACCCGGTCGCGCCGGAGATGCGCTTGAGCCCTTTCCCAGATTTCCCGCGCCTGCTTATCAGCTTCATCGTGGGCCAAACTGTTCCGCAGGAGCTGGTCAGCTCGCATATTGAGTTCCTCGAAGACCTGTTGCTCGGTGTAACCCTTAAAGACCTGCCTGTCGATCAGCATTCCGATCAGGGCGTTGAATTGGCAGATCAGTAGCTCGTTAACCGATTCGTACTCTGGACCGCGTTCTGTTAGTTTCATCGGCCTCGCACCTTCCTTCGCAGATGGTTCTCACCTTGCCGCTCGGCTTCAATTGCCCGCATCCGGTTCGCAAAGCGCGTATGGTCATCGGCCGTCATTCGTGGCTGGGCGGCCAGCCGGCGAAGTTCCTCATCCCGATTCGATGGCACGTATGGTTTCAAATAACTGGCCAGCCCGTACCGCACCATGTCGGCCACATCGTCTTCTTTCTCGTCCGTTTTGAGCACGTCCAGCGGATCGGCGCTACGTCTATTGCTGGTGTACTCGTTCCTTGCGGACTGACGCGATGGGATGGCTCTGATGACCTCCTGGCAGGCGCTCGAAATGAACAGCAACGGCACGTCGAGCGTAGAGACATCAAACGCGCCGGACTTGTTGCTGTCCCAATTCTGGAAGCGTTTGGTATTCAGTAGTGCCGTGTGAAGCCAGCGCCAACCGTCCACGCGATCCCAAGTAGCTTTTTGAAGCAGCGGAAAACCGTGATGGCGAAAACGTAAGTCCATCTGATCGGCAATGGTGTTGGCCGATCCACGCTCGGACCATGCGTCCTGGCCGATGTAATGATGGTTGATTCTCCCAACTTCGGAGATGTCTGTCATCGCCATGACAAGATCCGCATAATCCTGTTCCGCCATCCGGCTCTTTACGAGTTCGCGGTAGAGAACCACAATTGGCACCGGTCCTGAAACCGCAATACGGAAGTAGTCCAACGCTTCTTCGGCGCGCATGGCCACACTGGCCCACCAGCCGGTTGCGGCGCAGTGCCCGAATCCCCAATCCGTGGAAAGCCATTTCTTGGCGCCGTCGCGCCGCATAACGAAATGCGCGGCCACGGTGGGATCTATCACGGCCGATCTTTCTTCCCACGCATACGCGAAATATTGCCCGGCAAACCGCGAGAAATCGCCCCACAGCTCACCAGCGCGCAGTTCTGGCGGAAGCTCATCCAGGGTCTTACCGTAGTCAGTCTGCTTGATGAAGACGGCGAACCGTTTCAGCACCGTGCCAGATCCGCGACAATCGGCGCACGCTGGATCTTGCCCGGAACATGAGACGCACGCCGTCAGTCCACTGATCCACTCCGCGTTCGAGTAAAACTCCTCTTCACTCACCAGGCCGTGGAACCACACGGCATTATCCCAGCCGAGGCTTTGCAGGAACAGGAAGCTCGCCGCATCCTCGTTGTCAACGAACTCCCGATCATGGAAGATCCGCTTCAGGTAGCCAACGCCTTCACCAACGCCGGGGTTGAACATCAAAACGCGCTTGCAGAAGCCACGAGGCACGCGCGGGCCGCGGTTGCAGGTGCCCAGGTGTTCCAGCTCTTGTTGCGTAAACTGCTCAGCCTGATCTACCAGAATGAAATGCGCTTCCTGGCCCTTCGTTTTTTCGATGAAGCGGCCGGTATGGTCGGCGGCGACGAAGCGCAAGGTGAAGGTCCGGCGGCCTTTCGATATCGTAAGCGCGTGTTTGCCTTCGTTATAGAACCCCCTGAGGCCGGGGAATTCGTTGAAGAACGGCGTCACATGGTTCTCGCGAAGGTCGGGCCACTGCCGGCGCACGATCCACACCACCAGATGCTCCGGGCCGGTCTGCGCGAAAAACCAAGCGATCAACATCACCACCAGCCGCCGGATACCGCCCGATTTACCGCCGCCGCGGGCGCCGCCCCAACCGAGGACCGTTGGGCCGGAAACGTCCGTTAGCGCCGCCCATAGCCAGGTCTGTTTCGGTTGCAGCGTGATATCGGCACCTTCAATCGCCATCACAACTCCCCGGAACGCAATCGGCCGGCAGCGAGATTTTGTAATGCCGGAGTCCGTTCGTAACATCGTGGGTTCCTACCGGGCCGGCCTTGGTCGGGACCGGGACCACCCTGGCGGCGATGACCTTCCGGCCGTCTGCGGGCAAGATATTTTCCGGCATTCGGTATTCCTTGACGTTCAAATTGAAGGTGATTCCGCCGTCTTTTGCGCCGTCGTTCAACTCGCCCAGCAGCTTGCCTTCGAGTTCGAGCAATCGGGTGCCTACTTCGGCCTGCTTTTCCAAACGTGCGATGGATTGCAGTCTCAGCGGGCCATTCTTGGCCGCCTTCGCTTCCGCCAGAACCTCCAGCGTCTCGCGGTTTGCCTGCCGTAACTCGCTATTGATTGTCCTGAGCCGTTCGAACAGGTTCGAAGCTTCAACTTCTTCGGCGGCCTCTTTCGCTTTCACGAGCGCCTTAGCGATGTGGTCCTTCTTGTGCCTGGCCAGTGGGTTTTTGCCTGTCCCGAATTGTCCCGCGATGTCCCGTAAAGACTGTCCGGAAAGTAGCGCGGCGTCGATATCGGCGCGTTTGGGATGCAGGCAAACACCACATTCCTTAGCCATTAATTGAACTCCCCAGCCTGTACCGCATGTCCCGGCTGTCCCGTGCGACGGCAACATTGCTGTTGCCCAGCAAGCCGCAACGGAATCCGGTTACGGTGTGAGACGGCGCTCTCCCCGGAGCACAATCTCGCGAGCGCCTCGCGGCATTGTTCGTCGGTCTCGAATCCCATGCAGAAAATCAGATTCTCGGTTCCCCGCACCCGCTCCTTGAAATCCACGATCGTGTAGAGAAACGTGCGCTTAGGATTGAACGGCTTCGTGCAGATAGCGAACCTGTCGTTAACGGCGCGAACCGTATAAGGGCGTTTCTCCTCGGCAAAATGGATTTTCGATCCGATGACGATCTCCGGCGGCACACACCATTCCGAAGTCCGATCCGCCATTGAACCTGTCTCCTTAAATGTGTTCATAACAACCCAAGAAGTCAGCGTATTCCGCCGATGTCGCAGATGTCTTTGCTGCCGTTACCGTCTGGGTGGCACTGAGCAGCTTCCAGCCATCGTCTATCGTGCTGGCTGAGCCCGTGCTTTCATGCTGCCCGTCCGTGAAGCTGTTGGACCATGTACCGCCTATCGTGGCATCGGGATTGATGAATACCCCCAGGCAAATTTCGTTCGCCAGGCTGGTGCTTGTGCTCCCTGTGCAAGTAGTCCCAGAGGCCCCGAGCGCCACACTCGGCTGTCCCGACGACGACTCCGCGCACTGACCTTTTACGTCGGGACCCTGTGAGCCAGAGATTACTTTACTGGTGTTGAGTATCGCTACCTGAAAGGCCGCGTTCTTAGAGCCTGTCCACGAAATCTCGGCCGTGGCAGTAGCGCCGCCCGTGGCGTTGATGCCGCAGGAAAATTCATACAGATAGTAGCCGGCCGCGCCCGTCTCAGTTGGCCCGCCGTCCGCGCTACAGGCCACGCTATTGAATGTCCCGCTCACACCAGAACTGAGGTTTACCGTTGCCTCCAGTACCACCACGCTGTTGCTAGGCGCCGTGATGTTGGTGATGGAAGCGCTGGATGCACTGCTTACCGTGGTCTGGCCACCAGAGGTCCAGCTTTGCGGCGTAATGGCTGATCCCAGCAGGACTGAACCTGTTGGCTGAGGTTGTCCGTAAAGCAGTCGAAGCGTGAGGAGTGTGAAGATAATCAAACGCATTATGTCAGTCCCGGCCCAGAGATGAACCACAGCGTACTGGTTACCTTGGTGGCTGTGGCAATCCCACCTGCAGCAAGGGTTCGCGATCCAGTCGTTGCTGTCCCGGCGAGCTGCAAAGTATCGCTATTGATAGCAATGGTCAGGGTGTTGACCTGGTTTACGAACGTGATCACGGTTCCCACCGGGTAGGCTACGCTCGAATTCGCCGCGATAGTGAAGGTACGTGCATTATTGTCTGCGGTCGGGTGAAGGATCTCTCCCCCTCCATCGCTCAGCACCGTGGTGTAGGCTCCCGATTGCGAATTCTGGGCGAGTGGGACGCCTCCAGCCTGGATCATCGCGTTGAAGTTGGCGCCCGATGGAACCGCAAGAAACGCGGCTACAGCCGCGCCGCCGCCGTTGATGTTGTAGGTATAGAGGGAACCCGCCTTTGTCGCTGTTGGGATCGTGACACCGGTATAGAGATCGGTGTACAGCGAGTTTGTGGCTGAGCCTTGCAGCCCGGCCAGAACCAGGCCAGCAAGCGGGAGGTTGGGAACATAAACCATTTCGTAAACGTCGTTGTTGGCTGAGCCAGAGACGGTGTTAAGCCCGTTTGCCGTCAATACAAGCGTGGTCCCAGCAAGCGGCTCAAGGCCGTATCCCATGTGCTCGAAGTGCACGTTGTAGATCGGCAACATCGTAGGGTTTCCGGTGGCGTGATCGATACACGCACTCGTGGTTCCATCGCAAAAACCGACGCCAACCCCAGGCATGATTGAGATGGTTCCGCACGCGCTCGCACAGCTCCCGAGCGACGATGCAGACGTGAACGTAAACGTCGTTCCGTTCGTCACCGAGGCCACTGGCCACGTTCCCGTGGTTCCGTTCGTGCCCTTGATCCAGCCCACGAAATCCGTGGTCAACAGGCCCGTGGTGTTGCTTGCCGCGGGCGTTGTGTCCGTCCCGGAGGCCGCATAGCCGATGTCCTTGAAGTTTGAGGTGCAAGGTAGCTCAAATATGAATGCCCAAGTGGAGCCGCTGTTAGCGCTCCGGTAAATCTTGCACCAATAAGCCCCAGTGATCGTTTGGCCTGCGACGGTGTTGTATGCCGTGGTTGAAAGGGTTGCCGGTCCGCTCACGCTGCCAGCGCTAGACGCCGCGGTGGTCTTCGTGAACGTCTGCATACCAACCACCTCGTATTCCCAGGTGGTTCCTGTGCCGCCAGTGGCCGTGACGGTTGGTGCTGATGGGTTACTGAGCGAGAGAGTCTGTCCTAGCGTGACTGTTTCGGTGTAAGGTCCAGCGCCGCTCTCCACCGTGGTGAACGCCTGGCCGCCTGATCCGGTGCCGAGCGGTAAGCTATTGTTGCCGGCATTAACCGTGCCTCCGAACCAGCCGCGGAGACTCGGCGCGTTATCGATTTCGATCTTCGGATAGGTCGAGTCCAGCGGGCACTGAGCCGGCGTACTGCACCCGGTGTCGTAAAACTCAGTGAGGCTGGAATTCTGGGCGTTGGAACCGTGCCAGAACAGCGCTATCGTGGCGTTCTTGACGGCCACGTTGAAAACCCCAGACTGCTCCTGGGAGTTGTGCATCTCAATGCCCACACACCCTGGTATGCTGGCGCAGTCTACAGACACATTGTTGAGCTGCGAGCTGCTAACGTAAGTCGAGCCGGTGATGTCTCCGATTTCAACCAGGGGCATCAGGCCGTTTGAATTGGTCGGGTAATAGGTGGCCTGTGAGCTGTTCCAGAGCGCTCCGGCCTGGATGATTGTCCCGCCCAGATTCGTTGAGCCGGGTCCACTCCCCGATCCGTTAATGGTCATCATCCGAGCTGGGCCGAAGGTTTCCTGATTGGCCGCGCATGCCGCGCCGCTTGCCGTCGTGTTGTTGAACTGAAGGATGCCAGGCCCGAGGTAGAGCTGTACCACGGGCGTGAACGGGGTGCTTGTACCGTTTTCGGTGCCGTCGTTCACCCACGGCAGGCAGTACATGACTTCCGGATTCGTGTAGCTCAGATTGTTGTCAACGATCACCCCAGTGCGAATCTGGGCCGTGTTGATTGCCGCGTAGGCCGCGGCGATTGTCGGGTACCCAGAACTTCCACCGACGCAGTACACACCCTGGGCTGTATTACAGGCAGGCTGAGGGGTTCCTGAGCGCGCCATCTCGGGCGGAACAAGGTAGCCAACCGCGGTTCCGGTTGCCGACGCAACCGAGTTGCCCGTGATGTTCAACGTGAGCACCCCAGCGAGTGGGGGATTGAGAGACGCAGAAAATATTTGGCTGACCGTGGAACTAAGTCCGCTCGCCTGCCCCGCCAGTTCGTCTACTCCATTCGCATCCGTGACCGTGGCGCTGTATCCGTTGGTGGGCGCCGTCACCGACCCTGGCGTGAATTCGACATGAATGAGCCGATAGCCTTGAAGTACTGGGTTGGACAGCATGCACGCGGCGGCACCAGGCGGCACGGAGCCAGTAGAAGGATCTCCAGTCCATGTCCAGGTGACAGTCCATGGAAATGGCGTATTTCCCAGTGGGCTACACGTGCTTGAGATCGTTCCTACAGCCAACATTGGCGACACCGCGAGCAGCATCGCAAAAAGCAACTTCCTCATGAAAAACCCTTTCAATTTGGCCTCGCGGTCGTCGCGGAGGGATTCAACGCCTCTAGCAGCTTCGCGTTTTGGATTCGAGAGGCCTCGGCGATCAGATCGGCGATGGGAGATGCAGCAAGGTGGGCAACATCAGCATTGAGCGCCGCGGCCGGTATCTTGACCGTGCCGTTCTCGGCCTCAAATGCAGCGATGTTAAGGGCGAGAAACATCGCTAGCGCTTTTGCAGCCGGCAGCGATAAGGTCACGTCGGTGTGCAGCTCTATGCTTCCCGGCTCGGTGTCTTGAGAAACCGACTTGATTGATCCGAAAATCAGTCCTATGTCCCACTGGGTGACCCGAAAACGGCAGATGTTCGCACCCACCGATCGGAAGTCTGCGCTTTGCGTTAATTTGGTGGCGTCCGTCATGATGTCGCCCAAAGCGCCTCGAATAGTACCGTGGTGAGTAGCAAGCACACGGATTTCATGCTAAATTCACTCCATGGATTGCGCGCGAGCGAGCCAAGGAGCAGCTTAACGATGCTGGCACTCGTTACTTTGGCGATTCTCGCCGTCTGTATCTGCGCCAATATAATCGAAGCCATCGGCGAGCGCGACTGGCCGCGCGACACGTTCCGATTCACATTTTTCGCCGCGCTACTCGCCATCATGGCTGTTGCCTCCTGAGAAACGGCCCGGCTTGCATGGCACGCCCGAGAATTCCCGATCCGATAACACGCCCTGCTCCATAGAGCCCTCTCCCGGCGCTCATCATGAACGGGGCGCTACCAGGAAGCTCAGAGAGCAGTAGTCCGGCCCCGGCTCCAATCGGTCCGCCAAGATGCCCGCCAATGATAGCCGGTAGCATCCCTCCCGTTGGCCTTGCGATGCGCGCCAGTGCCCTCTCTGGTGTATCCGCAGCCAGAGCGGTGAGTCTCGCGCGATCTGCGGCCGGAATCAGGCTTGAGATTCTCTGGTCCAACTCCTTGCCGCCCGGAATAATACGATCCAGTTCGTTGCCGATGGCGCCATACGTCCGGCGGGCTGTCCCAAGTGCACCTTTCGTGTTAACGGCCGGATTCCAGTTATTCACGAAGTCCGTGTTGAACTGCCGGCGCATTCCGAGCAGATCCAGAGCGGACTGCTTCTCAGCTACGGATAGAGGTGGAGCGGGGCCGCGCACCACGCGCGGGGCGCCGAGAATAGGCTGGCCTCCCGGCCCCAGAATGCTTGATTGCGTCGGCTGGTAGCTGATGGGCGTGTTGGCACCCGAGGCGTATTCGGTGCTCCCCTTGAACAGCGGAGAAGGTTCCGTAAGAAAGCGCTGCATTGGAGCGAGCTCGGCTGGCGCGGCAATACTATTTCTACCCCCAGCCTTGGCGATATCAGCAGCTACCACAGACCTCGCTGGTGCCAGGCTTCCCGGTTGAGTTGTGGTAGCCGCGCGGCTTTCCAGCTCATTCCCGAGTTGCGCTATTCTTGCTGTGGCCTGTCTTTGTATCGTGGCTGGCCGTACGCTTAACGGTCCAGTCTCTTCAAGCACAGCCTTGGCCGGCGTCGCGCCGAAAGCCTCGGTTTTGCCAGGTAACCGCAGAGCCAGCTTCACGGGAGTTCTGGCCGCCGTCTCCAGCGCGCGCCCAGCGGCTTTGGTTGCGGCTGGCAGTGCAAACATGCTCCCAACCGTTCCGAGCGCTCTGGCGGAGCCGCCGGCTATATCCGGCGCGTTGCCGGATTTTGTGACGTTTCCGTACTTATCGTACTCTGGATCAGTTCCGCCGATTTGTTCGCCGATATTCGCCGCCGCGGGTCCAATGAGTGGTAACACTCCAGCCAGCCCGTGGCCGGCGCCCTCCACTAACGGTAAAATCTTGGCCATTCCTGGCTCGGTAGATGCCCGCTGGAACAAGTCTGCTGCCTTGCCACGTTCCTGCCCCATCGAATTCCAGGCGCCCTGGATTGTGTCCAAGGGATGACGCACGGTTTGCAAGATGCCGCTGAATGGGTTGGCCCCGGAGATGGCCTGTCCGAGGACACGTGTCACGGTGGGTGCTGGTGCTGGAGTTTGCGCAGGCAGCGGGGCTGGCGCCGTGTCCTGCGAGGCGTACTTGGTCCATGGCCCTTGCTCTTGAGCGGAATACTTCTCCCACGGCGGTTGATCCGGCATGCTACTTCACCTTTTCCCAACTGCTTTGCAGTTTCGGATCACCGCCCTTAAAGCGATAGCCATCCTCAACCGTTCCTACGGCAATACTATTGGCTCCGCCGCCGTTAGTGCCGCCACGTTTGCCGGCAACGCGCTGAACGCTCTCGGCTGTGGCCTTATTAGAATCCAGCTTGCCAAGCAGTTCTTCCGGTGTCTGCCCGAGGCCGCCCATTACCTTGTCGAAATATTCAATGCCGCCGATACCGCGCACGGGGTGTAAGCCAGCCTGGAAGGCGCCGTACGAAACAAGATCGTTCTTCAGCTCCGAAAGATCATGCGGTAGCGTTCCAAGGCGGTTCTGAATCTCAGACAGACGTCCAGCCAGCGGCCCGGTACCCTTCCGTAGCTCTGGGTTTTGCAGCGCCTTCCTGATGCGGGCGTCGATGTCCATCATGGTTTCCGAGCGTTCTGAGGCATTGCGTTGCTGTTGTGTCGGAACACTCATCGTGTTCATGCCACTAGCGTTCATTGCTCCGCCAGCAACGTGCTCGCCACTACCTTCGATTACACGACTGGTGTAGCCGCCGTTACCATCGGGTTCAAAAACCATCGTGCGGGGAGGGCGCTCTGGCGACTGGTGAGCCTTCGCATACTCGCGCGCGATCTCAAAGGTATCCGCTTGTGGGTGCTTCGAGATATAGCCCGTCTTGAAGTCTTCGTACTCGTTTTGTGGTGTTCTGGCCGGTGCCTGACGGTCCTTGGCAAACGCCTGTACGATCTCGTCTGGCGTGGCATTCGGATGCTCTTTGGCGTACCCCTCTTTGAAATCACCGTACTCGTTGGGTGGTTTAGGCTTAACGCTTTCCTGGAGTTTCAGCCACTCTTCGGCCGGGGCGTTAGGATTCTGCCTTCTCCAATCTGAGAAGGCGGTGGTTGGCTCCTTACTGCCGCTTTGTAGCTTCAACCAATCCGAAACTGGCGAATTCGGATTCTGGGCAGACCATGCCTCGAAGTCGTTTGTGGCCTTAGGATGTAGCGCTGTGTATGTTCTGGCTCCAGCCTCAGTTTCTTGGGCCGATTCCAAGCCGCGCTTCTGTTCTTCATTCAGTTGATTTTCTTGCCGCCTCACGAGGAGTTCGTGATGGAGATCGGTGCCGGGCGTGGCCATCGCCAAACCGGGCGCGAAACCAGCCTCGATAGCCCCAAGGATCTTGAGCGGAGTCCGCAACCACGAATTGTGAATCTGATCGATGCCGCTAACGCCGGTGTCCTGCTGGGTGTGTTGGAGCGGGTCTCCAGTCTGGCGCGGCGGCGCGGTCAAACGCGCGTACTCCGCTTCGTGCGGCGAAGGTGGTCCAGTAAGCGGCTTAGGCGCCGCTGGTGTGGATTGGCCAACGGGCTGGCCGAGCACGCTCACGGGTCGCTGTTGCGGCTGCTGGGCTACCGGTTGGCCAAGTACGCTCATCGGCTGCGGCCCGGGTTGCTGTCCGAGCGGCCCGGGTTGCCCCGGCAATTGACCGATGCCGGGAGCCAGTTTCTGCTTGGCAATATCCATTGCGCGCTGGAGGCCGGGCGTGATGATACCGTCCTTGTTGTACTGATCGAGAAGTGGGGAAGAGTAGCCAGCCATTAGAGTCCCACTCCGGCAAGTGAAAGCCCGTGCTCAGCTGCTAGTTGCGCGATTTTCGCGCGCTCAGCAACGATGCTGTCAATCGCGGAGTTGATCCGCTGGAGTTCGGCCAATTCGACCTGAACGCGTTCGTTCTCGACATCACTCAACCAGCTCCGGCCACGCTTGAGACGAGCGCAAATAGTGTGTCCATCAATTCTGAACCCTGCCCGCTTCGTCCGTAATTCGCTGCCGCTCATCGATAGCACCTCGAAATAAGTTTTCCGCCAATGACGAGTATGCCTGCGCGCCGGGACCGGGTCCAATAGATTCGTTAAGAGTGCCGTTGGCGACGGGAAAACCGCCTTCTGATGGTTGCGTCATAAGGCGTTTGGGCACGTGACGGTTCGCCGCGTCCCCACTGGGGCAGTGATGCCGCGCGCTTCTCTGATCTGCCTGCCGAGTTCAAATACCGATAGGTCCTTGAAGTTATTGCGAGACGCTATTTCGCGCTGTTGCTCTGGCTCAAGCACGGAAAGCTTTACCGCCTGGGTAAAGCTCGGCTCACTTTGTGCGGTTGACCGCACATTTTCAACCACGCCGGCAGCCGCCATGCGGTCGTAAGCCACACGCCGCCCAAGCCCCCACCGCTTATCGCAGTACTCCTCGAAAAAAAATCTATTGGTGGTCAATCGCCCGCGTTTCTACAATCGCTGTTGATGAACAACCTGCGATCCCACCGAGAGGCGCTCGGATTATCTCAAAGCAAGCTGGCCCGCCTTTCAGGCGTAAGCCGATTCAAAATTTGTACCTCCGAGTTGGGCGACAGCGCGCTCACCACCGATGAAAAGAGACTAATCTTCTCAGTGTTGGTTGCCGAGGCTAATCGGATGCGGAATCTTCCGCCGCAACCGTTTGAGCAAGAGGTGATGGAAGCCCAGTAACGAAACTGCCCCGCACGATCCGATGGGCGGCAATCCTTTGGACCGTGCAGGGCGAGGTTAACTTTCATGTCGAATATAACAGAGAAACGAAAAAAACACCATGAGTTTTCCGTGGCCGTTCGGACTCGCGGGCTGGATGTAGTACAAGCGCGCCAATATCTAGCCGGCGTCGAATCTCTCGCCCGCGAAGCGCGCACCACGCGTGACCCGCGCGTGCTCGATGTCGCATTAGGAGTGCTGGACATGCAGCCGGCGAACGTGCGCGAACTGCTGATCACCACATAACCATGGCATTTATTAGCGCGGACGGTTTATTCAACGGTGAACGCTTCGAGCGCGTTTCCGATTCGGCGCGGTATGCATGGCCTTATCTTTGGGTCGCATCCAACACCTGCGGCCGGATCGAGCTCAACTACCACCGTGTAGTGGGTAGGGCTTTCAGTCGCTTCCATCACGTACCGACAGAGGAGGAATTCTGGGGCTGGATTCGTGAATTCCAGAATGCCTACCTGTTGTTCGTGTACGAAGTGGACGGCGCCTACTGGGGCCAGTGGGATACATCCGAGAAGTTTCTCCAGCGACACAAGCTCGCGGCCGATCTCGCATCGCCTAAACCGGACCATGATGCATGGAATACGTGGCGTGAAGAGTACATACACGTGAAGCAGGCCAAGAATTCCAGTAAACCCATTGTTGTCACTAATTTCAAAAACGCTTCGGAAATAGTTCCGAAACATTTCGGAAAAAGTTCGGAAACGTTTCGCGGAAACGTGCGTGGAGAGGATAGGAGTGGAGAGGAGTGGAGTGGATTAAATACATGTTCACCTGACGGTGAACGAGACGGCACTCCCGATCACAAGAAACCACCAACTCCAAACGGAAAGGTAGACGCGGGGGAGGGAACGGCACCATGGGGCAAACCCGAGCGATCAAGGTTTTTCCAGGAGTCCTTCTGGGCGGCGTGGCCCCGTAAGGTCGCTAAAGCGGAAGCCGAGCGCGCCTTCCATAAGCGCGCTACCTCACCAGAAATCGCCGCCGCGATTGTGAAGGCTGCGAAAGATCAGACGCCGATGCTCGTGGCAGATGGCTTGAAGTTTTGCCCTCACGCAGCAACCTGGCTGAACGCGAAACGCTACACCGACGATCCAAACGAAGCCAGCGCAGCTCAATCGGTGGTTCCGACAAAACCAGCCCCTGAGGAGTGGCGCCCATCATGGGAGGCGGATCGTGTCTGATGTAGCGCTGGAACGAGGTCTGCCGGCTAATCTTGACGCTGAACGTTTCGTACTAGGTTCCGTCCTGTTGGACGATACACGCTACCCTGACATCGCCGCCGCGCTCGAAGCCGAAGACTTCAGCCTGGAGAAGCATCGCAGAATCTTCCTCCGCATGGGGGAGGTGCACCAGCGCGGTGAGCGGATTGATCGCGTCACGGTCGCCAACGAACTGATGGGTCAGAACCAGCTCGAATCAGTAGATGGCTTCAGCGGAATATGCGAACTCGATGACGGCTTGCCGACGCTTGCGAACCTGGAAAGCTATGTCCGCATCGTTCGCGAAAAAAGCAGGTTGCGACGATTGATCTTCCAGGCCCGAAAGATTACGAACCTCGCGTTGCTTGGGAATGTGTCCGCTCGGGAACTGGCGGCGAACTTCTCCCAGGAAATCTCTGGAATCGGATCGTCTGACGCCGAAAACAGAATCCTTCCGATCAGTGAAATTCTCGAGAATTGCGGTGGGGTTCGTCGCTTCACTCATCCCCCCGTGGACGGTGGCACTGGGATACAAACCGGATTCAAGCGCTTCGATCAGATGACCGGAGGCCTTCAGAACGGTGATCTCATCATCCTGGCCGCTCGGCCTTCGATGGGCAAGACGGCGCTCGCGCTGAACATCGTCCACCACGTCGCCACGGGCGCTCAACGATTGCCGGTTGCGGTGTTCTCGCTCGAAACGTCACGGGAGAGCCTACTTGGGCGCCTTCTATGCGCCGCGGCCCGCGTTGATTCGTCAAAGCAACGCGCCGGCTATCTAAACCAGGAAGAGCGGTCTCGTCTCGCGCTGGCGGCCGGGCAACTGGAGGCCGCCCCGCTGTTCATTGATGATATATCCGGCACGAATTTGATGGACATGCACGCCAAGCTCAGGCGCCTGAAAGCCGAGCATGGTTTATCGCTGGTGGCGGTGGATTATCTGCAACTGATGAGTAGCCAGGGCCGTTCCGAAAACCGCACCCAGGAGATCAGCACTCTTTCGCGCGGATTGAAGCTACTGGCGAAGGAACTCGATGTGCCTATGCTCGTGCTATCGCAGTTGAGCCGCGCGCCAGAAACACGCTCGGGCGACCATCGCCCGATACTGTCGGATCTACGAGAGTCGGGCTCCATAGAGCAGGACGCCGATCTGGTCGCGTTCATCTTCCGCGAGGAAGTGTACAAGCCGGATCGCGAAGACTTGCGCGGACTGGCCGAGCTGAACATCGCGAAGCAGCGCAATGGTCCCACCGGCAGGGTAAATCTGACATTCCTGAAAGAACTCACCAGGTTCGAAGATCGAGTGTACAGCACGGAAATCGAGGCGGCGTCATGAGCGAGACGCGCTCGCAATCGTTGATGACCGTGGACAACGTGGCAGACTTGCTGCACGTATCAGCAGCTTGGGTTCGGGACCATGCGACGCGCAAGCAACCGCGACTGCCGGTGGTGAAGATCGGAAAACTCCTCCGCTTCCGGCCGGCTGAAATCGAGAAGTGGATTCAGGAGCAAAGCCGCCAGTGTTAGAATCGTCGATCGACTTCAGGTCGCTGGGACGCGGTATGCCTCGCAGGCGCATCGAGCGCGGATACGTTTACAAAGTCGGCAAGGTGGCGAAGATGTGGGAAGGGCGCTACCACGTCTACGTTACCCTCCCGGATGGTTCCGAGAAGCGGCGCGAGCGCACGAAGATCCTGGGTCTGTGCAGCGAAATGTCCAAGGGCGATGCGCAACAGGCTTTGCTCGGCGTGATCGCCGGCGCACGTGGCCAGGTTGGCCCACTTTCGGACAATCCCACATTCACTGAGCTGTGGAAGCGCTACCGGACGCTGAAGGAACCAACCTGGTCAACAGTCACCAGAAAGACAATCATCTCCCTGTTCGAGGGCTCAACCAAGAAAAAGAAACGGCCGAGCGTTCTTTCGATGATCGGCGGCCGTCGCGTTTCCGAATTAACCCGCGATCCGCTCCAAGAGTGCCTGAATCAAATGGCCGCCCATGGAGACAGTTTTAGCGCCGTCAAGAAGGCGCGCACCTACATCACGGCGGCACTGGAGTTCGCCCTGGATGAGCGACTGGTAACCAGGAATGCTGGCCGTAAGCTGGAATTGCCGAGCAAATGGCTTCGCCGGCCGTGCGCCCGGTTCTACTCCCTGGATGAAATTCGCCGATTACTTTCCGCCGCGGCGGCCGTTTCACTTCGCGAGCATCTCATCGTCAGACTGTTCGTGGTTGGCGGCCTGAGGGCACAGGAAATGTTTGCGCTGAGGGTTGATGACATCGAGCCCGGAATTGTCCGGATCGACGAGGCCCTGAAGGAAACCGAGAAAGGAACCGCCCGAATCGGCGACACCAAGAGCACCACCAGCAATGGCTACATTGCCGTGAGTCCCGAGATGGAAGCTGAGTTACGCACCTGGATGGGGCTGCGCAACATGGCGGACCCATACCATCACATCAGCGCGGAGCCGAATGACCTCCTGTTTCCAACGGAGGCCGGCACGCCTTATCGAATCGGAAACTACCTGAAGCGGGTTTTGAAGCCGATCGCCAAAACTGCCGGTATCGTCGATCTCACCTATCAGGGCTTGCGACGAACCTTCGCGACTCACTTCCAGCGGTACGGATCGCCCAAAGACGCGCAGGCCCAGCTTCGCCACTCGAAACTCGAAATGACCGGTTGGTACATGAAGCAAATTCCCGAAACGGTGCGCGCCGCGGTCGAGAAGATGGACGCCGATCTTTGCAACGTTAAACCCGCCGTAGAAAAAGAGACAGGAATGGTTCAGTGACGTTTTGTGGGGGAATTGTGGGGGTAGTACTTTTTCTCCGCGCCGATAAGCGCTTTAGAATGTGGTACGCCCGGTAAGATTCGAACTTACGACCTTTTGCTCCGGAGGCAAACGCTCTATCCAGACTGAGCTACGGGCGCTCTGTGGCTATTATAGCCGTCGGCGAGCGATGCTGGAAGCCATTGATCGCGATCCAAGCGCAAAGACTCGACCGCTTAGTTGGAAGCTACGTGCTGCCTACTCGCGGCGCTGGTGGTGCCATGATGCGTCGGCGTCGTAGCCGGCTCCTTCAACAGCGTCTCAATCATGTTCCGCCAATAACCTTCGGTGTAAAGCTGCGGATCGCCCTCGGTCGGCTGGGTCTGCGATCGAATGTTCCCTTTGCGGTCGATCCATACAATCTGCGGGACCGAATAGCGCTCCATAATGCTGAAGCCCAGATACGCCATCACTTCTTCGGGCGAACTGTAGCCCACCGGGTAACCGATTTTGTAGGTCTTCACGAAGTCGGCGACATACATGTTGGCCATGGTGTTGAACGCCGCATCCACGGGCTGAAATCCGCGCGCTCCGTACTCCTGGTAGAGCTCGGTGAAAACCTGCGAGGTGTGTTGGCAGTGCGGGCAGGTGGTGTGGACCATCAACAGCGCCACCACCTTGCCTTTCAGGCTGCTCAGCAGCATCTGCTTGCCATCCACGAACTTGATGACAAATTCGGGCGATTTCCGAAGCACCGGGGGACCTTCCGATTTCGGCGTTTCCGCCTTCGGGGTTGCCGCGTTTAATCCGATTCCAGCGAATAGTAATAAGAGGGCCGCACAAGCCAAGCGCATCCAGAGACTCCTTTGCTTCTATTTTACGCCCAAATTATATCGTAGTGTCTTGCTCCAATGCGCGTCCGGGTACCAGGACCACCCGCCCCTACGCCACTCCGGTACCATAAATTCATGGCCTTCCACCTCGCCCAGTTGAATGTCGCCCGGCTCCTGCATCCGCTGGACCATCCCGAAATCAAGGAGTTTGTCGATGGCCTGGACCATATCAACGGCTTGGCGGAACAGTCGCCCGGTTTCGTTTGGCGCTTGCAAACAGAATCCGGCAACGCCACCGACGTTCACCACCCCTGGTCCGAGGACCCGTTCGCTCTGGTGAACATGTCGGTCTGGACGAGTCCCGAAGACCTGAAGCAGTTCGTCTATCGCTCCGGTCACCTGGAATATTATCTCAAGCGGTCCCACTGGTTCGAGAAGCCACGCGAGGCGCATTGTGTGCTGTGGTGGGTTCCCCAGGGGCACATTCCGTCGCTCGAGGAAGCCCGCGAGCGCCTGGAGCACTATCGCCGCCACGGCGCTTCGCCGCACGCCTTCTGGTTTGGCAAACTCTTCCCCGCCCCCGCACTCTCCACCGCGCCGGTTTAGCTTATGCGCAGAGGCTTCCTTGTCGCGCTGCTCGTCGCTGCCTGTTTTTCTTCTACCGCCGCGCAAGACCAACCCACGGTCATCTTCGGCACCACGGTGGTTATCTCCTCGGGACTGCGCGGCTTGGTCTATCACATTAAACACAACAGGACCGAGCTCCCCGATTTCGAAAAGCTGAAGCCCGCCGGCCCCGCCATCTACACCTCCTCCCTGAACCTGCCCCCGCAGGATTTCAAGCAGGGCTTCCCCGGCGTCACGAAACGCACGGAATGGTTCGCCATCGATTACAGCGGAAAGTTTTGGATTACAGATCCGGGGATGTACATATTTTCGCTCCTTTCCGACGATGGCGCCAAGCTTTACATCGACGATCAAGTGGTCATCGACAACGACGGGGTGCATCCGCCCTTAGAGAAGACTGGCGTCGTGGATCTCGCCGGCGGTCTGCACCGCGTTCGCGTGTCCTATTTTCAAGGGCCCAAGTACCAGATCGCGCTGGTCTTGAAGGTTTCAAGGCCCGGTCAGGAACCACGCATCTTTAGCACCGACGAATTCAAGCCGCCGCCCGATCCCGGCGAATGGCGTTTGCCCGGGAAGGCCGCCACGCCAGAAACATCCGCACCGCAAAAGTGATTTGGCGCGGCGGCGGAACTTTTCGGTACCGGATGACGTACCAGGAAACGTAGGCGAAATGGATCAATTCACGCAAGTGCTCAGAAGGCTAGGGAGAGCGCCGCTATTTACCGCCATCACCCTGATCACGCTGGCCGTGGGTGTGGGCGCGAACACGGTGATTTTCAGCGTCGTCGAAGGCGTGTTGCTGAAGCCCTTGCCCTACCCTCATGCGGAGCAGTTAATCGCGGTGTGGCATACGGCGCCGGGCATTGGCCTGAAGGACCTGAACATGGCTCCGTTCTTATACTTTATCGATCGCGAGCAAAGCACCACGCTGCAGGATATCGGCGCCTATGATGGCGATTCTCTGAGCGTCACCGGCCTGGGAGAGCCGGAACACGTGGCGGGGCTCGACGTCACCGACGGAACATTACGAATTCTGGGCGTGGTGCCGGCGCTCGGACGCTTGTTCACCCGCGAAGACGATTCGCCAGGCAGGCCGGAAACCGTGCTGCTGTCCTATGGATACTGGCAACGCAAGTTCGGCGGCGATGCATCCGTCCTGGGCCGCTCCATCACCGCGGATGGAAAGCCGCGAATAATTATCGGCGTGTTGCCCCAGGGATTTCGCTTTTTGGACGATTCGGACGACCCGGCCCTGTTCCTGCCATTTCAGTGGGACCGCAGCAAAACCCAGCTTGGAAACTTCAGTTACGAAGCCCTGGCACGGCTCAAACCGGGCGTCACCATGGCGCAAGCCAGTGCGGACATCGCGCGTCTGCTTCCCATCGCCATTCGAAGTTTTCCGCCTCCCGACGGTTTCAGCGTTAAGTTATTCGACAACGCCCACATTACTCCCAGCCTCCGGCCGTTGAAGCAGCAGGTGGTCGGCGATATAGGGAACGTCCTATGGGTTTTGATGGGATCCATCGGCATCGTGCTGCTCATCGCTTGCGCCAATGTTGCAAACCTGTCGCTGGTGCGCGTGGAGGGGCGCCGTCAGGAATTGTCGATTCGGGCCGCATTGGGTGCGGGAGGCATGCGGATCGCGTCGGACCTGCTGTGCGAGAGCGCCGTCTTGGGCGTGCTGGGCAGCCTGCTCGGATTGATACTGGCCGATGAGACCTTGCGCATTCTGGTATCGCTCGCGCCCACCAGCCTTCCGCGTATCCATGAAATCGGAATCGACATTCCGGTATTGCTGTTCACGTTGGCGCTGGCGATCTTCACCAGTCTTATAATCGCTTTACTCCCGGTGTTCAAATACGCCGGTGGACGTGTGAATGCCAACCTCCGCGAGGGTGGACGCGGGTTGAGCCAAAGCCGAGAACGGCACCGTGCGCGCAATGCCCTGGTGATTTTGCAGGTGGCGCTAGCGCTGGTTTTGCTGATTTGTTCCGGACTGATGATTCGCACCTTTCGTGCTTTGATTCACGTGCCTCCCGGATTCACCTCGCCGGACACGATTCAAACCTTCCGCCTCTTTATCCCTGAGTCGCAGGTACCCAATTCCGAACGTGAACGCCTGGTCCAAATGGAAGAGGCCATGCTGAACAAACTCCGGGCAATTCCAGGGGTGTCGTCGGCCGGCTCCTCAACCGCCATTCCGATGGATGGACGTAGTTCGAGCGACGTGCTCATGTCGCGGGATCGCACATATAAAGAAGGCGAGCTTCCGCCAATTCGCCGTTTCAAATACATTTCGCCCGGATTCCTCGCCACGCTGGGCACTCCGCTCATTGCAGGCCGCGATCTGACCTGGGCCGACACCTACAAAAAACTCCCGGTTGCGATCGTCTCCGAGAATTTCGCGCGTGAATATTGGCATAGCGCAGCCAACGCGCTCGGCAAGCAAATCCGCGCCAGCAACACAGATGACTGGCACGAAATCGTCGGCGTGGTCGGTGACGTACACGATGATGGCGTTAGCAAAGCTGCGCCCACTTCGGTGTACTGGCCCATCATGATGGACCGCTTCGAAGGTCAAAAAGAAGTGGTACGCCGCGACATGGGGCTCGCCATTCGGAGTCCACGGGCCGGCTCGGAAGCTTTCCTGAGGGATGTCCAGCAGGCGGTGTGGTCCATCAATCCCAATCTGCCGCTCTCCGATGTTCATACGGAAGGCTACTTTTATAACCAGTCGATGGCGCGGACTTCTTTTACGCTCGTCATGCTGTCCGTCGCCGGAGGCATGGCTCTGCTGCTCGGGATCGTGGGAATTTACGGCGTGGTCTCCTACGCGGTGTCGCAGCGCACGCGCGAGATCGGCATTCGCATGGCGCTCGGCGCGCAACCTCAGACCGTCACCTCATTATTTGTCCGCAATGGCTTGGTGCTTACCTCGATCGGTATCGCGTGCGGCCTGGTCGGAGCTTTCGCCAGCATGCGCCTGATGTCCTCCCTGCTGTTCAACGTCAGCCCGGTCGATCCCATCACTTACGCCACCATCACGGCCGCTGTTTTGGCCATTGCCTGTCTGGCTTGCTATCTACCCTCCCGCCGCGCCGCCACGGTGGACCCTTGCAACGCGCTGCGCGCCGAGTAGCTATCCGCGCGGAACAATCCTGGCTTCTTGCTTCGCCCCCAACGATGCTAACGTACAGGATAGATATGCGCCCCAACAAGCTCCTGCTGATTATCCTGGCGGCCGCGCTCTCCGCCTTTTCACAAACGCTGCCTCAAGGTGTGGAGAAAAAAGCGACTCTAGGCGGAATCACCGAATACGACTATTCCAACGGCCTGCGCGTTCTCCTTTTCCCCGATCCTTCCAGCCCGAAAGTGACGGTCAACATGACGTATCTGGTGGGCTCACGTTTTGAAGGCTATGGTGAGACCGGCATGGCTCACCTGCTGGAGCACATGAACTTCATCCTCACCACCAACGGCAGAAGCATCAAGAAAGAGCTGACCGATCACGGAGCGCAATGGAACGGGACCACCGATTACGACCGCACCAACTACTTTGAAACCATCACCGCGAGCGACGAAAATCTTAAGTGGGCGCTTGGTCTGGAAGCCGACCGCATGGTCAAGATGCGGATCGAGAAAGCCTTGCTCGATACCGAAATGACCGTGGTGCGGAACGAATTCGAGAGGGGCGAGAACAGCCCGGAGCGGATCCTGGAGGAACGCGTGGTCGCAACCGCATACCTGTGGCACAACTACGGCAAATCGGTGATTGGTTCGCGCGCGGACATCGAAAAAGTTCCCATCGATAAACTGGCCGCGTTTTATCGGAAATACTATCAGCCGGACAACGCGGTGCTGGTGATCGCCGGCCAGTTCGATCAGTCCAAAGCATTGGCTTACGTGGCCGAAACCTGCGGGACCATCCCACGGCCCGCTCGCAAGCTGGAGGAGACCTACACGGTAGAGCCCGCGCAGGACGGCGAGCGATTTGTCGCATTACGGCGGGTGGGGGAAAATCCGGCTGTCATCATCGCCTGGCACGCGCCTGCGTTGTCGCATCCCGATTCAGCGGCTTTGGAGGTTCTGGGCGGAGTGCTGGCCGGCGGCCGCGGCGCTTCAGGCCGGCTCTACAATGCGCTGGTCGATAACAAGAAGGCTCTGTCGGTGAGGATGGGATATGAGGAGCTGCACGATCCTGGATTCGTGCTGGTTTCGGCCAGCCTGAGCAAAGATCAGTCGCTCGACGAGGCTCGTAAAACCATTCTCGACACCATCGCCGGCGTTACGAGCGAACCGCCTACTAAGGAAGAGGTCGAAAAGGAGAAAACCCGCATCCTGCACTCCATGGAGCTGCGGATGGCCAACTCGCAGCAAGCTGCGCTGGGATTATCGGAGATGATTGCGAGCGGCGACTGGCGCCTCTATTTCCTGAATTACGACCAGATCAAGAGCGTCACTCCGGACGACGTGGTGCGGGTAGCGAAGCTGTATTTCAAAGAGTCCAACCGAACCGTGGGCGAATTCATTCCCACGCCGGCGCCCGATCGCACAGTGGTGCCCGCGTCTTCCGATCTCGCGGCCGTCTTCAAGGATTACAAGACCAGCATGACCGTTTCGCAGGGAGCGGCGTTTGATCCCGCGCCATCGAACATTGAGAAACACCTGACTCGCCTGAAACTGCCCGACGGACTCAAAGTGGCAATGCTGCCGAAGACCAGCCGAGGCGGCACCGTTTCCGCGATGCTCTATATCCAATTCGGCGATGAAAAGGCGCTGGTCGGCAAGAACGCTATCGGAAGCATGACTGGCGCGCTGCTCATGCGCGGGACAAAGAATCGAACGCGCCAGCAGATTCAGGATGAGATGGTCAAACTGAATTCTCAAATCGTCGTTTCGGGCGGCCTTTCCCAAGCCAACGCCACCGTCCAGACCACAGAGGAGAATCTGGTTCCCGCGCTCCGGCTGGTGGCCGAGATGTTGCGCGAGGCGTCGTTTCCGGATTCGGAATTCGAGTCCGCGAAAAAGCAGAGGATCGCCGGGCTTGAGGACCGCAGAACCGAACCTGCCGCCCTTGCGCCGCTCGCGCTCGAACGCGCACTGAATCCGTATCCCAAGAACGACGTCCGGTACGTCGGGACTATCGACGAGCAAATCGAAGAGACGGGCAAAGTGACATTGGATGACGTGAAGAAGTTTCACTCGCAGTTTTATGGAGCCTCGCACGGCGAACTGGTGATCGTGGGGCAGTTCGATCCGGCGGCGGTGAGCAAGACCGCGCAGGATTTGTTCGGAAATTGGGTGAGCCCGGCGTCGTACCAGCGAATCACCGAGAATTTCGAGAAGACCGTGCCGGTGAATCTGAAGATCGAAACTCCGGACAAGCAGAACGCCACTTTCGCCGCGGCGCTCCGGCTGCCGATGTCGGACACCGATCCCGACTACCCTGCCATGGTTCTGGCCAACTACATGTTTGGCGGATCGATTACCGGCCGCGTGCCAGACCGCATTCGGAATCGGGAAGGCTTGAGCTACGGAGTAAACTCCGGGTTCGACGCCCCGCCGCCGGTCGACGGCAATGCGGCGAGGTTCGGCGGCTCGGCTATCAGCAATCCGAAAAATTCACCGAAAGTGGAAGCGAGTTTTCGGGACGAACTGGTGAAGACCCTGGCCGGCGGATTCACCGCGGATGAGGTTGCGGCGGCCAAGAAGGCGATTCAGGATCAGCGGACCATGGGCCGCAGTCAGGATCAGGCGCTGCTTCGCTTGATCGCATCGCGGGAAGACGCGGAGCGGACGCTCCAATGGGATGAGCAGATGGACGCCAAGCTCGAGGCGCTGACGGTAGAACAGGTGAACGCGGCGTTCCGCCGGCATGTGGACGCATCCATGCTATCCATTGTGAAGGCCGGGGATTTCAAGGCGGCCGACGTCTACCAGCAGTAAGTCAGCAGCAGTAAGTCAGCAGTTGGAAAACACGGTACCCTCGGATAGGAGGCCAAATTGTCCATTCGACCAGTGAAGCGGCTCATCAAATCCAAACCCACGCTTGAGGGTGCTGGCGTGCATCTGCGGCGCGCGTTCGGTTTCGGCAATACATCCGACTTCGATCCTTTTCTTCTTCTCGACGATTTCCGTAACGACGTTCCCGACGATTATCTCGCCGGCTTCCCCTGGCATCCACATCGCGGCATCGAGACCATCACGTACGTGCTGGCGGGAACCGTGGATCACGGCGATAGCATGGGCAATCAAGGCACCATCGCAGCGGGCGACGTTCAATGGATGACCGCCGGGCGCGGGATCATTCACCAGGAGATGCCCAAGGGCGATCAGAGCGGGCGAATGCACGGGTTCCAATTGTGGGCGAATCTGCCGTCGGCGCTCAAGATGACAGCGCCACGCTATCAGGAAGTGAAGGCCGCCGAGATTCCGCTGGTCACCGACGACGATGGCACCGGAGTGCGCATCGTTTGCGGAAGTTTCTGGGGCAAGCGCGGGCCCGTGGATGGAATCGCGGCCGATCCGATGTATCTGGACGTTTCGGTGCCTCCGGGAAAGAGGAAGGTGCTGCCCATCGAAACCACGCGGCACGCCTTCGCTTATGTTTTCGCGGGCGACGGGACGTTCGGCAATGCGTCGGGTCCGCTGGCGGTGCCCACCGAGGGAGTGGGATGGTTGGACACCGCTCCACCGACGGATGCGGACAATCGGTCGCTCGTGTTGTTCGACCAGGGCGATGAGCTTACGGTGCAGGCGGGCGAGGAAGGCATCCGGTTCCTGCTGGTGTCGGGAAAACCGCTTGAGGAACCGGTGGCATGGTACGGACCCATCGTGATGAACACGCAGGATCAGCTTCGCGAGGCATTCACGGAGCTGGAACAAGGAACGTTCCTGCGCGCCTCGGGCGATTAACGATTCTACTTCGGCGAAGCGTATTCGTTGACGAACAGATTCGCGATCGGATCGATATGCGCTTCCACTAAATGGCCCCCGTGCACGGTTCCATCCACCAGCACGAAGACCACGTGAGCGTGGAACGACGGCTTGCCGTTTTGTACCGTGATCTCGCCCTGCAGCGAGACCAGTTCGCCTTTCTGATCGATATTGAAGCGCTTGAACGCGCCCTTCTTCGGATCGTACGCGGAGACGACGGCGGAGCTGATGCCGCCCAGTCCACGCACTTCGCTGATCTGGAGATTGTTTTTCTCGGCGAACTCGGTCATGCCGGACATTAATTCGTCTCCGGCGGAGAAATGCACGCTGAAACTGCGCGACGGCACGGCCGGCAGCGGATCAACCTTCATCTTCGGCGCCATCCCGGGCTTGATCGGAGTGACGCGGGGAAGATAATTCGGATCGTCGACGGTGGCACGCTCGGGCGGCGCTGATTGGGCGCTCAGGACGAGCGCGGATGCAAGCGCGAAGAATGCAAATCTCATTTTCCGACTCCCATGTTTTCGTAATATTTCACCGAACTTCCGCTGATAGCGACGATATCGGGCCGGCCATCGCCATTGATGTCGGCGACCATCACTCCCGATCCAGCCATCATGTCCTGATCCAGCAGTTCGTGACGCCACTTGGTGCCTGCATCGTCCTCGGAGTAAAAAATATGAACGCTGGCGGGAGTTGGCCGGCCGCGGTTGGTGACGTCGACGGCAACGATATCGTCGCGCCCATCTCCGTTGAAATCGCCGACCGCCATCTCGTGCCCTTGAATAAGACCCTTGAAGATGACGTTACGCTCCCATTTACCGGCTTTGTTGGTGTACACGACAATTTCGTCGCCGTGCCACGGCTCCTGGGCCGCGAGAAAGCGCTTGCCTTTGATGAAGAGCGGATGCACATCGTTGCTGCCTTTCGTCATCCCGCCTGCACCCGGCACGTCCCTCGGTTCGTCGCCCTTGGCGAGCTGCTTGCGCTCAAATTTCAACTTGTCGCCGCTGCCGGACGGAGTGTATAGAACGATGCCATCGAAGCCCGCGATCATCAGATCGTCTCGCTTGCCCGGATTCCATTTCACCGCGTGCAGGTGGTGCACAACGCCGTAGAGCGTGTCATC
The DNA here is from genome assembly GCA_963735145.1 of Bryobacterales bacterium. Taxonomy (GTDB): domain Bacteria; phylum Acidobacteriota; class Terriglobia; order Bryobacterales; family Bryobacteraceae; genus Palsa-89. The sequence goes on along the minus strand of CAVTJS010000005.1, from coordinate 1,909,331 downwards.
GACCGTCTCGCGCTTCCAGGCTTTATCAGAACCAGGCTGATCAAGCTTCGTGGGAACCCGCCAATAAAGCAGCGGCACGTTGTCGTGATACTTGGGATCTTCCCAACCCTTCAGGCCGACAAACGGCGCCATCACGATTTCATACTTGCCATTTCCTTCCAGATCGGCCCAGGTGACGCGATGCGCAGTGGGGACGGCGTCCACCAGGTAGGACTTCCACATTTCCTTGGGATCGCCCTGGCTCTTCACCAGCCAGACGGACCCCTTGCTCTTGGTGGGATCCTGGCCGAAATCGCTCAGCAGCGCGAACTCGGGAATGCCGTCACCATCGATGTCAGCGGGAGAAGCCCAGAGCATGGCCTTCTTGTCGTTCAGCATAACGTGACGGTCCCAGCCAGGATTTTCGTACCAGGCCAGTTCCGCGTCGCCGGCCGAGACGGGAATAATGTCGAGTTTGCCGTCGTGATTGACGTCGGCGATCGCCACGCTATAGCCGCCCCGGAGCTTGTCGGTAATAAGGTGCGTCGTGAACTGAACCGAGTTAGACGGTGCGGTTGCTGCCGTGACAACGCCACTGCGGACAAAAGCCGCGCCAATGGCTACCGTGGCGGCCAGGGCGAAAAGCAAGGTGCGGGACCGGGGTTGCATGACGCCTCTTATGATATACGGAACGCAGGGAACTCAGGAATTTTGCGAACGAAATGCCAGTTGGTGCGTATTACACATACATAGGAGGTCGCGATGTTCCGTTTGGTGGCCGCCGCGCTTGCCTGCATTTCATATCTCTATGCCGTTGATCTGGGAGATCACGTCCGAAAATCAGCGCCCGCCTCTTCCGCTACGCGACTGCTATTGAACGCCGACGTCGGCTCCCTCTGGATCGAACCCGGTTCCGGAAGCAGCGTCGATGTAGACGTTTCCTTTCACGGAATTCCATTCTCGCGCGCCGAGTTTGACCGGATGCGCCGAGATTTCACGCTCGATATCGGCCAGCAAGGCTCCGAAATTCGCGTGAACGGCGCGTTCCATAAAGGATGGGAACCGATGTTCGACTTCTGGCCCATCATCTTCGGCGGCCACACCATGTGCCATGACGGGCGGTGCCTGGAATATGGGAGATGGCTGCGGGAGGTGGAGTATCGCGTCACTATCCCGAAGAGGTTCGGTGCCGAGGTTGAGACTTTCGATGGCCCGATTTCCATTAGCGGAGTGGATGGCGACGTCCGTGCGCACACCTCGGGCGGCGCCATTACTTTTACCGGCGGCAAGGGAAAAGCGGTAGTGCACACTTCAGGCGGCCCGATCCGGATCGCCGAAGTTGCCGGAGATGTAGACGCGTCGACGAGCGGCGGTCCCATTTTCATTGAGCGCAATGGAGGCCGGGTGAGAGCGCACACCTCGGGTGGAGGAATTGATATTCGGGATGCGACGGGGGCCATCGACGCCTCCACGTCAGGCGGAAGTGTGAATGCCTGGTTCGTCGGACAACCGAAAGAAGAATGCCGTTTGTACACTTCTGGCGGAGGCATAATGGTGGCGCTGGCCAAGGACATTCACGTCGATCTGGATGCCTCCACCAGCGGCGGCGGAGTGTGGACCGATTTTGCGTTGTCCGGCAGCGGCCAGCGCCATCCCAGCTTCCTCCGCGGACCTTTGAACGGCGGCGGACCGCTGCTCTATCTGCACACATCCGGCGGCGGTATCGTAGTGCGGCACGCCGACTAACCCGGGCTTTAGTGGTGGCTCATTAGGAACCAGATCACTATTACAATTCCAGGGACTCCGAGCAGCCACGCAATTAGAAACCTCATTTATTCTCCTCTCCCGCCGCCACATCTAGCACTTAACGTGCCGCCGAGGCAGTTCGGTGGTCGACGTGCATGCTGTTTGCAGCGTGGGCTGCAGGAGCAGCAACAATAGGAGCTTTTCATGAAACAGAGTACAAAAGATCAGGTGCAGGGCAAAGTACATGAGACCAAAGGCAAGATCAAAGAGGAAGCGGGTAAACTCACCAATAATCCCAACTTAATGGGAGAGGGCCAGGACGAAAAGCTGGGCGGCAAGATTCAAAAGAAGGTGGGACAAATCGAGAAGGTGCTCGAGAAATAAGGCAGTAAGTCCCGGGGGTGTGAGGTTCGAGCGCCTGTAACGTGTGAGGAACTTTTACATCTCCGGGAAGAAAATGCGAAGTCCTCTTACTCTATGGCCGATCTAAGCGCGTTTCCGAACCTGTTCGATGCAAAGAAGTGTAAGTGTTGCGCGATCATTGAAACACCCAAGAACCGGCGGAATAAATTCGACTACGATCCTGAGTCGAACCTGTTCAAGCTCGGAGGCCTCCTTCCGGAGGGCATGTTATTCCCTTTCGATTTCGGTTTCGTGCCGAGTACCTTGGGAGGGGATGGCGATCCCTTGGATGTAATGGTTCTCATGGACGAGCCCGCCCACGTGGGGTGTCTGGTTGACGTGCGGATCATCGGCGTCATTGAGGCTAGGCAGACCCAGGACGGCAAGACGGAAAGTAACGATCGGCTCCTCGCGGTTGCGGTTCACTCTTACCAACATGAGCATGTTTCCTCCATCTCAGAGCTGAATCCATCGATACTGGACCAGATCGAGCAGTTCTTTATTTCCTACAACAAGCTGCGTGGAAAGAAGTTCAAACTAAGAAACCAGGGCGGACCCAAACGCGCATCGGCCATCGTGAAAAAGGGGATCGAGGCATTTAAGAAGAAACACAAGTAATCACCCGCTGCTCACGGAATCAGCATTCCGGCAGCCGCGGCCGTCATCACGGCGAACGTCACCCAGCCCAGCGTCCGCTCGAGCGGGGGACTGGTTTGCTGGCCCATTACTGTGCGATCGCTAGTAGCCTGTCCCAGTGATACATACAGCATAATCTGAGCGTCCTTATGATGTGGCTGATAATCAAGGATTGCTGGAACTCAGCGAGGAACAACGTGACGAATTGCGTGGCTGGGCGCAATCGCGAAGTCTTCCCGCCGGCTATGTGTTCCGCGCGCGTCTCATCTTAGCTCTCGCCGATGGGTTGACGTATCGCCAGATCGAGCAAACGCTGGGCGCGAGCGCACCCACAGTGTCGAAGTGGAAGATCCGATTTGAGGAGCATGGCATCGAAGGTTTGCAGGGGCGCCATCAAGGAAGCAAGCCGCGACGGGCGACACCGGCGGTGCAGGGGCGAGTGATCCGACGAGCGCAGCAGAAACCTTCCGACGGCAGCACCCATTGGTCGTGCCGCAAACTGGCCCAGGACCTGGGCATCAGCAAATCCACCGTGCAACGTATTCTGGCGCAAGCCAGACTGCGGCCACACCGACTGGACAGCTACATGGCCAGCAACGACCCGGAATTTGAAAGCAAGGCGGCCGATATCATCGGGTTGTATCTGGACCCTCCGCAACATGCGGCCGTGTTTTGCGTCGACGAAAAGACGGCGATCCAGGCGCTGGACCGACTCGATCCGGTTCTGCCATTGTCGCCGGGCAGGGCGGAACGCCACGGATTTGAATATTATCGTCACGGCACGCTGTCGCTGTACGCTGCGTTGAATGTGAAGACTGGGCGGGTCGAGGGGAAAACGACGCGGCGGCACACCAGCGCGGAGTTCATCGAATTCCTGAGCGGGTTGATTAAGAAGGCGAAGTGGGCCCGCGAGATTCACATCGTGTTGGACAATCTTTCGGCGCACAAAACGCCGGCTGTCGAGCAGTTCCTGGCGGAGCATCCCAAAGTACGGTTCCACTTCACACCGACGTACTCGTCCTGGTTAAATCAGGTGGAGCTGTGGTTTGCAAAAATCGAGCGGGATGTGATTGCACGCGGGATCTTCACTTCAGTTGCAGATCTCCGACGCAAGCTCATGAGATACATCCGCGCGTACACCAAACATGCTCGCCCAATCCGCTGGACCTATACCGACGTGAAAAGACGGATTGTCACTAAACGAATCACTGGGACGGTCCACTAGTGATCAGGAGAATCAGAAAAATAAGCGGCGGCGCAAGAATGCCATTGAGAACCGCGGACCAAAACAGCATTTTTATCGGGTCGAGTCCGGTATAGTTGATGGCGAGGCCCAGCGCCATGGCGACCGCCAGCACGCCATAGAATTTCGCTGCGCTGCGCGGCTTAGCCTCCAGCGATCCCCGCCAGCGGGAAGCTTCCGCGATGGCGTACGCGCACGATCCGCCCAGCACCGGCACGGCCAGCATACCCGTTCCAATCAATCCTAAGGTGAACAGCAGGTACGCGGCGTTTCCGGCAAGCGGCCGAAGCGCCTCCGCCGCCTGCTTGGCGGTATCGATTTTCACGATGCCGTGGGCGTGCAAAGTGGCGGCGGTGGTGAGGATGATGAAGTACATAATGAAATTCGAGGCGAACATCCCCGTTATTACGTCCACTTTCAAAGCACGCAGTTCCTCAACCGTGGCGCCTTTACGCTGCTCGAGATTCCTTCCCATGGCGCGTTCCTCTTCCACCTCCTGCGAAGCTTGCCAGAAGAAGAGGTAGGGCGAAATGGTGGTGCCAAGGATTCCCACCAGCACCTCCACATAGTCATGCGACCATACCGGCTGTGGCAAAAGCGTTGCCCACAGCGCCTGGTTCCAATCCACCCGGGCGAAGAAGGCGGTGACGACATAGGCCAGCAGCACCAGGGTGAGCCATTTGAAAATCCGCGCAATCTGACGGTAAGAAGACCAAAACAGGAAGCTGATGATCAACGCGGTATAGAGCGGCGTCCACACCAGCGAAGGGACGCCGGTGATCATGTGCGTGGCGTCCGCCATGCCTCCCAGATCCGCGGCGATGTTAAATACGTTGGCGACGATCAAGAGCGAACTAGCGCACCATAGCACCCATTTGGAGTAGCGCCGGCGCACCACTCCAGCCAGTCCGCGGCCCGTCACCATCCCTAGCCGCCCGCACATCATCTGTACGGAAACCATGAGCGGAAAAGAAATAAGCGCCGTCCAGAGTAAACCGTAACCGAACACGGCTCCGGTCATCGAATAGGTTGAGATGCCGGAGGGATCATCGTCGGCGCAGCCGGTGATCAGCCCCGGGCCCAAATCAGCAAAGAACAGCTCAAGGCGGTTTTGTTTTGGAGGGAGCGAGGGATCAGTCGTTTTCAAGATATATTTTGGTGGAACCAAGAGTGCGGCCGTTCCAAAAGGCCCTTTACTTGGTTTCTTTGCTCGCTTGGTTGGATTTCGTTGCACCCTCAGAAACGGCCTGCGGATACACGAGGATTTCCAGGTTGCCGATATCGCCCGCGCCGTCGGTCTTGCCGAGCGCCAGGGTTTTGATCCGCGTGTCGTCCAGCCGGAAATTCTTTGCAAGATAATCGAGAACTGCGGCGGCGCGGCCTTCCGATAGCACCCGATCCTGGCCTGTCTCGCCCTTCATCCCGACGGCGTCCACGATAACGGCCAAGCCAAATTTGTTGGCTTCCAAGTAGTCGCCAACGTCCTTCAGCGCCTTATGGTCTTCTAGTTTGGCTTGCTGGTTGAACAGCTTTTTCCCCTCGAAGTCGAAAGCCTTCACCGGTTCACTGGCGGGAAGACGAGAGATGGCATGCTTGGTCAGATCGGCCGCGTCCTCATAGCCCCGGTTTTTGAAAAATCCACGAAGTAAGAAATTGTGCTTCAGCGCCTCCATGTCTTCGTTCAAAGCGGTAGCCCCGGCGGTGGCTTTCTCGTAGATGGTTTTATTGTTGATCAGTTCGCCGACAGTTCCCTTCCCCTGGTTGATTTTGGCGCTGATCGATTGCAGGTTGCTCGCGGTGCCTCCTAGATCAGTGACCGCCCCTTGCGCGGTGTCGAGAAGCTGATCCGCTTTCTTTACCAGATTGGAAATGTCCAGCGGGGGTTGGCTGGCAATAGTGTCGCCATCCTTCAGCGGCGGCGCCCCCTCGGAACCGAACGAAATCTCCACATACTTGTCGCCCACCAGTCCATCGGATTTAATGGACGCGATGGAGCCTTTGTTCAACACAGGGCGCGTCGCTTTATCCAGATCCATGGTGACTACCACTTTTCCATCCGGCCGGTTCGGAATCTGAATATGTTTCACGGTGCCTTGGTGAAGTCCTCCCACGCGGACATCGGCGCCGTCTGCGAGGCCCGCTACATTCTGGAAATCTGACCGAATACTGTACGTGGACTGAAAAAGTGATTCCCTGCTTCCGATAAGGAAAACTCCGGCGGCCAGCACCGCCAGCGCCGCGACCATGAACAAACCAAGCCGAAATGTTTGCGACATAACGCCTCCTACGCCGCGTCCTTCAGGAACTGAACCACGAATGGGTCCTGGCTCCGTTCCAGTTGGGGGAAAGGTCCGTCAATCACGACCTTTCCCTCCCGCAGCAGAACCACACGGTCGGCAAACGACTTTGCTCCGTGAACGTCGTGCGTCACCACTATCGAGGTGAGGTTCCTTTCCTTCCTGAGCTTCATAATCCAACTCGCCGATCTCAGCCGCCGTGATGGGGTCCAGGCCAGACGTAGGCTCATCAAGGAGCAGAATGTCTGGATCCAGTGCCAGGGCCCTTGCCAAGCCCACGCGCTTCTGCATGCCGCCCGAAATATCGGAGGGCATCTTGGTCAAGTCCCTCTCCATTCCGACACTCGCGAGGAGCGTCCGGACCCGATCGTTACGTTCGCTATCCGATAAAGAAGTGTGACGCCTCAAGGGAAACGCGATATTTTCCTCCACCGTGAGCGAGTCATATAACGCCGCCTGCTGAAATAGGAATCCCATCTTCTTTCGAATCGCGTTCAGGCGGTCCAGTTCAAGCCCCACAATTTCCTGCCCGTGAATTCGGATGGAACCGGATTCGGGGCGCTCCAATCCCACGATCAGTTTCAATAAGACGCTCTTGCCTGTTCCACTTCTTCCGAGCACCACCACGGTCTGCCCGCGCTCGGCCGTGAGATTCACGCCGTTCAGTACTTTTTGCGGCCCGAAAGATTTCTGAACGCCTGTCACGGCGAGCGGCTGAGTCGTACTCTTGGCCGTACTTGTCATGAGGGAAAAAACACCTGGATCAATCGAACCAGCAGGACATCGGCCAAAATGATAAACAACGACGAAAGCACCACAGAACTGGTCGCCGATCGGCCCACGCCTGCGGTTCCTCCTCGCGTACGCATTCCCTGAAAACAAGAAACGACGCCAATGATTAAACCAAATACGGCGGTTTTGCAGGTGGGTGGCAGGAAGTCGCTTAAACTAGCATCTTTCAGGCCGTTGTGCAGGAAAAGTTGAAACGAAATGGGGTGCGCCAAAGTGGAAGAGACCCATCCGAGGAAGATGCCGGAGAAATCCGCGGCCAGGGTCAGGAGTGGAAGCATCAACACACACGCCAGCACCCGCGTTGCTGCAAGAAATTGGTAGGGATTCACAGCAGAAACTTCCATCGCATCGATCTGCTCGGTGACGCGCATGGAGCCCAGTTCCGCTCCTATGCCGGCTCGCACCCGACCGCTCACGATCAGCGCCGTAATCACTGGTCCGCTTTCCTTGATGAGAGAAAATACGATGACGGCGGGCAGCAACGCCTGGGCGCCGAAGCGCGTTAAGCTATCACCGGTCTGAAGGGAGAGCACAACGCCCGTAGCCGCGCCGGCTAGGGCCACCAGCGGAAACGACTTCGACCCGATGGCGTCCAACTGGCGGACAAACTCGCGACCTTCCCACGGAATACTAAAGCTGGCGCGCGCGACGCGACCGAAGAATACACCCAGTTCGCCGAACCATTCGAAGAAACTGACGAACGGGCCGGTCGTGCTTTTTAGGAGATCGGTGGCCACGCGTACCTCCGGACTCTTTAACGCGAGTTTGTGACCAAAGAATAAAGCGATGATTTTCAGACATTTAATCCTGGCCTTTTAGAAGTAACGGGAAATTATTACCTGGCGCCTTTAGTGCGAACGGCGCGCCCGTGTGCGTGCGGCTTTCTTTGCAGCTTGACTACGGTTGGCTGCCCCGCGGCTTTTCGCACTCGCATGCGCCTGACGCGACAGCGCAGTGTGCGAGGCCGCGGCGTGGCCCTCCCGCTTCAGAGCGGAGCTCACGGCGCGCGATCTTTTGCGCGAAGGCGCCCGATGCGATGAGCTCGCACCCTTGGAAGTGTCACGCTCGGCCTGAGTGCGTGTGCGTTCCGACGCCTTACCCTTCTTCGGGGGCGGCAGTTTTACTCCAGCCCGACGGGCTTTCGACAAACCAATAGCAATCGCCTGCTTAGCGGAGCGAGCTCCATGCTTGCCTTGGCGGACGTGGTCCATCTCTTCTTTCACAAATTCTCCCGCTTGCGTAGATGCAGCCTTCCCTCTGCGCTTGTCTTCGCGAGCATGCTCCAGCGTCTTCTTTTCCGGCATAATGGTCTCCTTGTTTGGTTTGCGTTTAATTCATTCCTACCTTCTAGACAAGCCATTGGGGAAGTACGTTTCAGCTAGCTCGTGTCATCACGTCTGGCGAGCAAGTTGCTGCTTAGTTTTTTGGAGGGGAAATGCCAGGAACAGAATCCACCACCGCTGCCGAGTACATTCCAGCACATCCCACGTCGCGTATCCTGCGGGAAGCCGTGCAACACTGCCGCGGGTGCGAGCTGTACGCACGCGCCACGCAAGCCGTATTCGGCGAAGGACCCAGCTCGGCTGAAATTGTTCTTATTGGAGAGCAGCCGGGGGACGAGGAAGATCGCCAAGGCCACCCGTTCGTTGGGCCGTCCGGCAAATTGTTGGATCGAGCGCTGGTGGAGGCGGGGATCGACCGGTCGCTGGTGTACGTCACCAACGCGGTGAAGCATTTCAAGTTCGAAGAGCGCGGCAAGCGGCGTTTACACAAGAAGCCCACCGGTTTGGAAATCAGGGCCTGCCGTCCCTGGCTCGAAGCGGAGATCAATCTGATCCAGCCGCAAATCATCGTGTGTCTGGGCGCCAGCGCCGCACAGTCCATCTTCGGCAGCACCTACCGCTTGACGAAAGAACGTGGACTGTTCGTCCAAAATTCCTGGGCGCCGCACGTGACATCCACGGTTCACCCCTCCGCTATCCTGCGCGCGCCAGACGAACAGCAGCGACACCTGGAATATGAACGATTCGTCGGGGATCTGAAGAAGGTTCAGCGCTTGTGGAAGGGACTTCGCAAGCAGCGGTGACTCAGTGCGGCTCCTCTGTCGGCAGAGCGCCAGGCGACGGCGTCATTCCGTGCTTCGCGCGCGCAAGCTCGGCTAGCCTGGCGTATCGTTCTTTGATGCGCTCCAGATCTTCCTCGCTCAGTTCCTCCAGGTTAATGAACGAGTTTTGGGCGCCCCGCATGGCGCGCAGCAGTTCATCCGCCTTCAATTGCAGCGCGGCGCTTTCGCGATTCTGCGTGTTCTGGATCAGAAAGAGCATCAGCATCGCGACGATGTTGGAGAGCGTGTTGATCACCAACTGCCAAGTATCGCTCCAATGAAATAATGGCCCGCTGCCCAGCCATAGCAGCGTGAGCAAACATACCGTGATAAAGGCGGGACTGGACCCAGTCACCTTGGCGGTTCTCTGGGCCATCTTCGCAAACCAAGCGTTTGTTGTTGTCATCTCCTTGGCTCCGAGCCGCGCTATAGGATCTTGTCAAGCGTGATGGGAAGGTCGCGCACCCGTTTTCCTGTGGCGTGAAACACCGCGTTGGCGATAGCCGCGGCAGAACCTGTGATGCCGATCTCTCCGATTCCCTTCGCGCCAATCGGGCTGACATGGTCATCCACTTCATCCACCCACAGGGCTTCGATACTACCGACGTCCGCATTCGTCGGCACGTGATACTCGGCGAGATTGTTATTGACGATTCTTCCCAGCCGGTTGTCATAGACGCTGTGTTCCAGTAACGCGAAGCTGATGCCCCACACCATGCCGCCCATAAACTGGCTCCGTGCGGTCTTCGCGTTCAGGATTCGTCCCGCACCGAAAGCGCCCACCATGCGCGAGACCTTCATCTGGCCCAGATCGGCATCGATCCGGACCTCAGCGAATTGAGCCCCGAACGAATAGCCGGAGTACCGTTTGGCCTCATCACCGGCTTTGGTGTCGGCGAATCCTTGAACATACGGCTGGCCGCTTCGAGCCACTAAAGCCTCCAGCGTTTCCGATTTCGCGGCCTCGCGGCGCAGACCGATGCGTCCGTTCTCGATGCTGATGTCATTCGCGCTGGCGCCATGCACAGGCGAGCGCGTATCCGAAACCGCGAGTTGAATTAGTTTTTCGCGCAGCGCACGAGCTGCCAGATAGACGGCCGAGCCGGTGCTCGCAGCTGTCTGGGAACCGCCCGACACCGGTGTTTGCGGATAGCGCGTATCGCCCAAACGAAAAGTGACGCGCGAGGGAGGGACGCCAATTCCGTCTGCGGCAATCTGCGTCATGATCGTGTAAGTGCCGGTGCCAAGGTCCTGCGTGCCCGCTTCCACCAGGATCTTGCCATCGGGCGTCAGCCGCGCCAGCGCCGACGATTCGCTCCTGCGCGCCGGGTACACGGCAGTCGCCATGCCCCATCCGATCAGGACATTGCCCTCACGCATGGACCTCGGCTCGGGTGGCCGGCGCGACCAGCCGAAGCGTTCCGCTGCCATGTCGTAACACTTGTTGAGCGACTTTCCGGACCACGGAATCATTTTGTCGGGATCCTGTTGCGCGTAGTTCTTGCGCCGCAGTTCCAGAGGATCCATCTTGAGCGCGTAAGCCAATTCGTCCAGCGCCCCTTCCAGCGCGTAAGTGCCCGGAGCCTCGCCCGGCGCACGCGTGTAGGACGGCGTTCCGATATCGGAACGGCACAGACGCTGATGAGTAGCATTGTTTGAAACGGAATAGAGCATCCGCGTGGGTATGGAGGCAGGCTCGCAAAACTCATCGAACGTAGACGTGTGGGAGAGAGTTTCATTGCGCAGCGCGGTGAACGTTCCATCGCGCTTCGCGCCGGCCGCGATGGTCTGCCGGGTCTCGGTGCGGCATCCCACCGGGCCGAACATTTGCGGACGCGCCAGCACCAATTTCACAGGACGACGGACCTGCCGGGCGGCCATGGCGCATAAGACCACGTGCGACCACGTCGGCCCTTTGCTGCCAAAGCCGCCGCCCAGAAAAAGCGAGACCACGCGTACATTGTCCGGCTGCAAGCCCAGCAAATCGGCCACGCGCTTACGATCTCCGAAGATGCCCTGCGAAGCGTCATAAAGCGTAAGCTTGTCGGGGCCGTCCCAAACTGCAATCGTGGCGTGCGGCTCCATCGGGTTGTGATGCTGGAACGGAGTGGAATAGAGATGCTCGATATGGGCATCGGCGGCTGCCATTCCAGAGTCAAAGTTGCCGCGGCTACTCTCCCCCGGGTCGCCCGCGCCGTCCGGAGCAAAGATCATATCGGGATCGTTCCAGTAAACCACTTCGTGAATCTGCCACACATCCAAATGGTCCCTTCGCAGGCGCCGCAAGGATTCTTCCAGCATCCGCATGGCAACCTTTTTATCGCGGCCATGCGTGCAGACCTTGCTCATTAACACCACCCGATTCCTCAGACCTTCGAGGGCCGCGCCCATCCGCTCCTCGGCGCCGCCCTGATGGTATTCCCAGCAGTTGTCGAAAAATGTGACGCCGGCATCCAGCGCTTCGCGCAGAATTGCGTTCGCTTCGTCCTGATTCTGGGTGGACCCCAGATGATATCCTCCGATGCCCAGCGCGGAAACCTGAATGCCGGTTCGTCCCAGCGGGCGGTGCGGCACCAAACCGTTTTGCATTGTGGGGCCGGATTGCGCTGCTGCGTCGGACACTAGACGCCGGATCTTGAAGCAATCAGGCATTCATAACCGTTAGAGCCGATGCTGTGACGCTTGCCGCCGCCGCCTCTCGATGAAAGGTTGAAACCTATTGCCCGCCTGCGGGGTCGTAATTTTTCACGCCGTGTTGCCAGAAAACCAATGCAGGACCAGTCATTGACTCGTCACAATCGGATAAGCACGAACGTTGAACGGTCCCCCTGGGGCGAGCTACTCGTCGCGGTCGCTAGAATCGCGCGGCGGGCCAACGCTTTGCTGTCGCCACCTGCCGACCGCCAGATTAGATGCCGAAAGTGTAACTGGAAGTGTGCGCGTCGTTCCAGAAGACGCGGCGGCCTTGACTTACTGTTGGCTCTTTTCTTTTTGCGTCCATTCCGCTGCCGTTCGTGCCGCTACCGATACTACCGCCTATCGCTTTAGCAGCTTTCAATCAGAAACCGAGCGCCCGGTTTGCCGTCATACCCGTAGGGGATGCGTTAGAACTTGTGAAACCGGCGGTCCCTTCACTCTATGCCTGATGAGCCAACCCTAGGTGAGTTAAGCCACAAAGTAGACCAGCTAGAGGACCAGCAACAGCGCCTGAAACAGGAGCAGAAGAAGCTCTCTGAGTCAGGCGATGGGGGCGGTTCCCAGAAGCAGCCGCAGAATCTCGGCGGGCAGAAGGACCAGCAGCAAGCGCAGAAAAAGGAGCCCGGGAAGCCCAAACGGCCTTTGGGGCTACGCGCGCGCCGGTATGTCAGAAGACATCCGGGTCGCGTGTTGCTAGGGGCCATCGCGCTGGTTGTGGTCGCGGTGGGAAGCGTCCTGCTATGGAAGTATTTTTCGTCCTATGAGTCTACCGATGACGCGCAAGTGGATGGGCACCTGAACATGATCAGCCCGCGCATCCCGGGAAGAGTGGTGGGTGTATATGTCGAAAACAATCAGGTGGTCGAGGCCGGCCAGGTGCTCGTAGATCTGGATCCGCGGGATTATCAGGTAGCGCTCCAGCAGGCCATCGGCGCATATCAGGAAGCTGTGGCGCAATTGCACGCGCAAAATCCTAGCGTTCCCATCATCGTTACCACGAATCAAACCACTATCTCAACGGGCGAGGCCGATGTCGTTGTGGCGCAAAAGGCCGTGTCCGCCGCTCAGCAGGAATATGAGGCCAAGCTCGCCGATGTGCGAAATGCGGAGGCGCAAAATGTCAAGGCGCAGAAAGATGTGGAACGTTATAAACCGCTAGTGGACAAAGCGGAGGTGTCGCGCCAACAGTTCGACGCGGTAGTGGCCACTGCTCAGAGCGAGGCGGCTACGGTGGATGCGGCGCGGGCCGCGGTGCAAGTGTCGCTGCGTAACCTGGATGAACGCCGCGCGCAACTACTGCAAGCGCAGACCCGCCTGGAAGGAGCCGAGCAAAACGCACCCCGGCAAGCCGCGGCCCAGCGAGCCACGGTGGCCACGCGTGAAGCGGATATCATTTCAGCCAAAGCCAGAGTGGATCAGGCGCGCCTGAATCTTTCTTACACCAAAATTGTGGCGCCCGTGGCGGGGGTAATCGCGAACAAGACTGTAGAGGTGGGGCAAGATCTGCAGCCAGACGAAGAAATGTTGGACATTAGCCAGATCGATGACATTTGGATCACGGCCAACTTCAAGGAAACTCAACTGCGCCGGATGCGGCCCGGTTTGTCGGTGGACGTCAGCGTGGACGCGCTCGGGCAAGTGTTTCACGGCTACGTGGAGGGGACGCCGGGCGCAAGCGGCGCGCGCACCAGCTTGCTTCCTCCGGAAAACGCCACCGGCAATTACGTCAAGGTGGTGCAGCGTTTGCCCGTCAGAATCCGGCTCAAGCCGGGTGAGGATTCGCAACACCGGCTGAGAATCGGAATGTCGGTGGAACCGAAGGTCTGGCTGAATTCGAATACGAGGTAGGCGGCGTTTCCGCGATCTCCACCTTCACCGTTAAGTTAACAAGAGCAAGCACGCTTTCACTCGCGGAGGCGTCTAAACAAGTGAGGCGGCATTGACGTCTCAAAGGAGTTACTTAAATGGGGAAAAGCATTATCACCGTAATATTCGCCGGCTGCGCATGCGGGTTACTTGCGTATGGACAATCGAATTCAGCAACACAGCCCAATACGTCCGATCGCATGTTTATGCAAAAAGCGGCCGAGGCCAACATGGCCGAAGTGCAGTTGGGTAAACTGGCACAACAAAAGGGTGAGTTGGTGTCGGTCCAGAAGTTTGGCCAGCGGATGGAGAAGGATCACAGCCAGGCTAACCAGCAGTTGCAAAGCATCGCTTCCAGCCAGGGAGTGACGCTTCCCACTTCGCTGAACGCGAAGGATCAAGCCCTTTACGACCGGCTTTCCGGACTCTCCGGAAGCGCGTTTGACAGAGCTTATATGCGGGCCATGGTGAATGATCATATGCACGATGTTTCGGAGTTCCAGAGGGAGTCCGAGGTAGCCCATGATCAGGCCGTCCGCAACTTCGCCGCGAACACCTTGCCGACGCTGGAGGATCACCTCCACATGGCTCGGAAAGTGAGGCACGATTTGGGAATCAGCGCCACGGCTGAAGCCAACCACACGCCGGAAAGCGCGCTGCAAAAGTAGTGTTTCGAATTGTGAGAAAAGCCGGGGCGGCCTTCGGGGGCTGCCCTTCCTTCTCCACTCCTGGGCCGCAACAAGTGGAAACTTTTCGGACGTTAGATTACTCGTTAGACTAGCGCGCCGGCCCCGTTCGCGGCGGAGCCTTCGGCAGCTTTTGGAATGGTGAAAGAGAAGGTGGAGCCTACACCCGGTTCCGATTCCACCCACATTTTTCCGGCATTGGTTTCCACGATCTTCTGCGCCAGCGCGAGGCCGACGCCAGTGCCGGGAATGTCTTTGCCATGCAAGCGGTGGAAAACCTGGAATATCGACTTTTGGTACTGCGGGTCGATGCCAATTCCGTTATCACGCACCGCGAACAGCCAGTCATCGCCTTCCAACCGGGCTGACAAATGGATCTGCGGCGCGACGCCTTTGCGCGAATACTTGATCGCATTGCTGATCAGGTTCTGCAGCACGTGCTCCACCCTGGAATCGGTGACCAGCACCGGCAGCGGATCGTGCGTAATGCTCGCTCTACTCTCCTGGATCGCCGCCCCCAGCGAACTGAGAGCTTCGCTCAGAACCACTTCCATGTCCAGCGGCCTGATGTCGCTGCCGCCATGGGTGGCTTGCGAGTAACGCAGCAGATCGTTGATGAAGGTGCGCATCCTGCGCGCGCCTTCCTGCAGGAATTCGAAGGATTTCAGCGCCTCCGGATCCAGTTTCCCGGCCAGCGCAACCTCCAGCAATTGCCCGTGCATCGTAATGGTGCGCAACGGCTCGCTGAGCTCGTGCGTCACGCGGTAGGCGAATCGTTCCAAATCCTCATTGGAGCGGCGCAATGCGTTCTCGGCCTGGCGCACCCGCAAGTACGCTTTCACGGTAGCCACCAGAACCACCGGGTCCAGCGGTTCCACCAGGTAACCGTCCGCACCGGTATTTAATCCATGCGCCTGCTGCTGTCCCTGGATGCTGGATGCGGAAATATGCAGTATGGTGGTGGCGGCCAGCGCCGGATTGGTTCGAATGCTTCTGCAAACTTCGAAGCCGTGCATGTCGGGAAGATTGACGTCCAAAAGAACAACGTCGGGCCTGCGCTCCGACACCAGCTTGAGCGTCTGGGTGCCGGTGGTCGCCTCAATCACTTCGAAGCCGGCCTGCCTGAGGATCTTGGTGCGCGCGTACAGCCCCGGCGGATAGTCGTCGACGTTGAGTATAGACACCTTTTGCGGATCCATGATGCTACGCGTTTTTAAATCGCCGCCGCACCCATCTGCCGAGGACTTGCCATCCGGCGAACCACTTGGGCTATTTCTTGTAGTCCGCGGCCTTCCTTGCTCAGGATCGCGACCGTTTTCCCCGTCAACCGTAACCGCTCCGACTCGCTCAAAACGCGCGAAGTACAGATTACCACCGGAATGTCTTTGGTCGCAAGATTGGTTTTCAAGGCATCCAGCACTTCAAACCCGCTCATGCCCGGCATGGTGAGATCCAGTATGATGGCGTCCGGCCTTTCCTTGGCCGCCTCGCCCAGCCCCTCCACGCCTTTGGAAACCTCCCGGATCAAGACCGTGGATGAGCGAAACTGCTGCTTCAGGAAGTAACGATCCCGCTCGTCGTCATCGATGATGAGGATGCGCTGAGCCGGCGCCGGATCGGTCAATTCCTTCAATTTTTCGAGCAATTGAGCCTTCTCAACCGGCTTTAAAAGATAGTCGTCCGCGCCCAGATGAAAAGCCTTGGCTTGGTCCTCAATGGTGCTCGCAATCATCACCGGAATGTCGCGGGTGCGCGGTTCCTGCTTGAGGGCGGCCAGAAATCGCCACGAATCTTCCGCCCGCAGAACGACGTCCAAAATAACCACCCGCGGCCGAATCCTCTCCAAAACTTCCTGTGCATCCCGGGTGGTGGACGCCGGAATGAGCTGAAACCCGGAGTTCTTCAAATAGCTCCGGTACATCATCATCATTTCCACTCTGTTCTTCCAGCACCAGCACCGGCAGGCCTTCGGTGTCCGCCGCGGCCGCCATGAGGGCCGATTCTGAGGAAAGGCTGAGTTCGACCTTTGCTTCTAATCTGAGTGGCAGCTGAACGCTAAACGTCGATCCGATACCCGGTTGGCTCTCCACCCGCACTTCGCCACCCAGCAAATTAGCTAATTTCTTAGAGAGCGGCAGTCCCAGGCCGGTACCCTTCACGCGTCTCTGAATCGGATTATCCACCTGCGCGAAATCCTGGAAAATGCGCTGCTGGTCTTGCGGGGCGATTCCAATGCCGGTGTCCGCCACCGAGAAAACGATATTATCCTCGGCCAGGGCGGCCGATACTCGAACCTCTCCGCGCTCGGTGAACTTCAGCGCATTGGAGATGAAATTCCGCAGGATCTGGGAAATCTTGCCTTCGTCGGAAAACATCGCTGGAATGTGATCCACGTCTTCGAACACCAGATCCACGGACTGATTCACCAACAGGGGCCGCAGCATTCCGCGTAACGCCGCGAACAAATCCGCCACGCGGAAATCCAGCGGACGGGCCTCCACTTTCCCGGCTTCCACTTTGGCCAGGTCCAGAAGATCGTTCACCAGGTCCAGCAGGTCGTGCGCCGCTTTGCGAATGTATTGGGCCTGCAGTTCCTGGTCGGGCGACAACTCGCCGTCGGAACGGTCCAGCAGCAAGCCGCTGAGCGCCAGAATGGAATTTAGCGGCGAGCGGAACTCGTGGCTCATGTTGGACAGAAAACGCGATTTCAGCTCGTCGGCGCGGCGAAGGTGGTCCGCTTTCTCATCCAGTTCCGCATACAGCGCCACTACACCGCGATTGGTGTCTTCCAATTCCCGATTCAGCCGTGTGAGCTCAAGCTGCCGGGTGCGGATCTCTTCCAGCGCGTTGAGCAACTCCTGATTTTGATGTTGCAGTTCCTGAAAAGCGTCCTGCGGACCCTCGGCCGCCAGCATGCCCGCCAGGCCCGCCAAGTCCTGCGCCTTCCAGACGCGCGTGCGCGGGGGTAGTAGTTTCTTGAGCCAAACCGTCGTGCCCACCCCGGGCACCGACTCGATCTGGAATTGATCCATCAGCCGTCGCGCCCCAAGAATCCCCATACCCATCCCGGTGGAGGACCGATAACGGCCTTCCAGGATGTTCTCCAGGTCGCGAACTCCGGGTCCCTTGTCCTTGATCCTGATGATGAACAACTGCGGCGACGTGTAGCCCTCGATCGAATATTCCACCCGTCCGCCGCCCGCATAATTGAACGCGTTGCGTGCGATCTCGGAAACCGCGGTGGATATCCGGGTCTGATCCTGGGGTTCGAACTCCAGCAGGCGCGCGATTTGCCGGGCGCGCTGGCGTGCCGCTAAGATATCCCGCTCAGAGGCAATAGCAAGGGTGAGGATGGTGCCGGCCATTTATACAGCCTTTGCAACTACTACTGTAGCGTCATCGCGGCCGCGGCAGAAATCCCGGTAAAGCAGGCCCGCGATGAGCGCCGGATCGCGCGCCGCAAGGCCCGGATAGTTCTCCAATCCGGTGCCCGTGGAAAGACCGTCGGAATACAGAACCAGCAGCCCATCTTCGGGCCAGGGATAATTGAAGTCCTGAATTCGATCGCATTGATGGCCGGCAGTTCCGTTGAGCGACACCAGGTTCTGGCGGGCCTGGGAGCCCGCATAAATCCGCGCGGAAATATTGCCGACCCCGGCGAATGTCAGCTTGCCACGCGCCGAGTCGATATGAGCGATTGCGACGGCCGCTCCACGCGTACTGCGCAAGGCTTGATGAATTCTCAGGAGCAGCGCTTTCGGCTGCAGCTCCGGATTCTCATAAAGTTGCCGGACCGCTTCGCTGGACGCCAGTTTCGCTTCCAAACCGTGTCCCAAGCCGTCGGCCACCAGAATCGTCAGGTCCGGGCCGTTCCGGACGGAACCCCAGGAGTCGCCACAGACTTCCTCTCCGGGCTTCGAGACATTCACGGCGCCCAGGGAAAACGTGCCGGACGGCCTCCAGCCGTTTCGCGATAGCCACCAGCGAGCCAGCACAACCGTACCTTTGCCCGGCAACGTATAGATGTCGGATTGTTTCGACATCCGCTGGATGGCGCCCAGCCCTTGCCCCGGACTGGATGCCGTGCTGTAGCCATCTTCGAGGCATCGATCCAGGTTGTCCATTCCGGGACCTTGATCCACCGCCAGCAGTTCCAGGGACGGCGCGGCATCCGATTCCTCCGTGGTGGTCTGCAGCAGAATCTGCCCCCGGCTGGCGTGCTTCAACACATTTGTACAGGCTTCGGTGGCAACAATAGCGACCTGTTCGGCGCCCGCCTCATCCATGCCCATATCCAGCGCCATTTCCCGCGCGGTCCGGCGCGCCTCGGCTGTCCGGCTGCTCTCTTCTATGGAAATGCTTACTGCTGTCGACAACTACTTCCACCTCAGAATAGAGACTCTGGTTCCTTCCCCAGGTTTCGACCAAAGCTCAAATTCATGAGAAAGCCGTTTCGAACCGCTGAGCCCCAGGCCCATGCCGTTTCCAGTGGTATAGCCGTCGGTGAGCGCCAGTTCAATGTCGGGAATTCCCGGGCCCTGGTCTTCAAAAGTGATTCGCAATCCCGAACGGGTGCCGTTTTCCACCAGTTCCAGGTGGACCCTACCTCCGCCGCCGTGGTCCAGCGTATTGCGCGCTAGTTCGCTCGAAGCCGTCACCACTTTGGTTTGATCCACCAGGCCGAATCCCAAGGCGATGGATTTCTTGCGCACCGCTTGCCGCACCAGGACGATGTCGTCGGAGGTCCGGATTTCCATCAACTCAGCGGATACTACTCGCATCGCCATCTTGCCCTGCTTCCAAAATCGCGCTACGCAGCGCGATCATCCCCTTTTCAACGTCCAGCGCGGTGCGAATGCCCCTCATCGGCAGCCCCAGTTCCACCAGCGTAATCGCCACCGCTGGCTGCATTCCTACCACCACGGTTTCGGCATCCAGAAGATGCGCCATGGATGCGATACTGGCCAGCATGCGGCCGATGAACGAATCGACGATTTCGAGCACCGAGATGTCGATTAAGACACCGCGAGACCGATGCTTGACAATCTGGCCCGTCAGGTCGTCTTGCAAGGCCAACGCCAGCCGGTCGTGCATATCCACCTGGATGGTGACGAGCAAGAACTCGCCCATCTTGAGGATCGGTATCCGTTCCACGGTTACCTCGCCGCAGCGCTTACACTAGCCGCTTCCTGGCGAACCACTTTGTGCCCGCTGCGCCGCAACGCCAGTTCAAATGCATCGGCCAGAGTGGCCTTGGTGGTGACATCCGACAGATCCACGCCCAAATGAATAATGGTCTGCGCGATTTGGGGACGAATACCGCTGATCAGGCAATCGGCGCCCATCAGACGCGCGGCCGCCACCGTCTTCAGCAGATGCTGGGCCACCAGAGTGTCCACCACGGGGACACCGGTGATGTCGATGATGGCGTAATCGGAACGCGTCGCGACAATCGCTTCCAGAAGATTCTGCATCACCACTTGGGTGCGGGCGCTGTCCAGCGTTCCAATCAACGGCAGCGCGAGGATGTTCTCCCACAGGCGGACCACAGGTGTGGAAAGCTCCAGCAGCTCTTTCTGCTGCCGGTTGATGATCTCCTCGCGCGACTTTTGGAATGCTTCCGTCGTCAGCAGCCCTAGCTCGTCGATAAGAGTCGTAGCTAGCCAAATCTCATCCGCCGAGGCTTTGGGGTCCGCGGCGAACTCGCTCCTCAAGGCCGAAAAAAGCGGCTGCTTCAAAGAAAAAACAAACGACGCTGTTTCTCTGGGCGTGTAACCGTCTTTCGCTCTGCGCGCTGACAAATCAACCAGAAAGTCCCGAACGCCCTCCCAATCCGATCCCGAGATATCTCCGGTGTTATTTCGTTGTAAGGCGCTCCTCAGCAACCGCACGAATTCACGGGACTGGCGAACGGACTGGTCGCGCTCGGCAGTTGTAAGTTTTCGGCCAGTGGCCTGCTGCTGCTCCATCCATTGGTCTGTGATTTCTTGTTCGCGTTTTTCGAATACTTCTGGAAGCCTGCTGTTGGCTGTTGGCAATACATCCTCCGCTGCGTTTGCCGGCATCCTCCGCCGGCTAAGGACCGTCTAGCAATTGATGATACTACCAAAGCCATGACCCACTGATGATGCATGGACGATGCATCGGGATCGGCAAGCTCCCGGCTGAAACATTCGTGCCACGCTTCGTGTCCCATATGCGGAAATGCATCTTAAAACGCTGAGATCGAAAGCAAAAGCGCTGGCCGCCGACCCTTTAGCTTCCGCCAAAGCCGCCGGGCTTCGTTATGTCACTGGCGATGGTCCAGGCATCCTGAGAAAGCGCCGTGGGAAGAGCTTCTATTACGTCGGACCCGACTCGAAACCGGTGCGGGACAAAGCTGCATTGCAGCGCATTCGATCGCTGGTGATTCCGCCGGCCTGGGAAAACGTTTGGATCTGCCCGCTCGATAGCGGCCTTATCCAAGCCATCGGCCGTGACGCCCGGGGCCGGAAACAGTACCGGTACCATGCGCGTTATCGCGAGATCCGCGACGAGACCAAGTTCGGCCGCATGCTCGCGTTCGGCGCGGCGCTTCCCAAAATCCGCGAACAGGTGGATCGGGATTTGTCGCTGCCCGGCTTGCCGCAGCGGAAAGTAGTCGCCGCCATCGTACGTCTCTTGGATGAAACCTGCATTCGCATCGGCAATGAAGAGTATGCCAAGGCCAACCATTCGTTCGGGCTGACGACGCTGCGGGATCGTCACGCCGACATCCATGGCGAGAGCGTTCATTTCCACTTTCTCGGGAAGAGCAAGCAGGAACATGACGTCACCCTGCGCGATCGGCGGCTGGCGAAAATCGTCAAACGCTGCTAGGATCTGCCCGGCCAGGAACTATTCCAATATCAAGCGGAAACCGGGCAACCGGGGAAGGTGGATTCGACGGACGTCGACGAATATTTGCGGGAAATCACCCAGCAGGATTTCACGGCAAAGGATGTCCGCACCTGGCATGGAACCGGACATATGGCCCAGCAACTCGCCGCTTTAGGCCCCGCCAGTTCCCAGACCGAGACCAAGCGAAACATCGTGCAGGCCGTGAAGGAAACCGCTAAACAGCTGGGCAATCGGCCGGCGGCCTGTCGAAAATATTACATCCACCCGGCGGTTTTCGAGAGCTATGTAGAACAGACCATCTTTCCGGCGCTACGACAAGTTTCCATGGATGCCGTCGCTCCAGCCGGCCAACTGCGCCCGTTTGAAACCGCGGTTCTCCAATTGGTGAAATCTTACGTGGCAGCCAAACACGCTAAGGCCAGTTAACTCGCCTGCTCACGCGCTCGGCGCGGTTCCGGGAAAAAGCTTGGCGACGTGCTCCTTGGCGTCAAATCGATGTTCGATGCCGCAGCCGCAGATATTATTCTGCAAATCGAAAATGTCATCCAATGCCGCCACCAGGTTCCCAATATCTTCCGGCGTGGCCCAGCTCTTCTCATGGAGTTCGACGATCCAGTCCAGCACTTCCGCTGAATTGTTCATTTGCCCGAGCGAGAACCAATAGTCGTGCGGACCGTCATAGTAGATAGCGCGCCGGTCGCGATCCAGCTTCCACTTACCCCATTTTTCCGGCAATGGCTTACTGAGAAACCGGTCCAGAATCTCAACAATCGAGTGGAAACCGCTGTTGTCCGCTTCAGCCATCTTCATCCCTGGTGCGTGAGTTCCGCGGCGCAGCCGGGATGACCACAATTGCAAGCCAACTCCGTAGTGTCGCTGGCATCGTCGCAGTACTGGCTGCAATACTTGCTCCCTTGTGGCGCCACGCAGTTGCACGCCGGATGAGCGCATCTCTTCGTTTCGGCCATAGCTCTCTTTAGACCATCCTTTCCCTTACATCGGACGGCTCCGCCCGCGAATTTGTTTCCTTTTGGCCTCCGCTCAACGATCGAGTTCGAGTACTTCGTCAACGGCCGTCTTGGTGTCTACTCCCGGCATTCCGTCCGATTGGAAACCGCCGCCGGCAACGTGCAAAGTATTACCAATGAATCCCGCCGCGAATCCGTGGTGCGCCAGTTCCATCCGTGGCAGGTTCTGCCAGCGGCCGGTGGCATTTGCGCCTTCCAGTCCTGATACTCGCCACCCGCCAGATAAATCTTCCCGTTGTAAACCCCGCCCGCCATGCCGCTGCGGTGGATCGGTGCGCGGCCTTTGTCGCTCCACTTGCCCGGTCGTATTCTTCGATCACGTCGGTGTCGTCGGCAAGCCTGCCGCAAAGGGCATAGATCTTTCCGTTCACCGCCGCCGCGAGTAGATGGTTGCGAGGGGTGGGCATCGATTCCCGGCTGCGCCATTGATTGGTAGCGGGATCGTACTCTTCCATCGTTCCGAGCGCCAATTGCGGCGTGCCGTGGGTGAAGGGAGCGGTGGGGTTGCCGCGCAGGTTAGCCTGAGCGCCTCCGATCACGTAGAATTTCCCACCGGCTTCCACGGCCCAACCCGCCCCTCGTGGCGTGGGCATCGCCGCCAGTTCCTTCCAGGCGTCGCTCGCTGGATCGTACACCCATGCGCGATTGGTCTGCTGCCACGCCGCGATGTTCGCCGGTCTGGTGAAGCCGCCGAACACATAGATTTTTCCATTTAGAACTGCGGTCATGATGTGGTGCGGGAACAGGCATGGACTTGCGGTCGCTCCAGGCGTTGCTTGGGGCAGCGAAGACCAGCACCGCCCCAATCGGCCTGTCGGTGTCTCTGTCCAAACCCGCCATCCCATACCACTTGTCACCAACGACGGTTCCCATAATTTCACCCATCGGCGACGGAAGCGGCGGCGGCATTTTCCAGCCTTCTTGAGCCGGTAGGTGTACTGTCGATAGAATCGCTACCGCGAAAATGAGTGTTAGGCACATTTTCACAATTATTGGAAATAGCGGCGGCATGCTTTAATCAAAAGAACATGGACCCCGCGCCGTTCGACGCGCTGATAGCACAATCACGGCAGCAGTTGGTTGAGTTCCTTGAAACCGAGGTCCAACTTGGATTTACATTTGTCGAAATGGCGGCCACGGAGCGAGACTTGGGGAACACGGAGCATTTCGAACTTGCCAAAGGTGATGTCAGGAGAGCCGTCGATACTATTCGGCACTTTTTAGCTCGCGTACAGGACGCAGCCGCACGCTCCGCGCTCAGCGACCGCTGCACGGAACTGGAGCGCGCCTTAGCCACCCTTTCATCCGGCGCGCCCCTCCCACTGCGAGAACCTGGAACTAAGTCTTAGGCGTCGGCGGGAAATGCTTGAACATATCCTTCACGGAATCCTCGAGCTTCTTCTCGTTCTTGCTGGGCTTCTCTGAGAGAGTATTTTGAGCGGTTCCGCGCCAAATGAGCTGTTTGTTGCTGGCACTGAAAATATCGACAACCAGAGTGCCTACCGGCGTATTCACCGTGGTAGTGGTGGCCAGATCGGGACCGAACCCGCCCCAGCGCCAGCCGCCTCCGAATCCGTCATAGAAGGTCTGGAGACTTTGCTGATTGTGCGTGGCCCCAAAGGCGGAAACCGCGGCATCGCCCCCGGAAGGAACTTCCATCCAGCCCTTGGCCGTCAACTCCGCGTTTACGTCGCGTTTAATGCGGTCCACCCAAAGCGGATTGCCGGCATCCACCTTCAGCCATGAATAGGTATGGAACTGGCCGAAATCGATGTGATGACTATAATCAGTCTTCACGTCGGCGGCAAAAAGAAGCGTGGCGCCCGTTATCAAGGCCGCCCCAATTAATGTGTTTCGTTTCATGCTGTGAAACTCCTGGTGGTTTGACTGTGGCTGAACTGCTTGGTTTCAGGTGCCTGGCTCATGCCGTTAACTGTTCGGCGCCGGCAAGTTTCTTAAATGCCGTGCCGGCCCAGGGAGAAATTAACTTCCACACTTTCTCGGCCGTCCGGCGTTCTTCCTCCTGAATCGTTCGCGCTATCTCAGCTGTATCTTCATCGCCTGCCGCCTCGCTAACCGCGATCAAGGTTTCGTACATTGCGATCTCGCAGTTTTCGACCGCGTAAGCCATCATCAGGTTCTGCGTTACGCGATCCACCGTGTCGTGACCGAGTTGCGCCAGTTTCGGCGATAATCCGACTAAATGCGCCAGAAAGCTCTTGGCTGACGAAGGATCTCCGCCCAATTCCGTCAGCCGCCTCGTCAGGCGTTCATATTGCGTGCGAGTTTCATCGGCATGCTGCAGGAATAGCCCATGAATTTGCTCGCTGCTACCTTCGCTCGCGAATCCGCGCAACTGAGTTTCGAAACTCTTTTCGGCGGCGATCGCGTCTTGAAGATGGGTTCGGATAAATCGGATTGCTTTTTCGGTGGCCATGCGTGATCCTCAATTCGGTTTAGTAGAAGCATCCGCTGGAACGGTGTCGTTCATGGCTTGCTGAAACACATGGATTGCGCTCTGGCGCAGCAACGCCACCGCCTGCTCATAATCCTCGCGCTCTTCCTCTTGCAATTGCCGCGCCAGCTGTTCCGTCGTGGCATCCCCCGCCGCTTCTGCTGCCGTGGCCAATGCTTCATACATCGCCGATTCGGCGGCCGCGGCGGCAATTGTAATCAAGAGGTCCTGCGTGCTTTTTTGGCCCGGTGTTTCCCCCAGCTGGGCTAGCATGGGAGCAAATCCCACGGCGTGTGCCAGCGCGCTCTTTACCGTCGAACGGCTGGCGCCCAGCGCCTGGATCCGCGCGTCCAACCGTTCATGTTGAGTTCGAGCTTTCCGCGACATGCTTGCCAGCGCGGACTGGACCTCCGGTTGGTCGCCGGTCTTGCTGAGCGAAGCCAGCGTGTCCTCAAAAGTCCGTTCCGCAGCCTCGGCGTCCTGCAGATATCTCACGATGATGTCTTGCCCGTACACAGCGTCGCGCCTCGCCAATTGGACGCCGGGAGCGGCAAGCTTGAACGCCGTAACAGTTAGGGGAGTTGTGCCCGCTGCGAATGGAAGGCGGCCCTCGGGTCCCGAGCCGACGTCGCGCCTCCAAGGTGAGCGATGGCCATGGTCCGATTCAAAGCATGACCTTCCTCCGTCCGGCCCTCCCAGTTGTTGTCGCGCGTCTTCTTCACCCGCTCGGCAACCATGTCCATGGCCTGCTCCAGCGGGATCTTTTCCCAAGCCGTTCCGTGCGGTCGGCGATACAGCACGTGATCCACACGATGCGACCCCGTCACCAATTGGAACGTCGCCGCGCCCTTGGGACAAAGGCAGCCGTGCGATAGCGGCGATGCCGGATCGCCTTCGATATCGATGATCTTCTCGTCTTTGACGTACACCAGTTGCCCGCAACCCACCGCGCAATACGGGCAGATGGACGGCACTACCCGGTCTGCCTGCGCGGATCGCGCGGCCAGCGATTCAGTCCGCGGCGATGCGGCCGATCCATTCAAGCCAAGCAGATCCAAAGTCTTAGCCTGACGATACACCGGCCAGCGCGACAGCCCAACTTTTTGATGGTTCATTCCACCTGTTAGATCACCCCGGCCAGGGATTGTTGCAGCGCTCACCGTGAGTAGGCTGGTGCCCCGGGCACGTACGACCAGGGACGTACGATAAGATAGATGTTTAAGTACATGCTGTCAATCGTCATCCCTATCCACAACGAGGAGCCGTCTATCCTGCCGCTGTACGACCGGCTGACGGCGGTATTGGAATCGATCCAAAAGCCTTACGAAATCATCGCCGTGGACGACGCCTCCACCGATCGCAGTTTCGACTTGCTGGCCAATTTGGTGGAAACCGACGGCCGCCTGAAGGTGATCCGCCTGCGCCGGAATTTCGGACAGACCGCGGCTCTTTCCGCCGGCTTCGACGAAGCGCAGGGGAACATCATCATATCGCTCGACGGCGACCTGCAGCATGCACCCGAGGACATTCCCGCCCTTCTCGCCAAGATCGAAGAAGGCTACGATATCGCAAGCGGCTGGCGCAAGGATCGCGTGGACAACGCAGTCACCCGCAAATTGCCCTCACGCATCGCCAATTGGTTAATGGCGAAATCGTCGGGAATCGCGCTGCGCGATTTCGGCACCACGTTCAAGGCTTACCGCGCCGAAGTGCTCAAGGACATCAATCTTTACGGCGAGCTGCATCGCTTCATTCCGGCGCTGGCGAGTTTCTATGGCGCGCGCATCGCCGAAGTTCCCATCCGCAATACGCCGCGCGTGGCGGGCGATTCGCACTATGGCCTGGGCCGGACGTTCAACGTGATGTTCGACATCCTCACCATCAAGTTTTTGCTGAAGTACTTCACCCGCCCGATGCACTTCTTTGGCCGGCTCGGCCTGGCCGCGTTCAGCGTCGGATTCGCGATCCTGGGCGCGGTATCGGTTCCGAAACTGTGGGGCGAAGCCATCATGGTGAACCACGGCCCGCTGGTGATACTGGGAGCGCTGCTGCTGCTGGGCGGTCTGATGATGTTCAGCACCGGCCTACTGGGCGAAGTGCTGATGCGTACCTATTTCGAAAGCCAGGGACGCCGCATTTACGCCGTGCGCGAGGTGCGTTGCCGGCGCGAGCCGGTAGCCCCGGCATAGCAGCCAAAACGGAGATCCGCTCGTTGCGATGCTCCACCAAATTCAGGTCCTTGTATGTTTGGTTGTGGGCCTTGGATTGTTCCTCGGCGCCCACCGTCTCGCACTCTTACCTCTGCGGTTCCGGCACTTCTATGCTCGGCTCCATTTTCCGCTGCCAACAGCGCTATTCACCGAGACTGGAATTCGCATCCTAACGTTCTTCTGGCGCATTTGCGGGGCGCTTTGGTTCACATCCGGCGTAACGTTCTGGGTCGATCCTGGACGCACGATTCGCCTGCCATTCCGTTAACGGTCGCTACTTAGCCTTCCCCCACCACCTGCGCCGGCGCAAACTCAATCACCGTCCGGCTCAATCTCCGCCGCCAATAATTCTCGAACAGCCCCTTCATCGCTTCCCCCATACCGGCATGCTCGAAAACGATCGCCGTCCAGGTGGGCCGTGTGATCACCGGATCCAGCAGCGCCAGCAATCCGCGCGCCCCATCGAACACCGCCAATTTCATCGGAAGCGAATCGGTCTGCGCCACCTCCACTCCGGACGACGCATACTCTTCCAGGCGCTGTCGATGAGCCAGGTCAAGCGTCCCCGCTTCAATCAGCAACCGGCAAGTCACGCCGCGCAGCCGCGCCTGCTTCACCAATTGCTCGTCCAGCGGATCCACTGCGTAAGGCGGACGCGAAAACTCCAGATACTCATGCCGTACGTCGGAAAGCATGCGCCGGTACTGCTGCGCGATCTGCTCGGGATCGCTCACGATCCGCAAATATTCCAGCGTGCCGCGCTCCCCCTGCCCTTCTGAATAGGACGCCGCCAGATCCACCACCAGGCTGTCGGCCATGCGTGTCTGGTCGGTCAGCTCGCGCTGCAACATCTGAGCGCGGCGCGCCAAATAGCTGGGCACGGCCAGGCTCGGCTCGACGGCCGAAAATAGCTTGGTCTTCTCCTGCACCACCTGCGCGAAGCCCTTTTCTACCAGGCTATCCAGCACTTCATAGATCTTTTGGCGCGGCACGTGCGCGCGGGCCGCCAGCTCTATCGCCTTAAATCGCGGATGCCCGATCAATACCAGGTAAGATCGTGCCTCATAGGCGTTCAGGCCCAATTGCTGCAGCCTGCGCCAGAAGCGCTGAAAATCTAACTCGGGCAATTCCGTGGTCATGTAAAAGTAACGAAGACTAGAGCATATCAGATGGCAGCGCGCAGGTGCCTCTCCCAGGGAGCGGGGGTGGACTACTGGGCCGGTGCGCCGTACTACACTAAGTTCTATCTTCGGAGACGCAGTTCCGGGAGTTGCAGTACTGTGCCAGGCCCAGCATTTTTCGGTTGGGAGCTGAACCCAGCAGGGCTCGTGGGCTTCCTCGCGTTTTGCGCCCTGGCCAGCGTCCCGCTCCGAGCCGCTGGCGTTGCTTTACACGGCCGGGTGGTGGATGAAAATGACGCGCCGGTTCGTGACGCTCGCGTGACTGCGCGTCCGGCGGGCCTGCAAGCGCAGAGCGATCCCGACGGCGCCTTCACGCTAACCTTCCCCACTCCCGGCGACTATCTGATCACTGTCGAGCGCGAGGGTTACTACGCGCTGAAGGACCGCCCGATCCACATCGCAGGCGGCGAGCAAATGACTTTCGCCATCGCGACAGTCCGCGAAGTGTTCCAGTCCGAAAACGTCAACGCGGAAACCTCGCCCGTCGACGTGGGCCAGGCCCAAGACCAGGAGCGCCTCACCGGCACGGAGGTGAACGACATACCCACCGCGAATAGCCACAGCCTGCAAAGCTCGCTGACGCTCCTGCCGGGCGTGGTGCAGGATGCCACCGGCGGATTGCACGTGAACGGCTCTTCCGAGGAACAGGTCCTCTATCTCCTGAATGGTTTCGACATCACCAACCCCATCACCGGCCAGTTTCAAACCGTTCTTGCGGTGGAAGGCATTCGCTCCGTCGATCTTTCCTCCGGCCGCTATTCGCCCGAGTTCGGCAAGGGGACCGCCGGCGTGCTCGCCATCAGAACCGAAAACGGCACGGACGCATTCCATTACACGGCCACAAATTTTCTCCCCGGATTCAGCTTTCAGGAAGGGCTGCACCTTTCAAACTGGTATCCGCGCGTGGGGATCACGGGCCCCATCGTTCGCGGACGCGCCTGGTTCTCCGACACCTTCGATTCCGAATACAACGAAGCAGTGGTGACCGGGCTTCCCAAAGGGCAAGACACGCGCAACGGATGGACCGGCAGCAACCTGCTGCACACCCAAGTAAATCTCACTCCCTCCAACATTCTGTTCGCCGATTTTCTGGTGAACGTCGGCAACCAGGACCGCATCGGGCTCGGTCCGCTCAATCCCGTATCCACGACGTCCACCGTAAACACGCGTGAATATTTCGCCAGCTTGAAGGATCAGGAATATTTCGGACACGGCTGGCTCGTGGAATTCGGCTATGCACACAATTATTTTTCGAACACGCAGACACCACAAGGACAGAGCCTGTATTTAATTGCTCCGGCAGGCAACAGCGGCAATTATTTTGTGAACTCCACGCAAGGCGCCTCGCGCGATCAGGGCCTGGTTCACGTGTACCTGCCGAAGTTCAAATTCTGGGGTTCCCATCAGCTTGAAGCGGGCGGCACCGTCGATTGGCTGCATTACGACGCCGATTTCCACCGCACGGGCTACGAAGTCTTCGGGGATGCCGATCAATTGATTTCAGAAACGCTGTTTCCTTCGCCTGCCAGGTTCCACCTTGGCGACAAGGAAGCCTCGGCTTACCTTCTGGACACCTGGCGCGTGTCCAAGGGCCTTCAATTCAACCTGGGGATTCGCCAGGATTGGGATCAAAGCCTGGGCGACGTGGCATGGTCGCCGCGCCTGGCCTTTGCCTGGTCTCCCTTTGCATCCGGCCGCACCAGAATCTCGGGCGGCTACGCCATCACGCATGACGCCGTAACGCTTGCCATGCTCGGACTCCCGCTGGATCAGACCGCCGTCACCACGCAGTTCAACGCCAATGGCGCGCCCGCCGGCCCCTCCGCGCTCACAACCTACACCATCCCCAATGCCGGACTCGTTCTGCCGCGCGCCACCAATTGGACCCTCGCCGTCGACCATCAACTGCCCGAGCATGTTTATCTGACCGCGAAATATCTGCGCCGCCGCTCCACCGATGGCTTCGCCTTCATCAACACCCTTGCTCCCGATGCGCCGCCGTCGCTGCTGCCATTGCCGAACGGAGTTACGGGCGGAATCTACCAGCTCACCAATCTCCGGCGCGACAACTATGACTCCGTCCAGATCTCGGCGCACCAAACCTTTTCCGGGCAATTCGAATGGATGGCATCTTATACCTGGTCGCAAGCGCAATCGAACGCCGTCATCGATCCGAACTCCGCCCAGCCCTTGCAGGTGATGCCCAATCTTGTGCCGCTGCCCTGGGACACGCCGAACCGTTTCCTGGCCTGGACCTATTTGCCATTGCCCTGGAAGAATTGGGCCATTTCAGCCCTGGCCGATCTCCGCACGGGCTTTCCATTCTCCGTTCGGGATCCGAGCGGCACCGTAATCGGCGCGGTGGACTCCTTTCGCTACCCGCTCAATTTCGACCTCAACATCGCGATCGAGCGCATGCTGACTTTCCGCGGCTACCGCTTCGCGCTGCGCGGCGGCGTGGATAACATCACCAATCAGGCCAATCCCACGCAGGTGAACAACGTAACCGGCGTGCCGCAGTATCTGCATTTCCTGGGCGACGAAGGCCGCCACTTCGTAGTGCGGATCAGATTCTTTGGCCGGGTAGGGACCAAATAGTTTATGAGGTATGCAATTGTTCTTGCAATCGTTTTTCTCTGCGCCGGCGCCGCTTTTGGCCAGCAATACGAAATCGGGGCGGACGTCGGATACGGATTCTACCGCGACGGCAGCATCTATTCGGCCGTAGGAACGGCGCAAGCCGGCATCCGCAACCGCTTCGCAGCCGGCATCACGCTCGGCGACGACTTCTCCAAATATGTTGCGGCCGAGTTCAACTATCTCTATCACGACGGCCATCCTTTCCTGAAGGCGTCGGGCGTGAACACGGACATCCAAGGCAATTCGGACGCGTTAACGGTTGGGTTGCTGTTCCACTTCAAGCCGCGCGAACATCGCTGGCGGCCGTTTCTGTCCGGAGGGACTGGAGCGAAGGAGTATGTCATCGCCGGCCCGGCCCCGTTCCCGCAGCCGATTCCCCAGATCGCCAGCCTTACTACCAACGATGTTTGGAAAACCGTCTTCACTGTCGGCGGAGGCGTGAAGTACCGTCTGATACCGCATATGCTCCTGCGGGCGGAATTCCGGGATTATCTCACCACGTTTCCGCGGCAGGAGATCGTTCCCGCCCCGCATAATACGGCGCGCGGGATCTTTGAACAGTTCACTCCACTTTTCGGCGTTAGCTATACGTTTTGAGCGCCAACCGTCTATTCAGCTTTGACTGGATTGCGTGGTCCGAGATCGCGATGGAACATGTACGAAATTTCGATCGGCATGCTGTCCATGGATTGCACGCGCAAAACCACCTGGTAGTAGCGCGGCATGCTCCCATCCGGCAACTTCAGCTTCGACACCAGCATGCGTGCCAGCGTCGGATCGGTGAGCGCCCGCACCGCGGCCAGGGTGCTCGCAATCTGGTTCCCCGACAAATAAAGAATGTCGCCCTTACCGTATAGTCCCGGCAAATGGCTGATCAGCGCGTGAGTCTCCTCGCTTCCTTGTGAAGCCCCCACGGGCTGATCGGGAATGAAACCTGGTTCGCCGGGCTGAGGGCTTAAATTCCGGATTCCACCCGGCTCCAGCACCAGCGCCTCGTCCTTGGATAGCGCTTGGATTTGCCGATTTCCCGAGACCGGTCCCAGAAACACCACGTTGTCCATCAGTACTTCCGGCATCGCGAGCTGATCGCTGCGGGTAAGCAGCACGTTATCCTTGCGATGCGCCATAAATTGCCCCAGCAGAAACGCACCGCTGGCGGTGCCCTCGCTCGCCGGCCCGCTGGACGCCGCCAGGCAGATCATGAGAGGACGGTTCGTATTCAGGATCGGGCCCCAGATTTGTTGTAGTTCCGCGGCGTCGCGGGGGGATCGGCGGGCGCGCGTTTCAAGCGCCACACTTGGATACCCAGCACCAAGGCGCAAGCCGCAGCCACCGCCAGCAGCGCGCCCAGGATCTTCACGTTGGCGCGGCGTGGTTCGGCGGGAGGCGCCGCCACGGATGAATCCGCAACCGGCTCGGGCGCCATCTCGCGCTGCTCAAACGTCACTTTGAAGCCGCCCTTGGGTACGTCGACGATCACCGCATCGTCCACACCCTCGGTGCGATAGTACTCCGCCAGCTTCTGCCGCAATCGCGCGACGTGCATCCGCACCACCGATTCCTGGCGAGGATCATAGGAGGCAGGCTTGGCGAAAACGTCCAGGCCCACCGTGTATTCCTTCAAGCTGTCGGCCGTTCCCGAGAGCGACTTCCCGGCGAGATATTGCAGAAGGTTGCGGTGGACTTCCGAAGTGCGGAAGGCTTTGCTCTGGACGATTCGCTGGACCTGCGTTTGGTTCGCTTCCAGCTCGACCACCATCGCTATCTATCATACGGCATGCTGACGGGCGGCACGGATTCCGGTTCGTAAGCGCCGCTCAGCTTCAAATGGATGGTCACCGGCCGGCTGTTCTGGTTCTTCCAGCGCCAGCGGTACCAGCCCGCCGATTGCGCCACGAACCCGCTATGCGCTTCCGACGCCTGAATTTGCCGGCCGGCGAATTCGCAAACGAGCGCTTCTCCGCCCGCCCCGCCCCCCGGCGCCGTTGACCAGGCGTAAATCAACGTCGCGCCCGCCTGCATGCCCACCCGATAATTCAGCTCCTGGCGCGCTCCCACTGTGAGGTCCAGGCTGTCCTTGCGAAAAGGCAGGAGCAGGGCTCGGACGCTGGCCGGCAGCCTGGCCGCCGAGGGCGCTGGCGGCCGCTGCACCCTCCAAAAATGCACGCCCATCCATATGGCGAATACCAGCAGGGCCGCCGCTCCAACCACCCATCCTCGCCGACTTACCACCGCAGGAGCAGTCACTACCCCAGATTGTATTTTGTCCAGCCCCCGGACCGGAGAACGGCGTAGGAAAAAACACGAATTTTTCTCCCCTTTCACCTGTCAACCCTGTAGCGTCTTGGCCTACTCGCCGATAGAGATCACAGGAGCAGGCATGGCGACATCGCCTCTAAAGAACTGGAGCGTTGCGTCCCTCCGCCAGACCAGCGGAATCAGTCTGGAAGAGATCGCGCGGAACACCAAACTCAAGGTCACTACACTGAAGGCCATCGAAGATGCTAACTTTGATGTTTTGCCGGGCGGAATTTACAACATCAGCTACATCCGGCAATACGCGAGGGCAATAGGCGTGGACGAAGGTGCTCTGGTGAAGATATACCAATCGCTGCGCCCGGATGATAATCAAAGTCAAGCAGACGGGCGTTAGTCGGGTCTAAGATCCGCAAGCCCAGAAAACAAGGAGAAATATGGCCGCTGCCCCTACATTGGTAAACCCAACTTCTACCTCCCCGGCCGTTCTTGGCAGGAGCGTCACGGTCACAGGTGAAATTCACAGTCGCGAGCCCCTCACCATCGAGGGCGAAGTGCAGGGCACCATCGACGTGGCCGGTCACCTTCTTACCATCGCTGCCAACGGAAACGTCCGCGCCAGCGTCAATGCCAAGGAAATCGACGTTCATGGTTCGCTGCAAGGAAACGTCGAGGGCGCCGACAAGATCTACATCCGCAGTGGCGCGCACTTCGTGGGCGATATTCACGCCCGCGGCATTGTGATCGAAGACGGCGGATTCGTGCGCGGAAAAGTGGACCTGACGCGCAAAGCCGGCGCCGCCTAAAGGGCCCCCGGCGTTAGTGAAACGCCTGGTCCATGGCGTGGAACGTGGTGACGAACTGGACGCCCAGAACATTATTCTGCGTCCCCGGCTGATATTCCACACTCAGCCATTCGTAGCTCGCTTTCAACAATTGATGCCGATTGAGCCACCACCCGCCGGCTAGCTCATACGACGCCATCCAGGGCGCGAACTGGCTGGTGGATGCTCCGCTGATGTCCGCTGCCCCGCCCGGCTTCAGCCACCCCACCCGCCCCGCCACATAGAATCGGGGCGTCAGAATCCGCTTCGCCTCGCCGTAGGTGGAGATCAACGAAGGCGCCTGGGTGAACCGCGGCAAATCGTACTGGAACCGCTGCCATTCGCCGCTGGTGCTCCAATGCCCGTGCACCCATTTCACTTCCAGGCCGATCCCGCTGGCCGGAAAACTGCGTACACTGGTCCCGGCCGGCAGGAACGGCGCGGCATCGGGAGCCAAATATGGCCCGCGAAATCCGGAAATCCCTACCCGAAACCCTTGCCGGATGGTGTAGCCGCCGCCCGCCACCCACTGCGCATACTGGGGAGCATGGCTCTCCATCAGCGGATCCGACGGCGAGCCGCTGGTGATCTGGATGCGACCATCCAACTGGTGGCTGGACATGTCGGCTTCCACGCCGGGCAATCCGTACAGGGTGACCGGCGTCAGCCCCTCGTTCGCTCCCGCCGCTCCGCCGCAGAGGTTCATCACATTGCCATACCACTGCTGGCGCAAATCCGCCACTCCACAAGGAAGCTGGTCGTTTCGTAGCGTGAGCGACGCCATGTAGCTCATCGGTTGATCGAGCAGCGCGTTGTCGGCATCGTCGTAGTGCAGCGGAAACGCGCCGAACGCCGAGGAAAGCTGGCCGGCCTTGAACACCACGGACGTTTTCTCGCTGTGAATTTGATAGCCCACGAACGCTTGCACGGCCTGGATGTACCACTCGCGCTGGTCCTCATAAGCGTCGTAGTAGAGGTACGGCGCCAGACGAAAATCCAGGGCCGAATACGCAAACCAGTGCGAACCCAGACGGAGCGTGGGGTACAACATGGCCTGAAATCCCGGCGTGACAGGCGAATCGCTCGGCCAATTGCCCCACTCTTCCGATTGAAGCCGGTGGGTATACATCGCGCCGCCGCTGAGCGTCACCGGCAGGCTGAAGCCAAAGTCGGAATCCTGCGATTGCCCAGTCATCGCCAGCGCTCCGCATAGAAGAAGCCACAAAACTCGTCCTAGCATCGTCCAGCCTCCTCCCCCACTAACTGTCCGTCGACCAAATGGTCGGGCTCCTGGAAGAGTGCCAGGCGCAGGGCCACGGTAAACGTCGTTCCAACTCCCACGCGGCTCTCGACACTCACCGAACCGCCCATCACCTCCACCAGCTGCTTCACGATAGTGAGCCCCAGCCCCGTGCCGCCATAGCGCCGCGACATCGAACCATCGGCCTGAGTGAACTTCTCGAAGACCAGTTGCAGCTTCTCGGCCGGGATTCCGATCCCCGTATCCCGCACCGCCAGGATCAGCGACGCTTGTTCCTCCGTCTTCTCCGCCAACTGCGCTTTATTCAGGCATTCCACGCTTACGGTGATTCCCCCGCGCTCGGTAAACTTGATCGCGTTTCCGAGCAGGTTAATCAGCACTTGGCGGACGCGGCTGGCATCGCCCAGCAGCCTCACCGGCGCGCCGCCCGCGTACTCCAGCGTAATTTCCAGACCCTTGGCGGACGCCTGGGGCCCCAACAGATTATTCACTTCGAGTATCGTCTCCACCAGATTGAACGGCGCGAGTTCGAGCGTCATTCTACGCGCGTCCAGCCGCGAGAAGTCGAGAATATCGTTGATAATGCCGAGCAGCGAATCGGCCGAATTGCGCACCGTGGACGCGAATTCCGTCTGTTCTGCATCCAGCGACGTCTCAAGCAACAGCTCGGTGAGCCCGATGATGCCGTTCATCGGCGTCCGCAACTCGTGGCTCATGTTGGCCAGAAACTCGCTCTTGGCCCGGTTCGCGGATTCCGCCGCTACTTTTGCTTTCTCCAGCTCAGCACGCGTCCGGCGCTCAGCCGCCGCCACGCGATTGAACGACTCCGCCAGGACATGCAGCTCTCCAGGCGCCTGTCCGGAGTCGCCAATGCTGATCTGTTCCGGAAATTGATGGTCGCGCGCACCGCGCTGCAACTGCGCCGCCAGATCTCGCAGCGGCTTGGTCACCGACCGCGAGGTCGCCAGCGTAAACAGCAGCGCCAGCAATACGCCGCTCAGTCCCACCTTCACTAGCAGGATGGTGAAAAAGTAATTGGGATGGGGTGTGACCAAGGAAGACAAAACAACGTCATTATGTTTTAGCCTATGCGAGGAAAAGACACCCAGCAAAGCGCGATGTTCAGTTACGTGTCGCCGGAGGAGCGTATTCCCGCGAATCATCCCTTGCGGCCGATCCGAAGCATGGTGGATGCGGTCTTGAAAGGACTGTCCCGATCGTTCGGGCAACTATACATCGATTGGGGTCGTCCCTCGATCGCGCCGGAAAAGCTCTTGCGCGCACTGCTACTGCAAGTGTTGTATACGATTCGCAGCGAGCGGATGCTCATGGAACAACTGGAATACAATCTGCTGTTCCGCTGGTTCGTGGGTCTGAACATGGACGAGCCAGTGTGGGTGCCCAGCGTGTTCAGCAAGAATCGCGACCGGCTGCTGAATGGTGACATCGCCGAGAAGTTCTTCGCGCAGGTATTGAAACAGGCGCGTGCCAACGACCTGTTGTCGGATGAGCATTTCAGCGTGGACGGCACGCTGATAGAAGCCTGGGCGAGTCAGAAGAGTTTTCAACGCAAAGATCAAGGCCCCACGCTACCACCGGAGGACCCGGGTAATCCGACTATTGATTTTCATGGCGAGGAGCGCCGCAACGACACGCATCAATCGACGACCGACCCGGAAGCCAGGCTGGCAAGAAAAAGCGGCGGTCACGAGTCGAAGCTGGCCTACTGCGGCAACGTGCTGATCGAGAACCGCAACGGACTGGTGGTGGATACCGAACTGGTGCTGTGCAGCGGAAAGGCCGAGCGCGACGCAGCGCTGGAAATGGCGGGGCGGATCGAGGGCGACCAGCGCGTGACGGTGGGAGCCGACAAAGGCTATGACACGCGAGGCTTCGTGCAAGAGATGCGTGGCCGGAACGTGACGCCGCACGTGTCGCAGAATATCAATCGGCAAGGCGGCAGTGCCATTGACGGGCGCACGACACGGCACGCTGGATACCAGGTGAGCCAGCGCAAGCGAAAACGGATCGAAGAAGTATTTGGGTGGTTAAAGACGGTAGGAATGCTGCGCAAGACCCGACATCGCGGCGTCTTCAAAGTTGGTTGGGTATTCACCTTCGCGGCCGCCGCCTACAATCTGGTGCGGATGCGGAACCTTACGGTGGTTCTCTCCGCGTAAGTTCGGGGAGAAGTGTGTCTGGACGACGGAAAGTCGCCAATTCAGGCACACAATCTCCACGTAAATGCTCATGACAAGACCGTTGGCGAGAGGCAAAAAGCTTCGCCGAATAACTAATTCATCAGCCTGCTAGGATGCTCACCCAACCGGCGGTGAATTCGCGCATGGCCGCATCCAGCGATCGCAGGGCAATCAACTGAAACCCGGCGCCCAGGCGCGCCTGTTGGACCGGCAATACCAGAAAGGTCTCGCCCTGGCGATGGATCTCGCATTCGGCCAGCGGTTGGCGGCAACCGGCGCGCAGATCGTTTTCAAGCGATGCCCACGTGCCGCGGGGCAAGCTGGCATCCATCACGTGCCCATCCTCGAGCAGCACCGTATCGCCACCCAAATGATAGCGGCTCAGGTCGAACCTGGCGCCCAGTTTCAAATCGCCAATCTGCTCGCCGTCAATGCTGATGGGCGTGGACGTCAGTTCATACAGCACGCCGCCGCTGCGCATCACCGCGCCTTCAGAAGGAATGTCGGCCATCTGCGCCGGCGCGCCCTGGGCTCCGGAACCGAACTCCACCGCGGCCAGCGTGCGTCCTTTCCAGTCCGTCACCGCCAAAAGGTCATAACCCACCAGGCCATGCATCTCCCGCAACTGAGCCTCAATGGTGCGACGGATCTCGGCGGCCGTCTCAGGCGTGGATGGCGACTCGCGCGTCAGTCCAATGGCGGCTTTCAGCCCCGCGCTGTCAGCCAGCACCGGCACAAACTGGCCGATGCGCCGCGAATAGTCCTCATTGGCCCGGTCCAGCAATTGTTCCGATTTCTGCAAAGAATCGCGCAAGCCATCTTTCACATGTTGCTGCGCCAGTGTATTCAGCGCCAGGAAGCTGGCGGCCAGCACCACGCAAACCGGCAAGAACGAAAACAGGAACGCCCGCGTGGTCAGAGACGTTCGTGCCAGCACCGCTACTGCTCCATATCTACCGGAACGCGGATGGTAACGTCCACGTCCCCGGTGGCGGGCACTTCGACATCCACTTTATGGAGGCCCGCGATCTTGTGCCACGCCGTAAGCCGGTAGCGGCCGGCCGGCACGTTCGAAAACGAGAAGCCGCCATCGGCGGTAGGCTTTTGAAACCAGGGACTGGCGGTCACCACAATGGCGGCGTACATGTTCGAGTGGATGTGGCAGTAGACCTGGACCACACCCGGATTGTTGAACGTCACCGTACGGCTTTTGCCTTGCGGATAATATCCCAGGTCGAAGGGACGCGTTTTGGAAAGCGAGAAGACATTATGGAAAATTGGGTCCGAATTCGGAAACTCAACCGTGGAACCCACCGGTACCACAATGAAGTCGGGGTCAAAACGCGCTCCCTGCTGGTTGAGTATTTCAGTGACCGGAGGCTTGGGCGGCGCTGCTTTTCCCGGCTCTAGAATCACCACCATGCGATCGAATTCGTTGACAGGTTCCGCTTCGCGCCGCGCATCCGGCGTGGCAACGTCCCGCAAGTTATAGATGATAGGGGACAAAGCTCTCTTGGTCAACCGCTTGGTGATCACTGCGTGCCCGTGGACCTCGCCCGCCGAAGCGCTGAGCGTGAGCAAGAGCAAGCCGGAAACCGGGTACACGAATTTCATCCCACTTCCTCTGCTCTATAAAATCGGCGGGCGGACTTCCCGGCTGTAGGGTGCGAGGCTTAATGCCGACAGCCGGGAGGCAGCCGATCCTGGTGCCTGAAGATCAGCTTGAACTGCGTCGCGTTCCACACGTAGTATCGCTTCGCGCAATCGCAGGTACCCTCAAAGCATCCATCCAAAACCAGCAGATTGCTGTCGGCTCGGAATCGCTCGCCGGCATACGCCACGTGCGAACCATACGGTCCCACGTCGACAGCGCCGAACGCGAAATCGCGGTACACCTTGCCGTTCACCGCGTCCCAAACAAACAGATAGTGACACCCGCTGCCGCAACTGCAGGTCGCAAGCACAAAGTGCCCCGCAAAATTCACGCGCATGGCCGAATAAACCGCTGGATCGCCCCCGAAGCAGCGCACGTCCGTTCCTGAATATTGTTCTAATCTGCCGAAATCCGGCTGCTTCACAGCGCCCGCGTAAATTTTAGTAACGTGATAATCCGCAAACATTGGTGTCCTGGATTCTTGGCCCCACACCGGATTGGATAGGACCGCAACCGCAATCGCCCAGCGCGCCAACCTGGAGGGCGCACGTTTAGTCGACGGTACCAAAGGCCATGTTCGCGACATAGTCCACACGATCATACGACATCGGCCTCGTGATTCTACTTGACAGGGGAGGCGAGGGAGAACGATCACTGCGTGAAACCGGGATAGGCATTTGAGCAGTGACTGGAATTCCTCGCTTATGCCAGCAATGGAACAAAGGAAGCTCAACGGAGGTTCGGCGTTCATCCTCGCCAAAGATGACTAGCTCGCAACCAGGAGCGAGGCTCAACGTATGCCGCCGCCCGGCCTCCTGGGCTGGGTACTATCCGTCATTTTGCCGCTGAGCTGTATACCCTACACCCAATGGAGCGGCGCACTCGACGTATAGCGCGTGCCTGCGTACTGAGGCTGGCACAGAAAGCAACTCTCCAGGACGTCCCCAACTGTATCGCGATATTGCCCTACTTCTTTTTCTCCGCCCTCCGAGCCCCCTCCAAAATATCCACCAGCCCATAGTTCCCCTCATGACAGGCGTACTCAAAAATCGGACCACGCGTCTTCCGCATCAGCGTTTCGCCCGACCATGGCCTGGTCCACGTCCCCGGATCATCCACCGTAAAGCGGTACACGATCGTGTCTTCATTGATGCGCGTGAAGCGCTCGATCACGTGCAGTTGCGGGCTCGAAAAAATGTCCTGCCGAGCGGTTGCGGGCGGCCCGCGGAAGTTGGTCTGGTCGTTGAAATTGGTGGAATCCACCACCAGCGTGTCGCCTTCCCAATGGCCGCGCGAGTCCCCACCCAATTGCCGGATACTGGCGGCCACGTGCGGACGCCCATCCAGGAAAATCGTGCGGACCGCGTGGATCATCTCGGTGAGAATCACCATCGAGGAGCCGTTCTGAAGAATTTGAAAATTCGCGTTGTAAGTGGACCCGAGCATGGGCGGCCCATCGGCGCCCCAAGTGATGCAGCGCTCGCCCAACGTACGGCTCTCGGCGCTGACGGCGGCTTCGCGGTCGCGCGCTAACGCCGCCATTTCCTTCGCCCGTTTCTGCCCTTCCGGCGACAAAGGAGGAAGCCGTCCATCCGGCGGATCGAAAACAATGGACGTTCGCAGGCTCGGCGCGCCTTTGGCGTAGCGGTCGCCTTGCCAGATGACATTGTCGTAGTGGATGTCATTGGCGGCCTGGCTGTGATCCTCCGCCACCCTCTTTTTCTCTAGCGCGAGCGCTTCGGCTTCGGTATAAAATTCTTTGCCGGCTAGCTCCTTGGGACGCTCCAAGGGAATGTAGGTGCCATTGGTCCAGTAGCCCTGAAAGTCCGGCTGGCCGTCGGGCGTGCGCGGAAGAGTCCAGCTCTTTGTAGACTTCGGGGCGTCCTTCGCGGCTGGTTCAGCAGCGGGCGCCAGGAGCGCTGCGGCGAACAGTGCCAGAACGAGAGCGTGGAATCGAGGGTTCATCAGGGTCCTCCCTTCCTCGAAGGCCGGGTGGCCTCGCTCAAAATCATCGCACTTTGGGAGGACGAGCGCCATGGGCGGTGTGAGTCACATCCCATCGCAATGCCTAACTCCTGAGCTGTCAAATCCCTCAGTGACCAAGAACAAATAATCAAAAGTTCCAAAGCTACCCTGATTTGATGCTCAACCACCAACCACCAATCCCCAACCCCGCGCGAGCGACTGCGAGCACCCATTGACAACTCCACCCGAACCGAGCAAAATATGAATGGCGAAGAAAAGGCGAAATTGCATGAACCCAAACGCCGCTCGCGTCACCACACTCGGATTGCGCCCGGACGACAAAATCCGGGAATGCCTCCCCATTGGCATCGCGCCTCTCGATGCCCTGACGGAAGGCTTTCCGCGCGGCGCCATCTCGGAAATCCTCGGCCCGGAAAGCTCCGGCCGCACCACGCTGGTCCATTCGCTGCTAGCCGCTTCCACTGCCCAGCTTGAAATCTGCGCATACGTCGATACGGACGACTCATTCGATCCCGTATCCGCCGCCGCGGCCGGCGTAGCGCTCTCGCAGCTAATCTGGATCCGCTGCGGCCACAACGCCGGGCACGCTCTCAAAGCAGCCGATTCCCTGCTCCACGCCGGCGGATTCGGCGTCATCGTGCTCGATCTTTGCCAGGTTCCCGCGCGCATCTCAAATCGCATCCCGATCTCCTATTGGTATCGCTTCCGCCGCGCCATCGAAAACACGCCCACCATTCTCGCGCTCGCCGAAAAAGAACCGCTAGCCAAATCCTGCGCCTCGCTCATGCTGGACCTCAAGCGTAAGAAAACCGTCTGGACCGGCGCGCCCGGCTTCTCGCTCCTGCGCGAAGTGGAAATCGAAACCACA
Source organism: Bryobacterales bacterium (assembly GCA_963735145.1). GTDB lineage: Bacteria > Acidobacteriota > Terriglobia > Bryobacterales > Bryobacteraceae > Palsa-89. The sequence continues at coordinate 1,867,440 of CAVTJS010000005.1, read as the reverse complement.
GCGCGCAAACCCGTGCGGCCCGCCGCCGCTCAATTCAAAGCAAAGGCCATTGGATGATGATGTTCGCCTGCATTCACGGCCCTTCAAGCGATCTGCCCGAAATCGCCGCGGCTTTTTCACCGGCCTTCGAACAAACGGCGCCCGACACCGTCGTCTTCAGCGTCCATGGCTTGCAGCGCCTCCACGGTTCGCCGCGCCAGATCGCTGCTGCTATTGCCCAGCGTGCGGGTGCGAACGTCAACGTCGCGATCGCCGAAACCGCCGACGCCGCCATCCTCGCCGCCCGCAATTTCCCCGGCATCACCATCGCGCCTGATCTCAATGATCTCGCTATCTCCACGCTCCCGCTCACCGCAGAAATGGCGCATGTCTTTGAAAGCTGGGGCATCGATACGCTCAACCAACTAGCCGAATTGCCCGAAAACGGCCTAGCCGAACGCTTCGGCCCGCACGGCGTCTACCTGCAGCAACTGGCGCGCGGCGCAACCCATCGGCCGCTCAAAATCTTCAAGCCGGAAACCACCTACGAGGACCGCATGGAGCTAGATCATCCAGTCAGCCTGCTCGAGCCGCTGCTATTCCTGATCGCGCGCCTGCTCAACGACCAATGCGCGCGCCTGCTTTCCAACGCCATGGCCGCGAACGAAGTGACCATCCGGCTGGAACTGGAAGATCGCACCCAGCATATCCGCGCGCTGCGCCTTCCAGTCCCCATGCGCGAAAGCAAGTCGCTGTTAAAACTTCTGCAAATGGACCTGGAATCGCATCCACCCACGGCGCCCACGCTGGCTGTAGCGCTCTCGCTCAAACCGGTGCATCCGCGCACAGTCCAAACCGGCATCTTTCTCCCAGTCACGCCCGCGCCCGACAAGCTCGAACTGACGCTGGCCCGCATCCGAGGCATCGTCGGCGAAAACAACGTAGGCATCCCCGAACTTCTCAACACCCATCACCCTCACCCTTTCCATCTCGTACCTGGCCCTCCAATCCCTAATCCCCAATCCCCAATCCCAGGCCGTCAGGCCTTCCACTTCTACCGTCCCCCCCTCCCCGCCATCGTCACACTCGACGGCAACCGACCGCTTCGCATCACCGCGCCGGGCATTCAAGGAAAAGTGCTCAACGCCGCAGGGCCGTGGCGAACCTCAGGCGATTGGTGGACCACCACAATCTGGAATCGCGATGAATGGGATATCGCGCTCACGAACGGCGCACTCTACCGCATCTACCGCGATTCCCAGTGGTTTGTAGAAGGTAGTTATGACTAGCGCGTACGTCGAACTGCACGCCCGCAGCGCTTTCAGCTTTCTCGAAGGCTCCTCGGTCCCCGAAGAACTGGTGGCCCGCGCCGCCGCGCTCGACTTCCCCGCCCTCGCCATCCTCGACACGCGACAACATTTCCGGCGCTGCGCGTTTCCACATGGCCGCGAAAAAAGCCGGCGTCCGCGCGCACATCGGCGCCGAGATCACCTGTACGGACGGCCATCGCTATCCGCTACTGGCTGAAAATCGCACCGGCTATCAAAACCTATGCCGATTGATCACTCGCATGAAGATGCGCGCGCCTAAAGGAGAAGGCGCAGCGGCACACGAAGAGTTCGCCGAGTTCTCAAACGGCTTGGTCTGCCTTGCCACCCGACCCGATCCCCGCTTTCTTGAATTGTTCGGCGCAAAAAATGTATTCGTCGAACTCCAGCGCCATTATAACCGCGCCGAAGAAGCGCTCAATCAATCCCTAATGGACTTCGCGCGGCACCATCGCTTGCCGCTGGTGGCCACCAACGGCGTGAGCCACGCCACGCCCGATTCCCGCGAAGCGCTCGACGTGCTCACCTGCGTCCGCCACAAAACCACGATCCACGAAGCCGGCCGCCTGCTCTCCATCAACTCCGAGCGCTATCTGAAAAGCGCGCAGGAAATGTCGCGGCTTTTTGCCGACCTGCCCGAAGCCATCGCCAACACCCGCGAACTTTCCGATCGCCTGCAATTCACGCTCGCCGATCTCGGCTATCAATTCCCGCGTTATCCCGTGCCGCCGGGCGAAACGATGGATTCGTTCCTCCGAAAGCGCGTGGAAGAAGGCGCGATGAATCGCTATCATTTAAAGTCCGTCGACCTGCGCCGCCGCGCCCGCCGACAGATCGATCGTGAGCTCGCGCTCATCGAAAAACTCGAACTCCCCGGCTATTTTCTGATCGTCTGGGACATCGTCGACTTCTGCCGCCGCCAAAGCATTTTGGTGCAAGGCCGTGGATCGGCCGCCAACAGCGCGGTCTGTTATGCGCTCGGCATCACGGCCATCGATCCGGTGGAAATGGAACTGCTCTTCGAGCGCTTTCTCTCTGAAGAGCGCGGCGAGTGGCCGGACATCGATCTCGATCTACCCAGCGGCGATCAGCGCGAACGCGCCATCCAGTACGTCTACCAGCGCTACGGCAAACTCGGCGCGGCCATGACCGCCAACGTCATCACCTATCGAGGCCGGTCGGCTGTGCGCGACATCGGCAAAGTGCTGGGCTTCCCAGAAGCCGACCTAGCACGCATTTCGGCCTTGGTGCCCGCATGGGGCTGGACCGATCCCAAGGAAACCGCCGAACGCCAGTTCACCGAAGCCGGCTTTTCGCCGCAACAAAATCCATTGATCGCAAAATTTCTGGATCTTTATATGACCATCCAGGATCTGCCGCGCCATCTGGGCCAACACTCGGGCGGCATGGTGATTTGCGAAGGCCAGCTCGATTCTATCGTGCCGCTCGAACCGGCCACCATGCCCGGCCGCGTGGTCATCCAGTGGGACAAAGAAGATTGCGCCGACCTGGGGATCATCAAAGTGGATCTGCTAGGTCTCGGGATGATGGCCGTGCTCGAAGAATCCATCCAGCTGATTCGCACCGCATATCGCGAAGAAGTGGACCTGGCGCATCTGCCGCAAGACGATCCCCTGGTTTATCAGGCGCTCCAAAACGCCGACACCATCGGAATGTTCCAAGTGGAAAGCCGCGCGCAGATGTCGTGCCTGCCGCGCCTGCGGCCCGAACATTTCTACGACATCGTGGTGCAAGTGGCCATCATCCGCCCCGGTCCAATCGTTGGCCAAATGCTGAATCCATTTCTGCGGCGCAGGCAGGGCCGCGAGCCGGCCGAGTGCCTGCATCCATCGCTTGAACCGGTGCTTCGTCGAACGCTCGGCGTCCCGCTATTTCAGGAACAGTTGCTCCGCATGGCGATGATCGTGGCCGGATTCTCTGGAGGCGAAGCCGAAGAGCTGCGCCGCGCCATGGGATTCAAGCGCTCTGAAAAACGCATGCGCGACATCGAGACCCGCCTGCGCGATGGCATGACGCGCAACGGCATCGTCGGCAAGCAGCAGGACGCCATTGTCCAATCCATCACCGCGTTCGCGCTGTATGGTTTTCCCGAATCGCACGCCGCCAGCTTCGCCTTGATCGCCTATGCCAGCGCGTATCTGAAATGCCGCTATCTGGCGGCTTTCACGGCCGCGATCCTGAACAATCAGCCCATGGGTTTTTACGCGCCCGCAACGCTAGTAAAGGATGCCCAACGCCACGGCCTGCACTTCAATCCGATCGATGTCACGCGTTCGGATTGGCTATGTACCATCGAAGAAGAAAATGGAGAAAGGCGCGTTCGCCTGGGCATGAATTACGTGAAAGGACTACGCGAGCAGCCAGCCCAAGCCATCCTGGCAGCACGCGCCGAAGCGCCATTTTCAAGCATCCAGGATCTAGTGGATCGAGTCCCCGAGCTTCGCAAAGACGAACTGCGCAAGCTGAGCGAAATCGGGGCGCTCAATTTCATCACATCGAATCCCACGCATCGCCGGGCCGCGCTCTGGGACTCCGAACTCGCGATCCGCCCCACCGGCCCATTGTTTGCCAATCCCCAACCCCCAATCCCCAATCCCTCTCCGCTCGTTCCCATGACCTCTAGCGAGCGGCTAAATTCCGACTTCCGGGGTACTCACTTAACGATCGGCAAACACCCCATGGCATTTCATCGCGAGAAACTGAACACGCTCGGCGTCACTCCCGCGGCTCAGTTGAAATTCGTGCGAAACGGACGCGTGGTTCGCATCGCGGGATGCATCATCTGCCGGCAGCGTCCCGGCACCGCCAAGGGACTGCTGTTCCTGAGTATCGAAGACGAAACTGGCGTCTCAAACGCGGTGGTGATGCCCGATGTTTTCGATCGCGAGCGCAAAACCATCCTCAATAATTCTTATCTGGTGATCGAGGGCGAGATGCAGAACATCGACAATGTCTACACCGTGCGAGCCGCGCATTTTGAGCCGCTGCACGTGGCCGAAGAGGCCGTGCCATCGCACGATTTTCACTAATAGAGGCCCATTTTTTCCTTGGCCAATTGAACGGTCGACTTCGCAATCGGCGAAACGCGCTCCGCGCCTTCCTTGAGCACGCCGGTCAGATAGCCCGGCTCATCCATGATCTCGGCGTAGCGCTTTTGAAGCGGCTCCAGATGAGAGACCACAATATCGGCTACTTTCTTTTTCAGATCGCCATAGCGCAATCCGCTGAACTCCGCCTGCGCCTGCTCCTGTCCCCAGCCCATGAATGCTTTGCCGATATCGATCAGATTCAGAACCCCAGGACTGAGATTCTCAAAATCCACGGCAGGCTGAGAATCTGTTGTTGCGCGCATGATCTTTTTCCGCGCCGCATCGGGAGCGTCCAACAATGCAATGGCGTGGCCGGAACCAGCCGCGGACTTGCTCATCTTCTTGGTTGGATCGTCCAGTCCCATCACTCGGGCGCCCGCCAATGGAAGGCTGGTGCCCGGCATGACGAATGTCTCGCCATACAACGAATTGAATCGTTGCGCGATGTCGCGCGCCAGTTCCAGATGCTGCGCCTGGTCTTCACCCACGGGAACAACGGCAGCCTGGTAGACCAAAATATCGGCGGTCATCAACACCGGATATTGCAGCAGCCCGTCGCCGATGGTTTCCTGCGCGGCCGACTTCGCTTTGTACTGCGTCATCCGCTCCAGCCAGCCGACGGGCGTCACGCAAGTCAGCATCCAGGCGAGTTCGGCATGCTCGGGCACCGACGACTGCACCACGATGGTGGACTGCTTCGGATCGATGCCGGCCGCCAGAAAAAGAGCAGCCGTCTCCAGGATTTTCGACCTCAGCTCACCCGGTTCCTGGTAGATCGTAATGGCGTGCAAATCGACGATGCCGAAGATGCTCTCGTAGTTGCTCTGAATCTCAACCCAATTCTTTAACGCCCCCAGATAATTTCCAATGTGCAGATTCCCAGTCGGCTGAACGCCGGAAAACACTCTTGCCTTCATGTTTGAACATCCATGGTACCCTTTCGCTTGCAAGAAACACTAACAATCGAGAAACTGGTTTACGGCGGCGAGGGCTTGTCCCGCTGGGACGGCAAGGTGGTGCTCACGCCGTTTGTGCTGCCGGGCGAAGTGGTGCGCGCGGAGGTCGAGCGCGCGAAGAACGATCTGTGGCGCGGACGTTTGATCGAAGTGCTGCAGCCTTCGGCCTCGCGGGTCACGCCCGGATGCCCGTATTTTCAGCACTGCGGCGGCTGCCAATATCAGCATATAGATTATGCCTTCCAGTTAGAACAGAAGCGCGCGATCCTGCGCGAGGTTTTGCAGCGCGTGGGCAAGATCGAATACGCAGGCGAGATCGGAATTGTTTCAGGCGAACCGTGGCAGTATCGCAACCGCGTTCAGCTTCACGTCGAAGATGGCAAGATCGGATATTTTGCGCAAGGCTCACGAGATCTCATCGCCATCGATCATTGCCCTATCGCTTCGCCCAAGCTTAATGAGACGATCGGCAAGATGGATGGTCCCGCGAGCACGGCCTTGGAGTTATTCACCAATGAAGCAGACGTGCAAGTGAATGTTGTGGACCGCGTGCCGCGTCCGGCGCTCTCCGCGCTCGCGTCGCTCGGCGTGACGACGCCGATCGAGTACGACGGATTTCAGGTCAGCCGCAATTCGTTCTTTCAGGTGAATCGCTTCTTGATCGACCGATTGGTCGAATGCGCGCTTGGCAGCGCAAAAGGCGAATGGGCGGTCGATCTTTACGCCGGAGTCGGGCTCTTTTCGAAGAAACTTACGGAGCGATTCGCCAAGGTGACTGCCGTCGAATCGGGCGGCAGCAGCTTTCGCGACTTAACGCATAACTTCGGGCAGGAGTGTGTGAATGTCAATGTTGAAGACTATCTTTCGCGTTTAGAAGAGACGCCTGATTTCATCCTGGCCGATCCGCCGCGGGCGGGTTTGGGAAAGCTGGTGGTGAAGGAACTGGCGCGCATTCGCACCCCGCGACTCACCATCGTCTCATGCGATCCGGCCACTTTAGCGCGCGATCTCAAAGGGCTGATCGCCGAAGGCTACCATCTCGAGAAAATCACGCTGGTCGATCTTTTCCCCCAAACATTCCACTTAGAGACGGTCGTCGAACTTTGCGCATCAGCAACTCGGCCAAGTTGAGTGCAATGGCAAAGCCCAGCAGCATCGGCCAAAGCCGCAAAGTAGAAGACTGAGCTCGGCCGCCCGAATCGAATACCTGCTTTGGGTCGGGATTAAAACGTCCGCCGCTGAATTGCGCCACCGAGCGCAGCAGGAATTCGTTCGAGCCGTAATCGAGCAACTCCTGCTCCGGCTGATAAAATCCGACTTCGGGAAAGGCGCGCGATTCGTCAAGAGGACGGATGCGGAACAGGCCCTGCAAATCGCCGATATGAATGGTCCCTCGATAAGATTTGTCGCCGAGCTTGGTAATGGGCACCGGCTGACGAAATCCGCGCGGGCCCAGAACGAAGATTTCGGGCAGCTTCGCCGGATCTTCGGCATCGGCGCCCAGATGATAGTTCACCACCAGATCGCCGCTCGCACTGTCGTACTCGGCCTTGGCTTCGCCGCTTTCGGCGTGCGGCAAGAGATCGCGAAACGTGTTGGTCCAGAGTTTATCGAAGCCTTTCCACGTTACCCAGTCGGCGGCCCAGCGGCTTTTCGCGTCCGACGTAAAAACCACGGCTCGGCCCAGGCCGTATTGCCAGCGCACCAGCAGCGGGTCCTCTTCGTCCACCTTGAGGATGGTTTCCGCCGTAGGCTTGCTGATGAACCGCACATAGCCTTTGAGCGGCGGCGCGGTATCGATGCCGACGCCATCCAGGATTTCGGTGTTCTTCGCGACGAATGGCCGGAGAGTTTTTTCGACCGCAGTGGAGCCGGTGTGCTCCATCACGTCCTTCAGGACAATCTGCTCTAGGCCAGCGGGCTCGCTTAAGAAATAGGATTTCCCGCCCGCGGTGGCGGCCACTTTTTCCAGATAGGCGCGGTTGACATCCTGCCCCAGGCCAACGGTGGAAATGGTCACGTGCTGCGCCAGCGCTTCCTTCGAAAGATCCAGGCTATCGCCTTCTTCCGAGATGCCGTCGGTGAGCAGCACGATGTGCTTGAAGGTGGCGCGGGTGGGCAGCACTTTGCGATACGCCTCCGCCAGCGCCGGAGCGATCTGCGTGCCGCCATCCGGAATGATTCCAGAAATCAGGCGCTTGATCAGCACCTTGTCTTCCGCGTGGCGAATGGGCACGTCCCACTGGAAAGAGTTGTCGAAGATCAATACGCCCACTTCGTCGATGGGACGGAGATTATCCACCACGCCGATGGCGGCCTGGCGCGCCAGTTCGATTTTCTTGCCTTCCATGGACGAAGATTTGTCGATGATCAGAACCACCGCGGTGCCTTCGGGCGATCGGGGCGGAGCAAGCTTGGCGGGCAGAGTGCGATCCAGAGCATCTTCCACCTGCTTGTTTTCGACGTAAACGTTGCTTTTCGCCCGCGATCACCAGAAGGCCGCCGCCTTGCTGGACGAACTTTTCCATTTCGTCTTTTCGTCCGGCTGGCCAGGATTCGAGATCGAGGTTGTTCAACACAACGAGCTGGTAGTCTGTAAACTTGCCGTGCGCAGGATCGGCTGTGCGATCCACCTCGAATTCAGCGGCGGCCAGAGTCTGCAGCAGGTGCGTTTCCGAGCCTGCGGGATCCTGTGAAATGTAGAGAACCTTGGGACGCCGCAACGTGACCGCGCGATCGAAGCGGATTTGGCCGAGGCCATTGGCTTCGATTACGCCGGCCAAGCTTAAGGCCCCGGCCGCAGTGAGGCGGGCGTGAACGCGAACCTGATTGTCGCCCTTGTCGAGCTTCACGGCGTTCGATCCGAGCACTTTTCCTTCGGCGCTGATTTCAACCGAGCCTGGAACCGCGGCCGGCGAGGTAATGCTCAGATCCACGGGAAACTGCTCGCCGGTGAACGCGACGGTGGGCACGGTAACCGACTCAAGCCGCAAGCCCGGCTGGGGCCGGCCCGCGAGCGCGACAGTATCAATGGGAATGCCGAGGCGCTGCGCCTGCCAAGCGGCGCGCGTGATGCTGCCCGCGTTCTCCTTGCCATCGGAGACCAACACGATTCTTGGAACCAGGTCCGAGGGAAGCGAACTGATGGCTTCTTCGATACTGGATTCAAGATCGGTAGCGCGCCCGGCTTCGCCGGCGGTAGTTTCCAGATGCAGGCCGCGCTGCTCGCTATCCGCCAGATCGCGGACCGATCGGGCAAACGGCAGAACACGCACCCAGTGGCGCCCTCGCGCCTTGTCCAGCGCAGCAGCGAACTCGGAAGCGCGAGCGAGGTCCTGCGGCGAGACGCTGGAGGAAGTATCCACTAAAACAGCCACGGCCATCTTTGTTTGGGGGACGGTGAGCGTGGGTTCGGCCAGAGCCAGCACGATGGCGAGAAACGCGAGCGTCTTCAGAATGAGCGCGGTGATGCGCCGGGTTCGCCGCCACTCGAAGAACATCCAGCCGAGCGGCAGCAGCAAAAAGATCAGCACCCAGGCTCGCTCGAAGGTCACGACGCTTTCCTCCACGCTGCACCGGGCGTAGCGCCAGCCGCGGCGCGGATCCGGCGATCCATACGGCCATAGAGAATCCAGTCCGCGAGCAAGCCGGCCGCGCCCGCGAGCGCCAGCCAATGCCAAAGATCGCGCGAGGTGGGGCCGATTGGCGCCCGGGCGGGGATTCCCAACTTGACGTTCGAAGGTTTCCAGACCACGTCGCCGGGCTGCGGCAGAGTGAGCGAGTAGACCAATTCACGATCCCCGGTGAGCACTCGCACCACGCCTGGAGCGGCGCTGAAGAATCGGAGCGCTTTTCCTTGCACGGTGAAAGGCAGCGGGCGTCCCTCTTCGGTTTGTACGTGAATGGAAGCTGGATCGATTTCTGATTCTAGCTCCACATCCACTGTGCCTACGGTGCCTGCCGTCAGCTCCCAAGAGCGGAATGCGTCGGGGGCCATCCAACGAATGATGTTCGCAAATAGCAGGGGCGTGGTGAGCTGGTACTTCATTCCCGACTTTACGGGGTTAAAACCGAGCACCACCATTTTCGGATTGCCGGGACGCGCGACGATTAACGGCTGATCGTCTGAACGGGCAATGACGATGTCACCGGGCGAGGGACGAAAGATTTCGGCGTTCGCAAGCTCAATATCGCGGGCGCGCAGGCCGGCGCCCAGTGGATCGTCGGTCTGCCACTGATTCAGCTTCACCTTTTGCCCCGAGCTTCCGACCGCAATGGGAGATTTGTCGGCGGGAGGCTCCAACCAAACGCTCTGAGCGGCGGGCGGCGAAGGCGGCGCAAAACGATCCAGCAGAACGATGCCGCGTGCGTCCGGTTTGTAACTGGAGACAGGGAGAAAGCTGGCCTGAATGCCTGGAATCGCAGTGAATATGGGCCGCAGAAGATCGGGCTCGGCGGAATAAATAGTGACCGGCAGGACGCCCCGCGGCGGCAATTCGAGGATGGCGCGGCTGTCCTGACGGAAAGCGTCCTGAGAGCTAAGGCGCGCTTCCAACCATCCGGCGGCGCGCGTTTTGAAGCGGAAGCTCATGTCTTCTTCGGCAGAGGGCGCGAGGTCGAAGCGGTGAGTGGCCACCGGCGATCCGCCGAAGGCGACGGTCATTGGAACGGTACGCGGCACGGCTCCATAGTTCCTCGCGGCGATAAAGACTTCCCATGTATCGGGATCGTCCATGGCGCGATGCACGCTCACCTTTCGCAAGCCGACGTGTTCGGTAGGACCGTCGATCGGGATCAGGCGGAAATTCGCGGGCGCAGTCACGCGCGCTGCTTGCTCGCTCGGAATACGGCCCGCTCCGACGAAGACGATTTCACCGGGGCGCTGGGCCTGCACCTTCTGCGCTTGCGCGGCAAAATCGAGAGCTTCCTGCAGATTGAGCGACGCCGCGCTCGGCTGGGTCTGATCGATCGCCAGATGAATCTTTTTGCGGTCCGATTCAAACAGCAGCGCGGGCGTGGCCAGCACATCGGCCCGCACTACCATGACGCGATCGGCAGCCGGCAGAGCGTTCACATAAGCGTTGGCGGCCAAGCGCGCGCGGGCGATGAGACGGGACTGGCCAACGCGCGCGGCCATCCATGCCGAGGTATCGAGGATGAGTACGTGATCGCGCGAGTAGCGCGCTGGAGAGCCAAGACGAAGCTGGGCGATGGCCAGCAGAAGAAGCAGGAGACTTACTAACTGCAACAGCAGCGACCACGGCTGCTGCAATTTGCGCCGGTGCTTGAGCACGGGAGGCTTCTCGGCGACGGCGAAGAAGCGGAGCGTCGCAACCGTGTGGTGCTTCCGCATGCGATCCAGCAGGTACAAAGCCGTAACCAGGCCCGAGAGCGATCCTAGAATCGCCAGAAACTCGGGCAACGAAAGGTTGGTGAGGAAGAACATCGTGACTTACTCGAGTCCGCCGGCGCGCGCCAGGGGGCCAAAAATCGCCTCTTCGATGGCCGTCGCGGTGCTGATTCCCACATATCGCCCGCTATTGCGCAGCCCGACGCGCTGGATGTCGCGGGCGTGAGCGTCGAAGGCCTGCGTATAGTTGACACGCGCGGCGTCGTCAAAGCCGATTTCGAGCGTCTCGCCGGTTTCGGCGTCCGTCAGATCGAGCAATCCATCCCAGGAGGGTTCGCGATCCTCGTCGGCCCAGACCTGCACCAGGATCAACTCGTGGCCGAAATCGGCCAGATATTGCAGCGGGCGTTCGCAGCCGGCGTCGTCCAGGAAATCCGAAATGATGATCAGCAAGCCGCGCTGCGGATAGGTGGAGATGAATTCGCGCGCGATTTGAAAATAATCGGTGCGCCCGGAGGGTTTGAGCTGCTCCAAGAATTTCACGGCCGGGATAAAACGGTGGCGGCCGCCGCTGCACAGAAAGGAATCGCCCAGATCGTGACCGAAGGGCTGGAGTGCAAATGGTGTCCAGCCGCACCAAGCCCGACGTAGCATAGCGCAGCCGCCAGCTTGCGCGCGTAGTCGAACTTGAGACGGCGCCGGTGGTCATCGAGTTGCTGGAATCGATCAGCATGCGCACGGGCATGCGCGGCTCCACCTGGAACATCTTCAGAAACAGCTTTTCCAGGCGCAGGTAGGCGCGCCAGTTGACGGCGCGCAGATCGTCGCCATGATGGAAATTGGCGATGGTCCAGAAACTCCTGGCCCGGCGCCGGCGAAGTGCGAGATGTTGTGGCCGCCCACCAGTCCCGGGAACGATTTCTGCCAGTGGATGGCCAGCCGCTCCAGTTTCTCCAGGAACTCGCTGTCGAGCAGGGGCTCGGCGTTCATACGCTTCCTACGCGGCGGACACTGCGCGGTGACGCTTTCGATGATGGCGGTCAGGATGGTTTCGGGCGTTTGGCCGTCGGCGTGCGCGTCGAAATTCAGGATGATGCGATGGCGCAGCACCGCGGGCGCGACTTCGCGAACATCTTCCGCGGCTCAGGTGGAAGCGGCCGCGCATCAGCGCCAGCACGCGTCCGCATTCCACCAGCGCCTGCGCGCCGCGCGGCGAGCTTCCGTAGCGGATGTATTTGTTGGCCAGCGCGTGCGCTCTTGCGTGCTCGGGCTGCGTGGCCATCACCAGTTCGATGGCGTACTCCTGCACGTGCGGCGCGACCAGCACCTCGCGGCAGACGGCGCGCAGCTGCAGAATGGCGTCGCGGTCCAGCACCTGCATCGAGCGTCGTTTCTTCGCGCTGAATGGTGCGCTCGACGATGCGGTTCAGCTCCTCGCGCGATGGGATAAGTCACCAGGATCTTCATCAGGAAGCGGTCGAGCTGCGCCTCGGGAAGCGGGTAGGTGCCCTCCATCTCGATGGGATTCTGCGTGGCCATCACCAGAAACGGCAGTTCCAGTTCGTGCGTGGTGGTGCCGCTGGTGACGGTGCGCTCCTGCATGGCTTCGAGCAGCGCGGACTGGGTCTTGGGCGTGGCGCGGTTGATTTCGTCGGCCAGAACCAGGTTGGCGAAAATGGGGCCCGGCTGAAAGCGCAGGGCCTTGGCGCCGTGATCGTCGGTCTCGATGATCATGCTGCCGACGATGTCGGCGGGCATCAGATCGGGCGTGAACTGAATGCGCGAATATTTCAGTTGCAGCACGCGCCGAGCGTGCGCAGCAGGGTGGTCTTGCCCAGGCCGGGTACGCCTTCGAGCAGAACATGCCCGCCCGCCAACAGGCAGATCAGGACGCCATCCACCACGTCTTGCTGGCCGACGATGATCTTGCCGATTTCTTGGCGCACCTGATCGAGATGACCGGTGGCGAGCTGGAGTGTAGGCTCGGAAAGCACGTTTTTATTTTAACGGTGACAGGCTGCGGCTGCTTGGGTGTCATGTACTATAACACCAGGGCGTCATGTCGTCCAACAATTCGTCTCCCGATCTCACAAAACAACGGCTAACGGATCTGCGCAACGGCCTGCTGGGCCTGCACAAGACGCTGCTCGATTCCGAGCGCGCCACTTATGAGCGCGATATCGCGCGTATCGGCTCAAGCGGCGAGTTCTTGAAGCTGGTGCTTTACGATCCATGGTTCGCGTGGCTTCACGAACTGTCTGAATTTATCGTGCTGATCGACGAGACGCTGGATGCTATCGACGATACATCGGAGGCCGAAGAACTGCTGCCGGCGATTGACGCGGAGCGGATGATCGCGCAAGCGATCGAACTGCTCGCGCCAAACGAGATCGGCACCGGATTTGCCAAACGATACTTCGAAGCTCTGCAGCGCGATCCGGACGTGGTGCTGGGCCACGCCCGCATGCGCAAAGTTTTATCGAATCTGGGTTGAGAATAGGATCCCGGAGGCCGGTGTTAGTTGGGAGACTCGGCCTTGCGGCTCAGGTCTTCCGCCAAAATGATCGCTTCCGCCAGTTCTTTCATGGGGCGTCGAAGGCGCCGGCTTTCATTGCGCAGACGGAGGTAAGCCTCTTCTTCCGTGAGGCTGTGCCGTTGCTGCAAAATGCCTTTGGCGCGCTCCACCAGCTTGCGTGTCTCCAGCTGGCGCTTCATCTCGAGAGTTTCTTCCATGAGGCGCGCGTTGGTTTCAGACAAACTGGACTTGGCGATGGCGCCGCCCATCTGTTCGCCGACGAACGTCAGCAGGGAGATCTCTTCTCCGTTGTGATTGTGAGTGTGCCGATGATGCACGTTGATGACACCGATGACATCGCCTCCGCTCACCAGCGGAACCGAAAGAAAGGCTTCGTAGGTGTCCTCCACCAGGGCGTGAAAACGTTTGAAGCGGGCATCCGCACCCGCTTTGGACGAGAGCGCGACAACAGACTTGTGCTCCGCCACCCATCCGGTAACGCCTTCGCCGACCTTCATGCGCAAGTTTCCAAGCGCGGCCGCGTGAGGCAATTGCGAGGCGCGCAAAACCACTTCATCGGTATCGCGATCCAATAGGTAGACCAGACACGCATCGCAGTCAGTCACCTGGACCGTAAGTCCAACGATCTCCCCGAGCATTTCGTCTAACGACAGCTCTGAGCTCACGATGTTGCTAATGCGATGTAGCAAAGCTACATGCGAACTCACGGGCTCCATAATGTGAACGGTTGCCATAATTCAGCGTATGCGAGTGGAGAGATCCGGTCCAATCGAAAATTCCTATCGGGTCGATTGACGGGTCGTCTAAGGCCGGGAAACGTGTTGATAACGCGGGGCTTCCTTCTATGGGACCAATCCAGGTTAAAGCGCTTCATTAACCCCATCAGTCGTCACTGAATAGTAACGAGTTTCTGCTGGACTTCGCCAGTAACTCGCGCCTCTGTGAGGCCCACGTAAACGTTCACTTCAGAGCGGATGCCGAATTCGGGGAGATAGACTCCGGGTTCGACGGAGAAGCAGGTTCCCGGGATGATTCTGCGCTCGTCGTGGGTCTCCAGGTTATCCATGTTGGCGCCCGTGCCGTGCACTTCTTCGCCGATGGAGTGGCCGGTGCGATGGATGAAATATTCGCCGAATCCCCGCTCCTTAATGTAGGTTCTGGCGGCGTCATCGACATCGAAGCCGTGAATCGCTTCGCTGCGCGCGATGGCGGATTGAACGCGGCGGATGGCGCAGTCGCGGGCGTCGCGCACCACTTCGAAGACGTTTTGAAGATCGGCCGGCGGCGTGGCGCCGCAGTAACCGGTCCAGGTAATGTCATAGAACACGGCGGAAGGTTGATCGAGCTTGGCCCACATATCGATTAACACCGCGTCACCCTTGCGAATTTCGCGGCTGCCTTGCGCCTCGGGCTCGTAATGCGGATTGGACATGTTGGCATTGACGGCCACGATGGGCCCGTGATCGGTGAGCAAGCCGGCGGCTTCGAACCCTTCCCGGATGAAACGGTTGACGTCCCACTCGGTAATGATCTGGTTGACTGCCAGATCGACCGCAATTTTTCGGAAGGCTTCGGCCCGGACGCGGTCGACGCGACGGCCGGCTTCCAGATGCATCTCCAACTGCTCGGCGGACCAACGGGCTTCGAAGAGCTGAACCAGGTTTGCTGAACTGGCTATTTGGACGCCCGCGGATCGAACCAGCTCGAGGGTGCCGCCGTCCACCAACGATACATACGGGATGGCGCAGTTCGGCGAATACTGCATCGCAATTTTGTGGCAGCCGGCGAGCAGGCGCTGCAGGCCTTCCAACTGAGCGGTCCAACTGGAATACTTGCGGATATCGCCGGGCAGGCCCGCGAGAACACCGGGCTCGATGGCGTGAACCAGACCTTGCGGTTCGCCTTGAGCGGGAATGAAGTAATACCAGCGGCGAGTAGCGACATGCTTGGGATTCAACTTCAGAATCCGGTAAGCCAAAGGATCCCTCTGATGGTGGTCAAAGAACAACCAACCATCTAAATGTTCTTCTTGGAGAGCGGCTTGAATTGGTTCGACGTTCATGGCCTACTTATAGGCTAACGCCGCTCGCTTCCGGCTTGGGGGCGGACACAACCTTATGGTGGCGCACGCGCGTGTTCAGGTTCAACACACCGGCGACATCCTTGGTGTCTTCAACGCGGAAATCGAGCACATCGTCCAGCCAATCCTGACTGAGGCCATTCCAGTACTGCACCGCGACGGTCACTGTGTATTCCTGGCGGCTGAGCAGGCAATCCATCTCGAACTCCACCTCGATTTCCTCGCCAGCTTCAAAATCGCCGAGTTCGGCGCGTTCCAGGCGGGTGTTGGTTCCAAAAATGTCCATGCCGATGCGATTCCGGATGAGAATGCCGATCACGGGGTTTGAGACGGTCTTTTGAAACGCGGCGCGGATGCGAAGGACGATGGATTCGCCGGGCCGGAAAGCGCGGCAGATGTCGCCGCTGGAGCTGATTATCTGCACGTCCATCACCCGGCTGGCGCCGTCGCCATGTCGAAAACTGGTCTTATTCGCTATGGAGCCGGCGGTGACAGACTCTTCCAACAGGCCGGCGCTTCGTTCCTTGCTGGACCGCTCGCGATCAAGCACGAAGCCGACATATTGATTCACCGCGTCTTTGGGAGCGCCTTGCATGACAATTTTTCCGTCCAGCATGAAGGCGGCGCGATCGGCCAAGCGCTTGATCAAACCCAGATCGTGCGATACCAAAAGAACGGTGACGTTCCTCTTCCGAAGCTCTTCGAACTTTTGCACGCAGCGGCTGGCGAAGATCGCGTCACCGACGGCCAGCGCCTCATCGACGATCAAGACTTCGGGGTCCACGTGAATAGCGGTGGAAAACGCGAGGCGAACGTACATTCCGGTGGAGTATTCTTTCACCGGCCGATCGATGAACTGGCCAATTTCGGCGAAAGCCTCGATGCGTGGAAATGCTTCGTCCAATTCCTTGCGCGAAAGCCCCAGGATTTCGCCGTTGAGATACACATTTTCGCGTCCGCTGAATTCAGGATTGAAACCGGCGCCTAATTCGAGCAGTGCCGCGACACGGCCTGAACAGAGCACCCGGCCGCTGGTTGGTTGCAAGATGCCACTAATTACCTGCAGCAAAGTACTTTTCCCCGATCCATTCGGCCCAAGGATCGCGAAGACTTCGCCCTTCTCCACGCGCAGATTGATATTTCGCAGCGCCCAGAACTCGGCTTTGCGTTTTCTGGATACTGCTAAAGCACCAAGTACACGATCGAAGGGATGGTGATAGAGATGATAGACCTTGGATACATTTTGGACGGAAATCACGACCGATTTCACTGTACCGCGAACGCGCAACGGGCCGCTGAGCTAGCCGAGCCGCACACTGCGGTGCATTCCTGTTGACAACGGCAACCCGCAGCCAATCAGACACATCTGATCCAATGCGAACAGAACAACCGATTCAAATCCCTCCGATTGGGCCAGCCTCACTTCCTTAAGCCACGCGGTGGAAGAATCGCTGATACCCACCAGGTGGCTCCGCTGGGAAGGCGTAAAACCGAGGCTGTTTACAGAGTTCATGGATATAGCAGCCATGTCTAGGTCACGGTCGTAGGTATAAGTGAAGCTCTCCGTTTTCAGGCAATCTAAATTGGCGGGGGTCCAGTCGCTGGTCGGATAGTTGATGACCTGGGTAAGCGGGTAATCGTTCACGTCCGGTGGATAAAGCACTTCGAAGCGGCAATTCGGATAGGTGTTGTGAACGAAAGCACGAATCTGCGCCGTGAAGCTGCCGATCAAGCCTGGCAAGAAGGCAGCCTCCTGGGGAATTGTCGTGGGATCCACGGTGTTGCTCGAAATCACATCCATGGCCCGGCCGTATTGTGTTTGGAAAGTGCTGGTGGTGTACGTCGGTGCGCCAATCAGTCCCTGCCTGCCTGGATTCAAGTAACTGAGCCGGATCGCCTCCTGGCACAGCGCCTGGCTTTTTCCCGAACCAATCGGTCCGGAAAACCCTTTGAACCGCGCTGTCGAAGCGTGGAACTTACTTTGCGAAGGGAGTGGCACATAATCTATTTCAATCCGCAGCTTGTCTCCGCTGGATCTTTCCACGTAACGATGATCTCCCTCGGCTGCTCCTCCTCCTCCAGCTCTCTTTCAAACTGCGTCAGCCGAATGAAATCCGCCAGCGTCACCTTGCTGTTCTTGAGATCGAGCCGCTTTTCAATATCCCTGAGCAGTTTGCTGATTCGTTGCCTGCGACTTCCTTTAAGCCGTCCGCGCGGCTCGGGTTGCACCGCCTCTTTCCCGTTTGTTACGCGTGCTGTCATCTGAATTCCAAAAAAAGGGCGCCCCATTTCTGGAAGCGCCCGCAGGCAACTCTCTCCTGCACCAAATCTATCAATCGTATTTCTGTCTGCGCGAATACCGTCTCCTAAGGGCCTGAAAATGCAGTGGACATTATTACGTCTTTTCCGTCACCCCCAAAACACGGCAGGAAGTGCTCCGTTAACCGTTCACGATTTAAGCCGTCTGAATACGCGCCGCGTCTTCCAGTCCACGCTCCTCAATCTCGATCTCGCGCATCCGAAACTTCTGAATCTTGCCCGTCACAGTCATTGGAAATGCATCCACGAAGCGAATATATTGCGGCACCTTGAAGTGCGCGATCCGTCCGCGGCAAAACTCCCGGATCTCCTCCTCCTCCGCTCGCTCCTTCAGCCGGATCCACGCTGCAACCGCCTCGCCGAGTCTCGCATCCGGAAGCCCCACCACCTGAACCTCCGCTACTTTCGGATGCGTGTGCAGGAACTCTTCGATCTCCCGCGGATACACATTTTCGCCCGCCCGGATGATCATGTCTTTCGCCCGCCCCGTGATGCGAAAACATTCGTCACGATCCATCGTCGCCAGGTCCCCGGTGTGCAGCCAGCCGTCTTCATCGATGGCGCGGCAAGTCGCTTCAGGCTCCTGATCGTAGCCCTTCATCACTAAATAGCCGCGCGTGCACAACTCTCCTTGCTCACCCACTGGCACGGTCTCGCCAGCCGCCGAAATAATCTTCACCTCCGTGTTCGCGCACGCCTGCCCCACCGTCGACACTCGCCGCTCCAGGCCATCGTCCACTGACGACATCGTGATCACCGGCGAACTTTCCGTCTGCCCATACCCAACGGTCACTCCCACGCAGTGCATGTCTCTCACCACGCGCTTCATGATCTCCACCGGACACGGCGCCCCCGCCATCATCCCCGTGCGCAGAGAGCTAAAGTCGAACGTACGGAAAGCCGGATGTTCCAGCTCCGCGATAAACATCGTGGGCACTCCGTAAATCGCCGTCGCGCGTTCCTCATGAATGGCCTCCAGCGTCGCGAGTGCGTCGAAAGTCGCCGAAGGAAGAATCATCGTCGCTCCGCTCACCATCGCAACCAACGTGCCGATTACACACCCGAAGCAGTGATACAAAGGCACCGGAACCGCAATCCGGTCCTTCTCGCTGATACTCATCCCCGCGGCAAGAATGCCCGCATTGTTTAAAACATTTCGATGCGTCAGCAGCACGCCCCTCGGCGATCCTGTGGTTCCCGACGTGTATTGGATATTCGCTACCGCATTCGCTAATATCCGCCGTGCCGGGACTTCTCGCCCCGCCCCCAGCATCCTTTCCCAACCCTCCGTTCCAAAGTAAACGATGTGCTCCAATGCCGCCGTTTGCCCAGCCATCGCTTCGTTGAGGATCGCCCGATAATCGGACCGCTTGTCTTTCTCCCAAAGAAAAAGCGCCTTCATCCGCGACTTACCGAGTACAACGCCTAAGTCATACGAGCGGTATGCCGGATTCACGTTCACCAACACCGCCCCAATCCGCGCGCATGCCAGATGCATCTGCACCCATTCGGCGCAGTTGGTCGACCACACTCCGATGCGATCCTGCTCGCCCACTCCCAGACCGGCCAGTCCCCGCGCCGTCCGCTCCACCGCCGCAGCCAACTCCGAATATGTCAGCCTTACCCCTTGATGCCGCACCACCAGAGCTTCTCGGTCCGGAAATCGGGCAGCTGTTTTCTCGAAAACATCCCGGATGCTAGCGTCGATAAGCGGAGCATCGGGGCCCCGCGAGTAACTCAACATAGAAAACCGGCCTCCAAATCTGGGACTCAGTGTATAACAATTAAATATGCAGGTTCGCTGTTCCCTCGCCCTGTTTTTTGCTTGGTCATTTGCCTTCGCCTCCTCTCCCGCACGTTTCTCGCTCGAACAAGTGATGAGCGCTCCATTCCCGTCCGATCTCACCGCTGCCCCCAAAGGCGGCGCAGTCGCATGGGTGCTCAATGAACGTGGCGCTCGCAACGTTTGGATCGCCGACGCCCCCACTTACTCCGGGCGCCGGCTCACGAATTATCGCGATGACGATGGCCAGGAGATCGACCAAATCACCTGGACGCCCGACGGTCGCTCCGTCGTCTTCGTGCGGGGCGGAGACTTCGAAACCCATCGCGAAAATCCGAACCCCGCCAGCCTTCCGCAAGGCGTCGAGCAAGCTATTTGGATCGCCCCGCTCATCGGCAGCGCCCCGCGCAAAATCACCGAAGGCAGCGATCCCGCCGTATCTCCCACTGGCGACCATCTGGTTTTCCTTCGCAAGGGTGAAATCTGGTCAGTCGGCCTCGATGAAAACGCCAGGCCCTCCCAGCTCATCCACGCCAAGGGCCAGGCGGATCAACTGCGCTGGTCGCCGGATGGCTCCAAACTCGCCTTCGTCTCCACGCGCGGCGATCACTCCTTCATCGCCGTCTACAACCTCGCCACGCCATCCATCACCTATCTGGATCCCAGCGTCGATCGCGATTCCGAACCCGTCTGGTCGCCCGACAGCAAGCAAATCGCCTTCATCCGCATCCCGGCCGCTACGCTCGCGTTCGGCGCTCACCGCGCCTCTTCCCCTCCATGGTCCATCCGTATTGCCGACCCGCAATCAGGAAACGGGCGCGAACTCTGGCACGCCGCCGACGGCCCAGGCAGCGTCTTTCGCCCCTTGGTTTCCGATTCACAATTATTCTGGGCCGCGGGCGACCACATCGTCTTCCCCTGGGAGCGCACCGGTTGGCTTCATCTTTATTCAATCTCCACGCACGGCGACGTTCCCAAACCCCTCAACACTCCCGGCGAATTTGAAATTGAGAATGCATCGCTCTCCGCCGACCGCCGCATGGTCATTTTCTCCTCGAACGAAAACGATACGGATCGTCGCCATCTCTGGCGCGTCTCCGTCCTAGGCGAAAATCTTACCGAACTCACTCCGGGCACAGGCTTAGAATGGTCGCCCGTCGAAACCGCCGACGGCGCCGCAATCGCCCTGCTTCGCTCCGATCCCAAAAATCCCGCGCGAGCTTCCATTAAGATCGGCCCCTCCGATCCCCGCGACCTCGCTCCCAATTCCATCCCCGCCGATTTCCCCGCCTCCGCGCTCGTCACTCCCCAGCCCGTGATCCTTTCCGCCGCCGACGGCCTGCGCTTGCACGGACAGCTCTTTATGCCTCCCGATTCCAATCCCAACCAGCAGCATGCCGCGCTCGTCTTCTTTCACGGCGGCTCCCGCCGGCAGATGCTCCTCGGCTGGCACTACATGGATTACTACAACAACGCCTACGCGATGAATCAGTATCTCGCCAGCCTCGGCTATATCGTGCTCTCGGTGAACTATCGCAGCGGCATCGGCTACGGTCTCGATTTTCGCGAAGCCCTCAACTATGGCGCCACCGGCGCCAGCGAGTTCAACGATGTCCTCGGCGCTGGCCTCTACCTGCGCAGCCGCCCCGACGTCGATCCCAAACGTATCGGCCTCTGGGGTGGCTCCTATGGCGGATATCTAACTGCCCTGGGCCTCGCTCGCGCTTCCAATCTATTCGCTGCCGGGGTCGATTTTCACGGCGTCCATGATTGGTCCGCCGAGCTCACCTCCGACGCCCTCACCTTGGACGCCGCCACCGCGCGCCTCGCCTTCGAATCCTCCCCGCTCGCCTCTGTCGGCACCTGGCGATCTCCCGTCCTGCTGATCCACGGCGATGACGATCGTAACGTGCCTTTCCACCAAACCGTCGCGCTCGTTGAAGCCCTTCGCAAACAAGGCGTCGCATTCCAGGAGCTCATCTTCCCCGACGAGATTCACGGTTTCCTCACCGAAAAACGTTGGCTGCAAGCCTATCACGCCGCTGCCGACTTCTTTGGAAAGCACTTACAACACTGACCTGTGGCGCACGCAATCCTGTCTGCATGGCATGATAGTGAGTACATGTTCTTTCGCCGGGAAAAACTTCACGAACTGACTTTCACCGAACGCCTCGACGGCCTCCGCAAACTAGGCTTCAGCACCAGCCCCGCCGGACCCGCTAAGGCGCAGATCATTCGCGATGGTATCGGCGCCATCATTGAGGACCGTCCCGGCCAACATCCGCGCGTCAACAAAGCCGGCTTGGTGCTCGGCGATGAGATCGGCCTTTTAGTGAATCGCGGTTTTCAGATGTTCTGGAAAAGTCCCGGCGGCCGGACTGCGCCCGCTCTCGCCACGCATCTCAAAGCGCTCCACGCCTTCGAAGAGGATCTAAAAGAGGGGCTCGGCCTCCCCAGCCTCTACAACCAAAGTCTCGGCACCACTTCCGATCTTCATCTCTACGACCGCGTCGAGCACCGCGATCAGGGCGACGCTCCCAAACCGTGGGAACATAAACCCGTCACTTCGTAGCGCTACCGTATTTCGAGTAGAGATCCAAGCTCTTGCTATCCTTGAGAACGGTGCCGCGCAGCAACAAGTATCGCGGAAAAATCAGCGAAGCAAACATCGGCTCGCCCGACGACAACGGAAGAGGATAACTTTCGAGCAACGGCGCCGCCTTCTCGACTGCACCAGTTTCCACATACGCCCATGCCAGCAGCGTCCGTATCTGCCCATCCGCGGATGGATTCGTCTCGCTATAAATAGCCTGCAACAACGGCAATGCCTCTCGATATTTGTGCGCAAATACCATCCCGTAAGCATCCGCCATTTTGGAACCCGAACTAACCGCGCTTCCCGACGCAATGTACCGGCACAACGCGCTGATCCCTCGCGCCTGCGGGCTTTGTGCACGCGCCGCAGCCTCGTTCGCCAGCTCCGCCCCAGCTTTTCCGTCGCCCATCTCCAGTTTCCAAACCGCCAGTTGACTGAACGCCAGCGCCTGTACATCCCCCTCCAACTCCGGCGCCAGCTTCGCCATCCGATCCATACCCGCTTTCCGCCGCCCGGTCAGAAACTCCCATTGCGCCATCTGATAGGCCGCGGCTCTCTGCCTGCTCGCGGTTGGCCCCCAGCGCTTCAGAAACAACGCATCCGCGCCTTCGAGATCGCCCATCATCAATCGCGCCTCAGCCGCCTTGATTGATTCGGCGGGATTCTTCGCCGCCGCCCGCTCAAAATATTCCCCGGCGGACTTGAAATCCCCCAGGAAAAAACTCACCTCCCCTTGCGAGTCCAGCGCATTCACATCACCTGGTGCGAGCTTTTGATATTGCGCCAGCGCTTCCCGCGCGCCGCTCAAATCTTTCGCTTCCGCCAACGCATAGCCCAGCTTGTTCCAGGTCAGCGGCTCATCGGGATCCAAGTGCGCCGCCGCCCGATATTCCATCGCCGCTCGCTGGAATTCGCGCCGCGCGTATCGCATCTCACCCAGCTCGGTGAAGATACCCGCGTTCGCCGGGGTCGCCTCCGTCAGCGAGTTCAATGCTTTCATCCGGCCGGTTGCGTCTCCGTTTGCCGTCGCAGCTACATATTCCAAATTGGCCCGCTCAATCCGATCCAGGCGCGTTCGTTCTCCCGCCTGGACCACCTGTCGCGCCTTCGCCCTGTCCCCCGTTTCCTCCAGCAGTTTCGCTTCATCCACATAACCGGCCGAGAAACCAGGGTCGGCCTGCGTCGCTTCTTCAAGCGCCTGCAACACCGCTTGAGAATCTCGCGCCGCCAGCGCCTCGCCATAAAATCGAAACGCCTTTTCATCGCGCGTGCCGAAAACCCGGACATCGGAACTCAGCCTGCGCGCAAGTTCGTTGGCCAGCGGAAGAAACCCGGCGGAAGCAGACCCATCGATCGAGAAGGTTTCCACCGCTCGGTTCTTTCCCAGATCTTCCAGCGTGGCGCGAATGCCGATGCGGCCGTTTTGTTCGAAGAAGTATCCTTCCACCAGGCGCGATGCTTGTATGGATTGCGCCGCCGAGAGCGAATCCACCTGTCTCGCAAAAATATTCTTCGCCCCGGCTAGATCGTAAACCACCACCGCCGCCGCGGCGCGGCTCCCCCAATTCAACTGGGCATCGGAGGTGAGATTCTCTATCGGCATCACGCCGAGCCGCTCCACACCCTCAGCCGGTCTGCGGGCGCACCCATCCGCGCTGACCATCAGGATCGACAAGATTGTGGTGAAAACCAGGGACTGCGTTCGCTTACAAAACACGCGGCTCGCTCGCCATTAGTTCCTTAAACTCCGGCAGCTCTCTCATCGAGGCAAAGGCTGGATCCGTTTCGATCTTCTTCCTCTCCTTGAATCCCTCTTCGAGTGCCTTCCGGATATATTGCACCGCGCGATCGTTCATCCCCGCCTTGGCATACGTCTGCGCCAGGTAGTAATGGAACTTCGCCCTTTCCTCCACGCTGCGCTCCTCTAACAGAACGCCTTGTGTGCTGCGGGTCTCGAATACTTCCGGATTCAGCCTCAGCGCCGTCTGAAAGGCTTCCGCTGCGTGTTCGTAATCCTTGCGCGCAAAATATCCCGTGCCCAGATTGCTCCACACCGAGGCCGATTCCGGGTTCAGACGCAGCGCCTTCTTATATTGATTGATGGCGCGACGATAGCTTTTCCTGACGTAATAGATGGTTCCCAGATTGTTCACGGCTTCGGCATACTTTGGATCAACCCGCAGGGCCAGCCGATAATACTTTTCCGCGACGTTCAGTTCCAGCATCTGATGATACGCGATGCCGGTTTTGTTCAGCATCACGGCGGAACCCTTCGAGTTTGCCCGATACATCTCCGCCGCTTCCCGGAACCTCTTCTCCGCCATGAAAATGTCGCCGCGCATTTCGGGCGTCAGCACAGTGGACGGCTTTTTCGGCGCGGGCGGCGTTAATCCGGTGTCCGACGTGTTGAGGAAACCGCTAGGCGGCGGCGTGGATTGGGCAACTTGTCCGGCTGCGGCCGAAGTAATCGCTTGGGCCGCCAACCCGGCTATTGCCAATAGCCAAAACCTGGAAATCATATCAACCTCCCCGGATCATGCTTTTTCGGAAGGCTCTGACCATCCCGTTTCAGGAGCTGTAGCTCCTACATTATCACTTTTGGGACAAACGAATTACTTGAATATACCCCGAAGGCGGTCCAAAAAACCCTTATGCTTGGGAGGCGCTTGCTGCTGGGATGAGGAATCGGGCTGCGCCGGATCGGCCTGCGCGGCACGCTGTTGCGGCGGCCCTCCGGAAGCGCTGGCCGCTGCGCCCTGGTCCGTGCCACGGGCCGGCTGTCCCGTTTCCCACCCCGCCACGCGCGTTCCTCCGCCGCCATGCAATTGGCACAGCTCCACCGGCTGCGTTCCATCGATGAAATATTCGGTTCGAACCTTGGGACAGGCCGCAGTCGCCAGCTGCCCGGACTCCGGATCAATCTGCACTCCCACCACTCCGGCCGGCGCTTCGAACTCGCTCACATTCCGATATTCGCGATGCTCGTGGGCGCGCCGCATAAACTCCGCCCAAACCGGCAGCGCCGAATGCGCCCCCTCCAGGTCCAGCTCGCGATTATCGTCGAACCCCACCCACACCACGCAAATCAGTTTCGATGTGAATCCGGCAAACCAGCCGTCATGCGACGTCCCGGTCTTCCCCGCAATCGGAAAATTGATGCCCCGCGACCACACGCTCGCGCCCGTTCCACTGCGGACCACTTCCTCGAGCAATTGATCCATCAGAAAAGCCACCCGTGGATCCAGCACGTCGCGGTGCTCGGGCTTGTTGTCGAACATGATCGCCCCGTGGTCGGTCGCGATGTCGGAGACAAAGTACGGCTTCGATAAAACGCCGTGGTTGGCGAAAATCGTATAGGCGCCCGCAATCTCGAGCGGCGTTACCTCGTAGGCGCCCAGCGCCACCGCCGGCGTCGGATGAATCTGCACGTTCAGCCCCGCGCGCCGCGCCAGGTCCACCACTTGGTCATACCCCACCTGTTCGGCCACTTTCACCGTAGCCACGTTCAAGGAGTGCGCAATCGCGTCCTGCAATCCCACGTTGCCGAAGAATTTGTGCTCAAAATTGCTCGGCTCGTAAGGCTTCCCGTCGAAGTAAAACGTGGTCGGTTCATCGTCGATCATGGTGGCCGGCGTGAACACTTGCCCGCTGGTCGCAAGCCCGGTGTTCAGCGCCGTCGCGTAAACAAACGGCTTGAATGACGAGCCCGGCTGCCGCTTCGCCAGTATCCGATTCAGTTGGCTGGTGCCGTAATTCCTGCCGCCAATCAGCGCGCGCACCTCGCCCGTCTGCGGGTCCAGCGCAATCAAAGCGCATTGCGGATCGGGATAGTTGGGATCCTTCTTCTTCCGGCCTTTTATCCTCTTATCCGCCTCTTCCATTCCAATCCGTACCGCCTCCGCGGCATCGTGCTGCAAATTCGGATCAAGCGTGGTGTACACACGATAAGTGTTGGATTGGAAATTGTAGTCCGGAAATTTCTCGAGCAGCGTGTCGTTCACCAGATCCACAAAATACGGCGCCTCGGTCGATTCCATCCCTTGCCTGGCCAGTTCCATCGGCGATGCAATCGCGCTTTGATACTCGGCGTCACTGATGTAATTGTTCTCCCGCATCAGCTTCAACACCACGTTGCGGCGTTGACGCGACCGCTCCGGCCAGCGGAACGGATTCGTAAAACTCGGCTGTTGAATCAGCCCCGCCAGCGTAGCCGCCTCAGGCAGCGTCAATTTGCTGACGTCCTTGCCGAAATACACCTGCGCCGCCTCGCCGAATCCCCGGATGCCGAAACTCCCGCGATGCCCCAGCGGCACCTGGTTGGCGTAATATTCGAAAATCTGCTCTTTCTTGAGCTTCTGCTCCAGGTGCATGGTGATCAGCACCTCGGGAATCTTGCGCCGCCAGGTCTTGTCACTGTCCAGCCAGAAGCTGCGCGCCAGTTGCTGGCTCAGCGTGGACGCGCCTTGCGCATAGCGATGCTCCCGCACATCGATATACGCAGCCTTGATAATGCGGATCGGATCAAATCCGGAGTGCTGGAAAAACCGCTTATCTTCGGCTGAAACCACCGCATGCACCAGCACCGGCGGAATGTCCTCGTACTTCACCAGCCGCCGCTTCTCCCGATTCTTATCGAAAAGGTTCGAGATCAGCTCCGGCTCCAGCGTATATTCGGTCCGGTCCGTGTTATCGGCCAGCGAAATAATTTGCGACACCTTGCCGCCGGCAAACTTGATCACGCCCTCATCCCGCTTGAAGTACGAATCAGGACCCGGGTATACGTCGATCTCATCCGGCTTCAGCGTGAAGTAGCCCATCCGGTTGCTCGGCGATTCGGTATAACTGCTGCGCCGCAAATCGGTCGCAATCTCCAGCGGATCCGCAATGTCCCCCACGTCCACCGTGCGCGGCGCCGCAAACAGCATCGAAGTGTTCGCAAACGGCCCGGCCGCCAGCTTCGCTTCAATCAGCTTCGAGTACTTCACGTAATAGTACGTGAACACCGCCAAGCCAGTCGTAAACGCCAGCACCAGTAAAACGAGTAGAATCTTGCCAATCGGATGCAGCGCAAATCGCGCCGCGGAGGACTTCTTAGGGACCTGGACTTTCACTCCCACTTCAGTACTATCTTCGCACGGGTCAGGGTTGGCGGCACAATAGGACTCATGAGCGCCCCCATCGTCTTTGTCGAGGACTACCTTCGTCGCACTGAGAAACCCTACTGCGAGTACATCGACGGCCTTTTGTATCCCAAAGCATTGCCGACCACGCTTCACGCGCGCATTCAATTTTTGTTGCAGGTTCTTCTTGACCGACAAGGCGTGGAAGCCCTAGCCGAAGTCCACGTACGCTTGAGCCCCACCAAATACTTGATTCCCGACGTAATCGCCGCGCCGGAAACCCAAAGCCCCGGCCCCACCGACCCGGTCCTCCTGTGCGTAGAGATCCTTTCGCCCGAAGATCGCGTCGGAGCCATGCTCGCCAAATGCGAGCAGTATCACGCCTGGGGAGTCCCCTTCTGCTGGGTCATTGATCCCGAAAAACGAACCGGCTGGCAATACCACGCTGGAAGCGAACCGGAGCGAATTTCCGAAGGGGGCACTCTCACCGCCGGCCAGCTCGCCGTCCGATTGGAAGAACTCTTCTCCGAATTGCCGCGCTAGCGAAACCTCACCGACCTCAGCACATCCTCAAACACCGGCTGCGCCTTTTCAAACTCCCCCTTCGGCGCGATGAACACCATATAGAACAGTCCCATTGGCCGCGCCACAGTCACCAGCACATCCACTTCGTCGCCTCCGTAAGGCGACCGCGAATCGAGCGTGTTCAGCAGCGCCGGCTGCCCATCCACCTGGATGCTCCTGGCCTCCCGCGCCATCCGCATCTCGGGATTCGCTTGCCGCAGGCCGCGGATCAATGCATTCGAATCGCCCGCAAAATAATTCGCCTCCAATCCATATCCTACCGCCTCGGAAAGTACCCCACCGCGCGGCCCGATAGTCACCGCATCCGGCCGATCACCCCCATGCACCTGCCAATTCTCCGGATACTGCAGTGAAAACCCACGCCCGTCAAATGTCACCCGTTCCTTGCTCGGCAAAGTGCTGGGCGCCCCGCCGGTACTCTCACCCTCCCCGCCCGCCGGAACAGGCAGCCGTCGAACCACCTCCCGCACATGCACGAACTGCCCCGTCTCATCGTCCACGTAATCCCGCTGAGGCATGTCGCGAACCTCATCGCTGATGGCCGCAATCCTGTTTCCGGGATTCGGATGATCCGACAAAAATTGTTCAATCGCTCCCGCCCGCCCCGTTTTCTCCTCCAGCTTTTCAAAGAACCGCGCCATCTCGATCGGATTGTACCCGGCGTCCGCCATCATCTCCGCGCCGTTGTAATCCGCCTCGGCCTCGGCGGTTCGCGAGAACTTTAACAGCGCCGAAGTGGCCGTGAACCCGATGCCAATTTGAGCCAGTTGTCCCAGCAAACTGTGACCCGCCACCGCGCCCGCCAGCACCGCCGGCAATGCCACCAATTCGCGCTTGGACGCTTCGTTGGTCATATGCCGCAAAACCACGTGCGACATTTCGTGCGCCATCACGCCCACCAGCTGCGCCTCATTGTCGGCCGCCTGAATCGCTCCGGTATTAATAAACAGCGGCCCCCCTGGCAGCGAGAACGCATTGATCTTCTTGTCGAAAACCGCGTGAATGGCGAACGGAAACAGCTCCCCGCGCGAACCATCCCGGTTGAGTGTGCGTGCATAAGGCGACTTCTCCAGTTTGCGCAGCAACACATTCAGATACGCGTCCACCTCGCGGTTGTGAACCACCATCATTTGTTTCCGCACTTGCGCCGCCGCTTCCTGTCCGAGTTGGACATCCTGCTCAACCGAGAACAGGTTAAGTCCCGGCGCCAGTTGCTTCAACTGCGCGAATCCCGGCGCCGCGCCAGCGACAGCCACGCAAAGCAGACCGAGCAATGTGACAAACCTTCTGAATCTGTAGTGAGGCATGTTGAAGCTCATGGCGCCCGGCGGTCAACCCCCAACCCCTAATCCCCAATCCCGTTCCCGATCCAATGCGACCGAACCGCGCCAATCGCTATAATGAAGCATGTTAAAGCCCACGGACAAGATTTGGCATAACGGCCGTCTCATCGATTGGAACGATGCCAAAATCCACGTCCTCGCCCACGTCACCAGCTACGGCAGCTCCGTGTTCGAAGGCATTCGCTGTTACGCCACGCCCTCCGGGCCGGCCATTTTCCGGGTGCGCGAACACATCCGCCGTTTGCTCGATTCCGCCAAAATCTATCGTATCGAAGTGAAGCACACCGTCGACGAGCTGGCAGCCGCCATGAGCGAACTGGTGCGCGTAAACAAGCTGGAGTCCTGCTATTTCCGGCCCCTGGTGCTGCGCGGCTACGGCGACGTCGGAGTGCTGCCCTTCGCCAATCCGGTGGAAACCTACATCGCCTGCTGGGAATGGGGCAAGTATCTGGGCGAAGAAGCGCTCGCCGAAGGCGTCGACGTGTGCGTATCCAGTTGGACCCGCATCGCGCCCAATACCCTCCCCGCGCTCGCCAAAGCCGGCGCGAATTACATGAATTCGCAGCTCATCCGCATGGAGGCGCATTTGAACGGCTACGCCGAAGGCATCGCGCTCGACACCTCGGGCTACGTCAGCGAAGGCTCCGGCGAAAATATCTTCGTGGTCCGCGATGGCAAAATCCTCACGCCGCCGCTGGGAGCTTCCGTGCTGCCCGGCATCACGCGCGATTCGGTGATGCAGCTGGCCGAAGCGCTGGGCATCCCCGTAACTGAAACCCTGATCCCGCGCGAAATGCTCTATATCGCCGACGAAGTTTTCTTCTCCGGAACAGCCGCCGAAATTACGCCCATCCGGTCGGTGGATCGCATCACGGTGGGCAAAGGCTCGCGCGGTCCGGTGGCCGAGAAGCTCCAAAAGGCTTTCTTTGGCATCGTCAACGGCGACGCCCCCGACCGCTTTGGCTGGTTGACCCGCGTCACAAAAAACGAGCCCGTGACTGTTTGAAGCCACGGGCTGTGAAGCTTCTTTGGAGAAGCCTTGGACTTAGCGGAGGAACGATCCGCAAGTGCGATTCCGACGGCCACCTCCCCCGAGATTAACCGCCACAACCGCACTCGCGAGGGATCATGCATTCTGTTTTAGCAGGCATTTGCCGGTCGCGCCAGCTTTATTTCGAGGCATTTTCGGTGTTTTCAACAGCTTTTTTCCACTCGATAAATCTTGCACTTAACGCTCACGCGCCTGTGGGAAACTTGTGTATAAATCGGCGTACGAAAGAAATGTCAGAGCGATGGATCTGAATGGCACGGATGTTTCGAGCAACGCCGCGGTCCAGGTGTCTTTCGATACAACCATCACCGTGGTCGATCACCTGATTCGCCCTCTAAACGATGGCGTGTTTATCGCGCCCGGCTGGATCGATCTGCAGGTAAACGGCTTCGCCGGTGTCGACTACAATTCGCCCGCCTCCACCCAGGACCAGATCGCGCAGTCCATTCGTGCCATGTTCGCGTCGGGCGTTACACGAATGTTTCCCACAGTGATCACCGGATCGCCCGAAAACATGACAGCCGCGCTGCGCAATCTAGCGAGAGCAAAGGATTCAATCGACGAAGGTCCGGCAATGGAAGCGTTCCATCTCGAAGGCCCCTACATTTCCCCGCACGACGGGCCGCGCGGCGCGCATCCGGCACAATGGGTCCGGGAACCCGACCTCAGCGAGTTCAAGCGCTTCCAGGAGGCCGCTAACGGCAACATTCGCCTGGTGACGCTATCGCCCGAGTGGCCGGAAGCTCCCAGGTTCATCGAAAAGATCGTCGAAAAGGGCGTGGTGGCAAGCATCGGCCACACGCGAGCTTCCGCTTCTCAGATCGCCGACGCGGTGGCCGCCGGCGCGACGCTTTCGACGCACCTAGGCAATGGCGCCGATGCGATGCTTCCCAAACATCCCAACTACATCTGGGAGCAACTCGCCGAGGATCGCCTCGCCGCCAGCTTCATCGTGGACGGATTTCACCTGGCGCCGTCCTTCTTGAAGGTGGCGTTGCGAGCCAAAGGCCTGGAGCGGTCGTTACTCGTAACCGACGCCGTTATGCCCGCCGGTTGCCCTCCCGGCCCCTACCGCCTGGGCGAAGTCGAAGTCGAATTGCACGGCGATGGCAGCGTGCGCCTGACAGGTGGCTCGCGCCTGGCCGGCTCCGCCCTCAGGATGGATCAAGCCATCGCAAACGTAATGCGAACAGCCGGCCTCACTCTGCGCGAAGCCATTACCCTGGCCACCAGGAATCCAGCCCGCGTCGGCCGCATCGCGTCGCGCCAGCGCGGACTCAATCCCGGCGATCGAGCCGACCTGGTCCGCTTCCGCTTGCATGAAACAACCGGGCAAATCGAGATCCTCGAAACCTTCCTCGCAGGCCGTCGAGTCTTCGGAAACCAGCCACCAACCACCAGCCGCTAGCCACCAGCGCCCTCTGGATTCAACACCGCCACATACTTCAGATTCCTGTACAGTTGTCGATAATCCAGTCCAAAACCCACCACGAACCGGTCCGGAATCTCGAAACACCGGTAATCCAGGGGAATCTGAACAATCCGCCGTGGCGTCCGGTCCAGCAACGTGCACACCGCAAGCGACGCGGGAGCGCGCGCCGACAGATGTTGCAGAAGATACCTGGTTGTGAAACCGGTGTCGATGATATCTTCCACCAGCAGGACGTGCTCGCCTTCGATGCTCTCGTCCAGGTCCTTGGAGATCCGCACCATGCCGGGCGCGCCCTGAGATTGCGCAAAGCTCGAGATTCCCAGAAAATCCACCGTCACCTCGACCGTCAGCTCGCGTGCCAGCGCCGTCAGAAAAAAAACCGAGCCCTTCAGCACTCCCACCAGCTTCAGTTCCCGGCCCCCGTAGTGCGCTGAAATCTCCGCGGCCACCTGCTGGATTCTCCGGTTGATTTCCTGCTCGGTGAACAGCACGCGCTCGATCGCCGGACCACTCATCGAGCAAGCCGCTCCGGCGGCCGGTACTTCATCACCAGATCCTGCACGTCCTTCTGATAGAAAACCTGGATGTTCACATGCGGATAGATGGCTCGCAACAGCCGGATCTTCCGGTTCTTCTTGGTGACGTTGGCCTGCTTCATGGTGGTCAATTCCACGTACAGGTCGAATTCCGGCAAGTAGAAGTCCGGCGTAAAGGCTTCGGAAACTTTGCCGGCCTTGTCCCACTGCAACGGAAAGCTGCGGGGTTCGTAGTCCCAGGCGATACGGTAGAAGTCCAGCAGATTGGCGAACACCTCTTCGCTCGGATGGCCAAAAGCTTTGCGCTCGAAGCGCACCTGGTCCGGCGGCACAATGCCGAATCGGGCCAGCTCCAGCCGTAATTGGAATTGCACCTTCGCCGCGGCCTGCACCGATAGCGGCCCCGCCTCCAGCAGCCCCTGCGATTTCACGGCCGCCACCAGAACGTCCACCATCTCCGGCATCCCCAGCGCCTGCGCGTTCACCATCAGGTCAAAGTTGGTCGCCGGACTGATTTTTTGGCCAAAACGCCGCTTCCGAATTTGGAATTGTGCCGCCGCTAACTTCCGCAAACGCTTTTTGGCATCCGGACGGCTGAGCCGGCCATCGGCGACTGTATTGTCCAACCGGATGGACTCCGGCGCCACCACGCGGAATCGAAACACTGCCGGCAGATCTCGCGAAAGCATCTCCGCGCCGATCGAGCAGACCACCACCTGCGGCTGATTCAACCCCACGCCGGCCAGCACCGATGCCGCCAGAGGCCGCCAGGCCTTATCGGGTATCACCTGGTTCGATTGCCCAAATTGGGCCGTTATCATCCTGTCCAGGTCCGATTCTGTAATCAGCTCGCACTGCAGGCGCTGCGCGGCCATCCGTGCCAGCTCCTCATGCCGGCATCCCGGTTCGCCCGATACCGCGATGAAAGCCATTTAGTAGAATCGTAGCGCACCGGCAATACGCCGACCCCAGAACCTTGGGTTCGCCTTAGGAAAGAACCTTGGTTTTGCCTTAGGAACTATGGGCCTAATCGACATACTGGCAGGTCCAGGACAATAGCACCGCACGATCGAAGAAATTTCGAGCTACAGTATTGGCTGTAGCCGCCGATCAACAAAGTAGTGCAGTTGACGTTGTTATGTTATGTGCCTTACTATACCGGAAGGAACAAACGGCTTGACGCGGGCGCTAGGCTAAGATAGATTCTAGATTCTGACTTTTAATAGACTGTTACGAGAATGCGGATATCGATGACCCCAAGTCACCGCTCGTCGGCTCGCCTCGCCGGAATTAGCATCTTGGTCGCACTGCTGACAAGCAGTTGTGCCACCAAACAACCGGCCTTCCGGCTTTCTTTCCTCCCATCCACTCCGGCCCCGGCAGATCCCACTTTTGAAACGCCGCCGCAATTTCCCACCGCCAACCTCTACTCCAGTGACTCTCCCGATCTAGTCCAGCGCGCCTTAGCCGCCGCCTCGCATGTATCGCAGGAAGCCGACAGCCGCGTGGCTAAGGCTCGCGAACATCTGGAAGCGGGCAAGCATCTTTATCAATTGGATGACATCGCGGGAGCCCGGCGCGAGTTCGATGCCGCGCTCGATATTCTCCTTTCGGCCCCTGACAACCTTCCCGGCCGGGCGCGTCTGGAGAGTGAACTGGATCAGATTACCGACACCATCTACCATTACGACTTGGAGGGGCTGGGCGCGGCGGCGGGCGACCAGGCGCAGGTGGTTTACGACAAATCCCCCATCGACAGCATTCTCGGCATGACCTTCCCCACCGATCCCAACCTTCGGCCCAAGGTGAAGGAGGAGATCGAAGCCACCGTCTCGCAACTTCCGCTCCAGGAAAACGATGCGGTCTTAAGCTATGTGCATTACTTCTCCACCCAACGCGGTCGACAGGTCCTGATCGGAGGCCTGCGCCGCTCCGGACGCTACCGCCCACTGGTACAAAGGATCCTCGACGACGAAGGCGTGCCGGAGGAATTGATCTACCTGGCGCAAGCCGAGTCGGGTTTTCTGCCCCGCGCTCGCTCCAATAAGCAGGCCGTTGGAATGTGGCAGTTTGTGCAGTTCCGAGGCCGCCAGTATGGTCTGATGCAGGGCCCCGGCACTGACGATCGTCTGGATCCCGAGAAAGCCACCCGCGCGGCCGCCAGGCACTTGCACGATCTGTACGCGATGTTCGGGGACTGGTATCTGGCGATGGCAGCCTACAACTGCGGCCCAGGCTGCGTGCAGCGCGCGGTCGAGCGCACCGGCTATGCCGATTTCTGGGAATTGCGCCGCCTGAACGTCCTCCCGCATGAGACCGAAAACTACGTCCCGGTGATCCTGGCTCTGACCATCATGGCCAAGAATCCCAAGGATTACGATCTGGAGAATCTGGATGCCGACCGGCCGGTGGAGTACGAGACCATGGATCTGGACAGCGCCACCAGCCTCGCGCTGATCGCCGACGCGACAGACCGCCCGGTGTCCGAGATTCAGGATTTGAACCCGGCCCTGCTCAAATCCACCGCGCCCCCCGGATACCAATTGCGAGTTCCCAAGGGTACCCTGGCATCGGTGATGGCGGCGCTCGACCTGGTGCCTGCCAACCATCGCGCAGACTGGCGGATTCACCGCGTAGTAGCCGGCGAAACGCTGGCCGACATCGCACACCGCTATTCCACTTCGCTCTCCGCGCTGTCTGCGGCGAATGAGCGCGCGGCACTGAACGCGCCCGCCTCCGATGCGCCCGTTGCTGGAGACCTGCTGGTAGTTCCGGCTGCATCGCACGTGTCGCATGTCGCGTCGCGGAGCGCGCTGCCAACTTCCCGCGGCAAGTTCTCGAAGAAAGCTCTGGCTTCGCGGGGAACCCCTGTAAATAGGCCCGCCCGCCGCCTGCACGCCAGCGCCTACCACACCGCCAGCCTCGCACCCAAGCATCGCGCCGCGATTAACTAACCGCCCGCATCGCCTGCCAAAACACCCCTATTCCTCTCGCCAAAAAGTGCGCAGTTCTCTCTTGCCTTCCGAAGAAAACGAGTTATTCTAGGGTGTGGTTAGCCCAACAGGAGGCACGAATAATGGTTGATAGCTTGCGCTTCACCGCGGATGACGACGACGATTTCGGATACGAAGAGGAGCAGATCGATGTAACCACCGAGGTCGGCGAATACGGTCCGGAGGATGAAGACGACGACGATTTGATCAAGCCGGTTCCCGAGCCGGTACACGCTCCCCCACCCGTCCCAGCTCCCCTGTCCCCGGCCAGTGAGGCGCCCCCGCAAAAGAAACCCGTAAAAAAGGCCACAGCAAAGTCTGTTCCCGCAAAGCCTGTTCCCGCGAAATCCGCTCCAGCGAAATCAGCGGCAAAGTCTGTTCCGGCCAAAAAAGCCCCCGCGAAAAAAGCAGCCGCTAAGAAATCCGTGAAGAAAGCCGCGGTGAAGAAGACGGCGGCCAAGGCTGCCAAGAAGGCTCCGGCTAAAAAGAAAGCTCCCGCCAAAAAAGCTGTCAAGAAGGCCGCGGCCAAGAAGTCGGCAAAGAAGAAAAAATAAACCCCGCCGGATTTACCGGGCCGCTGCGGATGCACCATCGCGTGGCGGCCCCGAGCCTCAATATCATTCCCTAAACTAACTGCCCGTCGCTCACGGGCGCGGCTCTGTAAAATAACGTGTTACCGAGCCACGACCGTGAGGGAGTGTTTTTTTGCCTCAGGTCCCTAAGCCTTTTCTTTATTGATCGCCGTTCGGCAACGCTCGAACAGTTGCAGCAGCGCCTCGGCATACTCTTCCGGCGTCTTCGATCCCTTGCCCGCAAAACCCGCCGCGCTGCCCCCTTTGCCATAACCCGTCGTTACGGCTATGAATTTCATCATCTCCAGGGCTACCTCGTCGGTGCTGTGCGCGGGAGGGGTAGCGTTGGAACTGTCTTCAGGCATCGGTCATTCATCCTTGAAATTGGTATCGTCGCCGCGTGCGCGGCAAATCTCTAGTGTAGTCGTATCTCAGTGTAAATGATCTTGGGCATAGAATGATCCTTTGCTCTCCCCATGCTGGTTCAAGCCATACGCCTGATCCGGAAGATGCGCGGCGGCGCCCAGGCCCATCTGCTGGAATGCGACGACGGCCATTTCTACGTGGTCAAGTTCCAGAACAACCCGCAGCATCGCCGCGTTCTGATCAATGAATGGATTGCTTCGGTTTTCCTGAATTACCTGAAAATCTCCACGCCCGAAGCCGCCATGGTCAATCTCTCGGCGCCCTTCCTGGAAAGCAATCCCGAAATCTACATCCAGCTGGGTTCCCGGCATCAGGCGGTGGAATCCGGCTGGCACTTCGGATCGCGCTACCCCGGCGATCCGGGCAAAGTCCTGGTCTACGATTTTCTCCCCGATGCGCTGCTCGACAAAGTGGTCAATGCCCAAGAGTTCCTGGGCGTCCTGGCCTTCGATAAATGGATGGGCAACGCCGACGCCCGCCAGTCCATTTTCTTCCGCGCCCGCTTGCGCCAGTGGTCCCCGTCCGCCGCCGAACCTGCGCCGCGCTCCGGATTCGTGGCCCTCATGATGGATCACGGCTATGTCTTCGACGGCCCACATTGGAAGTTTCCAGACTCCCCGCTCCAGGGCCTGTACTTCCGCCCCAGCGTCTATCAGAAGGTGCGCGGATTCGACGACTTCCAACCCTGGCTTGATCGCGTAGTGTACTTCCCCGAGGAAGTAATCGATACGGCCCAGAAACAGATTCCACCCGAATGGCTAGCCGAGGATGCCGACGCGCTCCAGACCATCCTCGAAAAGCTGATGTCGCGCCGGCGTCGCGTGCCGGATCTGATCCGCGAATCGCGGAGCGGACGCGTCAACCCCTTTCCCGGCTGGAAGTAGCGGGCATGCTATCATCGATTTGCGCGCGGTCTCCCGCACCGCGATGGGTCGATGGCAAGCGCAGGCAAGCCCGCGGAAGTTTTCATCGTCGAAGACAACGATCCCGACGTGTTTCTGGTGGAAGAAGCCCTGCGCTCCCAGGGCCTTCAGGCCCGTATGCAACGCTGCCACGACGGCGAGGAAGCCATCCGGACCCTGTCTGCAATCGGCGAGGCGAACGTACCGGATATCATCATCATCGATCTGAATCTTCCAAAAGTAACCGGCCTCGAAATCCTGAAGCACGTGCGAAGCCTGAAACAACTCGACCGCGTTCCGGTGCTGATTCTTACGTCTTCCCAATCCAAGACCGATCGGGCCTTATCCAAGCAGCTCGGCGCCGATGCCTACATCGCCAAGCCGCCCACCCTGCCCGAGTTTCTTTCCACCGTCGGTTCGGGAATTCGCGCCCTGCTCGAACGCTCCGGACAACAGGCTGGCGCCCAGCGCCGGCGGATGCGGGTTCGTTTCCGCCATATCGCCCCGCTCAAACGCTCCCATGGCGCTCGCCTCCGCTCCATGTGATACCGTGTAGGGTTCCGAGTACATACCCTGCATTGATGAAACCGAACCTGGATGTTCTGAAACCCGAGATTGAGCTCTATCTCGAAGAAGCCGGTCTGGCCGTGTTTTACGGCTACTCTCGACCGCTCGAAACCGCGCCGGCGGTGTATTGGGATTGCGAGCAGTATCCCGACTACCGGCTGTTCATTCAATCCGCCCGTGCGGCCGGCGCCAAACTCATGGTGTTTCATCAGCGTGAGTTTTTCTCCGAGCAGATCGACGAGGCCGTCGAAAAGCTGCACGCCTGCGAGTTGCCTCCTCAAGAGGCGCGCCACTTCGAGGAGCGGCTAAACGATCTGCGCGCTTACGAAGGCTCGGTTTGCGCCATCGAGCTATCTTTCGATCATGCCGGCCGCGTCTTTCTGTTCGACCTTCGCACCGAGTGGTTCGACGAATTTTCAGATATCTTCGACGAGATCCAGCTCCTGGTTCCCGATCCCGACGACGGCGATGACGACTCGCCCATCAGCGGCTACTTCTCAAGAAACTAGCCGATGCCGACTCGCCCATCAGCGCTACTATGCTTCTGAACCGCGACCGTGAGGGAGCGGCCCATACATGCGAACTTCCCGCTGGTTAATCCCGAGCGCTAATCCCGCCGCAAGCGATTTGGCCGCCGCTTTGCGAATCCAGCCCATCACCGCCAGCGTGCTACTGAATCGCGGCCTCGCCGATCCCAACGCTGCCCGGCGCTTCCTCACGCCCGACTTGACCCATCTGCACGATCCGCTATTGCTCACAGGAATGCGCGAAGCAGTGGCGCGCCTCCAAGCCGCCATCCAGGTCCACGAAAAAATCCTGATCTACGGCGATTACGACGTCGACGGAACCGTCTCGGTGGTCATTCTCAAGAAAGCCATCGAAATGGCGGGCGGCGAGGCCGGCTTTCACGTTCCGCATCGTTTGAAGGATGGCTATGGGATGCGCTCCGATGTCATCGAGCGCGCCGCCGCCATGGGAATCACCCTAATCGTGAGCGTGGATACCGGCATACGAGCTTCCGAAGTAGTACGAGAAGCGCGCCATCTCGGCATCGACGTCATTGTCACCGATCATCATCTGCCTGAAGCCGAGCTTCCGCCCGCCCTCGCGGTGTTGAATCCCAATCGCCGGGACTGCTCCTATCCAGACAAAAACCTCTGCGGCGCAGGCGTAGCGTTCAAGCTGGTGCATGCGCTGCTCTCTACGCTCGAATGGCCGGCCGAGAAGCTGGCGCGCGTGATGAAGTCGTTTCTGAAACTGGTGGCCATCGCCACGGTGGCCGACGTGGTCCCGCTGGTGGGCGAGAACCGGGTGATCGTCAAACATGGATTAGAAGGGCTGAATCAGTCGAAAAACCCGGGCCTGCGAGCCATCCTGGAGCTTTCCGGGTTAATGAATGGCCGTTCTCCCAGCGCGCGCGAAGTGGCCTTCCAGATCGCCCCGCGCATCAACGCCGCCGGCCGCATGGACGACGCCCAGAACGTGATCCGCATGTTTCTGACCGACAATGCCGATAGCGCCCGCGAGCTCGCCTCCCAGCTCCATTCGCTCAACCAGGAGCGCCGCGACACCGAGGCCGAGATTGTGCGCCTGGTCCTCGAAGAATGCACGGGCGTCCCGGTCACCGACGATCAGACAGTGCTGGTATTTTCCGGGCTCAACTGGCATCGCGGCGTGGTGGGGATCGTGGCCAGCCGGTTGGTGGAGCGCTTTTGCCGTCCGGTGTTCGTGCTGAGTGAAGAGGACGGCCAGGCGCAAGGCTCGGGCCGCAGCATTGCCCCGTTTCACCTGCTGGACGCACTCGAGTCCATGCCGGATCTGTTCACCCGTTTCGGCGGACATCGCCAGGCGGCGGGAGTGAGCCTCGCCGCGGCTTCGGTTCCGGAGTTTCGCCGCCGCTTGAACGCCTACGCCGGCACGCGGCTCACGCCCGCCGACTTTCAGCCGCAGCTGGCGGTCGACGCCACCGTCACTTTGCGCGAATTAACCACCGGCCCGGCCATCGAAGAGCTGCTCGGAATGGCCCCGTTCGGATTCGGAAATCCCGCGCCAGTGCTGGCCATCCTGGGCGTCCAAGTGGCCGCAGCGCCCGTAGTGATGAAGGAAAAGCATCTGCGCGTGCACCTGCGGCAGGATGGCCGCAGCCTTTTCCCCAAGGCCTGGAATTTCGCCGAGCGCGCCGGGGATTTTTCCAACGGAAACATCGACGCCGCGTTTTCGGTGGAGGAAGATCTGTACGGAGAAAACCGCGGCTTTACTAACTGGGCAGCCGTACTGCGCGATGTCCGGCCCGCCACGTAGCCGGCACAGCCGCATCGAACTTCAAGACCCGCGGCAACGTCTATATAGAATGAACACAATGGACGACTGATGCGCCCGCCCCTTCTCGCATGCTCGACGCTGATTCTTCTCCAATCGTGCGCGAAAATGCCCGAGAAGCCCCAAGAAAGCGTGCAGTGGGGTGGCCGCATACTGCGCGAAGTCACAACGCTTAGCGCCTTGCCCGCTAGCCTCCAAGCAGCACTGGGAGTCGGAAGGCCCGGCCTGGATGGAATCGCGGATCGGGGCGGGAGGTACAATTCCACGGACGTCTTAGACTCCAATTTGCCGAGGCGACGTTTTCTGGTCGCGGGCCTGGACCGCGACGTAGCGTTGGTCGCAGTCGAACGTGGGGGCTGGGGCTGGAACGTGCAGGTTCGCCTCTTTTCCAAAGACGTAGTTCAAAGACAGTGGACGCTATTTGAATCTCCTCGGACCCTTCGTGACTTGGTTGGACGCCTGTCACCTTAAGACGTTCCCAGCCGGCATAAGCCGACCGCGGATTCACCAACTGGGCTGCCGTACTGCGCGATGTCCGGCCCGCGACCGAGCGATCGCCTCCGCGAACGCCTCGAACAATTTTCGGTCCGCCTCACTCACCAAAATCCGATCCTCCGGATGCCACTGCACAGCCACCGCGAACGACACCGACGGATCTTCCAAACCTTCGACAATACTGTCCTCGGACCTGGCCGACACGATCAGCCCGGCGGCCACCGGCTCGGCCGCGGCTTGATGATGCCGGGAGTTCACTTCCAGCTCACGCGCGCCGACGATTTCCGCCAGCCTGGTATCGGGCTTCAGTTTCACCCGGTGCGCCGCCGGATGCTTTCCCGGCTCTGCCTGGCCGGGTTTTTGCCGATGAACATTGGTCGAAGGCAAGTGCTGGATCAGCGTGCCGCCGCGCGCCACGTTGAACACTTGCAACCCGCGGCAGATGCCCAACACCGGAACATCGCTCTCCAGCGCTTCCCGGAGCAGCCGCAGCTCCAGTTCGTCGCGAGCGTCGTTCACTTCATCGCTGCCGGTGTTGGACTGGCCATACCGCGCCGGGTTGATATCGCTTCCGCCGCTGAGCAGCAGGCCGTCCAAAGAATCGAGAGACGGCGGATTCAGCTCGGATTCGATCCCCACCTTTTCAAGCGCCAGCAGATAAGGAGCCAGCCGCGCTTCATTCGAAAACGTAACAGCCACTCGCATCAAGCCTGCAATGCCTCCCCGAATTTACCCAGGAACATCCGCACACAGTCTTCGTTCGCCATCGGGCCCATCAATCCAATGCGGAAAATCTTCCCCGCCAGCGGCCCGAATCCGCCCGCGATTTCGATCCCACTCTTCTCCAGCAAATGCTTGCGCACCTTGCCGTCGTCCACGCCGTCGGGCACTCGCGGCGTGTTCAAATGCGGGATGCGGTAACCCTCCGGCACATGCATTCGCACTCCCAATTCTTCGAAGCCGCGCACAAGCGCCTGATGCGCCCGAGCATGCCGCGCGAACCGGTTCTCCAGGCCCTCTTCATGTATCAGCCGCAGCGATTCGTGCAGCGCATAAAACAAGGTCGCCGACGCGGTGTGATGGTACTTGTGCCCGTCAAAGTATTCGCGCAGCAGCCGCAGATCCAGGTACCACTCGGGAACCGGCGTCTGGCGCGCGTTCAATCGCTCCACCGCCCGCGGCGATGCCGTGAATGGCGCCAAACCCGGAGGACAGCTCAGGCCTTTCTGCGAACAACTATAGGCGATGTCGATGCCGGCTTCGTCCAAGGCAATCGGCACGCCGCCAAGCGACGTCACGCAGTCGGCAATGGTGAGCGCATCCACTTCACGCGCCGCTTTGGCGATGGGCCGAAGATCCTGCAACGCGCCGGTGGAAGTCTCGGCATGCACGAACGCAACCACCGCGGGTTTCTCGCGCCGGACGAATTCCGCCACTTCGTCGTAACCGAAAACTTCGCCCCACGGCTTTTCGAGCGTCGCCACACGCGCGCCCTGCCGCCGTCCCATCTCCGCCATCCGGCTCCCGAAGAACCCGCAGCCCAGCACGGCAAACTTGGAACCCGGTTCCACGAAATTCGAAATGGCCGTTTCCATGCCCGACGAACCGGTCCCGGAAATAGCCCAAGTGAGCGGATTGCGCGTACCGAAGAGAGATCGCAGCATTTCCCGGACCTGATCCAAAACATCAATGAAATACGGATCCAGATGCCCGACCAGCGG
Organism: Bryobacterales bacterium; assembly: GCA_963735145.1. GTDB lineage: Bacteria > Acidobacteriota > Terriglobia > Bryobacterales > Bryobacteraceae > Palsa-89. The sequence continues at coordinate 1,825,341 of CAVTJS010000005.1, read as the reverse complement.
TTTCGACAGCGCTTGATACACGCCCGGTTCCACCATGGTTGGGCCAGGACCGAACAAAAGCCGCGAGGGAGGCTGCAACGCGGAAAATTGCATATCAAATTCAGCTTAACAATTGCCGTTCCGGCACGTCAGTAAGGTGTGGGTAAAATAGGTTCACATATGCGCAGCGCCGCAACTGCCGCGCTTTTGACCGGCTCTCTTCTCTCGCAAGCCCAGACCGCGCCGAAGCCCCTGCAGATTCCGCTCGAGCAATACAAGCTCGAAAACGGCCTCCGCATCGTCATGTCGGTGGATCATTCGGCGCCCACCTATGGCATCTCCATCACCTACAATGTCGGCTCCCACAACGAGCGCGCCGGCCACACCGGCTTTGCGCACCTGTTCGAGCACATGATGTTCGAAGGCTCCCAGAACGTGGGCAAGGGCGAACACATGATCCTGGTGGATAACAACGGCGGCGACATGAACGGCACCACCACCGAGGATCGCACCAATTACTTCGAGTCCTTCGCCTCCAATCAGCTCGATCTCGGGCTGTTCCTGGAAGCCGATCGCATGCGTTCGCTCGCCGTGAATCAAGCCAATCTCGACAACCAGCGCAACGCGGTCCAAGAAGAGCGCCGGCTCAGCTACGACAACCAGCCTTATGGCGAAACCGCGGAAGTTCTGCAGGGCCTGATTTACGATAACTTCGCCAACAAACATTCGGTGATCGGTTCGATGACAGATCTGAATGCGGCCACCATCCAGGACGTGCAGGAGTTTTTCCGCATTTATTACGCGCCCAACAACGCGGTGCTGACGCTAGTGGGCGACTTCGAACCCACCGACGCGCTGGCCAAAATCAAGAAGTATTTCGGCGCCATTCCCGCGCAGCCCGCGCCCCCGGTCCCCGACCTTGCCGAGCCCCAGCAAACCGCCGAGCGTCGCAAGACCATCGACGATCCGTTCGCTCAAGTGCCTCGCCTGGACATCGCGTTCAAGATTCCTCCCGGGAACACTCCCGACGATTACGCGCTGGATGTTCTTTCCACCGCCCTGGGCGGCGGCCAATCCTCGCGGCTCTATCAGAGCCTGGTGAAGGACAAGGAAATGGCCGTGAACGTCTTCTGCTATATCGACGAGCACAAGGGCCCGTCGACATTTAACGTTGTGGTGCTGGCGCGCCCCGGCAAAGATCTCAAGCAAGTGGAGCAGGCGGTGTACTCGGAGCTGGCGCGCGTGAAGGAACAGCCGGTGGCCGACTGGGAGCTGCACAAAGCCCAGATGATGGAGCGGCATCAAACCGCGCAGGAGCTGCAAAGCACGCTATACCGCGCATATGTCATCGGCGAGATGGCGGTCATTTACGGCGACCCCAATCTGATCAACACGCGCTTCGACAAGATCCAGAAGGTCGACAAGGATGATATCCAGCGCGTCGCGAAAACTTACCTGACCGAAGAAAATCGCACGGTGCTGACGACGCTGCCGAAGCCGAAAGCCGAATCGGCCCAAAAGGGCGCTCACTAGGAGCATCTCATGACATACAATTCCAACCTGCGATGGTCCGTGGCGCTGATCGCAACTCTTGCCCTCTGCTTCGCACAGGCCCCTCTGGATCCGGGTTCAAAAGCGATTCCACTCAGCAAAGTGGAGCGGAAAAACAAAGCCCCGGTATCGGACGAAATTCTGCACGTCAAAATTCCCAGGCCCACCGAGATCAAGTTCCCGAACGGCCTGACGATTTTGGTGCTCCAAAACCACAGGCTGCCGCTCGTCACCGCGCGCCTGACCATATTGGGCGCGGGCGCATTGAACGATCCCGCCGACGTTCCCGGCTTAGCCAACATCACGGCCACGATGTTGATGGAAGGCACTAAGACGCGATCGAGCAAACAGATCGCCGAGCAGACCGAAGAGCTTGGCGCCGCCATCACAGCCCAAGCGCCGTGGGCTTCCGAAACCGCCACCTTTACAGCGTCGGGCCTCAGCGACAACGCCAGCCAGTGGATCGCTCTGGCGTCCGACGTCTTATTGAATCCGTCGTTCCCGGCCAGCGAATTGGACAAGCTGAAGCAGCGCATGAAAGTTCAGTTGCAGCAACAGCGCTCCACGGCCGGCTTCCTCATGCAGGAACGTTTCAGCCGCGCGGTGTATGGCAACCATCCCGCCGCCGTCACATCGCCGACGCTCCAGGCTCTGGACAAAATTACCCCAGCCATGCTCGCCGAATGGCACGCCGCCAGGTACTTGCCTGAGAACGCCATTCTCGGAGTAGCGGGCGACATCACTCCCGCCGAAGTGTCCCAGATGTTCTCCGCTCTTCTCGGTTGGAAGGCCGGCCCAGCTAAAGCCGCTCTGCCCGCCGCCACCAAGCCGGCCAGTGGCCGCAAGATTTTTCTGGTGGACCGGCCGGGCTCCGTGCAAACCGACGTCGAGCTCGGCAACATCGCCATCAGCCGCTTGGATTCCGACTACATACCGATGGTGGTGATGGATCGCATCGTCGGCGGCGGGCCGGCCGCTCGCCTGTTCATGAATCTGCGCGAAGTGCACGGCTACACATACGGCGCCTATAGCATGCTGGTATCGCGGCGCTACGCGGGCCCTTGGGTGGCTCAAGCCAGTATGCGAACCGACGCCACCGGCGGCGCCATGACCGAGTTCATGAACGAGATCAACCGTATTCGCGATCAGCCCGTTCCTGAAAAGGAGCTCGAAGAGACCAAGCGTTCCATCGTCGCCAGTTTCGCGCTGACCCTGGAGCGGCCGAGCGAGTTGCTGGATTACGCCATCGCGCTGAAGGTCTACAATCTGCCGCGCGATTACTGGGACACGTATCCAGCCAAAATCATGGCCACCACCGCCGAACAAGTGCAGCGCGTGGCGCGCAAGTACATCGTACCGGACGATCTGCAGATCGTCGCGGTGGGCGACGCTGCGAAGCTCAAACCGGTGCTCGACAAGTTCGGCACGGTGCAGGTGTTCGACACCAACGGCCAGCCGAAAGCCACGCCGTAAGGCTCTATGGACTACCGTGTCGAGCACGACACGATGGGTGAAATGCGCGTGCCCGCCGATGCGCTTTACGGTGCGCAGACGCAGCGGGCGGTTGAGAATTTCCCCATCAGCGGCCTGCGTTTTCCACGCCCGTTTATTCGCGCGCTGGGGCTAATCAAGGGCGCGGCCGCGCGCGTGAATGGACGGCTGGGGCAACTGCCTCCCGAACTCGCCGCATCCATCGAAAAGGCCGCCGATGAGGTGGGCGCGGGCGATCATGACGATCAGTTTGTCGTCGACATTTTTCAGACCGGCAGCGGCACCTCGACCAACATGAACGCGAACGAGGTGATCGGCCGTCTTGCCAACGCGCATCCCAACGATCATGTCAATCGCGGCCAATCGAGCAACGATGTGATCCCCTCAGCCATTCATGTTTCGGCAGCGATGCTCTCGACCGAAGACCTGCTGCCCGCCATGCACGAACTGGCAGGCTCGCTCGCGAATCAGGCCGGCGAGTTCAAAGACATCGTCAAGATCGGCCGAACACATTTACAGGACGCGGTGCCTATGACACTCGGGCAGGAGTTCAGCGGATACGCCGCGCAAGTGGAGCACTGCTCCGAGCGAATCCAGATGGCGCTGGACGGCCTGTATGAACTGCCGTTGGGCGGCACCGCCGTCGGCACGGGATTAAACGCCATTCCCGGTTTTGCTTCCGCTGTCATCGCCGAGATCGCGACGCGCACCGGCCTTCCCTTTCGAGAGGCGTCCAATCATTTCGAAGCCCAGGCCGCCAAGGACGCCGTCAGCTTTCTGAGCGGCGCGCTGAAGACCTACGCGATCGCGCTCACCAAGATCGCGAACGATATCCGCTGGCTGGCCTCGGGACCGCGCAGCGGGTTGGGCGAGCTGAAGCTGCCCGAGACCCAGCCGGGATCGAGCATTATGCCGGGCAAGGTGAACCCTGTGATCGCGGAAAGCCTGCTCATGGCATGCGCCCAAGTGATCGGCTACGACGCTACCATCGCCTGGTGCTGCGCGGCGGGCAATTTCGAGCTGAACGTGATGATGCCGGTAATGGCTTACGATTTGCTCGAATCCATCGCGCTTTTGGCCGCGGTCTCACGAAACTTCAGCCGGCGCGCCATCGAAGGCCTCGAAGCGGATCGCGAACGCGCGTCGGGCTTCGTCGAGCAATCGCTCGCTATGTGTACGGTGCTTGCGCCAGAGATCGGCTATGAGAAGGCCGCGGCCATCGCGAAGGAAGCTTATCGCACCGGGCGCACGGTGCGTGAAGTGGCGCGCGAGCGCAGCGGCATCCAGGAAGATCGCCTAAGTCAACTGCTCGATCCGCGCCGTCAGACCAACAGCGCTTCTTGAACCGGCGCGCCATCGAAGGCCTCGAAGCGGACAGCAAACGCGCGTCGGGCTTCGTCGAACAATCGCTCGCCATGTGCACGGTGCTCGCGTCGGCAATCGGTTATGAGAAGGCTGCGGCCACGGTGCGTGAAGTGGCACGCGAGATGAGCGATCCGCTTCCTTAATCGGTTCAAAACAGCGGGAAGCGAGTGGGCTGCAGTTTGCGGCTGGGCTGCGGGCCCGGTCCATCGCTCGATTGCGCGCGCGGCATCGGATTGCGAAAATCGATCTCTGCCGTGCTGAACTGCAAAGGCCGGTCCAGCACCATCTCCATGGTGGTCCCTTTGGCGAGAATCGCGTCGGGGCCGCGCGTCAGCAGCACGCCGACCAGCCCGGCCGTCACTCCCGCCGCTGCACCCAACCCGGCTCCCAGGCCCGCATGGCCCGCCGCCGCACCCGCCAAACCGCCCACCGTTGCGCCCACGCCCGCGGCTTCTCCCACCGTCTTCACGTCGCCCGCTTTGTCACCCTCGCCTTTAATCTTGCCTTCGGATTTGTCCAGAGTTTCCGGCGCGCGTCCGTCCAGGCTGCCCATGCGAGCGCGGAAATCGCGTGTCACGCCATTCGGCAGCGTGAGCGAATCAAATCGCACGTACAGTTCCCCGCGCCCTTTCACCCGGCCCGGGCGCTTCACTTCAGTGACGGTGCCGGCCACATAGCTGCCGGGAGGAATCACGACATGGCCGTTCACCAGAATCGGAAACACGCTCTCCAGATAAACCCGCTCGCCACTCACGGCGGTTTTTGTGCTGACGCTGTTGATCATGCTCAGCGGGATGCGCGTACCCACCGCAACCACGAATTCATCCGGGTTGGCCGAGGGGGGTCTTTGAGCGGGCGCAGCGGCCGGAGAAGAAGGGGCTACCGGAGCCGGAGCCGGAGCCTGTTCCTGCGCGCCCAAGTCCTGCACAAACAGGACGAGCCCGGCTGCGAACACCAATAAGGCCAAGCGAAAATACATCTGGAATGCCCTCTTTCCAGTTTAAACGTAGCATGCGCTTAATGGGTTTCCACCACCCGGCGAGCGCTCTTATTCGCTCTTTTGTCCTTGTTCGACTTCGCCTGAGGCGTGGGCGCAACTAGCTGCAGCGGTCCCGACGCCAGAAAGAACACGAACAACCCCGCCGGCCACAATTGGAGCAAAATGCGTTCGAACGACGAGCTGATTTCGAGCGGCAGGTTGTTCACGTACATGATGTCCACCAGCAATTCCGTGGCAAGCGTGAGTCCCAGCGCGATTCCGGCGGTAGCCAGCGACGCACGGTCGCGCGCGTCAACGCGAAATCGAACCAGATACCAATACAGGGCGAGAGCCAGAGCAATCGGGATCAGGAATCTCCCGAAATTGAAGATCTGCACCACCAAGCCTTCTAGGGTGACAATCCAACGCGCGGGATCGGCCAAATGCTTGACGACTGTCGATGCCGGTACGGAGAAATAATCGCTCGGCCTGCCCACGCGCAGCTTGAAGAAGATCACCACCGCCAGCGGCGCCGCCAAGCCGAGTGTCAAGCGAACCAGCTGTGGACCCGGAAGCTTACCGCCGCGAAAGCGGAGCAAAGCGATGGCGCGAGCCACAATCACGGCCGCCACGAAGAAGATCCCTTCGTTTCTAGTCCAGGCAGCGAAGCCGGCCATCAATCCGGCCAGCACACTGAAGCGCAGGTTTTCCGGATGCCTTGCCTCCAAAGAAAGCAGCGCGATGGTCGCCAGGATGTAGAAGCTCAGCGGCACATCGCCATACAGCGCGGCGGTCAAAGCCGCAAAGCTCGCGGTGCCGACGAGGAGCGTCCCAGCGACCAGGGCATGTATCTTGCCACGCAAAGCTCCCAGTGCGCTCCCGAGCACCCCCGTAGTGCCGAGCGCGAACAGAAATGCGATCGCAATCGGCGCATCGGTGGATTCCTGGCGCCCTAGCTTCCAGCACAAGGCAACCAACCCCGGCAGCATCAGCGGATAATCGGGATGGGTCCAATTCAGATCGCTCGAAAATGCGTCCCGCCAGAACCGGCCCGCGCGAAAAAGGAATCGCGCTCTCAAATTCCAGATGGACCACGCCGCTTCCTCGCCGTGCGGGTTGTAGATCACCGCCCCCAGGAATATCGCTACAGCCAGCGCGGCGGCGAGCAGAAACAGCGCAGTCAAATACCAAGGGACCGCCGGACCCTCGGCCCATTCGAGCAACGTCCCCTTGCTCCTGGTCAGGGAACCCGCCGCGATGCCGATCGCGAGCGCCGCGCCCATCGCCGACACGAGCGTCATGAAATCCGGACCTGCCATCGCCAGCGTCACAAAATACAAACAGGACGCGACGCCCGCGCCCATCCCGATGCCAAGTGAAAAAAGCAGCACGTTGTGCAACGACCAGCCCAGCGGCTGCGGAAACATCCAGCGCACCAAGCCGAATCCGGCCAGCCAAATCGCGGCCAGGCAGAGCACTGTCATTATTGGGCCCGCCTGCATAGCGCCACGCCGTTCCCGAAGTCCCGCACAACAGCCAGATGACGGGGCCGCAGTTCGGCCATGTCCAATTGCTTGCTGTGGTAGTTCACAATCACCAGGTTCTCGTCGGCGGATGGTTTGACGATCGCCGGAGCCAGCGTGTATTGGGTGAGATGAAACTCGGCCAGCGTGCTCGGATCGTTCGGCGGATTATCGGAAAGGTAGCCCAACACAAGGGGCGGCTGGGCCAGCTTGCGAAGATCGTCGAATCGGTTTTCGAATGCCGCAACGCCGAAGGACCTGCTGCTATGGTTGGCGGTCCCCGCCACATCCAGCAGGAACCAGAAACTGGAGACCAGCGCGATGGCCGCAAGCGACAGAACTGCAAATTGATGGCGCGCCAAGCCGATCAGTTTAACACTCCGGCCAAGCCCGGCGGGGCTCAAAGGCGAATGGTTGAAACCCCTCTAAGATGACCATCAAGAAATTCTTTGAAAAATGAGCAGAAGCCGCAGTAGAATAAAGTCCTCACCAGACCATGGCTCCGAGGATCGCTTTGAAGGGCAAAATGCGCTTATTCACTCCTTTTCGTCTGCTCGCTCCTGTCTTGTTTGTAGCTGCCGGAAGTCTGCTGGCTCAGCCAACCATCACCATCAGCACTACGTCCTTGCCTAACGCCCAAGTCGGCATCTCTTATCTGACGGCACAAGGGACGACGGTGCAGCTCCAGGCCACCGGCGCAGGCGGCGGTCCTTACACCTGGAACTACACGAGCTTCAGCTCACCAGGCGAGAGCATGACCGATGGCCTGAACTTCAACGCGAACGGAACCATAACCGGAAGCCCAGCCTCGTCGGGGACGCTATTTTTCATGGTCCAGGCCACCAACAGCTCAGGGTTCAGTAATTACGTCAACCTCTCGATCAACATTGAAACCCTCACCGTCACAACTTTATCGCTACCAGACGCGACCTTCGGCCTGCCCTATTCCCAGCAGCTTCAATCCTATGGCGGCGTGGGAACCATTAGCTGGAGCCTCACGTGTGAGGATTGCGGTGCGCGGCCAGGCCCTCCCGCATCGAAACCCATACTATCCAAAAGTAGTAGAGGCAACCTCAAGCCTCTGCATGGCCTTCAGTTACCGAATGGTCTTAACCTGAGCCCTGGAGGACTCATCACCGGCACCCCAACGGCACTCGGGAACTTTGACTTCACGGTCTACGCCGAAGACGAAAACTTTAATGTAGGCATGCAAAACCTCAGCATCGACGTTATTCCCTGCGTACCCACCGTCACGCCAGCGTCTCCATTGCATCCGGGAGATGTAAACCGTACTTATGCCCAAGTCCAGTTCACGCTTACCGGTTGCCCCGGATCAACCTACACATTTACGGAGCAGTCGGCGAACCCCTTCGGTGCGAGTACTGAGCCTCCGGGCCTTTTTCTGAGCTCTGCGGGAGCTTTCAGCGGAACACCCACCACGGCCGGAACCTTCACTTTTCTGGTCACGCTGACCGATCAGAATTCCCAACAAACCATGCTGACGTACAGCGTCACCATTAATCCCACTCCCTCCATCACCACCAGTTCGCCGCTTCCCAATGGACCCGTCGGCGTCCCCTACTCCCAGCAGATCGCCGCCACTGGAGGCACTCCGCCGTATACTTTCTCGATGAACGCCAACCCGCCTGGGATCACCATCACGCCCGCCGGCGTACTGAACGGCACGCCCACCAAAGGCGGAACATTCGATTTCAACATCGGCGTAACCGATAGCCTGGGCGCCCAGACTGTCGTCCCATTCCAGGTTACTTTCGTGGCCGATGTTTCTCAGATTGTGGTCTCCCCTCTGAGCCTCACCTTCAATGCGAATTTAAATGGCAATGCTCCGCCCACACAAGCCATCGCGTTAGTGCCCTCCTCGGGAGCCACGCCTCCGGTGAGCTACAAAGTTGCCGTTACCGGCGGGCAAGGCAGTACCCCTGCGCCCGCCTGGATCACCGTCACTCCCACTAGCGGCGGCGTTCCTGCCGGACTCGTGGTGACCGTCAATCAGGGCACGATGGCCGTGGGAAGCTATCCCGCAACCGTTCAGATTTCCGATACCAATGGGTTTGTTACGGACGTCAACGTCACGCTGAATGTCACCAGCGTGTCACAGCAGTTGACGGTGGCTCCAGCTCAGCTGAATTTTGCCGCGCGCTCGGCCACGCCTGGCAACCTGACCGAAGAGCTGACTGTAGCCAGCACCGGCGCCGGCGTGCTCGGATTCACCACCTCAGTTGTCAACGGCAGCCCCTGGATCTCGAACGTCACCGCCAGCTCCAGCACCACTACGATGAACGCGCCCGTTTTCGTTCAGGTGAAAGTAAACACCAACGGGTTAGCGGTGGGCGCCTACCACGACGTGATACAGCTCTCTTCGGCCGGCGGCAACGTTCAAGTACCCGTTTCGTTGTTCGTCGCCGCCAGCGGCCCCATCCTGGCCGTGGACACTACCGGTGTGTTGTTCCAGACCGTTCAAGGCGGCGGCTCCACGCTGACGCAATTGGTCAAGATCCTCAATCTCGGCGATCCCAGCTCCACCGTGAATTGGAGTGCCACTCTGGTGGGCGGTTCCACGTTGTTCAGCCTGACTCCCTCCAGCGGAACTGCCACTAGCACCACTCCGGGTTCACTTACTCTTTCGCTCTCTCCAAACGACAAATCACTTGCCGCCGGTCCATACTATGCAATGGTTGAAATTACAGATTCCAACTCATTGAATTCGCCGCAATATGTCACTGCGGTCTTAAACGTAGAACCGAGCACCGCCGCTCCGGCGCCCGCGCTCTCTCCGGTGGGCCTGTTCTTCACCACGGCGGTGGGTGGCGCTGCGCCGGCGGCTCAGCAGGTGCAAGTCAACACCAGCAGCACCGCAGCCGTCACCTTCGTCGCTACAGCGTCGACGGTCGGTAACGGGACTTGGCTCAGCGTGACCCCGGCCTCGGGTTCCGCCAGCGGACAAACTGCCGGTTCCATCTCGGTATCGGTGAACCCCGTCGGCCTCACCGCGGGCATATACTCGGGCAACATCAACGTATCCATCGGTTCCTTGCTCCAATCCGTCAACGTTACATTCGTGGTCCAGAATAATGGCACTTCGAGCGCTATATCCGGCGTTAGGCCCGAAGTGTCCGGTTGCTCCGCCAGCAAACTGGCAATCACCGAAACCGGTTTGGCCAATAACTTTGTGGTCCCCGCAGGATGGCCCGCCACTTTGATCGCCCAGCTGAATAACGATTGCGCCGCAGCGGTCACCAATGGCAGCGTGGTGGCAAGCTTCTCCAACGGCGACCAGGCGCTCAATTTGATCGGCGATACTTTCGGCAACTACTCCACCACCTGGCAGCCCGGCGCCGTCAACTCCCAGATGGTGATTACCCTTACCGCGACCGCCCCTTCGTTGACATCCGCCACAGCCCAGCTGTACGGTGGGGTGGCCGCGAACCAGACGCCTCCGCCTACTCTCGCTCCCGGCGGGACGCTGAACAATCTGAATCCGGTGGTGGGAGCGGGCTTATCGCCTGGAACCATCGCACAAGTTTATGGCTCGGGCCTCGCGTCCCAGGCTCAGTCCACCGGCGAGCTTCCCCTGCCCACATTGTTCAACAACACCGAAGCGCTGGTCGGCACCACAAAGGCCCCGCTATATTATCTGAGCAACGGCCAGATCAACATCCAGATCCCCTACGAGACCCCAGCCACGCAGCAGATCCCCATCATCCTGAGCGTCAACAACGCGCTCACGCTGCCGCTGATGCTCAAGATCGTGCCTGCCACGCCAGGCGTGTTGTCCGCCGACAATGGTCCTAACCCGCCCAACGTCCAAAACGGCGCGCAGATCATCGCGCAGCATGCGGATTTCACGCTGGTATCCAGTTCCAGTCCGGCCAAGCCCGGCGAGGTTTTAGTTATGTATCTGGTCGGAATGGGAGCCACCAATCCCAGCGTCGCTTCCGGCGCCCCGTCTCCTTCGTCGCCGCTCGCCCAGGTCACCAATGCGCCAACGGTCACCGTAGGCTCCCAGCCAGCTACAGTATCGTTCGCAGGACTCAGCCCTGGATTTGTGGGGCTGTACCAGATCAATTTCCAGGTGCCAACCAGCGCCGCCTCCGGCAACCTCGAAGTGGACGTCACCCAGAATGGTGTCGCCGCTAATCCGACCCTGCTGCCAGTCTCGAATTAATCACTGAATCGCGTGCGCTAGACCGTACCAGGACTCCGCCGAGCGCACCGGGCCGCAACCCCGAGATGGGGAGTCGTGTTTTGATTCTTAGATCCGTGATTTAAGAGACAAAGCAGGTACCGGGTGGGTGGTTAATCGGAGGCAGTACTAATCACACTTTACTCCCAGGCGTTTCTTTTAGAAACCAGCCAAAACTCCAGTAAAATAAGGATTAGTGAGGACAAAGTGGCGCGGTCTGTCTCTACTGCACCGCGCCAGAATCAGAGGAGGAGAAGGTAAATGACTCACGCTTCTCTGTGTAAGAGGACGTACAAAAACAGCTTAAGGTTCCTGAGATACAGTGCCTCCGTAAGACCATCCAACAGCACTCATAAAATGTCTATCCTGCATTCGTTAGGCGGCTGGTGTCTCCTGACCGTCCTCTTTCTTGCAACTGGAAACCCGCTGACTGCCAGTGCTCCGCCGGCCGTCCCGGTGGTAGTTACCACTACAACACTGCCGGGCGGCACCGTCGGCCAACCTTATCTGAATGCTTCCGGAAACACCGTTCACCTCAATGCCTCCGGCGGCAGCGGAACATACGGCTGGTGCTATGCCACCGTCAGTACAGCGCCCCCCTGCACCGTAGAGGCTCCTTTTACAGCCTCGGGTTTGACCTTCGGTACGGACGGAACCATCACCGGAACCCCGAATCAGGCGACCACCATCACTTTTTATGCTTCCGCGCACAACGCCGCGAAAATCAGCCACGCCAGCCCTTTTGTACAGCTGACGATCACCATCACAGCCTGCACCGCCACCACCATCACGCCCGCCTCTCCGCTCCCGCAAGGAGAAGTAAGCGTTCCGTATTCTCCGATTCAATTCACGGCTACCGGTTGCGCGGCGCCCTACACCTTCACCGCTACAGTGTCGACGTCGGGCGCGAATTCCTTTCCTTCGGGGCTGACCCTCAGCACCAGCACCGGATTCTTCACGGGTACCCCTACTCTGGCCGGAACCTTTAACATCGTGATCACGGCCATCGATGCTTACCAGGAACAAACACCGGCTCAGTACACCATTACGATCGTGCCGCCGCCCACCATCTCCACGCCGTCGCCTTTGCCGAACGGAATAGTGAACGTCGCGTACTCTCAGCAGATCGCGGCCACCGGTGGAACTCCGCCGTATATCTTCTCGATGAATGCCCAGCCTCCCGGCATTGTCAATGTCGGCCAAAGCACCGGTATTTTGTTTGGAACGCCCACTACAACCGGAACCTACTCTTTCAACATAGGTGTAACGGACAGTTTGGGCGTACAGACGGTGACGCCCTTCCAGGTCACTTTCGTCGCGGTGTCTTCCCAAGTCCAGGTGATGCCTCTGAGCCTGACGTTCAACGCAAGTGTCAACGGCAACCCTCCGCCTCCTCAGGCGATCACTTTGGTTCCTTCGGCCACGGCGACGCCGCCGGTGAAATTTACCACCGTTGTCGACGCCGGGCAGAGCAATACGACTGCGCCTTCCTGGATCACCGTCAATCAAGCCGCCGGCGGGACGCCCACTGGCCTGGTGGTGAGCGTCAATCAAGGCACCATGGCGGCCGGAACCTATTCGGCGCGCATCCAAGTGTTAGATCCCGTCGGCGTACCCACCGATATCCCGGTCACCCTCAACGTAACAAGTCCGCCGCAGCAATTGACCGTCGCTCCGGCGGTGCTGAATTTCGCCGCCCTCTCGTCAGCCTCCGGCAACCTCACACAGAACGTATTGGTTTCGAACACGGGCGCGGCGCCGCTGGCTTTCAACACCTCCGTGACGGGCAACAGCTCCCTGATCGCGAGCGTTGCCTCCAACTCCAGCCAGACCACCCCGAACGGCCCGTCGGTCCTCCAAGTTCAAGTGAATACCGATGGACTTCAGGTGGGAGCCTATAACAACACCATCCAGCTCTCGTCGGCGGCCGGCAACGTCCAGGTGCCCGTCTCGTTGTTTGTCGCCGGTAGCGGCCCCATCCTGGCGGTGAACACCACCGGCGTCTTGTTCCAGGCCGTGGCAGGCGGTGGATCAACGGCTACGCAGAACATCGAAGTCATGAATGCCGGCGATCCGAGTTCTACCGTGAATTGGAGCGCCAGCCTGGTCACCGGCTCAAATTGGCTAAGTCTGACAAATTCGAGTGGCACCGCAACCAGTTCAACCCCAGGCGTTCTCACACTGGCGCTCGCTGCCAACGCCACGCAGCTGGCACCCGGTCCCTATTATGCGATTGTTGAGATTACCGACTCGAACTCATTGAATTCACCGCAATATGTAACGGCAGTGATGGATCTCGAATTGAGCGCGGCGCCACCCTCGCTCAATCTTGCTCCCGGCGGCCTGTTCTTCACCGCGCCTGCAGGCGGATCCGCGCCACCTTTTCAGCCCATTCAGATCAACTCCAGCAGCGCCTCACCGGTTACTTTCAACGCCGCCACCTACACCGTCGGCAACGGCACGTGGCTCAGCGTCGCTCCCGCCTCCGGCACCGCGAGCGGGCAGACGGCCGGATCGATCGGCGTAACGGTGGATCCAACCAGCCTTTCGGCCGGCGTCTATACAGGCCAGGTCAGCGTGTCCATTGGCGATGTGCTGCAATCGGTAAACGTCACCTTTGTCGTCGAGAACTCCGGTTCCTCTTCCAGCACCAGTTCCTCTTCATTGAAACCGCGACAGTCAGGTTGCACCGCAAGCAAAGTGGTGATTACCGAGACTGGCCTTGCTAACAACTTCGGAGTGCCGGCCGGGTGGCCCGAACCTTTGATCGTCCAACTCACCGACGATTGCGGGAATCCCATCACCAATGGCAATGTGGTGGCCACCTTCTCCAACGGAGACGCAGGGCTCACCTTAGTTGGGGATTCGCTCGGCAACTACTCCGCCACTTGGCAGCCCGGCTCCGCCAACGGCATTAATATGGTGGTCAATTTCAACGCCACCTCCGGTGCTTTGCAATCCGGCGCGGCCCAACTGTTTGGAACCGTAACTCCGAACCTGACGCCGCCGCCCACGCTTGCTCCCGACGGCACACTAAACAATTTGAACCCCGTGGTGGGAGCGGCTTTATCGCCCGGAACCATCGCGCAAGTTTATGGCTCCGGTCTCTCATCGAAAACCGTGTCCACTGGCGTACTTCCCCTGGCCACCACGCTCAACAACACCTACGCGCTGGTGGGCTCGGTCCAAGCCCCGCTGTACTTCCTCAGCAACGGCCAGATCAATCTCCAGATTCCCTTCGAACTGAAGGCCAATCAGCAGATCCCCATTCTTCTCAGCGTCAACAACGCGCTCACGCTGCCGCAGATGCTGAACATCGTGCCCGCCACGCCCGGCGTATTGTCCGCCAACGACGGTCCCAATGCGGCCAGCGTCCAAAACGGCGCGCATATCGCGGCGCAACATGCCGATGGTTCCATGGTATCGAGTTCCAATCCCGCCCAGCCCGGCGAGTATTTGGTGATGTATCTGGTGGGACTGGGCGCAACCAGTCCCAGCGTGGCTTCCGGGGCTCCGGCGCCCTCATCGCCGCTGGCCGAAGTCGCCATGGAACCCACCGTTACGGTCGGCTCGCAGCCCTCGAACGTCGTATTCGCGGGGCTGACACCCGGGTTCGTCGGCCTTTACCAGGTCAATTTCCAAGTGCCCCCGAGTTCGGCCTCGGGCGAATTGCAAGTGGATGTCACGCAAAATGGCGTCGCCGCCAACCCGACTTTACTGCCGGTTTCAAATTAGTGGATAAAGTAACTCCCTTGCATTTTCCTGACATAAACGTCCAGTAAGATACAGAAAGTCGGTGGAACGGTCGGGAGGGATCCCGCGTCCAACGCTGGCATCAAGCGTTCCTTTGGAAACCTATTAGAAATATCTGGAACGCTAGGCCTTACGAAGAAGAGGCGCGGTGTCTGCGTAGTGCACCGCGCCAAAATCAGAGGAGGAGAAGGTAGAAATTCACACTTCTCTGTGTAAGAGGACGCACAAAAAGTCTATGTGGTTCCAGCGGTCGAGAACGTCATCGATAGCGTCGCTGGCGGGTTTGCTGTTTCTGGTGGCGGGAAGCCTGCTGGCGCAGTCGCCGGTAACGGTCACTACCACCACGTTGCCAGGCGCTATCGTGGGCCAGCAGTATATGACATCGGGACAGCAAACCGTTCAGCTTGCGGCTACAGGCGGCAGCGGTGGTCCTTACTATTGGGTATATGGCAACTTCAGTTCACCCAATACATCAGATATTTACGACGGGATGTCGTTCAACCTGGATGGAAGCATTACCGGACCTCCCACCACAGCGGGAACGTTAACCTTCGACGTCCAAGCCTACGACCCGCAGACCAATGAGATCAGCAACTATCAGGCGTTATCGATCACGATCACGGCCTCCGGTGGTGGATCTGGCGGGTCTGGAGGTTCCGGCGGATCTGGCGGCAGCACGCCCACCAGTTGCATGTCCACCATTGCGCCAGCCTCTCCACTGCCCTCAGGACAGGTTGGAATTCCCTATACCGGGATCCAATTGACCGCCTCCGGCTGCCAAGCGCCGTACACTTTCGTGGCGGCGGCGCTGAACCCTTTTAGCCAGAGTTCTTTCCCCACGGGGCTCACGTTTAGTAGCAACGGAGTGCTGAGTGGTACACCCACTGCCGCCGGAACGTTCAACATCGTAATTACGGTCACCGACGCCAATCAAAACCAGACACAGGCCCAATACGGCATCACCATCAACCCGGGGCCCAGCATCACCACGTCGTCGCCGCTTCCGGATGGAATCGTGAGCGTTGCTTATTCCGAGCAGATCGCGGTCAGCGGGGGAACTCCGCCGTATACTTTTTCGATGAATGCGCAACCGCCTGGAATCGTCAACATCACCCCGACAGGCGGCGTGATTTACGGAACTCCGACGACCACGGGAACATTCTCATTCAGCATTGGCGTAACGGACAGTTTAGGCGCCCAGACGGTGGCGCCTTTCCAAGTCACTTTTGTGACGGTGCCTTCCCAACTTCAGGTGACGCCTCTCGGTTTGACATTCAATGCGGATCTAAACGGCAATCCTCCGCCTGCGCAAGCCATCCTTCTGGCGCCTGCCAATGCCGCGACGCCCCCAGTGAAGTTCACCGTTGGTATTGAAAGCGCTCCCTCCTGGATCACCGTCACTCCCACCAGCGGAGTGGCGCCCGCCGGCCTGGTGGTGAGCGTGAATCAAGGCGCCATGGCTGCGGGAACATATTCTGCGGTTGTGCAAATCTTAGACCCGATCGGAGTTCCCACCGATGTCCCGGTAACGCTGAATGTCCAAAGCGTGACCCAGCAAATGACAGTGGCTCCGGCCACGCTGAATTTTGCGGCGCTCTCGTCGAGTCCCGGAACGTTCACCGAGAATCTTCTGGTATCAAACACCGGCGCCGCGGCGCTCGGGTTCAACACCTCGGTAGTGGGCGACAGTTCCCTGATTGCCAGCGTAACGTCCGATTCCAGCCAGACCACCCCCAAAATACTCCAGGTTCAAGTGAACACCAGCGGGCTGCAAGTGGGAGCTTATAACAATACCCTCATACTCTCTTCATCCGCCGGCACTATTCAGGTGCCTGTTTCATTGTTTGTAGCCGATAGCGGCCCCATCCTCGCCGTGAACACAACCGGCGTCTTGTTCCAGGCGACGGAAGGCGGCGCATCCACCGCTACACAAAATATCGAAGTCCTGAATTCGGGCGATCCAAGTTCCACCGTGAATTGGACGGCTACCTTAATCAGCGGGTCCAACTGGCTCAGCCTGGTTACCTCCAGCGGAACAGCAACCAACGCCGCTGCCGGAACTCTCACTCTGACGCTGGCTGCGAACGCCACCCAACTGAAGCCGGGCGCTTATTATGCGATCGTTGCGATTGCCGCTTCCGGCTCGCTGAATTCACCGCAATATGTGACAGCGGTGTTGAACCTGGAACCGAGCACCACAGCGCCATCGCTCAATCTTGCTCCAGGCGGACTGTTTTTCACCGCGCCCGCGGGCGGAACGGCGCCGTCTCCCCAGCAGATCCAGATTAACTCGAGCAGCGCTTCACCCGTGACCTTTAATGCGGCAGCCTCTACCGCATGGCTTAGCGTCACTCCGGCCTCCGGTTCGGCCAGCGGACAGACGGCCGGATCGATCGCGGTGTCCGTGGATCCAACCAGCCTTTCCGCGGGTGTCTATACAGGCGAGGTGAGCGTGTCCATCGGGTCGGTCCTGCAATCGGTGAACGTCACCTTTGTCGTCGAGAATACCGCTTCTTCCAACGCCGTCTCCCGATTGAAACCGCGACAGTCCGGTTGCACCGCGAGCCAGGTGGCGATTACCGAGACCGCGCTGGCCAACAACTTCACGGTCCCCGCCGGTTGGCCCGAACCTTTGATCGTCCAGCTCTCGGACAATTGCGGGAATCCAATCGTCAATGGAAACGTAGTGGCCAGCTTCTCCAACGGCGATGCGGGATTCAACTTGGTTGCCGACTCATTCGGAAACTACTCGGCAACCTGGCAGCCCGGCGCCGTTAACTCCAATATGGTGGTGACCTTCAACGCCAGCTCCGGCAGTTTGCAACCCGCCGCCGCACAACTCTTCGGTGCGGTGACGCCCAACCCCACGCCGCCGCCCACGCTCGCGCCCGGCGGTACGCTGAACAATTTGAATCCGGTGGTGGGAGCGCCTTTATCGCCAGGAACGATCGCGCAAGTTTATGGCTCCGGTCTCGCGGCCGCGTCCGGCTCTACCGGCGTGCTTCCACTGCCAACGACTTTCCACGACATTTTCGTCCTGGCCGGTCCTGCGCAAGCTCCGCTCTATTTTTTGAGCGGCAACCAGATCAATATCCAGATCCCGTTCGAAGCCGCCTCGAGCCAACAGATCCCCATCGTGGTCAGCGTCGACAACGCGCTCACGCTGCCTCAAACGCTGAATATGGTCCCGGCCGCGCCCGGCATATTGTCCGCGAACGATGGTCCCAATCCGCCCAGCGTGCAGAACGGAGCGCACCTCATTGCGCAGCACTCGGATTTCACGCTGGTATCGAGCTCCAGTCCCGCCAAGCCGGGCGAGTACCTGGTGATGTACGCCGTGGGCCTGGGCGCCACCAATCCGAGCGTGGCTTCCGGCACGGCCGCCCCTTCATCGCCGCTCGCGACCGTCGCCATGGAACCGACGGTAATGGTGGGTTCGCAGCTTTCGAGCGTCGCCTTCGCGGGGCTCACGCCCGGTTTCGTGGGCCTGTATCAGATTAACTTCCAGGTGCCTCCGAACTCCGCTTCGGGCGAACTGCAAGTGGACGTGACGCAAAATGGAGTGGCCGCGAACCCGACGCTGCTGCCGGTTTCGAATTAATCCCGATTTGAATTAATCAGTGAAGCGTGATGGCCGGTATGGATCCGACAGATTGACTCGCGCGCCGTCCAGGATTTCGAGCGCCGCCAGTTGCCCGATCAGCGGGGCCAGCGTCACGCCGGTCATGCCAAGATGGAGTGGCCGCGAACCCGACGCTGCTGCCGGTTTCGAATTAATCGGTGAATCGCGATGGTCGGTACGGATCGAGCAGATTGACTCGCGCACCGTCCAGGATTTCGAGCGCCGCCAGTTGCCCGATCAGCGGGGCCAGCGTCACGCCGCTGTGCATGGCCGCGATATAGAGGTTCGGACAGCGATCCGAAAATCCAACTACGGGATATTCGTCTATCGGCATCACGCGATGGCCGAGTGTGACGCGCTCCACTGCCACGCCGCGAACGCCCGGCAGCACCTGCGCCGCTTCCTTCAGGATGCGCTGGCCATTCTCGCCCGGCTCGGGCGCATCGCCATCCGCGGTTCCAACGCCTGCGACAATCTGCCCGCCCACCACCACGCGTCCATCCAGCTTCTGCTTGCAATGTACGCCCGGCGCCAGCACCACGCGATCGATCAGCTTGGGCTGGGGCCGCGTATGCACCAGCACGCCCAGGGATTCCTTCAGCGGAACGCTCACTTCCGCCATCTCAGCCAGGCGCGCCGTGGCCACGCCCGATGCCAGCACAACCACACTTGCGTTGAGCGAGATTTCGCCGGATCGAAGCGCCGTCACGCGTCCGCCCGCCAGCTTCAGTTCATCCACCTGGAATGGATAACGCACGTCGCCGCCCAGTTCGCGAACCTGGCGCAACAGTGCCTTTAGGGCATCCACCGAATCAATTGCACCCTCGAATTCGCAATGGCACGCGGCGCTGAAGTCGCCGGGCGTGACGTTCGGCAAGAGGCGGCGAAATTGGTCTTCATCAATCAAATGGGTGGCATAGCCCCATTCCTGGTGTTTCCGCACGTTTTCGCGCAGATCCTCGGCCGTCCGGTCGGTGGAGGCCCACGCTACGCTTCCGCCCCACTGCACCTTCAATTCGCCGCCCAGTTCGGTCTGCAGCCGCCGCCAGCCGGACAAGCCCAACTGATTCAGATCGAAGTAGGCTCGCGGCCGCTTGGAAAACGTCGCGTTGATCCACCCGAACGAGTTCTCGGTGGCTCCCCCGCCCGGCCGCACCGCTTCCAGCATCACAACGCTGGCGCCGCGTTTCACCAGGTGATAGGCAATGGATGCACCGATGATTCCAGCGCCCACCACGACGATGCGATTTGCGTCCATCTTCTGATTGGTAACACACCAACCGTGCTACGGGTCTGTTATGACCTTATCACTTGTGTTCTTCGTCCGATATCTCCCCAGGCTGTAGGGGTGGAGGTTACGTCGCGCCGGCGCCGCCCTTGCGCTTGATCTCGATGCTCAATCGCTTGATTTTCTGATTGAGCGTCGACAGCGGAATGTGCAGCTTCTCGGCGGCCTCGGTCTGGCTCCAGTTCACCGATTCCAGCGCATCGATGATCTTGCGCCGCTCGAAATCGGCCAAAATTTCCGGGAGCGAGGCATCGGCGGGAAGCGCGCCGCTTTCATCGCGCCGGATTTTGACCCCGCCTTCCTGCAGGATGGAATCCGGCAGCACGTCCACCGGGACCGTGGCTTGGGCCGCCAGCACCACCGCGCGCTCGACGGCGTTTTCGAGCTCTCTCACATTGCCGGGCCAGTTGTAATCCATAAGAAGCTGCATGGCGTCGGGCTCAAACCTGAGCAGGCTCTTTCCCTCGGAATCCAGGAACTTCTCGTTTTCACGGCTGAACTTGGTTAGAAAATGGTCCACCAGCGGCGGAATATCTTCCTTGCGATCGCGCAGCGGCGGCAGCGCCAGATTGATCACGTTCAGCCGGTAATACAGGTCTTCTCGAAACTTCCCATCCTCCACCAGCTTTTTGAGCTCGGCGTTGGTGGCTGCGATGATGCGCACGTCTACCTTAATCGTTTCGGCCGACCCCACCGGCATAAACTCGCGCTCTTGAATGACGCGCAGCAGCTTGGCCTGCGTTTCCCAACTGATGGTCCCGATCTCATCGAAGAAGATGGTGCCTTTATTGGCAGTTTCGAAATAGCCTTTGCGCGCCGTGATGGCGCCGGTGAAGGCGCCTTTGACGTGGCCGAACAGCGCCGATTCGAGCAGATCCGCCGGCACCGATCCGCTGTTCACCGCCACA
Source organism: Bryobacterales bacterium (assembly GCA_963735145.1). Classification (GTDB taxonomy): domain Bacteria; phylum Acidobacteriota; class Terriglobia; order Bryobacterales; family Bryobacteraceae; genus Palsa-89. The sequence goes on along the minus strand of CAVTJS010000005.1, from coordinate 1,804,678 downwards.
AACGGTTGATCGGCCCGCGCCGAATTGGCGTGAATGCCTTTGGCGATCAGCTCCTTACCGGTGCCGGTTTCGCCCGTGATCAGGATGGTGGCGCGGCTGGGCGCTACTTGCGCCACCAGATCCAGGATGCGCAGCATGCGATCGTTTTTTCCAATGATGTTGGGGAAGCTGTACTGCTGCCGCAGCGCTTTCTTCAATTGCGCGTTCTCGCGAGCCAGGCGGCTGTGCGCGATCATGCGATCGATTTCGATCAGCAGCTTCTCGTTGTCCCAGGGCTTGGAGAAATAATCGTCGGCGCCGTCCTTGAGCGCCGTCACCGCCACTTCCACCGAGCCGTAGGCGGTGATCATGAACACCGGGGTCTCTGAGTCGCGTTCGCGGATCTCGCGCAGCACTTCCATGCCGGAGCGGTCTGGCATCATCAGATCCAGCAGGATCAGGTCGTAATTGGCGGCTTCGGCGCGGCGCAGCCCTTCGCCGCCGTTTTGGGCCAGCTCGACGGTGTAGCCTTCCAGACAGAGGAGCGTTTCCAGGCTCTCGCGGATATCTATTTCGTCGTCGATTACTAGGATTCGGCCTTTGGGAAGGGAGGCTGGTTCATCGGGAGGCAGACGATCAGGCATGCACCGGCTTTCTTGCTAAAGGGAGCGCGACGCGGAATCGCGAACCGGCTCCCAAACGGCTATCGACCTCAATGGTACCGCCATGCTCGCGCACGATTCCATAGGTGACCGATAACCCAAGGCCGGTGCCCTTGCGCGCCGCCTTGGTGGTGAAGAAGGGGTCGTAAATTCGCTCCAGATGCTCCGGCGCGATGCCTTGGCCGGTGTCGGCCACATCGATGCGGGCGAATCCGTTTTCGCTCCAAACGTGAATGGCGAGCGTTCCGCCCGCGTCCATGGCGTCGCGCGCGTTCAAAAACAGATTCAGGAACACTTGTTGCAGCTTGCCCGCGTTGCCCTTGACCGGCGCGAGCGACGCCGGAGCGTCCAGCTTCACTTCCACGGCCGACTTCTTGAGTTGATGCTCCACCAGGTTCAGGGTTTCCTGGATCACCTTGCTCACGTCCACTTCCACGAACTCGGTGGGCGAGGTGCGGGAAAAACTGAGCAGTGAGTTGACGATTTCGCTCGCGCGGAAGGTCTGCTTGGCGATCTTGTCGAGCAGTTTGGATTTCTGCTCGTCTTCGGAGATCTGTTTGGCCAGCATCTGGGCGTAGGTGGAAATCACCGCGAGCGGGGTGTTCACTTCATGCGCCACGCCTGCCGCAAGAAGGCCGATGGAGCTGAGCTTGTCGGCCTGCACCAGGCGCCGTTCCAGCTCGTCGCGATCGGTGATGTCGTCGAAGATGACGAGGCGGCCGATCTGGCGCATGTCCTTGGAGACGAGCGGCGCGATGGCCAGATTCAGGATGTGGACGGCCGGGCCGGAGGATTTTCCGTTCCCGTTGCCGTTACCGTTCCCGATCACACCTCCGTTCCCGTTTCCGTGGCCATTTGCCGCGGCTGCGGCTGCGCTGGCAGGAGCCGGCAGGACAAACTTGTAGATGTTGTGTACGCCGGTCTGCCCGCGCACTTGATCGAACATCTCGCACAGTTCGGCGGGGAAAAGCTCGGCCAGCGGCCGGCCCAGCGCCCGGTCGCGCGGGATCCCGGTGAGCCTTTCGATTTGCGTGTTCCAGCTCTCCACGCAGTCGTTCAGATCGGCCGCCAGGATCCCGACGTTGATGGATTCGACGATGTTCTCGCTGAACTCCTTCAGCCGTTCGTACTCTTCCACCTTGCGTTGCAGCGAACTGTACAGCCGGGCGTTTTCTACTGCGATGCTCACGTAGCCGGCCAGAGTGGTGAGCAGCTCCACATCATCGCTGGAAAGGAAATCGCCCTTGTCGGTCCGGCTGAGCGCCAGATACGCGATGGTGCGCCCGCGCACCCTGCAAGGGAAATAGTAGGTAAGATCCAGCTCGGAAATGGTGCGGCGCACCGAGAGCGGCCATTGATGAGAGACCGCGTCCAGCAGATGCCGGGTGCGTTCAAAGAACAGGTAGGGTTTGCCCGAATAATCGTCCAGGAAGCTTAGATCCAGCTCCTGCGGCGGTTTCTGGCCGCGCTCCCTGCGATTGCCGAGCGTCATGTGCAACTGGAACGGGCCGCCATCGCCAGCCGGTTCGTGCCACAGGAAAAATGCCACGTGCTGGATGGAGAGCGTGTGCAGCAGCCGGTCCCCCACCGAGTGCAGCATCTCATCGAGGTTGGTTTCCGAACCCAGCTCGCGCGCGAATTCGATCAGGGTCCGGCGGTAGTCGTAGCGATCCTTGTAGAAGAAGTAGCGGTCCAGTTGTTCCTGCAGCCAATCGCGGATGGGCTGGAAGATGAAAGTGGCAAACAGAACCAGAAAGACGATGGCGGCCGGGCTGAGATTTTCCGGGCGGGTGAATGAAAAAATGAGCCCATAGAAAACCCCCAATACGGCGAGCGTAGCGAGCGTATAAACGTAGCCTTGCTGGAAGATGATGTCGACGTCCATCAAGCGGTAGCGCAGGATGGCGTAAGCCCACGTGAGCGGAACCAGGATCAGCGAGAGCACCGCCATCTTCTGGTAATGCCCGGGCAGCGCGCCGAACAGATACGGCACCGCGTAAATTAAAGTGAACGGCACAATGCCGAGCAGCGCGCCATTGCGCATGTATTTCAACTGGCGACGCACTAGCGGGTCGTCCGCGTGTGGCGTCTTCATCGAGAGCACCAGCGTGCCGGCCAGGTAAAAGACGCTCAGGAACAGCAGCCACACACGATCGAGGAACCAGTTCACCTCCACCGGCGAAGCTGCTACTCGCAGCATCCCTTTCGCTACCAGGACATAGACCGCCAGAAGGATCGCCGCAGGCAAATAAAACAGGGCGCTCACTCCCGAACGTTTTAGCCACGCGGGCCGATCCGGAAACACCAGGCAGAAATGCAGGAAGATAGTGGGCGCGAGCACTCCGGCGGCGACGTTGCCCCAGTAGATGGCCTGATCGAATGCATTCAGTTTGCCCGTGAAGTGGAAGCAGGACAAGATGAACGAGGTCAGGCACAGCACGTAGAAATGGACCGACCGTGGCGCTCCGACGCGGCGATAGTAGACAAACAATCCAATCAGCAGGTACGCGATGCCGACGATGTATTGGTAGTAAACCGAAAGGTCCACCACGCCCTCGGCGACAAAAACTTGTGCCGGAATGGAAACGTTGTCGCGCCGGAGGATGTATTTGGTTCCCAAATAAGTGATAACGTGTTGCAGCGCCTGCGGAACATCGGCAGTTTTGGCGATGCCGTAGCCATCGATCTGGAGCAGAACGTCGCCCGAACGGATGCCCGCGTTGTAGCCCGGGCTGCCGGGCGTTACATGCAGCGCCACAACCTGGTCCGCACCCTTTGGCCCAGAGCGATCCACCCATGTAACTCCATCATCTGGAAGTTGATACAGGCTTATTTGATGAAAATTGATGACGGCGCAGCACACCGCTGCCACTGTGAGCACGAACAGTAGCGCGCTGGCAAATTGGGTCTTAAGATCCCTCAAGCGGCCGTCTCCGCTGAAACACGTTTACACACGCACTCAGACACACGCCTTGCTGTAACCTATGGCGCACTCTGTTAGCACTTCGTTTGCCACCGGACTGGAACCAGGCTGATCTACCTTTAGACGAGGCTTATTAATGAGAATACAGGATTTGGCTTGGGCGCGCCAGTGACATTGCGATGACGGACTCTCGTTTTCGGGAATTGACACTACGGGAAAGTGTATGGGGGGCCATACCCAAAGTCTCTGATCAGAAACGGAATTGTAAAGGCTATTGACAAGTAACCCCGTTAGGTCTTACCATCTTGTTTCCGGTTCGTCAGTAGTTTGGCTGACAACAGGCTACTGACAATCAGGCCAAGGCGCAAGGTGGTCAATGTATGACCTTATTTCAGATCGGTGAGAAGATCGTCTATCCCAATCATGGAATTGGAACGGTCGAGAATATTAGCACCCGTTCTTTCGGCGCGCAGTTCGAGCGCTACTACCTGCTGCGCCTCACCTACAACAGTATGACGGTGATGGTCCCGTTTTCGCACGTCCAAGAGATTGGGCTGCGCAAGGTGACCCGCAATGGTGAAATCGCGCGCGTGCTCAGCTTCCTGGCCGAAGGCAACGCCCAGCGCAAGGCGGACTGGAAGGATCGCTACAAGGAGAACTCGGACAAGATGCGTCACGGCAGCTTGCTTGAGATCGCCGAGGTCCTGAAGACGCTGCTGATATTACAGTCGGAAAAGCCGCTTTCGTTCCGCGAGAAGAAAATGCTGGAACGCGCACGGCATATGCTGGTGACCGAGCTTTCGATTTCGCGCGGCTTGGCCGAGTTGGAAGCGATCGAGGTTTTGCAGGCGGCACTGGCGAAGTCGTCGTTGAGTATGCCTGCGCCGGCGTAGTTCTGGAGTTTCCGTAAGACTTGGCCAGGAGCGAAGTAAAGGTCCTCGTCTAGCGGATCTCAACCACCCGCTCGCCTGCCTCTAACGGTGCTTCCAGTTTCGGCCAGACCTGCTCGAAGGCTTCGAACAGCTTAGCTGTGCGGCAATTACCGAGCCGAACCCAAACGAGCTGAAATGTCGACTTTGGCCTATGAGCGAGGTAAAGGAAGTCTTCGTCCTTGCTAATGATAATGCGGTCGCTAGCTGCGGCGTACTTGCAAAGTTCGGCGTCAGAGGCCTGGGCAAGACCGGCTTCAAGGACGTGCTGGCAAATCTATACCTTTCCCGCGTATATAAGCGCCCAGGGCGGCTGGCAGTTGGTTGTCCACCGGGAATTTCACGAAGCCTGAATAACGACGTGATCGGTCTGATATGCGGCGTAGTCGATGGCAGCCAGGATGTCTTCACGTTCCAGGAACGGATAATCCCCCAGAATTTCCTCGAACGACGCTCCGGCCCCGAGAAGCTCCACTACGTCCGTCGCGAATACGTTGTCCGCGAATGCAGGGACGGCCTCCGCACTTCCCTTCTTCGACCGTGATTCGATTCAGACGCTCCAGGTTCATAGACACTCACTTGATTAAAAGTACGCCGTATTTGCCGCGAAGGCAAGCTAGCCGCTTCTGGGTTCTGCCTATGCGTCCTATAATGGATTCACCGCTCATGAAGAAGCTGTACCTCGTTGTATTGTTCTGGGTCGTCGCTCTCTGCGCATTTTCGTTCCTGCTCTCCGGCCAGGCCGCCCAACAGGCCAAAAACAGCGACAAATCCGCGCCGCCCGATTCCACCGAGAAGAACCGCATCACTCTGGACGTCTCGCGCGTCAACATGCTGTACACGGTCTCGGACAAGAAAGGCCGCTTCGTCACCGATCTGACCAAGGAGGATTTCGAGGTTTTCGAAAACAAGAAGCCGCAAACCATCATTGAATTCGCGGCTGAGACCGACCTGCCGCTGCGTCTGGCCATCCTGATCGACACCAGCAATAGCATTCGCGACCGCTTCCATTTCCAGCAGGAAGCCGCCACGGCGTTCATCGATAGCACCGTGCGGCCCGAGCACGATAAAGCCATGATTGTGAGTTTCGATACTTCGGCCGAGCTGGTGGCGGATCTTACCGACAACATCGCGGACCTGGAGAAGGCGGTGGCGAACCTGCGGCCGGGCGGCGGGACATCACTTTATGACGCCATCTTCTTCGCCTGCCGCGACAAACTGATGGAAGACCAACCGCTCTACAAATTCCGCCGCGCCATGGTGATCCTGAGCGACGGCGAAGACAACCAGAGCCGCTACACGCGCGATCAGGCGCTGGAGATGGCGCAAAAGGCCGATGTGAACGTTTACACTATTTCAACCAACATCACTCGCATCGATACCGACGGCGACAAGGTGCTGCGCTACTTCGCCGAGGAAACCGGCGGGCAATCGTTTTTCCCGTTCAAGGCGACCGATCTGGACCAGGATTTCGAGAACATCGCCAACGAGCTGCGGCACCAGTACAACATCTTTTATCGCCCCGAGCCGCTACGAGCCGACGGCCTGTATCATCCGGTGGAGATCAAAGTGAAGGGACACAAAGAGCTGATCGTGCGCGCTCGCAAAGGATACTACGCGCCGAAACTCTAGTACAATGGAAGTACTCCCCCCGATACATTTTCAAAGGACTACGTTTTATGGACGAAAAAGAACGCGCACGCACCCTCGGACTCACCCTCGGCCAGATTGAAAAGCAGTTCGGCAAAGGCTCCATCGTGCGGCTGGGATCGAAGGAAGCGATCGTGCAGGTGGCGGCGATATCGTCGGGCTCCATCTCGCTTGACAACGCGCTCGGTGTGGGAGGGTTTCCGCGCGGCCGCATCGTCGAAATTTTTGGCCCGGAATCGTCGGGGAAAACCACGGTGGCTCTGCAAGTAGTGGCGGAGGCGCAAAAGGTGGGCGGCATGGCGGCCTTCATCGACGTGGAACACGCCCTGGATCCGCTCTACGCGCGCAAGCTGGGCGTGGATGTGGACAATCTGCTGGTCTCGCAACCCGACTACGCCGAGCAGGCGCTGGAAATCACTAGCGCGCTGATCACCTCCGGATCCATCGACGTGCTGGTGGTGGATTCGGTCGCCGCGCTGGTTCCCAAGGCGGAGTTGGATGGCGAGATGGGCGACAGCCACATGGGCGTGCAGGCGCGGCTGATGTCGCAGGCCATGCGCAAGCTCACCGGCAACGTTTCGAAATCGAATACCTGCCTGATTTTCATCAACCAGATTCGCGAAAAGATCGGTGTGATGTTCGGCAATCCGGAGACGACGAGCGGCGGACGGGCTTTGAAGTTTTACTCTTCGGTGCGCGCCGACATTCGCCGCATCGCCGCCATCAAGGAAGGCGACATCGTGACGGGCAATCGCACCAAGGTGAAGATCGTCAAGAACAAGGTGGCCGCGCCATTCCGCGAGGCCGAGTTCGACATTATTTATGGCGAAGGCATCTCGCGCGAAGGCGACCTGATCGATCTGGGCGTGGCGCAGAACATCGTGGAAAAAAGCGGGTCGTGGTATAGCTACAAAGGCGAGCGCATCGGACAGGGCCGCGAGAACGCGCGCCAATTTTTGAAGGACAATCCCGATATTCGGCAGCAGGTGGATACGGAGCTGCGCAAAGTTTTGGGCCTGGTGCGCAAGGAACCGGATGCCGTTGCTCCGCCGGTACCCGCGCCGGTCGAAGCGGCCAAACCAGCGGCTGCTAGCGCCGCGCGGTCACGCTAAGCTCGTTTACACTAACGCGGCTTTGCAGTAATCGAAGCACTTTTTCACTTCGGCCACGGTGTCCATGCCCGGTTTGCCGTACTCGTATTCGATCATGGCCGGGATCGGGTACTTCTTGGTCTTCAAGACTTCGAGCACGCCCTTGATATTGGTGTCGCCCTCGCCGAGCGGCATGTTCGGTCCGTGATTCTTCTTCCGATCCTTGATGTGCAGCGTGACGATTTTCGCGTGGTGCTCTTCGAGGAAACTCACTGGATCGAAACCCGCGGCGGTGAAGTGCCCGATGTCGAGATTGATGCCGGTGTATTTGGATCGGCCGGCCAACGCTTGTTTCCAATCGTCCGGCGTCGAGAATTCATTCGGCTTCATGCTGTCGTGATTGTGGTAGCCGACGTAAATCTTGTACTGCTCGGCGAACTTGTCGACGCGGGGAGACATGTCTACGTTGGACGAAGCGGTGATGCGCGACACCCCCATGGCCTTGGCCATGAGAAATCCTTTTTCGATCTGCTCATCGCTGAATTCGTCGCGGAAACTGTAGTTGAAGGCGTACAGATCGATACCAGCGTCATCGAACTTCTTGCGGATATCGCGGATCTGATCCATTGGCGGGTTGGAGCGCCAGGCCGAAATTTGCGAGCGGTCCTTCGGCACGATCTGGTTGTCCCACAGTTCGGCGTATCCCAGGCCGATTTGCTTCATGGCGGCGATGCAATCGTCGAGCGTGGGAAGCGTGCGAAAGCTGTAGGTTTGCGCCCCAATCATTACGCCGCTGAATTTGGAATCGATAGCAAACGCGGGAAGCGTGACAACCGTGGCGGCCAGCTTGGAAAATTCTCGTCGCGTAATCATGTGGAAGATGATATCAATGGCGTGGCGGCGAGGGAATCGGCGATGGCTTCGGCAATCTGCTTGCCGTGGAAGCGGCCGTTTTCGATGAAAATTTCGTTGGTGTGCATCCCGGCCACGATGACGCCAGCCAGGAAAATACCCGGACGATCGCTCTCGAAAGTTTCAGGATTGATGTGCGGCTTCTGGGATTTGGGTTCCAGGCGAATGCCCAGGGATGCGAGGAATTCGAGATCGGGCCGATAGCCCGTCATGGCAAAAACAAAATCATTGTTGAGCGTTTTGGGTCCTTGGGGAGTTTGGATCTCCACAGACTTGGGCTGAATGGCGAGCAGGTGCGAATGGAAGTACGCCGTCACTTCCCCGCTCTTGATGCGATTCTCGATGTTGGGCTTAATCCAGTACTTCACGCGATCGGAAATCCCCGCGCCGCGATGGATCAGCGTAACGCGCGCGCCGGTCCAGAACAGCTCCAGCGCCGCGATGGCGGCGGAGTTCTTCGCGCCCACCACCAGTACGTCGTGATTGTAGTAAGGATGCGGCTCCTTGTAATAATGGATCACCTTGTCGAGTTCTTCGCCCGGCACATTCAGCATGTTGGGAACGTCGTAGTAGCCGGTGGCGAGAACGATCTTGCGGGCGCGATATTCGGTCTGGCTGGTTTGCACGTAGAAAGTCGCCATCCTCGCCAGTGATCGAAAGCACGCGCTCGTATTGATGGATATTCAGGCAATAATATTCAGCCACGCGTCGATAATATTTCAACGCTTCGGTGCGGCCCGGCTTTTCATTCAGCGACGTCATCGGCAGGCCGCCGATTTCGAGCAGCTCCGGCGTGGTGAAGAACACCATGTGAGTGGGATAGTTGTACAGCGAATTGACCACGCAGCCCTTTTCGATCAGGACTGTATTGAGGCCGCGCTGCTTCAGCTCGATGCCACAGGCCAGGCCGGTGGGGCCGGCGCCGACTACCACTACATCGAATTGCTCCACGGCTAGAGCATTCCCTCGACGGTCCTATATGCTGATTCGAGCGCGCCCGGCAATGCCGCGGTATCCTTGCCACCGGCCTCGGCCATATCGGGACGGCCGCCGCCTTTTCCGCCAACCGCTTGCGCGACCGAGCCCGCGAGCTTGCCCGCATGCACTTTCGACGTCAGATCCTTAGTGACGCCCACCACGATGGCGACATTCGAATCGCTGGCCGAGCCGAGAATCACAACCGCACTCTTCCATTTGACGCGCAGCGAATCCACCATGGTCCGCAGTTGTTCGCGATCCATGCCGGCCACCGGTGTGGACAACACTTTCGCGCCTTTGATTTCGCGAACGCCGTTTTCGATGCCGGAGACTTCGGCGCGAGCGAGACGCTCCTTCATCTGTTCGATCTGGCGTTCGAGCGCGCGTTTCTCCTCCGCGAGCTTTTCCTGCGCCTGCCGCGCCGCAACGCCTTCTTCTTGTAACTTACTCAGAACCGCTTCGCCCGTGATGGCTTCGATGCGTCGCACCCCGGCCGAAATGCTGGCTTCGTAAGTGACCACGCATAGTCCGATGTCGCCGGTGCGATGGACGTGCGTGCCACCGCACAGCTCCTTGCTGAAACCGGGGATGGAGACCACGCGAACACGATCGCCGTACTTCTCGCCGAACAATGCCATGGCGCCGGTATTGAGCGCCTGATCCAGGTCCATCACATCGGTGTGAACTTCGATGTTTTTCAGGATCTCTTCGTTGACCAGCTTTTGAATTTCGGCCAGCTCCTCGGGATCGGTATGTGCGTAATGCGTAAAGTCGAAGCGCAAGCGATTGGGATCCACGACGCTGCCGGCCTGCTTGACGTGAGGCCCGAGCACCTTCGCGGAGCGCCGCATGGAGCAGATGCGTGGCGGTGTGGTTGCGCATGGTGGAAGCCCGCCGATGGCCGTCCACTTTGCCGATCAGCTCGTCGCCTTCGCGAACGGTAGCGATGATTTCGACGCGGTGAACGGTGGCACCGGCCACTTTACGCGTGTCCTGGACCAACGCAACCGTGTCGCCGGTAGAAGGCGAAGCCAGCAAACCCGTATCGCCCACTTGGCCGCCCGCTTCGGCGTAGAACGGCGTGCGGTTGAACACCAGCTCGGTGTTGCCATCGTGTTCGATCACGCGCAGAACTTTGACCGGCGATTCCAGAGTTTCGCGACCGATGAATTCGGTGGGCGGAAGATCTTTGTACACCGGCGCGATCTGCGCTTTATCGGCGCCGCGCCAACTCGCGCGCGCCCGCGACCGCTGCTTTTCCATCTCGGCGTTGAAGCCTTCCTGGTCGATGGTGAGACCGCGCTCCCGTGCCATCTCTTCCTGCTCGTCCAGCGCAAGGCCGAAGGTGTCGTAGAGCTTGAACGCAGCGGCGCCGGGCAGCACGCCACCGGCCGCGGACTTGGCTTCATCGATGAACACTTTCTCCGCTACCTGGAACGTGGTGGCGTAGCGATGCTCTTCATCCTTGACGACGCGGGCGACGCGCTGGATGCTTTCGAGCATCTCGGGGTAACCGGGCTTCATCAGATCGGCGACGAAGCCGGTGAGTTCGTATAAATATGGCTCTTCGCGGCCGATCATGCGAGCATTGCGAATAGCGCGACGCATGATTTTTCGCAGCACGTAGCCTCGGCCTTCGTTGGATGGCGTAACGCCGTCGTGAACCAGGAACGCGGCGGCGCGGCTGTGATCGGCATTGATGCGCAGGGCGACATCGGTGCGCGCATCTTCGCCATATGTTGACTCCAAACATTTCCGCGGCGCGGTGGATGATGGGACTTAAGAGATCGGTTTCGTAATTCGAGATCTTGCCTTGCAAGACGCAAGAGACGCGCTCGAGTCCCATGCCGGTGTCGATGGAGGGACGCGGGAGCGGAGTCATGACGCCATCAGAGGAGCGATCGAACTGCATGAAAACCAGATTCCAGATCTCGACGAAGCGCTCGCCGGGATCGTTGGGAAACTCGCCGGGCCCGGCTTGGGGTCCGAAATCGTAATAAATTTCCGAACACGGACCGCACGGGCCGGTCTCGCCCATTTGCCAGAAGTTGTCCTTTTCATCCAGGCGGAAGATGCGCGACTTCGGGACGCCGGCCACTTCCTGCCACAGGCGCTCGGCGTCGTCATCTTCGCGAAAGACGCTGATGTAGAGCTTGTCTTTGGGAATGGCGAAATCGCGGGTGAGCAGCTCCCAGGCGAAGGCGATGGCGTCCTTCTTGAAATAGTCGCCGAAGGAAAAATTGCCCAGCATCTCGAAAAAAGTGTGATGGCGGCGGGTGTAGCCGACGTTATCGAGATCGTTGTGCTTACCGCCCGCGCGGACGCACTTCTGCGAGGAGGTGGCGCGCGAGTAGTCGCGCAATTCGAGGCCGGTGAAAACGTCCTTGAACTGGTTCATGCCCGCGTTGGTGAAAAGCAACGTGGGGTCGTTGGCCGGAACCAGCGACGAACTGCGCACAATGCGATGGCTATTGGCCGCGAAGAAGTTGAGGAACGTCTCGCGGATCTCATTCCCTGTCATGTATTTCTATTGTGACAGGTGCCGCTGCTGGTTACTGAACAGCGCCCGTTAGGCTTTCTCCGAGCCAGCGGTCACTCGCCTCGAGCCGGACTACGACGGCGGCGACGAACCTTCTTACGGCGGTGTTTGATATGAATCAAGGCCTCAAACTGGTCCTCGAATGCTTTCAAGGCCCCCAACACCTCTCGGGTCCGTTGTTTCATGAGGAAATGTTGTGCGACTCCTTTCAGCCGAGGAGCGGGTTTGTAAATCGCGGAATGCTCCACTTCCCAGAAGAGGCCGGTTAGCATCGATACGACTTGGTACTCGCCGCGAATACGCGTGCTCGCATCGCAGTAGCCGTGGCATTTGAACGCCAGCACCTGGCCGTCGGCTTGGACGGAATCGGCGGTCCAGGAGCTGAAGAGTTCCCGCAGAGCTTGGTCCACTTCGCGCATTCGCTTTTGTGGGAAAACAAGAATCCGAACACCCGCCAAATCGTTCAGGGCTGCCAGGGTGTAGAGGCTAGGCTGTTTGTTGTCAAAGCTCGCTCCCTCTTGACCGCGGCGTCGCCGGAGGGCATCAACAGCGCTCTCGCAGTCTTTCACCCTGGATTTGACGACGACCTGCTCGTACTGCTCCAGTGTGTTTGCGATGGGCAGCAAGTGGCAGCTGATCTGGGATTCAAGGTGCCCGGCGACGCGACGGATTTCGGGCAGCAGCTGGAAATACTCTTCTCGCAGCCGGCCCTCAACTTTACGTGCGTCAGCCAAGTGCTTCCATGATCTGGCGTTTCACGGACTGGGCAGGTTCCTTGAGGAAGTAGAACCGCCAACCACGGCCGTTGGTTTTCTCGTTGATGCTCCGTTCGATCTCAGGGCCATCGTTCTGCTCTAAGAAGTCGATGCTGAAGATTTTCTTCGTTGAGCGATTAAAGTACACTTCGCGATCGAAATTGTAATCGTATCCGGCAGAGTCTAAAATCTGCTGTTTCGTAGCCAGGCTCGTCATGCGAAGAATGTCCTCTGAGGACATTGTAGCCCGAGCCTCAGATCACATCGGCGAAGCTCTTGCGCAGCCGGTAAAACCACACATGCCCCAGGAAAAATAATGCTAGCGCGATGATCCACAGCTTTACGAGCGGCAGAAACTCCGGGGCGTGGCCTTCCAGGAAAACGGCCCGATAACCGCGCACCAGCACGTACAGCGGATTCTGGCGCATGACGGCCGTGATGGCGGGCGACAGATTGGTGGATTCCGGATAGCAAATGGGCGTGATGAAAAACCACAGCGTCAGAACCAGCGCCATGATCTGGCCCAGGTCGCGCATGTAGACGCCGAGCGCCGCAAGAAACCAGCAAATGCCCAGCGTGAACAGCAATTGTGGAATCAGCAACACGGGCAGCCACAGCACCGCCGCGGGAACCGTGTGGCGGATGATGAGCAGACCGGCGACGAAGACCCCCGCGCCAAAAAGCTCGGTGACCAATCCCGAGACCACTTGATTCACCGGCAGAGTGTCGAGCGGAAACACCAGCTTCTTGACAAAATTGCGATGCTCTAAAATCACGGACGCCGCGCGGCCCACGGGTTCGGAAAACGCGAGCCAGGGCAGCATGCCCGCCAGGAAATAGAGCGCGAAAGCGGTGCGGCTTTGGTCGGCTCCGAAGCGCGTCCGCAGCACGATGCCGAAGACGAAGAAGTACGTCGACATGAGCAGCAGCGGATTCAGAATGGTCCAGAAGACATCTCCGAACGAGCCGCGATAGCGCGCCAGGATATCGCGGCGCGCCATGGACCCGATCAGCCGATGGTTGTGAGCGATGGTTCTGAGCGGAGTGGCGAACAGCTTCGGGAGCGCGGCCCAGATCCGCCGCCAGCGCAGCGAGCGCACGGTGGTGATTTCTTGCGCCAGGACGCGCAGCTGGCCGTCTGCGGTGTCCACCAGAATCCGCAGGAATGCTTCCCCGCGCGCGTAGGCCCAGCCACCGGATGACGCCTGAATGTGAGAGAGATAGATCTCGTACGCGCCCGCTTCGGGCGGAAACGGGATAGAGATTTCGAATTTCGCAGTCCCGCCCGGAGCGACGTCGCTCGGCACCGGCGTCCACGCCCCTTCCTCGATGAAGAGGTTGGATTGCGGATCGAAGAACTGCCAGCCGAGCGAAAAGTTTTCCGGAGTCCAGGCGGATCGCGAATTGTTTTGAATGGCCAGCGAAATATCGAGCGCCGCCGCGCGCGTCCGAACCTGAATGTCGCGATATTGGGCCGTGGTCCTCACTGATACAACCATGCCGGATGGCGCTCGCGAACCGGTCCGCTCTTACGACCTACCGCGTAGATGCCATCGTCGCGCAGGTCCGCGGGCTGTTCGTAGCGCGCCAGCAGATGCTTCACCCACTCGTGTTCGGGCTTGGGCTCGTCGCGAAAGGGCCCGGTTTCGAGCAGCGTCATTTCGAACCCGGCGTAATAGAACAGAAGCGCGATCTCGCGCGGGGTGTATTCGCGATTGTGCCGTGCCTCCGGCTCTTCGCCTTCCTTGCGCGGGCGAATGTAGGCGGGGAAAAATCCTGGATGGTAGCCGGACAGAATCGCGGCGATGGCGCGCAAGGAGGCGAGGTTCGGTGTAGTCAACACCAGGTGTCCACCCGGGCGCAGGATGCGGTTGATCTCCGCCATCATGTGCATCGGATCTTCGGTGAGGTGCTCCACCAGTTCGCAGCACAGGACCGTGGAAAAATAGCCGTCGTCGTAAGGAAAGCAGTCCTTCTCGGCGTCAAACAGCTCGAGGGCGCAATGGAACTGTTCGCCATCCATGGATTGCACGCTGCGTTGATCCACCTTGCCCGCCGGGCCATAGTAGCAGCCGCGCACCTCGCCGTAGCCCAATCGCGTTTTGAGCGCTGGCGTGATTTGCAGATACGAACCCATCTCGAGAATTCGCTGATCGGGCCCACCGGGTGGCGTGATGGCGAGCGTTTTCTCGAAACGGGTGATATGCGTTTGGATGTAGCCCTTGGCCGCTTCGTCGGGCGCCCAGGAAAGAATATATTCCGGCTCTACGCGTACGCCGGGCGCCGCGGCGGCGGGCTCGACGCGCTCGGTTTTCGCTACAGCCGAGCCAGCGCCATTCGCCGCGATTCGCTCCAAAAAGTCCGCGTAGCGCCGCGCCACTTTGGGCCAGGTACACTCGGTCTCCACCCATTCGCGTGCCCGCGCGCCCAGCGCCTGGCGTACCTCCGGACGGCTGACCAGCAGATTGAGATACTCGAAAAGATGATCCTCTTCGCTCGCGTCCACCGGCGCTTTCAGACAGATGGTCTCGGGAAGTTCGCTGAAGGATCCCACCTCTGAAACCACCACGGCCTTGCCCAGGCCGAGCGCGCGCATCAGCGTGCCTGAATTCTCACCGACGGTTGGATAGCGCAGATTGAGGACGATATCCGAAGCCGCCAGATAGCCCACGAATTCCTCGATGGGACGGAAGCCGAGAACGCGCACGTGCAGGCCGAGATCGAGCGAACGGATCAGCGATTCGAGTTGCAGCTCGGGATGCGGATCGCCCACCAAAATCATTTTGGCCATGGGTTGAACGCGCACCAGCCGCCGGAAGGCACGCAACGATTCGGCAATCCGCTTGTAGGGCTTCAGGAAACCGAAGATGCCGATGAGCGGCGTGGTTTCGTCCAGGCCCAGACGCTCGCGAAAATCCGAGCGATTGGCGTTCGGAATCCAGGCGCCATGCGGGATACGCGCCACCGCGCCCGAAAATCCCGCGCCGCGCAACTCAGACTCCACGCAGCCGCTATGCACGATGGCCGCTTTGGACCGGCTCAGCAACTGGCGCAGCATCGGCACGCCTTCGTAGTCCGGCCCCACTTCCAGGCGGCGCACGCGGGCGGCGTAGGCCAAATCTTCCGCGCTGCCTTCCTGCTCCACGGCGCGGACGTAAGCGTCCCAATTGCCTCGCTTGATGGTGATGTCGGCGATCAGATGATGGAGGTTGGCCTCGTGGACCACCACCACGCCGGGATGATCGAGCGCGGTCTCATAACAAAAGTCGTGATAAACGTTGTTGCCCACCTGGTACAGCGTGACGTCGAAATTCCGGGGGTTGAACGCAATTGGTTTGGATGCGAAGACCTCTACGTCCACCAGCTTTTTCAATTCGTCGAGCAACGCCGCGGAATAATCGGCAATGCCACTGCGCGCGGGGGGAAGGGGGGAGAAATAGGCTACCTTGATGGGCACGAGAGGGTGGGGCTATTTCGTCAGTTCCATCGAAAAGGTGCCCAGCGCCAGTGGAACGCGTACCAGCGCCAGCGTGCGCGCATGGTCCTGCAGGAAGAACAGATCGAAATTGATGCTGGACGAGGGGCCGCTGACGGATGCCTTCACATGGTCCGTCTGCACAGGACTACCGCCGATCTTCACGCTTTCCGTACCCACCGAATCCAACCGAATCTCATATGGCGCGCCGAAAAAGAACGTTTCATGCGAAGGCATGCGGCCCTGGCTCAACTCCTGGCGCACAAAATACAGCAACGCCAGGGCATCTTTCCCACAGGGATTAGAACTGATCTCGGACTGGCCGTCACCCGATCCGCGAGTGACCGTGCCGGTGTTCAGATCGAACGTTTCCTTGTCGTCTACTTTCTTGGAACCCTGCGAGATGGTTTTTTGAAACTCGGCTGAGCAAAAGTTTCCAGACGCAGCGGAACGAAACCGGTCGCTCACGGCGAATCCGGGGACACCCGCGTCCAGGTCGAACGTAAAATGCATGCGCTCCCCGGCGCTCGCTTCCCGTGAACTGGAAGCGCTGAGCGTGGCTTCGCCCAAACTCACGCCCGTGGGCCAGTTGACGCTATAGTGCAGGGTTTCGTTGGGATGCGTGGATTCGGCCACCGGCGGCGTCGCGCATAACGCCAAGGCCGAAAATAAAACTGGAGAGGAGAATCGTACAAGTTGCATCGCTATTTACATCATCGACGAACAACCGAACTCGCTTTACGTATCGCAGCGGGGGCTTTCGAAGCATTGCCCGCCACCGCGTAATAAAGGTCCAAAGTCTTGGCCGCGGTGCTGGTCCAACTGAACATGCCGGCCCGCTGCACTCCCAGACGTTCCATCCGCTGGCGTAGTTCCGGATTTAACAACAGATCGCGCATGGCGAACACCAAATCCCGTTGGGAGCAGGGATCGAAAAGCAGCGCCGCCGAATCGGCCACTTCCGGCATGGCCGACGTGTTGGAGCACGCTACGGCGCGCCCGCAGGCCATGGCCTCCAGAATGGGCAATCCGAAACCTTCATAAAAGGAAGGATAAACGAACAGATCGCACGCGCCATAGAGACGCCGCAGTTCTTCATCTTCCACGAAACCGGTGAAATGAATGCGATCCGCTACCTGCGATTTCTTGGCGGCCGCGCGCACGGTGGGCGCGTACCAGGTCTCCTTACCGACAATCAGCAAGTGATGCGGCAACTGCGGATGGGCTCGAATCAGACTTTCGAACGCGCGGATTAATCCCAGGTGGTTCTTGCGCGGCTGCAGGTCGCCCACCGTCAGGACGAAAGGCAGCGGAAGATTCGAAGAGGCGCGCATGCTGCGTTGAGCCACTTCGCGAACCACGGGATGAAATACGGAACTTACTCCGTCCGGCAGCACCACAACCTTGTCGTCCGGAAGCTGATAGGCGTCCACAATGCTGCGCTTGGAAAATTCACTGACGGTCAGAACACAGGAAGCGGCTTTCACCGTGCGCCGGACCGTTAAACGTAATTGCTGCGCGCGGAACCAGGTGAAGTATTCCGGATGTTCCAGAAAACTGACGTCATGCACCGTGACTACAATGGGCGCCGAACAGGTGATCGGCGCGGTGTACTGCACGTGCAGAAGCTCCGGACGGTCCTTCGCTACCAGTCTGGGCAGGTCATAACCCAACCGTATATAAGGGTTTACCGCGACCCGTCTTTTTTGAAATCGCTGGGGCACATCGGCGACGGCCTCTTGGCGCGAGATATAGGTTACGAAGTCCGCTTCACGATCCAGCACGTCGAAACAATTCAAAAGATTTCTGATGTATGTTTCGTTCCCAGTTAAGTGCTGTCCTATTGCGTGAGCGTCTACCGAAAAACGCATGACCTTCTCCAGTATAGAGGGTTTCCCGTTTTAGACGGGCCGTTCACAAAACGTTTACAGGACGCTAGCTACATGTTACATGGATTTCTAACTGAAGTTGCAGTCTCTTTCCGGCTGGAACTTGCAGGGCACTCGATTCCATCGAGTTAGACGGCCCGTAGGCCCGTGCGTTACCGGTCACCCTCAAGTAAAGGAGCCAGGGTCTTCCAAGCAGTTTGCCAAGTATATTGCTGTTCGTAAAGCCGGCGGCCGGCGGCACCGATCCGCTCGCGATTCACGGGCAGCGCGAGCAATTCGGAAACCGCAGCGGTGAAGCTTTCGGCATCGTCGGCCAGCACCAGGTGCTCGCGGTCATGGAACTCAAGGCCCTCCGCGCCGACCGTGGTGGAGACCACCGGAGTGCCGGCGGCCCAGGCTTCCAGAATCTTGATGCGCGTTCCACTGCCCGCGAGCAAGGGAACGACGGCCACCTGGCACTGCGCGATGGCAGCCACGGCGTCTTCCACAAAGCCGGTGACTTCGATATTGGAATCGCGAGCCGCCAAATCGCGGATGAAAGGTCCTGGATTCTTGCCCAGAATCTTCCACTTCAGCTTGGGCCAGCGCGACTCGAGGGCGGGCCAGACGTTGCGATGAAAGAATTCCACGGCCGCCAGGTTGGGTGCGTATTCGAGATTGCCGCTGAAGACGATCTCCTGCCGATCCGCGCGTGGCGGTGGAACGATCAAGGGAAGCGCGTTCGGGTAGACCGTCACCTGGGTATCGGGAGCGATGGCTTGCATTAGTTTTGCGTCGTGGCAGGAAGTGGCCAGAACGCGATCGAAGCGGGGCAGCCACGAGCGTTCGAGTTCCAGCGCCGCTTGAGCGAATCTACCGTGGCTCCATGCGAGCAAACCGCTGCCGGTGGAAGCCATGCGACGGTGCCACACCGATTCGATATTGTAAACGTCCAGAATCACGCGCTGGGCGCTGGAGCGTACCTGTGGCAGGTATGGGGCACACCAAAATTGTTCGATGAATGCGGCTTGGTAGCGCTGGCCGGCCAGATAACGCTCCACCTGCGCTTCGAAGCCGGAGAATCGATCCATCAATGGCGGGCGATTCTGGATCAGGCGCGAAGCATTGCGCACCGCGCGCGCCAGCGGATGCTTGGAATGGAATGGAAGATCGATCACGTCCACTCGATCCAGGCGGCCGGGAGGAATGGCGTCGGCCGGATGTGGCGCGCCCGGTTCGCGGAAGAAGATCCCATGGACGGAAAAATGTCGCGCCAGGTATTCGAGCACCGAGGCGGCGCGGATGGGCCCTCCTCCGATGGTTGGATAGGGCGCTTCGCCGGCCAGAAACAGGGCTTTCGGCTTATCTCCGGAAGCGCTGGATGGCGTGCTCATAAACGGTTTTTGTAAGTCGTGCGGTTTTGGTCCAAGAGAAATCTCCGGCTCTTGCGAGAGCCTTTTCGCGCAGTGCGCGCATCTGGTCGGGCTGCGCCACGGCCGATCGTAAGGCATCCAGCCAGAGGGCGCGTTGGCCGATGTCGAGCAGTAGAGCGCCGTCGGCGGCCACCTCCATGATGGCAGGATCGCGCGACGCAATCACCAGCGCCCCGCACTGCATGGCTTCGAGCACCGGTAAGCCGAAGCCTTCATAGTAAGACGGATACAGGCAGGCGATGGCGCCGGAGTACAAAGCGGGCAGGTCCTCTTCGGGCGTTAGGCCAATTAATCGAAGGCCGGGCTCAGCGGGGATTTCGGGAAAATCGGCGCGCCGGCGTCCCGCCAGCACCAGGTCTATCGAATGCTCGCGGCGCAGCTCGCGCCACAGATCGAGAATCAAGCCGATATTTTTTCTCGGCTCCAGCGTGCCGACGTACAACAAATACGGCGGATTATGTTGTGCGCCGGACGTGGGGCGAAAACATGCCGCGGCAGCTTCGGGCACCGCGATTACGCGATCGCGCTGTAGATGAAAACGGTCCACTGCGGCGCGCCGGATGGCTTCGGATGGCGTGATCACGAGCGTGGCCAAGCCCAGGCGCAGCAACATAGGGGTGCGGTTGCGAATACGATCGGACTCGGCGTGCCAGGCCGGATTCAGCCAGGGGGAAAGATCGTGCAGCGTCATCACGCTGGGACGCAGCGGCAGATAAGGCACCGCGAAATCGGTTCCGTGAAAAACGTCGATCCCGAGGCGTGAGATCTCGCCCTGTAATCCCCAGGACCACCAGCGGCGTTCTAGCATATTGCGCGGACCCTGCCCCGCCTTCAGATTCGCGCGAGTGAACGGGAGCGACGGTTTTTGGTCCGATAGCAGCCAGAACTGATCGTCGGGGAAGTTGTCGCACAGGGCGCGGGCCAGCTCCTCGGTGTAGCGGCGCACCCCGCCGCTAGGAACGGTAAAAGGAGTCGCGTCCAGCGCGATCTTCATCATCCGATGATAGAGCGCCCGCTTACCGACGTGCGCGGTGCAACCATTCCCGGAACCCTCTGATACGATCGGGGCGAATGGATAATGTTAACGACGGGATTACGGTTCCGAATGTCCGGGCAGTGTTTCCAGACGGAAGTATCGAAGTAATGCCCACGGCTACCGCAGTCCGCAAGGCGCAAGCAATGGGACTCGACCTGGTCTTAGTTGCACCTACTGCCATGCCGCCGGTGGCCAAAGCCATGGATTATGAACAGTGGCTGCGGGAGAACAAGAGAGGCCCGTAAGGGAGCCGGTCAAGTATTAAAATCAAACATGACCCCAAAAGAGGAGATCCTTCTCGCGCAGAGCGAGCACCTGTTTCCTTGCGTCTTCCATTACTACCAACAGCCGCTCGTCATCTCCCACGCCAAGAACCAATACATCTGGGACATTGACGGCAAGCAATACCTGGACTTTTTCGGCGGCATCGTTACGGTCAGCGTGGGCCACTGCAACGACGATGTGAACCGCAAAGTTCACGCGCAGATGGATCGCTTGCAGCACGTGTCGACGGTTTTCGTGAATGAGCCGCAGGCGGCGCTGGCCAAGAAGCTGGCCCAGATCACGCCCGCCGGAAAGCTGACGAAATCGTTTTTCACCAGCAGCGGGACCGAGGCTAACGAAACCGCGATTCTGGCCGCGCGCTGCTACACGGGGTCGACCGAGATTGTGGCGCTGCGCTACGCCTATCATGGCCGGTCGTCTCTCGCCATGGGGCTGACCGCGCAATCCAACTGGCGGCTGGGACCGGTGACACAAGCCGGCATCGTGCACGCGGTGAACGCCTATTGCTACCGTTGCCCTTATGGCCTTTCGTATCCCTCGTGCGAAGTCCGCTGTGCGCAGGACGTGGGCGAGGCGATCCGCACCACCACGTCCGGACGCATCGCCGGATTCATCGCCGAGCCCATTCAGGGCGTGGCGGGATTTGTCACGCCTCCCAAGGAATATTTCCCCATCGTGGCGGACATCGTCAAGAAACACGGCGGCGTTTTCATCAGCGATGAAGTGCAAACCGGATGGGGCCGGACCGGAGGCAAGTGGTTCGGCATTGAGCAGTGGGGCGTGCAGCCGGACATCATTACCAGCGCCAAGGGGTTAGGCAACGGAATGCCGATCGGATTGACGATTGCGCGACCGGAGATCGCCGACTCGGTGCGCGGCGCCAGCATTTCCACTTTCGGCGGCAATCCGATTGCGACCACCGCGGCCAAGGCCGTGATCGATTTCATCGAAGAACACAAGCTATCCATCAATGCCGCCGAAGTGGGCGCGTATTTTCGCGACAAGCTCCTGGAGTTGCAGGCCAAGCATCCGCTCATCGGCGACGTGCGCGGCATGGGACTGCTGCAGGCCATCGAACTGGTGGAGGACCCGGTGAGCAAAACTCCGGCCGCGGCGCAGACGCTGGCGGTGATGGAAGCGGCGCGCGAAAATGGAATCATCCTCGGCAAGGGGGGCCTGCATGGCAACATCCTGCGCTTCTCGCCCCCCATGAACATCGGCAAATCGGACGTGGACGAATTCACGCGACTCTTGGATGCGAGTCTGGTCCGAGCTTCGGCCCTGGCTGCCGTGTAGGATAGGAATCGGAAACTATTTCATGGACGAACGAGCGTTTTACAGAGAATCCGAGACCAAGAAGCCGGCCACCCTGCACTGCCCTTTCTGCAAAGGTTCCGAAGCTTACGATCTGCGCTGGCTGCTCCGGAGCAAAGTAGATAGATTACCGGGCAACGCCGACGAACGCGATCGCGCCAAGTTCAAGAAGGCCGCCAGCTACATGGTGCTGCTGGACGACAAGGTGATGTGCAAGAACATGCGCTGCCGGAAGCAATTCGAGATTTCGGGCATCAAGACCACGGCGTTTATTTAAACCGGCTTCCTAACGGTCGCGGCTCGGTGGGGGGCTTGGTGCATCCGGCGCGCTGAAGCTGACGCTTGAATCCGCCGTGAACTTGCGGTATTGATCGTAATCCACGTCGTTTTTAATTTGCACGTTACCCTCCCGCGAGCGCAGCTCGAAGGTAAGGGGTAGCAGATAAGTGGCGTCGCCGATGCGCGTGTATTCGTAGTCCAGCATCAGGCTGATGTCTTGGATGGGAAACCGCGGCGGGATTCCATCGGCGTGCAGCGTGATGCGGTGGATGAAATGCTTGGTGTCGTCAATGAAGATCAGTCCATGGTAGGCCGCCACCAGATCCTGGCCTTGTTCGGGCACCCTGACGTGATAATCGGATTTCGCGGCCGCGACATGATAAGCATAGACGTGCATCTTGCGCCCGCGCAAGGTAAACCAGGTTTGCCAGGTGAAATCCGCGCCGGTTTCGGGCGCGAAGATGCCTTTCATGACGGACCCGAATTCGCCCGACGATGAGGCGCCGCCCAGCTTTTCGTGCGCGATGCTGGAAGGAAGGCCGTTGATTTCGATAACTTTGTAGTCTTCCTGGTGTTCAAAATAAGCAAGCCGTTCCACGATGATATCCAGCGGCCGCCATTCGTCGCGGCTCTGGTAGTCCTGGAAGCGGCGAGTGGTTTGGATGCAGAGGAAGTTCGGCAGATTGCGCTCGTGGTTAGAGGCGTAGTCGGTGGCGTCGGCCAGAATCTTCTTCTGCTCGGCGGAGTCGGGCGGGGGCGCCTGCGCACTGGCGCGGACCAGCGAAACCAGGAAGAGGAAAACGAAAATGGCGGAGCGGGTAGCGGGCATATAAAGCTAACGATGACTGCCCAAATAATGAATATAGAGATTCGCACCCTCACCGCGCAAGATGCCCCGGCGTTCTGGCGGCTGCGTCTGAAGGCGCTGGAGACGGAGCCGCGCGCGTTTGGCGAGTCCGCCGAAGAGCATCGCGCAACGCCCATCGAAGTTTTCAGCCGGCGATTGTCGGCCGCCAGCGACGAGAACTTCGTGATGGGCGCTTTTGTGGGCGGCAAACTGGTGGGTACCGTCGGTTTCGGACGTAACACTCGCCGCAAGGAGCGGCATAAAGCCAGAATTTGGGGCGTATTCGTCGAAGAAGAGCATCGCGGTCAAGCGATCGCGCGGCGATTGCTCGCCGAAGTCTTGCGGTGTGCCACGTCGCTCACCGGCCTGGATAAAATCATACTCACCGTGGGCAGCCAGCAATCCGCGGCCAAGCGTCTCTATTCTTCCGTGGGGTTCACCATCTTCGGACATGAGCGCGGCGCGCTCAAGATGGGCGATGCCGGCGACGAATATGTCGATGAAGACTACATGGTGTTTTGGGTACCAAAAACCGAGGAACTTTAGTCCCAGAGGTTTCCGGAAAATTTTGCCCGTCCAGAAATTCTTGCGTGGTATCCAATCCGCCAATCCCTGCTCGGCTTCTGCCTCAACCCGCTGATTACAGAAAACTTAGAGATCCGCGCCAACCCCCACCCCCCTTGGTACCCAAACTGCTTTTCTTATGAAACGAAAGCCGCAGACGGCAAAATCGTTCAAGCAAGGGAGCTTAGGGCAAGATGACAAGAGAAGAATACGGTGCCGCTTACAAAAAGGGCTACAACCTGACGGTGCGTTTTTTGGTATCGCGCGGCCTCTCGTACGATTCCGCACAAGAGACGGCGCAAGCCGCATGGGTGAAGGGCTGGGAACGCCTGGGCCAATTGCGTGACGCCAACATGGTGCTCACTTGGATGAATAGCATCGCATTGAATATTCATCGGAGTTGCATGCGCCGTGAGCCGTTCCTGCAGACTCTTCCCGAACTGCCCACGCCTCCGAAGGTGAATCTGGCAGCCATTGACGTACGGCGAATTCTGAAGACTTGCAAAAAGAACGATCGCATGGTCCTGACGCGGCACTACCTGGAAGGATACAAGGTGCAGGAGATCGCCCGCGCTCACGGATGGACCGAAACGGCCGTTCGAATTCGCCTGCTTCGGGCACGCCGGGCAGTGAACAAGCGTTTCGCAGCTTAGCGTGCCGCTTGCTAACGCGCGCGGTTCAGAACCACAACCGTTAGGGAGTGGCAGCCTCCTTCAATGGTAGTCTACATTACACTAAACTTGCCACATAATATTTTTTGCAATTCTAGCGCAAGCTGATTTACCATAGTGGGTCGTACAGGACGAACTGGATGGCCCAGCTTTTCCCCAGAAGCGCAAATAGCATCTCTAAAATAAGTATTGCGAGCGCCGTTCTCGCAATCGGCGGATTGATCGCTTTCGCCTACACGATGGACCGTGGCCGGTATATCACGGACGTCCACGTGGTGAAAGAGCAACCCGTTCCCTTCAGCCACAAACACCACGTCAGCGACGATGGCATCGACTGCCGGTATTGCCACACCTCGGTAGAGACCTCGTCGTTCGCCGGCCTTCCGGCCACCGAGATCTGCATGAGCTGTCATTCGCAGATCTGGTCGAACGCGGAGATCCTGGAGCCGGTGCGCGCCAGCTTCCGCACGGGCGAATCGCTGCAGTGGACCCGTATCCACGACCTGCCGGATTTCGTATACTTCAACCACAGCATCCACATTGCTAAGGGCGTCGGATGCGCCACCTGCCATGGCCGCGTGGACCAGATGCCCCTGATGTACAAGGAAAACACGCTTTACATGAACTGGTGCATCAACTGTCACCGCAATCCCGAGAAGTACGTACGCCCGCGCGACCAGGTATTTAATATGGCCTATGAGCCGCCGGCGAACCAGGAAGAACTGGGCCGCAAACTCGTCGCCGAGAATCACATTCAAAGTTTGACGGACTGCTACACTTGCCACCGATGACGACTTTCAGAAATGACTGACAAACCCGCTCTTGACTTAGACAAGATTCGGGCTCGGCTGGAATCAGCCCAGGGACCTCTGTACTGGAAGAGCCTCGAAGAACTGGCGGAGACCAAAGAGTTTCAGGCGTTCCTCGACGATGAACTCGCCGATCGAACGCCGAACTGGCTGGACGCAGACCACCGCCGCAATTTTTTGAAGCTGGCCGCGGCATCGCTGGCGTTTGCGGGGATCACGGCTTGCACCAAGCAGCCCAAAGAAGTGATTGTTCCCTACGTTCGCCAGCCGGAAGAGTTCGTTCCGGGCATTCCGCTCTATTACGCGACGGCGATGCAAATGGGAGGCGTGGGCACGGGGCTGCTGGTTACCAGTCATCTCGGCCGGCCAACTAAGATCGAAGGAAATCCCGATCATCCGGGCAGCCTGGGCGCTTCGGACTACTTCCAGCAGGCGTCGATCCTCACGATGTACGATCCGGACCGAGCGCAATCGGTAACTAAGCAGGGTTACATCGATTCCTGGGTTGCCTTTCAAGCCGATGTCGCGTCGCGGCGAGAAGCGGCGGCAGTGAGCAACGGCAACGGCCTGCGCATTCTTACCGAGACGGTGATATCTCCGACGCTCACGGCCGGGATCAACGCGGTCCTGAAAGAATTTCCGGGCGCGAAATGGCATCAATATGAAGTGGGAGCGCGTCACAGCGCCTACCAGGGCGCGATGCTCGCGTTCGGCCGTCCCGTCAACACCATTTACAACTTCAGCCAGGCCGACGTCATCGTTTCCATCGACGCCGATTTCCTGGCCTGCGGTCCCGGCAATCTCCGGCACGCGCGTCAGTTCGCCGACAAGCGACGGGTGCAGAGCAACGTAACCCACAGCCCACAACCTAAAGAAGACTGGCAGGAAGGCTACCAGGAAGGTTCCATCCCGCCCCGCACCAATCAATCCGCCCAGTACATGGCTGACAATCGCGGACCGGTGGTTTTGCCTGCGCAGGTGCAAGCGGAAGGAAAGCCCGTTGGCGAGACAACGCTGAATCGGTTGTACGTGGTGGAGCCTTCGCCTTCACCCACAGCCAGCATGGCGGATCATCATTTTGTGCTTCCGGCCAG
This sequence comes from Bryobacterales bacterium, assembly GCA_963735145.1. GTDB lineage: Bacteria > Acidobacteriota > Terriglobia > Bryobacterales > Bryobacteraceae > Palsa-89. The sequence goes on along the minus strand of CAVTJS010000005.1, from coordinate 1,778,585 downwards.
CGCAATCGAAGCGTGGGCGTGGGATCTGGCCGCGGCACTGGGTTTGGGCGGGCAATCCAGCGGAAAGTACAAAGAGGTGGCGGCGATCGCGAAAGATCTACAGGCCAACAAAGGAACCTCGTTGGTGGTTGCGGGCGATTATCAGCCGGCGGCCGTTCATGCCCTGGCGCACGCCATGAACCAGGCGCTCGGCAACGTGGGTAAAACCGTTACTTACACCGACCCCATCGAGGGCAATCCCACAGATCAGCAGGGGTCGCTGCGAGAACTGGTGGCGGATATGAACGCGGGCAAGGTGCAGACCTTGGTGATCATCGGCGGCAACCCGGTCTACAGCGCTCCCGCCGATCTGGATTTCGCCGGAGCGTTAAAGAAGGTCTATTGGAAAGCCTATCTGGGCCTTTACTCCGACGAAACCGCCCGGCAGTGCGTCTGGACCGTGCCGGAAGCACACTATCTGGAATCCTGGGGCGATGTTCGCGCGTTCGATGGAACCGTGACTCTGGTTCAGCCTTTGATTGCTCCCCTGTATGGGGGCAAGACGGCGCTGGAAGTGATCGCAACGCTGGGCGGCCAGCCTGACAAATCGGATCACGATCTGGTGCAGGCGTACTGGCAAGGACAGCCTCAAGCCAAAGCGCCGACCTTCGACGTCTTCTGGCAAAAAGCCCTGTACGACGGCGTGGTTCCGAACACCATGCTGCCGGCGGCGAACGTTACGGCGAAAATGCCTCCCGCGTCGCAGCCCAAAGCAGCGCAGGGGATGGAGATTATTTTCCGCCCGGACGCTACTATCTGGGACGGCTCGTTTGCCAATAACGGCTGGCTGCAAGAGCTGCCCAAGCCCGCCAACAAGATGACCTGGGACAACGCGGTATGGATAAGCCCCACCACGTCCCAGCAGAAAAACCTCAATGTCGGCGACATAGTGGAGCTGAAATACCAAGGACGAAAGATCACCGGCCCGATCTGGATTCAGCCCGGCCACGCCGACAACTGCGCCACCGTCCATCTTGGCTTTGGCAGAACCTACGCCGGGCACGTAGGCAACGAAGTGGGCTTCAACGCGTATCTGCTGCGGACGTCGTCGGCGCCCTGGAACGATTACGGCCTGGAGATGAACAAGGTTGGCGGGCGGCCACGTATTTGCAACCACCCAGCACACCCAAACCATGGAAGAGGGCGAGCCCATTCGCATCGCCACGCTCGACGAGTACAAGAAGACTCCCCAATTCGTAGATCAGGAAGAAACACAAAAGTCCCTTTCCGACAAGCTCACTTTGTATCCGGATTTTCGCTATCAAGGCTACAAGTGGGGCATGACCATCGACCTGAACGCGTGTGTCGGCTGCGGCTCCTGCATGATGGCCTGCCAGTCTGAAAACAATATCGCGGTGGTCGGCAAAATCGAGGTCATCCGCGGACGCCACATGAACTGGCTGCGCGTGGACCGTTATTTCAGAGGCAATTGGGATAATCCCGAACTGTATTACCAGCCGGTGCCGTGCATGCATTGCGAGAAGCGCGCCGTGCGAACTGGTGTGTCCCGGTCGCGGCCACCGTGCATAGCGGCGAGGGCATCAATCAGATGGTTTACAACCGCTGCGTGGGCACGCGCTATTGTTCCAACAACTGCCCCTACAAGGTGCGGCGTTTCAACTTCCTGCTGTACTCCGATTGGGACACGCCCAGCCTGTACGGAGTTCGTAATCCCAACGTGACGGTGCGCAGCCGCGGCGTCATGGAAAAGTGCACTTACTGCATCCAGCGCATCAACGCGGTGAAGATCGAATCGGAAAAGCAGAACCGGCGCATCGTGGACGGCGAAATCACGCCGGCCTGCGCGCAAGCCTGTCCCACGCAGGCCATCGTTTTCGGGGATATCAACGATCCCAAGAGCCGCGTGGCGCAGCTGAAGGCGCAAGCGCGCAACTACAGCCTGCTCGAAGACCTGAACGTGCGGCCCCGCACCACCTATCTGGGACGCCTGCGCAATCCCAACCCGGAGATCGGCAATGCCTAGCATGAAGACGACGAACTAGAGCCGAAAGTAATCGACCCCGGACCGGACAAGATCATTGGGCCGGGATACAACTACGCCACCGTCACCGACAAGATCGCCAACGTCGTTCTGGATCCGATCCAGACCACGCCGAAACAATGGTGGCTCAGCCTGTTTTTGGCCTTCGTCGCCATGCAGGGCTTGCTGGCGGGCGCCTTCTGGCTGTTCTACAAGGGCGTCGGGGTGTGGGGCATCGTCATCCCCGTGGCCTGGGGCTTTGCCATCGTCAACTTCGTCTGGTGGATCGGTATCGGCCACGCAGGAACGCTCATTTCGGCCATTCTGCTGCTGCTCAAGCAGGACTGGCGCACTTCCATCAATCGTTTTTCAGAAGCCATGACGCTGTTTGCCGTCGCGCAGGCCGGCATGTTCCCGATTCTCCACCTGGGCCGCCCGTGGCTGGGCTATTGGCTGATTCCCTACCCCAATTCCATGTGGCTGTGGCCGCAGCCGCGCAGCCCGCTGATCTGGGACGTATTCGCGGTTTCCACTTACCTTACGGTGTCGCTGATTTTCTGGTTCATCGGCTTGGTGCCCGACCTGGCAACCATGCGCGATCGTGCCCGCAAGACGTGGCAGAAGTTCACCTTCGGCATGCTCGCCATGGGCTGGCGCGGGTCGGCCAAACATTGGGCTCGCTATCAGATGGCCTACCTGTTGTTGGGCGGCCTGGCGACGCCGCTGGTGGTGTCGGTTCACACCGTGGTCAGCTTCGACTTTGCGATCAGCTTGCTGCCGGGCTGGCACACCACGATTTTCCCGCCCTACTTCGTCGCGGGCGCCATTTATTCCGGCTTCGCGATGGTGGTGACGCTCGCCATCCCGGTGCAGCAAATGGTTCCACCTGGAAGACCTGATCACCATGCGCCATCTGGACTGCATGGCCAAGCTGATGCTCGGCACCGGCCTGATTGTCGGCGTATGGCTACGCGATGGAAGCTTTCATGTCGTGGTACAGCGGCAATCCGCACGAAATGTTCATGTACATGAACCGCGCCGAGCGGCCCCTATCGCTACTTCTTCTGGAGCTGATCCTGTGCAATATCCTGATCCCCCAATCGCTGTGGTCGGTGAAGGTGCGGCAGAACATTCCGCTCCTGTTTTGTGTCGCCATCGTGGTGAATATCGGCATGTGGCTGGAACGCTTCATCATCGTTATCACCAGCCTGGCTCGCGACTTTCTGCCCTCTTCCTGGGGCATGTATTATCCGACGCAGTGGGATTGGGCGGTGTATATCGGAACGCTCGGTTTCTTTTTAGTCTTAATGGCGCTGTTCGTGCGCGTGCTTCCATCCATCTCGATCTTCGAGGTGCGCGAAGTACTGCATCATCTGGCGCCCAATATCAGCGACGATGGTCCGGCCCCGGCGCCCGCCCCGGTGCATGGAGACTAAGTGATGACTGAAACTTTCGCAGATCGACACGGAACCTACGGCGTGATGGCGCAGTTTGAAACTCCCGAGCATCTGCTCGCGGCCGCCAACCGGGCTTACGCGGCGGGCTATCGCAACATGGACGCCTATGCGCCGCATGCCCATCGAGGGCCTGGCCGAAGCGGTCGGATTTCGCCGCAATTGGGTGTCGACCATTGTCCTGTTCTTTGGCCTGTGCGGAGCCGCGGGCGGCTTTGGGCTGCTGTGGTGGATTACCGTGATCGCTTATCCGCACAACGTCGCGGGCCGGCCAATGAACAGCTGGCCGGCGTATATTCCGATCACCTTCGAGTGCACGGTGTTGCTGGCCGCGCTCAGCTCCGTGATCGGAATGCTGGCGCTGAACAAACTGCCGATGCCCTATCATCCGGTGTTCAACGTGCCGAGCTTTTCGCGCGCTTCCATCGACCGGTTTTTCCTGTGCATCGAGGCTACCGATCCCAAGTTCGACATGGCGAAGACCAAGGCGTTCCTCGAAGAGCTGAATCCTGAGGAGGTGGCCGAAGTTGAAAAATAGCCACAAGCTCTTTCTTACCGCCGGGACGCTATCGTTCCTAACGTTAACCGCCTGCCGCCAGGATATGCAGAATGAACCGCGCTACAAGCCCCTGGCAGCCAGCGATTTCTTCGCCGACGGCCGCTCCGCCCGGCCCATGGTGGAAGGAACCGTGGCGCGTGGCCACTTGCGCATCGACGAAGCGCGCTACACCGGCAAGATCGACGGCGACGACATCGACCAATTTCCGATCCCCATCGCCAAGGCCGATATCGAGCGTGGCCAGCAGCGCTTCAACATCTATTGCACGCCCTGCCACGGCCGCCTGGGCGATGGCAACGGAATGGTGGTTCTGCGAGGTTTTCGGCAGCCCCCCTCTTATTACTCGGACAGACTAATGCATGCTCCCGTGGGACATTTCTTTGACGTCATCACCAACGGATTCGGCGCCATGCCCAGCTACGCCACCCGCGTGGATACCGACGATCGCTGGCGCGTGATTGCGTACATTCGCGCTTTGCAGTTGAGTGAGTCCGCAACTCCGGCCGACGTACCTCCCGGTCAGCTTCAGACTCTGACGGTGGAGCCGCCGCCACGTGTCGCCGGGACCAGCACGGGGCCGATCGTAGGGTCTCAAGGAGCAAATCCACAATGACACCCAGCGATACTCTTGGCCCTCAAATGGAGCGCGTGCAGCGCAGCGCACTGTTCGTCGGCCTGTTGGCGCTGGTGATCAGCCTGATTGGGCTCTTCCTGGATCCCGCGCATTTCTGGCAATCGTATTTGTTCGCTTATATCTTTTGGTCCGGCCTGGCGATCGGTTGCCTGGGCATTTTTTTCCTGCATAACGTGGTGGGCGGCAACTGGGGCGTGGCCATCCGGCGACTGGTGGAATCCGGCCTCCAGACGCTGCCGCTGGTTTTGCTGTTCGTCATCCCGATTTTCTTCGCGCTCGGCACGCTGTACAAATGGACGGATGGCAGCTACCGGGCGGAACATTTCGCCACCGGCCATAAGGCCGCATACCTGAACCCGATGTGGTTCATCATCCGGACCTTGTTGTATTTCGCCATCTGGCTGTTCTCCGGCCTGCGCATTCTGAAGATGGCCAACGAACACGATCGCACCGGCGATCCGGCTCTGTTCAAGAAAATCAAGCGGCGCAGCGCTCCGGCGTTGCTGGTCTTCGTGCTCACCACGTCCCTGGCTTTCATCGACTGGATTATGTCGCTCGAACCCGACTGGTACTCCACCATTTATGGCTGGATGTTCACCGTGGGCGAAGTACTGCTAACCTTTTCCTTTCTGGTGGCGGTGCTGGTGCTGTTGTCCAAGCGCGAGCCGTTCGCAAGCTTCCTGACGCGCCAGCATTACCACGATATCGGCAACCTGATGTTGGCCTTCACCATGCTGTGGGCCTACATGTCGTTCTCGCAATTCCTGATCATCTGGGCCGAGAACCTGCCGGACGAAATTCCCTGGTATGTGCGCCGCTTCAGCGGTGGCTGGGGCTACATCGGGTTTACCATCGCGATTTTCCATTTCTTCGTGCCTTTCTTCCTGCTGCTGCTGCGCTTCGTCAAGAAGAATCCGACGCGGCTGCGCACGCTGGCCATCTGGATCGTCATCATGCGCATCCTGGATGTATTCTGGATTGTAGAACCGGCCTTTCGGCAGCGGGGACTGGAAGTTTACTGGACCGATGTGGCCGCGCCGATCGCCCTGGGCGGAATCTGGCTGGCGTATTTCATCCGGAATCTGAAGGCCCGGCCGCTGCTGGCCTCCCGCGATCCCCGGGACACGTATTCGTTGCTGGCCACAACACACGGACACGGACACTGATAATGGAACACACGGTACATCACAGCCCGAACGGAGCCGGCCACGAGCATAGCGAGGTCAGCGTACGGCTCATCGTGGTGTCGCTGGGATTTTTGGCGGTGGCGACGTTTCTGGTCTTCGTGCTGGTGGTGGGAATCTTCCGCTACTTTTACGACACCTACAGCACCGAGGAAGCCACCCGGCTCTCGCGGCCGGTGATTCCTCCCGAGCCGCGCATCGAAGTGGCGCCTTACGAACAATTGCAGCAGCTGCGAGTGCAGGAAGATCACATCCTGAATACGTATGCTTGGGTGGACAAGCAGGGCGGAGTGGTCCGCGTACCCATCGATCGCGCCATTGATCTTCTCGCCGCCAAGGGCCTGCCCTCGCACAACTACCTGGACGATATTTTGGCCGGGCGTAAACCGCCCGCGGCGGCCCTGGAGACGGCAAAGCCCGCCAACGGAGTAGCCAAGCAAGGAAGTACAAATGCGAAGTAAATTTTTGATCGCCGGGGCGATTGTCGCGGCGCTCGCGAGCTCAGCGGGAGCGCAGCAATTAGGCATCCCGGCCGCCAGCGTACCCGCCATCATGCAGGGCGTCAGCATCGACCAGAACCTAAATGCTCAGATCCCGCTCGATCTGACTTTCAAAGACGAGACCGGACAAACGGTTCGGCTGGGCCAGTATTTCCGCGGGAAGCCCGTGGTGCTGGCGCTGGTGTATTACGAATGCCCCGGCCTGTGCGACCTGATCCTGAACGGTCTCGCCCACGTCATGGGAGAAACTTCGTTGAACGTAGGCTCCGATTATGAAGTGGTCACCGTGAGCTTCGATCCCAAGGAGACATGGCAGCTAGCCGAGGCGAAAAAAGGCGAATTACATCGAGAAATACAACCGGCCCGGGCGCAAAAGAGGCCTGGCACTTTCTGACCGGCCAGCCGGACGCGATCAAGAGCCTGACCGAAACCGTCGGCTTCCACTATAACTACGACCCCGTCAGCAAGCAGTTCGCCCACGCCAGCGCCATCATGATCCTGACCCCGGAAGGTAAGATCGCACGTTACTTATACGGAATCGAATACAAGCCGCGCGATTTCCGCCTGGGCCTGGTGGAAGCTTCCGCCAACAAAATCGGCACGCCCGCTGACCAGGTGCTGTTGTTCTGCTATCACTACGATCCCACCACGGGAAAGTATGGAATGGCAATCACGCAGGTTACCCGGGTGCTGGGTACCGCTACCGTCCTTCTGCTGGGAGGTTTCGTGTTTATAATGATCCGGCGAGACCGGCACTCGCGTCCCGACGCCCGGAGACTCTCTTAAGACTATGAGTGACCAGTTTCCACTTTGGCCTGTTGCCGCTTCCGCGGTTGCCACCGACGTCGATCATCTATACATCTACATCACGCTGGTCAGCGTGGTGATGTCGATCCTGATCTTCGCCACGATTTTCGTCTTTGCGATCAAGTACCGGCGGCGCGGCGATGAGGTGCCGCAGCCCATCCACGGTTCCTTGCGGCTGGAAATCACCTGGTCCATCATCCCGTTCCTGGTGATGCTCACCTTCTTCTGGTGGGGCGCCAAAATCTACTTCCTGAACGCCGTCCCTCCGCCCAACTCCATGGATGTCTACGTGGTGGGCAAGCAATGGATGTGGAAGCTGCAGTATCCGGGCGGCCAGCGCGAGATCAATGAGCTGCATGTTCCCATCGGCCGGCCGGTAAAACTGACGCTGGCGTCGGAGGACGTGATTCACAGCTTCTTCATTCCCGCACTCCGCATCAAGCACGATGTAGTGCCCGGCCATTACGACACCATGTGGTTCAACGCCAACAAGCCGGGCCGCTATCATCTGTTTTGCGCCGAGTATTGCGGAACCGAACATTCCGGCATGGTGGGATGGGTGACGATCATGGAACCGGCGGACTATGAGAATTGGCTGGCCGGCGGCGGTGCAAGCGGCACCATGGCGCAGCAGGGCGAGCGCCTGTTCGAGCAGATGGGTTGCTCGGGCTGTCACCTGGTGGATCGCCAAGGCCGCGGCCCGAGCTTGCGCGGTTTGTACGGCTCGCGCGTGCAATTGGCTAACGGACAAACCGTGCAGGCCGATGATGCGTACCTGCGCGAATCGATCTTGAATCCCAACGCGAAGCTGGTCGCTGGCTATAAACCCGACGTCATGCCCAGTTTCCAAGGCCAGATCAGCGAAGAAGGAATTCTGCAGTTAATCGTCTACATGAAATCGCTGGCGATCGCGAACGCGCCTGGCGCTCCCACGGCTTTGTTTCAGCCGCCCGGGGCCGTCGCGGTGGCCCGTCAAGGTGGTAAACAATGAGTACAGCTTTAATAGAACCGCAAGCTGCCGAAACCCCAAATTATTTGAACGCCGAGTACGGCTGGAAGTCGTGGCTCTTCACCAAGGACCACAAACGCATCGCCGTACTCTATCTGATCTCGATCATCGGTGATGTTCGCCCTGGGCGGCGTGTTCGCCATGCTGATCCGCCTGGAACTGCTGACGCCGGCGGGCGACATGTTCAACTCCGATACCTACAACAAGATCTTCACCATGCACGGCGTGACGATGATCTTCTTTTTCCTGATTCCGTCCATTCCCGCTACGCTCGGAAATTTCTTGGTGCCCATGATGATCGGCGCCAAGGATCTTGCATTCCCGCGCATTAATCTGCTGAGCTGGTATATCTACATCGTCGGCGCCCTCTTCGCGCTGGCCGCCATCGTCATGGGCGGCGTGGACACCGGTTGGACCTTCTACACGCCCTTTAGCACCACCTATTCGAATACCTTCGTCATCACCGCCGCGGTGGGCGTCTTCATCGCGGGCTTCTCATCCATCCTGACCGGTCTGAACTTCATCGTCACCGTACACAAGATGCGCGCGCCCGGCATGACCTGGGGCCGTCTGCCGCTGTTCGTTTGGGCCAACTACGCCACTTCGCTGATCCAGGTGCTGGGCACGCCGGTGGTCGCCATCACGCTCGCGCTCGTCGGTCTGGAACGCGCCTTCCACATCGGAATCTTCGATCCGGCCATCGGTGGCGATCCCGATTCTGTTCCAGCACATGTTCTGGTTTTATTCCCATCCGGCCGTCTACATTATGATTCTGCCTGGAATGGGCGTGATCAGCGAGCTGGTCACCTGCTTCTCGCGCAAAGGCGTTTTCGGTTATTCGTTCATCGCCGGCTCCAGCCTGGGCATCGCGATCATCGGATTCCTGGTTTGGGGACACCACATGTTCGTCACCGGCATGTCGATGTACGCCGGCTTGTACTTCTCGCTGTTGACCATGCTCGTGGCGGTTCCCTCCGCCATCAAGGTATTCAACTGGACCGCCACCATGTTCCGCGGCTCCATCAGCTATGAAACGCCGATGCTATACGCCTTCGGCTTCATCGGGCTGTTCACTATCGGCGGATTGACCGGCCTGTTCCTGGGAACCCTGGGCATTGGACGTGCATCTCACCGACACGTATTTCGTAGTGGCGCACTTCCACTACGTGATGGTGGGCGGCATGGTGGTAGCCTATCTCGGCGGGCTGCACTTCTGGTGGCCCAAGATTACCGGCAAGCTGTACCCGGAAGGCTGGGGCAAATTCTCCGCCCTGCTGGTGTTCGCCGGTTTCAACCTGACTTTCTTCCCGCAGTTCATCGCCGGATATCTCGGCCAGCCGCGCCGCTACCATGCTTACGCGCCTGAGTTCCAGGTGCTGAACGTGATGTCTACCGCGGGCGCTTCGGTGCTCGGCCTCGGCTTTCTGATTCCTCTGATCTATTTGCTGTGGTCCTTGAAATACGGCAAGCCCGCCGGCAACAATCCGTGGGGCGCCAAGGGCCTGGAATGGACCACCGCATCTCCGCCGCCGACCTTCAATTTCGAACAGACTCCGGTGGTAACCGAAGAAGCCTACGCATACGCAAAACACGAGGAGGCGCACGTTGGCTGATCACGCCGTCGCAACCGAACATTCGCCGCACTTACGTCATCACTTCGATGACATGGGCCAGCAGTTCGACTCCGCCACTTTCGGCATGTGGGTGTTCCTGCTGACGGAAATCATGTTCTTCGGCGGCATGTTCGGCGCCTATACCGTGTACCGCAGCATGTATCCGGAGGCTTTCGCCGCCACCAGCAATTTCATGAACCCGGCCTTCGGCGCGGCCAATACGGCCGTTCTGATCGTCAGCAGCTTGACCATGGCGCTGGCCGTGCGCGCGGCTCATCTGGGCCAGCAGAAGTTATTGCAGTGGATGCTGGTCTTCACCATGATTTTCGGCACCGCGTTCCTGGTCATCAAGGGATTCGAATATCACGAGCATTGGGTGGACATGAAGGTGCCGTTGTTCGCCGGCCACTGGGCGTGGGACGGTCCGCTGGCTCCGCCGCAGTACGCCCATCAGGCTCAAATCCTGTTTTGCTTCTACTTTTTCATGACCGGTTTCCACGCGCTTCACATGGTGGTGGGCCTTGGCATCATGACTACGATTCTGGTGATGGCGCACAAAGGAACCTTCGGCCCCTCGTATTACACGCCGGTGGAAGTCTCCGGGCTGTACTGGCACTTCGTCGATATCGTGTGGATATTCCTGTTCCCCTTGCTCTACCTGATCGGACACACCAAGAACCTTTACTGATATGCATCCCATCACACCCGTTCGCACTTACGTTCTGATCTGGCTCACGCTCACCATCCTGACCTTCGTCACGTTCTATGTGTCGACCATTCCACTGGGGCCCTTCAACATCGTGGTCGCGCTCGCCATCGCCGCCATTAAGATGAGCCTGGTGATCTGGTTCTTCATGCACGTCCGGACCGACAATCCGCTCACCAAACTTTTCGTCTTCGCTGGCTTTTTCTGGATCGCGATTCTGCTGGCGCTCACCCTGGGCGACTATTTCTCGCGCACCTGGATGCCGGGCGGCAAGTTCTGGTAGAAGCTAATAACGCGATTCTCGAATTCCCGCGGCGCGGCGCCGAATGCGCCCGTATGCCCTGCTCCCGGAACCAGCCATAGCTCGGTAGTTCGCGGATTACTCGCGGCCAGAATCTTCGAATGCACGGGCGGCGTTTTCGTGTCGTTCAAACCGTGGATCAGCAGTACCGGCGTATTGGACCGCGCGATAGCAGTCTCGGGCGACGCGTTTCGAAAATCCAACCCGTACCTCAATCGCGCATAGACAAACCCGGCCCAGACCGGCGCCGCAGCCAGTACTCTAGCGACGCCCGGAGAAGATGGAAGCTTCTCGGCAACGCGGTCCCGAGCAATTCGTTCAAAGCTGGAGAATGCGCTTTCGGCGACGATGCCGCTGAAGCGGGGCTCCACTCGCAGCGAGTCGATCAACACCGCCCCACCGAGCGATTCGCCAAGCCCGAAAATCCGGCGTGGATGCTGCTCGCCGATGAGCCACGAGACCCATCGATGCACGTCATCGGCTTCCAGCAATCCATAAGTGGCTAAATGGCCGCCACTCTCGCCGTGCGCCCGGCTGTCCGGCGTGAGCACAGTATAGCCGTGATTCAAGAACATTCGTGCGAGTCCCACTTGGCTTGCGCGCGAATCTGCGATGCCGTGCAAAATCAGAACCGCGTCGCCACTGGGCTTTTCTGGCCTGAATAGCCAGGCGCGCAGATCGATCCCGTCGCGAGCGGTCACCTGTACGGTAGAAGCGGAGGGGTTCGATAGAACAACGCGGCGCGGAGGATGTAAAGCGGCCTCGCACAGCACCGCGCCCGCAAATCCGCAAAGCACCACAGCGATGGCGACAACCGCAGCGGCACTCCAGAAGATTACGCGCCGAGGCATCTACTAGGCTTACGCGGCATGGCACTCTACTGTTCGACAAAAACTTGCCTTGTCCGATCGAACGTCACTTCCACGTGCGCCCAGTTAAAGTCCCAGTGGCCGGGGCGAAGGGGCTTTACACCGAAGACTTGTTCGATCCACGATACGAGATTCGGCTTCAGGTCCTCTGCGAACGTTTCAACCTGATACTGCACGGCACGATCCGAATGAGGGCTGTATCCGACCGCCGTCGTCAGGGAAATTGTGCAGGCCACATATTCAAAGAGCACAAACTGACCCGCGACTCCTTCTCCGGTCAGATCCCGGAGGTTTAGAATTTTCGGCAGGCCTTCCTTGTTTTCATTGACGCGAGGAACGTAGTAAAGGCCGTTCGAGACCAGGAATGGTATGGGGAAGCTGTGTTCGATGTCGTCACCCTCGTACATTCCTCTGATCTCGATTGTGTTGATGATCCGCTTGGCCGTCAAATCGAGCAGCGAAAGCCTTGTCGACCCAACCGCCAGTCCCGACCTCACCACGAACCACTCGGATCGGGTGAAGTATCCATAGGACCAACCTCCGATTGGTTCTTCCGCCGGTCTTTACGTCGGCTGTCTCGATCACCTTTGCATCGGGAGGCAGAAGTCCAGTAATCCACGTTGAGTTTGTGGATTGAGCGGCTAGAGCTGCCGCTAGGATTAGGATCACCAAGTTCAGGCCTACGTGCGCATGCGGGTGAAGAAGTACAGGCCCGCCATGGCGAAAATTACATCTGGCGACCATGCCGCCAGCGCGGCCGGCAGCAGATTCACGTCGCCCAGTTGCTCGAACAGTTTGCCGATGGTCCAGTAAGCGATGGCAATGGTGAAGCTGACGCCGACGCCCGCCATGGCGCCTTTGTTGCCCGCGAGAAACGCAAATGGAACCGAGATCAGCGCCATCACCAGCGCGAAGAGCGGCAGCGCGAACTTGCGATAAAAGCTCACCTGCAAAGTAATGGTGTCGATACCGCTGCGCTGCAGCTCGCGAATGTAAGCGGCCAACTGCTGGTAATTCATCTGCTGATCCTGCAGCACCTCTTGCAGGAAGTAATCGGGGCGCTCGTCCAGCTCTGGAAAAGTGGCGGCCTGTCCGGCGAAGTTGTTGAATTTCTCGTGCCGCCCGCCCGGATCCTCGCGGCTCCAGCCGTTCTCGAAAATCCAGGTATGCAGCGTCGGCTCCCAGCGCGCTTTTTCGGCGGAGATGTGCTTGTGAATGCGAAAATTCGACGGATCCAGCTCGAACACTTGCGGCCCCCACATCACCTTTTGCGCGCCGTCGATATGGTACTTGAAGTAAAAAACGCGCGGATCGTTATTTGTTCCGGGGTCGAAGACCCAATGGCGGTCCGGCAGCAGATAGGTCTGCACCGGTTTGCCCTTAATCTCCTTGCGGATGGCGTCCTGCTTGCGATTAGCGTCCGGCACGTAATAATGCGCGAAAGCGAAAAGGCCGCCGCTCATGAGCAGCGCCACGGCCAGCACCGGAACCGCCAGCCGGTACAGGCTGACGCCGCTGGCCTTCATGGCCGTGATTTCGTTGTGCTTGGTGAGAACGCCGAAGGTGATCAGAACTCCCACCAGTACGCTCATGGGCGCGAGCTCGAAAATCAGCTCCGGCGTGCGAAACAACAAGTACGTAAACACGCGCGTCATCGCGATGTTGTTTTTGACGATGTCGCTCAGCAGATCGAAAAACTCATAGACATGCGTCATGAGCACGAAGCCGATGAGCAGCAGCGCGGACCAGAACAGGAAGCTCTGCAGCACGTAGCGGTCCACCACCTGAGGAATCAGGAACATGCGCCAGCCACGGCTGCGCGAGCGTACGTGGGCCGCGGCCATGGGCAGTTTTTTCCGCAAGCTGGTCCCGACGGAGGCGGCCCAACCCATGATGGCGGCAATCCAATCGCGATCGCCAGGCCGCTCCATGCGCGTCAGCAGGATCAAACCGGCCAGGGCGAAAACAGCGTTGGGAATCCACATCGCGATCCCCACCGGGAGCTTCTGCTGCTTGGCCAAGCCGTTGGCCGCGATCAGCCCCATCCAATAAATGAACGCCACCGCCACGGTGATCACGAAGGCGCCCGACTTGCCGCCCTTGCGCGAAGAGATGCCGAGCGGAATGCCGATCAGAGCGAGCAGGAAACAGGCCGGAGGAAGCGCCAGCCGCCGGTGCAGTTCGATGCGCGCCTGGATCAAGTTGTCACGGTCGAGCGTCTTGTCGTGATAGGCCAGGCGATAGAGCGGGACGGTGTCAATCTCGGTGTAGCCCTTGGCGTGTACTTCATTAGGCTTGGTGGCATCTAGAATCTGAGCCCCGGTGGGCGCCTGTGTGGTGTAGTAATCCGTGGGATCTTTGCCGACATCGTAAGTGGCGCCGTCCTGCAGCGTAAGCTGGATCTGATTGTGGGGTACATCGGGAACCGCTATGGCGTGGGCCGCCACGGTGACCGTGGGCCCTTCGCCGCGGTCATGATCGGTCTTCTTTTGTTCCTCCACCGGAGTTGTGTCGGCGATAAAGACGTTGCGCCAACGATTCATGGCGCCAGGAGCCACGTCGCTGATGTAGAGAATCCGATTGGGAAAATCTTCGTCGAAAACCTGCGGCTGCACTTCGGAAGTGAGCTCGGCCGCCGACAAAAGATTCAGGACCTTGTAGGTTCTCCAGGTGGCGTAGGGCGTCAGCCACAGAGACGCGGTGAAGGTGACCAACATCGCGAGCGTCGCCAGCACCAACACCGGCGGGATCACTTTGCGGCTCGGAACTCCGGCGGCGCGCAGGGCGACGATCTCGCCATCGCTCGACATCCGGCTCAATGCGATAAGAACGCCTACCAGCACGCCGAGCGGCATGGTGAATGACAGGGTGAATGGAATCGCTAGAGCGAACAGGTGAGCGACGGTGCCCGGCGACGCCGAGCTGCGCACCAGGATTTCGAACAGCTTGCCGACGCGCTGTAAAAACAGCACGAAGGTAAAAAGCGCCGCCCCGAAAATCGCGCTCTTGGATACTTCGCGGAAAATGGCGCGAAACAGCAGGCCCATGGTTAGGTTCCGCTCCCTGACGGTCGCAGTTCAGTAGTTGCCGAACCCGGTTCTGAACCGCGCGCGTGAGCAAGCGGTCCGCTCCCTTGACGCGCCGTGGTGGATGGCTGGCCCGTCAATGTTGGCGGCGGCACGATGGGCGGTTGTGGAGTTTCTTCCTTTTCCGGCTCCAGCTCCAATTCTTCAAACAGAACCGCCGGCGCGATCACCGTAGAAGTGGTGGTGAAGCTTCCCGCTCCCACCAGCGCGAAGGGAGCGTTCGAATCGATCAAATCGAAGACGTAGTTTTCATCGGACGCAGCCACAATGTCCTTGAAGGACCGGGTGGAAACTCCGCGGAATAAAAGGCCGCGCACCAGTTCCTCTCGGCCGTCCGGATAGATTTTGTAAGCCAGCAGTGGAGGCACCGCAAGATGCGAGCCGCCGGCGGCCTGCATCCTTCTCTCCCACTGAGCCACAGTTCCGGTGGAGGGAAAATCCAGCTTCCGGATCAGAATCCCATAGGGCTTGTTGCCGGTTCGGCAAAGCTCGATGAGTTTCTTCTTCATGTCGCCAGCGGACGTGGTCTGGGAAGCGCGGATAAACAGATTGCCGTAACCGGGCCAGCGCGTGCCGTAGGGACCGCTCAACCGTGCATGTCCATTCGAACCCGGATAATCCTTGAACACCGGCGTGCGCGTCAGAAGAAAAGCTTTCAGTACGCCCTTTTCAACCAGCGTCAGCGGCTGCGGAGCCACGCCCTCCATGTCATAGACGTAATGTCCCAGCAGCGTGTGACCGCGATATTGGGTCTGAGTAGGATCGTCCACCACGTCCATCCACTCCGGCAAAATGCGCGACCCGATCCTGTTCTCCAGTTCGCTCGGCGAATAATGAGACGGCCGCGCCGGATCGGTAACCGGCCTGCGCGTGATCTTCAGGTTGTCGGCCAGCAACTGCCCGAACAACTGGGCGGCCGCGGGAGCCTCAAACAGCACCGGCCCGTCGTAGGCTTCGCCGGCCGGCGCCTGGCTGAGCGCGGTAACGTTGTCGCCCATGGCCTTCACTTCGCGCGCCAGGACGTCCTCGGATGGAAGCCCGTTCGCGTTGAAGGCTTGAAACACCACGGCGTCCCGCACGGGGGTTCCATCGGACGCCAACCCATGCGCTGCCGCTCGAACATAAGCCAGGTCTTCGGGTATCCGCAGTTCGGTACCTTCGGAATTGACGATGTAGTTGATGGATTCGGAATCCTGCATCTCGACACCCGAGCTGAGGACTTTCGGGTATGCATCCAGGAGCGCCGAAAGCCGAATCACTTCACTTTTCCAGGCCGCCGAGGCAAACGGCGGGCGCTGGACCGGCAGGATCAGGTGCGCCGCCGGAGCCGGGGAGAAATCGGGCAGCACGTCCGGCTCACTCATGTTCTTGAGTGACGCTCGTTTGCGTGCGATGGCATCCTCGGCGGTTTTGTAGGCCCGATCGGTGGCTAGCCAAAACACCTGCCGGAGCGCCAGATAGTCGTTGTCCAGCGGCAGCCGTGGCGGATCGTAGCGATTGCCGCCGTAGGCTTCTGAATAAACGTGATCGGTGTTATCGAAATTGGCCGTTCCAACGCGCATTTGAACCGAAGGAACGCGAAAGGCGGAGTCGTTTTCCACTACCAGGGCGCCCAAGGAAGCCGTGATGGTATGGCTGACCGTGTCCTCGGTGCGGTACTCGGTGTAGTAAGGCGGATCCAGACTGAGGTGGAGACGGATCAACTCCTTGACGCGTTTGATCTCGTCGCGCATGGCGCGCAGCAGCGGATCGTCGGGGGTCTTGGAGTCCTGAGCGAATCCGGAAGCGGCCGAGAGCAGCAGCGCGGACGCGACGAGCAGGCGCTTCACTGGGAAACTCCCGAATCGATGGGCCGGCCCAGGAACGGCGGGCGATCCTGCGAATGCTGCTTCTTCTGAACTTCAATCTCGGAGACCAGAATCGCAGGCGAGCTGGCCGACACCGGCACTTGCCCCGATTCCGCACCGCAATAGCCGTTAAAAACTTCCGGCTTGTCGGACGTAGCCACGATCTTGGCGAAACTGGACAGCGGGGTTCCCACGATGTCCACGCCGCGCACCAACTCATCGGGGCGGCCATCGGCAAAGACGCGGTACACCATGAGTGGAATCACCGTGAACGCCTGCAGCCCGCGCCGCTGCGTGGTGGTGTATCCGCCCGTGATCTCATCGAAGTACAATCCATACGGCTTGTTCTGGCGCTTGATTTCGGCAATCAACATCTGGCGCAGGGCCTGTTCCGAAACCTGCTTCTTCGATTCCACAATCAGGTTGGATTGGCGCGATTCGGCTTCCAAACCCGGCTCGCGGCGTCCGTGCCCGTTGGAATGATCCACCCCATCAATGGGCGAGCGCGAAGTCAGAAACGTTTTCAGAATCCCGTTCTCCACCACCGTTACGGGCCGCGCCTTCACTCCCTCGTCATCGTAGGTGTAGTAACCGTTGAGATCGATGCCATCGAGAGTTTTGCGCGTGGGATCGAACAGCACGGAAAGAAAACTGGGCAACACCGGCATGCCAACGGCCTTGGTAAAGGTTTGCCCTTCCGATTCGTCTTTCTGGCGATGGCCCTCTACGCGGTGCCCAAAGATCTCGTGGAAAAACACCGCGGCGGCGCGTCCGGAAAGGATGGCGGGACCGACGAACGGGTCCACAGTGGGCGCCTGAACCAATTCCGTCAGATTTTGTCCCACGCGTTTGGCTGCGGCCTCGATCTCGGCCGGCTGCGGCAAATGCGACAGGTCTGCCGCCTGGAAATCTTCGAGCGCGGTGAGGTCCATGCCGTCGGTGGCCTTGCCCCGCGCGACAATGGACAAACTCACGAAGTTGCGCCCATGCAGCAGGCGCGTGCCGTCTGTGCTGACCATATACTTGGAGATTCTCAAGGACACCAGGCGGACGTTGGAATAGAGGACATCAGGATGGTCAGACACAACCGCCGACCACTTGCGAGCGCGTTGCGCCCATTCGTCCGAGATATTGCCGATGGGTGGAGGCGGTTCCTGATACACCGACGGGGGCTCGGCCGAAAAATCAGCGGATGAATCCGCATCCTTCACCTTCACGGCCTGGTTGGACTTGATTTCGATCAGCCGGCGCGCCGCCAGCTTGTAGCTCTGGTCGGTTTCGAGCCACAGCTTGCGCCGGATGGCATCGGGGACGTCGTCCAAAGGAAGAGACGAGCCGCCCTCTTGGTAGCGCTCCTTCGACCCCTCGATCAAATGATAGTTATCTAACTGAGGCGTGCCGACGCGCAGCGAGATATCGAGATAGCGGCGCCGTTCCTTGTTGCGCTGGTCGATAGTGCCGAGGGTTGCCGAGAGCGACTGGCTCTCTTCATCGGTGACCGTATAGTCCATGTAATAAGGAGGCGGATCGGCTTTTTGCTTCAGGATGGTGACATTGCGCTGCAGTTCATCGCTCAGAATATCGAGCAAGGAAGGCGCTGAGGCAGCCGCTAAGGGGAGAACAAAAACGAGGGCCAGAAGAGTACGACGCACTAATTATGAGGATACCAAGGTGGAGGGACACGGAGCGCGACGACGGACTGGGTTTACTATTGGATCAGATGCATCGCCGGCAATTTCTTGCTTCACTGGGCGTCGCGGCGATACCGTCTTTACGGGCGGCGGACAAGCCCGACTTCACCCTTCGCATCGCGCCCACCAGCTTCGAGATAGCGCCGCGCAAGCTGGTGAAGACCGTCGCCTACAACGGCTCGGTGCCCGGGCCGCTGCTACGCATGAAAGAGGGCCAGCCCGTCACCATCGAAGTATTCAACGACACCGGCGACGCGGAAATCGTTCACTGGCACGGATTACATATCCCGTCAGCGGTGGACGGCGCCACCGAAGAAGGCACGCCACTGATTCCCGCGCGAGGGTCCGCACGCTACACCTTCACGCCGAAGCCGAGCGGCACGCGGTGGTATCACACCCACGTGATGGCCGGACGGAATCTGAAACGCGCCACCTACACCGGTCAGTTCGGATTTATCTACATTGATCCGCGCAGCGAGCCTGGCAATTATGACCAGGAGGTATTTCTCGCGCTCAAGGAATTCGACCCGTATATGTCCAGCGGGGGGGAAGGCGGTGACGATTCGCTGGATGTCGCCTACAATCTGTTCTCCATCAATGGCCGCGAGCTGGGGCAGGGCGAACCGATCCGGGTGAGAGAAGGCCAGCGCGTGTTATTGCGAATCCTGAACGCCAGCGCGACGGTGACGCGCAAAATCGCGGTGGCGGGGCACAAGTTCCGAGTCGTGGCCATGGACGGAAATCCGGTTGCGGTTCCCAATGAAGTGCAGGCGCTGGAACTGGGGCCGGCCGAGCGCATCGATGCGATGGTCGAGATGAATCAGCCCGGCGTGTGGATTCTGGGCGCCACCGACGATCATGACCGCGAGCACGGCATGGGAATCGTGATCGAATATTCGGGACAATCGGGCGCCCCGCGCTGGCTGCCGCCCGGAGACCAGACGTGGGATTACAAGCTGTTTGGAAACGCCGGCAGACGGGACCCAGAGGGCGAATCGTCCGAGGGCGCATCGTTCGAGCGTGTCCCGCTGGTGTTCGAAAAAAAATTCGCCGGCCATCATTGGGTGGACAAGTGGACCATCAATGGCAAGGAGTTTCCCAAGACCGATCCGATTCGAGTGAAGGCCAACGGCCGCTATCGGCTGGTGTTCGACAACCGCAGCAACGAGGCGCATCCGGTCCATCTGCATCGGCACACCTTCGAGCTGGTGAGGATCGCAGGCGTGCCGACGTCAGGCGTTTACAAGGACGTGGTGGTGGTCCAGCCCATGAGCCAGACCGAAGTGGATCTGATCGCGAACAATCCGGGCTTGACGCTATTCCACTGCCATCAGCAGATGCACATGGATTACGGATTCATGACGCTGATGGAGTATGTTTGACGCGAAACCCCGCTACGCTTTGGCTGCTTTCGCTGCTTTGGCCGCGCCGGGCGCCCGATAGCCGGCCTTCATCGCGAGCGCGCGATCCGCTTCTTCCACCGTCATGAGAGGAATGGTCTTGACGCGAACCAGCCCGCTTGCCGAGACCGCCAACGACAAGGCCGCCATGCTGACTTGATCGGGGCAATCGCACAGGACATACACGTCCGCATCGCCCAACGCATAGTAGAGGGCTTCGAGTTTGCCGCCCACAGACGCGAGCCCTTCCTTGACCATCGCTTCGCGCCCTGAGGCTTTATCTTTCGCAAGTCCGCGCAATCCGTCAGCGGAGTAGGAACCCTCCAAGAGAAATTTCGGCATGTGAGAACCTCCGTAGGGCGCTATCTTATACCATTTCCGCGCTGTGTGGAAGACATCAAATCGCGTCTTTCTCGCCACGCAGAATCAGAACCACGCTGGTCAGGACCAGCGCCGTCCCAATCAGAGTGCGCGCGGTGACCTCTTCCCCTGCAACGAAGTATCCCAGTGCGACAGCCACCACTGGATTCACGTAAGCGTGACTAGCCACCCGCGTGGCCGGCATGCGCGCCAGCAGCCAGACAAAGGCGGTGAAGCCGACCAGCGATGGACACGCAATCAAATAAAGCAGAGCGAATGCGGCACGCATCGAAACGTGGGGATACGGGTGCAACTCGCCAAATGCTGCGGACAGCACAAGCAGCATTCCACCACCCAGCGCCATCGCCGCGCCGGAGGTCAAGGTACGGGATTCGGGCAGGTCCAGCGAGCGGTTGAGCACCGAACCGAGCGACCAGGTGGTGGCGCCGGCGAGAATCGCGATGCAGGGAAGCATGCCGAAGTTCTGTTCTCCGTTGTGAAACAGGAGCGCGGCGACTCCGAAAAATCCCATCAAAATAGCGGCCAGCAAGGGCCACTGGAAGCGATGCCGGCGAAACACCCAGACTTCGAGGGCCAGCGTGATGAGCGGCAGCGTGGCTTCGAGCACGGATGCGATGCCGGAGGGCACATATTTTTCGGCCCAGAAGAGGGGACCATACTCAGCCACGAACATGAGCAGCGCGATGAGGGCCAGGCTGCGCCATTGGGATGCCGTGGGCCGGGGGCGTCCGCGCAAGCGCATAAATGCGTAAAGCACCAGGCCCGCGATGAAGAATCGCGTTCCGGCGGCGAAGAGCGGCGGTACTTCCAGCACCGCGATTCGAATAGCAAGGAAGGAGGTTCCCCACAGGACGTAAATCGCAAAGAACGCCAGCGCGACGCGGATGTCCAACGGTGTACGGGCGTGCGGCCTTGATACGATAACCGTTGTATCCGCCATAGGTGGTTACCATCTTGGCAGCCGGAATGATAACCTGTCAATAGTATTTAGAAGGTTACTCGAAACAATGCCCTTTCTCTTAGTGGCTGGCCACCCCGCGCTCGATCTCGTCAACACATTGGATTGGCGCTTTCGCACCAGCGGAACGGAAGAGTTATTGAAGACTTACGACGACCTTGTTCGGTTCAGCGAGCAATCGAAGCTGGTGAAGATCCGTCCTTCGGCCGGCGGAAGAGCCGGGGCGCGGGCTCTGGTGCACTCCAGGGAACTCCGCGAGGCTCTGGCCGAGATTTTCTATACGCGATTGGATGGCCGCCAACCGTCCACCGCAGCTCGCCATCGGCTGGAGCGATATTTCCAAGAGGCGCGTCTGAAGCAGAAACTCAATTGGAGGCAATCGCCGCGGCTGGAGTGGGAGTGGTCCGGCATGGAGCGCGACGCGGAACTCCCGGTTTGGGCGCTGGCGATGAGCGCGTCCGATCTGATGACGTCCGAAGCCGTCGATCGGGTGCGGGCTTGCGACAATACGGAGTGCCGCTGGCTGTTCCTGGATACCAGCAAAAACCACACGCGCCGATGGTGCGACATGCAGGTGTGCGGAAATCGAATGAAGGCGCGACGATTCAAAGCGCAAAGACAAATGTGATTCGGCGCGCCACCGCAGAAGACATTCCAGAAATTCGTTTGCTGATGGAGT
The DNA here is from genome assembly GCA_963735145.1 of Bryobacterales bacterium. GTDB lineage: Bacteria > Acidobacteriota > Terriglobia > Bryobacterales > Bryobacteraceae > Palsa-89. The sequence goes on along the minus strand of CAVTJS010000005.1, from coordinate 1,756,887 downwards.
CCGTTCCAGGTTTCTGGCAAGCGCACTGGTCGAACAGCACGGTAGCGACAGCCAGGGAGCCGCAATCGAGGGATCGGCCGCGCGCTCCTGCACAGAGTGGAACAAGCTTTGTCGGAGCGAGGTCAAAAAATCCTGATAGCCGACGTGTGGCCCGACGCAATTCCGTTTGATCGCGCACTTGGATGGCAACCGCCGGAAGCGGTGCTTCTCAGGAAGCGAATCTCGCCGATTACAGTCCGGCTTGACAGGCGTCCAGAAACAGTAGATTCTTAATCCTAAGGAGTCTCTCGCATGTCGAACCGGTGGATCGTTTGCTGGGCCTTGACTCCGCTGCTTGGCCTTCCCTGCTTCGCTCAATCCGTTATCTCGGCTCATTCGGGCTTGATTCATTTTTCCGATGGCTCGGTCTTTTTGGACGACCAGCGCATCGACCAGAAACCTGGCAAGTTCGGCCAGATGAACAATGGTTCGGAGCTGCGGACCGAGGAGGGGCGCGCCGAAGTGCTGCTCACGCCCGGCACGTTCCTGCGCGTGGGCGCCAACAGCGCCATCCGCATGGTCTCTAACGACCTGGACAACACGCAGGTGGAGTTGCTGCGCGGTTCGGCGGTGCTGGATCAGGGAGCGGACACGCTGGCAGGCACCTCGGTGACCATGCTCTGGGGCCTGGATCAGGTTCACATCAAGCAAGCAGGCCGCTACCGGTTCGATGCCGAGCCGCCACAGGTGAAGGTGGAGACCGGCAACGTCGAGGTGAATGCCGACGGCAAATCGGTGGAAGCCGGCGCGGGCTATGTTGTTCCATTCGAGGGTAAGCTGGTCGCGCGCAAGCTGCTGAATGATTCCCAGTCGAACGATCTGGCGTCGAAAAAATCGGGGGACGATCTGGACAACTGGAGCGCCGAACGCGATAACTCGGTGGCCGAAAGTAACACCGATGCCGCCGCCACCAACGACCTTTCTGGAGTCATCGACGGCTGGCAGAACAACCCCGACGCGGTGCTGCAATCGCTCGGCATTCCGCCCTACATTCCGGGCATGTCGAGCATGGTCCCGCCTCCCGGCTACGGATCTGGACTTTATGGCCCGGCTTATGGTTCTTCCCTTTATAGCTCGGGACTCTATGGCTCGGGGCTGTATGGCTACGGCATGTATGGGTCGCCTTATGGACTAGGCCTTTACGGCCTCACGGCCTACAGTCCGCTGTTTATATACGGGATGCCGCTGTACCGGCCTCTCGGAACTTATTCTCCCACCTACATCTATCGCGGCCTGACTACCATTCCCGGCCACTCTGGATATGTGCCGCGTTCTTTCGGAACCGTTCGCACTGGCGTGGGAATCAGCGTGGGACGTCCGGCGATTGGCGTGGTACACGCCGGCGGCCGTCGTTAGAGCTTATTCGTTCGGCGCGTAGTACCCCAACCTCCAGCGAGCCTTCAAGGCCGGAAGCGCCTTGGGCTGTTGCAGCTTCACCTCGATCTTTCGATACTTGCCGTCGCGATTGGGGTTTTGCGGCGTATAAGCCAGGACGTATTGATTACGCAGCTCGATGCCGATGCGCTCGGCAATTCCCGGAAGCTCGCGCAAGTTGGTAGCGGCCAGCGCCCGGCCGCCGGTCTGATCGGCGATGGCGGATAGAAGCCGGGGGCCATCCAATTCCGCCGACCCCGATCCGCTTCTGCCCAGCCCGCCCAACCCAAATGTCAGGGAGGGTTCAAAGACACCCATGGCGTAGATCTGCACATCGGCTTCGCGCACCAGATCGGAGATCTGGGTGGACGTGTAGCGGCTATTGTTGTCGCCGCCGTCGGAAATAATCAGCAGCGCCTTGCGCGGGTTCTTGGCGCGCTTCATTTCCTGCAAGCCCACGTGGACGGCATCCAGCAGCGCGGTGAGCCCGCCGGAGGTGGCCGATGTCATGGCGCTCTGGATGGCGGCGGCGTCGTTCGTGAGCGGCACAGCCAGTTGCGCTTCGTCGCTGAACTCGATGAGGAACGCCTGGTCGGCGGTATTCAATGTCTTCAGAAACTCCGCCACCGCACGGCGCGAGGTGTCCAGTTTGGCGCCCATGCTGCCGCTGGTGTCCACCAGCAGGCCGATCGACAATGGCGCGTCTTCATTGGAGAAATGCGTGATCTTCTGCTCGACGTCGTCTTCAAGCAGGTGGAAATCCTGCTTGTCCAGGCCGAGCACGTAGCGGTTGGAAGGGTCGGTGACCGAAACGGGGACCAGAACCAGCGTCGAGTCGGCGCGGAACGCAGTGGTCCCCGCCGGGCCGGTGGTCCCCACCAGGTTGGACTGGCCCGGCAACAAGGTCGCGAAGGCGCAGAAGACAACTACAAGACCTCGCACAGCGGCTGACTCCTCATTGAAATTTAACACACGCCCGGCTGGCAGCGGAGAAATGCGGTCTAAGAGGCTGCGGGAAAAAGGCTTTCGGCACCCGCTTCCTTACGGTCGCGGTTCGGTATCGTCTTTGTTTTTCTGAACCGCGCGCGTGAGCAAGCGATCTGCAGTCTAAAGAAACTTCGCGCGGCTGCCGATAACCAAAAGTGCCTGAGTGCCCTCGCACCGGCCAAAGGAGATCCATGTCTCGTACTCCCTGGGCGTCTTATATAGTGGCAGTCGCCTCACTCGTTCCCCTCTCGCTGGCGGCGCAGCCTCTCCGGCAGCCACGCATTACGGAACGAATCGATGAAAACGTGCTGCACACGCTGGCGGGCAACACTCGTCCGGAGGCAAACCAGCAGAACGACCGCGGCGCAGTGGGAGACAATTTCCCGATGGAGCACATGCTGCTCGAGTTACAGCGCTCCGCCGAGCAAGAAGATGCCGTTCGAGGGTTGGTGGACGATCTGCACAGCGCCACTTCGCCAAAGTTCCATCAGTGGCTGACGGCCCAGGAAGTTGGCAGCAACTACGCCCCCGCCGAGGAAGATATAGATAAGGTCACGGCCTGGCTGGAATCGCACGGTTTCACCGTCAACGTGGTTTACCCCAGCGGAATGACGATCGATTTTTCCGGCACCGCGGCCCAGGTGCGGGGAGCGTTTCACACTTCCATTCACTACTTTGAGGTGAACGGCAAGCAGCACATCGCCAATGCCTCAGACCCGCAAATCCCGGCGGCCCTGGCGCCAGTAATCGCCGGCGTGGTTTCGCTGCACAATTTTCTGCCGCACTCCATGAAAACCATGCATCGCGACTATACGTTCACCTCAGGCGGCAATAGCGTTCAGGCCCTGGTGCCCGCGGATCTGGCGACCATTTACGACTTGAATCCGCTATTCGCCGCAGGCTATACGGGCAGGGGCCAAACCATCGCCGTCATTGAGGACTCCAATCTCTATTCCACCGCCGATTGGTCGACGTTCCGCTCTACCTTCGGGCTCGCCAAGTACAGCGCGGGCTCGCTGACTGTGTCCCATCCGGCGCCGGCTAAGGGCCGCAATAATTGTGGGAACCCAGGGCTGAGCAGTGGCGACGACGGCGAAGCGATTTTGGATGCAGAATGGGCCTCCGCGGCGGCGCCCGGCGCCAGTATCGTAGTCGCGGCCTGCGCCGATACCTCATCCACCTTCGGCGGCTTCATCGCGATGCAGAATCTCATTAACGGCTCCAAGCCCCCCTCCGTGATGAGCATTAGCTACGGCGAATGCGAGGCGGAAAACGGAGCATCGTCCAACGCCGCTGTGAACGCTCTCTATCAGCAAGCGGTGCTGGAAGGAATTTCGGTATTTGTCTCGGCCGGCGACGAGGGTGCGGCTAGTTGCGACGCCGATCTCTCGGACGCCACGCATGGAATCGGGATCAGCGCATTCGCTTCCACACCTTATAACGTGGCTGTCGGCGGAACCGATTTTTCGGATACGTATTCCGGCACCAACAACACGTACTGGAACAGCACGAACAGCAGCGTTTACGGCTCGGCTTTGTCCTACATCCCGGAAACGCCCTGGGACGATTCCTGCGCCGGGGGACTGCTGGTAACTTACCTCGGCTATCCCGCGTCCGGCGCCGAAAGCTTCTGCGCCACGCGCACCGCCAGCCAGGATGGATTCATCACCGTCACCGCCGGGAGCGGTGGGCCGAGCGGCTGCGCCTCGGGATCGCCTTATGTCTTCGGAGTGATCAGTGGAACCTGCAAGGGCTACGCCAAGCCATCCTGGCAAGCCGGCGTGGTTGGCATTCCCAGCGACGGCGTGCGCGACATCCCCGACGTGTCTCTGTTCGCCGCCAACGGCCTGTGGGGACATTACTACGTGTTTTGTTGGAGCGATACGGCCAATGGCGGCACAGCCTGCCTGGGAAATCCCAGCGGATGGTCCGGAGGGGGCGGAACCTCCTTCTCGTCGCCGATCATGGCTGGTATCCAGGCCTTAGTGAACCAGAAGCAGGGCGCCGCGCAAGGCAATCCGAACTACGTCTACTACAACCTGGCCGCCAAAGAGTACGGTACCCAAGGCTCCTCCACCTGCAACTCTTCAAATGGCCCCAGTGGCGCCGGCAATTGCATCTTTCACGATGTCACGCTGGGAAATATCGTGGTGGATTGCGCGGGTCCCGTGAATTGCTATGGCTATGTAGCGAACCAATCTGGGCACATGATGGGCGCTCCCGACGGCGCGCTCTCGGTTTCCGAGACGTCCTTCACGCCCGCCTTTGGCACGGCAACCGGCTGGGATTTTTCGAGCGGCATCGGCACCGTGGATGCTAACAATCTGGTCACTAATTGGTCCGCCGGCAAATAGCGTGGATGCTAGCATGGTCGTGTGTGCTCCAGGCGGGTTCTTCTGCTGGCTTGCGGGCTCGCCGCGGCTGGCGTCTTGTGCGCGTTTCAGCTGCCGTTCCGCGAGTACCCGGGGCAGGAATATAGCGATTTCGCGCTGCCTCCCGATTACCAGGACAAAGCCGAATTCGTCTTCGCTCGCCTGATGTACCCGCAGGGCGACTGGGGCATCTTCGGATGGCTCTATCGCTTCGACTGGCGCCAGGGCCGCAGCGCCTGGACCAACGACTATCCGCGGGCCGATCGCCATTTCGTCCTCGCGCTGCGCCGCCTCACGCGCCTGCAGGTGCGCAGCGTAGAGCAGCCCGTCAGCCCCGACGATGGCGACGACATCTACAACTGGCCGTTCCTGTATTGCGCCGGTCCCGATCAATGGAACATGAGCGACGCCGAACTCGGCAAAGTCCGCGATTACCTGGCGCGCGGCGGATTCCTGCTGGGCGACGACTTCTGGGGCGAGAGCGACTGGTACTATTTCCAGCGCAACATGGCCAAGCTGCTGCCCGGCCGTCCGATCGTCGAAATCGAGAACAGCGACGCCATCTTCCATACCGTGTTCGATCTCGAACAGCGCTACCAGGTTTCCGGCCAGTGGAGCCTGGGCGGCATGCCGTACCTGAATGGCGGCCGCGATCCGCACTGGCGCGCCATCTACGACGACAAGGGGCGCATCCTGGTGGCGGTGCTCTTCAATCACGACACGGGCGATTCGTGGGAGTGGGCCGACGATCCCGATTATCCGGAGCGCTATTCGGCGCTCGGCATCCGCACCGGCGTCAACTATGTGATTTATTCCATGACGCACTAATCTAACGGCTGCTGAAAAAAACACCTGCGTTTTGGCCTTTCTACCGGCCTGCTAAAGCTGATACGATATTCCAAACACTCTTCCGATAGGAGCTTTCACCCATGAAACTCTTCGCACCTGCCGCTGCTCTCCTGCTGCTTGCGGCTTCCGCTTTCGCCGCCGACGTGGACGGTAAATGGACCGGCAGCGTCCACACGGACAACGGCGATTTTCCGGTCGCGTTCAACTTCAAGGCGGACGGCGCCATGCTGAACGGCACGATGGCTGGCCCGGACGGCAGCGATATTGCCATCAAAGACGGCATGATCGACGGCGCGAATATTTCGTTCTGGCTCAGCCTCGATTTTGGCGGAAACGCGATGAAGCTGACGTACAAGGGCGTGGTGGCCACCGATCAGATCAAGATTTCGGGCGACGCGGGCGGGATGCCGTTTGAGTTCGTCGTGAAGAAAGGGTCTTAAGCGGCCACTCCCTCAAGGTCGTGGTTCTGAAGCGCGCGCCGTAAGCGATCGGCTCAGTCGGCGGAGCTGGGCGCAAACTCGGGCACGCGCTCACCCTTCCACCGCAGCCGTAAACGGTCGAGCTCCAGATAAACCACCGGCGTGGTGTAAAGCGTCAGGAGCTGGCTGACGATCAAGCCGCCGATAATCGTGATGCCGAGCGGCCGGCGGAGTTCCGCGCCCACGCCGTTTCCGAGCGCGAGGGGAAGCGCTCCCAGGAGCGCCGACATGGTGGTCATCAATATGGGCCGGAATCGAAGCTGGCAAGCTTTGTAGATCGCGTCGCGCGGGCGCAGGCCCTCGGCGCGTTCCGCCTCGATGGCGAAATCGATCATCATGATCGCGTTCTTCTTGACGATGCCGATCAGCAGAATAATCCCGATCATCGCGATGATGCTCAGGTCGGTGTGCCACATGAAGAGCGCCAGCATCGCGCCCACTCCGGCCGACGGCAGCGTCGAGAGAATCGTGATGGGGTGCCAGCAGCTCTCATACAACATGCCAAGTACGATGTAGACGGTGATGAGCGCGGCGGCAATCAGGATAGGTTCATTGCGCAGCGAATCCTGATAAGCTTGCGCGGTGCCCGCGAAAAATGTCTGGATGGTATCGGGCAGGCCTACTTTGCGGGCCTCCGCTTCAATGGCGGTCACGGCGTCGCCCAGCGCCACGCCCGGCGCCAGGTTGAACGAAATGGTCACAGCCGGGAACAGCCCCTGGTGATTTACCGCCAGCGGCGCCACCGAAGACGAGTAATGGCTGACGGCACTGAGCGGCACAGTCCCGCCCTGAGGATCATACACGTAGATCTGGCGCAGAAATTCCGGATCCTGCCAGAAGCGCGGCGCGGCTTCCATCACCACGTGATACTGATTCAACGCGGTGTACATGGTGGAGACCTGTCGCTGGCCGAAGGCGTCGTACAGCACGTTATCGATGAGCTGAGATGAAATGCCGAAGCGGGCGGCGGTGTCGCGGTCGTACTGCACCACTGCCTGCAGGCCGCTGTTCTGTTGATCGGTATTGACGTCGTTGATCAAACGAAGGTGCCGCAATGCCGACAGCATGGGCGGGCCGTATTTGGTCAGATCCTGGACGTTGTCGCCGCGCATGGTGAATTGATAGAGCGAGGCGCTGCTGCGCCCGCCCACGCGCACGTCCTGGTTGGCTTGCATATAATTCGTGGATCCACGGATGACGCTCAACTTCGGACGCAGCCTCTCGATGACGTCGTAGACGGAGACCTTGCGTTCGGCCAGCGGCTTCAACTGGATCTGCATGCGAGCCGTATTCAGCGTATTGCCGTAACCGCCGCTGCCACCGGTGTATCCGGCCACCGTGTCCACGGCCGGATCTTCCTGGACGATCTTCACCATCTGGCGAAGGCTGCGCTCCATGGCCTGGAACGAAGTGTCCTGATCGGCGATGATGGTCCCGTTCAGGCGGCCATTATCCTGTTGCGGGAAAAAGCCTTTCGGAACGTGTATGAACAAGTAAACGTTGAGGGCGATAGTGGCAGCCAGGACGGCGAGCGTCAGCTTGGGATGCCACAGCACGCGATTCAGCGTCCTGGCGTACAGCCCGACGATGGCGTTGAACGCTCGCTCGCTGGTACGGTACATCCAGCCATGCTCGGCATGCTCCTTCAGCAGATGCGCGCACATCATGGGCGTAGTGGTGAGCGAGATGGCCATGGAAATCGCAATGGCCACCGACATCGTCACCGCGAATTCACGGAACAGGCGGCCCACGATGCCGCCCATCATGAGCAGCGGGATAAACACCGCGACCAGCGAAACGCTGATGGTGACGACGGTGGAACCGATCTCTCGCGCGCCACGCAACGCGGCGGCAAAGGGCTGCATGCCCTCCTCCAGGTAGCGCGTTATATTTTCGATGACCACGATGGCGTCGTCCACCACAAAGCCCGTGGAAATGGTGAGCGCCATGAGCGAAAGATTGTCCAGGCTGTAACCGCACAGATACATCACACCGAAGGTTCCGATCAGGGAAACTGGGACAGCCACGCTCGGAATCAAGGTGGTTCGAGGACTTCTCAGGAATACAAATACCACCAGCACCACCAGCAGCACCGAGATGAACATGGTTTTCTCGATGTCGCGCACCGAAGCACGAATAGTGACGGTCTGATCCTGAGTGACATTCAAGTGGATGGAGTGCGGAATGGCGGCCTTCAGCTGCGGCAACGCCGCGCGAATGCGGTCCACCGTGTCGATAATGTTCGCGCCCGGCTGCCGGTTGATGGCCACGTTCACCGACGGCTGGCCGTTTGCGATTCCCATATTGCGCAGATCTTCGACCGCATCGTTGACCTCCGCTACATCCGACAAGCGCACCGGGGAACCTTTGTTATAAGCAACCAGCAGATTCTGATAATCCTTGGCCTTGAACATCTGATCGTTCGCGCCCACTTCCCACAGATGGAAGCCGTCGGAAAAATGTCCTTTCGGAACATTCGCGTTGGAGGCGTTCAGGACGTTGCGGACCTGCTCCAGCCCGATGCCGTATTTATTCAACGCCATCGGATTCAGCTCCACGCGCACGCCCGGCAGCGCGCCGCCCTGCGCGTTCACCTGCCCGACGCCTCTGATCTGCGAAAGCTTCTGCACAATGATGGTGGAAGCGGCGTCGTAGAGCTGGCCGCGATCGAGCACGTCGGAAGTCAGCGCGATTTGAAAAATTTGCTGCTCGGCGGGATTGACCTTACGGTAGCTCGGGTTGTTGGGCAAGTTGGTGGGCAGATATCCGCGCGCGGCATTGATGGCGGCTTCCACTTCGCGCGCCGCGGCGTTAATGTCGCGATTCAGCTCGAATTGCAGCGTGATGCCGGTGCCGCCCAGCGTGCTGGTGGAGGTCATCTCGGTAACCGCGGCAATGCGTCCGAACTGGCGTTCGAGCGGCGTGGCCACCGAGGACGCCATGGTCTCCGGACTTGCGCCGGGCAACGTGGCTTGCACGTTGATGGTCGGAAAATCTACTTGCGGCAGAGGCGAGACCGGGAGCAGGTTATAAGCCACGCCGCCCGCAATGGCAATCGCGATGGTCAGCAGGGTTGTCGCGACCGGCCGATGAATGAATGGTTCGGATATATTCATCGGCTAGTCACCCATTTCGGGAGCCAAATTCGGATCCATGGCCGGCACGGTCTGCTTGCGGTGGGCCAACCGGTCGAACCAAAGGTAAATCACGGGCGTGGTGTAAAGCGTCAGCATCTGGCTGAAAATCAGTCCGCCCACCATCGTGATTCCGAGCGGACGGCGCAGCTCCGATCCCACTCCGGTGCCGAGCGCCAAAGGCAGACCGCCCAACAGCGCCGCCATGGTAGTCATCATGATGGGCCGGAACCGCAACAAACACGCCTGATAGATGGCTTCGTGCGGGGGCATGCCCTGATTGCGCTCGGCATCCAGCGCGAAATCGATCATCATGATGCCGTTCTTCTTCACGATGCCGATCAGCAGAATAATTCCGATAAGCGCGATGACGCTGAAGTCCTGCCTGCAGATGAACAGAGCGAGCAGCGCTCCCACGCCCGCCGAGGGCAGCGTCGAAAGAATCGTAATGGGATGGATGTAGCTCTCATAGAGCACCCCGAGCACGATGTAAACCGTGATGAGCGCCGCCAAAATCAGGATCGGTTCGTTGGCGAGCGAGGCCTGAAACGCCTCAGCCGTGCCTTGAAACGCGCCCTGGATGCTGGCCGGCATCTCCAGCTCGTCTTTCACGCGATTGACGTCGTTCACCGCGTCGCCAAGCGAAGCGCCAGGCGCCAGGTTGAACGACAGCGTCACCACCGGGAACTGGCCCTGGTGATTTACCGTGATCGGAACCGCCTGCTGCTCCACGTGCGTGAAGGCGCTCAACGGCACCTGGCTGCCTCCGTTGGTGAAGACTAGGGACGATGCCGAAGGTCCGCCGCTGAAGGCGCCGCTTGCTGACCCGCCAACGGGAGCGCCGATATTTTGGCCCGCGGTGGCCTGTGCAACGGAGGCGCTGGAGGGTCCGAAGCCAACCGTGCTGGCCGAGCCTCCCGATACCAGCCCCGAGCCCCCGCTTCCGGCAGCCGATCGAATAAACAAGTTGCGCAGGTCGACCGGATTGTTCTGGAATCCCGGCTTCACTTCCAGCACCACGTGATATTGGTTCAACTGCGTGAACATGGTGGAGACTTCGCGCTGCCCGTAAGCGTCGTAGAGGGTGTTGTCGATGGCCGATGGCGTAATGCCCAGGCGCGAGGCGGTATCGCGGTCGAAAACCACACGCACCCGCAGGCCGTTCACCTGCTGATCGGTTGCCACGTCGCGTATCTCGGGTATTTCCTTGAGGCGCGCCACCATTTTGGGGACGAATGAATTCAACTCGTCGGCATTGGGATCTTCTAGCGTGTATTGATATTGGGTTCGGCTTACGCGATCTTCCACCGTCAGGTCTTGCACCGGCTGCATGTACAACGTGATGCCCGCAACTTTGCTCAACTGCGGCTGCAATCGCCGGATGACATCGCTCGCGTTCATCTTGCGTTCTTCGAGCGGCTTCAAATTGATTTGAATGCGCCCTGTGTTCAGCGTGGTGTTGGTTCCATCGATACCGATGAAGGACGACAAACTTTCGACCGCCGGGTCCTGCAAAATCACTTTGTCCAAAGCCTGCTGCCGCTGGGACATGGCCCGGAACGAGATGGTCTGCTCGGCTTCGGAAACCCCTTGAATTACGCCTGTATCCTGAACCGGGAAGAAGCCCTTTGGAATTTTGATAAACAGAATGAACGTAAGCGCGAGCGTTGCCGCGGCCACCGCCAAGGTCAGCGGCTGGTTCCGCAGCACCCAGCGCAGCGTCTTGGCATACAGCGCGATCACGGCCTCGAAGCCGCGTTCGGATGCGCGATAAAACCAACCCTGCTGGCTGTCGGGCTTGTGCTTCAAAATCTTGGCGCACATCATCGGCGTCAGTGTGAGCGAAACGATGGCCGACACCAGGATGGTCACGCTCAACGTAACCGCGAACTCACGGAACAGCCGCCCCACGATATCGCCCATGAACAACAGCGGAATCAGCACCGCGATCAGCGACACGGTCAGCGATACGATGGTGAACCCGATCTGCTCGGAACCAAGCAGCGCGGCCTGGAGCGGACGCTTGCCCTCTTCCAGATAACGCGAAATGTTCTCGATCATCACAATGGCGTCGTCCACCACAAAGCCGGTGGAAATAGTTAGCGCCATGAGCGATAGATTGTTCAGGCTGTAGCCGAGCAGGTACATCACGCCGAAAGTGCCCACCAGCGACAACGGCACCGCGATGCTGGGAATAATGGTGGCCGAAAGATTGCGCAGGAACAGGAAGATCACCAACACCACCAGTCCGATGGTGAGCATCAGTTCGAACTGAACGTCCGATACCGACGCCCGGATGGTGTTGGTACGGTCGGTGAGAATCTTCACGCTGATCGAAGAAGGCATGGAAGCCTGCAACTGCGGAAGCAGCGCCTTGATGCGATCCACCACCGCGATGATGTTCGCGCCGGGCTGCCGCTGGATATTTACGATGACAGCTCGCGTCTCGTTGATCCAGGCCGCCTGCCGGACATTTTCGATATCGTCCACTATGTCAGCGACGTCGCGCAGCCGCACTGGCCCGTTGTTGCGATAGGCGACGATCATCGACGCATAGTCGGCGCTCGAAAGCATCTGATCGTTGGCGCCGATCTGATAGGCCTGATGCGGGCCGTCGAAATTACCCTTGGCCTGGTTGACGTTGGCGGCGGTAATCGAATTGCGCAGGTCTTCCAGATTCAACCCATAGGAACCCAGCGCGGTGGGGTTAGCCTGGATGCGCACGGCGGGTTTTTGTCCGCCGCTGATACTCACCAGGCCGACGCCCGGCAATTGCGAAATCTTCGGTACCAGGCGCGTGTCGGCCAGATCTTCCACTTTTGAGAGCGAAAGCGCGTCGGACATCAGCGCGAGGGTCAGGATAGGCGTATCGGCCGGATTCACCTTGGCATAAATCGGAGGAACGGGCAGATCCGCCGGCAGATACGTCCCAGAAGCATTGATGGACTGCTGCACCTCCTGCTCGGCCACGTCGATGTTTAGCGACAAGTTAAACTCGAGCGTGATCACCGAGCTGCCGTCGGAGCTGGTGGACGTCATCTGCTGCAGCCCGGGCACCTCGCCGAACTGGCGCTCGAGCGGAGCGGTGACCGACGATGCCATCACGTCCGGACTGGCGCCCGGGTAAAACGTGATGATCTGGATGGTGGGATAGTCTACCTCCGGCAATGCCGACACCGGCAGTTGCTTGTAAGCCACGGCGCCTACCAAGAGGATTCCGGCCATCAACAGCGAGGTTGCCACGGGCCGGACAATGAATGTCCGAGAAGGGTTCATGTACTACTACTCACGAATCGGTTTTGTGCGAATGTCCGCCGCTGGATCCGTTGTGTGGGCCGCCGCGCTTTCCGGAACCCGGCCTGTCATTGGACTTTTCGGACTTTTCGCCGGGAACTTGCGCCACCACCCGGCCGCCTTCCTCCAGACGGTCCACGCCGACGGTAACCACCATGTCGCCCGGCTCCATGCCCGCGCTGATCTCGGACTGGTCGCCCTCGGTGGTGCCCACCGTGATGGGGCGGACGGACACCGTCTGGTCCGGATTCACCAGCCAGACGTAGGTGCCCTGCGAGTTGCGCTGGATGGCGTTGTTCGGCAACAACGTGACGTTCTGCTTTTGTTGTACCAACAGGCGCGCGTTCACAAACTGGTTGGGGAATAGTTTGCCTTCCGGATTCGCAAAAACAGCGCGCAGCTTTAATGTTCCGGTGGTCGGATCGATTTGATTGTCAGTGGTCTCCAGCTTGCCTTCGGCCAGCTTATTCTTCAGTTCGCGATCCCATGCCTCCACCTCTAAACCCTCGCCGGAGTGCATCTTCTGCAGGATGGGCGGAAGCTGATCCTCGCCCACGGTGAAGATCACGCTGATGGGATCGATTTGCGTAATCACCACCAATCCGGTTGTGGCGGTGCCTTGCACGATGTTGCCGGGATCCACCAGCCGCAATCCCACGCGTCCGGTGATGGGCGCGTTGATGTGGCAATAGATCAGATTCAGCTTGGCGTTATCGATCTGCGACTGATCGGTCTTGATGGTGCCCTCGTATTGCGTGACCAGCGCCACCTGGGCGTCGAGCGTTTGCTGGGGAATGGCGTCCTGCTTGATCAGCGTGTTGTAGCGATCCAGATCCAGTTTCGCGTCCTTGAGCAAAGCCTCATCGTGGATGAGTTGCCCTTCGGCCTGCTCCAACTGCACTTCAAAAGGGCGCGGATCGATCTCCACCAGCAAATCGCCCTTCTGCACCAGCTGCCCTTCTTTGAACGGGACCTTCATCAGCTCGCCGGTTACGCGGGAATTCACCGTTACCGTGTAAATGGGCGTGACGGCGCCCAATCCCGTTTGATAGACCTTAATGCTGCCTTTTGTAGCGCGCGCCGCCACCACTTGCGACGTACCGGCGCCCCCGCCGCGCCGTCCACGGCCGGTCTTGGTCGTACTCTGGGACGTGGTGTCGCCTCTGGGCAAAAAAGTCTTCAGCTTGGGCCATTGCCAATAGCCGACCCCCGCCAGCGCCAGCAAAACCACCCACCAGATCCAGCCGCGGGAGGGCGGAGGGGGACTGCTGCGGGTATCCGTCGGCCCTTGAGGGCTCCGTTCCAAAGGGTTTGGCTCCGGAAGAGGGGCGTTCTCGAGCACCGTGGGTGTAGCTTGCTTCATATCCTTAAGTGAAGGTCCTAGAGTAACTAACGCCAGCATACTCCTGTTCGTTACAGGATTGCTCGAAGGCATTGCATTCATAGCCCCAAAGAGCCATCGAAACAGCGAAATCGGGGACTTGACGATTGTAAATTGTAATTTTCTGTAATTCGCCTCGACGGACATGCTGCCGGGTTGGGCGGCAATGTGGCGCATCCACTGGTGCGTGCGCGTCCTCGCTCCTGGGGACGCCGAATTGCCGGAAGGTGAATTCAAGCGTTCCGACCAGTCTGAAGGCGGCACGCACGGGTCAAAAAAGACGCAAAAAGAACGGTGACAGCCGCTCCGCTCTCAAGGTACGCTGGAAAAATGGACATCAACAAAATGCTGGCGGACCTTCGGACGGAGCGAGATCAAATATCCGAAGCGATCGTCGTGTTGGAACGCCTAACGATTGGACAGGGCAAACGACGGGGCAGACCGCCCAAGTGGCTGACGGAAGTAAAGCGCAGGGGAAGGCCCAAGGGAAGCAAGAACAAACCCAAGGAAGAATGAACCGATTTTCTATTTAGCCCGAAGGCGGCCGACAACGTTTGTCGGCCGCCCAGGTTTACTTCACCTTCTTCATCCATTCCAAAATCGGACCCGAAACCGTCTTGTCCGAAGTGCCGATCGAAAACACTTCCGACATGTGGCTCTCGCCTTTGGCGAAGAGCATCGTCGGGCAATGATCGGGACCCTCTTTGCAAAGCCCGTCGTGCAACACCTTGATGAACGGCATGAACCCTCCGTCCACGGCCGGATCGACGCCAGGATCCAACTCGGCATCGGCCAGCATGATTTTCACCGAGGTCTTCTTTAGCTCGGGCAGACTGGATCGCGCCAACTGCGTGGCTTCATCCACCGGAGGACCACCGAATCCAGCGGGCGGGCCACCAGCGGGACGGCCAGCGGCAGCACCGGCGGGCGGGCCTCCACGCGGCGGACTGAATGCCGCGTCGGGTCCACCGGGCTGTCCCGCGGTACGGCCGGGAAGCGCGCCAGAGGACGAGAAAGCTCCCCCTTCGACGCCGCATGTTTTGCCGGAGTCAGCCAAAGACGCCATTGGATTGGAACCTGGCGGAGGCGGAGGCACCTGGAGCGGCGCAATGTCAAAAGCCGCTGGAGACATGAAGATCACTCCCTTCACGCCCACCCCCTTTGGTCCGTACAGTTCCGGCCGGCCGATGTAAGTGCCGAGCGGCATGTTGCCCGCCGAATGAGCCCAGATAAATATGCGATCGGGATTGCCATGGTATTTCGAGATGTTCGCTTCCACCCACTGGAGCATGCTCGAAATGTCCTTGGCGCCGGCATCCCAACCGGGTCCGCCGTGCCGCTGCATGTTCACGAACACCATGCCGTTCTTGGTGGCCCATCGTCCGATATTGTCGTAGAAGGCGTTGGCTTCTTTATCCTGCAGCTCAATCTTGTTGCCCCCGCCTCCGGGAACATAGATCAAAACCGTGCGCGATGCGGGACCTTTATCGGCCGTGAAGATATCCACCACGTCTTTCGGATTGGATCCGAAGGAGGCATCGCGCACCACGGTGATGCCCGGATATAACGGCGATGCGTTGCTCGTAATATCGTTGGCCGGCATAAGAGGCCGGTAGAGCTTGGCCGTGCAGGGCGGGTCGACGATATGCCCCATCTTTACCAATCCGGCTTCAATATCGGCGGGCACCTGGGCTTCAGCCGCTACCGCGGCGAACGAAATGGCCAGGAAAGCGGTCAGAAAACGACGTTGTCTTCGGCTCTGGGTGAGGTTTGGTTCCAACTTCACTTCTTCTCCTTGTGGGCGTTAGCGTAACGCCATCCGATTCATGATACTCAAGAACCGGCGGCTGCGCAGCGGTCCCATGCGATCGGGTTGAAACGTGCCCGTGAAAGCTGTCAAATTGGATAGACGATGGCGGCAAGCCTGCTAGGGCGTGGATGAACAAGATCAGGCGACTCAACATGCTGAGCCGGCAAGGGGAATCTTGGCGGCCACCTTTGTTCAGCGCCTCCAAGAGTCTTGCTTCTCGATTGACCTTCGCGCTGCGGCGAATATTCGATCTCCAGACTTCGTCCATATGGAGCGATCTCTCCGCGGAATTGGCCGATGCCCGCGGTGTTGTCGTGGATGTCGGTTGCGGAGCGCAGCCCTATCGGTCGCTGTTCGGGACGGAGGTCGAGTATATCGGCATCGATAGCGCGGATGCGGAGGCGCGATTCGGTTATTCGGTTCCGGACACCAGATACTTCACGGGGAAAACCTGGCCGCTCGCGGACCAGTCCGTCAATTTCGTGCTCTGCACCGAGACCCTGGAACATGTACTGGACACCCGGGAGTTTCTGGGCGAAGCAGCACGCTGCCTGGTTCCCGGCGGGAATATTGTCATCACTGTGCCTTTCGCTGCGCGCTGGCACTATATTCCCTACGATTATTGGCGATTTACACCGAGTTCTCTGCAGCATCTGCTGAAAGATGCCGGGTTCGCGGATATTGCGGTCTATGCGCGGGGAAATGCAGTTACTGTCGCCTGCTACAAGACCATTGCATTGATCCTGTTGCTGTTGATGCCGCAAGGCAAGCCCCCGCTAGCCGCGATTGGGCTCCGCGTTCTGAGTGTACCGTTTCTTCCGTTTTTCCTGGTATTGGGAATAATCGGGAATCTGTCGCTGTTGGGTAAAGGCGGCGACGATTGTCTCGGATATACCACGGTGGCGAGAAAGGCCGAAGGTTGACTTAAGCCGGAGCTAGCGCGGCGAGTACGCTTGCGGCATCCAGTTGACATTCCCGGCGATGATACTTTTGTGAACCATACAGGCCGGAAACATATCCCTGGGCATGGCGGTGCGTGAACCGCCGCACCGGCAGGGATCTAGAGAGTAAATGATGGCTGATCATCTGGCCCAGCCCTCCGCTTTTCACATGCTCCTCCACCACCAGAAGATGTCCGGAATTCCGCACATCCTCGATAAATTCCACAGGCACTTCGCCCAATGGCAACTCACTGACCAGCCAGACCGAGGGCCGCTCGGAAGGAGTCAGCTTTTGAACTTCCTTGAGAATGCCGCCCACCAGAGGCCCGGTAACGAGCAGGGTGGCGCGATCGCCTGAGATTAGCCGGCGCCAAGGCGCATACTCCGGCGCCGCAAAGCCATCGGGCAGTTCCGCCAGACCGAGCCGCAAGTAAGAAGGGTGCGCGCAGGTCATCAGCGTATCGATCATCGGCGCAACATCGGAATCGAATGCTGGAATAAAGGCGCGCATATTCGGCAGCGTCAGCAGGACGCCATAGTCCTCCAGCGCGTGATGGGTGCTCCCCATGACGCCATAGCCATAGCCCCCGCCGTTTCCGACCATCGTTACCGGCAGTCCCGGAAGCGCTACGTCATTGCGGATCTGTTCGAAAGGTCTGGCGTAGAGGAACGGCGCAATACTGTACGCCCAGGCCCGCATTCCGCTTCTGGCCAGACCGGCGGCCACGCAAATCATGTTCTGCTCGGCCACGCCGGCATTTATAAAGCGCTGCGACATCGCCGTCCGTAATGGTTCCAACGCCTTGAAGCCGAGATCGCCAGTTAGAAATACGAAATCGGCTCGGGCGCTACGGCGCATCATTGCACGGCAGAATGCGTCGCGCATCGTTCCCGTACCTCCTTCTCGGCCTGCCGGTATTGGGTCTCGCTCATCGGAAGATAATGCCACTCCATCTGGTTTTCCATGAACGACACGCCGCAACCTTTGATGGTGCGGGCCACCACGACACGCGGCCCCGGACCCTGTCTGCCGAGCGCACCGCAGATACCGGAACAATGGTGACCATCAATCTCCTCGGTATGCAGACCGAATTCACGAAACTTGCCCGTCATGGGACCCAAGTCCGCTACCTCTCTGGTGGAACCGAATCCCTGCAGGCCGTTCGCATCCACGATGATGACCAGATTCTCCAGACGTTGGTGAGCGGCGAAGATGAGCGCCTCCCAACAGGACCCCTCATTCCATTCCCCGTCCGAGGTCAGGCAAAATACCCGTCCCGGCAGTCCCATCAACTTCTTGCCGAGCGCCATTCCCGCTGCAAGTCCGAGCCCATGTCCCAGGCTGCCGGTTGCAAACGGAATATGTGAGATGCCCTTCAGCGGTGGATGACCGCTCAGCCGGGTGCCATCCTGGTGGAAGGTCCGAAGGTCGTCATCGCTCAGGACTCCGATGGACCAGAGAGCGGTGTACAAAGCGCCCGCGGCGTGTCCCTTGGACAGGATGAATATGTCGTCGGGTTGCAGAATCTCGTGATACAGACAAATCAGCAAATGGAGCGCGGAGAGATTGCCACCGATGTGGCCTACCCCACTCTCGAAGTGCATTTGAAGCAGCCTCAGCTTCGCTCGGCGAACGAGATCCGAAATGTCCACGGTCGCGGTCGGCCCCCCACACTTAGGTTGGCAGAGAAGAGCTCCCTTTCGCAAACAGGTCCACTGGAGCAGGGGTCTGCCTGCGGCTGGCGCGCCTGGGATGCTAAAGTGTTCGGTACTGTATGCCGGATTCGACGCGTGCGGTTACCGTTGAGGTTCCCTCGTCCATTTTGAGCCTCGCCGGGCGCTTCCGCCGGGCCGTGGACTATATTACAGAAATCCTGACGCTTCATCCGTACATTTTTCTGGGATTGGCGTCGATCGGATACTTCGGGATTACCTGTTACCGGGCTCACCGCAGGTTGTTCTGGTTTGATGAGATTTTCACCTACTACATATCGCGCCTCCCCGATATCGGCTCCATCTGGTATGCATGCACGCACGGTGTGGATTTCAATCCGCCGTTGCTTTACCTCCTTACGCGCTGGTCGCAAGGGCTTTTCGGGGCCACGGAACTTGGAACCAGAATGCCGCAAATCGTCGGATTCTGGGTGTTCTGCCTCTGCCTATACCGATTCGTTTCCGTCCGCTCCAATGCCCTTGCCGGATTTATCGCGCTGCTGTTGCCCCTTACCACCGGCGCCTATTGGTATGCGTACGACGCCCGATCGCATGGTGCTGTCCTCGGTTTTTTCGGACTGGGTTTAATAAGCTGGCAGGCGGCAGCGAATCGAGCGCCAGGCCGGTGGGCGACGCTTGCCGCACTGGCTGGATCCCTGAGCTGCGCCGCCTTATGCCATTGCTATGCATTCCTGCTTTTCATCCCACTTGGTTTGGGCGAACTCGCGCGCACCATTTTGCGCAGGCGCATCGACCTCGCGGTTTGGTGCGCGCTGGCGCTGGCGGCGACGGTGTCAATTTTCACTGTCTTGCCTCTGCTGCAAGGGGCCAAGAACGCGCTTCAACCGGGTGCGTTTGAAGCACCACTGCTGAGATTGTGGACGGGCTGGGACCTGTCGTATAAACCTGGGTTCGCGCTCGTGCTTCTGCTATTGCTCTCCGCTGAGGCGGTTTGGCCGCGCACTTCCCCACTTAACGCTCGAAAGCAAGATCCCACGGGCGCGGGCGGGGCTTTTGAGTGGCATGAAATCGCGGCTCTGTCTGGAATTCTCTGTACTCCCTTCTTCGCGTTTCTCGCTGCCCGTCTCGGCCATGCTCCTCTTTACGGGCGATACTCACTCGTTACAACCGCCGGAGTGGCGTGTCTGATCGGGGTAGCCTTTGCTCGATCACACGTGACCGGCCTCCTGGCGCTCTCGATGACCCTCCTGCTTATCGCGGTACAGTTCGCCGGGTTCTATCGAGGGAGCTTTGCGACTGAGCCAAGTTCGAATCTATCGGTCGGAACGCGGCCGGCCACGGAGAGCTTTGGATTCGATTGGATCGCGATGGCGGCGCCGGGTAGCGAGCCCATTGTTCTGCTCAACAATCTGGAATTTGCTCCCGTGTTCTATTACGCACCTCCCTCGCTACGGTCGCGGTTCGTGTTCCTGATCCCCGACGGCAACGGAGAAGGCTATGTGCGGCTTCAACGCTGCTGCGGCGCACCCGGCGCCGTGTCTTCGCAGCCTGATTTTCTGGCTGCTCACCGCAGCTTCTTCGTTTACGGTGGAGAAGGCGGATTACCCTCGCAGACGGACAGCTTCCGGCGGCTAGGGGGCGAAGTCGGAATCCGAGGTTGCCAATCGGGACATTGTCTGCTCCATGTGGATTTCCCCACCAGCACCTCGGCAACGGCAGCTTCGCCCCAATTCGAAAAAGGACACTAAACTCCACGTATGAGCAGCTCCGGTTCGGCTCCCGAGGCTCCGATTTCCGCGGTAATAGAGAAAGTTCGCGCCCTGCAAGGTCCTATTCTGGTGCTCGGCGCCAGCGGATTCGTGGGGGCGAACCTGATGCGTCTGCTGGTGACACTGCGCCCGGATGTCTACGGCACAACCACCCGGCTGCCGGCTTGGCGGCTGGAACAAATTCCTCAGGATCGCGTGAAAGTGGTGGATTTGCTGGTCGATTCGAACCGCGATCAACTCCTCGATTCCATCAAGCCGCGGACCATTTTCGATTGCGTCGCCTACGGCGCTTACTCCTTCGAGACCGACGCCGCCCTGATATATCAAACGAATTTCAACCTGGCTTCCAGGCTCCTGGCCCGGCTGCAGGATCGCAATATTGCCGTGTATGTACACGCCGGCAGTTCATCGGAATACGGCGACAACGCCGGCGGCCCATCCGAAGACAGCTTCACCGCCCCCAACAGTCATTACGCGGTATCGAAAGTGGCGACGGCGAACCTGCTTTACTACTACGGGAAGAAACTGGCCGTTCCCTGCGCGAATCTTCGCCTATATTCGGTGTTCGGTCCGATGGAGGATTGGTCCCGGCTCATTCCGACGGTGGTGCGTCGTGGACTGGAGCGCGCCTATCCCGAATTTGTCCACCCTGAAACTTCGCGCGATTTTATCTACGTGGATGACGCGTGCGAGGCTTTTCTCGACGCGGCGCTCCACTTGCGTCCCGAGTGTTACGGCGAGTCCTTCAATATTGGTACGGGGAGGAAAACTACCATGGGACAGGTGGCCGAAGTCGCACGCCAGTTGTTCGACATTGACGAACCTCCCCAATTCATCATGCAGGGCCGTCATTGGGATCTGACGGATTGGTACGCCGACGTGAGTAAAGCCGCTCGCGCTATCGAGTGGCTGCCCCGCACGGATTTTCGAGAGGGCATTCGCCGCACCGCGCTGTGGTATGCCGCGTTGCCGGACAAGGCCAAGTACCAGCAGGCATCCAAGAAATTCGGACTGGACACCAAACATAGTGTTTCGGCCATCGTTGCCTGTTACAAAGACAACAGCGCGATCCCGATCATGTACGAACGCCTGAAAAAGACTTTCACCACGCTCAACATCGATTTCGAAATCATCTTCGTGAACGATTGCAGTCCGGACGACTCTGAAGAGGTGATCCGTCAGATCACGCGTGACGACCGCCGCGTGCGCGGAATTTCCCATTCCAGGAACTTCGGATCCCAAGCGGCGTTCCGCAGCGGCATGGCCATCGCCTCCAAGAATGCGACTGTCCTGCTGGATGGCGACCTCCAGGATCCGCCGGAGTTGATTGCCGAATTCGTGGCTCACTGGCGCAATGGCTACGACGTCGTGTACGGCCGGCGCGTCAAACGCGAGGCGACGCTGCTCATGCAATGGGCTTACAAGGCCTTTTACCGTGTATTCGACAAGTTCTCGTATGTACCCATCCCCCGCGACGCGGGTGACTTTTCCCTGCTGGATCGCCGCGTGGTGGAGGCTCTCCTGCGCTTTCCGGAACGCGACCTTTTTATCCGCGGCATCCGGGCGTATGCGGGTTTCAAGCAGATTGGCGTGGATTATGTTCGTCCCGAAAGGATGTTCGGAACCACCACGAACAATTTGTGGAAAAACATTGGCTGGGCGAAAAAGGGCATCCTCTCTTTCAGCTACGTGCCACTCACCATACTGAGCGTGGCCGGCCTCTGCTTGTTCGGGTTAACGCTCGGGGTGATGCTGGTTCAGATTATCGCGCGCCTGCTTTTCCCCTCGGCGGTTCCGCGCGGTATCACTACGGTCTTGCTGGCCATCCTGTTCTTCGGCTCGCTGAATCTGCTTGCCGTCAGCATTGCCGGCGAGTATATTGCCAAGGTATTTGAAGAAGTGAAGCGCCGTCCGCACTTTATTCGCCGCAACATCATTCGCGATGGCGAGGTCCGCCCGGCCGTCCTGGCCGAAGACCAAAACGAGGGAAGCGTGTAGTTTTAGCCGGATTTTCCATCATGACAATCTACGAAATTCTCGAATTGCCGATCATATACAAAACCGCGCAAAAGATACTGGCTCCGGGAATGAAGAAGATTGTGACTGAGCAGTTGCGCGGAGCTGTCGGCGATGTTTCCAGTAATTCAAGGATATTGGACGTGGGCTGCGGTCCGGCCTCTTGGCTATCGCCGTTGGGGATGCAACCCGTCGGCCTGGATTGGAGCCACTCTTACACCCGACAGTACCGGGCCGCCGGTGGGACCTGCGTTACCGCGTCCGCATCTCAGATCCCATTTGCTTCCGAGTCTTTCGACCTCGTGCTGAGCGTGGCGCTGCTGCACCATCTGGCCGAGGATATAGCACGCCAGACCGTTAGTGAAATGGTGCGGGTGACACGACCAGGCGGCCGCGTGGTGGTCTACGATCCAGTGTTGCCCAATTCGGCAATCCTGCGCCCCCAAGCTTACGTTTTAGGTAAACTCGATCGGGGAAAATTCATCCGTCAAGAGGCTGTTCAGCGGTCGCGGATACTTGCGCCCTACGACTGGAATGTCCAACGGATCACCCACTCCTACATCGGTACCGAGGGCGTGCTGTGTACGTTACGCAAGCCCTCAACCGCGGTATCCAATATTAGCTCTTGAAAAAGTGGGCGACCTTCTTGCCGCCTTCTTCGGTGTAATAAATTGTGACCTTGCCTGCTTTGTCCAGGCCCTTGCCGCTTTCAATCACCGCATTGCCAGTGAGATGATAGGTCTCCTCGGCGCCTTCGGCCGTTTTAACGGTCACTGTTTTAGCCGCGTGATCGACGCTTTTCACCGAGACTTCAGCGACTTTCAGACCGTCCTTGCCGACGTGATCCACCTCCTGGGCCGTCTTCACCGTTCCCTTCACGGTATAGTGCACCACCACTTCGTCGCCTTCCTTCATGCCCTCGAATGCGTCCTTACTTCCATGCGCAGTGGCTTCGGCGCCGTGCGCCACGGTTCGCCCGATAAAACGAAACGTGTGCTAAGTTCCGTCGGCGGTCTTTACCACTACCGTCTTCGTTCCTTTATCGACGGCCTTCACGGTGGCGTCCACTCCGCTCACTACGTCATCCGCTGCAAACCCAACGCTGCCCACAAGCGCAAGGACCAATCCTGCGCGCAATAAAGTAACCATGTTACCTGTCTCCTATGGGGTCAGTTTAACAAGTGACACGCTGGTTCGTGCAAGTTATCTTGCGCCCCGCGCCCAGTAGCCGGCGCGGGAACGAACCAGCAGATCCGGGTGAGAGGTGGTCACGTCCAGCTTGTGAAACTTGCCGTCGCGCGCCTCGGCCGGCGGAGTGAAACCGAGCACATACATATTGCGCAGGTCGGCTTCAATCTTCGAAAAAACTTCGGCGGTTTTATGGCCTGGATTGGAAAAAGTGAGGCCTCCGGTTTCGCGAGTGACGCGCTCCAGGCCGCGGCTCACAGCCTGGGCAATAGCGCCGCTGATCGACAAGAATCGCATGGGGCTCGCGTACTTGATGGCATAAACGACGGTACCAGCCGATTGCGCCATCTCGATCATGTCGTTCAGGTGGACGTCGCTGCCAGTATCCATACCGTCAGAGAGCACAATAATCGCTTTTCGCCCTGCGACGGGCTTCAACTCCCTGGCCGTGTAATAGAGGCCGTGCCACAGAGCGGTTCCTCCGCAGCCATGAGGAAAGGTCTCGTTCCGGCACACCGGGCCAAGCAGCGGCGACGATTTTCCTTCGGGCGTGCCGATTCGCTCCACCGCCGCGCTCAGATCGGCGCTCGATCCGCTGAGTCCCGCTATCAGCCAGGATTTCTGCGCCACTTCCACCACCATGGCGCGGTCCCGAGGGCCGATCACCTGTTGGAGAAATTGACTAAGCGCTTCGCGATGGCTCCGGACGTATCCGGCCTGGCTGCCGCTGACGTCGGCCACCAGTGCAACGGTGAGCGGCAGGTCCGATTCCTGCCAGAAATTCCGGATTTCGCGCGGCTGGCCGTTATCCAGCACCTGGAAATCCTCCGCCTTGAGATTTCCCGCGGGCGTGCCTTCGCGGGTGTCCACCGCGCACGACACCGTGACCAGGTCCACGTCCACCCGTATATCCGGCTTGTCCTGCGCGGCGAGAAGAACGGCGCAAGACGCAAATAGGACCGCGGCGTGAACTCGCGAGATGAGCCCCGTGATAAGCGAAGACGCCACCTGGACTTCAGTCCTCGCTTTCAGTCTATGAAACTTCGCCAGGCGCGGAAGCGGTGGCCAATTTTTCCAGCGCGGCCAGCCGAACGCACATCGGACTCACGTCCGTTTCCGTCAGCTTTTCGGCGCAGCCGCTAAGGATCCGGATTCCCAGCTCATGGAGTTTCAGGCGATAAGCGGGTTCTTCGGTAGTCGCGGCAATGTCCCCCAGCGCCCTCAGCATCCTCAGGCTGACCGCGATGTCGGCTTTCGAGTAGAGGCGGATCTGCTCGAAGGCCGAGGTCAGCAAGCCGCCGAAGTCGATCCACGGAATACTTACCCGAACTACGCCCGGGGGATCGTACAGCAAAGCAGGCGGCGCCTCCCGTGACGCAAAACGGATCAGGATCCTGCTCAACTGGTCCACGCAACTGATACCCGTGCTTGGATCGTTGACGGCCGGCGAGATGGCTTTGAGCGCGATATCGACAATCTGCAGGACTCCGAATTCGACGTCCTGCTGCAAAGTCCGGGACGGGCCGAGCTCAACGGTTTCCAGCAATTCCTCGCGCTGCTCATCCGAGATCCGATCCCCCCGGTACACCATGAAGAGCGGAGTTCCGGCTGGAACGAAGTGCCCCACGCGGCGAACCAGGTGGACTTTCACGTGATACAACTTTGCGAGAGCAACCAGCCTCCCGGTGTCGATGAAACGGATGTAGCCCGACTGCGTGCTGAGGAACGGCGTCTCCCAGGTGCCTGGCTCCAGCAGGTGCGGATCGGCCATGGCATTCAGCCGGTGCGGCCAGGGCATCATTTCATCGATCATGACCTCGGTTTCAGAGGCGATCCGGTCCACGATGTGGCTGACGCTGATGGCTTGCGAAATGTGGTGAATGAAGAACAGCAGCCAGGCAACACAGGCCAGCGCAAGCAGCATGGCGCCCATTACGGTGGCCACGGGCGCGAAAGGCTGCGGCACCTGGCGCGCCGCAGGGAGCGCCGCCATGCAATACGAGAAGGTGCCAAGAAAAATGCCGAGCGTCCATTGAGTGACCCGGTCCCTGGTAAAACTAACGATGATGCGCGGTGAGAATTGCATGGACGCGAGCGTAAGCGTCATCAGCAGGATCGCGAAAACAATGGAGACCACCGTCATGATGGAAGCCGCGATGCCGCCCAGAATGAATTGCGCCACTTGCGGATCGGAGTGAGAGGGAAAAAGCGCTGGCGGCACGATGTCGCCGATTGCCGGGAACATCTCTTCCAGCCATGACAGGAACGCGCCGGCCCCACCCAGCGCCAGCGCGATGGTCAGCGGCCGAACCAGGAAGCCGCCACGCAGGTTGTAGGTGGCCCGGCGCAGCAGCAATCTAAAACGCTTATTCATCTCTATCGTTCCAGTCTAAGCGCCTGAACGCGACTTGGCTGATTTCGCTCAGTATTCGCTGCGTGTAGGCCCGCATGGCGCTACTCAACCTGCACACGCGCGCGCCAATCGGCCTTGAACTTAGGACTTAAACCGTTTGTATTCAATTTGTAGCATGGACCGCCGTTTGCTCCGAAATCGGCAGGAGAAGGTATGGGCAAAACCGCCGTGCTGGAAGCCATCGGGGAAACGAATCTGAGCCGCGCAGACCAGATTGCCGCGGCGCTCGGTGCTAACGATCGGATCAAGTACTACTTCAGCCTCTTGCAGACCGCCTTCGCGCGAGCCGATCGGCCCGATCAGCCGGCGGACTCGCTGCGGCGCGAGCGCCTGGCCGGCGGGATCGACGACGATGCCCTGGACAACCTGGTAGGTAATTCGCGGCGAGAGAACAGCCGCTATCGGATACCGGGTTCCGCGGCAGTTTTGGATCGAATCATTCAGGACCTCCGTATCATGGCAGCGCCGTGCGCCGATTTCGCGGAACGCCTGGAGCGCGTGCTTGGGAAACTCCCCCGGGCCCAGGACGACTGGATGGACCGCGGCATGCTCGACGACCTTACTCGTGCCGGAAAAGGTGGGGCGGACAGCCCTCACCAGTTGGTGATGGATCTGCACAAGGCGCTGAACGCGATCGAGGCGGAGCTCGCCGAAGAGCGCCTGGATGGCGCGGCCGTTTATCGCATCCAGGATTCCGACCGGCCTATCGTCGCAGCCTTTATGGCCGGGCTCAACCGAACAGCGCCGCTCAAATTCAATCATCCTGGCTTGGGTACGACAGCAACGCGCGACGGCAACCGCCTGATCATTCAGAACGATCTTGGCACCACCGACGCGCACGTTATCGTGATCCATGTCGAAGCGATGAGCGTCCAGGTAACCTACACCGACATACATCCCGAGCGCATCCAGTTCCTGCGTCACATGCTGAAGCCCTACGCGGTGGCCTGGGGAGACGAGCAGAGCGTGCCAACAGATTCCGCTGTCTCCGAAAATGCGTTCCAATTAGTCACCGCACGCTTCGACGCACGGGATTCCACCGAGCTCGCGGCCTATCTCAATTTCTTCGCTTCCCGGCTGGTGTTCCTGATCGATTGGAACCGCGCGCGCAAGGAGCTGCGTGGTTTTTTGCGGGGTAAGGACCGGATTGCGCTGCTCGGTCGGGCCGCCGAGGCCAACGTTGGACATCGCGCGTTCCTGGAACTGGGAGGGGCGCAGCTGATCAATCGCGCCATCGAGGATACGGCTGGGTCCGCGATGCATTTCGGCGACCGGCTTTGCGATGTGCTCGGAGACCAGGCGGCGATGGATTTCCTGCGCTTTGTCTTCCGCACGGCGATGGAAGGACTGCGCGACCATCAGTCCACCGGTCTTGTTCAGGATCGCATTCGCGCCGAACTGCAAGCGCACTTCAGCAGCGAGGGTAAGCGGCTGCTCGGGCTGGCAAGCGAACAAGCTGCCATTATTTTTGAGATTGCCTCCCTGGTACGAGACGGCATTCACGGCATGGACGCCGGGTATGACCAGGAGGATGACAAGGCGCTCTACGAGCGGCTGGCCAAGCGAGCCCGGGAGTTTGAGCACACCGCCGATCAGTTGGTGGCGGCGGCCCGCGAAGCGGTGCGCAAGCGTCCGGAGTACGCGACGCTGTTCAGCCTGCTGGAGAATGCCGATAACGCCGCCGACGAACTGGAAGAAGTCGCCTTCCTGATGGAATTGCTGGTCGCATCCCAGCCCGGCGCGGAGGTGCGCGAGGCTCTGGGTGCGCTGGCGGATTTATTAGTCGAAGCGGCACAAGAGTGGATTAAGGCGCTGAGCCATGCCGCGCACGTGGACCAACCTCGCGGATTGGGCACGCAGGAGGATGCCGGCGATTTCCTCACCGCCATTGATGCGTTGCTCGCACTGGAACATCGCACCGACGATGCCGAACGGGCATCCACTTTTGCCGTGGTCCAGAACGCGCGCGATTTCCGCCAGCTTCACATCTGCTCGCGGATGGCGGACAGTCTGGAAGAAGCCGCCGACGCTCTGAAGTGGGCCGGTCTGACTGCCAAAGATTATCTTCTCGGCAATGTATTGCGTGCTTGAGGTGTCACTTGTGAGTCTGGGTCTCTATAAAATCCTTCCGCACTCAGCGTTGTCCCCAGGCGGCCCTGAAGAGGTCGGTAATAAAGCCTGGAACCTGATGCGCATGTCGGCCGCGGGTCTGCCGGTTCCGGAGGCTTTCGTGCTGCCGGCCGCATGGTGCCGGCAAATCCAATCGGGAGCGGATGAAAACCAGCTGGCCGAAACCTTGTCGGCCGGAATCGCGACGCTTGAAAAGGCGACGGGCCTGGGCTTTGGCTCGGCACGGCGTCCGCTGTTGGTTTCGGTGCGCTCCGGCGCCGCGGTTTCCATGCCGGGCATGCTGGAAACGGTCTTGAACATCGGCATGAACCGAACGACGGTGGAAGGATTGATCGGCTACACGGGCAATCCGCGCCTGGCTTGGGATTGTTACCGACGCCTGGTGCAGGGTTACGCCGAGGTGGTGCAGGGATTGCCGCGAGGTCCCTTCGATGAGCTAGTGGCAAAGACTCGCGAGTATGATTACTCCACGCTTCGACAATTAACGCACGATATGCTCGGCCGCTTTCAAGAACTGGCCGGGATTCCCTTCCCCGACGATCCTTACGAACAATTGAAGCAAGCGGCGGCGGCCGTTTTCCGGTCCTGGGATGCGCCCAAGGCGGCCACCTATCGCGCCGCGAACGGAATCGATCACGACGGCGGAACTGCCGCGACGGTCCAGCGCATGGTGTTCGGAAACGCAGGCGGAGCGTCGGGAGCAGGCGTGGCGTTCACCCGCAATCCCGCAACGGGCGCTCCTGAGTTGTACCTGGACTTTGAGTTCAACGGGCAAGGCGAGGATGTAGTGGCCGGCCGTCTGGCTTCCCATGGCGAGAATCGTTTGAAGCGCATGCTCAATTCCGCCTGGGCGCAGTTGGAGGACGCCGGCCGTTCGCTCGAAAGGCTATTCGGCGACGCTCAAGATTTCGAGTTCACCATTCAATGCGGCACTCTCTACCTGCTCCAGGCGCGCTCCGCAAAACGTACCCCATGGGCCGCGCTGCGGATCGCAGTAGATCAAGTAGACGAAGGATTGATCACGCCGTCGCAGGCTCTGGCGCGCCTGGCCAATATCGATCTGGGTTCGGTGGAAAGAACCCGGCTGGCGGATCAGGCAATCGATCCTCTGGCCCGAGCGCAGGTGGCCGGCATGGGCGTGGCAAGCGGCGCCATTGCGCTCGATTCGGAAGCCGCCCATCGCATGGCCGGCGCTGGAACGCCGGTAATCCTGGTTCGCCGCGAAACCGAAACCGCGGACATCGCCGGGATGATGAGCGCCGCTGGAATCCTCACCGCGTCGGGAGGCCGCACCTCGCACGCCGCCGTGGTCGCGCGGCAGCTTGGAAAGGTTTGCCTGGTTGGGTGTCCGGATCTTGAAATCGATCTCCGCGGGCGTAGTTGCCGCATCGGCAAAGCAAGCATGAATGAAGGCGACTTCCTATCGATCGATGGGAATGACGGCGGAATTTACGCCGGCAAGCTGGAGCTGGTCAGCGAACGGCCCGAGCGGGAATTAACGAGGATCGCCGCCTGGCGAAATTGAGCCGTCACAGATTGGTCACATAGCTATGCCATCCTGGAGACATCCAGGAGGAGTCCATTCTTTATGACATCCACCCACCTGAACGAACTGCAGCAAGCAACTTCCCATCCGGCATTGACTGCCGACGAGCTTCAAAAGATGGACGCTTACTGGCGAGCTTGCAATTATCTCTGCGCGGGAATGATTTATCTTCGCGACAATCCGCTGCTCAGGGAGCCGCTTCGCCCCGAGCACTTCAAGAATCGGCTGCTCGGGCATTGGGGTTCCGATCCGGGCCAGACATTCGCGTGGGTCCACCTGAACCGCTTGATCCGCAAGTACGATCTGGACATGATCTACCTCTCGGGTCCTGGCCACGGCGCGCCGGCCGTGATCTCGAACTGCTATCTGGAAGGAACGTATTCCGAGATTTATCCCGAGAAGAGCCCGGATGAAGCGGGTTTGCTCAAGCTCTTCCGCGCGTTTTCATTTCCAGGACAGCTGGGCAGCCATTGCACGCCCGAAGTTCCCGGCTCCATTCACGAAGGTGGCGAGCTGGGCTACAGCATCTCGCACGCCTTTGGCGCGGCCTTCGACAATCCCGACCTGATTGTGAGCGTGGTGGTGGGCGATGGCGAGGCCGAGACCGGACCGCTGGCGACCTCATGGCATTCCAATAAATTCTTGAATCCCATCCGCGACGGCGCTGTCTTGCCGATCCTCCATCTCAACGGCTACAAGATCGCCAATCCTACGCTGCTGGCCCGTATCACTCCCGAAGAGCTCGAAGATCTTTTCAAAGGCTATGGCTGGACGCCGCACGTGGTGGAAGGCGACGATCCCGAGCTGATGCATCAGCAGATGGCCGCCACGCTCGAAGATTGCGTCCGCGAGATTCGATCCATCCAGCAGGAGGCCAGGCGCACGGCCAAACCAGACCGGCCACGCTGGCCAATGATTATCCTGCGCACTCCCAAGGGATGGACGGGACCGAAACAAGTGGACGGTCACAGAGTGGAGGGCTTCTGGCGAGCGCACCAGGTGCCGGTGCTGGACGTACAAACCAATCCCGAGCACCTGCGGATCGTCGAGCAATGGATGCGCAGCTATCGGCCGCACGAACTTTTCGACCAGCAAGGCTCGCTGATTCCCGAACTCAGAGAGCTCCCGCCGTCCGGCGAGCGCCGCATGAGCGCCAACCCTCACGCCAATGGCGGAAAGTTGCGCAAAGCGCTCCACCTTCCAAATTTTTGCGATTACGCAGTTACCATCGACCAGCCAGGGACGAAGGAGATCTCGCCCACCGAAACCCTAGGAAAGTTTCTGCGCGACGTTATGCGCCGCAATATGACCAACTTTCGCGTCTTCAGCCCCGACGAAAATGCGTCCAACCGTCTGCAGGATATTTACGAAGCCACCTGGAAAACCTGGATGGCGGCGATCAGACCCGAAGATGCCGATGGAACGGACATTGCTCCCGATGGCCGGGTGATGGAGATGTTGAGCGAACACACGCTCGAGGGCTGGTTAGAGGGTTATCTCCTTACCGGCCGGCATGGGCTGCTGAACACCTACGAGTCCTTCGTCCATATCATCGATTCCATGTACAACCAGCACGCCAAATGGCTGGAGAAATCCAAACTGGAACTCGATTGGCGAGCGCCTATCTCATCGCTGAATCTTCTGATCTCTTCGCTGGTTTGGCGGCAGGATCATAACGGCTTCACGCACCAGGATCCCGGCTTTCTGGATGTCGTCAGCAATAAGAGCGCAGCGATCACGCGCATCTATCTTCCACCCGACGCCAACTGCCTGCTCAGCGTGGCGGACCATTGCCTGCGCAGCGAAGACTACGTCAACGTCATTGTTTCGGACAAGCAGCCCCACCTGGTTTATCTGGATATGGATGCCGCGATCATCCACTGCACCAAGGGCATCGGCATATGGGAGTGGGCCAGTAACGATGCGGGCGCGGACCCCGATGTGGTGATCGCAAGCGCGGGCGACATCCTGACGCAGGAGGCGCTGGCCGCCGTCGCCATTCTGCGGCAGAACCTGCCGGAATTGAAAATCCGTTTCGTCAACGTGGTGGACCTATATCGCCTGCAGCCGGAAACCGAACATCCCCACGGTCTTACCGATCGAGACTTCGACTCCCTGTTCACCAAGGACAAGCCTGTGATCTTCAACTTCCACGGATACCCATGGCTGATTCACAAATTCACCTATCGTCGAACCAATCACGCCAATATCCATGTGCGCGGGTACAAGGAGAAGGGCAATATCAATACGCCTTTGGAACTTGCCATTCGCAACCAGGTGGACCGCTTCAACCTGTCGATCGACGTGATCGATCGGGTCCCGAAACTACAGGCGTCCGGCGCGCACCTGAAAGAATGGTTGAAGGGACAAATCATCGAGAGCACCAACTACGCGTATAGCGAGGGCCAGGACAAGCCGGAAATCCGGAACTGGAAGTGGCCGCTGGCGCAAAAGGCCGAGATGCATTAGCAGAGTGCCGAAAAAGCTGAAAAAAACAATCTGGCCGCAGATAAACGCAGATGAACACAGATAAGACTTTTCCCTCTTATCCGTGTTTATCTGCGTTCATCTGCGGCCATCTACGTTTTGGACTTTTTCATCGGGCGGTTAGTGAACGGGTGTGGACGATCCCGCGCGGGATTTGATGGGCTTCATGAAAAACATCAGTGGAATCAGCCCCACGCAGACCCAGGCCAGCACACGGAAAACGTCCACGTAAGCCACCATCGAAGATTGCCGCAACAGCTCGTTATAAAGCAGCGCGTGAGCCTGTTGTTCCGCCTGCGTAGGACTGGACCCGGCCGCTTGCAGCGCGCCCTGCATTTGGTGGAGCCTGCTGGCATATACCGGATTGGTGGCCGTCACGTTACCGGCCAAGGTGCTTTGCGAGACTTGCGCCATATGGTTTTGCGCGGCGGCCACTAACGAAATGCCAACGCTACCGCCCAGGTTGCGTGTCAAATTGATCAATCCTGTCGCGTTATTGGTCTTCTCGCGCGGCACATACGCGAAAGCCATCACGTTAATGGGCACGAACAGGAACGGCATCCCGGCGCGCGAGATGGTCCAGGTAGTGACGAAGGTCCAGAAATCGGTTTGAAGACTTAGCCCGGACAGCCGGAACATGCCGGCGCCCAAGATCATGAATCCGCAGATTACCAGCCAGCGCGGTTGATACTTGCTCAGCAAGCGGCCCACCAGCGGCATGATGAACAGCGTAACCAATCCGCCGGGTGAAAGAACCAAGCCGGCCCATTCAGCGGTGTAGCCCATTTGCGTTTGCAGCAAAATCGGAAGCAAAACTGTGGTGCCATACATGACCACGCCCATGGCGAACATCATGAAGGTGGCCATGCTGTAGTTGCGCTGGGTAAACAAGCGCAGATCCACCAGCGGCTGGGCTTGGCGGAGCTCCCAAACAATCATGCCGGCGAGGCCGAGAATCCCGATCACCGCGCAGGTCACGATGAAACGCGATTCAAACCAGTCTTCCGTCTGCCCCTTGTCGAGCATCACCTGAATAAAGCCCAGGCCCACGCTGAGCAGGCCCAGGCCGATGAAATCGATCTTCAGGCCCTGTTTCAAAGTCTTGCGGATCAGATACGGCGGGTCTTCCACCAGCGCCATCGTCATCAGGATGGCCACCACGCCCACCGGCACATTGATGAAGAAAATCCAGCGCCACGAGAAGCTGTCGGTGATCCAGCCGCCCAGCGTGGGGCCGATGATAGGCGCCACCACCACGCCCATGCCATATACCGCCATCGCCATTCCCTGCCTCTTGCGTGAAAAGCTCTCTACCAGAATGGCTTGCGAAATCGGCTGAAGTCCCCCGCCGCCGGCGCCCTGGAGAACGCGAAAAAAGATGAGCAGGAAAAGATTGGGAGCCAGGCCGCACAGAAACGAGCTGATGGTGAAAATGATCACGCAGCCGATAAACAGGCGCTTGCGTCCGAACATCATCGAAAGCCAGCCGGTGAGCGGCAGCACGATGGCGTTGGAAATCAGATAAGAAGTAAGAACCCAGGTGCTCTCATCCACCGTGGCCGAGAGGCTGCCCGCGATGTGCGGCAGCGAAACGTTGGCGATGCTGGTGTCCAGCACCTCCATGAAGGTGGCCAGCATCACCGTGGCGGCGATCAGCCACGGACTGGCGCTCGGAGTCCAGGGTATTTCGGCCTTAGCGACCGGCGCTTCAACTGCAGACACTCGGAATTATTGTAGCTGGCCTGCCTTGACGGACTGGCGCCTCGTCGGAGCTGCTGCGGCAACTTCTTTCGCGCGGAACCTCGTGATGCGTTCAATCAGACTCACGGGCACGGGTTCCCAGAGCGGGAAGCGGATAGTGCCCTTATCCACCTTGTAGGCCGCAAGCTCGGTCTGGAATGCCGCCACCACCTGCTCGGTGGCCGCGTAAATCGAGTAGTGCTGCTTCCACGCGGCAAAATACAGCAGTCGACAACCTTGCAGTGTGTAGGTGGGCATCTGGTAGGAGATCGCTTCAATGGCTTCTGGCGCGGCCTTGCGGATGGCGCCGCGCACGCTTGCCAGTACGGTTCGCACGGCCTCAGGTTGCGCGGCAATGTAATCTTCGACTGATTTGAAATCGGAGTTGGCCATCCCGAATCATCTCGCCAGGACTCGGTCCGCGGGTAGCGTCGCGCCCTTGGCCGGCGCGAGCGCGATCAAAGCGATCCCGATCACAATGAGCACCGCCACGCCGATCAGTTCCCCGCGCGCGATCATGTCCCTGAACGCCTGAGTACCCATCACGGCGGCATGCGCGAAGCTCGACCATGCGGTGAATGCGATCAGGCTGCGATTCGCCGACGGGTCGCGTATTGCAAGCAGCAGGAAAACACCCAGCGTGACATACAGGCTCAGCATCATCGACAACGCCGGCTCCTGCCGCGAAAAACCAGCATGGGATAGGTCAGCGCCACAAAGAGCGCCCCCACTACCGCCAGCACAATCTTCAGAGCCGTTTCTCGATTCATTCCGCCTCCGGATCAAACGCGGTCCGCGTCGCGGGACTTACCCGGCCCAGTTCAGGTCCGCCGGAATCCTTTGAGCCGCCATGCTATGGATCCCGTTCAGGATGGTGTCGATCACAATTTCGTCGCCGACCTTCGAATTGATCATCAGATGATAGAGCTCGCGGGTCGGCCACTCCATGCCGAAATATTTGCGGACGAAAAGCACGCGCTGCCGGTCCACGCTCTCAATCTCGTCGGTGGCTTCGTCTTCGCTCTTTCCGGCCTCGCGCAGCCTGCGGATCTTCTCCTCATGGGGAGCATAGATGAACACGTGAAAGGTATCCGGACGGCCGCGTAGCAAAAAGGGCGCGCCGCGGCCGACGATCACCGAATTGCCTTCCGATGCGGCGCCGGAGATGACGCGCCGCATGAACTCCACCATGCTGTCGGCGTCGAAATGATCCATGTTGCGAAGCGGAAGGCTCTGCTCCATGCTGCCGCGCATGAAGACTTTCATCAGGCGATAGAACATGGAGTCGCAGCGCTCGTCCATGCGTTTCACCACGGCGTGATCCACTTGGGCCACGCGTGCGATCTCGCTGGTGAGGGCCTGATCCCAAAGTTTCCAGCCGAGCCGGTCCGCTAGCTTTTTCGCGATGACGCCGCCGCCCGCCCCGTATTCGCGCTCGATGGTGATGGTCCGGATCACGCGTGGGCCTCCGGGTTTATTTTACGCCAGCGGGCGGCGGAGTAAACTTGGTTCATTCGGGTACCTTCTATGCACCGATTTGGATTCCTGGAATCGATCTTGCAAGATGTTCGTTATGCGC
The DNA here is from genome assembly GCA_963735145.1 of Bryobacterales bacterium. Classification (GTDB taxonomy): domain Bacteria; phylum Acidobacteriota; class Terriglobia; order Bryobacterales; family Bryobacteraceae; genus Palsa-89. The sequence goes on along the minus strand of CAVTJS010000005.1, from coordinate 1,721,685 downwards.
TGCGCGTCATGCGCCAGAAGCCGGTATTCGCCGCCACTGCCGTTCTCACGCTGGCGCTCGCCATCGGCGGCAACACTGCCATGTTCACCGTGATCCGCGCCGTGCTGCTGAAGCCTCTGCAATATCCCGATGCCGATCGGCTGGTCCGCATCTCGGGAGGCACCACGCCCACGCGATTTTTGGAAATGCGGGCCACCGCGCGTTCTTTCGCCGAGCTCGGCGCGTATGTCGGTCCCGAAAATGTCACGCTGTCAGACGGCGCTGAGCCGGAGGTATTGAAAGGCGTGCGCGTGTCGGCCAATTTCCTGCGCGGTCTGGGCGTGGAACCGATGTTGGGGCGCACCTTTCGTGCTGAGGAAGATTCGGCGTCCGGCGCACCAGTAGCGATGATCAGCGCGGATCTATGGGAGCGGCGCTTCGGGGCCGATCCGCGGATCGCCGGAAAAACAGCCACGCTCGCATCGGCGACCTACACCATCATTGGGGTTCTACCGCCGCACTTTCAGTTTCCCTTTGCCGACCTGGACATCTGGCTGACGGCGCCCACCGAAGAGCCGCTCATCATACCGAGATCGCGCGCGCTGAGTCCTTTTCTGACCGTCTTCGGCCGTTTGAAGCCCGGAGTGACCATGCAACAAGCCGATGCGGAGCTGAAGGTGATCCGGCATCAATACGCGCAGGCCCATCCCGCCATGCTGGATGCCAAGGCGCGACCCGTGGAAGTGACGGCGATGAAGGATGAGTTAGTGGCCGACGTGAAAAGTATGCTGTGGATGCTGTTCGGCGCGGTAGGCCTGGTTTTGTTGATCGCTTGCGCCAACGTAGCCGGGCTGCTGATGGCGCGGGCCAGTGCGCGAACGCGCGAGTTCGCCGTACGCTCGGCTCTGGGCGCCGCACGATCGCGCCTCATCCGGCAATTGCTCGCGGAAAGTGTTCTGCTATCGCTGGCCGGCGGAGTGCTCGGCGTGCTGCTCGCCGCCTGGATTCTGCGCGGCATTCCCAAGATCACCGCTTTCGACCTTCCGCGCGCCGGAGAAATTCAACTGGATTGGGTGGTCCTTGGATTCACCGCCGCGCTTTCCATTGCCACCGGTATGCTCTTCGGCCTGGCGCCTTCCTGGGGCGCGTCGCGTCCCGACCTTCTCGTTACGTTGCGAGCCAGCGGAGAAGCCGGCAGTCAAGGCGCGCCCCGGCGGATTCTGGCGGCCTTGAACCTGCGCGGCCTGCTGGTGGTGGGACAGATCGCGCTCTCCATCGTGTTGCTCATCGGCGCGGCGCTGCTGGTGGAAAGCATCGCTCATCTGCGGCACGTGGACATTGGATTCAACCCTTCCCATCTGCTAACGGTGCGCGTTACTCTTCCGCCCTTGCGCTATGATACGGACCGCAAGCGAGCTGCGTTCTACGACGCTCTCATCCAGCGCGTGGACGCGTTGCCGGGGATCCACGGTGCAGTGGCGGCGGCGGTCCTTCCGATGATGGGCCAGCCCGGAACTCCGGTGCAGAATGCCGCCGAACCGCCGTTAAGGCTGAACGAGCGACCCATTGCAGGAATCCGCAACGTCACGCCAGGCTATTTCCAGACGCTCGAAATTCCTTTGAGGAGAGGCCGGGATTTTAAAGGGCAAGACCGCGAAGATTCGCAGCGTGTCACCATCGTCGACGAAAACCTGGCGCGTCAATTCTGGCCGAGCTATCCGCGCGGCCTGGACCCGGTGGGCCAGCGCGTCTTCATCGGAGGAATTAACCCTAAGCCGGTGGAAATTGTGGGCATCGTGGCGGACATGCGTCAAGGGCTGGACGGCAATGCATGGCCAGGAACCGTGTACCAGCCCTTCGCCCAGGGCGCTCCGCAATCCGCGCTCTTCGCGATCCGAACCGATGGCGATCCGCTGCGCTTCACCAGAGCCGTTCGTGAACAGGTGCAGGCGCTGGACCCGGATGAAACCATCGAGAACGTGCGAACCATGGAGGATCGCGTCGAGGAGCAGGTGGGACAGCGGCGTCTGTTGATGATTCTGCTCGAATCGTTCGCCGCCGTCGCGCTGCTGCTGGCGCTGATGGGGATTTACGGCGTCATTAGTTATTCAGTGGCGCAGCGCACCCAGGAGGTGGGAATCCGCCGGGCACTGGGCGCTAGGCAGCGCGACATTCTGTGGCTCATGGTCCGGCAAGGTGTCGGCTTGGTGCTGGTGGGAATCGCGCTCGGGCTGTGTGGGGCTTTCGCTCTCACTCGCCTCGCGACCGCGGTTCTGTTCGGCGTCAAAGCGACCGACCCCGCCACGTTCATTGGCACGGCGTTGTTGTTTCTCTTCGTAGCGCTCGGGGCCAGCTACATTCCGGCGCGCCGCGCAGCGAGAATCGATCCGATGGCCGCGCTCCGATTTTGACTATGAAAACGATATTCATTGCAACTACACTGCTGCTCACTGCAACATGCGCTCCGGCTCAGAAGGCATTTGCTCCGCTGGACGAATGGAAATCCGCTGTGATGAATGGCGATCCAGCGGCCCTGGCAAGGCTTTACAGCGTCCATCCGCCGGCCGTCACGCAAGCTGGAAAAGACCGTATCACGCTCCAAGACGAATCGGCATTCTGGACAGACCTCAAGAAACCCGGTATCACGGACTTCAATCCACGCTTGCTGGAAATCACTACCGAAAAGGGCGTCACGCGATTGGTTTTGCGCATTTCGATCACCTCGGGCAGTTCGCACCTGGTGGCTGGGATGCGTCAGGAATGGGCGCGCGAAGCTGATGGATGGAAGATAGTTGCTTCTGTACGCAGCGCGGCCTTCACCGACGAGGCCAAGCGTACTTTGCCTCAGCCCGCGAAACCGAACGTTAGCCTGTATCCCGATCCGCGCGAGGCCGAGGCAGAACTGAAAGCCGGTCTCGCCAAGGCTGCACAAGAAGGAAAGAGAGTTCTTGTGATGTTCGGTGGGAACTGGTGTTACGACTGTCACGTGCTGGATACGACGTTCCATTCGCCGGCCTTCGCTCCCTTGGTGGATGCGAATTTCGTAGTGGTCCACATCAACATCGGAGACGAAGGGAAAGATAACAACGATCTTGCGGCGCGCCTCGGCGTGGCTCTCGATAAAGGCGTGCCGAGCCTGGGCGTGCTGGAACCCAGCGGAAAAGTGGTGTACGCGCAAAAGAACGGCGAGTTTGAAGCCACCGAGAAGATCGGCCCCGACGATGTCCGCGCTTTCCTTGAAAAATGGAAGCCCCGCCGGGGATAGGGGCGGTCCCTTCAATCTTGATATTCTGGAACGCGGAAAGAGGACACGATGAAATCGACAGCAATGTTAACGGTGGTGTTGGGAGGGCTGGGTGCGATGGCGGCCTGGGGCCAGATTCCATCGCCGGCCGGCAAGACCACCGGGCCTGGAGTGCAGGCCCCCAACGATGCTAAGGAGCCTGATGCACTGAAGACGTGCAAGGTTCCGCCTCCCGCGAGGACCGGCCGTCCGCCTGGGCCGCGTCCTGGCGCTGCGGCCGCGGCTCCCGGTCCCAAAGAGTACACCGTGACCGAAATCCCCGGAGTGGTGGCTGCGGGGGAGAAATGGAAAGAGATCTGGGAAGTGGACGGCAACAACGCCGACGGAATCATCGCCACCAAGGACGGCGGAATTCTGATCGCGCAAAACGACAACAGCGACGTGGTGAAGCTGGATAAGAACGGGAAGACATCCGTCGAATACGTTGAAACCAATACCGGCGGTGCGCTCGCGATGAACTCGAAGGGCGCGTTGTTTGTGAACAATCGCGGGCTGAACGCCTCCATCGAGGAGTTAGCGCCGCAGCGCAAAACCCTCGCCAACCACTATAACGGCGATTCCTTCGATTGCATCGGCGGAGTCCTGAACGACCTGACGGCCGATAGCAAAGGCGGCGCGTACTTTACCATGGGCAGCGTCTTTTACTCGGATCCGCAGGGCAAGGTGACCAAGTACGGCGACCATTTGTTCACCAACGGCATCGTTCTGAGCCCCGACGAAAAACATCTGTTCGTGACCAACGGGCCTACGGTGGTGGAGTTCGATGTGCAGAAAGACGGCTCGCTCACCAATCAGCGCGAGTTTGCGAAGCTGGAGGGCGGATTTGGCGGCGACGGCAGCACTTTCGACTCCCAGGGTCGCCTCTATGTGACGTCCAACGGCGGCGTCAACGTGATCGGAAAGGACGGCAAGAATCTGGGATTGATCCCCACGCCGCGCGACGTCATCAGCGTGGCCTTCAGCGGGCCGGATCGCAAAACGCTCTACGCAGTGTCGCGCGACAACGCGGCAGAACAAAGACTGGATCATCGCCATCCAGACGATTGCGCAGGGACCAAAGGGTCGCGGCAAATAGCGCGCTATTTGCCCTGGCTCAATTTGCGGAAGTAATCGGCCACCGCGTCGGAGTAGCCGGCTGGCACCGTTTCCGAGCCTGCGCTGCGCACTTGATCGGAGTTCTTCTCATCCAGCTTGCGACGCAGCTCCAGTTCCAGGCGCTCCATTTCAGGCAGCACTTCGTGGCTTAACCGCTGCGATAGCTCGGCGTCGTTGCTGGTGAAGCCTGGATTCAGCGCCCGCGAGAGGTTGGAATAATCGCCCGCCATGTCCGGGTTCTGGCGAACCAGATCGCGCATTTGGTTCAGATCGCGCAATGATTCGCGATAAGCCTGATCGATAGGTCCGCCGCCCGCATAGCCGTTGTTGGGCGTCACCGGTCCACCGCCTCCGTACGGCGCGTAGCCGGAATTCGGGCCGGACTGGCCGCCGTTGCCGTTCTGAGCGGACTGGCTGCCTTGTCCTGGTTGTCCGCCCTGTCCCTGCTGCCCTTGACCCGGTTGTTGCGATTGGCCTGGTTGCTGCCCCGGTTGTTGCGATTGACCCGGCTGCTGGCCGGCCTGCCCGCTACCGTCCTGATTGCCGCGCTGGAGCGGATTGGATTGCCGTCCCTGGCCCGGCTGATTGCCCTTGCCCTGGTTTTCGGCCAGCTGCTGCAATCGGCTTCGCATGGCCTCTACGCGAGCCAGCGCCTTTTCAAGATCGCTATTATCGCCGCCCGGTCCCTGGCCGGGTTTGCCGGCCTGCGCCTGATTGGCGGCCTGCGCCTGCTGAAGTTGATCGCGCAGATTGCTCAACCCCTGGCTGACGCTGTTTTCACGCACCCAGGCCGAGGAGCCGTAGCCTTGCCGGATAAACTGCGCGTTCTGCCGCATGTGCATCTCAAGCTCGTTCTGCTGCGCCTCACCCAACGCGTCCCTCAGTTTGCTGCCCACCGGATTCTGCGCCCCAGCCATGCTCCGCGCGGTGTCCGAGATTCCCTGCTCCAGCTTCTTGAGCTGGTCTGCCATTTGATTCTTTTCGCTGGCCAGACGATCGGCCTCCTGCTGATTCTGAAGCGACTGACCGCCGAAGCGCGGATTCTCGCCGGCCGACGACCCGATCATCTTGCGCAGACGGTTCTGCGCATCAGCTTCCTGTTGCGCGAGCTGGTTGGCCTGCTGCGCGAGATTGTCCAGTTGCTGCGACGAATTCTGGTGCTGCATCCCGTTCAAAAGGTCGCGAGCTTCGTTCAGACGGTCGGCCGCGCGGCGCTGTCCGGCGGCGGTCTGCTCGGGGCTGCCGTTCTGCTGGTTCTCGGCGCTCTGCATGTCTTCGGTGGCTTTTTTCAAGCGGTCCAGGGCTTGCTGCAACTGCGGCGCCGCGATGGACCCAACCTGCCCCGCGCTGCCCGATTGTCCGGATTGCCCCGATTGCTGGCCCTGTTGCCCCTGCTGTCCTTTTTGTCCCTGCTGTCCTTGTTGACCGCTCTGTTGCTGCGATGAATCGCCGCGCTGCAACTGCTCCATCTGCTTCTGCAGTTGCTCGGCTTCGCGGCGAAGCATTTCCTGCTCCCAGCGTTGCCGGAAGGGCTGCTGCTGATCTTTCTTGGCTGCCAGTTCCTGTTGCCGGCGCGCCAGTTCCGCGAGTTTCTGCAGCGCCTTGTCGATCTCCTGGGCTCGGCTGTCGGAAGCGGATTGCTGTCCGGTTTCGTACTGATTCTTTTCGCGGTCCAGTTCCAGATCGGCCAGGTTTTCCAGATCGCGACCGGCGCCACCCGCACCCGCGCCGCCGCCTTGCGTTCCAAAGGCTACCTGGATGTCGCGGAAAGTGGCCTCGGCGCGCTGGGCCGCCTGCAGCGCCTTTTGCTCGGACGGCATGGCGTCGTTCCATTTTCGATTGCGGATCTTCTGCGCCGAATCGATCATGCTCTGGGACGCCTCCGTCATTTCCTTGGTGAAGCTTTGGAATTGCGGATTGGCGTCGGCCAGCTCGCGCGCCTTCATACGGTCGGCCAGCGATTTGGCCTGCGCGGCCAGTTTTTCCTCCTGCTCAGCCAGGAACTTAGCGTCGTCGGCTGCTACGGACTGATCTTTCGATCCGTTCTTGTACTCATTCCACGTGGCCGCGATGATGTCCTTCTGACGCTGAGAAATCTGCTGATCGTTGTCGCCGCCGCCCATGCCACCGCCGCCACCGCCCGATTGCGCCTGCGAATAATTCCGTTCGAAAGGCTCCGCCTGGATGAAGTAGATATCGGTTTTGGTGGTATTACGGGCGTCCTTGGCCTCGGCATAAAGGCTGACCAAGTCGCCGGGCGCGAGCTTATAATCTTCCAGCGCTAAAACGTATTTGCCGTTGGCCGTTTTTACGCCTTTTTGCGGCAGCAGCTGCACGGTTTTTTCCGCTCCGCCATTGACCGAGTAATGCAGCGCCACTTCGTTCAAGGCGAAATCGTCTTCGGCATCCACCGTGATGGTCACTTCTTCGATCGGATTGACCTTCGCGTCGCGGCCCGGCCGGTCGATTTTCACCGTGGGCGGGGAATCCTTGCGCGCTTCGATGAAAAAGTCTTCGCTCAGACGGACATTTTCGCCACGATCGATGGCGGCGATGTGATACAGGCCGTCTTTATCCAGCGTGACGTGGCCGGTAACCCAATTGCCGTCGCCCGGTTTTAACTCGATCTGCCGGTCGTCTCCCAGCATCAGGACGCCTTTGTTCAAGGGGCGATCGGTGAGAATAGCGACCTCGGCATCGGTGCCTTCGACAGCGCGCAAATCGCCGCCCGGATCTTCCACGGCGTCCTTCATCCCGGTCCAGGACGGGTAATGATAAGTAACCCGGATCTTCTTGACGGCCGGAAGATCGACGACGCGCAGATTGTAGTGCTTGGAATCTACCGCGCCCGCTTCCACGTAGTATTCGACATTGTCATCGAGACTGCTGAAGAGAAACTCGTAAGTGGACGCGCCCGGCGACGGCTGCATGTCCACCTGCTCCCACTTCGAAGTGCCGCGATATTGAGCGAACAGCCGCACCTTGGGCGAATCGAATCCCAGGAGCTGCGCGGTGACTAACTGGTCGGCCTTGCGGCGCACAGCGCGATCGCCCGGAGTAACGGCGATATCATAGAACGCGTGATTGCCGGATTTCGGCGCGCCGGCCCACAGCAGCGACGTTCCGTAGCCGAGATAGCCTGGACCGGCGTTGATCAGCCAGAGCAACACGGCCACTGAAAGAGCCGCCGAAGCCAAAAATCCGATGATGGGCCCGTTCGATGCCAGCCGCTCGGGCTCGCTCGATTCCGCAACCCGCATGGTGTCGGCGGCGAGCAATTGCAAGAACGGATCGCCCGCATTCGGTTTCTCAGCCAGGGTGAGCAAGCGCTCCTGGAACTCGGGGAACTTTTGCTCGGCTTTGCGGGCCGCATTGCGCCGATTCAAATTCAGCAGCGGGATTACCAGACCAAAGGCGATGGCGGTTGCGACGGAAAGAAACAGAAAAATGCGGGCCCACAACAGGCTGGCCGAAGAAAAGGCGTAGCGATTGATAATCCAGACGAGGAGAACCGTGATCACCAGGGCAGAGACGGCGACGAGCGAAGTTCCTTTGGATACCGCCAGGAAGCGCAAGCGCTTCTCCAGCCGCTGAAGGTAACCATTCAGTTGGTCGAGAGCGTTCAAGCGACCTCCTTCTCCACCGAAAGATATCGGCTCGCCAATACTGATTCAATTATCGCGGTTATTAAGACCAGTAGCAAAGCGTAGCGCCACAGGCTCCAGGGACGGGCCTGGGTGTCCGCGGCCGAGCCGTCGCCAGAGGGGGTGTCGGGGCCGAGCCCCGTGTTTTGCCATAGAACCAGCGTCTCTTGTGGGATGGGCGTCAAATCGGACTCGCGGCGATCGGCATGCACGGCCACCATTTCCTGCCGCCCGTTGGCGCGATGGATCTCGTAGAAGCCCTCGCGCGTCACCTGGAAGGTCTGCGTCGTAGTGGCGTCCTTGAGCGACAACGGATGAGACCCGTCAGGCTCGGTTACATCGATAGCTGCGCCGCGTTCCTTGGCGGAGCGCAACTCTATGTAGGAATCCACGGCGACGTTGGTGGAGCGATCCTGTTGCCCGCCCAGATAGCGCGCCGTTTCTTCGACGAACGGAACAAAGGAGGCGTGCAACGGAATGTCGTTCCCGATGTTGTCGAAGGTGGAAGTGAACACCATCACGCGGCCTTCGCCGACCTGCTTTTCGAGCAGCAACGGCTCCTGATTAGTGAGACGCGCAATCACGTGGCTCTGTCCCGGATCAACTTTGATCACCTGATAAAACTTCACTCCGTCCAGCTTATTGGCGCGGCGCAACGCGGGATGTTCGGCGTCGGCGGCTGCCACGGTTTCAAAACGCGACCCGCTCAACGACGCGTAGCTGGATCCCTGGATGGTTTCGTTCGACACGGGAACGTGCGTGAGCGCGGCCGAAAGCGGACCCAGCGCAATCAATACCGAACCGCCCGCGGCGACGTAAGCACGCAAGCTGTTTTCCAAGCCCGCGGGCATTGTGCCGACGTCCGACAGCACTACAAAAGCGTACTTGGACAACGATTGATTGGCGGCCTGCTCCACGGCCAGCGGCTCAAGAGTGAAACCGGCTTCAGAAACGGATTCGAGCGCGGAGCGATAGTACAGCTCGTCGCGATCCTGGCCGGCCGGATGCAGATACAGCACCGGATGCGGATCGGTCCGCTCGATGGCGAAATCGAAGCGGTCGTCTTCGCGGAGCGAATCGCCGGGATCGATCCGGATCTCGCCTTTATGGAAACCGTGAGGCGAATCGAGCGACAGGAACTCCACCGACGCGCGGCCGTTGGCGGGAACGTCGATGGACTTGCTTTCGAGCACCTTGCCGTCCAGCGCGAGCGATACGGTGCGCTTGGTGGCTGGAGTGCCGATGCCCGCAACGACGGCCTGGACGCGGACTTTCTTCGGATCGTAGATCTTGGCGGGCGCGGTGACGCTTTCCACCATCCAGTTGGGCTGTTTGGAATCGGCCACCGAATGAAATACCAGCTTGGTAACGCTGCCGAGGCGCAGATCGGCGAACGCGGGCGGCAAGGACGATTTCTGCATGTCGCTCGCAAAGTGCACTTCGAGCGGCGTTTTCGCGGATTGCGAAATGGTGCGGAGCGCTCGTGCCAGTTCGCCGTAGGAGCTTTGCTCATCGGACGGCTGGATGCTTCGAATAGCGGCTTTCAGTTGATCGGCGTCTTCCACCGGCTGGGTGAGAAAGTGCACGCGCGATCCCACGGCCAGCACCTGCCCGCGCTCGCCCTGATTTAGATTGGAGACTGCATTGATCGCGGCCTGTTTGGCGCGAGCGAGATGATCGTCGTAGCGCATGCTGAACGAATTGTCGACGGCGATCACCAGCATTTTCCGCCCACCCGCGGCCCCACCGGCCCGGCTGATAAACGGATTGGCGAAAGCCAGCGCGATCAGCAGAAGCAAGGCCACGCGCAGCGACAGCAGCAACAGGTAGCGCAGGCGGCGATGCTTGATGGAGCTTTGCGTGCGCCGCTCAAAGAACATGAGCGAGCTGAAAGGATGCGGGGTGCTGCGGTACTGGCGCAGCAGGTGAATCCAAAACGGCAGGCCGACCGCAACGGCTCCGGCCAAAAACCAAGGGGCAAGAAAACCCACGACTACGCTTCCTCCTCCACAGCTACTCCGCTACCCGGCGTACCGCTTGCTGACGCGCGCGGCTCGGAATCGCTCAGTCTGAGCCACGACCGTGAGGGAGTGGTTGTCACGGTTTACATCCTCCCCTTTCGGATCAAGAAATATTCGCGCAAGGCATCGTCCAAGGGCCGATCCGTCGGGAGAAGCTGATAGTCGATACCAGCTGCCGCAGCTTTGGTCTTGAGGGCGGCGATGTGCGCATCGATCTTCGCGTTGTATTCTTCCTTGGCGTATTCGGGAGAAACTTCGATGGCGTCTTGGGTTTCCATGTCCACCAGCAGCGACGGCTCTTTCAGCTTAGGCCGGATCTCCTGAGGATCTAAGACGTGAAACAGGATCAGATCGTTGCCGCGATAGCGCAGTGGCTCAACGGTGCGGATGACGATTTCGGGCTGTTCGTAAAAATCCGAGATCACCACCACGATGCCCCGGCGGCGAAGGAACTGCTGGAAATGGATGAACGGCTTGGCGAAATCGGTTCGCGTACCCAGCTCCGCCTTTTCGATGGCGTGCGCCACGCGCATGAATTGGCCCTGGCGCGTGGAGGGCTGGACATAATTGCGCACGTCGTCGTTGAAGATGATTACGCCGGCCGCGTCGCGCTGCTGGTTGGCGAGATAAGCCAGCGCCACGGCCAAAAAGCGGCCGTAGTCCAGCTTGGTGATGCCGTGCGAAGTGTAGCCCATGGACGCGCTGGTATCGAGCATCAGGGCGAGCTGGGAATTGGTCTCGCCGCGATAGCGCTTCAGATACATTCGCTCGGTGCGCGCGAAGACGTTCCAATCCACGTGGCGCAGGTCGTCACCGGGCGTATAGGCGCGATACTCGGCGAACTCCTGGCTGAATCCAAAGTCGGGCGAGCGATGCAAGCCCGCGACAAATCCATCTACCACTGTTCTGGCCACCAGGTCCAGGTGCGAGATGCCGGCCAGCAGCGACGGGTCGATGAAACGAGATGGAGTGCGGGGCTGCATAAAAATCACTCAGCCACAGATGAACACAGATAAACGCAAATAAAAAGAATCTGTGTTCATCTGTGTTTATCTGTGGCTATTTATTTTGGTTCCGGCTTCCACTCCAGCAGACGTTTCAAGATTGCATCGGAATCCAGGCGCTCGGATTCGGCGTGGAAGTTCAGCAGAATGCGGTGCCGCAGGATGGGCGCGGCCAGTGCGCGGATATCTTCGTAGGCGACGTGATAGCGGTTGCGCAGCAGCGCGCGGGCTTTGGCGGCCAGCACCACGAATTGGGCGGCGCGCACGCTGGCGCCGAAATTCACATAATTTTTGACGAAATCCGGCGCGCTGGCATCGTTGGGTCGCGTGGCGCGAACCAGTTCCACGGCGTAGCGCGCAACCGTGTCGGCGATCGGCACCATGCGGACCAGCCGCTGAAACTCCAGGATTTCGGTGGCGTTTGTGACGGTGTCGGCCTGCGCGGCCTTGGTGGTGGTGGTGAGGTCCACCACTTTCACTTCGTCGTCGGCCGACAAATAATCGAGGACGGTGTTGAACAGGAAGCGATCCAGCTGGGCTTCGGGCAGCGGATAGGTGCCTTCCAGCTCAATCGGATTCTGCGTCGCCAGAACGAAAAAGGGCGCCTCGATTTTGTACTGATGCCCGCGCACGGTGCAAGACAGCTCCTGCATCGCTTCGAGCAGCGCCGACTGCGTCTTGGGCGGCGTGCGGTTGATTTCGTCGGCCAGCAGGATGTTGGAAAAAATCGGCCCGGGCACGAAGGTCCAGGTGCGGCGTCCGGTGCCTGGCTCTTCCTCAATGATGTCGGTGCCGGTGATGTCGGACGGCATCAGGTCTGGCGTGAACTGGATGCGCTTAAAAACCAGGCCGAGAGTCTGGGCCAGCGTCCGAACCAGCAGCGTCTTGGCGGTTCCTGGAAGGCCGGTGATCAAACAGTGGCCGCCCACAAACAACGAGATCATCACCTGTTCGATGACCTCCTCCTGTCCGACAATGACTTTGCGGACTTCGCGCACGATGCTGCGCTGGACTTCCTGGAACCGCTCGATTCGTTCCTTTAATTCCGCCGAATCGTTGATCGCTATGGTTGGGGTGGACATGTGTGATTATTTCGCAATCTCTAAAAGTAATTTTTGAGCCGGCTTATAACCGGGCGCCGCCTCCAGGGAAAGCAGCACTTCGTCGCGAGCCTGATCCAAGCGGTTGGCCTTGCGATAAGCCTCGGCCAACTGGTAATGCGAAGTCGCCTGGTCCAGCGGCTTCAGCGCGAGCAGCGCCTGATACTCGCGAATCGCACCTGGCAGGTTGTTTTGTGCGAGCCATAAATCGCCCAGTCGTCGGTGTAACTCCTGATCCTCAGGATAAATGTAGTTTAGACGATCAAGAGCGGCGGCGGCTTTCTTGGGCTGGCCGGCTTCCTCTTCGAGCGTCGCCAGTTGTTCCACCAGCTTGGGATCCCGTCCGCCCACCTCGTTGTACTTTTCGAGCTGTTTGCGGGCGTCGTCCTTATCGCCTTTGGCCAGATAAGCGTCGGCCAGCAGTTCATAGACGCTTCCCACTTCTACGTAGTCGGGGTACCAGTCGCGGATGGTGTTGCCGATTTGAATCACGGCGCCATAATCCTTGGTGCGGCCGTCCGCCACCATCATCTTGAGCTTGTCGCGCCACTCATCGAAATGATCGGTGGTGATTTTGGTTTGCGCGTCCAGCCAGGCCAGGAACTGCTTGTCGAAATCGGTGGTCGAGATGCCTAAGACCTTTTGGAAAACGTCGGGCGTCGATTCCAGCTTGGCATAGGCCTGAATCATGTCCAGGAGTTTGGAATAGCCCCACTTCTCGGCGATGTAACTGCAGATCTTGCCGCCCTGGAAATACGACACGATTACTTGCGCCGGATAGCTGGGCCGGATGAATCCGCGATCGAGCTCGGCCACGGGCAACAGCATCTTGTGCTGGATGGCGTGAATGGCGTCGGGGTCCAGGCGATCGCCCCAGTCGGGCGCAGCGGCCGTCTCCTCATATACCGCCAGGCCTTCGGTAAACCAGCGCGGCACGCGGCTGTTGGTGGCTTCGAGCACGAACACGTGGCTCATCTCGTGGCGCAGCGTGCTGGCCCAGTGAAAGCTTCCCGGTGTGCGGCCCGATGGGCTGTCCATCGCGATGACGGAGTTGAACGTCACGCCCAATGCGCCCAGGCCCGGCATGCCCATGGTGCGGACGGCAAAGTCCTCGTGATCGGGATAAACCTCCACCTGCACCGGCTCCTTCAAAGTCATGTGGTACTTTACGCTGTAATCGGCGATGTCGCGCTTCAGCTCGGCTTCCACATAAGGACGAAGCAGCTCGGCTTCCTTTTTTTCCAGGCGGACGATGGTGGTGGGCGTCTTAAAGGTGACGAAGTCTTTGTACTTGTCGAGCAGACGCAGAGAATTCACCGTCTCATAGCTCTTGTAGTTGGCGTTGTAGCACTCTTCGAGCTGTTGGCGAGCTTCGGCTTCGTCGCCCAAACGCATCAGATTCACGCCCAGCTGCGCGCGCGCTTCCCATAGCCGCGGATTCAATTCCAACGCTCTGCGATAGGCCTGGATGCCTTCGATATAGCGGCGATTGATGACGTAGAAATGTCCAGCGGTGGAGTAAGCTTCGCCGTACGCCGGATTGATTTTGAGAATGCGGCCGGCCCAGGGCGAATCGGTTTTGTCGTGCAGAGAATCGATGGCGAGATGAATCGCCATGGCGTCCAGCGCTTCGCCCGAGATGGCGAGCGCCAGGTCGGCTTGCTTGGCGGCGGTGTCTTCGTCGTTATCTTCGAGCGCCAGAAAAGCGAGCTGCTCGTGCGCTTCGTACAGCTTCGGATCCAGATCGGCCGCTTTTTGGGCCGCTTTCACCGCGCCCTGGCTGAATCCTTCCGTCTCCACTTCCGCGATGCCGAGATATGCCTGGGCGTTCTTGTCGTCGATCTTCAGCGCCTCTTGGAACAGCGAGTTGGCTTCTTCATTATTGAAGCGCTCGAAAAACAGGTGGCCCCAGCGGACGCGGTAATCGGCGTTTTTTGGAAACTGCTTGATCAAATCGCGAAACTGGTCATTGGCTTCCTGATAGCGTTCGGTGCCCCAGAGTCCCTCGGCGCGCAGGTACGGATTGGAGCTTGCGGAGAGCTTGGCGTAGCAGGTCTGCGCTTCGGCGAGTTTGCCATGGTGACGAAGGGTAATGCATTCTTCGAGCGCGGCGGGTGTCTCGGCAGCCAGTGGGATCGCAAGCAGCAGTGCCGATAGCAGCCCTGCCGTGCGGTTAGCGCCACTCATTTGTCCAGCTCCGCCTGCGTCTTGGCCAATTGGATCAACAGATCCTGGAGCTGTTTCTTATACTCGTCGGCCGGCATGGCGGCCTTTTCGTACTTCAGTTTATCGATCTGCTCTTCCAGGTCGTCGCGCTTTTCGAGCAGCGCCTTCTTTTCGGGTGTATTGGCCGCCACTTGGGCCGATCCGATCCGCAGCAACGCAAACTGCGCCGCTTTCAGCCCTTCGCCGTTTTCCGGAGACGGCTTGCGCTCGCCGTCGCCCTGCCCGGTGTCCTCAAGAATGGGATGTTCGGTGGCCAGGCGCTTTTGCGTTTCGTAAAACTGCGCGGTTTTGGTTTCGGCGTAAGTGAATGCTTCGAGCGCCGACACGGTGTCGTTCTTGTCGGTGTCGGCCGCGGGATCGCGCAGCGCCTCCACCCAGAAGCGGGCGAAAACGGTGGCGTTCTTTTCGTTGCCGGACTTCGTTGCGGTGATCACCACGCGATTGGCTTTTTCGAGCGACGCGCGCGAACCCCCGCTGGCGCTGGTCATGTTCACCACCAACTGCCGCGTGCATCCGATGCGATCGAGCAGCGCCCCCAACTCCACGCCCGATATGTCGGGACCAGGCAGGTTCATCTTGTAGTCATAGCCATCGAAGCTGCCGTGGCCGATCAGCATCAATACGAATGCGTCGTTCGGCTTGGCGTCGCGCGCCACTTGTGCCAGCGCGTTCTGCAGGTTCGCTTTGGTGGCCTGTGGGCCGAACAGCGTGGTGACTTTGGCATCCGAGCTGGAAGCGTGCAGCAGCTTATCGATCTCTTGGGCTTGCGATGCGAAACGCTGTTCGTAGTCGGGCTCGCCGCCCAGGCCGGCCACCGTGACATAGAAAGTGGCGGCGTGCAAAGCAGCGCAACTCATTACAGCAACCAGAAAAAGCGGAAGCTTCATACGACACCCCACCTTCTGCGCAACACCCATTCAGCGCAGCACAGCAACAATACCAGGAAGAACACAATGGGCATGTCCCACAGATCCCTGGTTTCGCGCACCGTGATCCCAGCCTCGGAATACGAAATATCTTCGCCCAGCCGGCTCACTTGATCCGGCCGATAGTACCGGCCGCCGGTTTGCGAAGAAAGCTTCTCGAGCAGGTCGCGGTTTTGCTCCAGATGGAAATTCTCAGCCACGCCGTCCTCGCGGCGGAACGTAACCACATCGCGTCCCAGTTCCTGCTGGCCGCGCGTGGCGGTTACTTCGGCTACATAGGACCCGGCTTGCCCGGCATCCCAGTCGGCCGAGTACACGCCTTGCTCCAGCGAATCGGGATGCAGATCGACGCTTTGCGAGCTGCCGTCGGGACCGTCGACGCGCGCCTGGATGGTTGCGTCGCTGGTGGGCAAATAGTTGGTGTCGCGAACCTCCGCGCGGAAATGCACGTGGCCGTCGTCATAGAGCACCGGACGAGCCACCGTTGTTACTACTCGCGTGGGCGTGTCGCTCACCAGCCAGCGCAGCAATTGCCGCCAGAATATTTCGTGGCTCAAGTCCTCTACCGGCTGCAGCATCTGCCAGCGCCAATCTCCTCCGGTGGCGAAAACAGCGGTGCGCCCGCGGCCGTATTTTTCCGTGATCAACAGAGGCAGCTTGTGGCCGGAGGCGGTCATCTCCGCCAGCACCAGCGCGCCCGGCTTTGGCTGCCCCGCCTCCTGAAAGTTCATCAGATAGGGCAGCTTCTTCCAGCGCTCCACGTTGGCGTCTGGATTATCCTCGATGCGCGTGATCAAGCTGTCGCGCCCGGCCGGGGTCAGTTCTGCCGTCGCGGGATCGCGATGAAAGGTATCCTTGTGATCCGGCAAGCGAACGGGCAACAGATCGGCAAAGGGCGCCTTTTCGTAGCCGCCATCGGCCAGCGATACACGGCCGCCCAGGAACAATAGGCCGCCGCCGCGCCGGTCGACGAACTGCTGGATCAAGTCCTGCTGAGCCGGAGTGAAATAATTCGCCTCTACGGTCCCTAGAATAATGCCCTGGTAGTTGAACAGGTCGTCGACTTTGGTGGGGAAGCCGTCCTTCAATTCGCCCTGCGGCGCATCGGTAGGCACCTGGACGTACAGTTTGTTCTGCGTGGTGCGGACTACGCAATACAGGTCGATATTCTTGTCGTCTTCGACAGCGCGCCGGATGAACTTGTAGTCCCAGCGCGGCTCGCCTTCCATGTACAGCACTTTGGGCTTCGCGTTATCGACGTACAAGACGCGCGTCAGCGTGTTGTTCAGCTTGTTCTCCTCTTCGGGCAGCGCGTCGATGGAAAATTGCAGGTTCTTCACTCCGGCGTCTCCGGCGTTGAACAGCACCGTCTCGGTTTGCGCGGCGCCATCCCCCGCGAGAACAATGTCGCGAGCGGTCAAAATCTTTCCCGAATCCCG
This sequence comes from Bryobacterales bacterium, assembly GCA_963735145.1. GTDB lineage: Bacteria > Acidobacteriota > Terriglobia > Bryobacterales > Bryobacteraceae > Palsa-89. The sequence goes on along the minus strand of CAVTJS010000005.1, from coordinate 1,704,947 downwards.
CACCACTAGCCGCACCTTGTCGCCCTTCAAGCCCCACTGATGGAAGGTGACCTGCGCCTCCAGCCGCGATTTCGCCAGCGAACGCGACGGCAATTGGACGTCGGTGACCTCGATGTCATGGGACATGCGCTCGCGGCCGAAACCGACCGTGTGAATCGGAATCCGCTGGCGTTTGATGTCGGAGATAGTATCCAGATCGATGCCGCCGCTGTTGTCCGCGCCGTCGCTCATCAAAACCACCGCGCCGATGGGCAGCGTCGCCGAATCGGCCAGCACTTCCTTCAGGCCGTCGCCGATGTGCGTGGCGGGTGCCGAAGCGTTCAGCTTGTCGATGCTTTCGATGCGCTCCAAATGGTCGCCGAGGCGATAAAGTCGTACTTGAAATTTGCTCTTCAAACTATTGAGAAGACCGCCGTTGAGCGTGGCAACCACTCGCTCTTTGCGGGAGTGGCCATCTTCCTCGGTAGACATGCTTTTGCTGTCGTCAATCACCACCGCGACGATGTTTTGCTGCGGCCGCAGCGTGGCGATGCTCAACGCGGGCTGCCACAGCAGGAACAGCAACAGGCAGACCAGCAAGCTTTGCAAAATCCAGACCACGGCGGTGCGCGGACCGCGCATGGTGGGGGCGATGGCGCGACGCCGTCTCCAGATCACCCAGCCGAGCCCGGCGGCGGCGATCAGCAGCAGGACCGCGAGAGTCCACACCGGCCACTGGCTGAGAAGCACGAAGCTGCCTTTGGCGAATACCGTAGGCGGATATTTAAAAAGAAACTCAAACATCGGATCGGGGCGCTACAGGTTTCCAGCGCTCTCAGCATATCATGCTACTTCTGTTAGGTGTCCTTCGCAGCGGCTTGGGTTACAGAAACTCTTACGGTTACCTTCGCAAGGCCCGGTTGAAGTTCCATGCGCTAAAGCGCAGTTGAGAATGAATGAGGGCCCGTTCGATTCGAATTCCATGCCCTTCTTGGAGCGGTATGTTTCAATGGACATGAGCGTTTCCATGGCCTATTGGGGCTTTAAATTTCGCCGGGACCGCCGGGCGCTCAAACGCCGGGCGCGGGAACTGAGGATGATTCTGCGCGGAGTCGCGTCTACGGACCACCCCGTGATGGCGCATATCATTCCCATTCGCCGCTGCAATTTGTCCTGCACATACTGCAACGAATACGACGATTTTTCCAAGCCCGTAGCTGTGGAAACGATGACCGAGCGGCTGGATCAACTGGCCCGTTTAGGGACCACTATTGTGACGTTCAGCGGCGGCGAACCGTTGCTGCATCCCGAACTCGACCGTCTGATCGCGTACGTGCGCCGCCGGGGCATGATCGCCGGCATGATCACCAACGGCTATCTGCTGACGCCGCAGCGGGTGAATCAATTGAACGACGCCGGCCTGGATCATATGCAGATCAGCATCGATAACGTCATGCCGGACGACGTATCGAAAAAGAGCCTCAAGGTGCTGGACAAGAAGCTGCAGATCCTGTCCGAGTACGCGCTGTTTCACGTGAACATCAATTCCGTGCTGGGCGGCGGCATTCACAATCCCGAAGACGCGCTGGTGGTGGGAAAGCGCGCGCTGGAGCTGAGCTTCACTTCCACTGTAGGCATTATTCACGATTCGAGCGGGCAACTGCGGCCCATCGGCGAACGCGAGCGCAAGGTTTTTCTCGCGATGAAGAACTTCGAGAAGAAGAACTTTTCGCAGATCAATTACTATCAGGACGACATCGCCAATGGCCGCCCCAGCCACTGGCGGTGCCGCGCCGGCGCGCGCTATCTGTACATTTGCGAAGAAGGCCTGGTGCACTATTGCTCGCAGCAGCGAGGGTATCCGGCCAAACCGCTGGCTGAATACACGGTGGACGATATCCGCCGCGAATACCTGACCGAGAAGGGCTGCGCGCCGATGTGCACCATTTCGTGCGTGCGGCAGATTTCGTATTTCGATGCCTGGCGCGATCCGCAGACCATCGCGAGCACGGCGCCCGCGACAACGGAGCACGAGCCACTGATTCAGATTCAATCCAGCGGAAATTAGACTGGCCCCTCCCGTGCCCCATCATGGCTTCACGCGCATTGAATGCAGTTGAGCAGGAAATCGTTCGGCGGTGTCTCGTTGCCCTGCTCGAGGGAGACTTCATCGAAGATTGGGAGTTTCACGCTCGCTTAGGCCTCCATAGGAGCAGCTTAAAGGCGATCTTGAGTCGACCGGAGATTGACTGCAGTTCTGAAGAGGAAGACGTTCGGCTCGCGATCTACAACTGCATGAACGAGCTACTCCACGGTCTTCGCATCTCGGGTGCCGACTGGGACAAGTGGATTTCGGTACCAAAGCAAGAGGTGCACCGCACGTTCTCAAAGTGGAACGGTTAGCGACAGCGGTCAGGCCCCATAATCGGCGTTTATCCGTGTTAATCCGCGGCTAAGAGTTTGGCCACAGATGAACACGGATAGCTTCTATTGGATGGGTTCTAGACTTTTGGTGGCTGGAAGATAGGTCCCATCTTTGAACTTGCATAGAACTTTCGACATCGTGACTGCAGTTGCGCTCAAAAGCTCTATGTCCCGGTAGCTATTGGTGCGCGAATTCTTAACCACCATGTCGTGCGCAGGAGCGTTCAGAAGCAGTTCGTATCCATGATCTGTCGCACGAAAAATCCAAAACGTGGTCACGTTCGCTCCAGAAAGGGGCCCCTCGGCAATAACCACGAGGTCCTTTTCAGCAGAGTTGGTCAGATGAATTTCGGATGCGAGCAACCAAGAGCCTGGGACCGCATCGGGGGCGAGGTGTTCGTATTCTAGAACGCCCATAACATCGGGCTCGTGAGCAAGTATCCGATTGACTGCGGGCGGAACGGAGACCGGGCGCTTCACGCTCGCGTCCTCCGCGCTGAACGTGTACTGTTCCGCGCCAGCAGCATTGACCGCGCTCAGCACGAGTACGCACAGCACAGCCAAGATCGGCGGGCGTGTCTTCGTCCCCATCGCGTCAGCTCAGCGCTTGATCCAGGTCGGCGATGATGTCTTCCACCGCTTCGATTCCTGCGCACAGCCGCACCAAGCCGTCGCTGATGCCCATGCGCTGGCGCTGCTTGGGCGCGATCTCCCGGTGCGAAGCGATGGCTGGATATAGCAACAAGCTGTGGACGTCGCCTAGCGATGTACCGCGCACCACCAGCTTCAATTTGTCCATGAACCGGAACACGTCTTCTTTCGTCGCGTCCTTGATTTCGAACGGAACCAGCGCGCCGTACAGGCCTTCGGGCAGCAGCCTGCGAATGACCGCGGCATCAGGGTGATTGGGATCCGCCAGATAATGCACGCGCGCCACCCGCGGATGAGCTTGCAGCCAAGTGGCGATTCGACAAGCATTCGAGCACTGGCGCTCCACGCGCAGCGCGAAGGTCTTGATGCCGCGCATGGTCAGATAGCTCTCGAACGGTCCCAGCACCGGGCCCAGCGTCCGCGAAAGCGTCCGCACCACGTCCGAGTGCGCTTCATCAGTGACCACCACGCCGCCCAAGACGTCGCCATGCCCGGCCAGGAACTTGGTCAAGCTGTGAACCGAAAAATTCGCGCCGTGCTCGATGGGACGGATCAACAGCGGGGTTGCGAAAGTATTGTCCACCACGAGCGCCGCGCCGGCCTCCTCCGCCAATTCCGCGATAAGATCGAGATCGCCCACCCGCAGCAGAGGGTTTGAAATCGTCTCCATCAGGATGCAGCCGGGCTTCGTTTCCGTGATCTTTTGATCGAGCGCCTGCAAATCGCATACGTCGACAAAATCCACCGACACGCCCATCGGCTCCAGCACCTGCGTCAGCAGCGTAGTGGTGGCGCCGTAGAGGGCATTCGCCGCCAGTACCGACTTGCGACGATCGGTGAGCGCGGCAAGCAACGCCACATGGATCGCCATCATGCCCGACGAGCAAACCTGCGCGCTATGCCCCGCTTCGAGTTCGGTGAGCAATTCTTCCAGGCCCGTGCGCGTGGGATTGTCGTAGCGGCCGTAGCAGAATCCCGGCTCTTCCCGGCCCAGCACGCGATCCAGCTTGGCCGTGTCTTCATAAAGGTAAGTGGTGGCCGTGTAAATCGGCGTTGAGGACGGAACAAAGGCTCCCGGCGCGTCGGGATTTCGCTTCCGGTCGCCCGCGTGTACAGCTTTGGTCTCGGTTTTCATATCGCTCGCCTCACTTCCTCTTCCAGCGCGCTCCTTCTTTAGTGTCCTCCAACACGATCCCGGCGTCGAGCAACTCCTGCCGGATTTCATCGGACCGCTTGAAGTTGCGTGACTTCTTAGCGGCGGCGCGTTCCGCGATCAGCTCCTCCACACGCGCGTCGGAGAGCCCGCCTTCAGCCTGCGTGGGCTCGAGAACGGCGAAAATGCGGTCGAACCGATCGAGAAGATCAAGCGCGGGAGCGGTATTGTCCGCCCGAAATTCGCCCGCGTCCATGGCGGTGTTGGCATCGCGCACGAATTCGAACAGGGCCGCCAATGCCTCGGCGGTATTCAGATCGTCATCCAGGCTTTCTTCGAACTGGCGTCCCGCCGCGTGAGTACGTTCCAGAATTTTTTCGTTGACGCCTTCCGGATACTTATCGGTTTCCAGGCGCAGCTTGAAATTTCGCAGCCGCTCGATGGCCGTAGCCGCGGCCTTCAATCCATCGAACGTGAAGTTGAGCTTCTTGCGATACGGCACCGACGCCAGCAGATAGCGCACTACTTCCGGTTGATAGCCCTCGGCCTGCAAATCGCGCAGCGTATAAAAATTTCCCGCCGATTTCGCCATCTTCTGCGACTCGACATTGAGAAACTCCGAATGCAGCCAGAAGCGCGCGAACGGCTTGGAGGTGATTGCCTCCGATTGCGCGATCTCGTTTTCGTGATGCGGAAAAATCAGATCCACGCCGCCCGCGTGGATGTCGAGCGTTTCGCCCAGATACTTCATGGCCATCGCGGAGCACTCGATGTGCCAGCCGGGACGCCCCGGGCCGATCTCGCTGTCCCAAAATACTTCGCCATCCTTGGGCGCTTTCCATAGGACAAAATCGCGGGCGTTGGCCTTGTCGTACTCATCCACATCCACGCGCGCGCCGGCGCGAATGCCGGTGAAATCGTTGTGAGAGAGCTTGCCGTAATCGGGGAATTTCGAAATGCGATAGTAAATGGACCCGTCGCTTGTCGTACGTGAAGCCGCGTTCGGCCAGTTTTTCGATGGCGCGCTACCATCTCAGGAATATGCTCGGTGGCTTTCACCATCCGCTCCGGCCGTTGCAGACGCAGCGCGGCGCGTGTCTTCGAGAAACGCCTCGGTGTACTTCGCGGTGTAGTCGGCCAGCGTCTTACCCTCGGCCGCGGCATTGCGGATGATCTTGTCGTCCACGTCGGTGATGTTCATGACGTGGTCCATTTGGTAGCCGCGATACAGCAGCCAACGGCGCAAAATGTCCTCGAACGTGAACGTCCGCAAGTTGCCGATATGGGCGTAATTGTAGACCGTGGGACCGCACGTGTACATGCGCACGGTATTGCCTTCCAGCGGCTGAAAGGGCTCCACTTGCTGGGTGAGAGTGTTATAGAAACGAAGGGCCATGAAAATGTTGGAACTCTCATGGTACCCCAGGCATCCGAACGCACTCCAGGATTTCGACCGAAGAGCCGGGGACCCGGAGGTGAGGATGGTCCCCGATCAACCTGGCCGCCTCATCCATGGAACCGGCTTAAGAAACGTGTAGCCAGTGATCGCGGTTTTGCCCGGGGTGACAGAGCCTCCCGCCACGGTCGTCGACTTTTCGAGCGGCATGCCCAAGTCGACAATGGCGCTGCCGTTTTTCTCGCGCCAGGCTTGCCACGCCGCCAGCCCCGCCGCCAGTTGCTCCGGCGGGGTTCTCGCAAACATTTCCGACACACTCGGGCCGTTCAGCGCGCCTTCGGACCGATAGAGAACCAGGAATTTTTTCATGCGCGTCATCATACATCTTCATTGGGTCCCCATGCGATCACTGACTTGGTCCACCCGAAAAAGCGCTCGCGCAGCACTGTTGCGCCGGGAAAGAGCGCGCGCAGGTCGGAGGCCGAGAGCAAACGAATGAAATCCAAATAATGATTGAGGTAGAATTCGCGCTGGACGGCGTCGTAATTGGTGGTTAGTCTCCAGATCGAGAAGCGCTTGAGGATGGCCGCCTGCCAGGTCCGTGGGAGCCAATGAACGAACGGCGTCCACACGTGGTGCTCAATCGGAAAATATCGGTTCGGCGTCTGCACCCAATATTGTTCGCCGACGCGCGCGATCTCTGATGCAAACCGGGCCTGTTGCGCGCGGCTCCCAACGTGTTCGATCACTGAATTGCTGAACACCAGATCGAACGACTGATCGGCGAACGGCAGGCTGATCCCATCGCCCAAGACCACGCACTCCCCCGCCCCGATTTCATACCGCGCCCTCGCCTGATTCAACAGGACCAGCCGCGGCATTACGGGCGCCAGCCGCCAGATGTCGATGGTGCCGCCCACGTCCAGAACGCGCATATCCGCGGTGAGCCCGACGGTTCTCGCCAGCAGGGCCATGCGCCGGGCGCGAAAGGCCCGCTGGAGAGATTCCAGGATCATAATGGGAACTTCTCAGCGTAACGCACCAGCATTGCTGTTTTGGCGGCGTGCCACGTCCGATAACTGTTAAGCTACAGGCTACAGTGGTGGGTGAGAATACGGAACTTCGTCCACAAGGGACTGAAGCGGCTCTATACGGAGAACAGCGCGAGAGGCGTTCCTCCTGAGACCGCGGACAAGCTGCGAAAAATGCTCGCATATCTCGACGACATGCAAGACGCACAGGAACTGCGCGCGCTTACCGCTTGGAAGGCCCATATGCTAACCGGCGACCGTGAGCGTGACTGGAGCCTGAGCGTTACCCGCAACCGGCGTTTGACGTTCCGAATCGATACCGTAGAGCGGGAAGTCTACGACGTGAATTTAGAGGATTACCACTAGAAGCCATGCCCATGAAAAATCCGCCCCATCCAGGGGATTTCATTCGGACGGAAATCATCGAGCCGAGTGGTCTGTCCATCACGGCTGCCGCTAGCGCACTTCGGGTCTCTCGCCCTGCCCTGTCCAGCCTGCTGAACGGAAAGTCCGATTTATCCGGTGAGATGGCTCTACGCCTCGAGAAAGCGTTCGGCGTGAAGATGGACACGCTCATGCGAATGCAGGCTTCTTATGACATTGCGCAGACGCGCAAGCGCGAGAAGGAAATCCGTGTCCGCCGAATTCCCTCCACTGCACATTCGTAAGGTTTTGCTAACTGGCCCGAACCCTAGCTTTCCCTTACTCTGAAGGCATGGAAGTACATTTCGCCCTCAATCTGCAAGCGAAGCTCGACCAATTGGCGGCTGACACTGGACGCCCCGGGTGCGAACTCATTGAGGACGCCGTGGCTGGATATTTTGACGACCTTGCAAACGCGCGCGAAATGCTCGACAGCCGCTATGACGACCTGAAAAGCGGCAGAGTGAAGCCGATCCCCGGCGACGAGGTTGAAGCCTACTTCCGCGAAAAGAGCGCCGCTCGTCGGAAGCGCCAGCTTCATGATCGGGTATGAATTTCCCCGGAGGCTCGTCTTGACCTTGACGAGATCTGGGAATTCATCAGCGCGGATAATCTCGCCGCCGCCGACCCCCTGATTGCCGAAATCTTCGACGCCGTTCGCGCATTGGTGCCCTTCCTCAGGGCCATCAACGCCCGGACCTGACTTCGCGCCTCCGCGCTTTATCGTAGTTCGTGAATACCTGGTCGCCTACGCGCCGGACGAAAAGCCCCTGTGGGTGATCGCGGTGATGCACGGACGTCGCAGCCCACGCGTCATGGCCTCCATCCTAAGAGCCAGAGAATAAACTCCACTGATGTCGCCGCCTCGCGGAAGTCGACTTCCGAACGTTGTGGCGCTGCTCGATTGCACGGCCCAAATCTCCGTTGCATTATTAGGAAGATATGGATTTGCAGGCGGCCGTTTCCCAAGCCGGTTATTTCCTGGAAAGATCGGCTGGTATATGGTTTTCGAGCTGGGCCATTCGTCGCCGTTGGGGCCGCAACTACAGGCTTAGCAACGTGGCAGAAGCCGTCCGATGGACAGTGGTGCTTGTTGCGTATCTGCTCGCAGCGGCGCTACCGTTGCCCGTGGCTCGGCTCATTTCGGGATTCGTAGGGCTCGCATTCCTTTGTTGGCCTAACTTCGCCTACCATCTGACAAACCTGTTCGCAGAGTGGTCGATTGCGGAGGACTGCGTCGTGTCCATTGCAGACGCTGGATCACGAGTGAAACTCAGCTACAGCTACAAGCATGGAATGGATAGCTTCGGCGGCGTGGCAACAGTCAAACGAAGCGAGTTGCCGGCCTCGTATTCACGGGGTCAACCGATAGCGGTCAGTTATGATCCGCTCAATCCGAACAAGTCAAAGGTAAATCTACCGGCAGTTACTTGGACCGGCGCCTGAGCCGCACTGGATTCCAGCCAGCGCGCTCCCTCCCTTACATTGAAATAGTGCAATTTGAACTCATCGCCGAGTGCCCCGACACCGGCGCTCGTGCCGGCCTGATCCACACCGCCCACGGCAGCATCGAAACTCCCGTATTCATGCCCGTCGGAACGCAGGCCACGGTCAAAGGCGTCATGCAGCGCGATCTGGAAATCGAACTCGACGCCCACGTAATCCTGGCCAACACCTATCACTTGTTCCTGCGCCCGGGCCACGAACTGATTCGCAAACTTGGCGGGCTGCATCAGTTTATGTCCTGGCCGCGCGCCATCCTGACGGACTCGGGCGGCTTCCAGGTCTTCAGCCTCAGCGACCTCCGCAAAATCTCCGAAGACGGCGTGCTGTTCCGCTCCCACCTGGATGGCGACGCGCACCTGTTCACGCCCGAATCCACGGTCGACGTCCAGTTTGCGCTCGGGAGCGACATTATGATGCCCCTCGACGAATGCCTCGAATATCCCGCCAGCCACGAAGCGGCCAGCCAGGCCATGCGCCGAACCGTGCGATGGGCGCATTCTGCGTACCGGTACTTTTTGCGTCGAAAAGAGGAAACTGGATCGGCTTCCGCTCTATTCCCAATCGTGCAAGGCTCCATGTTTGCCGACCTGCGCAGCGACTGCGCCACCGAACTCCTGGACCTGGACGCGCCCGGCTACGCCATCGGCGGGCTATCGGTGGGCGAGCCCCGGTCCTTGAGCATGGAAATGACGGAAGCCACCACGCCTTTGCTCCCTCGCACCCGCCCGCGCTACGTCATGGGCGTCGGCATGCCTGAGGAACTGCCCGAATACGTGGCTCGCGGCGTGGATATGATGGACTGCGTGTTGCCCTCGCGCAACGCCCGGAACGGCTGCCTCTTCACGGCTTCTGGACGAGTGATTATCAAGCAGGCGCGGTACAAGGACGATGCCGGTCCTTTGGACGCCGCCTGCCAATGCATCACCTGCCGCACCTACTCGCGGGCGTACCTGCGGCATCTTTTCCAGGCGGGCGAAATGCTATTTTCCACCCTGGCCACCATCCACAATTTGAAGTACTACCTTGACATGATGCGCCAAATGAGGCAGGCTATACTGCTTGGGAGATTTCGCGGGTACTTGGACAAAGTCCGCAATTCGGCGGTAGAATCTGGGTAGATCGTTTCCACCGCTGTACTCCCTGATTTCATTTCCAATGATGATTTGCTTGTGTGATACTCGGAATCGGAACCGCCGTCCGTAAAGATGACTCTATCCGCCTTCTTGATGTTGCAGCAGTCCACGGGAAGTAGCCCCGTAATGGGCCTGCTTCTTCCCCTGGCCCTGGTGGCGATTTTCTACCTGCTGGTATTCATGCCGATGCAGCGCCAGAAGAAGCAGCAACAACAGATGTTAAAGACGCTTGAGAACGGCAGCCAGGTGCTCACCACGGGCGGCATCATTGGGACCATCGTCAGCGTCAACCCCGACGATACCCTGACCTTGCGCGTCAAACCCGACAACCTCAAACTGCAGGTAGCCCGCAGCGCGGTGGCCAGCCTGATCACCGAACAGAAGGTCGACAAATGATGGTTCGGAACCGCGACCGAGAGGGGGCCGGAATTCAGCCCAGGAATTTACAATGACTAGCAGCATCAAGATTCGAATCGGCATCATCATCGCGGTTATATTGGTCTGCCTTTACGGCGTGATCGGCATCCCCAAATCCAAGGACGAGCTGATCGCTAACTGGAAAAAGAACATCCACCTGGGCCTCGATTTGAGCGGCGGCACGCAATTGGTGATGCAGGTGCAGCTCCAGGACGCCTTTAAGGCGGAAGCGGACAACGTCATTCAGGCGCTGAAGCAGGAGCTGCAAAAGGACAACATCAATCTTTCGGGCGACATCACACGCAACGACCCGACCACCCTTGAGGACGCCGGCAAAATCGAGATCGATATCAAAGGCGTTCCGAGCGACAAGAGCAGCCTGTTCCGGAGCATCGTCAACGATCAATTCGCCGATTGGACCCCCACGGCGCTGAACTCCAGCGACTATAAGCTCACGCTCAAGCCCACCGCCGCTCAAAAGCTGCGGCAGGACACCATGACCCAGACCACGGCCACCATCGAGCGCAAGATTAACGGTCTGGGCCTGGCCGAATCGTCGGTGCAGCCTACCGGACGTAGCGACGCCGAAGCGGAACTGCTGATCCAACTGCCGGGCGTCGACGATTCCGCGCATATAAAACAAGTTTTGCAGACCCAGGCTCAACTGGAGTGGGACGAAGTGAAGGATGGGCCGTTCAACTCCCAGGAAGAAGCCCGGGCCAAACACGGCGGGATTCTGCCCTTGAACACCAAGCTGGTTCCCACCGCGTTGCGGAGCGGCCAGCAAAGCTGGTACCTGGTTTCGCGCATCCCGGTGGTGCGTGGCACCGATATCCGTGACGCCAGCGCGGCCGCCGGCGAGCTAAACCGCTGGGAAACGAATTTCGTCCTCACGCAGCAAGCCGCCAGGAAGTTCGGCACTTACACGGAAGCCAACATCGGGCAGCGCGCCGCCATCGTAGTGGATGGCATAGTGATTAGCGCGCCCACCATACAGAGTAAGATCACCGATACCGGCAGAATCACCGGCGCATCCACCCAGGAAGAAGCCGCGGACCTGGCGCTGAACCTGCGCGCCGGATCGCTCCCGGCCGCCCTGAATATTGAGGAAGAGCGGACGGTTGGTCCCTCGCTCGGCGCCGATTCCATCCATGAAGGCTTTGCCGCCGGCATCGCGGGCCTGGTAGCCGTGGTGGTCTTCATGCTCTTCTATTACAAGCGCTCGGGGATCAACGCAACTCTGGCCCTGGTTCTGAACGCGGTGATTTTAATCGCGGCGCTGGCTTATTTCGACGCCACTCTGACTCTGCCCGGTATCGCGGGCATCATTCTTACCATCGGTATGGCGGTCGACAGCAACGTTCTGATCTTTGAGCGCATCCGCGAAGAGCTGCGGGCCGGCAAGGCCGTGGTGGCTGCCGTGGATGCCGGCTTTTCCAAGGCTTTTCTGACCATTATCGACACGCACGTTACTACCATCGTGTCTTGTGCGTTTTTGTTCATCTTTGGGACCGGGCCCGTGAAGGGCTTTGCGGTAACCCTGGTGATCGGCCTCTTTGCGAACCTTTTTACAGCCGTCTTCGTATCCAGGACGATTTTCGATGCAGAACTGACCGGCAAGCGGCAGGTAGCGGCCCTGAGCATCTGAGAGATGAACTTTAGGAGTTTTTTTTAACGACGGGAACTGTTTCCCTTATGCCGGTGTCTAACTTTATCGGATGCTGGCGCTGCGATTGGTGACATGGAATTTTTCAAGCACAGCGATTTCGATTTTCTCGGCAAAAAGTGGTTCTTCATCAACCTCTCTCTGGTCCTTACGGTGGCTGGGCTTATCAGCCTGGCCGTTAAGGGCGGTCCCCGCTACGGCATCGACTTCCGAGGTGGGGCGCTGATCACCGTCAGTTTTGCCAACCGCCCTCCGGTGGACAAAGTCCGCGCCGCGCTGGCCGGCAAGCTTGCCGTGGAAGTGCAGGAGGTTTCGGGCTATCCGGAGGACATCATCGGCATCGACGCCCAACAGGACGCTGCGCTGCAGGCCTCGCGCGAGAAGGTGATCCAGAGCCTGGACGCCGCGTTCGGACAACCATCCAACGGCAAGTACAACATCAATTCCGCTGGCGCGGCCGCGCTGGCCGATCATTTGCGGGATCCCTTGGCGGCCGCGAGTATCGCGCTGTCGGATCAGCAACTGCAAACGTTGGTGGCCGGCATCATGGACTATCGAACCCACCACAACGGGCTGATCAAGAGTCTGGATGAACTGGGTTCGGTACCAGGAGTCACCCCGCAAGTATTGAACGTACTCAAGCAGGTAACATACCCGGACTCGGTGGCCATCGTTGGCACCGAATCGGTGGGGCCCAAGATCGGCTCCGAACTGCAACGCAAAGCGATTCTGGCCGTCCTGTACGCACTGGGTGGAATGCTGGCCTACATCTGGTTCCGCTTCGAATGGATCTATGGAGCCGCGGCCGTGATCGCTGTTTTTCACGACACCATCATCACCATCGGCCTATTTTCATTGTTCAATAAAGAGATCAGTCTCACGGTGGTGGCCGCCTTGCTGACCCTGGTCGGCTATTCGATGAACGACACCATCGTGACCTTCGACCGCATTCGTGAGAATCTCAGACTTCTGCGCCGCGAAGAATTGGAGCCCTTAATCAACAAGAGCGTGAACCAGACCCTGAGCCGCACCGTACTCACCTCGGGACTGACGTTACTGACCGCTCTTGCCCTGCTCCTCTTTGGAGGCCAAGTACTAAACGGTTTCGCCTTCGCGCTGACGTGCGGCATCATCGTTGGTACTTATTCATCGGTTTTCGTTGCCAGCCCGATCCTGATCTTCTGGCATAATTTCCTGGAGGGACGCAAACGCGGTTCCAGAGGGGGCGCCGTCGCTCCCCGCAAGGAACCACCCGTTTCTCCGGTGGCCGCAGCGGCCAAGACATCGAGTGCGCCCAAGGATCGCGCGCGGCGAGGAAGCACCGCCAAGGTGAAATAGGCGGCAAGAGTTTGTATGATGATTTCTGCATGTTGCAGGACTAAGGTAATCTTTGGGACGAGGTGAGGCATGTTTGAGCAAAGTTTTACAGGCACCGGGAAGACGCATAAGTCATGGTCGGTGTTCTTGTCTTTCGGGGGGCAGATCCTGGCCGTGGCCGTGGCGATCCTGATCCCGCTGATTTACACCGATACGCTGCCGCGCGCGCAGCTGACCAGTTTCTTGACGGCTCCGCCTCCGCCGCCGCCCCCGCCGCCACCTCCGCCCCCGGCGCCGCCCAAGGTTGTCAAGATCATCCCGCGCCAGTTCGACGCCGGCAAACTGATGGCTCCCAAGACCATCCCCAAAGAGATCGCCAACATCAAGGAAGAGGAACTGCCTCCGCCGTCCAGCTCGGGCGTGGTGGGCGGAGTGGTGGGTGGAGTTCCCGGTGGAGCGCCCGGCGGTGTACTGGGTGGCGTCCTCGGAGCAATCGGCAATGCAGCCCCGCCGCCGCCTCCGGTGAAGGAAGAAAAGAAAGCCGCTCCGTCGCGAATCCGTGTCGGTGGCAACGTGCAGCAGGCCAACCTGATCCGCAAAGTCACTCCGTTGTATCCGCCGCTGGCCAAGCAAGCCCGCATCCAAGGTGTCGTGCGTTTCACCGCCATTATCGGCAAGGACGGCACCATTCAGAATCTGCAATTGGTGAGCGGCCATCCGCTCCTGGTGGAAGCAGCTAAACAGGCTGTTTCGCAATGGCAGTACAAGCCGACCCTCCTCAATGGGGACCCGGTGGAAGTCGTCACCACGATTGAAGTCAATTTTACGTTGAGCCAATAGAAGTTTAAATTCAACTCGCAGGAGAATCAGATGTTTCTACTATTAAACGTATGGGCGTTCATGCTTTTGCAGGAGGCGTCCACCAGTTTCGACGTGGTCGGCATGTGGGACCAACATGGGATGGGCGGCGAAGCTCGTTGTCGTCCTACTGTTCTTCATGTCGGCATGGTCGATCGGAGTAATGATCGACCGCGCCATCGCGTATAACGGAGCTCGCAAGCAGTCGCGCCAGTTTGCACCCGCCGTGGCGGGAGCGCTGCGCGAAGGCAAGCTGGACGAAGCCATCAAGATCGCCGACCGCTACAACAAGAGCCATCTGGCCAAGGTTGTCGTGGCTGGCTTACAGGAATTCCGGGCGCATCAGTTAAGCGCGGACATTCCGGGTGAAGATATTGAAGCCTCCAAGCGCGCACTGGAGCGCTCGGAAGCCATCGTACACGCCGAACTGAAGCGCGGCGTCAGCGGCTTGGCGACCATCGGTTCCACGGCGCCCTTCGTGGGCTTGTTCGGAACGGTAGTCGGCATCATCCACGCGTTCCAGGGCATTGCAACCCAGAAGGCCACCGGTCTCGGCGCGGTGGCGGGCGGTATTTCAGAAGCCCTGGTCACCACCGCCATCGGTCTTTTCGTGGCCGTCCCCGCGGTGTGGGCGTTCAACTACTTCACCAACCGCATCGACGCGTTTGACGTGGAGATGGGTAACTCCAGCTCCGAGCTTCTGGATTACTTCCTGAAGCGCGTGCAACGCGGCGCCGCGGCAACAAAGTAGCTGACTGAGCCGCGACCGTAAGGGAGCGGAAGTAATAACCAACTGCGAGTTGAATTCGGACCGGGCGCGGGAACACTTTTAGGGTCCCGCGCTCCTGGTTCCGAAAGGAGTTTAAAATGGAAAAGAAAAAAGCCCCACCGCCCGTAGCAGACATCAATGTCACGCCGATGGTGGACGTCATGCTGGTGCTGCTCATCATTTTCATGGTCATCACGCCCATGCTCACCAAAGGCGTCAGCGTAGATAAGGTAAAGACCAAGAACCCGATCACCATGCAGGCGGCCGACAAGGAAGATGCGATCCTGATCTCGGTCACCCGGAACGGCGCTGTGTATTTGAGCCCAGGTAACCTGAAACTCTCCGGAGCCGATCAACTCCCCGAAAGAGTGCGCGATCTCCTTACCAACAGAGTCGACAAAATGGCATACATTGTGGCCGACGCGCGCGCCAGGTATTCGGTGGTGGAGGACGTGGTGGATAATTTACGGGCAGCGGGCGTGAGCGAAATTGGGCTCATCACCGAAGAGCCGCACGAAAACAAGAAGCCGGGCGAAGTAGCGGCTACTAAGTAATATTGAAGCAAAAACGCAAGTAACAAAAGCGAGGTAACGAATTATGGCAATGGCAGTAGGCGGTCCCAAGAGCGGGCCGAGATGCGACATCAATATGACCCCCATGATCGACATCCTGCTGGTGCTGCTGATCATCTTCATGGTCATCACACCGCTGACGCCGCATGGATTGGAAGCATTGGCGCCCGAACCACCCGACAAGAAGAATCAACCGCCTCCCGACCAGGATCGTACGGTGGTGATTATCATCGACAAAGACAAGAGCATGCACATTAACAACGAAGACACCGACATGGACAAGCTGGGTCCGAGGCTGGAGCAGATTTTCAAAACTCGCGCCGAGCGGGTGGTCTTCGTGAAGGGCGATCCCGACCTGGAGTATCAGACCGTAGCTCGCGCCATCGACGTGGCGAAAGGGGCGCAGATCGACAAGGTCGGTTTAATGACGCCCAAGCTGGAGTCGGGCAATTAGCGCTGGAATTGGAGAATGTTCAAGGTGAACGTCATGAAGAGCACAATATTGGTAGTTGGAATCGCCCTGCTGATTCTCCTCGGAACGGGTTGCGACAAACTCAGGTCCCGCGACGCCCTCAACCATGGCGTCCAGGCCTACAAAGGCGCGCATTACACCGAAGCCGTGGATTACTTCAAGACAGCAGTCCAGCTAGACCCTGAAAACACCATGCCGCGCTTGTACTTGGCCACCGCGTATATGAGCCAGTACATTCCCGGCGCCGATTCGCCGGAAAACATCCAGCTTGGCAATGAAGCGAAAACCGAATTCCAGAAGGTGCTGGAGAAGAGCCCGTCGGACACCACCGCTCTTGCTTCGCTCGCTTCGCTGGCTTATCAGCAGGCCCAAGGCATGCCGGACCTGGAGCAGAAGCTCAAGAAGCTGGACGAGGCCAAGGAGTGGTATCTGAAGCTGATCGCGGCCGATCCGCAGAACAAGGAAGGCTTCTATAGCCTGGCCGTCATCGACTGGGTGAAGTGGTACGCCGCGTGGATGAAGGCGCGCGCGGACCTGGGGTTGAAGCCCGAAGAGCCGGGTCCACTGAAGGATAAAAAGGTGAAGGAAGAGCTGCAGACGCAGTACACCGCCGTCATCGACGATGGCATCAAGAATTTGCAGAAAGCCCTGGACATCGATCCGAACTATGACGACGCCATGGCTTACATGAACCTTCTGATCCGTGAGAAAGCGGATCTGGACGACACGCCCGAGCAGTATAAGGCTGACACCGACACCGCCGACAAGTGGGTTCAGAAGGCGCTGGACACCAAGAAGGCGAAAGCCAAGAAGGCGGCCGATGCGGCGGCTGCGTCCGGCGCTGGTGTCCAGGCCGAAGATTCCAAATAACCCTCTACGTTAACCGGATCGGTTTTCCAGTTCGTTCAGTCACCTGCCCGATGCGATAAGCGTCGGGCAGTTTCGCTTCTAGTTGCGCTGCGTCGCGCTCCGGTAAGGCAATCAGCAATCCGCCAGAGGTTTGCGGATCGTAGAGCAAGTCGTCGAACTCGGAACTCCCCTCCACACAGGACGACGCGAATTCGCGATTATTCTTGAGCCCGCCAGGGATCGCGCCTTGCCGGGCATACTCAATTGCGCCCGGTAGAAATTGGACCGCGCTCGGATCGATCTCAAGCGTCACCTTACTCGCGAGCGCCATCTCGCGCGCATGGCCGATCAGGCCGAAGCCCGTCACATCCGTGCAACCATGCACGTCGAAGGCGAGCATCGCCTGGCAGGCTGCGCGATTCAGCGTCATCATGGATTGCGTAGCTGCTTCCACATCGGACTCCTTCGCGATGCCCTGCTTCAGCGCCGTCGCGATCACGCCCGTTCCAATGCGCTTGGTGAACACCAATGCATCGCCGGGACGCGCGCCCGCATTGGTCTTGATGGCTCCGGGATGGATCAGGCCGGTGACGGCATAGCCGAACTTCACTTCGCTGTCAGCGACGCTATGTCCGCCGATCAGCGCGCACCCGGCCTCGTGAATCTTCTCCGCCCCGCCCTTCAGGATTTCCGCCAGCTCGTCCAGATCGCCTTTGGCCGGCCAAGCAAGGATGGAAAGCGCCGAGACCGGATTGCCGCCCATCGCGTACACATCGCTCAGCGCGTTAGCCGCGGCGATCGCGCCGAAAGTGTACGCGTCGTCGACGACCGGCGTAAAGAAATCGACGGTCTGCACCAAGGCACACTCCGAGGACAGCTTGTACACGCCGGCATCGTCGGCGGTATCAAACCCGACCAGCACGTTTTCGTTCGCCCAGCGTGGGATCCGGGCGAGCACTTGGTCCAAAACCTTTGGACTCAGTTTGGACGCTCAACCCGCCGCGGAGCTTTGAGCGGTTAAGCGGCCTTTCGTTGTGGACACCACTTTAGGATACAAGAAGCCAAGAATTCTCTTTGGCTGCCGTTTAGTGGAAGATGCCAAGCATGTAGGCGATGAGGAGAATGATCAAAACCGTCCCCAGTCCTACCCCAGCCCCGCCGCCGGTACCCCAGCGGCCATAGCCGTAGTATCCGCCGCCGACGCCAAACAGTAGTAGTAAAACGATGATTAGTAGCAGCATTGTGGTTCTTCCTTTCTTCTGATTCTTAGACCGCGCACCCTGGATGGCTCGCTGAAAGTAAGCGGGGATAGAATCGAGTATCCCCGCGCGTGCGCCAGCCTAAGATTCCAGGTGGTTAACGGTGGGCCGACTCCCGATTCAGCGCATGTTCAAACCTTCTCGCTGCCTCCGGAGTCTTGAAATCGCCGGTCAGAATTTCACGATTCGTCGAGTCGTGGCCGTAGAGTTCCCGGTTGGTATCTCCATCCGGACGAAGCGTCGCGCCTGACAGCGAAATGCCTGCAAACAGGCCGTGCGAACGGGAATACGACAGGATCTCGGCCTGCAGCTCCGCGTCCGTCTGAGCGGTCGCCGAGCGGCCAATCGGACCTGCCGCCACTGATGCATCGCCGCCGAGCGTAAATTTATCGGATAAAAGGTGCTTCATTGCGCCATCATTCATCACCAGCAACAGGACATCGGTATCCGAGACGCCAATCTGGAATCCAAAACTGCCACCTTCCGACCGCATCGCAGCTGGAGCACTCCAACCTGCGCCACCTTGCCTGCGGCACACCGCGAACCCGCGGCCTTCCTCCGCGCCGAAGATGAATCCGGCCTTCTTCATCCCCGGTATCACAACGACGCAGTGCGCCTTGTCGATCAGGTCTTGGGGGATGCCGTGATCGGAGGCTCTCATCATATCGGTCAGCGTTTCGGCCGAAGCATCCAGCCGGTCGTCCACCTTGATTTCTCGATCCGCGGCGAATGCGGCGGTGGTCAGGGAACCTGCAACTGCCAGAACCCAAACTCCATGTTTCAAATTCGTTCTCATAAAAAGTTGTCCTCTTTCGTTTGAAGCCTCGAGTCCGCTTTTGCTGCCTGCTATCTCTCCGAACTTCCCGCCGAAACGGACCCAGGCCCATTTTGGAAGAGGCACGTCCACGGCCACTCGGGTAGGGCTCCCCGCGCCTGAGACAAGGTGCGCATATCTACTCCAGCGCCCTGGAGCTCCTTCATCGCTGCTTCCGTGGAAGCACGTGAACGCCACCCCTCACCCAAGAAACCGACCTCACGAAGGGCTCAGGAGGCTGGATTTGCGCAGAATCATTGGTCGGACGAACGCAACCAGGGGTCTGGAGCAATGACCATGGACGGTCACTCGACCGAGTATGGTCGAACCCCAGGGCCACTGTTTCAATCCGAGCGCGTGCGGCGGCTCCGTTGGAATCGGCTCGAATGCTATGGCAACGATGAGGGAAACGGCGGTCAGTTGATAATAGGAGGGCATGGTGCTGAGCATTCGGAAAATTCTTGTTCCCGTCGTATTCGTGGAGACTTCCCGGCACGTTGTGCAGCAAGCTGCGTGGCTGGCGCGCCGCTTTCATGCCGAGTTAATCCTGCTGCACGTTGTAACGCCTCTCAGCTATCCCGCCGGGATGCTCGAGAGCGGGCACGAAATCACAGCGCGAGATTTGCACGCGCACATCATCCAGCGCGCTCAGAAAGACCTGGACCAAACGCTCGGGCCGGAGCTGGATGGCATCGCGGTGACACGTGTGCTGCTGAGGGGCGACCCGGCCCATGAAATCGTGAACACGGCCCGCGACCAGAACGTCGACCTGATCGCGATGTCCACCCGTGGCGAAGGGGCGTTCTACCGCCTTCTGCTGGGGTCGGTGACAGCCAAGGTGCTGCACGAAACCGATTGCCCCGTCTGGACGGGCGCTCACCTGGAAGACACGCCCGGGCGCGAGTTTTCGATCCGCCGTGTCCTCTGTTCTGTGGATTTAACGCCGCACAACCGGCACACCTTGTCGTTGGCCGCCGAGATGGCCGCGGCCGTCGATGCGACGCTTACGCTCATTCACATCACGTCCAGCGTGGAATTCTACGGCCCCGGCGGATCCCACGTCGACCCCGTATGGAAGGAGCGGCTCGTCGATTCAGCAGCTACAGAGATCGCTAAACTTCAGCAGGACGTAGGCACTAAGGCCGAGGTTATCATCGATAGTGGCAATGTCCCGGAGCTGTTGAACCGAGCGGCCGAGCGAACCAAGGCTGACGTACTGGTTATCGGACACCTTCCTGGGCGCAGCCATCTGGGGGACAACGGTAATGGGTATGGGATCATTCGAGCATCGATAATTCCGGTGCTCAGCGTCTGAACATTCGAGTTGGCCCGGTCACGACAGGAATGCTAGATCAATGGCTTTAGTGAACAGCGGCGGCACAATGGGCTCCAAGCTGGAGGAGCCACCTGCCCCTCCGACGCTTCACGCAAAACTGAAGCACGAGAACATTCGTGTTTCACCCGCCGTCCTCGAAGCCGCCAAGAAGGACGGTGACGAGCTGTTGCAATCGTTGCGGACCACCGCTACGGGCCTGACGCAAGCGGAAGCCGAAGAGCGCGCGCTCACGGCGGGGCCCAATGAAGTGGCGCAAGAGCGCCGGCAAGGATGGTTCGTTCGGCTGCTGAAAGTGATCCGCAATCCTCTGGTGATCCTGCTGGGGGCTCTGTCGGCGATTTCATTCGCAACCGGAGACGCGCGGGCCGGAACCGTGATGGCGGCCATGGTGGTGCTCGGCGCGGCGCTCCGCTTCGTACAGGAGGCACGGGCCGACGCGGCAGCGGCGAAGCTCAAGGCCATGATCCATGTCACCGCCACGGTCCTCCGGGATGGCGCCGCGAAGGAGATGCCGCTGCGGGATCTGGTGCCCGGAGACGTCATCAAGCTTTCTGCGGGCGACATGATTCCGGGGGACGTCCGGGTGCTTTCTTCCAAAGATCTCTTCGTTAGCCAGGGTAGCCTCACCGGGGAGTCGTTCCCTGTAGAGAAGTTTCACGATCCTCAGACCAAGGATGCAAGCTCACCCACCGAGCTGAATAACACCTGCTTCATGGGGACCAGCGTCGAAAGCGGAACAGCCACCGCGGTCGTCGTCACTACGGGGATCAACACCTATCTCGGCAGTATGGCCCACTCGATTACCGAGGAGCCGCCGCCCACCAGCTTCGATCAGGGCCTCAGCCGCTTTACCTGGCTCATGATCCGGCTCATGGCGGTGATGGTTCCCCTGGTGTTCCTTATCAATGGGTTCACCAAACACGATTGGACCAGCGCCTTTTTCTTCGCTCTCGCGGTGGCCGTCGGTCTTACTCCGGAGATGCTGCCCATGATCGTCTCGGTCTGCCTCTCCAAGGGCGCCCTCGCCATGAGCCGCAAGAAGGTGATCGTCAAGCGACTGAACGCCATTCAAAACTTCGGGGGCATGGATGTCTTGTGCACGGACAAAACGGGCACTCTCACCGAGGATCGCGTCGTACTCCAACGGCATTGCGATGTGGCGGGAGAGGAAAGTGAAGAAGTCCTCTTGGACGGTTACCTGATTAGCTACTTCCAGACGGGCCTCAAGAACCTGCTGGACCGGGCGATCCTGAACAGCTCGGACTTCCATGGGCAGGCCGAGATCGAAAAATACAAAAAGTTGGACGAAATCCCCTTCGACTTCACCCGGCGCATGATGTCGGTGCTGGTGCAGGATCCCGACGGCAAAGCGATCCTCCTCACCAAGGGGGCTCCCGAAGAGGTTTTTCACCAGTGCTCGCACTTCGAGCTGGATGGGAAACTATCGCCCATGGACCCCGATCTGATGGTCGGGCTGAAAGAGGAGTACGCGAGCCTGAGCAATGATGGCTTCCGTGTTTTGGCTGTGGCAAGAAAGGAACTGCCGGGCAAGCACATCTGCCTAAAGCAGGACGAACGCGATCTCGTGCTCAAAGGATACGTCGCGTTTCTGGACCCGCCCAAGAGCACCGCGGGACGCGCCATCGAAGCTCTTCACAACCACGGCGTAGCGGTAAAAATCCTAACTGGAGATAACCAACTCATCAGCCGAAAAGTCTGCAAGGACGTGGGCCTTTCGGCCGACGCCATGCTCCTCGGCGGCGACCTGGAGAAAATGTCCGACGCGGAGTTGGCCGAAGCTGCGGAGAAGACCACGCTCTTCGCACGCCTCTCGCCCGCTCACAAGCAACGGGTCATCCGCGTTCTTCGAAGCAAGGGGCACGTGGTCGGATTCATGGGCGACGGCATCAACGATGCTCCCGCTTTGAAAGCCGCGGACATCGGCATCTCCGTGGATACGGCCACCGACATCGCCAAAGAGTCGGCGGATCTGATCTTGCTGGAGACAGACCTCATGGTGCTGGAAGGCGGCGTGATGGAGGGCCGGAAGGTGTTCGCGAACATCATCAAATACATCCGGATGGGCGCGAGCTCCAACTTCGGCAACATGTTCAGCGTCCTGGGCGCGAGCGCCTTCCTGCCCTTCCTGCCGATGGCCCCGATTCAGGTGTTGACCAATAACCTGCTGTACGACTTCTCGCAGGTACCGATACCAACAGACGCCGTGGACGAAGAACTGGTGGCGGGGCCGCGGCCTTGGAACATCGGCGAGATCACGCGGTTCATTCTCTTTATCGGCCCCATCAGCTCGATCTTCGACTATACGACTTTCTTCGTCATGCTCTGGGTTTTCAATTGTTGGGATCCCTCGCGCGCATCCGTATTTCAGACCGGCTGGTTTGTCGAATCGCTGATGACGCAGACGCTCATCATTCATGTGATTCGCACCAATAAGATTCCGTTCCTGCAGAGCCGTGCGAGTTGGCCGCTGACTGCCACAACATTATCCATCATGGCCTTTGGAATGTGGTTGCCGTATTCCCCGCTAGCCTCTTCGCTGGGACTCGCACACCTGCCGGGCCTGTACTGGCCGATCCTGCTGCTGACGTTGCTTAGCTACGTGATCCTCACGCAAATTATCAAGGTCTGGTTGCTGCGGAAGAAGTGGATCTAGCCGCGGAGCGCAACTCTTCAGCCGCATAGAACCAATCTTCTTCAGGTGATCCGTCGGGACAGCCTCGGGCTCGCCAAAGTTCATAGGCGAGCGCAGCGATCTCAGCATGTCCGAAGGTGGCGATGCCATGTTCATTGGTAGCCGCCCGATGATGCTCATGACCGTTTGCCGAATGTTCCAGGGCTTGCCGTGAATGCTCGTGTCCCGTGAGAAATTCCTGTTTTCCCTGCTGCTCGCCAACACGGTGGGCATGCGCGGCGCCGTCGTGTAATTCGGCGGCTTCCTGGTGGTTCTCGTAGTGTGATCCGTTGTTATAACGAGTGGACATATTAGATACTCACGATCTGCGCTGACTTGTTGTGGGCTTCCTTTGCCAGCTTGTAAGCCTGATCCGAATAATCGAGTGCTCGTTCGGAATGCCATCGTCCCGCTTCGTTATCCCCTTTTTCATTGTGCTCGGCAGCCGTACGATGAGCTTGAGCGGCAAGTTCGTGCTGCTCCGCGGCTTTCCGGTGTGCGCCCTGCATGGTGTTTGCTCCCAGAAAAGTAAATGCAAGTGTGGGACCACGTTGATACATTCAGGTTAAGGCGCCGGCGGATCTATGTTCTGACCATTTATGGTCAGATGACCTTACCCGGTCGCGTGCCTGACAAGGCCCCAGGACGTCTCGCCCGGACAAGGAGAAGATAGCCATTGGGCCCTAATCATGCCTTAGCCAAGCCGTAATAAGGAGTGTAGCTATGCAATGGATTGATGAAATGTTTGTGAACATGGAAAAAGACCGGTCGGCGGCATCGGCCAAGAAAAGCGAAAATGCGGCCAAGGTCGACCAAACAGAACATGCAAAAAAGCAAATCCCCGGCGCACTGAACGCGTGGAACGCGCTCGTTTCCGTAATCAACAAGGATGTAAACGAATTCAACAATCACAAGGAACGCGCCGGACAAACGCCGGTGCGCATCTCCTCGAGGAATTTTCAATGCCAGGTACATCTGTCTGGGATGGAGGGCAAGAGTCTGGTCCTAACTTTAGACCACAACGATCTCCAGGTCTCCATTCATCCTGAGTTTCCCAAGCAGTCGAAGACCATCGCAATCGAACTCGATAAGGACGGCCAACACGCTTTCTGGATTCTCGGTAAATCTACCGAAGAGAACGCGAGGCTATCGGACCAGCAGTTATCGGAGTACCTGCTGAAGCCCGTTCTTTCCTCCGCCGCGATCAACTAATTTTTCAGGCAGAACTGAAGGGCTTTCGCGCCCACAGATTCTACATCTTACGTTGGGCGAGGACGATGTCCAAGGCGGCAGCAGCTCTCTCCGTCAAGGCCATTCCGGCTTCTGAATTCTGAGTTCTTCCCCTCAGAATCGATACAGCATCAAATACACCACCACGCCCGTGACGCTCACATACATCCAGATGGGAAACGTCCAGCGTGCGATGGCGCGATGCCGCGGGACGTCCATGCGGCAGGCCGCGCCCAAGCGTGATGAGCGCGAGCACCGGCGTGATCACCGCGAGAATGGTATGCGTGGTGAGAATGGTCAGGTAGGTATAGCGAAGAAAGCCGGTCTTCTGGTAATAAACAATGCCGGCGTTGAAATGGTAGATGAGGTAACACGCCAGGAAAACTACCGACACCGCGAACGCCGTCAGCATCACGCGCTTGTGCGCCTGGATGCGCTTCTTGCGAATCAGCGTGTAGCCGATGGCGAGCAACACCGCGGCGATGCCGTTCAGGGTGGCGTTTACGGCCGGCAGCGAATGGACGTCCATCAGGTGCGAGCCATCATGTATGCTGGGCGGCGAGCGCGCGAATGTCCGAGATCACCTTGGGAATCGATGAGGATTCGGACGTATCGTAGTAGCCGCGAATGCGCCCCTGGCGGTCCACCAGTACGAAGCGCGTGCTGTGCTGGAGCGTTCCATCAATGTCGCCGAGCTTGAACGCGTCGCGATCCAACATCTGCAGCGTCGATACCGGACCAGTGAGAAAATACCACGTCGATGATGTCGCCCCGCGCACTTTCACATAATCGGTGAGCACAGCCGGCGTGTCGTTGGCCGGATCGATGCTGAAAGAAACGAAGCGTACGTCCGGTATGGGCTGCACTGCGTCCTCCACTTCGCGCATTTGCGACGTCATGCGCGGGCATGGCCCGGGGCAGGTGGTGTACATGAAATCGGCCACCCAGATTTTGCCGGCTAATTCCTGGCTGTGGAACGGATGGCCGTTCTGCGCAACCAATTCGAATTGCGGAATGTCGCCGAAAACTTCCAGCGGCGCGCGTCGGGCACAGGCAGTAAATGCCGCTACCAACGCGAGGACAACGAACAGCTTCATTGCGGACGGTCGAACAACATCAGGCTGAATAGCAGCGGCAGATAAACCACCGATGCCAGCAACACACGGCGTGCCTGCTGTCGCGTGCGATCCCATCGGATGCGCAGGCCGTAGTACACGAACGCCAGGCCCAGCGCCAGCGCGCCATACAAATAAACGTTGCCCGTCATCGCAAAACACTTCGGCATCAGCCAAGCCGTAATAAGGAGTGTAGCTATGCAATGGATTGAGAGTACTGGTTCCTGCCCGAACAACCTCGACGAAAGGTGGCCGTTAGTGCTGCAATGAAAACGACTCGATCGACGGGCTACCTTATGGGATGTTCATGTGCAACGCGGTGCATCGCGTTAACTCTTTCCACATTACTTTTCGTGTCGCTTGGAGTTGCGCAGAATCGGCCCGCTTTGAAGCCGGGATTGTACGCGATCTTCAACACGAGCGAGGGCGCCATCACGGCGCGACGAAAAATACACTCCGCGCACAGTCGCCAATTTCGTGGCTTTGGCGCAAGGGACCAAACCTTGGCGCGACCCCAAAACGGGAGCGATGGTCCGGCGTCCGCTCTATGACAACATCACTTTTCATCGGGTGCTTCCGGGGGAAGCGATTCAGTCAGGAGATCCTACCGGGACGAGTGCTCACAATTGCGGAGTGACCGTCGTTGACGAAGTCCTGCCTGGGCTGCTTTTCTCAGGGCCAGGGCGTCTGGCTCTCGCGAACAACGGCAATCCCGATAGCGGCGGTTGCCAGTTCTTCATCACCGCTCAGCAGATGCCGCTCTGGGATGGTAAGTACACCATCTTTGGAGAAGTGGTCGCGGGATTGGATGTCGTTTCCAAGATCAGCCGAATGCCGGTTCACGGCGATAAGCCGGTGGACCCTGTGAAGCTGATTCATGTTTCCATCGAGCGGATCGACGCGGAGAAGAAACACGATGGCGCGAACTGAAGGTAGGGTCGGCCGGTTCTGGTGGTTCCGTTGGGAAGTTCCGCTCTAAGTAGTTGTAGGGATTGATTGGTTCCGTTTAGTTCCGTATTTGCTGGCCCCATCAGCCGTAACATGGGGAGACGGAATGCTGAAATCTAAACGTACCCTGTGTGCGACGGTTCCTTTCCATCTTCTCTCTCTCGACTCACACCCTACACTTAGATTTCAGCAGGATCACGGCCCGACGCGGAGCAATCGGATTTAATCTAAGATGAAACCACGAGCATGAAGTCACAGGATTTGGAGCCTATTTCATGAAGCTCATTCTGGCGTGCGTGCTTCTCCCAAGCGGAGCCCTTGCCCAGTGGTTGAATTACGCCACGCCAGGGATTCCGCGGCTACCCGGCGGCAAGCCGGACTTGGCCGCACCGGCGCCGCAAGCAGCGAATGGCAAACCCGACCTGTCGGGTATCTGGGCTGCCGAATGCGGGGTCTACGGACTGGATGCCTGCTTCACTCGCAGCGCGTTCTTCGACCTCGCTCGCGACTTGAAGCCCGAAGATGTGCAGATGACACCATGGGCGGCTGCGATCCAGGCGCAGCGCGCCGGACGCGATCATGTCGATGATCCTTACGGCTTCTGCATGCCTCCCGGCGTGCCGCGCATCGACTACGGAGGAGGTCCGTTCAAAATCCTTCAAACGCCCGGAGTCACCGCGTTCCTCTACGAAACGCTGGTCGGGATGATTTTCCGGCAGGCGTTTACCGATGGCCGCGCGCTGCCCACCGCTGCTGATCCGACGTGGTTGGGGAACTCGATCGGGCGCTGGGATGGCGATGCGTTCGTCGTGGACACCAATGGCCTGCGTGATGGCGGATGGATCGATACCGCCAAGGCGCATCCGCACAGCGACGCGCTGCATGTGACGGAGCGGTTCCACCGTAAGGATTTCGGCCACATGGATCTGGCGATTACCATCGACGATCCCAAGGCGTATCTGAAGCCGTGGACGGCGACGGTCAAGCTGCATCTGCTGCCGGATACCGAGCTCATCGAAGCGTTCTGCGACGATCACCAGCGCACCATGCTGCACCGGTTTGTTACGCCCGCGCCGCCGGAGCCGCATAGCCCGCCGCTTGCAAAGTAGCCCGTACCGACAGCGCCGCAGTCAACTTAGCGCGGACCGTAGTAGAACATCGGCCTGGCGGGATTCGAACGCTCCCGAGACCGGGCTCGCGGCCGGTGAATCCGTTTTAATCACTGGTCGGCAGGGTTAGCGCCCGAGAAAGGAACGGTTGTTTCCGGGATGGTGCGTGATACGTCCCAATCCAGCCCGTGAGATAAAATCAAACATTCCCCGCGCCCAGACCTACACCAACCTATGGGGGATCGTTCGGGCATCCCCGTTTAGATGGCCCGCTTCGCGAAAAGGAGAACCGCTATGATAGTGAACCAACAAGCAGGAACTCGCGTGGACGAAGTCGCGACCGGAATCTATCGCATCTCGACGCCACTGGATGTGATCCCCGGCGGATTCACCTTCAACTCCTATCTGGTCGCGGACGAAGAGCCCCTATTGTTCCATGCCGGATGGCGAAGCATCTTCTCCTTGACGCTAGAGGCTCTCGGGAAGGTCATGCCGGTCGAGAAACTCCGCTGGATCGGTGGATCGCACTTTGAAGGGGATGAATTTGGCGCACTGAATGACTTTCTCGCGGCCGCGCCGCACGCGATCCCATTCGGTGCCGAAATCGGCGTGCTGACATCGATCAATGATTTTGCATCCCGCCCGGCGCGCGGTCTAAAAGACGGCGAGGAGCTCTCGATCGGCCGCCCCCTGAAATGGCTCTACACGCCGCACGTTCCACACGGCTGGGATTGCGGCATTCTGTTCGACCCAACGACTCAGACACTGCTCTGCGGAGACCTGTTCACGCAGCCCGGAGCCACCTTACCGCCGGTGACCGAATCGGAGGTGCTCACTGCGAGCGAGGGAATGCGCGGGATGATGGAATACTACGCTCACGCCACAAGCACATCCCAGATTCTAGAGCGCCTGGCGCGGCTTGGTCCATCGATGCTCGCTTGCCAGCATGGGAGCGCTTATCGCGGCGACGGAGCCGCGCTGCTGCGACAATTGGCCGCGATACTCGACGGTGAAGCGTCTAAGTCCGCACACACACAGGTATCATGACCGCTCAAGCCAGCGGTGTGGATTCGAAACGGCTTTGGGCGTGAGGCAACCCGGAGACCATTTCGCGAATCGTTGCGATATGCTGGCGACCCATTCCCCTCCCAAGCATCCCTGCGATCCAATCATCGCGAAACACAACCAACCTTCCCGCGATGTTTTTGAGAGGCTTGCTTCATCTCGAATTACAACTTGTGTCTCCCGCGAATTTTTTGGGAGGTCTACAGAACCATGGCGCAATAGGCGGACCCGGTGGGGGACCCGCTCAACAATGCAAGACGCTCTTAGCGCCTATCGCCCGGTGCGATTACTTGCGCTTCTTCAAGGCCCGCTCGCGTTCCAGACGTTCCGCCGTCAGCTTCTTCCTCACGGCGAGCGGTCGTGGGCGCGGGAAGGTTCGCGAGTGCCTTCGTGATGCTGGGGTATCGCGCGCCGAAATCCTTCTGGTTGCGCGACCACGGGTGCACACGTTCGGCAGTTTGCGGCGCGAATCGCCCGGTAGCAGTCGGGTTTCCCGCCGCTCTGTATCGTGACCCTCCACGGGACCCTTAGAATGGAAAGACGACCTGTCATGGCCGACGATAATCGCATTGCAAGACTCGCCAAGCAACTCGGCGACGACATAAGGAAGGAGCAGCACTTGCTGCTCACCGATAGCAAAGTGCTGGAACTTCGCCGTCAGGGAGCTTCGCAGCTGTACTCCATTTGCGCTGATTTTGCCGCTTCCGTTGATCGATTCCTTACACCTCCCGTGCTCGAAATAGCGCCATCTACCTATGATCCAGAAGTGTTTCGCAACTCTGGGGCGAACCTCATCCAGCTCAACGCACGCGGGCGGATCATACAGCTTGCGTTCGAGTCAACGCGAGCGCGATTTTCCACCGACAAATTCTTGATTCCCTACATCCTCGAAGGTGAGGTCCGAGCCTACAACCAGGAAATGCTGGAAAGAACACAGGTGCGCTCTCAGGCGTTATTCTTTTGTGTCGAAGACAGCCAGACTACCTGGCACTACTACGAGTGGGTTAGTGGCCGCACAGGGGCGTTTGGTCGCGAACAACTGGTGAATCTAATGGAGCGAATCGTCTGATTCGTCCCTTCCTTCTGATGGAGACCCCATGCGCCTCACCCTCAAAGCCATCAACGAGGAGTTGAAGCGGCTTGGCCACGATGGCCGGTTGGTGAAGGCAGACGGCTATTTTTACTTCACGTCCGGCGAGACGGCCGATTGGCTGGGACCAAAGTCCCGTTCATCGGTGAGGGCCTGATTCACAGGCGACGCCGCCAGGAAACGATCAGCTGGAGCGATCGGCTGCGACCAGCCAGATCGCGGCTGGCAACTGAACGCCCTTCGCGGTGGCGTGGGGCGCTAGAGCGCGCCGGATCGATTTGATAGCCGCAGCCCGGACATCTTCGGGTTGGTCGGCTAGTGCTCGTTTGGCAGGGCCCATACTTGAGGCATGCAGGACCGCGTCCTCAAGGGTGCCTCCAGCTGCTAAGTCCAATTCAAGATCCAGCGGCGTGAACGATGGCGGAGTGAAACCGGCCGACGTAAGCTTCCGCGTGACTCGGTCCACGTCAGCGAATGAGAACGGTCCGGGCTCCTCCGGATCGGGTTTGGGTAGACGCGGCGCGTGTTCGTAAACCGCATGCAGTGGTACCTGCAGCCATGGGTTTTCCTGGATCGGGCGCCAGCAGGCGAACCGAACTCGCCCACCTGGAGTGAGCCCCGTGCGCAAGTTGGCGAAAGCTGCCACCGGATCGCCAAAGAACATCACTCCGAAACGAGATACGATCAATTCGGCGTTGATCTGGTCAAGCGGCAATTCCGCTGCGTCGCCTAGCAGACAAGTGGTATTGGCGAACTCGCGCAATCGGTCCTTCGCGCGCAGGAGCATCGGTTCAGAGATATCGACGCCGACGATACGCCCGGATGGACCCACTGCCCGAGCAAGCTCGATCATTGTGGCCCCGCACCCGCACCCGATATCAAGCACGATGGATGCGGCGCGTGGAGCAGCAAAGGCGAGCAACGGTCCGGTAACCGGCGCCAGTGTTTGGTCGAGCTGGTTTTGTTCACGCGCCCAATATTCACCGTCGATCCCGTTCCATTTCGAGTGCTGCTCTTGGTTAAAAGCTTGTGCGGGCGTCATAGTGGCTCGGTTTGCTCCAGAACCATGGTAGCCGGAGTACGCCCGCGCGTTGATGGACAATATCGTCGGTAGTCCGCTAAAAGTTGGTTGATGGCGTTATGGACGTAAACTCTGGTGCGGTTGGTTTGGTGTTCGGCTGCTCGATGGCCAGCTTTTACGCGCCGGGTTCCATGAAGCTATCGCGGATATCCTGCACAATGCCCCAATCTTTTGCTTCTTCGGGGCTAAGAATGCGCTGGGACTTGACGGCGGCTTCGATTTCCGTCGTTCTTTTAGGAGCGATCTGCTCAATTACCTTTTCTACCATGGCATTCATGCTGCGTAATTGCTGAAGTTGCGCATCCATGAACGTGCCGTCCATCGGTATTGGGATTGTCGCGGAGTTCCCGTGAATCAGAAATCTAGTGGCTGGTCCTGGAAGTGAGTACCGGTGCTTCCCGGCGCCGAATCGATGTTGCCTGCGTTGAAAGTCGTGATGTCCACCGGTATGTTTCTGAGCACGTTGTAAGCAGCAAACGCACTCATCGTATCGCCTCCCGCAGAGGATATCAGGATCGTGATCTTCTTCACTCCAGCTTGGCTCTGTTGGGTCACTACCCGCAGAAGATTATTTGTGGAATTGCTGTCAACCGGAACCAGAAAGCTGATGATTACGCTTTGAGGTGGTTGTGGGGACGGTGTTTGCTGTGCTTGCTGTTGCGGCAGCGCGAGAACGCTGCAGATGCAAAGCGTGAGAACCAAGCGTAAAATCGGAAATTTAAGACGTGTAGACTACTCTGATACCAAACAGCCGACGTGTGTCTCCAAGCCTGCTCGCGAACTAGGTCGGCGTCACCTCAAGGTCGATAACTACGGCGCCAGCGCCCAGTTGCACGAGCTGGTTGTAGCGTTGCTCCAGTGATCTTTCGAGTTGTTCGAGCTGGCTTTCGTTCAATTTGATCACCCGAAACACGAATCGTAAATCACTCTTTTTGCCGATGCCGGCAGCCGCCCGGAAGGAGCATGCTGGAATCATCATGGCAACGGATCTTGTAAATCTCTCGAACGAACTGGCCGGAACCGTGGAGCGCGCCGCCGGAAGCATTGTAGCGGTGCACGCCAGGCGCGGCATCGGATCCAGCGGAATCGTATGGCGGGAGAATCTGATTTTGACCTCGAGTGAAGGTATTCGCGCCGAAGACAGCATCAAACTCCTGCTACCGGACGGCCGCGTGAGCACGGCTCGCCTGCGGGGACGCGACTCCGGTACCGACCTGGCTGTCCTCGAAACAGACACCAGCGGTCTTCGTTCATTGGAATTCGCGGGCGAGAGCGGGCTGAAGCCTGGTCAACTGGCGCTGGCGGTGGGACGCACGGCCAACACCGGGCCGATCGCGTCCTTCGGAATTATCAGTGGCGTGTCCGGGGAATGGAAAACCTGGCGCGGCGGAAAGATCGATCCGTTCGTTCGCCTGGACATCTCCGCCTATCCAACGCTCTCCGGCGGCGCAGTCTTGGACGCGGGTGGGAATCTAATTGGCTTGGTCTCAACAGGACTATCGCGCAGTTCTGTGTTCGCGGTGACCCGCGCCACAATTGATCGAATCGCGGGAAAATTGAGCCAGCAAGGCTACGTCAGCCGAGGTTTCCTGGGAGTTTCTCTTCAGCCGGTGGAATTGCCTTCCCCGATAAAGGAAAAGCTCGGGCAGGATGCCGGAATCATGCTGCTTGGAATCGAGCCGGAAGGTCCCGCAGCCATTGCCGGATTGATCTTGGGAGATGTTCTGGTGGCCGCGGATGATAGTTCGCTCGGGCAGCCGGAAGCTCTGGCGGATTTTTTGGAACGCGCGCCGGCCGGACAGATCGTAAAATTCAAAGTCCTACGGGCGGGCGCGGTGCAGGATGTGGGCGTCCGGATCGGAGAGAGGCCGAGTCGTAGGAGATAAGAAAAGTGTCCAATGCATTTGGAGAAGTCGTTGAGAAGCTGCGCCATTCCACTGTCCAAGTGAAGGCGCATCCGAATAGTGGCGGGTCCGGCGTGATTTGGTCGCGCGATGGACGGATCGTCACCAATGAGCACGTTGTGGGAGGCACCGGAAATTCTGGTGCAGTGGAAGTGGAGCTTTGGGATGGACGACGCTTGCCAGGCAAGATCATGAATAGAGACCGGCGGCGCGACCTGGCGGTTCTGCAGGTGGAAGCATCTGGCCTATCCCCTGCCACACCTGGCGATTCGAACGCGCTGCGAGTGGGCGAGTTAGTGATCGCGGTCGGGAATCCGTTGGGTTTCATTGGCGCCGCCAGCACCGGTGTCGTTCATCAGGTTCCACTTCATGAGTTCGAAAGTCGCTCGTGGGTGGTCAGTCAGTTGCGGTTAGCTCCGGGAAATTCCGGCGGACCGCTCGGAAACGCTCACGGCGAGGTGGTTGGGATCAATACCATGATTGCCGGCGGACTTGCGTTTGCGATTCCGTCCGCCTCCGTAAATCGATGCCTGGGGGCTTCACACGAAGAGCAGGCCGGGCTGGGAGTCGTGGTCCGGCCAGTTCTGGTGGGGCGCGTGGCGCGGCAATTCGGCCTCATACTGCTGCACGTGATTCCGCACTCGCCCGCCGACCGCGCTTCGCTCTTACAAGGCGATATTTTGGTGGGAGCAGGCGGGAAACGATTCCGGTCGGTTGAAGACCTGGAGATCGCGATCCATACCTGCCCCGGCGGAATTGTCGAGCTGCAATTCCGTCGGGGCACGAGCGAGAACATTCGGACCGTTGCGGTTCAAATGGCTCCTGCCTCAGTGAGAGCGGCGTGATTCGCGTTTTGGTGGGGTCACGATCGAGCTGGTTGGAAAATGCGATTCGATCGAACCCATCGCTTGAGTTGGCTGGCAGGGTCGATCCGTCGAATCTTTCAGCATCAGAGCTGTTCGGAGACGTGTTGCTGATCGAAGTCGAAGACGCACACGACCACGATTGGGCGGCCCTGGCCGACTTGCCAATTCCCGTGCTCCTGTTGTTGGATTCCGCGGACTCGGCCCTCGTTAGTTCAGCACTGCGCTCCGGTGTGCGAGGAGCTATTTCCTTGGATGCGACTCAGCAGGAGATAGAAGGCGCGGTGCACGCGTTAAACTCCGGACTGGTGGTGACCACGCCGTCGTCTCTCTCGGACCTACTGCCGGATGCGCCTCCGTTCGCCGCGGAGCTTGCCGAACCGCTGAGCGAACGCGAGTTGGAAGTGCTGGATCTGCTGGCGGAGGGGCTCAGCAACAAGCTGATCGCGCACCGTCTAACCATCTCTGAGCACACCGTCAAGACCCACATCGCTTCCATCCTCGCGAAGCTCGGCGCCTCCAACCGAACCGAGGCCGTCTCCCAAGCGATCCGGCGAGGCTTGGTCATGCTGTAACCCACCTGTTATCGCGGGGGAATCCTTCGAATCTGGACTGGCAGCGGGACTGTCGGTCCTGGTGCGGAGGCGAGAGAGTCAATCACAGCCCTTCTGCCCGCTTACTCAGTTGATCGTCGGATGCTCGCCAAAGCCGTGAGTCTCCGTAAGACGGTGTCGGGATCGCTCACCTCCCCCAGCGGCAGGACCTGATACTTCGCGAAGTTATAGACCGGGGCCGCGGCGAGCTGCATGTCAAGTTCCTCGTCGGAGTTCGCGTTGTTTATCCAGGTGCCGCCGTGACTGCCCACGATGTGGTATCGACACTCAAGCTTTCCGTCCAAGCTGGGGTATAATTCCCCGCAGCGGTACGAAAATCATGAATTGCAACGCACCGGAGGTTCACGATGAAGCCTGCAACGCTTCTCCTCTCCACGGTTGCCCTTTGGGCTTTCCTGCTGCCGGCCGGCGCCAGCGCCGCGCCCGCCATCACCGGAGTCCTGAACAACTATAGCTACACTCAGCCGGGTTACCCGAACTCGGGCGTCGCGCCCAGCACCCTGTTCATTATTGCAGGGACGGGTCTGGCGAACGCGACCACCGGACCGGTGACCCTGCAATCCAGCGCAGCGCCGGGATTGCCAACCAATCTCAACGGCGCCACCATTTCGGTTACCGTAGGGGGAACCACGGTAACCCCCGCTCTCTATTACGCGCTACCTACTCAGCTTGCCGCCGTGCTTCCGGCGAGCACGCCCGTCGGAACCGCGAGCGTGACCGTGACCGTCAGTGGGACTCCGAGCCCTGCGTTTCAATTTCAGGTGGTAACGGCGGGCCCGGGATTGGATACTTATTGGGGAACCGGCGGCGGCATGATCACCGCGACCGATAACGGGACCGGCGCGCTGATCGACTATACCAATTCCGCCAGTCCACTGGAGACGGTTGTATTGTGGGGATCGGGTCTCGGAGCCGATCCAGCCGACAGCGATTCAGTCTATACCTCTTCGCCTCACTCCATAAATCAAAGCTCGACGCACGTTTATATCGGCGATCTGGAAGCCACCGTCGTTTATGCGGGGTCCTCAGGATATCCAGGTCTGGATCAAATTGATGTGACCATACCGGCCAACGTCACCATGGGCTGCAGGGTTTCCGTGGTAACCGTGGTGTCAGGTGTGACCTCGAACTTCGCGCTGATGCCGATAAATCCTGGAGGCGGCGTATGCAATGATCCGATCTACAATAACTCCAATACCCTGAGCGGGAACCGGTTCGTCGCGGCGCTGACTTCGACGGTAACTGTAGGCATCGCGTCGATCGACCAGCTTCCCAACTCGGAAACGGCAGCAGTAACTTTTGTCAGCAACGTCGATGGCAATGCCTACACCGCACTCGGCCCCGGTTCCCTGGGAAGTTGCCTGGTGACGCAAGGTCTTGGCCCGACGCAATACGGCGGCACTCTCACTTATCTCAGTGCAGGCACCGTCAGTATGCAAGGGCCGGAGGGTACTTACACTTTAACGAGCACGACCGGTACGACTCCCGACGGCGCCGCTCTTCCAACGGGGTCAATCCCGGCGAGCGGAGGGGTGTTCGTTTTCACCGGGACCGGAGGCCAGGTGGGCCCGTTCAGCGTCACCGTGACTCTGTCGCCTCTGATGACGTGGACCAATTCTAGTGCCGCGACAACGGTGACTCGCTCGCAGGGGTTGCAGATCAATTGGAGCGGAGGCCAGCCGTCGTCCTATATCCAGATCAACGGCCAGTCCCTGACCGGCAAGTCTGGCATTTACGCCACGTTCCAGTGTTACGTGCCGCAGAGCGCAGGGACCTTCACCGTTCCGCCGTACGTCTTGAACGCTATGCCTGCGGGCACAGGATACGTGCAGGTGGAAAACTCTCTTGCCCAAACGGCCTTCTCGGTGAGTGGCGTCGAGTATCCATATTCTACGGGCGGCAACAGCATTCAGGTCAAGAGCACGTACCAGTAGAGGCAGCAGTATCCCACTCTGTTTCACACGCCCGTGCGGGCGTCCTGTTGATTGCACGGTAAGTCGTGTCCATACCCCACGTCGCGCGCATGCTCACCGAATCGACCTTGGACACCGATGCGCTGCGCGAGAAGATTCTGGCGGGACTTCCATGAGATACCCGACTTCAGTAATGCCGGCCTTCCTACCGTCTCGCGGTGTGAGTGACTTTGCCATCCGCCCCGATGAAATCACCAGGCTCGACGCCGGCCGGACAGGCTCCCAAATACTTCTGGTCCATGACCATCGTGGTTTCGCTCATGCCGTACATCGCCGGAGTATACGTGCTGTGAGTTTCCGAATGGGCGGTATCGCCGCTGAAGGTGACTGTCGCCTTTGTCCTGACGACGGAACCTCCCACAGAGCATTGGGTTTCGGTCGTCGTCGTTCCGCCCACGGAATTCTCGCTTATCGTCTTGCAAGTCTTCGCGGCATGCTGCGCCGCCATCGCCCGGACGCGCTCATCGTAAGCGTGATTGCGGCAGATGGATCGCATTCCTTCGGTTTTCTTGTTTCCCGGCTGGTCGACACTTACCGTGTGAATCGACCAGAGGCCTTCTTTCATGGGAGGAGCATCGGCCGCATAAACTCCTCCGGCAACCAACAGGGCGGAACACAGGATTATCTTCATGCTTCCTCACTATATTGTAAGGTTCCTCGGCGAAACCATAAGGGTCGGACCTTAGTTCAAGACAGGGATTCGCATGATCAGGCCGCTACAACCGACTATTCCGTGGGTTTCTTGGCCGCCTTGGGCTTTTTCACGGGCTTACTAGTCTCCTTGGACTTCGCGCCCCTCGCAATCGCCTTCTCGACGGCGCTATCGACTACCCCGCAGTGACGCCTTTGTGTACGGCTTTTCTGACGGCCTTTTCGATAGCCTTCAGCGCCTTCTTTTTCGCCTTCTTTTGTAAGCGCTCTGCGGCTGGGCGTGGAGCATACATGCCGCGAGAATGAGTTCGCAGCGAACATTCGTGCGGCTCTCGCGGCCACCGATGACGTTCTGGATAAACTTCAGAGTGATTTCGGAGCTCAGCCGTAACTCCAGTCCGGCCCGGCATGGAGAAAGCACCCCGGAGACGAATTCAAAGCTGCCGTGCGCCAATCAAGGTGTCAACGCAAAGTAGAAATGTCCTATTCCCTGCAAAGTAGAAATGTCCGGTTTTGACCGTGTTGGCGGAGGGTGCGTGATAGTCTGACTTCGATTCTCCGGGGAGTCGCGCTCCTGGGGAAGATTCAAGGCCGATGCGACGGGGCTGGCTCCGAAGTAATCGGCGGCAAACCCTCGGTCAACCGGGCCCTGCGGGGTACCCTCCGAGGGTTTTGCTTTTGACTTTGACATTCTCATTACTTGGGTGGAGTCTCGGAGCGGAGGCCTTGAATAGAGAAAGCGCGAAGCTGCCGGGCTGGGCTTGCCCGGCTTTCCTTTTGCGTTGTGGCGGGTTTTCAGAGCGACTCCGGCTTGGCGGAACCTTCCGAGGCCTGCCAGATCTTGGGTGACTTTTTCAGATCGAAGTTCTTACACCATGCACTGGCTGGGCGAGGTTTCCCCGTACGCCGCGCTGGGCTGGGCGCCTTCGGTGCTGGAAGCTTGGGACGCTGCTCGCAGATAGAAACACGCAAGTAGCGATCGCCGAATCGAACCGCCACAGAACCGTCTCGGCGCTTCTCGACCCGCAGCACTGCGCCTCGCAGTCCAGTGCGGATGTCCTGGCGGGCGATCTGGTAAATCTTCGCATCCAACTGAATGGTGTAATCATTGTTCACCCGCCGGCTTTCCACGTGGCTGAGAATCGCCGCCAAATCAGGCTGCTTTTCCAGCGGCCGGTGAGCATCGTCGGCACTGGCCGGCGTCACCGCCAGAGTGGCGTTGACCCAGGGCAGAAACTCGGTTTCCAGGTAGTGGTTGGCTTGTTCCAAAGTCGTCACTCCCGCGACGCGCATCCCCTTCACCAGCCGGTCCTGAGCGGTAGCAAACCCGCGCTCTACCCTCCCTTTGGCCTGCGGGCTGTGCGCTGCTATCCAGGTGATTGCCAACTCCCGCAACGCCCGACCGATCTGCGTCGGCGGCATTTCCACCCTATCCTGCTCCACTCCGGGCTCATCCCGCCTGCGTTTCTCCGCCGTCTGAAAGAGGCTCGCCTTGTCGGTGTAAAATGCGAGCGGCCGCCCGTGCTTTTTCAGGTAGCTCTCCAGCAGGCTCATGTTTTCCGCCGTTGAGTCGCTGCCCACAAAGCGAGCGAACCACCGCCCGGTCGCATCGTCAATCATGTTGATCAGCAAGATCTGTGCTCCGCGCCCTTCCAACCAGTCGTGGTCGCTGGTGTCCCACTGCACCAACTCGCCCCAGCGGCTGCGTCGCGGACGCCATGCATGGATCTTCTCGATCCGCTGCTTGCGCGCTCGCCACAGCTTGGCTTGAATCATCCACTGCCGTACCGTCTCCCGGCTCACCGCGATGTTGTGTTTCTTAGCCAAGTATTCCGACGCCAGCGTCGGGCCAAATCCCCGGTACACCGCACGCGACAGGATTGTCACTGCCTCCCGCTCCAGGTCGGCATCCATCTTGCGATTGGATGGCAGCCCTCGTAACGCATGCACCACAGCTTTATCCCCACGGCGTTTTAGAGCTCGCAGGAGACGCCTCACGTGCCTTTCCGTAATCCCCAGCTCCTCGGCCGCCTGCTTCTGGGTAATCAGTTTCTTCTTGGCCTTTTTCAAGGCCACCAGCCGGTCCCGCTCGGCCTGCGTCATCAATAGTTGTCCTTCTGCCACCTCCCCAGCCTGGAGGTCGTCAATAGGACATTTCTACTTTGCGCAAATAGGACATTATCACTTTGCGCCGACAGTGCGCCAATCAAGGTTGCCGTTGCCGATATAGTTTGGATAAAATCGCCTCCCAAGGAGGATAGAAGAGTGGTTGATGCTGCACGGACTCTCACGCGATTCCTATTCCGTGTCCGAACGTTTGGGGCGTTGGTCATTCTCCCTCTGGCTCACGCTCAATCAGTGCCTCGGATCAGCACCAACGGCATTGTGAACAACGCAGGAGCACCCCTTCCTCCGGCTCCGGTCGCCCCAGGTTCGATCATCTCCATATACGGCTCGAATTTCAATTCGTCATCAGGGACGCATGCAGGCGGAGTTTCAGCCACCAGTACACCGCTCCCCACCAGCATCAATGCCACACAGGTTCTGATCAACAGCCTGATTGCTACGCTGTACTACGTGGACTCCAGCCAGATCAACGCGCAGGTGCCATGGGAGGCCAGTGGTGCATCTTACCTGACCGTGCAGGTAATTGTGAATGGCCTCCCCTCGAATCTTGCTACCGTGGCACTCGCGGCAAACGCTCCTGGGCTCTTGCTGGTTACTCACGCCCTCGATGGAAGTCCTGTTACAGCATCGCAGCCTGCGACACCAGGAGAATACCTCACAATTTACGGCCTAGGGCTTGGTCCCGTGACCAATTCTCCGGGCGATGGTACTGCCTCTTCGACTACGCCGCTTTCCTACACACTCCAGAGTCCAGTGCTGACGATCGGCGGCGCTGTGGCCAACGTAAGTTTCTCGGGCCTAACGCCAGGTTTTACCGGCCTATATCAGGTAAACGCGCAGGTTCCCGGCGGGACTGCGAACGGAGACGACATCACGATCGTGCTTAGCATTGGCGGCGCGATTTCCAACACGATTACGACCTCGGTGCAGTCGGGAGCGCCTTCCGGCATTCAGGTGTTCGTATCTCCTGTGTCCGCGTCGCTAGGCCCAGGTGCAACTCAGCAATTCACAGCGGCCGTGTCGGGGACGGATAATTCATCGCTGACTTGGACCGTGAATGGCGTCCAGGGCGGCAGCGCAGCCGTCGGGACTATTTCGCAGACGGGCCTTTACACAGCCCCGGCTACAATCGCGAGCCCTAACGCGATTTTTATCGCCGCGACCAGCGAGGCGGACTCCTTAACCGCCGGTACTGCCATCGTCGCCGTGAACCCCCCGATGGCGGCTGTGTCGCCGCGAGGCCGATTCCGATCGAGAGCGCCCGGGCTCTGGTCGCAATTCGAGGAGCGCGGCTGGCCCTCGCAGTATTGGCCGGGCCAAGCAATCCAGATGTTCACGCAATTCGATCCGATCGTGGGCAGCACTGTATCTGAGGAACTGTCGCTACAACTAGACAAGCAAAAGGAGATGGGACTTAATACGATTACATACGAATTTCGCTCAGCCGACGACCCCACAAATATGCTGCCTTTTGTTCCGCCCGAATGTCCAATCGGCACTGTACTAGGGCTAAACTGGCCTCAGCCGACGGCAACAGAATTGACCAACTTGAAGTCTTTCTTCGACCAAGTGCAGAGCAAAGGAATGCGGGTCCGGGTGCATCTGGCGAACACGCATATGCAGGACCTAACCAACTCTCAGGTTTGGCTCGGAGCGATTCTCGGTGTCATTGGGACCCATCCCGCTCTGGATACCGTGATGTTTGACGGTGACAAGACCATCGAAGATGACGGCAGCTGCGGAACTCCGGCGGAGCCACCTCTTTGGATGGGTCCGGCTTCCGTACAAGGGCAATATGTTCAGTGGGCAGTCTAATATGCGCAGAGTCTCGGTATTCCGGTGCAGCGACTTTCAGCGGAGGCGATTGTCGGAGCATTCTTCGTTGACAGCATGCCCCCCAATTCCTTCGCCACCGACGATCACCTGTGGAATCCGCTGATTACGCTGAAAAGCATTTTCGACGGGATTGGAATTCCAAACAATCAGAGAACCTACGCGCTTTCTCTTTATGAACACACAAAGTGTACAAACGTCATGAACCTTCCCTGCACAGATCTCGCTCCCCATCCTTGGGCGGAACAAACTCTGCAAACGATTTACGGCGTTATCGGAACCGGAACAGGAGCGCGGGTTGTTGCGACCGAGATGGGGGACAACACGCCCGTCAGCCCAGCGTGGAAAACCGAGTGGGCGATGGAAAGCCTTGATACCCTTCTTGAAAAATATCAGATCGAAGGTGGCTCCTTCTGGCGCTGGGTGAGTTTCATGGACTCCGAGGATTCCGACCCAACGCTGGCCAATCCCGTCAAGATACGAGGCGTCAATTTCAACTACAATCCCGTTCAAAAGGAAATACTCGATTGGGCTGGGTTCCATCTCACCGCGATTCCGAATGGTTCCTTCGAAGACGACTTGGATACAAATGGGGTTCCCACCCATTGGGCGGTCACAGGCAACAGTTCGGCTGCCGCCTACTATCTTCCGCAGGAGAGCGGCCAGCCGCAGGTGCCTTCGCGCGGCAGTTATTGCCTGCGTCTTACGGCCAGCGACAATACTGCGGCTATTAGCGCCACGAGCGACCAGATCGCGGTTACGCCGGGCACGAGCTACACGACGACGGCTAACCTGCGCTTTGCGTGGAGTGGGGATCCTAATCCCTCCGGCAGTGGGACCACGCGGCCCCAGGTTTTCGTAACAATCCACTACCTGAACGCGAGCGGCCAGCCTGCGTCTATGCCTTCGACTGTCTTCTCCTACTTCCAAGAGAACGGCACACAGGGATTCCAAACCTTCGTGTTTCAGTACACGCCTCCGAGCGACGCAACGTCGGTGCAAATCGAAATCGGTGCTGCGCGCAATGGCCTGCCCACGCCGATCACCTTCGATGCGGACAATTTCAGGTAGGCATCGTTGTGAGGGCAGACCTTCTACTGTGATCCGTTCTATATATGGAAAGAAGTCCCTGATGACCTAACGGAGCATTGATCACGTCCATTCAACTGGAGTGGGAGCACTGAACCGCCCCGGGTCACCCTATGCCCTTTTTCGTTTTCGGCATCCTTCCTCAGGACATCGCGGCATACCGTTCGGAATCCCTTCGCAACGGCGTTCGGCTTCGACGGATGGTCAGTGCGAACGTAACCTCGCTTCAAGCCCGGCGACTTTCTGGTGTCGCTGAAAGCCAAGTGTACCCTGTGAGCGACCTACTGCGGGACTCGGTGTAAGCCAAACGTCCCCGGTGCGGCACTAGCAGTTCACGCTCACCCGCCATGGAGATAGTGAAAACCTATAAACATATATCTCTCTTATTTTTTCTTCTTTCTAGAAGCGTGCTGCACAGCGTACACTTAGCTTTCAGCGCCGCTTTGGAGCTGGAGAGAGGTGGCGCTTCGGCTCAGCATCAGCTTGCAGCAGTGCTGTTGCAGACTTGCGCGGAAGCTGCTCGCATTGACCAGAAAAACGAGCCCGCAGTCGGCCGGGATGGGGGCCGGTTCTCGATCAGGTGGTGCACAACGGGATCGCATCGCGCCGACTCCATACGTAAGGATCGGGAGAAGCCGAAGCGCGTAAGTCCCGGTGCGCCCGCATCCAGCCAGAATTGGCGGACACAAACGACTTATCGTTCGTAATCGCGAGCTGGAACTTTTCCCGACAACATCCACCTGAATAGTTGACTACGACGCTAGCGACCACTAAATCCTGCTACTTTAGGTGGCACCGATGTTCAGATTCCTGGTCGACACGTGCGTGTGGCTCGATATTGCCAAAGATCCGAAGCAGGAACCGATTGTAACTGTCGTCGAAGAACTTGTTCGCCGAGGCTTGCTCGGCCTCATCGTTCCCATGGTCGTAATCGAGGAGTTCGAGCGCAACCGCGACCGCATTGCCCGAGAAAGCGCGAAGAGTTTATCCGCTCATTTTCGACTCGTTAAAGAAGCAATCAGCAAGGTTGGTGGGGACAAAAAGCGAATGCAGCTAGTGCTTTCGCATCTCGACGACGTTGATCATAAGATCCCGATCCTCGGCGGGAACGCGGCAAAGACCTTGGATCGGATTGACAAACTGCTCAAGGCCGGTCAGATCGTCAGTGCCAGCGAAGGTGTGAAGCTCCGAGCAGCAGACCGAGCGATTGCTAAACGCGCACCATTCCATCGAGGCAAGAACGCGATGGCGGACGCAATAGCAATAGAGACTTATGGAGAATGTGTGCGCAGCAAAGCCGCCCGAGGGAATCGGTTCGCCTTCGTGTCACACAACAAGTCTGAGTTCAGCGTTGAGAACGGCAATCAAAAATTGCCCCACCCCGATTTTGCGCCATTCTTCTCGCGCATCAAATCGCTTTATTTCATAAATGTGGCCGAGGCAATTCGGCGTGTCGAGCCGTCGATCGTCACCAGTATTATGCTGGAGAATTCCTGGAGCCAAGAACCGCGTGGGTTCCGCGAGATCCTGGAAGCGGAGGACCTTCTCTTCAACCAGGTCTGGTACAACAGGGACTGGAACACCAGGATTGGCATTGAGGAGGGTCGGGTCAAATTGGTCGATCACGAAACGTATCCACGTCGCGAGCAAACGATTTTACGCTCGGTTTGGAAAGGTGCCCTCGAAGCAGCCCGAAAGGTCGAGCGCCGCATCGGCAAAAAAAACCTCGGCCCGTGGGATGACTTCGGATGGGGGATGGTCAACGGCAAGCTCTCTGCACTTCGGTGGGTTCTTGGCGACGAGTGGGACATGCTCGATACGTAGGGATTAGGACCGATAACGCCCTTCTGTCCACCTACCGCCAGGGCTGTTGGTAATCCGAAAGTAACGTTCAACGCCAAGGCGCTACTCGACTGCTGGGCGCTCTTTGCTGAGGACAAGACAAGGGCCGTTCCATCACCCTATCGTTTTAACGTCTAAGATGCTGTGCCGCCCGCCGTCAACCCGATCACTTCGCCTGTGGCTGTGACGCTGTGTATTGCAAAAGTTGCAGGAGCTCAATTTTCGATGTTGGAGCCGATATCGATTTCAGGCGTCGCCATAGTTACTTGAACGCGACCGTGACACCGGGCGTACACCCGAGTACCAATAAGTACCTCCCGTGGCACCACCCGTTTTTCTTGAGCTTCCAGATAAGTCTTTTATTTTGTTGGAGCCACCCGCCGGGATCGAACCGGCGACCTGCTGATTACGAAGTACGATCAGCGGCTCCAAAGACTTTATGAGCTCCATACGGATGTGTATGTTATCAACCATTTGAGGAAGCTGCTTTCGCTCAAAGAGCAACTCCCAAAAGCTGAATTAGATGGGGTTTTGACACAGTTCTGAGACAGCTAACTGGGGTGAACCCCTCCACTGAGACAATCCGCGATTGACACACCTGCCATTTAATGATTTTCGCTACTCAAACAGCCTCTTCTCCTTCAAAATAGCCCTCGGCTGGTGAATTGCAAGCGTCAAGCCAAATCTGTTGACATGCGTAGCGGCTAAGCATTATGATTCTCGTGTCGAGTCGCTGACCAGATGGGCATTGGGGTTGGAACTGTGGTGCGGGTCCTCCAGACCGTCAAAGCCTAGTCTTGCAGCATAGCGATGCGATCGGGCCCGATCACTCTCCCCGCTGCGTCTGTTGAGAACCATGGGCTGTCGCAAGCGCGTTTCTCGTTCCTGATCCCGTTCTGCGTGCTCAGCATCGGCTTTCTCCGTGTGGCGCGTCTTCCGCCCAGAGCGCCCGAGCTCACAAGAGTCGATCATGATGCGCACGTTAGTAGCTGGCCCCCAGCAACACGCCAGGATACGCGGCGTCTCCTCAACAGCTCGCGGCGGCACGGCACTGTTCATACTGCCGAATGGCCCGCGCCCTCGGGGATCGGCGTGCCTCAATGCCAAGCTTTCGCATCTTATAGATCAGCGTCGTACGCGGCAGTCCAAGCCGATTGGCCGCTCCTTTCTGTCCTCCGATCAGCCAGTTGGCTTCCTCCAATGTTTCCAGGATATGATCCCGATCGGCGTCGGCAAGCGTGCGCGAAGCGCTCTCCGAGCTTTGCTTCACCGTCGGCTTCAAGTCCAGCGGCAGACGCAGCACCGACCCAGGCGAAAAGAGCATCGCGCGCTCGATGAAATTCTGTAGTTCGCGAATGTTACCTGGCCAGTCGTGCGCTTTCAGGACCTCCACCACTTCATCGGGAATCAAGTCGATGGTCTTATTGAGGCGGGCAGCAAATTTTGCTACGAAGAACTCGGTCAGCGGCAGGATGTCCTGAACACGCTCACGCAACGGAGGCAGGCAGATGGGAATTACGTTCAAC
This sequence comes from Bryobacterales bacterium, assembly GCA_963735145.1. Lineage (GTDB taxonomy): Bacteria > Acidobacteriota > Terriglobia > Bryobacterales > Bryobacteraceae > Palsa-89. The sequence continues at coordinate 1,660,170 of CAVTJS010000005.1, read as the reverse complement.
CGGTAGAACAAGTCTGCCCGAAACAGCTTCTTGGTCACGAGTTGTCCGAGATCCTGGTTTGTCGCCGCCACCACTCGCACGTTGACCCGGACGGTCTGGGTGCTACCCAAACGCTCGAACTCGCGCTCTTGCAGGACGCGTAAGAGCTTGGGCTGAACTTCCAACGGCATGTCGCTTATCTCGTCCAGAAAGAGCGTGCCCCCATCAGCCATCTGAAATCGCCCCTTGGTTTGTGTGCACGCGCCCGTGAACGCGCCTCTTTCGTGGCCGAACAATTCGCTTTCTAACAACGCGCTTGGAATCGCCGCGCAGTTAAGAGCCACAAAACGTTGGTTACGGCGAGGGCTAGCCCCATGAATCGCCTGTGCGATCATCTCCTTGCCGGTGCCCGTTTCACCTTGAACCAGCACGTTGCAGTCCGTGGGCGCAACCCTCTCGATTTCGTCGAGCACCGCCCGGAATTTTGCACTGGAACCAATCAACCCTGCAATAACCATAGTAGTTCTCCTTAACGAAATTGCCATTTCTTTGCTCGAATCATCCGCCGCTAACTTCCGCTTCGTTGCTGGGTAATCCACTTTCGGATGTATGCGGGGCAATTCATCAGCGTGACGAGATCCCCTTCACACCGGTCCAGAAAAGCGATCGCATCGTGGTCCACTAGCGTGACATCCGTGAGGTCGAACACGATACGGGATCCGCTCTCTTCCGACCGAATCAATTTCTCCAATTCGGGGATGTCTTCCCTGTCTATTCGGCCGCTCAAGGTAAAGATCACCTGCCCGTTCGCCGACCTGCGAATTTTCAACATGGTTTGGCTCAGATCCCTTGTCTCTCACGGTGGCCCAGATCGACGATTTCCGATCAGCAGAAAGGCAAGCCGGGCGCCAATCGTAAACCGTTTATCGTAAGAGACTTAGGGGGGGGGTTAAAAAGACGACCGCATCGCCATTGACGAAGTTCAGTACAAACCACTTTCTTGCGATCCCCCGAAAGAGTGATCGGAGGGCCCTTCTTATGAGGGATCTGCAGCCGTCTTGAAGCGCTTCTTGTCGATCTTCAGGGATTTGATTTTTGATTCCAGGGTGGTCCGAGGCATACCCAGCTTGGCCGCGGCACCGGATGGTCCGTCCACTCGCCCACGCACTTCACGCAAGACGGCCTCAATCATCTCCTTCTCCTGGGCAGCAAGCCTTTGGGAAAGCTCAAGCTGGCTCTTAGGTCCAGATGCACGGGGCTGACGCGAAAGCCAGCTCTCATCCACGGAGAAGATCTCCGTTTCGCATACAATGACGGAGCGCTCGATCACATTCTGCAGTTCGCGAATGTTCCCGGGCCAAAGGTACGACTGAAGTAAATCCAGGCTCTTTTTGCTGACCGCCTGAAAACGCTTCCCGGCTTTCCTTGCGTACCGATCGATGAAGTACTCGACCAGCAGTGGGATATCTTCCCTTCGTTCCCGCAGGGAAGGAACCTCAATCGGAAAGACGTTGAGCCGGTAAAACAGGTCGCTGCGGAATGTGCCCGCGGCGATGGCCGCCTCCAAGTCGCGGTTCGTGGCGGCAATGACGCGAACATTAGTTCGGATCGATCCGGTTCCCCCGAGCCGCTCAAATTCGTGTTCCTGGAGAACGCGCAAGAGCGCGACCTGCGTCTCGGCAGGAAGTTCACCGACTTCATCGAGGAAGACGGTGCCGCCTTCGGCCAATTCAAAGCGGCCTAGACGTCGTTGAACTGCCCCGGTAAATGCACCCTTCTCATGACCGAACAATTCTGAAGCGATCAAGTCGCGGGGTATGGCTGCACAGTTCACGCTCACAAAGGCGCCCGAAGAGCGCCGGGACCGCTTGTGAATCGCACGGGCAATCAGTTCCTTGCCCGTTCCGGTCTCGCCGGTGATCAGAACGCTGGAGTCGGTGGGAGCGACCTTGGATACCCGGGAAAGCAGGTTTCGCAGGATGCGGGAATTTCCGACGATTTCCTCGAACATCGATGCCCTGTCGATTTCTTCACGCAGCGCCACGTTCTCTTGCTGGAGCCGCTGCTCGGCCAGCTTGCGATCGTCGATATCGGTCCCGGCGCCGTACCACCGGGTGATGCGCCCCTGTTCGTCCGACACCGGGCTCAATCGATAGTGGAACCAGCGATACTGTCCGTCCTTTCTCCTGAGCCGCACTTCGTACTCAAATGGCAATCCACTTTGGAGTTTTCGAGGGAGGTCCTGCGTCACGAATTCGGCGTCCTGCGGATGCAACACCTGTCGCAAATCAGCGTCCTGCCATTGCTCCAAAGTGATCCCGTAATAATCCAGCGACGCCCGATTGGTGTAGAGGCGTGCCCCGTCGGGTCCCAATTCCCCGATGTGCATCGGCGACAGGTCGAGAAGTTGCCTGGCTTCCTTTTCGCTTTGGCGGATCTTCTCTTCGGCACGCTTCTGGTCGTCGATGTCGGTGGTCGTACCCACGAACCTAAGGACCTTTCCTTCTCTATCGCGCAAGACCACGGTTTGATTGAGATGCCAGCGATAGGTCTCGTCCTGAGCGCGGAGAGATCGGGTTTCGAACGCAAAGCCCTGTCCCGAGCGCACTCCGTCCCAAAAGGCCTTCGATGCTGAGTCGCGATCCTCAGGGTGGACCGCGGTCATCCAGGCCTCGGGACGCGACCGGACGAAATCGAGAGTCTGACCGGAGAATTCGAGCCAAACTTGATTCACGAAATCCGGCGTCCCATCAGGCGTGAGCGTCCAGGCGGATACAGGAAGGCGCTGTAGCAGCCCAGCCTGGAGTTGCAGATCGGAATAGAGGGTGGCGTTCTCCAGCGAGATTGCCGCTTGCGAAGCCAGCAACTGCAGCACGGTAACCCGGCCCGGAGTGAAGGCGCACGCAGTCAGATTGTTCTCCAAATACAGCGCGCCGATCAGCTTCGCCTGCTTGACGACTGGCAGGCAGAGAATGGACTTGGCGCGCTTCTGCCGCACATATTCGTCCTTTGAATACACGCTATCGTCCAAGGCATCGTCGAGGAGCACGCCCTCCTGTGTCCGGATCACATAATGCAGCACGGAATGGGGGAGATGATACGGCTCGACCGTTGTCGGTTGTACGACAACCTCGACCTTGCCCGGGCGAGTGCAAGCCTCGGCTTCGATCCGAGGCTCGCCGCCGCGAAAGAGGATGAGCATACCCCGCTCGGCTCCGGCGTGTTCAATGGCCGTGCGCATGAGGCTATCGAGCAGCTTTTCCTGCTCGATCTCAACCGATACTGCCTCCGATACGCGGATGACCGTCGCCAGGTCAAGTTGCTCGACGGAGGCGAGAATGGTACCCCTATTGGAAGAAGTTTTCTCTGCCTTGATGTTTGGATACCGTTCCTCGATCTGGCGGGCCTTCGCGTCCGCGCCCCAGCGCAGATAGCAGTCCCGGGCATCTTGCAAATAGACGTGCGCAATCTTCGTAAGACCTCGTGCGGAATAAAACTGCGCCGCACATTCGTTGGAGACCGCCCCGCAATGCGCGAACCCGTTGTCGTGTGCCGAACGGATCGCGGCTTCGTAGAAATGTTCAGCGTCGAGCGTGCGGCCTTCAATGCGCGCGATTTCCGCGCTGACGAGGGTGGTTTTGGCTTCGAAATTCACGGGGCAATGGAGGGCCCATGTCTGGAGCAGCCGCTGATGGTCGCCAAGAGCGGCAAAATGCTGCGGTCTCTCTTCGGAAGAAGCTGAGTTCCAGGCAGCAGCATGCGCCAGGGCGGCATAGAAGCGAAAATCGCCCGTCTCCACCTGCGATGCCGCCGTCCAAAGCAACTGATGGGCTTTACGGGACGCATCGACGGCGGAGGCGTAGTCTCCAGCGAAAAATCTGGCCTGCAACTTTCGAGTCCAATAGAAAAACTCTGATAGGGAAAGCACTGGATTACTGGCGAAACGATGTTCGGTATCGGCTTCGCTGTAGTCGTGGGTGTCGAAGCATCCAAAGGTCGAAGTCAGGCCGCGCAGTGTACGTATGAGACCCAAATTCGCCCTACAATTCTCGGTCACCAGTCCGAAGCCGGCTTTCTCGACGAAATTGAGGCCCTTCTCCGCCTCCGATTGCACCTCCGAAAGAGGGTCGCCCACGAGCAAATAATTGGCGATCAACGAATGCCAGCTATAGGCGGAGAATGTAAGGTCCCCTGTGCGATAGGCGACATCGAACGCACGCCGGATCAGTTCACGTCCCTGCGCGGCGTGCTTCGCCCAAGGCGTTAGCGTGCCAAATGAAGTATAGGTTCTCGCCTCATAGCGAGTCAGGTTGCGCTTTGCGACGAGATCGTAGCCCAGTTGGCCAAATCGGAATCCATCCTTGTAATTGTTGAAGCGCGGCCCAGCGAACATCCCAAACCAGACATAGCTGAAGCACGACGCATCGCAGTTACCGTGCTCCAGGCAAAGACTCGCCATGCGGCAAACCACCAGCGTGGATAGGTTCTCATCGAAGAAAATGGCCGGATGGACGATTTCGGTGAACACATCGAGCATGTCGAGGACATCGGGATCGTCCGTCAGCGGTAAGTCTACAAGGTCCTCGATCTGGCGGTTGCCAAGCAGCGACCAGATCCGGTTGTATTCCCGCATGACGTCCTCACGCGACGGATGCGGCGGCCAATCCGTGCCGCTGCGGCGAAGGTAATCGAGAAACACTTCGATGGCACGGTCGCTCCGATCCAAGGTCGTATAAAGTGTGACCTGCAATCGGGTCACAACCGCAAAATCGTGGCGGCTCCTGGCACGCTGCGCCAACATGGTCAGGCGGCCTTCGGCTGCGGACATCTCGGCAGTAAGCAGTTCGCACTCGGCTAGAAGAGACTCCATCGAGAAGATAAGGTCATAGTTACACTCCCAAGCCTCCTCGCTTAACAGCAAGCGGCCGGCATGAAGGTATTTCAGCGCCGAGTCGTAAGCTGTTGATGCCTTCGCCCGTTTGCCCGCGATCAGATTCAGGCGAGCTGCTCGCTCGCGCTCACCGGCATCGGCGATGAGGTGTAAGCCGCGGTTGAGTTGATTGACGATGTCGAATATCGCTTCTTCCAGCCGCTCTTGCGGGATGCTCTCCATGAGAATTCTGCCGATGCGCAAATGGGTGTGAGCGCGCTGTTGCTCCGGAATCAGACAGTAGGCTGCCTCCTGGACCCGGTCATGAAGGAAGCGATAGGAATTCTCGGCGCGAAAAATGAGGCCTGCGCGAACTGCTTCCCAAAGCCGATCGTGCATTTCTTCTTTTGAATCCTCATACACCGTTCGCAGCAGTTCGAACTCAGCGCTGTTTCCCAAGCAGGCGAGTTGTTTCAAGGACTCCTGCGTCCCATCTGGTAATCGGCGCAGCTTTCCGATCATCAGGTCGACCACGTTGCAGGAGTAGCGTTTGCCGCGAATCCGATCGAGGTCCCAGCTCCAGGCCGCCGCAACCCGACCGAACCTCAGCAAGCGTTCCTCCTCCAACTCTGTGATGAACTGGATGGCGAAGAACGGATTGCCGCCCGTCTTCTCGTGGACCAACAGTGCCAGAGGGCCGGCGGAGTTCAGCGCGCAGTGCATGGCGTCGGCGATGAGCCGCTCCACGTCATCGAGCCCGAGAGGCGCCAGCACGATTTCCTGCGGCCGCGCTCTCGCTTCGCGGATCGCGGCCAGCGTCCGCATCAGCGGATGAGACGAACTGACTTCGTTGTCACGGTAGGCTCCGATCAGCAGCACGTGCCGCAAGTCCGGATCGGTAATCAGGCGCTCCAGCAGTTCCAGAGTCGCGGTGTCCAGCCATTGGAGATCGTCGAGGAACAACGCCAGCGGATGCTCCGGGCGGGCGAAGGCGCCGAGGAACCGACGGAACACCAACTGAAACCGGGCCCGCGCTTCTTGCGGCGGTAGTTCCGACACGGGTGGTTGTTTCCCGATGACGAACTCGAGCTCGGGTATGAGGTTGACCACAAGTTGGCCATTGGGCCCCAAGGCGTCGAGAAGCGCGTGCCGCCAATGGGCTACCTCGGCTTCGCTCTTGACCAGGATTTGACGAACCAGCATCTGGAATGCCTGTGCCAGCGTGGCGTAGGGTACGTCGCGCTTATACTGGTCAAACTTGCCGGCGGCGAAAAGCCCGCGTGGCGGAACAAGCACCTTGTGCAGCTCATTCACTACCGAAGATTTGCCGACACCGGAATACCCGGATACCAGCACGAGTTCGGCGGCGCCCCGCGCCACGACCCGGTCGAATGCGGCGAGCAGAGCGTCGACCTCGCGCTCCCTCCCATACAGCTTCTCGGGTATCAGCAATCGGCCCCTCGAGTCGTCTGCGCCCAGAGGGAATGGATCGATGCGTCCCTGCGACTGCCATTGCGTCAGGCATCGCCGAAGATCAGCTTCCAGGCCAGCGGCGCTCTGATAGCGGTCCTCTACATTCTTGGCGAGGAGTTTCATGGTGATGGCGGATAACAGCTCCGGAACCGCGCAGCGATCCGCAGGCGCTACCGGCTGACGCGCGATGTGGCAGTGGACCCACTCCAGAGGGTCCGCGGCAGCAAACGGGAGCTCGCCCGTAAGCATTTCGTACAACATCACGCCCAAAGAATAGAGATCGCTGCGGGTATCAATTGAGCGATTCATGCGCCCGGTCTGTTCCGGGGACATGTAGGCAAGGGTGCCGGCAATGATTTCCGGCGGCGTCGGCGCTTGACGCTCGCGTGGTAGTCGGGACGCGATGCCAAAGCCGGTCAGCCACACATGGCCGGCGTCGCCGCTTGGCTCCAACGCGACGAGCACGTTCCCGGGCTTGACGTCTTTGTGGATCAGACCGCGCTGGTGGGCATGGCCGAGCGCCGTTGTCAGGTTAATGGCAAGGGTTAGAAGACGCGCCAGATCGAGAGGCTGCTGGCTGTCCCGCTCAAGAACCCGATCGAGAGTCTCACCGCCCGGGTCGGCGAGAACGAGGATTGTCCGCCCTTCATGGCGCGTGAGCGCCAGAGGCTTAGCCGCCCACGCGGGCTCAAGTTGGGCGGCCAGCGAGTATTCGTGTTCAAGGCGTCGCAGACTCTGAGGCAACGGTTGTTCCGCGGTAGGAGCTATTACCAGGACGGGCGATGGGTTCCCGTGCTGTCGGGCGCGGTAAAGCGTGAATTCCGCGCTATCGCGGATTGGCTCCAACACATACTCGGAAGCTGCCGCCATGGAGGGCATTCTCGCCGCCAGGGCTGAGCGGAGCCAGATTTCTTTTGACGAAAGACTAGAGAAGCACATCCTCTGATCCACGTGCGACTACTGGGGAAAAGCTGACTTCCGCGCCAACTCTCCGAAGGATACCATTGTGCCGCGGAAACCAGCGTTGCCGTGCCGTGGTCGCCCACCCGTCCTCGGTAAGAGCCGTGCGTCAAACGCTCGCACAGACCTGCGCAGGGGGTCGATCAGCGATGGTCGTCCCTACCGCGACAGTTAGGCTGTCCGGCGTCAACTTGATGAGAAACGGCCGAACCGCTGGAAATGGCGTAGTGCACGACTTTGGGCGGATCGTCCGAGACTAGGACGGAGCGGACGCTCCAGGGCCGGATAGGGAACTGTAAGTCGGCATGTCTGACTGTATATTTCGACACGGTTCGAACGGTTCGATCTTTCACCGGCCGAAGTGGAGCTAATCAAGCGTGCTCTCGCCGACGCCGCGGCTGGCAAGCCAGCGGTGAATTTGAACGAATGGGACCTAAGTTTTCTGGAAGCGAGGCGCCGCCGATTGGGAGACGATTACAAAGCGACCGAATATCGTCCCGGCCGGTTCGACAGCTGCTGTACTAGCGCCGAGCGGATTATCCGCGCTCGTAAGTTTCATCAGGAGCGTCAATGCTCCCCACCTGGAAATCGCCAGACGGAATAGCTACTGATAATTGTTCTTATCAGGTGAGCACACGACGAGTCATTTTATCTAACCTACCGCAGCCAGAGGGTGTCTTCTTCGCGCCGTCCGCGGACTTTGAGCTTTAGAGCGATAGCCGCTTTGCAACCCCGATTGTCGAAGACCGCTTCACCTGCGGATGCACTGCCGCGACAACGCCTAGCGTCAGCAGTCTAAGTGTGGCGTCATTATATATGGCATAGAATTGGATCACTTGAGACGGCGTTTTACAGCCAAGGAGAGTGCTGGATGAACAACAGAAATGTAGGATGTTTCCTCGCGCTAATCCTAGCCATGCTCGCCAATAGCGGTTGTTCAAAGGCGCCCGCCGGGCCGCCGGCCGTCTCTATCAATCCTGTGTCCATGCGACGCATGGCCAGCGTTGACGAGCGCTATCAGTCTTTTAATATCGAAATGATTGAAGTCACGGGCGGGAGGTTCTGGAAGCCTTACAAGGATATTGAGGCCCTGTTGAAAAAACAGGCCGCTCCCAAAGCAGATGGTGCTGTGCCGGCAGGGATGGACCCGGGCCTATATCAGCAGCGCCCTCCCATCAACCTTGGGAACGCCCGATTGCGGGCGTTGGCAGCAGGCTTGGCGCCTGCTTACATGCGCGTCAGCGGCACCTGGGCAAACACAACTTATTTCCACGACTCAGACAATGTAGCGCCCGCAGAGCCTCCTAAAGGATTTGGCGGGGTGCTGACCCGCCCGCAATGGAAGGGCGTCATCGATTTCTCAAAGGCTGCCGATGCAAAACTCGTCACCTCTTTCGCCACCAGCCCCGGTACGCGCGATGCTCAGGGTCTTTGGACGCCCAAAGAGGCGCGAAAGCTGCTAGCCTACACCGAAGCTGTTGGCGGCAGTATCGCCGCCGCCGAATACATGAATGAGCCCACTTATGCGGAGATGGGCGGCGCGCCTAAAGGCTACGATGCTGCCGCGTACGGCCGCGATATCGCCGTTTTTCGTCCCTTCATGAAGCAATCCGTTCCGGAGATGATCCTCCTTGGGCCGGGCGGTGTCGGCGAGGGAGTCGAACTCGCGCCCATCGGTCTTGCGGGAAACCAGCTCAAGTCCGAGGATCTCCTTAAAGCTACCGGCCCCGCATTTGATGCTTTTTCCTATCACTCATACGGCGCAACCTCGAAACGCTGCGCAAGCATGGGTCCCGCTTCGCAGACCACGCCTGAGGCCGCCCTTTCGGAGGACTTTCTGTCACTCGCCGACAAGATTGAGGAGTTTTACGCCGCTCTCCGCGACAAATTTGAGCCGGGCAAGCCGATCTGGCTTACAGAAACGGCTGATGCCGCCTGCGGCGGCAATCCATGGGCATCGACGTTTCTGGACAGCTTTCGGTATCTCGACCAACTCGGGCGTCTGGCCAAACGTGGCGTCCGGGTCGCGATGCACAACACGCTGGCATCGAGCGACTATGGCCTGTTGGATGAAAATTCCTTCGCCCCCCGCCCCAACTACTGGGCGGCTCTTCTTTGGCGGAAATTAATGGGAACGGCCGTTCTCGATGCCGGCGCTGCGTCCCCTCCCGGGCTCAACCTATATGCCCATTCCTTGCGCGGCGTTGCCGGAGGTGTCGCTCTGCTGGCGATCAACGCAAGTAACGGTGCCCAGTTTCTTCAAATCGCCACCGGAGCAGAGAGGTACACGTTGTCAGCTCCGGAACTGCAAAGCAGCAGCGTTGAGCTCAACGGGGCAGAACTAAAGCTTGGCGCGAACGATGCAATGCCGCAGATTGGAGGCGTTAGGGTGCCATCGGGTACAGTAACGCTCGCGCCCCGCACTATAACATTCCTGGCATTCGCTGAAGCCAAAAACAGCGCCTCCCAATGAAAACGCCTCAATGCCGGATATCAGCAAAACGATGTTCAGGACGCCGATACGACGCGTTGCGTTTGCTGTGGGATCGGCCCATGGGCTGGACTCAAATACCTCAACGCCGCTGACACGCACCGAAAGGCGCTCCATACTTCGGTCTCCATGTGCTTTGTTGGATAATGCAGGAACCGCACACAGGAGTCTCACATACGCAGGGAAAAAGGCCGACAGAGATCCTTGTAAATCTCGACAAGCTGCTTCCGGAACTGGAGGCACTCTACAAAGACATACACGCTCACCCCGAGTTGTCGATGCTGGAAACGCGCACTGCCGAGATTGCGGCGCAGCATCTCCGGGCCAGCGGCTTTGAAGTGACAACGGGAGTCGGTAAAACGGGGGTGGTCGGCATACTGAGCAACGGAGACGGCCCAACCGTCATGCTGCGCGCGGACATGGATGCGTTACCCATCAAGGAAGCCACGGGTCTTCCCTACGCCAGCTCGGTGACAACCGTAGGCTCTGATGGCAGGAGCGTTCCGGTGGCCCACTCATGCGGACACGACATGCACGTAGCTTGCCTGATCGGCGCTTCCTCGCTGTTTACCAAAAGCCGCGATAGCTGGAAGGGTACTCTGATGGCAGTTTTTCAACCGGGGGAGGAAACGGCACAGGGTGCTCAGGCCATGATTGATGATGGCCTCTTCAAACGATTTCCAAAACCCGTTGTTGTCCTTGGCCAGCATGTCATGAGCTTGCCATCCGGGCACGTCGATTGGCGTACTGGGGTTGTGACCTCGTCTGCCGACAGCCTTCAAATTCGAATGTTCGGGCGTGGCGCGCATGGCTCGATGCCGGAGGCGAGCATTGACCCCGTTGTCATGGCTGCCTCGACCGTAATGAGGCTGCAGACGATCGTGTCGCGCGAAGTCGGTCCGACGGATTCCGCAGTGGTGACGATCGGGGTGCTGCAGGCGGGCACAAAAGAGAACGTCATTCCTGACGACGCGATCATTAAGTTAAACGTACGTACCTTTGATGAGGGGGTCCGCAAGCATGTGCTTGCGGCGATTGAACGAATTGTGAATGCCGAAGCAGCGGCTTCAGGTGCGCCGAAGCCGCCGGAGATTACGCCGCTGGACCGGTATTCACTGGTAACGAACGATGTCGATGCGACAGACAAGGTCGTTAACGCGTTCCGCCAAAACTTCCCTGACGGCTCCGTGGAGCAGACGAAGCCCACGATGGCGAGCGAGGATTTCGGATGCTTTGGAACGGAGTGGCACGTGCCGGCGGTGTTCTGGTTCTTTGGCGGCGACGATCCGGAGGTATATGAGAAGGCGAAGAAGGATGGCGCGCTTAGCGCGCTTCCGACCAACCATAATCCGCGCTTTGCACCAGTGATTCACCCAACTTTGGAGACAGGTGTGAAAGCGCTGGTCGTAGCGGCGCACGCCTGGCTGGCATCGTGAATGTCATTCTGATTCACGGAGAGCACCTGGCCGGCCCCTTTCTGATTGCGCTCGATCTGCTTGGTACGTTCGTTTTCGCACTCAGCGGCGCAGCAGCCGGTGTCAAGAGCAAACTCGATCTGTTCGGCCTGATGGTGCTGGCCTTCGCAGCGGGCAACGCAGGCGGGATTACCCGCGACCTGCTTATCGGCTCGGTCCCGCCTGCAGCTATCAGCGATTGGCGTTTTTTGGGAGTCTCTCTCCTGGCTGGCCTGGCTACGTTTTTCTGGTATCCCGACATCGACGTGCGGCGCAGGCCCGTGCTGCTGTTCGATGGCGCCGGGCTGGCCCTGTTCGCCGTCACCGGTACGCAAAAAGCGCTGGCGGCGGGACTTAATCCAGCGATGGCTGCGCTTATGGGAATGATGACAGGGGTTGGCGGCGGGATGCTACGTGACATTCTGGTCAACCAGACTCCTACAGTGCTTAAGGCTGATCTTTATGCTGTCGCAGCACTTGCTGCCGGCATTGTGGTCGTGGTGGGTCACGCCCTGCATTACCCATCTTTTGCCGTCATGATCGCGGGTGCACTCCTATGCTTCTGGCTCAGAGTCATGGCCATCTTGCGCGGCTGGCATCTGCCGATCGCTGGGACGCGACCTCGACCAGACTGACAAGCCATGCTCGGTAGGCTGCCAAAGTCCTTTCCTGGAACCGCTGGATTGAACCTTCCCTCACGTTAGAAGTTTGACAGCGTCACTCAAAACCATCTGCCTAACATCAGTCATCCTTCCATTCCCGCTACCGTTGGAAAGGCTCGATGGGTGATTAAGCTCCGAAATAACTGGATTAAGGAGTCGTGCGGACGATGGACGAAATAGCTACCGATAATGTCCCATAACGGGCCCTTGCTCAGCCGGCGTTTCGCGGGATGCATCGGCTCGCTCGACTTCCCACAGGCGGACTAAACACAGTTAGCGTGAAAGGCCCAATCGTGCGAATCGTGCCACACTGCTTGTGGGCTGTTGGAGGTATAGTAAAGGGCTCAAACGATCCTTACGCTGTGGCGTAGGCCCCTATGACGCACTTGGATGAACTGCTCGACGTTCTGCTACCACGTCTCAAGCGTCGGCGCGACGAGGATCAGGCCCTGAACGGTCAGCACGCGTTCGAATTCAAAGTCTTCGGTTTCTTCAGTCCTCCCGAGAATACGCTCTCACGCATTCTGAGCGATCTGTTGAACCCGCGTGGTTGTCACGGCCAAGGGAAGGTCTTCCTTGACCGGTTCCTCAAGTGCATAGATCACTTAGAACTCGCGGCAGCATCGGATCGGGCCGCCGTGCGCTACCAAGACACATCTTATTGGGCTGCGGGCGGCGGCATCCCGGATATAACGGTCGATTTGGACGGTTACCTGATTTGCATCGAAAACAAACCGTTTGCCGGTGACCAACCGGACCAGGTAAAGAGGTATCGCCTGTCTATGGAGAAGCGCCGACGGAAGGACTTTTGCTTGGTCTACTTAAGTGGCAGGGGCGCCCCCAACAAGCATTCCAGAGCAGGAACGCCAGGAGCTAGAAAAAGCCGGCCGTTTTCGGATCATCCCATACGCGACGGCTCTGAGCCAATAGTTGGAGGATTGCCAGAATGCTTCCAAGGCTCCGAAGATCCGTTGGTTCTTGGAGGAGTTTGTCGATTATGTCAAATACACGTTCCAGGACGGAGGCCTCATGAGTGACAAGGATGTGATTTTAGACCGCCTTTCAGAATTCAGATCGACTCGGCGCTGCTCTTTTGATCGGCTCGGCTTATGAGGACGTCAAATTGCAGTTGTTTAGGAAGAGGTTTGAGGATGTTCGTGGTCAGCTCAAAACGGATTTTGGGCCCGCGTGGAAATTCACCGTTGGGGACGAGGGCGAGCCCAATGGTTGGTATCTGCATTTCCGCAAGGATTCCTGGCCTGCATCAATGTATCTAGGGTTTGGTAGGGATACGATCAACGGCGAACTCTATCTGTACGCCGGCGGTTGGGATGGGCCATCGCGGCGCGCGGCGATCGATAGGACGTTGAGAGAGGCGCTCGACTCTGGCATCGGTACAGGAAGAAAAGAAACGAACTTTTGTTGCTGGTGGCGATTACTAGACAAGTACACCAACTGGAACTCAATCGACACCCTGGAAAAGCTTGCTCAGAGTGACGAACCTGTCGAATACGTCGTGACGCTATTGAAGCAGCTCTGCGAAAAGGCGGAGGCAATTCTCGATACCGAGGCACGTAGGAGCTCCGCCTCGGGAGGCGCTTGAAGGACAAAGGAATCTCCGAAACAGCGTGCGCGCAGATCAGTCCTTGGGAGGTCGCGGTGTTTGTGTTACGTCATCACACCCGTATGATTGCGAACCAGGATGGCTCGGTCTGCTCCACGAGATGTTCGGCCGCAAACGCAGTCTACCGAGAGGACCAATGGCAGAGACGTTCGAAGCATACCGAACTCGAGTCCTAAGCTATCTTGGCGATGAGGAGCCCATCGGTGTCCAACAAGCCCCCCCCATCGCAGCTCGATCGGCGTCTGCGCGATGTCGCGCCCGAGGAGTTGATCCGGCGCCCTGCACCTGAAAAGTGGTCGATTGCCGAGACCGTAGCACACTTGGCGGACGCGGAGCTGGCGATGGGGTGGCGATTGCGAAACATGCTGGCGAATCCGGGCGTGGCCTTAACTTGGTGGGATGAGGCGGCATGGGCGGAGCGCTTGGGTTACGCGCAGCAAGATGCGAGCCTTTCGGCAGGGGTCTTTCGGGCGCTGCGCGAGCAACCTGCGACTGTTGGAGTCGGTCCCGCGCGCACGGTGGGTGGAGTGCTATGGGGTCCACGAGGTACGCGGGCGGCAAACGGTCGAGGAGTTCGTCCGCCTGGAAGCGGCACACGACTTGAACCATCTTCGGCAGATCGACCGCATCTTGGGTGGCTGTATGTAGTGGTGGCCGTTTGGCTGCCAATGCCTCGGCGAGCGCATTAAGTCGGTTGTGGCGTTGAAAATGGGAAGTGGGATTATTTGGAGTGACACGACTCGATGAGCTTTCGGAGATCCTCCGCTGCATGAGTGGCGGAGTCCTCAGTATCGAATACAAATGTTCTCACTATATGTCCGAGTGACGCATGAAGAAAGGACTCGCAAGGGCCGACTACTTGATGCGTGCCCCGCTACGGTTAGGCCTCCACTTTGCGAAAGATATTGGACTGCGTTTTTTCAGGCCCAGGCAGCCGATTTGGGCATCGTTGAGAGCGGATGCCATCTTCGGCGGTATGTACCGCGATGGCCAAGTATTCCGCCCGCTCAGCGGTTGCGTGGCGTCGCGTACACCTCGATCCATGAGACGTTGGAGCATCCGGCAGTACCGTGTCCGCCGCCGGGCATGAGATCGACGTAACCGATCTCGTCCACGCGGCTCAGGTCCGGGTTATTGACTTCCAGCTTTACAACGACCCTCTCCGGATCGAGCTCGAACCAGCGCTGATCGTCGAACGTCACCTCGGACACCACGAAATCGCCGGTGAAACCGTCCGATCCCACCATCCGCCTCTGTGGGCTCTGGAACGTCTGGCTGCCGACGAGCAACTTGCCGTCGGCGAGCTTCACGACCGGATGCAGCACGTGCAGATTCTCCGTGCGTGTTCTCCAGCGCATCCTCGTCAGGCCCGTCAGATCGAGGTAGGCGCTCTTGTACCTCAGCGTCAGTGCCACGGGCGAGGTCGTGAAGCCGTTCCAGACGTCGGGGATGCCGTTGTGCTCGGTAGCTTGTATGTTGCGTGCGTCCATGCCGTAAAGCCGCAGTTCCAAGTCCGGGTTGGTCACGGCCTGCTGCGTGATGCGGCGATTCTCGTCATTTAGCGGACCTGAATGGGGCGGCTGCTGCCAGACCTCGCGGAACAGCAGCGGTGGCGTCACCGCCGGATGCTCCAAAAAACCCGGGGTTAGGGCGCTTGACTGAGCGAGAGCGCTACTCCCGCCGCACGCGAGCAGGGCGATCGAGCCCGCGATAGCCCACGCACGGGTACGGAAGCACTTCCGGGTGCTGAAGAAAGCCGCGATCACGGTGCCCTCCTCTACGATGTTTTATGGTATCAATAGCGGCTCCCGAGCTGATCTACTTCTTGTGCTTCCGGCCTCACTGCCTGGTGCCGGAATAATGGGCGTACGTCCAACTGGACGGAAAGTCGGCACCGCGCGGATTGAGAATCGGTCGTTCCATGGGCGAGCAGGCTGTTATACGGCCCGGTGGACATGCAACGCCCTATCATTGCACTGCCCGGACGCTTTGAACTATTCGTAGATCTTTCCGCCATAGAGAAAGGCAGCAAACCGCCGCCACGGATTGTTGGGCAAGCCCTGACTCTGACCGAATCCTGTGTCTTCAGCCCAGGCGGCGGCGGACTCGAGAAAATCTTCAATGGTGTCGTTCTCCCATCCGTTCGCACCTGGTCCGTACGAGGAAGAAGGAGACACTCGCTCTTTTTCAACCCCATGCTGTCTGTCGGCCGTCAATGCCTTCACAAACCGCAGGAAAGACGGCTCGTCTGCTACCGCATCAGCCAGTTCATAGAGTTCCATCAGGACCCATCGTAACGCCAGGGCTAGCGCACGATCATTCCGTGCCGAAAGAGTCGGGACTTTGTCCGTTTCATAACGGGTGGCGCCGTGCTCTGAACAGCGGAAGCCTTACCGATATGAGCTTGGGATGCATCCGCTGTGACGCCACAGCGGTTACGAATCCAAGTTGACGGTTTGTCGGCTATTTGGCCGAGGGGCATCTGACGCGCCGGGTGTTCGAGGCGATTCTCCGGCGGATCTGGGTGCCGCGTTTACCGGCGGGTAAGAACTGGTGGGCTGCCGGGGCGAAAGAGGTGGCAACAAAAAGAAGGAAGGGTGGGCGGAGTCTCCGAGAATTGGGCCGAAATGCACCAAAGTTGCCGGTCTAACACCCGACTGGAAGGCGTACCGTCCACGTCTCATGCGTACTAGTACGGTTCCAGCGACGCGCTGGCAAAAACTTGGCCGCAAACGAGGCGATCGGCATATACTACCGTCAGACTGGGAAGCTGAGAATGGAAATACTGGCTCAGGAAGGCGGAAAATTTCATGATCGTCAGACATAGCATTCTCTTTGCTATGGGCCTGGTAGGTTTGATCGCTCTGACGGCCACCGGCACAGTCGCGAGTACCCTGGTGGCGAACGGCGATTTCGACAACATAGGTAACGTCTGGGTCAACAACACGGGCTTGGGCTCGGACGATTGGCAGACCAGCGGAGCAAGCGCTATTCCGGACTGGACTAACGTATCTGGGTTTGCCAACGAGTTTTGGGTTACATCGCCCAACGACTATGGACTCACTGCGAGCCCTGGAAACGGCAGTACCTATTTTGTCGACTTGACCGGGCAAGCGAATAACCAACCCTATGGCGGAATTGAGCAGACGATCGCCACGACGTCTGGTGATAAGTACGTATTGCAATTCGATTTGGGCGCTTCCACGCTGTATGATAGTCCGAACCCAGCCGCATTGACCGCGAGCGCGACGGGTACCTCGCTACTTGCCTCGCAGCTTTTCACCTTAAGCCCCACCAGCGACAACGCGTGGGCGACGGAGACACTTGACTTTACGGCTGATAGCAGCTCGACGACAATCGAGTTTCTGGGCGATTCAAGCTATACGTCCGAGTATATTGGTTTGGATAACGTCAGCGTTACTGCGGTTACGAGTGCTATTCCTGAGCCCGCAACCTGGCCATTGATCCTGATCGGCTTAATCGGTCTCGGCGCACGAATGCGCTCGCGCCGGAATCAGGTCGCTGCGACAACCTGACCCGTCCATCCGGGTAAATCCAAGAGCGCCGCTGGCCGAATAGTCAGCGGCGTTTCTCTTTGGTGTATTTCCCACTAAGCCATCCAGCGAACAGCTCACGCGAGCGAAACTGGAAGCACTCCGGCTGAGGCTCCGAGCCGTGGCACGCCATGAGCTGGAGACGTTCTACCAAAGGCCACGCACAACGCGTGCCGGTATGCGCCTGCGATTGCCGTCGCCACGGCTGATTCAGGAGCTGGTCCGGGCGTGGAGGGCGTTGCGGAGGAGAAGCTAGATTTGTGATGCAAAGTCGCTTGTCTGAGAGTCCGGGCGTTCTCGGTTCAAAGCTCGCGCGAGAGGGCCGGTGGCACTTCCGCGGCCAGGGCGCTTCACGTCAACTGAACACCGAACGGGGACACCTTCCGAATATGGCCATTCTCCGCCATGCTGGCATGAAGAAGGCAGCTTCCAGGCAGCCTCGTCCTTGGTGCTTCGATGCGATTCACTCTTTTATCGACGCGCAAATCAGTCCGCCTATTGCTTTCCGAGGTGCGCACGGTCCCTTTCGTTTTCCGTGCAGACATACTCCAGAACGTCGCTATCCGGTTGTAGCACTTCAGTCGCTTTTACGGTAAACGGTTTGGTGTACATTTTGGGATCGTCGATAGTCAATTCCAAATCCATATGGCCGAAATCGCGCCTCTGGAACCGTTCGCGAATCCGCAGCTCTTCGCTTTGCGGATGTCCCGAGGCATCCAGCCAGCCCTGGTCGTTGAATCCCGCCGCATCCACGACGAGCGTGTCACCCTCCCAGTGGCCGACCGAATAGCCCATCCACGTCGGTTGCGGATCGTCTGGAAGCTTGCGGCCGTCTGTGTATATCTGACGGTACGTGTTGCTCTCTTCATAGAGCATTGCCATCACTCCGCGTGTTTGAATGATTTTAAAGGGAAGGTAGTTATCAAGGTCGCCGCGCGGAATGCCTTGCGGAACGCACCGCGAGGACGGACTCTCCAGGTTCGAGTGTTTGCGAAACAAAGCAGCGGCTTCGGGCCTCATGGGCGATTCTTCTGGTTTGAAATCTGCCAGTATGTCCAGGAAATATTTCGAGAACATTCGTGGGTCGTCTCCCGGCACGATGTTCTTGAATACGTCGCCAAACAGCCGCTCATTTTCGCCTGGCGGCGCATACGCCGCCTGCCACACGCCCGACAGGTCCGGTTTGCCATTGGACGCTCTCGGCAGTTTGGCCGCCAGGTTTGGCGTGCCATCGTGGTTCCGGGGCGTTCCGGGCGTCGGGTAGTGCAGCCACTGAGCGTGGCTGCTCATAGCCAGGCATACGAATAGACCGGCCACTCGCGGACTCGACATCTTCGGCCTCCGTGAACTTCAATGCTAATGTAGCGTCGAGAGCCGTTAATGGCAACCTGTTGCACGCCGGAATCCTCTAATCGCGAATCGTCAAAAGGGGATAGATTGACACTAGATTGGCTGGCACGGGCGATAGTCTCGCGGGAGTGCCGCAGACGCTTATCCGGCGTCCACTCGACAAACTCAAACCGCCCCACCAGGACCGGCTTCAGCCCCCGGCAGTCCTTCATCTTCGTGGCCGTCAATCCCTCGCCCCATCGCCCGGTACGCGCCTCCGGCAAATTCGCGAACGGGCACTTCGGCGTCTCCAGGCCCTGGAACCGCTGGTGTAATTGCTCCCGCCCGGCCGGCGTGAACCCGCTCCGGCATACACCGAAGAGAACGCGAGGCTATCGGAGTACCTGCTGAAGCCCGTTCTTTCCTCCGCCGCGATCAACTAATTTTTCAGGCAGAACTGAAGGGCTTTCGCGCCCACAGATTCTACATCTTACGTTTGGCGACGGCGATGACCAAGGCGGCAGCAGCTCTCTCCGTGAAGGCCATTCCGGCTTCTGAATTCTGAGTTCTTCCCCTCAGAATCGATACAGCATCAAATACACCACCACGCCGGTGATGCTCACATACATCCAGATGGGAAAAGTCCAGCGTGCGATGGCGCGATGCCGCGGGACATCCATGCGCAGGCCGCGCCGAAGCGTGATGATCGCCAGCACCGGCGTGATCACAGCAAGAATGGTATGCGTGGTCAGAATGGTCAGGTAGGTATAGCGAAGAAATCCGGTCTTCTGGTAATAAACAATGCCGGCGTTGAAATGGTAGATGAGGTAACACGCCAGGAACACTACCGACACGGCGAACGCGGTGAGCATCACACGCTTGTGCGCCTGGATGCGCTTCTTGCGAATCAGCGTGTAGCCGATGGCGAGCAACACCGCGGCGATGCCGTTCAGGGTGGCGTTTACGGCCGGCAGCGCATGGACGTCCATCAGGTGCGTTCCGAGGCGAGAGCGCGAATGTCCGAGATCAACTTGGGAATCGACGAGCTTTCGGAGGTATCGTAATAACCGCGAATGCGCCCCTGGCGGTCCACCAGCACAAAGCGCGTGCTGTGCTGCAGCGTTCCATCGATATCGCCCAACTTGAACGCCTGGCGATCCAGCATCTCGAGCGTCGCTAACGGACCAGTGAGAAAATACCACGTCGATGATGTCGCCCCGTGCACTTTCGCATAATCGGTGAGCACAGCCGGCGTGTCATTGGCCGGATCGATAGTGAAAGAAACAAACCGTACGTCCGGCACCTGCCGGAGTGCGTCCTCCACTTCGCGCATCTGCGACGTCATGCGCGGGCATGGCCCCGGGCAGGTGGTGTACATGAAATCGGCCACCCAGATTTTGCCGGCTAATTCCTGGCTATGGAACGGCTGGCCGTTCTGCGCAACCAATTCGAATTGCGGAATGTCGCCGAAAACTTCCAGCGGCGCGCGCCGGGCACAGGCAGTGAATGCCGCTACCAACGCGAGGACAACGAACAGCTTCATTGCGGACGGTCGAACAACATCAGGCTGAATAGCAGCGGCAGATAAACCACCGATGCCAGCAACACACGGCGTGCCTGCTGTCGCGTGCGATCCCATCGGATGCGCAGGCCGTAGTACACGAACGCCAGGCCCAGCGCCAGCGCGCCATACAAATAAACGTTGCCCGCCATCGCAAAAAACTTCGGCATCAGGCTGATCGGGATCAGCGCAATGGAGTACAGCAAAATGCGGCGCGCGGTGGACTTTCCATCCGGCTCAACCACCGGCAGCATGCGAATGCCGGCGCGCGCGTAGTCTTCCTTGTACATCCAGGCGATGGCGTAAAAATGCGGGAACTGCCAAAGCAACAGAATCGCGAAAAGAACCCAGGCATCCCATGTCAGGGTGCCGCTGGCCGCGGCAAATCCGATGAGTGGCGGCATGGCGCCGGGAATGGCGCCAACGGTGGTGGAATGCGGCGAGCGCTGCTTCAGCGGCGTATAGACGAATAAGTAGGTGAGCAACGTCACCAGCCCGAGTAGCGCGGAAAGCGGGTTCGCGCCGAACCATAATTCCACGAATCCCGCAACAGAGATCGCGATCGCGAACAGCAGCGCTTTTCCGGCATCCAAACGGCCCGCGGGCAGCGGCCGAGCCTGCGTGCGGCGCATCATTCCGTCGGCTTTACGTTCGTACCACTGATTCAGCGCGGCGGTTCCTGAGGCGATCAAGCCGGTCCCGATGACGGTATGGAGCAGAGTGAGGAAGTGCCACCCGTTCTTGGCGCCGAAAAAATATCCGACGCCCGTGCTCATCAAAATGAGCCAGGTGATTCGCGGCTTAGTTAACGCGATGTAGTCCATCATCGAGGCGAGGCGGAAACTCCGAACCTAAGTTCTTAAGGTAGCACAAGAAGCTAACGGCCCGGCAATATATTTTACGGTCTGGGCGCAAAATCGCGCGGCAGGGCTGGGACCCGGTATCTCCTGCTAAACTGACGCCTTTGAAGACGAATTAGTAGCACCCGAAAATGCACGTTCCGCGTCTGCGGCAGTCGGATAGTGCGGCAGGATTTTTCCGACTCCAGTCATTTCCAGTATCACGCGCACCTTGTCGGACATCGCCACCAGGGCGAACTTGGAGCCATGCCTTTGAGTGTGCGCCCAATGACTGAGGACTGCCCCCAATCCTCCGGAATCCATGTAAGGCACGTCCGCAAAATCGATGATCGTGGTCTTCAAATCGGGCTGACGCAACACGGCTTGAAAGTCGAATAGCGTCGCGAGAGTTAAAGGGCCCTTCAGGGCCAGGATGGTGACGTCGGGAGTGGAGCCGGGGCTCTGCTCGATCTGGAGTTGATCCATGGGGAGCATTTTATACCTCGCACATTACAGCGGCGTTACAGTTCAGTTTAGCCTAGGCCGAAGCGAGATTGGATGCGATGCGCCACTGCCGGGAGGGGCTTGGGACTTTCGCCAACATGTTATCCTGAAGCTAAGTCTGTGTCCTGAGGAGTCGGCGACGAATGCGGAATTTAAGACCGTCCATTCGCTACAAGATAGTTAAACCCCTGCAAGCGGTGAAGCTGGCCGAGCATCCCGGCAGCAGCTTGCGCGATCCTACCGGTACGCTGGTCCAGATCCCGGCCGAGATGATTATCGAAATCGAAGGCGGAGTTGCGGAGTCCGGCTTGATCAACGTGCTTTGGAAGGGCGAAGTTTTCTCGGTTTTCAATGAAGACCTGCAAGAGAAAGCCTCGCCAGTCAGCGCGGCCGAAGTTTAGAATCCACCTCCACGCCCATCGCGCGAGTCTCCCATGGCAAGCGAACGTGACCTCGATTTGATCCGCGCCTCAGCCGCGGGCGACGCCGAACGCATGCGAGCGCTGCTGGGACGCGGCGCCAAGGTAAACGCGCGCATGAAAAATGGAGCCACACCGCTGCTGGCGGCGGCCGTGGCCGGACGCATCGAAGCGCTCCAGCTACTATTGCTGCAAGGCGCGGACCTGAAGGCCCGCTACCGCGACGAAGCCACGGTTCTGGTGATGGCCGCCACGCAGGGGCACGCCAACGTGGTCCAGTTGCTGTTGCAAAAGGGCGCCAGCCATCATGAACGAACTCGCAGCGGCGTCACCCCGCTGCTGGCCGCCGCCATTGAGGGACACGGAGCTGTGGTGGAGGCGCTGCTTGCCGCGGGGGCCGATCCGAACGCCGCCGACGCGCGCGGTGTCACGCCGCTGATTGGGGCGGCGGTGAACGGGCGAATGGAAGCGCTGTGCGCTCTGATTGCGGCTGGAGCGGATATCGGCGCGGTCAGCAAATCGGGCTTGACGGCTCTGGTGGCTGCAGTATCGGCCACGCCCGCCGTCGCGTGGGTGCTGCTCGAAAAGGGCGCCGATCCGAATACGTTGGACGAACAGGGCCGGCCGGTACTGGTGGCGGCGGCAGCCAGTGGCAACGCCGAAGCGGTGCCGATGCTGCTGGCCAAGGGCGCGCGCATTGAGGATGCCGACCCATCCGGCGCAACGGCCTTGCTGGCAGCGGCGCTGGGCGGACACGTGGAAGCCGCGCAGGCGCTGTTGAGCGCGGGAGCAAATCCAAACGCGGCGGGGCAAACCGGCATCACGCCTCTGATCGCGGCTGTGGTTCGCGGGCAAACCGCCATGGCGGAGTTGTTGATTCGATCCGGCGCCGACGTCAACGCGCGCACCAGCCAGGGCGTCACGGCGCTGATGGCAGCGGTGAACAGCCATCCGGAAGCCATCCCTGTGCTGCTGGCGCAAGGCGCGGATGTGAATGCCGCCGATCAAAGCGGGCTCACCGCGCTGCACGCCGCGGCCGCCATGGGACGTGGGGAAGCGGTTCGATTGCTGGTGGAATCGGGCGCCGACCCTGGCCAGCTCACAGCCAGCGGCCTGACGGCGTTGAGTATCGCCGAAGCGGGCGGACATACAGAAATCGCCGACTTCCTGCGGCCATCCGATCTGTGAGGGGTTTGCGGAAACCTCCTCCGAGCCGCCCCCGGACCGATGCCTCTGCCGGGAAAGTTACCCGCCAGTTGCGGGACGGCTATGCGCAGGCGTCTTCTTCACGGCGATCTCTTTAAACTCGAATACAATTGCGGAGCCCGTGGCGAACAGTATCTCGTGACGAAGAAACCCATCGCCAGCATCCGTCAATTCATGGTAGCCCCAGTCCCCGAAACCCTCTCCCGTTTGGTAGAACAGCGTTTGCCCTCCTGGGTAATCGATTGCTATTCGCTTCATTTTGGCGTAGGAAACGTGCCATACGAACTGATCCGCAGCGTCGAGAACAGCCAATTCCGCGTTTACCGGAAACGTCACCATCTGCCAAGGAGACGAATGATCCCAGAGCGGATCCGAGCGGCTCGCATCGGTTAGGCGCAGTTCCAACAGTTCCCCATCGTGGACGTCGGCCGCGTCGAAAAACGAATAGGTGTCTTCACTCACCTTTTCTCGGAGGGTCTCTAATTGCCGGGAATAGTCCCGCCAAGCTCGCTCCCACTTCTCATGGATTTCGTCGGACGGACCACCTTGTCGCTGCAATTCAAGCCACATTGACGCCGTAAAATACTTCATCCTCCAAATAAGTATGCCATTCTTGGCTTGGATTCGGAGGCTGCCAGCTAATATCGGGAATGATTTACGACGCGGGCGCAATGCTGGCCAGCTCACAGCCAGCGGCCTTACAACGTTGAGTATCGCCGAAGCGGGCGGACATACAGAAATCGCCGACTTTCTGCGGCCATCCGATCTGTGACGCCGTCAATTTTCAGACGGCCTTTGAGCGCTGTCGATCACTAAACTTTCCACTATGGCTTTTGTGGATATTCCCTTCCCTATCCGTCGATAAAATAAAGCGTCTGATCGAATTTGCACACGCCCAACGCGGGCAATCGCGGCAGTGAAGGTGTCGCTCGACGAAAACCTCGACCACGCGCTGCGAACGCTCCTGGGGCCGCATGATGTTGTCACCGTCACCTACATGGGATGGGCCGGATAAAAAACGGCGAGTTATTACGCGCGGCGCAAGACAGTGGGTTTGACGTCCTCCTGACTGGCGATCAAGCTTTGGCTTTTGAGCAGAGCCTTACTGAGAGGCGTCTGGCGATTGTGGCGCTCTCGGCTATCCAGCTGCCCATCATCAAGAAAAAGCTTCCGGAGATAATTGCTGCCATCGATGGCGCCGCACGCGGCAATTTTCAAACGGTCTATTGCGGCACATTCAGCCACAAGAAGTCTTTCTAATTCACTGTCTTTCTGCCGCTACGACGCGCGCGCCGTTTCCGTCGCCGCCCGTTCCATTGGAGCCTCGACTTGGGCCGGTGGCAATGTGAAATAGAAGCACGATCCTTTGCCGTCCGACTCCACCCAGATCCGCCCGCCATAAGTTTCCACGATGCGCTGGCAAATCGCCAGGCCGATGCCGGTGCCCGGATAATCCTGCCCGTGCAGCCGCTTGAAGATCTTGAAAATTTGCTGCGCGTACTCGGGCGCGATTCCGATGCCGTTGTCCCGCACCGCCAACACCCATTCGTGTTCTCTCCGATCGGCCGAGATATGGATGCGCGGCGGATCTTCTCCGCGGTATTTGATGGCGTTGCCCACCAGATTCTGCAGTAGCTGAACCAGCCGGATCTCGTGCGCGTGAACGGCCGGAATGGCGTCCCAGGTAATCATGGCGCCGCTCTGTTCCACCGACGCCTGCAGATTCAAAAGCACCTTGCGGATGACGTCGATGAAATCCACGGTTTCCGCCGGACCCTCGGCCGACGACCCGGTTTGCGAATAGGTAAGCAGATCCTTGAGCAGCATCTCCATCCGCCGGGCGCCTCCCACGACGTAGGAAATGTACTGGTCGGCAGTGGCGTCCAGCTTTCCGAAATATTTTCGCTGCAGCATCTGGCTGTACAGCGCCACCATGCGCAGCGGCTCCTGCAGATCGTGACTGGCGGCGTAGGCGAACTGGTTCAAATCGTCGTTGGATTGCCGCAGGGCCTCGTTGGACCGCATCAGCTCCTGCGTGCGCTCGGCCACCCGGTGCTCCAGCGTGGCGTTCAGCTCGCGGATGGCTTCGTCGGCCCGCCGGCGCTCGGTGATATCGCGGATGGCGGAGGTAAGCAGCAGGCCTTCTTCGGTCTGCAGCGGGCTTAAGCTGATTTCAACCGGAAATTGCAGGCCGTTCTTGCGCCGGGCCCACAACTCGGCGGGTGAAGCCAGCCCAGCCGAGCCATTCGATTTCACCGGCCGCGAGTGGCTGTTCCACTCCGGAACCAGCATCCGGATATTTTGCCCGATCAGCTCTTCGCGCGGAAATGCGAACATGATTTCGGCCTGCGAATTGGCCAGGCTGATGCAGCCATCCTCGTCGCTGATGATCATCGCGTCGGGCGCGGCTTCGAGCAGCGAACGGAACTTCTGCTCGGCTTTTCCCAGCACCTCGGCCTGGCGCCGGAGCAGCGCCGTGTTGCGGCTCAGCTCGACAAATACGCCCACCTTCGAGCGCAGAATCTCGGGCACAATCGGCTTGAACAGAAAATCCACCGCGCCCAGATCGTAGCCGCGGAACAGATGTTCGTCGCTGCGGTAACCGGTGAGAAACAGGATCGGCGTGTGGCGGGAGCGCTTGCGCGAACGGATCAGCTCGGCGGTCTGGAAGCCGTCCATGTCGGGCATCTTCACGTCCAGCAGAATGGCCGCGAAATCGTCGTCCAGCAGGTGGCGCAGGGCTTCGGTGCCGGAGCGCGCCAGCACCAGCTCCTGGCCCAGCCCATCCAGCGCCGCTTCAAGCGACACCAGATTCTCCGGCGTGTCGTCCACCAGCAGAATCTTGACGCGATCCTGCGGCCGGCGTGTTCTGCGGAGCGCTTGCATCGGCTTATCGGCCCATATGCCTTCCATTCTAGACCGGCGCTGGCCGGGGCTGCTATCTCATGTCCCCGGCTGATCCAGACACGCAGCACCGAGAACAGCTGTTCCAGGTCCACTGGCTTGGTGATGTAATCCGAAGCGCCCGCCTCGATGCACTTGGCGCGATCGCCCTTCATCGCCTTGGCGGTCAGAGCGATGATCGGCAGCGAGCGGAATTCGGGAATCTGGCGAATGGCCTGCATGGTTTCATAGCCATCCATTTCCGGCATCATGATATCCATCAGCACCAGATCGACATCCGGCGTCTTCTTCAATAGTTCGATGCCGGCGCGGCCGTTTTCGGCGTGCACCACTTTCAGGTTATGATCTTCCAGCAGACTGGTGAGCGCGAAAATGTTGCGAACGTCGTCGTCCACCACCAGCACCTTCTTGCCGAACAGCGTCACGTCGGTTTCGCGCAACTGTTCCAGGATACGGCGCTGGTCCGGCGCCAGATCGGCTTCGGCGCGATGCAGCAGCAGAACGGATTCGTCCAGCAGCCGCTCGCGCGTTTGAACGGTCTTGACGATGCCTCCGCGCCCCAGACGCGCCAGCTCCAGCTCTTCATCCGAGGTCAGCGGCCGGTCGCACATCAGCAGGATGGGCGGCGCGTAAGGACCCGCGTGGCTCTGTATCTCCTCCACCAGCGCCATGGGCGCGATGCCTTCGATCTGGAGATGGATCACGATTCCATCCAGGTACTGCTGCTTCAGCACCGCCAAAGCTTCGCCGGCCGTAGCCACGCCGATGGGTTCCAGATCGGGCGCGCCCACAGTCGCAATCATCCCCGCGCGCTCGGCTTCGTCGGCGCACACCAGCAGCAGCTTCTTCATGCGCTTCTGCACCGAATGCTCGATGGCCGCGAAAGCCTCCGCCAGCAAGTCGTTAGTGACGGATTTTTCCAGATACGTCATGGCGCCCAGCGCCAGCCCGCGCCGCCGGTTTTCGTCTCCGGAAATGATATGCACCGGGAATGTGCCGCGTAGCCGGATCGTGCTTCAGGCGATCCAGGATGGTCCAGCCGGCCATATCGGGAAGATTGATGTCGAGCGTGATCGCGCCGGGCTTGAACTCCCGCGCCAGCGTCATGGCGCTTGATCCGCGCAGCGCCACCAGAGCCTTCAGCCCGCGATCGTGCGCCAGATCGAGCAGAATGCGCGCAAAGGTAATATCGTCTTCCACGATCAACAGCGCCGCGTCGCCCGGCTGGATCAGGTTGCGATCGTCGTCGATCACCAGATCCTCCACCAGCTCTTCGGTGGCCATCGCGGTTACCGGAAGAATCATGTCTACGCCGGCGTCCGCGGTTTCCTTCACCGCCTGCTCCAGCAGCACCGGCGTAGTGATGCGCAGCGCTTCGCTCTTGGGCTGCGCGGCGGGCGTAACGTAAGTTTGCGGCAGGTACAGCGTGAATGTGCTGCCGACGCCGGGCGCGCTCTGCAGCCGGATCTCGCCGCCCAGCAGCCGCGCCAGCTCGCGGCTGATGGAAAGTCCCAACCCCGTGCCGCCGTACTTGCGGCTGGTGGTTCCGTCGGCTTGCTGGAACGCTTCGAAGATGATGCGCTGCTTCTCGGATGCGATGCCGATGCCGGTATCGGCCACCGAAAACGCGATCACGGCCTTGGCGCGGCTCAAGCATGCCGTTGGCCGGACTCCAGCCACTGGTCACTTTGTCGATGCGCAAGCTGCACCGACCCCTGCTCGGTGAACTTGAGCGCGTTCGAAAGCAGGTTCTTGAGCACCTGCTGCAGGCGCTTGGCGTCGGTATGGATGATCTCAGGCGCCAGTATTCGGACCCAGCTTCGATCGGTGAAGTCCAGCCCTTTGCCGTCCGCCACGTGCCGGAAGGTGCGCAGGCAGTAATCTTCCAGCTCGCTGAAGCGAACGCCGCCCACTTCGACGTCCATCTTGCCCGATTCGATCTTGCTCAGATCCAGAATGTCGCTGATCAGCGCCAGCAGATCGGTTCCCGAGGTGTGAATGGTTTCGGCGAACTTCACCTGCTTCGGCGCTCAGGTTCTTGTCCGAGTTCTCGGAAAGCATGCGCGCCAGAATCAGCAGATTGTTCAGCGGCGTGCGCAGCTCGTGGCTCATGTTGGCCAGGAACTCGCTCTTGTACTTGGAAGTGAGCGCCAACTGCTCGGCCTTTTCTTCCAGCGCCTTCTTGGCCTGCTCCACTTCGCTGATTCTTGGTTTCCACTTCGGTCTTCTGCTCGGCCAGCAACTGCGCCTTTTCCTGCAGCTCGGCGTTGGTCTTTTGCAACTGGAGCTGCTGGCTTTGCAATTCTTCCGCCAGCGCCTGGCTTTGCTTCAGCAGTTGCTCGGTCCGCATGGTGGCGGCGATGGTATTCAGCACGATGCCGATGCGATTGCGTGAGCTGATCGAGAAACGCCAGGTGGATATCGCTGAACTGCCCGAACGAAGCCAGCTCGATGGCCGCCTTGACGTCGCCTTCGAACAGCACCGGCAGCACCACGATGCTCACCGGCGCCGTGCTGCCCAGGCTGGAATTGATCCGGATGTATCCGCCCGGAACGATTCGTTACTAGAATGCGCTCCTTCTCTCTGGCGCACTGCCCCACCAAGCCTTGGCCCACTTCGAACTGCGTGGGAACCCCATCGCGATCGGCGATTGCATAGCCGGCCAGCAGCTTCAGAACGGTCTTGCTCTCTTGCGACTCGGCGATGTAAAAGGTGCCGTGCTGCGCGCCCACCAGCGGCGTCAGCTCGGAGAGCAGCAACTGCGACAGCGTCAACAGATCGCGCTGCCCCTGCATCATGCCCGTGAACTTGGCGATGTTGGTCTTCAGCCAGTCCTGCTCGTTGTTCTTGCGCGTGGTGGCCGCAAGGTTCACGATCATTTCGTTGATGTTGTCCTTGAGCGCCGCCACTTCGCCCTGCGCTTCGACAGCGATGGATCGCGTCAGGTCGCCCTTGGTCACCGCCGTCGCCACTTCGGCGATCGCGCGCACCTGCGTCGTTAGATTCGCCGCGAGCTGATTGACGTTATCCGTCAAATCGCGCCAGATTCCCGCGGCGCCGGGCACGCGCGCCTGGCCGCCCAGCTTGCCTTCGATGCCCACTTCGCGCGCCACGGTGGTCACCTGATCGGCGAACGTCGCCAGCGTGTCGATCATTCCGTTGATGGTGTCGGCCAGCTCCGCGATTTCGCCCTTGGTTTCGAGCACCAGTTTGCGCTTCAGATCGCCGTTGGCGACCGCGGTCACCACCTTCGCGATACCGCGCACCTGCGTGGTCAGGTTGGCGGCCATGAAGTTGACGTTGTCGGTCAGATCCTTCCACGTACCCGCCACGCCCTTCACTTCGGCCTGCCCGCCCAGCTTGCCTTCCGTGCCCACTTCGCGCGCCACGCGCGTCACTTCGCTGGCGAATGAATTGAGCTGATCCACCATGCGTGTTGATGGTGTTCTTCAGCTCCAGAATCTCGCCCTGCACGTCCACGGTGATCTTGCGCGAAAGGTCGCCGTTGGCCACGGCCGTGGTCACCTGCGCGATGTTGCGGACCTGCGCCGTCAGGTTGCCGGCCATGGAATTGACGCTGTCGGTCAGATCCTTCCACGTTCCGGCCACGCCGCGCACTTCGGCCTGGCCGCCCAGCTTGCCTTCGGTGCCCACCTCGCGCGCCACGCGCGTCACTTCCGCTGCGAACGAGTTGAGCTGATCCACCATGGTGTTGATGGTGTTCTTCAGCTCCAGAATTTCGCCGCGCACGTCCACCGTGATCTTGCGCGACAGATCGCCCTTGGCGACGGCCGTGGTCACTTCGCGCGATGTTGCGGACCTGGTTGGTCAGGTTGCCGGCCATGGAGTTGACGCTTTCCGTCAGATCCTTCCAGGTGCCCGCCACGCCTTTCACTTCCGCCTGGCCGCCCAGCTTGCCTTCGGTGCCCACTTCGCGCGCCACGCGCGTTACTTCCGATGCGAACGAGCTGAGCTGATCCACCATGGTGTTGATGGTGTTCTTCAGCTCCAGAATTTCGCCGCGCGCATCCACCGTGATCTTCGTAGTCAAATCGCCGCTGCGCCACGGCCGTCGTCACGCCCGCGATGTTGCGCACCTGGTTGGTCAGGTTGCTGGCCATGGAGTTGACGCTGTCCGTCAGATCTTTCCAGGTGCCGGCCACGCCGCGCACATCGGCCTGGCCGCCCAGTTTGCCTTCGGTTCCGACCTCGCGCGCCACGCGCGTCACTTCCGATGCGAACGCGTTGAGCTGATCCACCATCGTGTTGATGGTGTTCTTCAGTTCCAGAATTTCGCCGCGCGCATCCACCGTGATCTTGGTGGACAAATCGCCCTTCGCCACCGCCGTAGTCACTTCGGCGATGTTGCGGACCTGGGCCGTCAGGTTGCCGGCCATGGAGTTGACCGAGTCGGTCAGATCCTTCCACACGCCGCCGACGCCTTTCACTTCCGCCTGGCCGCCCAGCTTGCCTTCGGTGCCCACCTCGCGCGCCACGCGCGTCACTTCCGATGCGAACGCATTGAGCTGATCCACCATCGTGTTGATGGTGTTCTTCAGCTCCAGAATTTCGCCGCGCACATCCACCGTGATTTTGCGCGATAGATCGCCCTTCGCGACGGCCGTGGTCACTTCGGCGATGTTGCGCACCTGCGCGGTCAGGTTGCTCGCCATGGAATTGACCGAATCGGTCAAATCCTTCCAGGTTCCGGCCACGCCATGCACGTCCGCCTGGCCGCCCAGCTTGCCTTCGGTGCCCACTTCGCGCGCCACGCGGGTCACTTCGGAGGCGAACGAACTTAAGCTGATCCACCATGGTGTTGATGGTGTTCTTCAGCTCCAGAATTTCGCCGCGCACTTCCACCGTGATCTTGCGCGACAGATCGCCCGTCGCCACGGCCGTAGTCACTTCGGCGATGTTGCGCACCTGGTTGGTCAGGTTGCTCGCCATCGAATTGACCGAATCCGTCAGATCCTTCCACGTTCCGGCCACGCCTTTCACCTCCGCCTGGCCGCCCAGCTTGCCTTCGGTGCCCACTTCGCGCGCCACGCGCGTCACTTCGCTCGCGAATCGCATTGAGCTGATCCACCATGGTGTTGATGGTGTTCTTCAACTCCAGAATTTCGCCGCGCACGTCCACCGTGATTTTGCGCGACAGATCGCCGTTGGCGACAGCCGTCGTCACTTCGGCGATATTGCGAACCTGCGCCGTCAGGTTGCCGGCCATGGAATTGACCGAATCGGTCAGATCCTTCCACACGCCGCCGACGCCCTTTACTTGCGCCTGGCCGCCCAGCTTGCCTTCGGTTCCCACTTCGCGAGCCACGCGGGTCACTTCGCTGGCGAACGAATTGAGCTGATCCACCATCGTATTGATGGTGTTCTTCAGCTCCAGAATTTCGCCGCGCACATCCACCGTGATCTTGCGTCGAAAGATCGCCGTTGCGCCACGGCCGTAGTCACCTCCGCGATGTTGCGGACCTGATCCGTCAGGTTGCCGGCCATGGAATTGACGCTATCGGTCAGATCCTTCCAGACGCCGCCCACGCCCTTCACCTGCGCCTGCCCGCCGAGCTTGCCTTCGGTACCCACTTCGCGCGCCACGCGCGTCACTTCGCTAGCAAACGAATTGAGCTGATCCACCATGGTGTTGATGGTGTTCTTCAGCTCCAGAATTTCGCCGCGCGCATCCACCGTGATCTTGGTGGAAAGATCGCCCTTGGCCACGGCCGTGGTCACGCCCGCGATGTTGCGAACCTGATTCGTCAGATTGCCGGCCATCGAGTTGACGCTTTCCGTCAGATCCCTCCACGTTCCCGCCACGCCTTCCACTTCCGCCTGGCCGCCCAGCTTGCCTTCGGTACCCACCTCGCGCGCCACGCGCGTCACTTCCGACGCAAACGAGCTCAGCTGATCCACCATGGTGTTGATGGTGTTCTTCAGTTCCAGAATTTCGCCGCGCACCTGCACCGTGATCTTGCGCGACAGATCGCCCTTGGCCACGGCGGTGGTTACTTCGGCGATGTTGCGAACCTGGGCGGTCAGGTTCCCCGCCATGGAGTTGACCGAATCGGTCAAATCCTTCCACGTTCCGCCGACGCCCGGCACATCCGCCTGTCCGCCCAGCTTGCCTTCGGTACCCACTTCGCGCGCCACGCGAGTTACTTCGGCGGCGAACGAATTGAGCTGGTCCACCATGGTATTGATGGTGTTCTTCAGTTGCAAAATTTCGCCGCGCGCGTCGACGGTGATGCGCGTAGACAAATCGCCCTTGGCCACGGCCGTAGTTACTTCGGCGATGTTACGCACCTGGTTGGTCAGGTTGCCCGCCATTGAGTTGACCGAATCGGTCAAATCCTTCCAGGCTCCGGCGACGCCGCGCACTTCGGCCTGTCCGCCCAGGCGGCCTTCGGTTCCCACTTCGCGCGCCACGCGCGTTACTTCGGCGGCGAACGAGCTGAGCTGGTCCACCATCGTATTGATGGTGTTCTTCAACTGCAGAATTTCGCCTCGCGCGTCCACCGTGATGCGCGTCGTCAAATCGCCTTTCGCGACGGCCGTGGTCACACCCGCGATGTTTCGCACCTGGTTGGTCAGGTTGCTGGCCATCGAATTGACGCTTTCCGTCAAATCGCTGCCACGTCCCGGCGACGGCCGGCACCACCGCCTGCCCGCCCAGCTTGCCTTCGGTTCCCACTTCGCGCGCCACGCGAGTCACTTCACTCGCGAACGAATTCAACTGCTGCACCATGGTGTTGACGACGCGCGCGGTGTGCAGAAACTCGCCGCGCAACGGACGCCCGTCCACTTCGAGCGACATGTTCTGCGAAAGATCGCCCTTCGCCACCGCGCCGATCACGCGCGCCACTTCTGTCGATGGCTGCACCAGATCGCCAATCAGGCTGTTGACGCTCTCCACGCAATCGGCCCAGGCCCCGGTGACCGAACCAATATAAGCGCGTTGGGTGATCTTGCCGTCCTTACCCACCGCCCGGCTAATGCGCTCGAATTCGCTGACCATTTTCTGGTTAATCTCCAGAACGTCGTTCAGCGCATCGGCGACCTTGCCTTCCAGGTCGGTTTGGTCCACCGGCATGCGGACGGTGAAATCGCCCCGCTTGAAGGCGATCAGGGTGTTGAGCAACACATTGGCAGCGCGCCGGGCCTTGGCGCCCTCGGCCGCGGTTGCAATGGCGCCATTCTTAACGGTTGGGGCCTTGCTCGGAGCCGGCTTGCCCCTCTGGGCCTTACCGTCGGTCTTCGATCCGTTCAGCTTCGAAGATCCGTTCGACTTGGAAGCGCGCGCCTGGGCGCCGTTCTCAACGGTCACACTTTTCATGTTTATGGCTCCTCACGAGGCGTAAAGAGTAAGCTCCCTTACCATCGAGCTGCAGTTCTGGCGATCTTTTGGTGAGACTCAGCCAATGCAAACACGTTACAATTAATTTTACACGCGCCTCCCCTTTCCCAATCTTATCTATGCTATTAGGGTAGTAAGCCGTGTTCGAAATTCTGCTGGCGGAAGATAACCCCGGAGACGTTTTACTGTTCCGCGAGGCGCTGAACAGCCGCGACCTACCGTGCAATGTAGTGGTAGCCGCGGATGGCCAAAAAGCGATCGCTCTGCTGGGGGATGCTACAGGTGGCACGCCCTCGCAAGGACCGGTTTGGCAGCCCCATTTGATCGTGCTGGACGTGAATCTTCCCAAACACAATGGCGACGCTGTGCTGCGCCATGTCCGCCGCCAGCCCTGGCTCAAAGGCGTACCCGTAATCATGCTGACGTCCTCGGCTTCGCCGGCCGACCGGGCGAGCGCCCTTGATTTGGGGGCTAACCTTTACCTGCAGAAATCCTCGGACTTGGACGAGCTTCTGGAAGTTGGAAAGATTGTGGAGGCGGTTCTCGCGCACGTCCCGGTGGGGCGGACGCCTTCATCGGCGCCGGAGTCGTAGCAATCCACTCTTAGCGGCCCGTGGCGGAAAACCACTCCCTCACGGTCGCGGCTCGGTAAGGCGTTATTTTACAGAGCCGCGCGCGAACAATGGGTCCTTCGGACTTTTACCAAGGCTGATTCTTAGCAACTCGTCGGGTGGCCTGGACAAACTTTTACAGCGGCCATGCACGCCCTGGCGCACTGTTTCGTGTTCTAATCGGTGAGGATAGTGTCTTACTGACTTAAAGCGAACAGGCGCGTTAACCAGGTTGCTGTTTCGCGCGTCAACCTTTCAAGAGCCGGCAACCGGCCTCTTATGGCATCCATGAAAACAAAAACTACTCTTCTCGTTGTGCTTCTCCTTGGCGCGTGCGCCTGGCAGTCTTCCGCTCAAGCCGTTTTCGACTCCAGCGGCGACGGGCAATTGAAGGGCGCCTACTATATGCGCCAGGTGTTCTATTTCAGCGACAACTCCGGCAACTTAGGCGACGCCACCAATATTCAGGGGGAAATCACCTTTAACGGAAGCGGAGCTTACACCTTCAGCGGATCGCTGCTCGATTACGCTTCGGGCAACGCCGCGCCGACCAGCTTCACCACCACTGGCACCTATGTCATCTCCGCCAGCGGCGAGGGCTACATCAGCGCCCTCAATCCCAGTTATCCGAGCGATCAAATTATCGGGCTGGTATCGCACAGCGTTTTCATCGGCAGCAGCACCGAGAACAGCACCGGGTATAACGATCTGTTCATCGCCGCGCCGATCGGCTCGGTAGCCATCAATTCGACGCTCAACGGCTCTTACTCAGTGGCCTATTTCGATCCCACCTTCCCCGGCGATGCGCTCTTCACCATGACCGCCAATGGCTCGGGTAACATCGGAACCGTCAGCGTGACAGGCTATGTCCAAAACAACAGCACGGCGAGCACCGAAAACCTTACCGGAGTGACTTACTCTTTCACTAACGGCGGCGCGCAAATCAATTTCGGAGGTTCGTCCAGCAATCTGATCTTCGGTTCGGAGGTGCTGTATACCACCCCGGACGGCAATTTCATTTTTGGCGGCTCGGCCGATGGCTACGACATGTTTGCCGGCGTTCGCGCGGCCACCAGCAATCCCTCTAACTACAACGGACTCTACTATCAGGCCGGGCTGGACATCAATGAATCGCTCGCCGCGTCCGATGACGTCCAGATTCTGGATAGCTATTTCGGCTCACTCAACATGAACGCGTGCACTGCCGATACATGCGCTAGCGGAGTAAACAGTTACAGTATCGGCCACCAGAGAGATTTCTCGATTCAGTATTACGGCGGTTCCAGCGATTACACTTACTATGACGGCTACGCTCTGAACGGGAACGGCACATCGAGCGATGAGGACTTCGATCAGGAATATGTCAGCAGCATGGACGGAACCATTCGCATCGGATATGGCCTGGGTCCCTACCTTGGACTCAATATCGCTTTTCAGGGGCCCGCGCTGAGCGGTTCCGGCGTATATCTCAGCCCGGTGGGCGTGGTGAATGCAGCCAGCTCCTCACCGTTCACGTCGTTCCTCTCGCCCGGCGAATTTCTTACGCTGTATGGTTCGGGCCTGGCTGCTACCACTACCAGCGCTTCGGTTCCCTTCCCCAAGAACCTGGGCGGCGTCACGGTGACCATTGGCGGAATTCAAGCGCCGATTTACTATGTGAGTCCGACTCAGATTTCCGTGATCGTTCCCTACGAGACCGCCCCGGCATCGATCGCCCAGATTCAGGTGAACAATAACGGTACGAATTCGAACATCGTCACCCAATTTACTGGCTTAAGTTCGGCGGGCGTTTTCACTAATACTCCGGTGGGCGGTATCGGGATCGCGGCCGCGCTTCGACCGGACTATTCCGTGGTATCGGAATCCAATCCAGCGCAAGTGAACGACACTATTGCCTTGTATTTGACGGGCATGGGCGCCGTCAGCCCGAGCGTCGGGGATGGAACGGCGGCGCCAAGCAGTCCGCTGAGCACCACGACATCCCAGCCGTCCATTTACATGTACGATTCGGCCGGCAACTATATTAACCCCACCGTTACTTATTCTGGCCTGGCTCCGGGATTCGCCGGCTTGTATCAGATCAACTTCACCATTCCCAGCGGGCTGGTTTCGGGCGACGAGGCCCTGGAGGTTCAAGGACCGGATTCCGATACGCTGGAGGCGATACTTCCGTATACCAGCACCGCAAGCGCGGCCGTCCCCGCGGATCGCTCCGGGAGCACGCGGCCTCTGGTGCGGCGTCACCTGCGGTCCAAGCAGGCTGGGGTGGGCGGAAAACCGCACTCGATTGTGAACTGGCGGGAGCGAGTAGGCGGCTAAGCAGCATACACTTCCTCACGGTCGCGGCTCGGAAATCGCGCAGAACCGATACCGAGCTGCGCGCCAGCAGCGCACCCGGAGCAAGCGGATTTTAGGCGTGCGGCTCGGTTTCCAGAGCCGTGCGCTTTCTCTTGATACCCAACGCGCCCAGCATCAGCTTTCCGAAAAAGCCGCGCCTGCGCTGGTCCAGGAACATCCACGACAATAGCCGTACCGCTATTGGCGGGCGGAAGCCTGGATCGGCCGCGCTGCGCCGGTCCAGGATGCCGGCCAGCGTCTCGCGCGGTTTCTCGCGGAAATCGTCCAGCATCGCGGTTTGATGCACGCACGAAATGGTACAGAACGGCGCGCAGCCTTTGGGACGCGCGGCCTCGCGCCGCAGGTCTTCCACTGTGTAGTCTTCGAGCGGAATCCCCGGCTTGCCTCGCTGCTGCGAGCAATAGTGCACCAGACCGTCTTCACAGATATACAGAAAGCGCCCGCCCGCGCGGCAGTGCCAGGCATTCGGCAGTCCCTGGCTGATATTTTGCTGAAAGCTGTCAAAATGCGCGAATGAGAACAGCCCGTTCTTGTGCTCCAGAAACCGCTCATAGACGCTCTGATGCGCCTGGCCCAGCGCTTTCAACTGGCCGGAATGATCGTGCAGAATGCCCACCGTGCTGGTGAAACCGAGCGACCGCGCTCTCCCGGCCACCGCCAGTGCATCCTCCGGATTCCGGATTCCGGCGCCCAGCACGGAATTGATCGTGATCCCGAACTCGGCATGCTCGGCCAGCCACTCCAGCTTGCGATCCAGAACCTGCAGGCTCTTCTTTGAAATCTCGTCCGGCCGCGCGTTGTCGATGCTGATCTGCAGGTAATCCAGGCCCGCGCGATTCAGCTTCTGGATCCGCTCGGACGTCAGCAGCAGGCCGTTGGTGATCAGCGTCGCAATAGCGCCGCGCTCGCGAATGCGCGCGATGATCGCGTCCAGATCGGGATGCAGCGTGGGCTCGCCGCCGCTCAGCGTAATGATGGTGGTCCCCAGATCGGTCAACCGGTCGATCCGCCCCAGCATCGTTGGGAGCGGCACCGGATCGGAAGTCTTGTCGTATTCGTTGCAATAGGCGCAATCCAAATTGCAGCGTCGAATGGGCACGATCTGGGCCAGGATGGGGTGCGCGTCCGACTGCATGGCCCGGGCGAACATCCGCGACTCGCGGATCTTGCGCTCCACCTGCCTGACCATTTTCCGGCTTCGCATGCTTTTGGCTAGTACGTACTGAGTTGACGAACGGCTATGAAATACAGTAACAAGGAATGCAGTACTCTCGTCTAAAGTTGTAGTAATATTGGGTCGATCTCAGTTTGGGGTAAGAAATATGATGTTCCAGGGACGATCGGTGATTTCCGCGGTGTGGGGCGTTGTTCCGGCTCCGGCATCGCAGCAAACGGCCAGCCAGCCTGTCTGGTCCGTAATTCGGCTTTTCCGCCGCCAAGCCCCGCGGCAATCCGCACCCCCGCCCCGCCTGCCCGTGTCTGGTCCGGAACCCAAGTCCGGTCGAAACCAGAGCTAGCTCGCCCGCGGCCGCGTGAAGACGAGCAGTGCCAGACCTGCGCCCAAAAGGAGAAGCTGGCTCGGCTCCGGGACCGCCGCAATACCCGCCGGACCTGAAGGCGGATCGGTGAGCACAAACGCAGTGAGCTGCCCATCATAAAGCCCTTGTCCGGTAATTTGACCTGAATCGTTGATTCCATAGGCGTCAAGCAGATCCCATCCGGAATTGCTGGGAAGCAGCGAGTTCAGGTCCAGCATCGTTCCGTCGTCGTAAAGGAAGGCGCTCAGGCCGCCATTTGCCAGCCAACTATAACCCACGATCTCCCCACTGTCGTTGACGCCATAGGCATAGCTGCTTCCGCCGCCCAGTGTCCCCAGATCCACCATCATGCCGCCGATCTCCGAAAAAGCGTTCTGATAGCCGTCGGCCAGGCTGGCGAACCCTACCACTTCACCGCTCGCATTCACGCCCGTCGCCTGGCTACTGGCTCCCCCGAACGTGCTGAGCAACGTGGTGCTGCCATCAGGGTTCCAGATAATCCCCCGAAACGTTCCGTTGGCCAATTGGCCGTCGCCCACGATGGTTCCCGTGCTGTTAATCGCATAGGCTGCGCTCCAATCGATGCCCTGCGGCATGGCGAGCGCCTCAAGCTGGCCATTCACTAGCGCGAACGCCTGCCCGTTTCCCCCCACCACTTCGCCCGCATCGTTGATCGCCATGGCGTACGAGCCGGCTCCCAGAAGCGTGGTGCCCGAAGCGCTCCAGATGGTCCCGTGCGCCTGACCGCTCCCATCATACGTGGTCCCCACCACCGTTCCCGAGTCGTTGATCCCGTACGCGTAGGATTCATAAAGTCCCGAAGATAGCGCCTGCAATCCCGTGGGTGTCGAGACAAAAGCCTCTTGCCCGCCCGAGGGACTCTGGGCCCAACCCGCCACCGTGCCCGAGCTATTGATGGCGTAGCCGGTGGACGAGCCACCCAGCCCTCCCAGGTTGGCTACGATATAAATCGGGTTCGCTGTGGCGGCCGCTGCGAAAATCAGCAAAAAACAGACGTTTTTCACGGAAAACACCTCACTTCATTCTGGGGACGAAGCGATTATCACATGGGGACCAACTGTTCCGGCATCACCAAGATGGCTCTATTGAAGCGTACTCACCCCGGTACAAATCCGCTATTCCCCCAGTCGTAGCTGGGGGAGTAGTACTCAGTGATAGCCTGGGACGAATATGCCCATCGATGCATCCATCTTGAACGAAGTGGCGCACTTGAGCGAGCTCAGCCAGGAGGAAAAGGCCGGCCTGGCCGAAAAGATCGAGCTGCTGCGCTACTCCACCGGCCAGTCCGTCTTCAACTATGGCGATCCCGGGCACGCGATGTACATCGTCCGCTCGGGCGAGGTGGAGATCTACGTGAAGAACGACCAGGGCGAAAAGATCGTGCTCGAAACCTCGCAGCCGGGCGACCTTTTCGGCGAAATCTCCCTCCTCGATAGCGGTCCGCGCACGGCCTGGGTCACGGCCCTGAGCGACGTGGAACTGCTGCGTCTGGATCGAGAGCATTTCGAGGCGTACGTGCGCCAATACACCCCGGCGGCGCTGAACCTGTTAAGCGTGGTGGCGGGAAGGCTGCGCAGAAGCGACGACGTGATCCGGCGCACCGTCACGCGCAACGTCAACGACGTCGCGGCCGAGCAAGGGACCATTCTCACCCGGCTAGCCGACGCCGTCCCGTCGTTCACCGGAAGCCTCGGCTCGCTGGCCTTCCACGCGCTGTTTCTGGGCGGTTGGATCGTAGTGAATCTCAGCCTGGTCCGGATGGTGAAACCGTTCGATCCCTACCCGTTCGAATTCATGTCGGTGATCGTATCGCTAGAAGCCATCTTCCTGACGTTGTTCGTGCTCACCAGCCAGAACCGGCAGAGCGCGCGCGATCGCATCCGGTCCGACATCGAATTCGAATCCAGCATCAATACGGAAACCAAGATCGCGTACCTGCACGAGAAAATCGACAAGCTCACCGAATCCCACTACGCCGTGCTGGTGAATACGCAGAAGCTTCTGGAACGGCAGCGCTGATTACGCCGATGCAAAACTCATCTCTAATCCGAGAATCGCAGGCAAAGGAGCTGATCGCGGGAATTGAGGATTCATCTGTCCGGATTCCAATCGACCTGATGGTCGCTTCGCTTGTGGACTTTTACAGGGCCGACCCAGCGCAGCTCCGCGGCGCCTTCGATCTAGTGTTCTTTGTGAATGTGCTGAAAGAGCGGATCGACGATGTTTCAGGATTGCTCCGGGGAACGATACCCGTTGAGTACTGGTTTGAAGATTACCCCAAGCCGATGCCTGTCGATGAGGCCAATGACAGCGGCCCGACGGGCGTCAGATTTAGAAAGGCCTACAATTACGCCGCGAATCTCGATGATGAACT
Source organism: Bryobacterales bacterium (assembly GCA_963735145.1). Classification (GTDB taxonomy): domain Bacteria; phylum Acidobacteriota; class Terriglobia; order Bryobacterales; family Bryobacteraceae; genus Palsa-89. The sequence goes on along the minus strand of CAVTJS010000005.1, from coordinate 1,620,078 downwards.
TGTACAGGCCGCACTATTAGGTTTGACGGCGCGCGCCAATCTAAAGCAGGCGTTATTACTCCCGACAGTAAAGGGATGGAAGCACCACGGGAACGACGCCCCGCCGGTGCCCGAAACCCCTGCCGAGCCCTTCGACTTCCTTCATGGTCATGGCGGTGGATCACGCCCTCAAACCCGGACGACCCGCACGATCGTTCTTTGAAAAATCGTAAGTGCCAGGCCACCAATCCCCAGCCACCAGCCCCGCGAGCGAACGCGAGCCCTCAAGTTATCATCACAGCATGGACCTGAAAAGCTACATTACCTTGGGACGCACCGGATTGCGCGTCAGCCCGCTCTGCCTGGGCGCGATGACTTTTGGAACGCAATGGGGGTGGGGCGCCGACGAGACCATGTCGCGCTCCATCTTCGACCGCTATGTCGACGCGGGGGGAAACTTCATCGACACCGCCGACGGTTACCAGGGCGGCCAAAGCGAACAGATGTGCGGGAAATTTATCGGCGAGCGAAAGTTGCGCGATCAGATCGTGCTGGCCACCAAATTCACTTTCAACGGTTCGCCCGGCAATCCGAATTCCGGCGGCAACGGACGCAAGAACATCTACCGCGCCATCGATGCATCACTCAAGCGCCTGAACACGGATTTCATCGACCTTTATTGGCTGCACGCCTGGGACACGGTGACGCCGGTGGAAGAGGTGGTGGCGACGCTCACCGATTTGATCCGCGCCGGCAAGATTCGCCATTACGGTTTTTCGGACACTCCCGCCTGGTACGTGGCGCGTGCGCAGACGCTCGCCGAACAGCAAGGCAAAGAAGGGGTGGCGGCGCTGCAACTGGAGTACTCGCTCATTGAGCGCAACATCGAGCGCGAGCACATCCCGGCGGCGCAGGAGTTGGGAATTGGGATTTGTCCCTGGAGCCCGCTGGGCGGCGGATTCCTTACCGGCAAATACCAGCGCAAGGGTGACACCGGGACCGGCGACGGACGCCTCACCAAGGGCAGCCCCTTCAATAAATTCACCGACAGCAACTGGCGCATTTTAGAAGTTCTCTTGGACGCGAGCAAGCAACTCGGAAAGTCGCCCGCGCAGGTGTCGATTCAGTGGGCGGTCACGCAGCCTGGAATCACTTCCACCATTCTGGGCGCGAGCAGCCTGGCGCAACTCAACGATAATCTCGCGTCGCTGGAATTCACCATCCCGGACGACGTCCGCAAGCGTTTGGATGAAGCCAGTGCGCTCGCCCCGGTGCATCCTTATGTGTTTTTCAGCGGGATGATTCAAGGCATGATCAACGGTGGGGTGCAAGTGAAAGCCTGGAAGGCCGCCGCCGGCCACTAATAGGGGCCGCCGTTCGACGTCGTCGAAGCCGCCCGCGATCAGGACCAGGCCGTCCTGGAGCAGCGTGGCCGTGGGACCATTGCGCTGAACTGTCAGGGAGCCGGTGGCGCTGAACTTCGCCGCCGTTGGATCATACAATTCCGCGCTCGCAAGTCCGGTTGAACGGTGGTTCCACCGGCGACCAGGACCCTGCCTATCGTTGCGCAGGGGCGGTTAGATAGGGCCATCGTAGCTTCAACCAGCACGTCAATTTTTTCGTTCATCCCCCAAGCTTAAAGCCCAGAATGCGGGGATTTACGAGCGATTCCGGCGTGAAACCTGAAGGCGCTGAAGCGAAGAGACCAGCGCATCCAGATCTTCGCGGCGGTTATACATAGCCAAGGAAGCGCGCACCGTGCTCTCAAGACCGAAGCGGCGATGGATCGGCTGGGCGCAGTGATGCCCGGCCCGCACCGCGATTCCGTCGCGATTGAGATACTCCCCGATCTCCTCATTGCGCAGGCCGTCAATGACAAACGACAGAACACCGGCTTTCTCAGGCGCCGTTCCAATGATGCGCAGCCCTGGAACCTCGCCCAGGCGCGCTGTGCCGTATTTCAAAAGCTCAGTCTCGTGCCGGCTGATGTTCGCCATGCCGATCCGCTCCAGATAATCGATGGCCGCCCCCAGGCCGACGGCATCGGCGATGTTTCCGGTTCCGGCCTCAAAGCGCGCGGGCGGAACATTGTAGATTGTCTTGTCGAACTCGACGTCGGTGATCATGTTGCCGCCGCCCTGCCACGGCCGGGTGTAGTCCAGGATCTCGGACTTCCCAAACACCGCGCCGATCCCGGTGGGACCGAACATTTTGTGTCCGGAGAGGACATAGAAATCGCAATTGAGCGCCTGCACATCGGTGGGCATGTGCGAAACCGACTGTGCGCCATCCACCAGCACGCGCGCGCCGTGGCGGTGAGCCGCATCGATCATATCCTTGACGGGAGTAACCGTGCCGAGCGCATTCGACACCTGCGCCACCGCCACCAGCCTGGTGCGCGGCCCGAGCAGCTTTTCATACTCTTCCAGGACGATCTGGCCCGTATCGTCCACCGGGGCCACACGCAGCTTGGCGCCCGTTTCCGAACACAGCATCTGCCAGGGGACGATGTTGGCGTGATGTTCGAGCCAGGTAATGACAATCTCATCGCCTTCCTGCACGTTCTGCCGTCCCCAGCTTTGCGCAACCAGGTTGATGCCTTCCGTGGTTCCGCGCACCCAGATAATCTCGCGCGCCGAGGGAGCGTTGAGAAAGCGGCGAACCTTCTCACGAGCCGATTCATAGGCGTCCGTCGACCGCGCCGCCAGCTCGTGCGCCGCGCGATGCACGTTCGAATTCTCGTGAGCATAAAAATAGCTCAGGCGGTCGATCACCTGTTGCGGCTTTTGCGTGGTTGCGGCGTTGTCCAGCCATACCAGCGGACGTCCGTTCACGCGCTCCTGAAGGATGGGAAACTCGCGCCGGATGGCTTCGACGTCGTACTCGCCGGACGAAAGGTTTGTGACCGAAGGCTCGGTCTTCGGACTGGCTGCACCCTGCGCCGCTGGCGCTGTGGGCGGGTACCAGAAAATCGGCCGCGCATCTTCCAAAAAGGTGAAGCCGGGCAGGAGCGATTCCACCGGGCCGAATTCGTTCGGAACCGTCGGCGTGGGCGGCTGCAGAAATTCCGCGAACTTCGCCGGGTCAAGCGCCGTGTCCGAGTCATCGAAAGCTGGGCGGATTTCTTCGAGAAACGAAAACTCCGGTGTTGGCGCGAAACCCGCTTCGCCGGCAGGCGGGGGGGCTTGCGAGTATCCCAAGTCTGGCGGCGCGGCGCCGGGAATGTCCGGCAGCACCGGGTACCTGACCTGCCCCGCATCCCTTAGCGCGTCGAGCGTCGCGCCTTCCGCGAACGCTGGCCGGGCCTCCTCCAGAAAATAAATGGGCGACGCAGCCGGCACTTTCAGCCCGCTCAAATCTCCAGGCATCGCGGGAACCGAGGCGCCTGGATTCACCGTCCCGGGCATGCTTGCGTCCGGAATAACAGAAGGTGGCGGCGCTTCGATGCTCGTAGGATAGCCGTCTATCTGGAGATCGCCGAGAGGCCCGAAATGCTGGCTGGCCATGCGGCCAATCGCTTCCAGGTCCGGAAGCCCGGCCGGCTTCCCATCACTTGTATTCATGGTAGTTGCCCACGTTTACGCCCTCAAGCACCGCAATCGCGTCGTCCGTCAGCACGGCCGTTGAGCAATAAAGCGAGATCAAGTAGGACGCCAGAGCGTTATTGTCGATGCCCATGAAGCGGACCGACAGGCCTGGGCTCACCTCGCCGGGAATGCCGGACTGAAACAGCCCGATGCACCCTTGTTTCCGCTCGCCGACGCGGAATAACAAGATATTGGTCGTGTTATCGGAGCCCTTCACCCAAAGCTTTTCGGACGGAATGATCGGCACTCCACGCCAGGTCAGGAAGGGATTGCCGAAAAGCGTGATGGTGGGCGGAGGGACGCCCCGGAACGTGCATTCGCGCCCGAAGGCCGCGATCGCGCGAGGATGGGCCAAAAAGAAGGACGGCTCCTTCCAGACCTTGGTCAGCAGCTCGTCCAGATCGTCCGGCGTGGGCGGGCCTGTTCTTGTGGTGATGTGCTGCTCGGGAATAACGCTGTTCAGGAACCCGTATTCGGCGTTATTGATCAGTTCGCTCTCCTGGCGCTCCTTGATGTGCTCGATGAGCAGCCTGAGCTGCTCGGAGGTTTGTTCGTAGGGCTTGCTAAACAGGTCCGATATGCGAGTGTGGACGTTCAGAACCGCGTTGATGGCGCTGAGCGTGTACTCCTTAGGAGTTTCTTCGTATTGAACGAAGGTTCCCGGCAGCGGGGAGTCCTCCACTAGCCCGCAAACCACTTCGATCGGCTTGCCTTCATCCACCCGGTTCCGGCGAAAGGTTCCGGACTCCAGCGGTTTCCAATCGAGAAAACGAACCAGCCAGCGCGGCGTGATCGCCCGGTATTGCGGGGCGGTCTTGGTGACGTTCGCCAGTTGAAATGCAGCCTTTTCTCCTAAGGCTTGATTAGTAACGACTTCATCGGCCACGAGTTAACTCCTCCGATCGGTTGAATAGATTTTTGGGGACCATTTGATGCTAGCACAAGCAAACTGCTAGAGCACATGAACATTGTAGTACTATACCATGTTGATCTGGATTATAGAGTATGTGATAATCGATCTGCAAATGACTGGAGGGTTCGACTCCAGCTTTGCGGGACTTAAGCGCCGAGGAAGCTTAAAATGGCTATACCAAGCATTCGAGTGGAAGAACTCAAAAAACGATTAGATGCCGGAGAGAACTTGTTCCTGCTGGATGTACGCGAGGAACACGAGTTTGCGATCTCTAATATCGGCGGTTACTTGATTCCGTTGGCGGAGCTGCCGAAACGAGTCAAGGAGCTGGATGCCAATCGCGAGATTATCGCGCTTTGCAAAATGGGCACGCGAAGCGCGAAGGCCGTCGAGTATCTGCGCCAGGCGGGATTTACCAAGGTGCTGAACCTGGCGGGCGGAATCCACGCCTGGTCGGATCGCGTGGACCACAGCGTCCGAAAATACTAAACGGTGTTGACCGCAATCGGGTTAGAACCTATACTCGATGAGTCTTCGAAGGGGCTGTTGATTCACCTATGAAGGCTGCGATTTCAAGGTGGTGCATTGGCTCGCGGTTTGGAGCATTCCTACCCGCTAGCCTGTGCCTTGTTCTGATCGCCATAGGGCAGCCAGGCGCGCAAGGAGATTCGATAGCGCCTTCCGTCAAAGTAGTCGTTAAGAATCAAGGATACCTTCCGTTCGCCGACGCGCCCATCAACTACCGGTCATCGGAATTAAACGACCCGGTCGCAAAACTGGAGCAGCGGTTGGAGCGCGGAGATCTCAAGCTACACTACGATTCCCGCCATGGTTATCTCAGATCGATTCTCGACGCGCTCCACATTTCGGTGAGTTCGCAGACCTTGGTCTTTTCGAAGACAAGTTTTCAGTTTCCCAACATCAATCCGGCCGCGCCGCGCGCCCTCTACTACAACGACGATGTCTACGTAGGCCAGGTGCATGACGGCAGGTTCCTGGAATTCGTTTCCTTCGATCCAATGCAAGGTGCGATCTTCTACGTCATGGATGAGCATCGAGACAAGCACCCGAGGTTCGAACGGTCGGAGGTGGATTGCATCCAGTGCCACGTCGCCGGATCGACCAAAGGCATACCGGGCGTGATGCTGCGGTCGGTCTTTACCAAGCCGGACGGCAGCGCCGATGGCGCTGCAAGGTCATTCGTCACAGGGCAGGAAAGCCCCATCAGCCAGCGCTGGGGCGGATGGTACGTCACTTCCCGGAACGGGAGCCAGGGAGCGATGGCGAATGTGCTCATCTCTGATCCGCAACATCCCGAGCAATTGGATCGGACGGCGGGAGCGAATCTCACCAGCCTGACGGGCCATTTTGATACCGCGGCCTACCTCACCGGTTCGAGCGACATCGTCGCGCTGATGGTGCTGGCGCACCAAACCCAGATGCACAATTGGATCACGCTGACCAATTACCAGACCCGCATTGCGCTGTTCGCTGATCACGGCGCAATTTCAGAGGACTCGCGTAAGAAAATCGAAGGAGCGGCCGAGCAGATGGTGCGATATCTGCTCTTCACCAACGAAGCGCCGCTCCAGAGCCCGATCTCTGGAACATCGGATTTTGCCAAGCAGTTCACGGCGCGCGGCCCACGCGATTCGCGAGGGCGTTCGTTGCGCGATTTCGACCTTCAAAAAAGAATCTTCAAATACCCCTGCAGTTACTTGATTTACTCCGAAGCGTTTGACGCGATACCAGCGCCCGCTAAGGATTACATCTATCGACGGTTATTCGACATTCTAAGCGGCCGCGAACAAGGCCCTGAGTTCGCGTCGCTTTCCAGCCAGGACAGGCGAGCCATCCTCGAGATCCTGGTGGCCACGAAGCCCGGCCTGCCCGAAGAGTGGAGGCAGTTTGTTCGGGACGCCAATCAGGGAATCAGCAGCCGTGCTGGCGCGGGCGCGGCTAACCTTGCACATCGAAATCGAAAGGAAAATTATGAGTAAAACTTTGTGGAGAAGCAAGAATCTGGCTGGCATCGCCCTGATCGCCGTGGCAGGCAGTGTTTCTGTTTTCGCCCAAGCCGCAAGCCTGGACGGCCGTTGGGACGCGACGATGACGCAGAAGGGCGGCACCGTTATCCCGTTCCGTCTGGACATTTCCGGCAGCGGCGAGCATGTGGTTGGAACGCTTTTTAACGGCGGCCAGGACAATGAGACAACCACCAGCGCCAGCATCGAGAATGGCGTGGTCAAACTGAATTTCGAGCACTACCTGACTTCGATTCAAGCTAGCGTCAAGGATGGCGAACTAGACGGCAAGATCGTCGTCACCCGGCGCAGCGCCATTAACATCACACCGGGCAAACTTTCCGAAGCTCCCGGCGACACGTTTACCGCCTTCCACGCCAAGCGCTACGTGGCGCCCAGCGCCGAGGCGGTGGCGAAAGTCCCCAATATCGACGGCGTGTGGGAGATGCCGCACGAATCGCCTAAGGGTGAAAAGTCCTGGCGGCTGATTGTTCAGCAGAAGGGCGCCGAGATTGAAACCACCGTTCTGCGCGTGGACGGTGACAGCGGCGGGCTCACTGGCCGCTGGCAGGATGGCAAATTTGTCGCCAGCCACTTCGATGGCTCGCGTCCGGGGCTGATCGAAATCACACCGCAAGCCGACGGATCGCTTGCGGTGAATCTGCGAGCCGAGCCGAGGAACGAAATCCTGACGGCCTATCGGCCCGAAGTTGCACGCGCCAAAGGCTTGCCCGAGCCCGCCAATTATCTGACGCACACCACGGTGCGAAATCCGAACGAAGTGTTCACTTATAGCTTCCGCGATGTAGACGGCAAGATCGAGTCGAATGACGATCCAAAGTTCAAAGGCAAGGTGGTGCTCGCGATTGTCACCGGCACCTGGTGCCCCAATTGCCACGATGAAGCCAAGTATCTGGTGCAGCTCTACAAGCAGTATCACGCCAAGGGCGTCGAGATTGTGGCTCTGGATTTCGAAGAAGCCGATCAACAGGAATCGCTCACTCGCGTGAAGGCCTTTATCAAGCAGTACCAGGTGCCCTACACCTACCTGATCGCGGGAACGCCCGATGAGATGTGGGACAAAGTGCCGCAGGCGGTGAATCTCAACACCTGGCCCGCCACGCTGTTCATCGGCCGGGACGGCAAAGTGAAAGCCACCTATTCCGGATTCGCTTCGCAGGCGAGCGGTGTCTATAACAAAGAGCTGAAGGACGACTTCACATCGATCGTCGATCGCCTGTTGGCGGGTGACGGCGCGCAAAGCACCGCGTCAGTTTCGCATCCCGGCGCCGATGTGGCCAGCCGTTGAAGCACTGCGTGTTTGCGGTATCGGCGCTTTGGTCTGCGTCGCTCTTATGGGCTACGACGTGCCAGGGCGCCGACAAGTCCGGATACTGGGTTGATCCCAAGACGCACTTGATGTGGACCGCCGCCGACAACGGCTCCGGGCTGAGCTGGATCCAAGCGCAGCGCTATTGCCGCGACTTGGCGTTGGCTGGTTTTCACAACTGGACGCTCCCTTCCATCGAAGATCTGCAAGCTCTGGTGGGCGGCGCCGATAGCCAAAGCACCTATCGCATCAAGGCTCCGATCAAGCTTTCGGGCTGGCAGTGGAGTTCAACCCCTGGGAAGCAGGCCGGTGAAGGCTGGGCTTTGGATTTCGGAGACGGCGGACGAGCTTCCGTGGCGGCCGGCGATTCCGGCTTGAACCGCGCGCTCTGTGTGCGGAGTACGGAACGCCGGAATCGCGAGAAGAAACAAAAGTAGGGAATAAGGTTTTTGGGATGCAAGCACAGGCTGTCGTTTTACAACGCCAACATTCGATCGACAGCAAAGTTCTCGCTCAAGCTTCCGTGCTGGTGGTGCCGGGTTGGAATGGGTCCGGCGCCGGGCATTGGCAGACCGTCTGGGAACAGAAAAATCCGGGCTTTCGCCGAGTGGAGCAGCGGAACTGGAGCCGCCCGTCGCGAGCCGACTGGGTGTCGCAGATCGACTTAGACATCCGCCAAGCTGACTCGCCCGTTTTCGTGGTGGCCCATAGCCTGGGCTGTTTGGCCGTGGCGCACTGGGCCGCGATGGCTGGAAAGACAAGCGATCGTGTGGACGGCGCATTCCTGGTGGCTCCTCCCTGGCTCACTCAGGCCGCGCAATGTCCCGAAGAGTTGGCCGATTTCCTGCCGATGCCGCTCGGCCGCCTTCCGTTCCCGTCACTATTGGTTGCAAGCGCAGACGACCCGTACTTGCCCATTGAGCTCGCTGCGCACCTAGCTTCGTCCTGGAGCTCTGATTTTGTCGATGTAGGCCGGCAAGGCCACATCAATATCGCCTCCGGACATGGACCCTGGCGGGACGGCGAGGAATTGTTGGCGGAATTCATCAATCGGACGATGCAAAGTTACTGACATCGCGCCAGTGCTGTAATCCGACAGCCTGTTTCCTGCCTGCATTCCGTGCAGCACTCAGCCAGAGACTCCGAATTCTGATAACAATACCGGCAGCAGTGGCGTAATAGCAAGTGGGAGATGATGGTCACGCTGATTCTTGAAACCCGGACCCCGCATCGCCCAGAAAGTGTGAAAACGGATGTCTGACAAACTAGCCATTACCATCATCATGTGCACAATCGCCAGTGTCCTTGGCTGGTCAGTCTGGGTGATCGCGGTCAACATTCGCCGCAGCCGGTGGGGTAAACAGGTGGCCGAGCTGCACTCCAAACTTCTGGATCGATTCGCCGGCAGCCAGGATCTCATTGCCTTCCTCGAAGGGGATGCAGGCCGCAATTATTTCGAATCCCTGGCATTCGACCTCAAAGATTCTCTGAGCCGCATCCTCAACAGTATCCAGCTTGGCATAGCCCTCCCTCGGGGGACACCCAAAACCGGCCATCGGTGGACACCTGAAAGGGTCTTCCGCACTTTTGGTGGAACGCAGGCCTACGTTTCGAGCACAAAACAAAACATGACCTAAATGTTTTAAGCTCAAAGGGCAAATGGCTGCCTCCCCCGGCCCTTTGCCTCTATGCCTGCCCGATCCATCGTGCTTGACATTGACCGATGTGTCTTGGCAGGGCGGCATCATGATGATGATCGTCTCGGCCACCACCGTTGGTGCTGCTTGTCCACGGTGTGGAGTTCATTCCGCTCACATTCATAGTCGATATCGCCGCACGTTGCGCGATCTTCCTTGCCACGGTGCGGCGGTGCGAATCTGTCTGCGGACGCATCGTTTTTATTGTCGGACGCCTGATTGTCCCCGCCGGATCTTTACGCAGCGGTTGCCCATCGTGGTTCCGCCCCATGGGAGACAAACCTGCCGACAGCGCAACGCCTTGCTGCAGATCGGCTACGCATTGGGCGGGGAGGCGGGGTATCGCCTAGCGGCGAAGTTGGGAATGAATTGCAGCGCAGACACAATCCTGCGGCTCCTCAACCAAGTTGCGTCTGCAGAACACGCCGGTGATGTCAAAGTTCTCGGGGTGGATGATTGGGCCTGGCGCCGCGGCCATCGCTACGGCACAGTTTTGGTGGATCTAGAACGACGCCGACCTATCGATCTTCTTCCCGATCGTGAATCCGACACATTGGCAAAATGGCTTCTGGCTCATCCCAGTGTCCAGGTGATCAGCCGTGATCGCGCAGGTGCTTATGCCGAAGGTGCGCGGCGTGGTGCGCCTGAGGCCGTTCAGGTGGCGGATCGATTTCACCTTTACTGCAATCTGACGCAGGCGCTCCAACGGGTGCTGGAGCGATTGGCTCCGGTCTTAGGCCAGCTTGAATTACCTTCCGATTCGACGCAATCAGATTCGACGCTACTGCGAAGCGAGGCGACGGAATTAGATGGCCAAGAGGGTTCACCGGTTCGAGAAGCTGCACCGCCGACACAGATCCAGGACCATCAGGAGCGCCAACCGTCGCGGGAGAAACAGAAGGCACGATTTGACGCAGTAGTTGCGGCGTACGAGGAGGGCGCCACGTTGCGCGCGATCTCTCGTAAGTTTGGTCTTAGCCGCACTACCGTTCGACGCTATGTACGGACGAAGGAATTTCTAGAGCGTGCACCACGGAGCCGGCGGTCCGAGTTGGATTCCTTTCGAGGATACCTGCAGAAACGATGGGCGGAAGGCTGCCACAATGCGTCTCAACTCTGCCGCGAGTTGCATCAGCAGGGTTATGGCGGAGGCCGAAGCCGGGTCAAAGAATACGTACAGCCCTGGCGCACAAACTCGGTCCCAGCGTGCTCGAAGCCGCGCCATAGGACTCTCCCTAACCTGCGATTGATCGCGCTTTGGTTAAGCAAGGCGCCGACGAAACGCAGCCCATATGAACAGCGTTGGGCCGAGGCACTCATCGCGAGCCATCCACAAGTCGCGACGGTCGAGCAGCTAGCAGCCCGTCTCTAAACCGTCGGTTTTTGACGCACGAAGAATTTCTCGGTGGGCGCACCGCCTTCGACGTGGTATCGGCGCGGGAGCAACCTGCAGGGCCCTCTCAGAATGGCAGAACCCAATTAAAGTCGAATACAGCCGCAAAATCGTAAACCTGAGCCGGCCCCAACGATCATGCGCCGCTCGCGGCTTGCCCGCTCCATACAGAGACCGCATCAGCAGCGCCAGATTGCAGGCCGCCGCCTGAATTAGTAGCTTCTTGTGAACGTTGTGAAGACCTCGAACATACAGTCGATCCATACCTCCGGTATCGAACTGATGCGCGAAATTCCGCTCCACTCGTTCGCCTCGACCCGCCTGCAAACGCTTGCCTCGCGCTCCGGAAATCCGCCGTCGATTCGCATACACCGCCGCTTGTTCGGCCGCCTTACCTTTCCACTTCCGCGCGCCACGTTCCGGCTCGGCAACATAGCTGCGCAGTTTCCACTCGGCCAGTGTCCGCATCACTTCATTACTGTGATATCCCTTGTCGGCCACCACCTCTTCGATCCCAGCTTGGTTCACCGTTCTCTGCACCGCCTGCTCGGCGACTGCTATGCCGGCCTCCGCCACCGTCTCGCCGATCGAGTCGGTGTCGCCCACCGCGCCACCGTGCGTCGTGAGTGCCAGGATTGCTCCGGTCTCCATATCCACCGCCTGTTCGGCCTTATACGCCAGAGCAGTGCGCCCATCTTTCAGCCGCGTGATCTCGGCTTCTACATCCGCCGGATTGACCCATTCCTCGTTCCGCATTCTCTTGGGCCGCTTGCGGTCCATGCGCCGCAGCGCCGCTGCATCGCTCGCTTCGCCCCCTCAGCCTGGGCCAATCGTTTCAGATACTCGTCATAACCTTGCTGCGTGTCTCGCCGTACAATCGACTTCATCGCCGCGTTGGCTTCCAGCGTGGTCGAATCGATCCCGATAGTTTTGCCTTTCAGCAGTCCGCCACGCGCCAACCGCCTCAACACCCAGCCGAACACCTGCTGATGCGCTTCGGCGCCGATCAACCGCCGCGTACGCGAAATCGTCACGTGATCCGGCGTTCGCTCGTCCAGCCCGATCCGCAGAAACTGGCGCAGCGTGAGGGAATCGGCTACGCGCCAGGCGATGCCCCGTTCACTGTCGAGCCCCTCAAAGAAACCGATCATCATCAGCCGGAAATAAATCCCCGGAGCCAGCGACGGACGCCCCAGCTTCTCGTGATAAAACCCCCGGCAGCGGCCTTCACAGAAACGGTCGAAACCCTCCTCATCCAGGACCCGGTTCAGCCGCTGATAAAAAGGATGCCCAGGCGCTTCAGGCAGCTCACTTTGATACCACAGCGGCTCCTGCCGCTCAAGCCGTTTGCGTGTGCCCATCGCCATAGCTGATTTTAAGCCGAAACATGTCCATTAGGAAATGGTTTTTAGACACAGGCTGCTAGGCGGGAATTCGGAAGACGAATCCGAGCTGGTTGAGCCCATAAAAACATTTGCAAGCACCATCGAAGCGGAGCGCCACTGGTCTGTCGGCTTGGTTCTGTACAGATCGCCGGATCTGTTCCGCCATTTCTTGCTGCGCGATGCGATCGAGAACTTCGTGACGGTTTCCCAGAGATTCCAAATCCGTCCGCTGGTTTCTTTGATGAGCCGAGAACAAACGTTCTACGTCCTCTGTTTAAGCGAGAAACATACGCGTTTGTTTTTGTACACATATCAGTGCCGGCAAGAGCTGGACTTGAGGCGCCTCGCGCCGCAAAACTTGCAAGTTTGGACGAATACACGGACACCCGATCATGTTCTCGATAACCGGTCTGCCGGCGGACCCTCGCTTGGAAAAATGAAAGGAGTTATGTTTGGCACCAGCACGGATCGCGAGCGGCACGACGAGTATCTTAGACACTTCTTCAAGGAAATTGACGAGGGAGTCCGCCGGATTTTGGACAGCCAGACCGGGACCCGCACGCCGCCGATGATCTTGGTAGGGGTGGAGGAAAAAGTTGCTCTCTACCGCCGGGTGAATAGCTATCCGCACTTCGCGGAGCGAGCGGTTGTAGGCTCGGCGGAGGGGTTCGAGCCCAACGAGTTGCATGAGCGCGTGATGGATATCGGCCGGGAAATCCAACCGCTGCTGTTGCAGAAGGCCCTGGATAAGGCGAAAGAAGCTTTCGGAACCCAACGCGCAGTATTCGACGCAGACCAGATCGTGCAGCGCGCAGAGGAAGGTTGTGTCGCGGACCTGCTCCTTAGCGAGGACGAAGGCCCGCGCGACGATTTGCTGAACTTGGCGGCCCTTAAAACGATACAGCATCGGGGCCACGCCTTCGCGGTCAGGAAGTCCCTGCTTCCGGACGGGACGGACGTAGTAGCGTTGCTGCGCTACTAGCGTCGTGCAATTTATTCTTCTACCCGCAGATTGTTGGTCACCGAGAACGCTCCCGGGACCGCGTTCGCGCGGATTCCTGCAATGCTTTTATCCATTTGATTGGCAACCACGCCTTCCAGTGTGATGTGGCCATTCTTGACAATGATGTGAATTGGCGGCACGGCCCTATAGGCGTAACGAGTGCTCAGTGCGGGGTCGCCGTAGATGGCCATGAACGCGGCCCTGCGGATGCGGTCATCCTCCGGCGATAGGGGAAGGACTTCGATTTCGTTCTTCACCCGCGTCACGCCTGGGATGTGCTTCACGGCCCGTTCGGCGTCATCTTTGAGAACCGGCATGACGACCTGTCCAAGCAGAGTCACCGTGCCATCATCATCCACACGAAAGCCCAGATTGTCGAACACGCCGTAGTAAGGCAGTGTAATCAGTTCATGGCGAACTTCCCTGGCGATTGCGGCCTTAGCCTGGTCTGAGCTCGCCGCCGTCAGATTCTGCTGACAAGCCGGTGTGATTAGGAACGCCGATAATAGCGCGGCGCTGAGCGATCCAAAGAGCCCTCTCATGTGTTTCTCTCCTTTGGTAAATTGACTTACTTACTGTCCTTCGGACGGCGGGAAGTGTTTGAACATGTCAGCTACACTCTTGTTCAGTTTCTTCTCGTCCTTGTCTGGTTTTCCGGAGAGTGCGTCTTGAGCGACTCCACGCCAGATCAGTCTCATGTTGTGCTCGTCGAAGATGTCGACTACCAGAGTTCCCACGGGGGTTTCTTGCACGGTTGTGGTCGAGATCCCGCCAAATCCGCGCCAAAACCATCCGCCACCGAGACCGTCATAGAACGTCGTCAATGTTGGCAGTTCGCGCGTCGACCCGAAGGCTGTTATCCCAGCGTCGCCGCCAGCATCCACCTTGGTCCAGCCCTTTGCGACGAGTTGGGCGTCGACGGCTCGGGTGATACGATTCACCCACAGCGGATCACCGACTTTGACGCGAATCCAGGAGTACGTTTTGTAATTGGCGAAATCGACGGAATGATCATAATCCACGACAACTTCCTTGGCCAACGCGATGAGCGCTCCGAGCAGCGTCAGGATCAAAACAGGTTTTGCATGTGTTTTCATGGTGCCTCCTCAGGCAATTCCGCTCTTGCACCCCTAAGGCCAACGCATCCGAGTCCGCACATCAACGCCAAAGCTGCTTGACTTCGTCTACTGGTGGAAACGCGCCGTCTACACATAGACTGTCTCTACCAGGAGGGTGTCGCATCAGAAAGCCGCCCGGCTGCGCCGATGTGATCCAGCCCGACAGAATTTAGCCCAACATAATCCAGCCCCAGATAATCCAGTCCAACCAACGTACAGTCGTCGCTCAAGGGGCCGCCGTCACGAAACAGGCACACCGCACTGAAGATTTGTTCTACGGACATTCCCAACGAAGCGAATTCCTCCAGCCGCTGATCACCGAAGAAGTCGCCTTCCGGATTTTCCGCCTCGGTGACGCCATCGGTCACCAGAACGAGCCTGTCTCCGGCGTCCAACTGGAAGCCGGCGCATTGATATTCCGCATTGCGCAACAGGCCCACCGGGAGATTGGACTCGCGGAGGCGCTGCACCTCCGCGGCCGGCTTCGCAATCACGGGAGGAATATGCCCGCAGTTAATATATTCGCCTCGGCCGTCCGGATGCAGGCAGACGATCACGAGCGTCGCGTACTTGGCGCCGAGATCACGCAAGCAAAAGAACTCGTTGGCGCTGCGTGCAATCTCGGGGAGTGGCACCTTGGATAGCAAGCCTTCATGGATCATGCCTTGCAGCAGGGATGCCATCACGGCCGCAGCAGTGCCTTTGCCGGAAACGTCCGCGATCGCCGCCACTAAAGATGCACCCTGTATGACGATGCTGAAGAAGTCGCCACCTATTTCCTTACAGGGCTGATTTTTCCCCATGGCAGTGGCGAACGGCAGTTGTGGCGCAGTCACCGACATCAGGCCTCGCTGTATGCGTGCCGCCGCTGCGAGTTCCTTTTCTTGTTCGCTTCGCTGCTGGCGGAAGGCCCGATCTTTGTCGAACGCCTGGCGGATCGCGCCCAACAGTTCTTCTTCTTGGAACGGCTTGGTTAAAAATTCGACGGCGCCTGCCTTCATGGCTCGTACGGACATCGGGATGTCGGCGTGACCGGTGAGGAAGATGACCGGGACCTCAACATGCTTCTTGACCAATTCGCTTTGCAGATCCAAGCCGCTCACGCCCGGCAAGCGGATGTCCAGAATTAGGCAGGCATGTTCCGCAGGCGGATTTGCATCCAGAAAATCGCGCGCCGAAACGAATGTCCGCACGCGCCACCCGGCCGACCGGAGCAGACTGTCGATAGCACCTCGCAGCGATGGATCATCGTCTACGACGTAGATAACGGAATTTTCTTCCATGATGCATTGGCTCCGCGAAATCATCCGCAGCACGCTAGAGACCGCACGCGATCTCGGCTCCAGCATCGCGGGCCCGAGGTGGATGTGGCCGGAAACTTGCTGGTTCCAGCCCGAGGAGTATATCTCATGACTGAGTGCTCACATCTCGGAATGATTCGGAACGTACGGCCCCGCACGAGAGGCTGCGAGGAGTGCCTCAAAATGGGCGACACATGGGTCCATCTTCGGCTCTGCCTCACCTGCGGCCACGTGGGCTGCTGCGATACATCCATCAATAAGCACGCCACCAAGCACTTTCATCGCACGCAGCACCCCATCATGAGATCCTTCGAGCCCGGCGAGGATTGGGGCTGGTGCTATGCGGACCAAGTGATGCTCGATTTCTCGTATGTCCAGCCCGGTGCATTTAGCGTCTAAGCTGTGGCTTTCCGGGATCTGGGCGTCTTCGGCAGAACGATGCCGAGTCTACGGATCCGATAGAACAGCGTGGACCGGGGGATGCCGAGCAGCACCGCCGCACCAGCCAGTTGCCCGTTCGTCCTTTCAAGAATGCGCAGGATGTGAGCGCGCTCTGCGTCTCGTAGAGTAACCGGTTCAGCGGGCACCTTATGGGTCAGCTGAATCAGTTCCCGAATCGGCGGTTCCAGCACAGAACCGTGCGAGAGAATCACAGCGCGCTCGATGAAATTCTGCAGCTCCCGGATGTTACCAGGCCATGAGTAGCTCACCATGCTCTCCATGGCCTCAGGGGGAATGGTTTCGATTTGCCGGTTGAACTGCCGCGCGTATTTGTTGGTGTAATGCCAGATGAGAAGAGGAATGTCCTCGGGTCGATCGCGCAAAGCCGGCAGGGTGATGGGGAAGACGTTCAGCCTGTAAAAAAGATCCTCCCGGAATTTCTCTTCACTCACCATTTGGGCGAGATTGCGATGCGTGGCTGCAATCAGCCGCACATTGGTTTTAATAGTGCAAGTGCCTCCGAGGCGCTCGAATTCCCGCTCCTGCAGCACACGAAGCAGCTTGGGTTGCAGCTCCAGGGGAATGTCGCCCACCTCATCCAAGAACAACGAGCCCTTATCCGCCAATTCGAAGCGGCCTAACCGTTGCGCCACTGCGCCGGTGAAAGCTCCTCGCTCATGACCAAAGAGTTCGCTCTCCAGCAGGCCCAGAGGAATGGCGGCGCAATTTACCTTGATGAGGATATGCTGGCGCCGTGGGCTGCGATTGTGAATCAATCGAGCGATGAGTTCTTTTCCAGTGCCGGTGTGCCCCTGGATGAGGACCGTGCAATCCGTGGCTGCAACCATATCAGCCTGATCGATCACGTCCCGTAACCTGCGGCTTTCCGCTACGATTTCCTGCTCGCCATGTCCAACGGAAGCCCGACTGGCGGAGAACCGTTCTGGCGCGTTCGTAATGACACACGTATCCATACTTCCTCGCTTTCCTGTAACCACGTTTTTTCCGAGAACTAAAGTGTATTTGGAGGTCTATTACTACTTGAATCGACAACCGAACTCAGTGCGCTGAGCAAAGCCTCATCATTAAAGGGCTTTCCGAAAAATGCGATGGCGCCCTGTTCCAGCGCTACTCTTCGTATATCGTCCTGGGCGTGGGCCGTCACGAAGATGATCGGGACGAAACAATTCATGTCGTGGAGGCGGCGTTGAAGCTCAATACCGCTTAGCCCCGGCATCTTCACATCGAGAACCAAGCTATCGGCGTCGTGAATCCGGCCCGAGTTCAAGAACGCTTCGGCCGATTCAAAGACCAGGGTCCGATAACCAGCCGAGCGGAGCAGACTGCTAATGGAATTGCGAATCGATTCGTCATCGTCCACAATGCCGACTAATCCAACCGTGGCCGCTCTGGTCATTGTTTTTTCGGTCGCCGCTTGGTTCATTGCCCCTCCTGTCGGGTGCTCGCTAACTAGATCACCCTAGGAAGACGGTATCATTCCCCACTGGGCGGCACTATCACACCTTCGTAGTAATTGATTACCCCCTCTTGTCCGATATTTCCAGCCTTTCTGCCATCCGAACCAGATCTGCCAATGAGTTAGCCCCCATTTTGTGCATCACGCCGGCCCGTTGCAGCTTCACCGTTACTTCGCTAGTGCCGAGTTCCGCCGCAACCTGCTTGTTCAATAGACCGGAAACCACCAATTTCATTACTTCTCTTTCGCGGGGAGTGAGTGAACGGACTCGCCCTCGAAGCTCCTCGAGTTCGCCGCGCTCTTGCCGAAGCACTTGGTCGCGCTCAATGGCTTGCTGTATCGCGTCCAGCAAATCCTGATCGCGGAAGGGCTTGGTAAGGAATTCAACTGCGCCAGCCTTGATAGCGCGGACCGACATCGGGATGTCGCCATGCCCGGTAATGAAGACAATTGGGGTGTGGATTTCGGCTTTAGCGAGTTCGCTCTGCAAATCTAATCCACTCAGGCCCGGCAGACGGACGTCCAGGACCAGGCAACTGGGCGCGGCCATTTTCTTGGCCCCAAGAAAATCCTGAGCCGACGCGAAAGTCTGAACGTTCAGCCCTACCGATCGGATGAGGCTTTCGAGCGATGCTCGAATCCCCTCGTCATCATCCACGACATAAACCACCGGATCTTCCGCCATGCCGGTTCATGCCGCCGGGACTGAGACCTGGGCAGGAAGCGTGAACTGAAATGTCGCGCCACGGCCGGGGTTATTTGCCGCCGACAGCCGGCCGCCGTGCGATTCGATGGTGGAGCGACTGATCGCAAGCCCCATTCCCATGCCGTGCGGTTTGGTGGTGAAGAAGGGATTGAAGAGCTGGTCGAGATTTTCAGGATCGATTCCGACGCCCGAGTCTTGGATGGCAACAATCACCTGGCTGGCATCGCTTCGCGACGTCACCAATACTTCCTTGGGGCTCACCGCGGCCGCGCTAGTGGCTTCGACGGCATTCATTACCAGGTTCAAGACCACCTGCTGTAATTGGACTCGATCTCCCACCACGACCGCCACGTCGCCTGCCAGCTCAGCGCGCAGCACTACTTTGTTCCGCTGTACTTCGTGATCGATCAGGTTTAGCACTTCGCGAACCAGCCCGTTGATTTCGAGCTGCGACATCTGGGGTGGACTCTTCGTCATAAACGCGCGGATTCTTGCGATAATGTCGCTGGCGCGCTTTCCCTGTTGAATGATAGCCGTTACCGCGGCCCGAGCCTCAGCGAGATTTGGTTCGGCCAAGGTCATCCAACGGAGGCAGGCATTGCCATTCGTCACGATGGCAGCGAGCGGTTGGTTTATCTCGTGAGCGATTGACGCAGCCAATTCTCCCATCGTCGTCACACGAGCCATATGCGCCAACTGATTCTGCGTGGACACCAGATCCTCGGCGGCCCGCTTGCGCTCGGTGATATCCGTATTGATTTGTAGCACCGCCGCAGGCTGGCCGTTCTCATCGCGCTGGAGAGCCCAGCGGCTGGATACGACAATGGTTTCGCCGTCCCGCCGGGTTTGAATCAACTCTCCCTCCCACCGGCCGACGCGAACGATCTCCTCCTTGAGGAATTCATTGCTGGAGGGATATATGGAACGCAGGAGGTTCGGCGCCGTTCGCCCCAGTGCCTCTGCGCGCCGCCAGCCATAAACCTCCTCGGCGCCCGAGTTCCAGTACGTGATCCTGTCGTTTAAATCCCGCACGATAATTGCGTCGTGGGCCAGTTCCAATAGGTTCGCCTGTTTGCGCAGTTGCTCTTCGGCACGCAGGCGCTCGTCGATCTCCTCGCGGAGTTGTAAATTGGCGGCAGCGAGTTCCCGCGTACGCCGTTGGACCCGCAATTCCAGCTCGTCGTGCGCGAGTTGCAGCGCTGCTTCCGCGCGGCGCCGCTCGGAGTTCTCTTGTTCCAACGCGAGGTTGGCGGCGCGCAGTTGCGACGGGCTGGGAAGCAGCAAAGCGCGGGGAATCATGGGGACCAGCGCGGCTGCGGTCGCGATGGAGGCGCCGGCCGTAATCGCCTTGATTACGCCCGCCAGCCGGTATGTCCCGTGCCACAGCGTCCAGATCTCCATCGCGTGGGTGGCGCCGCAACCAAGAATGAACACACCAAACATGAAGAATACCCAGTGGAATGGCAAGTCACGGCGCTTGCGCACAAAATACACCAGAGCTAGCGGAATGAAGAGGTAAGACAGAGCGATGGCCCCGTCCGATGCCGCATGCAGCCAGACGATCTCTGGCTTCCAGAGATAACAATAGCCGTGGGGCATGAAATCGGAGGAAAACAGCTTCCGGAGAAATTCGTTCATACGCGTGATGCTCCTAGTTCGGTTGTTTCGACGACAACTTTTTCAATGGACTGGCAACGGCTAAGGAGGGCGCTCCGTCGAGCTTAGACACATAGGATCTAATCCGCTGAGTAATACTAAGCGCGTCCCGTGCAGAATACAAGGCCTTCGCTTCGATTAGCCAAAATACTGTCCTGTAATGCCATTGCAACGCGGGCGAGTTGGCATAAAAGCTGCGAGCTAAGGAAAATCTGAGGACTGCAATGGGACAATCACAGCCAGCTCAAGTTTCTAAAGTGAGGATCTACGGAAAACTGGGATCCTCCATCGGTTACATGATTCGCGATTTCCTGCATCGCAGCGACGTCCCGTTCGAGTGGATCGAACTCGCCGATGATGAGGACGCTCGTAGGTTGGCTGGCGTTACCTCGCTAAACGACAGCCGGCTGCCCGTCTGCGTGTTCCCCGATGGCGCCCGAGTGGAATGTCCCACCGTACGGCAGATCACGGAGAAGCTGGGCTGGTTCCACGATCCGTGCCGCTCCGAGTACGATCTGGCGATCTATGGAGCCGGACCGGCGGGGCTGAGCGCCGCCGTCTATGGCGCTTCCGAAGGGTTAACCACGATCCTGGTGGAACGGTTAGCGGTAGGCGGACAGGCGGCCAGTAGCTCGAAGATCGAGAATTACCTCGGGTTTCCAAAGGGGATCAGCGGTGCGGAACTGGCGGAACGGGCCCGCGAACAAGCCGCGCGTTTTGGCGCCGAGCTGCTTCTCGGCCGCGAGGGCGTTCGTGGTGAGTTTGTCCCAGGTAAGGGTGTGGGCTACCTGGCCGATGGAACGAAAATTGTAGCGCGCTGCACAATCTGCGCCACAGGCGTGGAATATCGGCGGTTGAATCTCCCCGGTGAGGAGAAGTTCCTGGGAGCGGGCGTCTACTACGGGGCCGGCGCGAGTGAAGCCTCACTGTGCAGCAACGAGGATGTATTTGTCGTAGGTGGTGGAAACTCTGCCGGCCAGGCAGCGCTGCATTTCTCGCGATTCGCCAAAACGGTAACCATCGTCGCGATGGAAGACACGCTCCAGAAAACGATGTCGCAGTACCTCATTGACCGCATCCATGGCGCGCCCAACATTCGTGTGCTCACGTGCACTGTGGTGTCGGGGCTGGATGGAAACGAGATTGTACGAGAGATTGTGCTTAAGAACTGCAACACCGGCCAGCAGCAGACCTTCGCGACGCGCTGGCTGTTTGTTTGTATCGGAGGCGTGCCTCATACCGATTGGGCCGTGGAAGTGGGCATTCAGCGCGACGAATCCGGCTATCTGATCACGGGCCCAGATTTTTTTCTCGACGCAGGATCTCCCAAGAACTGGCCGCTGAACCGCAACCCTTACTATCTGGAGACCAACGTTCCGGGCGTGTTCGCGGCCGGCGACGTGCGCCACGGATCCGTGAAACGATGCGCGTCGGCGGTTGGAGAGGGCGCCATGGCTGTAACCTTCGTGCACCGTTATCTGGCCGCGGGCTGATGAATCCGCGGACTCCAGTCTACCGGTAGACGATCGCAAATGAATAATTGACGGTGGCATTCGTTGCATCCAGCGCCGCTCCTTGCCTGCTCTCTCAAAACAATCGAATATCCCTCACTTCATTGATAAGCCTGTCGTGGTACGGGAGCTGCACCGAAATCGACGAAAGGAGTAATACCGCATTATGGCAGCGATTGCTGACGTAACAACCCGAAGTGATAGCGCAATTCGCGAGGATGTGATTGTGGAGCTGAAGTGGGACCCCAAGATCACTTCGAACGACATTGCTGTGGCTGTGAAGGACGGCGTGGTCACGTTGTCTGGATTCGCTTCCAGCTACATGGAAAAGGATATGGCCGAAAAAGCAGCCAAACGCGTCTATGGCGTGCGGGCTGTCGCGAACGACATTCAGATCAAGCTGTCGTCCGCCCGAACCGATCCAGAGCTTGCGCGAGACGCCATCCATGAGCTGGAGAGCCACGTGCTGATCCCCGACGACAAGATCAAAGTGACGGTACGGAACGGCTGGGTGACGCTGGAAGGCATCGTGGATTGGCAATACCAGAAGAACCTCGCGGAATCGTCCATCAAGAAACTCAAGGGCGTGATCGGGATCACCAACAATATCCAAGTCAAGCCGAAGGTCACTCCGACCGAGGTACAACACAAGATCGAAGAAGCCCTCAAGCGTAGCGCCGAGATCGATGCCCGCCGGGTGACCGTGGATGTGGAAGGCACCACTATCAGGCTGCATGGCAGCGTCCGCTCCTGGGCTGAGAAAGAGGAGGCGGAGCGCGCAGCGTGGTCTGCGCCGGGAGTGACGAAAGTCGAAAATTTCATTTACATTACTCCGTAGTTAGCCGTTGCGTTCCTCACGGTCTGGCCAACTCCTTCCTCAGATCCCGCGTCCAGACCGTGCCTCTTTTTAACCTTTTTTCTACCGAGGTGATCGACATGGCAAAGGCAATTGGGATTGACTTAGGAACGACGAATTCGGTGGTTGCGGTGATGGAGGGCGGCAAGCCTACGGTGATTATCAACACTGAGGGCGGCCGGCTGACTCCCTCGGTGGTTGGTTTTACGAACACCGGCGAACGACTGGTAGGCCAACTCGCCAAGCGACAGGCCGTGCTGAACCCCGAGAACACCATCTATTCAGCAAAACGTTTTATCGGACGACGCTTTTCGGAAGTGCAGTCCGAGATCAAGAATGTCCCTTATAAGGTGGTGCCCGGGCCCAACGACGCCGTGCGCTTCTTGATCGCCGGTAAGCAATATTCGCCCGAAGAGATCTCCTCAATGATCCTGCGCAGGCTAGCGGACGACGCAACCAAGTACTTGGGCGAGAAAGTCACCGATGCGGTGATTACTGTGCCTGCTTACTTCAACGACGCGCAGCGGCAGGCCACCAAGGACGCCGGTAAGATTGCCGGTCTCAACGTACTGCGGATTATCAATGAGCCGACGGCCGCGGCGCTCGCTTACGGATTGGACAAGAAGACCAACGAAACCATCTTGGTTTTTGACCTCGGCGGCGGCACTTTTGACGTTTCCATACTCGACGTCGGCGACGGCGTGTTCGAAGTGCATGCCACGGCCGGCGACACGCACCTGGGCGGAGACGATTTTGACAAACGCCTGGTGGATTGGATCGCCGAAGAATTTCTGCGCGATCAGGGAATCGATTTGCGAAAGGATCGCCAGTCGCTGCAGCGCCTAACGGAAGCCGCGGAAAAGGCCAAGATCGAGCTGTCTACTGCATTGGAAACTACCATCAGCCTGCCCTTCGTTACCGCTGACGCTTCCGGGCCAAAGCATCTAGAGATGAAACTCACGCGCGCCAAGTTCGACCAGCTAACCGCCGACCTTGTAGAGCGTTGCGTGGGACCAGTGAAACAGGCGCTGGCGGATGCCAAAATCGCCGAAAAAGACCTGGACGAAGTGATTCTGGTAGGCGGCGCAACGCGTATTCCGGCCGTGCAAGCTCTGGTTCGGCGTTTGACGGGCGGCAAAGAACCGAACCAATCGGTCAATCCGGATGAAGTGGTTGCGGTCGGCGCTGCGATTCAAGCAGGCGTGCTGGTGGGCGAGGTGAAGGGCGTCGTGTTGCTTGACGTCACGCCATTGTCGCTCGGCCTGGAAACGCTCGGCGGCGTAATGACGAAGTTGATCGAGCGCAACACCACCATTCCGGCACGAAAATCGGAGACGTTCTCGACGGCCGACGATAATCAGACTGCGGTTGATGTCCATGTGCTTCAGGGGGAACGCGAGCTGGCACGGGACAATCGCACGTTGGGCCATTTCCGTTTGGAAGGTATACGTCCGGCTCCGCGCGGAGTGCCGCAGATCGAGGTCACTTTCGACATCGACGCCAACGGCATTTTGACCGTGACAGCCAAGGATCAAGACACTGGCAAAGAACAGAAGATCACAGTTTCTGGGTCTACGCAGCTTTCCAAGGATGAAATCGATCGGATGGTCAAAGACGCGCAAGCGCACTCGGAGGAGGACAGGCGGCGCAAGGAAGAAGTAGAGGCGCGTAACAGTGCCGACGCCATCGCCTACCAAGTGGAGCGGCAGATTCGCGAACTCGGCGACCGCGTGCCAGTGAACGAAAAGGCGCGCGCCGAGCAACTGATCAGTAACATTCGGAATTTGGTGAAGAGCAACTCCACCGACGTCACCCAATTGCGGCGGTTGGCCAGCGATCTGCAGCAAATGACGCACGCGCTTTCCGCGGCTGCTTATAGTCAGGCGACCGCGGGATCGCCGGGAAATGGTGGGAACGGCGGCCGCCCCAGCGGGCAAGGCCCGAGCGATGACGTGATCGATGCTGAGTTTAAGCAGACGAAATAGAGGTGTATCCGTGCCAACCGAAACCAATGCCGACGCGACGCCGCAAGATCAATCGGCCAGCGACCCCTCGGGTGAGGTGGCTCGTCTGCGGGAACAACTCCGTGCAGAGCATGAAATGTATCTGCGTGCGTTGGCTGACTTTGACAATTATCGCCGGCGTGTGGAGCGGGAAAGCGCACGAATCGCGCGCAGCGGCAAGCGCGACATCATGCTGTCGTTTCTCGAAGTGATGGACGGCTTCGATCGCGCGTTTCAGCACGCCGGCAAGAACCAGTCGGCGCTTTGGGAGGGAGTCCAGGCCATTCATCGCCAGCTGCTGGCCGCTTTGCAGTCGCAAGGCATCGCGCCATTTGACAGCGTCGGCCACGCTTTCGATCCGGCGCTGCACGAAGCCATCGCAACGGTACAATCCAATGGCCATCCGTCCGGGACTGTAGTGGATGACGTGCGGCGGGGTTACCGCTGGGGCGACGAAGTTCTGCGGCCGGCTCGAGTGCGGGTGGCGCAGTGAGCAGGCGGCTGGAATGGCCGTCAAGTTCAAAGATTACTACGAAGTCCTCGGAGTTCCACGCACCGCTTCCGAAGACGAGATCCGCAAGACCTACCGCAAGCTCGCGCGCAAATATCATCCCGACGTAAATCCCAACGATAAATCCGCGGAAGAGAAGTTCAAAGAGATCAACGAAGCTTATGAAGTTCTCTCCGACGCCGACAAACGCAAGCGCTATGACGCACTGGGTGAGAATTGGAAAGCCGGAGCCGATTTTACGCCTCCACCTGGCGCCCAGAACGGCCGCGTGGATGTTACCGGGTTCGGCGACGCTTTTGGCGGTGGGCGAGGCGCGCGAGATTTCAGCGATTTCTTCGAAAGCCTGTTTGGCCGACGTGGCACACGCAGCAGCGCCGATTTCCGAATGCCCGCGCAGGATATTGAGGCCGAGATCTCACTGACGCTCGAAGAGGCGCATCGAGGGGGCAAGCGAAACATCACCTTGCAAACCTCCGGGACTGATCGCATGAAATCCTTGGAAGTAACCATCCCACCGGGTGTGCGCGACGGCACGGTGATCCGGCTGGCCGGCCAAGGCGGACCCGGGACGAGCGGGGGGCTGCCGGGCGATCTTTATCTGCATGTGCGAATCGAGCCCCATCCTTTGTTTGAGATCGTCGGTGACGCCGACGTGCAGATCGAGTTTCCTGTCGCGCCGTGGGAAGCGGCGCTGGGAGCCCGGGTGAACGTGCCTGCGCTGGATGGGCCGGTGGAGATGAAAATTCCACCGGGTACGCAAGGCGGGACGCGACTGAGGCTGCGGGGGCAGGGGCTGAATAAGCGGCGTGGCGGCCGGGGCGATCAATACGTGAAAATCAAAATAGTGATTCCGCCCAAGCTGACCGCGCGAGAAACGTCTCTGTTCGAGAAGCTTGCGGCTGAATCGAAATTCGATCCGCGCGAATTATTGGGAGCATACCGGAATGCCTGAGCCGCAGATCATCCATTGTCCCGTTTGCGGCGCCGACAATCGAGTGCCGTTGGAAAAGATCGAACAGGGTCTGGCGCCTGTGTGCGGACGTTGCAAGAATGCATTGCCCACTTCCATTCATCCCATCACGGTCACGGATGCGACTTTCTCCGGTGACGTTGAGCGCTCGTCTCTGCCCGTATTGCTGGATCTGTGGGCCGCCTGGCGCGGACCCTGCCAGATGATTGCACCGGTCGTCGAGCAACTTGCGAAGGAGATGGCCGGGCGGGTTCGCGTGGCGAAACTGAACGTGGATGAAAATCCCGTAATAGCGGAGCGCTTCCATATTCGCAGCATTCCAGCACTCCTGATCTTGAAATCGGGACAAGAGATCGACCGCATCGTAGGCGCGCAGCCCAAGAGTGAAATCGTCCGCCGGCTCGAAAAAGCCATTCAGCAGTACCAGTCAACCAATCGATAGCGGCGTTCCATCAGTCGACGCGCTGCCGTAGCTCTCGTTCCACTCTCAACAATTTAGACGTGGCACCGAAGCTGCATAAACGTTGTCGGCAGACTTATGGCCGAGAAAGGATATTTAGCATGGCAAACCAAAACATGGGAGTAAAGAAAGCGGATCAAAAGCAGGCACTCTCTGTGATGCCGTTCGACCTGATCTTCATGAATCCATTTTCAGTGATGAGGCGTATGACCGAAGAGATGGACCGCGCGTTTCAAACCTCCAATGCCGCCGATGGCGGCTCAGCGTTATGGGCGCCGGCCGTGGAAGTGTCGCAGACCGACACTCAATACATGGTTCGAGCGGAACTTCCCGGGCTGAAGCCGGAGGAGGTGCAGATCGAAGTCATTGAGGAAGGGTTGGCGTTATCCGGCGAGCGCACGTTCGAGCGTGATTTGGAGAAGGGCGGCGTTCATCGCACGGAGATTCGCTACGGGCGCTTCTATCGCGTCATCCCGCTTCCCGACGGCGCGAACGTGGATCAGGCCAAAGCCAAGTTTGAGAACGGCGTTCTCGAAGTGACGATTCCTTTGGCCGAACAAGCCAGCAAGCGACGCCGCATTCAGGTCGAATCCGGCGCTACGAGCTCCGCGGACAATTCGCAGAAGGCGGCCTGAGCGCTGCGGAAACATAACTGAAAGGAGATAACCATGGAAGTCGCACTTGCAAGGAATTGGTGGTCACTCGTGATTCGTGGGTTTGTCGCGATTGCTCTCGGAATAGTGACATTCGCTTGGCCGGGGATCACTATCGGAGCACTCGTATTGTTGTTTGGAGCGTACGCTCTGATCGACGGTGTCGTCAGCATCGTGGGTGCGTGGAAGGCCGCGCGGGCGCATGAGCGCTGGGGCGCGCTTATTTTGGAAGGCATCGTCGGTATTGCTGCCGCGGTCGTGACGGCCATCTTCCCCGGGATCACCGCTCTGGCGTTGGTGTACCTCATCGCCGCATGGGCTCTGGTGACCGGAGCGCTCGAAATTGTCGCTGCCGTTCGCTTGCGTCAATTCGTCTCCCACGAATGGCTGCTCGCACTGAGCGGCGTTGCATCCCTGCTGTTTGGTATTCTCGCGCTGCTCCTGCCGCTCGCAGGCGCGGTGGCAATTGCGCTCGGAATTGGCATCTATGCCTTGGTGTTTGGTGTATTGCTCATCGGGCTCGGATTCCGGCTGCGAAGCTGGACACGGACGCCTCACGCCGGCCAAACCTTCCCTCTGCCGGCTCGTTAATCAGCGGTCAAATTCAAAAGCAGAAAGCGAGGTTCACAATGTTGGAGATGAATTCCAAGCAGTTACTTCCTGGACGGTGTTTTGCGATGTTATGCACCGCCGTTCTTGGTCTGGGGCTGACTACCGTTCGCGCCACCGCCGACGAATGGGACAAAAAGACCGTCGTGACATTCAACGCGCCGGTGGAGGTCCCTGGCAAGGTTCTGCCGGCGGGCACATACGTCTTTAAGCTGTTGGACTCTCCTTGCGACCGGCGTATCGTACAGATCTTCGATGCCGATCAGAAGAAGCTGTATGCGACCATTCTTGCGGTTCCCGACCACCGTCTGAAACCCACCGACAAGCCCGTGCTTCGTTTTGAGGAACGCCCACCTGGCCAGCCGGAAGCCCTGGAAGCGTTTTTCTATCCCGGCGACGACTTCGGGTTACAGTTCGTGTATCCCCATATGCGCGCGGTCGAGTTGGCAAAGCAAACCAACCATAATGTGCTTTCGATGTCGGATGCCATGTCCAAGAACATGGGCGCTGGTGCGACGTCGGGTAACGATTCCAGTGTGAGGGCGATGGAGAATACAGAAGTCTCGGGCGTAAATCCGCAAGGCGACCGGGTCAAGCTGTTGGTGGTGATCGCAGAGCGGCCGGAGAACTGATTCTCACATTCGATGCAGCCGCCGCACTCCATGCGCTCATCTTAGTCACACGTTTCCAGCGGGCAGGACTCCCGTCCAAGGGGCCGGGAGTCACGCTCAACGGACCGGCTGGCAACCTTGGCGACCGTCTATCGCGATATTTCCCCCAACCCCGCCGCACGCGCCCGCTCCACTAGACCAGTTGGTCTCGCGGATTCGCGCCGCCTGTACTACTTAGCAACGTTACGTGACATCATGATCGTGGCGATTCGCGATCGCGATTATTGGCACGATCCTACGTTCGTGACGGAATTCATGACACAAGCCGGACCGCTGGTGTGATGGTGGGAATGACTACCCTTCATCCCATCGCCTTCCTGCACCGGTGGGGCATCACGACATCCTTACTTATATCCCGGCTTCCATATTCTCTCGACAACGTTTCTATAATTGAATCGTCATGGCACTACCATCGGTCCGCTCTACTAGATCCCCCGGGGCCATGAAGGGAAAGGCGAGTCGTGAACCATTCGGAACCTCCCTCAAGCCCACAACTTGAGCGTTTGTTTCCGGGCGACAGCGAGATGGCACGGCGTATGCGTGCGCTCGACTGGTCGGCGACAGACTTCGGCCCGCCTGCGAAGTGGCCCGAGAATTTGCGCGCCGCTGTAAGCATTTGCCTCGCCTGCCGCTTCCCCATCGTGATCTGGTGGGGCCCGAAGTTCTGCCTTCTCTATAACGACGCACATCTTCCGTTTTTGACCGCGGAAAAGCATCCGCGAGTACTCGGCCGCCCGGGCATCGAGTGCTGGCCCGAACTATGGGACTTGATCGGTCCTATGTTGGAAAGTGTCGTGGCCACCAGAAATGCAACCTGGTCGGAGGACGCAGAGTTGTACTACAACCGGAGGCTTCCGCAAGAAGAAGTTTACATCACCTGGACCTATGCCCCGATTTTTGCAGCGGATGGGCAGACGGTGGGCGGAATCTTCTGCCCGTGTACCGAGACCACGGAGCAGGTGGTGGGTGCGAGGCGGTTGGAGACACTTCGGAAGCTCGGCATCCGGTCTCCGGAAACTCGAACGGTGGGGGCGGCATGCCGCCAAGCGGCGGCTGTGCTCCGTGAGAATCCGCGCGATATCCCTTTTGCAGCGATCTATGTACTGGACGCCAATGGTGTCGAAGCTACCATGCAAGCGGCCGTTACTCCGGAAGTTGAACGCTTCCTTCCGGGCTCCCTGTCCATGTCCGCTGGCGATTCTCTCTCTACCTTGCCGCTGGCTTCCGCCCTGCGCACAAAACAGACGGTGGAAATTCGCGACCTCGTCTCACGGGGCATCCGGATTCGTAGCGATCCGTGGTCCGAACTCGTGACCAACTCGATCGTCCTCCCGATCTACGCCACGCCCGATACTCCGGCGGGGCTATTGGTGGCCGGAGTCGGCTCCCGCCGCCCGTGGGACTCGAATTACCGGACGTTTCTCGAACTCGTCGCCAGGCATGTCGGGTCTGCCATCTCGGACGCGAAAGCTTACGAAGAGGAGCGCCGGCGGGCAGAAGCGCTCGCCGAAATCGATCGCGTGAAAACCGTGTTCTTCTCCAACGTCAGCCATGAATTTCGTACTCCGCTCACGCTCATGCTTGGTTCACTTGAGGATATATTGGCCAAACGGGACGGCGAGGTGAATCCCGAAGACCTGGCGGTGTTAGAAGTCGCCCATCGTAACGCTCTGCGACTGCTGAAACTCGTAAACACGCTGCTGGACTTCTCGCGAATCGAGGCCGGCCGTCTGCAAGCCAGCTATCAACCGACCGACCTGGCCACGCTCACAGCGGATCTAGCCTCCAGTTTCCGATCGGTTGTAGAGAAAGCTGGATTGCGCCTGACCGTCGACTGTCCGCCGCTAGGGCAGCTTGTTTACGTCGACCGCGACATGTGGGAGAAGATCGTCCTGAATCTCATTTCGAACGCGTTTAAATTCACGTTTGAGGGCGAGATTGCTGTGAACCTGCGGTTGTCATCGGACGGACTATCTGCCGAACTGACGGTACGTGATACCGGCATTGGGATTCATCCGAGTGAGATACCGCGTTTGTTTGAACGCTTTCACCGCGTACAAGGCGCACGTAGCCGCACGTATGAGGGTACCGGCATTGGTCTGGCGCTGGTGCAGGAGCTCGCGGAACAGCACGGAGGACGGGTTTCGGTGGAAAGCGAGCCAAAATGTGGGAGTGCCTTTACGGTTCGAATCCCATTTGGAATCGCGCATCTTCCGCCCGAGCGCGTCGGCGCCGCGGCTACTCTCGCATCCACGGCGACGAAGGCTGAAGCGTACATCGAAGAAGCTCTTCGGTGGCTTCCCGATAATCTCTCCAGCAGCGAGTTCGGTGCTCGATACCAAGAGTCGTCCGCACCCCGGAAACCAGGTGAAAAACGAGCCAGGGTGTTGCTCGTGGAAGACAACGCGGATATGCGCGACTACCTGAAGCGTTTACTCATCTCGCACTATGACGTTACGACGGCCCCCAATGGCCATGAGGCTCTGGATCTTATTTCCGCGGACCCACCCGATTTGGTGCTCAGTGACGTAATGATGCCGGTCCTCGACGGTCTCGGTATGCTCGAAGCTCTGCGCGCGGATCCCACAAGGAGTACTCTCCCAGTCATTCTTCTCTCAGCGCGGGCGGGCGAGGATGCACGTGTCCAGGGTTTAGCCACCCGTGCGGATGACTACCTGGTGAAACCTTTTACCGCGCGCGAGTTGCTGGCACGCGTGGAAGTCCACCTATCGCTCGCCCACATGCGCAAGCAAGAGGCGCAGAGGGCCAGAGATACAATTGAGGCCGAGCTGAAAGGCATGACGCGGTTGCATGAGGTGGCCAGCCGGCTGTTGGCGGCCCCGGATCTTCGCTCCGCCCTGGAGGAAGTCCTGGTCGCGACGTGCGCGATGATGAAATCACACATCGGAAACGTGCAGATTCACGATTCGGCCACTCAAACCCTGACGACTGCCGTGCAACAGGGATTTTCGCAAGATATTCTAGATCAATTAGGTGTAGTGAGGTGCGACACTCCCTCCGCTTGTAGTGCGGCGATGAACAGCGGCAGCCGCGTCATCGTCGAGGATGTGAACGAGGACGAATCATTCCGGCCGCTTCGGGGAATCGCGGCCGCCGCCGGATTCCGGTCTCTTCAGTCCACTCCTCTGTTGAGCCGGACCGGCGCGTTGCTCGGAGTGCTATCGACGCACTGGAGCCATCCCCACCGGCCGTCCGAGCACGATCTTTATATGTTGGATCTTTACGCTCGGGAGGCAGCAGATATTCTCGATCGCCTCCAGACCGAAGAGGAGTTGCAACGATCACACGACCAATTGCGCACACTTTCCGGCCGCCTCTTGACCCTGCGAGACGAAGAGCGGCGGCGCCTTGCGCGGGAGCTTCACGACACCACGGCGCAATGGCTCGCTGCCCTCTCTATGAATCTTTCTGTCTTAAATGAGTCCGCCGATCTCGCTAACCGGCGCGCGCGAGCAGCAATGGCCGAAAGCACCGCCCTGGCAGAACGGTGCCTGCGAGAAATTCGCACAGTTTCTTATCTGCTGCACCCGCCTGAACTGGATGAATTGGGCTTGAAGTCCGCATTGTCGCGGTACGTCGCCGGATTCATCAAGCGAAGCGGGATCAAGGTGGAGGTCGAGGCAGCACCGGACTTGGGCCGCTTACCACAACCCGTGGAGACGGCGGTCTTTCGCATCGTGCAGGAATGTCTGACGAACGTTCACCGTCATTCCGGCAGCAGCACTGGGCACGTTCGCCTCATTCGGGGCTCGTCGAGCTTGCTTCTGGAAGTAAAGGACGCTGGACACGGCATTGGCGCCACCAGCACTTCCGGTGTTGGCATTGCAAGCATGCGGGAACGAGTGGAGCAACTGAACGGTGTCCTGCAAATCGAATCACGCCCTGGCGGTACTACAGTGACAGCAATGATCCCCCTTTCCTCCTGCATATGAAGCGGTTGTCAATTCTAATCGCCGACGACCACGAAGTGGTTCGTCGTGGTATCCGCGCGCTCTTGGAGGGCCGGCCGGATTGGAAGATTTGCGGTGAAGCGGCCACTGGCCATGAGGCTTCCAACAAGGCCAAGAAACTTAGCCCGGACATGGTGCTGCTGGATCTCACCATGCCGCAGATGGACGGTCTGGAAGCGATTCCAAGAATTCTCGATGCGTGCCCTAGCACGAAGATTTTGGTCTTAACCATGAACGACTCCGGAGAGATCGCCAGCCAGGTTCTGGCCGCGGGCGCCTGCGGTTTGGTGCTGAAATCCGACGCGGCGCGCGATCTCCTGCGGGCTGTTGATTCTGTCGCAAAAGGGCAGCCGTTTTTATCACCTAGCGTTACCAGACTGATCATCGGCCAGTTGGCGAAGACCAAGGCGCAAGAACCCTCTCCGGCCGACATCAGCCCGCGAGAACTCGAGGTCCTGAAGTTACTTGCTCTTGGTCAGAGCAACAAAGAAATAGCCGCCGCGCTCGGCCTCAGCGTGAAAACCGTGGACGCACACAGGTCCAATATTATGCGGAAACTCAACTTTCGTACATACAGTGATCTGATTCAGTTCGCCATTCGGAACCAAATCATAGAGCTCTGATCGCGGCACCGCAGCTCGGAATACATCTTTAGATTTCTCGCGGATATTCACCGCGAGAGGAGTTGAAATTACGGCCTTCGCGATCACACCCGGCGCTTTACATCGGGATTGCCAAAGGATATCCAAGAACCAGCCGCTGCGTATGACGCATGGGACGCCAGAGATTCCATTCGATGAAGCGTGGCGTCAAGCGGCTTCGCCTTCATCATCGCGGAGGCTTCCTGAGTTGATGCGCCGCAGTCGCTGCCTTCTGGAAGACCAGCCGGAGCGGAATATCTGCAGCGACATAGGAATATCATGCGCAAATCGAAACTACGCAAGCTACAGCGATTTGGGTTCGCTTAGCGATTCTACATGGTCATTATCAAGATCTAGCGCCACTTATCCTAGTAGAGTTGCAGCCGCTAGGAGAATTCCCTATCCCCATTCAGCGAGCGCCCTACGGAATCAATCCAATTGAAGTTTGGACCCTCTTAACTTAACGTCGAAGTGCGGTAGCAATTGCACCGAGGCCCAGCGTGGCCACCTGAAGGAATTTGTGGGGCATGAAGGCGACGAGCATCTACGTTAGGCGTTCGACTGGAAGAATACTTTGCTGCACAATATTTCGGGCCGGTGGCAAGAAGCTGCTTGCCAAAGGGCACGTGATCAGCGAAGAAGATGCTCGGATGCTAGAGACCGAAGGAATGAACGAGGTATGGGTCACCGAGTTGGAAGAAGGTGAAGTTGGCGAGGACGATGCGGTAATGCAGGTCGCGATGGAAATCGGCTGTGGGGCGGTCGAAATCCGTCTCGCCGCAGGTGGGAGAGCGAATTTGTTTACCACCGAAGGCTGCTGCCTTTTGGTGGACGATAAGCTGTTAAAGCAAATCAATTGCACCACGAGCATGGCTATCGCTACGTCTCTGAATTTCTCTTATGCCCATGCCGGCCAACGAGTCGCCACCGTCAAGAGCACACCGTTCGCTGTTGCCAAACCCGAGCTCGATGCCTTGATATCGATCATTAAGGATCGAGGTCCCATCTTGCAGGCGAGACCCATCCGCACCCCCGCCGTCGCGATTCTTTACACGGATCCGGTTAGCGGCGAGCGCGCCAGGCAGCTTTTTGAGAATATCATGGGCAAACGATTGGACCGCGTCGGAACTTTCGCCAGCTTTGTTCTTTCCTCGGTGGAGGAGGAGGGGGCAGTTGCTCGTTCGCTCGAGCATTTGCTGCGCGCCAAGTCAACCCCGGTCTTGATCGCCTCTACCACCGCTCCGGCCGGACCAGACGATGTGATTGGCCGTGCGATGGTTCGCGCGGGTTGCAATATCGAACGTTTCCTTGCTCCCGTGGAGCCTGGCAACCTCTTATTGCTCGGTTATAAAGACGATGTTCCGATCATGTCCGCTCCCGGCTGCTTCCGCTCCGCGAAACCCAATGTTGTGGACTTGATGCTGCCGCCAATGCTCGCCTGCTACCGCGTCTCGGGCTGGGAAATCGCCTGCCTTGGCCACGGAGGCTTGCTCGCCTAGGCGCGCAAGGTGCATGCGAAACGCAATGGGAACACTGGGGTCGAAGCGGTGAGCGGCCGGGCGACACCGCCATTGATCGCGATCGTGGACGACGATGCATCCGTCCGTCTGGCTATGGACGGTCTTGTGCAATCCGCCGGTTATCTCAGCGTCGTATTTAGCAGCGGCGCGGCCTTTCTTGCGAGCAGCCTAAAACAAGCGATCGACTGTCTAATTCTCGACATCGAGATGCCTGGTATGGACGGACTCTATGTCCAGCGCCAACTGGCCGCTATGCATTATTCATACCCGATCATTATTGTGACCGCGCACGATGGCGAGCCTCGAGAAATTGCACAGAAGCAAGGCGCTTTCGCGGTACTGCCAAAAACTTCCAGTGGTGAGGCATTGCTCAGCGTGATCAAATCCGCTTTAGATGCAGGTCGCAGGTAGGATTTGGAGTCACCCGGTCCGATTCTTCGATCCCCGGCGAGACATAACCGCGTTGGGTTCAGTCATATGAGTTTCGTTTATCCGGGTTGATCAGCCGGAGCGGTTCGTCGGGATTGTATTGGAAGCCGTCCGCAGCAGGCTCCGGGACCGGTTTACGAGCTTTTACATCGGCGATTTTCTGTCGGATCTCGTCGTCACTCCATCTCTGTGCGGAATGCTGAGGCAGCAGTTTGGAAGTAGCTGGGGTCGAGTCCGATACGCTGCGGGAGAGCTTGCGGGCGGCGTTTCTCCGCCTTCTCGCTCGCGCCAGCAGAAACCTACTGACCGCGCTCTTTGATGTTACGAATTGGCACTTTTCAGCGAGTAGCGCGGCGATATCCCTACACGTCAAACCCTGGTCCCGTAACGTGTCCACGAGTTCGCCGTAGGGCTCCAAGGGCGAGCGCCCCTGTTTCGCGTCTACACTGCTCAAGACGTCATGAAACTTCTGTTCCATCGGCGCTCCAAAGCGTAAACTAAGCCCGCACTAAAGTGGGACAAAACCGGGACAAATGGACTGAACCCTTAAAGTGAGACACTCGCAATTGACACACTTTGCAGGGAAAGGAGCTGCGAGTGTCCATGACGCGAAAGGGAAGGCATCCGTTAGAGTTCCGCCAGATGGCGGTGGAGCGGATGAAGCGCTGCGAGAACATCGTGGCACTGTCGGAGGGGTTAGGCGTCTCCCGACGGTTGCTTTATCGCTGGCGCGATCAACTTGATCCAATCGAGGGCAGACAAGAGCCACCGCCGGAGAGTCCGCGCGAATCCACGCTCCGCAAGGAGAACCACCAACTAAAACGGGTGTTGGCGGAGAAGACTCTGGAGGTGGATTTTTTCAAGGGTGCCTTGCAAAGAATCGAGGCTCGACGCCAGAAGAGCGGCGACTCTGGCGCGAGGGCGTCTACGACCAAATCCGGGGAGTGATGTCGATGCAAGGCAGCCTGAGTATCGAGCGGATGTGTTACCTGGCGCAGGTCAGCCGGGCGGGATTCTACCGATCGCTGTCCGAGCAAATGCCGGTGGAAGAGGAGATGGAGGTACGCTCGGCGATTCAGCGGATCGCTGTTGAACACCGGCGGCGCTACGGCTATCGAAGAATCACGGCGGAGCTGCGTCGGTGCGGAATGCTAGTGAACCACAAGCGCGTGGCGAGGATCATGCGCGAGGACAACTTGCTGGCGGTGCAGCCGCGGGCCTTCGTGGTGACGACGGACTCCCATCACCAGTTGGAGGTCTACCTCAACTTGGCGAGCCGATGAAACTGACGGGCATCAACCAGCTGTGGGTGGCCGACATCACTTATATCCGATTGCATCGCGAGTTCGTCTACCTGGCCGTGATTCTCGATTTCTTTTCTCGCAAGGTGGTCGGTTGGGAGTTGGATCGAACACTGGCAACCCGGCTGCCGATGGCAGCGCTAGAGTGCGCGCTTGCGGAACGAAAACCGCCGCCCGGCCTGGTGCATCACTCGGATCGCGGCGTGCAGTATGCGTCTGGAGATTACGTGAAGGTTCTGCGAAAGCACCAGATGATTCCGAGCATGAGCCGGCCGGCGAACCCGTATGACAATGCGAGTTGCGAGAGCTTTATGAAAACTCTGAAGCGAGAGGAAATCTACGCCAACGAGTATCGCGATCTCGATGACTTGCGTAGCAACATCCAGGCGTTCATCGAGCAATACTACAATCGTCTCCGCTTGCACTCGGCGTTGGGCTACCGGCCACCCGAGGAGTTCGAGCAAGCCGCCAACTCCACGACACCATCGCAAGGAGCGACCATGAGTTTTTTCAGGCATCCGGAGATCTTTCGATCCGATGTGCGTTTCTTGATTGACGGGGGACCGACCGAAGCCGGTTCCCCGGACCATCGTCTCGATGAGTCTCCGGCCGGTTATTCCTCGGCGGGTTGGTCTCCACCAGAGCCCACCTCCGCTTCACCAGCCGAGGGCTATTTTGAAGGAGAAGAGGCTGTTTGAGTAGCGAAAATCATTAAATGGCAGGTGTGTCAATCGCGGATTGTCTCAGTGGAGGGGTTCACCCCACAATGGTGGGACAAATGTGGGACAAAGCCGGGACAGATAGCCCGCTCAGCGGGCCGCCCGAACCTAAGCCGCCAGGCTTAGGGATGGTGTCTTTCTGAAAACTACGCTCTCGAAAGAGAGCGAAAACACTCACCGGCTCAAAACGCCACTCAAAAGCCCACATCGCGCACATTAGCGTGAGTTTTCGGCAACGCTGCGTAGTGGAGGCGGAAACTGGGCCCAAGGCGGGTTATTTCGGGTTCTTACTGGCGGGCTTGACTCTGAGGAACAGCTTGTCCCATTTGTGATGCTTGCCGGATGGCGACGGACGTCCTCCTGGGAAGGTCTGATCGAGTAGCTGAGCGTCGGAGATGAGGGCTGTCTCCATCCATCGCCAGTTGGGGAGCGAGCTGGCGCTGGAACCGGCGATCTGCCAGGTCAACAGCTTGATGACGCCGTTGTGCTCTCCGTAGTCGTGCGGTTCCACGATTCGTTCTCTGTTGCGGTAACGGAGCCGAAGCAGTCTGGTTTGCTCGATGGCGGTTCGCAGCAGTTGATCGAGCTTCGGATCGGGTGTTGGCAAGGCAGAAGCCCCTCAAACCAGTGTGCACCGCTCAGGACAGAGGTATTTCTGCCGGCTATAGGTCAGGCCAGAATGCGGCGCACAGATGTCCGTCCGATGTTCAACCGCCGGGCGATTTCGGCTTTGGGGACACCGGCGCGGTGCAGTTTCCGGATCTCGGAGGCATGCAGTCCTGCCGTCATCGGTCGGCCCAACCGCCGACCGCTCTGCCGTGCGTGAGCTAATCCGGCGCGCACCCGCTCGCCCAGAATCTCACGTTCGAACTCGGCGAAGACCGCCAGTAATGCGGCCATGGCTCGCCCGGAAGGCGTCGTCAGATCCAGCGCTTCCGTCAGCGAGACGAAACCCACTCCGAGATGCTCCAGTTCCTGGAGTGTAGCGAGCAGATCCGCCACCGACCGCCCCCACCGATCCAATCGCCACACCAGCACGACATCGATCTCGCGGCGGCGAGCAGCGTCCAGCAACTTTTCCCGCAGTTGTCGTTGCGTAGCGCCGGAACCGACCTCCTTCACTTGCAGAGCAATGGTCCAGCCCCGCCGGGCGGCGTACTCGCGCAGGGCGCGGATCTGCAAGGGGATGGTGTGTTGGTCGAAAGTGGAAACGCGGGCGTAGAGGCCAACGCGAAACATTTTCGAATGTTTCCGTCGCTGGCCAAAAACCCTGGGCGAGGGTGCCTTCTCAGAGGCCTGTTTGGCGGCCATTTCCGAGTGTCTCTCCCGCATGGCCGTATACTATCCTTTCCGGCCATCCAGGATTTATGATAAACCAACCCCCGCCAGTGTGGCAGCGTAATTCCACGGCATCCAAGCCGATGGGTTGGATGTCAGTTCCGCGGGATGTTTCTGCAACTCAGCAAGGTAGTGGAATGGATTGGCGTCGGCCAGTTCACAGGTGTGGATCAGACTCATGAACAAGTCTCCGGCTTCGGCGCCGTGCAGCGTGCGATAGAACAGCGCATTCTTGCGATGCAGCACCGCACGTTTCAGCGCACGTTCGCAAACGTTGTTATCGAGAGGCGCGCCGGCTTCGCGCAGAAACGCCGTCAGCCCTTTCCAGTGGCGCAGCAGATACGTGATGGCTTTGCCCAGGCCTGAGTTTGGTTCCACTTGCTTCAGTGCAAACTGCGCTGTCAGCCACTGGTGCAGTTGCTGCATCACCGGTCCACTATGCTGCTGATGAAACCGTAGACGCTCCGCTGGCGAAAGCTTTCCCGCGCGCGCCTCCGCATCATATCTATATACGTCGCCCAGCGTCTCCAGAACATAGCGGCACTGTTCCGGAAAGTTCGCGGCCACTTCGACGAACTGGCGACGCCCATGCGCCAGGCAGTTGGCCAGCAGGATCTCGGCGCCATCGCTTAGTTTCGGCGTGTTGCGCGACAACGCATCACACATCTGAATGGGCGCGCCAAGCTCGCTCGCGCGATGCCGCAACACATCGCGCAGATTTTCCCCAGCATGCTGACGCCCGGTAAAGTACAGCGCGATCTTTTGCCCTTGCTGGGTGGACACGATGCCGGACGTAAACACACCGGTGCGATCATCGGACGGCTCGCGCGCCAGACGCAGCACGCGCATGCTGGTGTCGTCGTTGTGCAGCACTTCGCCTTGCGCCGCTTGCCGGATGAGTTCGTCACGCGCGGCTTTGATCAGCTCCGCCGCTTCTTCCACGATCTCCCACTGCGTGGAAGCCGGCAACGGGATCCCCAGTAAATGTTCCAGTTTTTCCAAACGATAAAACGGCATTCCGCTGCCGTACTTCAGCAGTGCGATCATGGCCGCCGTGGTCTCGTCGTACTTTTCAGGTCCCACGCCTTCCGGCTCTTCGGCCGTGAACACTTCGCCGCACAGGTTGCAGCGCAGCCGGTCGAGTTCATACACGGTTGCGGCCAGCGGCGCTTGTCCCACGATTCTCACCAGAGTCCGAGGTTCTTTCTGTGCGTAAACTTTGCCTTTTTCACAGCCCGGACAGGCGTCGCCGGCGTGTAGCTCCGGATGCGGCACGGCAACTTTCTGCGCGCCAGTGTAGGACGAAGCTCCGTTGCGCCCGTGGCCTGGCGTTTTGTCAGATGGCGGCTCCGAATCATTTTCTGGCGTCGACGTTTCTGGCTGTTGCAAAACGGTCTTGGTCTTTTCTGTCGTGCGTGGCTTGGCAAGCATCCCGGCCAGCGCATGCAGCGCGCTCTTGAGCTTTTCGCTTTCCAACTCGCTCAGCGGCACCTGCGTGCCGCGCTCGATGATCTGGTCCAGCTCTTCCAGATTTACATCCACCCGCGCCCGTTTCATCCTTGAAGAATCTCCCGGAACTTGCGATGAAGGGGCAATCCTAGCATCTGTTTCGCCGGCCGTGTCTGCTCGACGGTCGGCGCGCGATGTCCGCGCCCCGCCGTCGTGCCGATTATCTGCCAGTTGGCCGCGCGATAACACGTCCCACGAAAACGCGAGGTGTCCACGAAGGTTTCCAACCAATAAATAGGATGCGCGTAGAGCCGTTGCCAGTCGTTCGGAACAAGCTTTGCCATGCGGCCCAGAAGGTGCGAAGCCAGATGGTTCACTCTCACCCACGGCAGAATCAGAAAGCGCGTGTTGTATGCCAGCAAGTGCACGTTGCGCTCGCGTGCTTGGTCGCTCCAGCCCAAGAAACGATCGCGCAGCTTGAGATGCCGCGGTGAGCTTTGCCAGGCCAGGCACGCGATGGCCTGCCCGCGTGCTTTCACCAGATACTTCAAGTGTTCGCCCACCGGCTGTTCATAGCCGAGGTAGTGATACTGCTCCATCAGGCTGTTGAACAACGGCTCTTCCGGCGAGCGGCGCACTTGCACAAACTCCAGTGGGGTGATCCTGCCCAGAGGTCCGCAAACCGCACGCTTGTCGGGGATCACAGGCTCGGGGCGTTGCCGCTCTGCTAATCGATTCCGCACGGTGCGCCGCACCGGCGGCAACTGGATCTCTCCGGTGCGATCAAGCATCAATAATAGTCCCCGGCACACCATGTCGCGCAACGCGCCGTTGGCTTGCTTCCACTGCCAGGCTTCGCAGAGTTGCCGCGACAGTTTCCAGCGGCTTAGCTCGGGATGATCTTGAATCAGTTTCCGGATGAAGAGGATCTCTTCGCTGCTGATGTCCCGGCTCCGGTAGCGATGGGTGGCCATCTCATCGGTAGTGTGCCAGAAAGCGTTTCAGAACGCAAGTAGAAAATGACCGGCTTACACTTTACGCCACACCGGAGCGGCATCCACGTCGGGGTTGCCCGCCGCGAACAGCACCTGCGCTTGATGCACGCGCAGCGCCTTGGTAGGTTCCTGGACTCCTTGTTCTGCCACCTGTGGCCACCAGCAAAAGCGTCCTTTCGACAGACGCTTGGTCGCCAGCCAGAATCCCTGCCCGTCATAGACCAATACCTTGATCGAGGTCGCCCGGCGGCTGCGGAACACAAACAGGCAACCCGAGAACGGATCGGCATTCAGTTTGGCGCGGCACAACTCGGCCAGCGAGTCGATGCCCTTGCGGAAGTCGACAGCTTCCACCGCCACCAGAATCCGCATCTGCGGCGTAATCTGCAGCATGCCTAGGCGGCCGCAAAGGCGCGAATCAGCTCCGCCAATTCGCTGGCCTGAATGCCTTTCAACTCCAGCCGCAGCTTCGCCCCTCGCGGCGATTCCACTTCCACCAGGCAACTCGTCGCCGTGCCGGAGCCGGATGCGAGCAACTCCACGAAGGCCGGCAACGCATTCGCTCTTTGCTTCGCCTGGGACTTTCGCCGGGCTGGTTGCAATGGGGTTGGATTGAGACGCCCAGACCATTTCCGCAAGCTCGGTTTATCTACATCCAATGCCCGCGCCGTGGCATCGATCCCATCGCGCTGGACCAACTCTACCGCTGCCGCCCACAGCTCTTCCGGCAGTCGCGATCGTACCGCGTGCGTGCTTCTCCATTCGGCCCATCGCCGTCGCACCTGCTCTACATCGTCCCGATAAAGCGCCGTTTCCTGTGCCATGCTGCCGAGCCTCCCGCCCTTGGCACACCCTATCAGCTAACGGAAACTGGAGTCATGCATGCTCACCGGAAACTCACACATTAGCTTCATAACTCACTCCCGACCTTTCGCACGACGATTTCACTGATCAACCGCCCGGCTTGAGCGGAAAACCGCTCGGCCCGAACGCTCTCGCGCAGCGATACAACCCGATGGCTGGCGATTGCAGGCAGCAGCGGATCGAGCCCGGCGCCGCGAATGACCACATCGTGGCTGGCAAAGGCGATCCGTACCGCCTCGCCGTCACCTTCGGCAAAAACAAACTGGTGCCAGGAGAGTACGACAGTCTGCTGTTGAAGCACGATCTCCAGCGTTGCGGCAGGATCACCGGCGCTGATGACCCACGGGGCGTTACCGGCCGAGACCACGTTCACGTCGGTGCTCCTTTCTCTCGCGCAGCCGTAAGAGCTCTTGCTGAACAACCCGCCTGGAAGCTGCGGTGAGCAATGCTGCTGCTCTCCGAACCAGTTCGCGCGCCATTTCGATGCCTCGCGGAGCGCCGCGGCGAACGCGGTTGGTTCTGTCGCGCAGAAGCTCCGTGGCTGAGGTCCGTGCCATGGATCGGCCGGCCGTCTGCTGCAAGCATTCCTTGTCGCTCGTGATCACTGTTACGCTATGCCGGCCACGGGACGCTGCAACGTAGAACAGCTCCTTTTGCATGCCGTCGCCGGAGAGGATGACTGAGTCCACCGTCTTGCCCTGGCTGCGATGCGCTGTAACGGCGTAGCCGTGGGTAAAGCTCCGGTAATCAGCGGGCAATTGCCGGCCATCTTCTAGTTGAATGCGGCCGAGGGCGTCGATGCCCGAAACAGTCACCAATTCGCCGTTTGTGACCCGCAGCCCTTCGTCTCGACGATTGGCAGTGAGCAGTAGCCGATCACCGGCCGCGACTTCAATCGGTTTCGGCTCCAATACATCGAAGCTTCCGGCGTGTCTCTTTGAGACCGTCGATCGCGTTCCATTTGCTGAGCGAATCGCGATGCCACTTTCCGCTACCCCCACAACCTCCACTGCCTCGTTCTTCAAAATGCCTTTGACAGCCCTGTGAAACCCCAGCACTTGCCCTGGCCGGAACGTCTGAAGATCTGCCTTCTGCGCCTTTGTCCAGTTGAGCGAAACGTGGCGTGTGAGGGCTACGCCTTTGCCAAGTTGTCCACTCGCCCTCTTGCGATCACGGATAGCCTCCGTCACCCGATCGATCTCGTCGTGAGTTGCACAGACGACAAGGGTTCGCCCCTTCGAATCTGCAAAAGCGTCCGCGATCGCACCAGCGCGATCAGAAAAACCAACCTCCCGAACCGCGCCCATCGCATCCAACTTGGCGAATCCTCGTTCGGGATTCCGGCGAAGCTCCTCCATCGCGCCGCGGTACTCCTTGCGGGTCTGCCGCTGGACCTGGGTCAGAGCTACGGTCTTGAGCCGCGATTCCTTCTCCAGGATTCGCAGGGCGTCGCCTGCTTCCACGCTTTGGATCTGTTTGGTATCGCCGCTGAATACGATTCGTACGGAGCGCTCTTCTGCCAATTTGAGTAATTCCATCATCTGCCGCGCCGAAACCATGCCAGCTTCGTCGACAATGACCACCTTGCCTCGGATGTCGTCGCCAATGCGCTTGTCCTGCAAGAGACGCTCTATCGTGATGGCTTCGGCAAAGCCAACCTTCTGCAACTCTTCCACAGCGCTCATCGTGGGAGCGACGGCGAGCACATTTCTACCGGCCTCCTTCAACCCACGTAACAGCTCCCGCAGCGCTGCGGTCTTGCCTGTCCCCGCCGCGCCGCTGATGCTCACTGCTAGATCCCGGGATCGAAGCACAAACTTCACAGCGTTCTTTTGCTCAGGACGCAGACTATCCGAGGTGACGAAAGGACGTCCAGCACCGAGCGGCTCGAATCTACCAACTCCCCGGTTAATGCCGGCGATCATGCTGCGCTCTCGCTCCAGGCTGGTTTCCGTCGCCACCTCGCGGTCTGACCGTAAGATTCGGCCAGCGGATTCCTGCACACCGAGTTCGCCTTTCAGGTGGCGCAGCCGAATTCGTCCACGGCCATGTCGTAGGGCTTCAGTGAGTAGCGTATGGTCCAGGGCAACCGATACGCGCTCGAAGATGTGATCCTTGGCGTGCTCCAGGGACAGGGAACTCGAATCCATGGACGGAGCAAGCGCGTGCCGTTCGGCCCGAATCTGCGTCAGGACCTTCTCGTCGCCAGACGTCACCCGCGCGCGCTGTTTCGCTCGCAGTTCTCTCGTTGAGATCTCGATGAGCTTGTCCGTCCGCGATTCCCGAACCAGCACCGCAACCTCGTTGTCGGTCGGACTCCGCCCATGTTGCGCAACGAATGCGTCGATCGCCTGATCCCGCTGAACGCTGCGCCGGCTGAACTTCGCGAGTAGCCCCTTGGGGATGCCACGAATCTCGAAGCCTGCATCACCCCCTTTCGAGTCACGCTGGCTTTCGATCTCGTACCCCAGCGCCCGGACTTCGCGAGCAAGGGCATTCCGATAAACCTCAGAAAGATAAGCGCGACGTTCGTAGATCTCCGATGCCTGCAGTGCCTTCCAGCGGCCTTCGGTTCCGTCGAACGTCAGATTGGCAGCTACCGCGTGCGTGTGCAGTTGCGGATCGAGCTCGCGGCTCGTGTCGTGGTGGTAAACCGCGAGCGCCAGGTTTCCAGTCGGCCGATCCTCATTGGCACCCGCTTGCCGTACGCGACTGGCTGCATATGTCTCGATTTCGTGGAGTGTCTCGCTGACTGCTATCCGATGAGCTTCGATCAACCGGTCGTCCCCTCCAATGATCGCCAGAATCGAAACGGACTTCGGAGCGGATATCGTGAAGTCATAGAGACTTCGGCCTTGAGCCAGGTTGGTGCCATCCACGGCCCTACGGTCTGCGCTTCGGCGCACCCTCAAAAACTCGTTCGTCCCAGGGTCTAGACCTTGCCGCAGCGCCTCGAACTCTTCGGTCGCGACGGACCCGCTTAGCCCCAACAGTTCCGCTCCGCGCCCCTCCCACACACCAGTAACGCGCTCGCCCTCGGCATAGTAGTCGCTGTGCTCCAGGTGCCGGGAAGAGCACCCTTTGCCATCCGACATGGCGCGGATCGTTAGCATGGATGCCTATCGCGCCACCGCTCCGATCCAGTGCTCGTACCAGACAGTTAGCCCGCTGCCAATCAGTATGCAGAGGACCGGGAGTGCAAACAACAACCATCGATAATCCTGACGAACCACAGCCATGAGTTCGTCCGCCTGGCGCTTGTTGCCGGAGATGGCCTGCGATGAGGTAGTTTCGAGACTCTGAATCGCTCGATCTGCTTTGACCACGGCGCCATCGTAAGCATTGTTCAGGGAATCGGTAGCGGAAACGAACTCGCGCGTTGCCTTCTTTATCTGCGCGGCGTTCACCGCCAGCGCGTCTGCGGTTTCAGGGATCGTGGTCTTGATGAATTGCTGTCGCAGACTTTCGTTGATCTCAGCCGCTACTGCCGGTGGGTTCAAGGCCTT
Organism: Bryobacterales bacterium; assembly: GCA_963735145.1. Classification (GTDB taxonomy): domain Bacteria; phylum Acidobacteriota; class Terriglobia; order Bryobacterales; family Bryobacteraceae; genus Palsa-89. The sequence continues at coordinate 1,575,091 of CAVTJS010000005.1, read as the reverse complement.
GGCGATATCCGCCGACACCTGCGCAAGTCGCTGATCGATTTGCCTGCTCGCTTCGTCTACGAACTCGTGGACATCGCCTAGGAGTTTTTCGCACCTGGACACGATCTGCTCAAACCGCTCTCGCTCCAGCGCCATTTGTTCGGGCAGTTTCACCATGATGAGGACCAGGTACTGCATCGCTCGTATGATCCGTAACATCTCGTCATTCTGGGGTAGCGAGCGGCAATGGCGGAGCTCTCGGTAAAAACCGGCGCGCGCTTCAACCGGGAGGAAGTTTGCGATCCGATCGATCGTATCGTCGTCGAACGGATCGTCTTGGTCAATCGGTTTGTCTCGGTCGTTCATGGCAAGAGTAGCTCCCGCACCTTGTCAAACTCGGCGAAAAGCCGTCTGCGATAACTTTGCGCCCGCATCACGAGCGACGATTGCCGCAACTCAGGTGCCGAGGTTAGTCTGGCAGCGACGGCGCCCAGCGTAACGCCGTGATTCCTTGTAGCGTTTTCAAGCACTGGCAGGCGGAAATCCATTCGCACGATGGCCGGTGAATACGTCTGCTGAAAAAGAAGCGCCTGGTGCGTCTCGCGCCAATATCGGAAGTCAGTGTGTTCGGTGATGGAATTCTCAACGATGAGGTAGGCGGTTCGATGACGCAAGCGCGACGCCCACGCGAGGACGCTCTCCACGCTCGCCGGGTCGGCCGTGATCACGCCGACCGAGGTGAACGTGATACCGGCCTCCGCAACACTCGGATACATCCTGTCGAACCAGTCGTAGGTGACCTGTCCTGCTCCCGCACCCATGTCCGCCAGGATCACCGGCGGACCGTCGGTCAGTTCATCGACGAACGCGTCCAGTCCTGCGGGCGTATGGATGTTCACCTTGGGCACCTGGCCGCCGAAGAAGTGTGTCAGCGATCCCCGCGACTTGTTCTCCGTGTCCAAGTCCAAGAGCTTGACCGGAATGCTATTCTCCTGGAACCACTCAGCTAAGCCAGTTATCACGCAGGTCTTGCCGACTCCGCCTTTCCCGCCCATCGAAAGAATCACCCGCTTTTCGGCAGGGACCGCCATTGTTGGTGGTTCCGGAATACTTTTCGCGCCGTTCATCTTTGCAACCTCCTGATCTAGGTCTCCCTGCTTCTGAAGTTCGGAGACAATACGGCTCCCTACCTATAAAGAGGATTTGGGGAAGCCAAACCTCAACTCATCTGCGAAAAACATTTCACCGTCCCGCAGTGCCCTTGCCGTTTCCTTTATAACTGACAAGATTCGAAGTCAGGCATGTTCAACCTAATCGAATCGCCAAGAGAGAAAACACCCTCTACTTAATAAGGAAACGGCAGAGGGATTTCGGGACAAGATTTAATGAAGTTTTTTACGACGCGAGGGTGGGAACGGCTTTAGGACGACGTAAGCGGCTTCGTCCGACGATTGTCGGACGCGAGTCGGCGCGCCGGGCACCCCTCAGCCGGTGGCAAGAAAAACGAAAAAGTTTGTCCTCTATTGCCCTTGCCGTTTCCTTATATAGTAGAGGCCCCTTTTTTCAATGCTGATGAGACCAATGCAATTCAGGCCTTGCTACAAATCTTCTCGTGAACCTCGCGGGCACATCGGATTGACTTTCCGCTCCCAGACACAAAGGTTCCGGAATTCTGGAAACCCTATGGACACGGACATCGTCTCGTTGAAAGCTGGCGGCGCCCTTGCGAACTCAAAGGACGAAGCCAGATCATGAAGCTCTTGTCGCCGGAGTCCCTTGCAAAGGAACTCGGGATCTCCGAACATACGCTCGCGAACTGGCGCGCGGCCGGACGCGGCCCTGCATACGCAAAACTTGGTGGCAAAATCAGGTATCGCGAGTCCGACATTGCAAACTGGATAGAATCGAACCTCAGGAGTTCAAACGATGCCCATCAGAAACCGTCACGGGATTTGGCACTACCGCTTTTGGCTGGACGGCCGCGAGTACACCGGGAGCACCGACTTGGTCGCCACCGAACGCAACAGGAACGCAGCGGCACGGGCTGAAGCGAAGGCGCGAGAACTTGTAGTCAGCGGTCGATCCCATGAGCTCAGACTCCAGGTAAAGCCTTTCAGTGATGCCGCCGCAGACTTCCTGCTGTGGGCGGATGGCGAATACACGGAACACCCGAATACCGCGAAGCGGCTGCACACAAGTTTCGTGAGCCTTTTGCGGTTCTTCCGGAACGCTCCCGTGTCGTCTATCCTCCGCGGTCATGTAAACGACTACAAAGCGTGGTGACGTAAGGAACATGCGGTCCGCGAGATCACCATCCGGCACGACCTGCACGCCCTCTCGAAAGCCTTCGGCTACTTCATTGATCACAACTGGGCGCGCGAGAATCCGGTACGTGGCGTCGAAATCCCGAGCGACAAGGACGCGGTCCGAATCCATGTGCTCACTGCGGGGGAAGAGATGCTGTACTTCGATGACGCGAAGCGTTTTCCAGCGCTCCACGATTTAGGCCGGCTCATGCTGAATCAGGGGTGCAGGCCAGAAGAGATCCTCGCGCTGCAAATCAGCGATATCGACTTGGAACGGTTTCGGCTGATTATCCGTGACGGTAAGTCAAAAGCCGCGCGGCGGCAACTCAGGCTAACAGCAGAGAGTCGGGAGATATGTGCTCGCCGGGTTCGCGAGGCGAAATCGGATTGGTTGTTCCCCGGCAAGGTTCCTGGCACGCGTGCGGCGAAACTCAACGGCCGGCACAATGATGTTCTTGACGCGTTAGCAACTTGCCATTGCTCCCACCTGAGATGCCAGCACAAGAAAGGCAAGTGCGCCTGTGGATGCGATGATTTTGGAGAAACGTCGCGGTTCGGTTTCGTGATCTATGATTTTCGGCACACATTCGCCACTCGAGCAGCTGAGTTAGCGATGCCCGTTGCCACTCTTGCGGCCATCCTCGGTCACGCCGACCTCCGCAGCGTCATGAAGTACGTCCACGTGCGGCAGGAATCTCAGGACCGCGAGATGGAGCTATTCGAGGCTAAGAACATTTCCGAAGCGAAACGTTGGTCCGGTTTTGGTCCGGTCGAGACCGCTGAAAACCAGGAAATCGAGGGATCGGGCGAGGAAGCACCGGGAAGTTCTAAGTGGTAGAAAAATAAACTAGATTGTTGGAGGCGCGGGGCGGGATCGAACCGCCGAATAAAGGTTTTGCAGACCTCTGCCTTACCACTTGGCTACCGCGCCGGGTTAGGGACGGGCTTCACCGACAAAATGGAGCTTCTCTTCGCACCATACCGCGCCGCGGTGGCCGAAGTCAATTCGGTGACCTGCCGGTGCGCGTCCTTCCCGGAGGAGGCAGCTTCCGACGCCGGAATCACCGGCAGCAGGACGCGCGACGGATATTGCCGCGAATGATAAACCATCTGCTTCGCCTTTTTGAGCGCGGTTTCGTCGGCGAACGGGCGGCCGGTGTTCGGATTGCGATCGAAGCGCGGGAAATTGCTGCTCGAAATTTCCACGCGAATAGCGTGACCGGCGAGAAACACATTGCTGGTCACTCCGGCATCGATGACGAGCGGATAAACCTTCCCCGGCTCAGCCAACTCCGCCTTCTGTAAACCGTCCCGATAGCGCGCCCGCAGGATGCCGTCCGTCAGATTGCGCGCCTCGCCGTTCGGAAACACATCCACCAGCTTGGCCGTGAAATCGGTATCGGGCGCCGACGTCGACGCGTACAGCAGCACGCGAATCGGCCCGGTGACTTCCAGATCCTGCTTCAGGGGAGCGCTGGTATAAACCAGCACGTCTTTTCGTTTTTCCACCGGCCGCTGGTCGATGGGCCCCCACGGAAAAATCTTCGGGTCGCAACACACCGCGCCGCCGCGCGTCGGCACGGGATTGCGCGGGTCGTAGGTGAACGAATCGGTGGACGTATCGGGCGTCCTGGCACGCTCCGGCTTCCATTGCAGGGCGCCGTCGCCATTCAAACTGTTCGCCGCGCGTTCGCTCGCCAGATACAGCGCCGTGGTCCGAGCCCGCGCCAACGGCCAATCCGGCTCATCGCGCCAGCGATTCACACCCATCACAAAGATGTGCACCGGCGCCTCATCCACCTCCGCCCGCACCGCGTGCCACGTTTCCGGAGAGAAATGGTGCGCATCTTCGGGAGCGCCTTTCAGCCAATGATCGAACCATTCGATCTGATAGCTGCGAATCGGCGATGAGGAATCGTCGCCATAACTCACGCCCTGAAAAGGCGTCGACATGTTGTGCGCCCAGGGACCGATCATGATCCGATGCCGGTCGTCCAGCCGGCCATCCAGCTTGTGCATGGCCGAAAACGCTTCCAGATCGCTCTCGGCGAAATTGTCGTACCAGCCGCCCACCGAAAATACGGGGACGCGCACCCGGTCGATGTTCTCGCGAACGCTGAGATTTTTCCAGAACGAATCGTAAGTGGGATGATTCAGGATGGTCTGATAAAAGCTCAGCGTCCGCCGCGTGGCCGAGCGGTCCACGGTCCTGAGCGGCAGATGATAAATGTAATCGGAAAATTTCGGCTTCGCCGTCCCGGGGGGCGTGAGATTCTGCGACATCCACAACAGACGATGTCCCAGCTTGAGCGCTCCGCCGGGCGAATAATAGCGGTCGAAATATTCATCCGATCCCGACACCACCGGAAAGATCGCCTTCAGATGCGGGTTATTCAGCAGAGCCACGCGCCACTGCGCAATTCCCAGATACGACCCGCCGATCATTCCCACTTTGCCGTCCGACCAGGGCTGCGCCGCAATCCAGTTCAACGTGTCGTAACCGTCCGGGCCTTCCTGGTTCAACACGTCGAACGCGCCGCCCGATCCATAGCGTCCGCGCACATCCTGCATCACCACCGCGTAGCCGTGATTGATAAAGGACTGGTAGCCCGCTGGAAGGTCCGCTCCTTTGCCGTAAGGAGTGCGTATCAGAACGGTGGGGAATCGGGCGGTCGTCGTGCCAGCGTTGGGCGGGTAGAAAACATTGGTGTCCAGCCGGACGTTGTCGCGCATCGCGACGCGCACATGCAGCAGTTTGGTATAGGGCGTGGCGCCCGCAATCGCGAGAGACAGGCACAACAATCCGGCAATTTTGCCCACAATAGACATCTCGCCGCCGAACGGCAAACTTAAACAGCTTTTACGGCTGATTGACCTTTATGGTAGCAGTCCGTCAAGGCCCGCCAATACAGCCGGGCCACGCGATCGGGTGAGTGGTGGTCGCGGATGTGATCGGCGGCGCGTTGGCCGATGGCGCGGGCATCGTCGGGACAGCGCGCCAGCCACACCAGGTATTCGGCCAGCATTTCTTCTTCGGCCTGTCCCGGATCCACACGCACGCAGGCCGCTTCCGGGAAGCGCGAGGTCTCCTCGCCCGCGCTCACCAGCACGGTTTTGCCGAGCCCCATCAGGCGAATCGCGATGCCCGACGTCTCACCGGCCATGGGATAGCGCAAGTTGATGCAGGCGTCGACAGCCGATGCGCACAGCCAGAATTCGCGCTCGTCCAGATAACCGATCCGCAAGATCCCCGCGTCGTCGCGGAGCATCGGCTCCACGGACCGGGCGAGATCGGAAGAAACGAAATCGCCCGCCACCAGCAGCATCATGTCGGCCGCGCGACGCGCGCGCTGGAAGGCCCTGAGCAGCGCCAGCAGGCGCTTGGATTCCCTCAGATGTCCGAAAACGCCCACCAGGAAAGTGTGCGGCTTTACTCCTAGCGCGGCGCGCCATCGAATTACTTCCGATTGCGCCGGAAGATCGGCGGGCAGCGCAAAAAGATGGGGGATTTCGTGGACCGTCGTGCCCCGCACGTGCTCCTGGACCAGCGCCGCCGCGCGCGGGTTGTGCACAATCACGGCCTGGGACCGCTCCACCACACGCTTGATCATGGGATAACGAAAATATTCCGGATCCGCGGCCGAACGCGATCGCCTGCGCCACAACTCGCGCGCCAGATCCTCGCTCCAATGGCCGTAGTTATAGACGAACTCGGCGACATATTCCCGCTCGTTTTCACCGCCCAGGAAAAAATGATGTAGCACTGCGTCGTGCAGCACCGCCACGCCCGGCTTTTTCAGAGCGTGCCCGTAGATTTCGCCGTGCAAGCGATTATTGCCCAAATGATACAGCGGAACATCGGCGTCCGAGGCGTCCACTTGGACGGAACCAAGCGGGGCGAGCGCGCGCAATAATACGGCGGAATAATCGGCTACGCCGGAGCGTGCCGGCGGCAGAGGCGAAAAGAATCCAACCGTCAATTTTCCTGCGCGACTTTCTTACGCGGCTAGGCGGATTTGTTACGCGGACCAAATAGGGCCGTCCCCACCCGCACCATCGTCGCGCCCTCCTCAATAGCCACTTCAAGGTCGTGCGACATTCCCATGGACAGATGTTTCAGACCGTTTTGGCCAGCGAGTTCGCGCAAACGCGCGAAATACGGCCGCGACTTTTCCGCGTCATCCGACCAGGGCGGCATGGTCATCAACCCCAATAACCGCAAATGCGGGCACCCTCGAATCGCTTCCACCAGCGCCGGCACCTCCCCGGGTGCGACGCCTGTTTTAGCTGGCTCGGTCGATAATTTTACTTCAATTAGCACTTCAATGCCAGCCCCACCGGCGTCCCCGTCCAGGCGCCGCGCGATTTTAGCCGAATCCACGGTGTGGATGACGTCGAAAATCTCCGCCGCTTTTTTCGTTTTATTGGATTGCAAATGGCCGATGAAATGGTAGCGGGCGCCCGAACAATCGGCCAGCTCTCCCCGCTTGGTCTCAAACTCCTGCAGGTAGTTTTCGCCGAAATCCCGCAGTCCGAGTGCATACGCTTCGCGAACCACCGCGGCCGGAAATTTCTTGGTCACTGCCACCAGCAGAATTTCGGAACGGCTGCGTCCCACGCGCGCCGCCGCCCGAGAGATCCTGGATTCCACCTGGTCTAGTTTTTGCTTGAGCAAGATTTGGCTGGAGCGAAGTCCGCTTCCAGATTACCGCAGCCCCGGGACCCCGGATCGCGCCGGCTTGCAATTAGTACATCCGGTACAAAGGCTGCTCGCGGCTCTCGAAAAGGCAGACGGGGCCACTTGCATAATGCCCAATCCCGTTACATCTTGAATAGACCGCCGGAGAACCGATAATGAGCGCCGACAACGCAAAAACTGAAACTACCAGCCGCCGGAAGTTCGCCAGGCAGCTCGGAATGGCGGCGGGCGCGGCGGCAGCGGCACTCGCGGGACCTTCGGTAGCTTCGGCCTCGCGCACCGACAGGCCACCGACGCCCAATGGCGCTAATGGCCGGGTCATGGCGGCGCTCGAACTGCGCATGTCGGAGGCCACTCGGGATGCGCTCCTCGGGCCGGCAGTCAACGTCAACAACGGCGATACGGCCCGCTACGCCGATAAGGGCGGCACCTACACCAAGGCGCTTCCCCACGATGCCTACGGCCGTGTAGACCTGAACGCCTTCGCCACCTTTACAGCGGCGCTAGAGAGCGGAAAGTCCGCCGACTTCGAAAAGATTCTCATGGGCGGCACGCGCACCCTCACTGGGTCAAGGAGGCCTGTGCTTCGATCTGGAAACGATGGATAACGTGCAGTTCGGCCAGCCGCAGGTGCCTCCCGCCCCCCTGGTCTCGAGCGGTCAGACGGCCACGGAACTGGTGGAACATTACTGGGCTTCCTTGTTACGGGACGTGCCGTTCACGGACTACGCATCCAGCCTGGTCGCCGCCCAGGCCGCCGCCGAACTCAGTTCCCTGCCCGCTTATCAGGGTCCGCGAAACAGTACGGGCCAGGTGACGCCCGGCCTTCTGTTCCGCGGCGCTTTCCCGGGCGAAACTGTGGGGCCTTATCTCTCGCAATTCCTGTTGCAACCCACTTTCCTCGGCTCCCAACCCATCGGCCAGCAACAATGGACTTATCTGCCGGGCATCGACTACGCCACCGACTTCGCTTCCTGGTTGGACATCCAGAATGGCGTCGATACGGGCCTGCGGAATCAAATGGACCCACAATTTCGCTACCGGCGGAACGCCCGGGATTTGGCCGCCATCACCCACATGGACGTGCTCTTCCAGGAATATTTTGTCGCAATGTTGGTACTGGCCGGGATCAACGCCAATCCTCCCGGCAGCTTTACCACGGGAGGCGCGCCGTTCAATCCCGGCAATCCCTACATCAACTCGATCACCCAGTGCGGCTTCGGCACGTTCGGCTGGCCCGATATCGCCGCGACCATTGAGGAAGTGGCGGTGAAGGCTCTCAATGCCGTGTGGTACCAGAAATGGTTTGTGCACCTGCGTGCCCGCCCGGAAGCGGTGGGAGGCATCGTTCATCTGCTGAAAAGCGGACAGGGGGACAAAACGGATGTGAGACTGAGCAACATCATTCTGGATTCCGAGGCGCTCCAGCAGAGCTTCAACAAGTACGGCACATGGCTGCTCGCACAAGCCTTTCCGGAAGGCTCTCCGACGCATCCTTCTTATCCAACGGGGCACGGCACGGTGGCTGGCGCCTGCGTCACCGTCCTGAAATTCTTTTTCGATGGCGCCTTCGTCATTCCTAATCCGGTGGTGGCCTCCGACGATGGGCTGTCCCTGCTGCCTTATACTGGCGCCGACGCAGGCGAGCTTACGGTCACCGGCGAGTTGAACAAGCTCGGCCATAACGTCAGCTTCGGCCACGGCATTCTGGCCGGAATCCACTACCGCAGCGATACCGACGTTTCGCTGATGCTCGGAGAGGCCGTTGCGCTCAGCTTCCTCCGCAACAAAGCGCTCACTTACAACGAGCCGTTCAGCGCCAAGATCACGAAGTTTGACGGAACCGAAGCCACAATCTCCAACCCCTAGCAGGCTACGGAAGAAAGCCGAAAACCGCATGCTTACCGAGCCGCGACCGTGAGGGAGTCGGTCCGCGATCGCCGCGCATTACTGCGGATAGCTCGACGGAATCACACTACTGACCTTGTAAATATCAAACGATCCCAATCCGGTGACGTAATCGTATCCGGGCAGATTGTCATACAAGCCGTTGGTTCCGATCATGACGTCGTTGAAATACGGACTGCTCGCCGGAGGGCCGCTGGACGCGAGCTGATAAATCAACGGTCCGGCAAACCCCAGTTTGTTCTTATGCGCGCTTTGAATTCGCGCCCAGGATCCCATCGCGAGCGGCGAAGACAAGCTGGTCCCGCCCACGAGCTCGGCCGTTCCATCCACGATGATATTCGCTGCGCAAATCGCATATTCGGATCCGCCGGCGCACATCGCCACATCCGGCACGCCCCTCTGGCCGGCCTCAGCACTGGGAACGATCGGCAAACTTCCACCGCCCGTGTAGCTCTGCCAGAACGGAGCTGTTTCAAAATAGCTGATGCCGCCGCCGCTCGCTTCCCATCCGGTTTCGAAATCGTAGGTGAAGTCGGCAGTGGTGAAGAGATTTGTCCCGCCCACCGCAATCACATAAGGCGAGGACGCCGGGTAAGCAACGTCGGGCGGCCCGGAAAGCGGCACGCCATTGGTTGCTTCCGCGGGGCACGCCGATCCGTTGTCATCGGCGGAAGCAAATGGAGTGATGCCCTGCAATGCGGCTTCGGCGAATACTTCGTCGTCCACCAGCATGGAGCCGTCAATGTAGGGAAGAAACTCGCACTCCCCAAACGACATGTTGAACGCTTTCACTTTATTCTGAGAAACGGCTTTGCCAATCGCAAGCGCCAGATCGGAATCGGTCATCGAAGTGGCGACATAAAAGTAAAGGTGCGACACCTGCTGCCCGATTCCGGTGGAAGTCTGCGAATCGAGATCCCACTCGTCTGCTCCGCTGGTGTCCGAGCTCGCAATCCCTGCATTCACCACCGTAACCGGCACCTGGGGCAGAGCATAGGTACTCTCGTAGGTCCGCAAATCCGTCACCACCTGCGTCAGGTCGCCTTCGGAGATGATGCCGATCGCGGTTTCCGAAGCCGTCGGGAATTTTTTCGCCGGACAGCTCGGATTGTCCGACGGGCACGCGGCGTCGTAGGCGATCTGGTATTGTTGCGGCCCGTAGCTATCGTTGCTCAGGTCGGGCACCGGGCACTGCGGGGGCGTGCACGGCACCGTCATAGGAGCGGCGCTCACGCGCGCGATGTCCGGGTGCATCGATGCAAGGTTGTTCAGTCCCAGTACGGCAATCACGACACCCGCGAGCGATGTGGGTACTTGCGCCGCAGTCGTATTCAAAAACACGCTCACGCCGTTTATCGAATATTGGGCGAGAGTTGTATTGAAGGCCGCTTGCACCTGGCTGGCTGTCGCATACCCGTCGATGAGGAGCTGATTATCCGAGACTGTGATGTTCGTGAATCCCATGCTCGTCAGGTAATTCTGGGCCGCCTGCACCTGGGCCGAGGTCGCTCCGAATTGCGCGACGAATTGCTCTAAAGTGAGCGACGTCCCGTACAGAGCATTCCCTGGCGTGAGCATGGCCTGAAGCGTGGGTTGGAACTGGCTCGCGTTTTGAGCCTGGAGCCCCAGAACAATGTGCATGGCGGTGGAAGGCGCCAGGGGGCCAACCAGCGTGGCGTTCGGCAGGTAATTCGCCGGGAAAGCTTTGGTGGCCGTGGACGCCCAGGTTTGTGCGGACGCGCGGAAGTTCATCAACGTCGCGGCAGTCAGTAAGGAAGCGGCCACAACAGTGCCGCGGTTCAGTAATAAACCAAACATTCGATTCCCCTTTCTTGATTGCGTCTTGCCATACTTCGGTCCTTAGACTCTTTGGTACTACTAGCCATTTCGTAATGCACCACTGAAAAGTGGGGGTTATAGTACCAGTGAGATCGTAATCAGGACCCGACAGGCTGACGATGGAGAATGGTGGGCGTCCTTTTGTTAAGTGACTGATGCTAAGTGACTGAAATCCTGCAAGCGGTGGAACGCTTTCTCGGAAGCTGCCTGGATCCCGTGCTGTCGGAGCCGGGAGAGGAATGGCTCGCCATCACCGCCGAAAATTTCGTGCTGGAAATCCGTGGCGCCTGCGCCCAATTACAGGCCTGGGACCAGCGGCGCAATTTAGTTCGTCGCGTCACCGCCATCGAGAGCCAGTCGAAGGGAAAGCTGGTGCTTAAAGTGGCCCGCTTCGGAAAAGTTCCTGGCACGCTGGAACTGATCGACCGGGGCCGCGCGGTGCGCGATAACCTGCCCCTGCGCAGCGCCCGTCTGACGTTTCGCGAACAGTTCCGGCGATTTCTCCGCCGCCAGTTTGCAGCCTGCAAACTCGCCGAGTTGACCACCGAAGCGGATCTGGAACACTCGCTCTCTCCAGCTTATCCGCGCGCTCTGGTGCGGCAAGGGGGAACGGCGTGGGCGGCCATCGGCGTTTCCGCGGAAGCTTGTCATCCGGATGGGATTCTCACTTTCGGGTTGATCTGGCTGGACTATCTGCGCCAGCGCGAACCATCGCTCGCGATTCAAGGCCTGATTCTCTATCTGCCCGCGCGCCATGCCAAGCCCACCTGCCTCCGCTTGTTGTTCCTGGACCCGGCAGTCGCGCAATATAGCGCCTTCGTCTTCGACGAGGAAGGACTCGAAGAACGAATCGATCTTCGCGACTACGGAAATCTCGACACGCACCTGGAGCCCTACCGCCGGTCGATAGCGTCCCCCATCAATGCGCCGGACGTCGAGACCATAGACCGGGGCGATGGTGACCTGAGTTTTCGCGTGCATGGTGTCGAGTTCGCACGCACAGAAGCCGGTTCGAACCGCACCGTCGGGTTCGACGCCAAGCGCGCCCGGGAGTTGTCGCGATTCCGATCTGGGGATGCAACGGACCGCCGGCACCCTCTTTATCTGCAAAACCCCGAAGCGTGGCTCGAATCCCAAGTACGCAGCCACATTCAGGAGATCGACGCCAGCCTGCTCACCGCGCCCATCCATGGTCAAGTTCCCGCGTTCGCGGCCTCAGACCGGGGCGTGCTGGATCTATTGGCCGTCGACCACCGCGGGCGGCTCGCGGTGATCGAGCTCAAAGCTTCCCAAGACGTTCACCTGCCCTTGCAGGCCCTGGATTACTGGATGCGTGTCCAGTGGCACGTGGAACGCGGGGAGTTCCAGGGCTATTTCCCCGGCTGCAGTTTGGTCCATGAGGCGCCTCGCTTGCTTCTGGTTTCGCCCGCACTCGACATTCATCCCACCAATGAGCGCGTCATCCGTTACCTTTCGCCCCAAATTCCGGTCGAACAAGTAGGGGTAGGATTAGAATGGCGGAAGGAGCTGAAAGTGATGTACCACTCCTCGCGGCCGTGAGGCGTTATGTCGATTCAACTTTTCCAGCACGTGAAAGACGCCATCCGGCATCTGGATCCGGAGGATATCCGCAAGCACACCGAACGCCCGCTGCGTTTGCTGCTCTATGCCGATAACGACCAGCAATACCGGGCTCTTGAGGACTACCTGGCCCCGCGCGATCTTTCGGTTGCCAAGCGCGCCCAGGTACGGCGTGTGGTCCACCGCGCCGCCGAAGGCAGCCTGGCAGCCAACAAGAACGATCTCGAGATCTACTTCGACCCAACGCACGATCTGGAAGCAAATGAATCCGGGGTCTACGGATTCGACCCGGCCCATCCGGACGCCATGGTTCACCAGATCCTCAAGAATCGCCCGGACCTCGCTGTCCCGCTCGCTCTCCACGTGCTCCCGTTCCGCCAGGAAGTATCGCGGCGCATGGTGAAGAAGGTGGCTAAGGAGAACGCTCTCTTCGCGCTGGCCACCGCGGTGCCGGACATTATTCCGTTCCTTTCCCTGCCCTGGGCGGTGGGAGAATTCGCGTCCGACGCCGCGTTCCTGACGGCCAACCAGATACGCATGGCTTTCCTGCTCGCCGCCGCCAACGACCGCGAAGTCGGGTATCACGAACAGCGCGCAGAGATCGCATCCATTATTCTGGGCGCCTTCGGATGGCGAGCTCTGGCCCGCGAGCTGGTGGGCATGATCCCTTGGGGCGGCGGACTGGTTCCCAAAGCCGCCATCGCCTATGCTGGCACACGAGTAGCCGGGATGTCGCTTGAACGCTACTACCGCTTGGGAAAGCAGTACACGCGCGCCGAACGCCGCCAGGCCTATGAGGAAGCGCTGGAGCGCGGCAAACACATCGTCAGCGGCGTGATCGAAGGCTTCCGGGAGCAGCGGAAAGCGTCGCGAGCTGGCAAACCACGGCGCGCCTAGATCGTCTAACAGGATGCTGAAAAAGGCTTTTGGAGACCGACTCCCTGACCGGTCCTGGCTCGGCAAACACTTGCAAACACAGGGTCGCGATTCTGAGCCGCGCGCGTGAGTAAGCCGGTTTTTGCCTTTTTCAGCATCCTGCTCAGCTCCGGCCAATTGTGCCTCGAGGGGCTATTCCTTTATATTGGTGCGGGAGGGTTCATGTTGCTTCGTCTGACCACGATTGCCGTAGTGCTTGTCAGTCTCTGTTCGGCCGACACTCTCACTCTTCGCAGCGGAAGAGTGATCACCGGCCAGTATCTGGGTGGTGACGCCCGTCATATTCGTATGGCAATCGGCGACCACGTGGATACGTTCAATGTGGAAGACGTTGGTGATCTGCAGTTCGGCGTCCCTCCGCCTCCCCCAGCTCAAACGCAATATCAAAGCCCGGACCAAGGCCGGGTCCAAGGTTTCGCGACGCAACCGCCGCCACCTCCACCACCCGCTTCTGGCATTCAGGTTCCGCCGGGTACGGCGATCACGGTTCGGATGATTGAATCCGTCGATTCCAACACGGCTCACCTTGGCCAGACCTTTCGAGCCAGCGTGGATGAACCGGTGGTGGTGAACGGCCAAACGGTGATTCCTCGCGGCTCAGACGCCCTGGTGAAGCTGGTGGTGGACGAGCAATCCGGCAAATTTGAAGGAAAAACCGTCCTGACCCTGGCGCTGACCGATATCACGATCAACGGCCAGACTATCGATACGACCACGGGCGACGTCTCTCGAGCCAGCAGTTCGCGGGGCGCTCGCACGGCCAAGGTGGTGGGCGGCACAACCGCGCTCGGCGCCATCATTGGCGCACTCGCAGGAGGAGGCAGAGGCGCGGCCATTGGAGCAGCCTCGGGAGCAGCCGTGGGCGGGGGCACCGAAATACTGACCAAGGGCCAGCACGTCAAGATACCCTCGGAGACACGCTTGAACTTCACGCTCCAGCAGCCGATCCAGTTCTAGTCCTCACGGTCCAATAACCCTTTTAGAGGCATCTTAGGTCGGCCGAGCGCATCTAACGTGTAGAGGGCAGTTGTGTCAAGGAATTGTAACTGGTACATTAGACAAATAAGTCTTACTAGTGCTAGCTGTACTACTTTGGGAGTTCTGAGGAGCATTTTGAAGTCATTTCTCACGGTTGTACTCGCTGCAACTCTTGTTTCTTTTCCGGCTCGTGCGGAACCAAAAGCTCCCCCGGTTCCTGAAGATCAGATGGTGAGCCGTTACATGGAAGCAACCGTCGCGCAGCAGAGCGCGTTGCGCGGGGGGACCGAAGAAATCGACATCGACGCCGCCGTTCCCAAGTTTAAGAAGCAAGGCAAGTTGCATGCTCTGCGGAACATTTCGAAGCTGGGCAAGATCACCTACCACGCCCTCGGCTTTAGCGGTGACAGCGTAGTAAAAACGGAAGTAATCGCGAATTACCTGAAGGCCGAGGTGGAATCTGCCCAAGGCACCTCGAACGTGTCTATTACCCCCGAGAACTACAAGTTTAAATATAAGGGAACGCAGGATTGGAATGGACGGCAAGTGTATCGTCCTGCAACTGAAACCGCGCGAGAAGAAGGTGGGGCTTTTCAAAGGCGAACTTGTGGCTGGATGCCGAGACTTACATGCCAGTGCGGGAATCCGGCTCATTCGTGAAGTCACCCTCCTTCATGTTGAAGAAAATGCAGTTCGTGCGGGAGTATGGCCTCCAAAATGGCGTTTCCGTTCCACAGCGCACCGAAAGCCACGTGGAGACGCGTTTCTTCGGGAAGGTGGAGTTGAACATCAACTACCTGACGTTCTCCAAAGATCCTCAGCAGGCCAGTGCCGCCTCCGACGACGCCGAGGCGGTAGTAGATACCGCAGCGGGCGATCAGCAATAGCCGTGCGGCCGGCCCTTTAACCCGATAAATTAGCATCTTAGCCGGTATAATCTGCCCAAGGGTTGTTGTTTGTTGTTGTTAGACTATAAAGACCGTTAAGCTGTTAGAAGCGTGCCGAGCGCGCATTGAGTGAAAGGGTTTCATGAGAACGCTATTTCTGAATCCACCTTCCTTTGAGGGCTTCGATGGCGGCGCCGGCTCGCGCTGGCCGGCTTCGCGCGAGATCGAGTCCTACTGGTATCCGGTGTGGCTGGCTTATCCCGCCGGAATGCTGGAAGACAGCAAGTTGGTGGATGGCCCGCCGCATAAGGTCAGCATCGAGCAGACGGTGGCGATGGCGAACGACTTCGAGCTGCTGGTGCTGTTCACTTCCAGTCCCGGATTCAACGTGGACGTACGCATCGCCGAGATGATGAAGGACGTCAACCCGAAGATGAAAGTGGGTTTCGTCGGACCGCCGGTGACCATCGAGCCGGAGAAATCGCTGCGGGCATCCAAGGCCATTGATTTCGTGGTGCGCCGCGAGTTCGATCATCAGATTGCGCAGTACGCCAAAGGCACCCCGCTTTCCGAAATTCCCGGCGTCAGCTACTGGAAAGACGGCGACGTGGTGCACAATCCGGAAGGCGGCGTGATCGAAAATCTGGACGAACTGCCGTGGGTGACGAAAGTTTATAAGCGCGACCTGGACTTCAAGCGCTACAACGTCCCGTTCCTGCTGAACCCGTTCATTTCGTTCTACACCACGCGCGGCTGTCCGGCCATGTGCACCTTTTGCCTGTGGCCGCAGACCCACTCCGGGCATCGCTGGCGGCTGCGATCTGTCGGACGACGTCGCAGCCGAGTGCAAGTATACGCTCGAGAATTTCCCCGGCCTGAAGGAAATCTTCTTCGACGACGACACCTTCAACTATCGCAAGGCGCGCGCCATTGAGCTGTCGAAGAAGCTGGGGCCGCTGAATTTCACCTGGAGCTGCACCTCGCGCGTCACCACCGATTACGAAACGCTGAAAGCGATGAAGGATGCCGGGTGCCGCCTGCTGATTGTGGGCTATGAATCGGGCGACGAACAGATCCTGAAGAACATCAAGAAGGGCGCCACCATCGACATGGCGCAGCGCTTCACCGAGAATTGCCATAAGCTCGGCTTAACGATCCACGGCGACTTCATCGTCGGACTTCCCGGCGAAACCCGCCAGACGCTGCGCAAGACCATTGAATTCGCCAAGAAGCTGGACGTGGAAACCATCCAGGTTTCGCTGGGCCACGCGTTCCCCGGTACCGAATTCTACGAGCACGCCAAAGCCAACGGGTTGGTGGTGATCGATGGGATGACCGACACCGGCGGCCATCAGCTTCCCAACGCCGTTTATCCCGGATTCGATCGGGGCGAGCTGGTGGAATGGGTGGATCGCTTCTATTCGGAATATTACTTCCGTCCCAAGGCTGTCTGGCGCGTGGTGTCGAGCGCGATTCGCAACAACGACGTTCCGCGTCTCTACAAAGAAGCGCGCGAGTATCTGTTCGTCAGTAAGGGGCGCAAGAAGTTCGTCAAGGAACAGAAAGAAGCCTCCGCGGCGCTGCGGGGCGCCGAGGGCGGCGCATCGTAGAAATGGCTGGCCGGGTCGCGGTGGAAGAAGCGCAACTCACCTATGTAAGGCGAGTCGACTTCAAAACCAAGCTCCTCACTGCGTTCGTAGTCGCCACTAATGTCCTCGGCAATTTTGCGATGTCCTGGGGCATGAAGCACCAGACCGTCGATCTGGGCCTCTCTCCGCTGGCCTACGTGCGGCTGATCTTTACCCCCTGGGTCGCGCTGGGAACCGTGCTCCTGATCTTGTGGCTGCTGTCGCGCATGACCCTGCTCGGCTGGGCGGACTTGAGCTACGTGCTGCCCATTACTTCCATCGGCTACGTGCTCAGCGCCGTGCTGGGCAAGGTATTTTTCGGCGAGCAGGTGACGTGGCAGCGCTGGCTGGGAACGGCGTTCATCGTGGCTGGAATCGTATTCGTGGGCCGCACCGCGGCCAATACGACCAAACAGGAGCCGGCGCAATGAAGTGGGCCATGGTGTGGACCATCGTCGGCTCAACGGTGCTGGCCGATCTGCTGCAAAGCTTCGAAATGAAGCGGCATGTCGTGGCTGCCGAGGATTTGCGGCCCGGCCGCTGGGCGCGCACGGTGCACCAGCTTCTGCATCGCGGCCCTCTGGCGCTGGCCGTTTTCTTCATGGCCATTTCCTTCTTCGCCTTCATGAAGCTGCTGTCGCTGGCCGACCTGAGCTTCGCGGTACCCGTCACGGCCGCAAGCGTTGCGCTGGAGACAGTGCTGGCGCGTCTGGTGCTGCGCGAAAACGTCACGGCTCTGCGCTGGGCCGGCGCTCTGTGCGTGGCTTGCGGTGTGGCGCTGCTGGCGATGTGACCATCGCGATAGTCGTCCTTGCGATCTGCGCCGCGTTGTATCAACTGTTGGCGGTAATCGCCGCACTGCGCCACCACCCCAAACCCCTAATCCCTAATCCCCAAGCCCTCCCCGTTTCCATCCTGAAACCGGTTTACGGCAAAGACGCGGGCTTTTACGAAGCCATTCGCACGCACGCTCTGCAAAAGTATCCGGAGTTTGAGATCCTGTTCGGCATCCGCGGTGCGAATGATCCGGCGCGCGTCGAAGTGGAACGATTGATGCGCGAATTCCCCGCCCTTCCGATCCGCCTGGTTCTGTGCGCCACGTCCGCACCCAATCTGAAAGTTGGATCGCTGATCGATCTCGCGCGGGAAGCGCGCTACCCGATCCTGATCGTCAACGACAGCGACATCAGCGTGCCGGCGGGCTACATCGGCGACGTGACTGCGCCGCTGTACGATCCAGGCGTCGGAGTCGTCACGTGTTTATATCGGGCGGAAGCGCACGATTGGCCCAGCCGCTTTGAAGCGCTCGCCATCGCGACCGACTTCGCGCCCAGCACGCTGGTGGCTGGATTGTTCGGTGTCTCCGATTTCGGTTTGGGTTCGACGCTGGCTTTTCGGAGGAGCGATCTGGAGCGGATTGGCGGATTCGCCGCAATCGCGGATTACATCGCCGACGATTACCAGCTCGGTCACAAGCTGCACGCATTGGGACTGCGCAACATCATTTCTGAAGTTGTGGTAAGCACGCGACTGTCGTCGGGATCGTGGCTCGGCGCCTGGCGGCATCAAGTGCGCTGGGCCAGAACCATTCGATTGTCCGGTGGCGCCGGTTACGCCGGCTTGCCGATTACCAACGCCAGCCTGTGGGCCGGGATCGCGTTGCTCGGTGGACTGTGGTGGATCGCGCTGGCGCTCCTCGCCGTTCGGCTGACGATGGCCATGGTGTGCGGTTGGTCCTTGCTTGGCAGCGCCGATGTTTGGAAATATTGCTATGCCATCCCGCTGCGCGATCTCGGCGGCGTGGCGGTTTGGGCGGCGGGATTGTTCGGGCATACGGTGGTCTGGCGCGATCAAAAATTGCGTTTAGACCGCGCAGGAAGGATCGTAGAGAAGCAGCGCTTGCTATAATAAAAATCGCGCGCCCGTAGCTCAGTTGGATAGAGCGTCTGGCTACGAACCAGAAGGTCGGGTGTTCGAATCACTCCGGGCGCACCATAAAATCAATAGTTTAGGGGCTGTAGAGAGAAAAACAGCCCACCCAATCACCCACCCACTTCACATTTGCGCACTCGGCCGCACCGGTGTACATTGCGGTCATGGCGAGTTGGGCTAAACCGGAAGTCGGCTCCCCGGACGATGGCACATCTCGAGCGCTCGTACCGCCTCCTGAGTTCAAGATCCAAACTGTCGGTCGTAGCCTGCCACGAGTCGAAACGCCCGAGGGCTGGATAAAGAAAGTCGACCGGGCACGCGAAGGCAAAGTTTGGGTTGGCTACTTCCATGTATGGGAGACAACCTCTGACGGTCGGAGTGTGCG
This sequence comes from Bryobacterales bacterium, assembly GCA_963735145.1. Classification (GTDB taxonomy): domain Bacteria; phylum Acidobacteriota; class Terriglobia; order Bryobacterales; family Bryobacteraceae; genus Palsa-89. The sequence continues at coordinate 1,556,033 of CAVTJS010000005.1, read as the reverse complement.
CCGCAAAAAGGAGAAGACACTAGGCCCGGCCACCAAGACAAAGCATGAAGCACTCAAAGAGCTCGGCGAGTACATCGCTGAGTACACCGGCGAAACGCCGAAACAAGGCGAATTCATTTCCACGTTTGCCGAGCTTTGGCAGACGTTCTGCGCGGTGCAGTCCGGTCAATGGTCGAAGAAGACCAAGGAAAACCTCCAATGTCTGTTCAAGAAGCACGTGCTTCCGATCATCGGACAACAGGCCCCTCGTGAAGTCACGCTGACCTCACTCCAGCTGCTACTGAACCAAATGGCGGAGAATGGCTATCGCAAGTCAGCTGTCGGTCAAGTTCGTACCTACATTAAAGCTTGCTTCGAGTATGCCACCGACGAAGATCTCCTTCTCAAGAATCCGGCCCGCAAGATTGCCATGCCGAAGATCCGGAAAAAATCCTGCGAACGTTTTCTGAGCATAGACGAATTACGCGCCTTGCTCCGCGTAGCATCGACTCGTGAACATGTCGTCTTGCGGATTCTTTCTGTATGTGGACTGCGACCCGGCGAAGTCCTGGTGCTGCGCATCGAAGATTTCGAGGGAACGCAACTTCGAATCGATGAAGCTCTCAAGGAACGCCAAACCGGGGAAAACCGCATTGGCGACACTAAGACGGATGAGAGCGATAACTTTGTTCCAGTGCCGCCGGAACTCGGACGCGAGATCGCGGCGTGGATCGCCGCGCATCCGGAGCGCAATAATCCTCGCGCTTTTCTCTTCCCCAACTCGGCAGGAGATGCGTTTAGCGTGGGCAATTATCTGAAGCGGCATCTGAAGCCATTGGGCGAGCAGGCCGGTATCCATGATCTAACTCACCAGGCATTCCGGCGCACTTCATCCACGCACATGCAGAACCATGCCACCGTTAAAGACATGCAGCGCCATCTGAGACATACCGATCCCCAAACTACTCTGAAGCATTACGCGAAAGTCATCCCTACGAGTTTGCGCGCCGCAGTTGCCGCCCTGGACGCCCAGATTAGTGGCATATCGAGCGAGCCTCGGTCCGACTCCAAGTAGAGGATTGAGGAAAAGTGGGTCCTGCCAGAAATTACCTCCTCGATCGACGAGTGCCATCTTCGTGGTGAGTTTCTCCATCGCTGGGGTCAAATCTCAGGGGACTCGGGCCAGGTCCCATCTTCACCGCCGGAAGATAGGGCTGGCGCTTCCCGGAAGCGTGCTGGATCACCCAGGAAACACTGACACCGAGCTTCAATGCGACATCTTTCGCCTTAATCAACTGGCGGACTGGGGGAGTCTCGGCCGGAAAGTGTGCCAAAACTGCCGGCTTCGGTTCCGTTCAAACATTGCATGTTGCCTCACTTCAGCGCTCGCGTGATTCTTACTTACAGCAGGATAGAGTTTGGGTCAAATGATTTGCGAGGCCGCAAGTATTGGCCCTTTAATAGGGGACGGTGTACTCGAGTCGGTTGCGAGCCGGCTCACAAGGTCAGGTGCGCGGATTAGGGACGTTTTCGCCAACCGTCAATCGGCACAACCCTCTCCAAGGCAGGTTTCTGGACTTCAGTTTCGATGGGCGCCTCTGTCAGATTGGCCAGAAATCGGCTTCGCTGTTTGGATTCGTTCGCAGCGGCGCGGAGGTGCTCGTCAAGAATCGCAACGGCCTCACACAGGCTATCTGGGATCACTTGGGTGTAGTACGTCAGCGTCGTTTGGGGATTAGTATGGCGGAGGTGAGCCTGCAGATCCTTTACGCTTGCGTACTTTTGAAGGTGTGTGGATGAGGTACGACGTAACGCTTGATGGGTGAGATCCTCAATTCCAACCTTTTGGGCCAGAGGCTTCAGAAACCGCTTCAGATAGTTACCTACGCTGTAGGGGGTCTTTTTCCGGCTTGGAAAGAGAAACGAGCGGGGATTCATGCGTTCCGGGTGTCGCGCTATCCACTGCGCGATCTCGCGTCCGAGATTCGGTGGCACTGGAACAGAGGAATTGCTAGCTTCGGTCTTTGTTTCGCCGATGCGGGCGTTGCCCTTCTCACGATCCTTCAAGGCTTCGTCAATTCGAAGCTGGTTGCCTGCGAAGTCTTCAATCCGGAGAACCAGAATCTCGGCCGGACGAAGGCCGCAGGCCGCCAGAATGTGGAGCACAAGATGCTCTCTTGCCTCTGCCTGCGACAGAAGCGCCCCAATCTCCTCCATGCTGAGGTAGCGGCGGCACACTGTTTTCCGAATCTTGGGCATTGCGAGCTTGCGCGCCGGATTCTTCGCGACCAGGTCTTCGTCAGCGGCGTAGTCGAAAGACGCCTTCAGGTACAGTCGGACCTTACGGACAGAGGATTTGCTATAGCCGTCTTCAGCCATCTGGTTCACCAGCAGCTGAAGCGTACTCAGGCTGATCTCATCCAACTGTTGCTTGCCAATCACGGGAAGAACGTGGGTCGCAAAAACGGAACGAATCGTTTCCCGGAAGGGTTGGGACCACTGGCCGGATTTCAGGCCCGAGAACGTCCGCCATAGATCGGCGTACGTCCGGATCATAGTCTCGGCCGACTTCTCGCGCGTGAACGTTTGGACGTAAGCGGCGAGTTTCTTCAGCGCCTCGTGCTTGGGGATGACGGCTGGCCCGAGCACCTTTTCTTTCTTCCTCCGCAGGCGCTCGCCGTCTTTGCTCGTTACCCACACATGGAAGAATCCGACCCATACCTTCCCGTCGCATCGCTCGATCTTTTTCACCCAGCCTTCTGGAGTTTGGGTCCGTGGCCACCCGTCCAGAAGCCTCCGAGTCGGCGTTGTCCCCGTGCACGCCACCCGGTGGTCTTCGACCGGCCTGTGGGCCCGGCGGCGTCCCAGATCCTGGACGTTGAAGTCGCGGCACAGGCGCGGCGCCTCTCGCCTCGTCCGGTTGTTGTCCTGCGAGCGGCCAGGTGCCATATTCGGGCATGACCGCACCATACACGTTTTTCTTGATCGACAAACGAGAAGTGGGTGGGCAACTCAGATTTCTCTGTTTTCGCGGCACCGCCTGTAAAGTACTGATTAGCTTGGCACGCCTGCGAAAATTCGAATTTCCGATCGTTTGCCCAGGAGGCATGGGGCGTAGCTTAACACCATGATTACACAAGCAATATATTCGGAATTGTATACTTGACAAACCCTGCGCTGAAAACACGCTACTTGTCAATTCATAGCGCAGTTCGGGACTTTGGGATCGAAACAGGCCTCCGCGCCGGTTAATGCGACGGAGGTAAATTCCAATGAACAAAAGTATGCTTCATGTTCTCGCGGTCGCGCTCTCTCTTCTGGGACAAGAAATGCGAGTTCCGGCTTTGGCTGAGTCGCTAAATGCAAGTGGATGTCTAACAAACTACGGGACACCGTACTGTGGCGGAAGAGGCACCTACCGTCTAATCAGCGCTACCTACGCGCATCTGAAAAGCGTGAACAGGATGGAAGAGGCCGAAATTGTAGCCAACGCCTTCGTGAATTCCAAAGGCAGGCACGCCTGGGACTAAAGGCGGCTGCCACCTATTCGGTTCTACGTTTCGCGCGCGTCTTCGGCTTTGCCTTCTTCGACGGCTTTGGCATTGGCTTGATCTTCAAGATGTCCGTTACCGCTTCGTCGAAGGATAGCGGATGAAGGGATAGCGGCTTCGTCGATTGTACTGGCCTTGTTAGCTTCATGAACGCACCAAGCACATTCTCGCATGGAAGTCGCAAAAACTGAATCCCGACCAATCGGGATCGCGTCCAAGGGATTGGGTGTGTAGCTCAGTTGGGAGAGCGCTGGATTGATTTATTAGCGGCGGTTCCCGGTATTCCAGAGGTCGCGGGTTCGATCCCCGTCACATCCACCATGCTTACTTATGGACCGCCGCTTCCGCCCGCTGGCTTATCGCTGGCGGGCGTCTCTGTTTTGACAGATGATAAATTAGTTCCTGAAGGAGGTAATGCTTGCTCACCAAGCTTTTGCTCCTCGCCACCGAGGGCCGACTGTTCCGACTTGGCAATCGCTGAGTCCGGCGAAGGTGAGGGCGGGGCGTTATTAACGCCATCCGGGGCAGCGGTCGAACTGATCTGAGGCTGTCCCTCAGTTATCGTGTCGTTGCTTCCGCGCAGTTGCTCTCCTTGGTTCTCCTTTGATTCTGAGTTCGCTAGCACCGCAATGGCTGCCTCACCCTGTTTTTGAGCCTCTTCGACTAATTCTAACTTCTGTTGCTGGCCATCGATTTGTGGTACAGGTCCAGAAAGAGGTTCAGGGGGAGGAACATATTTTGGCGCAGCGATTCGCAGGGCTACCCCCATGACATTTCCATTAAGCTTGAGGAGGTCAATTCGCTTCGTTCGTTTCCCGAATCCATCAAGCGTATTAAACTCCGCTACCGAATATTGTAGCGCCGTCGCTAAATGTATAGAGTCGCCAAGCGACATAAAACTGCCAGAAATCACTTGGCCAGATGTGTCAAAGACGCGCGTGTCGTAATGTTGCCTGAGAACAGCAGCCTTCGACGCTACTCTCTTGTCTACGTCCACGAGCAGCCAGTGCGGATGGATGAATAACTGTTGGAACTTTATTCGTTGCTCGGGTGTCAGTCGTGCCTGTTCAAACTCCGTCAGTGTTATCGTGGACGTAATGATGATGATTTTGCGGGCATATGCTTCATCAGAAGTTTGCTCAATACCTTTCATTACGTCTTCTGGCCAGTTGCTCTCCCCTTTGATCCACGCAAGAAAGATACACGTATCCCAGTATTTGAGTGGTTTTCTACGAGGCCGTCTAGTCATCGCGAATGGTATCTAAATACTCCGTACTGGTCAGCGGGCCAGTTGCGTTTGGTGCTATCCCCCTCAATTGGTTAAATGGCGCGTGCGGCTGTTCGTGAACCTCGATATCATCAGCATCGATGGCATACGGAAATTTGTCCCAGGTTTTGTATTTGATATTTCCCCAGACGGTGACGTATTTGTCCATCCCGCTAGCAAACTTGGCACGGTCTCTCCTTTTGAAAGAACCGAGCACTCTATGGGGGCCGATGGCCGGATATAGGCGAAAACTCCGGCGGCTATGAGTATTCATCCCTTCGATGTGGCCTGTAATAGATCCGTAGGAAACTTCATCCTCTCCCATCACGGCTTCAATCGCTTCCCGAAACGTCCGATTGATCTTGATGCTGTTTGGGCCAGACTTAATGATAACTTCAAGTCCATGTCTTTCTAGGGGCTCAGTCATTTCCCGATAAGCGTTAAGAGCCGGGACATCAATCCTTTTGGGGAGGCGTTTACGGTTTCCTATGACTCTCAGATTTGCGGTCAAATTCCGAATTACATAACTAGCGAACTGTGGTTGTGCGCGCTCATCCGTGGCATTAGACACGGCCTGAAGTTCAACGGTCGCTGGACTACTTTTTTGAAGCCGTACGATCCTAAAGAACAAGGATGGCTCGCGGCCAGTGACCAAACGTTCAGTCTCCCGCAACGCGCCCTTGAGCGCTTCGAGTTCCTCGATGAAGTCGTCCAAACGTAGATCATCGGCCTCTGGCAACAGTTCAATCGTTAGGCTCTCGGCGTGTCTAGCCATTATGCTATCCTCCATCTAGGAGGCGCACTTATACTACATAGCTTCCGTGCAGCGTTCGCAGCGCCGCTGGGAGCATCAAGAGTACAGGCCCAAAGTTTCAAAACGCCGTGATTCACAGTCACGGCGTTTCGTGTTTCAGTCCCTTGCGTTTCCGCATGAGTCCCGGTACATCAGCCTCTTTCCGCCGGAACCCTTGACGGCTTTCTCGGCCCGCTCGGTATCCGACACGGTTCGGTTATTGTATCGAAAATCGAACTCGCTCAAGTAGCGATGCAAATGCTGCGTGCCCCAGTGATGATAAACGCCGTGCACGCCACGCTTCAGCAAACTGAAATAGCCCTCGACGGTATTGGTCGTGACCTGCACACCATCGACGACCTTCGAGTATTCCTTGTCCTTGTGGCTCACGGTCTCATGGCCTTTGAAATCTTTGCCCATGAAGTAGTAGATGACCGCCTCATCCGTGTTCAGCGTAGCACCGGAGTCGATATGCTCTTGGAGAATCGGCTTGATATTCTCGACCGTGACGCGCTGCTGAACTATAGCGCGAGACCGCACGGTCCCATGAGCTTGCATGCGGCCCGTCTTCTCGTTCTTTACCAACTTGCGCTCGACCATCGAAACCACTGGCGTTTTCTTACTAGCGCGATTTCCCAAACCGCCGCCGATGCCTTTCTCTTTTGGCCCAATGTACACCTCGTCGATTTCGACGGTACCGGAAAGCTTCGATGACAAGGGCTCCTGAGACATCGCGTACCGGATACGATGCGCCATGAACCAAGCACTCTTGTATGTGACTCCGAGCATACGGTGAAGTTGATGGGCGCTCATGCCTTTCTTGCTGGCGCACAACAAGTGAAACGCGAGGAGCCACTTATTCAGCGGAATGTGGCTGTCAGCCATCACGGTGCCCACGGTTACGGTAAACTGTTCCCGGCAGGAACCGCACTTATACAGGCCCTTACGCCCGTGAGTTTTCGCGTTCTTGTTCTCTACATCGGCCTGGAGTTTATAGGCTTCGCCGATCACTCCGCAGTGCGGACAGACCGGGCCATCGGGCCAGCGTTTCGACTCCAGGAACTCACGCGCCTTGTCGGGATCGTTGAAATGAGGGGCGAGAATGTCGGCTTCCATGCTTCAATCATCGCATTTTGGCGTGGGTTTGTCAAGTATACAATTCCGAATATATTTGCAAGAAAATTCAATTTAAGTACCCAAAGTGCATTTGTGGGTGGGCAAAGTGGGTGGGTAGTTTGGTTGAGACAGCACTCCGCGAGCATGCGGCTCGGATCTGCGCCTTCTGGTCTGCACACAGGCGCTCGAAGCAGAGTCGGGCACGGACCGATCACTCCGACTGCGTGAGTTCAGGATCCCTTCGAAGTCAGACGCGCCCACGCACAGCAGAATAAAGAGCAAGCAGAAGGAACTCACAGAAAACGAACGCAAGCGAGTAGCCTCCGAGATTCTACCGCAACGCATGGAATGGTTGGTTCTCTAAAGGACGAGACGCTAATAATCCCTGCCCACCAGGTTTAGAAAAAGACACCAGCACTCGGTATACGAAGCGGTCCGCTGGGTGCAAACACGCCCCTCGAAGCCCTCCATTCCGTAGAGGTCCGCCGCTAGCCGCGAATGGCTCCTGAAATTCCACCGCACTCAGACTAAGAGAACTTTCTCGGGCGTAGGTGGAACCACGGGTAAGCCATCGGTGAAGCCGTGGTCGAAATAATACTCGGCGAGATCCACGGAGTCTGGAATCGGGCGCCGGTCCCCCGAGGCCGCGATTACGTCGGCGTCAGCCGCGATGGGCATTCGAATACCTTCTAGCCTCGATTTGCCCGGAAGGCCAGCATGGCTGCGTGTTCCGCACGTTGCGGGCATTGGCCACCGTGCAGTTGGTGTTGAAGATCATCGTGGCGCGCTGGGGAGCCGTATACACAGGCCAATGGGGAATGCCCTTGTGATCCGGCTTCCCGGCTCTTCCGAACGCCTCGGGCTCGCGAATCGGTTACCGGGCGATTAGTGTCCATCACGGACGATTATGGGCCCAGAATGTGAATCCGGGGTAAGCGTGTACATGGAGCTCCCCTGGCGGCATGATTTCGTAACTCTGAATTGCCAGACTGACGGCAAGGCTTCGGCTTACTTCCGGTGCACCCCCGTAGATCAGGTCACACCCGAGAAACCTGAAGGGATGGCGATAACCTGAGAGAACGTCTTTCCTTACTTCTTCCGATTCCGAGTAAGATACGCCACTACGTCTTCCAGTTCCGCGTCGCTGACTTCGGTCTTGCGCGTAATGGGCATGCCGAACAACCCGTGCCGCACCACGCTTTTGATCATCACAGGTGTAAGATCCGTGCGTTCTTCAAGCACCGCCGGGAGCTTGCCTTTGTATTTCACGGACAGGGCGGACGTGCCCGCTAAAGCGCCGGTGCCAAACATGACATTCTTGGGCGCCACGGCTCCGTGGCAAGGGGCGCACCATTTATCGAAGACGACTTTTCCGTTGGTCTCCGAAGGCTTCTGGGCCAGAAGGAAATTGCCAGATCCAATCACCAACAGTAGAAAGAGCGTCCGTCTCATGCGCGATTTTTCCTCATGCTTGCCGGCCAGATTCCGTAGCGGCCCGGCGAGATGATTCCGTTAGGGTCGATGCTGTCTTTTAGTTTTTCCTGGAAGCGCAGCAAAGCGTGGTTATTGAAAGAATATTTGCTGATCAGAAGGTCCTGAAACGCGGGGCTAGTGCGATAGCCGACCCAGCCATGCTCGGCGCAGCGGTTTATCACTTTCTCGAAGATTGCCCGGCTGCGTGCATTCTTTTCGGGGTCGCGCCAGGTGGGTACGGTGGTACCCGTCCAGAAACAGCGCGAATAGTAAGTAAACGGCGTGGGAAAAGGATTTCCCTGGGCGGGTATGCCAAGTTCCTGGTAGGTTTCATATAGGACGCGCGCCGCTTCGAACAGGGCCGAGGCTTTGCGCGGGATGGTGACAAAAAGGTCGGCGTGTCCGTCCGAGGGGTCGTTTGCGTTGCCCGCATTCCGCGCCACCATGTTGAACACTTCCAGCGCGGGAATTCCCAGACGAGGCTTGTCGGATTGGGTTGGTTCGTTTTCCTTGGGGATGGGCAGCGTCATGAATTCGCCGTCCTGGAACGTCGCGCCGGAAATCGCCTTACCGATACGACGCTTGGCGGCCTGCCAGGTGGCGCGAACCGTTTCTTCCGGACCATAAAAGTAAAGCTGCACAGACCAGGCAGGACGCTTCTGCGCCGTGACAAAATTCTCGATCGCTTCCGCGGAAGGCCAGCCATTTTGCATCAAGCTCGCCATGGCGGCTGCTCCCGGACCAAACGCTCCGCGTCCTACCGGACTGCCATACTGAGGCATCCCTGTCAGGCCCAAATCTTCCAGGTAGCTGACCTCATAAACCAGTGCTTCAAGATCCTGGTGGCGGGGCGCGGTGACGGTGCCAGTTAAGAAAGCTTCCGGCATAGGCATCAGCCAGAAACCCATCTTGGTGACGATTCCAAAGTTCGATTGCGCAAACAGGCCGTCCACGTTGGGGCCGGCACCGTAGTGGAAGTCCTGCCAGCTATCCGCGTTGGGCACGGCGCCCATTCCGGTGCGGATCAGCTCTCCGTCCGGCGTCACCACTTCCATGCCGCAGTGCGCGCCGAAGTGATCGCGAAACGCAGCCATCGTGTAGCCCGCGCCATGATCCAGACTGTTGCCCATGGGACTGCCCCAACCCGGATCCGGGACATCCAGCATAACTTTGAGGTTGCGTTCGCGAATGTAGTGGTAAAGATCGAAATACGAGACACCCGGCTCCACTAAGGCGAACGCCCGTTTTTCGTCCACTTCCAGGACGCGATTCATGCGCTTCAAATCCACCACAACACTGCCGCGCATATTGGGCGCGGATCCGCCATAGGTGAGGTTGCGCCCGGTTGAGATCGGATACAAAGGGATGCGATAGCGATTTGCGGTGCGGACAATCTGCTGGACTTCCTCCACCTTGGCCGGGGCCACCGCTGCGGAGGCCACGCGCTCATCCGGTTCGCCCCAATTGATGGAGTAGGAGTCCCGATAGAGCGCCACGTCTTCGTCCGAGGTGAAGACCCAGCTCGGGTCCACCGCAGACCGAAATTCATTTAGGGCCGCGTTGAAGTCCGCTTGGCTTACATTGGGAGGTAAAACCATGTGCAATTCCCTTTCCGCTTTACTCAATCACCCAGGACACCAGCGCAGTTTTGTTCTTAGGAGAAAATGGCCCCGTGCGCTTCTGAGCGGCCGCATCGCGAGGCTCGCCGACATTCCACCCACCGCGATCGAACCGGGAAAACAACCGGGCCATCTCGCGCCCGAATCCAGGTTCCGGCGCCAGGTTGCGTGCAACTTCGGCCAGCGCTGCCGGCCCAGCAGCCGCGTGTTGGGTGTGCCCGTTTTGTTCCGTAATGTGATCCACCCGGAAGATCACGCGCATACCCACATCGCGCGCCAATTCTTCGAGACAAAACAATGCGGGGCGATCCGTCAACCCGGCAACCGGCGCCCGTTGCTTGCTCAGACGGACTCGCAGATCCTGGTACCAAAGCACGGCAACATCGCCGCGGATCGCGGAAGTAACGGCGCCTGCGCTCTCCAGTTCGGTCGCAAATGCCTGGCACTCCGCGAAGCGGTCGTCAAAAACAGCTCGCTGAAACGCGCTGTGCGGCCGCGCGGACGCCGCCTTCCGGCTGAGAACTGGCAAATCGACCAGCGCTCCGGTCAGGGTTGTCGCACCGATCCTCAGAACCGTTCTGCGGTTGACCATTTCTCCTCCTCAGGTAATCCTAGCATCGGCCGCGGCGTGACGATGCTCCTCGGACGCCTACTCATAATATGCGGGCGCTTTCTTGAGCTTGGCGTTGGCAGCGTAATCATGCTCGATCCAGAGCTGCGCACCGCTTGTCTTGAGGAACTCTTCAATCATCGCGCGGCTTGCGAGCGACTGTTCCTTGTTCACGTCAAATCCGGGTACGCGATGTGTTGTCCGCTCCTCCTGATAGTGATAGAGATCGCCCGCCACGAGAATCGACCCGGTTTTAGCCAGTTTGAGAAAGAGCACTTGATGGCCTGGCGTGTGACCAGGAGCCGGCTTGATAATCACCGTTCCATCGCCGAACACATCGTAATCGGCCGTGGCTGGGAGGATGGTGGTTTTGCTGTTTTTGAGCTCGCTATAGCTCGCCGGAGAGGCGAGCAGGGGTGGCTTGGAGGAGAACATGGCGTCGCGCTCGGCCTGCGACACGAGCCACGTGGATCCAGCGAACAGGGTCGCGTTGGCAGTGTGATCCAAGTGGTAGTGCGAGAGCGATAGGTAAGTGATGTCTGCCGGCGCGTAGCCGGCTAACGCGAGCTGTTCCTTAAGCGTCTTCGTTGGAGGGACCACACCCGGGATGGCAGGAACGACCCCTGTCTTGAGATCTTTATCAGGGACTACGCCCGCGTCCCACATCAGTGTGCCCTTCGGATGCGCGATCAAATAGCATGGAACAGCCAGATCCAAGACCGCGAGCTCGTCCTTTTTGAAGCCGAACATTGCGGGGTCGGCCACCTTCAGACCGCCGCAGTCGAACACGTAAATCCGCAGAGACTTCGGGGGTTTGGGAGCCCGATGCACTGGGCCGCTTTGGGCGGCAAGGGGCGCCGCTACCAGAGCAATAGTCGCCAAAATCTGATTCAAGTTCAAAGATCGGCCTCTCTTGGTTCGACTGTTAAGTTTAGTTGTGAACGACGGACGTTTGCCCCCACAATTGGGCGGACGCAATCCGGGCGCCCTCGGCTTGCGCCTTCAGCTTTGCCCACTGAATCGTAGGGTGAACTCGGCGCGTGAACGGACCTTGTGCGAAGCCGCAATCCGAACCGGCCATCACTCTTTCACGACCCACGATATCGGCGTAACGGATCAAGCGGTCGGCGATTAGCTCCGGATGTTCCACAACGTTGGTCGCGTGGCTGATAACGCCGGGAATTAACACGCGATCCTCCGGAATGTTAACTACCTGCCACACTTTCCATTCGTGTTCGTGACGAACGTTCGCAGCTTCAAATTGATACCCGCCCACGCGCAATTTCAGAAGTAAATCGATGATGTCCTTCAGAGGCACGTCAAAAACATGAGGAGCGTTCCAGCTACCCCAGCAAATGTGGTAGCGGATTCGATCCTGTGGAAGACCTTCTAGCGCATAATTCAGCGCATCGATCCGCAGTTCCGCCCATTCGTGATACTGTTTAAAGCTCATTGGCGGGACCATTCGTTCGTAGGTCCAGGGGAGGAACGCGTCGTCGATCTGGACGCGTAAACCAGCATCCACTATTGCTTTGTATTCTTCATGAAGAGCTTCGGCCAAATCTCCCTGAAGCGATTCTTCGTCGTCGTAGTATTCGTTCTTGTAAAAAGGGAACGCACTCGCGGGTGCAACCACCGGTAAGAAAGCATCCTCCACTTGGACTCCGGCGGCCGCCGCTTTGAGGTTGGCGATGTCGCGCTGAATCTGCGTGTGCCCGATGTAGCGGATCGGCCCGTTACATACCGTGGTCATATTACCCGGCCGCACCCGGAAACCTTGCGTGGGGAAGTATTCGGCGTAAAACTCCGGGAAAGTGGCAAAATCGTGTCCCTGGCTCATCGTTACCCGAGGATCTTGGGATTCTTCGGCGGTAGCCGGACGCTCGGTGAAACCGGAAATGCGCTGGTGGATGTACCAGGCCCAGTTGTCGGTCTTTCCGAACTCCCCATCGCTTACGATGTCCACGCCTGCTTCCGCTTGCTCTCGCACTACCTCGACGATAGATTCCCTCAGGCACGCCTCGTACGCGGCTTTGTCATATGGACGTCCAGATTCGACTTCCTCCAAAAACGCCACCAGCTTCGGCGGCCGGACCAAGCTACCGACGTGCGTGGTCAAAATGCGGTTCTGATGAGATGCCATTCGACGTCAATTCTCCTGCCATTCCGAGAGGGCCACTATCGTGGCGCAATGTCGTAGGTTCGCGAACTCCGACGCCCGACTCGGATATCAAACCCGCACCACGCAAGGCTCGGTTCAGCCACTCGTAGTTGACTTGAAGTCCATGCCTGGACCGGAGTTCGTCGTGAAACAAACGCAAACTGCAACCCTGGTACTTGGTCTGATATAGGGTAAGAACTTTCATCACATCTGCCACAGGAACGGAGCAACGGCTACGCTTTTTTCGGCACTGAAGGAAGATGCCGTCATAACCGAACGCGTGATACCGCTCCCTGATTCGAATCATGTTTCGATAGCTTACGCCAGCGATTTCAGCCGCGTCGCTCCAGGTTAGCCCCCCTGCTAGAACTCGCAGAATGACTTCCTGAAGCTTCACGATTACTTCTTCCCATTGAACGGCAGCTAGAAAATAAACTTCAACGCTAGCTGGACGATTCGCGGATTTACCGAGCTAGTGGTGATTTCACCGAATGTAGCTGGAGTCGAGTAGGCAACCGCGGGATTGCTGAACTGCGGGTGATTGAAAATATTGAAGAATTCGGTTCGGAATTGGAGATTCGTCTTTTCGGTGATAGGCGTGTTTTTGATAAGGGAAACGTCAAAGTTGACATTGCCAGGTCCAAGAAGAATACCTTGCCCCGAATTGCCGTACCCCGTGCCGTTTCCGATGACAGGAGGAGGAGCGAATGCGCTTGCGTTGAAATAACCAGGTCCGCCGCTGGGTCCGCCCAGACGCGATTCGATCCCGCCGGACGTGGCTGCGGACCCATAGGTCGCCCCCGCCGCCATCTGAGCCGTTTCGAAGACGTTCTGTCCGCCAGTCAGCCCATAGATTGAGCCCGCCGTGGAGTCGGTGACGGTCAGGGGCGTGCCGTCCTGGATGATGGTATCGCCGGATAGATTCCAGCCTCCCAGCAACTTGCCCGCCACCCCCTGGTGCTTACCAAAGGGCAAATCGTAGGCGTAATTTATGACCAAACGCTGGGGACGACTGAAGCTGGTTGGGCCGTACATTGAGTTAGGATTGTCCGCATTGTTTAAGTTCCCGTTGGTGGCCGCGCCGTTAGTGTACATATCGCTCAAGTTTTTGCTCCAGGTGTACGCCGCCTGCAAGGTCAGTCCGTACGAGAACTGCTTGCGGACCGTGATTTGCAGACTGTTGTAATTCGATGTGCCGTCGAAGGTCGTAACGGGCAACCCGATGGACGCGTAGCCAATGTATGGGACGCGCGCATCTACGTTCGCCAATGTGTTGGTGGTTTGGCCGTTGATCGGGTTGCTAGGGCTCGCGAGCAATGCTTGATTCAACATGTGGTATGCGTCCACGAGATTAATTCCACTCGAACCCACATAGGCAACTTCCAAGATCCAGTTGCGCACAAACTCGTATTGGATGCCAAAGTTATACTGGCGGACCAGCGGCGTATGAACATTCGGATCGAGACCCGTATTCTGGAGGGCCGAACCAAGACCCGTTGCGGGATTGAACCACCGGGGCGACCAGCCAAGGCTTTCCGCCGGCCAGGGATTCTGATCCGTTTGAGTATTCGTAGGCCCGTAGCCAATGATTTGCGAATAAGGATCCCCGGCTTCCGCGGAGTGTACCAACCTGTCGCCCGCGATGCGATCGTAGAACAAGCCGGCTCCGCCCCGTATTACGAGGCGTTTACTGTCGGTTGGCTGCCAGGCAAACCCGACGCGTGGCGCGAAATTGCTCAGCGGAACGTGTCCTGAAATCGCTGTGCCAGAGCCGTTGATCTTGACACCCGCCGGGGGCTGTCCATAATGAGCCACGTAGTTATTGGGAACGACGTAACCGACATAGGCGCTAGCCGGACCGGTGCCCAAACCCAGAGGCGTAGTCGGCGGTGTTGTGGAAGAGAGCAGATTGGGCCAAACGTTGGTGAGACTTCCGTACTTGTCCGTCAGAACGCCGTCATATTCCCATCGAACGCCGAGGTTGAGCGTTAGCCGGCTACTGACCTTGTAGTCATCTTGGACAAAGGCGTTCATGTTGTGCTCGCTGTAACCATGCACCAAGCCGGACGGCCCAGCCAAGTAGGTGTAGACCGGCGAGTAGATATTGCCAAATATCGAACCGTTGTTGTTCGGATTCGAGCAAGTGGGATCACTGCAAGCCGCTTTTCCAACCAGGAAATCCGAAAACGTCCCGTAAAGCAGATACCCTTTCGAAAGACCAAGGAAGCTCAAGGGCCACCTTCCTCCTTCAATTTCATAGCCAGTGCGAATCGTGTGCTTCCCATGCGACCAGGAAATCTGGTCGGCAATCTGGAGTGTATTGGTCGGGCTGACGAAGGGCTGGAACCCAGCGCCGCCGAATCCATATGTTCCGTCGAAAAATGCGTAGGTGGGAAGCTGCGGATAGTTCGGAAGGAGTGGAGTCTGACCCACCGCGGCTGGTGAGCCAATACTTGTCCCGCTGCCCGTGGAATTATTCCGTTGTCCGGAAACGCGCGCTTCGTTCACAATAGTGTTGGTCAGAAGCGTTGTTAGCTTCAATACGGCGTTGGTGTTCGCATAATAGAATGTCTCCGGCGTACCTGGTAAACTGCCGGCCTGGAGCGGCAGCGTCTGCGGGTCCTGACTATAAAAATATCGGGCCGAGAACGTGTTCTTGCTGTTGATCTGATAGTCCAGATTGCTGACTAGCTGATGCTGCGTGTAGGACGCAGGGTCGCTGATGGCGAAAATGGTACCAGGGGCGCCGGTGTTGGTCGGCAGATAATATTGGCCATTGGGGAGCTTGAGATTGAGGATCGCCAGTGCCGTGGGATTGATATTGGCGCCGTCGCAGGCCACTTGTTGCTGCCCTGCGAAGGAGAACAACGTGGGAATTTTGCAATAGATCGCTCCAAGCGCCTGTTGAAAGGCGGCTGTTGAGCGGTCACCCGCCGGAATCGCGGGCAAGTGGTAAGAACTGAAACCGCCAGTCGCTATTCCATTGAGTTGGTAAGCCCCTTGATAGTCGGCAAAGAAGAACAGTTTGTTTTTCTTAATGGGGCCGCCGAGCGAACCGCCAAACTGATTCTGCCTCAGAATTTGCTGCTTCCCACCGCCGTCACGGTTTTCGAAGAAATCGTTCGCGTTCAGGTCTTCGTTGCGAAAGAACTCCCAGACGGACCCGTGAAATGCATTGCTGCCGCTTTTGGTGACCACGTTCACATTGGCGCCGGGGTTCCGACCGTAGCTGGCATCATACATCGATGTCTGGATTCTGAACTCCTGCAGTGCGTCCGGATTCGGAATCGCGACTCCGCCATAGAGGTTGGAATCGGCAGACGAGCCTTGATTGGCGATATTGTTGGAGCTTACTCCGTCTATTTGGTAATTGTTCTGGCCAGGGTCGGCACCGTTCACACTGTAATCATTCGTCGCCTTTCCAATTGCGGTAGCATTGTTCACGTTCCCACTGACCCCGGCTGAGAGCCCCACGATCTGTGTAAAGTTTCGTGTACTCAACGGCAGGCTGAGGACTTCCTTGGATTCAATTGTTGTTCCGAGGGAGGAAGTGGAGGTCTGGAGAGCTTCCGTTTGGGCCTCGACCACAACTTGCTCTGTTTGTGTCCCGACCTCGAGGCTGCGATCCAGAACCGGAGTCTCGGTCACGTTGATCATGACCGAAGGCACCTCGGAATTCTTGAACCCCGAAGCGCTGAACGTCACCCGATAGTTTCCCGGCGGCAACAAAGTGAACTTGTAGGAACCGTCCGAGCCCGTAGTGACCGTGCGAGTTTGATTCGTATCATTGCTCACCAACGTCACTGTCGCGTTGGCGATGACGGCATTGGAGGGGTCCGTAACGGTTCCCGTCAGTGCTCCAGTTCCGGACGACTGCCCCAGGAGCGCTAACGCACCTTGGGCTAGCATAACGATGAAGATTGCAACGAAGCGAAGCGACCGACTTGGTCTCATAAAATCCCCTTTTCCTTTTTGAGCGCTGATCCGTCTGGAATAGATTCAGCTCGCGCTGAACCACGCACCCTGAGCAGACATACAATTGATACTTACGGGATTCTATGCCAGAACTTCACCCGCAGAGCGGCGAAATAGCGGCGAATCTGAGTTCCTCGAAGGGCTTCCCAATCGGTCGAAGTCAGCGTCCCCGCCGCCGCTCAACTAGTTCATCCGAGCTATTGATACCGGTCAGTCCAGGGATAGAATACTTGTACGGTTTTGTGTGAGTTTCGGCGTGCTTTAGAGCTATCGAGACTTCGGAATGCCAATGAGAAAAGGGCTTCAAGTTTGCATCTTCGTGTTGCTCGGCGGCTTCGCTATCGGGCAGGACTCCGGGCAGAATTCAAAGACGCGCGACCTCAAACTCGTCGGGGACCGTTTCAAGCCGCTGACCTACGATTCGATGACTACCGAACAGAAGCGAATGACCGATGACGTGCTGTCAGGGGAGCGCGGGTCCATGGCTGGACCGTACAACGTTCTGCTTCGCAGCCCCGAGATGGGGGACCTTGCGCAGAAGTTTGGAGCGTATACGCGTTTCCACTCGACGGTTCCGAAAAGGCTGAACGAGTTCGCCATTATCATAACGGCGCGCTATTGGACATCGCAATTTGAATGGTTGCCGCACAAGCGAGCAGCGCTGCAGGCCGGCCTCAGGCCGGAGGTGGTCGATGCTGTAGCCATCGGCAAACGGCCGGCTTCGATGCGAATGGACGAGGAAGCAGTCTACAACTTCTGCACTGAACTGCTCACCAGGAAACAGGTGAGCGACGAGACGTTTGAGGCTGCTGCGGAATTACTTGGCGAGCGGGGTGTAGTGGATCTCATCGGAGTGATGGGCTACTACCAGCTTGTCTCCATGCTTTTGAATACGGATCGCTATCCGATGCCGAATGGCGCTACGCCGGAGTTAAAGCCGCTTCCGCCGGCACAAGGGAAGATTCGATGACCACGGAGGTTTTATGTTGGTACGCAAGTTTTGGAACGCTACCGTGCGAGTAGCGCTATTCTTTTCGTTGGCGTGGCTGGCGGTGTGTCTCGTGCCCTCGCTCGCTCCCGCCGCTGAGAGGGAGGTCACCTTTTCTAAGGATATCGCCCCAATCTTTGAACGATCCTGTCAGAATTGCCACCGCCCTGGCGCGATCGCCCCCATGTCCCTGCTGACGTATAAAGACGCTCGCCCTTGGGCCCGCTCGATCAAGGTGAAGGTCGCCAAACGGCAAATGCCGCCCTGGCACATCGATCGCAATGTGGGCATCACCAAATTCAAAGACGATCCCTCATTGACAGATGCTGAAGTCGCCACGATTTCGGCATGGGTGGACCTAGGCGCTCCGGAGGGCAATCCGGCCGACCTGCCGGCACCACGCGAATTTACGGATTTGGACAAATGGCACATGGGCAAGCCGGATGTCGTCGTAAGCATGCCTAAGCCTTACGTGCTGAAAGCCACCGGTGGCGATGAATACTACGATGTCGAAGTGGACCCCGGCTTCAAAGAGGACGTTTACGTCTCGGCGCTGGAGACCAAGCCGGATCTGGGCTTCGCCGTGGTGCATCACTGCACAACGAACTTGGTTGAGGATCCTGTGGATGATCCGGTGGGGCTGTTCCTCAATGAATACGCCGTCGGCAAAAATGCCGATATTTTCCCGACCAACTCCGGACGCTTGATCAAAGCGGGTTCAAAAATCCATTTCAACGTCCATCTTCATCCGGACGGCAAGCCGACTCCGGTCCAAATTTCGCTCGGCCTCAAGCTGTACCCGAAAGGCTTCGTGCCCAAGTATGTCGCCTTTACGCAGCACATGGGCGATTCAGGCGAGCTCGATTTGCCTGCCGGCCAGATCACTCGCAACGATGGGTACTTCCGTTTACCCAGACCCGCTGTGATGACGGCCTATCAGCCACACTTTCATTTACGCGGCAAAGCCCAATGCATCGAGGCGATTTATCCTGACGTGCGTGCCGACTCCGCGCGTCCCGGTCCAGCCCGCACGGAGACCCTCAGTTGCGTGAGCGATTACCAGTTCGGCTGGAGCATCACCTACAATTACGCCGAGGATGTTTCCCCGATTCTACCTGCGGGAACGATGATTCACGTGACCACCTGGCACGATAATACGGACAATAACATCCACAATCCGAATCCCAAGAACTGGGTAGGCGGGGGCCAGCGGACCATTGATGAAATGAGCTTCGCGTGGGTAAGCCTGTTTTACGTTGACGAAGCCGACTATCAGGCGCGGGTTGCTGCGCGCGCGGCAGCCAAGAGAAAGATGGCGTCGATGGCGTTGCTCGGTTTCAATCCGCCGTCCCACTAGGAGGTTTCAAGTTGCGCCAACGCTTGTTGCCGGTCGTCTGGCTGGGGACTTTTATTTGTACATTTGCAGCCGGCCAGACGCCGCTGCCGCCGACTTACATCCCCCAAACCCATTTTTCGCGTGGGCAGGATGTTGTGCCGTCCTTTGATGGTTGGATCCACAACACGGACGGTACGTTCACCATGGTGTTTGGGTACATGAATCGTAACTACGAAGAAGATCTCGCGATTCCCCCCGGCCCGGACAATCAGGTTTCCCCAGGCGCCGCGGATCAAGGCCAGCCAACATATTTCCTGCCGCGCAGGCACGCGTGGGTTTTTCGCGTGAAGGTTCCCGCGGATTGGGGAAATAAAGAATTAGTCTGGACCATCAACGCCCATGACCGCATTGAGAAAGCTTATGGAAGCCTCCAATCCGATGAAGAGATCACCGAGCGGCTAATCATGACTCATGGCGGTCTGAATCCCGGCTTGGACGATCCCAATAAACCTCCTTCCATCACCATCGCCCCGGCGGAGGCGGCGACGGTTGGCAATCCTGTGACGCTTACCGCGCTGGTTGCCGATGACGGCCTGCCGAAACTGCGACCTCCGAAAGTGGTGCCAGCCGGGGAACCAGGCAAGGCCCAAACCAATACCTCTATCGGTCGGCCTCGGCTGGGCCTGAATGTCACTTGGATGGAATATCGCGGTCCCGGAGAAGCCACGTTCGAAAAAACGGATCCCATTCTCGTCGCCGATGGCAAGGCTGTCACCAGAGCGCTTTTTTCCATGCCGGGAACGTATGTGTTGCGCGCTACAGCCAATGACGGCGAACTATCCACCAGTAGTGACATCACTCTCAATGTCAGCCCAAGTCATCCTTAAGTCACGATCGGCTCTCCGGACTCTGGTTGCCGTGACTTTGCTCGGTGCGGGGGCATACTCTCTCGACGCGCAATCGGGAGCGACGAACGGCGAATGGCCGACTTACGGCGGAGATCTGGGCAACACGCGCTACTCGCCCCTCGATCAGATTAACGCCGACAACTTCGATAAGCTGCAAATCGCCTGGCGATTCAAAACCGACCATCAAGGTCCGCGGCCCGAGTACCAGTTTGAAGCTACTCCGCTCATGGTTCGCGGCATCCTTTACACCACCGCAGGTTCGCGGCGCGCAGTAATAGCCCTGGACGCCGTCACTGGCGAGCTGCTTTGGACGCACAGCGAGAATGAAGGAGCACGCGGGGCCGCTGCACCCAGGCAGCTATCCGGCCGAGGATTGGCTTATTGGACCGACGGCAAGGAAGAGCGCATCCTGTATGTAACGCCTGGGTACCGGCTGGTCGCTTTGGACGCGAAGACAGGCACTCCGATATCGAGCTTCGGCAAGAACGGCATCGTCGATCTGAAACTGGACGACGATCAGGAAATTGACTTAGTCACAGGCGAGGTCGGGTTGCAGTCGGCCCCAGTGGTCGCCAAGAATGTGATCGTCATCGGCGCGGCGCACCGCACCGGAGCGAATCCGAGAAGCAAGAAGAACGTCAAAGGCTACGTTCGCGGGTTCGATGTTCGGAGCGGAAAGCGTTTGTGGATCTTTCATACCGTGCCAGTGCCAGGTGAGCCAGGGATCGAGACATGGCTGAACGACTCGTGGTCGTATACGGGCAACACGGGCGTATGGGGACAAATTTCGATTGATGAAGATCTCGGGCTTGTGTACCTGCCCGTCGAGTTGCCAACGGGCGACTACTTCGGCGCGAATCGGCCGGGCGACGGTTTGTTTGGCGAAACTCTCGTCGCGGCGGATCTCGAAACCGGCAAGGAGCGCTGGCATTATCAGTTAGTCCATCACGGGCTGTGGGACATGGATATTCCGTGCGCCCCCATGCTAACCGACATCACGATTGGCGGGCGCACCATCAAGGCTGTTGCACAACCAACCAAGCAGGCGTACTTGTACGTTTTCGATCGAGTCACCGGGCAGCCGATTTGGCCGATTGAGGAGCGCCCGGTTCCCAAAGGAGAAGTGCCAGGTGAATGGTACTCGCCCACGCAACCTTTTCCAACGAAACCGCCCGCCTATGATCGCCAGGGTGTCACGCTGGACGACCTGATCGATTTCACACCGGAGTTGCATGAGCAAGCAGTAAAGCTAGTGTCGCGGTACCAGCTGGGACCTTTGTTTGCCCCGCCGCTGGTGAGCAAGCTCGAAGGGCCTCTCGCCGTCTTGCATTTGCCTTCCACCACCGGCGGCACGAATTGGCCGGGAGGATCCTACGATCCCGAAAGCCATATTCTCTACGTGTTTTCGCAAACCAATATTTCCGCTGTCGGACTGGTGCCGCCTCCGGATCCGAGCGTGTCGGAAATGGCGTACATCGAGGGAACAGCGCTCACCGGAGCGCGGCGCTCGGGCGGATCGGGCGCTGGACCGGCAGACGGCGAAGGACCTCCTCGCTCCCGAGCGTCGGGCGAAGGCGGCGGTGGCGGTTTGAGCATCCAGGGACTGCCCCTGGTTAAGCCGCCGTACGGAAGAATCAGCGCGATTGATCTGAATCGAGGCGAGATCCTCTGGCAAATTGCACATGGCGAGACTCCGGACAATATTCGCAACAATCCCGCGCTCAAAGGCATCGACATTCCTAGGACCGGAAGGCCCGGCATCATCGGGACGCTTACGACCAAAACATTGCTGATTGCGGGCGAGGCCGGTTTCTTCA
The DNA here is from genome assembly GCA_963735145.1 of Bryobacterales bacterium. GTDB lineage: Bacteria > Acidobacteriota > Terriglobia > Bryobacterales > Bryobacteraceae > Palsa-89. The sequence goes on along the minus strand of CAVTJS010000005.1, from coordinate 1,534,440 downwards.
CCACCCCCAACGGGCAGCGCGGAGCGATGCTGCGCGCTTATGACAAGTCGACTGGCAAGGAAGTCGGGGCCGTGTACATCCCTGCGCCGCAGAGTGGCTCGCCGATGACGTATATGGTGAACGGCAGGCAGTATCTCGTGGTCGCGATCAGTGGCGGAGCGTACTCAGGCGAGTTGCTTGCATTCCGGTTGCCGAATTAATCGAAAACGATCCGGCCCTTGTTGCTTTCGAGCTTCTTGGAATCGATGCCAGGGATCTGGCTGAGTGCGGCCCAATCCTTGATCTTGCCGTGGTCCTTCCGATACTGAACTAGCGTGGCCGCCTCTTTAGCGGTCAGCATGAGGCTCGATTGCAGATCTTCAGCCGCGGCCGTGTTCACGTTTATTTTGGCTACTTCCGGGCCGAAATTCGCTGCAAGATAATCGATGATCGTTGCGAGTTCTTCCGACGTTCCGGTGGCTCCACGGGAAACCATGTCGTTAACAATTTGAGACCATTGCTGCTTGCTATCGTGCTCGGCGAACAACAAGTCCAGACCGTGACAGGTGGAGCATCGATCTTCCACCAAGTCCTTGCCCTTGCCGTCCGGGAGATCTTGCGCCTCCGCCCCAGCGAGTATAACGAAGAGGAGAGCACATAGCCGCATTTTACCGATCGATTCCGCCGGGCGCCGTTGCACCCGTACCGATCACAGGCGATGGAGCCGGAGGCCCATTCAACGGATTGATCTGGCCGCCGACCTTGAAGCTCCAGACCAGATCGCCTCGGGCCTCCTTGAAACCATCGCGACTGCCCCCGGCCGCGATAGCGACATACTGCTCGCCGTCGATCTCGTACGTAGCGGCGGGTGCGTCCGCGCCGAAGCCGGTTTGAAAGCGCCAAAGTTCCTCTCCGGTTCTGGAATCGAAGGCGCGGAAGAATCCATCGGTTCCGCCATGAAACAGCAAATCTCCCGCGGTAGCCAGCAGCCCGCTTCCGAAACCCGCGGGATACGGAACCTCCTTCTGCCAGACTTGTTTGTTGGTCTTGGAATCGAGCGCGGTGATCAAGCCGTCTTCACGCGCTCCCAGTACCAACGCGCGGCCATGGCTACTGTAGCGGCGCACGGATACCTCTGTGCCAAAGAACAGAAGCCCGGAACGCGGATCGTAAGCGCCTGGCGCCCAATCGCCGGCGGCCGACGGCCGCGCGATTTTCGTATCGTCCCAAGCCGGGGTGAACATGCAGCCTACTTCGTATCCTTTGATCGGCTCAGCACACTGTGGCGCGGTGGGATCGCCAATTGGAACCGGCTGAGTGGCCGCAGTCTTTTGCCGGGGCTCCTGGGGGACTGGTTTTTCCTCCACTCCAATCAGCGGCTTGCCAGTCATACGATCCAGAATGTAGACCCATCCCTGCTTGGAGTGCGCGGCCAGCGCTTTACGGGTCTCACCGCCGTACGTCTGGTCGAACAGGATCACCGGCGTGGGCATGTCGAAGTCCCACATATCGTGGTGAACAGTCTGGTAATGCCAGCGATACTTGCCGGTGGCGGCCTCCAGCGCCACAACCGAACTAGTAAACAAGTTATCTCCGCCTCGCGTGGATCCGTTATAGTCCGGCCAAGGATTGCCGGTGACGACGTAGAGCAAACCGAGGTCGGGATCGAGCGCCGGCTGCACCCACATCGCGCCGCCACCCGTCTTCCATGAATCGCCTTCCCAGGTATCGTTGCCAAACTCGCCGGGGCCTGGCGTAGCGTACCAACGCCAAACCTCCTTACCCGTCTTGGCATCGTGCGCCGTCAAGCGCCCACGCAGGCCACTATCCCCACCCGAGATGCTCATATATACGAGGCCCTTGTAGTACAACGGCGGAGCCGTAATGTACTTGCGAAAGTTCTTGGGAACGTCTTCGCCAAGCTCGTGCTTCCAGAGCAGCTTCCCGGTTTTCTGATCGAGCGCGATCAAGTAAGTGACAGGCTCCGGTCGCGGTGCGCGGCCTGCAGACCGAGCCTCTGGCGCGTCGCCGGACCCTGTGGCCGCGGGCGGAGGCGAAGGCGGCGGTTTACGGATATCCGCCGTGCTGCTGAAGACCATGCCTTCACCAAGCGCTATACCTCGCTTCGCCTTGTTATCCGGAGTTTTCGGATCGGCATCCGTCTGATATTTCCAAATAATGTTCCCGGCCTTGGCATCAATGGCGAAAACATCCTGCTGACCGGTGGGTAGGTACATAATGCCGTCTTTCACCACGGGCGTGGCTTGCTGCGAGTACGGCGCGCCGAAGCCAGAGTTGAGACGCAACATCCACGCGCCCTTTAGCTGTTTTACGTTCGACGTGTTGATCTTCGACAAGGTCGAATAGCGGGTATTTCCCCAATCGCCACCCACCAGGGGCCACTCGGCGGCCGCCTCCTTTCGAAAATCCGGCGCGGTTTGGGCGGCCAAAGCAATGGTGAGAACGGCCCCGAGAATCGGAGCGCCTTTAGTTCTAGAAAAAGGGCACATTTTGTTCACCGGGACTATCGTGGAAAAGGAGTGAGCGCTGGCTTCGCGCCTGGCATCAAGGGCGACCGAGCAGTATTCATAATCATTGACAGATAGGTGTAATAACCTTCCAAACTTGCCGCCTCGATAATTCCCGGCTCACCGAATTTGGCCAACGCGCGCGCGTAGGTCGGATCGCTTACGCTTTGATTGTGCAGCAATTCAGTACATAGTTCGTAAATAATCGCTTCATCTTCTTCCATTTGATCGGGGCGCCGACCCTCCGCGATCGCGGCAATAGTCCCCTGTGACAGCCCGTCTTTCGCCGCTGCAGCGCTGTGGGGAGCCCACTCATAGTTATTGGTCCAGTGGCGGGCCGCGATCAAGATCGCAAACTCGGTCAGCTTGGGAGAGAGCGCGCTGTTCTTCTGATTATGCAGACGCATTTCAACCGAAGGAACCACCAGATCGGGCACCCTCAAGATCACTGACCAGGGCGGGCCGGTAAGGTTGGCCCCGCGCAATTCCTTGTAATCGGCCGCGGCTTTCTTCTGTGCTTCCGTCATCTTGTCGGCAGGGATCGGCGGCATGCGATCCTGGGCGGCAACATTGACGGCTTCCAGCCAGCTTACAGCGAGTAAGCCCATCACAACTCTCAACTTGATGAATTCGATCATTGCTACCTCGGGGAGGCGCGAGCTGTTGACTGGCAGCCCGAGCCGAGTTTCGATTGTATCTTCGAATCTCGTTACATCAATAGCTCCAACGAACTAGTCGAGCTACTGCTACCGGCTCTCGGCTGGGTCAGCGCAAGTGAACGATTCCGCGCTGAATGGCCGAAGTAGCAGCTTGCGTGCGGTCGTCTACAGCCAGCTTGCTGAGGATGCTCCTCACGTGATTCTTGACGGTGAATTCAGCGATACCGAGGGCTGTTGCGATTTGTCTATTGCTCAACCCCGGGACGATCAGTTCGAGTACTTCCAATTCCCTTGCGCTAAGCACCGGCCCATGCGGGTAGTTTTCAAGCATGGCTGCAATTGGACTGGCAAAGTACTTGACGCCCCGGTAAACCTTCCGGATGGCCTTGATCAGCTCGTCGTCCAGCACATCCTTTGTGAGGTAGCCTCGGACTCCGGCTTGGCAAGCCCGGTAGACGTCTTCCTGGCCGTCATACGTGCTGAGGGCCAACAGGTGCGCGCCCGGAAATTCATTGCGGATCAAGGTTACGGCCTCAAACCCGCTCATGATTGGCATACGCATATCGATAAGGGCTACATCCGGCCGGCTTTCGCGGAAAAGTGTTACCGCCTGTCGTCCATTTGTGGCCTCAGCCACGGTAGCCATGTCCGGTTGAGCGTTGACGATGGCCGCAATACCGACGCGCGTAACAAGGTGGTCCTCCGCAATAAGTACACGGATCTTGTTGGTGTTCATCATGTTCGTGCAAGAGAAAAAAGAATCTTTAGCCGATTCAGAAAGCCCAACCGGTTAATCGGATCGCGGCTAGCTAGGTCTATTGGGAAACACACCCTCACCTGGGTGCCACTGCCGGGCGCACTCGTCAACTCTAACTGCCCGTTCAGCCGCTCCGCGCGTTCCCGCATCCCCATAAGCCCGAATTGCCCCTCAGCCAGCAAGAACACGCCGGAAGGATCGAAACCCCGGCCATCGTCTTTGACTTCCAGCACCAGGGACGCCGCCGCGAAGTGCACCCGAATCAAGATCCGGCCTGCGTCCGCATGCTTGAGCGCGTTGGTAACCGCCTCCTGAGCAATGCGCAGAACGTTCTGTTCGAGTTCCTCGGACAATCGGCCTGGCGCTCCGGAGATCTCGATCTCCACTGGCGTTGCGCTACCACCGGCCCATCGCCGTGCGACCAGCGATAGCGCTGAAGCCAGGTCCCGTCCCTCTAGGGGTGTCGCGCGTAAGTCGACCATGGAGCGCTTCGCTTCCGTCAGGCTATGCCGCGCCATCCTCCGCGCCACCATCACGTGCTGCCGCGCGGTGTCATCGTTTCCATCCGACTTGAGCGCAACCGCCAACTGCGCGGAAATGCCGACGAAACCCTGCACGAGAGTGTCGTGTATCTCACGAGCGATCCGGGTCCGTTCCGCCAGCACGAGAGCAAAGCGGCGGCGAATCTGCCGAAGGTGTAGCTGGTAGAGGCCGTACGCGGCGGCGAGAGAGCAAAACGCTGCCAGCCAAAGGAAATACGCTCGCTCATAGAAGTGTGGCAGCACTACCAGGGCAAGCGAAGCCTCGCTAACCCCCTGTCCAGGGATAGAAGCCCGTACCCAGAAGCGATACCGGCCCCGCGGCAAACCAATGTAGTTGACCGCCCTGCGATTGCTGGCCGAGACCCATTCGCTGTCCAAACCTTCCAATTTATAGTCGTAGCGCACTCTCTCGGGCGCACTCAGGTGAATTCCAACAAAACGGAACTGGATATGCTTGGTACCCGGTTTAATAACCGCACCTTCGTTGAGATCGACTTGCTGGTTGTCCGCTGCTACTTCGATGAATGTCACGATCGGCGCCGGCTGCGTTTGCTCATGCACGGCTGCGCGCGGATCGGTGGATGCCAGCCCACGGCTGGTTGGAAACCAGAGCCTGCCATCGGTTGTTCTTGTTCCGCCGCCGCCCACTTGGCCGGGCGCGCATTGCGCGGTAGGCAATCCGTCCGCCATCCCGTAATTCAGCGGACTGAGAGTCCGGATGCGGCGCGCGCTGAAATCGCCGATGTCCCGCTTGGAAATACGGCAGAGCCCGCGCGGAGTGCTGAGCCAAAGCGACCCGTTGCCGTCGTCTTGGACGTGCCAAATGTTGTCGCTGAGCAGGCCATCCACTTCGCCATAGGAGGTGAAAACACCCTTTCTATAAACGTTCAGCCCTCCGCCCCAAGTTCCTATCCATAGCGTTCCGTCGTGGTCTTCATATAAGGACCGAATTCGGTCGCTACTGAGGCCGTCCGAGATAGTGAGCCTGTGGGTCTGGCCGTTCTCCATGTGCCAAAGACCTTTACCGTAGCTCCCGGCCCACATGCTGCCATCCCGATCCTCGGCTAGCACCACTGTGGAATCATTAATCACGGGGCCGCCGGGAACGACGTTCTGCGCTTGAGATCCGCTCATTTGATATACGCCGCTGGGCGTGGCGAGCCAGACTCGTCCGCGTCGGTCTTCCAAAGCATCAAAGACGAAGGGACGCGCCAGCGGCTCCGGTACAACGAAGTTAGCGAAGCGTCCGCCATGCATCCGGCTGAGCCCCTCACCGGTCGAGATCAACAGATCGCCATGACTGGTCTCCCGTATGGATTGGATTTTATTGCCCGCCAGGCCATCCCGCGTGCTATAAATCCGGGTCGTCTTTTCATGAAACTCAACCAGTCCGCCGCCGTCGTATCCGATCCAGATTTGGCCTTTCCGATCCTGATGCACAGCCACCGGTTTCGAACCAGGCAATCCTTCCGCCTGCCCGTAAACTGTGAATCGCTCGTCTTGCAATCGATTCAGGCCGGCGTTCATGCCTACCCAGAGGTTACCCTCACGATCCTCGAACAGGCATCGGACCGAATCCATATCCCTGTCGCCGCCGAGCGACATGGCAGAGCGGCGTCCATCCAACCGGCTCAGTCCGGTTGATGTCCCGGCCCAAACGTTCCCATCGCGGTCCTCCCAAAGCGCGCTGACCATATTTTCAGGATGTCCGTGCGAGTAAAACATTTTGAGGCTTCCGTCGGCGGACAGCAACATCAGGCCCTTCAATCCGCCCAACCAGACATTGTTGTTGCGATCCCTAACAATGGCGTTAATGAGATTGCCTTCTATCTCTTTGGGGCCCAGCACAGGGACGAATTTATCGTCCGAAAGCCTGATTAATCCTTCCAAACCGGCAACCCAAATGGCGCCTTCGCGATCTTTGTAAACAACGCGGGCCGCGCGTACGGGCCTCAGGCCGTCCATCGGGTAATTGTGAAATTTCTCATTCTTGAAACGGCTCAGGATGCCTCCCGCGATAATCCAGAGCGTTCCCTTACGATCCTCAACCAGCGATGAAACGGCATCATCGGGGAGGCCATTCCGGGTAGTGAACGTTGTAAAGCGGTGGTTGCGGTAGCGCGTCAATCCCGCGGGCGTACCGATCCACAAGGTTCCATTCGCACCAGGAGCCAATGCGTTGATTGAGTTATTCGGCAATGAACCATCCGCTTTGGTAAAAGTGACAAACTCGTAGCCATCAAAACTGCTCAATCCCTCATCGCTACCGAGCCATAGATATCCATCCGCGGTCTGAGTGATCGCGCGTATCGTGTCTTGGGGCAATCCCTGCGCCTGGGTCCACACGCCGCGCGAGTACTGCGTGATGGCCTTGTGCGGGTTCAGCGCGAAGAGCAAGGGTGAGGCGACGAACACAAACACGACCAGCGCAGCCGCTGCATGAAATCGCACCTGCGACATAGATTCTGATACCTTCCGAAGCCTGACAGCATCCATCCTATCGCTGTGACGCGCTGAATGCTTGCGAGCCCCGGTACTCCCGGAGCGCCTCTGTTACTCGTAATACGCCGGCGATTTCTTTAGCGTTGCGCACTGGATAATGTCGTGTCCTATCCAAAGCGTCGCACCTTTCTCTTGCAAAAAGGCCTCGATTCTTGCCCTAGAAGCACTTTCGGCATCGGAAACTTTGCCGCCGTACGGGTTAGCGTCCTTCACAGTTCGCTCGAAAGGATAATGATACAGATCGCCCGTGAGCACGACGGGGCCGGTTTTTGCGAGTTTTACATACAGACACTGATGCCCGGGAGTGTGCCCGGGCGTCAGCAGAAGCATCACCGTGCCGTCGCCAAAGACATCGTAGTCGCCCTCGACCAGTTTCGTCTTGCTGTCCTTCAGGGCACTGAAAGTGGCGGGCGCGTAAGTCCTCGGTGGGGGATTCTCTCCAAACATCACGTCCCTTTCGGCCTTCTGCGCAATCCAAGTAGCGCCGGTAAATTCGTTAGCATTCGCCGTGTGGTCGTAATGGCCGTGGGATAGGACGAGATACGTGATGTCGGACGGTTTGTAGCCGATTTCCGCCAATTGGCTCAGTAGCGTTTTGTGCGCGGTTGCCCGAGCCACCGTAGTGCCTTCCGGCTGGATCTGGTCATCGGGGATGACTCCGGTATCGAAAAGGAGCAGACCTCGCGGATGCACTACCAGGTAAGCTGTTACCGACATATCAGTGGTGGTGATGCCGCGATCGAGCAACGCCTTCGGATTGGCACTTTTCAGCGTTCCCATATCGAAGACATAGAGCTTGATTCGCGAATTGTTCTGCGATTGAGTCTGTCCCGCGAGCAAACCAAGGGTTAAGGCCGCGAGTGAAACAATCAGGGTCCACTGGCGCGACTGTGAGTACGTATTTTCCTTCATTTCAATTTGTCCTACTTGGGCCACACCACACCCTGATCGGTTTTGGTGACGGGTGCAAGTCCCTTATACAAAAACTTCTGAACTCGATGACCTTGATACGTCTCGGTAGTATAAATGTTCCCCTTTGAATCCGTGGCGATGCTATGCACGCCGTAGAACTCGCCCGGCTGACGTCCGCCGTCGCCGAAGCTTGTGAGGACCTCGAGCGAATCGCGATCCAGGATGTAAATCTTCTCGTTCTCCCCGTCGCAAATGTAAATGTACTTTTGTTGGGGGTCGCTTGAGAAAGCCAGATCGAACACCGATCCATCGCCCAGCGTGTCTTTTGCGATGAACTTCTCTTTTACAAAAGTGCCGTCCGGGTGAAATACCTGAAGACGATCGTTGGATCGATCGCATACATAAAGCAAATTATCATGAGACAGCATGGCGCAGTGGACCGGATTCCGGAACTGCTGTGCAGGCGGCGCATCGGGTTTATACGGGCCCAGATTCGTATCGTCCGGTACGTGCCCGTAGGCTCCCCAATGCCGCTTGTACTTGCCGGTTTCGGCATCATAGACAATCACTCGATGGTTGCCGTATCCATCGGCGACGTAGAGTTCGTCGGTCTTGGGATCGACATAAGTCTTGGCCGGCAATCTGAGGTTTTCTACGTCGTTGCTTCCTTTAGTGTGGTTCGGCTTCCCGATTTGCATCAGAAATTTTCCGTCCATGGTGAATTTCAATACCATGTTGTCGTTCCAATAGCCGACCAGATCGGATTGCCCTTCAGCCAGGGGCTGCGGGGCCGCCCTAGCGCGTCCTTGACCGGGCGGAGTCCCACGGCCAGCTCCACCGATCCACACGTTGCCTTTGTAATCGACCGTGATTCCATGCAACGTAATCGGCCAATCGTATCCCTCTCCGGGTCCGCCCCAGTGGCGGAGCAAGGTTCCCGCCTGGTCGAATTCCAGAACCGGCGGCGCCGAAGCGCAGCATTCCGCGGCAGGCGGATCAGATTGAGCATGTAATTCCCGTGCGTCGTTGGTTCGCGGCCGATTAATGATCCACACGTGATCCTGGGAATCCACCGAAACGCCAATCGTCATGCCCATCACCCAATGATCCGGCAACGGCTTGGGCCAAAGGGGATCCACCTCAAATCGAGGGGCCCGCACTGTGGCAGCTTCTACTATGGGCCTGTTGAGGCTGCATTCAACAACGACACATGCCGCGAGGACCACTCCCGCACAGAAATGCCAACGAACTGGTTTCATCACTTTGTCTCAGCCGCGGATCGATCGGATTCTGGCAGAGCCAGAAGCAGCAGGATGGTAGCATCCGACGGAATACCATGAATCACCGTACCTTCAGGAATTTCGATGGGCGTTCGAAAAAGGAATGAATGGCCAAACTGGGGTCGATAATCCCTTAGCCAGAGGAGAGGCTCGATTCCTTCGCCCGGAAGCTCAGCCGTAATCTGGAATGAGGCTCCCGTGGGAATCGTCTTCGGATAAAGTCCATCGAGAGTAATCGGTTTGTCGAGTCTGAATTCGCCGGACACGGCGATTGAGGCGCCGGAGATGTCGGCTTGATACGCGTTCTGGATCTTGGGCAGGGCAGGAAGCTCCTTCGGATCACCCTCCGGAACGCCGCCATTGGCCCAGTTCGCAACTAGTTCGATCTGCTCTGGCGTCAACGCCTGGTCGTTGCGAAATTCGCCAAACCCCTTCACTCCGCCCCAGGGAGGCATCCGCCTCGCCAGCACCTCTTCTTTGACGGCTTCCGCCCAAGGACGGATATCGGAGTAACTCGTCAGCGAGAACGCCGAGCCTCCAGTGCGATGACAAGACAGACACCGGTCGTAAACAACCCGAGAGATTTCGCGGCTCCAGGTAATAGGCGTAGTAATTACATCGTGCGCTTGCGCGATCAATGAGGCTCCCAAGAGAGCGATTAGCGACTTCATAAGGAAAAGCCGTTGCGTCGGTCGGAACCTCTATTTCGAGCTAGCGCCATCCAACCGCCACCGCACCCTACTTGACCGGGACTGCGACGGCGACAGTGCCGCTGCGCTTCGTTTTGACCAACAGTTGTGAAGGATCCAGCTTCGGGTCATAGGCCAGCTCAAAGAAATTACCCATCATCTCGTCGAAGCTCTGGTCGCCCCACCGCACCGTAGCTTTCGGGTCCGGGTTATATGGATTGTTAGGCGAATTATCGAAACCTGCCGAAACCTCGAGACGCGTGCCTTTGGGAACAACGATGGGCTTCACAGGAATGTAATCCATTTGCCAGCTAAAGTCATAGTGCGGTACGCGCAGCAACGTTTCCTTCTCGCCCGTCGGATAAACCGCGCGGACTTCCATCCATTTACCGCGCAGATGCATATGCGGCTTGATCGAAACAATCTCCGCGTCGGTTGCCAGCGTGATCGCTCCATCTACGTGATAGTCGGGATCCATGGGCGGAATGACAAACGTGGCATTGGCGGCAACAACCCGCGACACGCGCTTCTCGGGTGGCTGCTTGGCAAAGATAATTCCCACCTTGGTGCGGTCGTTCAGAACCTTGCCGTTGGGCGTGTAGTGCATCTGGAAAACGAAATCCGACCCTGCCGGAATAAGCCGTGCTTCGTTCGATGTAAGATTGATCGCCTGCTTGCCAGGCGTATAACCGACCAGGTAATCGTCACTCAAGGTGGCTACATTAGCCGCTGCGGTGGCCGCCGCCGGTGCCGTGGAGGCTCTCGATTTGGAAGGAACAAAGAAAACTCCGATTGGGTAGTCCCGATAAGTTCTCGAACCGGGCGGCCGAACCGAAACGTTGGCATGATGAACCACCGCGCGATTCGACGGCCGCAACTCTGCCGCTTGCACCCATTTGTCCTCGGTAAAACCGCTCGGAACGATGATATACGTGTAATCGATAATGCCCGTGGCGGGAACCTTGTACTCGATGGGCATCTCCACGACGTAGTCGGGCTTCCCGATATTCCAGCCCTCAAGCCATTGCGCCGGCTTCGGTTTATCCTTTGCGTCACCCTCCGGCGCGCCCGCATCAACCCACGCCACCAGCGTCTTGAGATCGGCGTCGCTTAAGCGGCGGTCATTGGAAAAATGTCCGTACGCTGGATCGGCAAACCACGGGGGCATTTTCTTGGTCACCACTGCCTGCTTGATTGCCTTGGCCCAGGGCCGCGCTTCTTGATAGGACAACAACGACATCGGACCGATTTCACCAGGCCGGTGGCACTCCTGGCAATTTTTCTGCAGGATCCCAGCCACGTTCTTGTTGAAAGTAACGGACTCGGCCGACAAGCCAATCGCACAAGCCAGCAAAGCGATCAAAATGCGCATAATGTTCCCTTTCGTGACGATCAGGGCCTTCTTACACTTTTAGAGGCGAGCCTGACCTAGGCATAGAGGTTGGCCGGAAACCCGGCTCGATTAAATTCTATAGCCGGATTCATCGGTAGCAATAGCTCCAATGAACTATTCCAGCCCGGTGAGCCAGATCCCATCCGCCATGCAGTCAACGGCTCAGACTCGTCCAGGTTTAATCGCTGGGACCCGCTAATTCACATTCCAGCTCGAACTCCTCGGCCGCCTCGCGAGGTACGTCTTCTTGCCAGCCCTTCGGTCCATTTTCGTTCGGGTCCTCAACAGCCCCAACTCGCCCAAGCGCTCGCGCTTCGCCGTCACGTTGTCGAATCCAGGCCGACTGAGAATGTCAGCGAGGACCGGTGTGGTGTTTATTCGCCAGTATTTTTCAAGCAAACGTGCCAGTAGTTCAAATGAGCTATTGATCTTGTCTGGCCGCGATATAAAATCCTCCCTACGATTACTGATTGATCGCGCAAGTTGGGGTCGAATTGATCGATCAGATCGATCTCTGTGGGAGGTCCCGTCTTATGCAAAGCCCGTGTATGGCTTTCCGTGCCGCAACGAGAATGCAAGTAACCGCGTTGCTATTTGTCTTCTTCTGCTCCGCCGCGATGTTGTGGGCGCAGTCTGCGTCAACTGGAGCATTAACAGTAACTGCAAGAGATCAGAGCGGCGCAATCATCGCCGGCGCTACCGTAACCATCAGCAACTCCTCTGGTCTAACGCGCGCGAATACGACCGCCGCGGACGGAAGCTACACGTTTCCGCAGCTGCCCCCGGATACTTATAAAGTGGACGTGACCGCCGCTGGTTTCAAGTCCTTTCAGTCGGATTCCGTAACGGTGCACGTCACCGAAACGGAGACCTTGGAAACCAGGCTCACAGTTGGGCAGCAGACCGAGCGTATCGAAGTGGCAGCGCAGGCTTCGGTGCTCCAGACAGAAAGTTCCACGCTGGGAGGCGTGGTGGGAAGCCAGGCTATCCAGGCTCTCCCGCTCACCACGCGAGATTACCTTCAGATCATGAATCTGTCTCCGGGAGTTGGAACGGATGTAAACGACGCCACGGCGGCCGGACGCGGTCTGCAGAACATTTATGTGAACGGCAAAGACGGCAACAGCAGCAATTTTCAAATAGACGGCATCACCGTCTCGAATTTCGGAAGCGGAGGCGAAGGAGCCGGTTTCTTCAACGGCGCCGCTCCGGTGCCCAGTCCCGATGCCCTGCAGGAATTCAAAGTCCAGACGTCGAACTTCGATGCCAGCTACGGCCGAAACTCCGGCGCCAGTGTGAATGTTGTCACGAAGTCGGGTTCCAACGTTTTCCACGGATCGTTGTTCGAGTATTTCCGCAATACCGACCTCAATGCCAACACGTTCTTCCGCAATGAAACCGGTCAGCCGCTCGGTGTGCTGAATCAAAACCAGTTTGGTGGCACGCTTGGCGGCCCGATCAAAAAGGACAAGCTATTTTTCTTTCTTTCGGGGCAGGGGACAAGACAAAGAAACGGGATCGTCGCTGGCGGGACCGAAACTCCGACTCTGCCGGAACAGCTCACCAACAACCGGTCGCTCCTGGGGCTGGAGAACGACTTCTGCGCGACGAATCCGAACAACCTGCCGGGGCAGCCCGGGCATCCTTATGCGATTTCAAGTGCAGGTGGCCAACAGCTCACCTGCCCAGGAGGTGGACCGCCGGGACAAGGCACACAGGCGGTGCCGCTCAATACTCCAGGCGGCCTCAGTTCGGCAGCGTTCAACATTCTGAGCGCCAAGCTGCCCAACGGGCAGTATGCGGTTCCTACTCCACAGATCATCCGGAAGTCAGGCGCTAACGTGATCGGCTTGGCCACCGTGAGCGACCCTTTGACGTTCAATGAGAGCCAAGGCTTGGCGAGCGTCGATTACAATATTTCCACGAAGAATACATTCACTGCGAAGTGGTTTTGGGATCAGGGAAATCTTATCACCCCGTATACCAGCACCCTTCCCACAGGCGGAAGTAACGCTGTTACGGGAAATTCGATCGCTTCCGGAAGGCTGACGACTTTGATCACGACGAATCTGATCAATGAAGCGCGTTACTCCTATAATTTCACGCGCGCTCAATCCAGCAGCCTGATCCCCTTCAGCACGCAACAGCTCGGTATCGCGTCCAGCAACCCGACCAATTCTCTGCCGCCGGTAATCACAGTGAACGGGCTTTTCACTTCCTTTGGTGGCGTTTACGATGCGTCCAAGTCGCCTTTCACGAGCAATGAATACAACGACCAGATTTCCTGGACCCACGGCCGCCACACCATTCGGGCCGGCTTCAATGAAATCACCACGGAATTGGACCAGTGCTCGTGTGGCAAGCTGCGCGGCTCGCTCACGTTCAGTTCTTTTGCCGATTTTCTACTAGGTGAGAGTGCTGCCCAAAATGGCAGTCCTACCGGCCAGAGCAACATTCTCACTTCCGCAGCGACCATCCAGTTATGGTCGTCGCCTCTCGATGACGTTGAACATTACGCCAGCGCTTTTGTTCAGGATGATTACAAGGTCACGAATCGCCTGACGCTGAATCTTGGCTTGCGCTGGGAATATCTGGGAACGATGGCCGAACAGAACCCACAGGCGGGAACCAATGCCAATTGGCCTTTGGCTGCCAGTATACCGATACCGCCCGCGTCGGGCACTTATGTCGGCTGGACCCTCGCCCAGAATTACGCCGGGCCTATGGAGCCTGGACTGGTGCGGCGCAACACCGATCTGTTCACCAATGGCCGCGCGCCCTATCACAACTTCGCTCCGCGGCTGGGTGCCGCCTGGCAGCCATTCGGCGACAAGCTCGTGGTTCGGGCCGGAGGCGGCATCTTCTACGACATCATCTACGGAGATCAGCAGGAGCAAACTGCCAATTCGACGCCCCCGAATGCCGCGGCGTTCACCTATACCGGACCGCAAAACGGCTTGGCGACTTTCGAGGATCCGTTCAATCCCACGGTGGCCCCCGGTACCTGGGCGGGATTCCTTAGAACTCCAACTTCGGCTCTCGCGATGCACGGAATCGATCCGAACCTGTTAACCCCGATCACTTATTCCTGGAACGCTACCATACAGTACGCCATTAAGCCGTCGCTGGTGTTGGAAGTTGGCTACATCGGAAACCGGAGCGAACATCAGGCCGTAAACATCGTCGATTACAACGTTCCGCAACTGGCGACCGCGTCCAATCCAATCAACTGCGGCGGGCCCCACGGCTGCATCACCACCAATACCGCCGCGAACGCCGGAGAGCGCGTCCCGGTATTGGGCATCGGCATAGCCGGTGTCTCCATTACCACCAATGCAGGAGACGCGAACTATAATTCCGTGCAATTATCGCTGCAGCAGCGCTTTTCTCACGGACTACAGTTTGGAGCTTCCTACACCTACGGCAGATGCTTCAACGATATGTCGGGGACCTCAGGCGGCGGCGGATTCACAGCGAACAGCGGAGATGTCACCAACCGCGCTCAAATGTATGGGCCCTGCGACTATGATCGGCCGCAACGGTTTGTCGTGAACTATAGCTACGCGATTCCTGGTTACCAGCGCGGCAACAAATTCCTGAATGTGGCGTCGTCCGGCTGGGCCGTGTCAGGGGTCACGACGATCCAGGATGGCTATCCCCTTACGATCGAAGATGCCAGGGGAGGCGCCGTCTATGGTAATCCCGATGTTGGCGCAGCCATGGCCGCGGGCTTTTCCCGGGCTGAGATGTGTCCTGGCGCGACCTATTCCCAGATCGTCACGGCCGGCGCTGTGGATTCCAAGCTGACGGATTATTTCAACGCCAGCGCGTTTTGCTCGATACCCATCATCGGACAGGTGAACGGAGTGGGCGGCGCTACCGGATACGGAAATTCCGGGCGCAATATTGTTCTCGGACCGGGTCAATTGAACTTCGACGCATCCATCCTGAAGAAGACGGTGGTCGGCGGGTTAAGTGAAGGCGCCTATGTTGAGTTCCGCACCGACTTTTTCAACCTGGCCAATCACCCGCAATTCGCGAACCCGTCGTTGCTGGTGTCCTCGCCATCGACTTTCGGCACGATCACTGCAACCAATGTTGGACCGCGGGTGATCCAGTTCGCTTTGAGGTACAACTTTTGATGCGCATATTTCTCCTATCGGTAGGACTAACCGTGGCGGCATCCGCGGCCTGGGGGCAGCAAAGCAAGGTCGTAGACGACTCGGTGCTGAAAAGTGCGGGGAAGACTGGCGCCGAATGGCTCTCCTACGGCCTCACGCCGGGCGAGACGCGCTACAGCCCGCTCAATCAGATCAACACGACCAATGTGAGCCGGTTGGGTCTTGCATGGTCGTACGACATTGGCCAGGGCGGCGGCAGCCAGGAGGCCACGCCTTTGGTTTGGAACGGCACCATCTATAGCATTACTAATTGGAGCGTGGTCTACGCAGTGGATGCTCGCACCGGCAAAGAACGCTGGCGCTGGGATCCACAGGTGAATCGCGCCTCGTTGGCGCCGGTGCTTTGCTGCGGCGCCGTTCTGCGCGGCCTAGCGATCTATGAGGGCAGGATCATCGCCCCGATACTCGATGGCAGGCTCGATGCGCTGGACGCCGAAACCGGCAAAGCGATTTGGGAAGCGCGCGTGGCGTTTCCCCAGGACATTTACACCATCACCATGGCGCCGCGTATCGCAAAAGGCAAGGTGATTATCGGCGTCGCGGGCGGGGAGTATCCCACGCGAGGATTCTTTGCCGCATACGATGCCAACACCGGTCAGTTCGCGTGGAAGTTTTACACCGTTCCCGGCGATCCGTCGAAGCCTTTCGAGAACGAAGCCATGAAAAAGGCAGCCGCAACCTGGACCGGTGAATGGTGGAAGACCGGCGGCGGCGCCCCTGTGTGGGACGCGATTTCCTATGACCCGGAAGCAAATCTACTGTACGTGGGTACTGGTAACGCGGGCCCCTGGGCGGAGGCTGCGCGCGGACAGAAGGCGAGCGATGGCAAGGACAATCTGTACGCCTGTTCCATTCTCGCGGTAAATCCGGATACCGGAGCGCTGAAATGGTATTACCAGGCCGTGCCTGGCGACGAGTGGGATTTCGACAGCGTGCAGCAAATCCTGTTGGCGGACATCACTGTCAAGGGACAGACGCGCAAGGTGCTGATGCAGGCCGGTAAGAACGGCTTCTATTACGTGATCGACCGGCTCACCGGCAAGTTCATCTCGGGCCAACCCTTTGTTCAGGTGAACTGGGCGAAAGGACTGAACGAAGCCACCGGACGACCGATCTTCAATTCCGAAGCATTTTACGGCGCCGATTCCATCGCGATTTCACCCGGCGCGGGCGGCGCACATAACTGGTCGCCCATGTCCTACAATCCGGCTAGCGGATTGGTGTACATTCCCGCGACTGTTAGTGGCAGCTCCAGCTACGCGGTGGACCCGAATTATGAGTACCACCCCGGGCAAAAAAATAAAGGGACGGGAACGGGGGTAAATAAGCTGCCGCCCCCACCCGCCATCGGACCCGAACTGCCAGAGGGTATCAAAGGAGGAGCGTTGATCGCTTGGGACCCCATCACGCAAACCCGGCGCTGGATCCAGTCTGGCGGTGGTGGCATGGGCGGCGGAACAGTTACGACCGCGGGAAATCTGGTGTTTCAGGTTGTCAACGACGGTCGTCTTCTGGCGTATAGCGCCGACAAGGGGGAGAAACTCCTCGACATCCAAACCGGTCTGCGCGGAGGCATGGGGCCGCCAATCACTTACCAGTTGGATGGCAAGCAATACGTCACGCTGGCAGGCGGAATCGGCACCGGCGTGCCGCCGCGACCTGCGGCAATCGGCGAAGCGCCTCGGGCTCCGTCAAAAGCACCCACCGCGATGCCGAAATTGTTGACTTTCGTTCTGGACGGCAACGCACTGATACCGGACGCCAAGCCGGCCGGCAAGTCCGATGCCAAGCCAGAGGCCCCCAAAGAGTAAAAGGAGTTCCACCATGAAACGATTTGCGATGGTTGTGTTCGTCGCCATCGGCGTCACTCTGCTTTCGCCGGCGGCGACACTGCAGAACAAGCCGAAGCCGCCGAAGTCCGCACGCGTCTATGTTTTCGACTGCGGACTCCTGACCCTGAACTCGCCGGCAAACTTCGGTTTCACGAAAGAGGAAGTCGGTGAGAAAGTAGTGCTGGCGGTTCCGTGCTATCTGATCGTGCATCCCAAGGGTACCCTCATGTGGGACACGGGCGTGGTCCCGGACGCACAAGTCGACGGCAAGACACACGGAATCTCCCTAGCCACCAAGACACTGCGATCGCAGATGGCTGAAATTGGGTACGCGCCTGAGGACATCAAGTATCTGGCGCTTTCGCATCTGCACGCCGATCACACCGCGAATGCGAACGACTTCGCCGGTTCCACCTGGCTGGTGCATAAGACGGAGCGCGATGCAATGTTCGGCGGTCCGCGCGTTCCCGGGAGCTTTGCGCCCGCGACCTTCGCAAAACTAAAGGACAGCAAAACCGTGTTCCTTCCGGAAACCGACTACGACGTGTTTGGCGACCGGACGGTGGTGATCAAGTACGCGCCCGGCCATTCACCGGGCCATCAGATTTTGTTCCTCAAGCTGAAAGAGACCGGACCAGTCCTAATTGTGGGCGATCTGTTCCATATGCCTCAGGAAATCGCCATGCACCGGGCGCCCGCAGTCGAATTCAACAAGGAGCAAGGGGCCGCTTCACGCGCGATGGTGCTCGATTTCCTGCAACAATCCGGCGCACGATTGTGGATCGAACACGACCTTGCAACGTTCGTTACCCTCCGGAAGTCGCCGGCATTCTACCAGTAAGAACCCAAGATGACACGATCACAATTTGCGTTTCTGTTTTTGAGTTTCGGCCTTCCGGCGTTGGCGCAGCAATCCGAATTCGGCATCACCCTGGCCGGGCAATCGATGATTCGGTCGGATGTCCGCGCGTCGGCTCCAGACTTGATGTCAACCATCGCTTCGCTGCTGAAGGGCGATGTGAACTTCACCAATTTCGAAGGCACGGTCGCAAAACCAGGACAGCCGAACGAGAGCGTGCCTTTCCAGGGTTCAGGATTCCTGGCGCCGCCGGAAGCACTGGACTCGCTGAAGGCCTTAGGGTTCAACTTGGTCTCCCTCTCCAACAACCACGCCGCCGACCTGAAGGTTCCCGGGATTCAAAACACACTCGAACAAGTGAACCACCTGAATCTGGCTCATGCCGGGATCGGGAATACGATCGAGGAGGCAGTGGGACCCGGTTACCTGCACACGCCCAAAGGTACCGTGGCGCTGGTAGCGATGGCGTCTGGAGAGGTTGCCCGCGGAGGTTCAGCCACCGCAAACCGCCCGGGCGTCGATGAGCTCCGCGTCGAAGCCGGGAACAAACCCAACGAGGAGGATGTCCAGCGCATCCTTCAGAGCATCCGTGAGGCCGCCAAGCGCGCCGACCTGGTCGTCGTGTATCAACACAATCACGTCTATGACAAGCCTTTTGGACCGATGATGCAGGAAGAGTTTCCGGAGCGGTTAGTCCCCCCCGAGTGGATCAAGAAATGGACGCACGCGGAGGTCGACGCGGGTGCCGATATCGTGGTGCTGCATGGCGCCCCTCTGGTGCAAGGCGTAGAGATCTATCACGGCCGGCCTATCTTTTACGATCTCGGTAATTTCATTTTTCAGTTGGTTCCCACCTTAACGGCGCTGGACGAGCCGATTATCTGGGAAAGCGTCGTCGCCTCTGCCAAATTTCAGGGAAGGCATCTACAATCGATTCAATTCCAGCCAATCACGCTGAATAAGATCGGCCAAGGCCAAGCCGATACTCACGACCCGCACGCGATGAATCAATTCCTGGCTACTCGCGGTTTGCCGGCGCCAGCTAAAGGAGAGAAAGCCCGCTATATCCTGGAGCGTATGGCCGATTCCTGCCGGCCCTTCGGAACGACGGTTGAGGTGAAAGGCGACATCGCGGAGATCCGACTGAAAGGCGAGAATTAGGATCAGGACGTTAGTTCGAGGCGCCCAATTCCGACAGCGCGCGGCGTGCGGCGTCGCGTGTGCCGGGATCTGAACTGATGGCTGCTTGTCCGAGCTGCTCCTTGGCCTCATCGATCCTGCCTAACTTACGGAGCATCAGTCCGTAGTTCAAGTGTCCTAACGCATAGTTGGGCCGCAAGTGAATGGCGCGCTCGAAGTGATAACGCGCTTCCTCTATTCGATTCTCTTGGAATAAGACAACGGCGAGATTGGTATGCGCTTGGGCGTAGTCAGGCTGCAGCCGGATGGCTTCACGAAAGGATGCTTCGGCGCGAGCAGGGTCTCCATCCGGCCTGGACCACATTGTCCCCAGTAGTTGGTGTGTTTGGGGCACTGTCGAATCCAGCGCGAGCGATCGGTTCAAGGCGTCCATCGCTAACCTCGTCTGGCCCTGTTGGATGTATATCCGCGCGATTTCCTGCCACAACAAGCCATCGGACGGCGCCAAACCAATCGCCCGCTGGAAAGCTTCCACCGCTTTTGGATACCGGGCCAGCGTTTCGAGTGCACTGCCTAATCCAATCCAGGCCGCCAACAAATCCGGCTTAAGGCGCAGCGCCGCTTTGAAAAGTGGAATTGAGTCACTCGCCTTGTCGCTCCTTCGAAGGGCATCGCCGAGTTCGGAATAAAACTCCGCTTGCTTGGGTCGATAATTGCGGATTGCCGTACTGAATTGCGCGATCCCAACGTCCAAATTGTTGTCCATACGAACTTGGGCGAGAGCGCGATATAGCTCGTTTTCGGAAGTGCCACTAAGCGGCGTGGGGTAATAAGGAACCACTTCATCGCGATAAAGAATTACCGAACCCGATGGTTCCGATATCTCCGCCAGTAAGTCGCGTTCGGGCTTCTTCCGCTGGATATAGTGATCGGTCATCACGGCGTGCACCACGTCCTCGGTACGGCGTTTGGGCATGTGGCAATCGACGCAATCGCTGGATGCGGTATGCCGCCCCGGTTGCACATTTCGATCCAGAGTCGCGCGATGACAGCCGAGGCATACTTCGTTATATCGAGGGACCGTCTCGTCCCGGTGAGGATCGTGGCACGTCGTGCAACGCAAGTTGCCGGCGCTCTTCAGGAAACACTGAGACATTCGCAGCCGGTAAACGGAGCTAACGATCTGAAACCTATCCTCCTTTCCCGAATCATGATCGAAGAACAGCATGAAATCGCCGAGGGGTTTGCCTGGTTCGTAAGAAAACGGCTCGCGATCGTATTTCCGGATCGAGTGAGGAAAAGGAAAGCTAGTCGTTTCGAGATGGCACTGCATGCAGACTTCCATCTGGCGCGCCGGACTCAGGCCGGCAGGGTTGACGATTGCCGCACGAATGGCGTCGGCACCTGCCCCGCGAGTTTGCGCTAGGGCGACGTGGCGGTCACCCGACCCGTGGCATCGCTGGCAGTCGATTCCTTCCGGCAGAGCGCCGGAGTAAGTAGGTTCGGAGCGAAGATCCGTGTGGCGAGGCGGTATGCGCGGATAGGCATTGTGACAGAACATGCACTCGTAGCTGATCTTGCGGCGGGACCCCGGTTGGTCTACCCGGTCGTACCCAGGCCCCATCGCCCAGTAGCCTCCTTTTTCTGCATACCAGGCCAGGGGGAGTTCCAGCAATGCGCCGGAATTAGTGCGATGCAGATACGTCCGCACGTGGTTTCCGGAACCCATGACGTAGTCAACTTGCTGTTCCTCGATATTGGTATCTTTACCGTCGAACCCAATTTGGTAGCGCCGTTGGTAATACTTGCCGCCGCGCTCTATCATCACAAACGACATATCCGACGCTTTGTGATAGTAGTGGTTGTTCACCCGATAGTCTTCGATCGTATTCTCCGGCTGCGGCCGATAGATGGAGCGCGCCATAGCCGTCCTGCGGTAGGTCTCATAGATCTTGCGGTGGCACGTCGCGCACACTTCCGCGCTCGAGGGGGCGCTCCGCAGAGGCGCAGGTCGAACCGTGAGCGCCAGGATGACGAGCCACCCATTATTGTTCAGGCGTCTATTGTTCAGGCGTCCCATGAAGCGAGGTGCAGCGAGCGCCGACTATTCCAATTCTTTCACTGGAATGTCGAAATGAACCGTATTCACCACGCCCTTGCGCTGGAACTGCACCCATACGCGATACGTTCGCGCACGGGGAAAGTCCAGGCTGAATTCGAGCTGCGGACCTCCGTCGGCCAGGAATGGATGGGTGTGGATAAGGTCGATCAGATCGTCGCTTGCAGCCAGCATGTGCGCCCACACACCGATATATTTCTCCAGGCCGTCCGCCGGCGAGAGTCGAAAGTAAATCAGGGTCTTCTGCGCCGCGACCGGGTGCGGTGGATCGGTCGTCATTTCCACTTGCAGATTTTCCGCCTGCTTGGTGGAGTAATCGCGCGGCAGAGCGGCCGGCGGCGGAGGCGTTCCGGCGACGATCACGGTTTTAGCGATCAACTGCGGCGTAGCGCCATCGGGATAAAAATCGCCCAATACGCGATACATACCGGGCTTGGGGAACGCGATGTCGTAAGTGAAATCGCCATCCGGCTGGAACGCGGGATGGTCGTGAACGAAGAATTGCAAATCCTGGCTAACCACGAACATGTGGAAGAGCTTTTCATGGACGATCTGGAAGTCTTTCACCGGCCGGTCTTTCCAGGGGTCGTGCACGCTGAACTTGAGCTGAGTGGTCTGGTTGGGCTTCACCGCTCTTGGGTTCAGCGCCAAATTCATGTGGAATTCCACCGGTTCTGGAATACCTTCGCGGAGCTTCATTCCGCAGCGTCTGCACGTGCCTGGCTGATTGGAGCGAACGTCCGGGTCCATGGGGCAGATAAAAACCTTGTCTTGCCCCCACAGAGCACCAAAGACGAACAGAAACAGAAGCAGACGAGTCACGACACGATTTTACAAGCGAACTTGTTGAAGGCAATAGCTCGAACGAACTAATCAGCGTGTCTATTGCACCGCGAAAGCGAGCAGGACGTTGCCTGAACTGTTGCCCAACACGGCGTAACCGGATCCGACAAAGAGCATCCCGCCGGCAATCGTTGGGCCCGCGGAACTAATCGCTCCGCCTTTGCCGGGAACCTTGTTTACGGTTTCGTACTCGTGAGCAGTGCTGTACTCCCAGACCACCTTTCCGTCCGCTGTGGAAAGAGCATGCACCACTCCGTCCGATCCACCCACGAACGCTACTCCCGGAATCGCGGAGGTTGCCGCCGAATTATTCACGCGCGTCCCCGGCTTCGCAAGCGCCGTGTACCATAGCCGCTCGCCGGTCGACAATTGAAGTGCCACCATGCCGCCCCGGCTAAGACCGTAGTACAGGTTTTTTCCATCCGAAGCTCCACCCCAAACGATCCCTCCCATCCTGGCAAAAAAGGCCTCGGGGCCCTTCAAGGTTGGGTCGACCGGCGAGACATTGGCCTTCCAAACAACCGCTCCTCTTTTGTCGGGGTCGAGAGCGATCACATTCCCATCTTTCGTCGCAGCCACGAGGACTCTTTTGCCGCCGCTCAACGGTCTCAGGATCGGCGAATTTCCGATATCCAGATCCGGACCGTTCTCGGACGGGCAATTGTCCGTTTTGGCTGAGCCGAAGCACCCTCCCAGGAATGCGTCATTGGCTTGGACCTGGTAAACCCAAAGGGTTTTACCGGTCTTCATGTCCACCGCCATGATTGCGTCCGTGGTTTTCGGCGCGGGTTCGGTCTCGGCGTCTCCAGTCCCAAAATAGATCGCGTTTCGCCGTGCATCCACGGTTGGAGAATTCCAAACTGATCCGCCGGCCGGGGCGTATTGCTGAACCCCCTTCGAGTTTTTCCGCGTAGGTTTCGGTTCGCCCACAACATACGTCTTCCATATCTTGGCGCCAGTGCTCGCGTCCAGCGCGACAATACTCCCGCGAGACGTGCAGCACGAATAGTCCAGGTTCGCCCCTTGGAACTCCTCGGACGATGAAACCGGCACGTACAGGCGGCCATCATAGTACGTGGGAGCAGCGGTAATGCGCGCTACGAAGTGATCATCGACTTTGTTGATCCACAGTTGCTGGCCGGTTTGAGCGTCCAGGCCATATACATTGGCGCGGAAATCGCCGAAGAAGACTCCGTACTTTGTTGCGCCGCGCCCTTTCACCGCGCCTACGCTGATCGCATTGCGGACCGCGGCTTTCGTCTGATACGACCAATAAACGCATCCGCTCTGGGCGTCTAGTGAGTAAATGTACCCGGTATCGGTACCGACAAAGACACGGCCCAAGACAACCGACGGCTGTCCATACGCCGACAAGCCGGTAGGAAACGCGAAGGCCCACTTCAGTTTCAACTGCGGGACCTGATCCGGCTGCAATCCGGCGCCCTGGGCGGATTGAAAACGTCCATTGGTCACGTCCACGCCCCACCCATTCCAGGCGGCCCCCGCAGCGGGATCGGTGAACGGTGGATTGGTGGCGCAGACATTCGGCATGCTTTTTGCATCGCCTTGATTCAAGCTGCCCAAGGGACGGCCGCCCATGAAAGTCGCGATCATGCGCCTCTGATCCTCAGTCAAGCTGTCGCCCTGGCTTTTCATGATTCCTGAGTTGAGCGCTTCATAAATCCTCTCAGGGGTCATTTGGCGAATGGTGTCCGGTGAGGGCGCGCGCTCCACCTTCGGGTTTCCATGGCAACCCATGCAGTGCGTCTGAAACACGCCGAAACCGGACTCGGTGCCGGCGGAACCGGGGTTCGCTCCCGCTGGAGTCTGGGCAAAGTCAGAAAGCGCGACAGCCAGCAGGATGCCAACGCCTAGCGATCTCCCCACGATAGACATCACTTACGCCGCGATTCCGTGAGGATTGATGACGAACTTCTTCGCCACGCCCTTATCGAAATCCTGATAGCCTTGCGGCGCCTGATCCAGCGAAATGATGGTCGCGTTCACGGCCTTTGCAATATTCACTTTGTCGTGCAGAATGGCCATCATCAACTGGCGGTTATACTTCAAAACCGGGCACTGGCCAGTATGGAACGAATGCGATTTCGCCCAGCCGAGTCCAATACGAATTTGAAGATTGCCGATCTTCGCATTCGCATCCACACCGCCTGGATCACCGGTAACATACAGGCCGGGAATACCGATCTGACCGCCGGCGCGCGTGATTTCCATCACCGAATTGAGCACCGTGGCTGGCTGCTCGACTCCCGCGTTATGCCCGTGGCCGCGAGCCTCAAACCCGACGCAATCCCCAGCCGAATCGACTTCTGGTGTCCCAGTTATTTGCGCGATCTGATCCGCGAGCGACGCGTCTTTCTTCAGATCGATTGTTTCACAGCCAAAGCTCTTCGCTTGTGCCAGACGCTCAGGAATCATGTCACCCACGATGACAACGGCGGCGCCCAGCAATTGGCACGACGCTGCGCAAGCTAATCCGACGGGGCCCGCGCCTGCGACGTAGACCACGGATCCGGTCCCCACGCCTGCCGTAACAGCTCCGTGATAACCGGTTGGGAAGATGTCAGAAAGCATGGTCAGATCCTTGATCTTAGTCAATGCTTTCTGCTTGTCGGGAAACTTGATCAGGTTGAAATCGGCATACGGCACCAGAACATATTCCGCTTGTCCCCCCACCCAGCCGCCCATGTCCACGTAACCGTAGGCAGCGCCGGGACGGGCCGGATTCACCGTCAAACAGATGCCGGTCTTGCCTTCCCTGCAATTGCGGCAGCGCCCGCAGGCGATGTTGAACGGCACGGTGACCAGGTCGCCAACGTTGAGGAATTCAACGTCGCTGCCCTTCTCGATTACCTCACCAGTGATCTCGTGGCCTAGCACCAAGCCGGGCGGCGCCGTCGTCCTGCCCCGGACCATATGCTGATCGCTGCCACAAATGTTGGTGGTGACGATCTTCAGGATCACGCCATGGTCGATCTTCTTGCCCGCTGGGTTTTGCAATTTCGGATAGTCGATGGACTGAACTTCCACTTTGCCCGGCGCCAGATACACTACACCTCGGTTACTTCCCACAAGGCTCCTTTCGACTCTATGGTCAACGTCTTAGAATGCCGCCGCGCCCGCTTCAGCAACCGCGTGGTCCTGATCGCCCGAACCGCCGCTGACACCGATCGCGCCCACCACTTTTCCACCCTTCTTCAGCGGAATACCCCCGGCGAAGATCATGATCTTACCGTTGTTGGAAGCGTGGATACCGAAGAACTGGCCGCCCGACTGGGAGTGCGTCGCCAGATCTTCGGTCTCGATGTCGAAAGTGCGCGACGTATATGCTTTCTTTTGAGAGATGTCGATGCTGCCGATCCATGCTCCGTCCATTCGGACATGAGACACCAGGTTGCCGCCTTCGTCTGCCACGGCAATATTCATCGGCTGTCCGAGTTCCACGGCCTTCTTCTCAGCCGCAGCAATCACACGGCGTGCATCTGCCAGACTAACCATCGTCTCTCCTTATTGTCATAACGTGAATTGAGGGCACTACACTTGCTTGATTGGCCTTACCAACGCCGCTTTGCGCAGAACTGATGCGAGCAGGGGAACTTTGACCACTCCGAGAATTCTAACCGCAACATACTTTGAGAGAGCGGCTAAACAGCGGCCAATTTCCGATACTCCAATTTTCAATACTGAAGAGAAGAAGCCGTTCCTTAGAAGCTCCCTGAATACCCTATGTTAAACTTTGCCTGGAGACCGGCGAAATGGCGGCGAACGTGAGCGCCGCTCTGGAGGTGTCCCTGTTGGACTCAATTTCATTCGGCCCTCTGTTACTAGACGTGGCCGCACTCCGTGTTTGGAGCGACGGAGTGGAATTGAAGTTACGGCCGCAGGCTTTTCATGCGCTCAAAGTCCTCGTCGAAAAAAGCGGCCAGTACGTGGACTATGATCAACTGATTCGCCAAGCCTGGGCTGGCAATGTAGTCTCCTTGCACACGGTTAACACTACAATCGGAGCAATCCGCAGGGCACTGGGCGAGTACGGGTCCTGGGTCAGCTATCGGCCGAAACTGGGCTACCGGCTTCAAATGCCTGGATCGGACGATCTAATTCGCACTGCCTGGCACTTTTACGATCGGCGTACTCGCGAAGGGTTTGAAAGGGCTCTGGACTATTTCCAAGGGGTGGCTGACAAGGATATTGCCGACCACCGTTCCTTCGAGGGAATGGCTCAATGTTATCTCATGCTAGCGTTCTTCGGCATGAGGGCTCCGCGTGAGATGTACCTGGGGTTCCAGGAAGCCCATAAACGCGCGGCGGCTCTTAACGGGATGACACCCGAATTGCGATCCATGCATGCTCACGGTTTGCACATGTTCGAACGAAGATTCGAAGACGCCGAAGCTGAGTTTCTGCGCGCGCTTCACGAAAGGGCTATAGCTGGTACCTACGTACGGTTGGCGCTATTGTACTCGACTATGCGGCGGCTTGATGACGCCTTGAGAGTTGCCGCTCTAGCGCGAAAAGTGGATCCGTTGTTGCCAACCTTGGCCGCCACCGAGGTATTCCTTCACCTTTGCCTCGGCAACTTTGATGCTGCCATCATTTGCGGAAAGAAGGGTCTGCAGTTGCATCCTTACCTACACCTTACTCGGGCGTACTACGCACAGGCCTTGGAATATGCTGGGCGCGTCGAGGAAGCCTTAGCAGAGTACAGGCTGGCTCGCGTGATCGCTCCCGATATCACATGGGTGAGAGCTATGGAGGCTCGCTGCCTAGCGAGAAGCGGACGAGGAGAGCAGGCCGAAGATATTGCGGAAGAACTGGTGGAAACGCGGCTGACGGAATATGTAGATGCCTACTACATCGCTTTGCTCCTTGACGCGCTCGGTCATCGCGATGACGCATTATCGGAGTTGGGACGGGCTGTGGAGGAGAACTCGGCCTCTCTTTACATGGTGGATGTCGATCCGAAGCTCCAACCTTTGCGAAGCGATCCTCGCTTTCAATATCTGCGAAATAGAATGTTTGGGGTGAAAGCTGGAGATCCGCCACATGCGGTTTAGGCCTAGCCAGGGATCCGTCGGGCTGCGGATTTCCTAATTCGACAAGGGTGAAAACCTGTCCAAGGTGAGAGCATATGTTACAATCCGACCGGCAGAGCGGTTACTCAGCGGCGAATCTGAATTCCGCTCTGGAGGCGTCTCTGTCGGAGCAGATCACATTCGGACCTCTCTCCCTAGATCCAGCTACTCTGCGCGTATGGCGCGAGGGAGTAGACCTGAAATTGAGGCCACAGGCCTTTCACGCACTTCGGGCCCTCATTCAGAGGAGCGGCCACTACGTCGACTATGATCAACTAATTCGCGAAGCGTGGGGCGGCAATGTCGTCTCTCGACACACGGTCAATACCACGATCGGAGCTGTCCGCAAGGCGCTGGGCGATTACGGATCGTGGATCACCTATCGGCCAAAACTGGGATACCGCCTACAGGTGCCAGGAGCAGACGACCTGATTCGGACTGCCCGACACCTTTACAACCGCTTCACGCGCGAGGGATTCGAAACCGCGCTAAATGATTTTAGGCAAGTCGCAGACGAGGACGCTACTGACCCCCGTGCCTTTGAGGGGATTGCTAACTCATATCTGATGCTAGCCCTTTTCGGTATGCGACCGCCGCGCGAAATGCAGGTGGGATTTACGGACGCCCATCGCCGGGCAGTGGCTCTCAGGGGCTGGACGCCGGAACTGCGATCCACCCATGCTCTTGCGCTGCATATGTTCGAAAGAAGATTCGATGAGGCTGAAGCCGAATTCCAACGCTCGTTGCGGGATAAGCCTTTTGCTGGTACTTACGTCCGTTTAGCTTTGCTGTATTCGACAATGGGACGTCTCGACGATGCAGTTAACGTTGCGGTTCAAGCCCGCAAGCTGGACCCTCTGCTGCCAACCTTGGCCGCCACTGAGGTGTTTCTTCATCTCTGCCGTGGCGATTTTGACGCCGCGATCGTTTGCGGCAAGAAAGGTCTGGAACTGCATCCGTATCTGCATCTTGACCGAGCCTATTATGCACAAGCCCTGGAGTACGCGGGCCGGGTAGAAGAAGCGCTGGCGGAGTATAGGCTGGCTCGGGCGATTGCTCCCGATATTACCTGGGTTCGGGCCTTAGAGGCTCGCTGTCTGGCGAGGATTGGGCGATGTCAGGAAGCCGAGGATGTCGCCGAAGACCTTGTGGAGACGCGTCTGACAGAGTACGTGGATGCCTACTACGTCGCCTTGCTCCTGGATGCTCTCGGCCATCGCGATGACGCACTTTCGGAGCTGGAACGAGCAGTGGAGGAGAATTCCGCAACTCTTTATATGCTCGATGTAGATCCCAAGCTTCAGCCCCTACGAACCGATCCCCGCTTTCAGCCCCTGCGCAACAAGCTATTCGGAGGGAAAGCCGCCCAGATAAGTTCTTCTCCAACATTGGCTTAGGAAGTTCGCCGCAGTTTCGCCGCTCCATCCAGTCCAGCTTCCCGCAAGATTGTGGTTAGGCCTTATGAGAACCAGAACATATCCTGCTCTGATCGTGTGCGCGGCGATCGCGATTGCGCTGGGAGCTTTTGTTCTTGCCGGAGACGCCCAGGAAGCCACTGAGACCAAAGCGCATCACGTGGATTACAACTGGGATGTCCGGCCGATCCTGTCGGACAACTGCTACCGGTGCCATGGGCCCGACGCCAAGAGCCGCCAGGCTGGACTCCGGCTCGACCAGAAAGAGAGCGCCTACGCTCAGGCCATCGACCCGGGCAAGCCCGATCAAAGCGAACTGATCAAGCGGATCACCTCGAAAGATCCGGCCTATAAGATGCCGCCGCCGGCCGCCAGCGCCAAGCCCTTGACGGAGGCCGAAGTGGCCACGCTTCGCGATTGGATCGCGCAGGGCGCCGAGTACAAGCCGCACTGGGCTTTTATCAGTCCCCAGAAAGCCCGCCCGCCCGACGTCAAGGAACAGGCGCGAGTAGTCAACGACATTGATCGGTTCGTTTTTGCGCGCTTTGAAAAGGAAGGGATTGCTGCTTCCGCCGAGGCCGACAAGGCCACCTTAATCGATCGCGTCACGTTTTCTCTCACCGGCTTGCCTCCCACGCTCGACGAGGTGGACGCATTTCTGCGCGACAAAGATCCCAACGCCTACGAGAAAGTCGTGGATCGCCTTCTCGCCTCGCCAGCTTACGGCGAGCACATGGCCGCTTACTGGATGAATATCGCCAGGTATGCAGAAAGCGACGGATTCCTGGACGATCATCACGATCGGCTGTTCTGGCCATACCGCGATTGGGTAATCGGCGCCTTCAACAAGAACATGCCCTTCGATCAGTTCTCCACGTGGCAACTGGCGGGCGACCTGCTGCCGAATGCCACCAAGGAGCAGCGCTTGGCGACGGCCTTCCTACGGGTTGGCCAGCGTACTACTGAGAACGGTGCCATCGATGAGGAATATCGTGTCGAGTACGCGCTCGAGCGCGCAAATGTCGTCGGCGGAGGCTTTCTGGCTCTCACCACCGGTTGCGCCCGGTGCCACGATCATAAATACGACCCAATAGCGCAGAAAGATTACTATTCGCTCTCGGGATTCTTTAACAGCACCGACGAGCCCGGATTTTTCGCGCCCGGGTACAGCACCGTGGTTGGGGGTCCAACCTTACGCTGGACCGACCCGGCAACAGAACAGAAAATCAAGGCGGCCGAAGCCACAATCCGAGCCCTGGAGGCGTCCGATCTTTCTGTTCGCCAGACCGCTTTACACGACGATTCGGCCAAAGTGGACGAGCTTCTTCAGCAGCCCAAAGGCGAGATTGCGGACGCTGTGCAAGCGTCCATCGATCATGCCACCGACGCGTATTATCCCTTCGAGACCACGGCTCCCATTCCAGACGATCAGCTCCCGAAAATGCGGACGCCCAAAGATCCTCCTCCAGGCTTGGTCACGCTGACGTCGAAAGACGTCTTCGCCAGCATGTTTAAGGCGATTCAGGACAGCCTGCCTAAGCAACCTTCCCCGCCTCCGGCAGATGCTGGGGCCACTCCGAAAGCCTTCGGTTTCCGCCTGCCCAACGGACTCATTCGAGAGAAGCTGGTGTTTTCTCCCAGCCCCACTCCCGGCATTGCGCCGGCGGTTTTGGAAGAGGCCAATTTGCGCCCAGGCGTCAAAGGCAATGCACTCTTCTTCACCGATACAAACAGAGGATTCTTCGGAAAAGACGTTGGCTGGTACGAGCGCACCCGAGGATTCAGCTTGGATCTTTGGATCTACGCCGCGTCGGTTTATCCAGACAACATGGTGTTGGACCATCGGGACGACGACAATTCCGGCGGCGGCGGCTACGAGCTAAAACTCGAAAAAAATCAGCTCGCGTTTTACATGATGCATTCCAAGCCGTACAACATGCTTTATGTTGCCTCGAAGCAACCGATTCCGGAGAAGGCTTGGACCCACGTGGCCATCACGTACGACGGATCGAGTAAAGCTTCGGGCATACAGATCTACGTCAACGGCCAGCCGGCCGACGTTGAGATCCGCAAGGATAATTTAACCGAGAGCATCCTGCCGCGAATGCTGGCAACCGCGTTCAATCAGTTTGTGGGGCTGGAATTCGGCAGGCGTTTCCGCGAAACCCCAATCAAAGACGGTGCGATTGATGAAGTGCGTTTGTTCAATCGCGCGCTGACGCCTATCGAGGTTGCATATCTGAATAGCGGGCCGGCGACGCTGGACGTCGATTCGGGCCAGCTGAAGGATGAGTTAGCCGAGCTTGAAGTGGCGACCGATCCCCGCGTTGTCGAAACGGAAAAGAAACTGGCCGATGCTCGAGAGGCTGAGAATCAGATCGTTTCCTGGCTTCCCGAAATCATGGTCATGGGCAACACCGCGAAGCCCCGTCCGACCTACGTGCTGAACCGAGGCTTGTACAACCAGCGCCGGGAGGAAGTGAGTCCTCGTCCGCTTACCCAGATTTTTGCATTTGACGATAAGCTGCCGCGCAATCGGATCGGTCTCACCAAGTGGCTTTTCGACCCCAAGAACCCCTTGACGGCGCGAGTTTTCGTAAATCGCATGTGGCAGTTGCACTTCGGTAAAGGAATCGTCGAAACCTCCGACGATTTTGGAATGCAAGGCTCCCGCCCCACGCATCCGGCTCTGCTGGACTGGCTGGCGGTGGACTTCATGGAGTCGGGATGGGACATGAAGCGTCTGAACAAAATGATCGTGATGAGTTCGACGTTCCGGCAATCTTCTTATGTTTCCCCGGAGCTTCTGAAAGAAGATCCGAATAACCAGCTTCTGGCGAGAGGTCCGCGAGTGCGAATGTCCGCGGAGGAGGTCCGCGACAATGCTCTGGCCGTCAGTGGGCTGCTGGTGGACAAAGTGGGCGGTCCCAGCGTGTACCCCTATCAACCCGACGGCCTGTGGGCCGCGGGCGTCACTTTTTACAGCTATCCGAAGCCCGATTCCATTCCAGCGGAAGAGCAACACCGCCGAAGCCTGTATACCTTCGTCAAGCGAAATACCCCGCCGCCTTCCATGGCTGTCTTTGATTTTTCAGAGCGGCACGCCACGGTAGTGCGGCGGCAGGTCTCCAACACGCCATTGCAAGCGTTGGTGTTGCTGAACGATCCACAGTACGTGGAAGCATATCGTGCAATGGCCACCCGTGCCCTTAAGACGAGCGCGGACCAAGATGCACAGATCAGGCTGATTTTCAGGCTCGCCACCAAGCGCATGCCGAGCGACGCCGAGTTGGCGGCGCTGCGCGAGTATTACAACGCGGAGTCCGCGCGGTTCGCCGAAGAAAAGAAGAAGGCGGAGGATTTGGTGCATGTCGGAGTAGCGCCGGTTGATCCGGCCGTCGATGTGGTTCAACTCGCGGCTTTGACGAATGTGGCGTCGGCGGTCATGAATACTCCGGAAGCCTATACGATTCACTGAAGACTTAGTACGAGGACTTAATCAATGACTCAAGATGTTTTTAAAAATGCAACTCTCGCTCGCCGGTCGTTCCTCAAGACAGGGTTGGGACTGGGGTCGCTGGCGCTGGCGCAGCTTCGGCAGGGGAATCTCTATGGAGCCGAGGCAGTCACCATTAAGAGCCACGGCGTTATTACTGCGCCTCACTTTCCTCCCACGGCCAAGCGTATGATCAGTATCCACATGCTGGGTGCGGTTTCGCAGGTGGACACGTTCGACTACAAGCCCATGCTCGAGAAAATGCAGGGTCAGGAGATCCCTCCATCCATCCGCGCCAAAGGCCGGCTCTCAACCATGAGCGCCGCGCAATCCTCGTTTCCCATCTTGAAACCCCTTCGCCCGTTCGAACAGCATGGCGAGTGCGGCGCCTGGGTGAGCGGGCTCTTTCCTTATACGGCGAAAGTTGTGGATGACCTGTGCTTCATCAAAACGATGCGCACGGATCACGTGAACCACGATCCGGCCGCCAAATTTCTGCACACCGGCTTTCAGCTCGCCGGACGGCCGTCGGATGGCGCCTGGGTCAACTACGCCCTGGGCTCGGAGAATGAAAACCTCCCCGCGTTCGTTGTCTTCACCTCGCAAGGCAATCCGCAGGGCCAAAGCCACGACTCGTCGAATTGGGGCTCTGGTTTCCTGCCTTCGCAATACCAAGGCGTGCCGTTCCGGGCGGGCAAGGATCCCGTGCTGTACGTCAGCGATCCTCCGGGAGTGGAAGCCAAGGACCGCCGCGCCCTTCTCAACGTCATGGAGCGCCTCGCAAATTGGCAAGAGCATACTTCCAACGATCCGGAAATCCCATCGAAAATCAGCCAGTACGAAATGGCCTACCGCATGCAAAAGTCCGTGCCCGAAGTCGCCGACATCAGCGATGAACCGGATCACGTGCTCGATATGTACGGTCCTGACGTCCGCAGGCCCGGAACATTCGCGCGAAACTGCCTGCTGGCCCGGCGCCTTGCCGAACGAGATGTCCGATTCATTTCGTTATTCCACGCCGGTTGGGACCACCATACCAACATCGTCTTCGGCCACCCGATTGACTGCAAGCTTGTGGACCAGCCCTCCGCTGCCTTGGTGGCGGATCTGAAACAGCGTGGATTACTCAAAGATACGCTGGTCGTCTGGGGCAGCGAGTTCGGGCGAACTTCGTTCGCTCAGGGCGTGATCGACGCCAACGTTGGCCGCGACCACCATGGGAATAACTTTACGTATTGGCTTGCTGGCGGCGGGGTGAAGGCTGGCCATACCTACGGCGAGACGGACGATTTCAGCTACAATCCCGTCACACCTTCGGTCGAAATCCATGACCTGCATGCAACGATGCTATATATTCTAGGCATCGATCATGAACGCCTCACTTACCGGTCCCAAGGGCGCGATTTTCGATTGACGGATGTGAGCGGACGCGTCGTAAAGGATGTTCTTGCCTGATAGCGGCGGTGCCGCCTTCAAACGAGGAGCTAAGCATATGGCCAGTCGAAGAGAATTTCTGCAAGCCGGTATCGCGGCATCCGTGCTACCGATGGCGGTTGCAGGCAGTAATCTAGCCCTGAATCAGCGCGCTGATCGGAGCGCCTTTTATAAGGTGATCTTCGACCAGCGATTTCCCACAAGCGTCGCGTTCGGCGAAGAATGGAAAGCGCGAGGCGCCGCGGTGCACGCTATATCCGGGGACATCACCGATCTGTGGTTCCACGATCTCGATCTTCAGTGGAAGAAGCAGACCGTTCCGATCGCTGGCTTAACTGCCCATGGCCCGCTATTCTGTCTGGAACGATTGGCCTGGGATCGCGGCATGCGCGTCGTTTCCCGCCTGGAGCAGGAAAGCGTTGACGGACAGGGCGAGCCATTGATCTCCTGGGTGATTGCCCCCAAGGACCGGAGCTAGAATGTTGCCGCCTGGCATAACTCAAAAGGATTTCTCCGATGCCCTGAAGCTGTTTGAGGAGTCTGTCGGCAAGGAATGGGTTTTCACCAGCGACGAAGACGTAGTGCTTTATCGCGACGCCTACTCGCCGTTCTGGGGCGAGCCTGAGGAGCGCGTGGCATCGGCTGCGGTTGCACCATACACGGTGGAACAGGTGCAGGCGGTGGTGAAGATCGCCAATGAATACAAGATTCCTGTCTATCCGATCTCCACTGGAAGGAACCTTGGCTACGGCGGATCAGCGCCGAATCTGTCCGGCAGCGTTGTGCTCGATTTAAAGCGGATGAACCGCATTCTCGACGTCAGCGAACGCAACCATTCCGCCTTGGTCGAGCCGGGTGTGAGTTACTTTGATCTTTACCGCTACATCCGGGAACGCAAGTTGAAAGTCTGGGTGGACGTTCCCGACCCCGGCTGGGGTAGTCCGGTCGGTAATTCGCTCGATCACGGCGGTGGGTACTTGCAGCCTATGTATCGGAACCACTTCGACTCACATTGCGGTCTTGAGGTGGTCCTTGCCAACGGTGACCTTCTGCGCACCGGGATGGGT
Source organism: Bryobacterales bacterium (assembly GCA_963735145.1). Taxonomy (GTDB): domain Bacteria; phylum Acidobacteriota; class Terriglobia; order Bryobacterales; family Bryobacteraceae; genus Palsa-89. Next base: position 1,499,720 of record CAVTJS010000005.1, on the reverse strand, counting down.
GCTTTACCAGGATCCCAAACGTGGCAACAATACAAATTTGGATACGGACCTTGGATCGACGGCATGTTTTCACAATCTAACTTCGGCGTCGTCACCAAAATGGGTCTATGGCTCATGCCAGAGCCGGACGCCTACCTGACCGGCAACGTGACAGTGCCCAAATACGAAGATCTGGTTCCAATGATCGACATCCTGACGTTTCTCGAGAATTCCGGAGTTTCTAACGGTATGCCGAACCTCGGAAGTCCGCTGCTCAGAGGTGTCACGGTGCCGCCGCAGCCACCGCAGCGCTCGCCTGAGGTAACGGCAATGTTGGAAGGAGGCGGTGTAGACTCGCCCGCGTTGCACAGCTATGCAGCGGAGAAAGAGATCCCCTTCTGGAGTTGCACCGTGAAATTCTACGGCCCGGCCAAGGCCATCCGGGAACAGTGGGAGTACGCTAAGGAAAAGTTTTTAGTAATTGCTGGGGCGAAATTCCAGGATGGCGAGTTCTACAAACTTCCGCTGACGCCCGATCAGTTCGACAAAGTTCACAAACCGGAGTTCGGGCTGCCAAGCCTGGAAACCTTTTCAATCGGGGCGCGAACGGAAAGGAATCCGAACCCAACCAACGGTCATATCTGGTTCTCTCCCATTATTCCTCGAACGGGCGAAGCTGTACTGGAAGCGAACAGAGTGTTCTCTCAAGCAGCCAAAGAGTTTGGCTTGCCTTTCTTGTACTTCAGCCTACCGTCCACCTACTGGATGCGCGCGTTTATCTTCATCTTCGGCTTTCCGATAACGCGCGATGTGGCCACAAACAAAAAGAACCGGGAAGCATTCAAACACCTTGTTCGGGTCGCGGCAGAACACGGCTGGGGCGAGTATCGTACGGCTCCAGCGTTTCAGGATGCAGTGATGGAAACCTACTCTTTTAATAATCACGCCCTTCTACGCTTCCACGAAACAGTGAAGGATGCTGTAGACCCCAACGGAATCATCTCGGCGGGCCGCTACGGGATCTGGCCCAGGCATTTGCGGGGTACAAAGGCGTGAGCTGGATGGGCGGGAGTTTTCCAATGCTGGCGTGTCTCGTGTTCGTCGTTCCCCTGGTTGGCGCCGACGAAGCCACCATTCAGAGGGGCGAGAAGGTGTTCGACTATTGGTGCGCAACTTGTCATGCTTTACGGTTGCCAGGCACAGTTGCATTACAGGCGAAGTACAAAGGCGCGAAACCGGCTCTGTTAAACGAACGGACGGACCTAACGCCGGCGGTGACTAAGACGTTCGTTCGCAAAGGCGTATCGGTCATGCCGCCATTCCGCAAAACAGAAGTGAGCGACACCGACTTGGACGCTTTGGCCGCGTACTTGGCCCGCAACAACAAAGCTCACAATTGACTTTATTTGGAGATCAATCAATGGCAACTCGCAGAGACTTTCTTCGGGCGGGAGTTGCAGTGTCGGCCTTTCCAGCGCTGGCCTCGATGAAGCAACCAGAAGCACCGTACGGAAAAGCGTCAATACCCTTCAGCCTGATGATCTTCGATAAAAGATTTTCCGCTGGGCGCGCATTCGCCAGCTATGTAGAGCAGTTTCACGCCCCTGTCTATGGCATCGAGGGAGACGTAACCGCGCTCTGGTATTCCGAGCTATCTTCTCGCTGGAAGGCAGGACCAGTCGCCATGGCGGGCCTAACTATGAATGGAGCGTTATTTTGTCTGGACGTATTGGCTCGCGACCATGGAATGCGGGTAGTATTCCGGAGCGAACACCAGCAAGTATCCGACGGACGGGAGATTGCGGACCTTGTGACTCATTTTGTTACGGATGCTCTTGAAACCCCGCCACCGGTCATCGCTGTGCCTCACTTGGCGAGGCCGCATGGCAATCCAGAACCTTTGGTTTCCTGGGTCATCATTCCCGCAGGCGCCCGCATCACGTAGGCACCAATAACGACAACAAAGGAAATCATCATGACCTTACCACCTGGAGTTCGCAGTAAAGATTTCATCGACGCGCTCAAGCAGTTTGGCGAGGCTGTTGGCAAGGAGTGGGTGTTCACTTCGGACGAAGACGTCAATCTCTATCGCGATTCATTTTCGCCATTCTGGCACGAAGAGGAAGATCCGGTCCCATCCGCTGCGGTTGCGCCGGATAGCGTCGAGCAAGTGCAGGCGGTCCTGAAGGTCGCGAATCAATACAAGATTCCGCTGTGGACTATTTCCACTGGAAGAAACCTTGGATACGGCGGTTCGGCACCCAATATGTCGGGGATCGTCATGCTAGATCTCAAGCGCATGAACCGAGTTCTGGACGTGAACGAAGCAAACGCCAGTTGCCTGGTCGAACCTGGCGTCAACTATTTCGACCTTTACAAGCATATTCAGGATCGAAAGCTGAAGCTTTGGCTCGATCCGCCTGATCCGGGCTGGGGCAGTCCGGTTGGCAACACCTGCGAGCGCGGCGGCGGCTACACCCCCATGCGGGATCACTTCGAGGCGCATTGCGGAATGGAAGTGGTTCTGCCAAACGGCGACGTCGTGCGCACGGGAATGGGTGCCCTGCCCGGCGCAAAGACCTGGCAGCAATACCGGTATGGCTTCGGTCCCTATCTGGACGGTATCTTTACGCAGTCGAATTTTGGAGTCGTGACAAAGATGGGTTTCTGGTTGATGCCGGAACCAGAAGCTCACATCACCGGTATCGTGGGCGCTCCGAAGCACGATGATCTTCCGCGCTTTGTCGAGATTCTATCGTACTTGCTCAATACCGGAGCCGTTCAAGGAACAACAAGAATATTCCCTGGCGTCGGCTTCACGTTCGGACCTCCCGATCCTGAGTATCAGGCTCTCCGCGCGAAACCAGGCGGCCCTAGCAACGCGGATCTGGAGGCCTACGCTCTCAAGAAAGGCGTGGGCTTCTGGAGCACTACTTTGCCATTCTACGGCGCTCCAAAGGTAATCGCCGCCCAATGGGAGTACGCTAAGGAGAAGTTCTCCGCGATTCCCGGAGTTACGTTCCGCGACGGCGCCTCGTATCGTTTTCCGTTGAGCCCAGGGGAGATTGAAAAGATCGCCGACCCGGTGTCGCTGGGCATACCCAATCTCTCGTTCTTTGGGCGGCCTGGACCGCGTAGCGAGGGACACATCTTCTTCGCCCCAATCATCCCCATGTCGGGCGAAGGAGTGTTCGAAGCGCAGAAGGTATTTGATAAGGCTTTCGCCGATGTAGGCCAGACTGCCAATCGTGGCTTCCTGTTTCCTCAATCCTATTTTCCTAGATCCTTCGTAGTGATCTTCACGTTTCCAATCGAGCACGACGTGGAGCAGAACAAGAAGAATCGCGAGATGTACAAACACCTGGTCAAAGTCGCGGCCGAGAACGGCTATGGCGAATATCGCACGCACACGGCCTTCATGCAAGACGCAATGAACGCGTATTCGTTCAACAACTATTCGTTGCTGCGGACTCACGAGACGATCAAGGACGCGCTCGATCCCAACGGGATTCTGGCCCCTGGCAAGAATGGAATTTGGCCGAAGCGCCTCAGAAAGGCGCGGGCGTGAAGAATCTGGTTTGCTGGTTGACTGCGATTGGAAGTTTATTCGCGCCAGCGCTCTTGGCGCAGGACGAAGATACTTTGGTGAAAGGCAAGGCAGTTTTTGTGCACGTCTGCGAGCCTTGTCATGGGGTCGGGGCCGCGAAAGCCGGCACCACAGTTCTGCAGTACCGCTATAAAGGCGCAAAACCCGCTCTGCTCGCGGAGCGAACGGATTTGACCCCTGAGGTGGTCAAGGCGTTTGTCAGGAATGGGGTCGGGCTGATGGCGAAATTCCGCAAAACCGAAGTCACGGACTCCGAACTGGACGCACTCGCCGCTTATGTCACACGAAAAGACAAGTCCAAACCGTAGCTTCGAATGACCAATCACGCGTGGGTAATCTCAAAGCCCAATCGCGGCGGCTACAATTCCGACTGTCTGCGTTGGGAAGAGCGTGAGGTCTCACCGCTGAACGAAGGCGAGGTCCTGGTCCGAACGCTGCTCCTCTCGCTGGACCCGACGAGCCTCAATTGGCTAAAGCTCGACCCGAGCTACACTTTCCTGCCGCTGGCTGTGGGTGACGTGATGCTCGGAGCGGCCGTCGGCGTGGTGGAAGAGTCTCGGTCCGCAGGCTTCACGAAAGGTGATTTGGTCCAGGGCATGTGGGGATGGGAACTCTATTCTAATGCCCGTCCCGGATTTCTGAAGCGCATCCGGGCATCCGCCGATGTCCCGCTGGAAGCATACCTATCGATCTTCTCTCACGTGGGGCACGCGGCTGCCGCAGGAATGATCGAGGTGGGAGCACTGAAGCCGACGGATACCGTAGTCGTATCGGGCGCGGCCGGAGCCACTGGATCGTTGGCGGCACAGATCGCCAAGGCTCACGGGGCCAGAGTAATCGGCATTGCGGGGGGCGAAGTCAAATGCCGGCTGTTGCTCGACACTTTCAAACTGGATGGAGCCATCGACTACAAGGCCGGTGATCTGGTCGGCGCCCTCGCAAAAGAGTGCCCTCAAGGCGTTGACCTCTTTTTCGACAACGTGGGCGGTCTCGTTCTGGATGCGGTCCTGGCGAACATGGCCATGGGAGCACGGATCGTGATCTGCGGCGCCATGTCGCAGTACAACCTAGCCGATCCGAAGTATGCTTACGGTTGCAAGAACCTACCACTGATGCTATTTCGCCGCGCGCGAATGGAGGGCTTCTTGGGTTCCGCGGGCGGTCGCGAAGCTGAGTTCGAAGCTCTCCTTCACAGGCTCTATGCCGAAGGACAACTCTTGAACCGCTCCCACATTATCGATGGCTTGGAGAACGCGCCCCAAGCACTGCAGCTTCTACTGACGGGCCAAAATGACGGCAAACTGATGGTGCGCGTCTCGCGATTGCAACAATTAACAGTCGGCGCGGGTACGGGCGAGCGTTCAACGGCGTCACGGGCCAAGTTTCACGAAGGGATCATGGATGTCGTTGATCCGAACGGGATCCATGCCTCGGGCGTTTTCCGCGCGTGTTCCGAGCGCCTACAGGAGAAGAAGGCATGAAAAAAGCCGGAATGTTTTGGGCATACGTGTTCTTGTGTTTCATCATGGCGCGCGAAGTTCGCGCGCAAGCGCAAGGGGACAGGGTGCCTGCGTCGTGGACGGAGACGACAGTGTCGGGCGCGGGACAGCCCCGTGGCTATGTGGAATTTCAGAAATTTTGTTCGGTATGCCACGGAGCAGGCCCTGGAATGCCGGGCACGTTGGCTCTACAGTCGAAGTACAAGGGCGCGCGACCGGCGCTGCTGGAGAAGCGGACGGACCTGAAGCCGGCGTTCATTAAGTTCTGCGTTCGGAATGGCATCTCGGTGATGCCGAGTTTCCGGAAGACGGAAGTGAGTGAAACCGATCTGGATGACATCATGGAGTACCTCGCGCGCAATAACAAGCCGTGACAGCTAAAGTTCGTTCCGTAAAAACCATGAGGAGTATGCAATGAGACTTCCGCCTGAAGTTAGTTCGGATGATTTTGCCGAGGCGATCAGACAGTTTGAAGCAGCAGTGGGCAAGGAATGGGTTTTCACCACCGACGAGGATGTGGCGATGTACCGCGATGCCTACTCTCCGTTCTATGGCGAACCCGATGAACTCGTCGCCTCCGCGGCGGTCGCCCCGGACAACGTCGAGGAAGTGCAAAAGGTCGTTAAGATCGCGAACAAATACAAGATTCCCCTCTATACGATCTCAACCGGCAAGAATCTCGGTTATGGAGGCTCGGCGCCGGTTCATTCAGGAAGCGTGGTGCTGGACCTGAAGAGAATGAACCGGATTCTGGAAGTGAACGAAGAGAACGCCTATGCGCTGGTTGAGCCGGGCGTCAGCTATTTCGATCTCTACCGATACATCCAGGAAAAGGGATTGAAGCTCTGGGTTGACGTCCCGGATCCCGGATGGGGCAGTCCGGTTGGCAATTCTCTGGACCGCGGCGGCGGGTATCTGATGGCGCAGTATCGCAATCATTTCGACTCGCACTGTGGGATGGAAGTGGTGCTGGCCAACGGAGAAATAATACGGACCGGCATGGGAGCCATGCCGAATGCAAAGACATGGCAGCAATATAAGACCGGGTACGGACCGTGGGTCGATGGCATTTTTTCGCAATCGAATTTTGGAGTCGTGACGAAGATGGGATTCTGGCTGATGCCGGAACCAGACGCGTATCTCTCCGGCACGGTGATGGTGCCACGGCACGACGACTTGATTCCCCTCATCCGAATCATGAGCAACCTGGAAAATCTTCGGGTCACAAGCGGCATGCCCGAACTCGGGAGCCCCCTGCTGGGAAGAGTGCCGCTGTCACAGAGAGTGTCTCAGATGGCGTCCGGCGTGGGCGATCCCTGGGCGCTGGCGGCAACCTCGCGAGATCCGGAGCTGACGGCGCTGCTCGCGAAGCCAGGCGCCGACTTGCCGCCGGAATTGGACGACTACGCTCAGAAGAAAAACATCGGCTACTGGAGCTGTAACGTGAGCTTCTATGGACCGCCCAAGGCCAACGAAGCAAACTGGGAATTCGCGAGAGAGAAATTCTCCGTGATCCCCAACGCCAAGTTTTTCGACGGCGAATCTTACAAGCTCCCGCTGACCCCGGAGCAGCGGCAGAAAGTTCATAAACCGGTCTTTGGAATACCCAGCCTGGAAAACTTCTCGATCGGAGCGCGCTCAGAAACAAACCCGTCGCCCAAGAACGGGCACATCTGGTTCGCGCCTATCATTCCACGCACGGGCGAGGCGATCTTCGAAGTGAATCGCGTTTTCGTCCAGGCTGCCAAGGATCTTGGTTTACCCATTCCTTCCTTTAGCCTTCCCTCGCTCTATTGGGAGCGCTCGTTCATTTATATCTTTGGTTTTCCAATCACACATGATATTGAAACGAACAAGAAGAATCGGGCGGCGATCAAGCGTTTGATCCAAATCGGGGCCGAACATGGTTGGGGAGAATACCGCACGCCCCCGGTCTTCCAGGACGCGGTCAGGGACGTGTACTCGTATAACAATCATGCACTCCGGCGCTTTCACGAAACCATCAAGGACGCGGTCGATCCGAACGGGATTCTATCGGCGGGCAGGTACGGCATCTGGCCTAAGCACCTGCGCGACAAGAAGGCGTGATGAAAGTGCTCCGGGGCAAGGTCGCGTTCGTCACGGGCGGAGCAAGCGGCATCGGTTTCGGCATGGTGCGCGCGTTTCTCGATGCCGGCATGAAGGTAGTCGCGGCTGATATCCGGCCGGATCATCTTGATGCTGCCGCAGCGGCTCTCGGTGCGCGCGACGACGTGGCTTTTCTCCAGCTCGACGTCACCGATCGCGCGGCCATGGCGCAGGCAGCCGCGGAAGTCGAGCAGCGCTTCGGCAAACTGCATGTACTGTGCAACAACGCTGGAATCGGCATCATCGCGGGCGCGAAGCAGGCCACCTATGACGATTGGGACTGGTCGATGCGGGTCAATCTCGATAGCGTGTTTAACGGCATCCACTGTTTCTTGCCGGCGATCCTGGCGCACGGGGAAGGCGGTCATATCGTCAATACGGCGTCGATCGCCGCATGTCTTCCCGCGAGCATCGTCTATGCTGCCGCCAAGTGCGGCGTGATGGGCCTTTCCGAAGGGCTTCGCGCCGAATTAGCGGCCGACAATATCGGTGTGACTTGTCTCTTGCCGGGGCCGACGGCGACCAACATTCACGAAGTGGCGAGGCTTCGTCCGAAACGCTATTCGAACACCAAGCTGGGCGAGCTCGAACACAAGCTTGCCAATCGAGAGGCTAATCCCTATTGGCTGGATCCGCTGCTCGTCGGCGATCTGGTCATCGATGCCATCCGGCGGAATCTGCTGTTCGTATTTACGCATGCCGAGCACAAAGCGGGAGTCGCACGGCGCTTCGAGGCGATCCTTGCGGCGTTTCCTGAAGGTGATGTACCGCCAAACAGTGCCGAGCGGCTCGGCTTTCGGATTGTCAACCCTATGTATGACGAGATTCTCGCTGCCGGTGAACCGCCGGCCCGGCACCGCCTCTCGCCCCATACTTCGGACGTTTCACATGCTCGCTGACCTGGACAATGCCCGTCTCGCGCGCCTGCGCTGCGCTATTGAAGAAGATATCGCGCAAGGGCGTTATCTTGGCGCGAACGTCATTGTCGCGCGTCATGGCGAAATGGGCTTTCGCGGATCGATTGGCTACGCCACCGCTGCGAAGGACAAGCCGCTTAGCGAAGATGCGGTGTTCAGCATTTTTTCCATGACCAAGGCCTTCACCAACATCCTAGTATTCCGGGCGATCGAGCAAGGCCACTTTGCTCTGACGACCCGCGTTTCCCGGATCATTCCTGAATTTCGCGGTGGACTCAGAGAGAGTCTCACCGTCTACCATCTGTTGACGCATACTACCGGGCTCCCGCCGATCTTTGTCCCCCGGCCCGGCATGTACATCGACCGCCTGGACGAGGTCATCGCCGCCATTTGCGAAGTCGTGCAAGCCGAGGAAGAGCCCGGGGTCAAGGTCAATTACTCTCCGACGGTGGCGCATGCGCTATTAGGCGAAATGGTGCGCCGCGTCGATCCCACTGGGCGCGGATACCGTCAAATCGCGGTCGAAGATCTGTTTTGTCCGCTGGGCATGAAGGATACCTGGCTGGGCGTGCGGCCGGATCTGCGCGCGCGCAAAATTATCCCACACTTCCTGCCAACGCGTGCTCCCATGCAGCATCTGGGCCACAGCAACCTGGGAGAGAACGGCGCGTTCGAGGAAGAAGACGCGGAAATGCCCTGGGTCGGCGCCGTGTCGACCATGGATGACCTTTTCCGCTTCGCCGAAATGCTGCGGCGCAGGGGCGAGCTGGACGGCGTGCGAATCGTTTCCCGAGCCTTCCTTGAGCGAGCAACGGAGAACCACACCGGCGACAAACCGAACGAGCTGTACAAGAAACTTTTCCTCTCGCGCGGCTGGAAGCCCGCTCCGGCTTATATCGGGCTCGGCTTTTCACTGCGCGGGGAGGCGATTGTCGAACATCAGTTCGGTACTCTTACTTCACCGCGGACGTTCGGGAACTACGGCGCCGGTTCGATGATTTTCTGGGTCGATCCGGCCCTTGATCTCACCTTCGTGGCCGCGACGACCGGCGTGATGCACGAGTGCGACAACATCGAACGCTTTCAGAGGTTGGCGGATATCGCCATATCCGCGGCGACGTGAGAAACGGAGTTCAAATGTCAACACAATTTCAAACTGCGCGAGCTGACGTCGCAAGCTTCCTGCCTGTAATCATGTGTTGCCTGGCAGCCGTTTGCGAGGGCTTCGATCTGCAGGCGCCCGGTGTCACGGCGCCGGTTTTGCGGGGCGTTTTCCATATGAGCCCCAGCCAAACTGGAACGTTTCTTAGCATGAGCACCTTCGGAATGATGCTGGGTGCGTTGATCGGCGGCCGGCTCTCCGACCGGATTGGACGCAAGTGGGTGCTGATTGGAAGCATTGCAACGTTTAGCGTACTGACCGTATTCACCGTGCTGGCGACAAGTACGCAGATGTTGTACTGGATACGCCTTGCAACCGGACTCGGTTTGGGCGGTGCCCTTCCCAATCTCGTCGCGCTGGCAATGGAAAGCGTGGCGCCGGAGCGGCGTAGCACCGCTGTTGGGCTCATGTTAGCAGGGCCGGCGATTGGCGGTGCGCTGGCGAGTCTGCTTGCCGCTGTTGCCGCCACGCCGCAACAATGGCCGATGGTCTACTACGCAGGCGGCCTCGTGCCCTTCTTCTTGATCGTGCCTCTGCTGATCGCCTTCATACCCAACCGTCCCGTCGTCACCGAAGCCACCATCGAAGCCACGCCCGGGACGTTGAAGGCGCTGTTCGGTGAAGGACGGGCGATGCGCACACTTGCGGTCTGGCTCGGCTTGTTCAGCATTCTGCTGGTTCTATTTGTGTTGCTGGGCTGGCTTCCGACACTGATGGTGGATCGAGGACTCAGCCGGCCGCAGGCGTCACTGGTTCAGTTGATATTCAATCTGAGTGCGATCCCCGGCAGCATCTTGTCGGGTCTGGTGCTCGATTATGTTCTCCGCCGTCGGAAAAGCCTGTTTCTGGCTGCAGCCTTCGTTGCCGCGATGGGATCGATTCTGCTCCTCGCCGGCCTCCCGGCCACGCTCGGCATCATGCTGCTGGGTGCCGCATTTGCGGGCATTTCTGTCATCGGTGGCCAAACAATCATTTACGCGCTCACACCCACCTGTTATCCGCGCTGGGGCCGCGGTACCGGTGTCGGCTTCGCGGTGGCGATCGGTCGCTTCGGTTCCGCCGGAGGGCCGCTCCTCACGGGATACCTGGTCGCATTCGGCCTGACGTCCGCGCAGGCGCTGATGACCTTATTGCCGATCATCGCTCTGGCTGGCATTGCGGCCGTGTTTATCGCAGTATCGGTAAGCGCCGTCGCCAGGGTGGAAGTTGAAGCGCAACGCGCCTGAGTCGAGTGTGAGCTAAGCTGGGGCCGTCCGGCCAACCCGTTTGCCCGGCATCTTCATGCGGCCGGCATATTTGCTTTCGACGCCTGCGATCAGGGCCTCCACGCCATGCAAAAAGCCACGGTCCACATGGATCACCGACGACATGAAGCATCGGATAACTTCGTTCTGCTCATTAATTACGAAGCCCAAAGTGAAGGCGGCGACGAGCGACGCCGTTTCATAAGCGTCGATCTTTCTGAAGCCCGCGTCGAGCAACGGCTGGATTACGGCGGGCATGATTTCCTCTTTCATTGCGGCTGAAGGCGCCGATGCGGCGAGTATGCGCGCGCTGTCGCGATAACGAAGCAGGGTCTGCCGGGTGTTGACAGCGTGATCGAGCAGCCATTGTTTCCAATCGCCGCGATCGACGGTGACGTCCAGACTCTCGCGCAGGATCGCGGTCGCCATCTCTCCCAAGAGTTCGGCCTTGTTCTTGAAGTGATGATATAGGGCGGGGCCTTCGATGCCGAGTTCGGCCGCCAGCCGACGCGTAGTTAAGCCATCCAGTCCGGTTTCAGCCAACAGATCAAGCGCGGCCCTTGCCAGTTGATAGACGTCGTAAGCCATGTTCATCAACATCGTACGTCATCCAAGTCATCCAAGTCTCTTGACTCCTTAGCGCTGCTAAGTATAAAATGCCGTAGTCGTCCTTAGCGCTGATAAGGAGGGTTACGCCCTGTCTCCGTTGACGAAACGCAAGGTGGTAATTGCATGCCTGGCGGCCGCTGCCCTAACAGGCAACGCTTTCTCGGCTTCGGCGGACGCAAGCCATCCCAGCCCTGGTGAATGGCCGTCTTATGGACGTGACCACGCCGAGCAACGCTTCAGCCCTCTCAAACAGATCTCGACAGCGAATGTTTCCAACCTAGGCCTGGCTTGGTATTACGATTTCCGCGTCGGCCGCGGTGTCGAGGGAACGCCCCTGATGGTCAATGGCGTTTTGTATGCCACTTCGGCCTGGAGTATCGTCTACGCGCTGGATGCTAAAACCGGCAAGGAGCTCTGGGTCTTCGACCCTAAAGCCGACCGCGTCCAAGGCGCGAAATCCTGCTGCGACGTCGTCAATCGCGGCGTCGCCTATGAAGACGGTCGAATATTTGTCGCCTCCATTGATGGCCGTCTTATTGGCCTGGAGGCAAAAACGGGGCGCCTGCTGTGGGATACGCCGACAGTGGATAAATCCCAGCCATATGTAATCACGAGCGCACCCCGCGCGGCCAAGGGCATGGTCTTCATCGGCAATAGCGGTGCCGATCTTGGCGTGCGCGGCTACATCAGCGCTTATGACGCGCGAACCGGCAAACTTGTTTGGCGCTTTTACACCGTGCCCGGCGATCCTTCCAAGGGTCCGGATGGCGCGGCATCGGACAACGTGATGCCCATGGCGGCCAAGACATGGCACGGACGTTGGTGGCGGCAAGGCGGCGGAGGAGCGGTTTGGGAGTCGATCACCTACGACCCGGAACTCGACCGCATATATTTTGGCACCGGCAATGGTGCACCGTGGAACCGGCAAGTTCGTTCACCCGGCGGCGGCGACAATTTGTTCCTCGCCTCCATCGTCGCAGTGGACCGTGCCACGGGCCACTACATCTGGCACTATCAATGCACGCCCGGCGACACCTGGGACAGCGACGCGATCGAGTCGATGGTCCTGGCGACGTGGAAGATTGATGGAAAAGATCGCCGCGTTCTGATGCAGGCCCCCAAGAACGGTTTCTTCTACGTCATCGATCGCGATACGGGAAAACTGATTTCAGCCCAGAACATCGTGCCGATGGCAAAGGCCGTGGACACTCCGCCCGGCCAGCCAATTGCCTGGGCCTATGGCGTCGACGTCAAGACTGGGCGGCCGCTCGAGAATCCGGAAGCGCGGTTTGAAAGCGGAACGTCGGCCTTTGTACATCCGGGCAACGGCGGCATACACAATTGGGAGCCCATGGCCTTTAATCCTGAAACTCGCCTGGTCTATATGCCCATTCAGGATGCCCCTGGCGGATACAAATCTGATCCGGATTACGAGCCCAAGGCTTTTCTGCGTGCCAGTGGATTTGCGCAGACCAGTGGCCTTCTGACGCCGCCCCCGGATACTAAGGCTGGCTCGGCTCCCCGCAAAGGCGCCAATGGTTCTTTGATCGCTTGGAGTCCTGTGACGCAGGAAGAAGTCTGGCACGTGCCTTTCGATTTCGGTGGCGATGGCGGCGTCTTGACGACGGCCGGCGGCCTGGTTCTCGAAGCCACCGGTGCGCCCGAATTGATCGCCTACGATGCGCTCTCGGGAAAGAAACTATGGTCCTTCGACATTCAAGCTGGGTCGCAGGGTGGGCCCATCAGTTACGAGATTGATGGCGAACAATACATCGCGATCGAGACTGGTAACGGCGGCACCAGTTACATCCTGGGCATCCCAAACATCCCCGACAAGCCCGCGCCAGAGAAGGGCCGCGTTCTGGTGTTCAGGTTGGGAGCAACGGCCGCATTACCTGAGTTGCCGAAATCCTTGCCGGCGTTTCCTACTCCGCCGTCAATCCAAGCCAGTAAGGAGACCGTGCAACATGGAGCCCAGATCTACGGCGGATATTGCCTCGGATGCCATGGGATCGGCGGATCCAATCACCGTGTTGTTCCCGATCTCAGGCGATCGGCTGCGATTCAAAACGCGGACGCTTTTCAATCGATCGTTCGAAAAGGATTGTTGGAGAAAAACGGAATGCCGAATTTCGGATCGGTTATCTCGCAAGAGGAAGCGGAGGCAATCCGAGCCTATGTGGCTTCGTTAGCTGCCGCAGCTTATCGTCTGCAGAGTGACAAGTGAGGAGCAAATGAACATTCAGCATCAAATCACACGACGCTCCACATTAGCCGCGTTTGGGCTAGCGCTCACGCCGGCGTTTCGTGGCATTGCCTGGGCTCAGGAAGCGCCCGCAGAGAAGCCGCTGGATCTGCCGCTCAAGATTAAAACGATTTGCGGCCACTGCGGCGTCTCGGTCCCAGATGTCACCAAATCGGCGCTGTTCTACAGCAAGCTTTTCGGCGGCACGAACGTGACCGGTGAGAAGCAGCCGTTCCTGCGCTACATGATCAATTTGGGTGGGAGCGTCGAACTAGGTGGCGGCGGTGGTGTGGCCATCGGAAAACTCGGCACTCTGGGCGGCGCGGGTCAAACCAAGCCTTTGATTGATCATTTCTGCTTCAACGCCGAGCCCTTCGACGACGCAGCCTGGCGCGCGCGTCTCAAAGCCGAAGGGCTCGTCTATCACGCCCAAGGGGTCTTCTCCTCGCTCGACGATATCGCTGTCCAGATCTCCGGCGCGCAGGGCGGCGAGAGTCTCGCGGCCGGGAAGATAGAACACATGGATTCGCTCTACACTGGCGAACCGCTGGTGCGGCCTGGTGGGTTCGAGCACATCATGCTGCACGTGTCCAACCTGGACCAGTCGGTCGCCTTCTACGAGAAGATGTTCGGCCTGCAAGAGTCTGAGCGCCGATCGAGCATTGTCTATTTCACGGATGGCCAGACGCGACTTGCGATGAAGCAGGTTGCCGGAGGAGAGAAACCGAACATTAATCACTACGCGGTTAAAGTTCCGACGCTAGACCATTCGAAGGTCACCAGCGGACTGCCCGCTTTGGGCGCGAAATTGCTCCCTGCGTCTGAGGAATCAAAGAATGCAATCCGCTTTGCCGATCCGGACGGTTTAATCGTAGAGTTGTGGCCCAAATGAGATGGATATGCTTGTTCGTACTTGCGCCGCTTCTTGCTTCCGCTCAGGATTCGCTCTCGGGATTTTGCGGCCAGTGCCGTCCGGAAAAATTCGCTTCGTGCGGCGGCTTCCTCGAAGGTGCATCCGTCGATCCATCCGGCGGTCTGTGGGTCGTGGACGTGACCGGCGGCCGGATTATCAACGTCACTGACGCCGGCCAGTGCCTCGTGAAAGGCAACACTGGCGGAACACCGAACGGATCGCGATTCAACAAAGAAGGCCGCCACTTCATTACCGACGCCAAGCTGGGACTCCTCTTGTTTGATTCCGCGACCTCCAAGATCACCGTCATCGCCGACAAATATGAGGGCACTTCACTCGCCAGCGCGAACGATCTGGCGATCGACGAAGCCGGTGGCATCTATTTCACAGTTCCCGGGGGATCGAACCTGCTTAACCCGGTTGGGCGAGTGTTCTACCTGGACCCTAACTTGAAAACCCTGCGCCTTGTGACTGACAAGATTGCTTTCCCGAACGGTATCGCAATCACGGCAGGCGGCCAAACAATCCTGGTCGCGGAATTCGCTGCCAAACGTGTCCTCTCTCTTCCAGCGCTGACAGCGAAAGGCGGGTTTCCATTGGCCTATGTCTACGCCAGGACGCGTGGAGGCGTCGGCCCTGACGGCATTACAGTAGACAGTAAGGGACGCCTAATCACCGCCAATCTTGGAAGCGGTGAAGCTCTGGTCTTTGCGGCCGGCGGCCGGCCGCTTGGTGCAATACAATTACCGGAAGACGCTGGTAAGAATTTGACCAACTTGATTGTCAGCGGCCAAGATCTTTATATGACCGAGGCGGCCAAAGGCGAAATCTGGCGAGTGCGGCTTAGTAACTAAAAGGGGGGACGCGATAAATGATTCGATCATGGACTGCTGGCTTTTTGATGCTAAGCGGAGCGGCATTGGCGGCCACCGTGACCTCCAGTGGGGTCACGTTTCAGAAAGATGTTCTTCCGATCCTGCAGAAGAACTGTCAGAATTGCCATCGCGCCGGGCAAATTGGTCCGATGTCCCTGCTCACTTACGACGAAGTGCGTCCGTGGGCCAAGTCGATCAAGCAGGCCGTCCTCACCAAAAAGATGCCGCCGTGGTTCGCGGATCCGCAATACGGCCACTTCAGTAATGACCGAACATTGAAGCCCGCCGAAGTTACGACCCTTGTGAAATGGGTGGACGACGGGGCAATAGCAGGCGATTCAAAGGATGCTCCGCCCCCGATTGCATGGCCGGAAGAGGGCTGGCGGATCAGACCAGATCACATCGTGAAGGGCGTCGCGTATCATGTGCCGAAGAGCGGCGTGATGCCGTGGATGTATGTCACCGTGCCGATGGGCTTCAAAGAGGATACCTGGGTGACTTCGATGGAAATGCGCCCGGGAAGTAAGCCCGTGCTCACGCACCACTACTGCATTTTTCTTGTGCCGCACAAGGACGGCGTGCAATACGGCGTGTTCAGCGAGACGGGGATGATGGGACAAGTCGCCGCCACCGGTAATGCACCGTTTGAAGGCTGCTATGAAAAAGGGCAGGAGGAGTTCGACTACCGTCCGCAGCACGCCGGCCGATTGATCCCTGCCAACAGCGACATGGTCTTCCAGATGCACTATCAGCCCAACGGCGAGGAGGCCATCGATCAGCCTCAAGTGGGCTTTACCATCGCCAGGGAACGACCCAGCCGCCAGTATGTATTCTTCAATGTCGGCGCCGGACTGCGCCTGAACATTCCTCCAAACGAAGCCAATTATATTGCACCCGCCCAGGAAGGCGAGCTTCAAGTGGATGGCGAGATTGTCTGGCTGCAAGCCCACGCGCATTATCGTGCCAAGGAGATGAAGTTCGACATCCTGTACCCGGACGGGCGCGACGAAACCGCACTGCGCGTCAACTGGGACCCTTACTGGCAGACCATTTACTACCCGGTGCAACCAATCATCGCGCCTAAAGGAACGCGGCTTCACATCGAGGGCCGCTATGACAACTCCGCGAACAACCCTTACAATCCCGACCATGATGCGGCGGTGCATTTCGGCGATCAGGGCAAAGACGAAATGATGTTCCCGACATTCGGTGTGATCGTCGACGGCTCACTCGACTTAACCAAGGTGCAGGTGCTCAAGCCCTCGCCGCTCGCTGGTCCGGACTTCGTCATTGCTGAAAAGACTCCCAGGTAAGACAATGCCAGCCGTCGCCAATTCATTCAACTCGGGCTTGCCACTTCAGTATTGGCTGAGTCTCCGCTCAGAAAAGCGATAACACTTTGGCAATGAGTTCGAAAGATCTTACGTCCAGGCGCTCGTTCTTGCCCTTGCTACCTCTATCTTTCGTTCTTCCCGCTATGGCCACAGCATCAGACTCATCAGCCCGCTCATTCCACGTCGCGATTTCGCAAGTGGTGATCAACCGCATTATCACGCGCGTCCGACACGCTCGTTGGCCCGATGAGCTCGACGGCGAACCTTGGCAGTACGGCGTCGATTGGCACTATATGAAGGAGCTCGCGGATTACTGGACCACGCGCTTCGATTGGCGCAAGTCCGAAGCGAAGCTGAACGCCTTCCCGCAGTTCAAGGCGCGCGTCGAAGATCTCGATATTCACTTCTATCATGTACGCGGACGGGGTCCTCGGCCGTTTCCAATCATCCTCACGCACGGCTGGCCGGGCTCAGTCGTTGAATTCCTGGATGCCATCGGCCCACTCACGGACCCGGCAAAGTTTGGCGGAACTCCCGAGGATGCTTTCGATGTGGTGATCCCGTCGCTGCCTGGGTTTGGATTCTCTTCGAAACCGAAGGGCAAGCCGGTTGGACCGGTCACGATCGCGCGGCTCTGGCACAAGTTGATGACGGAAGTGGCGGGCTACAAGCGGTTCGGAGCGCAAGGCGGTGATTGGGGACAAGCGGTTACCATTCAGCTCGCGACGCAATTTCCCGAATCGCTCGCCGGCATTCATTTGAGCGGCACCACTGCGCGGCCCTTGCCCGAGGCGCAGCAGACCGAGGAAGAACGCGCGTGGGTTCGTGCCGGGGGCGCATACCGGCAGACCGAGCTCGATTACTTTGGCGAACAGTCTCACAAGCCGCAAACCGTGGCGTTCGCTCTTTCGGATAGCCCTCTGGGTACGGCAGCTTGGATCGTTGAAAAATTCAAAGTCTGGAGCGACTCGGCGGATGGAATCGAGCATGCATTCACCAAGGATCAACTGCTGACCAACGTCATGTTCTACCTGGTCACGGACACGGCCGGCTCTGCGATTTGGATCTATCGCGGCAATGCAGATGAGGTGAGCCCACCGCGCGCCAAGATAACAGTTCCAACCGGCTTCGCTGCCTTCCCTAAGGAAATGCCGATCTTCTTACCGCCACGGCGGTTCTTGGAGCAAGATTTCAACCTCGTGCACTATACCCAGATGCCGCGCGGAGGCCACTTTGCCTGCCTGGAGCAACCACAACTTTTCGTAGATGATTTACGGGCGTTCTTCCGCAAAGTGCGCGGTTGATGGCCTGACAGCGTCTCGTACAGTGACTACTTGACCGTGCCTACGTCCACAGCTAAAGTCGGGCTTGAGCAACCCATCGGTGCGCCCAGATTGCAAGGTTGTGGACCCAAGTCCCCCATGGTCCAGCCCTCACACCGGTTCTCGCTAAGCACGCTAAGGGAAGCCGAATACTACGGCATTTTTGTCAGCGGTCTTGCCCCAGCGCGGGGAATACGCGTAACTAGAGGTGGGAGCAGTTGGCTTCGTCGGTGCGAAACGCAGTGGGCGACTCTACGAAAGCGTTGGCGTCTCTAAGGTCCATGGGCAGCGCTCGATACTCTGGTCGGCCTAAAGCCCTACGTCGATTTCGACGCTGAACCGCCGCAGCGGCTCGGCGCAGGAGATTAGGACAACCGGCCGGTTCTCGCGACCGTCCGCGGCACTCGTAACCGCAACCGCCATCCTGATCGCTGTTGATTCAGCAGGAACGCTTCCAACTGCGTATGCGATCGGAAATCGAACAGGTGCAAATGTGTTTGCGTCGTCGTTCACACCCGCCGGCGGCGCGCATAGCCATCCAGATTGATCAATAATTTTGGATTCCCTGCGGGTGACGTGGCGATGGCGGGTGCCGATCAGTCGGAACAACTAAGACTTGACCGACGTGCGGTGTAGGAAGGTCGATTAACCCCCACGATTCTTTCTGAACAGCGACGAGAGGCCCGATAGCTTCAGGCGCCGAGTCTAGCGCCGCATCTTCATTATTGGGGCCACAAGAAGCTCGACCGTCGGACCTCAGGACTTGTCGACGCTTTGACGACAAACAGTGCTAAACTCAACTTCAAATCGGGTCGACTCCCCAACACCGGCACGCAGATGTCCCGACAGCGATACCAGCGTGGGTCCTTGAAGAAGGTTGGCGAGACCCGCCAAATGTGGCGCGGCCGCTGGCATATTTACGTAAAGCAGCCAGACGGATCGGAAAAACTCTGTAAGCGTGAGAAGATTCTCGGCCCTGCCGAAGCGCTTACCAAGATCCAGGCGCAAGAGAAACTGGATACCCTCATCAGGCGGACTACAAGCCAGGTCCCTACGACTCTGTCGGCCGATCTCTCTTTGCGCCAACTCTGGGACAGCTACGTCGGTTTGAAGTCAGGCACCTGGAGCACTGCCACGCGCAAAACACTGGATTCGGTGTTTGCCGGTAACAGCAAGAATAAAAATCGACCAAGTATACTTACGCTGATTGGGGACCGATTGGTCCGCGATTTGACTCGCGGTTCGCTCCAGGATCTCCTGAATACGTTAGCCCGCCGGGGCGACAGCTACTCCGCCGTGAAGAAAGCTCGGACGTATCTCAGTGCCGCCTTTGAGTATGCCCGCGACGAACACCTCATTATCGACAACCCCGCGCGAAAAATAGAAATGCCGGTTCAGCTGCTTCGCGGCCCGTGCGAGCGTTTTTACACGCAGGACGAGGTCCGGCGTTTGCTTTCGACGGCTCACGGCCGTGAACACCTCGTTCTGCGGATTTTCATCAACTGCGGTCTGCGCCCTGGTGAGCTGTTCGCCCTACGCGAAGACGACGTACAACCCGGGCAGTTGCGAATTGACGAAGCCACGAGGGGCGCCCTGGCCACTGGGGTTTGAGAGGCATGCGCGAGCGCGCGAAGCATATCGGGGGAGAGCTGGAGGTCTGGAGCGAGCACGGTGTCGGCACGGAGATTGAGTTGACCGTCCCTGCCTCGACTGCTTACCAGAGCTACACTCGTCGCCGTTTTGGTCTATTTAAGAGCAAGGTAGGGACGAATTCATGAGCCGTGACCCGTCTTCGATTCGTGTCCTGGCGGTAGACGATCATCAGTTGATTCGCGCAGGCATTGCGACGCTCCTTCTTACCGAGCCGGATATTGAGCTCGTCGGCGAAGCGACCAACGGGGGAGAAGCGATTGCGAAATTCCGGGAGTGTCGGCCCGATGTCACGCTGATGGACTTGCAGATGCCGGAGACCGATGGTTTTGACGCGATCATCGCCATCCGCAATGAATTCCCCGAAGCGCGAATCATTGTCCTAACGACGTACACTGGAGACGTCCAGGCGATACGCGCGATCAAAGCTGGCGCTCAGGCCTACTTGCTGAAAAGCCTTCTATATAAGGAATTGATTCAGACCATCCGCACAGTACACGCAGGGCGCCGAGCGATCGCTCCTGCTATTGCAGCCCAGATTGCCGAGCACAGCGGCGAAGAAAGCTTGACGCCGAAGGAAACCGAAGTGCTGCGCCTTATCGCGGCGGGAAATGCCAACAAGCAGATTGCCACACAGCTCTCGATTACGGAAGAAACGGTCAAGAGCCGCGTGAAGAACATCCTTAGCAAGTTGGGCGCAAACGATCGGACGCACGCTGTCGCCATCGCGATAAAGCGCGGAATCGTCGAATTGTAATCACTCGAAAGAGTGAAAATCCATCATGCTGACGGGGGTTTCGGCGTCGATTCGGACTCCCTACCCTTAAATAGGTAACTTAGGTTTGCAGCGTCTTTATTCTACGTTCGCCCGCGGCTGGCCGGGAACGGGTCTGTTGTGCCTGCGAGTGATTACAGCGATCGTCTCGGTCCACTATGCCATAACTGGGTTCTCTTCAGAGCCGATATTGTTGTTAAGAATAGCGACTGAGATCGGATCCGGCGTTCTACTGTGCGCTGGTCTATGGACACCGGTAGCGGGTGGCGCGCTTTCGATTGTTGCGCTGTGGTCCGTTTTCTCGGGAACAGGCGATCCCTGGTCGCAAATCCTGTTGGCGTCAGTAGGAGCTGCACTGGCTATGCTCGGCCCTGGTGCCTGGTCAATTGATGCCCGGCTCTTCGGAAGAAAACGGCTGATTCACGAGCCGTAGGCGGCCGTTTTTTTCCACTAAAGAGTGAACCTTGGTTCCCACGATTCGGGGCATGACTGGCCCTCGATTTGGTGTTGTTCTCTTGCGGCACTCGGCGCAGAATCAGGGTTAGAGACGGAGGGATTCGATGACCAAGAATGAAGCGAACCGATTCCGAGCGATTTTGAATGAGAGAATCGCTGAACTGGAAAACTTTAACCGACAACGCGACGGGATCACGATTGAGAGAAGCCCCGACCAGTTGGACGAGATCCAGCGAGCATCGGAACGCGCACTCGCGGTTTGTAATCTCGACCGTGAATTCAACCAACTTCGGAATATTCGTGCCGCGCTCCTTCGTATCGAGCAAGAAAGCTTTGGAAAGTGCGAGGAGTGCGACGAAGAAATCCACCCGAAGCGGCTCGCCGCAATTCCATGGGCCGCTCTTTGTATTCGGTGTCAGGAAGCCCTCGATCACGATCCTGAACAGATGCCAACCGCCGGTGGCGAGTTCCTGGCGAACGCCGCATAGAGGCGCCTCCGCAACACTTGATTGGAAAGCACTATGAACAGCACAGCACAGTCCACTCATCGTAATGAACCATTCTTCGGCGTCTCAGATCAGCCAAGGGCGGCGGACTACGCCCCCGATTCAAGTTACCGGTCGTGTCAAGATACCTTCGACTTGGATGACGAAATCGACTCCCGGTCCATGTTCGAGGAGATAGTCGGCTCTTCGGAACCGCTGTATCGCGTATTTGAACATGTGACGCGAGTGGCGCCAACCAACGCCACAGTTCTCATCCACGGTGAGAGCGGGACTGGCAAAGAACTGATCGCGCGTGCGATTCACAAAAGGTCCCATCGTTCCCAACGTCCCTTCGTTCGCGTGAACTGCGCGGCGATACCGTCTTCGCTGATAGCCTCTGAGCTCTTCGGTTACGAAAAAGGCGCCTTCACTGGCGCCACCCAGCGGCATCTGGGCCGCTTCGAGTTAGCGAATGGCGGAACGATCTTCCTTGACGAGATCGGCGAGATTCCCCCCGAGACGCAAATCGCCTTGCTGCGGGTTCTTCAAGAGCGTGAATTTGAACGGGTGGGAGGCACGCATCCTATCCCCATAGACGTGCGCGTGATCGCGGCGACAAATAGGAATTTGAGAGCGGCAGTGGACGCGGGGATTTTCCGGCTGGATTTATTCTATAGGCTAAACGTCTTTCCGATCCTGGTTCCACCGTTGCGGGAGCGCCCTGAAGACATTCTTGCATTGGTCAAATATTTCATCGACCGTTACTCTAGGAACACTGGCAGGAACATTAGAACCATGGAACGAAAAACGCTGGAATGGCTGCAAGCTTACGATTGGCCAGGGAACATTCGCGAGTTGCAAAACGTGGTGGAGAGGGCCGTCATCCTTTGCAACGGGGAGACCTTCGCAATCGACAAAACCTGGATTGAGCTGGAAACATCCAAGGAGCCAGTCCCTCTTTCGACCGCGCTCGTGAATCAAGAACGCGAAATGATTGAAGCTGCTCTAGGCGAGAGCCGGGGCCGGATTTCCGGTCCGGCGGGAGCGGCCGGCAAACTCGGAATCCCGCGAACGACACTGGAGTCGAGAATCAAGAGTCTGCGAATCGACAAGCACCGGTTTGCCTGTGCGTAGAAGTGGACGAGGCGGTATAAGTCAGGCCAAAGCACGGCTGGTGCTCCTTCTTGGTGGCACAGCGAGTCGTCAATTTTGGGGACACTGCATCCTACCTCGGGGACGTACGCGAATTAGCCGGATCGCCTGCATGTCGACAGGGCAATCGGCCCAGCCGAGGGCGGCGCGCCCTTTTTACGGATCCAGTAAGGCCGTCGTGTTGGAATCACCGTGAGTTTCCGGTGAGCATGCATGACTCCAGTTTCCGTTAGCTGATAGGGTGTGCCAAGGGCGGGAGGCTCGGCAGCATGGCACAGGAAACGGCGCTTTATCGGGACGATGTAGAGCAGGTGCGACGGCGATGGGCCGAATGGAGAAGCACGCACGCGGTACGATCGCGACTGCCGGAAGAGCTGTGGGCGGCAGCGGTAGAGTTGGTCCAGCGCGATGGGATCGATGCCACGGCGCGGGCATTGGATGTAGATAAACCGAGCTTGCGGAAATGGTCTGGGCGTCTCAATCCAACCCCATTGCAACCAGCCCGGCGAAAGTCCCAGGCGAAGCAAAGAGCGAATGCGTTGCCGGCCTTCGTGGAGTTGCTCGCATCCGGCTCCGGCACGGCGACGAGTTGCCTGGTGGAAGTGGAATCGCCGCGAGGGGCGAAGCTGCGGCTGGAGTTGAAAGGCATTCAGGCCAGCGAATTGGCGGAGCTGATTCGCGCCTTTGCGGCCGCCTAGGCATGCTGCAGATTACGCCGCAGATGCGGATTCTGGTGGCGGTGGAAGCTGTCGACTTCCGCAAGGGCATCGACTCGCTGGCCGAGTTGTGCCGCGCCAAACTGAATGCCGATCCGTTCTCGGGTTGCCTGTTTGTGTTCCGCAGCCGCCGGGCGACCTCGATCAAGGTATTGGTCTATGACGGGCAGGGATTCTGGCTGGCGACCAAGCGTCTGTCGAAAGGACGCTTTTGCTGGTGGCCACAGGTGGCAGAACAAGGAGTCCAGGAACCTACCAAGGCGCTGCGCGTGCATCAAGCGCAGGTGCTGTTCGCGGCGGGCAACCCCGACGTGGATGCCGCTCCGGTGTGGCGTAAAGTGTAAGCCGGTCATTTTCTACTTGCGTTCTGAAACGCTTTCTGGCACACTACCGATGAGATGGCCACCCATCGCTACCGGAGCCGGGACATCAGCAGCGAAGAGATCCTCTTCATCCGGAAACTGATTCAAGATCATCCCGAGCTAAGCCGCTGGAAACTGTCGCGGCAACTCTGCGAAGCCTGGCAGTGGAAGCAAGCCAACGGCGCGTTGCGCGACATGGTGTGCCGGGGACTATTATTGATGCTTGATCGCACCGGAGAGATCCAGTTGCCGCCGGTGCGGCGCACCGTGCGGAATCGATTAGCAGAGCGGCAACGCCCCGAGCCTGTGATCCCCGACAAGCGTGCGGTTTGCGGACCTCTGGGCAGGATCACCCCACTGGAGTTTGTGCAAGTGCGCCGCTCGCCGGAAGAGCCGTTGTTCAACAGCCTGATGGAGCAGTATCACTACCTCGGCTATGAACAGCCGGTGGGCGAACACTTGAAGTATCTGGTGAAAGCACGCGGGCAGGCCATCGCGTGCCTGGCCTGGCAAAGCTCACCGCGGCATCTCAAGCTGCGCGATCGTTTCTTGGGCTGGAGCGACCAAGCACGCGAGCGCAACGTGCACTTGCTGGCATACAACACGCGCTTTCTGATTCTGCCGTGGGTGAGAGTGAACCATCTGGCTTCGCACCTTCTGGGCCGCATGGCAAAGCTTGTTCCGAACGACTGGCAACGGCTCTACGCGCATCCTATTTATTGGTTGGAAACCTTCGTGGACACCTCGCGTTTTCGTGGGACGTGTTATCGCGCGGCCAACTGGCAGATAATCGGCACGACGGCGGGGCGCGGACATCGCGCGCCGACCGTCGAGCAGACACGGCCGGCGAAACAGATGCTAGGATTGCCCCTTCATCGCAAGTTCCGGGAGATTCTTCAAGGATGAAACGGGCGCGGGTGGATGTAAATCTGGAAGAGCTGGACCAGATCATCGAGCGCGGCACGCAGGTGCCGCTGAGCGAGTTGGAAAGCGAAAAGCTCAAGAGCGCGCTGCATGCGCTGGCCGGGATGCTTGCCAAGCCACGCACGACAGAAAAGACCAAGACCGTTTTGCAACAGCCAGAAACGTCGACGCCAGAAAATGATTCGGAGCCGCCATCTGACAAAACGCCAGGCCACGGGCGCAACGGAGCTTCGTCCTACACTGGCGCGCAGAAAGTTGCCGTGCCGCATCCGGAGCTACACGCCGGCGACGCCTGTCCGGGCTGTGAAAAAGGCAAAGTTTACGCACAGAAAGAACCTCGGACTCTGGTGAGAATCGTGGGACAAGCGCCGCTGGCCGCAACCGTGTATGAACTCGACCGGCTGCGCTGCAACCTGTGCGGCGAAGTGTTCACGGCCGAAGAGCCGGAAGGCGTGGGACCTGAAAAGTACGACGAGACCACGGCGGCCATGATCGCACTGCTGAAGTACGGCAGCGGAATGCCGTTTTATCGTTTGGAAAAACTGGAACATTTACTGGGGATCCCGTTGCCGGCTTCCACGCAGTGGGAGATCGTGGAAGAAGCGGCGGAGCTGATCAAAGCCGCGCGTGACGAACTCATCCGGCAAGCGGCGCAAGGCGAAGTGCTGCACAACGACGACACCAGCATGCGCGTGCTGCGTCTGGCGCGCGAGCCGTCCGATGATCGCACCGGTGTGTTTACGTCCGGCATCGTGTCCACCCAGCAAGGGCAAAAGATCGCGCTGTACTTTACCGGGCGTCAGCATGCTGGGGAAAATCTGCGCGATGTGTTGCGGCATCGCGCGAGCGAGCTTGGCGCGCCCATTCAGATGTGTGATGCGTTGTCGCGCAACACGCCGAAACTAAGCGATGGCGCCGAGATCCTGCTGGCCAACTGCCTGGCGCATGGGCGTCGCCAGTTCGTCGAAGTGGCCGCGAACTTTCCGGAACAGTGCCGCTATGTTCTGGAGACGCTGGGCGACGTATATAGATATGATGCGGAGGCGCGCGCGGGAAAGCTTTCGCCAGCGGAGCGTCTACGGTTTCATCAGCAGCATGTGGACCGGTGATGCAGCAACTGCACCAGTGGCTGACAGCGCAGTTTGCACTGAAGCAAGTGGAACCAAACTCAGGCCTGGGCAAAGCCATCACGTATCTGCTGCGCCACTGGAAAGGGCTGACGGCGTTTCTGCGCGAAGCCGGCGCGCCTCTCGATAACAACGTTTGCGAACGTGCGCTGAAACGTGCGGTGCTGCATCGCAAGAATGCGCTGTTCTATCGCACGCTGCACGGCGCCGAAGCCGGAGACTTGTTCATGAGTCTGATCCACACCTGTGAACTGGCCGACGCCAATCCATTCCACTACCTTGCTGAGTTGCAGAAACATCCCGCGGAACTGACATCCAACCCATCGGCTTGGATGCCGTGGAATTACGCTGCCACACTGGCGGGGGTTGGTTTATCATAAATCCTGGATGGCCGGAAAGGATAGTATACGGCCATGCGGGAGAGACACTCGGAAATGGCCGCCAAACAGGCCTCTGAGAAGGCACCCTCGCCCAGGGTTTTTGGCCAGCGACGGAAACATTCGAAAATGTTTCGCGTTGGCCTCTACGCCCGCGTTTCCACTTTCGACCAACACACCATCCCCTTGCAGATCCGCGCCCTGCGCGAGTACGCCGCCCGGCGGGGCTGGACCATTGCTCTGCAAGTGAAGGAGGTCGGTTCCGGCGCTACGCAACGACAACTGCGGGAAAAGTTGCTGGACGCTGCTCGCCGCCGCGAGATCGATGTCGTGCTGGTGTGGCGATTGGATCGGTGGGGGCGGTCGGTGGCGGATCTGCTCGCTACACTCCAGGAACTGGAGCATCTCGGAGTGGGTTTCGTCTCGCTGACGGAAGCGCTGGATCTGACGACGCCTTCCGGGCGAGCCATGGCCGCATTACTGGCGGTCTTCGCCGAGTTCGAACGTGAGATTCTGCGCGAGCGGGTGCGCGCCGGATTAGCTCACGCACGGCAGAGCGGTCGGCGGTTGGGCCGACCGATGACGGCAGGACTGCATGCCTCCGAGATCCGGAAACTGCACCGCGCCGGTGTCCCCAAAGCCGAAATCGCCCGGCGGTTGAACATCGGACGGACATCTGTGCGCCGCATTCTGGCCTGACCTATAGCCGGCAGAAATACCTCTGTCCTGAGCGGTGCACACTGGTTTGAGGGGCTTCTGCCTTGCCAACACCCGATCCGAAGCTCGATCAACTGCTGCGAACCGCCATCGAGCAAACCAGACTGCTTCGGCTCCGTTACCGCAACAGAGAACGAATCGTGGAACCGCACGACTACGGAGAGCACAACGGCGTCATCAAGCTGTTGACCTGGCAGATCGCCGGTTCCAGCGCCAGCTCGCTCCCCAACTGGCGATGGATGGAGACAGCCCTCATCTCCGACGCTCAGCTACTCGATCAGACCTTCCCAGGAGGACGTCCGTCGCCATCCGGCAAGCATCACAAATGGGACAAGCTGTTCCTCAGAGTCAAGCCCGCCAGTAAGAACCCGAAATAACCCGCCTTGGGCCCAGTTTCCGCCTCCACTACGCAGCGTTGCCGAAAACTCACACTGAAGATGGATGTCGTTGTTAGGTCCAGAATCCAGTTTGGCGTTGTCGGATTCTGGTGGTACGGGCGAAGTTCCTCACGAATTGTGTTCTCGTGAAGCATCGCAAACGTAGAGATAGCGTCGAGTGGATTCGTCTTATGTTGAACAAGTAGGCTTCCAGACGGTAAGATCCGTTGAAGCGCCTGAGTGCTGCCCTCCCTAACCCATGTTGAAAAGTCCTGAAAGAGGTCTTCCGCAACTCTATCTTGTGCGCGAAAACACATGAAAAGGAACGTGCTAATAAACCGATGAAAACCTGCGGCGTAATAGATTGAATTCTGATCAGCGACTGCAGGCTCAAAAATGTACTCGAAGAATTTGCAAGCGAGCGCGTACCTCTTCCAGTGGTACACGATCCGCATATCAGCGATGCACAGATCCAGTATTCTGGTCACTGCTGCCCGGCCGGCGTCCGTTTTCAAAAGACGGCTGCCCTTTAGCTCGACACCCTGGAGTTGAAAATCACGGATCGTCTGATCCACTACTGCCTTAGCGCGTTCTGGGGTAATCGCAAGACCAACATACACAAACACTTCCTGTTCTCGGTCGAGTAGGTTGTTCCCAGTGAAGCCAGCTTCGTCGCAGAAGATCGTACCTACTCCGCCACGGAAGGCGTTCCTCGAAGACTCTCGTTCTTTTACGCGTTTCCCAGCCACACACGTGCTCGACCTTAGGATAGCGCGCATCGCGCCCTTGCGACGGCAATTTCGGGCATAACTTCATGCGACGCTTCAACCCGCTCGTGAGTGCTCGGGTCGAAATACGCGCGACTCGGAGAAAGCCGATGCTGAGCACCCAAACGGGATTAGGAACGAGAAACGCGCTAGGGTCGAGCTACCTACTAGCCTCAGTCGGCATTTCGCTGAACAGCATCAGTGAGAATTATCAATTGCCCTCGTTCATACTCGTTCTTAGGGATACACTGGCTCTAAGGAACTGTCGCGTGGTGTTGGCAAAACATGTCGGCCGGAACCCGTGCTCGACGCACGTGTCCACCGGATCGAATCGTTCTGCATGAACGAACCTAGTAGCGCCGTAGCACCGTATGTCTCATCGTGATCTCATTCGCGCTTCTGAAATCGCAGATTGGTGCTTCTGCCGAAGATCCTGGTATTTGAGCAATCAAGACGTCCGGCCGAGCCTCGTTCAGGTCGAGAAGAGGAGCGCCGGCATCCAATACCACGAGCTGCACGCCCATACCGTGAAGCGGGCCAGAGCGATGATGAGCATGGCAACTTACGCTCTTCTGTTCCTATTACTGCTTGGTGCCGCCTATTTGTTCTGGACGCACGTTCGTTGAGGGAGCAGCTCACGAATGGTTTTCCTAATCGTCCCATTCACTCTCATCGCCGCGGTTGTGGCGTGGCTCATAGGACGCCGCCTGTTGGCACGCACCGGTTTGCCCGTCCGCAACATCCTTTACGCTGACGTCGGCAGCTCCTTTCCGCAATCGGAATCCCTGACATCCCTGCGTTACGGTCTCATCGGCAAGCCCGACTACCTGGTTCGCCTCGCAGAGGGAATTGCTCCAATTGAGGTGAAGTCCTGCCTGGCTCCCGCTTCCGGAGCCCTTACGAGGGCCACATCTTCCAGCTCGCGGCTTACTGCTTGCTCGTGGAAGACGTTTTCGGCGCCCATGTCCCACACGGACTGGTCAACTACGAGGACCGCAGCATTCAGGTCAACTTCACTCCGTCGCTTCGCGCAAGTTTGCTTGCGCTTCTCGTTGAGATGCGCGCGGCCACGCACGGCGAGGAACTTCACATCGACCATAATCGGCCTGGAAAATGCCGGTCGTGCGGTTTCCGTACGGTTTGCGGAGAGAACTTCGTGTGAGCAGACAAATCGCAAAGCAGCGCTTTGATTCTAAACTGGACGGTGCCCTTGTCCGTTTCCCCGGTCTGCTCCATGACACTGCTGTCAGCAACCCGGAGCTCTTCCTGCCCGTGTTCTTGCTGTTCGTGTGGCAAGTTTCGACAGTCGCCGTGAAACCGACGACCCTCGGACTGGCCCTCCTGCTCACATTCGTCCTCCTGGCCTACGCATATCGTGTTCTTGGCACGACGCCTTGGCTGCGACGTCTAGGCTGGGTGCCCCCGCGTAAAGGGTTTTGGCTCTATGGCGTCCTTGCAGGCGGGGCGGCGAGCGCTACCGTATGGGTCATTGCCCGACTGTTTCATCTGTCTCTGGGTGGCGTTCCACCGGCCAATGTATTGCTGCTCGCGAGCTCATCTGGCGCAATCATAGAGGAGATGCTCTTTCGAGGCCTCCTATTTTGGGCGGTCTTCGAACTCCTCGGCCGCAGTGGCGCTTCCAATTCGGCCGCCAGCATTACAACGGTCTTGCTCGTGGCTGCTTGTTTCGCTCTCGCTCACACTGACAGGACCGGGATCAGATTCTACGCAACGGTTCTGACGGGCGTCACGTTCGGGTGGATGCGGGTACAGTCTGGATCCACGGCCGCGGCAGCCGTCATGCACGCTGTCTACAACTTCGTGCTCTCGTGCATTGCAACGTTCTAGCGCCGCCCTTCTTTCTGCTTGCTAAAACTTCGCGGCGCCGTTCTTCCGCCCGACCTCTCCATCCGGCCGATGAATCGACCCAAGCGAGATCGGCCGCAGCCCGGCGCGTTATTAGGTCTCTAAGCATATGATCAACCATCGCGACCGAGCTTAATCAGTAGTCTTCTTCCGGCTCCGAGCAGGACCGATTTCTCGATCCCGTTTGATTCTTCTTCTCAGCAGCTCCGCCATTTTGCATCTTGTAGCTCTGCCGAAACCAACACGACCCTCGGTGCCGTAGTTCCTTACCGCAAGGGCATCTGTGGTCGCTTCGTTTCCTGACCGCGACCATTTTTTGATACCAGCTATCGCCCGCGCTCATCGAGATGCCGAGAGCGTTGCAGGCCTCCCGAATCGTCTTTCCTTCGACGAACACCAGGCGGTGGAACTCTGGTTTTCGGGACTGTGTTGGGTGTTGAATCCCACCGCGAAAGTTCCGATCAATAACAAAGCTCCGCCGGCAACCTGGATTCATGCACCTCCAGCACCGGGTGCCGGAACTGTTGCGTCCCCGGCTTTGTGTTCTTCCTCCGCAGAATTTGCAGACCGGATTGCATACAGCAGCGCCAACGCGGTTGCGCGCGAAGATCAAATCGAACAGCGCATTGATAAGGTGCTCCCTGCACTCTTGCGGACTGCGCGCCCACACGATCAGTGTGCCCTGCGCATCCGGTGCTGTTGCCGAGAATTTCCGAGCGCCTTTGTAGGGCCGATTGAGACAATGGACTAGCGACGTCGCCAGTTCGCGGTTGAACTCTAAGTTAAAGTAACTCACTGCTCGCTTTCCTTTTCTTGCCCCAGATCAACCGATCCACACAGGTCTGCGTCAAACAGTTGGCATCCACACTGACAGCTGCCGCATTCGTCCTGATGGCTGCCGGTGCGGGGACTAGAAAGAGCGGCGTAAAATAACAAAACATGCGGGACGCCGTACGCTACCAAAAGGAACTTGACTTGATCCTTCAAGAGACGGAGGACAAAGCGAGGCGCGCGAGTTATCTTGTCGGCGTAGCTCGGATTGAGCAATTGTTTGAAGTCGCTGAGCAATGCGGTATTTCTCAGATTGAAGCTTGGAGAATCATTGACCAACATCCAACGGATGCGAAGTCCGGGCTTCTAGCGCTCATTGAAAACGTTCAGGAACGGTCAAAGTAACCGACCACCGTCCTCGTGGATTCCTCATTTAGTTCGGACGCGGTGCGATTGACGGGCCAAAGGGCAAGCTGTTTACAAACGGATTCCAGTCCTGGGCCTGAGGGCGGAAGCTTCTCAAGGCGAGTTCGGGACGGTGTCGTTTCGTGAGTTAAGTTGTTAGCGGGTCGGTACGCGATTAGTAATTGCCCGCGTTCCATGACGAGCTATCCAGCAGGGGTCCCAAGAGCACGAATCGTATTCGCCGAGACAGCTTCATTCGGCTTCGACTGGCGACACAGCCTCGGCCGCTTGCCCGGCAGTTTGCTGGTCCGACTTGTTCAGGTCAAGTTCCTCGGCGAGTTCCCTCTGGCGCAGGAGCAACTTCTGGAACTTCTCTTCCTGCTCGAAAGGCCGGCCCAACTGCGCACCGTAATCCTGGAGGTCCCTCTCTGCGGCAACTAGCTCCGCGCGTGCGGTCGCTAGGTGACGCTCGATGTTCGCCAGCACATGTTCGATGCTCAGGAGAGTCCCAATGGGATTCTCTGGATTCGCGTGAGCCGTATACGTCCACTGGCCCTCAAGGGAGAAGGGAACGGTGGGGTTGTCCGCCGAGCTCGATGTGTTGGGCCTGGTCCAGATTGCAAAGCCCCGATACGCGCCGCATTGACATCGGGCTCGGCCAGTACTTGCGGAGAGAATGGCCGACGTGAGAGCGGTCGCCGCGTCTTTACGGGACTCTCGCCCGTCAAACATCCCAGATCCCACTAGCAGGATGGTGAAAAAGTAATTGGGATGGGGTGTGACCAAGGAAGACAAAACAACGTCATTATGTTTTAGCCTATGCGAGGAAAAGACACCCAGCAAAGCGCGATGTTCAGTTACGTGTCGCCGGAGGAGCGTATTCCCGCGAATCATCCCTTGCGGCCGATCCGAAGCATGGTGGATGCGGTCTTGAAAGGACTGTCCCGATCGTTCGGGCAACTATACATCGATTGGGGTCGTCCCTCGATCGCGCCGGAAAAGCTCTTGCGCGCACTGCTACTGCAAGTGTTGTATACGATTCGCAGCGAGCGGATGCTCATGGAACAACTGGAATACAATCTGCTGTTCCGCTGGTTCGTGGGTCTGAACATGGACGAGCCAGTGTGGGTGCCCAGCGTGTTCAGCAAGAATCGCGACCGGCTGCTGAATGGTGACATCGCCGAGAAGTTCTTCGCGCAGGTATTGAAACAGGCGCGTGCCAACGACCTGTTGTCGGATGAGCATTTCAGCGTGGACGGCACGCTGATAGAAGCCTGGGCGAGTCAGAAGAGTTTTCAACGCAAAGATCAAGGCCCCACGCTACCACCGGAGGACCCGGGTAATCCGACTATTGATTTTCATGGCGAGGAGCGCCGCAACGACACGCATCAATCGACGACCGACCCGGAAGCCAGGCTGGCAAGAAAAAGCGGCGGTCACGAGTCGAAGCTGGCCTACTGCGGCAACGTGCTGATCGAGAACCGCAACGGACTGGTGGTGGATACCGAACTGGTGCTGTGCAGCGGAAAGGCCGAGCGCGACGCAGCGCTGGAAATGGCGGGGCGGATCGAGGGCGACCAGCGCGTGACGGTGGGAGCCGACAAAGGCTATGACACGCGAGGCTTCGTGCAAGAGATGCGTGGCCGGAACGTGACGCCGCACGTGTCGCAGAATATCAATCGGCAAGGCGGCAGTGCCATTGACGGGCGCACGACACGGCACGCTGGATACCAGGTGAGCCAGCGCAAGCGAAAACGGATCGAAGAAGTATTTGGGTGGTTAAAGACGGTAGGAATGCTGCGCAAGACCCGACATCGCGGCGTCTTCAAAGTTGGTTGGGTATTCACCTTCGCGGCCGCCGCCTACAATCTGGTGCGGATGCGGAACCTTACGGTGGTTCTCTCCGCGTAAGTTCGGGGAGAAGTGTGTCTGGACGACGGAAAGTCGCCAATTCAGGCACACAATCTCCACGTAAATGCTCATGACAAGACCGTTGGCGAGAGGCAAAAAGCTTCGCCGAATAACTAATTCATCAGCCTGCTAGGATGCGAAAGCAATTGTCTGGTTCGCTATCCCGTCGAATGATATCCGCCTCGAGACTTGCGATCCGCGAACGGCGTTCCTCTAAGCGAGACGACACATCCGAGGTCCACCACCGGACGGACGCCAATTCCCGCTCCCAGATAGCGCGCAGTTGGGCGAGCCGCCGGACTTCAGTGTCGACCTTGATCTTCTCGATCACTGCGGGATTGCCGGAAGCGATCGCCTTGATTTCGGCGTAGGTGAGAGCCGCGGTTTCCAAATCCTCGGCTGTGCGGACGGAGATGTCGCCGCACATCACTTGATTGATGAAGCGCGCCTTCGTCTCGAGTGCCTGCCAGATGTAGGCGTCGAAACTCTCCTCGGTCACATAGCGGTAAATCCAGACTTGGTCATTATTGTTACCCTGCCTGAGAATCCTGCCGTCCCGTTGCTCGATGTCCCGTGGTCTCCACGGCGCATCCAAATGATGCACGGCAATGAGACGCTGTTGTACGTTTGTACCCGCGCCTAACTTCTCGGTCGATCCGAGAAGGATGCGGATACGGCCGGCATTGACGGCATCGTAGAGCTTCTTCTTGGCATGGTCCGTTTTCGCATCATGGATGAAGGCGATTTCTCTTTCTGGCACTCCCTTGGCGATCAGCTGAGAGCGTATGTCGTCGTAAACGTTAAACCGCTTGGGGTTGGGAGTGGAAAGATCGACAAACAGCAACTGCGTGGACCGTCTGGAACTGGTTTCTTTCCACGTTCGGAAGGTGTGGTCGACCGCCCTTGCGACCTTATTATCGGGTTCAGGCTTGATGTGAGGGTCTATCAGTCGCATGTCGAGCGCTGCCTTGCGCCCTTCGGAGGTGATCTTGAGCATGTTGTCTTCGCGGGGGTCGATATGCGCCGTCCGCAGAAGTTCCGCCCGCTTGATCAGCGTTTGGACAAACGCTTTCAGCTCCGGACTCGCCGGTGCCGCGATTCCGATCGGCTTCCCGGTGGCCAGTGACGGCCTCGGCAGGTTCAGCATGTCGGCGGTTTGAATGTCTGCGACGCTCCGGAGTAGCAGCATCAGCTCCGGCAGGTTCACGAACAATGAGAACCGCGTGTTCATTCGATAACCACTTCCATCGGGCGCCAACTCAAGAGAGGTGACTTCTCTGGCGTAGTTTGCGGCCCAGGCATCGAATTGATCCGTGCCTTGCGCCTCCAATAATTCGAGCGCCAGATAGCGGAGAAGCGTAAACATCTCAGCAATCGTGTTCGAGATGGCCGTAGCAGTCGCGAAAACCACACCTCGGCCGCGATACCTCTCCCGCAAGTACCGGCACTTCAAATACATGTCGAAGGCCCGATAGCTGTCCACATTGGGAAGTCCCGCAATTCTAGTTTTCCGAGTCTGGAAGAACAAGTTCTTGAATAGGTCGGATTCATCGACGAAGAGCATATCGATGCCAAGCTCCTCAAACGTCAGAACGTCATCCTTGGCTTCGCGCCTGGCGCGCTTCTGCATCCGCGCTTCGAGCCGCCGCTTAGCCTTTTCAAGCTCCTTCACCATCCGCCCATCCGACCCCTTGTCTTGGGCGATCCCGCGAAGCTGTTCCAACTCGTCAAGCTGTTCATTTACGAAAGTCTTAAAGAACTCATCAGATGCCGGAATGCATTCAAACGACCGGTGAGAGACAATCACGGCGTCGAATTCGTTGGTCGCGATCCGCGCCATAGCCCGTTTGCGATGTTCCTTGACGAAATGGTGCTTGCCCGCGATAAATAGATTCGCCTGCGGATAAAGCTTCAGGAACTCCGCGCCCCATTGATCCACCAGGTGGTTTGGGACGACGAACATCGGTTTTCGCGCGAGACCGAGCCGCCGCAACTCCATCGCGGCTCCCGCCATAGTCCAAGACTTGCCGGCACCCACGACATGCCAGAGAAGCGCCGTTCCATCTTGGAGAATTCGCCAAATGGCGTTCTTCTGATGAGGGTCCAGATCCCCGCACCGCAAGTGAACCCGCGCCATCCCAGACAGACTCAGGTGGGATCCGTCGTAGGTGCGAAGGCGAATGTTGTTGTAGCGCCAGTTATATTCCCGGGCGAGGCGCTCGGCCCGATCTGCATCTGACCAGATCCACTCGCGAAACCGGTCCTTCAACTGTCGCAATCGTTCTCGTGCCGCCAGGGTCTCGGCTTCATTGACTGTGTGGCTGCCGTCTGGAAGTTCGTCATAGCAGGTGGGCGTGCGTCCATTGAGTCCCGTCTCGACGAGCTCGGTACACAGGAATCGTGCTGTTCCGAAGGTGCTGGCATTGCTTACCAGGACTTTCGCCTGATAGGTTGGCGTCACCGTCCATGTGGCGATGGCCTCCGCGTGCGATACACAGACAGCATCTGGAGGTGCGCCGAGCAACTGCACCACAAAGTCCCGCACGTCGGTCTCGGGGATCCAAGGCGCGCCCATGGAGGCTTCAATGTCGGCAGGCTCGATATCTCTGGGCAATATAGGACGCAACGCCTCCACATTGCGTTGGAACCTGGGATCAATCCGAACGGCCGCTTCAGCGATCGCCAACTTCGACCGGACGTTGCCACTGAGATATGCTTCTGCGGTTTCATGAACGCCGCCGTCTGGGTTCAGGTAGACCAGGGGACCCAGCTCTTCTTCGAGTTCTGAGCGGTCTCGACCGGTGACCTCTTCCATACGCGGCCAAGAAATCCGCCCCGTCTCATTCAGCGAGACCAGGAGCGCCTCAGCCGCGGAATCGACGTGCGTCACACGCCGACGGCGCTCGATCGTGCGCCGATCAAAGACCGCTGTTTTGGAAGCTCGTTCGGTTTCGGGATCGTAATTCTCGAGTGACAACAATAGCGGCAGATCAGGGTCGCCCGCGAATGCCTTGGTATTTTCCTTCGACGACAGTGGCCCGAACCAGGCCACGAAGTCGTCGTAGCTGCGATTCAGTCGCTGCCGTGCCGCGAGGATCTCATGCTCGGATCTTTCTTCAAGCTGGGTACGAAACACCTCGCGAACGGCATCCCGGATGCGCATCATCCCTCGAACGCAGCGCGCCACTGAAGGCGACACCGATACCTCTTCCCACGCGGCGCCGACTCGACGCACAAGGCGCCCCTCCAGCTCCGCGTAAGCAAAGTCCTTTACCCCAAACCAATCGACGACTTCAGGTGCGACCGCGTCAGGTTCACTGCGAGGTTGGTACACCGCCTCTGGAATGCGTTCCAGAGCCCGCTCGAAAACCGCGGCCGTGAGAACGCCGACCACTGCGGGTTCATCCCGTCGATATTGGCCATGCACAAGCGTCAGCTGGCCCAGCATCTGGTCGCTCCGCCTGGCGTAATACTCATTGATTTGCGCTTCCCCCGCTGATGTGGGGACAGGGACAGTTTTCTCCCAGCGCTCGGAAGTCAGCTCCGACATTGAATTACCTCCGTTTTGAAGAGGGTTTATCTCTTGTGCAGGAACAGGATATCGGCCGTTACCTTCGTTCCGGCATTCGCTAGGAATGCGGTATTAGGTAGGCGATATGCTGCAAGAAGGCGCGCGCGTTGCGCCAAGTGGCGGCGAACGGAGTCATCACGCTTGTCTAGCGTATAGGCACTAGTGATCAGCGCCACGATTCCACCTGGACGTGTTTTGTCGAGCGATTTGACCAGAAAGTAGTCGTGAAGAGAGCGCGTGAGAGCAGGCTGGCGCCGATAGGCCGGGTCGTGGATGGGGACGTTGCCGAAGGGCACATTCCCGATGACGAGGTCATAGAAGTTGTTAGGCAAATTGGAGCGTTCGAAAGCGCCTTCTATGATCGCTGAGTCCGGATACAGCTTCGACGCAATGCGGGCACTGATGGTGTCCAACTCGACGCCCGTTCGGCTAGCATTTGGCTGGAGACTCTCCGGCATGAATCCGAAGAAATGACCAATGCCGCAAGAGGGCTCAAGTATCTCCGCGCCCTCCCTGACCCCGATGCGCTGAACGCTGCTCCACATAAAGCGAATCACCTCTGGGGAGGTGTAATGCGCATTCGGCGTTGAAGCGCGCGCCGACGCGAGTTCCGCGGGGGGCAGGATTTCTTGGAGTTCTTGGGCTTCATGCTTCCACTCGCTGGTTAGCGTCTCTTCAAATATCTGCGGCATGGCGCCCCACCCGCAGTATCGGACCAACTGTTCTTGTTCTTCGCGAGTGGCCTCGCGTCTCTCCAGCTCGGTCATTTTGAGAATACGGATAGCATCAAGATTGGCTCGTACCTTTTCCCGGAGACTGCCGGACCCTACCTGGTGAACGTCTCGAA
This sequence comes from Bryobacterales bacterium, assembly GCA_963735145.1. Classification (GTDB taxonomy): domain Bacteria; phylum Acidobacteriota; class Terriglobia; order Bryobacterales; family Bryobacteraceae; genus Palsa-89. The sequence goes on along the minus strand of CAVTJS010000005.1, from coordinate 1,462,631 downwards.
TTCGAAAGTCGCGCTCGCATCCCCGACGCACTTGGCGCCGCCGGAAAGGAACAGAGAGGACCGGCCTCTGTGCAATTAGAAGCGGGCCGGAGCATTCGACATCGTCATGAGTCTCATTGATACGGTTTCCTGCTTCTTCGCCGGCTAGGGCGGCACATCCGCCTACCTGTCCATCCGAAAGGCTGTTGTGCTCCGGATATTCAGTGGCAGACGATGCTTTGCTGGAAACGAGAGTGAGCCCCGAAGTAGAGTCGCTGATTTCTTCTCTATCGTTCAGATCGAGGCTAGGCGTGTCCTCGTCTTGGGCGAAAATGAGACTCAATTGGGCTGCTGCCCCTGCTCTCAAGGATCGAGTTCTAGGCAAGTATCACCTCCGTGGTTTTAGCACTCGGTCATCGCTCACTTCTCCGGATCAGGTCATTCAGGCGGATAAGGCGGAGCCGATGTCGGGCCGATCTCCTGCCCCTCCAACTTGGCAATCCTCGCCGGGATGAGGTACGGTCTCTTAACCCGTGACCGACAGCATCCGCACCGTGCCGAAGGGTCGATCTTCTCATCGCGGACTCCCTGGGGCCTTATCGAGCGCCCACAATAAGTCCAATACAATCCCCAGTGGCTGATGAAGACTGCGTGATAGCGGTTATAGCGTTCAAACCTGATCCATCGAAGAGGTCCGTTTATCCCTGCACATTCGACCGATTCCTTGGTTTCCTTGCTTTCCCTCATTGTTTTACCTCGTGCTTCAGCGAAGAAGATGACGGTAGAGAAGGTCACGCTCTTCACTGCACCGCTCTCAACGCGAAGTGGCAGGCCGCACGTTAGCCATCTGGTATCCCTGCGCCTTCCTCAGGTGGACCAGCGAGATGCCGGGGTTGCCCGGCAAGATCGCTGCCCCCAAGTTGATATCACGTTGTGCTCTGAGCAGGCCAGATCCGACACTTTTGACGCGGGGGGACGCCCGATCTTGCAACGCTGGAGGGAGGCGGTAAACTCAGCAGGAGACCTGCAGGCCAGGCCCCCAAAATGGGTCGCAGTTGAGCGTTCTCTAGGAAGCCCTGGCGTCGTTGCAGGGAGGTTCTGATGGAAGAAGATCCGGTTCACGACGAGCAGCTTCGAATCCTCCAGGGGCTTCTCCGGCGGAACCTTTCCAGGCTGGAATACGAAGGCTTCCTCATCGTCGGAAGCCGGTTTGTCGATCGATTTGGAAACAGTCGAATTGGCGACCTCGCCCGAACATTCGAAACTGATCGAGCCGAGGGAAGGGCCGCTCTCGGGTCAAGCTTGAGTCACGTTGCTCGGACTCTTGGATCGTACGAGCAGTTTGCGGCGGAATTTCCGGTGACGATCATTCCCGCGCTGCCTTCATTTCCACTCTTCCCAATTATCGGCATCGAAACCATTCGGCCTCTCGTCTATCGAGTGTTGGATAGCCGAAGCGACGCCGTTGCGCACATCAAGTCTACCGGCAGATTACCTACGCGACCGAAGCCGAGTACACCTGTCTTACGGAGTACGCCGCGTGCGCATTGGTGCGCGTACCAGAAGTGGGACACGCCGGAGGAAACGCGACAGCGGTTGCAGATCTTGCCGGGATGGAGCAACTGTCAAGCGCGTGCGACCATCTCGACAAGATCCATCGCTGATCTGTGTTTCGTGGCATACAGTGTGGATCCGAATGACCCGGAAACGCGAGGCCTCGATTTTCACGGATACTTCTTCGAAGGACTCACACAGGACCACGATGAACTCGACTATCCAGGCGATGCGGTTCAGATTTGCGTCTACGGAGAACCCGAGGTAACCGTCGTCGAGGAATGGGATGCCAACAAAGGACAATTTACCGCCGTGTAACCACGGTGGCCTGCTCGCGGGCCGCTAGAGAATTGAGGGGTAGCCCGAGCGTTTCATCATCGCGCCCGAGCGACTGTCTGGGGCTCGATCCATTGTCAATGATGCTCGTAGAATACAACTCTTCCCGACGGGTCCAACTGCTGTAAAAAGTCGAAGTCATCGGTGTTGCGCGTAAGGACCGCCATTCCGTGTTTCCGCGCCGTGGCGAAATGAAAGGTCATTCAACACCCGCCGCCGGTCGGCCGGTCCATAGCCCTGGAGACGCGCGAGAATCCCCGGGAGAACTCCAGCAACAAGACAGGTCTCTCGGTCCGGCGCGATGGTGCGGTGCGCCGGTCGGTGTTCGATGGCCGCAATGATTTGCCTTGTTGTCTGAACTGTATTGGGATAACCGGGATTCAGGAAACCTCAGGGTGCAATCAGTTCGGCTTCCGTAACTGTGGAATGCCAGGCATCCGCGCGGCGGCTTCCTGTACGGCAGTTAACCCCGAGTGAAGCTTGCTCGTCGAGGAATAATCACGATACACTACATCAGTCCGGCGGAGCCCCGATGTCTGAAGTCGTATATCGTTCCAACGTTCGAATTGAACGCGTGAAGGGCCCCATCCGCAGAGCTTATCTGCCCGCCGAGTCGCAGCCGGTGATCTTCGGAGTTCACGGCGCGGTGGCTGAACATTATAAAGTTCCACCCAACGTCCTGGAACCTCATGCCACCACGCTAGACTACGTTGTCGCGGCAACCGCCGGTTGACTTACGGGAACCTTCGGAGGCGCGCTGGAAGCGCGTCAAATCGATGCATCCAACGAGCGTTTGATCTCTGAGGCCGTGGGCGAGGTCGAGCTTGAGGACAATGTCCTGGTGATCAGACGAATTCACGTACGGCTGCGGCTCAAAGCGGAAGAGTCACATCGAGAAACCGCGCAACGCGTGCACGGCTTCTTCGCCGATCATTGTCCGATATACCGCAGCCTGAAGGCTGCCATTCAAATCAGCACTGAACTAATTCTCGAACCACTGCCGACTGCCGAATAAGCCGTCCGGCCAGGTCAAAAGTTCACCGGTGACGGATATTCTCTGGCGCTCTTTGCCGATCGAGCGGCAAGACCTGGAGATGCCACTGGACCGGAACCGACGACGGCAAGAAGCAGACCTTGCTATCGCAAGCCTGATAGTTCAGCTTTCCCGTGATCGCCAGGGTTTTCCCTTCCGTCCCGAGCGAATTGCTGAACTCCGCCGTAGAACTTACCTTTACGTCTTGACGGATGCGAAAGGTTCCCTGGAAAACAGGCACCCGCTCCTGAATCGCGGGCATGTAGAGCACCTCGGGCGTTGGATAAATCGGCGGTTTGAGCTCCAGCTCGGGCAAGGAATCAAGCACTAGACTAATAGGCTTATACCCCTTAGTTCCCGGCGCGTACACGTGGACATCGGGAAGCAGCTCGACTTCAGCAGTCACGGTAATGCGACTCCCCGGAACAGCAACGCCATCAGATTGTTTAACAGCCACTCTTAGATGAGGCGCTTCCGCGGTGCCGCTTACCTCCTCCCCCAGTTCCGGGAAAAGCTTCGCGATCACGCCATTTCCCGAGAGCCGTTCCCGGTATTTTGCGTCGAAAAACTTCTCTCGAATGACTCCCTTCGTGTCAATGAAGAAATACCCCGGCCTCGCCATGCCTTTGAACTGCCCCACAGCTTCGGTGTTCAGTACTTGGTATGCCTGAATCGCCTTGGAATCCGGGTCGGAAAGCAATGGAAAGTCAATCTTGCGACGATCCGCGAAGTGCTTGAGTATCTCTACGCTGTCGTAGCTGATCGCCGCCAGTTTGAGCCCTTGGCTCTCGAATCGCGCTTTAGCCCTTTGCAGCTCGACCAGCTGGCCTTTGCAGTAAGGTCACCAGTCGGCTGAACGGAAAAACAGAATCACAGTGCCGTTTTTCCCTTTGAGCGTCCCGAGGCTTTGCTGATGTCCAAATTGATCAGAAACAGAAAAATCTGGCGCCCTTTCACCTACGGGCAGTCCGATACCAGTGAGCATTTTGATGGAAGCGACGTGAATAACATTGCCCTGCAGGGAGCCTTTCACTGTGACACTGTCGCCCAAGTGGCGAGTGGCCTGATCCTGGGGATCTAGGGCATAAATCTGCCGCGTCGTATCGTCATAGAACGCCAGCTTGGCGCCAGGACCACGGTTCTCCGTGCACTGCGCCGATTCTGCGAAAGCGTCATCGGCATTGCAGCCGCTATTGATGATGATACCGGACCAAATGCCGGAATTTGCCATACGTTTTTGCCCGGGCACCGACAGGCTGAAAACGGAACACAAAATGAATATCCGCGTTAACAAACGCGTCGCCACGTCCCACCTCAACGGCGACTATAGCATGGAACTTGGACCGCGAACTTCGAGCGAGCTTCCGAGTGCGGCCTGGGGAAGTAGCCGTAAATAGGAATGGCGGCGCACCTGTAAATGGGAAGTGAGATATGGATCAGGACCGCCACACGCGCTTGGTTTTCCCGACAAGGTGTCGTCTAGTCTCGGCGGCGAGATTCAGAATGAAGTCGGCTGCTCATGAGGGCTAGATGTGACACCGGGTAATTTACATGTGGCAGGTCTATCATGAATTCCGTTGACGATTGCGACAGATTAAGGGCGCAGCCGTTTTCGGTTCGCGACTCGATCAGGTATCAGAATGTCCGCGAAAAGCGCGCATCAAGATACTGGCCGAGCTTGGCGGTGGCCCTAAACTGCGGCACAGGTTCGAGTTCTTTGAAGGCCGACGTGAATGCGTTCGAGAGGCTCCACATCGTCCGCGGCCGAAATTCATCGTGCCTCGGATCGAAGTAGTTTTCATGAACACGCCGGGCGAGATGTTTTGGCACTTCGAGTTCGCTTTCGATGAACGCCTCGTAAATGATCATCTTCGCAGTGACATCGGTTAACTCGGTCTGGCGCCATGCCTCGACTTGCTTTCGCATCGGCTCGAAATTCCGTTGCATCCGATCCACGCCGACCGAAATCGCATCGACGAGCGCGAAGGATTTTGAGTGCTTAGCGAGAACGGGCGTAAAGTCCCCGCTGAACGCCATGTTCGAGCAAACGAACACGCGATATCCACAGGTGAGCGCCAGACGCATGGACTTGTCATGCGAATTGCGGAGTCCTATTGAAAACCGCGCGCCGTGCATCTCGGTCTCAAGATCGAGCACGCCGAACATCTTCATACCGTCCGGTGATACGGCGTACTCGTCGTGAACGACACCGATATGACGGAATCCAAGCGTCTCTGCGAGCGCCTGGACAATTTGATGGTGTGGTACAGGTTGGTGGGTTGCCGTTGCCGGCGGTGTGGGAACGAGCGCCAGTTCATCGCGATTGATGGTCCGGCCTGCGTACCCGATTAAAGTGCTGGTTTCTGACATTGTTGTATCTCCTTGTTTAGCTGCGTTTTGGACTGAAAGATCTGTTTACCCGGCTGAGTTGAGCCGAGAGAGAAATTGCTGGGGAATCTGTGGAATCCTTCGGGACGCTGTCGGGGCCGTTGCCCAATGTGGCCGGCGTTGAGAAGACTTGGAGCGTGATGTAGCAGCGAACGGCCCGTCAGGCTGCCTGGAGAGTTCTCTTCCGAATTCGTTTCCAAACCGCGGGATCGGCGCGAAGCGACACTACCGATCCCGTCGCCAGGCTCACGAATCCGCCATGGTAGGAAACCGGTTCGCGGAACAATCGGCTCAGAAGCGCGAGCGAGTGGTTCGCCAGAGTTTGATTGATAAACGGATGTTGCCTTTCGAGCGCCTCCGCCGCGCTACAGCTCGGCTGCGTTTCGTCATCGAGCTTCCCGTCGATAATATCCGGGAAGAGTTCAGAGATGGTTCGCAATCGCGCCGCTTTGTGTCTGTTCACGTGGTTGAGCGGCTGCCCGAGAACGAACTGACCGCCGTCGGCATGGTTTCCAATATCGAGCCAATACCGAATGCAACAATACGAGCCGGTAACCCCTTCGTGAATTACCGCTCGGGCGGCTCGCGAGTCTACGCAACCGATGACCAGATCGAAGTTGTTGGTAATCTCATCACCCTTGGTCACGTGTTTTGGCACGGCCTTCCAGTCTAAGCCCCAGAACAAGTTCAGCCTGTTGACCAGAACCACCGATTTGAACAGCCCGATCTCACTCGCCGAGAACGGCTGGCGAACGCAGTTGGTCGCAGATATTCGGTCTCCATCAAAAACAGTGACCGCCAGTCCTGATCCGTGTCCGTATGCCAGTAGCGCCTGGTGAAGATGCGGCAAGCCGCTAATCACTGCGCTGCCCGTCCCACCGCAACCGATCACGGCAACTCTCACTGTATTTCGCAACAGCTGGGGGACGATCGTATGCACTTTAGTCCTCCTCGGCCTCGACGAAACTCCGCAGCGACTCCCGGCTTTTGATCAGGAACTTTGCGGGGAATTCCATCTGGCTTCCGGCAAGATCGCGCCACAGGCCAAGGAAACCTTCCGGATGCGACGTGAGCTGTGCTCCGAGTGCTGCGTGCGTGAATTCGCTATCAAAGAATGCCTTCTCCCAGTCCTTCATTGCCGCGGGACAAAGTTTCCCTGGTACACGCATGCTGCCCTGACAGACTCTCCCACCCTGGCGGTCGCAGTTCCAATACGGTGCCACCATCAGAGACGTCTCAGCCTTCGGGCGTCTATCCTCAGCCAAAGCCCGCACTGAGAGCTCGGAGCCGCAGACCTTGAACACCAGGGCCGGCTGCGGATATACCTTGCCGTTGAGCGTGCGCCCGTCGCTCGAATCCGCGTAAAACATCACTCGGCGTTGCGCTTTAGTCCACCAAACAAGCATGTCCGGCGTACGAACCAGGACGTTGGCGGGAAGAATCTCGCGGGGGACGCTTCGTCCAAGTCCTTTTGCAAGAAGCTTCAGAAAGTCAATCGTGACCGGCTCACCGGAATCAAGATAGGGCGCACCGCCGTCCGGGGAGTCCTTGGGCTCATGCACGGTCGCAAAGAGCTCTCGACCGTCAGAGTAAAGCAGAATGGCTTTGGAGAGGCCGAAGTTCCGGTTCGAACCAAAGTGAGCTGTCTTGGTCATGATCCGCGCTCCTTCTTACGATCAATCGGCTCCCAGCCCGGCACCAAATCGAGCACCCGCCGCGCGGCGGCAAGCGTATCGAGGACACGACCTAAACAGTCGAACGCTTGCTGGGTGCTTTTCGGATCTGTACCGTCGAATGGAATCAACGGCCAAGGCTCGGGCGTCGCTTCCTGCATCGATTGACTCTCGTCGTCGAAGGAGGCTTCGATGGCATCACCCTGTTGATAGATCGCGAGCAGAACTGGAACGGGAGGATTGCAGTCGTAAAACAGCTCCCGGATGGGCTCCGGGATCTCCGGAAGTCTTGCACTTTCGGATATTCGCTCGAGCTCCAGCGTTGCCCCAAGGAGCCGTGCGATCCGGCTCTCGGGCCTCATCCCCGACAGCGTTGCCCTAAGACTCCGACCTCCGAGTGGTCTTCGTTTCATACAGGCCGGCAGAATCGAGTTGCGATCAGGCAGCGCCCGAAGAGCCTCACGATCCTCGACGGGGTCGTAATTCTCTTCGAGGTACGAGATGTGCTCCTGCGCGTCGCGGTCGTCATAGACGCGGAAATGTCGTCCCATGCTGCTGAGGAACAGCCGTGCAAAGGTGACGGCCAACCTCGGGTGATCCTTTTCGCACAGATCGAGCGCCGGGCCAAGATTTACGAACCCGCACGAATACGCCTCCATGTAAAGGAACAAACGTGAGCCGTCCGGCTCCTCTTCGCTCTCACGCCACTCGTTCGCATCCGTAGAGAATGTCACGCTCAATTCGAAGGCCCCATCGATCTCGGCTTCGCCGTGGCTCCTCACGAAGCGATCGAGCGCGCGGCCGATGAATCTCGCCGGGTCGCCAGAGCACCTGTTCCAATCGTGCGGGCTCGCAATGCCCAATTCGATCAGGATGCGAGCAAAGCGCGCGGCCGCCGCATCGCTCTCGAATGACCCGTGATGAAGAGCGACTCGATCGAGCCTTGGCACCCTCAGACTCGGTCCTCGTGCGATCAGCCAGGGGAGACAAGGCCCGCCGGCGCCTTGGTTGCTGACCTCTTTCGGCTGTAGCCGCTGTATTGGAGTGCCTGCGCGAGGATTCGGCAGCACTGCTGGAATTGCGGGCATGTTCTGAACTCCCGAACGATCTCGCTGCTCTTCGCGGTGCGTCCCTCGATCACCCGCTCAAGATCCGCGAGAACCTTGGTCTTGGTCATCCCTTGGTGCCGATGGCCTTGGTGAAGTGGTACACCAGCTTGTCGCCGATCGCCTCTGGTCCAGTGACCACGGCAGTCGTAATTTCCGGGTATGTGGCGGAATACGCGACCTTGACTTCATCTACACTAAGGCGTTCATTTGGATCTGCCAAGCGAAGGCCGTCGTAACGGAATTCGCGATTCATTTTCTCGATGGTCATAACGTGTCCTCCCTGCTGCTGCTCTTGCAAGATTTCGGAATTGTTGACATTCGTGTCAGAGAAGGTTGACACAGAACGATAGAACTAATGAGATAGATCCTAAGCGGCGGGAGTTTTGCCGCAAGCGCCGCCGGATCTGGTTTGGAGCATCTGCCGGAATGGATGCCGCCCAAACTCCGTCATGCCATGAAGGCGGAATTGGAGATCAACGATCAAGGACTATCCAGGCGGGAGCGTGGTCGCTCGCGTTTTCCTCACCGCGAACCCAGCGGTTTACACCACCCTGCACGAGTCGATCGCACACTGCTGGAGAAAGAAGGAAATGATCCAGCCGCATCCCTTTGTCTAAAGCCCACCGATTACGCTCGTAATCCCAGAACGTCCAGAGCGGCCCCTCAGGTTGCAGTTTTCGCAGAGCGTCGGTCCAGCCCTGAGCTAGCAGCCGAGCATAGGCTTGGCGACTCTTAGGTTGAATCAATGCGTTCTCATCGAGAGACCGCGTTGGATAGATGTCCTGTGCAGTCGGTACGACGTTGTAATCGCCGGCCAAGACGACAGGCACACCGGCCTTCATGAGCTCCGCGCCGTGGTCGATTAAACGTTCGAACCAGGCCAATTTGTAGTCAAACTTCGGACCGGGTTGAGGATTTCCGTTTGGCAGGTAGATGGAAGTGATCAACACACCATTTACCGCCGCCTCGATATAGCGGGCCTGGCGATCATCAGGATTCCCAGGCAAGCTGGATCGCGTCAGCACCGGGTCGCAATCCCGCGCCAGGATCGCTACTCCGTTCCAGGAGCGTTCGCCTAGCCAGACTCCGCGATAGCCGAGGTCACGAAGGGCGCTTGCCGGAAATGCTCGCTGCTCTACTTTGAACTCCTGGAGGGAAACGACGTCGGGCTGCGCCCTTCGGAGCCAAGCCATGAGATTATGCAGACGCTTATTGATGTTGTTGATATTGAAAGTGGCGATCTTCAATGGCCCGCCTCAAGCGAAAAGACCATTCTGGCCTGACCCGAGTGTCCCACCGCGGGTAGGTCGTCGCGTAGGACGGGATTTGCGGATGAAACCAGCACCCCGTCGAATGTGGTTTTTTGGAACGTCAACCCACTCCCTGACCCGATGGGGATAGTAACGGGAACCGCCTATAGCAGTTGCGATGCCGAACAAAACGCTACGAAAGCACTTTCGTCCTGTGCCGCGGATAGTTACGCTGTAGGGCGTGACTATTAAATTAGAAATCGACTTGGGTCCTGACGCACAGAAAGTCATCTCATTGCTTCAAGAAATCGCAAATCAGCACCTTCCGCACGCTCACCTGGCAAGTCTGCAGATGGAGTCTTCATTGGAACGTTCGTCCTCCGTTATGCAAGAAACGTCATTCCTCGACGAGAAAGCGGTAGCACAGCAGCTAAGCGTAAGTCTTGCCCTGCTCCGCAAATGGCGACTGTTCCGCTCTGGGCCGCCGTTTGTCAAGGTTGGGCGGCTAGTTCGCTATCGACAGGTGGATGTGGATCGGTGGATTACAGCCAGGGTTACTTTCTTAGCGGAGTTGTGTGGTCCGCAGCGATTGGCCGATACACATCTCAGCAACGCCGACTTCTGTGGACGGCGTTTGTCAGGAGGAATCCCTTCCCGTTTCAGGGGCGGCCCGTAGCAACCGGCCGCTAGCTTACTCCGAGTGGCGCGTGATCCGACCAGAGCGCCGCTTCGACGGGGATGCATCAACGCTATCAATTCGCCTTGATTCCCGGCGGCGGCATGCGGGAAAGCTGTTCGCCCAAGCGCTTGAAGTATTCCGCGCCATCAGCCGACCCGAAGAATTCAATCTGGCGAGCCCATAAACCCTCACTGCCGGGGCGAGAGCTTTCCTCGGCGCTCATGATCGCTTCGAGTCGTTCCTGCGTGAGCCACTCATTGAGCTGGGGGCGGGACTGCTGGCACCAGACTCGCGTGGTCTGGATGATTCCGTTAACCCGCGCAAATGCAGGCGGGTGACTCAGTCCGTAGACGGTCTTTGCATCGAGGGAATGCCCGGATTTTGCGGAGAAAAAACTGAACGCGGAAAGCAGCAGCGCCGATAGCAGGATGGCGTCCGCGTTAGGCGGCGAGTGGTGCCCCAGCATTTCCAGAACCTGTCTACCTTGCGGCCCATCGATCAGCGAGCCGAGCGCGAGATAAACGGCGTAACTGTCGGCGACGTTCTCCTCCGCCTGTTGTTCCAATGACCCGTTTCCGCAGGTATCCTCGACGCCGTTCCAACTCTCCGGCCTGAAATCTGATGCGTGCCCCCACAAGTGATGCCCGAATTCGTGCGCAGTGATGAAGAGAAGTTTGATGGTGAGTATTCCGCCGATCGCATTGTGCCGATTCACGTAGCCAGCGGGAATGCTGAGCAAAGCGACGACTTGCTCGGTCCTAAGGAGACGTTCGGCGGAATCCCTTAACCGCTCGATCATCGGGATGGAGATGCCGATAAAGTGATAGCCCTCGGATTCAAAAGCGTGGGCACATTCCTCGCGGGAATCCAGATAATCCAGATATGGCACCAAAGGGCGTCCCAGTTCCGCCATCGGGGCTTCCGCGAGGGTGAAAGAGTGATTGAAAGCCTTCTGGGTATCCGCGAGAAACGTTCGGAAGTCCGCCGGGAGCACATCGAGATCCTGCCGTCCCTTAATATGGTCGAGTCCCCGCGGGCGGGGAACCGTTTGGAAATATCGGTAAAAAGTGACGTCTGGCGGCTGCATCGAGGCAGATTCCCCGCCTCACTGTAGCAATTGGCGAGAAGCGTTGCGGAATGCACTGCGCGGACGCTACAACTGATTGATACCCAGAATAATAAGGTGGAACGATGGGACCGCTGCTGCCGGACGAGTTTAACCCTGAAACATTTCCGATGCTCCGCGTGCTGCCAGGTCTGGTGGTGCGGACCCTGAGGAAGCACTTTTACGCTGGCGTGAAGGAAGCGGAGGTGCGCTTCAGATACCACCGGGCGGATGAGGATGCCGTCACCGGCGCGCTGGGCGAACGACTTATCGAGCCTGAGCCCATAACCATTCAGGTGGGGTCAAGAGCCTACCTGTGGCGCACGGCCTCCTACAAGCTGCGTGGGCGCGGTGCCCATGCCCCGGAGAAGGAGCTCGGTGCCGACGGCATCTTCCAGATTGAGGTTTTGGACCTTAACGGCAAGTTCATTGTTCGGAAGGGTCTGTTGTTCCAGTCGAAAATCGGATGGACGGGCCGCGATGGACGCCTGTTCGAGCAAGCCCGGAACCTTCTCGGGCAGTCAGAGTCGGCCATCGTGATTGACTACTCTCCGGACGGATACAAGGCCATCCCCGCACGGGATGTCATTATTGCGGAGGGAAACCGCGAACGGATACGGCCTGAGGATGACAAATCGCTCGCTGAGGTTCTGGGAGATGAATTTGTTGGCTGCCGACGGGGCGACCGAGGCATGTACTGGGAACCGGAAAGCGAACGCTTGGTGGTGCATGACGAGGAGACATCGGATTTACTGCCAGAACAACTCATTTTGAACAGAATTGAACGCCTGCAATAGCAAATGGATCCAACCGAGGTCGATATGAGCCATCGCCAAATAACGCTCGGAGGCGGCCTCGCTCCTTCGGCGGCATCTGATGCGGTCGTCGAACTAGCCGGTCTTCAAAGGCCCGGCGACCTTGTAAAAACTGAGGATGATGCCGGACGCCATTGCTTTCGTGCTGACGAGATCGAAAGAGCGTGGCGGGTTTTGCAGCACCGATCCGTCACTTGACTGCAAAACGCGCTACCCGTCGAACTAAGGGTTCGGGGCGAATTGTCCGGCACTCGGAGAATCCACGAGCGGCGGAAAGATCGGCCCTGCTAGGTCACCGTCACCTCAAGTTGCGTAAAAGGGCCTACTCGCGGAAGTGTGCCAACTGTAGATCCAATTCGGCGCCATTCGCAAGGCCGACGAGGCTTGATCTTTCTCATCTCGCAACTCTCGCCCCAACCTGATGCCTTTTTGAATGTCGGTAATACCGGGCGTTATGCTCTAAGCTTCAATGCCTAAGAAGCAGGCCAAAGCCGGGTTCATCGAACCAATGCTTCTCCTGCGAAGGGAGAAGCTGCCAGAAGGACCAGAATGGCTCATTGAGCTCAAATTTGACGGTTATCGCGCACTGGCGATCAAGAGCGGAGGCAAGGTCCAACTCCGCTCGCGCAACGACAACGACTTCACCTCAAGGTATCCGGGCATTGTAAAAGCCCTTGCCTCACTGCCTGATGAGACCGTGATTGACGGCGAAGTCGTGGCGCTCGATGAAGATGGCAGACCTTCCTTCAATACGCTCCAGAATCATGCGTCCGCGGCCGTCCCTCTGCACTTTTTCATATTCGACCTGTTGATGCTTCACGGCCGGGACGTAATGGCCGAGCCGCTGGTGAAGCGTCGGGAACTGATCGAAAAGCACGTTCTACCGAACCTAGCGGACCCGATCCGGTATTCACCTATCCTCGAAGCAAGCCTTCCGGACCTGATTGGTTCGGTGAAGGCACAGGGCCTCGAAGGCCTCGTGGCAAAGCGCCGCGATAGCAAGTATGAGCCGGGCTTACGCTCAGGTGCCTGGCAGAAAATGCGCGTCAATCAGGGGCAGGAATTCGTCATCGCTGGATACACCCCGTCCCTCAAGAATTTCGACGCACTGGTCATCGGCTACTACCAGGACGCCAAGCTGATCTACGCCGCCCGGACCCGCAGTGGCTTCACTCCCGCGTCACGAACAGAATTATTCAAGAAGATCAAGCCGCTCGAAATCAAGGAATGCCCCTTCGCGAATCTGCCCGAGAAAAAGGCCGGGCGCTGGGGCGAGGGTCTGACCGCCGCGAAAATGCTGGAGTGTCGGTGGCTAAAGCCGCAGCTCGTGGGACAGTTCGAGTTCGTCGAATGGACGTCTGACGGCCACCTTCGGCACAGCAAGTTTGTAGGACTAAGGGAGGATAAGAAAGCGAGGGACGTGCGGAGAGAATAATGGAAGTCGAATCCTCTTCATCGGTCTCCGTGTCGCGACCGCGAACGTAAACGAAGCGCGGCGTTTTCGAGGATCTAAACCGCCCTGAATTGGCGAAAGCATTAGGCGGTAGGAAAGCAGGCCGAACGTTCCAACAGGAGAATCTCAATGTCAACCGATGCACCAACGATCCCACCCGACGATCCCAAACGCAGTCTCACGCTGGCACAACCGGACAACCTGCCTCACATTGGTCTGGTGGGCGACACCTACACCATCACCGTGACCGGCGAAGAGACAAATGGACGGTTTTGCCTGATTGATATGCACATTCCGCCAGGGGGTGGGCCGCCACCTCATCGGCATGACTTCGAGGAGACCTTTATCCTGCTCGAAGGTGAAATGGACGCAACCTTCCGTGGCAAAAAGTCGATCGTGCGCGCCGGTGAAACCCTGCACATTCCTTCCAACGCTCCGCATCAGTTTCGCAACGCTTCCGCTACGCCGGTACGCATGCTCTGTATCTGCTCTCCCGCAGGACAGGAGAAATTCTTCCTGGAGGTTGGGGTACCGGTCGCGACGCGTACGACGGCCCCGCCGAAGCTGGACGAAAAAGAGCAGGCCGCATTCATCGAGAAAGTGAAGGCGCTCGCCCCCAAGTACCGCACGGAACTACTTAGGGAGGCGTAGCTGGTGAACCGTCCATCGGAAACAGACTTGAAGGCTCCTGCGAAGGTCCAATAGAAACGCCCATTGCGGTCGACTACAACGCTCGGATCGCCCGCACTCTCCCCGAGATGCTACGCGTCTTCTTCAACGAGTGCTGGTGATTCCGATTCTGACTCGGCTCCCGTAGTCTGACCGGACGCCAACGAATCTGCAGGTAGCTCCGCCGGGACTCGTGCTACGCTCGCGTCCGTGGAAGCATCGAACAGATTGCGGCTCTCGCCCGTCAACGTTGCCGGCGGCTTGCTGCCGAATACTGGTTTCCCGTCCTTGAATTCTGCCGCTGGAGTCGCCTTTGGCGGCGTTACGCTCGCTGCCTTCGCGCCCGCCGGCTTCCTCTTCTCATCCAGTTTTCTCTTGTTCTCCGCCTCGACGGCTTTGATTGCAGCGGTATGCTGCGTTTTCACTTCCTCCAGGGTTGACCCGCTCTTCGCGATCGATTCCGTGAACGAGGCCAATTGACCCGCCAGGTCCCGGTCCAGCTCCTCGGCCTTGCCGGTAACGGTGAGTGGCGTTGTGAGAGCCGCATTGTCCTCCGATCCACCATCACCCAACTTGCGGGGAATGATGTTGACTCTGAGCAACCCCTCTCCGATATCTGAAACGGTAATCATGACAACCCGCTGCTTGAGCAGCGGCTTCAATTCGGTGAACACTTGGTAATTTCTCCTTCCTGGAATTGGCGGCTTTGTGCCCCAAAATCCGTCCCACGACACTTCAACGCCGGACGTGGTGCGGCGTACCTCTTCGCCTGGGAAACAGCGAAGTCGACCTGGCCGCCCAATCAGTCCGTTTTGGATTTCCGATCGAACTCACCGCGCGCCTGCTCAACCTGTTCGAGGTTTTCCGCTGCCCACACCCAGACTCCGCAAAAGGCCGCACCGAGGCTCATACCGAGACTGGTTAGTTTGTATTCGACCTTTGGCGGTACGACGGGATGTACGGTCCTCGTAATCAGGCCGTCGCGCTCCATCTGGCGCAGAGTCTGCGTAAGCATCTTCTGGCTGATACCTTCAACCGATTCGCTCAGGCGCGTGAAACGCAGCTCACCCTTTTCCGCCAATACCTCAAGCACGAGCATCGTCCACTTGTCGGCTACACGTCCGATCAGGTCGTTAACGAGGGCTTCAATCTTGGGGTCGAGGTCGTCGGGGGGAGTGCTGGCGGCATAAACCTTCGCCTTCGCGATTTGCTCTGCGGTGAATTGCGGAATCCTTGGCATTTCTTACACTCTCCTCTTGGTAAGTATGGAACTTTATGGTGCCTACTTCCCTTTGGAGAGTATAGGGGCTAGTCTTCAGGAAGGCAAGCAAAGATCAACCAAACACACAGGAGCCTAGAATGAAACTGGAAAGAAAGACCGTTCTCATAACAGGTGGAACGAGTGGCATCGGCCTTGAACTGGCGAAGCAACTTCTTCAGCGGGGCAACACGGTTATCGTTACCGGACGCGACCAGGAAAAGCTCGATGCGGCCAAGCGGGCGCTGCCCGGCGTCCATACCTTCAAGAGCGACGTGAGCGATCCGGCGGCGATAGCGGCACTCGACGCCAGCGTGCTCACCCAGTTTCCCGCGCTCGATACGCTCATCAACAACGCCGGCGTCATGCGCAACCTGAACCTCAATCAGGTCCACGATCTGAACGACGTAACGCGAGAGATCGAGATCAACCTGAACGGTCCGGTGCGGATGGTTCAGCAGTTCCTGCCGCATCTCAAGACCCGCAAGGGTGCGCTGATCGTCAACGTCTCGTCCGGCCTGGCTTTCATTCCTTTCCCCGCGTCGCCGGTTTATTGCGCCACGAAAGCTGCAATTCATTCGTTCACCCAATCCCTGCGTGTACAACTGGAGGGCACGGGCGTCACCGTGGTCGAGTTGGCCCCTCCTGCCGTCGAGACGCCGCTGCTCCGGGGCGAGTTCGCGGAAGAAATGAAAGAGCAGAAGGGAATGGACGTGATGACACTAGCTAGGCACGCGATTGCCGGCATAGAGTCGGGCAAGCTGGAAATCCGCCCAGGCATTGCGAACGTGCTGAAGGCGATGAGCAGGATCGCTCCTCAGTTCATGCTTAAGCAGATGGCCAAGATGGCGAAGCCCCAAAGGGTATCCGGGAAGCCAACGAAAAGGGTTTCAACCTCATCATAATCGGTGTTCGAAGTCTCGGCTTCGCGAAGAATAGCGAATTAGCGGATAGGACAAGCGCCGCTCCCAACAATTCCGCTGCTTCCGGCTATACTCAGGCAGATTATGAATCACGCAGATCCCGATACCATGCGCACGCGGGCACGTCAGGCCGTTGACTTCTTGACGCAACAACTGCTTCGCACTGGAGCTGTCGAGCCACTGGTTGCGTTCTATTTCGCGGATCACATCGAGCAGGTCGAGTTCGAAGATCCTTCCATCCTGGAACACTTTGACGCCCGTACAATGCGAAGCTTCGATTACCTGCGCACGCTGGCGAGAATCAACAAACCCCAAGCGGCCTTGATCACGCTCGACGTTCGAATGGGGCCGCTCGGGTCAGAAGACAAGGAGGTAGTGGCTGATACCACTGCCATTTTTGTGATGTTCGATTCTCCCCTGTTGACCATTCAGGCGATCGCTCCTTACACACGTTCTAATGGGAGGATCACCGTGTCAAGGGTTCACTTCTCCGAGACGCCGGGCGATGAGAACGCTTCGCCCTGCCAGATGCTCAAGATTTTTTCTGAAGCAGCCGTGGGCGTGTGCTGAGCACATACATCTCCGAAGAGTTACCGTGAAAATGCTAGCGCTCTTCTTGCGGTAGGACGACAAGCGTGGTTGAGAGATATGTGGATCGAGCCCAGCGGTGCGTACAGGCCAAAGCGTTAACCGAGGGCAACTCGCGTCGTGCCCGACGCCGATCTTGGACTAATCCTTGAATACGTCGTTGAGGGTCTGCAAGGATAAGACGCGCTCGCCGCACGCCATCAACTCGGCTTCTTTCGCACTTGCAAGCCTCTCCGTGACCCACTCCGGAAGGGCCCCAAAACCGCTTTTCCAACTGCCTGGCTAGCATGATCGCCTCGCCTTTTAGGATCGCCGGTCCGAGGACCTTATTCTCAATGGCCGCAAAAGATGTGCGCTGCCTAATCCTTGAACACGTGATCGAGACTCTGGGCGGACGAGACACGCTCGGTCCAGGCCATCATTTCGGCCTCCTTCGCATCTCCAAGCCTTTCTCTGACCCAGTCCGGAAGTACTCCAAAGCGCTTCTCCAAGAGC
This sequence comes from Bryobacterales bacterium, assembly GCA_963735145.1. Lineage (GTDB taxonomy): Bacteria > Acidobacteriota > Terriglobia > Bryobacterales > Bryobacteraceae > Palsa-89. Next base: position 1,445,324 of record CAVTJS010000005.1, on the reverse strand, counting down.
CTGATGACCACTGCAGACTCACCCTGCCGAATGCCCCGGGCGAGAGCTTCGTTCATCATTCTTTTGTGAACCAAGGGCGGGATGGCTGCTCGCCGTGTAGTGTCCCGAAACACTTCGTCGAGCGTCTCTGCCAAGACCAAGCGTTCGCCCCACTTTAGGAGTTGGGGTTCCTTGGCAGTTGCCAGTTTGTCCGCAACCCACGTTGGAAGTGTCCCAAACTGATGTTCCAACATCATGGTCAACATGGCTCTCTCGCCTGTGAGAATAGCGGGCCCAAGGACCGCGTTTTCCATGATGTCGATCAAGCAAACCTCGGCAAGTCAGCAACCGCCTTAGTCTTTGAAAACTTCGTCGAGCGTGGGTGCTGATATGGCTCGATCGAACCAAACCATCAGCTCGGCTTCCTTCGCGTTCGCGAGTTTTTCCGAAATCCACTCGGGAACCGTTCCAAACCGTTTTTCCAACAGCCTGGACAGCATGGTCGCCTCGGTTTTCAGGATGGCAGGTCCAAAGACCTTATTTTCCATGATATCGATCATATGCAGCTTTCTGACGACAGTTTCTTCTATGCCGATTATACCGGAGATGATGACAAAGAGCCTTGCCGCCGTTTCTTGCTCCTCGCCCCTCAACTTGCGGATTTGCTGCTCCACTCTGAGGAGCACACGCTCCTGCTCGACTCTCGTCAAAAGCGCCAATAGATTGTCGCCCCAGTCGTCGCTTGCCAGGAGTGGCTCGCCATCAACCTCGCGGATGTCAAGCAACTGAAACTCGTACCGCATCGTCGGCGTTTCAAACACCGGCCGCATGCGCAGCGGCTCCGGTCCGACGTAAAGCACGACCTGCTCCACGTGCTCTCCCAGCAGCCGATGGAACCCTAAGTAGTATTCGGCCTGCCGTCGCGCCATGACCGGGTCGTTCTTCACTTGCACCTCAACGTGGCGCAGCGACCCATCCTCCAGGCGCGCAAGAAGATCCACTCGGAGATTGGTCACCTTTGGCTGCTCTACGTTCACCCACTCGGCCACCGGCCCTCCGAAGAGTCGCCGGGCCATCAAACCTTTCGAGTGATGGAACAGAAGCTTCAACGAAACGTCGAATTGCTGGGCCATTGGTCTCTCCCATTGTCGACTAAGCGAGCAGCCGAACCGGCTCTGCCAAAATAGGCAGGCATCAAGAAGGTTCTGCGCCAACGAAGTCCGCCAGAAAGAAAACTGTCGGGAACGTTGTCACGCCCGCCCAAGGCGAGTGCCGCACCTTCGGTGATCAAAATTCGCGGAGGACGGCGTTCAGCCTCGAAGATTCCGGCGAAGATTGTCGATGTACTCGACACTATCGGCCATGTCGGCCCTGTCCTTCCACATGCCGTAAAACGCAAAATCCCGAACAGAGCGGGACTTGGTCTTGAGGCGTTCGGCATACGAAGGGACCCTTACCTCGACGATAGTTCCTTCGTTGATAGTCACGTCCTCAAGAGGCTTAAAGACGCCGTCTTCGTACTTTGCGCTGATGGTCATGCTTGCAGCAAACCACGGCCAAATGCCGGTCCCCGATATATTGGGTTCTTCGTTTCATGCTAACACTGTTGACCGATCGGTCCCTGCCGACAGTTTTCCCGACAGTTTTCCTGTCTGGCAACACAGAACGCGGACGCGGGCTATGTCGCCACGTCGAATCACAGTCCTTCCGAGGTAGAGGACGCCGAAATCGCCGTCGGGTGAGTCCCACCGATGCGTTTGGCTCTTACCAAAGTAGATTGGAGAGTTGCCTACTCGATGGCTCCGATACCAGGACTCTGTCGTTGAAGCCATATGGAACAACGGCTCTCTGTCGCTCAAGTCGGCCGGGGGTGGATTGAACATGCGTTCATCGTGAGATTGTCCTTTTCGCCTCGAAGAACCGTCAGTGGAGAACTCGCACTCAGGTGGACAAAGTTCGACGCAATTCCCGGACAATAGGGCTCGCCAACGACTCGGCGACGTCTGCGATGGCTCTTGCTAGAGGCGGTCGTGATCGCCGGGTTCAGCGTCAGGGATCATGGTAAGAGCTTGCTCGAATGCCTCCCTGTCAAAGAGTCTGGCACGCGACTCGATGAACTCACGGCTGGCAACCCGATTCGCAAGAAGTTTGGACACGAACTCTTCTACGGACACGCGGTCCTTCGCCGCAAGCTCGACAGCTTTCTCGTAGAGATCGTCGGGTACGGCGATGCTTCTGCTCATTTGCCCTCTGCATCTATTGTCTTCAAAAGCATGCCGCCGAAAAAGTCGCGGCACAGGTCACCGCCTGCCGCCGCCATATCTTTTCCGCGAAGAACTCTCGCTCTCTGATGCAGGGATTAGGCGGCCGGGGTATCCACGGACCCTGGGGCTACCGGCGGCCGGCCCTTTTCTCCTCGGAGTTCAGAGCTTGGTGCAACAGCATTTTGAGGTACGTCTGGTACCGCAACCCCTTCTCGGCGGCGAGGGTTCTAGCTCGCGCGAGGTCATCTTCGGCCAGCCGGATAGTGATGGTTGGCGACGCCCCGGCTTGGCCGGCACGCTCGCGGGCAACTCGCGCCACGGTTCCCTTGCCCAGTTTGCCCGCAGCTTTGGCCTGTTCGAAGCGGTCTGCGATAAGGTTCTGATTCTCCGCCCACCATTCGGCCTCTTGTGTCTCAGTCTTGAAGGGCGGCTGTTTCTTGGCCATATGGATCACCTCTTTCGTTCCTGGTAGTAAAACTGAATGAGCCGTTTGATCGGTTCGAACGCCGTCACAATGCGTACCCGGTCTTCGCGCCATGTGGTCACCACGAGAAGAACGCGGCCCTGCATTGTCGCACCGAGGTTGAGATAGCGCTCCTCCCCTTCGACGATCTCCATTCCAAGGTCCACCGGATCGTTGAGGACGACTTGTTCCGCCTCCTCCGGAAGAACGCTGTGACGAGCCACGTGGCCCACATTCGCTTCGTCCCAATCGAACTCAATCTCGGGTCCATTCATGCTCCCCTCCTGAGTGTACCTTATTTGTAGGTACACTTAAACAGCATCCAACTGCCCGCCGCCACGGAAGGTTCGAATGCACCATAAATAATTTCGCACAATCGCGTGCTTGATTCGCCGTGTTTATTCTCTGGCCTTCATAGTTTCCTGCATGTAATTGAAGACCCGGACGGCCTGGTCGGGATTCAGTCTCGCTTTCGGGTTGAAACGCAGTTCACCGAGGATCTTTGCGTACTCGGCATTCCCAATCTTCTGCTGTGCCTCTCGGAATCGAAGCCGGAAAGCGTCGAGCAAAGTCGCGTAGACCTCCCGTGCCTTTTCGAGACTCGGGATATTGGTTACTTCCCGGTATCCATGCCGCCCCAGGATTTCCTCGTATGCTTGAACGCCCAAAACGCCCCGGATGCTGCTGAAACGCGCGGCCATGTTCCGGTTCGTCAGGCCTGTGGGAGTGGCATTCCTAGCCCCTCCACTGTTTGCAGCCGATCGTCCGTTCGAGGCCGGTGGAAACATGGTGGGCCTTCTGTTCTGGTGACTACCACCGCCGTCTCGAGGGCGATCGTCGGTCAAACCCTTGTATACGTCCATCCCGATTCCCAGGTAGCTGGCGCACTTAGACAAAGCGTCGGTACATGCGCCTTTGTATGCGTCACCACGATCGGGATTGTCATTGCCGCCGAACTGCTCGATGGCAATCCCATATTTCGGGATCGCGAGCGTCGCTCTGACCACCACCATGCGGCCCGTCTCAATGACCTCATTGTCCACGCGCCAACCGTTGAGCCCGAACACATCATTCAGGCGCTCTACAACGTAGATCACCTTGATCGCTGAGAGCCCCGGTTTTTGTGGGTTGGGAGACACGGCGGCGGCCGGAAGTGGTTCCTTCAACTTCGTCTTCAGGTCCTCTGGAAGCTGAATCAGCTCCTCGGAATCCTCGACAGGGGGCGGCAATGCTGGCACCGTTGGATGGCCTCGATCGGCACCGTTTATGGTTTGCATCTTCGTTCTCCTTCCACATCGAGCGCGCTTTCTGAACGTCCCAATCTCCTTATCCAGCATGTACTTATGGCCACTCCTGCCTTCAATTGACCTTCGTTTGCGCCGGTTTTGAATCCGGGCTATGCTCCAAGCAGCCATGAATTCAATTGTGGAAACATCCGTGGCGCCGGCTGACAGCTCCGACGAGCAAATGCCGGCTCGCGTGCTTGAGCTCAAACCGGAACAATCGAAGCTTGTTTGCGTCGTCTCAAACGGCCGCGAGATTGCGCTCTCCCGCCTCGTCGGTGCGAATATACGAATCGGCGATGAGATCGTATCGGCCTCGACCGACTCCGCGACTACAGACGCGGAGATCTACATCCGCAAGCCATCGTTGCCCAAGGCCGACGTCTACCAGGTCAAGGCAGGCTACGCCGCACTACCGAAGCAGGACAGGCGAGGCGAGCCTTTCGTGCGTGTTCAGGTCATCGGCGGCCAACTTGGAATCAACACAGTCCACATCCCCTGCAACGTGATTCGAGACTACTTCTTCGCCGCCAATCGCAGCGCCCCGTGGTCGTCCCAGCCTTCTTTCTACTATCTCCTCCACTTGCCCCAGACGTCACATCCAAAGATTTGCGTCTCGGCTACCGGATCCGGCGCATCGAATTGCGAAAGGGGAATGCTTCAAAAGCAGATCTGGCAACCATCGAGCGGGCCTATAACATGTTGGCTGATCCGGAACTTCGGGCCCTCTATAACGAGCTGCGCCGAGATCCCACGATTCCAGTTTCATTCCCTTACTCTGGATTCGGCTCTCTCTTGCTACGAGGCGAGCGAGCCGCGGAGAACGGAGTCTTCTTCGCGAACCGGATTCTGGCCTTCATGCCCGAGCGCCGGCTTCGCAAGATTCCGGTGCCTCTCCGCAAGCTCGACTATTTCGACGATTTTGCTATCCTGCGCGACCGGAACCGCAAACTTGAGGTGCTCATCGATCACCAGTTGCTCCCGATCCGATGGGATCCGACGTGGAGTCAGTGGCGCCATCTTATTACCGCAACCGTTGAAATCTCTGCCGACTTTATTCACACAGGTCGATATCGCAAGCGGGGAGGCGAGTGGAAACTCATCGAGTGGGAAACCGCGCTTCCAAGCCGGACCGAGCTAGAGATGCCGGAAGGCCTGGAGGAGGATATTCTCAAGGCGCGGCGCACGCACAGCCGTTTCGGTGAGTACTGGAAACATATCGACCATCTCCGCAACCACGTGCAACAGATTCCTACCGAGCGTGGTGAGCTGCAGCGTCTATGCTGGAACCTCGGTCTGCCCGGCGACTTTGATGTGGCACAGATCACCTGGCGCCCAGATTACGATTCCTACTATCACGAGGAACTCACGAAGCGTGCTCGTACGATGTACGTTTTCCGGGACGAATACATTTTCGATCTCGAGAAGACGATAGTGGTCGAAGTGCCCCAGGCCGGACACGCCACCTACGTGTTTACACGGCCAGCTAAGGTAAAGGATTGGGTCTGGCGGTATGCTGAGACAACCCGAGGGGACATTCGCCTCAATCGCGACAATGTAGCCGAATCGTTGGGGTTCCTTGGGCGCGTTGTTCACGGAAAGAATAAGGCGGAATGGCTTAAGGAGCTACGTTGCAGAATCGGCGAGTCTCCGGACTGCACGACGACGAGGATCGTGACTTGACCCGGTGCTTGCCCTCTTTTCAATCATCCCGGCAAACGCCCGGCTACGCGCGGTCGAGTAGTCCTTCGTTGGCCCGCCGAAGGGGGCTCTTTGCTTCACGATGTTTGAGATCAGCATAGATCCGGTCCAGGTCATAACCGTGCTCCGCGGCATGTGCATCGCGCGCCGCATAGACTTCGCGAAGCACTTCGTCTTCCCAGGGCTTCTGGTCAGGCAAGCTCTTCCGGGGTACAGATGATCGTTTTTTGTGTAGCCATGATTTGCCAGAATCCTCTCTACTTCGCGCCGAATCTGAACGTTTGCGATGTGGCGAAAGTTCCAAGTCAGAAGAAGGTCACATTCCTCAACAGGCACTGCCGCAAGATGCACTGCATGTGGGCCAGCCTCGCGGGGAAGGAGCCCGGAAAGATGAGCAGCCTGCCTACTTCTAGTATCCTCTGATCCACTGGGAAAGCTCTGTTGCCGGCACCTGTTCGCCAGCGCTATATTAGCCTCGAATGCGCTTTGAAAAGATCTGGGTCCAACAGTGTAGGGCGACGAAAACAATCAAGAGGCGATTCGGCGCAAAGAGCGCACTCGACTACCTCATCCGCGAGAAACTGATCACGTTTGCGGATGAAGCCGAACGTAGTCCAGAGTACGCTAGGGAGCTGCCGCGATTCCTCGCGGCAATCTGGCAGGTCTTCAATCAATACGAGCTTGCCGGATATATCGCGAGCCAGAAACCAGCTGCGCGAAAGCAATTACGCAGGCTGCTGTATTTGTAGTTTTAGAACGGTACATCCAAGTCTTCTTGGACGCCTCGATCTTCGGGTTCCGGTTCGTGACTTCGCTGGCCATTTGAGGGCCTGCTAGATCCCCTACGGTGTTCGGCTTCCCCTCTTCCGTTTGCTCCGTTACCGTTCCCGCCGAGCAGGACTATGTTCTGAGCAATTACCTCGGTGATGTACCTTTTTATTCCGTCCTTGTCCTCGTAGGAACGTGTTTGCAGCCGTCCCTCGACATACACCTTGGCCCCCCTGGTAAGGTACGTAGCCAGGTTCTCCATCTTCCAGATCACGATTGCCATCCAGTCTGTCTCTTCATGCACCTGTTGGTCGGAATCGGTCCACCGACGATTCATTGCCAGCGACACATGCGAAACAGGCGTCCCGTTTGGCGTGTACCTCGTCTCTGCATCAGACCCAAGTCTGCCAACTAAAATCGCCTTGTTAACGCTACGCTCTGCCATACTTGTCTCCTTCCTTGTATCCACGTTCTCTCGCAAACAGCGCCCCGAAACCTCGATCATCCAGGCCAAACCACGGTCGCCTGGAGACGCAGCCCTTGCGGTCCGATTCGCGTCGAACTCCGAGCGCTACACCCAGTCGATAGCCAGTTCCGCTGGCCATGAATGCGCCGTCCCGCAGCTATCGCAAATCAACCAATAGGCATCGCCGTCCCCTGACACATTCCTGCTCGAACCATTCCAGCCTCGTGCAGTGATGCGATCGCCGGAGATCTCGATCAACTGGTGGGAGACCTGGTAGCCCGATTCTTCAAGGCGCGGAAGACCCCGAAACCCGCAGTCGCACACGAGCTCTCCTTGCTCGATCCTTGACGGCGGATGCATCTGCGCGAGCGATTGGCGGAGAAAGTCTATTAGCGCCCTTGCGTCCTCAATGGTCAACAGCAGGCGCAGTGGGCCCACACAACTCACGCGCCGTTTCGGATAGAAGTCAAAGTGCAGCACTTGCCCGTCCGGGTCCGATGGGATATGTGTCGTTACCGCGCTGTAAAGCCGAAAATAGCCGTGTCGGCCCTTTCCTTGTGATTTACCACTGAACTCGATGTTGTTCATCTCGTCCTTCTTTTGTCTAAGACTTGCCTCAGGGCTTGTTCTCTTTCGCCAGGGGGGAATCCGCTGGGGGTGCTACGCCTCGGGCGGAGGTCGGCGAAGAGCGCGCCGTCTTTTCCGGCGACGATTGGGTTTCAAGTGTGCCTTTTCGCTAGCCATCGGCTCGGCATCCAATTCCGACAGTTCGCGATCGACAATAGCCTGCTCCAGCGCGAGTAGGTCAGTCGGATTCTTTGTGGTCTTGCGGCGTGCATCAATGCTCCGCAGAATTCGTTCTCCGGAGGCCAAGCGTTCTTTGGTTGTCATGTTCAGCCTCACCCGCTCACTGCTCCCGGCTTCCTAGCAAAGCGAGAACCTCTTCTATAAACCCCTTCCACCCACACGCTGGACACCAGGCGATGGATTCCCTCGGCCATCTCGTCTCGCCCACTGCTTCCGCATTAACGACCTGGAGGGAAGCTTTCTCGTTTGCTGAAGTGACGGTCAAACGAACGGTTGACTGAATCTCAATCCATAACCGTTCACGCCTGCACCTTGGACAGATTGGATCGTCACCACCACCCTCCAAGGCCTCGCCGCGGATACCGGCGCTCACGAGCAGATCTCTTACACGAGGCCCGGTCGCGAACATCCACGATCGGTCGCGAGCCAGTCGGACGCGGATTTCATCGTCTTCGCCGCAACCGATGCCGGCGCGATCCATTGCACGTAGCAAAGAGCCTCGCCAGTCGAGATCGTGGTGAATCGGATCCGCAAAGCCCGCGGTTCCAAGGGCACGGCGTAGGCGCCAGATCGCGTCCATTGCAGCCTCGCGTGTGCTCGCTTGGCCGAGCCAAGTGTCAATGGTGCGCAGAGCATCTGCGGCAATTGACCCGATAGCTTCCAGTAATTTCAGGCGGTCAACGTCTGGAGAATTCATGATCTAGTCCGAACCTCCGGCTTTCACTTGCGGAGAGATTTCGCCCTAGTCGATTGCGGTGGCCGGCGTGGTGGCGATCACCGGTATGCCGCGTTGATGGCCTTTTAGCATCAAGCGGTACTAGGGACCAAGACAGGAGGACCCACCTCGAGCAGCCGGGCTGCCGCCGAGGACCTACCTTCACTCGCTGTCATGAGCGAGGTTATGCTCAAACCCATCTATGCAGAGGTCGGCGTTGCCGTTTCTCCGCTCACAAGGAAGAGTTCGCTTCTCGGATGACTCCCTTGGTGATTGGGCTTGCGATGTCCGACTACGACGATCCAATCGCTTGAGGATTCGCTTGTAACATATCCTTCCTTGATTAGGTCGAGGTGGCGCCCCGACGCGCGCAAGTACGCTTCACGGCGGTATTGCCAAGGTGCTAGCGATTGCGATTTCCGTTTCCGCATATACTCCTCTGAAAACAGCACGTTGCCGACACGTCGTCAGAACCGGTAAATGGGGCCTGGAGTGCTTTGATGAAGACTGGATCGGGAGGTGCCCAGCGCTTGTATCGTGTCGCTTAGATTTCTTGGTTGGAGAGTCAAGCTCTGAAGGGCTGCCTCGATCGCTCCATGTCGGACAGTTCATCCCGACGACGAATGTCTGCGCTCACGATTCTGGAGATGATCGCTCGTCTTTTTAATTTGCGGGTTCAGCTGGCTTGTATCATGGACATGTAGCCACGGCCGGACACACTTCCCGATTCCCGAGTTGTGAATAGAAGGTTTGGAGATCTCGGTCCTACCAATCGCTTGAATTCGCGACGCGCGAATCTTTCCGTCGCGACTGATGAGCGGCACCCGCAGCGCCACCCGCCGTGGCGGTTACGATTCAATCCGGCAGATCCGGAACCTCGCTGCGGCTCACAGATTCAAGGGTACCGGCGACCAAACGGTCGCCCACCGGCATCCAGAATTTCCCGTTCCGAGAGACATGGAACCTTTACGCTATTATCATCGCTCCGCGCGGGCTTCGCTGCGGACAGCTCGATTGGCTGGAGCGGACGCCGTTCGATGAAGGCCACGCGGTCGTGGTATTCGAAGTTCGATCGATCGCCACCCGCGTCGTGGTTTTTCAACACCCAGCGGTAGGTGTAGCTCTGCAAGCCCTTGAGCCACTCGCGTGGATTGTTGGACCCCAAGCGGACACTCTCCGATGGTGTGAAGTACTCGTTCCCAGCCTGGCGGTCCTTGGACCACTGCATGTATTCCGCAAGTTCCCCGCTGGCGCGCGCCATCGGAAGATACAGCCATGCCGGTGTCAGCACGAATGCGAGCTTGTCGGCCACACAGAGCCGCGAGATTCTCAGGCCTCGCGATCGCGCATAATACCTTGAATGCCGTCGGCAAAATTCCCCCCAAGACGCACCAAACAGCGCTTGCATGATACGAGCACCCAATTCAACATGGGTCTCGCCAATTGGGCCCTCGACTGAGCTCTTTCCTAGATACCCAAGGTCATGGACTAAGAATGCGATCCATAACCGCGGATCGAAAGGCGGTCCGTACAACTTCCACCAAGCGATTCCAACGGTTATCGGATGGACAAAGATGTTGTGAACGCCAAAAAGTACACTACGAGTACCAACGGTCATCGTTCACCTCTAAGGTTCATTTCACGCGCCCGGGCCGGGTCCATTCCGGCCCGTCCAAGGCCGTACGCTCAGCGAGCATGATGCCCGCGGGGAAGCCCGTCTGAAACTTCTATTGCTCGCCCGCGCCAATAGATGTGAGCTGCTCGACTGGCTCGGTGCCATTCCCAGCGCTGTCTTCGCCTAGAGGGTCATCATCTTTGATGTGACCAACGAGTATTGGAGGTGGCGGAGGTGGCGGCGGCGCTACGAGTCGCAAATAGTGCTGGTGTCCGCACCCGACACAGTTCACGCCGTTGGTTGCGGCCTTAATTGCTTCATCGAATTCGAGCGGAAGATCGATTTCCTCACCGGAACGTGTAAAGAATTGCGGCTTCACACAACCGCTAAGGTCCCGGTCTTTGCCCCACAGTTCTAAGGCAAGATAGCCGTGTTCACCACGAAAGATCTCTTCCGCCACAAGCTTTGGCCGTTGCCGTGTTTCAATCGTTACGGGCCGATGGCGTGTGATGCAAAGCTCATAGGTTCTCGCAACCCGCAACACTTCGATGCGGGTCAGCGCCGGCGAAATGACAATTGCATGGGGACCATTGACGGCTAGCGAATCGACAGTCTGTAGCCAAGCCAGTGGTTCGCCGTTCTCGCCAGCAAAAGTGACGTAATAACCCATCTCCTTGGTCGCCCCACCCGATTCAACGCCTCGAACCACGTATCGCTTGGCTTTCCCTTGGTGCTCAAGGCTCAACTGCGGCTGGCCAAAGATGGCATGTTTTCGGAGTTTGTTAGTTACCGCTGGAGTGAACGTCAGCCCCCAGCGATTCAGTCTGCGATGCGATTCCATGGTGCTCCACCCTTTCGTCCGTTTTCAAGATCGATTCCAAAGCCTCACGACGGGCGATTGCGAGCAACGCCTTGGTGAGCTCGTCCGCAGCTCGCATTGTGCTCAGGAGTGCTTCGTGATCCTCAGTTCGCCACACGTGACCGACGCGCTCCGCCGATATATCACCAATCCATCTCCGCACAGTGCACGCCTCGTTGCAATCGCACTTTGTCATCTCCATCCTCACTTCCAGCCGACCTTCCGGCCTTTACTCAAACTAAAGAGTGCAGCATGTTCAACAACAGGCCAATCACCAACCACTGGACGCCTCGCTTGCTTGTGATCCCCACGATGGCCGCCAGGACGAGAGCCACGATCGCGCCCGCAGCCATGTAGTCAAATCTGGTCTCGGTCAACATAAGCCTCCGTCACGCGGCTCAACTCTTCGCTGAAATCGGCGGCGACAAGATGAGCCCCTCGCTGCGCATAACATTTGCCTTGGCCATCAAGCATTAGGTAACGCCGCGTCGTGATGTTCTTGTAGTACTCGACGCCGTTCTCTCGGCACATCCACATGAACTCGGTACACTGCGCACCGATCCGGAGTTCTAGTGGTTGCCAGTTTGGAGGTTCGACTTCCATCGCGCTTATCTCCATGCACCCCGACTGTCTAGGTGCCACTAACCTGTCGCGTACGTTCGCGCCTCTCTCTCCGGGACCGGGTAGCCCAACGCTGCTCGAATCATTTGCTTGGTGCAATCGGCCCAACACTTATACTTTTGCGGTTCGTCGACTGAGATCGACAAGTTGTCTCCAGCCTTGTCACGCCCGGCCGCCGCACAAGAAGGGCAACGCGTGATCCAGTTCCTCCCTGTCTTCCTCCGTACCTGGACGTGATCGAGAATGTGAAATTGCCGTTGGAGCACTGGGTACCGCCAACGCTGCACGCGTTTCGATTCCTGTGTCTCGGGGATATTAGTGCTCCCCAACTTTTGGAGAAGCTCCGAGAGTTGTTCGCCGGACAGCTTGCCGAGACCTCCGAGAAACGCTAGTTGGTTGTCGAGGTTGTAGTCGGCGCCATAGAACCAAAACCGCGCACCGATTGCACGGTGGATTCCGAGTGGTCCGCGGATCGCGCTCCCGAAGTCCCCTTCTTTGAGCTCGTCTTGCTTCGGGAATATCTCAATCCCTTCAGCCGTGCCTGCACCCTTTACCGGAATACCGAGCTTCTGTGCAAGGCCCGAGATCAGCAGCCGGCAATCGCTGGCCAGCAGAGGCTGTTCGACGAAAATCCAAAGGTGGGCTCCTCGCCGGCTCTGTTCCAAGGCCGCCTCCACTCGTTGCTGTTGCAATTCCCATTGCAGCTCGCACAGGTGCTTCAGAGAGTCCGGGTAATCTCCATCCATGGCAATCCACTTGCACCGCTGCGTCGCTGGATTCATCGAGTACAAGCCCATCGTCAGATCACCTTCCAAGTGCCGCCGGACTGTTTGACTGGATAGGCTGATAGGCTGTCCGTCTTGGCGCGCTTTGGGACGAAAGTAGTAATAACGGCCGCTGTCCGGATGGGGCCGCCTCGATTGGAGGACGTACGCGCGCCGATTTACGAACAGCTGCCAATACTGCTCTATGTTCGTCGTGGTCGCCGTGTACCGTTTCGCCATAACGTTCCGCCTTTTGGGCCTGCCTCTACATAACCCGAAATCAAAACTCGCGCAAATGATCGACGCCACCCTGTGGTCAGGCCGGCTTTCGCAAATTACAGAGGCGTTTCAGGAGCCAGGGCTGCTGCGCGAGCAGCGTTAGACCGCAGGTGCGCTCCAAAGTCTCGTAATCTGCCAGGCTGTGGCCTCCCCACTTTTGGTCGTGGAAGTCAATCAAGTAGAAGATGCCGGTCTTGCGGTCGAACACGTAGACTGCTCCGGACTCGGGGTCGCTTGGCACCAGCATGAAAAAAAGTGCGCCCGCGGGAAACTGCACCCATCGGACGATTTGCGCCTCCGAACGCTCTGCCAGCATGCGGCTAGCTTGATCCAGGTCGGATCTTCGCCCCAGCCCGAGGTCGTCTAGGGTGAGGACGGCCGTTGCGGTCATGGGTAGCGACGAAAGTGGTGGTAGCATTTTAAGCCTCCTAGTGTTCAACTTTTAAAGTTGGGCATCAGCCCGCTCATGTCCGTACTCAGTCGGGGTTTCTGTACAGTTCGGTATTTCGTTAACGGAGATCTTGTTTTTCGATCAGGTCCGGCCCTTACAGGGTCGGTGACTGGTTCAGGGCCGGCAGTGCCGCATACATAAGGATGGGAGCTCTCCTTGGGCGTAGGTCCGGCTCAACTTCAGAGGGCGGTGTTGGGTCGGACCGTGCTGTTTCGCGTCCGGGGTTTGTGGGAGGCGGTCTTGGGCCTCCTCTATAATGAATTCCGCATTGGAAGACCGGACCAACTGATCAGCCCTTGGGTGGGTGGTCGATCTCGGATTCGTAGCGTTTGAGTATGGATGACACCGCGATCTGCAGCCCGGGGGGCAAGGAGTCGCTCTGGAGCATTTCCCAGTCCAGTTCGGCCAGTGCCTCAGCGATTTGTTGCGCAGCCTCCTTGCAACTGGTGCTGGCTATCCGCCTACCAGTTCCCACCTGGGAGATGCTTATTTTCTCGCCTTGAGATCTGATCCCGAAATGAACAGCTAAAGGGCCGAGCGTTCTTGCCGGGATTTTGACAAGTCCGCAATCGGTGTCGATCTGGATTAACTTCCGGGCCCACTTTCCATTTGCCATTCTTCACGCCTCTGTCTTTGGCCACGCGGGCGTGCTGGTATCAAGCTACTGCCGTTCGCCTCTTGATCCGATTCGGCAGGCACTGCGGCCGGGCCAAAATAGCGTATGCGCCGCCAGTCGAGTACCAATGCCGCGACAGCCTGCTCACGCCGTACGTTTTTAGCAGCCTCCCGACCAGGCGCATCACAGCGCTGTTGGTCGGGACATTTGCCAATCCTCTTGTCCGGCTTATTTGCTGACAGGGCTGGTAGCGGGCCAAGTCCAACCCGCCCGGCATTTCTGTACTGGCGGTTAACTGCGGTGGCGAACCACCTTTCGCCGCAGCGTTGGGCTGGACACCCGTCGAGGTCCATCCGTTCGGATAGTCGTTTCTAGCGAAGCTTCAACATCAAACCAACTTCGTTCACCTTGCACGCCCGCGAGTCCCAATTCAGCATTTTCGGCATCGAGCTCTTCTGTGCGCCTCCGAAGTGCCAAGCCGATCTCTCCGCGTTCCTGTTCCGTGAACGCGCCAGTCTGAAGTCGCTCTATTCTAGAGTGCACATTTGCCTGTTGTGACGATATCCGAACACCGCCTCCACGACATCGTCAAAACCTGCCCATCGCACACAGCAGCCACATCGAAGGCCCCATCCACTAACGCCACCGAGATTTCTAGCTTGCTGCGCCAATGCGAACTCTGTCGACTACCATGAAACTTCTCCTTCACCACGGTTTCTCGCGCGTCCAGCGCACTGCATGTCGGGAGCCGCGCCTAACTGCGTCTCGCACTTCACATCCGCTTACACAATCCAAGCGCATCGGTGCAGTGCCGGCAGTCTCGGACTATTACGATACCGGCTTCGGAAGGCTCACCTAGGAGCGGCTGTACCAACAGTTTGCGCACCCGTCGAACATCGGGAAGCCGCACATCCATACAGCGAAACATCCTCCTCATTGCACTCCGCGAGCCCACTGCCACCGAACCCTGGGGCTGACGCGGCGACGTGACTGCGTTACGAGCAAGCCCCGCAGATACTCTCTAGCCACGGCAAGTGCCGATCGCCACGACGACAGCAATCGTACGCGCGGCGTGCGCGCGGCGAGCGATAGCGAGTGCGCGCCTCCGCGCCACCAAGATCGAGTGCCGGGTTTTATTCATCCCGACCCCGGCATCGCCAGATGACGGGGGTGGGTAGTCGTTCTCCAAGTGGTCATTGGCACAACGCATTACAGACTATGCATCGACTGCATAAATCAGGGCGAGTGAACCTCAAACGGACAGCAATGCAGGCCGTCCCCAAGATCAGAGCATTGGCAGAGCACCGCCAGCAGCGCCGGAACGCAGAAGGATATCGTGGAAAGGCAAAGGAGGACGGGCGTTGCCTCCGACCATAACGCGCGCCGCTAGCAATTCGTCTCGCAGGTCGGTCATTAGTGCGACGCAGACTGTCTTGTTGCGTGGCTGAAGGTTGTCGCGGAGGAAGCACATAAGGTGGTAATTCGGAGCCGCGTAAAGGATCACGTTGACGTGCATGTCGGACTCGAGCGCGTCACAAATTGCCCGATACCTCGATGGAGTTTTGGCGGTTCGCTCGTACTCCAGGGCAAATCGGAACTCCGATCCTTTCCATCGGACCGACACGACGGCGTCATAATCCTTCGCGTACCGAAACGCAGTGAGATCATTCTGCGAACATATTTCGGACGAGGAAATCCACTGGCCGAGAAGGCCGGCTCTTAGCAGGGCCAGCTGAACATCATTCATGTCCAGCCAATGCAGGAATCCGTCCTTGGCATTTTCGACACCGTTCCGGCCGGCATACGGTTCACCAAAGTCGGTCAAGAGCGACACTCCCGCATTCGTAACCGTGTATATCGGGCCGCGTTTGTGAATCGAAAGCTTTTGCCTCTTGATGAGGCCGTGAGTTATCAGCCTTTGTAGCCGATGATGAAAGGCCCGCTCGGAATGCTCAATGCTTTCCAGGTGGAGGAATTCGAACAATTGCGTCCCCGTGACAAAGCTGGATCGCAGGACTTGTTGGAGCAGCGGTACATCCCTGGCAGGGTTAATGTTGATGGAACCCTTTTCGTAACGCATATCGTTCTAACTTAGTCGACCCTATCTAGGCGCAGGTCGGCCGACCAGAGCTTGCGCTGTGAAGGTTCGACAAAGTACGTTCCTAGCTCGCTTCGAACCCATGAGTACGGAGGCATTAGCAGCATTGCCTCATGTTGGTTGCAACTTTCACTGAGCGCCACGACTTGAACCAACCCGGCTTTCCAACACGCTGACGTTACATCCAGCCGTCCTGTCGTCTCACCCGTCACCACAAACAGGTAGAAGTCCGGGCGCTGTGGACCATTCAACATACGTTTGAACAGAATCTGTGTCCAACCTGTGTGGGAGGTTTCAAGATCGCCACATTCGAAGACCCGGTCAACGGATTGGCGCGGACAACATGGCGTGAATCCTCCCGCGCCATTGAATCGGATCTTGCCGCCGACACGCCAGCGATAGCGCATCCGTCCGTTCACAAAAACCCCCGTGGTGTTATAGAAGGCCGCTCGATCGTGGCGTAGCTCGCCCGCGGCGTCCCGTGCGAAACGCCGCTCCCAAATGCTTCCGAATCCCTTCACACTTACTAGCACTCCATTACCCTCCTTTCAGGGCGCGGTTCTTTTGTTTCTCGGTCTCAAGTTCCTGCCGCAATTGGTTCACCTTGGCGATGAGTCGGCGTTCTGTCTCGGAGCCGTCCTGTTGGTGACCGCTCGAACCATTCTGGTCAAGCTGGGGTTCTAGATCTTTCACTCGATCCGATAGGCTCCGAATAATCCCGTCGTGCTTTTCAAGCTCCGCCTTCAACCTCCGGTTGTCGCTATCGAGGTTGTCGCGCTCGGCCCGCAATCTCTCCAACTGCTCTCGTGCATCATTCGCTTCGAACATTCCGGGGCTCGGACGGCCGCTCACTTGCGCCTCGATCACCCTGTTGCAATCCAGCATGTGCCGGTTGTACCTCTCGGTTGCCGTTTGCGCGACGGATTGGGAGTATTGTTCCTGGTTCCAAACGTCGGTCAAGATTTCGGCCGCATGCCACAGCTTCCGCTTTTCGTCCATGACGCGCACGCCATACGCGACCATGAGCACTATGAGCAGACCAGTTGCCAAGGCGCCGTACCAGAAGAACGGATTCGCCACCATGGCTTCCATAAAAGTGTGGCGGCGTTGCTCGATCCAAGCGCCCCAGTCTGTATCGTTTGGGTTCACCTGCTTGGTAGCGAAATGGAAGAAGTCTTCCTTTCCTACGTATGGCCGCGCGGAGGACTGTCGCTGGTGCCCGCCGTGCTGCGCTTTCGACTGTTCAGTCTTCCCCGGCGTAGTTTGCTGTTCCTGTCCCCGAGCGAGCGCTCCAAGAATGAGGAGTGTTAGAACAGCCTTTGCTCTCATCGGCGGTAACCTCCGAGGGACCGATTGGGGACGCGGTACTTTCGCGCCAACTCCGGATCCCTGAACCTCAGGTTGGCGCCGCTCGATTCTGCTCGAGTGTGTAACAGCCGCGGATAAACAGCCGGCTGGAAACCGGGGATGGCAACCTCCTCGGGCGGCCGAACCTGCAGCAGGGAGTGCAACGTCCCGCGCGTGTCGTCGGACATCAGGATCTCCATGCGCCCCTTCGGTAGGTTCTTTATCGATTCGTCCTGAGAGCGAGTTTCACGATCCTCGCTGTCTGTGGCGCGCCCCGTTTCTTCATAGCGGCCCCACCCAAACAAGCCGCGTTCCTTTTGGACGCTGCGCCGCGTCACGACCTGCTCGGCTGACGCCTTGATAAAGTATTCAGCGGTTTCCTCATCCCGTGTTCGAAGGGTCATCGTCGTGTTGGGGGCAGACGTGACCTCCTCCTTAAATCCTCGACCTACCTGCATTAATTGCGGGAGGCTCTGCATTGAAAACAGGAACGCCGTGTTCGTACCCCGTGCCGTTTGCAGGATCTGGGCAAAATTCCGATAACCGAATGGCGCGAACTCATCCAACACCACCGAAAAGATAGGCCGGTTTTGTCGCCGCCGGTCTGCCTGGTCCTCGTACCGCTTGCCGACCGTCAGCTGTATATTCTGGAGCAACATCTTCCCGAGTGAGCGAACCGGTTCCGTGTTCTTGTTCGCATTGAGCGATACAAACAGGATCAATTCCTGGTCGATTACATCCTCGATCGACAGAAGATCGTCGTACTGGCCAGTTACGGCGGACAGTTCATCGTCGAGAAACGTCATGCACTCGTTAATCAGTCCCTGGATCTTCGGAACTCGTTCGCGGTCCTCAAGGGACTGCATTAGATTCTTGACGCTCATTTCGAAATTTAGTCGCTGCTGGGCGCTCGCAGCGGCGTCACGATCGAGCCGGTGTGTCGCTTTGTCAATCTGCTCGTGTAGGACCTGTTCATCGAGCAGCATCACGATGACGTCGTAAAAGTTGTAACGGGCGCCGGTGTAATAAAGGATGCGCACGATGTCGCCTAAATAGTTCAGCTGGTGCTTGGCGAAAAACTCATCGTGCAGGTTGAACGAACCGAAGATCATGTTCACCTGCGCCATGTAGTTGTCGTCCCGCGTAAAGAACGGGTTGTACAATACCGATAGGTCGGCGCGGGAAGGATTCAGCAGACGGAGATTATGCAGCCGTCCCGCCCGGTGTATGTGCGGCAGCAGCTGTTCAAAGAACTCGAGGTCACCTTTCCCGTCGAAGATGACCATGGGAATCCGGTGGCGGTCCTCCGGCGGTCCGGTGAAACGCGCGATGTCTTGGGTGATGATGTTCTTGAGCAAGGTGGTCTTGCCTGAACCGGTCATGCCGAGAACTATGCCCTGCATGACCCGAACCTCGTCTGGCCAGATCCAGGGTTTCTCGTCCATGTCGTAGCCGAGGAGGACGGCGTGCTGTTTCCATGCCGCTTCAACCGCCCGCTCATCCTTATCAATCGGGACTACGAATGGCGCACGTTTCTTGCGAGAATCTTTGGTTGTGAACCGCCTGACGAGAGGCGCAACCACCGCTGCCGCAATGACCAGAAAATAGAGTGCTGCCTCCAGCAACTGGGCGCCACGGACGTGAAATCGCGCAACCACCAGGTACAGGCCGACGCCCAAGACGGCGAAGACAAGGAGCATTAGCACCAATTGCGCGTCAGGCTCGGAAATATTTCTACGATAGCGATCGGATGGTTGCATCAAGACACCTCAAACTCATCAGTAGATTGTGGACTTAGCCGGGACAAACGCCCACCGTCGGAAGCCTACACGCAGGTTCCGAGCAGCTCGCCGGACGCGAGCAGGCCTCCGAAGGCAACGGCTGCGAGGATCCACTTCCAGCATTGCCTCCCACGGATCGCTTGCCAGAACGCCTGTCCCAAAGACCCAATTGTTCCCAGCGGGGGCACTGGCAGCATCAGCCGGGGAGGCGTAACAATGCCGAACGGGTCGTTCGCCGGCTGGACGCATCTGCCGGGATGCGCGAATTGCAAATGTATGAGGTATACGCTAGCGGCTGTCAGTAGGACCAGGGCTCCCCAGTAGCAAATCAGCTGTGCAGTTCCGGGGAAACGCAAGGCCTCGGCCTCCTGCTCGAGGCATCCAGTCCCGGGCTGATTCCTTGGCTGCTCGATGACATTCGATCCCATGGCTAACTCCCACCAAGAAAACTGAAGAACAAGAAAATCCCAGCGAGGGTGAGAAGAAGACCGATTGCCACGGCGAGGCCGATTTTGGGCCTCCGCTTGGTTGCTGGCTCGAACGGATTTCGGGGCTGGAGTGTCGCGTCGGCAACCGCCGTGAGGAAACCCGTGTCCTTGCGGTGACGAATCATCACCTGCAGGCGCTCGTACATCTGCGGAACCGTTTGATACTGGATTGTCATGTGTTCCCCGGAAGGCTACAACACCAGCGTGGCGGTCAGGTTTCCCAGTCGGTCGATCGGAAACAGGATCTGGAGAACGGTCGGTTGGGCCTTGGTCGCTTGCGGGTTCGCTGCTGGAAGCTGCAATGTAATGAGGCCCGTCTGTGCCTGGCCGGGCGAGACTTCGGCAATTCCTGGCTCGCACTGAGTGACCTTGACCGGAGTCGGAGCACCAGCCGCTTTTAACCGCGCGGTGTACTCCGCGCCCAGCTGCGAGTTCTGGTAGCTCCAAAGCGATTGATCAAACTTCAGACCATTGAGAGATACGACTGTCGGGCGGCCGGCGCGAAGCGTTTGGCTCGAGCGGTTCTCAAGGGAATACCGTACGAAAACTACGTCCTGCTTACGGTACACGTCTCGGATCAATACGCCCAGGTTGGCTTTCGCCCCTATCGGTCCGCCAACCATTCGAATTGGCGTGCTGTTTAGGAGCATCTCGGCCGGAAAGGCCGACGCCGCAGGCTCAGACTCCCCTGGTTTGCGTTGAGGGACTTGGGCTTGCGGTGATTGGCGATAGTCGATCGCAAAGTCCATTTGACCGGCATCGCTCACCGCCGGTACGAGTTCATAGTTAAGACGTGTGGAAGCCGTCCATATAAATAGGTTGGTGGCAACATTCTCCTGCAGCGGTTCTATGAGAACTTTGTTCTCTCGCCGCTCCACCCGGAATGCCTGAGGAGAACCGACAGCGACCGTAGTCACGGGTTCTGCGACTTCGATCACCGTTAGGTGGTTCATTGCGGTTTGCACGCGGACGACATGCTCGCGCGATGCGGTCTCCGTGTCAATTTTCTGCGCCGGCGTCGGGGCTGACGCCGCTATTAGCGCCAGAGCTCCTATCAGAAGTTGTTTCATCTTATCGATCTCCTTTCCTGCCTCATTCAAGCCCCTAAGGGCCCCTCTTTCGAGTGGCCCCGGGGGATTTGGTTACTGCTGCACGGACGCCCGCTCAAAGGCCCGTGCTTCCCAAGGGCGCACAGGTGCTTGATCGAGGAACGCTTCCTTCTTTCCATCGGTGTTGAGTTGCCGTACACTTCCTGGATCACCGTCTACGAACACGGCGAAGCTCGCACCGAACTTTTGCTCACAAGCCGACAGAAACCTGCACCGATCTTCCCGGTTGCGAAGTACGGGCGGCCTGCCATTGCGAACCGCGGGACGTTGCGGAAGATTCTCGAACGTTACAACGCCATCGCGGATCTCTCCCGATCCGTTTTGCATGGCGAAGGGCTGGACGGAATCGACGCGCACGCCGTCGAGAATGATGTTCCCCTGCTCCGTAATCTGGAACAGGAAGATGCGCCGCTCCTGGATTAAGCCTCCCTCCAGACGGATTCTCTCGACGCGGTATACATTCCCCGTGTCGTCGAAAACAATCTCGGAGTCGGGCATTTCCGGGAGATGAAGTTGAATCGGGTACCCACCTGTCTCTTCAATCAGCATGTCGAGGACCTCCTGGGGGAAAGCATGAAAGACAATAGCGCCAGTTGCCTTGTCGTGTCGCGACGCGGTCGCGATCGAGTGCAGCGCCTGGCACCAACCTCTCCGGTTTTCCCGTTTGCCGTTTCCCCATTCGCCGAGGAATCGGTGGAAGTCCTTCATCTCGGCCCGGCAGCATTCTTCGTTTTCTCGAAGCGCGGCTTTGGCGCGGGAGAGCTTCCTCGAAGCATTCTTGCGGACATCCGGATTCTTGTGATCCTTCACTGCATCGAACTTCGCCTGCGCTTCGGCAACTGGAGCCTGGCACCTTTCAGTTCGTTTGGTGAGATCACTGACAAGAACGCCGAAAGTCTTGTTGATCTTCCGGCACTCCTGGTACATGTCACGGTCAAACGTCTCTCCTCGGATCATCCCGCCGAAATCACGTAGCGGGAGGGTTTCCTCGAAGAGAAGGCCGATCTCTTTGCGAACGTGGTTGTAAAGCTGCCCTACGATATCCGCGCTGCCAATGGGTACTTCCATTGGCATTTCGGAAATGCGCCGGGCGTCTTTCGTTTGAAGCCACGCTGCCTTGGGAACCTCTTTGCGGATTCTGCCGATCACTTCCTGATCCACCTGGACGTTATGCTTCAGTGAGTCCAAGGCGTTTTGCAACTGATCCACCAGTTCGTAAGCGTAATCGCTCCGCCCGGCCGCGATGCAATCGCTGATCAGGTTCGTGATCCTGCCGATCTGATTGCCACGCGCCTTCATCGCGACATCGGCCAGGTTCCACCAAGGCGACTTGATCTTTTTCTTCTTGTCCTTCTTTTTCTGATACCCGTCGCTCATGTCAAAACGGCTTTTGACAAAGCGTGGGAAATCAGAGTCTTGGAGAACCGCGACCAGGTCGAAATCGAAATCCCCGCCATTCCGTTCGGCCGTCCTCGAATGAAGCAGGAACGTACCATCGAGACGGAGCTGGCGCTCGATCAGGTCGGGAATCTGCTCTGTGGGTAGCTTGCAGCCGGTCTGGCGAAGGACCTGCTCCAAGTGTTGGGCTGTTTCTTCGAACGAGAGCATCTCGACGGGCAATAGGTCCTCTTTCATCCGGATGGGATAGCGGATTACTAGTCCCCGGGCCGTTGAGAGGGTGCTGATTGCCGTGTCTTCCGGAATCCAGTCGGATCCCGCGAACACCTGCCCGTTATGAACGAACAGATATCCGTCGTCCGCCAGTGCGAAGGCCGGCATCCGGAAACCACCGCCGGTTGCAACTTTGAACGCCCACTTCGCCAGCAACTGTTGCAGCTTGTTGTTGATGAAGGGATGTCTCACCAATGTGCCGCTGCCGTCCGCTTTGAGAACGGCTTCGACGATGCTGTGTTCGTAGGAAGTGAATTCCTCGTCTTCGGAGTCCTCCACCCTAGGCTGTACGGTCGACGTCCCAAGCACTTCGAGAAGCTTCTGGTAGTCGCCGGAGAGAGCGGAGGATACGACGCCGCGGACCTCTTCAAGAGCGCGAGGGATAATCTCGGTCCTGAGTGAATCCAGAGGCGCATGTTCGGTCAAGGTGTAGCTCGATTTGAATTGAAGCTCGCGAGAGTAATCCCGGATCCCCAATACGATCGAGGACCGGAAGCGCACTCCCTGGATTCCACTCCCGAGGCCCGCGAACCACGTGTGGCACTCGTCGAGGAAGCCCAGGTCGAGCTTCGGCTTAATGGAGCTTTGCGGAAGAATGATGTCGGCGCCTAGAAGGTCAGCCGCATCATCACGCATGACCTTAAAGGAACCTTTTGCCTGGGTCCGTTCGAAAGCAAGGCGGAATTGGTAGAAACGGTGATCCGGCAAGTTGAGCTTGCGGAAGAACCTCTCCGAGATCCAGCCACGGCAATCGTTGGTTCCCAGCGCGTGATCCTCAACCACCAACACGTTGACGTCGGGCTCTTGGATCACGACCTTGCAGTCGGAGACCAAAATACCGAAATACGTGATGGCGGCTTGCGGCCACTTTTGAAACCGCTCGGCGATCAGCTTTTCATGCTCAGCGTCGACGGCATAGAACTTTCCGTCTTTGGCCGAACCGCTGGCGCCGATGAGACAATACTCTCGGCCGTCGTAGCGCACGCGCATCAGGACTTGGCTGATCCTGGCCTGTTCGTACGCATCCAAAAGGCCGCTCGGAACTTGCATCGAGAGGACGCAAATCTCCGGATAAGTCGCAAACAGCAAAGTATTCTTCAGCTGTCCTTCCGCGTCAATCCGGGGAAATCGCTTGGTCACGTTTCCTTCCACATCGATTGCGATCTGTTTCACGCGCAGCACTGCTGCCGTGTGGTTCATTGTGTTAAGCATCGAAGCTCTCCTTCTTTCTGTTCTGTTTGGTTATGGCAGAGCAGAAAAAGGAGCGGCGCTCCTCTTCGACCCTGCCGAAAACGGGAAGTCTTCGGCCTGGCCCCGAAGAGCCCGACCACTGGATGCTGTCCTATTATTGTTTGGTGAGTACGAACCGTTCGCGACGGAACACGCTCGCCAAATTCAAAACCACCCTACGCAGCCCTGCGATCTTTCCGCAGGTCTCCGCGGTACTCTCGAACGGTAAGTCCCTTTCGCAGATGCGAGAAGAGCTTCCGGACGCACTCGATAATCACTGGCTGGTTCTGCAACGACCACAGCAGAGCCACTCCAGAGACTATCTTCAGCGCCGTAGCCCGATCAACGAACGCTCCCAGAAAGAGCGCCACGATCAAGACCACGACGATCTGGTTCTTGTCTGACATCGACTTCTCCTTTTTGACTGCAAGTGAAGTTGCGCTGCCCCTGGTGGAACAGCAGAGTCCCAGAAAGTCTGGGTGCTTCAAGGAAACCGAAGTTTCCTTTGTTTAAGAAGCCGGATTATTCTTCTTCAACGCCTCCTTTCGTAAAACCGGTTCCCCGGACGGACCGACATCCGCCCGGGTCTGAAACTCCGAAATTCTGTAGAAGTTCACTCTTTCGCGAAACGCATCAATGATGGCCTCTGCCTCCGACGTACACTCGCGACCGAGCGCGGGCGCGTCCCCGTTGCGATTTGCTCCGGCCAGGAAGAATCGCTCCTCGCCATTTGCCTTTGGCACCTCGTCGTGACTGCGCCTCCTCCGTGTCGTCGGACCTTTTGTTCCTGTCGGCTTGTTTTCGGCGGCTCCACGCCCGCTTTTTGGCTCGCTAACGGGCGACGGGGAAATCTTCGCTTCTGTAGTGCTTTCAGTTCCGTTCGCTGGCATGGCTCACCGCTTCCTTTCCGGCATCCTTGCGAGTATTGAAGAGCGTTACGAATTGAAGTAGCCGTGGTTTGAGCAGGATTCCCAGCCCCAAAACAACGAGTGGGAAGATATGAGTCGTCCCGAGCGATAACCCCGCCCTCCGCAGAAGCACAGGGAGAACTGTGTACGTCACGATTGCCGTCGCGACCAGCAGCAGGTCATACCGATCAAGCGACCGGATTCTTGGCCGACTTCCGGTTGTCTCCTCCAGAATCTCTTCTGCATTCCTGCTCCGGCGAAGGCGGAACCGTGTTGCGACTGCACAGCCGATGAAGAAAAGACCCACCAGCATCTCGAGCAGAATAATCCCGATTCGAGGAACAACGAGGATGGCAGTGGCGCAGACAACAGTGCTACAGCCGGCGCTCATCAGGACATCGACGCGGTCATAAGTCAAAGGAAACAATAAACGCATACCTTCCTCTTTCTATTTTTCGCGAGCGCCGCGGATCCGCCGTACTTCGACAAATTCAGCAATCTTCTGGCGAGCCCAATAGCCCGCTGCCATCAATAGGAATGGCGAAACCCATTCCAGAAGCCAGTCCGGCAGGCCCAATAAGTGAGAATGCTTGGCTATCGTTCCGAGCAGAACCGCCACCAAAATCATCAAACAGTCAAGCCGATCAAGCCTGCTGAATCTCGCGAGCGAGATGAATGTGTTCTCTCGTGCTGCGCTGACTCTTCTCAAATCAAGCATTCGTCGATGCTCCCTTCGCTAGCGCCTTCAGCGACTCTTATCCGTCGCCTCTCGCGACAGTTCGTCCGGCTGTGAAAGGCCGGTATTCTTGTCCCCAACCATCTGCTGCTCCCAATAGTCGGCCACGAGTAGGCCACTCGGGTTGTACTCCGTGCGGCGATCGACCGCCAGCCGGACGTTGTATCGGCCAACGATCTGGTCGGTCGTCTCCTGCTTGTTCTTCAGCCGGTGAATCTCTTTCACCCCAAAGGCCGTGAATGTCAGTGGCGAATTTTGCACGGCAGTAATAGTGCGTATGGTGAAGTTGGTGACGATGTGGTCGTCCTGAATCTTGTTGATTGTGTCGTCTTCCCGAAGGCGGCCGAGCGCCAGAGCCTTGAAATTCCCTGTCATCATATTCAGGGCATCGGCCATCTGCCGGTCGACGGTCGCTGGTGTGTAATTCAAGTAGTGATCGAGAAATCGTCGAACCACTGCCTTCGCCTCCACTTCCGTCGGGCCGGACTCCGCCGCGGAAGCGAGGAAAGTCAAGCCCCGGCTATGGCCAGGAATCGGAGTGCCTCCTACTACCGTGGCTTCTCCCCCACTGTCCACTCGGATCACGGTAGGTGGTTGCAAGCGTACATAGACCGCAAAGGCAAAGGAGCTCAACGCGATGACGCCAAACACCATGGCCAGAACCATCGCACGATTGGCGTAGGCGCACAGCATCCCGTCATGCTCGTAATATCGCGTGTAACGAAGTTTCTCCGGTGCGCTTCGGACATCATTATTCGTCGCCATCGTCGCCTCCAAGTTTTTACTTCTTGAATAGGGAGCCAACACCTCTGGCCGCTACCACAGTTGTGCTAACCACGGACCACATGGTCGTCCCGACATCTCCTTCGACGATCCGACGCGCCAGGAAGGGGATCAGAGCGATGCATAGCGAGAGAAGAATGCTGGCCAAGCCGAGTAACAGTGAACCGCTCACGCCGTTAAAAGCGCCCACAAAATTGTCGCTGGCAAGTACTGTGCTAACTGAATTCATGTTGATCGCCGCCATCAATGCACCGAATATGGAGTAAAGTAGCCCCCAGGCGTTGAAGATCATCAGATTCACAAGATATGTTCTCGCCAGTTGCCCAAACCCGAATGCAGGATACAGCGCAAGCACAAACGGACCGACCACGTAGAGGATCGAGCCGTAAAGCGTATAGAAAAGTGAGAACAGAGCGTACGTAACGGGGAACACGAGATATCCCACGAGGAGCAGAAGCGATTCGAGCAGGCCCGAAAACGCACCAGTAATCATGCCCCATAAAGCCTGCATGCCGTTATTGTTGTCCCAGTAGGTGGAAAGATCTCCCATCCAGTTCGCGAAGACATCCCCACCCCCCGCGGTGCTGTTATCGATGAAGTTCGCAACATTGTTAAACATACCGTTGACACCGCGAAATGCCGTCCCGTAGTTGAGCATCACAAGGCCAATCACGAAATAGCGCATGGCTGCGGCTCCCAGAGCACGAGTGTCCCCGCCCCGCGCCCAAGCCTCATAGACTCCGAACAAGAGACTAGCCAAGAGAACGTATTCAGCGACCTGGACGGCGCCTGCGGTTGCGCCGCCCGCGTCGATTCCGCCCAGGGCCGTGTTAAAAAGCTGTTGAAAATAGAACATGGCTATTTGTGCTGCAACGCCGAATTGATGTTTTGCTGCGTTACTACCGCCCATCCGCTTCCCAGCTTCAGGTGCGCGCCGTTATCAGCGAGGTCGATGGCCCTCACTCGCATAAGATCCGACAAGGCGGACTGCGTGTAGGCGTTCGCTCGAACCAGCCACGCATCGGCCTCCGCCTCAATCATGGGTGCCGTACCAGGCGCCGCACTCTGAATGTTGACGTTAATTTGATCCGCGGCAGAAAGTTCCTGGGTCGCAATAGCATCGATCGCAATTGCGCGCTCCATGGCGTCTTGTGCGATTGCGTCGGTCATGTCGATCAGGTCACGGACCGCCGGAGATGCGTTTTGGGGAGTGGGCACGACATTGTACACAGCGGCATAGCTACCCGTCGTGTTCGGAATTTGCCCAGTGTTGCCGGACATTCCGGACATAAGAATCCTCTCAAGCTGTTTCGGGTTTGGCAGCGTCGCCGTAGCGATTGGTATCTGTAGGATTCTAGCGATTTGCGCGTAGAGCCCCCCAACTTGTCCCGCCATCCCGAGAGCTTGCGCGATCGCTTTCTGTGGCCAGACATTGGTCTGCAAAAAGTTATTGGTATTGTTGAGGATGACGTTGATTGCCTGCAAGCCTGCGGCAATTACGCTGCCAAGGGTGATGTTGATTGTTCCCAGACCCTCCGCCAGCATCGCGCAGCAGGGACTTGGCAGCTGTCCTTGAACCTTTCGCGGCACGACGACGGCGCTCAACAGCAACACGAGCGCTAGCAGGATCGCGTGGCGGCGGCCCCAGTGGCATATTCTTGCGGCTGTTGTTTTCACACCATTCACCCATCTTGTAGCTCGGTGTCGCATTGCCCTCTTCCCTTTCACCTATGCTGGAGAACGTTAGTCATGTCTGTCTGGAGCTGACCCGCGTATGCCGCATTGCGCTTACGGATCGCGTTGTCATGTGCCAGGCGTGCCGCCTCTTGCCGCAACATGGCGGCTAGCATCCTCTGTGTGACCGCCTGACTCTGGATCTGGCCGGCGACGGCTGCAGCAGTAATGATTGGCGCACCACCCGGCGCCGAGATGTTGATATCGGGATTTCCGATTAGACTCTCGATTTGATTGGCCAATTGCAGCTGCAGGTCTTGGGACTGGTCGGACTCCTTCAACATCATCAGGTTGTCCTGGGCCATCGCATCGTCCACGTCGATCAGATCCCGGTCCTGAGGGGCGATATTCGCCGGTTGCGGCACTGGTCGGAACGTTTGCACATAGGCTGGCGGCACCGAAGAAAGATCGGCCGTAGTGCGGTTGCGAATGATGCTCTCTAATGAGGCCGGGTTGGGCAGCGTGGCGGTATGTGGATTGATGGACATCATCGTTTGGATGACGCCGAGAAACCTCGTGATGATCGATTGGATCTGCGACTTCGCGAGGTTGGTCTTGGCGAGCGGCCAAACGGTCTGCGTGAAGAGCGAAAAGAGCTTTCCCAGCACTCCGTTGATTTGCGTTAGCCAGCCTCCGATCGTCACCGTGATGGTGGTGAGTACGGCCTGAATGACGCATGGGAGGCAGAGCGAGAGGATCTGGGCCTGCGCCGGTGGCGGCGACATCCCGAGAATCGCAATGCAGCCAATCAGCAGGACCGCGACGACGCGGCGCCGGCTATCGACACTTAGGAGCATCAAACCGCTGAACAATGCCGTGAGAAGCAACATGAGGATCTCCTAATCACGCGTGGACGCAGTCGCATGGACCGCGCCCGAAAGTTCTTCTGGCAGTTGTGGGAGACTTGCAAGTCCTTGCGGAAACTTCCGCGCGAGCTCCTCGTAGCATTCAAGCAATGACTGTTCTGGATCCTGACGCAACTGCCAAGCTCGGTAAGCACGCTCACGCGGATACGTAGTGCAAATCCAATAGTCAATGGACGTGGGAACAAGGCGAACAATTTGACTCGTCTCGGATCGCTCGCCGATGACGAGCAGCATCTCCGCGTAGCGGCCTTTTTGGGGAGAGGTAAAACGCTTGATCGCCGAGAGAGCGACGTCATTGAGGTGGAGCTGGTTCTCAAGCGCGCTCAAGTCTCCGGGTTGCTGGCCAATCATCTTGGTATTGGAGTTTTTCACGATTCCCGGACCATGTGGACGCGGTTGCGTCGACGTTCCGACGAAATCTTCGAGAGTCTGCGAGATTCCCCACACGCTTGAATTCCTCTTGCGAGCGGTCCTAAATAGCTGGACAACCTCTGGCGCCAAGACCGGAGAATCCAGTAACGACCAACATTCGTCGAGCACGGTAACGCTCGGTTGTCCGGTCCGGCCAGACGCGCGCTCCGCCATCGCGTTTGCGATCAGCATGCTCATTGCTGTTTCCAGATGTGCGTCCGAACTCAGCCCCTCGACATTGAAGAACAACCACTTGTTGTCCGTCCGGATATTTGTGTGCCGATCGAAAAGCCGGCTATAAATGCCTTTGTCGGTCCAGGTGCGCAGCTTCACCGCAGCGAGCTTCGCCTCGTCGATGGCGCGCTGCATCTTTTCCTCGTCCTGCCATTGAGCGAGTTCGTCGCGCAGGTCAGAGAAGGTCGGAACCGGATTAGCGAAGCGAAGACCAACTCGCTTGTAGGTTCTGGCAATTGCCTCACTGATCACGTTGTCGACAAGGGTGGAGTCCGACCCCGGAGCGTCGCCAATCATATGGCGCGTGAGATTCTTAAGGAATGCGACTTTTTCCTTCGATGGCGTCTTGTCCCCTTCGGGCAGATCCCAGGGATTCAGAGTTTCCTGCCCGTCGAGGTTCACTTCGATGACACGGCCGCCCATCAACTCCACTAAGGGCCGGTACGAGTCGCCCCGTTCCAGAATCGAAATCTGAGCATTGATTCGTCCCAACATCAGCAGCAGCAACTGAGCCATGAAGGTCTTGCCGCCGCCACTCTTCGCCATGATCAGCATATTGGCGTCGCCAAGTGTCGGATCAAACGGCGAGAATGGCACCATTTGGCGTGAAGGCGTTTCAAGGAGAATGACGGGATAACTCAGGCCTTGCCAGGGGACTTCAACAGGCAGCAAGTCCGCCGCGTGCAGCGTGAGACACTCCTGCTCGCGCTTGGTCTCTTCCGCCATCCCCGGAAGCGTCCCGATGAAGATCCTCTTTTGCGCGAGCGTCTCGGGGATACCTCGCGCGCCGTTCATTCGCGTGATGGCATGAAGAACCCTCTGGCGGCGATCCGCCAGTATCCGTTCCGCTTCCTCTCGATCTTTCGCATTGCGGATCGGGCGCGACGTTCGTAGCCCTACGATGACACTGAGCTGGCACACTTTCAATGAACTCGAAACCACGTCTTGCAGCGTCTGGATCAATTGCTCTTGCGCAATTTGCGCCTCAACGTTGATCTTGAAACCACCATGGATGTCTCTCTGCGCGGCCTGCATCCGGAGCAGGCGGCGTTTGTAGGACCTCATGATCTTGCTTTGGTCCGGAATCGCGATCTCCGCGCTGATCACCAGCGGAAACTCCTGGGCTACCAACTCCCGCGCGATACCTGGGAATGTCGCGTCGGGCAGTTCCTTCAGGCTGACCCACGCGTTAAGCAGACCGCCGACTTTGAGATGGTCGTCCTGCTCGTCTTCTATGTTGACGTTCGCAATCTGAGCTCTGACGCTTTGAAATGCCAGGCCGTGCTTACAGGGCCGGATGTCGATCGTCGTCGGGTTCAGCGCGCGCTTGATTTCCAGGAACATCTCTTGATCCGTCATGCGCCTGGATTGCATTCCCGTGGCTTCGAGCGTCGCTTGCGCACCGGCCATCAGGCTTTCAAACTCCGAGAGAAGGTCACCGTGTTCTCGATGCGTTCGCTGGATGCATTTGTTGGTCGAGAGGCTCCATCTTCCGGCCGTGCGACGCGTCTTACGCCATTCAAAGTCCGGGCTGTCGTGGTGGACATCCGGATTCCAGATGAAATACAGATGCAATCGGCGCTGCAGGTAATGTCCTTCTTCCTCGCGGCTGTTCCAAAGCCGGAGCCGTTCGCGATCGAGGGCCTGAAGAACCGGATTGTCAATGCGCTGTTCTTTGACGTAGCGCTCGGTCAGGTCGCCCTGTCCTTCCGTCACTTCGTATCGAACTTGCAGCCGCATGGACCGCTCGGGCAAGGCTCTCACCAGCGCCTCCAGGGTTTCCTTGGTGCGGTTGCGTGTTTCGTCGGAATGAAAGAACGTGTTGAGACCGATCGCCTCGTACCCCGCAACGAAGGAACCGTTAGTCCGAATGATGCAGCCGTCGAGGTAATCCCGGACGGGTAGCAACTCGCACAGCGCCGGCTGGCGCAACGAATCTTCCCACTGTCGAAGCGTGAGCGGCATCTCTACAACTCCTCGGCCTTGACGTATTCCAGACGCTGTTGCGCGTCGGGCTCCAGCGCGCAGTACACGTGCGGCCGCATGTGAAAGAGCAACCAATCCTGCAGATAGCCCCGTGGTTTGCCGTACTTGAACAAGATGAGGGCTGGAATGCCAAGCACCGGTACGACGTACTGCAGGAAAACGTTAAGTGGGATTCCGAAAATCTCTCGCTGGAGAAAGCGCCCGAACACGTTCATCACGACCGCAAGACTGAGAATGATGAAGAGGTCCTCGAATTCCAGGTACAGGAAAGTCACCTTCGTCGCGAGATTCCGGGGAACAGTCGTTACAGTTAGTGCCATGCTGTTACCTCACCCCCGGAGTTCCCCGGGCCACGAAGAACTCACCCAACCGAAGGAGTCCTGATGCGAGCAGGCATAAGATCGCGCCCATGAAGTGTCTCGACTCGTTGAACTGATGATGGACCTGGCGTTCAAAAAGCCCGGCAAACTTGATGGCTCCGACGGCAACGTGCATGCCTGCATATACCGGCAGAATCACGTTCGCAAACCAGTCGACCAGATTCAGTAGCGAGTTCCAATACAGGTCCGGGTTGTTCCAGCCCGCCTGACCAGTAAACTTCTCGAACATGCGTAGCAGACCTGAGACCATGAGGCACATGAGTCCTCCATAGGTGCAGGTCGAGTACAGGTGGTGATAGCCGCGGGCAAACTGAATCACGGCAAACGCGATAAACAACCCTCCTAGCGTCGGCATGATGACGTTGCCGGTCCAATTGGTCAGGTTTAAAATTCCGTTGTAGAACATAATGTTCACTTCGATTCGCTACATCATCGCGGTAATCAGCTTCCAAAGCGCCGAGACCGTCAAAAGACCCAGGGTCGCTCCTACCAACGGCATCACGGGCCGGCGAGCGATGAAATTCCAAATCGCACCAACGATCGCCAGTCCCGCCGCAATGGGACAAATGGTCCCCGCCGTGTAGTTCCAGAGACTGTCCAACACGTCGGCCGTCGCATAGGATGAGCCACCGTTGTAGCTCTGAATCAGACTGACTGTTGTCTGAATCGCCAGCAAAAACATCGCGGCGAGAATCGAGGGCAGCGGATGGCCGCCTTGAATCGTGTCAAGAATTGCGCGCAGTACAAAGAAAGCTGCGAAGGTTAGCGCGAGCCTTTTCATGACGAAGTTCTGCACGAAATTAGTGACGTCGCTCTGAAGGTTCGCCAACCATCCGGTTCCGATGCCGCCGTTCGGTAGTGAGGCGGGCACTCCGAACGAGGGAAACCAACTAATAAGCTGTGGCAGGGTCAGAAACACGACCGCCCAGAACATCCACTTCGCGAAATCCCCCCCGATCAGGGCGTCGGGAATGGATCCCTGGCGCAGGCTGAGGCCCGCCAACACGAGGCAGATGATCGCAGCCGATGGCGCAAGGAGCAGCATCACGCTCATAAAATCCGAGATCAGTTGTGGAGGTGCCATGATATTCGACTTCAAAGAATTGGGCAGGAGCAGAGCCCTCGCTACCGCGCCTGCCCCCAATGCATTTAAGTGACTCCAGCGGTGCCTTGCGCGATCCAGTACTCCAACAGTCTGGTGAGACCTGAGACCATCAGGAGTCCGATTGCTGTGAACACCCACTTGCCGAATCCACGGCCCATGGCAAAGGTTCCGATCGCCATGAGTGCCGCGCCGCCGGCGCCCACCGGAGCGATGACGTTGCCGATCCAGTTAATGAGGTTGAGGAACGTGCCTTCCGGCTGTGTGGCCTGTTC
Source organism: Bryobacterales bacterium (assembly GCA_963735145.1). Classification (GTDB taxonomy): domain Bacteria; phylum Acidobacteriota; class Terriglobia; order Bryobacterales; family Bryobacteraceae; genus Palsa-89. Next base: position 1,412,534 of record CAVTJS010000005.1, on the reverse strand, counting down.
GCCTTGAACTGCCACATTGACCTGAGGGGCCGCCCCGAGGTTTTGGCCCATCATAGCCGCCTGAGTTACCAGAAGGAACAACGCGAGCACGACGGCAATGGTCAACCTCTGCCGCCGAGAATTTTGCTTCATCGGGATTATCTACTCCTTTCCGCCCCGATGTGGGGCTGAAAAAACATAGCCCGATTCGAAAGTTCGCGCAAATGGATGCGAATCTGACCGGGAGTGGATCGGGGCGTAACTCGGAGTCGCATCGCTAGGCCCGAGTAGCTTACGAAGGATACGACTTGGATTTACTTGCGGGTGAAGAAATAGAAGAAAATTGCGATGTTCTTCAGCGTAAACGAGGATTGCGACTCTTTTCGTTGGGTATGTCGAGCCTCCGTTCGCCCGACGGAGTGCGCTCCAGTGGCGGAAACTCGAGAACGCCGAAAGAGGACTCGAATCGAGGCAACGAACCAGACCAGCGTGGACACAAGAATCAGGAAGCCTTCCGCCATGTTTCGATTCTTAAGACCCGACAACGGAGTGCTTTTCCACAGAGGGTTCCACTTCAACAGGTACAAGAAGGCAGCGTAGGTGAGGAAAAGCATGAAAAGCCGGGCACCCTTTTGGACGAAGGATGGTGTGGTTGCCAAGGGTCCTTGCAATAGAAGCCGCGTAGCGAGGGCCATCGCAAGGAGCGCGGGCCAACTTTGGAATACCCAATCCAGCGTACCTGGATGCGCGCCCCTTGTTACAGATTCCGGAGTATATAGGAAGAAGCTAAGAAGGAGGACGGAGGCGACGCCGAACCAGAGAAGTCCTCGCAGAGAGAAACGGGCAAACCGTTGGGAGGCCCCGGAAGACATACTGCTCTCCTTGGGATCTATTTACACGTATTTGAGACAACTCCGCAAAATCATCTGAAGCTTCGCGATGAAGCGAAATTGCTGTCCCTCTACTGTTGATCCGCTGCGGCCTGAACCAATTGGGCATTCTGCCGTTGGTACATCTGAGTCAGCTCCTGCTTCAGCTCCATGAGTTCCCGGAGCTCTTGAACGCTTGGCATAGGTGCGGTAGCGTAACTGGGGACGGTTCCAGGATTCCCTGAGGGAGTCGTTCCGCTAGGCGCTGTGCCGACTCCGACCGAACGGGCTGCCTTGGCCAACACGATATAAAGGCGGGTGTTCCCCGGCACGGTGACCACAATATTTTGGTGATAGGCAAGATCGTTCAATTGTTGTTCCCCAGCGAGCGCGACATTGTCCGCCACTCGCTCGCGGAGAAGAACATTGTTGGAAAGGGTATCGGCTAGTCCAGTACCGCTTTGAACGCCAACCGTGGCAGCGAGAATCGTACCCACTCCTGTCAAGCTGCGCACCAGAAACTTCTTAGCTGTGTTTCGTCCCGTCACCTGACCGCGCAGGGGTTGAAACTGCAATCCAACAGCATGGCCTTCTATCTTCTCAACTGTCTCATCCGGCATCTGGATCGTGTGGAATTGGATCCCGACGTAACCCTGCTCATTTACCTGGCTGAGGTCTCCGAAGGCCTTGGAGCCCGCGGGGATCACGATCTCACCGTCTCTCTCGTAGTTGTATTCGATTGCCGCGACAACAGGCGTCTTCACCGCGGAACTCACTGGCGTTTCAAGTCGTGCGACGAGACGGGTTCCAGCCGGAAGTGCCGCAAACTCTGGAAATTGCTCGACCACCGCTGGTTCCATTTTCGAAACGGGCGTTGCTGTGCTTCGGTTCGTGCCAGAACTCACGAAGACCAACGACGCTTTGGTCAGTTTTTCGACCTTCGGTGTCGAAGCTACTTGTACCGATGGCGCGGCTGGGGGCGCATTCGGCTGCTCCGAGGGGAATTGAATTCTGTTCAACGCATAGTCTTTCGCCTCGGGGCGGGGCGCAGGCGGAGGTGGCTCCGGCGGTGTACCAAAAGAGGGACTCGCCTGCGCGAGCATCCGTTGTTTCGCTGTATTGTGTACGTCTTCTTCACTGAGTCTCCCTGGATCGTCATCCTGCCTCCGTGTATCGGCGTTGAGCAGTGGCGTGACGGAATGGGTTTGGTCTGGATTATCAGCGCGCGCCCCGCGGCCCAGATTCGGACGTCTATTTTGCGTCACCTCTCGGCGCCCGGCGCTGTTGGATGAGGAGAACATCGCAAAGAATGCCAGGGCCAAAACAACCGTAAGACCTGCGAGCAGTAAGAAACTCTTCGTGCGATCGATCTTAAGTTGGTCACGCTTGACGTTGCTTCTGGCTTCACCCTGGGGAGAACGCTGCATCAGCTGACGCAATTGCGCCGCAAATCCGGTGCCTTGAGGCTCTTGCGGCTCTGAAGCGTCTGTTTCGATCTCCGTCTCAGTTCGTGGCTTCTCGCCGTCCTCGTTACGAGCAACTTGCTCTGCGCCTTTGTTATCGCTCTCATTTGCCTTCATGGGCCGAACCTCCTCGAAAACTGCTGATTCCGAAACCGATGGGGGCGAGCGCCGGCAAATCCACGGCTCCGGAATCGGCGATTTGCAAGAACAGCGTCTCGTTGGACTGCTTGAAGCCGGGCCTCTCAAACACCACAACTCCATCTGCCCGTTGTCCCGCGCCGATCCGCCTCGCACTCAATCGGAAATCGATTACGTGCAACTGTTCCGCTGTGGTCCACTTCTTCTTTACCTTGCCTCCGAGCTGCACCTGAGGCGGAAGAATCTCAATCGCATGATTGGCGGGATTGACGACGCTGAAGAGAACAGCTACTTCGCGGCCCTCATCCAGCACTTCGCTGACCCCAGCTTTCACTCGCGGTCCTGCTTCAACCTCGCCTGGGTGCTGCCCATACAAGGCGGGCAGCGCAGCTTGTTTCTGACGGTCGAGCAGCTTGTCGAGAATCTCACCGGATTTCTCTTCTGCGCCCTTGGAAGCGTCGAAGCTTGCGGGAGTAATCAGGCCCGCAGACAATGGAACCTCTGGAGCAGGTGGCTTTGCCTCCTGGGCCCTGTGCACGTCCAACGATTGTGTTTCCGCTATGAAGGAGGCCGAAGTCGCGCTATCCTCGACTAAGAAATCTCCTCCTCCAGGCGATTTCCCATATTTCAACAAGAGGTCTACTGGCTGGGCTCCGACGTTTTGCTCGCCGTTGCTGGTCAACAGAAGATTTACTTGGTGACCGAGCGTAGTCGTGATCAGTAAGTTCGTCTGGGCCGGCAGGGCGCCCACGGGCTTCACCGTCACTAGCTCTGGCTCGTGTTCCGAGTGTTCAGCTTGAAAGGCTTCGGGGTCTCCGAGCACAACGGAATTTACGGGCTCGGGCAACCGGATGGATGTCGCTATTCGTGGCGCCAGGCGCAAGGTGATGACTTTTTCGTCCAGGCTAGCACGCGAAAGTACAATGGGCTCGAGTTTGGTTCGATTGATTGTAGGGCTCATCCACGCCGCAGGCGTCGGACCGACAACAGCTCGCGGCGCAGTTTGCGCCGACGCTAGTCCTAACAGGAACGCCATACAAGTACAGGTTTTCAGGTATCCCATGGTTATCTCCCGCCTTTCCGCCTTAACTCGGCGCGATATTGTTGCCCAATCCGCTGAACGTGTGTGTAAACCTCTTCCGACGAATAGTCCAACCCGCTGGCCAGAATTGGCTTCGCGCCGGCCGCGTAGGCAGCGATCACGAGTCGCAGGTCTCCGTGAAAGAGCTTTTGCAGCTCCGCCAGATAAGCAACGCCCCCACGAATGTTTTCATGAATGTAGAAGGGGTGGCTGACACCAAAGCGCTCCGCCGTCGCAGGCATTAGCTGCATCAATCCCTTCGCACCTTTCGGAGAGATAGCTCCTGGCTCCCAGCCGGACTCCACCTGTATAACAGCACGCACGAGAGCCGGCGACACGGCGTACTGTCGAGCGTAGAAGCTCGCGCAGCGCTCCTCGTACTCGCGCATACTCAGCGGCTCTCTAGCGGTGGCGCTAGACGCTGTGCAGAGCAAAATCAATAACGCCGCCGTTCCCTGCACACAAGCTCCTCTTGTCCGCCATAACCCACTCCTCTGCTGTGTTGCTGCGTATCGTAGACGAGGCTTTCAAAGCCATCTCGCAGCAACAGACGCTTGCGATCATTTTGTGTCTTCGCGATGAGAGGCAGTAAAACGTCCCTAAGTTCGGGCGTGATATTGTTGACGCCCAAGATTTTCAATGCTTCAGCGAGATCTAGCATTTCGGCGATCGATGGCGCCTTCTCCAGGGTGTATCCGCGAAGCGCGTAGGCGAATCCCGCGAGTTGACTGTGCAGTTCCGGGTCAGCCCCTGCTGTCCGCTTGTCCAGGATCTGAGTCTCGCGTTCAATCGTCGGATGCTCGAACCGCAGATACAGGCTTCGTCGCCGCAGCGGATCTCCGATCCGACGAACCTCATTTGAAGTTAAAACCACGAAGGGTTTGCTCCTAGCTTTAATCGTGCCGATCTTCGGAATGGACAACTGCCAATCGCTCAGCATCTCCAGGAGTTCAGCCTCGAACTCTTCGCTGACCTTGTCGATTTCATCGATCAGCAAGACGCAAGGCTTCTCATACAAGATTGCTCGCAAAAGAGGCCCCTCCTGGAAGAAATCCAGTGTATGTAGATCGCGCCGCAGTGACGACCAGTCAGCAGAAGCGGCGCCGTTCTGCGTGCTCAAGTAAAGACGCTGCAGCGACTCGTCGAACTTGCCGATTGCCTTTTCCTCGTTGATACCCTCGTAGCACTGTAACCTCTCGACTCGCGTGTTTGCCGCGAAGGCAACTACGTTTGCCAGCTCAGTCTTCCCCGAACCTGGTGGCCCTTCCGCCAAGACTGGTTTCTGCATTTGCGCGGCAAGATAGATCACCTTGAGGGTCACTGAATCCGTCACGTACTTGGCGGCTTCGAGCCTGTCGGACAATTCCTGGATCGAAGAGAACACTCGCCCGCGCTCCTTTGAAGCCCCATACTACTCGGGAACTGCTCTCCGGGCTGCCTAACTCCTCGTCGGCTGGCGAAAACGGTTCTGTCCGTCACACGTCCAAAACGTTCTGGTTATTTGGTCTGGAATGCCGTGATTCGCTATTTCTCGGGCGGACCCACTTTTCCTCAATCCGTTCGATCGGCTTCCGCGACAGTAGCCCGGGGGGACGTACCTCTTGGTCTGCGTCCTCCTTCCCTTCGTTCTTCGCTCCGGCGAACAAACTCCGACAAAAAACAGCAATTTTGTATCCGGACCCACTTTTCCTCAATCCACTCGCTACGGAAGCAGAAAACGACGGGCGGGAACGAAGCTAAACGCAAGATTTCTGGCCTGGACCCACTTTTCCTCAGTCCCCTTGTTCGAGTAAGGGTCGAGATCCTTCTCTAGCTCCTCCCCGCGAGGAGATACTGAAATTCTGGCAGTACGGAAAATGGACGCGTCGGTACCCTCACTCCTTCAGCCAACATCGTGATCCGATCCTCATGCAGGTTGCCCAGGAACCGGTCCCCCTCCGAGAGATGCCGAACCTGCAGAGGATCAAATCCCATCAGGCGTGCGCAGGTCGCATCGGCCGCGACAGGATCATCGGCGAGCACGATCTTCCCAAGGTGGCGGGCGCTTCCTTGCAGTGGTCCATTGCCTTCCATCGCGGTTATGCCGTCTGCGATAACGAAGTGAATCGGAACCGTTGCGCAGATGTCGAGGATGCTTTCGTGAATTCCGCTCCAATGCAGCAGGTTCTTGGGCCAGCCGTACTTCATACCCGGAACGATGCCGAACATGTTCTTCAAGCTCAGCGTCACGCCGGCCCAATGGTGTGTCTTCACCTTAGGCATTGAGACGATAAAGTCTGACGCGAGGACCGCACGTGGCAGCCACAGTTCGTGAAGGCCGCTGTAATTGGCCCTCAGCTTAACTCTTCGAAGTTCGTCGCGATTCAGATCCACGAATTCGATATGCGGTTCCTTGAGATGCGGTTCCAGACCCGCAGCATGCACAACGAGTTCGGTGTCGCGTTGATGTCCTGGACCCTCGCCTATGACAACCCGACTGGCGCCGAGACGAAGGAAGCATCGCGCGGCCGCTCCGACAAGCACGGAGTTCGTGTTTACCAGCTCTGGCAGATCTTCCACCAGATTTGGTTTGAGGAGAACTGTTTTGCCAAGCACCTTCAGATGGAAAAGCCGCAATCCGGCCATAAGAAGCGTCTCAATCTTCTCGGAGTATTCGACCGCATCCAGGATTGCTACAAATGAGCGAGGATTCTTGTAGGAGACGGAGTGCTTGGGCCAAAGCCACTCTGCCGTCATGCCAGTTGTCGCGGCCACTCCTGCTGCTGAGCCAATGAAACGTCGTCGATCGGGTTTCATCGAAGCACCACGAACGGATGGATCATCTCGCCACATTTCAACGCTAGAATCGCAGTTGCCAGAGTTGCATTGTTCTGGATATCGGGGCCGTCTTCTACGATCGTCAGGAGTCTGTTCTTGAGCCCATCCATAGGCTCCTGGTAGACAAACAATGTGAGAATACACCAGGCTAGGCTGGAAACAGCGTCGACGCTGGCTGCGTTGTGTTTGAGCCATTCCAAGCTCTTCTGAATCATTGTGCTTCGGCGCTCGTCCTGCAGAGCCAACAGAGCGATTGCGGTTGCCTCAAGATGCGGCCTCAGCGGCTCGCCGTACACATCGCTGTTTCCAGAGTTCCAGCCTCCGTCGAAACAGACACGATCCAGAAGCATCTCTACGCCCAACTGAATTCGCTTTTCCGATGCTTCGAGGCGATTGCAGACCGTGTATTGCTTAAGGGCGATGACGCTAAATGCCGTGGGAATGACCCAGCTGGCGGATCCCAATGCCCACGGCCATCCATACTTATCGGGATCAAATCGAACTTTGCGATCCGCCGTTTTGAACTTCCATCGCCAGAACCAGTGGCCCTCTCTTCCACGCTCTGAGACAAGCCATTGAAACGCCTTTTCGCGGGCGCTCACAAATTCACCGGTTCCGTTCAGAGCGCATAACACAAGAGCTGTTGTCCAACTGGCTTCGGTGTCTCCAACGAAGGCCGGCCAGGCCCCATCTCGCCGCTGCAAACGGGACAGTTTGCCGAGTCCGGATCGAGTCGCCTCCAAGGATTCGGTGCTCAGCGCCATGGCCGCCAAGCTAGTGGTCTCTACGCTCGACTGTTGAGAACCGAAATAGCTCCAGCCTCCTGTCCCAAGCTGTCGCGTCAAAAGCAGTCCGGCTAGGGAATTTGTCTGCATTCCAAGGATCCGCAGTGAAGCGTATTACGATTTCGGTTTCGATCTCCGGGCGCGTGATCCGGCCAGATCTCGGCACTGATCGATAAATTTCTCGACATCGCTGGGGTCAAATCTCAGGGGACTCCGGCCAGGTCCCATCTTCACAGCCGGAAGATAGGGCTGGCGCTTCCCGGAAGCGTGCTGGATCACCCAGGAAACACTGACTCCGAGCTTCAGTGCGACATCCTTCGCCTTAATCAACTGGCGGACTGGGGGAATCTCGGCCGGAAAGTGTGCCAAGACACTGCCGGCTTCGGGTCCGTTTAATCGTTGCATGTGGCCTCACTTCATCGCTCACGTGATTCTTACTTACAGCAGGATCAAGGTTGGGTCAAATGGCTTACGGGGAAGAATTGGGTGCTCTAATACTGGACTCGGCTCCGGCAACCGGTCGAAGAGACCGCTCACACAAATCAACCCCTCTGTCGCCAGCTGTCAATCGACACAACGAGCTGGGAGGCCTTGGACTGGACTTCAGCGTCGGTCGGAGGTTCCGGGGGGAGCGCCGTCGACCGGCTTCGTCGTTTGGACTCGTTCGCAGCGGCGGCGAGGTGCTCGTCGAGAGTCGCAACGGCCTCATGCAGGCTATCGGGGATCACTTGCGTGTAGTGTGTCAGCGTCGTACTGGGGTCGGTATGGCGGAGGTGAGCCTGCAGATCCTTTACGCTTGCGTACTTTTGAAGGTGTGTCGATGAAGTACGACGCAACGCTTGGTGAGTAAGATCCTCAATTCCGACCTTTTGGGCCAAGGGCTTCAGAAACCGCTTCAGATAATTACCGACGCTGTAGGGGGTCTTTTTGCGGCTCGGAAAGAGAAAGGCGCGGGGATTCATACGTTCCGGGTGTCGCGCTATCCAGTGCGCGATCTCGCGTGCGAGATTCGGTGGCACCGGAACAGAGGAATCGCTAGCTTCGGTCTTTGTTTCGCCGATCCGGGCCGCGCCCTTTTCGCTATCCTTCAAAGCCTCGTCAATTCGGAGCTGGTTCCCCTGGAAGTCCTCAATGCGGAGAACCAGGATCTCGGCCGGCCGAAGACCGCAGGCCGCTAGAGTGTGCAGCACGAGATGTTCTCGTGGCTCTGCCTCCGACAGAAGTGCGCCGATCTCCTCCATGCTGAGGTAGCGGCGGCACACTGACTTCCGAATCTTGGGCATTGTGAGCTTGCGCGCCGGATTCTTCGCGATCAGGTCTTCGTCAGCGGCATAGTCAAAAGAGGCCTTCACGTACATGCGAACCTTCCGGACCGCGGATTTGCTATAGCCGTCTTCTGCCATCTGGTTCACTAGTAACTGAAGCGTCGCCAGGCTGATCTCATCCAGTCGTTGCTTGCCAATCACTGGCAGAACGTGGGTCGCAAAAACGGATCGAATCGTTTCCCGGAATGGTTGGGACCATTGGCCCGATTTCAGGCCCGAGAAGGTCCGCCATAGATCGGCGTATGTCCGGATCATAGTCTCGGCCGACTTCTCGCGTGAACGTTTGGACGTAAGCGGCGAGCTTCTTCAGCGCCTCGTGCTTGGGGATGACGGCTGGCCCGAGCACCTTTTCTTACTTCCTCCGCAAGCGCTCGCCGTCTCGGTTGATTACCCAGAGATGGAAGAATCCGACCCATACCTTCCCGTCGCATCGCTCGATCTTTTTCACCCAGCCTTCCGGAGTTTGGGTCCGTGGCCACCCGTCCAGGAGTCTCCGAGTCGGCGTTGTCCCCGTGCACGCCACCCGGTGGTCTTCGACCGGCCTGCGGGCCCGGCGGCGTCCCAGCTCCTGGACGTTGAAGTCGCTGCCGGGCGCGGCGCCTCTCGCCTCGTCCGGTTGTTGTCCTGCGAGCGGTCTCGCGCCGTATTCCGGCATGACCGCACCTATACACGTTTTTCTTGATCGGCAAACGAGAAGTGGGTGGGCAACTCAGATTTCTCTGTTTTCGCGGCACCACCTGTAAAGTAATGATTGGCTTGGCACGCCTGCGAAAATTCGAATTTCCGATCGTTTGCCAGGAAGGCAAAAGATCATTCTGCGGACGCAAAAGGTCAAATCCCAGAGTCATGATTTCAGAGGATTGTCGTCGACAGTTTTCTCGTCATCTTCCAAACTGTTTCAGCGCGTCTATACACACTGGGCATTCTCTCGTTGGGAAGCCGCCATCGGGAGCAAAGATCTGGTCGCCCGGTTGTTTTCTGCCGAACTGAATCTCGCCGAATATGTCGCCGCTCTGGCAAGTTTGTGGTGGTCGAGACCCGTCCTATGCTCGGAAAATTGTGAGCGCGGCAAATCTACTCGCAAACAAGAATCGGCTTCATCCTCGCAGAAGGTCGCTGCGTCTGGGTGGTGTGAGTCCTAAGCGCTAGGATTGTTAGTTTTGGCCAGGTTGATTCCCTTCTCTGCGATCGAGCGCGCATGACGACTTCTGACAGGCGAGCTTATTCGCCTTTTGTTTGCCCGCTATAATGTGGATTATGGCATAATAATCCCGATGCCCGCAGCCCCTCGCCCCTCCCTCGCCTCGCTCTGCACGCTCGTCCTGCAAGGCATCCCCAACCCCAGCACCCGCTCCATGTACGGCAAGGCTCTTCGAGATTTTCTTTCCTGCGATCACCCCGAGCTGAGCCGAGAAGGGGTCCAACGGCACAAGGAGATCCTGCTGTCGCAGCAGTACTCGTCGGCGAGTATCAACCAACGCTTGTCGGCGATTCGGCGGCTGGCATTGGAAGCGGCGGATAATGGATTCCTTTCGCGTGACGCAGCCGCGATGATTGCGCGCGTCAGTGGAGTGAAGAAGGAGCCCACTCGTTCAGGAAAGTGGCTGACTACTGCGGAGGCTGAGACGTTGATCAACGCTCCGGACCCAGCAACGCCAAAGGGTATCCGAGATCGCGCGATACTTGCAACGATGGTGGGGTGTGGGCTCCGGCGCCGGGAGTTAGCCGATCTTGAGATTAATGACATCGCAAAGCGTGAAGGTCGTTGGGTGCTGGTTGATATTAAAGGCAAGCACGGCAGAGTACGGACCGTTCCACTGCCGTTGTGGGTGAAGAATGCCATCGATCTTTGGCTAAAGATCGCTGATGTTCGAGACGGCAAGGTCTTTCGGGTATTGGACCGAGCCGGACAGGCTGGGTTGCGTGGCTTGTCCGCGCCTGCTTTCCTCCAAGTGGTCGCTACCTACGGCCAACTTGCCAGCTTGAGCGTAACGCCGCATGATTTGAGAAGGACTTGCGCCAAGCTCTGCCGCTCCAGCGGCGGCGACCTCGAACAAATTCAAATGCTTCTCGGACATTCGAGCATTCAGATTACCGAGCAGTATCTGGGCACGCGCCAAGATCTGGCCAAAGCGCCCAATGACAGAATAGGATTGCGTTGGAGCACTCCGAAGAGGGTCGCGAGTTGACGGATTGGTCAGTATCTATCACATGACGCATCTGCACAATCTGGAATCGATCCTCCGGACTGGCGGCTTGTGCTGCGAAAACGAGAAGGTGCGGCGGCAACTCGGCGCGGTCAGCATCGCGCACGCGCACATCAAAGAACGCCGGGGCCGTCGAATGGTGCCCGTTGCCGCAGGCGGAACCTTGAATGACTATGTGCCGTTTTACTTTGCCCCTCGCTCACCGATGCTCTATGCGATCTACAAGGGAAACGTCGAGAGCTACAAGGATGGCCAGAACCCGATTCTGCATCTGACCAGCTCGGTTGAGGCGGTCAAGGAAGCTGGTCTTCCTTTTGCTTTCACCGACGGTCACGCCGAGATGGCAATCAGCGATTTTTTTGCCGATACGGACCGATTGGATAAGGTCGATTGGGAGATCATGAGGGCAACGTATTGGGCGGACACGGTCGAAGACAATGATCGCAGCCGCCGGCGTCTGGCTGAATTCCTGGTGCACGCCTTCTTCCCATGGGAGCTGGTTTCCGTGATCGGGGTGATCAACAATGCGATCGCCGATAAAGTGAAAGAAGCGATCGCGCCACTGGCGCATCAACCGGAAGTTAAGGTTCAGAGAAACTGGTACTACTAACGTTATGATCAAGCACGTCACCGGCAACATTCTTGACTCAAGCGCTGACGCGCTGGTCAATACGGTGAACACCGTCGGCGTCATGGGAAAAGGGATCGCGCTGCAGTTCCGTCAGGCATTTCCCGACAACTACGATGCCTACGTCAGAGCTTGCGAGCACGGAGAGGTCCAGCCCGGCCACATGTTTGTTTTCCATCGCCTGACCCATCCGCGGTGGATCATCAATTTTCCGACCAAGCGCGATTGGCGGCACCGCGCGCGCATGGCGGATATCGACTCCGGGCTCAAGGCGCTGATTGAAACCGTGAGGCACGAGGATATCAAATCGATCGCCGTGCCGCCGCTCGGTTGCGGCAACGGCGGCTTGGATTGGAGCGAGGTCCGTCCGCGTATTGAAAGTGCTTTCAAATCGCTCGCGGATGTAGCCGTCTTTCTGTACGAGCCCAAAGGGGCGCCGGCCGCCGATGAGATGAAGATCGCGACCAGCCGGCCCAGGATGACCGCGGGGCGGGCGGCGCTGATCAGCCTGATTGATCATTACGCGCTTCCCTGGTACCGCGTGACGCTGCTCGAAATCCAAAAACTGGCTTACTTCCTTCAGGCGGCTGGAGAGCCGTTGAAACTGGACTTCGTCAAGGGTAAATACGGGCCCTACGCCGAGAATCTTCATCACGTCCTGCAGCGGATCGAAGGACACTTCATACGAGGTTATGGCGATCGCAGCCGCGCAGCTTCGATTCAGCTTCTAACCGGCGCGCGCGAAGAGGCCACAGGATTTCTCGTCTCCAATTCCGAAACCCAGAGCCGGTTAGAGCGCGTCTCGGCCTTAATCGAAGGCTTTGAGACACCGCACAGCATGGAGCTTCTGGCGACTGTGCATTGGCTGGCAAATGAAGACCCAGCCGCGAGGACGGATCCGAATGACGCCGTAGCAGGTGTGCAAGCGTGGAACGAGCACAAGAAGCTAGCATTCAGCGCCGAACATGTTCGGACAGCCTGGAATCGGCTCAGAGAGAAGAGTTGGATATAGGTTACCGAAAGAATTGACGCTGAACAGGCACCGCGCATGACCAGCCTGCAACGGGATACTGAAATTCGGGCCGTTCGATTCGCTGCTGGCTTTGCGGCAACGAGGGAACGGCTTGGGGCACGGTTTTCCACGCTTCCGCAACTGCTCTCGCGTCCGGTGTTCATCGGAGCATGTTCAGAGTGCGAAGCGTGGTCTCTCGTCAGCTACTGCGGTGTGGCCCTCGCGCGATGGACGACGATACGATGACCCTTCGAGGGTGCCAGAGCCAGAACCATAGTGTGCGTAAAACACTCTGGAGCCGGACTGCGCCATCGCGAGTTCCTTAGATGCAACTGGGCGGGCAATTGGGTGGGTCGACCACAAAATCCGGTCTTAAAATCTCTTTTGTGACCGAGCCAAGTCGCATCCCTAGATATCGCTAATTCTATGGTTGATAACCAGATCGAGCAGCGAATCCGCCACACAGACAAGCGAGGGCGCGACGCCCTCGACTGGACGTGACCTTCTGGCCGCAGGAGGTCAGCCAGCCATCCCCCGAGCATGAGTTATTAGCCCGAGGGAACAATTGGCACAAACCGATCGCGCGACTCCGGTAGTTTTCGACCCCGATGCCTATCTACCTTCTGGCCCGTCGATTCTGGAGCAGGGCACAGCCTGAGGGATCTACCTGGACGAGCAGCACTACCGGACCGCAGCACTGCCTCGGAAACCGTGATCATCTGCAGTGTGTCAACGAAACATGAAATCGGCCATGCAGGCCCGCGTCACCAGCAAATATGGTAGCGTCCTTGGATGTTACGCGATTTGAACTCAGCGGGGCTGTAATCGCGCCTTAAGGAAACTAGCTTGGAGCCGTCCTTACCTTGATAAAGACATGTCGAATCGACGACGAATGTAAAGGAGAAGCGCCTCGCCTGACTACGGCGAACGGGAGATTGATAGGATGACAACCATGTGGCAGCCAGGGGGCTATATTTGTCCGGCTTGCAGTTCGTCGGATTTTTCGAGCGTCGAAAGCACGGCGATCGATAGCGAACTGTTGGAATGTCAGCGCTGTAAACGAGCCTATGAGGTGAAATACGCACCGGACGGGACCGTCAAGCTCGTCGCCGTCTAGATTATGCACGTGCACTGTCGAATCCGAAGATGGGAATTATAGGTGCTGTCCGAGCCGCAGGTCGAAGAAACGGTGATCACGACGCTTGGCCAACTCCTCTCTGGACTTTGTAAACGCCGAGACCTGCCTCCCGCTTGGATGTTCCGATGGCAGCGGCACGCTGGAGCTTGAACTGGGGGCTGGCGCTGCGCACAGACTTGGCCAAACCGATTATCTGCAAGAACCGAATCGCCAGCCAGCTCATGTCGATCTCATACCATGCGAGTCCATGCCGCGCCGATGTCGGATAGGCGTGATGGTTATTGTGCCAGCCCTCGCCGAAACTCAACAGGGCGACCAGCCAGTTGTTCCGTGAGCTGTCGCGAGTAGCAAACCGCCGGCCTCCCCAAAAGTGGGTCAGGGAATTGACCATCCACGTAGCATGCAGCCCCATTGTCACGCGGAAGAACAATCCCCACAAAAGAAACGGCAGTCCGCCAAAAACCAGCAACAGGACACTCAGGACAACCAACGGCACATAATGATACTTCGAAAGCCAAACTAAGAACCGATCCTTGCAGATATCCGGGGCGTAACGGGAACACTCGTCGACGTTACAGTGGGTTGCATCGCCAACCAGCATCCAGACGATATGACTCCACCACTTCCCATCGCGCGGTGTGTGCGGGTCGCCATCCTTATCGGAGAACTGGTGATGAATGCGGTGCGTTGCAACCCAAAACATGGGACCACCTTCCAACGCCAGCGTTCCGCAGATCGCTAAGAAATACTCGATCCACTTAGGCGGTTTGTAGGAACGATGGGTCAGGAGGCGGTGGTATCCCATTCCTATGCCCAAGCTCAAAGAAATCCAGTAAAGCGTCAACGCAGTAAAGAAAGCGGGCCAAGTGAAGAAGAAAAGCGCAACGACCGCCCCAACGTGAAAGACAGTGAAAGCCGTCACCGTTATCCAGTTGATCCCATCTCGTTTAACGAACGGCCTAGCGTTAGTTTCCATTGGTTGGCCATTTCATTGGACGGAGCAAATGCCTGCTGGACTGTCAGAGTTGTGTAATTGCGGAGCGTCCAGCTCCGCCCGACCACATCAGTTGATCGCGGCGGAGGAAAGAACGGGCTTCAGCAGGTACTCCGATAATTGCTGGTCCGAGAGCCTCGCATTTTCTTCGGTAGATTTACCGAGAATCCAAAAAGCGTGTTGGCCGTCCTTATCGAGTTCTATTGCGATGCTCTGCGGCTGCTTGGGGAACTCAGGATGAACGGAGACCTGGAGATCGTTATTGTCTAAAGTTAAGACGAGACTCTTGCCGTCCATTCCAGGCAGATGCACCTGGCATTGAAAATTCCTTGAGGAGATACGCACAGGCGTTTGTCCGGCGCGCTCCTTGTGGTTGTTGAATTCGTTTACATCTTTGGTGATCACGGAAACGAGCGCGTTCCACGCGTTCAGTCCGCCGGGGATTTGCTTTATTGCATGCTCTGTTCGGTCGACCTTGGCCGCCTTTGCGCTTCTCTTAGCCGATGCCGCCGACCGGTCCTTTTCCATGTTCACAAACATTTCATCAATCCATTGCATATAGATATACCCCTCCCTCCGGCTTTAACTAATGCACGAAAAGGACCGAATGCCTCTCCCTTATCCCAGGCTGCGAGCCAAACACGACCGGCCGCATTTCGGGGTTCCTGAGGCGTGCGACCAAGCAAGGTCATCTGACCGTAAGTGGTCAAGCCACAGTGGTCCAAGCGCCAAGCTGCGGTGTTAGAGACAGCCATCCGGGCTCTGTCGGAGAGATTCATCCAATATGCATAAATATGGCGCGGCTCTTGCATATGCTTTCCTGGGAGCAAACATCATGCACGAAGCACACCGGAAAGCCGCCGAGCAACACGAACTTGCGGCACAAGCTCATCGTACGGCTGCCGAACACAATGAAAAAGGGGATAACGAAGCGGGAAGATGGCATGCGGAACGAGCGCTGGAGTTCTCGGATCGCGCTTACAAGCTAGCCAAGGAAGCCCACAACAAGTCAGCGCAGATCGTGAGTATCTAATATGTCTACTCGTTATAACAAAGGATCACACTACGAGAATCATCAGCGAGCCGCCGAATTACATGACGCGGCCGCGCACGCCCACCGTGTTGCCGAGCAGCAGGGACAAAAGGATCACCTGACGGGACACGAGCATTCACGAATAGC
The DNA here is from genome assembly GCA_963735145.1 of Bryobacterales bacterium. Taxonomy (GTDB): domain Bacteria; phylum Acidobacteriota; class Terriglobia; order Bryobacterales; family Bryobacteraceae; genus Palsa-89. The sequence continues at coordinate 1,396,918 of CAVTJS010000005.1, read as the reverse complement.
CCTGGAGCACTCCCAAGCCGCTCATCAGCATACTCAGGCGGCCATCAATGAACATGGCATCGCCACATTCGGACATGCTGAGATCGAAGCGCTCGCCTATGAACTTTGGCAAGCGAGAGGATGTCCGGACGGATCACCGCAAGAAGATTGGTTCCATGCGGCGGAAGAATTGCGATCCCGCGCTTCCGCCCGTTGATCCCGTACTCGGCGGCCTAAGTCCGCACTAGATCCACTTCTTGCGCAGCAACCAGACTTTGATAATTTGCGTCAGGATTACGTAGCTGAGCAACGTCAGCATCAGGATCGGCCAGTACAGCCCCGGCAAGTGTGAGAGTCCCAGCGAAGAGGCTAGCGGGGAATACGGCAACCACATTCCAAAGGCCATGATGGATAACGTTGTGGCCGTCAGTGGCCAACTCGCACGGCTCTGAAGGAACGGAATCTTATTTGTGCGAATGACGTGAATGATGAGCGTCTGGGTCATCAGCGACTCGACGAACCAGCCGGTCTGAAATACGGATGCGCGCGACGGATCCCAACAATTGAAAACCCAGAGCATGACGAAGAAGGTCGTATAGTCGAAGATCGAGCTGATGGGGCCGATGAAAAGAATGAAGCGGGTGATCTCGCCGATGTTCCAGGGCCGCGGGCCACGCCACCTGCTCTTCGTCCACGGCGTCGGTCGGGATCGGTACTTGCGAGAAGTCGTACAGCAGGTTATTGGTCAACACCTGGATCGGGGCCATCGGTAGGAAAGGCAGGAAAGCGCTCGCTCCCAGCACGCTGAACATGTTGCCGAAGTTGGAGCTGGCCCCCATGCGGATGTACTTGAGGATGTTCGCGAAGACTTTTCGGCCTTCGATCACGCCACCTTCCAGCACCATGAGGTCCTTCTCCAACAAGATCAGATCGGCCGACTCTTTGGCGATGTCCGTGGCCGTATCCACCGAGATGCCGATGTCCGCGGCTTTCAAGGCAGGAGCATCGTTGATTCCGTCGCCCATGAATCCGACGACGTGTCCCTTGCTTCGGAGAAGGCGGATGACCCGTTGCTTGTGAGCGGGTGAGAGGCGCGCGAAGAGCGTGGTCTTCTCCGCGGCGTCCGCCAGCTCGGCATCCGACATTTTCTCCACGTCGCCGCCGAGAAGCATGGGGTCGGCAGCAAGGCCCACGTCCTTGCAAACCTTCCGGCTGATGAGTTGGTTATCCCCAGTGAGAATTTTTACCGCTACGCCATGGTTGTGAAGGGCCTCGATGGCATGCCCCGCAGTGTTTTTGGGCGGGTCCAGAAACGCGACGTAACCTTTGAGCACGAGTTCGCGCTCGTCGTCCTTTGAGCAGGCCTGCTTCCCTGGCAGTTCCTTCTTTGCCACCGCCAGGACCCGGAAGCCATCGTTACTGAGGCTCGCGTACTCCTCCTTCAACCCGACCATCAGGTTGGGGTCCATTGGCGACAGTTTCCCATCCAGCTCGAAGTGCGAGCACTGGTGGAAGACCTCTTCGGGAGCCCCTTTGGTGAGCAGGATCGCCTTGCCTTCGGGATCCTGTACCAGTACGGACATCATGCGCCGGGTGAAGTCGAACGGGATCTCATCCAGCTTTTTGTACTTCTCGACCACCGACTTGCCCGTGGAAGTCGGAGCTATCCAGGATGGCCCGGTCGAGCAGGTTCTTGAGGCCCGTCTGGAAGTAGCTAATCAGGTAGCCGTCCAGGAGCACTTCCTCGGTTTCCTGCCCGGCCACGTTGCAATGCCGCATGAGGACGACGCGGTCCTCGGTGAGCGTGCCGGTCTTGTCGGTGCACAACACGTCCATGCCCCCGAAGTTCTGGATGGCGTTTAGCCGCTTGACGATCACCTTCTTGCGGCTCATGGCGAGGGCGCCCTTGGAGAGGCAGACCGAGACGATCATGGGCAGCATCTCGGGCGTGAGGCCGACGGCCACTGCCATCGCGAAGAAGAAGGCGCTGGTCCAATCGTGCTTGGTGAACCCGTTGATGAGGAACACCAGGGGAACCATCACCGCCATGAGCCGGATCATGAGCCATGTAAAGCGGCTGAGGCCCTGATCGAAGCTGGTTGGTGGCGGGCTCTTCCGTGATCGAGCCCGCCATGCTGCCGAGATAAGTGTTGACTCCCGTGGTGACTACGACCGCAGTGGCGGTGCCGCTTTCGACGCTGGTCCCCATGAAGCAAATGTTATTCAGTTCGGTGGGTGAGCTTGCATCTTGGGTCTGAGGGTCGTGGAACTTCTCTACGGGGAACGACTCCCCAGTGAGGCTCCCCTGGCTAACGAAGAGGTCCTTGGAAGAAAGCACTCGGACGTCCCCTGGAATCATGTCCCCCGCTGACAGCTTGATGATGTCTCCAGGCACCAGATCCCGCAGCGGCATCTCCTTCGCAACGCCATCCCGGAGTACAGTGGCGGTCACATGGATCATGGCCTTGAGCTTCGCCGCCGCCGCGTCGGCACGTGCCTCCTGTACGAAACGGAGCGTCGCACCGAGCACCACCATGGCCGCCATTACGGTTCCCGCGCGCGCATCCCCGGTGGCGAATGAAATCGCCGACAGAGCCCCTAGCAGTATCACCAGAGGGTTGCGCAGGACTTTCAGCAACCGAATGAACCAGCCTTGCCGGCGCTCTTGCGCCACCTCATTTGGCCCCGCAGTACGCTCGCGCTCTTCGGCCTCGGCTTGCGTCAGGCCGGCGGCGGTGGTCCGCAAAGATTGGAGCAGCTCGTCTACGTTCTTTTTGGCGGCTTCGAGGACGGCGGGTGAAACACGAATATTCTCGTGCTTCGTCTTGGTGTGAATCGCTGGCTCGGCCGGAGGCGCTGGTGGCCCCGCGAGGCTGGGGGCTACTGCGGCGTCGGTTTTGACTAATGCCATGCCGGGTTGTCCATCAGCCTAGCCACGGAATTTGATTTGCTTCGAGCGGCAAGACGTTGGGATCTTGGGGGCGGATGCACGAACTTGCGGGAAGAATTGCAGATAGCTGAGTCCGCATAAAGTTCGACTCTCAGTTTATAACGGATCGACGTCACCAGCGGGATATTGAATTACTCAGCGGTCAGGCTTGAAGGGGGTGATAACCTCTAGTGAAGTGCTCCAAAAGCCAAGTACGCTGCGGCTAGTGTGTATTCACACCCAGCTTGTGCAATGAAAAAAGGTTCTCCGAAACTTGCGAAACGAACAGCCAGTCGTGCGGTGGCAGCTCGCAGTGGAGTTCCTTCGGTGGCGCCCGTCGGCGCAAAAGGCCGCGCTCTAACTGGCGGAAAGACTTTCCCAATAGTAGGTGTCGGGGCATCCGCAGGCGGATTGGAAGCCTTCACGCAACTGCTGACCGCGTTGCCGCTGGATACCGGGATGGCCTTTGTACTGGTGCAGCACCTGGAAGCCAAGCACGAAAGTATGCTCGCGAGGCTGCTTTCAAAGGCCACGCAGATGCCGGTAACGGAAGTGCGGCAGGGAACGCGGGTGGAGCCCAACCACGTCTACGTAATTCCCGCAAACGCCGACCTGAGTCTGGGAGACGGAGCACTCCGAATCTTACGACGCAAGTCCTCCGCCAGCCCCCATTTGCCGATCGATCACTTCTTCCGCACCTTGGCTGAGAGTCAGGGTCCAAAGGCGGTTGGCGTCATCTTATCCGGGACGGCTACGGATGGAACGCTGGGACTCAAAGCCATTAAGCTCGCCGGCGGAACTACTTTCGCCCAGGAACCTAAATCGGCCAAATTCGACGGAATGCCGAAGAGTGCGATTTTAGCGGGATGTGTCGATTTCGTACTGCCACCGGAGCGCATTGCCAAGGAGCTTTCCCAGATCACGCTCCATCTCCACTTGGGACTCTCAAACTTAGAGAAGGCCGATCTGCCCGTCCCGGCATTGGAGGAGGAGTGGACGCGAATCTTCAATCTGCTCAGAGACGCGTGGGGAGTAGACTTCACGTTCTACAAGAAACCCACCATCAGCCGGCGCGTCGCCCGCCGAATGGCCTTGAGAAAGATCAAGCGTCTGAGCGAGTATCTGAAGTACCTCCGAGGCAATCGCGAAGAGCTGAATACCCTCTATCAGGACCTTCTGATTCATGTCACCAGCTTCTTTCGGGAACCCGACGTTTTTCGTGCTCTCCGAAATAAGATTCTTCCGCAAATCCTGGCGCGGAAGCCGGCCCGCGATCCCGTTCGTATCTGGGTGCCGGGCTGCTCGAGCGGTGAGGAGGCGTATTCTATCGCCATCTGTCTGCTTGAGAATCTCGGCGATCGAGCGGCGTCCACAAAGATTCAGATCTTCGCCAGCGATGTCAACGAGCAGCTCGTCGATAGAGCCCGCGGCGGCATATATCCCAAAGACGCACTGAAGAAGGTGTCTAAGGAGCGCGTGCGGCGGTTCTTTGACCTGGTGAACGGGAAGTACCAGATCAAGTCCGAGGTCCGCGACGTGTGTATTTTTGCGCGGCACAACCTGGCTGAAGATCCCCCATTCTCCCGCATGGATCTGATCAGTTGCCGTAACGTTCTGATCTACCTTGAGCCGGTCCTGCAGAAGCGAATTCTTGCGTCGTTCCGTTATGCGTTACGAGACGGCGGCTTCCTGCTTCTCGGAAAATCAGAAACGCTAGGCGGATTTCCGGATTTTAAGATCGCCGATCGAAAAAACAAGTTCTTCATGAAGGCTGCGATGACAGCTGCCTATAAAGCCAGGCCCGTGGCATTCGAGAAGGCGACGCACCACGAGAAGCCTTCCGTCGGGGAGGCCCCCGGCTACGACTTGGAGAAAGAGGCCGACCGCGTCATATGGGAACAGTCTCGGCATGCCGGGCTCGTAGTGAACGGCGACCTGCAAATCCTCCACTTTCGCGGCGACACAAGTCCGTATCTCCGGCCAGTTCCGGGAAAGGCGACGTTCCAACTCTTAAGGATGCTTCGGGAGGAACTCGTCATCGAGCTGCGCGCGGCGATCAATAAGGCCCGCAAGACGAAAGCCAGAGTCAAGAGAGAAGCAGTCCGTGTTAAGCGAAATGGGGACTTTCACCTGGTCAACATTGAAGTTCGGCCTCTCCCAGCGCACAGGGCGGGCGACCAATACTTTCTGATCCTGTTCGAGGAAGTCGTCAATCCCACCCAACGCAAAACGAAATCTGCTGTTGGGCGCCAGGGTAAAGAAAGCCCGGATCAAGAGCTAACCGAAGCGAGGAATGAACTCACCCGGACTCGCGACTACCTCCAGGCGATCATCCAGGAGCAGGAAACTACCAACGAAGGATTGAAGGCGGCGAACGAAGAAGCCCAATCCAGTATGGAGGAGCTTACATAGCACCAACGAGGAACTCGAGACCGCCAAAGAGGAGCTCCAGTCCGGCAATGAAGAGCTCGTCACTTTGAACGAGCAGTTGCAGAAGCGAAATACGGAATTGGGCTATCTCAGCGACGAGATGAGTAACGTCCTCACCGGCGTGGATATCCCGATTCTGATTCTGGGAGGCGACCGGCGCATCCGCCGATTTACTCCTTCGGCCGAGAAGCTGCTTCACCTGTTACCAGGTGATGTCGGCCATCCCATCAGCCATATCCGTATCGGCATCAACTTTCCGGACTTGGATGAGTCGATCTCGCAGGTCCTCAAGGGCGTGCGCGATGTATGGCGCGAGGTCCGGACCGCGGACGGCCGATGGTACTCGGTCCGTATTCTGCCCTTTGTGACGGCGGAGCACAAAATCGATGGAGTCTTGATGGTATTCGTGGATGTTGACGACCTGAAGCGGGGCCACGAGAGGTCGCAACGGGAACAGGAGCTCATCACGGCAATCCTGAACGCGGCCAAGGACCTGTTGGTCATTGTTCTAGACCGGGAGGGACGCATCCTTCAATTCAATCGCGCCGCCCAGGAACTGACAGGGTACTCGCTGGAGGAGGTGAAAGGACGGCCGTTCTGGGATCTATTGCCAATCCCTGAAGAAAGGACTCAGGTGAAGAATGGCTTCGAGGAAGTGCTCAGGAGTGGGACGTCGCACGGGGAAACTCATTGGCTCACGAAACGAGGCCAGCCTCGGTTGATCGCCTGGTCCAATACCGTCGTAGTAAACGATGGAGGAACCGTGGACTACGTGATTCGTACTGGCGTGGATGTTACAGAGCGCGAAGAAGCCCAGCTACAAGCGCGCGACAGCAACGCCGCAGTGAGTACCATACGCGAGAAGAGCGAGGTGACGCTACTCCAAACTCAAAAGGAGCTCCAGGCCTTGACAGCGCGGCTTCTTGCCATTCAAGAGGCCGGTAACAAGGACCTGGCGCGGGAACTGCACGACGATCTCAGCCAGAAGCTGGCCGCATTGGGCATGGAGGTTTCGACGCTACTGCAGCCCTCCGTCAAGTCGCCCGAGGCGCTTACCGAGCGCGTCCGTGCCCTCAGCGCTCGGATCAACGGGCTGGCGGAAAATGTTCACGCCATGTCCCGGCGGCTCCATCCCGCTATCCTTGATGAGCTTGGTCTGGAAGCCGCTCTCAAGGAGGAATGTGTCGGCTTCTCGGCGCAGGCGGGCGTCCCGGCCGAATTCGAATCCAAGGGTGTACCGCTTTCGGTCCCAGAAGACGTCTCCCTGTGCCTCTATCGCGTGGCTCAGGAGAGCCTCCGAAACATCGCAAAGCATGCCCGTGCAACGAAGGTCCGTGTCGTACTTTTCGGCGACAAAGGAGTCCTCCGTCTCCGCATTGAAGACATTGGCGACGGTTTTGATCTGAATGAAGCGAAGGGAAAGGGCGGTCTTGGCCTGATCAGCATGGAAGAACGGGTGCGGCTGGTGAGTGGCAAGTTCACCATCAAGTCACAGCCGGGAGAAGGGACCACGGTGGAAGTCTTCGTGCCCCTCAGAGCAAAATGAAACGTTGCAGGCTGCTGCTGGCCGATGACCATGACATTGTCATCGAAGGACTGCGCCGCGTTCTGGATCGTCCCGACATCGAGATCGTGGGTATTGTCAAGGACGGGCGCGCCCTGGTTCGCGCCGCCCGAGAGAAGCAACCCGACATCATCATCGCTGACATCACGATGCCTCTGCTCAACGGTATTGAGGCCGCTCGACAAATCCGCAAGAACAACTCGAACGTGAAGATCATCTTTCTCACGATGCATCCGGATGTCACGTTCGCCACCGAGGCCTTGGCTGCAGGGGGCTCCGGGTATGTGTTGAAGAATTCCGCCGGCGACGAACTGCTTACGGCAATTCGAGACGTGATGAAGGGGCATATCTACGTGACGAAATCGATCGCGGAAGCCGTCAAACATGGGCTTTCGCCTCGATCTAACACCTGGCGGAGCCCACTCGATAAGCTGACCTCGCGCCAACGCGAGGTGTTGCAGTTGCTGGCCGAAGGACTCCACGTGAAGGAAATTGCCGTCAAGCTCAATGTTTCTCCCCGGACGGTCGAGTTCCACAAGTACCGCATTATGGACGAGCTTGGCCTCCGCACTGCCGCTGAGATCGCCCGATACGCTGCCCGGCATGGAATCGTCACGTAATCGATACGTTCTGAAGGATTGTCACAGTAACAAAACTGGGAGTTTTTCGAGTGGTACCCGCGTCATCCCCGTAATATTGTCTAAGTAATCCCTCGAGAGCCGGTGTAGCGCGGCTCCAAACGAGGGATGGCGGGAATGGTTTTCTTGCGATGAATTTGGACGCGAAGTTTCTCGCTGATTTCGGCACACCGAAGACAATCAAGAACTTCGACAGCAACACCGTGGTCTTTTCCCAGGGCGATGTGGCAAATGCGCTCTTTTACATTCGGAATGGCAAAGTCAAGGTCACGGTCGTGTCGAATGTCGGCAAAGAAGCAGTGATCGCGGTTTTGGGCGCAGGCGACTTTGTAGGTGAAGGATGCCTGGCGGGACAACAATTGCGCGCGTCGACCGCAACCGCAATGACGGAGTGCTCGATCATACGTCTGGAGAAAGCGGCCGCAGTCGAGATGCTTCAACAAGAGCCCGCCTTTTCTGAGCTGATGCTCTCCTACATGCTTAAGCGCACGATTCGTATGGAAGATGATCTGGTAGACCAGCTCTTCAACTCCAGCGAGAAAAGACTCGCACGAGCGCTTCTGCTGCTGGCCAATTGCGGGCAAGACGGCAAGCCCGAAACAGTAATTCCGAAGATCAGCCAGGAGATGCTGGCGGACATGATCGGTACAACCCGATCGAGAGTCAGCTTCTTCATGAATAAATTCCGACGGCTTGGCTTCATCGAATACGACAGCACTATCGAAGTTCACAGCTCGCTTCTTTATTTCGTCCTGCGGGATCAGACGGAAGCAGCTCCCCATCCGACGTCGGTCGCTTCTGGCTGTTAACAGTCATGAACAACCCATACTGCGGCAGACATCGTGCTGTTCGGCCGCCAGGCGCGAAATCGTCACGTAACCAGCCGCGCAAGCGGCGCTAAAGCAACCGGCGCTCGGTTAGCTGCTCGCGCCTTCGACCATATTTGATCGCTTGGCCCTGCCCAGTCAGCCCGAACTTGGCTCGACGCTATCTCCAAGGCCGCTTCTGCAATGCAGTAGCCGTCATTTCTTGGAGACGGGAGCACTCAACAATTGATCTGAGTGGATTAGTGCTCCACCGATTACGGATCTGACAATGGATGGCAACGCATCTGCAGAGAATCGGTGGAGGGCAGGTGAAGATGGTGCACTTGTTCTGAAAGGGGAAATGAAATGCTCGGCTTAGGATTGGTCGGAACCATTATTGTCATTGTGCTAATTGTCTGGCTCGTCCGTAGGGTGTGAACGATTGTGGGATGAGAATGCTCTCAAGCCCACATTCTCATCCACCTCTCTCGGGTAGGGGCCTATGGACACGACCTAATTTGTTTCAGTCCATTGGCCGGATTGAAGCGGTGTTCGAGAAGTAAGTTAGGCAGGACTCTGAGGAGCACCATTTTCCGGCTTGGCGCGAGCGTTAGAGGTTTGAGCAGAAACTGAATTGTTTCCAAAATCTTGAAATAGGAGGGTTTAAATGAGCGACAAATATACTACAGGGCTGTACTGCTTTCTCGGAGGGCTTGGAGTGGGACTAGCGGTGGGAATTCTCTTTGCGCCGGATTCCGGCGCAGGCACTCGCGACCGCATCCGGCGTAAGACTGATGAGGGAATAGATCTGGTGAATGCCAAGACAGATGAAGGGCGAGAATATTTAAAGCGCCAAGGAGCGAGACTCGTTGATCAGACCAACGAATTCGTCGAGCGTGGCAAAAGGATCCTGAACGAGGAAAAGGAAAGGGTCACCAGCGCAGTGGAGGCGGGAAAGACTGCGTACCGCGCGACAGTCGGTGATCCGGGAATTGGTCAAGCAGGCGATCCTGAGGAAATCGAAAGTTATCGATAACAAGGATTTATCCACAGTCGAAGAGATCAATCGCATAGGCGTAACGAACCAGGGTTGCGGTGGTGTTCAGGTGATCGCAGCGCCCGGACGCATCTATTCGTTTCTTCGCAACTGGCCGAGCAACACCGGTTCCTGCTGTGACCATATTTGGCCGGGCGACCATATATCGTTGCCAGTCCGACCAGAAGCAATGCGCCCACCCTGGCCGCATTTGGCCAAGTAGCGCCCATGCCAAGGAAGTTCAGATGCTCCTGGCAGGCCGCTAAGCCGAACTGACTCTGTTCTTCGAAGACATCGGAGACGCTTTCGACATTGAGCCAGCCAGAGGAAAGCGTGGCGTGGGGGCTGGTCAGCATAGAAGAACAGGCGCGATTAGTGAACGGTGATTTCAGAATCCATTCCCAGCCCTGGAGAGAGACCCCCAAGTCGAGGTCCAGATACCTTTACGAAAGAGGCATCGTGGCGGTATTGATGCCGCTTGACGAGTATGACTTATCGCCTTATCACAAAGCTTGCCGCCGCACTGGGGTTAAGATCACGCGGTACGGCCGCCAGACACATGATCGTCACGTAATCGATACGTTCTGAAGGACTTGTCACCGTACGAAACTAGAAGTTTTTCGAGTGGTACCATTCGCCCCCCTGGTTTAACCTCTAGATTATTCCCCGGCAGGAAAGCAGGAAATCCAAGTAGGCAGGTTTAGCGAGCAAGGAGTTGGCGCATGCGAGTCGAAGACGTAATGACAAAGGAAGTTTCGTTCTGCAATCCAGGCACGAATGCCGCGGCGGCCGCGGAAATCATGTGGACTCGAAACTGCGGTGTTCTCCCGGTCCTTGAAGACAGCGGTCAGGTCGTCGGAATTGTGACGGATCGCGATCTGTTCATCGCCTTGGGCACACAAAACCGGCCAGCTTCTGAACTGCCAGTCGGCGAGATCATGCACCGGGAGCCTTCTGTCTGCGCACCCGACGACGACATTAGGAATGCCATGACTGTTATGGCGCAGCAACGAGTGCATCGGTTGCTAGTGGTAGATGAGTCGGGAGCGCTCAGAGGAATTCTGTCCATCGATGACGTTGTGCTCCAGGCTGGCCCGGAGACTACTAGCGCCTTTTTCAAGGACCATGTCATTCGGACGCTGAAGTCGATCTGTGAACGCCAGCAGCCAGCTCAGTCTAAGCAGGCGGTCGCATAAGGGCATAAGGAGACGCATGCGTGGTGCGACCCAAATGAGAGCTGAATCATCGAGTTTCGGAGGAGAGGTAGCTCAGCACGGGCTAGAGGCGGGGGTGATTCCGACGCCGCCCGCCGCTCCCCGCGCGCATGGATCTGCCGTGAGAGATAGCCGCTGGGCTGTGATTCTGGCAGGCGGAGACGGCGTTCGTCTGCGCAGTCTAACTCGATTGATCTGCGGCGACAACCGCCCAAAGCAGTTCTGTCCTCTGATCGAGGGGCGCACATTATTAGGACACACCGTGCGCAGAGCAGAACGTAGTATCCCGACTGCACAGATTCTGTTCGCTCTCACGCACACGCATCGGGACTTCTACGTCCCGGAACTCGATGGCTTCCAGTCGCAACGAATCGTGCAGCCTGCGAACAAGGGCACTGCGCCGCCGATATTGTTCAGCGCCCTTAGCATCGCAAAGATGGATGAGGACGCGCTCATCGCCGTACTGCCCAGCGACCACTACTATTCCGATGAGACATGCTTTACGGCAGCTTTGGAGTCGGCCTTCGAAATTGCGGCAAACCGCCCGGAATCAGTGGTGCTTATCGGCGCCCAACCGAGCCGCCCGGAAGTTGAATACGGCTGGATCGAACTGGGCGAACCGGTCGAGAACGAGAGCGGCGAATTGTGCCGCGTTCGCGGATTTTTGGAGAAGCCGTCGCTCGAGGTTGCCGAAACCCTGCTCGGTCAGCACTCGGCATGGAATACATTCGTGATGGTCGGGCGCGTCAGCGCATTCTTGGGGATGGTCGCGCAAGCAATCCCCGATGTGTTGGAAGCGCTCCGGCGAGCGCGAGTGTGGAATGGCTCCGAGACGCACATTGAAGAGTCCGTGTACCACCAAGTACTCTCCAGCGATTTTTCCAAGCAGGTCTTGTCGGTCGGCGCCGCGCGACTGTTGGTTCTCCGGGTTCGTGATCTTGGATGGAGCGACTTGGGGCACCCCGAACGGGTCCTGGCTGCTCTGGAAGAAGGTAGCTCACAGCCATGGTGGACGGAGGAATGGAAAGGGATGCAGACGGCCGTCGCGGCACGTCCAGACGCTGAATCGGCGGTCGCATAAATGGCACGGTACAGTCAGAAGCGGATTTGTGGGGCCCCCTTATGTTGACGGCAGTTACGTCCGCGATTTCACTGCTGATCATCGACGATAGCCCGGGTACCCTGGAACTGCTCTCAAACGCGTTGGCCCAGCCCGGCCTCGAGATTCTCACAACATCCGATCCGGAAGACGGGCTGGCTATCTTTTGCGACCGGCGCCCGAAGATCGTGCTCACTGAGTTGGTGATGCCGCAGATGAGCGGCATGGAAGTGCTGGAACGGATCATGGAGATCGACCCGGCTACGGATGTGATCCTCATGACGGCGCCTACCTCCACCGAAACCGTGGTCGAGGCTATCCAGAAGGGGGCCAGCGATTACCTGAATAAGCCGGTGAAGATTGGACTGTTGCGCGAGCGAATCGGCGAGTTGGTGCACGAAGCGAAGAAGCGGGAACGCTCCCTGCATCTCGACGGCGAATTTCGAAATAATTCAGCATTCGAGGGGATCGTCGGCCGCAGCACACCGATGTGCGAGATGTTATCGCGCATCAGTCGCGCGGCGCCTCACTATCGCACAGTGCTGATCACCGGTGAAACGGGCACGGGAAAGGATCTAGTGGCCCGTGCGCTCCACCGGCTCAGTCCCGTGGCTTCTGGACCCTACGTGGTTCTCAATTGTTCCGCCGTTGTGGAGACGCTGTTTGAAAGCGAGTTGTTTGGGCATGTCAAAGGCTCCTTCACTGGAGCGACACAAGACAAGCCGGGCCTGTTCGAGCACGCCCATGGAGGCACGCTATTCTTGGACGAGATTGGCGATATGCCGCTCGCCACGCAGGCGAAGCTCCTACGCGTGCTACAGAATCAAGAATTGCAGCGCGTGGGAGCGCTTCATGCCCGCAAGGTGGATGTGCGCGTGGTGGCCGCGACCAACCACAATCTGAGCCTGGCAATTGCACAGAAGCGCTTTCGGGAGGATCTTTACTACCGCCTCTCCATGGTGGAGATTCGGGCGCCACGCTTGGCCGATCGCAAGAACGACCTGCCCTTGCTCGAACGGCATATTGTTGCCCGATTCGCGGCGCTGTACGGTAAAGAGATACGTGGGCTGACCGAGCGCGCGCAGATCCGGCTTTTACAGCACTCGTGGCCCGGAAATGTGCGGGAGCTTGAGAACGTTATTGGCTGCGCCGCCATGATGACGACAAGCGACGTGATCGACGTGCACGACCTGCCTTCGCACTTACAGACTCCGGAAGTCTCCGTTCCAGCATCGGAGGGGGATGTGCTCGAAGGTCAAGAACGTCTGCTTATTATGCAGGCTCTGGAAACGTCCGGCGGTAATCAGACCGAGGCGGCGCGCATTTTGAGCATTAGTCGTGACAGGCTCCGGTACAAACTGAAGAAGCACAATCTCTATATGCCGGATTCCGGGCGGGCTTCCGCGGCAGCTGGTTGATTTGCGATGTTCTCATGAAGTGAGCAGGCCGGCTTGAGTTTTCAAACGCACAGCACCGGGATTTGTGACGCCCGGATGATCCCATAAGCCGTTGCCGTTGTCCTCCATGTGGCTGCGGCCAGGAACGTGTCCAATGACCAGGGCGTCAGGCCCGATGCTCGCGAGCACAAGTCTATGCGGTTCGTCCGGTTTCGAAGAGGAACCAGACGCGCCGTTCCGTTTCGTTTATCCAATTCTCCAACAGACTTGTGGTGGCTACGTCGTTCGATTCCCCGCATAGGTCGTGAACTTCGCGCATGTTGGCAAGGATCGTCCGGTTGTCTTCGCGCAATTCGGCGAGCATATCGAGCGGATCGACATAGTCCGCATCGTTATCGCTGATGCGTTGCAGGCGGGCAACATGGCCGATCGATCGAATCGTGGTGCCACCGATTTTGCGCACGCGCTCGGCGATATCGTCAGTCATCGCAAAAAGCTGGCCGGCTTGCTCATCGAGCAAGAGGTGGTAGTCGCGAAAATACGGTCCGCTGACGTGCCAATGAAAGTTCTTCGTCTTTAAATAGAGAGTAAATACATCGGCCAGCAGCGCATTGAGCGCGCCGGTGATGTTTTTGACGGCTTCGGCGCCGAGGTCACTGGGTGTCGCCAGCGCAGCCCGGCGGCGTGTTCCGAGTTCGTCTTGAGTAGTTGGCATTTCAAAACTCCTTTGAGGTCTTCCTACCAGGTCTGGCAGTGTACCGGCCATTCAAACTGGCATCATTGCCGAGTCGATGCAGTGTGGCGTTCTGTTAAAAATCGTAAAGTCGTCTGTCGAGCTCTGCCGATCGCCGAGCCCGTCCTTGCTCTACGGCGCCACGCCGGAGCACCGGAACCTCCTCGGGAGTAATCGAAGCAGGTTCGTCGATCTGAGGTGCAAGGTCGCGCGCCGCCTCATCAACGCTGACCCGTCTGACTTTCAAGAGCAATGGCCATCTTGTGGTGCAGATGAAGGCGGTATGGTCCTCGCTGAGCCGAACTAAGACTTGTTTTTCGAACAAAGTTCTGAGTGTCATTGTCGTCACCTCCCGTGACATTTAAGCCTCGCACGCCCTTCCGACAGCAATCGCGTTTCCAGTTAACAGCTTGTGACCCGTGGCCGCTTTTGCCTCTCATTGTCAGAACTCCCGTTAGCGCGGGCCCGCCAGCAAGCGCTTGAGTGAACATGCGCCTTCATTGGGACTCCGTCGCCTGATCGGAAAACACGTAGCTGGTCCTCGTTCGCACGACGAGCTTTGGATGATCCGCCGCCGACGCTGCAACCTTGAGATGACGAACCATCTTGCCCTCTATGGATGGCACGTATCCGATCGTGTACCGCGAGCGAATATCCTTCGCGATCTGCCGGCAAATCGGCACGATCTCGTCCAGGGTCTTGGGGTGGTAAAAAACGCCGCCGCTCACCTGCGCGAATTTCCGCAGCACACCTTCATTCTTCTCCGGATCGTCTTCGTCATAAATGCCGATCGTATAAATGGTCGCCGCCGACGTCAGCACGTCGCTCATTACATCTTCCAGCGTGTGCCTGCTGTGATTGTCTCCGCCATCGCTGAGCACGACCAGCGTCTTTTTGGCCTGCCTTCCGAATTCAAGATGGCGCAGAGACATTTCAATCGCGTCATAGAGCGCCGTCCGCCCTTCCGGTTTGCCCTGCCACAACGCGGACCGCAGTTGTTGTACGCTATCCGAAAACAGCACATCATCCGGCAAACCAAGCCGAGGTTTTTCATTGAAGTTGACGATGAACATCTCGTCCATTGCGTTGCTGGCTTGGTTGAACGCAAGCGCTGCCGTAATCACTTCCGCCCGCTTCGGCCGCATGCTTCCGCTCTCATCCACCGCGATTCCCACCGTCACGGGAATGTCGGCATCGGCGAAATGCGTAATCTGTTGCGGCTTGCCGTTTTCGTAAACCTGGAAACTGTCCTTGGAAAGCCCGGACACAAAGCCGCCGGATGCATCTTTCACGCTTACGTCTAAAAGAACCAGCCGCGACGTGGTCCGTATAGTGAAATCGCTGGGTTGTTCAGCTTTCGCGATGGCAGGGCCATTGGTTTGACCCCATGCCATCACGCTCGCGACAATTAGCGCGTTCACTGACAAAGCCACTACGCGGCCGCGCGTCATAACTCTCCGATCGTCACGCTACGACAAACGGAAAGAACGCAATAAGGCGAACAAGCCGAGCGATAATATGCCGGCCAAGCCAATTAGCGGATACGGGCTAGCAGTCTTCGGCAGCTCCTGAGGAGCTGGAGTCGGCTCAGGTGCGGGAGCAGGAGCAGGCTCCTGCGCTACCGCTGCTGGCGGAGGAGTAGCCTGCGCTACTTCCTGCGGTTCAGGCTGCGTTTGCGTTATTTCCGCTTTGGGTAACTCGGCCGGCTGGATTGCTTCGGTGGTGGGCACCGGTTGATGCGACACAGCTGCAATCTGCACGGCGGCCGACTTCGGGTAAGCGAACTCCTGGCCGAAGTTATCGCCCGGGTAGAACCAGGCCCTCAAAGCCTTCGGTTGTCCGGGAGGTGTTTCCCAAAACGTGACTACTGTCTTGCCGGTGGGTTGAAGGCGGTAGTTTGGGATCGCGAGGATGGTGGTCTGTAGCTGCGTCTCATCCGCGTTGAAAATTTGAACGATGTGACGATCGGATGGTGAATCGAGCAGTTTGATCACGTACGTGCCCGGAGGCAATACCTTGTTGGGAACCTGAAACGATTCACTCACGGTCAAGGTCGTCTTTTTGTTCCATTCGTCCGCGCGGCCGCTCGGCGCGAAAGCGACTCCGAGCAATCCGATGGATGCTATTGCAAGAACGAAACGGGTCATATAGGACTCCTTCCGCGGCTCATGCCGCTTTGGCGATCGCATCAAGCGACCGCACGGTGTAAAACAGGCCGGCTCATCGCCGTAGCCTGTTCTCATTCAATGCAGCTTTAGTGCCAAGACGGGCCCTCCACTTGACGGCCGCAATTCTCGCCGCCCGCTGCTGGAGTGGCCGTGGACGTGCCTGGGTCCGTTTGGGAGGGAAGTTCGGAGCGATAGCGGGTAGCACAAAAACGAACTCCAGCCTGCAAGGTAAAGCGAAAGGAGTGATTTGTTATGAAAACGAACTTAGGACAATGCGTCTGGGTTCTGGCAATCGCTGGTTCCATGAGTACCGCCGCTTTTGCAGCGGAGAGAGCAATCAAGGTTGATGACAGGCTGGACGCTTCGGCCGAAACGCTGACCGACATGATGAGGGCTTCCGATCAAGGTATCCCTCAGGATCTGATCAATAAGGCTCGCTGCGTGGTTATCATCCCCGGCATGAAGAAGGCTGGATTCATCTTCGGCGCGGAGGAAGGCCGCGGATTCGCGGCCTGCCGCCAGCACGGTGGCTCGGGTTGGAGCGCCCCGGCCGGTATGCGTTCGGAAGGCGGCAGCTTCGGATTCCAGATCGGCGTTTCGGACACCGACGTTATATTGCTCGTGATGAATGACGGCGGAATGAAGCACTTGTTATCCGACAAGTTTACCCTTGGCGGAGATGCAACAGTGGCGGCAGGCCCGGTTGGCCGCGCGGTGACCGCTCAGACGGACGTGGAGTTGCAAGCGGAAATGCTGTCGTATTCCCGCTCGCACGGGGCGTTCGCAGGCATCTCGGTCTCAGGCGCGACGCTTCGTCCGGATGGCGATACGAATAAAGAACTCTACGGCCACGATGTAACCAATCGTGAAATTTTAACCGGAAACTTCAAGGCTCCGGCGGCGGCGAGAAAGTTCGAAAGGGCGCTGCATCAGGAATCGCCCCACCGCGTCCGATAGTCGCGAGGAACTTTCCGGGAGGCCGGTGCACTCGGTGGGGATATTTGATCGTATCCCAGCATTTTTTCAGCTTGCTCCCACTCCGGCACCAGGGCGTCCAAGCGCCAGCCATACAGGGATTGACTGCGGATGGTCAGATGACCAAATAAAGTCGATTTGCTCTTGAGGCTGCGACAGCGCCTTGTAAACGGATTCGAAGCCCTTCGGCGCGGACTTCGAATTGCCTTTATGTCAAATGGATTTGGAATCGAGGTAACTCATGAAACTAATTGAAGCTCTAAGCGCAACACTTCTGTTCCTGCTTCCTGGCGTTATTGCTCCTGCGTACGCGCAAAAAGAACACGAGGAGGAGAAGCAACCGCAGCAGAAGCAGCAACAAGCTAAACCGGCACAGCAACCGAAACAAGCTCAGCACCAGCAGCAGGCTAAACCGGCGCAGCAACCGAAACAAGCTCAGCACCAGCAGCAGGCTAAGCCGGCACAGCAACCGAAACAAGCTCAGCACCAACAGCAGGCCAAGCCGGCACAGCAACAGCAACAGGGCAACCGATCACAGCCCGCGGGAAGTCATGGGCGCATTCCTGACGACCGCTTCCGTGCAAGTTTTGGCCGTGAGCATTCGTTTCACGTAAACCGGTCCGATTTCGAGGGATCGCGACGTTTTCAATACGGCGGCTTTTGGTTCAACGTGATTGACCCGTGGCCCGTCGGTTGGCTCTACACCGACAACGTCTACGTTGACTACATCAACGGAGGGTATTTCCTGTGCAATCCCGTCCACCCCGGCGTGTATATTTCCATCAACATCGGTTAGTCTATTGGCGAAAGCCCGAGGCTCACGGGGCCTCGGGCTCGCTGGCCCTTCTCCTCCGCGCGGTTAGTTCTACTTGCGTTGGAAGACAAGTGCGATCGGCTTGCGATCCGGTCTGATGACGCTGACCAGCATGGTACCATCCGGGGCAAGGGAGTAGCTTTCGATAGTCACGGCGCCGGATTGCGTGGTGATTACCTTGAGGACGTCGTGATCCCACTTGGTCTTGCTCTTCAGATCCTTGCCGCTGAGAATCGTAGCGCTGTTCTCGCTGTCGATGAGGTCGCGATAGAAGAAGGTCTCGGCGGCGCCTTCATAGGCGAAACTGCGAGAAACAGTGATGTCGCGTCCCGCTCGTTGATTGTCACGGTGCCGGTTTGAATGACCGGCTGGCCCGCAAAATCGCTCTTAGTCGGTACCAGCGTCCAGGTGCCGTTCAACAGGGTGCGGTCGCGCGCGAAAGCGGTGAACGCGAAGAGGAGAGTCGCCAAGACGGCTCCGGTAGTTGTGATCGTTGAAAGGGTCCTCATGATTTCCTTCCAGGCCTACCGTTAGAGCACGCGCCGCGCCGTTTGGCGACTCAGCGCCGGGATTGCCGATGCGCTCCGCCGCCGAGCCCGCCGAGATCAACGATCACCGCGATCAGCAGCCACAAAAGATTGATTCCCGCCGTCGACATATGACTGTTAATCTCCCACGCGTAAACGAATCGTGGTGAGCGGCAGAAAAATAAAGCCGAGCAGTGGCAGCAACAGACCACCGTGGAATGCGCGTTGGAGGTAGGTCGAAAAAAGCCACATCAAAACCAGCGCGACGCGCGGAAATAGCACGATAACGAATAGGAGGAAGCAAGGCACAGTCAATGTCCGGCAGGGACGCGAACCCCGCGCAGGTGCGATGATACCAGATTTGTGCCAGTGTACTAGGCGCAAGCAGCGATGGCACGGCCCTTGGCTCTGATCGGCTCATGAATTAGGCTCGATCTAGCCACGAGGTCGATTTCGAATACGTTGTAAAGTTCGTTCTCGAACATGACCTCAAACGCTTCGCGCAAACACGAAGACGGTCCGACAATGCGAAGCATCGCTCCCGTAGGTAGGAAGACGATTCGTCCCTTGCCGGCTTGATCGAAATGAACAGCGACAAATGAAGTGTTTGTCCGGTAGGTTCGCGTGGCAGGGGCGTCGCTCTCGTCCCGAGTCACGGCACAAAGCAAGATGTTCGAAGACATCACGGGTGTTGTCATCTGAGCGCCTTCCCTTTCTACAAGTTTGACTTTATTAAGGCATTCTCGGGCGCATCGTGTCTGTTCAAAAGTGAACATGTCGGGCTGATGGCGTTGCCGGGGAGAGCAAGGTGGAGCGCAAATGCGAACGTTTGGAACGTGACTGCGTTCCCTTTTTGGAGTTGGCACTTAAACGTCAAAAACGAGGCGGTTGTGCTCCTCGAAAACTATGAGAGCTCCCCTGCAGACGGATTATTGAGATCATTCTAGGGCGAGGTGTACAATTAGCTCAACCGATAAATGTCAGAAAAGTTGGTGCGGGCCGTCGTCAGGGGAATCGACACCGCTCCCAAAACTACAGACGGGTGTCCGCTTGGAAGCCCCGATTTGCAAAACTTGCTGATTGGGATACTTCCCGCACCTGGTGAGACCTTCTCACTGGCGTGGGAGGGGATGAAAGCCGAGGCGGCGACGGTGCGAACTAGATAAAATCTCAAGATGTCAGAGCACTGGTTTGTAAGATGCAAAACCTGCAAGACAGCCCTTGCGGATCAAGATTCTTCTTTCGTTTACGATCCTAAGCATCCCCAGTGGCAGAGCCCCCAGTGGAGGAGTGTCATTAAATGCCCAGAATGCCACAGGTCCCACGAATATACTTCCGTCGATCTTCAAATCGAAGGCCAGGAATGAGGCCCGATGCTCAGTTGGGACCATCCAGTACCAGCCGCGCGACGGTCGTGACGGGTCGCGCTGGATGCACACCGATCTTCGTACCCGCCGCAATCGATGCACTTGCACTAAGATTCCCTTTGGTTCGGAACACTTCTGCTGCTCGTGACCGCTATCTTTTGGTTCATGAAACGCCAGAGCTACGACCTGAATTGGCCGTGATACCATTGCGCCCATGGATTGGGCATCCGAGTCGTTTGAGTACGAATCGATACGTGCCAAGAACCAGGAGATGTTGGTAGACTTTTTGCGAACTGAACTGGAGCTAGGTCGGACCTTCGTGCAATCGGCTACGTTAGCCAGGGACGCGGCGCACATCGATCATTGTATCCGCTCCGAAGCGGATGCCGTCAAAGCGGCTGAGGCCGTGCGTCGTTTCATGAGTCAAATCGTCGATGCGGATATCAAGGCCGAGATCAGCAAGAAACTAGCAGAACTTGATCGGCTCATCGCCAATCTGCCCAGTAGCGCCACGAATCCAGGCGCACAGATTTAGCGCCCAATCGGTCGGCGCGTAGAAGCGGCCGTCCCCGCGCCATGCCTCCAACAGTCGCTCCCGCGGCTCGTTTGTGATGTGCTCCATTACCGGGGACGCGCCCCGGATTTGTCGCGAGGATCTCAACGAGGAGGGCCTCCGGTGTCCGTTGCCATCCGCTCACGCGAATCGCGGAACGGCATGTGGAGTTTGTGCGCGATATCCGGCCAGAATTCCCGGAGAACGTCGAAACCCATGCCTGTGGGCATAGCCACTTACCCTCAGGGCGGGACTAACCCCGCGTTCGTTCCCCGGATGGTAGGCGTCATTGAAAGCGACAGCGGTCGCGGTTCCCAGCCATTGTGAAAAATTGAACATGTGCTTGCCGCTGTCGCGCTGTGCCACGAAAGTATGTTCGATTGCATGGAAGAAACGCTGCCTGCCGCTGCCGTGAATCAGGCGGTAGTATCGAGGATCCTCCGAGAAGATCGTTGGATAAGCGAAATCCGTGAAAAACCTCCAGGTTGTCTGCCCGGCGAAGTTGGCGCCAAAACGTCTCCCATAACCATCGGCGCCTTGTCCGAAGGTGGGGTCCCGGTTCGACGCTTGATCCAACCTCGTAGCGCACGCGGCATCGTATTTACGGGTCCACCGAAACGCCTGTTGTGGGCACGCCGGCTTCTGCCAGCCTGTAGTCGGAGTAAGTCAGGACCCGATCGATCACAAGACTCTTGAAGAAGAAGATTTTCGCGGCCGCTCGTATTTCGACGTGTTCCGGCACCCAGATCCCTTCGCCGATCCGCGTCTGCTCCATCGTAATGTGCGAACCGCGCAGCACGCGCGCCAGGAATAATCCGATCGAGAAGGGCTGGATCACCTGCCCGTCGGCTTTGATCCACCCAAGGTCTTGCTTGTCGACCCACAGCTTGCCCTCCAGCTTGGAGAACATCTTGCCGTACTTGCCTTGCGCTTGATAGCCGGGGTGCGGCGTCGCCTGAAGTATGTAGGCCGGCCTGCCATTCAGTACTTCGTCGCCCACGAGTTGAAAATCGAAGGCGTTGGGTATTTCCCTGACGAGCGACGCAGTCTCTTCTTCCTCCTTGCTTAATCGCTCGTCCCGCTGCTCGGGAGTTTCCCGCTCCAACTTTTCAAGCTTCTCCTTCTGTTTTCGTTCCTCCGCGGCCGGGGGAGGCTGCCCGTTGCGTTCCACGAGTTGCTCGAACGGAACGCCGTTGACCAGGATCATTCTCGATACAACCACTTCCTCGGACTTCACGCGCCCTTCCGAATCCAGGCGCCGATCCTCGTCGCGCTCCAGATAGGTGTACTGGAGCCGTGCCTGCCAGCTCCGCTCGGTCGCCGCGATTGATGACTCCACGATTTGACGGACCCCGAGTGTGTTGGAATCTGTTTGAGATTTGACCAGGAAATCATTATTTTGAGGAAAGAGGGTCAAGCAAGCCGCGAGCAGGGGAGCTAAGTTTCTTACCCACATGACTAAAGATCCTTGCGATCACTAAACATCCTTGCGGGAGATCCCCAGCTTCCGCATCATGGCGTTCAACGTCGTGCGTGGCACCCCGAGACGGGTGGCTGCCGTGCTGATCACGCCGCCGGTGTTCCGTAGAACGCGGATGATATATTCGCGCTCCATTTCCGCGAGCGTGCTCCCGCTAGTTTCCGCTGCATCGGCCCGCAGTTCAGCCAATGGAGCACGGAGCGTGGCGCCCGTCGAAAGGATGACGGACCGCTCAATGAAGTTCTCGAGCTCACGAACATTGCCGGGCCAGGGCCAACTCACCAAAGCTGGCATTATTTCCGGTGGAATCGTTTCAACTCGCCTGTTCATTTGCCGAGCGTACTTTTGAATGAAGTGCCGGGCGAGTCCGGGTATGTCCTCCGGGTGATCGCGCAGCGGAGGCGCCGCGATCGGGAACACCTTCAGCCGGTAGTACAGATCGCTCCGAAAGAGCTTGTCGCCCATCATCTGTTTCAGATTGCGGTTGGTGGCTGCAACCAGCCGGACGTCAATGGGGATCGTTCTGGTGCTACCCAGCCTCTCAAACGCCTTCTCCTGCAAGGCCCGCAGTAATTTGGGTTGCAGATCCAGCGGGATGTCTCCCACCTCATCCAGAAACAGAGTCCCCCGATGCGCCATTTCAAACCGGCCGATCTTTTGCCCTAAGGCTCCGGTGAAGGCTCCTTTCTCGTAGCCGAACAACTCGCTTTCAAGAAGGCCGGTGGGAATGGCCGCGCAGTTCAACGTGACGAAAGGATCATCCTTGCGCGTGCTCAATCTGTGAACGGCGCGTGCGATCAACTCTTTACCGGTACCGGTTTCTCCCAGAATCAGCACGGTGGCATCGGTGGGAGCAACGGTTTCAACCTCTTGCAAAACCCGCTTCATGGCCGCACTTCGGCCGACAATCTCCTCGAAATTGTCTCTCTGGCACCTGTTTTCGACGTTCGCGTCAAGAAGGCGCGGGCCGCTTTGCGCCGGGGAGGCTGCGGAGTGCATAACTGGCGCCCGCCTTCCTTCATTCGGAGTCTCGCACCCAATTCTGGCTATCTGACCGTATTTGGTCGCAACCAGAGTTCCAAAGGAACGTGGCTAAGTGCCACCTAGTCCCGTGCAGGGGCATTTCGGCTCGAACCCATTGCCAACAATGGTCTAAGGAACAACGGTCTAAGAGATGCAAGGTTGGTGGTGAGGTGCGCGCTTTCGCGGCTCCAAAAGGAGACCCGGCGCCACCAGGAGGAAGTTATGAAACCGAGTACGACGGATCAAGTCCAAGGCAAGTTTCATGAAGTGAAAGGCAAAGCTAAGCAGAAAGTGGGACAGGTCACGAACAATCCCAACCTAGAAGCTGAAGGCCAAGCCGAAAAAATCGGCGGCGTAATCCAAAAGAAAGTCGGCGACATCGAAAAGGTGCTTGAGAAGTAGATAAGGCGGGCTCGGTGCCCTGCGTGTTTTTCCGCCGCGATGAAACTAGGCCGCGTGAAGATCCGCAGTCACACCGAGCTACCGTACCCAAGGGAGGCCGCCGTGAACAAGACGCTTGGAGTAATTCTGATTGTGCTTGGCCTGTTCGGTCTCGCGTGGGGAGGCTTTACGTACACGACTCGGGAAAAAGTCGTTGATATCGGACCGATTCACGCTACCCGCGACCAGAAACATAGTGTGCCGCTGCCTCCTATCGCAGGCGCGGTGGCGCTCGTCGGCGGCGTTGTGCTCTTGATAGCCGGCAGGAAGCAATAACTTCCGCGGGGCGGGCTGCGGCTTAGGATTCAGAAGAAAGGAAGAATGAAACAATGCTGCTACTAATTATCGTTTTGCTACTGCTTTTTGGCGTCGGCGGAGGATACTACGGCTATAACCGCTGGGGCACCGGTGGCGGGGCCGGAATAGGACTGGGGACAATCTTGATAATTCTCCTCATCGCCTACATGCTTGGCATGTTCCACTAAAGCTGCAAATCAGGCGGCTCGCGCTACAAATCGGCTAAGGGCCTGCCGGGTGGCGGCCTCGCCTGCCAAGATCATTCGCTCGATCGCCTGAGGGCTGGGCAGATAACCTGCAACGGGGACCCTCGGTTGAATGAGGATGTCGGTGCTCCGGAGAGCGGACTGGTAGTGGGAAGGGTAGGTACGACCTGCCTGGGGATGATGAGGATCAATGCCGACGCCGCGCAGTAATGAGCTGATTTCCCAGACATCGGAGCCGATGATGAAGTCAGCGCCGAGAGTCCGGCAGGCTTCCGACGGCAGAACGCACGCGATGCCGCCATCTTTCAGTTGCTTCCCTTCGCGTTTCACCGGGCGCCGGACGCCTCGCAAAGCGCAACTGGCGCTGATCGCAGATGCAAGGTCACCTTTAGCGACCGTCATGGCGACTTTCATTGGCAGCTCCGTAGTGACCGCTGCGAACGGAAGCTTCAGGTCAGCAAAGGTGGCGGGCAGGTGCTCCGCACAAAAGCGCTCCAGCGTCTTGCCGTGCAGGAGCTTGGGCCAGAATGTTTTGCGCGCTAGCACTGCGATGTCGCTCCACTCCATGCCGGCAGCAAGCATCGCGCCGATCAGACTGCCGGCGCTGGTTCCCGCGATGACACTCGGGGAGATTCCAGCTTCGGACAGAACCTTCACGACGCCGAGATGGGCAAGTCCTCGAACGGAGCCGCCGCTGAGAGCCAATCCAACCCGGCGGAAGCGAAGCTGATGCAGCCCACTCATCAGTCTCCATTATACGGAAGCACACGGAACGGACCGGACGATTTTGTGGGGGAAATCGCGCGACTTAGTGCACTGCGCCGGCGTTCCAAAACGATTTCCTCGATGGAATATCAAAAAGTTGGGAGGAACCGCATCACCCGGACCACCGATACGGTCCTTGAGTTTATCAGGCGGTTCCTGCCGCCGATCCACTGGACCGCAGTAAGGCTCTTGGCGCTTTTGTTATACGGATACGCGCGCGCCGTTCGTGCGACATCGGAAATCGTAACGGTGGGAGCTTACCGATGGCCGGATGTTCCCAAAGGATCGGTGCTCGCTATTTGGCATGGAAGCGCCCCTTCGTTGCTCGTAGCATTTACCGCACGGAGGCCAAAGATGCCGGTGAAGCTCATGGTGTCCCGCGATCCGAGAGGTGATTGTGTTGCGCTGTTTTGCCGGTGGCTTGGCTTTGAGATCGTCCGAGGAGACGCGGTGCACGGCGGCTGGAAGGCTCTGCTCGAGATCGCAAACGATGTGCATGGCGGAGCAGCGGCGCTGATTTCTCCCGATGGCAGTGGTCCGCCGTTTGTTGCTAGGGTTGGGGCGGTAGCGCTGGCATCGGCGGCAAGGGTGTCTCTTATTCCGGTTGGTGCAGATTGTCGTCCGTCCCTGCTCGAACGTCACAAATGGGATGACGCGCGAAATCCGCTGCCATACGGGCGAATCGCAATTGTTTGCGGTGAACCTCTTACATTCCCGTCGTTTGACGACGCTGCTTCGCTCGAAAAAGCCTGTCAGCAATTACAAGGCGCCCTTGACAGCGCAGCGCAAGAAGCACGAGTAGCCCTTGGGTTTAGGGTATCGAGGTGTGCGGCAACACAACACGATTAAATTCATGCGGCGGAAGACTGTCACCAAGCTGGGATTCATACACGAGCTTGTGCATCAGAATCATCGGACTTGACGAAGAGCGAGTGTTCGAAATAGGTGGCGAGCGCGATGCCGGTCAGCGTCGGCAGCCAAAACGAAAGCAGACGATACCCAAGAACGACGACCACGGCAATTTGCCGTGGCACGCCCAGGGTGTCATACAGGCCAATCATTGTGGCTTCGACAACCCCGATTCCGCCGAGAATAACCGTAAGTTTTCCCAAGAGCTGTGGAACGCCATAGCCGGCAACCAGGACTCCAATCGTGACGCCGCGGCCAGCAGCCAAGAAGAGAAAGGCCAACGTTAATATGTCGAAGCCGGTATTCAGTAGTGCCCCCAGGACGGGACCATGCCAGCCGCCTTGCAACAGCGCGTCCCATCCTTCAAGCAGACGCCTGACCGCAGCTTCGGTCGCAGGACGGTCTTGAACCCTGTGGCGCAGCTTTGCGATGAATCCTGTAATTCCCATCGCCATTGGCATGAGCTTTTCTCGATAAGCTAAACACCATAGCAAGAGTCCCGCGCCGCCGGCGAGAATGAAAATTGCGAAGCACAAGCTCGCAACGATGAGTTCCGAAGACTTCTTCAAAAACAGTAGAACGGCAAGTCCTGCGAGCGATACGATAGCCAGCGTGGCATTGTTCAAGAAAATGGGAAGCCACCCGCCGAGACCCGCCGCACCGGGATTCACGCCACGCCGTCGAAGCCAGAGATAGGTCATGCCAGCGGTTCCCAGTATGCCGCCGCCGAGCGTGCCGATGCTGTTCGCTCCGGCCGTTAGGAGCGCTCCGTTGACCACCGAGATCGGTTTGGCTGCCAGCTTTACGACTGTTCTCAGCAGATATCCGCTGCCGAGATAACTCAGTACTTGCGCTCCGATGGAGAGAGCGACTAGCGGAATCTTCAGTGTGGAAACGAGTCGAAAGGCGTGCTCGATTCTGGCCAACTGCGGCAAGAACAGATAAACGGCGAACCCCAAGACAATCAGTACAAAGAGATTCCGTCTGAGTTTCGTTCTGGGAGGAATTGGCAGAATACGTTCTATGGTAACTGACGCCTCATTTGCGTCTGAGCGCTTGAGATGGACTCGGAGTTGCTGTGGAGATTGAGAATTGTGGGAACTTAGCGAATGAGCGCATCGTGGCTATCGAAACGAGGACCTTTGATCTTCCTCGCTGTCCTTCTGGCATCGCTCCTGCCCAGCCTATTAAGGATTGCGTGGCCGTTCCTCACTTCATTCATCCTGGCTTCGATTCTCGCCATTGTGATCAACCCGGTGAATCAATGGCTCAGCCGTCGAGTCCATCGGCTCGGATTAGCCACATTCTTCACCACCTTCGCGACCGTGTTTCTACTGGGAATCATCGTCGCGTCTGCCGGCCTAGCTTTGGCTCAGGAATTGACGACCACTTACGAGGGGCTGAGCCGGCGCTCTCTGGAGGAAGGCGGCTGGCCGGCGCTGGTCACGCACACTGCTGATCGGGTTGTCGATGCATTGGCCACTCGCCTGCCCCTCAATGCCGCTGCCATTCGGGAAGAGCTCCTGGACGGCATGCGGACTGTTACCGGCTACCTGCGAAACAACGCCGGAGCCGCGATTGGTGACATGACCTCCATTTTGATTACGGGGCTGCTAACAACAATCTTTCTCTACTTCCTGCTCCGGCATGGTGAAGACTGGGTCGGCCGGCTGGCCGCTCTGACTCCGCTCGATCCGCGTGTCTCCACCGGCCTCTTTCGCACCGTGCATGACTCGGTGGTGGCGAACGTGAACGGCGTGCTGGCCGTCGCATTTGGACAAGGCCTGCTTCTCAGTTTGGGTTTCTGGGTTGTGGGGGTCGGGTCTCCCGTCCTCTGGGGCGCAATCGGTGGGCTAGCGTCTATCATTCCGGTGGTGGGCAGTCCGCTGGTCTGGGTTCCGGTCGTAATCGCTTTTATTTTTATGGGCGCCTATTGGAAAGCGCTGCTTCTGGGCATTTGGTGCGTCCTGGTAATTGGTTCCGTAGACAACGTGCTGCGGCCGTTCGTGGTGGGAGCGCGCGACAAACAGCACCCAATGCTTATCGCGCTGGCGGCAATTGGTGGCACGTACGCATTTGGCATTCTGGGAATACTTCTGGGCCCCTTGGTGCTTTCGCTGGTCGCTGCACTGCTGAAGGAGATTCAAGCGCTGGTCTCACCGAGCGGGCTTGAGATTGATGAAGCACATTCCGTTGAAAGAGAGTGCGCCCCCCAGTAAAGCCGCGTTCCAGAACTGGAGAAATGACCGAACGCCTCGCATGGGAGCAGCGCTGGCCTACTATATTGCGCTTTCATTGACGCAGACTTTGTTGATCCTGCTCGCCATCGCTGGATTGGCATTCGGCGCTCAAGCTGCGGAATGCCACTTGACTCTCAGATTTGAGGCTCGTTGGATTCGAAGGAGCCAAAATTCAGGACAAGATCGAGAGAGACTCGGTGGCTGCTGGCCCCAGCTCGTGAAGTGCATTGCATTCAACGATCACAATCGCGTTTCTGGTTTCTTTATCCACTGGTCGCGGCTGACTTTCTGTAATGACCAACCCTCGGGGCGGTAGTTGGATTTGGCCGCCGACGCGACAAAATCGGCCGCTATTTCGCCCGCTTCACCGCGGCTACCAGGCCAGGATAGGGGTCAATGGCCTTCCCCTTCCACCACAACCTTTCCGGCCCCAATTCGAAGATCGCAAAATGTAAGTGCGGCGTGCGCGAATCAGCATTACCCGTCGATCCGACAAAACCGATAATCTCCCCGCGCGCGACCCGCGTTCCCTCCCGCAACCCTTCCGCGTACGTGTCCAAATGCGCGTAGTAGTAGCAATACACTTCCATTTCGTCGAACTCGTAGATCGTGTTGCCGCCAGGTTTGCTGCGGAAGAGCTTACGGATGGTTCCTGATACCACCGCATGCACGGGTGTCCCTTTCGGCTCGATAATATCGATCGCCTCATGGGGGTGTCCGTTGTGAACTTCTTGGAACATATCGTGAAGATCCGCAAGGGTGAGTCCGCGGATAGGCGGACTCATATCGAGAATGGAAGTAGTGCCGCCAACAACGAGAGACACCGAGAGCCCAGCAATGCAAGCGCAGAGCCTCAAAGCTATTCCTCCAGGACGACCGGTGTACCCCGTCGAACCATGTGCGCCAGGTCATCTACATCCCAGTTGGTCAAGCGGATGCACCCAGCGGATTCGCCGTGCCGGATATGCC
Organism: Bryobacterales bacterium; assembly: GCA_963735145.1. Classification (GTDB taxonomy): domain Bacteria; phylum Acidobacteriota; class Terriglobia; order Bryobacterales; family Bryobacteraceae; genus Palsa-89. Next base: position 1,368,359 of record CAVTJS010000005.1, on the reverse strand, counting down.
CGGGATCCGGCGTCCCATGGATTCCATAATGCTCTTTCGACAGTCCGATCCAGACGGTGCCGACAGGGCTTCTCGGGCCGGGTGGGAGAATCGCTGCTGCTTTCTTGGGGTCCGGGTTCCAGAAGAGGTCCGGGTCATAGTTGAACCACGGATAACGGACGACGCTCGTGATGGTCCAATGTCCAATTGGCAGCGGATCGTGCGCGTCGCCGATCGAGGCGGGATACTGGGCCAGTTCCTTGCCGCCAGCGCCGTACGCGATTACTGTGCGTTTTGACTTCGACACGACCACGCGCAACGCCACTCGAATAGCAGCGCGCCGCACGTTCGGAATGGTGATCCCCGCCCCCGCCGTGTCCAGTTTTTCGCCGGGATTCAATTCGGCCAGCAGCTTCGGCGAGCAATGGAACTTCTCGCCAAGGCCCTCTTCCGGCGTTTCGAAGCCCAGCCATTTCATCTTTGCCTTTTCCAGGGTGTCGTCCGGAATTGGTTGGAAGGGGCCTTTCTCATCCGCCTTGGTAATCGTGTAGGTCACGAGAAGAGGGCCCGCGTCGGTATCGAGCAGGCGCCACATCTGCTCATCAATCGTGCCGGTCGGTTTCAGACCGTGGTTTTCCTGATATCCCTTGACTGCGATCGCGAAATCGTCGCCATAGACACCATCAATTTCACCTGGCGAGAACCTGGCACGGTCCAGAAGAATCTGCGCCCGAACCACTCTTGGCCCCGTCGCTCCCGGCCCCACCGCGCCAGTCTTCGTTGAGTCCTCGATTTCATTCGCGGCCAGACTCCGAATGGCTGACGCGGCGAGGGATTTGTTCGACGGCCGAACTGCGCTCACACCGGCGAGCGGCAGAATCGAAACAATAACTGCTACTAGAAAAGTTAGGCGCATACCAGTCCACTATGTACCGAAAATCGTCCTCACCGCCGGTACCACGCGAGGTTCCGTCGTCTTATAACGTGATACGCAACAAGAAAGAGCACTGCCCCAATCACTGCCACGAAAAGGCTATAGATATTCAAGCCCGTCACTCCGGAAGCTCCAAATCGGTTGAAGAGGAAGCCGCCGACTACAGCGCCAACGATCCCCAAAACAATGTCGAGGACAACGCCTTCGCCGGTTTTATTGACCAGTTTGCTACCAATGAAGCCGGCCAGCAGGCCCAAAACGATCCACGCGAGAAGTGACATGTTCTCCCTTTCGTTCTTAGTCGGCCTCGAAGCGCCGATGACTACAGCATCAATGTCTAAACCATGCGACGAACCACAGTCCGAGTTCGGGGCTCGGACCTGGCGGACTTTCTCTTTGGCCTTTCCGCTAAACCGACAGGAGCCGGTCGAAGAAAGACCGGTACCGGCGGAGCGCGACGCGCAAGTCTTCCGTCGAGACGTTGTCGGTCTTGTCCCATTCACTCTCCAGCTTCTGCCGCTCGGCAGCAAAGACTTCCGCCAGCCGCTTTATTGCGCTGGCCACCAGCTCGTCAGCCTGTTCCACTGCTTTTCGGGGCTCGTCCACGAAGCCGATCTGAATCTTTTCCCAACGGGAGCGAAAGTCCTGCGTGTCGTTCTGTGCAAACAACGGTAAGTTAGGTTCCTGCGCTGCGTTGGTCATCGGCGGCGTGGAACCGCCAGGCGTGCCGTTAGCGGCAACCAAGTCAGCTGTGGACAGCCGGTTGCCGCTCTCTTCCTTTGTGTCGACTACTTGTGGTCTCATTTTGTTACCTCCTCAGGTTTCTCTGCTGCCTGGTCCAAAAGATCTTCAAACAAAACGCGGTAGCTGATCATGGCTTTGCGGAGATCCTCCGTGGTTCCCTGACCCTGACCTTGTCGCAGGGCAATCTCGTGAGCGATGCGATAGTTTTCTACGACGAGAGGATGATCTACCGAGAGATCCGTGGCATTTTGATCAAAGTCGCCCACCGGATAGCCGCGGCGTTTCATGACATCCTGTACCAGAGTATCGGCATGATTCACGGCGCCCCGAGGATCGTCTACAAATAGAGACTGCTCCCGGCGCCAATCTTCGATATACCTGGAGCGGTCCTCGTCCTTGAGAGGGTGAATGCTAAACTTGGCGACGCGCTTCACTCGTTTCTGAAGTTCCGATTCCGCGTGGCCGCGATCCCGATGTTCACCGATGGTTTTGTCGTATTCTGGGCCAAATTTGGAACGCAGCTTCTGGGTCTGCTTCTTCTGCATGTACATCCACAGCGCTATGCCAATCGCCAGAACGAGGCACACGATAAGGATCAGCATGACCGGATTGAAGTTGGTTAAGTTCATGTGCATTTCCTCCAGTTGCAACACAATTTGGAAGCCGTGAGACTTCTAGTCTCTGCACTGCAGATGTCGATCCAAAGAGTCCGCGAGTGGTGGGGACGGTACTAGAGAAGCCCGACGTTCCTCAGAATTCGCTCTCTCTTCCTTCGGAGCAGGCTCCTGCCGTAACCACACTTGGTCACATGACCATATAACGTTACCAGCCTAGGGCCTCTCAGCGTACAGTGCCGACCCGTTTAGGCGTTTGGCCCTAAGGCACCTTAGAATACAGCGCCCGGAGACGTTCGGTCCCCCTCGTGCCTCAAAGGAGATTGACGAATATCAGCGTCAAAGGAGAAATAAAATGCTCGGCTATGGATTGGTTGGAACCATTATTGTGATCGTGCTAGTGGTTTGGCTCGTTCGCGCAGTGTTGTAAACGATTGCGGATGAGATAGGCGGTCCAAGGACGAGGTAGGCGCTCGACGCATCGTGAGCTGACGGATGTCAAATGAGCTTGACCGGGGATGACACACCTTCGCGATGGGATTGGGTTGGTCTTATCCTAACCTGGTTCAGGCGCATGCTGGCAGGCGCTCGGGCGATGGCGGCTCGCGGAATCCGTCGCGGCCGCGACGCAGCGCTGCGATGGAGGAGGCCCGCCGGCGGCCTACTCCTCAGTACAGCCCTCATAGCGGCCATTCTCGCGGGAATAGGTTTCTATCGCATCTATCTTGACCGAACCAATCTGCCTGACTTGGAACCATTCGTCCGCTTCGACTTCCCGACGATCGGCCACATCTACGATACGAACGGCCAGCCGCTCATGGAGATGGCCACCGAGTACCGGTGGATCAGCAAGTACGAGGAAATCCCGCCCGTGATTTCTGGCGCCATCCTTGCCGCCGAGGACAAGAATTTCTTCTCGCATAACGGTGTCGACTATTCAAGCATCCCCCGTGTGTTAGGCAAGCTCAGGTTCGAAAGTCTTCTGGGCCGGCTCACCAAGCTGGGACCGCGTGACGCCGTAAACAGTTCTCCAATTTTCCCGCAAGGCGGATCCACCATCACTCAACAGCTCGTGCGAGGCTATTTTCTTCAAGCAGTGACAGCGCGAGAAAACAGCAACCAGCTCCGGCACAGCGGACTTCTGGCTCGCGGCTTGTCCTATCTGATCGGCGCGCGAAGCGTCAACATGGTGGCTCGGAAGGTCGAGGAAATCCGATTAGCGCTATGGCTCGAAAAAGAGATGCGGGAGCGTTTCGGCTCCAAACGACGGGCCAAGGAGGAGATTCTTGCCCGCTACGTCAGCCTGGTTTACATGGGAAACGGTCAGTACGGACTGGCGCGGGCTGCGGATTACTATTTTGGCCGGAGTCTGGCGTCTTTTACCTCGGATGACGCGGACAAGGCAGCGCTCCTGGCAGGCGCCATAAAGTCGGCTCGTTATTACGCGCCCAACGCGAGCCGAATCGAGCGGGTTCGGCAGCGCAGAAATCAAGTCCTGGCACTGATGGTGGCGAACGGGTCCATTCCTCCAGAGTTCGTGAGGACGGCCAAGCAGCGCCCGATTGAGGTCGTCGCGAGACCCAAGGATAGAACCGTCCAATCGCCTGCCATTGTTGAAAATGTACTTGAGGAGCTCAAAACCCGCGACGCAAGTCTCAGCGCGAAGGACTTGTTTGAGGGGCACATCCAGGTTTACTCGACGGCGGACGCGACGGTGCAGCAAATCGTGACCCAGTCGCTGGAACACGGCCTCCTGCTTTATGAGAAGAGACACACGGGCGCCAAAGGTATGATTCAAGGCTCTGTGGTCGTGCTCAAGAACCGCGATGCGAGCATCCTCGCCGAAGCGGGCGGCCGGCAAGTCTACAGAAACCGTTCGGCCACGTACAGTGATCTGAACCGCGTCACGAAGTCCCTCCGCCAACCAGGCTCGGCAATGAAACCCATTGTTTATCTAGCTGCCTTTCGGGCAGGAATGCTGAATCTTGACTCTGTGGTTCCCGACGAACCCATCAGCGTTCCCAATGGAGCAAACCAGGATGTCAAGTGGATCTCGAACTACGATGGTCAGTTCAAGGGCATGATTCCCGCGCGGATGGCGCTGGCCGAATCCAGAAACGCTGTCGCGATTTGGATCGCAGGCGAGATTGGGATTTCGAGCGTCCTGCGGACAGCGCGAAGTCTGGGGATTCAGACGCCGTTACAGCCATATGCGACCACGGCTTTGGGAGCATCCGAAGTGACCTTGATGGAGCTGGCCAACGCCTACCGCACGATGGCATCAGGCATCCTCACCCAGCCATATGTGATCCAGAAGATCGTGCACGATTCGGGTCAGGTGTTGGCGGAAAGCGAACGCGGTTCGTCTCCGGTTCATGTCGAGGGCTTCGCCCTCTTGCTCATTCAAGAAGGCATGCGCGGTGTCGTGCGCTTGCCCACTGGCACGGCTCACGCGCTAGACTCTAGCGGTTTTCCGATGGCTGTGATGGGCAAGACGGGAACGACAAATGAATTCCGGGATGCACTCTTTGTGGGTTCCACTTACGGCCCTACTGGGATCACGATCGCTGTGCGCATTGGATTTGACGACAATCGCTCCCTCGGAGCAGGAGAGACTGGCGGCCGGGTTGCGCTTCCTGTATTCAAAGAAATCGCGCTCAGAGTTTACGCCGAAAAGCTGGTTGGGCCTGCGCCGCGGTTTCCAGCTGAAATGGAACAGAGCATCAACGACTACCTCGAAGGTGGCGCTGTCAAAACGATCGCCCAACGGTGAAACCAGCTCGACATTGTCTCCTCGGGCAAACTGCTAACGAAATGTGGTCACGTGACCAGACATGGTCACCAGAGGCGCATGATCGAAGAGCAAAAAGCATCGCCAGTCTGGAAGCCCGCTTATGGATGCAGCGGGGGCCAAGCAATTGCACTGGGTTGACTGAGGATACAATCAGCGATGCCAAAAATCTTAAAGAGTGCGATTGCCGCAGCAGTCCTGACCGCCGGTGTGTGGTGTGTCAGCGTGACCCCGTCCTACGCCAAGCCAGAGTACGCGAAAACAGAGGGAAAGGCTTGCGCCTACTGCCATGTGACATCAGGCAAACCCGAACTGAACGCAGCCGGCGACTACTACGCCGCACACGATCATTCGCTCAAAGGCTACACGCCCGCCAATTAGGTAAAGCTCGATTCGATTTTTCATTAAGCCCGAGAAAAGCAACCGGGTCAGTTTGGCGCCGCTATATAAAGAGACCCTACACCAGTGCGGTTAGTATTTGGCCATCCCGAATAAATTAAGGGAGGCGGGATAATTGCCTCTCCGCATGGTCCAGTCGAACTGTGGGAGATGCGGGAGATTCTACCGGTCGGAGAATGGCTTCTGGAGCCGTAATGGGTCCTCAGGATGTGCTGAAAGTTGCGAGGATGAAAGTACGCAATCTAATTCCTACAGCAGCTTTCTGCTGCGCGGCGGCTCTTGTAGCGGCAGTTCCTGTGCGTGAGGTGTCGGGCGTCAGCATGCCCGAGGTGGCTAGTGGCGACAACAAGGAGCTCCGGCTGAACGGCATGGGCCTGCGCAAGGAGAAGGCTCTCTTCAAGGTCTACGTCGTGGCACTCTACCTCGAACAACCGACGACGGACGCGCGGGCAGCGATTACGACCGACGAGGAAAAGCGCATTGTAATTAGCATGCTGCGCGACCTCAGTCGCGAGGAGTTTGTTCAAGCCGTGGACGCGGCCATTATGCGCAACTCCAGCGCGGACATGCCAATCCTGCGCGCGAGACTCGATCTCTTGGAGAATGCACTTCCTGCGCCCAGAAAAGGGAACGTGCTCAGTTTCACGTACGTACCCGGTGTCGGCACTCTGATGCGCAGCCAAGGCCAGGAGATGACGATTCCGGGTAAGGACTTCGCAGATGCGCTGCTTTTGGTGTGGTTGGGGCCGAAGCCGATCGGTGGCACCCTCAAGCGCCAGTTATTGGCCGGATAATCGATGCGCATCGGCGAGGACCTCGCTTGCTATTTCCACGATTAATTACCTATCGTTAGTCTACGATTGCAATTTGGGAATCGAGAGTGTTGGTGAATCCAGGAACCGGTGGTCTTTCGCACAAATCTTGCTATTCACGGCGCTTGCCAAGCATTAGAAGTCGTTCTCGCCGGCGTGTTCACGATTACGATCTGAAATACAATGAATTCCGGCCGCGAACGATGTGGAGCCTCTCGAAGGCTTTCACGTCCGCAGGAACTCGACCCGGTGGCCAGTTTGGAGCCACTGCAAGGCTGGGCGAATATCTTGACACGTTCTTCGCGGAGATTCTGACACGTGGTTCAAGTCTGTGCGCCGAGATGTATGAATCCATTTCCGATGCGCCAACAGGAATCCATCCCCCCTCGACCTGCCACAAGTTGACAACCATAGTGGCGCAATTAACGTTTCGTGGCTGGCTCCGACTTCAGAGTAATGATCCGATTCTAGTCCGGCCGGTTTTCGTGCCGCCAAGCGTTTATCGTTCCCGATTCGGGAGAGTTTAAAGAATCGGACTAAACTTACGCCGTAATTTGTCCGCAATGTGCCGGGCCGGCCATCGGTTTATTAGTATCCGAATTTCCCTGCGACCGATACTGGAAGTTGGCCTGTTTCTTTGGTCCATTCGATCATCGTTGCCAAATAATTCGCGCGTCTTCCAGTGGGATCGCAACGTCGTCGCGGTGCGGCATCACTCGCGCCGTATAGTCCGTTGGTGGGCGATCCGCGGACACGGCCGCGCCGTAAACGTGGCAGCCTGGCGCGACTTCCTGAACACTCTTCATCTCCAGACGGACCGCAGCGCTGCCATTGACGCCGTCGGCGTAAAGCTCTACCCGCACCGCCTGGGGATCGAGATCCTTGAGACAGATCTGAACCTGAAATGCGTGCTGTTCGCCACGAGTTTCAACCTTCATTTCGCCAAAGCGTAGCGTGGCCCATTTCTGTTCCAGGTTATGATGCCAATCGACCATTTGCTTGGCGAATGCTCCTTTATTAGCAGCACGCAAATGATAGGCTGCGGCAGCCGGGAGGTAGTGTTCCTCAGTGTATTCGCGCACTGTGCGGTTCGCGGAGAAGCGCGGCGTCAATCGCGCCATGCTTTCTCGCATCCGCGCGACCCAGGTAATGGGAATGCCCTTATCGTCGCGGGTATAGAACTCGGGGACCACCTCGCGTTCCAGCAAGTCGTAGAGCATCTCCGCGTCGGCATTGTCCCCTAGATCGCCATCATGTTCCTGGCCGTCGCCAAGTGCCCATCCCACTTCAGACACATAAGCTTCGGCCCACCAGCCATCTAATTCCGAAAGATTGATGCCGCCGTTGACCAGCACCTTCATGCCGCTCGTTCCACATGCCTCCCATGGACGCCGTGGTGTGTCCAGCCAGACATCCACCCCCTGCACAAGGTGTTCTGTTAAACGCATGTCGTAGTCGCTAAGGAAAACCACATGAGGACCAGCCTCGGGCCGCCGGATAAAACGTGTCCAATCCTGAATCAGGGCCAGACCAGCGGAGTCTTCCGGATGGGCCTTGCCAGCCAGGATCAACTGCACCGGACGCTGAGGGTTGGTTAAGAAGCGAAGCAGCCGTTCCGGGTCGTGCAGCAAAAGGTTTGGCCTCTTGTAGGTCGCGAAGCGCCGTGCAAAGCCCAGAGTCAATACCTTGGAATCGAATAGATGATTCGCCCCGTCAACCGCTTCGGGCGATGCGCCGGAGACGGCCAGTTGCCTGGACCATCGGTCGCGGGTGTACGCAACCAGAGACTCCCTCGCGTCGTTGCGAAATTGCCAGAGCCTGGCGTCTGAGACGCGGCGAATATCCTGTTCGAGGCTTTCCGCGTTCCCTAGCCAGCGGTCCTTTCCACAAGCTTCGGTCCATAGATCATCGGCCGGAGCCGAGTCCCAGGTCGGCATGTGAACTCCGTTGGTGACGTGCCCGATGGGCACTTCGTCCGGTGGCCAATTGGGGAATAGCGGCCCAAGAAGATGCCGACTGACCTCGCCATGCAAGCGACTCACGCCGTTCACGGCGCCGCTGCCGCGGATTGCGAGGTAGGCCATGTTGAAACTCTCCGACGAGTCGTCCGGATTCCGGCGGCCTAACGCCAGCAAATCGCGGAGTGAGATGCCGAGCTTTTGTTCGGCATACCAGCCAAGGTATTCTTCGATCAGAGCCGGAGTGAAACGATCGAAGCCGGCGGCCACTGCCGTGTGTGTGGTGAAGAGGTTCCCAGCGCGCGTGGCGGCCAACGCCACTTCAAAGGGCTGCCCATTCTCATCCATGAAGCTGCGGGCTCGCTCCAACACCGCGAAAGCCGCGTGCCCCTCATTCAGGTGGCAGACTTCCGGTTGGAGGTCGAGCTCGCGGAGCAGCCGCCAGCCGCCGATCCCCAGAATCAATTCCTGTTTGAGGCGTAACTCCGGCCCGCCACCATACAGTTCGCTAGTAATTCCGCGGTAAGCGGGAATATTCGCCGCGTCGTTGCTGTCCAGCAGGTACAGCTTGACTCGACCCACTTGGACCTGCCAGACGCGCAGCCAGACCGAGTAGCCGGGAAAGGCGATCTCCAGCCGCAGCCATTCGCCGTTCGGCCTGCGCAACGGCGTGATCGGCAACTGTCCGGGGTCGTTATACGGGAAGAGAGCTTGTTGCGCTCCGTCCTTGTCAATCATCTGGCGAAAATAACCTTGTTGGTAGAGCAGCCCGACTCCGAGCACCGGCACGCCCAGGTCGCTGGCGGTTTTGAGTTGATCGCCGGCCACGTTGCCCAGCCCGCCCGAATAAATGGGCAGCGCTTCGCTCAACATGAATTCCAAGCTGAAATAGGCGACGCAGCTTAAGGGAGCCTGCGGATAGTGTTGCTGAAACCAAGCCGGCGCCTCCATCGTGTGACGCTCAGTTGCAAATAGGTCATCGACGTTGTTGCGAAAGGCAGGGTCGGCCATCAGTCGCCCAAGATGGTCCTGCGAAACCGTTTGCAGAATCACCCAAGGGTTCTGGGTCAGTTTCCACATCACTGGATCAACTAGCCGCCACATGGCGTCGGCGCAATGATTCCAAGACCAGCGCAAATTCAGGGCCAGCTCCGCCAGGGATTCGAAGCCTTCGACGTTGGTGGGGAGACGACCGTATGTTGTAGGGTGGCTTAACAGTGTTTGTTCGTTCATGAGTTTTCCTCCGAAGTTGTTTCGCCCGCGTTCGGAGTCAACTGAAATCTCCGCTGATGTATTGCTGCGTTTCTTTTTCTTTGGGCTGGTTGAAGATCTGGTTGGACTCACCGAATTCCACCAGGTAACCAGTCCGGGCGCCGTCGGAGGTATCGACGTACAAAAAGCCCGTCTTATCGGCCACTCGTTTGGCTTGCGCGAGATTGTGGGTGACAATGGCGATCGTGAATCGCTTCTTTAATTCCTTCATGAGGTCCTCGATCTGCCGCGTCGCCACCGGATCGAGAGCGGAGCAAGGTTCATCCAGTAACAGCACTTCGGGCTCTGTCGCAATCGCCCTCGCAATGCATAGCCGTTGCTGCTGACCGCCGGAAAGAGAGAGCCCACTGCTATTCAGTTTGTCCTTGACCTCGTCCCACAGCGCCGCCGATCTTAGCGCTTTCTCTACCGTGGCGTGGCTGTCGCCTTTGAAGGAGTTCAAGCGCAGTCCAAACGCGACATTGTTATAGATGCTGGTGGCGAAAGGGTTCGGCTGTTGGAACACAATCCCGATATAGCGACGCACCATCACCGGATCGACGCTTGCTCCGTAGATATCTTGCCCTCGGAATTGGACAGAACCCTCGAAACGGAAGCCGCGGATCAGATCGTTCATGCGGTTCAGACAGCGCAGCACGGTGCTCTTGCCGCACCCCGACGGTCCGATGAACGCCGTGATCGCGTTTTTCTGGAGCGGAATCTTGGTATCGCGAACAGCCTTGACGCTTCCGTAAAACGCCTCTTTGATGGTACAGTCCATCGCTACGGCTGGATCCGCGTTTCCGTTCTTTGGATTTGACGCAGCACTGGCGGACTCAGGCTTGACATCTTCTAAAGTCGGCATAGATCGTTACTCCTGTTATTCAACCTGTTACTCAACCTTGCTTGTTCGAATCAACTTGCTTGCGCGATAGGATTTGCCCGATGAGATTAGCGGCTAGCACCATTAACACCAGCACCAGGGCGGCGGCCCAAGCCATTTCCTCCTGATTCGCGTAGGGCATGCCGGCGAAGTTATAAATGAGCACAGCAAGCGATGCGGTCGGCTGCATCAGCTTGACGTGCCGGTGCCATATCAGCCAGTAGTTGCTGAACAGCGAGGTGAACAGCAAGGGAGCGGTTTCTCCGGCACCGCGCGCGATGGCCAGCATCACTCCTGTAAGAATGCCAGGTACGGCTGTGGGCAGTAACACCATCCAGACGGTCTGCGTATCGGTGGCGCCCATCCCGATCGCAGCCTCCTTCATCTTCGAAGGCACCATGCGTATAGCGTCCTCGGCCGTAAGCAGAATAGTGGGTAGCATCAGGATGGAAAGCGCTACGGCTCCAGCGATGGCCGAATAACCGCCCGTGGCCGTAACCACCAACCCGTAGGCGAACACGCCGGCTAGTATCGAAGGGAATCCGGAGAGCACCTTGGCGGCAAAGCGCACCGATGATGCCAGGCGGTTGTCGGATTTCGATTGGGCGAGGAAGATCGCGCTGAATATTCCGATGGGAACGCTGATTAGAGCCGCCATCCCCACGATGACTAGAGTGCCCAGGATCGCGTTTCCAAAGCCGCCGTTCAGATCGAGCGGCGCCGGCGGAAGCTGGGTGAAGGCCGCAATGCTGAGCTTACGCCCTCCCCGCCACAGCAGCAGCCCCACCACGGAGAACAACGGGATCATCGCGAGCAACGTCATCACCGTTACGATGCCGCTGAACAACACGCTCAGAAATGTCCGCGGCCGCCGCAGCGATCGCTCCAACTTCGAAAAGTCCACGCCGCGAAACGGATTCAGCTCCTCGGCATCAGGGTGCGGCTGGATTGCGGTAGTCGGCTTGACGTCCTCTTGAGTCATGCTTTCCTCCCTTGCGGTTGCCCTTCTAGATCCACGGACGTGCTCTTCAGGATGAAGGCCCCCGCCGCATTCACCACCAGGGTGATGGCAAGCAGCGCCGTCGCGGCGTACATCAGGACCCCCACGTCCTTGGGTCCCGCTTCCGGGAACGTGTTCGCCAGCAGGGCTGCCAACGTGTTGGCCGGGGAGAACAATGAGATGCTGATCACATTCGCGTTTCCCAGTAGCATCGCCAGCGCCATGGTCTCGCCCAACGCGCGGCCGAACGCGAGCACCACACCGCCGAAAATACCCCGCGATGCCGAGGGAGCGGTTACAGCGAGAATGGTTTCCCATCGTGTCGCACCCAGCCCGTAGGCGGCCATCCGCAGCCTGGACGGCACCGCGACCAGCGCGCCACGGCTGATTGCCGTAATGGTCGGGAGAATCATGATGGAGAGCACGATCACGGCAGGCAGCATTCCCGGTCCACTGAGATTCGTGCTGAAAAGTGGGAACCAGCCCAGTTCCGTGTGCAGCCAGTCGCAGGCCGGTCGTATCAGCGGGATGACAACGAATAGTCCCCACAGGCCATACACCACGCTCGGAATCGCCGCCAGCAACTCGATCAGATTGCGAAACAGGTTATCCACTTGCGCCGGCAGTTTGCCCCAAACAGGGTGAAACTGCAACTTGACAGTCTTGAGCAGCGCGAACACGGCGTCGGCCACAAAGCCTTCGGCCAGGAAAATCGCCGCCGCCAGCCCGAACGCGGTCCCCAGAATCAGCGCGAACACGGAACTGTACAGCGTGCCCCAGATTTCCGGAAGAATGGAGTACACCTTCTTGTGTGGATCCCAAACGCGGCCGGTGAGAAAGCCGAACCCATACTGCTGGATGGCGGGCAGCGCGGCGATGACGATCTTTAGCACGATGAAGATAGCAATGGCCACGGCCAGCCACGCGAATCCTTGGCATAACGCGCGGAACGCTTTATCGATGGCGGTCTGGACGCGCGTTGGCGGTTGCGAAATCTGGATTTCAACTGGCACGATTCGAATCCTTTCTCTTCGCCGGCAATTGGGTTCGCGTAGGGCTTTGCGGAAAGCTGGCGCGCTACTGTACGTTTTGAACCGCGGCCTTTACCTTCGTGGCCACCGCATCCGGTAACGGAAGATACCCCAGCGCTTCCGATTCCTTCTGGCCGTCCGTGAGACAGTACATAAGGAGGTCGCGAATCACTTCGGCTTTCTTCGGGTCGGAGTTCTTCTTGTAGGCAAGGAACCAGGTAAAGGTAGCGATCGGATAAGCGTCTTTCACCGGCGGATCGGGAATCCACGCGATGAGGTTGTCCGGCAGGTTCGCCGAGGCGATTGCTGCCTGGCCGGACGCCTTGGACGGAGCGATGAAGTTTCCGGATTTGTTCTCGAGCTGCGCCATCGGCATCTTCTGGGTCATGGCATAGCCGAACTCGACATAACCGATGGAGTTGGGCGTAGTCTGGATACTGGCGGTAACGCCTTCGTTCCCCTTCGATCGCGTGCCCACCGGCCATGCGGGCATGTCGTTAGTTCCGGGACTGCCGGCGAATTCCTTGCTGATCGCACTCAGGTGCTGCGTGAACACGAACGTGGTGCCGCTGGCGTCGGCGCGGACCACCACATTAATGACGCTGTCCGGCAGCTTCGCGCCGGGGTTGGTTTTGGCAATGGCCGGGTCGTTCCACTTCTTCACCTTGCCCAGGAAAATGCCGGAATATGCATCGCGTGACAACTTCAGCTCCTTGAGACCCGGCACGTTGTAGGTTAGGACGATATTGCCGGCGGTCAAAGGAAGAAGTTGGGCACCGCCCTGGACGCGCGCGATCTCTTCGGGCTTCATGGCCATGTCGCTGGCTCCGAAGTCCACGGTCTTGTCGATGAAGTTTTTAACTCCGGCGCCGCTACCGACAGATTGATAGTCGATCTGGACGTTCTGATGAGCGGTGCTGTAAACCTTAAACCACTTCGAATAAATCGGAAACGGGAAGCTGGCTCCGGCGCCCTGTATTCTCAAGTCGGCAGCTTCCTTGGCGCTGACTCCTCCACAGGACGTTAGCCCGAGAGCCGCGACCAGTACGAGAGCGGTTACGTTCCAGACGGGGATTCTCATATACAGCCTCCTGCGCATCGAACATACGAGTTGAGATATGAGTTGAGCATTCGTTCCTCTATGCGAGCACTGAGTCATGGTCGAAGATTCCAGTGAGCAGTGGACGATCAAATAACAGCGGGCCTTAGCCGCGCCAGCGAGAATATCCCCACCCGCCACCACCGGGCAAAAACAACACCGGAAGAATAATTAATCTGTTTGACATATATCACCTTTATTTCAAACTGTTTATGGCAGATTGGGGACCAAAACGGTATGTATCCGAACAGGAGGGTAAAATCCCGACGCCACCTTGGGAATTGAGTCATCGATCCGACCTTATGGCGTCACATGACCACATGTAGTCGGGACTGTGCTACGCAAGAATTTGATTTGTAATTAAGCGGTGCTTCTTCACCAGATATTCATCATGCAGCCCACCGAACCGCTCGCAAGCACCGCGGCGACCTGCGCGTTGCATCAGGTTGACTAACTTCGACGTGGAAGATCTGTCGCACATGGCCAGTCGCGAGTCGTTCAGTGCGTTGTGGAAATTTCTCATTGGGGTGCTGACGAATGGTCCTCCATCCGGAAGTCGGCCGGATTAGCACCGGTGGGCCTCCGGCTCACGTCGAGTGCCGCACATCAACGAGTCGGCCGTTTCAAGTAAGTCGCTCGAGCGACGGACGCTGCGCGTGAGTAGGTTGGTAGGCTCGCTGCATCCTGGCCCTGTAATCTAACGAAGCCGCAGTCTCCGATAAGCGGATGGCACGCGCTCAGAATAGAAGCTTCAAAGCCAATTGCACCGATCGCGGGCCACCGATTTGATACAGCGGATTGATGGCACCATTCGGGCCGCCGCTTCCCAGCGATGATCCCAGCATCTGCGTCGATTGCCCGAATAGAGGAGAACTCAGATAGTTTATGGGACTGCCAAAAATGGGTGTGGTTGAAGATGTTGAAAAATCCGCCCGCGCTTGAAGAGCAAGCCGCTCCCGAAGTTTGAGCTGCCTCCGCAGCGTCAAATCGACCTGCGTAACGCCGAATCGGCGCAGTGCGTTTCGTCTCAAATCTCCTTGCACCGGTCCGGTGTGCGTGCTGACGTTTCAAGGGTCAAACGAGGTTCAGGTGTGGGTTACGCTGAGTGCCAAGGTCGCTAAAGACGAGTTCGGTGAACCCGACTCTCAATCCACTCCATGTGAGCAATTCTGAACGGACTGCGCTAAGGCGAGTCCACTATACTTTTTGTTGGCTCCACGTCGGTAGTTGTTGACGCGGACGGTTAACCAGTTAAAAGGAGCACAGAACATGGCAACTCATAAGGGCGCTGAACACCACAATAAGGCGGCTGAACATCACGAGCTTGCAGCCAAACACCATCGGGAGGCGGCGAAGCATCACGAAGCCGGCAACCAGGAGAAGGCCGCATACCATTCTGAAATCGCTGCAGGGCATGGACTCCATGCCGTGTACCACACCGAGGAAGCGACCAAACACCATGCTGAAGAGCACACTGCGAAAGGTACAGCCGCTTAGTAAGCAAGAGACCAGACCCTCAGTCGGGTCTGGTCAATTCTACCTCAGACAAACTCACGCATTGGACGGGTCGGTCAGCAATGACCGTCCCTACCGCGTCCAAGTGACTTCGCACTTCAGCGATTCTTAAACGCTAGGCGACTACGCGCGGGAAATTGGCCCCGAGTTGATTCGCAGCGACGCTCCTAGGAGGTTACCCAACTCAATTAGAAATCGAATCCAGCGGCGATCGAATGGCCCATCCCCCGATCATCTCCCCAGTAGTCGCTTTGCACTGGAACGGTTTGTTGCTACCGGGTCTGCAGAAACAGTGCCAGGTTGTTTGCCGCTTGCCCCTCCGCACGGGCCAAGCTAGTTTTGCAACGTTGTGCGCGAACACGCTATCGGTGTAGTCGAGATCCGCGCCTGCTACCGATTCCTGGGACTGTACGACCTCAACGTTGTCGGTCACACCGGCCTCATACCGCTGGCAGGTCAAGTTGAGATTTTCCTTCGTCACCTGAAGATTCTCCGTCGCAACCTCCACTTGGCTCCTGGCCGCCTCCAAGTCCAGGTTTACTTTCCGGACATCGGCTTCTACTTGCCCGCCGAGGTCTTCGAGTTCTGCCTGCCATTGTGCTAAGGCCGCGCTGGCCTGCTCGACATCGCCCTCGATCCGGCCACTCTGCCAGATCGGAGACTTCAGGCTTCCAACAACCGAGAACGTTCCATGAGCTTCCGAAGGGTTCGTCCCAATAGCACCATGGTCGGCGCTCAGAGAGAGGGAAGGTAGACGCTCCGCGCGTGCCTCGGATCGCGAACGCTCGGCGGCCCGGGGCCCGGACCTGCGCTTCCGCCGCCTTCAAGTCCGAACGTTGGCTGAAGGCTTGCTTCAGCGCATCTTCTATCGTGATGGCAGGCGCCGCCACGAACGGAACGTCATCGACGACGTCGTAGCGATCATTGGGCGGAAGGCCGGTCATTCGCGCCAGGTTGATTTTCTGTTTCCCGAGGTCATTTTTGAAGCGAAGCCAAGCGCTGCTGTTGCGTCAGCATTTGGATCCGGCTACGGTTTACGTCGATCTGCGCGACCAAACCAACGTTCCGCTGCTGTGATGTCTGCGGGTAGAGTGCATTGGCGGCTTCCAGTTGAGCGCGGGCAGAATTCACTCCGGCCGCGGCTGCGATCACCTGGAGGTAAGAGCCGCCGACGGCTGAAACCACAATGTCTCGAGCGTCTTTCCCCGAGAGCTCGTTGGCGCGTAGATTTTCCTTCGCTGAACGATATTTGTTCCATGCCGTCATATCCGCAACGGTCTGCGTAAGAGTCGCCCGCAAGTTGAAATAGTTGAAGGGACCGACTATGGTCGGAATCGAGAACCCAAGGTGTGCCAACTGCGAGTGTCTCAATTTATGGGTTCAGTCCAAAGTCGGCGGCCCAAATTGGAAGTTCTGGTGTTACGCGGTTGAACTCACTGATCTGGGCGAATCAGTGGCACGGCGCGCTACGCCTGTTCCCTGCTTCTTGTGTTTACCTCGCCGGTACCCGGCGCCGGCTCACGTCATGCTCACATAGGTGTAATGGAGCCGCGCCTGCCAGTGCCGCTTTGTCGCCGCGACTCGACGACTCCATGATCTGGCGGACGTCAGCCACGCTAAAATCATTCCAAGATCTGACCGGCAAATCGTTACCTCGAGCAAAGACGATGGATGAAGCCTCGAGCAGGATGATTACGTTTCCTTGGGCGCTGATCCGCATAAATCAAAGATCCTGGCGAGAGATCTCCAGCTTCCGCATTATGGCGTTCAAAGTTGTCCGCGGCACACCGAGACGGGTAGCCGCAGCGCTGATCACGCCACCGGTCTCCCGCAGAATGCGGATAATATACTCACGTTCAATGTCTGCGAGCGTGCCGCCGGCGGTTTCCACCACATCGGCCCGTAGTTCCACCAGGGGAGCACGGAGCGCGGAACCCCGGGAAAGGATGACTGCCCTTTCAATGAAATTCTCGAGCTCACGCACATTCCCGGGCCAGGGCCAATTCATCAAAACTCGCATTGTGTCCGACGGAATGGATTCAACTTTCTTGCCCATTTCCCTGGCGTACTTCCGAGTGAAGTATTCGGCGAGAGCAGGTATGTCCTCGGGGTGGTCGCGCAACGGAGGTATCGTGATCGGGAACACTTTCAGCCGGTAATAAAGATCGCTGCGGAAGAGTTTATCCCCCATCATCTGCGTCAGATTCCGGTTGGTTGCCGCCAGCAACCGTACGTCGATGGGGATGGTTTTGATGCCGCCCAACCTCTCGAACGCCTTCTCCTGCAACGCCCGTAGCAATTTGGGTTGCAGTTCCAAGGGAATGTCGCCCACCTCGTCCAGAAACAGAGTCCCCCGGTGGGCCAGCTCAAACCGGCCGATCTTCTGCGACAAAGCGCCAGTGAAAGCTCCTCTCTCGTAACCGAACAACTCGCTTTCGAGCAACCCGGTCGGAATCGCGGCACAATTCAAGGTGATGAAAGGAAAACTCCTGCGCCGGCTCATTCTGTGAATGGCGCGCGCGATCAACTCCTTTCCCGTACCAGTTTCCCCCAGGATCATCACGGTCGCATCGGTAGGAGCAACGGTTTCGACCTGTCCTAAAACCCGCTTCAGAGCCGCACTTCTGCCAACAATCTCCTCAAAATTGTCGCCCGTGGCCTCGTGGCCTACTAACTCCGCCCCGTCGCCTCCCGTGAGGGTTTGCACGATGGTCATCCAGCGAAACGGAGAAAGGCTTAATACTGCGACCGCCACCAGAACGCTGATCTGAGTTCCGTCTTTGCGAATGTATTCTTTCTCGAAGGGCGTGCAGGCCCCGTACCGCATGCATTCTTCATGGGCCTCTTCATCCAGAGGCAAGTATTCCGCAGGAGTGAGGTCCGGCCAGTAGAGCCGGCCTGCAACCAAGTCTTCGCGGCTATAACCGACAATTTGAAGGAACGCCTCATTCGCGTCTGTGATATGGTCGAATTCGCCGGAAACCACGCCGGCAATCGTCGATTCCTTCGCGCGTTGTCCACCCGAGAGCCGGAGCAAGCCGCCCCGCCGCAACTTCTCTTCCGCCAAATGACGCTTGCTGAAGTCGCGCACTACTCTCGCAAAGCCCTTGAGTTCTCCGTGGTCATCCCGGAGGGCCATCGTAAGCACGTTCGCCCAAAACCGCGAGCCGTCTTTCCTCAGGTGCCAGCCTTCGTTCCCGAAATGCCCTTGAGCAGCCGCCCTGTTGAACTCCGCCATTCGCTCGACGCCAGGTGCATCTTCGTCTGGATAAAGGCAGGATATAGGCTGACCGACGATCTCCTGACTGTAGTACCCATAAATGCGCTCTGCTCCGGAATACCAGGTGGCAACACGTCCGTCAGCGTCGCAGAGGAACAGAGCATAGTCCCGCACCCACGCGAGATCTTCACCTGCCCCGGCGCCAGTTGGACCCTTCCCTGATTTGTCACTATCACGCAGCACCAGTACGTGACGCTCGGGAAGAACGTTTCCCTTCGCCGTGTACTCAACCTCTCGTACACGACTGTCGGAACCGACCAGCCGGAGCGTGCCGCGCAGTTCCCCTCGTTGCAGAAAGTCCTGCCAGAGCTGTTCGATCTGAGGTCTGAAGCCGGGTTCTGCAAAGTCGTCAAGCCGGCGGCCGATGATTCTGCTTCGTGGAAGCCCGAACAGCCTGGCCGCACCGTAACTGGCGTCCTGATAAATGCGGTCGTTGCCCGCGATCAGAATGGGTTCGGCAGGCTGGAAGACAATCGCCTGGAACAGCAGTTGGAGCTGTTTCAGACCACCGGCGAGGAGCCACGGTCCGCTCTGTGGTTGGGAGGCCATCCACGTCTCCTTCTGAACCGGGGGGCTTCAATCAATTGTAGCATTCGATCGAGTGACCACATCTGGTCACCCCGATGTCATTGACGCGCAAGGCGAATTCCAACGAAAGCCTGCCCCGTGAAGACCAAGAGTCGGTCGAGCAAACCTCAGTTCCGCACTACGCTTTGCGGGGGTTGCGGTCTATCAAGTTCGAAACGGGAAAGAGGGTTTGCGGAGAGTTCATGTGAGGCGTCGCGAGAGGATCAAGAAGCGTAACACAGCAGACGCAGTGCATTCATCCGGACGCCTCCTTTGGTCCGGGGTTGTGCCAACCTCCGTCCGAAGCGATGATCGTGTCAGCCTCTTTCGGTCCCCAAGTGCCGCGTCGATAGGGACGAACGCGATGGTGCGTTTTCAGGACGGGATCGACTACCGCCCAGGCGGCCTCCACAGCATCCTCACGGGTGAAGAGCGCTCCATCACCCGCCATGGCGTCGCCCAAAAGCCGTTCGTAGGGCGCTTCCTCTCCCGGCTGCTCGTCAAGCAAGAAAAGTTCTCGCTGCTCCCCGACGAATTCTTTTCCTGCGAGCTTGACGCGAGCGGCGAGAGCGATGGCCGCGCTGGGGGAGAGCCGGAAACGCAGATAGTTGGTCCGGCCTGACGCTGGCGCTGAGTCGGCAAAAAGCCGCTGCGGCGGCGCTTTCACCTCGACCAGGATCTCGGTCGCGGTATCGGCTAGGTATTTGCCGGAGCGCAGGTACCACGGCACTCCCGCCCAGCGCCATGAGTCGATGAAAAGCCGCAGGGCGCAGAAGGTTTCGACGTCGGAGTTCTTCGCGACTCCTGGCTCCTTCCGATAGCCAGCGTATTGGCCGCGCACCAGGTCATCGCGCGACAGAGGGCGCATGGCTCGAAAGACGTTGGCTTTCTCCCTCTGCACGGCTCCGAAGTCCCTGTCGGAGGGCGGCTCCATGGCAAGCAGCGCGACAAGCTGGAAGAGGTGGTTCTCGATCACATCCCGCAAACAGCCCGCGCTCTCGTAGAAAGGGCCGCGGTCTTGCACTCCGAAATCTTCGGACAGGGTAATCTGGACGCTGGCGATGTAGTTGCGGTTCCAGATCGGCTCCAGGAAAGAGTTGGCGAAGCGGAAATAGAGGATGTTCATGATCGCCTCTTTCCCGAGGTAGTGATCAATTCGGAAGATGGAGTCTTCTGGGAATACCGACCGCGCCACTTCGTTGAGCTCCTTCGCGGAGGCCAAGTCGCGTCCGAACGGCTTTTCGACAATCACGCGCGCATGCTCGGCCAATTTCGCAGCGCCGAGTTCTTTGATCACAGTCCCGAAAAGCGATGGTGGGATCGCGAGGTAGTGCGCCGGACGCCGCGCCTTATTGAGCGCGCTCTTTATCGCAGTGAACGTGTTTGGGTCTTTGTAGTCCCCGCTCACGTATTTGAAAAGGGACAGAAGATGCTGGAAGGCGCGCCGGTTATCGATGCCACCCGATCGCTTTAGGCTGTCCGTTATGCGTTTGTGCAGACGCTCCAGACCCCACTTCGGGAGTGCGACGCCGACGATCGGGACGTTAAGATCGCCTCGCTTTACCATTGCGTAGAGCGCCGGGAAAATCATTTTATGGGCGAGATCGCCCGTTACGCCGAAGAGCACCAGGGCGTCGGAACGGGAGGAAGACATCAGGAAACTCCCCTTTTGATAGCTATCGCTCAACCTCAGTTTAGAGCATCGGAAGGACCGGGCATCTCTAGACGGTGTAGCAGTTCTACCAGACAAACACCCAAGTGAGTTGGCATCCGGGAAGCCGTCTGGTAACGATATATGGTCACGTGGCCGGATAACGTCATTGGCGAGAACGTGCACCCGGACATCTTTTACTGGACGGTCGACTACCTCTAGCTTCCAATCGCAGGTGTCCCATTATGGACCATCTCGTGCAGAGAACGATACTCGGCCAGTGCGGGCAAAAGGATGGCTATGAAGACAGTACATACCGAAAGAGGCAGGTTCCAAGAAGTCCTCGAACGAAAAGAAGCCGAGCTCGTTCAGGTATTGCGAAAGCGGGAAGGCATCGCAATCGAAAAGAGCGCGGACCAAATGGACGAGATCCAGTTTGCGACGGAACGAGATCTGGCGATTCGAAACGTGGACCGCGAGTCCAGCCTGCTGCGTGACGTGAAAGACGCATTGCGGCGGATTCACGAGGGCAGCTTTGGACCATGCATTGAGTGCGAATCGGAGATCAGCTCGAAACGCCTCGCGGCCGTGCCATGGGCAGCACGTTGTATCCAGTGCCAGGACGCTGCCGATCGGGAGCGGCGAAAGGGAACGGAATCCCTCAGCGCGACTCTCCTCAATGCGGCATGACGAGCCGTTCTGTGCCTAGTTTCGCGGGGTCATCATCACTATTAGAGCGGAGAAAGGATGGCCAGTTGTGAAATCAGAGTCCAGCATTCGAACTATCGCGTTTCTCGGCAACTACCTGCCGCGCAAATGCGGCATTGCCACGTTTACATCCGACCTGCTTCAGGCTGTGGCAGCGAGACATCCTCGCAGCCGATGCTTCGCGGTGGCGGTGAATGACCATCGGTCCTATCAGTATCCGGAGGTCGTTCGCTTCGAGATTGAGGAGCAGGATCTTGCGTCTTACCGGTGGGTTGCCGACTTCCTCAACTCCAGTAAGGTGGATATTGTTTCGGTCCAGCATGAGTTCGGAATCTTCGGCGGCCCGGCTGGCGGTCACTTACTTGCCCTGCTGCGCGATTTGAAAGCGCCGGTCGTCACCACGCTTCACACCGTGCTTCTCAAGCCGAACGCCGACCAGCATCGCGTGATGCGGAAATTAATCGCGCACTCAACCCGGCTGGTCGTAATGACGGAGCGCGGTCGGACGATCTTGCAGGACGTTTATCAGGCGCCCGCAGCCAAGATTGATCTCATACCGCATGGTATTCCTGACGTACCCTTTGTCGCCCCGGATTGTTACAAAGAGCAGTTTGGCGTAGGCGGAAAGAAAGTGTTGCTGACGTTCGGGCTGCTGTCGCCGAACAAGGGGATTGAACATGTGCTGCACGCTCTCCCCGACGTTGTTGCGGAGTTTCCCGATGTTGTCTACATCGTGCTGGGCGCAACCCACCCTCACGAGTTGCGGACGCGAGGCGAAACGTACCGCCTCGGCCTTGAGGCAATCGCCAGGGAAAACAAACTCGAGAGCCACGTCATATTTCAGAACCGCTTTGTGGAGCTGAAGGAACTGACCGAGTTCATTGGAGCGGCGGATGTTTACATTACTCCTTATCTTGACGAGGCTCAGAGTACGTCGGGAACGTTAGCTTATGCGTTTGGGGCGGGCAAAGCCGTGATCTCCACGCCGTATTGGCATGCCGCAGAGTTGTTGAGGAACCAGCGTGGCGTACTGGTGCCATTCGCCGACCCGAAAGCGATTGCGCTTGAGCTGAGAGGGCTATTGCGCGACGATTCGCGGCGGACCGCCATGAGCGAGAACGCCTACATGTTGGGCCGCACAATGGTGTGGAGTAGCACGGCGCGATTCTACATGGACTCCTTCGAAATGGCGCAACGGGAGGGAACCGCAGCTCCCTGCGAATCTGTTGCCGCGAGAGAGTTCAGCCATCAACGGCATCGCGCGCCGGAACAGCTACGATCCCGCGCTCACGCTCATTGATTCAGCATGTATAGACGACCGCTGGAGGTTTGGTGAGCAAGCGCGAAAGGAAGGTTCCCAATGTTAATGCTATTTATCGTTTTGTTGTTGGTTCTGGGCCTTAGCGGGGGGTACTATGGCCATAGACGCTGGGGCTTCGGTGGAGGCGCTAGCATCGGATTCGGCACCATATTACTGGTTCTACTCATCGCCTACATAGCACGCATGTTCCGCTAAGCTGCTCGCGCTGTTTTGCCCGATCGCAACGGATTTTCGCAAGGCTCCACATTTTCGCCTCGAGCCTTTTATCAAGCACGTCTACACGTGCTGAGTATGTTCCACTGGTCCACCTCAGATGCTCAGCGCTTGAGGCTGCGGTAATGCCGAATGATTGCGTTCGTGGAACTGTCGTGCTTGAGTGGTGGCTCATCAGCGTTTTCGATCTCCGGGATGATGCGCTCGGCCAGAACCTTACCGAGTTCCACGCCCCACTGATCGAATGAATCGATCTGCCAGATGGTTCCTTGAGTAAACACGCTATGTTCGTAGAGCGCAATCAATTTACCCAGCGTCTCCGGCGTCAGTCGCTCAGCCAGGATCGTGTTCGACGGTCGATTGCCTTCGAACGTGCGATGCTGCACCAGCCACTCCGGCGTGCCGTCCGCCCTGACCTCTTCGGCCGTCCGGCCAAACGCCAGTGCCTTGGCTTGCGCAAACACATTGGCCAGCAGCAAGTCGTGATGCTTGCCGAGCGGATTGAGCGCCTGGGCGAAACCGATGAAGTCGCACGGGATGAGCTTGGTTCCTTGGTGTATGAGTTGATAGAAAGAGTGCTGGCCATTCGTGCCCGGCTCGCCCCAGTAGATCGGTCCGGTCTGATAGTCGACCTGCGTACCCTGCAGCGTCACGTGCTTGCCGTTGCTCTCCATGGTCAGTTGTTGGAGGTAGGCTGGGAAGCGCTTCAGGTATTGCTCGTACGGCAGCACAGCGATGGTCTGGGCGTCGAAAAAGGCGTTGTACAACACCGCAAGCAGACCCATCAGCACGGGCAGATTGCGTTCGAATGGCGCAGTGCGGAAATGCTCATCCATCGCGTGGAAGCCGGCCAGCATTTCGCGGAACTGCTTGGGACCGATCGCGATCATCGTCGACAAACCGATCGCCGAGTCCATCGAGTAGCGCCCGCCCACCCAGTCCCAGAAACCGAACATGTTGGCGCGTATCGATACCGAACTTCTCGACACCGGCCGAGTTAGTGGAAACAGCGACGAAGTGGCGTGCAACCGCCTTCTCATCCCCTAGCGCCTTGAGCACCCACTCACGAGCGGTGTGCGCGTTGGTCATAGTCTCGAGTGTGGTGAAGGTCTTGGAGCAGACGATGAACAAGGTCTCTTCGGCGTTTATGTCGCGCGTCGCCTCGGCGAAATCTGTGCCATCCACGTTGGAGACGAAATGGAAAGTTATGTCACGCTGGCTGTAATATTTCAGTGCCTCATAGGCCATCACGGGCCCAAGGTCCGAGCCGCCGATGCCGATGTTGATTACATTTCGGATGCGCTTACCGCTATGTCCCTTCCACGCGCCGCCCCGGATTTGTTCCACGAACTTCGCCATCTTGTCGAGCACGGCGTGCACCTCAGGAACGACATCCACGCCATCGGCGAAGATCTGCTGGCCCTTAGGGGCGCGCAACGCGACATGCAAAACGGAACGCTGTTCGGTGACGTTGATCTTGTCGCCCGCGAACATGGCGTCGATGTGCTGGCGCAGGCCGGATTGCTCCGCCAGCTCTAAGAGCAGCCGCATCGTCTCGCTGGTAATGCGGTTCTTCGAGTAATCGAAATAGAGACCCAGGGCCTGCAGCGTGAAGCTGTTCGCTACGCTTGGGGTCCTCCGCGAAGAGCTGCCGAAGGTGTAAATTGCGCACTTTGGCACAATGCTCCTCCAGCGCTTTCCAGGCTGGCCGGTTACGAAGCGGAACACTGCTGTGTGAGGTGGTGCTTGGCGGTTGCTGAATTGCCATAGCGGATCTCAGCCGGCAGCTTTGAGCGCGGTAACTTTCGACTCGATGCAGGTGAGCAGATCCTTCCAGGATGCAACGAATGACGCGGCGCCTTCGCGCTGAAGCTCGGCTGCGAGTTTCTCATCGTCGACGCCGGCCTTGGCAAACGTGGCGATCACACTTTCGGCATCGCCGCCATCTTGCGGTAGGACCTCACCCAACGCGCCGTGATCGGCGAACGCCAGCAGCGTCTTCTCGGGAATCGTATTGATGGTGTCCGGTGCAGCCAGCGCCTTAATGTAAAGGACATCGGAGGCCTTGGGATCTTTGGTGCCGGTGCTGGCCCAAAGCAGACGCTGCGGCGGAGCGCCGGCACGAGCGGCTTTCTGCCAGCGTGGTGAAGCGAGCATCTCGCGGTACGCTTTGTAAGTACGCTTGGCGATGGCAATGCCCAGACGGTCCTGAAGTTCCTTAGGAACTTTCCCCATCACGGCTTTGTCCCAGCGGCTAATGAACATCGATGCCACAGAATGTATCTTCGGATCCAGCCCCGCGGCAATCCGGCGCTCGATTCCCCGCAGGTACGCTTCGGCTGCGCGCGATGTACTGTCCGGCGGAGAACAAGAGCGTGACGTTTACCGGCACCCCGGCGAAGATGGCTTCTTCAATGGCAGCGCCCCCTTCAGTGGTCCCGGGAATCTTAATGAAGAGATTGGGCCGTTGCGCTTGAGCGTGGAGACGAACGGCCTCCTTGATCGTACTCGCTGAATCGTACGCCAGTGAGGGAGAAACTTCCAAAGACACCCAGCCATCCATACCGGCGGTGGCGTCGTGGACCGGCCGAAAGAGATCGGCGGCCTGCCTAAGATCCTCAATCGCCAGCTCGAAGAAGAGGGCTTCGCCTGACTTGCCTTCTTTCTTCTTCTGGCGGATGGCATCGTCGTAGAAGTTCGAGTTCTTGATCGCGAGATCGAAGATCGAAGGATTCGAAGTAAGGCCTGTGACCGAGAATTCGTCGATGTAGTGGCGAAGCGTCCCACTGCTTCAGCAGCCCTCGCGTGATGTTGTCCAGCCAGAGGCTCTGGCCTAGGTCATGGAGCTGTTGCGTCGGCTTCATAGTTCTCTCCTTAACAGAAGGAACGAGACACCTGTCTCGCCTTCGACAGTGTGCTTCCGGCCTCCGAAGAGTGGAGACGCGCGCCGCCCGGAATGTGTGTCATGTGCCGGCCGACTATATCAACGTCCGGTGTCAAATCAACGTCCGGCGTCAAAGCCCGCACGTGTTTATCCGAACCCGGGATGGGAGTGCGTCGAACCGCCTTCACTTCACTCACGTATCCGTCCCGGCCGGATTGTCGGCGCCAAGCGTGCCCTGCGCGGCGATCCTGCCTGCCGCGGTTGGCTTCCCTTTGAGAATCCACTCGAAGGCCACTCCGATCAAGGCGCCCACTGCGGGCCCGATGATGTAAATCCATGTCGTGTGAAAGTCACCGCGCACCAGATCCGGCGCAAGCGAACGCACCGGGTTCATCGAAGCGCCAGTAATCGGCGCCGCCCAAAGTCCTGCCAGAGCAATGTATCCGCCCACGGCGATGGCGCCGTTCGTCCCGGTGTTCCGCGCGCCGGACGCCGTGCCCAGGATCGTGTTCACCAGCCCGGCCGTCAGCACCACTTCCAACGCCAGCGCTTTCCCGTTCGTCACACCACTACCGGGCAGCGTTGCGCCCAGCGCCCCAACCGTCCCGAACATGGCACGAAGGAAAACAGCCGCACCGATGCCTCCTATTACCTGTCCCACGATGTACGCCCGGGACTCTCTTCCAAGGGAAGTTGCGCCGCACTGCGAACGCCAGTGTGACCGCCGGGTTCAAATGCGCTCCGCTCACTACGCCCATAAAATAGATGATCGCCATCACCATGATTCCTGGCGCCACCACCATCATGCCCAGGGTGACCCTGCCGCCGCTCATCGCCGCAACGACGCCGCCACCGGCAGCGACCAGCACCAGCAGGAACGTGCCCCAGATCTCCGCGAAGACGCGTCGCCACTCAAGGGAAGGATCGAAGAAATCGGGCGCTAATGGCCGTTGAACCATGCGTTGCTGTTGCGCCGCGTCCGGACGGCCCCGCCCAATCGACTCCATGCCCGCCCTCCCGTTCCATGCTACTCCCGCGTAGCACTCCCGAACCACTTCCTGAATGGAAGACCGTTCACACCTTCTGGTGCTGCAATCTTCCTCCGCCATGGGCGGTTGTCGCACATAGGCGACTTGCTGCAGGCCGAATCTTTTCCGATTGTTTTTTGAGTTCGTCTAGGGAAGCCAAATGCAAGTTGGCTATGCACACGGCCCCCACTAAACCGAATGGTCCGCCAGGAAGACGGAGGAATTGGTCTCGCATCCATCCGATTCGCGCGGTTTCGCTGCGATTGTACAGACGCACTTTGACGAAGCGCTCGCTGCAGACGGTGATCTGTTGCCGCTCTTGAATCACCAGGCTCTGTGTTGAGGCTGGAACCAGCATCATAAAGGCCGAAGGAACATTCCTTTGGCGGAATATTCCGTCTGAAGGGTCCTGCCAAACCGAGCCATAACCTAACAGGTCTCAATTCGCAACCCCACAAGACCCTTTCGCAGACCCGTCGTCTGAACGCACATTTGTGATTGACTCGTAAAGCCAGCTTATATTTTCAAAGATTCACGAGGGCTGCGAAGCTGATCGGATCGAGGCTGGCGCCGCCTACGAGGAATCCGTCGATCTCGGGCTGTGCCATGAGACTCTTCGCATTTTCGGGCTTGACGCTGCCGCCGTATAGGATGCGGACGTTATTCGCCGCCTCTGCTCCGAAACTGCCCGTCGCCTGAGCGCGGATGAACCGGTGAGCATCGGCGGCGACCTCGGGCGTGGCGGTTTCGCCGGCGCCGATTGCCCAGACAGGTTCGTAGGCGATTACGATTCTTGCGAACTGCTCATCCGAAAGCCCGCCGATGCCGCACCGAAACTGCTCCGTCAGTACCACTTCCACGTTCTTTTCTTCGCGCTCTCCGACGCAGACGATGGGGGTGAGTCCGGCATCGAGCGCCGCCAGGGTCTTCTTCAACACGCTCTCATTAGTTTCGCCAAAATAGCGGCGCCGCTCACTGTGCCCGACGATCACGTGCGAGCAGCCGGACGCTTTGATCATGGGGCCAGAGACTTCGCCGGTGAATGCGCCTTCGTTCTCCCAGTAGAGGTCCTGTGCGCCAATCTGTATCTTCGTCCCGAGGGTAGCGGTGACGGCGTTCTCCACATCGAGGAACGACGGGCAGATCACGATCTCGCAATGCACGGAGCGCTCCATCAACGGCAGAAAGCGCTCGAAAAAGGACGTGGTTCCCCCGGGGTCCTTGTGCATCTTCCAATTTGCTCCGATCAAAGGTGTGCGGTTTTTCATGAGGTCGATTCAGAAAGGATCATGTTGTCAAGCTTCCCTAGGTGATTCAACGCCGGAGCCCTCATACGCTCAGCACCGGGATTTGCGACGCCCGAATGATCCCATAGCCATTGCCGTTGTCGCCCAAGATGGCTGCGCCCAGGAATGTGTCCGATGACCAGGACGTCAGCCTTGGTTCGCTCCGCCGCTCGGTTCAACAGCTCCGGGACATTACCGCTATCGATGATGACTTCGGCCTTCGTGCCCACGTCCTGCTGAAGCTTGGCGATCTCTTCGGCGGCCGAGCCGACGATCCTCTCCTTCCACACGGGGTCGACGTGGGATCCGCCGGGGCCGAAGGTTTCCACGCTGGAGGTGATGTGGACGAGCGTAAGCGTCGCATTGACCGCCGCGGCCATCTCGGCGGCCAGCGACACGGTGTGTCGGCTGTGCCCGTTCAATTCCACCGAACAAAGGACGCGGCGGATCGAGAACTCGCGCGCTGGCGCCTCTTCCAAGTGGGTGCCGGTCCACACCGGGCATTGGGTTTCGTGCAGTACCTTTGCTGTCACCGATCCCAGCAGCAAGCGGTAGAACACCCCATCGCCATGGGTGGACATCGCAATCAGGTCGGCGTTCTGCTTGCGAGCCGTCTCGACGATTTCGTGGGCCGGGTCGCCTCTGAGTAGCACACGTGTGACCGCAATCCCATCGAACTCCGGAAGCAGCGCCTGATCCAGATCTTTCTGAGCCCGCTGGACGATGTGCGCGTGCAAATCCCTCGCAGTGATCTCGTGCCCGCTTTCCAGCAGGCCTGCGGGATAGGCGAAAGGCGTCACCACGTGCAGCAGGATTATCTCCGCATGAAAGCGGCGCGCCAACCACGCAGCCTGCTGCATGATGTGCCGGGAAGTATCCGTAAACACGATAGGAACAAGAATTTTATGAATGCTCAGCATCACGCCACCTGCTTCCTTGCCACGAGTATCGCGCTGGAGCGGGCTTGCAAGCTGTAGGGCTTTGAACTATCCACAGCCATTTCCTCGCCTGCGGGAAGAAGTCCTGTGGCGCGGAGCGAGACGTGTCAACCGCCAGACGCCACCGGAGCCTCGGGCGGCAGCGGCGGGAAAGCTGAAAGTCGACGCCATTCGGCGCCGGCATTGAACATCAGTAGAGTGCGCTCCGTTCGTCCTCCTGGATCACGCAAGCAAGCTGTTTGCATTTCGGGTCGGCCCAGTTGGGCAATCCTCCGTGCGGGCCAAACCAATGGATTTCTGCGTCCGTGTAGAATTGCTCCTTGCTTAAAATAGGATGCGCGCAGCGAAAGGCGATCATGCCACGGGCAAACCGGTAGATCTCCCGATGCCGTTCCAGATCGCCCCAGTCAACCCAGCTCGTTTCGTTGTCCTGACAGTAGGCGTTGTTGTTGCCGCCTTGCGTGCGGCGAAATTCGTCCCCGCCGAGCAACATCGGCACCCCGCGCGAGATGAACAGAGTCAGGAGGAAGTTCTTGATCTGGCGTTTCCGCAAGGTCTCGATCCCGGCATCCGTTGTCTCGCCCTCAGCCCCGTAGTTCTCACTGTAGTTGGCGCCGGTGCCGTCGTGGTTGTTTTCTCCGTTGGCTTCATTGTGCTTGTAGCGATAGCTCACCAGGTCGTTCAGCGTGAAGCCGTCGTGGCAGGTGACGAAGTTGATGCTGCCCTCGGGGCCTTTGCCCGAATTGGTGTAGATGTCGGCACTGCCGCAGATGCGGCTGGCAAACGAACCGAGCATCCCATCGTCGCCGCGCCAGAACCGCCGGACATCGTCCCGGTACCGGCCGTTCCACTCCGCCCAGCGGCGTTCCGAGAAGCTCCCGACCTCATACGCTCCGGCGGCATCCCAGGCTTCGGCGATGATTTTCACGTCTCTCAAGATCGGGTCCTCGGCGATCCGCTCAAGAAGCGGGGGATTGGGCAGCAAGTTGCCGGAACGGCCCCGACCCAGAACCGACGCCAGGTCAAACCGGAATCCATCCACATGCATCTCGACCATCCAATAACGGAGCGCGGCCAGGATGTGGTCCCGCACCACGGGATGGTTGGCGTTGATGGTGTTGCCGGTTCCGGTATAGTCCTTGTAGTAGCGTTTGTCGTCGGCTAACGTGTAGAAGATCGCGTTGTCCATTCCGCGGAAACAGAGCGTCGGTCCCAGTTCGTCTCCCTCCGCCGTGTGATTGAACACCACGTCCAGAATCACTTCGATTCCGGCTTTGTGGAAAGCCCGGACCATTTCCTTGAACTCCAGTTTCTGCTGGCCCAAACCTCCCGAACTGCTGTAGGAAGCTTTGGGCGCAAAGAAGGCCACGGGATCGTATCCCCAGTAATTGCGGAGTGCTTGACCTGTTTGCGGATTCCTGCGCGTGACAGAAGTTTCGTTGAACTCCTGCACGGGCATCAGTTCCACAGCGGTCACCCCCAGGGTTTTGAGATAGGGAATCTTTTCCATCAGGCCTCGGTAGGTTCCAGGATGCTCCACTCCCGACTTGGGGTGAATGGTAAAGCCGCGAACATGCGTTTCGTAAATGACGGTCTTCGACCACGGATGCCGAGGCGGCAGGTCGCCATGCCAATCGAAGGGCTCGTTGACAAATACGCATTTTGGCATCGAGCCGGAATTGTCCAGCTTCGACAGAGCTAAGTCTTGTTCCGGCGCCGACGGGTCGTATCCAAGTGCCGCGGCAAAATCCCACGGCGGTACCTGCGAAATCGCGGCCGCAAAGGGATCGAGGAGAAGCTTGTTGAAGTTGAAACGATGTCCTTCGCTGGGTTCGTAAGGACCGTCCACGCGGTAAGCATAGAGTTGACCGGGACCGATCCCCTCCACCCAAACGTGCCAGACGTCGCCGGTGCGATTGCGCGCTGAATCCAGATCGATTATCCGGGCCGGCGCTGCGTCCTCGGGATGGTCGAACAACTCGAGTCGAACACGGGTGGCGGCGCGGCTGAAAATGGCGAAGTTAACTCCTCCTCCTCTTTCCAGGGTTCCCAAAGGCAGAGGAGATCCCGCCCGAACAGCAGCGTGCTCGGAGACCTCCGATACGTAATCGGCCAACTTGCGTTCGGACGCTTTGACTATCGTTGCCATAGGATTCGAGCGGATTCCAACGGAACCGCCACCCCGGAGTGCTGAGGTATTACTCGCGCCGTGTAGTCTCTCGCTGGACGTGCAGTGGATACCGTTGCGTGATAAACGCAGCCGCGGGATGCGTCCGGTGACGATCCCGTGCACTTCATTTCCACTCTTACCGGATCGCCGCCGTTGATTCCGTCCGCATAAAGCTCTATTCGGACCGCATTCGGATCGAGATCGTTCAGAAAGATTTCGACTTCAAATGCGTGGTGGTCCACTGTGGTTTCCACCCGCAAGTCCCCGAAGCGCAACGAGCCCCAGGCCCGATCCACCACATGCTGCCAATCGACCACTTGTCTGCCCACTGCGCCTTTGTTCGCCGCGCGCTCACGGTAGGCGGCTGCAGCCGGTAGATAGTGTTGCTCCGAATATTCGCGCACCGCGCGGCCCGCGGAAAAGCGCGGCGTCAACTGCGCCATGCTTTCCCGCATCCGTTTGACCCATGCGGTGGGAATGCCGCTCTCGTCTCGGGTATAAAACTCCGGGATCACCTCCCGCTCGAGCAGGTCGTAGAGCGCGTTGGCTTCGATAGCGTCCCAAGCCGGGTCCTCGCCATGTTCCTGGCCGTCTCCCAAAGCCCACCCGACTTCCGGCGTGTAGGCTTCCGCCCACCAGCCATCCAACTCGGACAGATTGATGCCTCCATTGACGAGCACCTTCATGCCGCTGGTGCCGCAAGCCTCCCAGGGGCGCCGCGGCGTGTTGATCCAGACATCCACCCCCTGCACCAGATCCTCGGTCAGAAGCATGTCGTAGTCACTGAGAAAGATCGCATGGGGGCGTGTCTCGGGCCGCCGGATGAAATGAATCCATTCCTGTATCAGGGCTTGCCCCGCCTGGTCCGCCGGATGCGCTTTTCCGGCGATGATGAGTTGCACTGGGCGCTGAGGATTGGTCAACAGACGAAGCAGCCGCTGCGGGTCGTGCAGCAATAGATTCGGTCTCTTGTAGGTCGCGAAGCGTCGCGCAAAACCGAGCGTCAGGGTGTTGGGATCAAAGAGATGCTTCGCAGCCTCGACCGCCTCGGTCGACGCGCCCGAGGCATCCAGTTGCCGGGATAGTCGTTCGCGAGCGTATTCAACAAGAGACGCTCTAGCCGCGGTGCGAAGTTGCCAGAGCTTGGTGTCGGGGACGCGGCGAATGTCCTCATCTAGGGTTTTAGCCGTCCCCAGCCAACGCCCCTTGCCACAAGCCTCCGTCCACAAATCGTCGGCCGGAGCAGAATCCCAGGTGGGCATGTGGACTCCGTTGGTCACGTGTCTGACCGGGACTTCGTCCTCCGGCCACTGCGGAAAGAGCGGCAGAAAGATGTGGCGGCTCACCTTGCCATGCAGGCGGCTCACGCCGTTGACCTGCCCGCTCCCGCGAATCGCCAGGTACGCCAGATTGAAAGGCTCCAGCGAATCGTCCGGATCTTGGCGGCCAAGAGCCAGTAAGTCATGAAGCGTGATGCCGAGCCCTTGCTGCGCGTATCCGGCTAGGTATTGCTCGATGAGGGCCGGAGCGAAACGGTCAAAACCCGCGGCTACTGCAGTGTGCGTGGTGAAAAGATTGCCGACCCGGGTCGCAGTGAGTGCCACTTCGAAGGGCTGCCCGGCCTCTTCCATAAAGTTGCGGGCGCGCTCCAACACTGCGAAGGCGGCGTGCCCTTCGTTTAAATGACAAACCTCCGGTTGGATTCCGAGCGCTCGGAGCAACCGCCATCCGCCGATCCCGAGCAGCAGTTCTTGCTTGAGGCGCAACTCCGGGCCACCGCCATAGAGCTCGCTGGTGATCGCTCGATGAGCGGGGATGTTCGCCGCATCATTGCTGTCCAGCAGATAAAGCTTCACTCTGCCGACCTGGACCTGCCAGGCGCGCAGCCAGACCAAGTATCCAGGCAGAGCGATCTCTAGTCGCAACCACTCCCCATTTGGTTGGCGCAGCGGCGTGATCGGCAACTGTCCGGGATCGTTATAAGGAAAGAGGGCTTGTTGCGCTCCGTCTTTATCGATCACTTGGCGAAAATAGCCTTGCTGGTACAGCAGTCCGACACCCACCACTGGCACACCGAGATCGCTGGCTGCTTTCAGTTGATCGCCGGCCACGTTCCCAAGTCCGCCCGAGTAGATGGGCAGAGCTTCGCTCAGCATGAATTCCATGCTGAAATAGGCAGCACAGGTCAGGGGAGCGTCCGAATGATTCTTTTGGAACCAAGCGGGCGCCTTCGCCGCTTGCCGGCTGGCTTCGACCAGGCCATCTATGTGTTTCCGAAAAACGGGATCGGCCAACAGGCGCTCGATCTGATCGCGTGAGACGGTCTGCAAAACGACCCAGGGGTTTTGCGTGATCGCCCACAGTTTGGGATCGAGCTTTCGCCACACTTCGTCGGTAGCGTGATTCCACGACCAGCGCATATCCAGGGCAAGTTCGGCCAGGGAATCGAATCCCTCGATTTCGGTGGGTAGGAGGTTGTATAGAGGATGGCTGACGCGAGTTTCTTCGCTCATGATTTTTGCGTCCCAATCCGGTGTTGTTTGTCGACCACGGGGGCAGGTGAAGCTCTGGTTATCCAGACGCCGAAGCGCTTCACCTGCCGATAGCAGGACTATCTGCCGCCAACCACGGCGAGTTCCTCGCGCTTCGCGGCGTGTACCGCAACCTCGACTGGTTGAGTCGTCTGCAGGATGTCCCTGGCCTTGGCGACCTCGTCCACCGTGCCATGAGCCAGCAGGAGGAACTTGTCGGACTTAAGCGCGGTCTCGTATTTCACGACGCTGTCTTTGGGAATGCCAATGCTGTACAGCCCTGCGCCGAGCGCGCTCAATCCGCCCACCACAACTGCGCCCTCTAGCGCGCCGACGATCCAGGCAACCAACGGACCGGCTACCAATATCGGCCCCAAGCCTGGAATCACGAAGAATGCGGCTCCGAACAACATTCCCCAGATACCGCCCCAGAAGGCGCCCTGTTTCCCCCAGTACTTCATACGGTCGCCGGTGTTATAGTATCCGACGACGTGCTCGTCGGTGTGATAATCCTTGCCGACGATGGACATTTTCTTCATATCAAACCCAGATTTCTGCAGTTCCTTCACCGCTTCCTCTGCTTGAGTGTGGGTTTTGTAAATAGCTACAACCGAGTTCGTTTCAGACACAGTTTCTGTTCCTTTCGTTCCGCTGGCTTGATCGATTGCGACGCGAGCATCGTGCAATGCGTGTTCCCTGGCAAGTTCCATGCTCGGGAACTCTTCAGCCTCGTGATGAATCGTTATGGTTCGTTGAGGATGCTTTATCAGGGTGTAGTCGCATCTCCAATGCCCCTTTTGCACCTCTTGATGCATCTCCATTTCAATTTCGATGCCTTTGTAGATGGATTGAATCATGAGTATTACGCTCCTTGCATTACCACACGAAAAGGCCGGCGCCGCCGCCCGGCTCGCGGACGCGCCCGGCCTGGACCGGACTACTGTGCATCGGAGTCATGCTTTTATGAACCACAGCGCGTAACTGCGGTTCAGCGCCACTGATCTCTTCGATCTCTGTCGCGCCGTGCCTGTTCATGATATCGGCAGCGGCGTCCACTCTTTCGTCCGACCCTGTCGCGAACACGAGGGCGCCTCCGCGCCGCAATCCTTCGACGTAAGCTTGCGATTCTGCCTTGGCCGCCCCGATCCTGGTGAGCTCCCGGTTCAACTCGACTTCGAAATCGAGGCGTGGGAAGCTCATCACACCGGTAACCTCGAAGTTCGCCGGCTCGGTCAGGGTGCGAACCTCTTTCCGAGGAATACCAAGCGCCTCGATCTCGCGGACAACCTCGTCCACAAGGTCCGGTTTCTCAAATAATCCAACTGCTGTCTTCGGCATATTATGCCCTCCATGGCAAAGTTTTCAAATCTACACTCGCGAAACCGCGTCGAGAACAGGCTCAGATGCCTCAGCCCTGGGGGAAAGGTTCATTACCCACATGCGCTGGCCTTCGTGAAGCTCCTGCAACCGAACTGCATGCCCGTTCTTGAAACGCACTGCATCGCGATAGGCGTCGGGTGCCTTGACCCGCGTAAATGTCGCCAATTCGATCTCGCCCACTCCGATAGCCAGATGCAAGTATTCGGGAATATCCTCTACTACCAAGTGGGCGCCCGGCGGCATGCAGACCGCGCAAACAGAATCCCGCAGTGTCGGAGTGAAGAACAACTTCAGCCTGACCCAAAAACTATTGGACCGCCCTGTTGGCGGGTTGGTTGAATCCGGCACAGCGAGGCCCAGTAAACCATTTCGGAATCTGTGCACAACCAACTGCTCTCCCTCCACGGCTATCCGATTGGGAACGCCCATCAACGCACAGTCACACATGACCTCAACCTCTTTCCATTCCGCGGATCTCAAGTAGACCCTGCCATTTTGTTAAGTCACGGCCATGTTTCTTGCGCCGATCGCCGTACCTGCTAATTCTTCTGGCCAAGCCCCGATATCGCGTGGCCAAGATCGTCGATGCCCTTGTCCACTTCTCCCACGGCGTATTCGCCCCCCGCGGTGAGCTTTCCGGCCATCAACCGTGTATCTCTAACGACTGCGGAAACGCCCGTCTTGGCCTCACTGCCCGCCCAGTCGGCAGACTCTTCCAGATTAAGTGCGGCGGCCTTCATCTCATAGCCCGCTTTGGCGGTCTCTTTCTTCTGCCAATCCTCTTTTGCCTGAACTTGGTGCGATTGCGCTAGAGCGCGGTCTGCGCGCCCCCAGCTCTGATCCATCGCGACGATGCTTTTCACCCTCCAGTTGGGCGCTATATCGAGGGACAGCTTTTCCAGTTCTTGTGCCGACGAGTCCAGCGACTGTTTGACGTCCCCGCTCGCGCGGCTCGCCTCCAACGTAACGAAGGCTTCTCCCTTGCGGATTTCCTCCGCCGCCTTGGGGTAGTCTTTTGCGAGAAACGCGTCGTGCGCATTGTGGAAATGCCGATTGGGTTCCTCAATGTAGGGATACCAGGACGACTCATCCACCACCAGCCAATCGGTTGCGAGATCGGCACGGTGGGCCATTGCAATCACGGCATCGAACCGCTTCACTCCGACCGTCTTCTTACTGTCCAGATCGGTGGCCAATGCGTGCAGTTGCTTCATGGCCACGTCGATGTTTTCCTTTAATCCCCGAGAGGCACCCGAGGTTTGCTTGGACAGGAGCTCCGCGGTAGCACGAACATCGGTGGCCGCGGCGGCCGGGTCTTTCGCCATGAAAGCTTTACGCGCGAATTGGAGCTTTCTGCTCACGCCGTCGATTACGGGAATGTAGTCCTTGTCTTGGACTACGATCCAGCCTTCTGGGTTCTTGGGAGCGATCTCCGGTTTGGGACCGCTGTGACCGGCGGTCGCAACGGCAGTCTTCGCCGCCGTCCTCTCGCCGCTGCCACTCTGGCCGAACGCGGCACCCACAAAGATCAGCGCAATCGCGCTGCCAGAAAGAATAATTGTCTTCATGTTGATTCCGCCAAAATCATCATTGCCGGGTCGCAGTTGGCGCCGGCCCGTTCAGCAAGCGCTTCAACGCGTCCATCGATTTGCCGAAGTCGGCCCAATTCCCCTGCTGCATGGCCTTTTGGGCATCATCGAACTGCGCCCGCGCCTGACCTAACTCCGGTTGCCCGCCGGGCGCCGCGGCGGAAATCTGAGTTGGCTGCGTCGTTCCAAAGACAGCTTGGATGGCTCCATCGAGTGTCGGTTCCATCGCTACTTTATCCCCCGAAATCACGATCACGCGCTTGAGTTGAGGGAAGTCCGTGCCTTCCGCTGTGAGATACACCGGCACCACATAGAGAAAGGAGTTTTCGATCGGTACCGCGATCAGGTTCCCGCGAATGACTCTCGAACCCTTTTGGTCCCAGAGGGTCAGTTGCTGCGAGATGGTGGTGTTCTGATCGATCATCGCCTCGATCTGCATCGGGCCGTAGATCAGCTTGTCTTTGGGAAGTTGGTAAAAGAGCATCTTCCCGTACTCGGGGAAATCGGATCTGGCAGCCATCCAGGAGACCATGTTGTTTCGCTTCTGAGGCGTGAACGGCGTCATGAGAAGGTACTCCAGCTGGTCGCTTCCGGGGAGCTTCATCAGGATGTAATAGGGCTTCATGGGCGCCACAGTGCCCGCGTAGTTCTCTTGAGGAAGCACCCAGAGGTCCTCGCGGTTGTAGTAGACCTGCGGATCCGTCATGTGGAATGTCCGGTACTGGTCTGCCTGGATGGAGAAGAGATCCTCTGGATACCGCAGATGCGATTTTAAATCCGCCGAAAGCTGATTCAGGTCTTTGAATACGCCCGGAAACGCACGACGGTAGACCGCCAGGACGGGGTCGTTCGCATCCATGACGTAGAACTGGACGGTTCCGTCGTACATATTCACGATCACCTTTACGGAGTTTCGAATGTAATTCAGTCCTTGATCGAAGGCCGCCGCGTGAGGAGTGGAGTAGGGGAAGTGATCGGAGACCGTGTAGGCATCTTGGATCCAATATTGTTTGCCCTCGCTCACCACGGCGTAGGGATCCTGGTCAAGTTGCAAGAACGGAGCGATTTGCTGCACGCGCTCCTGAACACGCCTCCAAATCTGGATTTTGCTCTCGGGTTGAAGATAGGAAGTAAGCAGAATATTGACGTCAGCCTGCGTCCAGGCGAACAAGAGCCGCTTCCACAAAGTGTCCAGCGGGATGCCTCCCGTTCCGGCATAACTGGTGTAGACATTTTGATTCCCCTTGGGGTAGTCAAACTCTTTCACGCCGGTCGCGACAATTCGATATCCAGTCATCGACTCGCCGTAGTAGATGGCTGGTTGGTCTATCTTTAGGCCGTAAGAAGATTCGGGCGGGATATTCTGCAGCACATACTGCGGGAAACCTCCGCCCATGGTCTTTGAGACGAAGCTCATCACTAAGCCATAACCATGCGTGAATTGCAGCCTCTGGTTCACCCAGGTTTGAGCTTGAGCGGGAAGTTGCGGGGAGAGTTCGCGGGCCGAAAGCATCACTTGGTGATAACCATCGGGCAGGTGGTAGCGGTCTACATCGGCCTCGTAAAACTGATAATAGAGGCGGATTTCCTGAGCCTGTTGGTACATCTGAAGCAACGGGCGGTAATCCCATAGACGGACGTTTTGGATCGTGTCTTGATTTCTTGCAATCACCTCCGGCGTCAGGTCGGCCAGCGCCGGGTAGGATGTTTCCTGAATCGTGTCGAGGCTGAAGGCCTTTCGGGTGAACTCTATGTTGTTTTTGAGATATGGAGTCTCGCGAGCCAGTTCGTTCGGCTGCACCGTGAACCTCTGGAATAGGGCCGGCACTACCCAAACGCCGACAATGTACAAGGCCGCAAAAATTGCGAATCCGATGCCTATCGATCTCAATCGCGGCCGGAAGAAATTGAGTACAAGAAGCGCGCACAGCGCAACCGCGGCGGCCAGCATCATCCAATAGGCGATCCGGGTGACATGATCGGCGGTGTAACCGGCTCCGTAAACGACTCCTTGGGTGGAGTAAAGGAGCTGGAAGTGATCCAGGTAAAACCCCCACGCCCAACTGGCGGCCAGTATGCAGAACAGGAAGGACAGATGTGGAGTGGCCTTCGCGCTCCAGCCTTCCACGGGTCTTCCGCGGCTGAAACCCAGCGATGCGAAGTACGCATAGAAGGCCAGGACAGCTAGAAACGTGACCACCGCCAACGTGGTCAGGCTGCTTTGCAGAAGCTCATAAAAGGGAAGACGAAACACATAAAATCCGGCATCGGCGCCGAAGAGTGGATCGGATAACCCAAAGGATCCGCCGTAGCGAAAACGGAGATACGTGTCCCATCTTGCATAGAAGATGCCAGCGTAGAACAAAGCGACGACGGCAGCCCCCGCTCCCACGGCCAGATTCAAAACCGTGGGCGAGAGCTGGATGCCAAGTTTTGTCGCAAGGGCAGATTCGCCTGTCAAACTACTAACACGGAAGGTGGAACCGTTCTTCGCCGCAAAGCGAAGATTGATCCATAGGTATAAAAGTGCGACAACGAAAGCCACGCCAAACAGCTCCCATCGCACCGAGAAGAGTGTCCAGAAGACGCGACTGTAACCGACCTGCCGCATCCACAGCCATTTCTGAATCCAGTTAGGGACAATCGCCAGGATGGCGATGACCGCGATCACTCCGATAATCACTAATCCGAGAGGGTGTCTTGTGCGCCCATCCCTCGGTGGCACTCCCCTTGGAAGCTCTACCCTCGGCTGCACTTCCAGGATCACGTTGCGACTTCCGTTGCCGTTGAGTTTTCCGTCCGCATCCGGTTTTGATGGCTCGACGTCTGGTGGTTTCTCGGTCGTTGTTCTACCGCTCCGTTCTGCTTCGCCCTTATCCGAGCGATGATGTGATCGCTGCGCTCGGCAGCACCCGTTTCTTCGGTTTGTCCATCTTTCGCTCCTGGATGTCGCAATCAAAGACCCATTCAGGTTCACCGCTGCTCGCAGCCCAAGCCCCGCATGGCCCTGTGAATCGGGCACGGGATTCGGACGGGAGTTTGAACCTTTTGGTTGACCATTTAAGGCCGCTTGACCGCTAATGGTCAACCATTCCGTGGGAGCCCGGCCAGACGACAAGCGATGTATGCAAGTGTTAAGCACCTGGGTATACGCGTGCACAAAGTCTAGTTGCGGATCGGTTATGCCGAAACGCATTGGACACATCTTGGGAGGGAAACGCAATGTTAAGGAACGTTACACGGTTGGAAGGTTTCGTGATCCGTGCTATGG
The DNA here is from genome assembly GCA_963735145.1 of Bryobacterales bacterium. Taxonomy (GTDB): domain Bacteria; phylum Acidobacteriota; class Terriglobia; order Bryobacterales; family Bryobacteraceae; genus Palsa-89. Next base: position 1,328,532 of record CAVTJS010000005.1, on the reverse strand, counting down.
ACGCAGAGCTGGGAACTGTATATCAGCTCTACTTCGACGATGAGACCTGGGTCATCCGCTACCTCACAGTAGAACTCGGCTGGCTTGGCGGCCGGCGAGTGCTCATCTCGCCACTTTCTGTCACCCATGTGGACTGGATCGACAAGCGATTAGATGTCGCGCTAACGAAATCACAGGTGGAGAACAGTCCCAACATCGATACGGACAAGCCCGTCTCCCGGCAGCACGAGATCGCGTACAGCGGTTATTACGGGTACCCCTATTATTGGGGTGGCGCCTTCCTGGGGGGCCCAGCGAACTATCCGGGAGGTGTAGGCATGCCATACAAGCCTTCTACCGAACCCACACCGGCCAGAATCGGAAAAGACACGGATTCGCATCTGCGCAGTACCAAAGAGGTCACTGGCTATCACATTGAGGCGATCGATGGTGAAATCGGCCATGTTGGCGCGTTTATCGTGGACGATGCAGCCTGGGCTATCCGCTACATCGAGGTGGCAACAAAGAATTGGTGGCCGGGCAAAAAGGTGCTGGTTTCACCCGCCTGGATTGAACGGGTGAGTTGGGAAGACTCCGAAGTTTATGTCGGCCTCTCCCGAGAAGCCATCAAGAGTGCCCCGGAGTTCGTCGACTTCACGGAGATCACGCGAGAGTATGAAGACCGGCTGTATTCTCACTACGGCCGTCCGCCATATTGGCTGCACGAACCCGAACACAAGCCGTCTTTTTCACTGACCGGCGCGTAATCACCGGTCTTAGGCATGCTAAGCCCGGACCGAAGAATGCCAATCACCACGTTATTTCTGGATGTCGGCGGGGTCCTGCTCACCAATGGATGGGACCACCACGTCCGCAGACGAGCCGTGAAGAATTTCAACCTGGATTGGGCCGAAATGGAAGAGCGGCATCGCCTCACGTTCGAAATCCACGAAGAGGGCAAGCTCACTTTCGAGGAATACTTAAACCTGGTCGTTTTCTATGAAAAGCGGCCGTTCACGCGCGCCCAGTTTCGACGCTTCATGTGCGAGCAATCGAAACCGTACCCCGCGATGATCGCGCTGTTCAGTCAGCTCAAGGTCCAGCATGGATTGAGGATCGCTGTGGTCAGCAACGAAGCGCGCGAAGTGAATGAGTATCGGATTCGCAAGTTCAAGCTGGATAGGTTTGTGGATTCCTTTATATCCTCCTGCTTCGTCCATCATCCGCAAGCCCGACGCGAACATCTTCCGGCTTGCGCTGGATATCACCCAAACGCCGGCGCATCAAGTCATATATATCGAAAACACGCCGATGTTCGTCCAGATCGCGGAAGGTTTGGGGATTCGAAGCGTTCTTCACACCGATTACAAATCCACCTGCGCAAAGCTGGCTTCTTTCGGATTGCAGCATGACTAAGTCAAGCATCCTGACCATCAACGGCGGCTCGTCGAGCATCAAGTTCGCGCTGTACCAGGACGGCGAACCGCTGAAGCGAGGGCTTTACGGAAAGATTGATCGCATCGGCTTGAGCGGGACGAATCTGACGTTCGACGAAACGGCCGCCAATCGGCACGACAGCCTCAAGCTTCCCGCTTCCGATCACAAATCGGCAGCCACGTTTCTGATGGATTGGCTCCAAGAGCAGAATCATTTCGAATCGATTCGGGCTGTGGGACACCGCGTGGTCCATGGCATGCAGCACACGGCGCCGGAACTGGTCACTCGGGAATTATTGGATGATCTGCATCGCATCAGCCCAGTCGACCCGGACCATCTGCCAAGTGAAATTGAACTGATCGAGACGTTCCGCCAGCGTCACCCGAAACTACCCCAGGTTGCCTGTTTCGATACGGCGTTTCACTGCACCATGCCGCGTGTCGCCAAGCTGCTTCCTATCCCTCGCCGCTACGATGCGAAGGGAGTGCAGCGCTACGGTTTCCACGGTTTGTCCTATGCCTATCTGGTCGAGGAACTCACGCGCTTGGGCGACCCGGCGGCGAGCGCTGGCCGCGTCATCCTCGCGCATCTGGGCAACGGCGCAAGCATGGCCGCCGTGCGCGACGGCAAAAGCATCGACACCAGCATGAGCTTCACTCCGACATCGGGATTGGTGATGAGCACGCGCTCTGGCGACTTAGATCCCGGCCTGGCGCCGTATCTGGCGCGAACCGAGCAGATGACCACGGAGCAGTTTTACCAAATGGTCAATCACAAGTCCGGGCTGCTCGGAGTTTCCGAGATCAGTTCCGACATGCGAGACTTGCTCGCGCACGAAGCCGACGATATCCGAGCGGCGGAAGCTGTGGCGCTGTTCTGCTATCAGGCGAAAAAGTGGATTGGCTGCTTTGCCGCCGCGCTCGGTGGATTGGACACGCTTGTCTTCGCGGGAGGTATCGGCGAAAACGCACCCCTCGTCCGCGCGCGCATCTGCGATGGGCTGGGCTTCCTCGGCATCGAAATCGAAGAAAAGCGAAACGCGGCAAGCGAGGGCGTGATTTCCACGGACACCAGCCGAGTCAGGGTTCGCGTCATTCCGACGGATGAAGATCTAATGATTGCGCGCTCGGTGAGCCGCATTCTCGAAACCGACACTTTCAACAAAGGATTAATTCATGAAAACCAATACGCTCACTCCTGAACAGCTCCACAAGAAACCCAACGCGGTGACCGGCAAGGAGCTAACCACGAAAACCAACCCACTCACTCCGGAACTGCTTCACAAAATCAACGCCTACTGGCGCGCCGCCAACTATCTTTCAGTCGGCCAGATCTATCTCTACGACAACCCGCTGCTGAAGGAGCCGCTGAAGCTGTCGCACGTGAAGCCCCTGGTGGTCGGGCATTGGGGCACTACGCCGGGCCAGAACTTCATCTACGTTCATCTGAACCGGGTGATCAAGAAGTATGACCTGGACATGTTCTACATCGCCGGTCCCGGTCACGGCGGCCCGGCGATCGTTGGCAACGTTTACCTCGAAGGCACCTGGAGCGAGATTTATCCGAACGTCACTCAGGACGAGGCCGGGCTGAAGAAGCTGTTCACGCAGTTCTCGTTTCCCGGCGGAATTTCGAGCCACGTTGCGCCGACGACGCCGGGGTCGATTCACGAAGGTGGCGAATTGGGGTACTCGCTCAGCCATGCCTTCGGGGCTGCGTTCGACAATCCCGGTCTCATTGTTGCCTGCGTGATTGGGGACGGTGAAGCGGAAACAGGCCCGCTAGCGACCGCATGGCAGTCCAACAAACTTCTCAACCCGATCAGCGACGGAGCCGTGCTGCCGATCCTGCACCTCAACGGCTACAAGATCAGCAATCCGACCGTCCTGGCCCGCATCGAGCATGAGGAATTGGAGCAATTCCTACGGGGCTGCGGCTGGACGCCCCACTTTGTGGAAGGCGACGACCCGGAAACGATGCATCAACTCATGGCCGCCACCATGGAAACGGCCATCGAAGACATCCGGCAAATCCAAAAGAATGCGCGGGACAAGAATGACACCACACGGGCGCGCTGGCCGATGATCGTCCTCAGATCGCCCAAGGGCTGGACGGGACCGAAAGTAGTCGACGGACTTCAGATCGAGGGCACCTTCCGAGCGCACCAAGTGCCGATGCTGGTAGATTCCGAGCATCCCGATCATGTGAAGCAGCTGGAAAGCTGGATGAAAAGCTACAAGGCCGAGGAGCTGTTCGATGAAAATGGCCGGCTCATCCCGGAATTGGCCGAACTGGCGCCGAAGGGCGACCGGCGCATGGGCGCCAATCCGCACGCCAACGGCGGCATTCTGCTGCGCGATCTGCGCATGCCGGACTTCTGCGTCCACGCGGTGAATGTGCCTTCGCCCGGCGCCGTGGACGCCCAAGACACGCTCGTGCTGGGTAACTTCCTGCGCGACGTGGCCAAGCTGAATCAGGATCAGCGTAATTTCCGTATCTTCGGTCCCGATGAGACGCTCTCGAATCTCCTGGGCGCGGTTTTTGAAGTCACCAACCGTCAGTGGGACGCGCGCGAAGAAAAGAACGATGAATTTCTCGCGCCCGCCGGACGCGTGCTGGACTCCATGCTCAGCGAGCACCAGTGCGAGGGTTGGCTGGAAGGATATCTTCTCACCGGGCGGCACGGGCTGTTCAACAGCTATGAAGCCTTCATTCGCATCGTCGACTCCATGTTCAGCCAGCACGCCAAATGGCTGAAGGTATGTCTGGAACTGCCCTGGCGGCGGAAGATCTCGTCGCTGAACTATCTGCTCGCCTCCCACGTCTGGCAGCAGGATCACAACGGCTTCACGCACCAGGATCCAGGTTTCCTCGACCACGTGATCAACAAGAAGGCCGACATCGTGCGCGTCTATCTGCCGCCCGACGCCAATTGTCTGCTGTCGGTTTTCGATCACTGCCTGCGCAGCCGGAATTACGTCAACGTGGTGGTTGCGGGCAAACACGCCCTGCCGCAATGGCTGACCATGGACGCCGCAGTGGTGCATTGCACGGAAGGAATCGGCATCTGGCAATGGGCCAGCAACGACCAGGACGCCGCCGAGCCGGACGTGGTGATGGCTTGCTGCGGAGACACGCCGACGCTCGAGATTCTGGCCGCCGTTTCCATCCTTCGCGAGCATCTGCCCGATCTGAAGATCCGGGTGATCAATGTCGTCGATCTGATGAAGCTGCAGTCTGCGAGTGAGCACCCGCACGGACTAAGCGACACGGATTACGATTCGCTGTTCACCAAAGACAAACACATCATCTTTGGCTTCCACGGATACCCGTGGCTGGTCCACCGCCTGACCTACCGCCGGACCAACCGCAATCTCCACGTCCGCGGCTACAAAGAAGAGGGCACCATCACCACGGCGTTTGACATGAGAGTGCAGAACGACCTGGACCGCTTCCACCTGGTGGAAGACGTGATCGATCGGCTGCCGCATTTAGGCTCCAAGGGCGCCTACCTGAAGCAGATGATGCAGGACAAACTCATCGAGCACAAGCACTACATCGACAAGCACGGCGAAGACTTGCCGGAAATCCGGAACTGGAAGTGGGGCGGGGGCGAAAAGCAGAAGGGAGGAGTTCAAAATGCCCATTCAACTCAATGAAGAAAACGGCGGGAAGATTCTCGTCGTTCACATCAGCGGGAAGCTGGTAAAAGCAGATTACGAGCACTTTGTGCCCGAGTTCGAGCGACTCCTCCGGCAGCACGGAAAACTGCGCGTGCTGTTCGACATGACCGGTTTCCACGGCTGGGACGCCGGCGCGATGTGGGAAGACATCAAGTTCGACATTAAACACTTCGCCGACATCGAACGGCTCGCGATGGTCGGGGATAAGAAGTGGCAGCACGGCATGGCGACGTTCTGCAAACCGTTCACGAAAGCGACGATCCGATACTTCGATCACGCCGACGCCGCTGAGGCGCGGAAGTGGTTGGGTGAAGTGTAGCGGGGAATCCGGAACTGAGAAAGGAGCAACCTCAAATGAATACGCAAGAGCTTATAAATACCGCGAGGAAAATGGTCGCCGACGACAAGGGTCTGCTGGCGATGGATGAGAGTAATCCAACCTGCAACAAACGATTTGCCAAGTTGGGGATTCCCCAGACCGTGGAGGCACGGCGCGCCTGGCGGGAGTTGATTGTGACCACGCCCGGTCTCGGTGAGTGCATTAGTGGCGCGATTCTCTATGACGAGACGATCCGCCAGAAGAAGAAAGATGGCACTCCCTTTGTTAAAGTCCTCACCGATGCGGGAATCATTCCCGGCATCAAAGTTGACACCGGTGCAAAGGACCTGGCTGGTCATCCCGGAGAGAAAATAACCGAAGGTCTGGACGGATTGCGCGAGCGCCTGGAGGAATACTTTCAAATGGGCGCGCGTTTTGCCAAGTGGCGCGCGGTGATTGCCATGGGCGATGGCATTCCGAGCCGCGGTTGCGTCGAGGCCAACGCGCAGGCGCTGGCTCGCTATGCCGCATTGTGCCAGGAAGCCGGACTGGTCCCGGTCGTCGAGCCAGAAGTGCTCATGGAAGGCGAACATTCGCTCGACCGGTGCAGCGAGGTAACTGAGGAAGTCCTGCGAACGGTTTTCGACCAGCTTTACACACAACGGGTGGCGCTGGAAGGCATGATTCTGAAGCCCAACATGGTGCTGCCGGGTTTGACGTGCCCGAAGCAAGAATCGGTGGACGAAGTGGCGGACGCCACGGTGAGGTGCCTCTTGCGAGCCGTCCCTGCTGCCATTCCGGGGATTGCGTTCTTGTCGGGCGGTCAACCTAGTGAACTGGCCTCGGCCCGTTTGAATGCCATGAATGTCAGATTCAAATCGCGACTGCCTTGGGCCCTGGCGTTTTCGTTTGCCCGCGCCATCCAGCAACCGGCTATGGAGATTTGGCGGGGGAAGGAATCCAATGTGTTAGCGGCACAGCAAGCTCTGTCTCATCGAGCCAGATGCAACCGGGCTGCCCGCCGTGGCGAATACGATGCCACGACAGATAAGGATATAAGCGCGACAACGTTTAACCCCGAAGTCGTGAAACCTGCGGCATAAGGCAATGCGCAGTGATGGGAGAACACCATGCAGATACAAATCAATACCGGCCATAACATCGAAGGCCACGAGGCGCTGGCCGCTCAGGTTAGTGAGGTGGTCGAGAGTTCGCTGAGCCCGGTTAGCGATCACATTACGCGAGTGGAAATCCACCTGAGCGATGAGAACAGCGACAAACACGGCCAGAGCGACAAGCGGTGCATGATGGAAGCGCGCCTGGAAGGCCGCCAACCCATCGCGGTCACTCACCAGGCAGCGACCTTGGATCAAGCCGTCGACGGCGCAGCGGATAAGTTGACCCGGCTGATCGAGAGCACGCTTGGGAGCCGGCGTCATCAAGAAAGCCGCAGGACTGACCCGGCTCTGCATCGGCGGAAGCACGCGGGCTAGTTGTGGCTGGCACCAGATTGAGGCAGCGCCGCAAAATGGACGGCGCTGGAGACTCCAATTCCGTCCACCGCACCGGGATCATTGGAAATGAAAGGCGCTACAGAAATGAATGAGACTAATTTCGCTCACCACGGGAACGAAGGACCGGAACACGACAAGAACCGCCACATCGCTGCTGAGAATGCGCGGCAGGCAGACGAACAAGCTGCCCGGCAAGGGGTTTCACCGGCTTACTGGAGACGCATGCATCATGACTGGCGCATGTGGGTGGGCCTGGTACTCATGCTTGCGGCGATAACGATCTACGTGCTGAGCGAGGACTTGGCATGGCTGCCGCACCTCCAGTAGCAGATGGCCGATCATGAGCCAAACGCCGCTATATCCGTTGCGATTCGAACCCATCTACCAGTATCGGTTGTGGGGCGGACGGCACTTGGCCGACCTGCTCACAGCACCACTGCCGGGCGACGGCCCGATCGGCGAAGCGTGGGTACTGAGCGACCGCGATGATTATTCGAGCCGTGTTGCCGATGGATCCCTCCAAGGGCTAAGCATCGCTCAACTGCTGGATCAGTTCCCGGAGCGGGTGATGGGAAAACTCGCGGGGCGTTTTCGTCGCTTCCCGCTGTTGTTGAAGTTCCTCGACGTACGGGAAATGCTTTCGGTGCAGGTGCATCCCACGGATCCGGCGACGGCCAAGACCGAAGCGTGGGTGGTGCTGGAGGCAGGCATCAAAAGCCGCATCTATGCTGGCCTGAAGCCAGGCACTACTGCGGAAGTTCTGCGGCACGCGCTCAAGGATGGGACGGTGGCGGACCGTCTTGCGTGCTTCCATCCGAATCCTGGCGACGCTGTCTTTAACCCGGCTGGGATGGTTCACTCGATGGGCGGCGGCGTCATGGTGTTCGAGGTCCAGCAGAACAGTGACGTGACATTTCGCTTGTTCGACTGGAATCACGTCGATCCTAAGACCGGCCAGCCGCGGCCGCTCCAAGTGGATCAGGCGCTTGCCTGCATCAATTTTGGCAAGTGTGCGGGCGGCTTGGTCGCGCCGGTAGTAGAGGAGACATCTCCAGTTCGCCGCGAGAGACTTTTCCACTGCGACCACTTCTGGTTGTCTCGCCTGCGTAGCGAATCGACGTTCACGGTGGGCGCCGTGGGTAGGCCGCGCGTGCTGGTATGCATCGACGGCAAGGGGCAACTCAATCATGGCGGCGCGACGTATGAAATCGGAAAGGGTGACGTGTTTCTGTTGCCTGCGGTTCTCGGAGCGTGTACCTTGCAGCCTCAAGGCCAAGTGAACGTGTTGGAAATCGAGATACCAGAATGAAAAAACTGATCGTGTTCGATCTGGACGGCACTCTTGCCGAAAGCAAGTCGTCTCTGGATGCCGAAATGTCGCGGCTGCTCGATGACCTTCTCGGCATCCTCAAAGTGGCCGTGATCTCCGGAGGCGATTGGCCCCAGTTTGAAAAACAAGTGCTTTCCCATCTCTCGCATGACCAGAGCCTGGTGAACCTGTCCATTCTCCCCACCTGCGGAACAAAGTTCTTCCAATACAAAGGAGTTTGGGAAAAGGTCTATTCGGAAGATTTCACGCCCGAGGAAAAAGAGAAGATCATTAGCTCTCTCGAGAAGGCGGTCGCAGAGGCGGGATTCAAGGTCGAAAAAGTGTGGGGAGAGGCGGTTGAGGACCGGGGAAGCCAGATCACGTATTCCGCATTAGGCCAGGAGGCGCCATTAGAACAAAAAACAAAATGGGATCCCGATTTTGCAAAGCGGAAGAAGATCAAAACGATTCTTGGTAGGGTCGAGGACTGGCGCGCTGCTCCGAAGGTCAGGCCTATCTGTTGCTCCCCGTTTCCTCTGGGAGTGTCTCACTAGCCTAACCGTGAACTCGTTTCCAGCCCCCGCCGCGTCGCACCCAGCGTGCGGATTTCCCGCACTAGGCGCACCTGTTTGCTTCGTGCCAAGAGTTATGAAGCCTAACGGGCAGGGGCGACGTTCGGCCCTGGCCATCGTTTGATCCGGTAGTCGTTAAACAGACCGAGACGTTGGAAAAGCCATTGCCTACTCCACCGCGCCCAACCGTAACCTTGGCGCCCCCGGGCATGCATCATATGCCGCCGCACCTTCTTCTCTACCCAGTCTTTGACCATGGAAAAACATCGACTCGAATCGCCAACCCGAAAGTAGTTCACCCAGCCGCGCAGGATTGGATTGATTTCCTCAATCACTTTTCCCACCGGCTGGCTGACGTTATGCCGGAAGATCTCCCTGAGTTTTTCAAGCAACGCCGTCCGCTTCTTCAGCTTGGGCGCAAAGTACGGCCGCCACTTCCCCCGAAGGCTCAGTATGCGCCGATACTCAAAACCCAGGAAAGTAAAACTCTCTCCCTGTTTCAGATCCACCATCCGACTCTTGTCCTCGTTGATCGCAACGCGCAGTTTCGCTAACTCCTCACGCAGTCGCTTGTCTACCGCCCTCACCAGCCAGTCATTCCGCTCATGAGCGTCTATCAGGATCACCACGTCATCCGCAAAACGTACATATTGGATGCGAGTGAACCTGCCATTGCGGGTGGTGTCCACCGCTTTCTCCAGCATCCGATCCACCTCATTGAGATAGAGATTGCTGAGCAGCGGTGAAATCACCCCGCCTTGTGGAACGCCCTTCTTGCCTGTTGCTTTCAGGATCATCTTGAGCAAATGCAGAACTGCATCATCCTGAATCCTTCGCGCCACTTTCTCTAGTAGCAGATAATGCTGCACGTTATCGAAATAGGCGCTTAGATCCAAGTCGATGATGCGAGTCTTCTCTTCGACAATCGCCTTGGCTACTCGGTATGTTGCTTCCTGTGCTGTCCGCTTTGGTCGATATCCAAACGACCCCGCTTGGAAATCAGCTTCGAAGATCGGCTCCAGGATCAGCTTTAATGCCCCCTGGACCACTCGATCACGGATGGCAGGTATCGAAAGAACGCGGACTTTTCCCCCGTCCTTCGGAATCTCCTTCTTCCGTGCCCGCATGGGCCGATACGTGTTGGTAACTAATTCCTCCCGAATCTGCCTCAGAAAACTTTCCACTCCGCTTTCCTCGATGGCTTCGAACGTGACCCCGTCAATGCCCGGTGCCCCGTCATTACTTCTCGCCATCTGGTAGGCTTCCTGCAAAGTTTCCATCTTGCAGACGTGGACATATAGTCCCCAGAAACGCCAAGGCGGTTCCGCCTTCGCCTTGACATATAGGCTCCTTCTCAGGTCTTGCAAACTGATGGGCGCTTTTGTCATTTCACCCTTGCCTTCCATTTTGTTAGAGCCATTGCAAACAGCAGGGCCTCTTCGCTCCACGGACGTTACTCCGCTTCATCGCTACTACAAACCCGGCCGAGTCCCTCTCGCCGTCCACCGACTTCCCGGTGTTTCCGGTTATACGGCTTCCCTGCTCCGCCAATTTCTCAACGGGGCGAGGAGGGTTTCTCCAGTCGCTTAGCATGACCTTGTCACCGTGCTGTCCCTACCACCCCGCCGAAGTGTTCCGTCGCACCAGTCAACTGCGACGTTCCATGCTGCCTTCGCCAAAAGAGTGCTGGCTCGGCCTTCGGGGCGAGAATTTTCGAGGCCATCTATGGGTTTACTTGCGTTACGGCCCGGCGACTCGCTCACCATCCAACAGATGGCTTTGTCAGTAGGCTTCAGGAATCTCAGTTTCCTTCCTTCCTGCTACTCAAGCTACAGGGCTTTGACTCTTGCCCTGGTGGGACTCACCTCCCACTGATCACGCCAGCTTTCGCTGGACACACACACTTTCATTCCCAAGTTCTCTGTCCGCCTGGGCGGCGCAACATCGATCGATGTCACCAAACCAGGCATTGACAAAGCCTACGGCATCGGAAAACTGAGAGACGTTCTCGGCATTTCATTGCAGGAAATGATTTTCGTAGGTGATGCCCTGTTCCCTGGAGGGAACGACTATCCGGCTGAAGAAACAGGTGTTATTTCTATCCCCGTGCGTGGACCTCATGAGACCAAGCGAGTCATCGAAGCGATTATCGCTTGTTTGTCGGATCACGGCCAGGAAGCGTTGAAGTTATGAGCGTATTTAAGCTGCGGCGGCTCGGCATGATCATGGAGCCAGAACCGGGGAATCCCCAGGAGGTCGAGGGCGTCCTGAATCCAGCGGCCGTTCGCGGCCCGGATGGCGAACTCTACCTTTTCCCGCGGCTGGTTGCAAAAGGGAACTACTCGCGCATCGGCATTACACGAGTGCGGTTCAATGCAGCTGGCGATCCGGCGGGCGTCGAGCGCCTTGGCATGGCGCTGGAACCGGAAGCTGACTATGAGTTGCGGCCCAATGGCGGTGGCGGCTGCGAGGATCCCCGGATCACTTTCGTGGAGCCGTTGAAGCGCTACCTGATGACTTACGCGGCATTTTCGGCCGAGGGTCCGCGGATCGCCTTGGCAAGTTCGGAGGATCTGTTCCATTGGAGGCGCATCGGACTCGCGCGCTTCGGCCCGTACCAGGGCATTGAATTCGACAACGTGGACGATAAAGACGCTAGCCTGTTCCCGGTCGCTATTCCGAATCCATCCGGGCATCCGGAAATGGCCCTCCTCCACCGGCCGCTTTTCCCTGGGACTCGTCCCGAGGAAACCGCCTGCCACCCAGCGACCCGCGAAGTGGACCTCGAACGGGAAAGCATCTGGATTTCCTACGCTCCGATGGTGCTCGATGGCTGCGCGCCGCATTGTTTCGGCAAGTTCACCTCTCATCACCGGCTGGCGACTCCGGTGTCGCGCTGGGAGCGGCTCAAAATCGGCGCGGGCACTCCGCCTGTCCTGACCCGGCACGGCTGGCTGGTCGTTTACCACGGGGTCAGCGAAATGGAACAGGCGAGTAAAGGTACCCACCCGCTTCGGTATTCCGCCGGAGTGATGGTGCTTTCGAAGGAGCATCCACAAATCATCCGTTATCGTTCGGCGGATCCGGTGCTGACGCCTTCGATGCCTCAGGAACGCGATGGGACCGTAGCGAACGTGGTGTTTCCCACCGGCATCGACCGGCGCGACGATACTGGCTCACCGGATCGGTTCGACATCTACTACGGGATGGCCGACAACCGGATTGGTGTAGCACGGCTCGACGTGCCGGAATGTTTGCCGCCGGGAGGAGTCGCAGACCCGCCGGAAGAAAAGGTGTAGGGGATTCCAGGAAACAGAACAGGAGAAATCATCATGACACCAACTGTAGATAAGCCCAAGACCGAGGCGAAGTCCGAATCGAAATCCGAAACAAAACCGGAAACGAAGACGGCGGCGGCGCCGGGAGCGAAGTCCGATGCGCAGAAAAACCTGAAATCGATTTCCATGGAGGAGCTCCAGAAAAAGCTGGGCTCCTCGTCGGACGGCTTGAGCCAAGAAGAGGCGAAAAAACGGCTAGCTCAGTATGGGCCCAACGAGATCGCGGAAAAGAAGGAAAATCCGTACCTTAAATTCCTGACCTATTTCTGGGGGCCCATCCCGTGGATGATCGAAGGGGCAGTGATTCTGTCGGCCGCGGTCCGGCACTGGCCGGATTTCTTTATCATCCTGCTCCTGCTGTTGTCCAACGCAGTGGTCGGATTTTGGGAAGAACACCAGGCCGGCAATGCGATCGCCGCGCTCAGGAAGCAGCTGGCAATCAAAGCTAAGGTCAAACGCGACAGGAAATGGACTGATCCCTCGGCGAAAGATTTGGTGCCGGGCGATGTCATCCGCCTGAAGCTGGGCGACATTGTTCCGGCCGATGCGCGTTTGCTCCCAGGCGACCCGGTAGAAGTGGACCAGTCCGCGCTGACTGGCGAATCTTTGCCCGCCACAAAAAAGCCAGGTGACGCGGTATTTTCCGGATCCATCATTCGCCAAGGCGAAATCGAAGGAATGGTCTATGCAACCGGTACTAAAACCTACTTCGGCAAGACCGCGCAAATGGTGCAAGGCCCGGAATCCATCAGCCACTTCCAGAAAGCTGTGCTGAAGATCGGCGATTACCTCATTGTCCTGGCGGTCTTTCTGGTGACGGTGATTGTCACCGTCGCGCTGTTCCGTCACGATCCGATGATGAGCACGCTGCAGTTTGCGCTGGTCCTTCTGGTGGCCGCCATTCCAGTGGCGATGCCCACCGTCTTGTCGGTGACCATGGCAGTGGGCGCACGCCTTCTGGCGAAAAAACAAGCCATTATCACTAGGCTCTCGGCTATCGAAGAACTGGCCGGCGTGGACATCCTGTGCTCGGATAAGACCGGCACACTTACCCAAAATAAGCTGACATTGGGTGATCCATTCACTCTGCATGGTATTCCCGCCGATCAAGTCATTCTCTGGGCCGCACTCGCTTCGCGTGCCGAAGACAAGGACACGATCGACCTTGCGGTGATCGGTGGAGTCAAGGATCCGAAGACACTCCAGGCCTGTCAGGTGCTCCATTTTCAGCCGTTCGATCCGGTTCACAAGCGCACCGAAGCCACGGTGAAAGGTGCGGACGGAAAGCAGTTCTATGTAGCTAAAGGCGCCCCACAGGTAATTCTCCAGATGTCCACCAACGCCGGTGAGGTAAAGCCCGCTGTCGAGAAAGCGGTCAACGAATTTGCCGGACGCGGTTTCCGTTCTCTGGGCGTGGCGCGCGCGGATGAAGCAGGCAAGTGGCAGATCGTGGGCGTGCTGCCGATGTTCGACCCGCCACGCGAGCAGGCCAAAGCAACCATCGCGAGCGCCCGCCAGATGGGCGTCAGCGTCAAGATGGTTACCGGCGATCAGATGGCGATCGCGAAGGAAACGGCCAAGCAACTCGGGATGGGCACGAACATCCTCGATGCCAGTGGATTAGGCGATATAAAGCATCACGAGACGGCGCAGGCCGCTGAAGCAATCGAAAAAGCGGACGGTTTCGCGCAGGTTTTCCCGGAACACAAATACCATATCGTGGATGTATTGCAGCAACGCGGCCACATCGTTGGCATGACTGGCGACGGTGTAAACGACGCTCCAGCGCTGAAGAAAGCCGATTGCGGCATCGCTGTTTCGGGTGCGACAGATACGGCCCGCGCGGCCGCTTCCATCGTCCTGCTGGCGTCCGGCCTGTCGGTGATTATCGACGCAATCAAGGAGAGCCGGCGCATCTTCCAGCGCATGAACAGCTACGCGATCTACCGCATCGCGGAAACGCTGCGGGTGCTGTTCTTCATGACGCTGGCGATCCTGGTATTTAACTTCTATCCGCTGACAGCGGTGATGATCGTCATGCTCGCGTTGCTCAATGACGGAGCCATCCTGTCCATCGCTTACGACAACGTTCATTACAAAGACAAGCCCGAGGCCTGGAACATGCGCCTGGTACTCGGGGTTTCCACGGTGCTGGGCGTTATCGGTGTGGTGGCCGCTTTTGGCCTGTTCTACCTCGGCGAGCGCGTATTTCATCTCGACCGCGACCACATCCAGACGCTGATGTATTTGAAGCTATCCGTGGCCGGCCATCTCACGATTTTCCTGACGCGTACGCGCGGCCCGTTCTGGTCCATACGCCCCGCGAAGATTCTGTGGATGGCCGTGCTCGGTACGCAAACGATAGCGACGCTGATCGCTGTCTACGGGCTGTTTATGACACCCCTCGGCTGGGGCTGGGCAGCATTCGTATGGGGCTATGCGATAGCGTGGGCTCTGGTGAATGACCGCGTGAAACTGCTCGCTTATCGGATTTTCGATCCGACGAAACCAGCCTTGTTGACCAAGACAAAGCCGGATCTTACGCCGCAGATCGCCACTCGCGCCTATGAAATTTTCGAGGAGCGCGGCCGGCATGAAGGCCAGGCGGATCAAGACTGGCTGGAGGCCGAAACCGAGATCCGAAAGGGCGCGGAAGCGCATGCGAGAGCCGGCGCAAAATGAAGATCGATTCCAAGGATTTTCGGGTGACCGGGAAAAAGGTCAACCTCAGTAAATGGCCGACCATTGTGAAGCCCGTTTACAAGTCGAAGGAGCAGTATCAAGAGCTCCTGGGAGAACACGTTGAGAAGTTGAGCTCTCTGCAACAGCTTCACTACGCGTCCAACCGCTATGCGCTGCTGCTGATTTTTCAAGGGATGGACGCGGGTGGCAAGGACGGGGCCATCCGGCATGTCATGTCCGGCGTGAATCCACAAGGCTGCGAAGTTTTCAGCTTCAAACAGCCGAGCGCCAACGAACTGGAGCATGACTTTCTTTGGCGCACCACATGCGTGCTTCCGGAACGCGGGCGGATCGGTATTTTCAACCGTTCCTATTATGAAGAAGTGCTGGTCGTCCGGGTGCATCCGGAGATTCTCCGGAGCCAGGGGCTTCCAGAAGAATTGCGCGACGAGAAAACCATCTGGGAGGAGCGCTATCGTTCCATTGTGGATCTGGAAAGCCACCTCTATCGCAACGGAACGCGGATCATTAAATTCTTCCTCCACCTTTCGAAGGATGAACAAAGAAAGCGCTTTCTTGAGCGTATTGATGAACCTGACCACAACTGGAAATTCAGCACCGCGGACATTCACGAGCGCAAATACTGGAAGGATTACATGCACGCTTACGAGGAGTGCCTGAACGCCACCAGCACCCATCACGCCCCTTGGTACGTCGTACCGGCCGATGATAAGGAAAACGCGCGTTTGATCGTTTCCCAGATTGTCGTGGATACTTTCGATGACCTAAAGATGGCGTATCCCAAGACCACCCCGAAGCGCCGGCGGGAATTGACAGCCATCCGCAAGATGCTCACGAGGTAGATCGTGGCATCCTCTTCCCCCAAGATTGTCCCACCTCCAACCGGCCTCACCAGCGATGAAGCACGAAGGCGCTTGGCGAAGTCCGGTCCAAACGCAATGCCCGATACCGCCCTGCATCCACTACGCAGGGCACTTGCCAAGTTCTGGGCGCCGGTTCCGTGGATGCTCGAAGCGGCGATCGTGCTCGAAGTTGTCCTCGGGAAGTACGTCGAGGCTGCGATCATCGCAGCTCTGCTGGCCTTCAACGCTGCTCTCGGGTTCTTCCAGGAAGGGCGCGCTCAGGCGACCCTGGCCGCGCTGAAATCGCGGCTCGCGCTGAACGCTTCGGTCAAGCGCGATAATGCCTGGACTACAATACCCGCGGCTCAATTGGTGGTAGGCGACGTAGTGAAACTGTCGCTCGGCGCCGTGGTCGCCGCCGACGTGCGCCTGACCGACGGGTCGGTGCTGCTGGATCAGTCCATGCTCACCGGTGAATCCGTTCCCATCGAAGCTGGCGCCGGGTTTGAAACATATGCCGGAGCGCTGGTGCGGCGTGGCGAAGCGGTGGCGGAAGTGACGGCCACCGGGGCTCGCACAAAGTTTGGACGCACCGCGGAATTGGTTCGCACCGCGCACGTCGAAAGTACTCAACAGAAGGCCGTGCTGCGCGTGGTGCGCAATCTCGCGATGCTCAACGGCATCATCATCGTGATGCTGGTGGGTTATGCCTTCGCTCTCAAAATGCCGGGTAGCGAGATCATCCCTCTGGTGTTGACGGCAGTTCTGGCGTCGATTCCGGTGGCGCTGCCAGCTACCTTCACCCTCGCCGCCGCACTCGGCGCAAAGGCTCTGGCTAAGTTGGGCGTTCTTCCAACCAGGCTCTCCGCAGTGGATGAAGCGGCCAGCATCGACGTGCTGTGCTCAGATAAGACCGGCACGCTGACGCAAAACGATCTGACCGTAACCGCCGTGCATGTCATGTCCGGTTTCGATGAATCGCACGTTTTAGGCGCAGCTGCTCTCGCGAGTTCGGATGGTGGGCAAGATCCAGTGGATGGTGCCATCCGGGCCGCTGCGGCAAGTAAAGCGGCCACCGATCTGCCAAAACTGATCAAGTTCGTTCCGTTCGATCCCGCGACAAAAATGTCGGAGGCTACTGCCGCTTATTCAGACGGTGCCGCCGGCGGCACCACGGTTCGCGCCGTGAAAGGGGCCTTTGCCGAAGTGGCCAAACTGACGCCATCGGACCCTGATGCGGCCAAGGCGGCGAATGACCTCGAGGCGAAAGGTTTCCGCGTTCTGGCTGTGGCGATCGGTCCGCCAACGGTGCTGAAACTTGCCGGGATTATTGCTCTTAGCGATCCGCCCCGGCCGGATTCCGCAGCCTTGATCACGGAACTGCACACGCTGGGAGTACGCGCGGTCATGGTGACCGGCGATGCACCCGCGACGGCAGCCATTGTCGCTCACGATGTCGGAATGGATGGAAAGGTCTGTCCACCTGGACCCATCCCCGCCGAGGTTCGCCCGGACGAGTTTGCGGTTTTCGCCGGAATTCTACCGGAAGGAAAATACAACCTGGTTAAGGCGTTCCAAAAAAGCGGCCACACTGTTGGCATGTGCGGCGACGGTGCCAATGACGCGCCCGCTCTTCGCCAGGCGCAGATGGGAATTGCGGTGTCAACCGCGACGGATGTTGCCAAGTCGGCGGCTGGCATCGTGCTGACAAAGCCCGGGCTCGTCGGCATTGTCGCTGCGGTTAAAGAAGGCCGAGTGACGTTCCAGCGCATCCTGACTTATACACTGAACTCGGTGATCAAGAAGATTGTGCAGGTGCTGTTCCTGGTTGTGGGTTTGGTCATGACCGGGCACGCAATCCTGACCCCCATGCTCATGGTTATCCTGATGATCACCGGCGATTTTCTGGCTATGTCCTTGACGACGGACAATGTGCGGCCGTCCCCAATGCCCAACTCCTGGCGAATCGGCAAATTGACGATCGCAGGCGGCGTTATGGGAGCCTGTCTTCTGGTCTTTTGCACCGCCGTGCTGGCGGTCGGCAAATTTCGGATGGGATTCGAAATCGAGACGCTGAGAACGCTGGCCTTGGTCGCGCTTGTGTTCGGAAGCGAGGCGACGCTCTACTCCATTCGCGAACGACGGCGCCTGTGGAATTCTCCCCCAAGTCTTTGGGTTGTTGTGTCGACGATCTGCGATATTTTGATTATTTCGACGTTGGTCACGCGCGGAATCGCCATGAGTCCTCTATCGATATTCGTTGTGGGAGGAACGCTCGTGGCGGCGGCGATCTTTGCATTCATCGTGGATTTTGCGAAAGTCCCGGTATACAAGCGCCTCGGGATCACCTAGAGCAAGCATGGCGCTCTAGACAAACTAGTTTCGAAGCGAACTGTCGCGAAGCCAAAGGTACGCGAGCCCGGTGAATTACGGCACTCGGCAACCTCGAGAGCCGACTTAGATGCGATTCGAAGGCTGAAAACCCGCTCCGGTCGCTGCAGTGTGGACGACCGGGTCGTCATCAGGGTCGGCAGGCACGACACGAGGAGCGGGGCCGGGGAAAACAATCTCTGAAACGTCTTTTGCTCGAAGATAGCTGATGTCTTCAACGATCTCGCCGTCCGTGAGCTTCGACGAAGCTCGGACGCGCTCGTAAGAAAACACCCGCTCCAATTCCTGTTGGAGGAACGGTGATAGGAGCAGCACGTGATCGCGTGATCCTACGATGAGCTGAAGAAGTTCCCTGGCCGGCCCTCGGGCTTTTGCGTTGGCACGTACAAGAATATTTGTGTCGAGAACAATTCTCATCCGCGGCTGTGCCGCAAGTGATCGACAGCGTCGTCGATGGCAGCGTCAAGTTCGTCATCAGAGACGTCGCTGACCTTCACGGCTCGTCGGTTTAAGAAGGCTTCGAGCTTCTCGGCACCTGACGCGCGGCTCTTAGAAGGCGCAATTTGCTGTTGCGGAACAGCGGCGATGCTGACCTCCTGTCGGCATCAATCGGCCTGCCCAACAGTTGCTCGACAGCGGACTTCAACTGCGGGGGGAGTTCGCCTGCTTTTTGAATCGAGAGTTTGTGCATGACGTGACTTTCTTCTATCCATGATCGTACCAAGTTGAGCTACCCTGAAGAACTGCGTAAGACGTCGGCTGCTTGCAATTGCGGTGATCGGCGTCGGACAGAGTCTGGCTGTTCGGACGCCAGGAAGGAATTTACCTTCTATGCAAAAACCAGAAGGTCAGCGCTGGTGAAAAACGACCCACCCAGTTGCCCACCCACAGGCGTATTTTTGGTGCTTAAAGTGAATTTTCTTGCATAATTATTAGCCCTATAATCAAGGAGTTAGGGAAAGTACGCTGGCTACGAACCAGAAGGTCGGGTGTTCGAATCACTCCGGGCGCACCATAAAAATCAACGACTTGCTTCTGACGACCAGCGGAATTTGAGTATCCAGAGAGCGAATCTGGGTGGGCGATTGGGTGGGTTCTTGACCGTCTGGCCGTCGCCCAGACGCCATATACCCGTTAAGGAGTCCCTGGAGCGACTTGATCTTCTGGTCTTCGCGCATGCGATCAGGCCACGTTACGTTATGATCAAGCACGTCACCGGCAATATTCTCGACTCGAGCGCCGACGCTCTCGTCAACACCGTGAATACTGTTGGCGTTGTGGGAAAAGGCATCGCGCTGCAGTTTCGTCAGGCGTTCCCCGACAACTACGATGCCTACGTCGGCGTTTAAAGAACTCGATCCCATTCCACAGTTCCGGGCCACAGCGAGGCGTGGACGGTTTCTTGAATCGGCAAACATATCCTATCCTAATCACGGACGCGCAAAACATCAAAAGCTCGAGCGATAGGAATGATTCGCCACACTACGGCCCGTTCCCACGAAATCTGTTGCACACACATGCACCGACTGTATGAACGTCAACCCTGCGATGCTTTTTCGCGATGTGGGCGTGAAGGTCGCTCACGGCCCGGGCTCGAGATCGGGAGCGAGTTCACCAGTTGTGCGACACCGCGTCAGGCGTAAATGTTGACGCTCGATGTGCTATTACTCGCGGTCGAACTGTCCGTGGAGGCCGTCGTCGAGGTCGAGTTTTGACCGCTGGAACTGTCACCCCCACGATGATGGTGGCGTCCTTCGAGGAGCGACAGCAGTCCTTGTGTAAGGCTTTGGGTCTGCGATGCCGCAGCTTGCTGGACAGACCGAATGTCTGCCTGTAGTTGTGAAAACGCGTTCTGCGCCTGGCTCAAATTGCCGGATGAGAGCGCCTCGCCAATCGTATTAAAATCGTTCGCGATGGAGTCGGACCCGCTGCTGGAGTTCGTGCTCGATTGGGTGCTGGACTGAGTGCTGGACGCCCCCTGACTTTGCAGCGCTTGTTGCAGGCTGGCAAATGCCGATTGCGCTCCTGACAGGTCGCCGGATTGGAGAGAGCTAGCGAGTTGGGCGTAGTCTTGCTGCACCTGCTGCGCGACGCTTAGTCCCTGTTGTGACGAACTCACCACGTACTGATCCTCTCCTTGTGGCAGCGCTTGAGCAGATTGGCTGGCGGCCTTGAAATCGCTTTGCAGTTGCGAAAACGCACTCTGCGCTTGGCTAAGATCGCCGGATTGGAGAGCCTGGCCGAGCGTGGCAAAGTCATTTTGGATGGTGCTGGTACCGTTCGAACCAGAGATCGAATTCGAAGAGCTTTGATTATCCTGCAGCAACTGCTGGATGCTCGAGTAGGCAGACTGCGCACCCGACAGGTCGCCGGATTGAAGCGCACTGGCGAGTTGGTTGAAGTCCTTACGGATTTGCTGGAGCGGATTCTGCTGATACTGTTGCGACAGGTCCGTAATCAAGTTAGAAGAGAGAGCTGAGATCGACATAAGCATTAACCCCCACACCTTGTCTATCGTCGCCCCGGCATCTGGAGTTCAGATATTCCAGGCGATCGTTGCAAATCTCAACAATTGGGTTCTCGTCACACTACTTCACAAATGACGCGTACTTGGTTCGGTTTTGCCAGCCGTCCCTATCTCCAATTGAGGTGAGGTGCTACTTCGGCCTCTCCAAGGGTCTTCGCATGGTTACCCTCTTTTTCACTCTTGCGCTGGTATCTGCCGGCGTTAGCGCCGCACAGAATGGCGGCTCATACACAATTCGTCCAGTGATCGGATCGGGGTCGCGCGGTGATGGCGGACCGGCAACTTCCGCTCTACTCGATGGCCCATATGGGCTCGCACAGGATGCCCAGGGCAACGTATATATCTCGGAATCAAACGCCGGTATCATCCGCAAGGTTGGTGTGAACGGCATCATTGAGCGATTCGCTGGTTCCGGGATTCTAGACGATGGTCTGGAAGGCCAAGCTGCTTTGGAAACCGATTTGATTTCACCGGGATCTTTGCTCGTGGACAGCGACGGAGGCCTGATTTTCAGTGATGCCGGGGCTTGCAGGATTCGGAAGGTCCTCACCAACGGGACCATCCAGGATCTAGTAGGCACTGGACGGTGCGCCGGATCGAGCGTCGGATTCCCCGGTGGAGGAACCATCAGCGGGATTTATCCGCCACTTGAAACAACGATTGGCATCGTGGGCGGAATGATTAAGGACGCCTCCGGCCGGTTGATCTTCAGCGATGTGAGCCAAAACGTCGTTTGGAGAGTTGACTCGGATGGGATCGTACGCGTCATTGCAGGCACAGGCTCCCCAGGGTTCGGCGGCGACACCTATTCAGCCACAAGTGCCTATCTAAGCTCTCCTCACGGAGTGATCGTAGATAGCGACGGTAACATCTATATTGCCGATTCCGGGAATTGCAGGGTTCGTGAAATCGACATTAGTGATGGCGACATCGATACAGTGGCTGGGAACAGCACCTGCGCGTCCGTATCGTCCGGCTGGAATAGCTCTTCCCTTGGAACTCTGAACGGGCTCGCCTACGATAGCAGCACCAATACGATCCTGATCTCATCCCCTGGCATCGGGCGCGTTGTTCGTATGAACGTGGGTTCGCAGGGACTTTCAACTGTCGTCGGCAGCGGGAATCCCGGTGTTGCCACTTCGGCGCCGCCATTGCAATACCCGCTCAATCAACCCGGGGACATTCTGATCTCAGGATCTACGGTCTTGGTTGCCGACAACACTGCGTTTCGCGTCCTGCAGGTCCAAGGCAATGCCGTTACCGCTTTTGCCGGTATCTGGCCCCAACTAGCATCGTATGGTTCCGCTTCCTCCGCGCCAATGCTGCGCCCGTCCGGCCTATGTTACCGACAAGATGGATCACTGCTGGTCATGGACGCGGACGCGGGCCGCATTTTGGCCTTCAGCAGCCCGAACCAACTCGCGGCCATTGCCGGAGAGGAGTCTCCCATGGGCTATTCGAGTGGCGATGGCGGCCCGGCACTTACGGCTCAGCTCAACCAGCCCCGGCGCATGGCGTGTGATTCGAAGGGCAACGTCTACGCGACGGAGAGCAACGAGATCCGTCTCATCGATTCGCAGGGAATGATCCAGGCTGAAGTCACCGCAGTCCAAGTTGGCGATCAAGTATCCAGCCTCAACGATCCTACGGGTATCGCGATTGATGCAGCGGGTCGGCTGGTGTTTTCCGACGCCGGTCTGAATCAGGTGTTTCGTATTGACTTTAACGCCCGAACCATGACGGTAATTGCCGGAACAGGCACGGCTGGCTTCGGGGGAGACGGCGGCGCAGCCACCAGCGCTCTCCTGAATAGTCCCGGCGATCTCGCATTTGACTCAAAAGGAAATCTTTACATCGCCGATCGCGCTAATGGCGCCATCCGGCAGGTTTCGCCAGCCGGAATTATCCAGACCATTGCGGGCGCCTATTTTGGCTTTAGTTACTCGAATATATCCGGCAGTCCCGCCATCTCCGTCAGCCTTAGCACCATTGAGGGAATGACAATCGATGCGCAGGATCAGATCTATATTACGGAAACCTCGCGCCTCAGTGTTATTAAGAGCGATGGCAACATCTATGTAGTTGGCGGATATCAGAGCCAAAGCAACTCCGGAGTAGTCAGCTATGTTAACGGGCCCATGTATGGCTGCGATGGCGTGACTACCGATTCCAAGGGCCGCGTGTACGTCTCCGTTGACCAGGTGGGCCAAGTGATGATGGTTCTCCCGCCGGGCGATCCTGGGCCGCCACCCGTGATCGGGTCCGCGGCGAGCGCGTCGGCCTTTGGAGCATTCACGTCGGTTGCACCCGGATCGTGGATCGAGATTTACGGGGCTAATCTCGCTTCCACCACGCGTGGATGGGCTAGTTCGGATTTCAGGGGCAATCAGGCTCCCGCCGATTTGAGTGGAACGACCGTTGCCATCGAAGGTCATTCCGCCTTTGTCTCTTATATCAGTCCTACCCAGGTGAATGTGCAGGTTCCCTCCGGCGTTTCCGCGGGGGCCCAAAGCATTACCGTAACAACGGCGGCGGGAACCAGTGCGTCCCATACGACTGACGTCAATTCAACCGAGCCAGGACTCTTTGCTCCGTCAGTGTTCCAGATTGGCGGGATGCAATACGTAGGGGCCTTGTTTGCGGACGGCTCCACATATGTCTTGCCGCCGAACGCCGTTTCCGGTGTGACGTCGCGTCCGGCCAATCCTGGCGAAACGATCATACTCTATGGAGTCGGATTCGGGAATGTGACTCCGGGAGTGAACGCCGGAACTATCGTTCAGAAAGCGAATATGCTCGACCTACCTCTGCAGATTCTTTTTAACCAAATTCCAGCCACGGTCACTTACGCCGGACTCGCGCTCGATGAGGTAGGCCTCTATCAGTTCAACGTTGTAGTTCCCAGTGGATTGCAGGCGGGGGCCGTTCCGATAACGTTCACTCTGGGAGGCAGCCCTGGCAATCAGGTTCTGTACACGGCAGTCGGTAACTGAACATCGCTGGGCCAAGGCGCGAGTCCCGATTATGGACTTCGTCACAAGACTTCACAAATTGCGGGAATACGCAGCGTTACTTCAGGCCGTCTTCTAGGAATCGATTAGTAAAGCTTTCAAGTTCTGAATACTCATCAGGGACCTATTGCGTGGGGGTGTGTCTTGCGTTGTGTTCCAGTTTTGTTATTCGTAGCTGCAGCCGCGTTCGCCCAGGAGTATACTGCGTCGCTTTCAGTGACGGTGACCGACCCCAGCGACGCGGTGGTACCTAAAGCTCACGTCGCTTTGACTGACAACGCACTGCAGCGCGTATATGAGGCGGACACCAATTCCGGGGGCTTGGCTAGTTTTGCTTCGTTGCAACCGGGCCAATACTCGCTTGAAATCACTAAGACTGGCTTCGACAATCTGCGGATTCCTAGCATTACCCTGGCGGTCCGGGATCAGCAAAGGCTTGCCGCGCGGCTAAAGCTATCCGCGGGGACCACGTCGGTCACCGTGACTGCCCAGCCAGAAAGCGTGTCCACCGACGCGTCGATGGGAATCTCCGTGGATCAAAATTACTTCGAAAATCTACCTGTGAACGGACGGAGCGTCGATGCGTTGGTGCTGATGGCGCCGGGTGTAACGAGCGGGGCAGGGCCGGGCGGCGACTTCAACGCCAACGGAATGCGTTCGAACACGAATTACTACACGTTGGACGGTGTGAGCCTGAATGGATCCGTCGGCGGGGGTGGGCCGGGCCCAGGAGGCCCTGGCGGGTTTGGCGGACCGCCGCCCGGTGTGGGCAGCGGCAGCGCTACGTCCAGCGTCTCGCTGGAGTCGATGCAGGAGCTGCGTGTCCAGACGTCGTCGTTTGCTCCGGAATTCGGACGTTCTCCTGGAGCTCAGATCAGCATGACAAGCCGTGGAGGAACAGATGTTTTTCACGGCTCCCTCTACTATTATTTCCGGAACCAAGACCTTGACGCGAATGACTGGTTCGCCAACAGTTTCGGATACGGGCGGGCCGCATTGAGACAGAACCGGGTTGGCGGCACTCTGGGGGGGCCGGCCATCAAAAACCGGACGTTCTTTTTTGTCGCATATGAACACCTGAGTCTAGTCTCCCCTTCCACGATGATTAGCAGCGTACCCGATCTGCGAAGCCGCGAGAGCGCGCCTGCATCGATTCGGGCCTTTTTTAATGCATTTCCGCTCCCGGATGGTCCTGAGCAAACCGATGGCGCCGCCGGATACCACGCATTACTTGCGAACCCGTCCAGGTCGGATTCGGCGAGCCTTCGAATCGACCATACGATCAGCAGTTCGATGACGCTATTCGTCCGCTATAGCCTCATGCCAACTAGCAGCTTGACGCGCGGAGGATTCATATCCACCGCCAACACACTGACTCATCAGAATTCCAATTCGCAGACGGCCACGGTGGGTCTGACCAGGACAAGCGCCTCCGAGTGGGTGAACGATCTCCGCTTCAACTACTCACGATCGAACTTCCTGAGTTTTTCGACGATGGATGATTATGGCGGTGCCACGGCACTCGCCGACTCCTCGGTGTTTCCCGGCGGCGTGACCTCTAGCACCGGTCAGTTCAACCTCATGTTGCTGGGTATCGGCGGCTATTCTTTTGGCGGCCGCAATAAGAACCAGCAGGTCCAGTTGAACATCGTAGATAGCTTAACGAAAGCAGTTTCCTCGCACACTCTAAAGGTCGGAGTCGACTTCCGGCTCATCGTGCCCACCTACTTTCGCAATCTCTATTCCTTAAACGCAACTTTCAACGGCATAGGCGGTGGCGCCGGGGCACTCACTAGCGGCGAAGCGACCAACGTCCAGATAACATCGAACCTCCCGGCTGTTTATCCCATCTACGCCAACTTCTCGACCTATGCGCAGGACACTTGGCGGGCTACTGACCGCACCACGCTCACTTATGGTTTGAGGTGGGATATCAACCCTCCACCGCATGTCCGGCAAGGTCCAACACCACTGGCGCTATCGGACGACTACATCGCGGGCGTGACTCAGAACACACCACTCTATGCAACCGTTTGGCACAACGTGGCGCCGAGATTTGGCCTTGCGTACTTGTTGGACAACACACCAGGGAAGCAACTCATCCTGCGTATGGGGGTTGGGCTTTTCTATGACGTGGGTTATGGGGTGACCGCGAGTGCATTTAACGGCGCGCCATACTCGAACGTCCGTACCATCTCATTGGCGGATTTCCCACTGTCGGTGGCGGACATGAGCGCTCCGTCGATGCCGCCCACGCGGCCCTACGGGCAGATCACGGCGGCGGAGAACAATCTCCAGTCGCCTCTTGTGACGCAATATAACGCAACCTTAGAACGCAGCTTCGGCGAGAACCAGACGCTAAGCCTGGGATACGCGGGAAGCATGGGCACGCGGCTGCTGCAAACGCAGACCCAGCCGTCATTCGGAGACGCCTATAGCATTCTCATTTTGGCGAGCAACGGGGCCACATCCAACTACAACAGCCTGCAAGCTCAATTCCGCCGCCGTTTGACACGGCGTCTGCAGACCCAGTTCAGCTACACCTGGGCCCACTCCATCGATAGCGCATCCAACGATATTGGGGGCGGCTTCGCTTCCTTCCTTGGAAGCGGCCAGCGGGGCAACTCCGACTTCGATATCCGCCATAGTTTGAACTGGTCAGGATCTTACCGCTTGCCCAGCCCGGACTCGCATCTACTAAAGCCGCTGCTTGGAAACTGGTATGTGGACTGGATCGGACAATTCCACACCAGCCTGCCCTTCGACGTACAGTCAATCACTACAGAAACAAGTGCCAGCTCTACAAGCGTTAATCAAACGGGAGGCCTCTTTGCTCAGGTTAGGCCCGACTATACGGGAGCGCCGATTTGGATTAGCGATCCGAACGCACCGGGAGGTAAGAAACTCAACCCTGCAGCGTTTGCGGCTCCGAGTGACCAGTACGCACAAGGAGACCTGGGACGAAATACGCTGCGGGGCTTCAATTTCAGTCAGACCGATCTGTCGCTGCGGCGGCAGATTACACTGTCCGAAAAATGGAAGCTGAACATCTCGGCCCAAGCATATAACGTTTTCAACCACCCTAACTTCGCCAATCCGTCTTCGATGCAGACCTCGAACCTTTCGAGTCCAGAGTTCGGCGTGGCGACTCGAACCGTGGGTGGCGCGGTTGGCGGCGGTTCGCTTTACCAATCCGGCGGACCGCGTTCCATTGAGCTGGCCGCGCGGTTTCAATTCTGAACACGACTATTCCGAGACACGAAAGCATAAAACCCAATGTATCGATGCATGAAGATTCGATCGAGCGCGACGCTCCTCGGGTTTGTTCTGGTAGTAAGTGCTGCCGTGCTAGATGGACAGGCGCCGGCAGCGCAGCAGCCCGTTCAAGATTCAGAGACCAAGACGCCATCTGGAACATCATCCAGCGGTTCTCCGGCTCCCGAGACCGAGACCAAGCCGCGGGCCAGGCGGTTCTCCTTTGGAGCCCAATTGCGATGGTGGTCCGCACAGCCGTTTGACGGCAAAGGTATCGAGGTGGGAGACGGCACGACCGATATCAGCCATGCTTATGACACCACGTCTGCCTCAGGCAGGTGGGGCATTGGGCCGGTGGTCGATATGACCTTAACGCGTCATATTGTAATCCGTGCAGAAGCCTTCTTCGGGCATTTGCAGTACACAAAAGTGACGCAGGTGTACACTGGCACGCCCACCGACGGTACGTTGAACGTTACCTACACGGAGCACACCAGGACGGGCTATTGGGATTTTCCGTTGCTGGTTCGTTATCAAAACTCTCCGCGTCCACCTTCCACGTCCTCGTCGAGTTCTTCGACGGGCCCAAAAATAAACTTTTCTTTCAATCCGATTCTTTCACATGGATTTGTGGAAGCAGGCGCGATTGTTCGCCAACTCACGACCGTCCGAAGCGGAAACGACACGCTCGACTCGGATAACAGCACCGCTTACAACGAGATTCCCACTAAGGCCAACCATTCTACGGTGGAAGGGGCGGCGGTGGGATTGGGGTTTCGTTTCGTAGACGAATTAAATCTGAAGGTGATGCCTGAGGTCCGCTACATACTATGGTCTGGACCGACATTTGAGTCGCAATCTACTCTTTCCCGGACGCGCCAGCTCGAGGTAGGATTGTCCTTTGTGTTTTGACTTGCGAGAGTCAGAGTTCGCCGGAAGGATCTGGACACCTTAGCTGATAGCCAACCCCGCGGATGCTCAAGATCATGTTCCGGCCGAACCCAAATTTCTGCCGAAGCCGGCTGACATGTTGGTCCACCGAGCGATCAAAAGGCGTTGGCAGACGGTCGTACAAGTAGAGGCTTAGAGAATCGCGAGAGACCACGCGTCCGTGGAACTGCATGAGTTGCTGAAGAATCTCGTATTCCATCGCGGTGAGGCCTAGCAGCGTGAGGTGAAACTGGCTGTTTTCACTGCGCGACGGTAATCATCTGAGCCGGGTCGGCAAGAGTCATTAAGTCGCCGAACCTTGTGACGAGTGTCGCTGGCGTAGACCAGCCGCGGATAGAGGCGAGCACGGCCGAAAAAATGGCAGCCCGTGTACTCGCCAGGCCACGCGGCGTGCCTTTTCCGAACAGTTGTCGCATTAACAATCCAAGATTGGCCGCGCCCGAGTGCACCACCAAGCGCTTGAGAATGTTTTCCCGGCCGCGCAAATGTAGGCGACGCATCCCGCCCCGATCATACAAGTGTTGATTCCATCGCTCCAGCTTCTCGCCGCGCTGGCGTAACAGCCGGAGGCCTCGCTCTCCACGAATGCGCCGTCGATTCGCATACACCGCTTGTTGTTCCCGCTGTTGCCCTCCCCACTGTTGCGGTCCGCGATTGGGTTCCGAGCAGTACGTGCGCAAGCCCCACTCGGTGAGTTCGTTTACCAGCGCGCGACTGTGATAACCCTTGTCGGTGACCACTTCGCGCGGCCCGTCCGTGCTGACCTGCTTCACAACATCATCGCCGTTGGCATCCGCCACCACACTCGTGATGCGCTCGCCTGCTTCGGCTACCGTTTCGGGAATCGTTGCCGTGTCTCCAACGTCTGCCCCGTGCAGCGTTACGGCGACAATCGCCCCGGTCTCCATGTCTACCGCGTGCTCGGCCTTGTGAGCCAGATGCGTGCGTCCATCCTTCATCTTGGTGATGCGCGCATCGGGATCGTGCGGATGCGTCCAGTCATCGTTGGAACCCTTCTTGGGCCGCTTGCGATCCAACTTCGCCAACTGCTCACGCGTGGGAGTTTCGATGCCGCTTTCTTTGGCCAGCCGCACCAGAAACTCCTCGTAGCGCTCTCCGGTGTCGCGCCGCACAATCGACCGTAGCGCCGCATTGGCTTCCAGAGTCGTCGCGTCTACCCCGATCGTCGTCCCCTTCAGCAGCTTCTTTTCGGCCAACACCTGCAGCACCCACTGGAACACCGCCTGATGCGTGTCCACATCCATCAGCCGCCGGGTGCGCGAGATCGTCGAATGATCCGGCACGCTTTCGTCCAGCGCGATCCTCACGAACGATCGAATCGACAGACTATCGCTGGCCCGCCATGCGATTCCGCGCTCCGAATCGATCC
The DNA here is from genome assembly GCA_963735145.1 of Bryobacterales bacterium. Taxonomy (GTDB): domain Bacteria; phylum Acidobacteriota; class Terriglobia; order Bryobacterales; family Bryobacteraceae; genus Palsa-89. Next base: position 1,299,311 of record CAVTJS010000005.1, on the reverse strand, counting down.
CTTCAAAATAGCCCACCATCAACAGCCGGAAATAGATTCCCGGCGACAAGCCCGGCCGGCCCACCTCACCGGCGTAGAAATCCTCGCAAATCGTTTCGACGTACTCGTCGAACTTCTTCTCATCCAGAATCTGATTCAGCCGTTGGTAAAACGGATGGCTTGCCCCTATCGGCAGCGCCGCAGTCGGTGTCCACAACCTCTCTTGCCGAACGCGCTTCTTTCGTCGTCCCATCGCCATGTTTGGAAGACGATCAAACTACGTCCAAGGTCACACAGGCAACGGCGTTTCACCACGCGCTGCTAGCGGTTTGCCTCGAAAATGAGCGGAGCGATCTCCAGGAAACAAGCAGAGGTCCCCTATTCGAAGGGGTTCCATCGTCTTGCCGGAAGCACCTGTGGACCTCCGCAGTATGGCGCGAACTCGAGCCAGCAGCTCTTCTGGAAAGAATGGTTTGGTGAGATAGTCGTCGGCTCCCAGGTCAAAACCGGCGATTCGATCGTTCCGCTCTGCTTTGGCGGTGAGCATGAGAACAGGTAACGAAGACTCGCGCCGAATTCTGCGAAGCACTCCCAGCCCGTTTAAGCCTGGAAGTATCACGTCAAGAATCATCAGATCATAACCGCCCGTTTGCGCACGAGCCGCGCCGCGGTCCCCATTCAACTCAGAGTCGACGACAAATCCCGCCTCCCCAAAGAACTGTTTAAGCATGGCGCACAGTTCCGGGTCGTCGTCCACGACTAGCAATTTGGTTTGAGATGATAGCTGGCGAACCATCGCAGACTTAACCTTGCTGGCTTCGAGGGAGTCGAATTTCTACGAGAAGACCTGGGTTGGCGTTCTCCGCCGAAATCGTCCCCCGATGGACTGCAATCGCCCGCTGAGCGATCGCCAATCCGAGACCAGTCCCCTCAGAGCTTCGTTCGCCGCTCGGTTCGACCCGGTAGAAGGCGCGGAAGATGTCTCGTAGGGATGACTCGGGAACTCCCTTTCCGTAATCCCGGATGCGGATAAAGACGTGATCAGCGTCGCCGCTGGCCGAAAGTTTAACAACCGATCCAGGAGGACTGTGCTGAAGGGCATTGCGAAGCACGTTTTCCACCGCCCTGCGCAGCAACTCGGAATCACACGCTAGGCTGCCAGGCTCGAATAGGCTGACGGTGAGTTCACAGTTTCGGTTCTGAGCTTCGATGTCGCAGCGGTCGGCGATCTCCGTCAGGATCGACTCCAAGTCGATCTTATGGGTAGACATCGTTGCAGGATCGATTTCGGCCCGCACCACGTCCAGCAGTTCATCGAGTAAATCGTTCATGCGGTACGCCTCGGCTTCGATTCGATCGAGTGCCCCCGGGGCGTCATGTCGGCCTAGCCTTATTGCTAGTAGCAGGCGTGCCAATGGTGAACGCAGTTCATGTGCGATATCTGCACACAGTTGTTGATGGGCCTCCACGAGGGATTCGATGCGATCAGCCGTACGGTTGAACGATTTCGCCAGACGCCCGATCGGGTCGTCGGATTCGGTGGCCGCTCTCGCGCCGAGTTCTCCGGATCCGAAGTGATTTACGGCCGCTTCGATCCGGCGAAGCCGCAGTGTAATGTACAACGATACAGTGCAGCACAGGAGAAACAAGAAGGGCACCACCCACAGCGATGGCTGGATTGGCAATGGGGCTGGATCTGACGGGGGATTCAACACACAGACGGTCGATGCGAATTTGCGGACGACGATCGGGCCGCGAGGAGGGAAGGGGAAGCGTCGCTGGCTGGTTGCGGTGAGCCAGGCAGACCGATCAGAGCCGTCTGCCAGATCATGCCCCCTGAGATCGAGCAAATGCGGCTGTATTCCTAATCCTTGATCGATCCACAGCAGCAGCAGCGACAGGCGCTGGGATCCCCCGCGCCAATAGACTGCGTCGGCCGCTGTGCAGAGACTATTGAGTTGATGTCGAACAATGCCAAAGTTCGACACATCATGGATAGCTGCCAGTAAAATTCCCGCGCCAAGGAAGAATATGAGGAGAAGCCACAGACTTAGTCTGGCCTTTCCGGCGCGGGTGACTGAGGCCTTGATCGAACAGGGAGTCACAAATATTCACAAAATGGTGGTCTATTGAGGTGCCGCAACACCCTGCGCGGAGCGTCTCTTGAACAAGGATTCTTGTATCGCCTTATGATCACGCGACGTCTTCTGCTTGCCATCAGCCCGGCCGCGATTCTCGGATTGCACGCCTCCGCGTTTACGCCAGGAGATTCCTGGAGTTCCAAGCAGCCGGAGGATTGGTCGGAGAAAGATATCCATCAGATTCTTACGAAGTCGCCTTGGGCGAAACAGGTGCCAGTCGATTTCGGCGACTTGAACGGAGGCCCTCCTGGCGGTGCCCCAGGGGGCGGTCCTCCAGGCGGTGGAATCGGTGGCCCACCAGGCGGAGGTGGTCCTCCTGGTGGAGGTCCTCCGGGTGGTGGTTTTGGCGGCGGTCCCGACTCGATACCGGAGCTGATGATCGTCGTGCGCTGGGATTCCGCGCTTCCAATACGACTTGCTTCCAAGAGTTCGCCGGAACGCGTCGCGGAATACTATGAGATTTTCGTCAGCGGACTGCCAATGAACGCCGCGATGCCGGGCGGCAGATCCCGTGGTTCGGGAGGAATACCGGATTCGGAAACACTCACGGCCCGGTTGAAGGATAAAACCTCGCTGCAGCGCAAAGGTCAGGATCCGATATTTCCGGAGAGGGTTGAGATGGTTAGCACCGCTGATCAAGAGGGCATCCTGTTCGCGTTCCCTAGAGGGACACGCCCAATTGCGTCGGCCGATAAGGACGTGACGTTCGTGAGCGCCATTGGGCCACTTCGCATCAAGGCCAAATTTCTCTTGAAGGATATGGTGTACAAGGGGCGACTGGAACTGTAAGCGACCGACTTTAATCTCGCGCATTAATTCCCCCCTAAAGCTAAACTCGATCAATCGCGGCACGTGGTCAAAGTATCGCCAGGCTCGGTCTTGAGAGGGCGCAAGCGAATGTGGGGATCGCATGAGTATACGCGGCCGCAGTTGGCACACTTGATGCGATAACAAAAGTCCGCCTCAATGTGCGTGATCTGTCCGCATTCGCAATAGATGTCCATCCAGATGTTACTGGCATTCCATTGGATGAAAGCCGCGGACCGTTCCCTTTATTTTCTCGGGGGACCAAAAAGAGACCACGGCCTCGTTGGATTGCCGCTGGTAGTGCGGATTGATCGGTTAGGTGAATATACCGTTTCATGAAGGTATCCGTTGACTTTCAGCTTGATCTAAAACGTTAAACGCAGTTGAAGACTAATCTTGCGGTCGTAGGTCGTCGTACTGCCTTCAGGTCCGAAGCCGCCCTGGAGGCTGAGTGATTGCCCGAAAAATGGCGAGGATAAGTCGCCATTGGGACTGGCGAAATTCGGATGGTTCAGTACGTTCGTCGCCATAGCAGTTAGCGTCAGGTTGTATCGTTTGGGCGTTGACGAACCGAAGATCCCGGCAGGCGGGGGTCCGCCGGGCGGTGGTCCACCGCCACCTGGCCCACCACCCGGAGGGCCGCCCGGCCCGGGGCCTCCACGTACACCGCCCATCCCTGGAGGCGGTGCATTCTTGTCAGCTGGCCCGGATTCGCCGAGGCTGCCGAATCCCCAGGTGCGCGAAATGCGAAAGTTCAGCGTCACTGCCGCTGGACCGCGTCCGGAATTGCGCTGGATGGTCGCTGTTCCGGGAGCGGGGTTCAAATTGAAGCAGCCATATCCCGGCTCGTACTTAAGATAGTAGCCAGTGCAAGAGGAGGCGGCCAGATTTAGAAGGGAAGGCCTTTGCGCGGCGCTGCCGTCGCCATCCGGATCGGGCAAGCCTGTCGTGATATTGTAGGGCGTTCCACTGCTGGCAGTGAAAAAGGGGCTCGCGCTGATCTTCCAGGGAAGCGGAATGCCCGTGCCAAGTACGGCGCGATGACGAACATCGCCGTAGGATGAAGGCCCCCATTCGGCTCGGAGATTGTAGGGGTTGGCCGGCAACCCTTCGTTATTGTCCTCGCCATAGGAAAGCGCATAGAAGCCAAACAGGAAAAGCTTCTTGTAATTCACCGTCGGGTTAATGAAGAGCTGGCTGGTTCGACTATACCCGACGGACTCTGTCAACAGTCGCACGGTTTCATCGCCGTAGGGATAGATCTCAGTTCCCGGATATGGTGCATTGGCGTCGGTTTGCTGCAGCAAATGAACCCCGCGGCTGTTGATGTAATTGGCGCTCAGACGGAAGGAACGGTTGATTTGCCGATCCACTCCGACATTGGCTTGATAGGTGCGCGGCGCCCTCAGATCGGGGGCGAGTAATTGAATGGTCTGGGGCTGGGCTGTGCCTGCGAGAGAACTGAGCGACGGCACGGACGGAAAAAAGTCGGGATTGGAAATCAGATAGGACAGTTGCGTCACACCGTTGTAGCGGATCGCATCCAGCGTTTCGGTGTCGGCGACGCGATCGTAAAAAATTCCAAAGCCGGCTCGCAAAACGGTTTTCGCCGCTTTGTTCGCGCCGCCATCAATACCCCAGGCAATCCCGAGGCGCGGCGACCAATCGCCGTAATCGTGAATGTTGGTTTGCGTTTCATAACGGAAGCCGTAGCTCAATGTGAAATTCGGTCTTACTCGCCAGTCGTCATTGGCGTAAAGTCCCACATCGAACTGCGGCACACGCGTCAGTGGATTTCCGGCGTTCAATGAGAAAAAAGACGCGCCACCTCCAGCGGCACGAATTTGGGCGGCAGTGTAGCCCTCCTGCTGGAGCAGGAGTGTCTGTTGGTAGACTTGCAACGCGGTGAGCGCGACGGAAGTCCCCGGGATCGGTTGCCCGCTAGAGTTCAGCGCCTCGCCTTGGCCCCCAAGAAACGTAAAGGTGCCGTTGAAATTGGTATTGGAATAGTCGTTATTGAAGGATTGCCGCAACCGGCCGCCCCACTTGATGACGTGCGCGCCATGCGTCAACGTCGTCATGTTGTCCAATTCCCACTTATTGGTGTGATTGTTGGAACTCCCGACTGTTGCGCTGCCTCCGGTAAACGCATCCTCCACCGAGATGCTGGGCGAGTCACCGGCTCCTAAGTATCCGCTAGTGGTCCGCATGTATTGGAAGCGCGCCTCATTGATGAGAGTTGGACTGATGATCGTGGTGAAAGTGGCCTGCACGTCCTTTTCGGTGGTTCGCTGGTTGAACGCCGTGGATGGCAAATTAAACGTGCTGCTCGTCGTGCTCGCAACAGGCCCAGCCGTTTGGGCACTCGCGCCGAGTTGGTTATCGAGGCCAATCCGAACGTCTTGATAGCGCACTACAAGGGTATTGTTTTGGTTAATTGCGTAGTCCATTCGCGGAACAATTGTTGTACGAGTTTGGGGCGTTAGCAATGCCTGGTTCACGGTTTGCGGCAGCAAGCTAGCGTTCAAATCGGTCGCCAGAATGAAGGCGTTTTCGGTAATGTTGCGCCTTTCGAAATCGAGCGTGAAGGATGCCTTGTTCTTCTTGATAGGACCGCTCACGTTGCCGCCGAAGAACAGGTTCTTGTAAGGCGGCAGCGACGACGACTGCGTATACAATGGACTGCGCGTGTTGAAATACTGATCGTTAAACTGAAAGAAAGCCTGTCCGTGAAAGTCGTTCGTGCCTGGTTTTGTGAATATCTCGATCCGTCCAAAGCCAGGCCTGTCGTATTCAGGCGAGAACGGATTCGAATTGATTCTGACCTCTCGAATCGAGGATTTCGGAGGCAAGTTGCTGCCCGTGAAACCGTCAATATAGATCTGCCCGCCTTCGGGCCCCGCTCCCGGCCCAGCCATCGCCTGCAACTGCTGAGCAAGCTCATCGGGATCGTCAGAAAGCGCTTGAAGCTCGTTCTGCCTCAGAACCAGTGCACCGCCATTCGAGCCAGGGTCTGTGCTAACGGAAACTCTATTCGCTTCGTCTTCCACGTTGAGAACTTGAGACGCGGCCTCGATTGTAAGTTGTAAATCGAATGCGGTTGGGCCGGTAATTTCAAAATCTCGTCGCTCCCCGACGGTGAAGCCTTTCGCAATAACGCGGACATTGTACTTTCCAGCCGGTAATGTGGGAAAAGTGTATCTTCCAGAGTCGTCCGTCATGGAGCGATGTTCGCCGCCGCGCCCGCGTAATTGGACCAACGCTTGAGGAACTAATGCGCCTGACGGGTCGGTGATGGTTCCTCGCAAACTGGCGGTGGCTGATTGCCCCCTAAGCGCGAACGGAGCCGAAAGACTGACAACGCACCATATAAGTACAAACAGCTCTCGTAGACTCTTCATGAGTGAATCCTCTTTGACCAAATTGCTGGGTTCTCTGGGCTTGGACGACTCGGTTTAGGGGCCCATGCCGGACAGACCGATGCCCCCGAGCATTCCGCCCAGATCCATTCCAGAGGGCATGCCACCCGTCGGCATTCCTTGAGGGAGCCCTCCGGCGCCACTTGGCCGGTTACCAGCGGCTGCTCCCGCACCGGATTGCGCCGTAGCCATCCGAACTAACATTTCCGCGTTGGCGAGGAGCATGATACCGGTGACTTGATCGCTGGTGGCGCCCTTGGTGCTGGAAACGATAACGGTCTGGCCGGGCTTCACGTCCTCCAGTGTTCCCGCCGGCATCATCTCCACCATCTGCGCGAGGGTAGGTCCTCCACCAGGTGGCCCGACGCCTGGCACCATGCCGCCGAAACCTCCAGACGGAGAGCCTCCCGGAGGTGGCGGACCACCACCGGCCCCCGGTGCGCCTCCCATTCCGGGAAAGCTCGGCATTTGCTTAATGCGCGAGTCGGGAGTCAGCCTGATTACTAGCGGTTTGCCGGTTCCTGTTTCTTGAATGGTGATTTCCTTCGCTGCGCCGTCGACGGAGACTACCGAGCCAGCCGTGGTTAAGAATGTTCCGAAAACTACTTCGTCCGCCGCTATCGCCAGTCCGTCTGGAGTTTTCCCGCCGCGCGCACGGAGCTGATCACCGACGCTGATTTCATCTAACTTGCTTGGTTTGGCATCGGCGAACTTAACCGAATCCGGAGCATATCTGCGAAACTTCGTTTGATCGGACACCGTAACCGTGGGCCGTGTTTCGCCCTGGAAAGTACGAATCCGCAAGGTAATTGTGCTGCCGCTCTTGGCGGCGACGATACCGGAAATCCCGCGCGTGTTCCAGTCCTGCCGATCAGCCTCATCGCGTTTGCCGATATCGGCGGCGGACATGATGATGATGCGCCGGACATTTGTACTATCTGGCGCTAGTGTCACCAGAACGCGGTCGCCAACCGATAATTCAGCGACGTTGACCGCCACTGCATTCTTCAGAGTCTTCTCTCCAGGAGCCACCCTCTGGGCGACTGTGTCAGCCGTGAGCTTCACGCCCACTACCGCGGCGTTATCCGGCTTGATTTCTACCACTGTCTCGGGCTTGAAAGCCGTCACAGTGCCGATAAAGGATTTGCTGGCCGGCGGTTGCGCGGCTGCCGGAGGCAGCGCAGAGGCAACCAGAATTAGTGCTGCTACGACTCTCCTCATTTTCTATAGTGAACAACGCTTCGGTGCCAGATGCGCCTTAAGTTTTGTAAAAGTGAGCTCCAGACTCTGCGATTCCGGCGAAATTTGAGGTAAAGTGGCATCACTGACAACGGGATGGAAACACGACCCGAGACCGGCGGTTCTCTTCGATCGATCCTTCTGGTTGAGGACGACACTGAGCTTTGTGCTTTGATGAACGACTTTCTTTTGCCCGAAGGGTTCCGCCTGGAGGCCGTGTATGACGGCCGTCAGGGCTTGGCTCGCGCTCTGGAAGGCGATTTTGACCTTGTCATTCTCGACGTGATGCTGCCGATTCTCAGCGGTTTCGAGTTGCTGCGAATGATACGAAAGCGCAGCGCAATTCCCGTGATCATGCTGACCGCCCGCACGGCGCAAGAGGACCGCGTCACCGGCTTGAACGCGGGAGCGGACGACTATCTCCCGAAACCCTTCGGCCCTGAGGAACTGTTGGCCCGCATCCGGGCCGTGTTGCGACGCGTTGAAAAGGCGGAAATGCTGGAGCCGCGAACGATCTCGACCGCAGGGATTCAACTCAATCCCCAGACCCGCGAGGTCTGGCGCCATGGCGAGAGAGTCGAAATCACCGCGATTGAATTTGACATTCTCGAGTTCTTGATGCGATCGGCCGGCCGCGCTGTATCGCGCGATGAACTGACGGCAATCCTGTATCAGCGCGAATCGACGCCGTATGAACGTTCGCTGGATGTGCATATTAGCCATCTGCGGAAGAAGTTGGAAGGGGCGGATAGAACGCTGATCCAGACCGTGCGGGGCGTCGGATATCTTTTTGCTACGCGCCCCGAGCAGTCCAAAGTGGAGCACGTCAAATGAGATCCGTCTATCTAAGGATCTTGCTGTGGTGCTTCGTCACCCTGCTGCTTTCGCTGGTCGCGTTCGTGATGGTTTCGACTTTCGTTTCCGGAGCGGCGGCAAGGGGAGGATTCATCACTGACATCCACGCATGGCAGACAGCGGATGCGGTGCGGGCATACGAATCCGGCGGCGCGCCAGGACTGGGCGCGTATTTGGGAAACCTGCATCGCTTCATAAAGGAACATGACTATCTGACGGATGAGGGTGGCAAGGACCTGCTGACGGGCGAAGACCGATCCGCTTTGTTGAAGCTTGCGCGGCCGGCATCGGAACGGCCGCAACAGTCGAATGGCCACCTGGTGATGGTTACCCCATCGCGCGACAATCGGTATCGCTTGATCAGCCTGTTGCCCCCACCCTTCGGCATTCGGAGCTTGCTCCCTTACTATTTTCTGATTCTAGTGGCGATTGCACTGGTTTGTTGGATGTTGGCGCTGAACATCGCGAGGCCCTTGCGTGATTTGTCTCGGGCGGTGGAGCGCTTCGGCCGCGGCGACCTGGACGTGCGTCTGAAATCGCGCCGGAAAGACGAGATCGGCGAACTGAGCAGAAGTTTCGACCGCATGGCGGAGCGTATCGGAACTCTGGTAACCGCCGAACGCCGCTTGCTGCAGGACGTGTCACATGAACTGCGATCCCCGCTGGCGCGTTTGAGCTTCGCGGCCGAACTCACTCGGAGGGCACCGGATCGAGACGCGGCGGTGGAGCGGCTGAAGAAAGAAATTGACCGCCTGACGGATTTGGTTGGAGCATTGGTCGAGGTGACGCGTGCGGAAGGCGATCCGTCGGCTACTCAGTGGGAGCCCCTCCAGTTGGGAGAGCTACTTCGCAGTGTAGTTGACGATTGCAGGGTGGACGCCGAGGCGCGTGGCTGCAGCATCGGCGTCAAAGGCGAGTTCGATCTTACTCTACAGGGAGACCGGGAATTGCTGCGCCGAGCAGTGGAGAACGTTGTCAGGAACGCGATCCGGCATACTCCGCGGGGAACTACCGTGGACGTCAAGATGGAATCCGCCGATCAAACGGTTCTGATTAACGTTCGTGATTCCGGCCCCGGGGTTCCCGAGGAATTGTTGCCCAAGATTTTCCAACCGTTCTTCCGCGTAGACGATTCGCGCGATAGCTCCACGGGCGGCGTGGGCCTCGGTCTTGCGATCGCTTACCGGGCCATCAGCGTCCATCATGGTCGTCTGTGGGCGCAGAACGTGCATCCAGGATTGAACGTGTGCATCGAGCTTCCGCTGGCGGCGTGACCGCCGTCATTATCGCTGCACCTGGTCTTACACATTTCTCTGAACCGGAGTTATCGATTGTGACGACCGCAGCCCGGTCCAGGAGAAATTGATGAGCACCAACACCCCTCCTCCCGGCGGGCGGCTGCCAAGTAACGGCGGCAATATGCTTAACGCAACCGGCTACGCCAAAACACATCCTTGTGCGAATTTAACCAGAGGAAGACGTGTACCGTGAGTAAGAAAATAGACAGACCGGGGCAGGTCGCAGATATTATCCGGCGCTTCCTTTCAGGCTCAATGCGATATCCGCAAGAGTTCAATGATTTCTTTGAATGGCGTCTTGCAGACCCGAAGCTGGATGCCTACCGTAGACGATGCGAGATCTTGCACACTGAGTTTGAACCTCGCCGAGGCGAGGACCCAAAGCAACGAGCGCAACGGGAGGCCTCCGCAGTGCGAGAGTTGGAGAGCATGGTGGCGGAATTGCGCTCGCTTGAATAACAGCGCAAAGTAGACTTCGACTGCCGCATGGGCTTCGCGATCCGCGCGCCCATCGCTCTTGGAGTGTCCCTTGCAATTCATAACGCTGGCGACGTATGCTGCTCACAATAATGAAACGACTACCAGCATTTCGTTGCTTACCATTGATTGCCAGCCTGGGTCTGGCATGCTTCTGTTCGGAACTTGGAGCACAGGATGTGGCGATCACCAATACCCGCATCATCACAGTCACCGGTCCAGTCATCGAGTCCGGCACCATCATCGTCCGCGGCGGCAAGATCGTTTCCGCTACCGCTGGTTCGGCCAGCTCCGCCGGTCTAAAGGTGATCGATGGCAAAGGCATGACCGCGATGCCCGGCTACATCGACGCCCACAAGCACGTCGATAAATTCAATAAAGATCAGGCGGAGTCCGTTCTCGAAGCCGGCTACACGACCGTCCTCTCTGGCGGCGGCACCGCCGAGGATAACCTCAAGCTCGCGCAAAACATCGATTCTGGGGTCTTCAACGGTCCCCATATCATTCCTTCCGCATCCCTGCCGGTCGCGGCCCGGGATTTCCGCACGATCCTCGATAAAGGGACCCTGGTGGGGCTCACTCCCGATGCTGCTCGCGCGGCGATCCGCGAAATGGCGGCGAAGGGTATCCGGCACACGGGCGAAATTGTCATGGCCCCCGGCGGCCCCAGTCCCGAGGACACTGCCATTCTCAAAGCCGTGGTGGACGAAGGGAAAAAGGCAGGTGTGCAGATTAACGTCCACGCTGTCTCCACGCCGGCGATGACAGGCGCCATCGATGCGGGCATCACTCGCCTGGTCCATATGCCGAACAAAGACTTCTCGGGCCACGAAGATGCAAAGAAAGTCGCTAACACGGGTTCCATCGTGCTAGGGTTGCTCGCGTTTGGCGCGCCGATCATCGACCGTTATTCCGGACCGCCCGCGCAGGTGCAGTTTCCCAAGGACGACTCGCCCCGCTTTCGCGACGGCAAGCCGTGGCCGGAGGCGATCAACGGAGCGAATCGGGATGCTGCCGGTAAAGCCACGGGTACTGAGGCCGGGTTCACTATCGTCAACGCGCGGACCATCTGGGACGCCAGCAACGGCCAGGCAGTCGGCTGGTGCACGGATCAGAACTACGACGACAAGGTGGTGCTCGAGCACGAGCTGAAGTCGTACAGTGTGATGTTCTCCATGTCGGACATTTTCCGCATCATCACCATCAACACCGCCCGCTATCTCAATATGGAGAATCAGATCGGGTCGATCGAGCCAGGCAAGGTGGCGGACATCATTTTGCTTCAAGGCAATCCGCTCGAAAACATCTATCCGATGCTGAATACCAAAGTGGTGCTGCGGAGCGGAAAGATCGTCGTCGACAAACGATAGTTGCCTGCGCGCGCCGAAGAGGAGAGACGACGCGAATTGACTAAATTATCACATCAGGATAATTTAGTGTTTGACTCGGCTCGCGGTGCGCCCGAAGATTTCAAAGCTGTATCCTTGGCTGGTGAAGGCTAGCGTACTCGTGTCTATAGCTGTGCTCGCGCCAGCGGCATTCAGCCAGAGCGCCGGGGATCCGCTCGACATCGTTTATTTACGCTCGAACTTCTTTGTTATTGCCGGTGCCGGCGGCAACATCGCGGCGCAAGTTGGACCGGATGGCGTGGTCATAGTGGATGCAGGCACTCGTGAAGCAGCAGACCGCGTAATTAGCTCTTTGAAGAAGGTCACCGACCAGCCGATTCGCTACATCATCGATACCGGCCCAGATACGGATCACGTGGCAGGCAATGGGATCTTAGCGAAGACGGGGCGAAGTATCTTTGCAGCCGGGACTGAACCGCTGGGAGGCGACTTCGCTAAAGCGATGACCGATGGCTTTGCGGCAAGCATCATTGCACCAAATCAACTCCTTGCCAGAATGAGTGCGCCGACCGGCCAGAAAGCGCCATTCCCGTCGGATTCATGGCCGACCGAATCCTTCGCGGAAAAACGGAAGTATATTTACATGAATCACGAAGGCATCGAAATTTTCCGGCAGCCGGCCGCCCACAGTGATTCCGATAGCATCGTATTCTTCCGAGCCTCCGATGTAATTGCGGCGGGCGACCTAGTGGACGCGAATCGGTTTCCGGTCATCGATTTGGAGCACGGTGGCAGCATTCAGGGCGAAATCGAGGCTCTCAATCAGATTATCGAGTTCTCGGTGCGCCCGATACCGTTCGTTTTTGAAGGCGGCGGAACTTACATCGTCCCGGGACACGGCCATATATATGATGTCTCGGATGTAGTCGAATATCGCGACATGATCGTCATAATCCGGGATCTGATCCAGGACATGATCCATCGCGGTATGACCCTCGAGCAGATTAAAGAAGCTTCCCCTGCAAGAGGATGGGAGCTTGAATTCGGGGCCAATACCGGTCCCTGGACGACCAATGATTTCGTGGAAGCAGTTTACAGGAGCCTAATGGTGAAACAAAAGTGAGCGGCGTTACGTGTCTAGCGTCTCCTTATCTGTTCTCGCCTTGGAGTCGGCTCGCTGTAGTTGCGCTGCTTTTGGCGGTTACCGCTACGGGCCCTGCGGACGCACAACCTCCGCCTCATGTGTTACTCGACGCGCAGGTATCGGCCAAAGCGTCTGCGCCATTTGATGTCACCGGTTATTGGACCTCGGTGATTACTCAGAACTGGCGACTCCGTATGGTCACGCCTCCCAAAGGGTATTACATGGGCATCCCGATGACTCCCGCGGCCAAACAAGTCGCCGATCAGTGGGACCCGGCCAAGGACGAAGCGTCCGGCAGCCAGTGCAAAGGGTATGGCGCGGCGCTGATCATGACGCTTCCGGAGCGGCTTCGAGTTACCTGGCAGGATGACAATACACTTCGCATGGATATTGATGCTGGAATGCAAACTCGTGCGCTCCGCTTCGGCCATGAAAGGTCCGTTTCTGCCAAGGCAACTTTACAAGGCGATTCCGTGGCGGCATGGATTCCCCGCCGAGGCCCGGCCGTGCCCCCGAGCACACCGTCTGCGCGATATCTCAAAGTCACAACCATCCACATGCTGCCGGGATATCTTCGCAAGAACGGCGTGCCCTACAGCGACAAAGCCGTGCTAACTGAGTTCTATGATTTGATCGGCGAGCCGGATGGAGACCAATGGATGATTGTCACGACCAAGGTGGATGACCCAATTTACCTCGAAGACCCACTGATCCTTAGTGCGCAATTTAGGAAGCAGGCGAACTCTTCCGGATGGGATCCTACGCCTTGCTCGGTTAAATAAGAATGCGCCGAACCTACAAACAAGCTGCAATCATTTTTCTGGCTCTCGTCACAGCGAGTCTTCGCCTGTCCGCCCAGATCGATCTCTCCGGCTCCTGGGCGGCGCGGAACTACGGCGACGCGCTCGGTAATCGGCCGGGTCCCGGTCCAACGCCGGTAGACTATCTGGGACTGCCCATCAACGAGAATGCCAGAGAACGAGCTCTCCTCTATTCGCCTTCACAAATCTCGATGCCGGAACGGATGTGCTCGTTGTATGCGCCCATATACGTACTACTGGGGCCGTTCGGTTTGAAACTATCCAACGAAACGGAGCCGCGCAATGGCACGACCACTGCGTGGAGAATCGCGGCTTGGGAGGATATGGGGACTATAACGATCTGGATGGATGGACGGCCTCATCCTTCAGCCAATGCTCCCCATGAGCCTGGCGGATTTACCGCCGGTGTTTGGGAAGACGATGTACTCACGACGTTCACTACTCATATGAAAACCGGCGTGCTTCGTCGCAACGGTGTTGCAACCACCGATCGGGCCACGTTGAAGCTGCGCTTCTTCCGCCACGATGACATCCTGACAGTAACCGGGCGGATCGACGACCCTCTCGTCCTTACAGAGCCCCTGTATCTAACGAGAACATTTCAGTTAAGCAAGGTCCCGCCCTATCCGGCAGTTGGAGGGCCATGCATTCCGGGAGACGAAGGGGTACCTGTCGGATCCGTGCCGCATTATTTGCCGGGGAAGAATCCCTTCCTCTTCGAAATGACAACGAAGTACAACATTCCACACGAAGCGGCTCTGGGCGGAGCTGAAACGATGTATCCCGATTTTAGGAAGAAGATAAGAGACTCTTACGAATTTCCGAAACCCTGCACGGCGGATTGCGGCGGACCAGGAGCTTTTCCTTTAAGGTAAATAGCAGTTCGAAGCGGACGCCATCGGACGAGTTGACGAAGGGGGCCGAGAACGTGTCGGCGCAGACCTGCATCGGATTGCAGAACCAGCGACGGTTTCTCTATGGCCGGCGAACCGCCCCATCTGATCGAGGAACACTCGCAGCGGGAGGGCCACCGCCCGACGGCAGCGCTCCAGCCCCCGCGTCCCAGTGCTCAGCCAACTTGCCGTCATGGATGCGAAACATATTGAAGATATACGCGACCGCCGGTTGACCATCTTTGCCGTCCGGGAGCTCACGCTTCGTGAACAGCATCACGCGGTCGCCCTCCGCCATGACCGCTATAATTTCCGGGGGCTTGAAGTTTGGGTTAGGTGGCCTCGACGGCTGCTGCTGCATGGCGCGAACGAACGCGTCACGCCCTCCCCCGGGACCTCCAAACACCGGGTTGTGCTGAATATAGTCGGGGCGCATGTACTTCTCCGCGATACCTGCGATCTGATCTTTTAGATTGCCGGCGGCCTCCCCTTTGTAGAGTTCATTATAGAAATCCAGCACGAGTTTTTTGTTGGCGGCTTCTTGGGAAGTTTCCGCCGTCCGTGCAGCTGGGGCGCCAGCCAGCAATGCCAGCGCCAAGCTTAAATGCCAGTTGCGCGTGATTTTCATGAATCACTCCTCTGGAGGTTCCGGAACCAGGCCGTAGCGCGCCAAGCCGTCAGGCGCTCCGACCTGCCACTCGCAGTTATATTCATCGAAGATCATTTTGTCCGGGCGCCACGCGTAGATGCGAACCATCGACCAGGGCGACGTATACATCTCCAAGTCATCGATCGTGGTGACAATTTCGAGCTTGGGATCACCGTAGTCGATTCGGCGTATCCTTTGCACTACATGCACCTTTGCCGAAGTGGGCGTACCGTCCACGTCGAGCCACAGCCCCTGCTTGTAGCCTGTCGTATCCACTACCAGCGTATCTCCGTCCCACCGGCCCACCGAATCACCGAAGTATTCGCGGCGGCCCGACTTCCGATGAGGCTGATTCATGCGAATGTTCCAAATGCCGTGATACTCCTGGAAGACGAACACAAGTTCTTTGCTCGATTGATAGATCTGGAACGGGAAATTCAAATCGAGCTGCCACGGTTGCCCGGGGGGCTTGCATTCTGCCGACGCGTTGACATAGGGCAAGCCATCTTCATAAGTCGACTTCACGCGGCGATCGCGAATGCGCCGCCCCTTGGCTGTAAAGGGCAGAGGGCTGCCGTACATGTCGGTCTCCATTCGAAACGTCAAGGGTTGGCCGTGAAACCAAGTCCCCTCCATGTTTCTGGGATCGGGCGAAGGTTTGGGTGCGTCGGCCGGCAGAGGCGGCAAGGCGAAGGGCGCGGCCGGTGCTCCAGGCGGCCCATCGGCCGGCGGACCACCGGCGGGCGGTCCCGCTGGTGGCGGCGCCTGAGCCATTGCCATTGCGACGAACACCAGGCTCACAACGAACAGGCATGGATTGGACCCTCCGAATCGACGGCGCCGTTTCATTTTCGACAATCTCCCATTAAGTACCCGCACGCTCAACGCGGGAGCGGCGGTTGGCCCGCGTTCTTCCGATCCAGACACACGTCCTCTGGAAATGGGAAAGCATCATCGGGTTGCCGCTTGTAGGAAAGGATGGCATCCCACGGCCGCGTGAATGTTTCCGGATCGGTGATGCTGATGCGATCTTCCAGCGTATTCCGGTCGCGCAGCCTGATGCGCTCCACCAATTCTAATTGCTCACTATGCGGAATCTGATCGTCGAGCAGCGTTTTATCTAGGAGCCCATAGGAGCGCGCCACGAGCGTACTGCCTTCCCACGTTCCATAAGTCACGCCCTTCATCGTGGCAATCAATGGACGCTCGTGCGGCCCTCCGCCCAGGTCGATCTGCCGGAGCAAGCGGTTCCACTCGAAGGCCATGGCGATTACTTGCGGGCGCTGGAAGAGGCGGAAACGGTCAGGCGTCAGCATCAGGCGAGGCAAGCCGGGCGACGAACAGCGCGACATTGTCGGGTCGAAATTGTAATCGCCCTTAGCCAAGGCGAGCTTGTTCTGTTCGTATTGCACACGGCCCTTCTCGGTAAACGGTACCGGCTGGTTATCGGCTGGTTTGAGTACCGCCTGCGGCTGCGCGAGTTTCCAAACGCCTTCCAGATTCGGGTGGTCCTGAGCGGCGACGGGCAAGATTCCCAGGAGCATGATCCCCGCGATACCCAACTCTGCCGGCCTCTTCCGGTTTGCAATTTTCACTGATCTCGCCTCCGCGACATATTACGGCTTCGGCGCCGGAGGCGCTGCGGTTGGCTGGCCGGGCGGTCCACCGCCCTGGACAACGCGGCCGTCTTCGAGCTTCAGGCTGACTAGGAGTCCGCCGGTACCCCCGCTGCGCGCCGGGTGCCATACTAACTCCACTTTCTGTCCCGGTTTGAAATCCTTGGGGGCAAAGCCCTGGTGAATGAGCTGGAGCGGCGCAAGAGTGGTGGCGTAGACCTCTACTGCCTCTCCTTTCTCATTCTTATACTCGACCAGCGCCCCCGCGTGCGGCGAGTTCCAATCGAATTCTTTCAGTATGCCCGAGGCCATCTTGGTGACGGTCTGGTCATATGCGGCAGCCGAATGATGCGCCACACCCAGAGGCGCAAACACTAGCAGCGGGCTGGCAATCGATACGAACAGTTTCCAATAACGCATTAAATCCCTTTCTCTCCTTGTCCCAGCAGCGCCACGGGAGAGGCCAGTAGTAGATGGAGTGCCGTTAAATCCTTGAACCGCGACAGTCCTTGAACCGCGATTGACATCTTGGCAGAATTATCATAATATGCGAATCGTTTGTCAAGGAGCTTCACAAGCAAATCACATTGGGATGTCGATTGTCCTGGTTGTAGACACAAAGTGAGGTGTGGTGTGCTGTGGTAGGGAATCTTGACCGTGTTGTCGTAATCTCGCGATCATTTGCTTATGAAACGCGCGGCTAGTTTGCATAACACAAATCCTGGATCTAAAAATTCAAAGAGCCGAGTGCAATCACCTCGGCCGGCACGCTCGGAGAGCAGCGGGGACCGTGTGCTCTCCATTCTCGAACTGTTCTCGGACGAGCAGCCGGAGTGGACCGTCGAGGACGCCGCTCAGCGGCTCGAAACCTCCGTGCCAACGGCATATCGCTACTTCAGAAGTTTGGCCAAGGTGGGTCTCATCAGTCCAGCGGCGGGCGCGAATTACACTCTAGGGCCGGCGATCATCGAAATGGATCGGCAGATCCGGCTCCGTGATCCACTCTTACGCGCGGGCCGTCCCGTGATGGAGGACCTGATTCGGTATTCTCCCGAAGGTTCCGCGATTCTGCTCTGCCGGTTATTCCACGACAGAGTCATTTGTGTTCACCAGGTGGCAGGCCCCGGGCCACAAGTTCCAGTGAGCTACGAACGCGGCAGGCCGATGGGCTTGTTTCGCGGCGCCACTGCGAAAGTCGTGCTCGCCCATCTTCCTACCCACAAACTAAAGAAGCTGTTCGCAGAGCATACCAAGGAAATCAAGGGAGCGGCGTTAGGACATAACTGGGAAGCTTTCAAAACATCGCTGGCCGGCATTCGCCGGGCCGGAGCTTGTCTCACCCGGGGCGAGGTTGACCAGGGTAGGGTTGGGATCGCTGCGCCGGTCTTTGCGTCAGATGGATCGATCGTGGGTAGCTTGAGTTCAGTAGTGCCGGCGTACCGGGCTGATGAAACCCTGGTGGGGCGAATTCTCCCATTGACGATCGCCGGAGCACGTGAAATAGAGCGTTCCATGCAGGCGCGCGAAAACTCGGGATTAACGATAGAACGGCGGAAAATACGATGACCGCTTATTACGACAACCCGATGATCGCCGTTCCGTGAGATTAAATCGAGCATTGTGTTTCGAAAGAACGAATAAGTGAGGGAGACATATGCGGCACATCGCAAGCGCTATCGGAATCTTTGCGGCGGGCACCCTATTTGGTACCTTCCTCATGCAGCCCGGACAAGCCCAGAGCGATCGGATTGAAGGAATCCGTTTGAATCACGTCGGCGTGTGGGCCAAAGACTTAAACGAATCGTTGGCCTTCTACACGAAGGTAATGGGCTTCCGCGAAGGCTTCGTGATGAAAGACCCCCAGGGAAACCCCACTACCTACTATCTTCAAATCAACAAAGACACATTTCTGGAGCTGGCCAAAGCGCCCGCGGATCGTCAGCCGGGGTTCTCTCACGTGGGTATTTGGGCGGATGACATCAAGTCCGTCGTTTCCTCTTTACGCCAGCGAGGCCAGAAGATTGATGATGCGCGCGTCCTGGGAAGCAAGGCGCCGCTCACCAATATTACAGACCCCGACGGAAACAGAATCGAATTGTTGGAATTCACGCCTGACTCTCTCCAGCGCAAAGCGATCGACTCATGGAAATAGGACGGCTCATCGCGGCGTTTGCGGCCAGCGTCGTCGCGAGCGCACAACCGAGCGCGGACCTCAGACCCGCCGAAAAGGTTTTCAAGAATGTCCAGGCACTGAAAGGCATTTCGGCGAACGAATTTATGGCCACGATGGGTTTCTTTACCGCCTCGCTTGGAGAAAGTTGTACCTACTGCCACGTCGAGGAATCGGGCGGCAATTGGGACCGGTACGCCGACGATAACGAGCACAAGCGCACGGCGCGTACTATGATCGCCATGGAAGGCGCTATTAACAAGAGTTTCTTTGGCGGGCGGCGCGAGCTCACTTGCTATTCCTGCCATCGTGGCATGGAGAAGCCGCAGACAACCCCCGATCTGGAGGTGGTGTACGGAACGCCGCGTTTCCCGCCGCCCGACCAACTGGTCACCGGAGACGAATCGGCAGCCGCCGTGGATGCGGTCTTTGTGAAATACATCAACGCGCTTGGCGGCAAGCAGCGTGTGAGCGCTCTGAAATCGCTGGCTGCCCAGGGAACCTATCAGGGCTATGCGGCGCCGAAGCACCCGTTTGAAATCTACGCCAAAGCCCCGGCGCAAATTACTACGGTTATTCGCGGAGGCGCTGATGGCGATACTGTAACAACCTTCGCCGGGCGGGAGGGCTGGATCGAAGCGCCGCTGAACGACCGACCGCAGCGCTTCACAGAGCTTACGGGAAGCGATTTGGACGGAGCGCGCCTGGACGCAATGCTAACGTTCCCCTGGCAGATTAAGGATACTTTGCGACAGTGGCGCGTCGGGCTCCCGTCGACCATAAATGACCGCGATGTGCGCCTGATCCAGGGCACGAGTGATGGCCGTTACCCGGTAAACCTATATTTTGATGACGAATCGGGCCTGTTGGTGCGAATTGTGAGATATTCGAACACGCCTGTCGGCCTGGGACCCACGCAAATCGATTACGCAGATTACCGTGAAGTCGCAAGTTTCAAAATCCCCTTCAAGCGAACGGTCATCTGGCTGGACGGGCGCGCCACAATTGAGCTGAACGAAGTACGACTCAATGCGGAAATAGAGGGAGCCCGATTCGCGCGGCCCACGAGTCGGTGAGATCGAGATATATAAATACGAGAGAGGTCAACGAAATGGAACGTAAGCTCTACATCACATCCTTAATCGCACTGGGATTGGCAGCAGCTCCTACAGGGCTGTTCGCACATCACGGTTCTGCGTTGTACGACACCAACAAGCGCATTACGGTTCAGGCAGTCGTTACGGACTGGTTGTGGGCCAATCCCCACTGCCTTCTTGAATTTGATGTGAAAGACGACAAGGGGAACACAGTGCACTGGAACGCTGAAGTCAGTAATCCGCAGGATATGACCAACCTAGGCTGGAACCGGAAGATGTTTAAGCCGGGGGATGAGGTCACTCTGACGCTGGTTCCGGCCAAAAACGGCGAGCCCATTGGTCGCATCGTCGAAGTGATTCTCAATGGCAAGAAGTACACGGGCATGGGGGTGCGGCCGCCGGCACCTGAAGAAAGCAAACAATAAGACGCGGTGGCAGCTTTCCGGGCGGAAAAGGAGTGAGTCATGTCTGAGCCTTCCGCAGTGTTGGCGCTGGCTGTAATCACGGCATGGATGCATCCGTTTGTCGCGGTCGCTCAGACCGCGACTGGTGGTGCGGCCGCGCCGCCTCCCGTGCGCGACCTTTCTGGGGTGTGGCAGCCCGCGAACGCGCTAGACGGGATCCAGCCGAATGGCGCGCGCAACATGCCGGCAGATGGAAAACACGAGCCTCCTTACACGGCGTTTGGCCTGGAGCTCTTCAAACGCAACAAGCCGTCCAACGGCACGACCGAGGTAAACCCGGCCGAAGAAAATGATCCGGCGCATGCATGCGATCCTCAGGGATTCCCGCGGGAAAACCTATTTGAACTAAGAACCACACAGATTGTCCAAAACCCGAACCAAGCAATCATCCTGTACACCTATGGCAGGATCTACAGGATCGTTTGGACCGATGGCCGAGCGCTTCCAAAAGATCCCGACCCGCGCTGGTTTGGTTACTCAATAGGGAGATGGCGCGATGATTACACTTTTGTTGTTGAAACCAGCGGGACGGATGCAAGGACCTGGTTGGACAATGCCGGCCGCCCTCACACTGAGGACATGCGTGTTGAGGAGATCTTTCATCGCGTAAATCGGGATCGTATGGAGCTCAGTATGACCATTGATGATCCAAAGGTCTACTCAAAACCGTGGCTCGCTCTGGACAACCTACCCATGAGGTTAATGCCCGCTAACACCGACATGCCCGAGATGATGTGTTCGCCTTCTGAATTGGCGGAATACAACAAGAGGCATGCCTCCAAGGGACAGAACCCGAGCAAACCGTAGCGATCGGATCCGGCCCGGTCCAAGCCGTTGCCACAAGAGTGAAAGATGTTCTCTACCCGAGCGCGGAGCGGCCCTTTCCGACCGAATGGACGGCGTAGACCTTCCATTTTGAGTTAAATCGAGCCTAACTGGGACTGACCTGCCTTCGATAATCTCCTCCAGCCATAATTGAGAAGCTCCAGCAGTGAAAGGCGAAGAAAAGGAGCTTCGATGAAAAAGGGCAAACATACAGAAGAACAGATCATCGGCGTGCTGAAGCAGGTGGAAGCGGGCCGGACAGTGAAGGAAGTCGCGCGGGAACTGGGCGTCAGTGACGCGACGATCTACACGTGGAAGAGCAAGTACGGCGGCATGGAGGTCAGCGAAGCGCGCCGGCTGAAGGAACTGGAAGATGAGAACCGCCGGCTGAAGCACATGGTGGCCGACCTCAGCCTGGACAAAGAGGCGCTGAAAGCGGTGATCCGAAAAAACGGCTGGAGCTTGTAGGTCGAAGGCAGGATGTGGCGTTGGTGATGAACGAGTTTCATTACTCGGAACGCGAAGCCTGCAAGCTGCTGGCGATGGATCGGAGCAGTTACAGATATCGGCCGCGGCCGGACCGCAACGCGGAGTTGCGACGGGAGTTGATCGCGCTGGCGCGGCAGAAGCCTCGCTTCGGATATCGGCGTCTGTGCGCACTACTGGAACGCCGGGGATGCCGAGCGAGTCCGCAACGGGTGTATCGCGTGTACAGCCAGGAACATCTGGCGGTGCGGCGGCTGAAGCGGAAACGATTGGTGAGACCGGCGCCAGCAGGATCTATTGTTGAGCGGGGCCAATCAGGAATGGGCCATCGATTTTGTGGCGGACGGACTGGCAACGGGGACGAGGGCTGCGCATGCTGACTATCGTTGACAGTTTCACGCGGGAGTGTCCTGCAATCGAGGTGGACACCGGGCTATCGAGCCGACGAGTCACGCGCGTGTTGGAGTGGATCATCAGCCAGCGAGGAACACCGGAGGTGATTCGCTGCGACAACGGTCCGGAGTTCACCAGCCGTCACTTCCTGGTCTGGTGCGAGGAACGGGGTATTCGGTTGATCCACATTCAGCCAGGTCGGCCGATGCAGAACGGGCACGTGGAAAGCTTTAACGGCCGGTTCCGCGATGAGTGTCTGAATCACCAGTGGTTCACGACGCTGGTGGATGCAAAGGAAAAGATCGAGCGATGGCGGATGGAATACAACGCGGAACGACCGCACAGCAGCTTGGCGTATCGAACCCCGGAAGAGTTCGCGGCAATCTGCTCAAAGCCCACCAACAGGATGGAGGTTGCTGCCATCCCGCCTGGTCGCCGCCCGTCAGCGGAGACGGAGTCGCAGAACGGTACTCGCGATCAAGGGTTCGCTGGCGCCGCGCCGGACGGCGCGCCCTTGACCGCTCCGTGCCGTTCTGCATGAGTGATGGTGCGACGGGCGGCTCCGACGGGATGGCAGAAGAGGAGTTAAATTAGACGGAGCGTCTCAATTATCTTTGGTAGGAAAAACCGAGGCAGGTCACCCTCTTTCAGGAATGGCGCAGGAAATGGAGCCGATCATTGCTCGGGCCAAACAAGAATTGCCGCGATCGACGGTACGGATCTTGAGAAGGGGGCAAAAAGGCGGCTCAAGATGGCAGTCGAAGCTGTCCGAAGTGCTAATAGGAGATACGCAATCCTGCGCTCTATACATGCAATATTGCGTATAATGGATCAGAGGAGATTATGGCAAGCATTGTAGTGTGTGCTGAACCCGGCAGTTGGCAGCAGGCGAGCCGCTTTGCGCAGAGGGCGCTCGGCAATGCTGAACTGAAGAGTTTTGAGGCCCTACGGCGCCGAGCGCCGGTTCAACCCCTGCTCGTGTTCTTGACCAACACGGACTACCATCGTCTGCGCTCGCTTCTCCAGACTCTGAAGCCGGCCAGCCCCGATGTGGTGATCTATTATGCAAATCGCCTTGCGCCGGAGGGGGCCGCCCAACTCGGTAAACTCGTCGGGGAGACGCGTCCCAGTCACACGAGCGTCGTGTTTGACGCGAAAACCGCGGCAGCCTCAATGCTGCGCCATTCGAGATCTTCCGGTTCAGAAAACGACAGCGCGTCTTCAGCAACTCGCGCTCGGCAGTTGCGGGAACATTTTGGATTGACCCAAACCGAACTGGGCCATGCCCTTGGTGTGAGCCTGCGAACCGTGCAGAACTGGGAGCGGGCCGGAGTAGCCGGGAGCCCGCGCCAGCTGCGGGATCTTGAAGAGCTTTGGACCATTCTGAAGGAGTCGATTAAGGGCTCGGATATTCCAGCTTGGCTGCGATCGGAGAGCGATGCCTTCGCAGGACAGCGTCCGATCGAGCTTCTGAAAGAAGGGAAAGCTCGCGACATCATCGTCGAATTTCGGCGCCTTCAGGCCGGTGAACCAGCTTGAGGCTAGGACGCGCTGCGCGCAAGCAGCTTGGGGTATTGATCGCAGGAGCCACTTCTCTCAAGGGCGATTTCTTCCGGTCCGTAGCATTCCGGTATTTTCATCCTGACGATGTTATCAGTGGCGATGGGACTCGGCTTCACGGCGGCCGCTTTGTGCCATTAGGCGTGAGAGCTGTGTATGCGAGCCTCGAAGAGGAGACCGCGCTGCGTGAAGTGACGAGCCGCAAGAGTGCTTTGGGTGGCCGAAGCCAGATCAGTGTCGGGGCGTACCCACGGATGACTTATGTCCTCTCTGTGGCGACGAATCGAAACCTTGATCTTGCCGCGACGCTTCCATCGGAGCTGGCAAACGTCGTTCGTCTCTGTCTGCGTAGGCCGGGGTATGATGCCTCGCAGGAATTGGCGGCCATCTGGATTTCAGAAGATATCGAAAGTGTCGTTTTTCCATCCGCGACAGGCGTCGGCCGAAACGTTGCAGTGTACCTGGCAAACGCCGCCGCTGGTAGTGTCGTCGTTCGCAATCGTGCCGAGGTCTTGGCGGCCCTTCGCCGACCACGTTCGGGGAAGCGTGACCCGTAGCGGTGCGCTTCCGCAGCGTTCGGGACTGACCTTCTATGCAAAAGCCAGAAGGTCAGAGCCGACGAAAAACACCCCACCCAGTTGCCCACCCACAGGCGTATTTTTGGTGCTTAAATTGAATTTTCTTGCATAAATATTTGCTCTATAATCAAGGAGTTAGGGAAGGTCCGCTAGCTACGAACCAGAAGGTCGGGTGTTCGAATCACTCCGGGCGCACCACTTAAATTCCCTCAAGTCGGGCATTTGGGCCGAACACCAGCGCTTTCTCCAAATCCACGGGTTGTACAACTATGTCTACCTCCCGCTGCTTGCGCACGATCGATGGCCGAACGAATCGCTTGCTCGTGAGGGTGAACGTAACGTCCACGGGCCCGCGTGCGGAGATGAATCATTGCGCCCCAAGACGGATCTCCTTCCGAAGGGGACGTGACCTCGAAGCACCCGGTGAGTAAGCGCCAGCTCACGTGCTTGCGCCAGGTCGACTCGCAATCGCGAAGAGCGTCGAGTGACGATCGAACCCTTTCAGCACGTTGTTTCCCTGCAGTCAGATGCCCTTCAATCAGAGCCGGATGGGCTGATTGGAACTCAGACGATCACCCTGGGCCCTAAACTTGCTGTCACTGATTCGCTTTCGTCGATCCTGCGTTGTCTTGCACCGTCGAAAGTGCGCAGACGGCTTGAGGCAAATCACTCACTTTCCGACTGCACCGGCCGATCTTATCAATTCCACAGGGCAAACGTTGCTACTAAATGGCGGTAAGAATGCTGTATCCAGTGTGGACCCAGCCTGGGTGGAAGACGTTAAGCGCGGCTCTGGGCTTAACTGCACTTAAACAAGTTTGAGAGAAGCAAAATTTATGAATACGCCTTTTGTAACACTCATCAAGCATTCGTTCTGGATATTGATTCTAGCCGTGCCTGCCTGGTGCCAAAAAGCGGGCCCGCCACGGCCGGGCAGCATCAACTACGTGGAAGGGCAAGCTTTCATCGGAAGAAATTCATTGACTCCCGACGCGGTCGGCGCCGTGGTGCTCGAGAAAGATCAACTTCTCACAACCCAGGCCGGAAAAGTGGAGATCCTGCTCACGCCAGGCGTTTTTCTGAGGGTTGCCGAGAACAGCTCGGTGAAGATGGTATCGCCGGATTTAGCGAACACCAAGGTGGAATTGAAAACGGGCCGCGCGCTGGTGGAAGTAATTCAAATTCGCAAGGAAAACGATATCCGAATCGATCAAAAGGGTGCGAGCACGAAGTTGCTGCAGAGAGGTCTGTATGATTTCGATGCGGATCATGAGCAGGTGCGTGTGTTCAAAGGCAAGGCGGAGGTTTACGCACGAAATCAAAAGGTCACGTTGACGGAAAGACGCGAAGTTGCGTTAAACACCGATGCGAAGCCGAAGTCTCTAAGCTTTGAGCCTAGGCAGTTTGAAGACGAGCTGTATCGCTGGAGCGGTTTGCGGTCAGGATTCCTCTCAGAAGCCAGCGTCTCGGCCGCTCGCGGCTACATTGGTCCGGGACCCGGCTGGTATGGCCCCGGCTGGTGCGGAGTCGGTTGGTACTGGGATCCTTGGTTCGGTGCATATACGTTTGTTCCCGCGGAAGGAATTTTCTACGGCCCATTCGGTTGGGGCTTCTACTCGCCGATCGCGGTTTATTACTCTCCGTTCCTTTTTTATCCCGGCTATCCTCATCGGTTTGGAGAATTTCATTATCCGTACGGGCATGGCTTCGCGCCCCCCGGACACTTCCGATGATGACTTGGTTCTTATAGCGAGGCTATATGCGAGTGCTACTGACGACCGATGGATCGAATGAGTCAAAGGACGCCATACGGACCGCCAGCCGCCTGTTGGCGCGTCAGGACCGTGAGACGGATGTGCTGTATGTGGTGCCGGAGACAGCACGGCCCGAACTGCAAGATCGCGTGGCGCGGCGCACAAAACAAATTCTACAAGAAGCCCGGCGGATCTTGAGGGAGGAAGGAATTATCGCGTCCACGCTCTGCCGGACTGGCTCACCAGCGCGAGTGATTTTGCATGAAGCGAAGAATTATGACATCACGGTCTTGGGTGCGAAGGGATGCGACGAGCACTCCCCAGGAGGGCTGGGACCCGTTGCCAGTCGTCTGGCGGAACACGCATCCGGATGTGTCCTGATCGGACGCGCACCTCCCAGAGACCGACAGGCTCGAATTCTGGTTCCGGTAGACGGGTCGGACGGCTCCGAGCAGGCGCTGGATAAGCTGGCGTCGTTCTTCGATCTGGAATCGGCGGACGTCACGCTGCTACATGTTCTCCAGACCTTGTGGCTACCGGAGGACGAGAATGACGTGCCACAGGAGGGAGCAGATCAAGTGAAGCTTGAGCTTCGGCTGGAGGCGGATGCGCTACTGGCGCAAGCCCGCGCGAAGATCCTGCCGATGCACTCGGGCGTGACCTCCTTAGTTCGCGAGGGCATTCCCGCCAATGAAATCCTGAACGCGGCCGACCAAGGTGATTACGACTTGGTTGTTGTTGGCGCTACCGACGCCACCGATATGAAGCATCAGGTGCTCGGCAGTGTCGCAAACAAGGTTGCCTGGAATGCTTCCTGCTCGGTATTGCTGGTGCGCGTTCCCGAATAGGCTACAGCCGTGTTCCAAAAGCATCTACTTACGCTGGTCTTTTCGCTGGCAATGCTTTTCACGGACGCTTGCGAAATGGTCCCCGTGCTGCAACGGTCAAGCCCATCTCGAGTGGCGACCGCGGCACTGCCCTTACCGCCTGTTGCCAGCACACAGGAGCCGCCTTCGCGCGTGGTTCGCATCAGCTACCTCGAAGGCTCCGTCTCGTTTCAGGCCGCGGGAACCCAGACCTGGGCGCGAGCCGAGCTGAACCGCCCTCTCGCTGAAGGGGACGCGTTGTGGACAAATGGAGCAGCGCGCGCAGAGCTCCATTTTGGATCGGCGGCTATCCGGATGGATTCCCGAACCCAGCTCGATTTTCTGACCTTCGATGACCGCACGGTTCAGGCCAGGGTCAGTCGGGGCGTCATCAGCGTGACCGTGCGACGCCTGGCGCCTGTCGAAGCATTGGAGATCGACACGCCCAACGTCGCCGTCACCTTCCTGCAGCCGGGCCAATATCGGCTCGATATCGAACCCTTGATGGATTCCACCTTTGTGACCGTCCGAACCGGCGATGCGGAGGTTTCCGGCACGCGAATCGAGTTCACGCTCCATGCGCGACAGCGCGCCAACCTCGCGGGAGCGGATCCGATGGAGTGGGGGCTCGCAGCCGCGCCTGCTCCGGATGAGCTCGATGAATTCTGCCGACTGCGCGACCATCGCGAAGACACCTCCGCGTCCGCCCAATATGTCGCTCCTGAAACGATTGGATACTCCGATCTGGATGAATTCGGCGTTTGGCGCGAAGTCGCATCGTGGGGAGCTGTGTGGACTCCGCGCGCCTTGCCCGCCGGCTGGGCGCCGTACAGATTTGGGCACTGGACATGGGTGGAACTCTGGGGCTGGACTTGGATCGACGATGCACCCTGGGGCTTCGCTCCCTTTCACTACGGCCGTTGGGTCTTCTTGAACGGCGGATGGAGCTGGATTCCCGGCCCACGCGATTGTCGTCCCATCTACGCGCCGGCGCTGGCGGTGTTTGTGAATATCGGCCGCTCCAGAGTTGCTTGGTTTCCAATCGGCCCAGGCGAAGTATACGTTCCTCCCTACCACTGCAGCCCGTCTTATCTCGCAAATATCAACACGGGAAACAAGCGCGGAAGCTACGCGAATCGGATGGTGGCCGGTGCGCTGACGGGCCTGCCGCGCGATGCGTTTCTGGGAGGACGGCCCGTCGCAGACGCCGCGGTGAATATCTCGCGGCGGCAGGCAGTCCAGGCACCCTTGATTGGCGCGGCGCCTCTCCTCGCGCCAGTTGAATTAAGCTTGTCGCCGCGCAGGGATCGCTTTGTCCTTGAGCCACCCCAGATAGGCCCGGATCTGACTGTGGTTACTCGGCGGGACCCTGCTCCCCGGCTGGTTCCCTTTCACCAGAGACAACCGGCTCTGGCCTCTCATCCGGGGCGGCCGCTCGATCAAAGCGAGCTGGAAAGCTTGCGAAAAGTCTCCGCTGAACCGCAGAGATCCGACGTGCGTCCCGCCCGGCTCGGCCTTCTGGAGCCTGAATCGGTTTCTCCGCTGGAGCCGGTTCGCAGTCCTGACCGCTAGATACTTTTTGCCAAGGCCGGACTTGGCAAGCGGTTTGCAGTTATCCAAAAGGAAAAGACGGGTTCGCCTGGTTTCGACCGTAAATGCCTTGCGTAGACGCTCTCCAGTTGCAAACTCAGCGGCAAAGACCGCAGGTCATGTTGGTACCTAGCGTAGAATCACGCAGCGCGGAAATGAGGAACACATATGAATGACATGGATCTCAGGATAGAAGTCAAGGAAGCGCTCGACTGGGAGCCGTCGCTGGATCCCCGAGCGATCAATGTTTCGGTTAAGGATGGAATCGTAACCCTGACTGGGTCGGTTCCGAGCTATCCGGAAAAACACGTGGCGGAAAAGGCCGCTGGACTGATCCGTGGCGTGAAAGCGGTGGCTTGTGAATTGGACGTAGCGCTGCCCGCCTTCAATTCCCGAAGCGATCAAGAAATCGCTCGCGCCGCCGCGGATGCCATCGCGTGGAACACCTTGCTGGCGAACGCCAAGATCCAGGTGTTCGTGGACAAGGGCCGCGTCACGCTGGAAGGCGCGGTCAACTGGAATTATCAGCGGCAATCCGCGGATCGCTCGGTCCGCTATCTGGCAGGCGTGAGAGACGTCAATAACCATATCGTGGTGAAGCCGATCGCCGAGCAGGTGGCTGTCAAGAGTCAGATCCAAGCGGCGCTCATCCGCAACGCGCGACTGGACGCCGAGCGCATTGTCGTGGAAGTGCGCGGCGACCGCGTGATTCTCAGCGGTAACGTACAATCCTGGATCGAGCGCGACGAGGCGGAGCGCGCGGCTTGGGCGTCGCCGGGAGTAGGGGAGGTCGATAACGAGCTGATCGTGAGTCTGGTACCGGTGTTTCAGGCGCGATAAAGCGGGCGGAGAACCAGGAGGGCAATTATGATCGCGTTCGAGCGCATTCTGTTTCCAGTTGACTTTTCGTCGCGCAGCGCCGCGGCCGTTCCTGCGGTTCAAACCATGGTGAAGCGGTTTGGTTCTGAACTGACGGTCCTGCACGTGGTCGACCTGCCTCCGGCAGTAGGCATCGCACCTCCGGAAGCGGCCGCGTGGGCAACTTTAATGGGCGCGGACCGGCTGCGGGAGAACGGCAAGATCGCGCTGGACGCTTTTTGTGCTCACGAGTTTTCTGGCACGCAGGTACGGGCTGAATCCGCCGAAGGCGACCCTGCCACCGCGATTGTCGATTACGCCCGGGATCACCAGGTCGACCTCATCATGATGCCGAGCAGCGGGCGGGGCCGATTCCGCCGCTTGCTCCTCGGTTCCGTAACGGCCAAGGTACTGCACGACACGGCGGTGCCGGTGTGGACCGGCGTGCATGCCGATGAAATTGCGGCCCATCCACCAGATCGTTGGACCCGGATGCTATATGCAATGGAAGGCGATCCCCGTGATGTGCCCGCTCTGAAGTGGGCCGCCGAGTTTGCATCGGAGCAAAAGCTGGAGTTGCGGCTGGTGCATGCGGTGCTGGGCGCCGAAGGCTGCGAAGACGATCCGACTCTGCGGGAGTTTCTCTACAGCGTCGCTCGCAAGCGGATCGAAAAGCTGCAAGCCGAAGCCGGCACCGATTTCGAAGTCTGCATGCACGGCGGCGATGCGGGCCGCGTGGTTCATGATGCAGCCATCGGCCACTGCGCCGATATTGTTGTAATCGGACGTGGGCTGATTCAAACGGCATTGGGCCGCTTGCGGAGCAGCGCCTATGAGATTATCCGCGAGGCTCCCTGCCCGGTGATCAGTGTTTGAGAATCCGGGCTGCCCGCCGATGTGTTGCGCGTTCAACCTCAAGTGGAACAGCACGCCGAGATTCTGATTGGACGACGGTGGGATCAGCGAATCCCCGGCTGCCGGGACGCTGTTCGCGCCGGTGTTGGTGCCCATCCAGCGCTTCGCCATCGCGCGGTCCGTCGGGACAGCAAAATCTGGCTGCTCGGCGCGCGAGCCTGCGAAGGAGCTGGCAATTAGGCTCTCCCAGTCCGATCGTAACGACCGTCACGTGGACACGGTAGCGGTCCGTTCGGCGTTCTCTTCCAGGAGTTTCAGGACTTCAGTATCCTCCGTCGGCAGGAAATTCCAATACCAATCGCCGACGGAAAAGAATGGATCGGGCGTGGCCAGACAGATGCGTTCGTCGACCTTCTTACGCAATTTCTCAAGAGCTTCCACAGACGCCACCGGAACTGCCATCACGATCCGTTTTGCCAGCCGCTTTCTGACGTAGGCTACAGCGGCAAGCATCGTTGAACCCGTCGCCAACCCATCGTCGACCAGAATGGCCGTATGGCCCTTCAAGTCGAGCGGGGACCGGGCTCCGCGATAGAGGCGTTCGCGGCGTTCCAGTTCAGCCCGCTCTCGGATGATAACGCTCTCAATATCGTTATCAGTCAAATCAAGGGCGTGAACCAGTTGCTTGTCGAGCACCTGGGTATCGTCTCCGGCGATTGCCCCCATTGCCAGTTCGGGCTGGAAGGGAACACCGAGCTTGCGAACCACCACGACGTCCAGCGGGGCGTGAAGCGTACTCGCGACTTCCGCCGCCACAGGAACCCCGCCGCGCGTGAGCCCTAAGACCACTACATCCGCCCTCGATTTGTAATGGACGAGTTCCCTCGCCAACAGCCGGCCTGCTTCCGAACGATTTCGATATGGGAGATCTGGTTGCATAACAGCACCTTCGATCCAGGTTAGGTTTCCGCTTCCACAACATTATGCGCGAGACGACGTTGGACGTGATCGACCACCGCAGGCCTGACGCGAGCATGTCAATGCGAGTGTTCAAACCAGCCTCTCAGCACCGTCTCGCGAGCCTGTTCTCGTACAATTACCTTGGCCAATTCACTCATTTCCTCGGCGAGCAATTGGATCAAGTCGTCAAGCGAGATGATCCCTACCAAAGCGCCCTTTAGGTCGACGACGGGCATCCGGCGGATGCCGTTGATCCGCATCTGTTGCATGCATTCATAGATGCCCTGATCTTCCGCGGTGGTGACCAACTGCCGCGCTCCCAGGTCACCGAGGGTAAAGACCGACGCATCCAGACCTTCGGCGACCACATTTCGGACAATGTCCCGATCCGTAATGATTCCGACCGGAACCCGCCGTCCGCCGATGTCCTCTACCACGACGAGACTGCCCACGTGGTTCTCGGTCATCAACCTGGCTGCTTCCCGAACCGTCGTTTCCCTGCCTGCGACAACGACGTCGCACATGCAAACATCACCTATCGGCATTGCACACCTCCATGAAGCGCTTGTGCGCCCTCTGGCGCCCCCGCTGTCAACAATCGATCCAGTTCGGCCCGCTCGAGTGTCTCTTTGCGCATCAGCTCGTGCGAAATTCGCATGAGCGGCTCGCGATTCTTCAACAGAATGCCCATGACCCGTTCGTAATTGTCATCCAGGATGCGTCGCGATTCGGAGTCGATTGTCTCCGCGGTGCGTTCGCTATAGTTGCGTGCTTCCGTTTCAAATGGGGACTTCAAGAACGGAGAGGCTACCGGCTGACCATAGGTCATCTTTCCCAGTGGATCGCTCATGCCGAACCGGGTCACCATTTGCCGGACTAAAGCGGAAGCGCGCTCCAGATCGTCCGCCGCTCCGGTCGAAATCACACCGCCATACTGAATCTCCTCGG
Organism: Bryobacterales bacterium; assembly: GCA_963735145.1. GTDB lineage: Bacteria > Acidobacteriota > Terriglobia > Bryobacterales > Bryobacteraceae > Palsa-89. The sequence continues at coordinate 1,267,220 of CAVTJS010000005.1, read as the reverse complement.
CCGCGCGTCCGCCCATGAGGACCGCGATCTGATCTTCGAGTTCCGGCTCTGTCATCAGGTAGCGCTCTTGGGTCGGCAACTGCAGGGTGTAGCCCAGCGCGCCAATCGATCGCGGAATGATGGAGACGCGATGCAATGGATCGGCGTGTTTCACCGAAAGTGCCACCAAGGCATGGCCGGCTTCATGAACCGCCACACGCTCCTTCTCCTCCGGCGTCATGACACGGCTCTTCTTTTCCAAGCCCAGCGTAACGCGATCGGCGGCTTGCTCCAGATCGCGTAACTGAACGCTCTCGGCGCCGCGCCGCACCGCCAGCAGCGCGGCCTCGTTTACGATGTTGGCCAGATCGGCGCCCACCATGCCCGGCGTCCGGGCAGCGATGGTTTCCAAATTGACGTCGCCAGCCATGTGAATCTTGCGCGCATGCACTTTGAGGATATCCACGCGATCTTTCAAATCCGGGCGGTCGACCAGCACTTGGCGGTCAAAGCGCCCGGCGCGAAGCAGGGCTGCGTCCAGGACCTCGGGCGTGTTGGTGGCGGCCATGATGATCACGCCTTCCGAACTGTCGAAACCATCCATTTCAGCTAGCAATTGATTTAGAGTCTGCTCTCGCTCTTCGTTGCTGAACCCGATTCCCCTGCCCGATGTGCGCGACTTGCCGATAGCATCCAGTTCGTCGATGAACACGATGCAAGGCGCCTTTTTCTTGGCCTGCTCGAACAGGTCGCGAACGCGTGCCGCGCCCACGCCGACGAACATCTCTACAAACTCCGAGCCCGAGATAGAGAAGAACGATACGCCGGCTTGGCCGGCAACGGCCTTGGCAAGCAGAGTCTTTCCGGTCCCCGGAGGCCCTACTAGCAGCACTCCCTTGGGAATGCGGCCACCGAGCTTCTGATATTTCGCCGGCTGCCGAAGGAAGTCGACAATCTCTTCCAACTCCAGCTTGGCTTCGTCCACCCCCGCTACGTCTTGAAAAGTCACTTGAACGCGGCTGGACTGATCGTAAATCTTGGCCTGATTCTTGCCGAAAGTCAGCGGCCCCTTCACCTGCGCGATGCGGCGCATCCCAACTCCGTAAATCAACGCAATGAACGCGAAGGGAACCAGCCAAACCAGGGCATTCCAGATCCACGAAGGATTTTCGATGTGCCCCCCGAACTTCACTTGCTGCGCTTCTAATTCCTTTAAAAGCAAGGATTCATCGACGCCGGGCAACCGCGTCGCGGTGATCGTACGTTCGCCGGCCGGAGTGGGGTGGGTTGAATCGTCTTTGCGAACGCCGATCAGTTCGCGCTCGGTGACTTGGACGTCGCTCAGTTTGCCGGAGCGAAGTTCAGCCAGGAAGTCGCTGTAGGACACGGGCTTGGGCGCTTCGATGGGGAACAGCTTCAGAACGAAATGAAACGCCAGCAAGAGCAGCATTATGTTGACAACGGTAAATACCCAGCGATGTTGCTGTTTGCGTTCCATCTGCCTGTTTTCATGCATGTGGCCGACCACTAAGCCCTGGGGCCTATGGTGCGGCAGATGCACTGTACTTTGTGCCCCGCTGGAGGTAAATGTATATGCGCAACTTACATCTGATAGCAGCAGGCTTGGCACTGGTCGGCATGCTCCTAATAGCCCGAGAAGATGCCCCCCCGCCTGCGACGCCAATTCAACTGACCGTGACCGTCGAGGCACGCCATGGTAAAGAGGTTCCTGTCATGAAGCCAGGGGACGTCATGGTGTTTCAGAAGAAAGAGCGCCTTCGGGTCACGGATTTGGATCCGCGCCCGCCGCTTGAACTCTACATTCTGATCGACGACGCCTCCAGCGTGAGCCTGGGGTCACAATTGGGAGATTTGAAGCAGTTCATTGAGAATCAGCCCGCCGAGACATCCATCGGAATCGGTTACATGCGGAACGGCACGGTGGAGTTCACCGCCGCGCTCACGGCCGATCATGCAAAGGCAGCCCAAGGTCTGCGGCTGCCACTCGGCTATCCCGGCGTGATGCCGAGTCCATTTCTCTCTCTCAGCGATCTGATCAAACGGTGGCCGGCTAGCCCGGCACGTCACGAAGTTCTTCTGGTGACGAGCGGCATTGATCCGTTAGGCGGTGGAGTGGCCGATCCCTACTTGGACGCCGCCATTGAACACGCTCAGCGCGCAGGGGTCATTGTATACGCGATTTACGCGCCGGCGGCCGGTCATGGAGGCCACAGTTTTTGGCGGATGAACTGGGGCCAGAATCACATCGCGCAGATCGCGGAAGAAACGGGCGGGGAGTCGTACATGCTCGGATTCGGGCCGCTGGTTTCTTTTGCGCCTTATCTATCGGAACTGGGCGAGCACCTCTCTCATCAATACGTCGTGACGTTCCTTGTCAAGCCAGGAAACAAGGCCGGCTTCCAATCGGTCCGGCTTACCACGGAGGTGCCGAATGCGGAGCTCGTGGGGGCCAACAGAGTCTATGTTCCGGCGGGCCAATGAGTAAGTGCGCCTTGCGCCTCCCGAAGCCACTGCACCTCCTGCGGACTTCGTCATCGGCTCCGATGTTTGGGAAGTCAGCTCGCTATTGCTCGGCTCTTCGCAACACCGATCTCCCGATTCATCCCCGGGGAGAACGCCGCCCGGTTGGCGCTCGACCGGTTTACAGCTCAGGCTGCCTGATCCGATTTACGCATTTGTCCTACACTCCGGAAGGAAACGTTTCCGCCGGTTCACCGAGGCCCCATTCCGAGGTTGGCTCCAGTGGTTCTACCGCGCGAGTCTGGTCGACGTGAATGACCGCGTCGAACTGATCGGACAGGCGTGCATGGAAGTAATGGCTGGCGAGTTCGGACTCCGGCCGGTAGATAACGCCGATTGCCCGCTCCCACATCGTCTCGCTGAGGCCCTTAGAGACTGGTGTGCCGCGCGAAAGCGTGAGCAGAAACGACGGAATCCGCAACTCGTGAAACAGCCACTCGCAACTACCCGGCATTGCCGGACGAACTCTTTTCCGCTCCGCTGCCCCGCCCCAATCGGAAGCGGCTGTGACTGTCCCGGAGTAGGTAGTAAAGCCGATCAGGACCGCTTCACGGCCATGCCTTTCGCGGACCAGTTGGCCGACGTTCCACTCGCCCTGTCGGCCCATTTCGGTGGCGCGCGCGTCGCCGAGGTGTGAATTATGCGCCCACAATACGACCTTAGGCCGATGACCTTGGAGAGCGAAGTGTTCTACCAGAGAGTCCAGGGTCTCCGCCATATGCGCATCGCGGAGATTCCAGGAGGAGATCCGCCCCCGAAACATCGTGCGATAGTATTGTTCCGCGTTCTTGACTAGTCGCGCGTTCTGCTCGGCGTAGAAGAAATCATCCGCGGCGATGCGACCGTCACGGCGCGCGTATTCCGCGGCACGCCTTTGGAGGTCGATCAACTGGTTGATGACTTCCGCTTCACACGTGTGGCTCAATCCGAGCCCGGCGGCATACCCGTATTCCTGGGGGTCCTCCCCAAAGTTTTCAAAGCACGCGTAGCGGCGGCGCGCCCGCTGAGCGCCCTCCGGGTCCACTTTGTCCAGGTAATTTAGAACTTCCTCGATGGAAGCATGCAAGCTGTAAAGATCGAGCCCGTAGAAGCCCGTCTTTCGGCCGCTGGCGGGAAGCGAGTCGTTATAGGCGCGCAGCCATCCGACAAAATCCAGCACGTCCGCATTGCGCCACATCCATGCGGGAAAGCGTTTGAACCCGGCCAGCGCTTGGACCGCGTCGGCGTCATTACTGGCAGCGCGAACATATCGATTCACTCGATAAGCATCCGGCCAATCCGCCTCCACCGCGACCACGGTAAAGCCTTTTTCCTGAATGAGGCGTTTGGTGATCTGAGCGCGATGCCGATAGAACTCGTGCGTACCATGCGATGCCTCGCCGAGCAGAACGAATTGTGCATCGCCGATGAAATCGAGCAGCCGATCGTAGTCCGCAGCGGCGCCGATCAAGGGCCAGGCCGCATCGTGAACCAAGTCCGTAACGATAGGCAGAGTTGTATTGGTCATTTCCGTCACCTTCCTCTACAACGGGAGCAACTTGGCAGCCAATGCGCGAACCGGACGGCACCCCGAATGCACGAAAGCATTGCAATAATGCAGAACATCGAAATCGCTCGCCGCCTGGAGGAGGTGGCTGATCTTCTGGAAACGCAGCGGGCAAATCCGTTCCGTGTTCATGCCTATCGCCGGGCTGCGGAGGGGGTTAGGCGCTTACCGAAGCCGCTGACGGCGATCTGGAAGGAGCAAGGCGACGCGGGTCTACGCGCCGTTACCGGCGTCGGCGAACGCCTGGCGGCCACGCTTCGGACTTTGGTTACCACCGGCCGCTTGCCGATGCTGGATCGATTGCGCGGCGAAACGGATCCCGTGGCGCTGCTCGAATCGGTCCCCGGCATCGGAGCTGCTTTGGCTGAGCGTCTCCATCGAGAGTTGGGCATCGACTCACTGGCGGATTTGGAGGCGGCCGCCCACGACGGACGCTTGGCCGACATCGGCGGCATTGGCAAGAAAAAACTTGCGGGGATCATCGATACCTTGTCCATGCGCCTGGGCCGAGTGCGTCAAGCTGGATACGTCCACGAGCCAGACCAGCCGCCGGTGGGAGAACTACTCGATGTAGACCGCGAGTACCGCGAGAAAGCGGCCTCTGGCGAATTGCCCAAAATCGCGCCGCGGCGCTTCAACCCCACGGGCGATGCATGGCTCCCAATCCTGCACACGCATCGTGGCGATCGCAATTACACCGCTCTCTATTCAAACACGGCACACGCGCACGAACTTGGGCGAGTCGGCGATTGGGTAGTCCTCTACTACGATGGCGGACTCGATGAACGCCAAGCCACCGTGATCACATCTCACCGAGGCGTTCTGGCCCGAAAGCGCATCGTTCGAGGCCGGGAACAAGAATGCCAGCGGTATTACCAACCGGATCTCACGCCATCGCCGGCGCCAGCTCCGCAGCCCGTATCTTGAACTTCTCGCTGTTTCATGGCATTGCGTTTGCACTGCAGTAGCTGGAGGCATACTATGCCAGCCAAACAGTTTCAGTTTCGCGCCGAAGCGCGGCAAAGCATCTTGCGAGGCGCCAATGTTCTGGCGGACGCAGTGCGGGTCACGCTAGGGCCGAAGTCCAAGTGTGTATTGATCGAGAAGAAGTTCGGCCGGCCGATTGTCTGCGACGACGGCGTCACTATCGCCAAGGAAGTGGAGCTCAAGGATCCGGAGGAGAACCTCGGCGCGCAAATGATTCGTGAAGCGGCCGAGCGGACCGGAGAAGCCGTTGGCGACGGGACCACCACGTCCACCTTACTCGCGCACGCTATTCTGACCGAAGGAGTTCGCAATGTGGCAGCGGGCGCAAGCGCCGTCGACCTGAAGCGCGGACTCACTCGCGGGTTGAAAGCGGCGGTGGATTCGCTTCGGGCCTTGTCCCGCCCGGTTACCAGTAAGCGTGAAAAAGCGCAGGTTGCGGCGATTTCTGCGCACAATAACTCAGTCATCGGCGATATGGTGGCCGAAGCGGTCGAAAAGGTTGGAGCGGAAGGCGCCATCACAGTGGAAGAATCTAAGACCACCGAAACCGTGCTCGAGATTGTCGAGGGCATGCAGTTTGACCGCGGCTTCATCTCGCCCTACTTTGTGACGGACCCTGAAGCAATGAAGGCCGCTCTGGACGATCCGCTCATCCTGCTGCACGAAAAGAAGATCAGCAACGTGAAGGACCTGTTGCCGCTGCTGGAGCAAGTGGTTCGGGCCGGTAAACCATTGCTGATTATCTCTGAAGACGTCGAAGCGGAGGCGCTCGCCACGCTGGTTCTGAACAAGATTCGCGGAACCTTCCCGTGCGCCGCTGTAAAAGCTCCGGGGTTTGGCGACCGGCGCAAAGCGATGCTGCAAGATATCGCCATTCTGACCGGGGGTCAGCTGATCGCCGAAGAGTTGGGTATCAAGCTCGAAAACGTCACCATGGAACAGCTCGGCAAAGCCAAGCGCGTGGTGATGGACAAGGATACGACGACCATCGTGGGCGGCGCTGGAGAGAAATCTGCGATCGAGGGCCGTTGCCGCGAGCTGCGCAAGCAAATTGAGGAGACTACCTCCGACTACGACAAGGAGAAACTGCGGGAGCGGCTGGCGAAGTTGACGGGCGGAGTTGCCGTCATTCGAGTCGGCGCTCCTTCGGAATCCGAGGCCAAGAAGCTGAAAGAAGCTTTCGAGGACGCCATCAGCGCCACCAAAGCGGCCATCGCCGAAGGAGTGCTGCCAGGGGCCGGATTGGCTTTACTGCGCGCGATCAGTGCCGTGGATGCTGAAGAAGCTAAGGCCCAAGAGGACGAAAAGACCGGTTTGCGGATTCTCAAGAAGGCGCTCGAAGCGCCCACGCGTCAGATTGCCGAAAACTCGGGGTTGGACGGCGGAGTGGTGGTGGATCGCATGCAATCCGGCAAAGGCAGCTCCGGTCTGGACGCCTCCACTTGCAAGTACGTGGACTTGATCGAGGCGGGCATCATCGACGCGACCAAAGTGGTCCGCGTGGCGCTCGAAAACGCAGTCTCGGTTGCCAGCACCTTGCTGTTGACCGAAGCGACGCTCACCGAAGAGCGCGAGAAGAAACCGGAGCGAACGCCGGCGCCAGAATACGCTGAATAGCTGGCTCTCGGACGCAATCGCCGCATTTCTACTTCAACTCTTGAACCTGCATATCCGGCGAGGGTTTTAGAATGAACTTCTCCGCCGTCACGTCGGGCGAGTTGATCCTCATCGTCACGACGCTCAAGTGCACCTCGTAGTTGTCCTTCGGACGCTGGATGTCAATTCCAGATGGAAAAGACACGCCATCGTAACTTTTCCAGTCAGAATACCTCGTATCACTGACGAGCCTGCCGGATGCGTCGAACGTCTTTTGCCGAGAAACTCGCAGGGTGCGGCCGTCAAAATAGATTTGGCGAGCGAGCGCAGGTTCCGCCTGATCGTGCCGGATGACCAACAAGATATACAAAGCCCGTTCAGGGTCACTCTCAATGAGCGCTAAGTCAGTCTTGGAATCTGGCGGGTAGATCATCAAAGACGTCAGAAGCGCGTCGGGACGGAGATTCTCCAATTTGTTTCCCGATGTTCCTGGGGTACCGCTGTGGCCGATAACAAATCGATTCTTGGGTGGTATCGAGACGCGAAACTCACTGCCGGTGGAAACCATGTCGAAAATTGTGCTGCCGAACATCGGATCTTGCCCCAGGATGCGGATGTCATCTGGTCTCCGGAATACTATGTGCGCGCCAACAGTGGCATAATCGGCCGCGACTCCTTTGGACCTGTCAAGGACCGATGGCGACAGATCGGCCCGCATCATATACGACCGGATCGGGTCCGAAAGTTCGTGAACACGCTGGATCAGTTGCTCCTTGTTCGCGGCCAACATAGGGCTAGTCGGCCGTTTAGCCGGAGATGTGAGAGTTCGTCGCCGCACGAGACACGCAGGTGTCATGGCTAGCGCCAAACAGACGACGATTAAAAGCTCTGACATCTTCATAACCACTGACGCGCTAGAACCATTGTCGTCGTTCCTTGCCAGAGCGCGTCACCAGCACTCCGAATTCGTCGCCCTGGATGGGCATCCAAATTGCCGAGAAATCGTATATGTCAGACGGAACTGTGGTTCTTGTCGGAAGTCTACCCATCGAGCGCCTGGTGCTGGATTGCCTGGAGTCGGAGTTTGGATTGTCGTTCCAGGAGATTGACACCCTGCGAAGTTCCCCTAACCTGCCTGACGATGTAGTGGCTGTGCTCTTTAGCCCGAGTAGTATGGGCCTTCCATGGGATGAGGCCCTAAGGTCCACCTTGAATGCCTTTCCAAGAGCGTTACCTATTCTCTGCCATGGTTTTGCAGACAATATTGACTGGCCTCAGATGGCCGACGCAGGTGCTTTCCATTCGATCCCCGTTCCGTTTAGCGTGACTGAACTCCGGCAGAGCCTGGGCTTTGTTTGGGGAGCGAGACATTGCTCAAAGCCAGAGCGATATAGACCGGCCAAACTAGAACGTGTTCCACCAGCCCCTGTTGTGGCGCCGGAATCGTTGCTTGGGTCCTTGACGAACGCTGTTGGCTGAGAAATCCGACACAATGACGGGCGGAACTGGGGAAATTGCCCCAGGCGGGGCACCGACTCTTGCGACTGCACTCTGGGAACGTGGAGCGGAATTGGCCACCGATTTTCTCGCGGCTTGCCAGCGTTTCGCCCATGGCGGCAGCTCCGTATTCCTGCTGAACAGGGTTGAAAGCACGCGCTCGGGATCTCCCAGGTCATGCCACTCGATGTTCTCGAGCCGGAGCGTGACCAGACGCCTTGCGGCGGGCGATAAGATCTGTCGCGAGAAGTCTGTAGGTGAGACCCGATCGTACAGCGCATCAGAAATCCGGGTTTCGCCATTCCGCTGTGACCCTGGCGTGGCTAATTCGAAGAGCTCTACGAGGCCTGGAACAGCTGTCCGAGCCATTTCCAAAAAAGCATCTACGCGCCCGGCCATAACGAAGCTATTCCACAGGCCGCCGCTGTTGAGCAAAGACTCCGCCACAGGAAGCGACGGCTTCTCGTGGAAGCCTCGAACGTGGGACAGGCTCCCGTCTATCGTTGCTCCGACCTCGATCCATCCGTATTCGACTTCCGGAGCATTCGGCCGGGCTCCCAACAACACGATTGACTTAGATCGAAGTTCCGCTGTTTCGAAAGCCGACTCCAGCGCCAGCGTAAACAAGCGTTCGTTGGAATAATAATGATCGCAGGGGAGTATCGCTACGGTCGCATCTGGATCCGCTCGTGCGATGCGCAGAAGGCTATACACAATCGCGGGAGCTGTACCCCGATTCGATGGCTGAACGATCCGATGGCAGAGGCGGTGCGCCAGGTCCCCAAGATAATAGTCCTGATGCGCCTGGGTCACCGCGACCAGTATTTGCTCAGCCCTGATGCTTCTCTCAGCGCGTTCCCACGCGTTTGCCAGGAGCGTGTCTTCGCCGAGGAGCGGACAAAACTGCTTGGGACGATCGTCGCCACAAATGAAGCGCGTAAGGCTACGCAGCCGGACCCCGTCGCCTCCCGCCAGGATAATTCCCCAGCGGAGCGGTGAGCGTTCTTCCGGTCTGGCGTCCGCCTTTAGGCTTTCACGATTCGCCGTACTGGCTGTTCGTTGCGGGCTGCGCGGGCTCTTTCCCATGTCGCTGACTACTAAGCTGTCGCAGGTTTCGCTTTCGGCAGCGGTTGTTCCTTGCTGAGGGCTTTCGGCGCATCGATCTCGAGAATTCCCTTGTCCAAGGATGCTGTCACCTTGTCGACGTCGATCTCCGACGGCAGATCCAGCCGTCGAAACAGCTTCTTCCCAGAAAACTCACACCAGCACACGTCACCTTCTTTACCCTCGTGTGTATGAGTGGACTCGGCCCGAATGATCAACGCATTCGGAGTCGCGGTGACCTCCAGGTCTTTCGCGTCAAAGCCAGGCAGAGCGAGGCGGGCGCAAAAATCGTCTTTCTTCTCGACCAATTCGGATGCCGGCGACCATACGACTTCTCGCTCCGCTTGCAACCAGTCGCCCAGGTCCATGCCGATTGTCCGGCCGCGCCCCTCAAATAAGTCAAAAGCTCGTTGCCGGATCTCGTCAGTAATTGCGTTCATTCTCTGCGACAGGGTTTCGGAGAGCGTTCCTGATTCGCGACACTTCTCGACAGCGACGTTGGCCATAGTGGTCCTTCCTATCTCAACTGTTTGGACGCTGCACACACGTGTAATCGGGCTCCCCGCAGGGGAACTGACTTGGGAAAGCTCGCTATATGTTGCCGGTCCTAGCAACAATACTAGGGGAGGCGTCACAAAGCGGGAGCTAGGCAAAAGACTAGGTTTCTATGGAAATCTTGAGATTTCACGCCGCTGACACATTAAATCAAGCCCTCATCCATCGCGCGCTTGATCAGTTCGACGGTTTTCCGCACGCCAAGCTTTCGTTTAACGTTATTTCTGTGGAACGCAACGGTCTTGTGAGATATGCCCAGCGCGGCCCCGGCTTCTTTGGCGGTTCGCCCCTCCGCAAGCGTTCGAAGAATCTCCCTCTCGCGCGAAGTGAGTGCCGCAGCGGACTCTAGGCCCTTTTCCCCTCGCCACCGCGACAGGTCGAAGTCTTCGGCGACGATTCCGGGCGATATATAGGTCTGCCCGGCCAAAGCCTTCGTAACCGCGTCCAGGATTTGTTCGCGAGTGGACGACTTGAGAATGTACCCGCTAGCGCCAGCGCTCCAGGCTTCCCGGAGATACGCTGGATTGGCATGGACAGTCAAAAATAGCAGCTTTGTCCGAGGCAAACGCTTGTGGATCTGGCGAGCGGCATCGACACCGGTGAGCAGCGGCATCGTGACATCCAGAACAATCAGGTCAGGCTTGAGGCGAAGGGCCGCATCGACCAGGGATCTGCCATCGCTGACGGCTCCTACCACCTCGTGAAACGGCTCGAGGATCTTCCGGAGACCCTCCAATATCAGTACGTGATCGTCAGCCAGGAGAACACGTGACCGTTTCATGAGCCGATGACCGGGTGCGGTACCGTGACGATGAGCCTGGAACCGCGGCCAGATTCTGACTGGATCGATATCTGACCGGGCACAAGTCGTACGGGTTGCTTCATGCTGATTAAGCCGAGCCCACCTTTATGCTTGGCTGATTGCGGATCGAATCCCATGCCATTATCTCGCATCGTCAGAACGACGCCCTTCTTGTCCTCTTGAACACCACCCTGACGCGTTTCGCGCGCCCGAGTGTTTGGAGCTGATACGCCAGATTGCGAACGCTTGCCGGCAGGTCGGCTGGACGCGTTTGAAACAATTCAAGGCGGCTGCGAACTGCAGCGGAAACCCAAGGCGGCCAGCCGCCGGCAGAAATCGTCGTGAAGGTCCCGATCCTGCCGGCGGCGCATATTCACACTCGAGGATGTCTTCCTCTTCACCATCCGCGCAGCTCCCTCTGGACAACTGCAAGCAAGCCACATTTAAATACTGATCACTGGGCAAGGAGCTTCACGGATGATTCCATATGCCGCGCTACGCAGCCGGCCAAGCACGCCGTGAATCACGCCTCTCCCGATCAGGATCAGGTCTGCTTCGTATGCCAGCGCGGCATCGCGCACAACGTTCTCCACCCTCCCGAATCGCAAAAGGATGTCAAGGCTGGTGCCGGCTTCGGATTGCAGGTTCGAAATGCGTTGTTCGGCAGTATCCAACAGAAAACCACGGAGCGAAGCAGGCTCCTGGCCGGGCGGAATCGGCTCGGCAGCAGGTAAGACATGGACAACCTGGAGATCAGCTTTCTGTTCGGTGGAAAACTGAGCCGCCCATCGGAGCAGCGGCGCGTCCCTCGGATCGGCATCCACGGCGCACAGAAACCGGCGCCAGCGATATTGATTCTGCGACCACAGTTGATCAGTGTGTACGCCCGTCCAAACCGGACAATCCGTGTCGTGCAGGACTTTCGCTGTCACCGAGCCCAAGAGGAACCTGCGAAACGGCCCATATCCATGCGTTGGCATCATGATCAGATCGACTTTCTGATCACGAGCATATTTCGCAATCTCCTTGGTGGGATCCCCGAGTTCAAGAGTCCTTCGGACGCAGGGGCCGGTGAAATCGGCTGAAAGATATTGGTTAAGCTGTTCCCTCTGCTCGTTCATAAGATTCTCCAGGTTCACCATGGGCTCCAGTACGATCGCGTCCGGAGTCCCGTACCCGGTAGGAAAGAACTCAGCCACATGCAGTAGGACGACCTCTGAGTGGAAACGCTCCGCCATGGCCCTGACGAATGGAACTACCTCTTGGTCCTGCTTGGAAAAATCCACCGGAAACAGAATGCGCTTGAAAGTGATCATGGCGCCCTCCATCATTAACCTTGCAAGTCAGCAGCCAAGAGAACGGGAAGCAAGCCGACGATTGGAATCCGGCTTGCAAACTAAAACGGCTGGACGGCATGTTGATGGCGATCGGTGTCATCCTCAGACAATCTCTCCCTGGAGACGTGAACTGGAGGAACAAATGGACTTTCAACGTAACCCGCGCGTGTTTCGGGCTTGGCGCGTCGAGCGGTTGAAGAATCACGGTTTTGGCAAGGACCGATCGAGCAGTAAAGGTTCACGGTGGAATAAAAGGCGCGGCGTTCCAGAACGGCCAGGATCTCATCGTCGAATAGACGAAGCCTGGACTTATCCTTCGTTCGTTGACGCTGTTGTGCAACTCCGGTAGAACCCAGTTCTATGATCGCTCCCCGATTTGTACGCTCGCCCTCGCCGAGTGGCTGGGGCACCCGGTCTCCGATGCTCTGCGCTTCGAGGTCGCACGAATTCGCAACGAGAGGGTCTATCGGCCTGAGGTGTTCTTCGTCCGAAGCCTCGGATTTATGACGCCGACGGAAGCCCGGCGAATCAGTCTTGCGGACTCGATCCGGTTTGGAGGGTCGAGTCGATTAAGCGCTACGTAAACGCCATTCCGGCGGGGTAGTATTGGGCGATATGCATCCGAAGACGGCGGGAATCCTGGAGTCCTCACTCTATGTAGAGGATGTGGCCCGGTCTGCCCGGTTCTACGAGAAGATCTTCGGATTTCGCGTCATCAGCGACTTCGGCGGGCGCGGCTGCGCAATGGAAGCGGGTCCGCATCAGGTGTTGTTGCTATTCACGAAGAATGGCTCGCGTGCAATTGAGACGCCGCACCATGGCGACGGGGAACTTCATCTTGCGTTTGCGATCGGGGCGGAAGAACTGGCGGCCTGGGAAGACTGGCTCTCCGGAAACGGAATCGCAGTGGCAGAGAAACGGGCATGGGAACTGGGCGGCCAGAGTATCTATTTCCGTGATCCAGACCGGCATCTGATCGAGATAGCGACACCCGGCGTCTGGTCGATCTATTGACGCACTCTGGCATCAGTTGTGCACCGCCGTAAACAGCGTCTGCACACCGCTCTGATTCCCGAGCGTGAACGTAACTGGAACCAGGTCGCTATTGGCGATATTCGGCACGACGATATTGAACTGGTACAGGCCAACAAAGCTCGGAGCAAGACCGTAGTAACTCAAGGTAGCGGGCGTTGAGCCGAACATCACCTGCATTGGAGCAGTCAAGACGTTCTTCTCCTCTTCAATTTGCCCCACAGCGATGTTCGGGCTTACGCTTCCAAATCCGATTCCATAGGTGGTGATCGTCTCCCCCGGTTTGGCCTGTCGGGACGTAACACCAGCGATCGTTCCGGGCGGAAGCACGAAGGTGCTACCGTCCGAGAAAAGAGCAGCGAGATATTGATTGCCATTCACTAAGAAGGAAGACGGCGCAAGAAGCCCTGGCTCGGACGGATTTACCACCTCCGAGAAAGGCACGCTCGTACCAGTAGCAGTGGTGACGATCACCGGTTGCGGCCCGATGCCTATCGTGCCCGGCACCAAAGCGTCCACTTGACCCGGATTGATGTAGTAGACGAACGCGGGCTGGCCGCCCACCGTCACCGAAGTTCCGTTCAACGATGTCGGGGCATTGACTCCGTTGAAATTCGAACCGCCCCATTCCGCCGAACTCGCGGCGAGGTTTTCGCCGTAAATTTCCATCCAGGTTCCCGTCGTGACGGAATCGAAAGCCCCATAAGCTCCAGCGCTGATCACGGTTCCCGAGATTTCCGGGCCCACATTACCGACGGATCCCAGCACCAGCGAAAGACTGTCCGCCAAACCGTCGTTGTTGACACCCTCCTCGCGAGTGATTGTCAGCAATACGTGAATCACACGCGTACCGCTCGGCACACTGCCGTTGGTGGATTCTTGCAGCAGTTCGCTATTGTCATTCCGGGCCGCCGCCAAAATCGGACCAATCTGTCCAGTACCCAGCACTTTACCCGACCAATCCTCAAACTGAGCGGTCAGTATGGTGTTGTCGTCCTGGCTGGAATAACCGCCCAACCAGCCCGCCAGCGTGTAGGCCACATTGCCGGCATCGATCAAACTCGCAGCCGAAGAAACATCGATGTCCTCAAAAGCGGTGGCGATTGGATTTGAATCGTCGGTAACGTCCAGCCCGCCATAAAAGTAATTGCTGCCAGCGTCGGAGGGTCCGCCGGTCACCTGGTATAAATCGCCACCCGTATCCTGATAGGAATCGGCCGTGAGATAGGCGCTGCGCACCCAGCCTGGAAGGTCGGTGGAAACCTCGACGGTGGAGTTTTCGTCCAATCCAGGCGAGGCGTCCGCGCCGGGATTTGCGATGAGATTCACGCCCAGCAGCGCTTGCGGCGTAGATGGAGCGTTGAAGATTAACGAGAGATTGTCGGCGTAGGCTTCGTTGTTTGAGCCGTTCACCCAATTCATGTTCAGCGTGAGGGCCACGGTTCGCGTGCCTGTGGGAACCTGTCCGATTTGCCGCCGTAAATAAAGGCCACTTTCCTGGTCCGCGCGATCGCTGGGCGCGACCGGCCCCAAGGTCGCTGTTCCCAACTGATTGCCACTCGAGTTCTGAAACGCCACAACCAGCGTTGCGTTATCGTTGTCGCCGCCATAGCCGCCCAGATATGCGGAAGCCGCGAAGGTCGCGGTTCCTGCGTCAATGGTCGACGCCCCGCCTGACACATCGATGCTCTGCGTGAAGGTGCAGCTGGCGGGATTGCTTCCTCCAGCGAAATAATTGTAGGCCGCGCCTCGCGGAACGATATCGGTTGGCGCAATTCCATTCACATTGTTGTAGGCCGTGCTGTAAGCATAAACATCGCAGCCGGCCGTGTGCGACCAACCAGGCACGCTCGAAACCGGAGCCGTGCCATTTCCGCCCGCGCCGGATTCGGCGCCCCCGTTAACGATCAGGTTGACGCCGAAAATAGTCGATTGAGCTTGGACAATAGAAATACCTACGGCCGCCAAGGCGGCGATGTGGATGAGAGATTTCATGGATCGGGACCCCCTCCTGATCCCGCTTGCTCAATAGTATCGATGAAACGACTGTGCGCTGCAAGGCGAAGGGTCTGTAGTGAACGCGTCCGCCGGCTTAGATGACGGCAGTCAAACTGCGCGGAGGCCACCTGGGTAAGCTATGGTTTCCCGATTAGATCAGAAACCTGGCCTCGCGTAGGATCGTTCGGCACATAGTCGAAATACTGAATCCTCATTTCCGTTGAGCCAAGGATGCGGACATCGGTCACCGAACGATCGGATGCAGGAAACCAGAACGGGCCATTCTTGTCGTACTCGTGAACGAAGTGAACGCTCTTAAACCAGAAAGAAGGATTCTTCGCAGGCTCGCCCTCAATACGAACGATGGCGTATTCGTCGGCGTCCACCCAGATGCTGCCTCGGGCGAGATATTTGTTGGAGGTCTTAGGCTCAATCGAAATCACGTAAGCCAAGCGGCCGCGAACGTCCTCGGTACCAGCAATTTCAAACGTATAGTTCTCCGGAGTGATCCGGGATCGCTCGCGAAGATCCGGGCGCGCGGCCTCGATTTCGGCTTCCAGCAGCCGCGGGAAAACGTGCTTCGTCGCACCACCCCAACCATTTTCGGAAACAACTTCGAATTGCTTGGAGCCATCCTCCCGGCAGGTCATCCGCACCAGCATTTCGGCTTGCTTATGACGGTTCCGATTCTCCAGTACGTAGCGCCGGTACGCTGTATAGCCGTGAAGAGCTGCCTGCCGTTCACTATCATGCGCAATCATCCTCGCTACAATTTGGTCCGCGGTGGGAACGGCCGGCGTCAAACCGCTCTCCGCCATCAGGAATGGAAGAACCAGAATCAGTGGACCGGGCATCGGCGTTAACTCGCGATCTGGATCAGTTCCGGCTTCGCCTCGGCCATTTTGCCGATCCCGCTGAGGCTCAACCGTAATTCGCTTTCGTATTCGGCGATACGGGAGTCGACGTCGCGCAGGGCGCGCACCCGCTTGATGATGTCTTCACGGTAGCGGCGGAGGAAATAGTCGATGGTCTCGACGCGGATCTTCACCGAGCCGGTCGGCTTGTTTTCATCCAGGTCCTTGAACGAGAAGTACGGCGTATGCGATTTCTCGATGATGCCCTCGACCACGCCATAAATGGGTGCGTCGTGGCCGCACTTGAAGTTCGAGATCTCCATCGCAACCAGATTCGGATGCCGGGCCGTAAACTTGGCCGCCCAGATCTTGTGGTTGGTGCTCGCGGAGTAGCGCGTCTTCCACACGTCGGCGATATCGAGCGGATGTTTGATCAACCCGGCGCGCACCTCTTCTCCGAACAATCGCTCCAGCAAGTCCTCGTCAAGCGGCAGCGTGCTTTGCGAAAAGATCGGATAGCCGAGCTTCTGGAACTCGTCCAGGATTTCGTGATTCAATCCGGGATCGTGATGATATGGGCGACCCAGCATCACGATCCCGATACGGTCTTCGCACTCGAGTTGGTCTAGCACGTCGCGCGCCTTGTTGCGCATACCGGTCTCGTATTCTTCGAGCGCTTTATACCCCGCTTCGATGGCGCGTTGGTTCTCTTCCGGCGACAAGCCAAGCAGCGGCTGGAACGCGGTGAACATCTGGTGCGCAAGCAGCTTCCGGTCTTGCAGGTTCAAAACCGGATTAATGTACTTCACGTTTTGTTCCGCGAAGACATCGTTCTCTTTGGTGTATGCGGCCTTAACGGTCTCCGGACAAGCCGTCACTGTGGGGCACGCGTTCGATCCCGTAAGATTGACGAGCGGTGTGTGAAGCACGTCCACCATCGGGAAAAAGATCAGGTCCAGGGGCTTCTTCGCTGCCTTGACGGTGAGCAGATTGTGGACGTGAGCGATGCCGATTTTCGCCGGGAAGCACGGGTCGATGGCGCCGCGGCTGGCTCCGGCGCGATACAGTTCGGGGCTGGTGTAATCGGAGTAAATCAGATTCTCGGCCTTGAGCCCGAGGCTTTCGAAGTATGCGTTGAAGAGCGGCGCGTAGACGTAGGCGTTCAACAGGCGCGGGATTCCAACGCGCAGGTTGGGCCGGTTCTTCATCGATGCCACGCGATCTTTGGTGGATCTCGTCCAGGCGTGCGAGGGAATCGGGTCGGCCACCAGTTGGGTCTTGCGCGAGCGGAAGGCTTCGTGGGCAGCAAGGTCGACGAAGTTCGGGTAGTTTTTCTTCGCCTCGTCCAGCCCCGCTTTGATATCCTTCATGTCCTCCATTTCTTCGACGGTTCCCTTTTCACAAGTGGCGATAATCAGGCGCTGCTCGCCAGCCTGAAGTGGCACTTTGGTCTTGACAACTTTGCCAATGGAGACGAAATCGTTTTTGGGGGCATCGCCGGTGCTGACGTCGATAAAAGTGCGAAGACAATTGTTCTTACAGAAGTAGCAGCGCGTGTTTTCGTTGCGAGTGGTGCGATAGGTAATGCTGCGCACCGCATCCAGGCCGATGAAACTGGTACGCCGCCCGTTCCGATAGAGCCTGCCCGCCTCGACGGCCGCGCCGATCGCGCCCGACTCGCCGCAATGCTCGTGCACGATAATCTCCGGCTTACGGCCGCCTGAACGGAAGCTGGAACGAATGAAATCCACCTCCGCTTTGACCACAGCCATGTTGTTCTGCGTGCCGCCCTGCAGCACGAAACGGGATCCAAGCGCGGCCAGATTCGGAATGCTAGCCACGTACAGGAACACGTTCTTCGGCAGCACGGCCGCCAAGCCCGCCAGGATCTCTTCCGCACGCCAACCCTGGCGCTGGAAGTTGACGATGTCGGATTGCATGAACACCGCGCAGCCATAACCGAACACTGGCATCGATGTCGCGGAAAAGGCCAGGTCTGCGTACTGTTCTACTTTCAGACCGAAGCCTTCGGCTGTCGATTGCAGGAAATACCCGTTACCAGCCGAACACTGCGTATTGAGTTTGAAATCCTTCACGCGGCCGTTCTTCAGCACGATGAGCTTGATGTCCTGGCCGCCGACATCCACGATAACGTGCGGGTCATCGTAGAATTTCATCGCGGATTCCGTATGAGCCACGGTCTCGACCAACGCAACATCAGCGTGCAGGACATCTTTGAGGATGTCCTTGGCGTAGCCGGTGGTGGCGACGCCGAGCACCTCCATCTTCGCGCCTTGTGACTCCACTTGAGAGCGCAGCTTCTCGAACATATCGATGGTGTCCTGGATCGGATTGCCATTCGAAAGTTGATAGGCTTTGCAAAGAATGTCGCCTTCTTCAGAAAGAAGCACGGCCTTGGTCGAAGTGGATCCGCCGTCCACGCCGACAAAGCCGCCAACAGTAGTCCCGCTCTGAAAAACGGCTGGCACGAACTTCTTGCGGCGGTACGACTCCTGGAAAGCCTCCAGATCGTCTTGCGACTCCACCAGCCCTCCGCCTCCGGACGCCGCCTTCTCCTCCGTTCGCCCAAAATCGATATAGTGAACCAGCCTGGCGACGCCCGAGTAACGCCCGACTTCGTCGTCCTCGGTTTTTCCGTATTCCACCGCGCCGAGTGCGGCGAAGTACTGCGCGTTCTGCGGAACTTTGATGAGTTCCTGCGGCGTGGAGCCCTCGGGAACTTCGACTTTACGGTCTTTCCACATGCGTGGGATGTTCACCTGCCACGCTTCCCGCATGCCGCGAATGAACGTGTTCGGCCCACCCAACAGTAGAACGTGCGGCCGCAGCGTGTGGCCACGGGTAAGCACGCTGAGGTTTTGCAGTACGATCGCCTCAAACAGAGAAGCCATCAACTCGTCGGGCGGCGTTCCTTCTTTCTGCAGGCTGTTGACGTCCGTCTCGGCGAAAACCCCGCATTTCCCCGCCACTTTGTGCAGCTTGATGCCGTCGTAGCCTTGCAAGCTCAGCGCCTCAGCGGGAATCTTCAGCTTGGCATTGATCTTGTCGATCACCGCGCCGGTGCCGCCAGCGCACTTATCGTTCATCGATGGGATCTTTTTCTTCCGCCCGCTTTCAGGATCGTCCTTGAACACGATGATTTTGGCGTCCTGGCCGCCGAGCTCAATCACCGAGTAAACTTCCGGATGCATTTTCTCCACTGCGAGCGAAACGGCGGTCACTTCCTGTACGAACTTCGCGCCGACGAGTTCGGCGAGGTTGCCGCCGCCAGAGCCAGTGATAAACGCGCGTGAGTTCTCCGACGTAACGCCAGCTTCCTCTTCGACACGCCGAAGAAACTCCAGTACCTTTTCGGGTTGTTTGGTTTCGTGCCGCTGGTAGTCCTGCCACACGACTTTGTCCGACGTGCTTTCGGCCACAATGGCCTTCACCGTGGTCGAGCCCACGTCGAGCCCGACCATGTAGCGAGTTTCCATGTCGGCTACCTTCGCCCTACGCCGCCGCGGTTCATCAGATCGTTGACGTGCAGGACGAATTGCGCCGCCGTGCCGGCGATGCCTTCGCGATGCGGAACGTGATAGAAGGGGCGCCGGAGCTCGGGATGATCGGCAACGTACCCCCGGATATCATCCAAACGCTTGCCCGTGGATGTGAGCACGGTTTCGAATTCCGCCTTGGCTTTTGCCTTGGCTTCGCCGAGGGCCATCTGTACGCGACTGTGCGCGTTCACTTCGCCCTCGCCCGATGTCTCGATCGGCAAGAAGATCATGCCCTTGAATTTGTTGATCACCGCCGATTGAACGCCGTCCGATTGAGACGACGGCATGCACCCGAACGGCTTCAGCGCCAGCACCATGTGGCACTTGTGGTGAACCGTGTAGTAGACATTCTTTCCAACCTCAAGATGTCCTTCTCCCCCGCGCGCGAAGCGATGATAGAAGGGTTCAGCCAGCCGCGCCAGTTCTCTTTGATCCACCAGCTTGTGAGCCAGGCCGCCCAGCTTTGTGCCGACGCGGTGGTAAAAATAGGCCCACATGGACTCGCCGACAGTGAATCCGAGAATCTTCATTTGATACGCCATCTCGCGCTTTAGTTTGCGCGGGAAGTCATACCAGGCAAGCTGCTCGTGATGCGCTTTGACTTCCTTGTTGTTCAGCGCACGCGCCTTGGCTTGGCACAACAGGTAGGCGACCCACGTGGCCACCGGCTCTACGATCACTTGCGCGCCCTCGCGTTCCAGGAAGCGGAACATGTTGAAATTGCCGTCGCCCTCGGTGAGCGAGGCCCAAAACTCGCCGGTGATCTTCACCACTGGCTTCACTTTGGTGCGATCCACCTCTACCTGGTTGATCCGTTGGCGGCAAGCTTCCAAGGCTTCCAGATACGGCTTCCCATACGCGTTCTCGTACACCTTGCCCCAGGAGTTCCAGAAGCGCATGAACTTGTCGTGATTCTTGAGATAGCCCTTAGTCCAGCTGGGCGCGCGCTCCATAATTTCGAACGGCGGCCGTTCCCGCAGCAGGCGCGTCAGGGTGTTGCCGGCCTCGTCGAAAGCGCGGTCGGTCTCGCCACGCACGACCTCGAAGGGACGGATCTGATAGATGATGTCGTTGAGCGTGTCGCCGATGTTCATCGCGTTGAGCATGCCCATGCCAAAATCGACCGTGAACTTGAGCCCGGCCTCGCCCGAGGCGGCCTTGATGCCGTCGTCCTGCTGGAACAGAAGCACCCGGAATCCGCCGAAGCCGGCGTTGTCGAGCGCATAGCGATATTCAGCTTCGTACATGCCGAAGCGGCATGGGCCGCACGATCCGGCGGTGAAGAAGACGTAGTTATCGATGATGTCCTGCCGCGGCACGCCCTGCTTTTCGAGTCCTTGCAGGTACTGCACCAGGCAGCCAACCGTGAAATACGTTGGATTGCATTGGCCGTTGTTGCCGAACTCTTTGCCGATCTGGAACGCGGGCACATCGGGCACCGGGAGAGTCTCGCACTTATATCCGCAGCCTTCGAACACTGCGCGAAACATATTGTCGTGCTTCCAGGTCATTCCTCCGATAAGCATGGTGACTTTGCCGCGCTCGGCCGCCGTAAACGGCCGTTCCACCGGACGCTTGAATTGCTGTTGGAGCTGCACCAAGCCGGCAGCGGCTCGCAACCGTGCGCGCTCGGCATCCACTTGCCGCGCGATCTCCTGTTCCGCGCTAACAACTTCTTGATCGATTGTTTCGGGCATTGATTTCCTCTAATGGATTTAGTCGAAGTTGGTGGTTCCTTGGAATCGGTTGAGCGCCTGCCGCAACATCCACTTGATCACGCGAGCGTCGTTATAGCAGTACGCCAGGATGTGGTTGAGAGTGGAGAAGCAGTGCGGCTGGCACGCCTTCTTCATCTCGGTGAGCTCCTTGGTTTCAAACTTGTGGTTTTCGATGGTTCCCCAATCGTAAGTGGCGTTGTACATGGGGAAGCAGGGCGCGAGGGTGCCATCTGTTCGCACGATGAGTGAATTAAATCCCGCGCGGCAATTCCATTCCTGCACTTTGCCGCGCATGAAATGGCGCATCTCGTCCAGACGGCTGGCCGAATTTACCATTTTGTATCCCGACTTCTTCTTCTCAATGAGCCACTCCACCAACTCATCCACCTTGCCAAAGTCCTCGGGCGTAATGAACGTGAGGTTGTTCTCCATGTGCTTGAAGTCGGGTTGGTCCATCATGGGCGATTCGTTGATGTGGTAATCGGTGGCGATGCCGTGATCGTGCGCGATTTCCGTCAACTCGCGGACGTCGTCCATGTTATTGCGGCAGATGTTGATGTTGAAGAAGACGCTGTAGCCGTACTGATATTGCTTCTTCACCAGGTAATTGAAGTAGGAACGCACCGGTGCCAGGGCTTTCGGCAGGCCGGGCTTTTCATCCACCGCATCTACAGCGAAGTTGAACGTGGCGACGCCCGCGTCCGCCAGCCAATCGGTAACTTGGGGGCGGAGTAGACGGGCGTTGGTCGGCACATAAATCCAAAACCCTTTTTTCGCCGCATAGTAGCAAACTTTGTGAGCGAATTGCGGACGTAACAACGGCTCCCCGCCCATGAGCGCGAGGACGCCGGCGCCACTGTCGCGCAGCCAGTCGATGGAACGCTTGGCGATGTCTTCGGTCATTCCTTTTACGCGATTGTCGAACGCCCAGCAGTAGTGACAGTCCAGATTGCATTTCCATTCCGTAAATAAGTAGGCAATGATGGGGTGAAAGTCGCCTGCCTGTACCCGCGACTTCAGCCAGGGCACGGCCCACCCTCGGAAGGCGCGAGCAATATGTTCCGCTTTGTAGTGGCGCTTCGGTGGAGGCATCGGTGGCCCCAATCCGTCGTCGCCGAGAAACTCCGGGTGCTGTGGGAAAACAGGATCGGGCAGGCGTTCCGGGTTGGTCGCTGGAGCGACAAACGCTCGTGAACTAGGTTTCGTTAGCAAGCTATGTAACGGCACATCCAACCGAAAGCCAGATGACCGTTCATCCTGCGTTGTTTCGCCAGGCTGCATGAGGTTCCTTTCGAGTCGTGGGATGGTAAGGCGCAATTGGACACTGAATCTTGCAATATGGGCTCATACAAACGCCAGAGTATCTGCCAGAACGTGAGTTCGTTCAGGGCCTCACGGACTTTGGATAAAAGAAGTCGCTAAAAGTTACGGGGAATTTCAAAAACACTTTGGCAGACGCGCGAGAGCTCGGTCCCGTGTCCCCACTGTGTCACCCGCTTAGCAACGCTGACCCACTGCGAGGCGTCTCCCATCCGGGTGCGTTACTCACGCGCTTACCGAGCGGGCTTCGGGAACCGTAATCTTGCCCATGATTTCACGACCTCCCCTTAGCTCCGCACATCGCTCAGCCAGAGTGGGTCGATGTCGATTGGGTTGGCGTACTCGGAGGGAGAAGATAAGTTTCGGGGGCGTCGATCAGTCCGGGTCCGCCGCTACTGCGCGCCGCCGGCCAATTGCGCCCGGATCATGGAATCGATTTTATTCCAAACGCCCGGGTCGGATTCAATCTCAATATGAGGTTTCATGAACAGCCGGGCATACCAGGGATACCCGTCGCAATTGATCGGATGGCTTTTGTAGTCGAGTTGAAAATTCCCCAGAATCCGGGTACGCACAGGATCCATCGCCACGATTTGCCGTTGGCCGTGCAAGAGTCCGTCGAGCTGGTAGAAATTGACGGCTTGCGCTACGTTGGGGGGAATCAGCCTGTCGTCATTGCCCTTTGAGACACTATCCACCTGGATGGTCAGCAAGACCGGAACACCCTCTTTCTGGAGCGTTCGGGCGATGGTGACAGCTTCGGAGGCGCCCCAGCTATGCCCGTACAAGATAATCCGCGCATCGCGCTTTTCTTCGGCCGAGAGAGCTCCATTGTGATCGGTATCGAGCAAACGCAGAATCTCCTCGTAGGCTCGGCCGCCCCTGTGGTTCGCAAAAACGTTGACGTCCACTCCAGAGGGGTAATCGTGCTTCAGGCGCGCGGCGAGTTGGACCTCTTGATGAACGGAATTGTTGTGGTGGACGAATCCTCCGACGAATCCGACGACGATGGCAGGTGGAGGAGCCGGTGCCGGGCCAGCCGCAAGATGGTTCGAAGAGAAGAACCCCAGAAGAGCGCTAAAGGTGAAAAAAAGCCGCAGGGGGGAAGTCATGGTACGACAAGGGAACTGCTAAAAGTTTAGCATCACCGTTCAAAGCACTGTCTGCGTTGGTTTAGTGCTACAAACGGTGAGCGTTGGAAACTGCCCACTGTATACTTGCGTCCCACGTGTGGGTGGGAGCAGTGCGGAGCTGGCTCATAACGTTTGCGGGGGTTCTGTTCTGGACCGCCGGAACGGCTCGCGCCAGCGTTGCGGTCCTGCTGGAGGAACCGTTTGGCACGTTTGGGGGCATGAATCCCACCGGCCATTCCGCCATCTATCTTTCCCACGTTTGCGCGGCCTCGCCAGTCTCCTTGCGGCGATGCGAGGAGGGCGAACAGGGAGTGGTGATCAGCCGCTATCACCGCGTTTCCGGCTACGATTGGCTCGCGATTCCGCTATTGCCTTACCTTTACGCAGTAGACCGGTCCGATCAGGTTCCGTTGATCGTCAGCGCCGAAGACGTAGCCGCCTTGCGGGATGCCTATCGCCGAACGAATCTGATAGGGGTCGTGCCTGATGCAGAGGATGGCGCCGCGCCCAAGGGAGACTGGATCCAACTGATCGGCGCAGCGTACGACCGTACTATCTACGCCTTCGGTATCGCGACTAGCGAGGCGCAAGATGACAAGTTCATTCGAATATTCAATTCCCGCCGTAACGTGAGTCACTTCAATCTTCTGTTTCACAATTGCGCGGATTTCGTCCGGCAAGGCGTGGATTTGTACTATCCTCACGCCATCCATCGCAGTTGGATCGCCGACGTCGGCATCATGACTCCCAAGCAAGCAGCCAAGAGCCTGTTCAGCTATAGCAAACGGCATCAGGATTTGCAGTTTTCCAGTTTCGTGATCCCGCAGGTTCCCGGAACCATTCCACGCAGTACCGCGGTTCGAGGCGTTCTGGAGTCTTTGGTGAAATCAAAGAGATACGCGGTGCCACTGGTTTCACTGGCTGTACTGCACCCGTTCTTCGGCGGCAGCCTGGCGTTTGCGTGGCTGGACAGTTCGCATTTCAATCCTCGCCGGATGGAGGAACGGGAGAATTCTTCGTCTCAGCCGGCGGCGATCGCGGCCGAATTGGAATCGAACGAATCGGGTATCCACGAACCGGTCAAAACCCGCTCGGAGTTCGTCAAGCAGTAATCAACATCCCTAGCAAAATCCTGTCGCATTATGCGTCCAACAGTTGGGAGGATTCCCAGATGTGGGATAAAAAGTGATGCAGGATGAAAACGCAAAGTCGAATAGTGGCGCCCGCGTCTCGAAGAACCGCTTGGCCCTGGAGGGCGAGGAACTGGTAGCGCACCGTTTTGGAAGCGGGCTCACTCGCATGCTATCGCGCGACGATTATTGCCGCTGGAGAACGGTTGCCGATGCGCCCAGCGCTGGAGATTTTTCCGTTCACCATGCGCCCGGCAACGCCTTTCCGCGAGCGCTCAAACACTGGCTCATGCAGGTTCTCGATTTCCTGGGCTTGGTGGCTGGGGACCCGTTTTCTTCGGGCCGCGAGCCCGGACCGGTGGTAGATTTTCCCTCCGACGCGCTGCTGCGTGTTTACGGCATATCCCAGAAACTGCAGCAACAATACCATCTCAGCTCGTTTGAAGATGCTCTGGCGATCGAGATCACGCACCGGCTTGGCCGCGGCCGCGATGCTCTATTTTTCGGTAACGGGGCGATTCTCTCGCTGCAGGCGCTCGAAGAAGGACAACGGGTGAAAGTTCTTTATCGCTCCTGGACGGAGAGCCTGGAGCCGAGCTTGGACCCGGCCCAAGTGAATCTGTAACGTCGGGTGTTACATGTTCGAATAATGCTCCCAACAACTGAGGAATGTTACGGCTCTTAACGGTTGGACCGCAACCGCGGTCCGTCGGGAGTGTCTAATTTCAGAGGCCCCCACAACCGGGAGCGCTGAACGATGCGGATTCAATGGGTGGTGTTGCTTCCACTGGTGCTGGCGCGCGGCGAACACTTGCCGGTACAGAACATCCTGGAAGATCGGGCGTTCAATCACTTCTACAATCTCGAATACGATGAAGCGCTGGCCGGATTCGAAGCGGCTGCGGCGAAAGATCCCGGGTCGGCGGATGTGCAAAATCACATCGCGCAAACTGTTCTTTACCGCGCTATGTTTCGCGCAGGAATGCTCGAAAGCGACATGCTAAAGACTTCAGACTCGGTTTTGAAGACGCCGAAGCTCGAGATGAGCCCGGCGGATCAGCAGCAATTCACGGGCGCCGTCGACCGTGCGATGCTCCTGGCGCAGGCGCGGCTCAAAACAGATCGGAACGATGCCGGCGCGCTGTACGCGCTGGGGGTCAGCTACGGCCTTCGCGGCCAGTATAGTTTCGTCCGGAAAGCCTACCTGGATGCGCTACACGACATGACTTGGGCGCATAGATTGCATAATCGCGTGACGCAATTGGATCCGGGTATGATCGACGCGCAATTGACCCAGGGCGTTTACGACTACGCGCTTGGCAGTCTGCGATTCGGTTGGAGAATGATCGGCCTGCTGGGCGGTTTTCAGGGCAATAAGGCACGCGGGATCGCAACCATCAATCGCGTGGCCGATGAAGGCGAAACGAACCGGATCAGCGCGGCCATTCTCCTGGCGGCGATTTACCGGCGCGAACACCGTCCCATGGATGCGATCTTGATTCTGAAGCCGCTGATCCCGCTGCTTCCCCGCAACTATCTCCTGCGGCTGGAACTGGCCGGGATGTACGGAGACTTGGGCGATCGTGACGCCGCGCTGGATGTCCTGGGCGAGGTAGAACGGCTTCGGCGGGCGCATGCGCCGGGCTATGAGATGCTGACCGCGGACCTGGTTCGCAAGGTGCGCGACAGCATCCTGATGAGTACCGCTAGAAATGCCGCACCGGTTCCAAGTGACAATCGCGGCGTAGCATCCGGGGGCTAACCGGCGTCAGACGGTCGAGGAGCAGTTCCCTGCCCGAGACCAAGCCAGGCGCGATTTCGATGGAGGACTGGTGTCCGGACTGCAATCCCTGGCTGATTGCGGTGGCCGTGATTCTTCCCACCTTCATGGAAGTATTGGATACGGCCATTGCCGCCGTGATCCTGCCCCATATCGCCGGTAGCCTTTCGGCCTCTACCGACGAAGCCACCTGGGTCCTCACCAGTTATCTGGTCGCTAACGCCGTGATCCTGCCGGCCAGCAGTTGGTTTGCCATGCGGTTTGGGCGGCGGAATTTCCTGCTGTCCTGTATCGGGATATTCACGGTGGCTTCGTTTTTTTGCGGGGCGGCGCAAAGCCTGGGTATGATCCTGGTGGCCCGCACCGTCCAGGGCGCCGGAGGCGGGGCGCTGCAACCGCTCTCGCAGTCCATTCTGCTCGAAAGTTTTCCGCGGGAAAAACGCGGGGCGGCCATGGCGGCGTTCGCCTTGGGAGTGGTGGTAGCGCCGGTGCTTGGACCCACGCTGGGCGGCTGGCTGACGGATCAGTACTCATGGCGGTGGGCCTTCTACATCAATATCCCGATCAGCATAGTGGCGGTTCTATTGATCCTGCGTTTTGTGAAGGACCCTCCCTATATCCAGTCCGCCAAGCCGGGGAAAATCGATAGCATTGGGCTGGGATTGCTGGCCGTCTGGATCGGCAGTCTGCAAGTGATCCTCGACAAGGGACAAGAAGACGATTGGTTTGGGGCGACATGGATTCGCTGGGCGGCAGCGGTTCTGTTGCTCTCCTTTGTGGCATTTCTCGTTCGCGAGCTGGTGATTCGGCAGCCGATCGTCAACCTGAGAATCTTCTCCGATCGAAACTTCGCGCTGGGCTGCGTTCTGATTGCGGCTGTCGGGGCGGTGCTTTACGGCGTCATCACGTTGCTGCCGTTGTTCTATCAGACTTTGCTGGACTATACGGCCGGGGCCGCGGGTTTGGCGGTGAGCCCGCGCGGAATCGGCGCCATCCTGATCATGCCGGTGGTGGGCGTTCTCACCGGCAAAATGGATAACCGCTACCTGATCGCCGCTGGATTTGGAATCTTCGCCTGGAGCACCTGGTGGATGTCGGAGTTGACCTTACAGGTTTCGCAATGGTCGCTTCTATGGCCCATTATCTTGAGTGGAGTGGGGACGGGCCTGATGTTCGTTCCGCTTTCCACCACCGCGGTGGGCACCTTAAGCAACGAACAAATGGGCAATGCCACGGGCCTATTCAACCTGCTCAGAAATATTGGAGGAAGCGTGGGGATTTCCGTGGTGGAGACCCTGGTCGCGCGGCGGCAGCAAGTGCATCGGAGTGAACTGAGCCGTTACCTTTCGCCCAGTCCTCTGGTGCATCAGACCCTGGTTCGGACCCAAGCGGCCATGTCACTGCACACCGGACCGGGGCTTGCGAAGCTGCGCGCCTACGCCCTGCTCCAGAACGGCCTGGACCAGCAGTCCGTGCTCTACGCCTATGTGGACAATTTTCGATACATGGTGCTGCTGTGCGTGCTGTGCGTGCCGATTGTATTCCTCTTTCGCGGTGTAAAGGCAAAACGAGGGGCGGCGCCGGTTGGGCACTAGAAAGTGGTAACCTATAATCAATGCAGCATCATCATCACTCCGACATCACTGACTCGTTTCATTGCAAGCGCTCTCACTCGGGCGATGTCGTACATGTTTACAATTCGAACAACTATCTCATGGCCGAGTATACGGTTCGGACCGGCCGCACGAGCTGGCAACGAGTAGCGCCAGTGACGCAAAGAGAATCCGTGGAGAAATGGCTGCGGAACAACTATCCAGCGGTCAGCGTGCCGGAAGCAGTGGCTGCCGAGGCTAAGCCAAAGAGCCGCAAGAAGTTAGCTCAACCAGTGGGCGCCTGAAAAGGGCCAACCGAGGCTCGCCAATATAACCCTGCATCGCAGCCCCTGGCGTTCCAGCCAGGCTGCTTCGCGCTTGCACGCCGCGAAATGGAACTCGCTGACGCCACCGTTTTCCGCAGTCTGGAAGGCTTCGGGGAAACCGGAGAAATGCACCGAGCGCCGATGAGCAAGGCTCAGTTTTTTCCGTAACTCCGCGGCGCCGCGGCATCCTTCTGAGACTGCGTGTCGCTGCTCGAGCAAGCCAATTCCATGATTTGATCGAACGGCGCCAGTTGCAGAGTCTGTTTGGGAACCACCCATGGTTTGGTCAGCACCTTCGGATCCTCGATGGTGGCCTCAATCTCCAGCGTGTTTGCGTCCACGCGACGGTAGCGCTCCACGATGTGCAAAGCGTCGGAGTGGTAGGATGTCCGGCCTTCCGCCGAGATCCAGGTGGAATCGTTAAAGTTCGTCTTATCCACGACGAAAGTATCGCCCTCCCAACGGCCCACCGCGTCACCGCGGTTGGAAGGAGGAACGTTGTCGCGATGCGGCCTTCCGTCGAAGGGGATGATTTGAAATCCGTGAAAGGTTTCCGTCAGCATCACCACGAACTTCGGAGTTTGGATGATTTGTCCGACGGCCCCGACATCAAAGAGGCTGACATTCAAAGTTCCGAACGCAGTTGGAGTGCAATGCAGCGTCGGATCGTCCTTGTCGGCGAGTGTCTTCGCGTGGGCGGCGGCCGCAGGCGTATACAAACTGGAAAAGGTGACGGGCGGCGCTCCACCTGCCGGGCGTCCCAGCGGGGCCCCGCCGCGTCCCCCGATATCCGCGCCACGCCACCAGACTCCGGACAAATCGGGATGACCGTCGGCCGTCCGTGGCGCCGGTTTCGGAGTTGCTACAGCCGTGCTCGGCGCCTGCGCCAACAGCAATGGAGCGGCGGCGATTACCGCCATGATCATGCAGTGCTTCATGGCGATCACCGATTTTCCTGGGGCCCGAACAGACCGTACACGTGCCCATCGGCAGTGACTAACTCGCGCAACATTCCTCTTACATCGGAATCCTTGGATTGAAAACCCTTGATGGTCACTTCGTCGCCCGGCTTGATCACTCCCGGCCGGTAGCCGTTGCGAATCATTCCGCTCGGGGTCCCGGCCTCGAAAGACCAGCGGTCCACTTTGCCTGTGGCCGGATCCTTCACATCCACCACGAACCACGAATGCGGGTTTTCAAGCCGCACCTGAGCGATCACACCGTGAACCGTGATCGGATGTTTCAGATCGTACTCCGCGGCAAACGAATGATGCGCCCACGCCTGCACCCCCGTGCCGAGCGCAATCAAAGCCGACGCCAGAACAGTGAAAACTCTTGTTTTCATTCGACCTCCCATACCAGAACCCATTTGGAATTCTGGTGGATTCAGTATATATCGCAGACCTTATTGCCCGCCAGGACCCCGCGCCGGGCCCTGCAGCAGCGGAAGATCCTGGTTGTTCTCTTGACAGATGTATTCCATGAGTTCGGTACCCGGCATGAGCGTCGCGCTGCCCACCGTGGTAAATGGCTTCACGTACGCGCCCGGATCGTCAATGGTAACCTCCATCGACATGTGTCCAAAGTCGGTGCGCGTGTAGCGTTCGATAGTGTGAAGCTTTTCGGTGTGCGGATGCCCCTTATAGTCGAACCAGAACTTGTCGTTGAAACCCACCGTATCCACCACCAGCGTGTTGCCCTCCCAATGGCCGATCGAATGGCCGAACCAGGTGGGGTCGGGATCGTCGGGATGCTTGCCGTTCATGAAGATCTGCCGGTAGCTGTGGATGTTTCCTTCGTAAAGAATGAAGTAATGGGTTGGGGTTTGCACGATCCTCCATGGATAGGGCGATCCGCGCGGGATACCGGCCGGCAGGCAATTCGCCTCCGGATCTTCCTTGGACTGCCGGTTCTTCACAACTTGCTCCGCCCACGGCAGCATCACCACCTGGTCTCCCGGTTTCAAGCCGCGAGCGTTCGCGATATCGGCGCTGTTTGAGCCGCTGCCCAGCCAGACTCCCGATAGATCCGGCGTTCCGTCGGCGAACTTGGGCGCCGGCCCGGGCGGCGGTAATTGCTGATTTCGATACAGCCCCACCGATCCGGTTTTGGGCTTGGCAGTATCCTGAGCCGGAAGAGAGAAGGCTGCCAAAAGCGACCCGGTGACAACACAAATCGCAACTCGCGTCTTCTTGCGCCTCATTTTGCGTCATCCGCGGCCAAGAAAGTCAATTTGTGTCCGTCAGGAAAGGTGATTACGGCCGCGCTACCGAAATGGGGACTATCCTTGGCTCGCACCCCGGTGACGGTGACCGTATCCCCGGGCTTGATGGAGTTCCTCTTCCAGCCATTCCGAATCAAAACGTTCGGGCTGGCGAGTTCCAAATTCCAATTCGCCACGTTGCCATTCGGGTCCTTCACATCCATATAAAAGTGCGCGTGCGGATTGGTCCACTCCACTTTGGTTACGACGCCGGTCAAGTCGATCTTCTTGGTGGAATCAAACTCAGCGGCCGCCGAGTGATGCGCGGACGCGGGCAATCCCAAGGCCAACCAAACGGCGCATGCGGTGACGCATGAGAGAACAAGTCTCATCGATACCTCCGTGGGTGATTTTGTCACAGCGCGTGGGTGTACACAAGGAGATCATGCCTGATTTGCCGCCACAAAAAGAGTAGGCGCCGGGAGGGAACACTTTGAGGATCACGTTTCAATGGATGATAGTGCGATTCAAAGCGGGGATCGCCTTGCGCGCGATCGCGCGGCGACGCTTGTTTGTGGCCAACGACTAGATCGCGCGCGTCTCCTGAGCAGTGCCGCGACGCAATTGACGACGGACATAATATATTGGCTTCGTTTCGCAATAATTCGTTTTGCGAGCAAGGGCCGCTCAGATGTTGCTAACATTACACTAGTTGGCATGGGTACTCCACAACAAGATCAAGCAAATCGCCGAAATGGCCGACGTGGCAAGGGCCGCAAAACAGCAGAAGGCAAAGCAATCTCGGCCAGGAATTCCCTGAAGCATGGCCTAACGTCGAGCGAGGTCTTGATGCCGAACGAGAACGCAGGAGCCTTCGCTACGTTCTGTGAGCGCCTTAGGAAGGAGCTGAATCCAGGAGGCGAACTGGAGTCATTGCTGGCGGAGCAGATCATTGGGATTGCCTGGCGCCTTCGACGACTCGGCAAGATAGAGGCCGGCATATTGACTTGGCGCTATTACGAAATTCAGATAGAGCGATCTCAAGATAAGGCTGATAAGCACAGCATCGGGAACAAAATATCGAGCGACATCGGCGAGTACAACCTCAAACCAGCCGAACAGGAAGAGCGCAAACGAGCATTGGCTAAGCGTCAGGAACACCGGTCGGCACAAGAATCGGATCTTGCAACCTGCGGCGAGGCGTTCATAGTAGACAGCAGAAAAGAGAATGCCCTCGCCAAGTTGTCACGGTACGAAACGTCGATGACGCGCGGTCTGTTTAGAACCTTGCATGAGTTGCAACGCCTGCAGGCCGCTCGTAAAGGCAAAGACGTACCCGTGCCCCTCGCCGTGGACGTTGATGTCTACGGACTAGCACCGCGAGCGATCGATGGCACCGTCCTCGACCAAGCAAGCGACGCCGCTGATTAGCTAAGAACGTAACCTCCTTCAGTCCTGCTTTGCCTTTGCCCATCGGCTTGCGACGGCCTTCATAACGGCTGCTCGGCTACGCAGTGCGGGCGCTGCTCCGCCGCCAGGCGTTCCGCGGGTGTCGCTAGCTGGCGGCGTCGATGGCTGCCATCCGCGAACCTCAGACGCTGCTTTCTCCTTCGTCTTCATAAGACTTTCCTTTAGCGTCTGGCGTGGGCGAATTCGCTTACTCTGCGGCTCGCAGACGGTCCCGACGAAGTGCATCGCGAGACCATCGCTAAAATACGAGCTAGCCAAGCACGGGAAATAGAGACGGAAATAGATATGGCCTCGAATCTCACGCCAAATGACCTACTGACAACATCTGAGGCTCTTCTAAGTCGTTCCAACGTATCCCCGCCAACGACTCAGCACGAATCGGCACGGGGAGTGGAATGCCCAATCGCTACTGCTCCAGATATTTCCACTCACTGCGAGCGCTCCAGCTCATGAATCATCCTGTGGCAATCCCAGCAAACCGGTTCCAGGTTGTCGATCCGGTGAGTTCCTCCATGCGAGCGATATTTTCTGTGATGCGGCTGCAAAGGTCTCATCGAACGACATCGTGAGCAGCGCCAGCCGGCTCGCTGCATTGCAATTCGGCTGTGCAAAGCGTAAACACGCTGCACGATTGTCCTCAGCGCCATCCATTCGACCCGGCCCGAGGCTTTTGCAATCAGCTCAGCGCCACTGAATGCGCCAAACGTCACCAGCCCCCGCTCATCGGCAAGTTTGCGGATATCGTATCCCGTCATGTGCTCGGCTCTCTTGATCGTCACGTTGCCCCACGCCTAACTACGTGATCACCAAACGCCAATCGCCAAATTTCAGGTCGGCGCCCGGAATCTCCGTTCCCGTTTTCAGCTCGGCTGCGATTGCTTTCTTGTCGGGCTTAAACTCCAGCTTGTCGACGCGTGCTTCCCAAGTCTTTCGCTCTTCCAGTCCGAGACGCTGGAGCAACGCTTCCCACACGTACGCCGGCATGGCCAATAGGACCTGCTTGAACGCAAGCGGAACCGCTCCCACATCCGTGATCAGTACGGAGTCAGGGTTCTTCTGGATTCGCAAACTCGAGAAGTTCCCCTCAAGCCTTTGGATGCCACGCAGATCGGGTTTGGCATACTGCTCGACGACCTGAACCAGGTGAGCTTCCAATTCTTCTTGGACTCTCGCGATCGATGCCTTCCGTTTCTGAATCCGTTCCACCTCAGCATCCGCAAACTGCTGCTGGATTTCGCAATGTTTTAAGAATGCGACGACCGCATCACGTTTTTCCGCTGTTCTCCACAGCGCCTGCCCGATTTCCTCCAGGATCGATGCACGCTCGGAAGGTTCTTCTGCCAACTCGATGGAATTCACGAGCGCCCGAAGGTTGTCTTCCAGTTCGTAGAGCGTACAGTTGTTTGGTAGGGGAACGACTCGTGCGGCCACGCTAGCTCACCTCCGCAGCAACATCCGCTCTTTCGCCTTGCTCACTGGCCGGACCTAATCGCAGTTTGCGCTCATTCTCGCGAGCGTTTCCGCGCAGATTCTCGAGCAGCCCGAAGACTTCCTTTGCGCACAGCCGCGCCGGCTGCCTTGCTTTGAATCGTTTGGGGTCGTCGACGCCGTGCTGGCGCAGGACGCGGCGGTACTCTGCGAGACCTGTCGATCCAGCGAGCTGCTCCAGTTCCTTTGCCAGCCGGTCAAATTCCTTCGCTACACCGCGGGGGTTGCACATCCGCTTCCAGATCGAAGCGAGTTCCTGCGGCACTGCAGTTGATGGCTGCGACTTGGCTGGTTCGCTGACAGCGCTAGTCTGGTTCGCCGTAACAGGTACGACCGGTGTCACGCTCGGAGGTTTTCGTTCCGGATCAGGCGCGACGTCAGATCCCAACCACTCCTTCAGAATGTCCGCCAGTTCCCTGCCCGGCTTCGGAAACAGACCGCCCGACAACTTGGGGCATCTTGACTTGGTGACCTGCAGCGTATTCTCCTGATCCATTTCGCCGCAAACATCGAACTCGTATTCGATCCCATCACGCATTACGGGGGCGAGTCCCACCTTTCGCGGAACTGTTTTCCCCGTCCGGTCATCCCGATCCAGAATCCATTCGGTCTTCGACCGCATGCTGACCAAGACATGCAGGGGAGCACTGATGATCTTGTCAATGAGCGCATTATGAATCGGCGTAACCTGTTTCCAAGCTGCGAAGCTATTCGGCGTTTGCATCCGCCGGGCCGCCCGATCGACTTTGTCGAGCTCGCCGTCCTTGCCGACCCAGAAATGGCTCAAAGAGTCGATGCAGAGGACGCCGTATTGCTTCTCAGCCGCCTCATCGATGAGCTCGATGAGCCGCAAGGGATCGTAGGAGTCGAGTTCCAGGACATCGAATTCGAAGAGATCGGCGTATTTGCTGGCGCTGCCATGCTCGGTGTCGATCAGAGCAACCGGGCCGCCCAGTTCCGTTGCCAACTCGAGCAGCGTGTAGGTCTTTCCACTCCCCGATGGTCCAGACACGGCAAATCGGAGCTTGGCTCCGTGTTTGACGGCTTTCCTGAATTGCGGTCGGGATATGCGCGCGGCCGCAGTATGATTCGTTTGAGATTCGTTTGTGGAAACAGGGCGAGCCTGCGCGATAGCTGGTTTAGCCACCGGCTGCTGTGTGCTTTCGGCTTCGTGCCCGTTTCGGGCTGATATCAACATTCCTCTTTCTCCTTTTGATATGAAGCTGTATGTGACTGCGAGCGAATACGGCTGTGCCTGGATGAAGTTGTTGGTTCAGCTGTTTTAGGGCACTCGTATATTTCTGGTAATGCAACGATTGCACTGACTGCCTCGCGACAGTATTGGACGATTGCGACCAAGTGCTGCCGTTCCACGGGTCGCGTGCTCTCGGGATTGGCGGCGATCCGAAAGGCCTCAGCTAGGTAGTTCCTGCTAATCGTCTGTGTTTTTGCGCCGTGGCATTTCGGACATACTTCTGGGCCCCACGGGTCGATACCACCGGGATCGAATCCTGAGCCGCCGCACTCGTCGCAGTCGACTTCGATCTCCGTAAAATACGTGGATTGCTTTCCGTTTCTGACTGGGCCTTGGCTTGGCCTTGTGGGCTTTTCAACAAGGTCGCCGAATTCCCCGGGGTTACTTTTAATATTTTCTTCTGGAAGAAAAGCGGGTGTGCGTTGGACCATCAGGATATCGGTCAACTCCGAACTTGTTGCAGAGGGTGCTATGGCTTCCTTCGTGTTCACGTCGACCCTCCCACTTGGTACGAATTTAGTATCCCACAAGCGCTTATGGCATGTCAACCGGAAAGACGCTGTTTGCTCGCTGCCGGAGAAACGTCTATTTGTCGTGGTATTCTGGCCGTCGATGGCGAAGGGAAAGAAGGGCTCCAGTACTCTCACCAAGAAAGTGGTGTCAGAGGTGATGCGAAGTATGGGACGCAAGGGCGGAAAGGCGAAGGTTCCGAAAGGCGTCGCTACGCTTGGACCTGCTGAGCGATTGCGCCGCGCAAAAGAGGCTGCTGCCGCGCGTTGGAGCCAGAAGAACGAAAGGCCGAACAAAGGAAACGATTGACACTTGATGCCGTAAGGTGGCTGCACCCCATTGCCAAAAGCTAAGCGGGACTAAAAATCCTCGTCCCGCCTAGCGAACCGGATCTTGCGGAGAATCGAAGCTCAGCTTATGGCACTTTTAGTGCGGAAATATCGATGTCGACGGCTACAGATACCGGGACGTTCTTCCCTTCCCGAGCCCCTTTTAGTCGCCGGAACCCGTGAAACGTCTTCCTTCGCGCATCGGCACGGTATCGACCCATGGCAATCGCTTGGACACCCGGTACGCGCCGGGCGCGGTCCAGGACGTCCTGCCAGCCCGCACGCGTCCGTCGGGGTTGGGGAGCGTCGTGGGCGAACTGGCCCTTCGGTACCCGGCAGCCACGACCATCCAGCCCAAGGGTCCTGGAATCCGAACCGTCTCCAAACGCGCACAACAGTAACAATATGGCCTGAAGGCGCTAATTGCCCTGCCGCGGCGCTACGGAGAAGGAGCGGTACAACGCAGTTCCCTCCGTGGCGTTAGCATCGTTTCTTGAGGCTAAAGGTTTCCATGGATGATAATGCTAACATCGGATGCGAGATTCCCCGCTCGTCAGCGTAATCACGCCCAGTTTGAATTCAGCCCAATTCCTGGAAGCGACCATTCGAAGCGTTCTCGCGCAGGATTATCCCCACATGGAGTACCTCGTTATGGACGGAGGCTCCACCGACGGGACGCTCGATATTTTGCGCTCCTACACCGATCGGCTGACGTACGTTTCAGCCGCGGATGGCGGAGCGGCGGACGCGATCAACAAGGGTTTCGCGAAGGCACGGGGAGAGATTCTGGCGTGGCTGGGCGCTGACGACGCCTATTTGCCAGGAGCGGTCAGTAGCGCCGTGAACGCTTTCGCCGCTTATCAAGACGCTGCGGTAATTTATGGCGACGGCTACTGGACCGGCGCCGGGGGAGAAGCGCTGGGACGTTATCCCACCGCGTCTTACGATCCCCAAATGTTCACGCGCGAGTGCTCAATCTGCCAGCCGGCGTCTTTTATTCGACGGGAAGCTTTCGAAGCCGTTGGAATGCTCGATCCCAGGCTGCGGGCCTCCTTTGATTATGATCTGTGGATTCGCCTCGCGAAGCGATACCCTTTTGTTTACGTTCCCGAGCATCTCGCAAACTCCCGCATGCATCCGGGAAACAAAACTCTCGCGCAACGGCGCACCGTGTTCAGGGAGTCCATCGCTCTGCTGGTTCACTACTACGGGTACGTGCCCGTGAAATGGATTTACGGATACCTTTCGTTCCTACGGGACGGCCGGGATCAGTTCTTCGAGCCACTGCGGCAGTCAATTGCCACTTATCTTCTGGCGCTACCCGTTGGCATGCGGTACAACTACGGCCATCCGCTGCGCTACGGGGCGGAGTGGCTAGCGCCGATCACGCGCTCGAATCTGGCGCGATTGTGGCGGCGAAAATTGCTATTATGAATGCTCATGCCTAAAGCATTGATTACGGGAATTACCGGGCAAGATGGATCTTACCTGGCGGAGTTCCTGATCGCAAAGGGCTATGAGGTTCACGGCCTGAAGCGAAGATCTTCTTCTTTCAACACCGCCCGCGTGGACCATTTATATGAAGACATCCACCAATTCGGCGCGAACTTATTTCTGCATTACGCCGATATGAACGATTCCAGTTCGCTGGCCTGGGTGCTGATGGACATTCATCCAGATGAGATTTACAACCTGGCCGCCCAAAGTCACGTACGCGTGAGCTTCGACATTCCGGAGTACACCACCGAAGTAGTGGCGACGGGTACTATCCGGCTCCTGGAAGCCATCCGCCGCACCGGTCTTCAATGCCGCTTCTACCAGGCGTCGTCGAGCGAAATGTTCGGAAGCACTCCCGCGCCGCAAAATGAGGGCTCGCCCTTCCATCCACGCAGTCCCTACGCCTGCAGCAAAGTCTTCGCCCATCACGCCACGGTCAACTACCGCGAGAGCTTCGGTCTGCATGCTTCCTGCGGGATACTGTTCAATCACGAATCCCCTCGCAGGGGAGAGACCTTCGTCACACGCAAAATCACGCGCGCAGTGGCCGAAATCAGTTTGGGCCTCCAATCCAAGCTGTATCTTGGTAACCTTGAGGCACGGCGCGACTGGGGTTTTGCAGGCGATTACGTAGAGGCAATGTGGCTGATGCTGCAGCAGGAAACTCCGGGCGACTACGTGATTGGAACCGGAGAATCGCATTCGGTGCGTGAATTCCTCGAATTAGCATTTGCGCATGCCGGAATGGATTGGCGAGATTTTGTGGAAATTGATGCACGGTATTTTCGCCCCGCGGAAGTGGACGATTTAAGAGCGGACGCATCCAGAGCGCGCCAGACACTCGGGTGGGTACCCAAGATGGGATTTCAAGAGCTCGTGCAAACTATGGTCGATGCGGATCTGGGCGCCCTCAACCGGCAGTTCAAGGGCGGGATGGAGGCGTATGACCGTGTCAGCGTCGCACAGCACTGACATGAGTCTGGAACTCTCCCGGCTGGCATCTCAGCTTCAGTCCAAACGGATTCTCCTGACCGGAGGAGCCGGTTTTCTAGGCTCAAACATTGTCAAGCAGTTTCGGAAGGCTGGGTGTGACCGGATCATCGTTCCGCGCAAGGCGGAATTCGATCTGACGAAACGCGAAGCGGTGGATCGCCTGTTTCAACAAACGCGACCGCAGCTCGTCATACACGCGGCGGCCGTGGTGGGTGGTATCGGCGCAAATCAAGAGAATCCGGGACGTTTTTTCTATGAGAACGCGATCATGGGAATCCATCTCATTGAGGCTTGCCGCGAGTACGGCGTGGAGAAGACCGTCGTCATTGGGACTATCTGCTCTTATCCCAAATTCACTCCGGTACCCTTCCGGGAACAGGATTTGTGGGACGGCTACCCAGAGGAAACCAATGCCCCCTATGGGATTGCCAAGAAGGCTCTGCTGGTGCAATGCCAGTCCTACCGGGCGCAGTATGGAATGAACGCCATCGTTCTACTGCCCGTCAACCTCTATGGTCCGGGCGACAACTTCGATCCTGCATCATCCCATGTGATTCCGGCGCTCATCCGGAAGTGCGTAGAGGCCAACGAACGTGGCCTTCCCGAGATTACGTTGTGGGGAGATGGAACGCCGACGCGGGAGTTTCTGTACGTCGAAGACGCCGCTGAAGCGATCGTCCGGGCTGCTGAAAGTTACGACCAGGGAGAGCCGGTGAACATCGGTAACGGCCGGGAGATTTCAATTCGCGATCTTGCCGCCAGCATCGCGGCGGCCACTGGTTTCCGCGGCTCGATACGGTGGGATACCACGAAACCGAATGGCCAACCCCGCCGCTGTCTTGACACTAGCCGTGCCGAACGAGAATTTGGATTCCGGGCGCACACAACGCTGGAAGCGGGTCTGCGGGCGACCGTCGAATGGTATTTGAAAAATCGAGAAGCAGCGGACCCCGCACTAGCGGGCGAGTTGTGTGCTCAGGAAGAATCCAAAGGCTCCGTGGCTTAGGCTCGGGCTCACTTGTTCCCGTTTTGCGAGTGCGGACCAGCGTTTCGCAGCCACAATCGATAAGTTCCGAAAGCAATCTTCTTGAGCAAAGAAGGTAAGGGGACGCTGTGCGCGAGTTCCACCGCAAGTTGCACCTTGTCCTGCTGCATCATTGGCGCCGCGGGTCGGCCGGCGGCCTGGGTGGTCCATTCGGGCGCTTTCCGCTGGAAAATCTCGGGCGCGATATCAATGAGAATCTCTCGTTCCAGGTCGGGTGGCACTAACTGCTCGGCTGGCCGGTCTATGCTCGCGGCTATCAGCGTGCACCTGCGTGTCGGAACGCTCTTGCTGGTTCCGAAGAGGAGATGCATGGCCGATGCGTCAAGGTAAGGGAGCGCGGTAAACAGATGCTCCTGGAGGGCGGATATTCGAAAGAGAAACCGTCCGCATCCCGCCGGCGGGGCGTCCGCTGAACTTCGAACATCCGGGTCCTCGCAAAGACTGCTCCGATCTTCATCGTTGACGCGGTGCTTTTGAACCATATCGGACCAGGCGCAGCCAGCTTCCGGCAAGTCCTGCAGCGTTCGGAGAAGCGAACCGAGGTGATCGGAGAAGAGGCGCTCGTGGGGAGCAACAATGCATATGTAATCTTCGTCTTCTTCGACCAGACTGCGAAGCACTTCGCTCAGGACTTCTCCAGTTCGCTTGCGCATCTGGGACGTGCCGTCCGGACGCCGTTCCATAAAGTGAACCGGCGCGATTTCCAGCGGCGCCGACGTCTCGCTGAGCCGGGAACGCACACTGCGCGGTCCGAAGAGCTCCGCTTCCCGCGCATCCATGGCCAAGACGCCACGAATGGTTACATTTTTTTGCGCCTGGCAACTGGCGATATGCTGCTCCAGGACGTCGGCGCGAAACTCCGGCATCAGAAAAATAACGCAGATTCTCTCCGCACGCCGAGGGGGGGTATAGGCGCACTGCAGCTTCGCTTTTCTGGCTGGTAGTCCTTCATAGATCCGTTCCAGGCAGGTGTCGAGCCTGAAATTCTCGCGGAAAATACCTTGAGCCTTTTTCGCCATTTCCAAGGCTTTCGCCGGCTCGGACTTGATCCAGGCAAGATTCGATTGCACCTGGCGATAGGTTTCTTTAGCGGGAAGCGTGGTATCGATGTACAGCAACGAATCGCCGAAGTGGCGGCGTGCGAACGGGTTTTCGTTGCAAATGATCACCGCTCCCGCCGCCGAGCTCTCAAAAATTCTGCTCGACATCATTTCAGACTGACTATGGGCCTGAGACGATAACACGAGCGAGATGCCGGCCTGGTTAATCAGGCGGACAACCGACACACCATCGAACGGAATGGGGCCGACGTAGTTCTTGAACCCTTTCCAAACTTCAACCCCTCCATAAATCTTAGGGCCATAGATTCGCAAATCCTTGCCTTCATCCAGCAAGCCTAGCAGGCCGTCGTGACGTCCCGGCCTGTTGGCCGACTTCTCCCAGTTCATGCCGGCATAGAACAGCCGCTGGTCTCCCAAGGTCGGCTCTAAAATGGGTCCGGACAGCGTGGGATAAAAGCGGAAGAGCGGGCCTTCTCGCATGGGACGATTGGAAATCAACCGCAGGACGTGATCGTCGCCGGAAGTGGAGTCGCAGCTGAGAAAATCGTCGTGGGTCAGGAGATGGCGGGTGAACTTGCGATACCCCCACTCGTGGTAGAACTGCAGCGGATTCCAAAGAGTGACAAAGGAAAAAATGTCGAATTCCTTGGGCGTTTCGAAATGCAGGCTGAGAACGAAATCGACGTCGTTCTGGGTGAGTTGGACGTGCGGCGGGTGCAGCAGGCGGGCCGAGGGATCGACGACCAGACATTCCAGATCGAGAGACTTAGCCGCAATCTTCAAGCGCTCGATCACTTCGTCTTCGGCCGCTTTCACACCAGGCCATAGCTTGATTACGCCGAACTTACGACGCAACATGGACTAAACCTCCAGAACACCGCACCATTTTCCCCACAATCGCCAGTGGTCGCCAGCCAGATCCTTCCTTGCATTGGTCGTAATTGTCTAGTATAGCGAGAGAGTCCGCGAATTGCCGTCCGGCGTGTGAGATTTCAAGCCGGCCGCTGCCACTTCTTTGGTCAATGACCTGGCACGACCGGCGAACTCGGGGGCGAAGAATTCATGGACGCATGCTCCTCTATTGGGCGTGCTTGACCTGGGCCGGCCTACTGAGGGGCGATCCTTTTCCAACCCCCAGCCCGCGCCTGACCAGTCTTCCGCTGGCGCGAGGTTTTGAAGCGATTGACAGACCTCACGCTCCAATCCGCTACGTCTGGCGGAACTCCCAAATCGTCGCGAGTTTCGTCAAAGGCGGAACGGTGTCCATCGGTTCCAGGAGCAGATCGGGCTTGCAGATTTCTTTCGTAGGCGCCAACGATAGGGCCGAACCCCAGGGCGAAAGCCGATCCGCGCTTAAGACCTGTTATTACATCGGAACTTCTAACGATTGGCATGTCGACGAGCACTTTGAGCGCGTCCGCTACCCTGAAATCTATTCGGGAATCGATCTGGTATTGAGATTCCCTGCCACTAGCGAATTCACAGCCAGGAAGTCTCAATCGAACTCGGGGCCTACGATCGCTCGGCAGAGATCGTGATCGACCCGGTGCTCATCTTTAGCACCTATCTGGGAGGATCGGGGTTTGACGCGATCTACGCCGCAACCACCGATGCGGCCGCGAATTTGTACTTCAGCGGGGTGACGTCATCGGGGAGCCTGAGAAACCCGTCGATTCCGGTCCGCTCCAGCAACGACGCGTTTGTCGCCAAATTAAACAGCGCCGGGAGCCAGATCCTTTACTTGGTCTATTTGGGTGGCAGTGGCAACGATGCGGCCAACGGCATCGCTGTTGACCCCTCCGGCAATGTGTATGTGACCGGTGTAACCGCATCATCCGACTTTCCCGTTACAACTGGCGCTCTGTCCACGACACCTCCGGGCGCTCAAAATGCGTTTGTCGCCAAGGTACATTCGATCGGGCAGTTACGGTACGCAACGTATTTGGGGGGCATTACTTCGAATTCCGGATCCTCGATTGCAGTTGGCGCGGCGGGTGCGGCCTATATCGCGGGCCAGACGGAGTCCACTTCCTTTCCCGTCACCAGCGGCGCTTTTCAGACTACTTACCAGGCGGCTTGTCGGACTGCATTGTATCCAAATTAAATGCCACGGGCAGCGCGCTGGTTTATTCCACTCTGCTGGGCGGAAGCGAACTGGACCTATGCAGCGGCATCGCGGTGGAATACCACGGACAACGCTTACGTAACGGGCACTACGTACTCGGTCAACTTTCCCATGCAGTCGGCAATCCAAAGCGATATGCTCGGAACCGCCAACGCTTTTGTGGCGAAGATCAATCCGAGCGGCGCGGGACTATTGTATTCGACCTACGTCGGCGGCAGCGGTACCGACTACGGCAATGCGATTGTGGTGGACTCAACCGGCAGCGCGTATATCGCGGGAGCCACTTCGTCGGTTGACTTTCTTGTAACTACGGGAGTTGTACAGACCGTCTTGAACGGATATTACAACGCCTTTGTCGCCAAGCTGTCGACCAGCAGCAATAGTTCCGTCTATGCGTCTTACGTGGGAGGGTCCAGCTCGGACACGGCAACGTCTATTGCAGTGGACTCATCCGGAAGGGCTATTCTGGGAGGGTTTACCGACTCGGCCAATTTCCCCCTCGCGGACGCAATTCAATCGTCGCTGGGTGGGAGCTGCGATGCATTCGCCACAGTGGTGGACCCGGCCGCGGCTACGCTGGTCTACTCGAGCTATTTGGGCGGCTCCGGGGACGACCGCGCCTATGCGGTGGTGGCAGCTACCGGGAACCATCTGTACCTGGCGGGAATTCCCATGGGGGATTGTCCACCCCGACGATGGCGTGGCCGCGGGCCAGCAATGCATCCGTGAGATTGGATCCGATGAATCCGGCCACCTCGGTAATCCCGATCTTCACGCGGTTGCTGATCCGATTTCGTGGACAAAGAAGTCGATAATCATCTGAGCGACGTACTCAATGTCCTCGTTGGACATAGCCGAGTGGACTGGCAGTGCAAGAGTCTGTCGAGCAGCAAGCTCGCTCACTGGGAAGTCGTTTTCCCGATACCCCAGCTTTTGGTAACAAGGCTGAAGATGCAAGGGCAACGGATAGTATACCTCCGTGCCGATTCCGTTTTCCTGCAACCATTGTTTCAGCCGGTCACGGTGCGGAACCCGAATGACAAACTGATTGTAGACGTGGCGCGTTTGGTATTCCGCTTCGCTCGGCAACTGGACCGGCACATTGCTGGCTGACAGCAGGTTACGATAAAGAGCCGCGTTTCGTTGCCGGCCGGCGGTCCAGGCATCCAGGCAGCGGAATTTCACTTTGAGAATCGCCGCTTGCAGAGTATCCAGCCGTGAGTTGATTCCCACCCACTCGTGATGGTATTTCTTGGTGGTTCCATGCAGGCGCAAGGATCCGATCTTGCGAGCCAGGTCTGCGTCATTGGTGGTCAGCATTCCCGCATCGCCGAACGCGCCAAGATTCTTGCTCGGAAAGAAGCTGATGCAACCGATGCTGCCCATGCTCTGGGCCTTCCTGCCCTTATATTCGGCGCCGATGGATTGCGCGCCGTCTTCGATGACAATGCAACGGAATTCGCGAGCGCTTTCGAGCAACGGATCCATGTCGGCACAACCACCGAACAGGTGAACTGGAATAAGGGCTTTGATCTGAGGATCCGCTCGCAGCGCGCGCGCGGCTGCCTCCGCATCCAGATTGAAGGTCAGGGGGTCGATGTCGGCAAAAACCGGGATGGCTCCCACCCGGGAAATAGACCCAGCCGTGGCGAAAAACGTGTACGGCGTAGTGAGTACGCGGTCGCCGGGCCCGACGTCCGCCGCCATTAGAGCCAGCACCAGCGCGTCAGATCCCGAGGCGCAGCCTATGGCGAACTGGGTCCCTGAATAGTGCGCCATCAATTGCTCGAACTCCCGAACATCGTCTCCCATAATGAATTTTTGGGAATCCACGACACGGGTCATTTCGGCA
Organism: Bryobacterales bacterium; assembly: GCA_963735145.1. Classification (GTDB taxonomy): domain Bacteria; phylum Acidobacteriota; class Terriglobia; order Bryobacterales; family Bryobacteraceae; genus Palsa-89. The sequence goes on along the minus strand of CAVTJS010000005.1, from coordinate 1,223,005 downwards.
ATAATCTCGTCGCGCAAGGGCGCATGCAATGCCGCCAGATCGAGTAGGGGAACTTTGTGTTTACTAAGACTCGAAATCAATATTTTCGCTCCTGTTCCATAAGCGTGACACACTGGCCCTCTTTTAGATAGGACCCACCACAAGCCGCGCATTGAGCCTAGCGGCCTCGGAAATCAAGTTTGACGCCGCACGCACATATCCAGCCCTGCACCCGAGCGCGATTGCCGTAGACCAGCGCATAGTCGGGCACATCGCGCGTAACCACCGCGCCGGCCCCGACGAACGCGTAGCGACCGATGGTGTGACCCGCATACCACGGTGCAGTTGGCGCCGAAAGTGGCTCCCGTCTTCACCAGTGTTACTTGGTATTCGTTCTTTCGCGACACGTGGCTGCGCGGATTGATTACATTGGTAAACACCATGGAGGGGCCGCAGAACACGTCGTCCTCGAGAACGCAGCCGGTATAGATCGACACGTTGTTCTGGATCTTCACGTTGTTGCCGATGGTCAGGTCGGGTGAAATGACCACATTTTGGCCGATGTTGCAGTGCTCACCGATCCGGCTGTTCTTCATCACGTGGCAGAAATGACAGATTTTCGTTCCCGTTCCAACCACGGAAGGATCGTCCACGTAAGACCATTCGTGGACGAAATAAGAGGAATCTTCCCGGCTCATAGGGAAGACATGGATTGCGCCGCCGCCAGCGTCACTTGCACGGGATCTCCATTCATCTGCAGAGACCGCAGACAGGCTTGTAGCACCTGCAAAACGCCCACGCCGTCCTCGCCCGAGGTCCGGGCGGGTGGCAGCCCCCTCGTCACGCAATCGATGAAATGCTCGCACTCGGCCTGTAAAGGTTCAACCGCGTCGTACGACAGAACCTCCCCGGCCTGATATTGTTCCCGAAATGTTTCCAGGCGGCCTGCATCGCTTTCGCAGACCGCGTATAGACGTCCCAATTTGTTGAAAATGCGAGCGAGATTCTTCCCCCAATGGCCGCATCCAACCACAAAAATATTGGGAGGGCGACGCGCCTTCATCGTAGCCTGCACCTCTGTTTCAGGCAAAGTTTTTCGCGACTGGCGAACTGACAAGGCGATTATAGCAGGCGCGAATGCAAACTGCTCCTCGTTCGAAACCATTCCTGAATTTCGCGGGACTTGGCTCATTCCAGCTTCTGGCATGATCTCCGCTGGCGCAGGCGAGTGGTAATAATGCGCGATACTGGCTATTCTCAAAAGGCATGGAACAGCCTTGGAGGGCACGCACCGCCGCCGTCGCGAAAGCTCTCCTGAAACTAGGCTTGGCTGGCGGCCTGATCTTCTGGATGGTGCATAGCGGGCGGCTGGATCTACGTGTGATCCGGCGGGCCGGAGCGCGCTGGCCTAGGCTTATCGTCATCGCGGCGCTGTTCTACTGCCAGATCTTTATTTTGTCATTGCGTTGGCGCCTTCTGGCGCGGTCTTTGGGATTCCACCTTTCGCGCCAAAGATCTTTTTCACTCACCATGATCGGAATGTTGTTCAATGCCGCGGTACCGGGATCGGTGAGCGGCGATCTATTGAAGGCCTATTATGCCCGCGGAGAAAGTGCCGATTACACCGGAGCGGTGGCTTCTATCCTGGCGGATCGCGGAGTCGGCTTGTTCAGTCTCATTTGCCTGGCTGTAGCCGGAACCGCCTGGAACTACGAGCTATTGATAAACAATCCTGTATTGCGTTCGCTCTGGTGTCTGCTGGCCGCTTTGATGCTGATCTCTCTCGTGGGCTCGGTACTGGCGATAGCAGCCAGCGAACGAACGGCGGCCCTTCTTGCGTATTTCCCGATGTATCCAGCGGTGCGTTCCGCGCTGCTCAGGGCGCTGAATATTCTTTCCGTGTACAAGCGGAAAAAATGGGCGCTGGTGCAAGGCGTGGCGCTCAGTTTGCCCTGTCATCTGATGGTCTGCTTCGCTTTTTATCTCGCGTTGGGAGCGGTATCGGAATCAATGCCCAATCCAGGCGTCCTGCTCTTTATCGTGCCTCTCGGACTTGCGACCACCGCGCTGCCGGTATCGCCCGCCGGCATTGGTATCGGCCAGGCAGCGTTCTATACCTTGTTCCAATCTGTGCTCCCGGGCCAAGGCGCGCTCGGATCAAACGCCTTTACGATCTTCCAAGTGGTTTTGTTATCGGTGAGTGTGTCGGGAGTCTTTTTCTATTTGCGGTACACGAGAACGGCCATTTCGCCCTCAACCGCCGTGCACGCCGATGCTCCCGTGTTTCCGATAAAATCGTAACTGCGAGACGCGCATTTTCCGCAATTGAGAAGGCTGCGACGACTCCTGACGTTCGCCAGGGGAGTGCGAGCTCCGAAGGCGAGTTTGATGATGCCTCCGGCTGATCGTCAGCTTCACTCGCTACACTCGCCGCCAAGCGGTTAATGATTTCGAGCCAATTGTTGGCCTCCTGAGCCAATCCCTGAACGACTTGCTGCTTTTCGACGAGTTGGCGCTCCAGATCGCTGAGTCGCTCTTCGAGGAGCTCAACCTGACGGTCGCGGTCTGGCATTCGATGCTCTGAAACGGGCAGGTCGGTGTAAAGGGCGCTGAAGAGGTCTAGGATTACCGAGGCCACATCCGGACGAATATGGCGGTTATCGGGAAGAAAGGGACTGTCGAATAGGTGAAAAACGAGTTCATATGAGGGGAAGTAATGGTAGCGGCGCTTGGAGCTAATGGAATCGGCGCTCATGAACTGCTCGATCGCCGATCTCAGAATGGCTTTGGACACCGCATTGGCGGTAACGGACGATTGGTCCCGGAATGTTGCGGCCAGAGGTATGGGCGACAGCGTAAAGATGACACGCGTGTTGGGAAAAAACGTTTCAATTAGACGATCGAACTCATAGAAAGCCCGTACCGTCTCTTCCACGCTCGCGACACGGTAAATGTGACGGCCAGGCTCATATAATCTCGAGGGGATCGTTCGCCACATGGGTTCGTTCGATATCGTGTCGAACAAAACTTCCGAGAGTCCGAGAGTAATAACGAATACGTCGACTTGCCGAAAAGCTTGTCGAATCTTCTCGCGCCGTTCCTCGCTGGCTTCAAAAAACCTCTTGTCCCGCGTGAACCATAATTTGGACTGCGGGGTGAATTCGTTGAAGGCCGAACGGAACTGCTGCACAATCACGAAAATATTCTCGAAAGTCCACCCCAGAGCAAATAACAGGTCCTGGTCGCATAAGGAGTGGCGCTCGGGCGGAAGCTGCCAGCTATTGTAACCAGCGCTTGCCAAATAGCCGACAAAATACTTCCCAAAACAGCTTCCGAACGCCAACACTTTCGTGCCGGATGTGATCAATTTTTCCGGCGCAGCCCAGCCGTACGACTGGACAGAGAACTTGCGACGCCGGCCGCCCGAACCAAAGCCGCGAGGACCCAGTGGCCGTTGGCGGTGGCGAGTTTGTAAGGCGGGGACGCCGTGTCGGCGTAGGTATAGTTAGTCACCGTGCCATAGGGCTGACGTCGAGCCCTCCGGAGTTCGTATAGCCCACAAAACTCAACTGCGCCGCCGCCGGGCGGCGATCAAGCGCGGATAGCCCTGTCGCGGACGCAAATAGAATTCTGATCTCATGTACGCCAGGTTCGGAAGCCTCGCGAGCGGACAAATCGAAGCTGCCTAGTTTGAGATCCTCTTCAAGGACAGGCTTCCCATCCAGCAGAATTCGGATTCTGTTTCCCTTTTGATTGGCGGGCAATTTTGGAACCATACCGGCCACTCTTAACATTTCAGATCCGCCTTTTGTCAGGTCGAAATAGCTCTCCTCGGCAACCCATCCGTCTTCATAGATGCCAGAGTATCCTAACGCGGGATTGGCGAGATCCTTGGGAAAACTCGAAATGCAGTGCGGTGGAACCAGGGCCGCGAATTCCTCGGGGGAAAGATAGGAAATTTGGCGCACGAATCCACTCAGTTGCCGGGGATCCAGTGGGATCTGGCTGCCGTAAAGCGACATCAGTCCGCGCCGTCGATCGGGAAAACGAATGGCAGGTGAAAGTACGTCCAGGGCCAGATAGGCTTGTCCATCGATCTGCCGCAGTCGGACCGGCAACATGACGTGGGCGGAGCCACGCCCCGTGAAAGCAATCCGGCTCACGTCAGCGCCCAAAACCTCGGTATCGGGCAGCCGATTCTCGCCGTCACCCATGTATGTTTTCGTCAGGCTTACTGCCAGGTAACCTCGATCAGAGGGCTGAAGCACTTCAAACAAAGCGAATTTCCCTAGAGCGGACATCGTGGAATGTGGGAAGGCCAAATCGGCTTCGGGCTCGAACAATGACACCTCGGAAGGATGCACCCAAGATGATGGCCGGCCGAGCCGCGAGGACACGAAGACCAGGTGATTGTGAACCTCGCTTCCGCGGTAGCGAATCAGCGAGTTTCGTTCACCGTTCGGATTTCCTCGACGATTGAGAACGGTAAACAAACCTCCTGTGACTACTACGGCATCTGTGCCTTGCAAGGTTCCCTTGTCTCCGGTTTCGGAAAGGAACTCGTCCGAGGCGCGGCCGTCGGGCAGTGCGAAGCTCTCAACGCGAGATCCGGCAGCTACTTCGGCCAAAAGCTTATCGACGTAAGCGTTCGTTTCCGCCGGGAACGGGTCGAACCTGAGTCGACGAAAAAACGCCACAAAGGGTTCGGACAGCTTCCCGGAGTAGCTCACAATCGTGGGATTGCCAAGAAACACAAGCGGATGACCGCGAAAGAGGCCGGCCTCGATTTTGGCAATGATCGAATTTCCGGTGTCTGAAATCACACGGGAGTGCTCGGACAAAGATCGATTCATCTCCACTAGTTCGCCCAGCATTCCGTTTCCCGAGGCTCCTGGTAACTCAACCAGTCCACTGCCACGTCCGATCTCACCTCCGCTACGTTCTACGTAAACGAATTGAGAACGCAGTCCCGCACCGATCAAAATGAGAATTGGCGCAAGCATGACGCACCTGGCAAGCACGGTGCGGGATGGCCGCAACGCGGCCAAGTTGACGTAGGAGGTACTCGCGACCGCAACAAGAAATGGAACGGCGTACAGCACCAATTTGAAGAGGGCGAAATCGGTTCTTGGAGAAGAAACACGAATGGCCAGGAGGAGCATTACTCCCGCAATCAAGGCTGTGGGATCGAACTTTTTCACACGGTCCACCACCCCGAGGATGCAAAGTAGCAGGAGAACCGCTCCCATCACAATCGCGATTGACATCCAGGGTTCATGGAGACGGAGATTGATGGGAGCCAGCCCCCAGACGTCTGCAAGCCCGCTGGGGATCAGAAAATAGGGGAACAATACCTCCGGCAGGCCGCTCAATCCACTGAACACCTGGATTGCGAAAAAGCCCGCCGCGTACCGTGCGTAGGTTGCGATCAGAGCGGCGGCTGATGCAAACGCTGTAACATAAAGCCAAAGGATTGTCTTCCTGTTTCCAATCACCATTCTCCATATTGTGAAGATCAGGACCGGAACCGCAAGAAATGGAAGAATTTCCGGATATGAGACCACTAAAGCTGAGATCAGCACACCTCCGAAGACTCCATATCGGATTAATCGGGCAGAAGCGAGCCGCTCCAAAGGACGCATGAAGGTTGCGGCGCAAACGGCCAACAAGGAAAGCCCCAATACTTGCGCGATAAGCTGAGAGAGGGTTGCCATCGTTGTTAGTGCTGAACATGCGAGCAGGAGCATGGTCAATTCCGCTGCCCTACGACGCGCGGCGGTGAGATATACCAGGCCAGTCACCGCGGACAGTAGCATCAGGTGGAAAACCCCGATCAAGGGCATGAACAACTCGATCATTGCTCTACCGGCCACCGCGTGGAGCCAAGCAAGAAGGAGGTCGGCGCCCGATCGCGACCCCAACGCAACGTGGAAGAACCAGTATCCAATCGGAGGATCGGTGCCGGCCGCATAGATGGCCAGATCGGGCTTTTCCCAATACCCGTGAAAATAAAGCCGCTCGGCTCCAATCACGTAGTTGGTCATGTCCTCATTGCCGTAGCTGATCCAATTGAATCCGTACTGAAACATGGGCCACAGAGTCAACACTGCTGCAAAGGCCAGCATGATGGCGAACGGCGCGAGCGGTCTCAAGGGTAAGCGTGGACGATAACGGTAAAACGATACAGCAGTAAGAACGATCAGCGCGATGCTAAGCCACACACCGAAAGCGCGGACCGGAAATCCCCGTTGATTCAACCAGAACACAGGGACCAGGGTTATTACTGCCCCCACGGTAGGCGCCAGTAAGACATTGCGCACGGAATGACGGCCGAACTGAAACGCAGAGAGCGCTCCAAGGCCAAGTAGAGTCCAAAATAGATAGAGACAAATGGAAAGAGTGAATGCCAGCATACTCAGATTTTTTTCATATTTGCCCGAACGGGCGCCGGTGTTCTACAGTTTGCATTCTCGCTCAAGTGGAGTTACGGCAAGCTCCTGGACGGGTCACAGGCGTCCGGTGGACCGTCTCAGCGGAGGCGTCGAGCGAATGGTGTAATCTTCCGGCACGTAGCCTGCGCCCCGCGAAAATGCCATTATAGCGCATCACAAGCCAGGCATTTGGTGGATACGAATGCAGAATGGGAATGTCCTGCCGTCAGCTCTCCAGTTACGACCGCGCGATAACGTGGAGTAAAATAAACCGACACGATGACGAGCACGGCACAAATCACTTTCATTTTGTCCGGCAACTACCATCGAAACATCAGACCCCTTTCCGGCGGCGGGAACACGCGCAGCCATTCCCTTCCGCCAGCGGAAGCACTCTGTTCTCCAAACCAGCAAGCATTTGATCTCGTACCGACCTTCTCGCCACAGCGATTCCAACGGCCATTCGGGGGCACAAACTCAGCCGAATCCACGGACCAATGACACAATTACGGGGCCAGTGGCCCGCACTGAAGCAGCGATTGATCGAGTTCAGGCGCGAACTAGACGGATTCGATACGGGCTTTTTCATCGTCTTGGCCGTGTCATGCTTTCTGTATCATCATGACCTGAAATTTTGGTCCGGAATCGTGACTATCGGAAATTGGCAGTATGGCGACGCTGAATTTTGGTGGAACGGCGGGATTCAATTCGCTGAGGGAATCGTAGCCGACAACCCGAATCTCACCTTTCGAATGGGCTACGCCATCACGTCCGGCCTTTGGATCGCCTTGTTTGGGACAAGATACGCGACATTCCATACATTTTTATTGCTCCAATTGGTCGGCGTTTTGTACCTTCTCTACCTCTGTCTACGGCCATCTCTCGGTAAATTACCAGCGGCCGCGGGAATTTTGCTGCTCGCCCTCAATCCGATGACTGCGGAGTGGTTCGCAATCTCGACCTCAGACAGCGTAGGGTTTATTTTGAATCTGGCGTCCATGATTTTTCTGATCACAGGGCTGAGATCGCAACTAAGCATCGTTCGTTTGGCTGCTTGCGGTTTTTTCATCGCGCTGGCTTCGCTCACTCGCCCACTCATGACGCCCTTCATCGGACCGGCTCTAGTCTTGACCTTGTGCATGATCCACGTTCCCTGGCGGCGCCGCCTGGATGGAATCCTGGCCTTGCTCGTTGCGTTTCTGATTCCGACGGCCCTATGGGTGGGCGCGCTTCGATCGGTGACTGGAGCCTGGAACTTGGCGGGATCCCAAGCCTCCGCGTTTTATGCCGCCAGCGACCCGAACATCCAGGTGTGGAAACCGGAGATGTATACGCCGGTGAGGGATTCGGCGCAGCGTAGGCTCAATGCCGCCCCAGGGCCTAATGAGATCGACCAGGAATTTCGACGGCTGACATTTCTGAATTATCGGACAAAACTCAATTACCATATCCGGCGTTTCCTACCTCACCTTCGTGTGATTGCCGGGATCTCCATAGACGACGCCGCCCACGTAAATCCTCTTTCCCGGCGGCTGAGATATGTCCTGTTGGTGGTGGCCGGCATCGGTCTCATCGGGCCGCTTCTACGGGAAAAGCGATTCATCCTCGCGGCGGTCGCATTTCTGATCGCCACAGGCTGGCTTTATCATCCGCTCTACTCGCTGGTGGTGCTGATCGCAATATTCAGCGTCGTCCCGCTGGCGCTGTGGAACAGGTCGGGGATTGGCGGAGCCGTTTTTGTGGGCTATTGGTTTGTGGGCATGCTGGCGTTGTACTTGATTGGAGGCACATGGGGGGCCACGGATGGATCGAGCGTCGCGTTAAACGCGTTCGGCTACCGGCTTGGTTTTCAATTCTTTTTTGCTGCTGATTTGATTGTTCTCTACTTCCTCTATAACATTCGAATCTTTCACCTCCATCGGGACATGGTCGCTAGTGACATTGGCGTCACCGTTCCGGAGGCGTCTGGTAAATGGACCTACATTGTGGTGGCCGCCATTTGCACATGGCTAGCGCTAACCTCTCTTGAAGTCGCCGGCGGCAGTCTGGTGGTGCTTTATCGCGGGTTGGAGCGCAACCTGAGAGCTCCGCAAAAGTTCCCGGAACTGACGGCGGCTCGCGCGATCTTCAACCCTTCCGTTCCAGACGCCCGGAAATTAGAAACTTTTCGAGTGCTCACGGGCGACGCGGCGCTCGGCGTTCTGAGCCCGAACGTGGATTCTCCGTACGTGCTCACCACCGCCGCGAGCACCGATTTCATCTGGAATCTCGAAGGTCAGCAACGAGCAAAAGTCAATATTGCAATGCAGACTGAGCTCTTCCCGTATCAGTTCCAACCCAGACTCTTTGTGGACTTTCCGATGCGCCTGAAAGAACAAGAGTGGACCCGTAGGCAGGGCGCTTGGTTGCTGCGACGCTTTGGGGATGAACCCCCGATTTCTTATTTGCCGTGGTACGTTTCCGATATTGCAGTTCGCGGGTTTATTCCCATTAGTCAAACCCAGGGAGGGTTCGACGTTTCGAAGGTTCAATGGTTCAGCCTTCCGAAATACGCTTCGCAGCTTTATCATGCTAAAGAACTCGATGTTCAGGGAGCGAAGCTGGAATTCGCCGGAAACTCTGGCACCCTGCGCTATCCCCGTCGATTTGCTCTGCGCATAGATCCCGGCACCGTCCCATCTGCGCCGTCGATTTTGATTGATGCCGGTAAAGCCAGAGGTCGTAGGGATATTACTTTTGGCTGGCAGTTCGAGCTACGTCCCGAAGATTTGCCGCGCCGGCTCGCGCTCGCGGTTCAAGGCTTTGACGCGGGACGAAAAGTGTCGGGTCAGGTACGGGAAACGCTTGCCGATTCTCCTCTCCCCCCGCTTCAAAATATCAGTCTCGATTTAAACCAACCTGCGGCCAACCGCGTGGTGATGCAGTTTAACGGCTTGCGGCCGGGAGACACCATCTGGATTTACGAACTGAATGTAACCGCCGACGAATGGGATTGGTAGCGAGCGCTCGACGCCGTGCGCTCCAGTTTGATGCAAGCGAACATCGCGAAATGACGCAGTGGCAAAATCCGCTCCAGCGCACGAGCCCACGTGTACATCCATCCAGGCATCAGGCTGCGATAGGTGACGCCACCGGAAATCAGATACGCTAGCGGCATCAGCGGTTTCAACGACGCGACCCGCCATTGGGGGTGATCGATAGCCAACCGGGCTCGATCGCGCTCGAAGACGATCCAGGGCAGCGCTCCGTTTGCGCCAGAGAGCGGACCGCTCGAAGGAAAATTCCACTGCTCCGCGTCACGCTGGTAAGGCTCGTGGTGGAGGTTCCCGTAAACCCATCGAGACCACATGGAATCCCAAGGCTCGATCATCAAGATGGCCCCCCCGGGGCGAACGCAGCGCGCCGCTTCGTCCAAGAAGAGTGCGGGTGAGGAAATGTGATGAAAGACATTGGTCATCGCGATCGCGCGAAGACATCCCGCGGCAAACGGCAGATGACAGGAATTCAGGACAAGATCGAGGCCGCGAACCGGAAACACATCAGAGGTAAGCGCCTCCGGAATGTAGTCGGGTAGAAATCCGGCCCCGGAACCGATCTCCAACAGCGCCCCGGGACCAGCCGGCAGCTCTGCCGCGAGCATGGAGTACCATTCCTGATAGATTTTGTTTAGAAAGCGATTCTCCGCAATGATCCGCTGTCTCAAATCGGTGGTTGAGGGCGAGTCGATGTCGAGATCACGCGAGAGCGGGTGGACCCAAAAGTCCAAGCGCATCAAGAAACACCTGACTGCTGAAGCTCGGCAGATTTCCTTCCGGTAGCGAGAAGGTTCACGTAATTCTTCCCTCCGGGAAGTGCTCGGAAGTTCGCTCTGCCGGGCTGCTTGCCGGCGTCATCCGGAACATTGATAGAGAATCCAAAACTCTCCAATTCGGATAGCACGTCCTGTGGATTCCACCCGGCCTCTTTCAACCCAAAAGGCCAAAACTCAAATAGTATCTGGATAGCGGGGTTGCTTTCCATAACCGCCCGCATGCCTTTAAGCACTTGACCTTCCCACCCTTGAACGTCCATTTTAATGAAATCCACCGGCCGGCCCCCGACTAGTTCGTCGACCGTCACGGCTCGCACCTCAACCCGGCGAGTGGTGTCGTCCCGGTCATGCGAACCGATGCGATTATCGCCCGCATTCAGCAACGAACGGCAAAGCCAGAGGCGGCCGGATTCCGCCGCGGCAGCGACATTGTGTAATTCAATGTTGTCAGCGGCGTTGGCGCGGCAACTGGACTCCAGAGCGGCGAATAGATCCGGGTCCGGCTCAATGGCGATCACCGAGCCGTCTTTGCCAACAAGCTGCGACAAAAGCAAGCTATAGAGACCGATATTTGCTCCGATATCCAGCACGCGCATCCCCGGCCGAACGCGCTGTTCGAGAATAGCCTTCTCGCTTCGCCCCATGAATCGGGCGCGGTGAAGATACAGATAGAGCAACCGGTCGAATGACACAGCCCGGACCTCGCTGCCCCACACATGGACCTGTTTGTTCCAGACGGAGAGCAGGTTGAAACGCGTCAGTTTGTTCACGGCTGTCATGAAAGTCGATTCTGTAGGCTCGATTCACCGTCGGAGCCCCTCGCCGCATGGTTCAGTGAACCGCTCTTGCAGGGGACTCCTGCGTTTGCGTTTTGCGACCATTATGAACGATGTCGCCATTGACAAGCAAACTAAATGGCAGACGCAGCGCGGCCAAGAACGACACAATGTGGAGCGGGTTGAGAAAATCCTTTGCGATAAGCGCACATTGTATCGGGAACGCTCGCCATCGGGCTCCGTATTCGAGAGCCCGACGCTCAGCGGTTATTGTTGCGCCAAATCGATTCTCGTTCCCTAGCTTGTATGCTAATGTCGTGCATCTCTTAAAGGCATCTAGCGTGTTTCGGGGCAGGGACTACCTTCTTATTCGCAACGACTTGATCCGGATTCTTGACGACGAGAAGTTTCCGATCAAGAATGGGTTCAACACCTATTTCTTGAAGGAGCATTCGCTGACCACAGATCGTTCGCCGAGGCGCGAGCGGCTCGATAGGGAATCATCCATAGCCTATGATGGGGCTTGTTTTATCACAAATATTTGGCGAACCTCCGCATAAATGAGCAGTTCACGAACATGGAGCATACGATGAGGGTGGCCGATCTCGGCGCTGCGGCAATTCCACGGGAACCGTCCAAACAGGCCAAATATACTCAGATGCGGCGCCGGTATTGGGACGATTTCGCGACTCAGTTTGACCGTTGGAAGGGCCCACGCGAGTTTTATCGTCGCAAGCTGATTGACCTGTTTCGTTTTCTGGTTCCGCCCGGCTCCCGAGTGCTCGAAGTCGGATGTGGCAACGGCGATTTGCTCGCCGCCCTGGAACCCGCCTGCGGCGTGGGTATTGATCTTTCTCCCAACATGGTAGCCCTGGCACGGAAGCAGCATCCGCACTTGCAATTTTTCGTGCAGGACGCTCACGAATTGCACCTAAGCGGCTCCTTCGACTACGTAATCCTTTCAGATCTCGTCAACGATTTGTGGGATGTGCAGCAAGTTCTGGAGCGGCTCAAGCCATACGTGCATCCGGGAACCCGGATAGGCCTCAACTTTTACAGCCGTTTGTGGGAACTGCCGCGGCGGATCGCCGAGGCGTTGGGCTTGGTGCGCCGCCTGCCGCCCCAGAATTGGCTAACAGCGGGGGACGTGGTCGGTCTGCTCAATCTCGCTGACTTTGAGCCAATTCGCGTTTCCCCTGAGATTATGTGGCCGGTGCGGACACCCATCGTAGATGCATTGTGCAATCGGTATCTCGTGCGACTGTGGCCGTTTCGCTGGCTGGGAATTACGAACTTGGTCATAGCCCGGCCCAAACCCACCACTCCGGTCAGCCCGGAGCCGGTTGTCAGCGTCATTGTACCGGCCCGCAACGAGTCCGGCAATATCGCGCATATTTTCGATCGTGTCCCCGAGATGGGCGCAGGCACAGAACTGATCTTCGTGGAAGGTAATTCGAGCGACGACACCTATGGCGCTATTGAAGCCGAAGTCGCCCGGCGCAGACACATTCACGCCAAGCTCCTCCGCCAGACCGGTAAAGGTAAAGGGGATGCCGTTCGGCTCGGCTTCGCCGAAGCTACCGGAGACCTGTTGATGATTTTAGACGCCGACCTCAGTGTGGCGCCAGAGGATTTGCCCCGATTTTATGCGGCGTGGCGATCCTCCAAGGGCGAATTCATTAATGGAGTACGTTTGGTTTATCCGATGGAGAACCGCGCGATGCGCCCACTCAATTTCCTGGGCAACAAATTCTTCAGCTTATTGTTTACGTGGCTGCTCGGCCAGAATATTAAAGATACCTTGTGCGGAACCAAAGTGTTGGGACGCGCGCAATACGAAGTGATCGCCGCCAATCGCGCTTATTTCGGTGAGATCGACCCATTTGGCGACTTTGACCTCATTTTCGGCGCTGCGAAGTTTCATCTTAGGATCGTCGATCTTCCGGTCCGCTATAGCGAACGGGTTTACGGAGAGACGAACATCCATCGCTGGAGTCACGGTTGGCTATTGCTGCGGATGGCTGCACTGGCTATGCGTCGCATCAAGTTTGTCTGATGGAGAGTGAATGAGTCATAGTTTTTTCATATTCCGTGACAACTAAAACGAAAATCTGGATGGCTTCCCTGGCCTATCGTGGAGTAGCCGTGGTTCGGCGACCAATGGGGAGAGGTAACCTTACCACGGTTTCCGAGGTGGCGTACGTTGGAAGCGGGATCTCGCCGAATGGATCGATTTTTCCATTTACCTATTGGGCGGGTTTGAAATGGTCGACCGGAAATGTCCTTGACAAACTCGTTCGGCGTGGAGACATCGTTCTCGATATTGGAGCCAATATCGGCGCCCATGCCCGCTCGCCCAGCGCGTGGGAGCCGAGGGAAGCGTCTTCGCTTTTGAGTCAAGCAGCTTCGCTTTCGACAGACTGAGGACCAACGTATCCCTCGATCCCGACCTGCGAGAGAGAATCCACCTCAACCAAACACCATTGACCGATGACCCGAACGTCCCAATAAGAGAGAACATCTATGCAAGCTGGCCGCTGCGAGGAAGCGGTTCGGTCCATCCCAAACTTCGCGGACGATTGACTGCCACAGCCGGAGCGCGGCCAGACACGCTCGACGCGTTTATCGACCGGCACCAATTGGGCGGCTGGCTCTCATAAAACTCGATGTGGATGGAAATGAATACCCAGTTCTCCATGGTGGACTTCGGGTGCTCCGCGAATTGCGGCCGCTCCTGTTGATGGAGTTCTCTCCTTATGTTCACCAGGAACAGGGGAACAGTTTTACTTCCCTTGTGGATCCCTCCGCGATACCGATTACCGACTGGAGGTTGCACAGGCAGACGACTTTCTTATGACGTAAACGACCTCGAGCGGATCATCCCGGACGGATCCGGTATCAATGTCGTCGCCTAACCTCGAGAACGCTACCGTTAGCGCGCCACGCCGGGTTCCTGCGAGGCACCGATAATCCACTCCATGGCCTCCGTGAGCGAGGACGCAAGGAAGTCGGGCGGGAATTGCGGCGACTTCTCGTTATACCCGCGGTCAATTTGTATTGTGCGGCAGCCGACCGCGGACCCGGCATCGATATCGCGCCACCGGTCACCGATCAAGAAGCTCCTGCGAAGGTCGATCGCATAGCGGCGTGCAGCTTCCAGGAGCAGACCCGGCTTCGGTTTGCGACACTCACATCGATCCCGGTCATCATGCCAACACACCAAAAATGCATCTAACGGCAGGGCGGCTGCAATAGCGGCATGCAACCTCTCTACGCCTTCGCGTGTCTGCATTCCACGAGCCACGTCCGGTTGGTTGGTCACCACGATCAGAAGGAAAGAAGCCTGTTTTAATCGTTGCAGCGCCGGCGCAGCCCCGTGGACTAGCTTCAGCTGGTGGGTGCCTGCAGGGGGGTAAGGCTTGCCGTCTCGCACGATAGCCTCGTTCAACACACCATCGCGATCCAGAAACACGGCCCGTCTTGCGGCGTAAGGTTCGGACTCGTTCATGGGCGGAGATATTCGGAGAGCTCTCGTATGCCGTCGAGGGACCCGACTTCGTAAAAGCGTTGGCGCACTTCATAGGCCGCCAATTGTCCCCTCTCCACGAGATCCCGATAGACCGAGGACAAGTCGCATGGACGATCGCCGGGGACATTGTCGAACACGACGCTGGATAGTGCGGCGAGACCGTAATCGATGTGGCGCATTGCGGGATTTTGGTGGGCTTTGTCGTACTTCACAATCCGGCCACAGGAGAATTCCACATTGCTCCGGTCCCACCTTCCGTCGTTGCCGAAGATAGTCATCAAGCCCAGCTTGCCGGACGCGCGAAAGCTTTGCCCTATCGCGTCATAGTCGCAGGGCAAGTAGGAATCACCATACAACACAAAGAACTGTTGTCCCAAGAACGGAAGCGCGTTGCGGATTGCCCCGGCGGTGCCGAGAAGCCGCGGAGCATCCACGGAATAGCTCACCTGTATGCCGAAGCGGCTGCCATCCCCAACGTAGTCCTCGATCTGTTCGCCAAGGTATCCGACACAGAGAACGACGCGGCGTATACCGCTACCACTCAGCAGCCGAAGCTGGTGGGCGACAAAGGGCTCCCTATTGATTGGAATGAGCGCCTTGGGAATGGTATCAGTCGCCGGCCGGAGGCGAGTGGCCAATCCTCCGGCCAGAATTGCAACCGGCAGCATGGCTTATGAGTACGTGGCCGATGTGCCGGACGGCTGGCCCAGAACCCACTCATTGTTCTGCAGGAATTCAATCGTTCGAAGTACACCGTCCCGTATACTGAGCTGAGGCGCCCATCCCAACGCTCGGATGCGGTCGCAGTTCAAGAAAATGAACGGACTGTCGCCGATCCAGCCGCGCGCGCCGCCAGCGTATCGAACCTCCGGATTCACACCGAGATACTCTGAAATCCACCGGATCGAATCGTTCACCTCACAGTAATCGTTGACGCCGAGATTGAAAATATTGATCTTTTCGTTTGCTTTGTCGATGGCAGTCAGCACTGCCGAGACGCAATCCTGAACATATAAATAGGACTTCCGTTGACGACCATTGCCGAGCACGTCGAGGTACTCGGGATGCGTTTTGAGCTGCTCGTAAAAATCCAGCACGTGTCCGTGAGTGTACCGTTCGCCAAGAATAGAAACAAAACGAAAGATAAAGCTTTGCATCCCGAATCCCTCGCAATAAGCCTCGATCAATCCCTCCGCAGCCAGCTTGGTTGCGCCGTACAGCGAGGTCTGCACGGGGAAAGGCGCATCTTCCGGCGTCGGGAACACTTCCGGTTCACCGTAGATTGAGCCAGTGGAGGAAAATGCTATTCTTTTCACGCCTGCCGTACGCATCGCCTGCAGCACGTTGGAAGTGGCAACGGTATTTTGTTCCAGATCCTTGCGCGGGTGCTCCAGGCCAAAGCGGACGTCGGCATTGGCCGCAAGGTGAAAAACAAACTCGCAGCCCTCCAGAGCGCGCCGCAGTTGATTCTCGTCCAGCAGGTCTCCATGTTCCAGCCGAAACCTAGGAGAATTGCGCGCTTTGTCGAGAAATTCTATGTGACCGGTTGAAAAGTTATCAAATCCAACAACCGAATGCCCGGCTGCAAGGAGCCGGTCGACTAGATTGCTGCCGATGAACCCCCCTGCGCCTGTAACGAATGTCCGCAATGCTACCTATACCTCCAGCATTCGGCCCCGGAATTGCCGAGCCATCGATTGTGCACGCTTACGCTTGAGCATCGGTGGATGCAAAAGGTTGTGCGCGCCGAGCCCATTAGCCTTGCGCGGCTCGCTTGGCGGGCACGGCCGAATAATCATCAAACGATCGTAATGCGTAGCGGATACGGAACAAGTCCTGAACATTTCTGATATTTCCGCTCAACAGCTGCAAGCGGCTGTCTCCATCGTCGCGCCAGGTTACCGGCACTTCCTCCAATCGGTAACCCAGGCGTTGGGCGATCAAGAGAATCTCGATATCAAACATGTAGCCGTCAATGCTCTGGTGCTGAAAAATTATCTTGGCGGCAGCTCGAGTGAAAAATTTAAAACCGCACTGGGTGTCGTTGATTTCGCGGAGGCCAGTAATCGCTCGCATGGTCAATCCGAATCCCCACGAACCGATCCGCCGATACAGCGGCTGTCTCCGAAGGATTTTGGATTGGCTGAGCCCTCGGGATCCGACCACTACATCGACGCCTGACGAAAACCATGGAACTACTCGATCCAGTTCTTCAATTGGAACTTTGTTGTCCGCGTCGGCATAACCGATAATGGCTCCAGACGCCACCTGGACGGCAAGTCTTACCCCGCGGCCCTTTCCCAGACGCAATCTATCTCCAAACACCCGCAATCGTGGGTCTTTGGTCGCCATTTCCGAAACGATCTCGCGAGTTCCATCGTCGCCATCTGCGGCCACGATTATTTCAGATGCCAAGCCTCGCGTCGAGAAATACACCTTGGCCTCTTCAATCGTGCTCCGAATTGTCGCGGCTTCGTTAAAGGCCGGCAAAATCAGACTCACATCGGGTTGGATTGACATTACTAGGTTGTTTCCATGATAGACCGAGTGTAGGTGTCTTGTCGATTGCTTTTACCGGCTGAGCTTACGTGCGGAAAAGAGATACAGGGTGACGGGAGTGAGAGCAGGGGGATATCGGAATCCGTACTGCAGAACCCAGCGGCCTAAAGGGATAGGCATCAGTTTCGCTTTTGGCTCCACAACGCTCAATGAGCCCGCCGATGGTTGGAGCGGTGAACTGAAGGTCGGCGGATGTTCGAGTCCGATCAAATTGGTCGCAGGCACGAAAACCATTCTTTCGAAAAGATGGAACTATTCGGGAACGCACTATTCCAGAATGATCAGTTTCCCGCCTGGGGAGAACACACGCAACGCCTTTGCGATGGCCCGCTCGGCATTCCGCAACGTCTACGCCACCGAGTGCTCGATGGTCGACGGCAACCTGTTGTCCGACCAGGTTGAAGTCGTAGTCGAAAGTCCCCGTCGCTGACATCCGGCAGTCGCCCCACACCCTTGGAGTTGCGCGTCGATGGACGCACGAATGTTCTGATAGGTGTCGAGCTTGTTTACAGAACCGCGGTTGGCAACACATGAAGAAAAATCACTTAGCCGGTTTTTCCGCAACAAGCAGACATCGAATTCCAAATGGAAATGGAAGGCGACTCCGCAAAGTCGCCTCGTATTCCATTACGGTGGTCATCAACCCGCTTCTCCGCGCGGTCCGGATGCTGGCCACCACGCGCCGGCGTTGCTCTTCGCCGCTCGCGGCCAAGTATCGCCGGTTCCACTTCTTCACCAGCCAGAACGCCGGATAGAGGAAGAAACCCAGATGAGATCTCTCCACGATTTGGAATCCGCTCCGCTCGAATTGCGAGATCAAGTTCGCCATCCGGTATCTCCGATGATGCAGCAACTGGCGGTCGTAGATGTCGTACAATCCCGGACCCGCCGGTACCTCAATGATCGCCTTGCCGCTTGGCCTCAGAATGCGGAAGATCTCGTCAATGGCCTTGCCGTCGTCGGGAATGTGCTCCAGCACGTTCAAAGCGATAATTGCGTCGGCGCAGGCATCCTTAAGAGGGCAGGCCGTCAGGTCGAATTGCATGAGCGGCGCCGTGGGAAGCTCGCGCCTTAGTTTCGTAAGCGGACCACTCACGTAATCGGCGCCAACCAACCGCGCATGTGGAAGCTCCTCCCGAAGGAGCCGCAACATATGCCCCGAAGAGCAGCCAATGTCCAAAATGAGGGCGTCCAAGGGTACCCAATTCCGCACCCAGCGCAAAGCGCACCCGCGGGAAGCAATGTCGATGTAGTGATCGGAGCCGGCCTCGGCCTCGTGAAGTTCGGTGAGTTCATCGGTCCAGCCGGAATCTGCCAAGTCGCATTCTACCATTGCGAAATGCACTCTCTGGCGAAAAGGGGTGGATTGTCCCCGCACGGTACACCCCAAGTCGCTTCTCTCCGGTTGATCCTTTAGAATACGAGAGCATGCAATGAGCTCAAAGCACTTGACTCGAGAAAAACTACTTCAGCAGACGGGGAAGCCCGAGACTACGCGGCCGATAGATTTGGAATTCCGTCTTGTCGTAATCTGGCAGATTGGCGATGCTCGGGCGCCTCTAGGGAGTCGGCCCGGGGCGGAGCCATGGGCTTCAGGAAGCGGTCGCCTTGGGACGCAGATTTAGGGCAACCACCAAGTTGCACCACATTTGCGGTATAGGTATCGGGAAGAACAACTTCCTTTCGATCTCAAAATACTGTGCCAGCTCGTCAGTGATCTCGTTGGGAACGTTGATGTGCTCGCGCTCGATGAACCACTTGTAAGATTGCTTGTAGCGCTTCTCAAAGATGCGCTGCGCAGAAATTCGGCGGGCCAACGTGTAGGCTGGCGAACCTTCGCAGGGCAAGAGCACCTGCACCACGCCGCTCGCCTTGTCGCAAAGTCGGAATATCTCCCGAACGGCCGACGGCAAGTTTGGTAGATGTTCCAATACATGTATCGCCAGGATTCGGTCGAAGTATCCGTCCGGAAAATCCAGTCTCTGTTGGCAATCACCAACAATCGCATTAACCTCCGGATGTCTCTTACGCAATTCCTCGATCATGTTCGCCCGCACGTCGAGGGCGTAATAGTTCGAGGCCTGTTCAGCCGTCAAGCTCTCAAACTCTAAATGTTCCCCTAGCCCGGCTCCGATTTCCAAGCAGCGGATGAAGTTTCTTCGAGCTGTTCTAGCGGGATATCCATGATTGAATGCGTCGACGAAACCGAATCGCTTGGGAAGGACTTCGTGCCAATACTTCATGAAATCATCGCTGATCGCCATCTGTTCCGCGTTCAGCGCGGGGAACTCCTTCGGCCATTTTCGAGCGGTCTTATCTGTCATTTAGTCTGGTTCCAAGAAGCCTAGTCTGGTTCCAAGAAGCCCCGAATCGGCTCCGCGAGCTTATTTTGACATACAATCTTGGCGGGCGCGTGCTGTTTGTGCCACCATAGGCATTTGTTCTTTTGCTGAGATGAACATTTGTGTTTTCGGCTTGTGGCACCTCGGATGTGTAACGGCAGCTTGCCTGGCTGAGCACGTTACTACCTTTGGTGTGGATCCTGATTCCGGCAGGGTGGCGAGTTTGCAGGCCGGTGAGGCCCCGGTCTTCGAGCCAGGGCTCAACGAGCTGATTCGAGCTGGCCTCGGAACCGGGCGGCTTCGCTTCACTTGCGACTTGGAAGAGTCTGTTCGACAGGCCGATGTTGTGTGGGTGACCTTCGACACTTCGGTCAACGACAATGACGAGGCGGATTGCGGCTATGTTGAGGGACAAATACATCGGTTATTCCCGCATCTGCGCCCTGCAACGATGATATTGATTTCGTCCCAGCTTCCCGTAGGTTCCACTTCCCGCATCGAGGCGGCATATCGCGCTACATTTCCGGCCGGCACTGTACGTTTCGCTTATTCGCCCGAGAATCTCCGGCTGGGCAAGGCGCTCGAGGTATTTCGTCATCCCGATCGCATCGTTGTAGGAGCGCGCTCGCCGGAAGACCGGGAACGCATGGCTGGTTTGCTGCGCCCTTTTAGTGAGCACCTGGTCTGGATGTCGATTGAGTCCGCGGAAATGACCAAGCATGCGCTCAACGCTTTCCTGGCTGATTCGGTCACATTCGCCAACGAGGTTGCGTCATTGTGCGAGGAGGTCGGGGCCGATGCCAAAGAGGTCGAGCAGGGGCTGAAAACCGACCATCGAATCGGTCCCCGCGCCTATCTTCGCGCTGGCGGCGCCTTCGCCGGAGGCACTCTCGCTCGCGACGTTTCGTTTCTTACCATGCTGGCCAGGCAAGCCTGTCTCCCGGTTCCCCTACTTGAATCCATTCGGGAGAGCAACGATCTCCACAAGAACTGGCCTCGCCGTAAGCTGGAGTCGCTCTTGGCAAACCTTCCAGGGAGCACCGTAGCCGTGCTAGGCCTGACTTACAAGCCTGGCACGGACACCTTGCGCCGCTCCATCGCGGTTGAGCTGTGCCGCTGGCTTTCCGGGAGCCAAGTTACCGTACGCGCCTTCGATCCAGCGGTACGCAGGCTCCCTGACGAACTGAGAGGCGTGATCACGCTCTGCGATTCGGCGCTCGAAGCCTTAGCAGGCGCGGACGCAGTGGTTCTGGCGACGGAATGTCCTGAATTTCGCGAAGTGAGCGCGCGTGACGTGATCGAGAGAATGAGAACTCCTGTTGTCCTAGATGCCAACCGGTTCCTCGAGAAAAGCTTGGGCACGGCTGCGGCCCTGCAGTATGTGACGGTGGGCAAGCCGCGAGGAACGGTTGGATGACGCTAGAAGACCGAGGAATCGTAGTTACCGGAGCTAGTCAGGGCTTCGGAAAAGCGGTTGCTGCTGCATGCGTGCGCGAGGGCGCCCACGTTCTGATCTGCGCCCGTGATGAGGAGTTACTCAATCAAACACACCAGGTTCTGGAAGCTCAGGCCGGGCCCGGCCAGCGCATCATCTCCCAGCGCGCCGACGTCAGCCGGATAGACGATGTTCAGTCTTTGATTCGAACAGCGTCCGGCAGCCTCCCGTCGTTCGACGGGATCGTAAACAATGCCGGCGTCTATGGCCCTAAAGGCTTGCTAGAGGAAACAGATCTCCTCGAGTGGTGGCGGGCGATTGAAATCAATCTTCTGAGCGTCGTGTTGACATGCCGGGAGGCGCTCCCGATTTTCCGCCGGCAGGGACATGGCAAGATCGTCAATTTGTCGGGAGGAGGAGCGACGTCGCCGCTACCTCGTATCAGCGCATATGCAGCTAGTAAGGCGGCGGTCGTCCGTCTCACTGAGACGCTGGCGCAGGAGACAGCCGGCAGCGGAATTGACATCAACGCAGTCGCTCCGGGAGCTCTGAATACCCGGCTTCTGGACGAAATCCTGGAAGCGGGCCCGGATCGAGTGGGGGCCAACTTCTTTGAGCGTGCCGTTCAGCAGAAGAATCGGGGCGGCACTCCGCTCGAACCCGGCGCGGACCTGTGCGCCTTCCTGCTATCGAGCGCAAGCGATGGAATTAGCGGGCGTTTGATTAGCGCCGTGTGGGATCCGTGGCCGAGACTGGCCAAACGCCGCGACGAGTTATGCCAAAGCGACGTCTACACGTTACGCCGGATTACCCCCGAGGATCGCGGTCTCAAATGGGAGTAAGCCGTTGCGAGTAGCAATCGTAGGCTGTGGGACCATCGGCCGAAAGCGGTTACATTCCCTCGGAAAGAACCACACGCTAGTCACTGCAGCGGATGCCGCAACGGAAAGAGCGGAAGAGCTAGTTCGCCAGGTTCCCGGAGCCATTGCGACTGCCGATTGGGAAGAGGCGGTAAATCGATCCGATGTCGATGTCGTGGTGGTTGCGACCACCAACCGGTGGCTAGCTCCCATAGCGCTCGGAGCGATCCGCTACGGCAAGCACGTTCTGGTTGAGAAACCTGCCGCGCGGAGTTCCTCCGAGTTACACGCGCTGGTCGCCGAAGCGCAGGAGCGCAAGGTGTGCGTGCAGGTCGGGTTTAATCATCGCTACCATCCGGCTTTTCAGAAAGCGCGAGAAATCGTCGCATCCGGTGCGCTAGGCCCGCTGATGTTTGTCCGGGGCCGGTACGGTCACGGCGGCAGAATTGGTTACGAGAAGGAATGGCGTGCGGTCCCGGAGCTCTCCGGCGGAGGCGAACTGCTCGATCAAGGCGTTCATCTCATCGATCTGGCCGCTTGGTTTCTCGGGCCATTTGAGCACGTGCAAGGATTCTCGCATACTTATTTTTGGGACATGCCTGTGGAAGACAACGGCTTTCTGCTGTTGCGCACGCGCACCAACCAGGTAGCCTTTCTGCACGCTAGTTGCACCGAATGGAAGAACATGTTCTCGTTTGAAATCTACGGACATAACGCCAAACTGCATATCGAGGGGCTGGGTGGAAGCTATGGTGTCGAGCGCTTATACTTCTATCGCATGTTGCCTCAAATGGGTCCCCCAGAGACAACCATCTGGGAGTATCCGGGCGACGACACGTGCTGGGCGCGCGAGTTTCAGGCGTTCTCGGATTTCATCCAACGCGGTGAAACCCCCGAACCCGGCCTGCGCGAGGCGATAGCCGCGCTTACGGTCGTCGAAGAGGTCTATCGCGGGTCGAAATCGTGATCATAACCAGGAGTCCTTTACGCCTGTCGCTTGGAGGCGGTGGGACGGATCTGCCTTCCTACTACCGGGGACACGGCGGTTTTCTGATTGCCGCGGCCATCGACAAATACGTCTACATCACGATCCATCAGACATTCATTACGGATCTAATCCTGAAGTATTCCAGCATGGAGCGCGTAAGCAGTGTGGAAGCGATCCAGCATCCCATCGTCCGGGAGGCCTTCCGGATGGTTGGCATCCACGAGACCAATCTGGAGATTACCAGCATGGCCGATATTCCCGCCGGCACTGGTTTGGGATCTTCCGGCAGTTTCACGACGGCCCTGCTGAAAGCCTTGCATACCTATCGAAAAAATATCGTCCACCCCAGCGAACTCGCGGCTGAGGCGTGTAAAATTGAGATCGATAGACTCGGCGAGCCAATCGGAAAGCAGGACCAATATATTGCCGCCTACGGGGGCCTCACCTGCTTCAGCTTCCATCCCGACGACACGGTGGAGGCGCATCCTTTGAAAATGGACCAGGAAGCATTGCACAATCTGGAAGACAATCTGCTGATCTTCTTCACCGGCTTCACACGCTCCGCCTCCGATATTCTGCGGGATCAGGATTCTCGAAGCCGTGGAAAGGATCAAAGTATGATTGAGAACTTGGACTTCACCAAGCAAATCGGGCGCGAAAGCAAGCTCGCTCTGGAAGCGGGCGACCTTCACCATTTCGCGGAGTTGCTCCACGTCCACTGGGAGCACAAACGGCAACGCTCGGCTGGAATGAGCAATTCGAGCATCGACGAGTGCTACGAATTCGCCCGCAAGAATGGCGCCCTCGGTGGCAAACTGGTTGGAGCCGGCGGCGGCGGATTCTTGATGCTGTATACCGAGGAAAAGACTCGTCTGCGGCACGCGCTGCGGTCCTGGGGCGCTCGCGAGTTGCGTTGGCGATTCGATTTTCAAGGAACGGCCGTTCTTTCCAATGGCTGACCAAAGACAAGGAATGTAATCCACACATGAGCTTCACACGGCAGTTTCTGGCGGAAGTCGGTGAGATAGCCGCGCGGCTTGACGCAGACAAGATCGAGAGCGTGGCGGATCTTTTGGCCGAAACTCGAGCCCAAAAGGGTAGGCTCTTTATCCTGGGCGTGGGCGGCAGCGCGGGAAACGCATCCCATGCCGCATCCGATTTCAGAAAGCTAGCCGGTATCGAAGCCTATGCACCAACCGACAATATTACCGAGTTGACCGCGCGCACCAACGACGAGGGCTGGGCAACGGTTTTTGAAGGCTGGCTGCGGCTCAGCCGCGTGAATGCGAACGACATGCTGCTCGTTCTATCCGTTACCGGCGGAGATGTTGAACGGCAGGTAAGCGTAAACCTGGTGCGGGCGATCGAGTGCGCCAAACAAGCGGGCTCGAAGATCGCCGGCATCGTGGGCCGGGCCGATGGCTTCACGGCCCAGGCCGCGGACGTGTGCATCGTCGTGCCGGCAGTGAACGATGCCCACGTGACGCCCCACTCGGAGGCTTTTCAAGCCGTCGTCTGGCACTGTCTGGTGTCTCATCCTCTCTTGAAGATCGCCGCTACGAAATGGGAGTCGTTAGCGACCGTGGGGAAACGTGAGTAGGATCAACTCATTTAATGATTTGCGCGTTAATCTGTTTGCGGACGGAGCCGACAAGGCTTCCATGTTGGAGCTTTACGCACAACCGTGGATCAAGGGCTTCACGACCAATCCGACATTGATGCGAAAGGCCGGAATTGAGAACTATGAAGCATTCGCGCGCGACATTGTAACGTCCATTCCAGACCGGCCAATCTCGCTGGAGGTATTCGCGGACGAGTTTCCCGACATGGATCGTCAGGCACGCAAGATTGCTTCCTGGGGCGACAATATCTTTGTGAAGGTTCCCGTAACGAATACGTGCGGGCACTCTTCCTGCGAAGTGATTCGCGATCTCTCCCATGCCGGCGTCAAACTAAACGTCACTGCTCTCACGACGTTGTCGCAGGTACGCGATGTGGTCCTGGCCCTGCGTGGCGGCCCGGCTTACGTATCCGTTTTTGCCGGCCGCATTGCCGATACGGGCGTCGATCCGCTGCCCATCATGTCCGCTGCTGTAGAAATGGTGCAAACCCATCCGGGCGTCGAGTTGATCTGGGCTAGTCCTAGGGAAGTTCTCAACATCGTCCAAGCGGATCAGATTGGCTGCCATATCATCACCGTCACCACCGATATTCTGAAGAAACTTCCTTTACTAGGCCGTGATTTGCCAGAATACTCGCTGGACACTGTGAAGATGTTTCACGAGGACGCCGTAAGATCCCGCTTCAAGCTCTAGTATCGGGATCCATAGGGAGGCGTCGGCCGCGGAGGCCCGCGCTAAGCGAAGTAGAACTCAAGATACAGGACTAGATCAATTTGTAATGAACCGATGGACGATAGCGGCGGTCTGGTGAAGTAGGGTTAGATAAGCAAGGAGACTATCAGAAAAGTGACGAGACGTGGTCTGATCCGATTTCTCGCAGCAGCCGCTATGGCCGCGCAGAGACTTTGGCCCGGTGCCAGTTGCGAATCAATGGACCCAGAGCCGTCTCTCAAGCGATCTAAGTCCGTCCTGCCCGTTCGATCGATGTGGTTTTCCCTGCGCTCCCCGTACATTCAAGTTCTATGTCCCCTCGCAGGGCATGCGGCGGCTGGAAGAATTCAAGCCGTGAGAGTCAACGGCGAACTAATGCCATGCTGCGGCAAAGCCGCCGGGGCGGGATCTTACTGGCAATGTACCAAAACTGACCTAGTCATTTATGTCGAAGAGCGCGTGCTATCCTTTGATCTGAGCCGATTCCCGAACGTTCAGGTGCTATTTTACGGAACATGACGCGTCCATTGGCCGTGCTGTCTGCTACCCCCGGGCCGTCACCTTGGCGAGCGCCTTTAAGCTGGGCTGAGTTTTCGCGGGCCGTGCCCGGCCGGGCAGTGGATCGCTAATATCCAGCTGGTTGTTTAGCCGGCCTTGACGGCTAGGGTCGTTCGTGGTTCAGCAGGATGTCTGCTGTCGCCTGATTGCTTCCGCGCGAAGCTCTTGAGAACACGACTCTGGTGCGAAATCGTCTGTCCGACAATTGACCGACAAACGAGTGACCTCCCCGACGCATGAAGTGGCGGCGCGCGATCAACATACAACACAAAATCAGCGGCTGCGTCGGACGTTTGCTTTATGTCCCCCACGTGGATTCACAGGTGTTCAAGAAGTACTCTCAGATGAAACTCCAGATGACCCGAGAAGCGCTGCAGAAGATAAACCGCCAGGCAAATTGACGATGTAAAGGGTTTTAGATACAGTTTTGTGGCAGAGACAACGGAATGAAGAACTCGACGAGCGTTGAGGTATTTTAGAATCAATAGTGGCACCCCACAGCGTTAGCGCCCGGCGAGACTTCGCAGTATGGCACGCAAATTCCATTGACCATGTCACACCCTGCAAGCCGAAGGATCGCCCCGCAGTTGAACGCGCCCAACCTCCAGCATATTTTTGCGGCGCGGCTGGTGCCAAGCCTGGACGGTCCGAACAATTCGGTGGTGGAAGTGAACAGCGCCGGCCTGCCTATGGGCGCCAGCAATCCGCACGGCAACGCGATTATCGCGGAAGAGACTTTGTTCGCTACCGAAAAGGAAGCACAGCGCCGCCTGAATTCGGCGAGCGCGCGTTTCTGGCGCGTGGTGAATCCGAGCAAGAAGAATCGGCTGGGCCGGCCTGTAGGGTATCGCTTGGTTCCCGGCGAAAACTGTCCGCCGTTCGCACAACCGGATGCGCCCATCATGCGCCGCGCGGGCTTCACGCAGAACAAAGTCTGGGTGACGCCTTACAATCCGCAGGAGCGGTACGCGGCGGGCGAATATCCCAATCAGCATCCCACCGGCGATGGCCTGCCGCATTGGACCAAAACGAATCGAAAAATCGACAACACCGAGATTTCGCTGTGATACGTGTTCGGACACAATCACGTCCCGCGTCCGGAGGACTCGCCGGTGATGCCGGTGGTCATGCTCGGATTTCAGTTTCGCCCGGACGGGTTCTTCGAGCGTAGTCCCGCGATGGATGTGCCACCGCCGCCGGCCAAGTCGGCGTGCTGCCACTGATGGGCGAATTGGACTATAGTGAATCAGAGGAGCCCACACGAAAAAGATCAGCGCGATAACTTTGTTGACATGGGACTCGCCGCGAGCGGTTTGGCCGCCGAGTACAAAGGTTTCGTCGAGGATACAGCATGCTCCACTAAGCCGGAGATGAAGGGCGATGCCGAATGCGCGAAGAAGTGCATCAAGGGTGGTTCGCCGGCGGTCCTGGTGACCGAGGACGGCAAAATTTACAAGATTGCCAATCAGGACAAGATCGTGGCCAGCGCGGGCATGAATGTCACACTCACGGGCAAGCCAAAGGGCGACACGCTGACAGTTGCCAGCGTGAAATAACCGCGCGCTAACCGGCAGAATTGGAGATCGGCGCTAGGCAATGGCGGGCTTGCTGAACCTTCAGAGCTACGCTTCACAAACGCAACGGGAACCGGGACGGAACCCATCTCAAAGTTTTGCGCGTACCCAATTGGTATGTTCATTTGCCTTGCCGTAGCGTTCCCGCCAGTAAAGGATTTGCTCGCCTTACGTCCAGCCAGACTATGAACCGCCCGGGCGCTAATCTCGGTGGGCGCAGATGGTGTCCTATATCGGCGCGGATTTGACCACCAGGGGCGGCGCGAGGCAGTGGCTCCATAAGTCAACGACGATCACAACCCCCGCCCTTCGGCACGAAAGCCGTTTATTTCACCAGGCGGCGCTCCTGGCCGGCTCGCCGCTCGATTAATCGTCGGAGGTAGTTTTCCCCGGATCAAAGGGCGCGGAGCCGTTCGATTGGGTCGAAGTAGAAGTCGTTGTCAGACGACGTTGTAGCCGGCTTACGGACCTTCAGTGCTGCGATTCCTTTGCCGGACCTCGTCTTAGCTGTTCCTGGCCCGACCGGCCAGTCGCAAGTTTGGAACAATCGGGGCAGTTATCGCTACGCGAAATTCGGCGGACGCCTATCAATTCGCGGTACGGTTCCAAAGTGGAGCGCCCCGTCTTCTTGGTCACCTTGCTCAGAATTGTCCTGAAATTTGTCTTCCACATCCCCCAAAGTTGCATTAACATGCACCGGAAAGAAGCCGGACAACAGGATATCCGCGGCGGCCACCGGCCGCGTGGTGGCCAAACGGTGGAAATGCTCGCCCTGATACCAGCTATCGGGCCAGTCGAAATCGAGCTCTTCGGCGGACTGTTTCCAGGTCGAAAGCACCGGCTCGTGAGGCATGACGCGAAATTATAGCAGCGTCGTGGGCCGCCGCGGAACCTGCCTTCAACGCTCGCTTGAGTTCCGTAGCCTCAACTCGCTGTAGAGCCTCTGCAATTCCGTATCGGCTTCTTCGAGCGCCATGAGCCGCTCTTCGGCCGCCCGCTGGTGGACTCTGGCGAGGTGCAATCGCGATAGGTCCCGGTGCGCCTTTTCGGACAACCGGATTACCAAATCGGGAATACGAATCAACGGAATAAGTGAACGGTCGCGATTCAACACCACCGGGAGCGGAGGCTGCCGCAAAGGAGGCTTCCCCAGGAACAGCGCGCCAATCGTGTAGGAAACCTCCTGGCTGTGGAAAAGGCTTCCCGGAATAGGATCCTCGAGTCCAAGGTCTCCAAGAATCTCCAACCCGCTGTGGACATATCGCCGACGCACCTCCTCGGCGGAGTCCGGCGGCTCATGCGGAGGGGGCAGGTGGGGATTGGCGCCCGGAGCGCCGGTTCCGTAATCGAACGTCAAGCCGATCACGCCACCGGGAGCGAGCACACGAGCCATCTCAGACAAGGCTTTCTTCTGATCCCCACCGGTCAGATGCTCTAGTACCGAACAGCACACGATGCGGTCCACACTGTCGGGCGCAATGGCCGACAAATCGCGCATATCTCCCACTTCGGCCCGATAGTTCTCCAGGTGAAACGTTTTGGCGCAGCGCCGTCCTGCCTCCACGATTCTAGGATTCAGGTCCAGGCTGTGAACACGGTTGCCTGCAAAAGCGGCGGAAATAACAATGTGGGACGCCGGGCCGCCCAGATCGAGCACAGAGCGCCCACCCTCAGACAGTTGAAGCGTCTTGAATAGCCAAATGTATTCCCATAGGCGGAACGACCGAATCGAAAGATCGGGCACCTCCTCCAGCTCTCCGGTGGAACTGATCCCGGCGTCGATCCCCACCGCGAGCAGGTCCAAGATCAGAAAATCCTGGAGATCGGAATCGTCTGAGAAACGATCCAGGAAGTTCGCCAGGCGATTTCGGTTCAGTGTGAGGTTGATGGATTCCAGCCCGTCAGGAAAGCTAGAATCCTTGTCCGTCCATTCGACAGCCCACCGGGCCCAATTGTTGTATTCCGTGGCTGGGGGTGATTCCATGCTCTGGCCCATGTTCCTTCTAACGCCCTTCCCCTTGGTTCAGTAAACCTGTGTTATTTTCTAAGAGACCACCCGCCCATTGACGTTGGTCTGGCACTCGATGTACTCGTTGAGTATAAGTTGAAAGCCGCACGTTCATCTCATTCCCAGATGCTTCGTCTACTCCATACTATCGGCGGCTGCGGTGGCACTCTTCTGAGCCGGTGTCTTGGTGTCCTGCCCGGCGTAGCTCTCCTCAGTGAAGTTAACCCCGCTGCCGTGAAATTGTTTCCGGCGTTTGACCCGCTCTATCAGGATACAAACTGGCTGCATCTACTGACCGAAGACGATGTAACACGTTTCTCAGCGCTGGATTTGGCCCAAATCGACAATTTCATGGCCCTGGTTCAGGCTTTCTACGACCGAGCCCAATCCAGCAAGCGTCATCTTGTGATTCGCGACTACAATTACATCGAGTTCGTTGGTGCGCCGTTCAGGACAGACCCGCCAAGGCGCTTGCTGCTTGCCGAGGCGTTATCCCCTGAGATGCCAACCTCGTCTGTCGCGCTGATTCGCCATCCGGTAGATCAGTGGCTTAGCCTCTCCAAGCATTGGAATTCGTCTGATGTGTCTCCGCGCGAGTTTTGCGATGCCTATGCGGCATTCTTGCGAGAACTCGGGACCACGGCCGTATTCAAGTATGAGGAATTCATCGCCGACCCCGATGCTCAGTTGCGGAGGATGTGCCGAAAGCTGCATCTCCCGTTTGCGCCCGAATTCAGGGAACAGTTCCATCAGTTCGATGGCGTGACCGGCCATTTCACCCGTTTGCGCGATGAGTCGATTTCCCCACCAGCGAGGAAATCTGTGCCATCGGAAGCAATGGAAGAGTTCCTGTCCTCCGATAGCTTTCACTTCATCCTTGCGAATACCGGCTATCGCCAGGCGTTTTCGGCTGAGCCAAGCTAGTGGATTCGCGAACCATCCCAGGCGATGCTATTCTGAACCTCATAGACCTTGCGATAGTTGAATAAGGTTCTCTCCCGCCTCCATGTCGTAGCTCGCGGGCGCGCACAAGTAAACGCCACCAATGGATACGCCCTCCGCCAGCCCGGCTCCTACCACCAATGCACTGGTGCGAGCGCTCGGAGTGAGCGACGTCACCTGGCTCTACCTGGTTGCGGTGGTCAATCTGAACGTGGTGCCAGTGGTTGCCGTGGCGGGCTTCAAGGTGATCTGGCTGTGGATCGTCGCCATCCTGCTTTTTTTCGTGCCGCAAGGAATCAGCGTCATCGAACTGGCGGAGCACATGCCCGGCGAAGGCGGCTTGTATCTGTGGACCAAGGAAAGCTACGGCGATTTCCATGGATTCCTGTGCGGCTGGTGCTATTGGATGACCAACATGTTTTTTGTGCCGTCGCTGCTGTTTTATGTGACTGGCGTTACCACGTTCATTGTCGGCGGCGCCACGGCCGCGAAACTGAACGACAGCCGCTTCTTCTTTTTCTTTCTCACCGTCTCGCTGCTTTGGATCACGGTATTTGCCAACGTTTGGGGACTCGGCGTGGGCAAGTGGGTGAACAATATCGGCGGCATTGGCGCTCTCACCATCGGGGGCGCGCTGCTGGTGATGGGCGCCGTGGTGGTGGCCGAACATCGCGGGCTCGCGCACTGGAAGGATCTCGCGCCTGGCGGACTGGGGGCTCTGCCGCTCTCTTCGTTCGGCGTGGTTTGTCTGGCGCTGGTGGGGATGGAACTGGGTCCCATCATGGGCGATGAGGTGCGCAATCCGCGCCGGACCATACCGCGCAGCGTGGCTTGGGGAGGCAGCCTTTCCGCCTTAATGTATGTAGGTTGCACGCTGGCGCTTTTGACGGCCGTGCCGCAATCGCAGATGGCTGTGGTGCAAGGTCTGCTGCAGGCCATCGACAAGATGAGCGCCTCGTTCGGCCTGAGCTGGATACTGCTTCCGCT
Source organism: Bryobacterales bacterium (assembly GCA_963735145.1). GTDB lineage: Bacteria > Acidobacteriota > Terriglobia > Bryobacterales > Bryobacteraceae > Palsa-89. Next base: position 1,191,893 of record CAVTJS010000005.1, on the reverse strand, counting down.
GGCGGTGTTGATGGCCGCATCCATCGCGGGATCGACATCGGCCTGGGTAAGCGGCTCAGCGCGGATTCTGTTTGTTTGCGGGCTGGACCGCTATCTGCCTAAGGCCCTCGGCAAAATCCATCCCCGCCACCATTCCCCGCATATTGCGCTGATCATGTTCGGAATCCTGGCGTCGTCGATCATCGCCATGAGTTTCATTGGCGCGTCTGTACAGGAGGCATACTTAACGTTGTTGGATCTGGCGGTGGCGCTGCAGATGATTTCGTACATTTATCTTTTTCTCGCGCTTCTCAAACGCGCTTTCTCGAAATCGTCCGAGCCCCGCTACTTCCGGCGTCCGGTATTGCAACTGGCCTCAGTAGCGGGCGTGGCGATGGCGACTCTGGGATTTGCGATGGCCTTTGTGCCATCCCGCCAGATCGCATCGATTGGATCATTTGAATTGAAAATGTTCTTGACCCTGGGATCCATTCTGGCCTTGGCGAGCGGACTGTTTTTCTACTATTCGCGTTTTCGGCCAGAGCCTGAGCCGGAAGTGGAACTTTCCGCCGTATAAAGGCGCAAGGAGATTAGGTGCGCTGGTACCATCGAAAACTCGCGGACGGCTCCACATCCAGGTTTCTGGTGGTCACTCACGCCCGGCCTGAGCACGCCGTTCAAATGGAAGAGTTACAGCTAGTCTGTTTCCCCACGCTGGCCGATGACCAGCGCTTCAAGCGGGCGCACTTCCTGAAGCACATGGATCTGTTCGACGAGGGGCAATTGGTCGCCTTGGATGGTGATGTGGTGGTGGGCGCCACGACAACTCTTCGACTCGACTTCGATCTCAACCACGTGGACCACACCTTCGCCGACATCATCCAGGGCGGCTGGCTGACGTCGCACCAGCCGGAAGGCGCCTGGCTCTACGGAGCGGACGTCAGCGTTCGCCCGGAATATCGCGGCCGCGGCCTGGCGACGGCGCTCTATGCCGCACGACAGGAGGTGGTCTGGAGACTCAAGCTCAAAGGGCAAGTCACGGCTGGAATGATTCCCGGCTATGGCGCGTTGAAAGATACCATGCCGGCCGAGCAATACTACGAAGCGGTGCTCGCGGGCCGCATCCGGGACCCCACCCTCTCCATGCAGATGAACGTGGGTTTCGAACCGCGCGGGCTGCTGGCTAATTACTTGCACGATCCAGTTTGCGATAACTACAGCGTCCTGCTGGTGCTGGACGCGGAGAAGAACGTGCGCGGCGCGAGCAGGGAGAGGGCGATGTCCTATATTCGAATCAACACCGAAATTCCCGGACCAAGAGCGAAACAGATGCTGGCTCGGCGCGCGGCTGCGTTGCCCAGCGGCTTGGGGCGCGCCACCGATGTGGTGGTGGAACGCGCGTCGGGCGCGCTGGTGGTTGACGTGGATGGAAACACGCTCATCGATCTGGCGGGCGGCATCGGAATGCTGGCCGTGGGCCACTCCCCCGCCCCCGTGGTCCAGGCCATCCAACAGCAGGCCGAGAAGTTCATTCACCCTTGCGCGTTGGTGACCACATTCGAGCCGTACATTGCCTTGGCGGAGTTGCTGAACGAAATTACGCCCGGCACGTTTCCAAAGAAAACCCTGCTTGCCAACAGCGGCGCCGAAGCGGTGGAGAACTCGGTGAAACTGGCGCGCAAGTATACGGAGCGATCCACCGTGATCTGTTTCGAGGGCGCTTATCATGGCCGAACGCTGCTCACTCTGAGCCTCACCAGTAAGTACGGGCTCTTCAAGAGCGGGTTTGGCCCGTTTGCTCCGGAGATTGTGCGGTTGCCCATCCCGAATCTGTATCGCACTCCGACGGGCATGAGCGAAGACGAGTACGTCGACTTCGGCATCCAGCAATTGGAGCAGGCCATGGTGACGCAGGTGGAGCCTTCCGCGGTGGCCGCGATCATCATCGAGCCGGTGCAGGGCGAGGCGGGATTTTTGCCGGTGCCGCCGCGCTTTCTGAAGCGCATTCGCGAGCTCTGCGACCAGCACGGAATCGTAATGATCGCCGATGAGGTGCAGTGCGGTTGCGGCAGAACCGGCCGGCTATTCGCCGTCGAGCATTACGGTATTGTTCCCGACTTAATTGTTTCCGCAAAGTCGCTGGGCGCGGGAATGCCGATCGGCGCTGTTACGGGACGCGCGGAAATCATGGACTCCGCGCATCTGGGAGGCATCGGCAGCACGTACGGTGGCAGTCCCATGGCGTGTGTGGCCGCGCTCGAAGCTCTGAAAATGATTCGCCAGCCCGATTTTCTCGCGCACGCCCAGCACTTGGGCGACGTGATGCGGGAAGTGCTGCTCGGCTGGAAACAACGGTGGCCGATTGTCGGCGACGTGCGCGGCCTTGGTCCCATGATGCTCATCGAACTGGTGTCGGATCGTAAAACCAAAACGCCGCTGCGTCCCGAAGAGACGCTCGGGATCATTCGCCAGGCCGTTTCCAAAGGCGTGGTGCTGATCCGGGCCGGCGTCTATAGCAACTGCATTCGCTTCCTTCCACCGCTCAATATGCCGGAGGATATGTTGCGCGAAGCGTTGAACGCCGTCGGCGCTGCGATCGAGTCCGTTACTCAGGAAAAACAAGAAGCCGTCGGCAGGCGTTAGTTCCCGCTGTCGAGTTTGAACTCCTGGCCATTCGCCAAACGGATCTTGGTCACCCACAGAGAAGGCGCGCCGTTCTTGGCGCGATAGCCGGTGATGGCAAGCTGATCGCCGGCCTGCACGGAGGACTCGGTCCAGCCTTTCGGAGCCAAATGGTTGGCGCTGGTGAGCTCGGCTTTCCAGTTTCGCACCTGCCCCTGGTCGTCCTTCACATCGAATTCGATCACGCAATGAGGATTGACGAAATGGAAATCCGTGACTGTTCCTGTCAACGTAACTTCCGCTGTCGTGTCGAAGGCCGCATATCCGTGGTGCGCACTGGCTAAACCCGCTAAAACGAGAAGAAGCAACAGAAGATTTTTCATTGTGCCGGCCCATCATCAATCCATCGATCGAGATCTCGAACATACCTGCGTCCATTGAGCGTATACATCGGAACGGTCACCACCAGGTACGCTTTGCCAACCAGCGGCCGGCCGTTGTTGCCTTTCTCGTTCTTGGCCGTCGCGATCACCCAGACATCGAAATTGTTTTTGGGACTCGCCATCGCGGGTGCAAAAAAACCTGCCGGGCTCACGGTTCCAACGAAGGCCGTGCTGCTACTCGGCGATTCGTAAAACACTTCCATCGACCAAGTGACGTCATTGGGATTTAGCCGGCCGAGTTCCACGTCATCGGCGGTGTGCGGCTTGCCATCCGCGCCGCGTTGATACGCGATGGCTTCGAATTGCTGATACCCTCGCTCATGCGTCTGATCGCTGAACGCGGCCAGAGCCGATTCCGGCGAAACTTTGATATAGTCCACGCGATCGTAAATTGCAATCGCGCCCGGCGCCACCGAACCGGGGAGCGTGACCGCGCGTTTGCCGAGAGTGGCATCGGAGGCTACGTCCACGTCAGCGACAACCTCGCCCGCAGTTCGCGAAACAATGCGCCGCACCGTCACGCCAGGTCCGAAGTCGAGATCGGCCGGCGTCAACTGAGCGGGCATTTGATCGCCAATCAGGCGAAGACGCGTGGCTTCGGAACCGGTCTTCAACGACGGCGGATCAACCCCGAGCAGCGTAGTCGCAGGCAATGGCCGGCGCAATTTCACGTCCAAGCCGAATTCCTGGTACTGTCCCCAAAACCAACGGCCCTCGGCCGTAGATTGATCCGGCGCGATCCACAGGACTTCGCGCGCCACGCTATTCGGATCGTCGGGAGCGGAACTCATGGGCTGGGCGCCTTGGGACCGTCCGCGCCAGGCGTACCCGCCGTAGATGGCTCCGCGCCCGAAGCGAACGATCTTGGACCCATCGTCCACGGAGGTAAGATGCACGTCGGTGTTGAACTCGTCGCCGCTCGAATCCACGCGCAGCTCACCGTAATACATGCCGCGGCCCGCCATCGAAGCAGTCACCAGCCAGCGGCCCGCCAAATTCGGTGTGTGGGTATGGGCGCTCCAGGCGTCCCATTCCGGCGTGTGAAGCGGAGCGGCTTTGGCGAAGAACGCAACGGCTTCCTGGTCCACAGGAAGCTTGAAACGCGTGGCGTGCATCTCGGCGAGTTGCTTCCAATCGTCCGCCGAACGCCGCCAGGAAAGCGCGCGGGCAAAAGTGTGGCACCGGGCGCAGGCGTGGGACAGATGGTCGTTCGGAACGCTGGTTTCCTGGTGAACGCGGCGCTCCACATCGTACATCACTGGTTTGGCTTCTTCGGGCGCCAGGCCATGGGAGGTGCTGAGATACCTCACGATGGCGCGTGCCTCGTCCGGCGTGAGCGACACGCCGTTCGTCAGGATCATTCGCTTCAGCGCCTCCTGCCAACCTTCCGGCGTGGTTCGCTCCCAGGAAATACGCTGCATGTTTCCCTGCTGGTCGCGAACGTGGCAGGTCCCGCATTTGGCCACCACCAGCGGATCGGTAACCGGAATGCCTTGGCCGGCAACCATGCCAGCGAACATCATGAACGCGAAGAGACTGATCGACTGGCGACCCATCAGGCGACCTGGCCCGTCATCACCGAAGCATGGAGCGGCACCGCTTGAAAACGCGACTGACAGGGCGGACCGTCGGTGACATACAGCGTGCGCGTGTTCAGATCGATGGCGGTCGCGGCAACCGAAATCACTCGCTTTGGCTCGGGCAGCGTCATATCCGGATGGCGGCAGATGGACGCAGGTGTACTGAAGTGGTCGGAAAGCGCCGTGTGAACGGTATCGATCGCAATGTTTCCGCCGCTTCGTCGCAACAAGCGCTCCAGCCGGTTGGCGCGAAACAAGGAATGCGGCGCAATGCGCTCGAACTCAGAAGGGATGCGAGTCTCACGCACCAGATGATTCGCATGGGTGAGCAAGCCATCCTGAGGATAAACGTAGGAGCAGTAATCCGGCGTCGCTTCGATGTCGATGATTTCGCCGTCGGCGTGGCCGATCAGGAAATTGGTAGAGCAGCAACGGTCCGTTTGTACCACCGGCAGCAGGGCTTTGTCGAAAGTCCAGGCATCCAGGATCTCGCGACAGCGCACATGGAAAGGCTTGCGAAATCCGTTGGCGCCATCGCGCTTGGTGACCAGGCCATTGACGCACAAGCCGATGCCGGCGGCATTCACGCCGATCTTGCAACCCACGATACCGGCTTCGGTGAATCCGATGAAATCCGGCTTCCCCGCTCCCGGTTCCGAGGAGCGTTTGACGCGCATGATAAAAACGTGGCCCTGTAGTTTTTGCAGCCAGTCCCAATTCTGCCCGAGGATGGTATGGCCACTGGCCGTCATTTCCGGGAGCAGCCCAAACGCCGTACAGCCTTCCTGTTCCTGGAGGCCGGAAGCGTTGAGAGACTGGGCCTCCGCGCCGAACACGCAGTATGTCAATTCGTAACGTGCGTTCAGCATGGCGATTTCTGTCAACGACAGATTCGCCCCGGCCGCAACGCCCGCCATCTCTTCGGCGTACTCGGGATTGTCGCGCGCGATGTAGGCGGCCCACGCGTCGCTTTGCTCCAGCACAACAGGCAGCGGAGCGCCTCCGGCCTGGAAGCGCTCAACGTAGGTGGCGTAGTTGTCGCGAATTTCCGATCGCATGCTGCCTCCATGCACTCGCCCGCGCTCGCGTGGATCGGAATCGAGATCGAGAATCGTCAAATCTGGCACTCAGTTACCGGCTCCCTTACGGTCGCGGTTCTGTATATCGTAAGCCTTCCAGGACTGATCGATGACGTAGGCATGGATCGCGTCGGCTTCCTGAGCGCTCATCTTTCTGACAACGATAGGATAGCCGGGAGGATTACCAAAACCGGGCATCCCGTTCTTTTGGTGACTGCCGCCAAGCACCGTTGCATTCCAGAGCCGATGAGATTCCGCGGGCAAATAACGCAGATCGGGAATCGCTCCATCTTCGGTGAATGCGCCGCTGCCGTCCGCGGCAGGACCGTGACAATCGAAGCAAATATGCTTCTCGTAAAGCGACGCGCCCATTTGAATCGTTTCCTTGCTAAAAGTCTGATCGGGCGGCCTTGGCACCGGCGGCACGCGGACCGTCACGGTTGGAAAAGGCGTGGTGGCGCCCAGCTTAAATGCCAGCAGGCGCGCCGGTCCACGTTTGGCTTCCGGAGTCGCCATCGAACTTCCGCGGCTGAAAAGTCTCGATCCGGAGCCCCAGCCAACCGGGACCAGAATGTACTGCTCGCCGCGAACGGCAAAGCTCACCGGAACCGAGTGAATGGCCGAGCCTGTTTGAATGGACCAAACCTTGCGCCCACTGTCGGCCGCGTAAGCCGCGAACTCGCCGGTACCCTGGCCCTGAAACACCAGGTTTCCCGAGGTAGAAAGGACGGCGCTATTGGTCGCGATCGGTTCGGTGACGGACCAGCGCACCGATTGGCTACGCGGATCCCATGCGACCAGCTTCCCTTCTTCGGGAAAATCGTCGGGCCCTAGTTGTTTGCCTTTCGGATCATGCAGCGGAAGATAGACCAGACCGGTGTTCGGGCTGTAGCTCATGGGCCACCAGTTGTGGCCGCCGGTGATTGGCCGACGCCCGTTCGATGGCGCGGGTAGTTCCACCGGCCGTCCTGTTTTCAGATCGATGGACGTGGCCCAACCAACCTTGGCGATGGGCGTGGCCTCGAGCAGCGATCCCGTGTGTTCATCCAGCACGTAGATGAAGCCGTTCTTCGGCGCGGTGATCGCCACGCGGCGTTTCTGTCCGTTCAAGACCACGTCGGCCAGAAGAATGTGCATGTTCTCGGTGTGATAATCCGGCGCGCTGGTCTGAAAATGCCAGACGTATTCGCCCGTGTCGGCATTCACGGCGATCACACATCCGGAGAAGAGCCGGTCACCGCCCACTTTCTTGTCCGCCTTGTCGCCGAACAGCTCCTCCGGCTCCGCGCCGGCGGTTCCGAAGATCACCAGCCCGCTTGCGGGATCGTAGGTAATGGGGTCCCAAACATCGCCGCCGCCCACTTCCCACCACTTGTCTCCGGACCAAGTCTTGGCAGCCATCTCGAGCGCCTTCGATTCAAAACCTTTCCCAGGATCGCCGGGTACAGTCCAGAAGCGCCACGCTTCCCTGCCCGTGCTTGCGTCAAAAGCCACCAGCGATCCTCGCACCCCGGTGTCCGAACCGTTGTAGCCGATGAACACTTTGCCCTTGCCGACGTGGGGCGCGCCGGTAATGCCGGTTTGAGAACCGTCGCAAACGGGCGACTCCCAGGCTTGTTGGCCGGATGCTGCATCGATGGCTACCAGGCGGCAATCGCCTGTGCCTACGTATACTTTGCCGGCCCACACCGCGAGACCGCGATTGCTGTGCGCCGCCCAGGAATTTCGCATCCGATCCAGCCGCACCCTGGGATCGAATCGCCACAGCACTTTTCCGGAAACCGCATCCACCGCGTAGACGCGCGATTGCGGCGCGCTCACATAGATGACGCCGTCCACGACGATCGGTTCGGTGGCCAGCCCCATGGCGCTCTCGATGTCGGTGGCCCATGCCAGGCCCAGATTGCCGACGTTGCGATCGGTAATCTGCTTCAAAGGACTGAAATGCTGCTCATCGAAAGTACGACCGCCCACCAGCCAGTTGTCACCCACCGACGCGTCGGCAATGGCTCTCGCTTCAGTAACGTCGCCCGGCTTCGGTTCGGTGGCTGCGAACAAGATGCCCGCCACGGCGATCAAAGGGAAGTATCGTTTCATACCTTCAGGCCTGACGGGTGCCTTTTGTAGAAGCTTGCAGGATTTGTGCAGCCTTGTCAAGTCGAGTCCCGCTAGAATGGTCTGATTGTGCTGACATCACTCTCGGGCCGCTCCGTTATCGTCACTGGTGCAAGCAAGGGGATCGGGAAAGGAATAGCGCGCGTCTTCGCCCAGAAAGGCGCGCAGGTGCTTCTCGCCGCGCGGGACTTGGCGCAGGCCGAGTCTGCGTCCGCTGAAATTCGCGCGGCTGGAGGAATTGCAAGCGCGGTGTCCGCGGACGTCTCGCGCCCCGAAGATTGCGTAACAATGGCGGCGACGGCTGCCGAGCGCCACGGCGGCATAGATATCGTCTGCTCGAACGCTGGAATCTTTCCGGCCGCGCGGCTTGGAGAGATGAGCGTCGCCGATTGGGATCAGGTGCTCGACATCAATCTCAAAGGCACATTTCTGACGGTGAATGCGTGCTTGCCGGAACTCAAGGCGCGGGGCAAAGGCCGCATTATCGTTACTTCGTCGATCACCGGGCCGATCACCGGCTATCCCGGCTGGAGCCACTATGCGGCCAGCAAGGCGGGGCAACTAGGTTTCGTGCGCACGGCGGCCATCGAATTGGCGCCGCACAATATCACGGTGAATGCGGTGCTGCCGGGAAACATACTGACCGAGGGCGTGGAAGCGCTCGGTGCAGATTACATCGCGCGCATGACGTCGGCCATTCCGCAGCGGCGGCTGGGCTCGGTGGAAGATGTCGCTTACGCCGCGCTGTTTCTGGCGAGCGACGAGGCGGGTTTTATCAGTGGGCAAACCATCGTGGTGGATGGAGGACAGGTGCTTCCGGAGTCCCACATGGCTTTAGAGGATTTGTAGCAGCTTAGACTAACAGGCTGCTGAAAAAACAATCTGGCCGCAGATGAACATAGATGAACCCCGGATGGCCGGGCTGACCGCCCACCCTTGAGGATGAAAACCCCTTCGGCGGTCCGTCGAAGAATCAACGAGTTGCAATTTGTTTTCAGAACAACACGGATAGAAGATTTTGTCTTATCTGTGTTGATCTGTGGCCACCTACGTTTTGGCCTTTTGATCGGCCTGTTTAGATCGTACGCGCGATTCCGAGCAGATCGCTTACTGCGCGATAGGCTTCGTCGATTGCGGCATCGGTGTACGCATAGGCGGCAGCGTCGGCATTGGCGATGGCCACTCTTCCGAAAGGCTGGCGTGCCACCACGCAGGGCTGTTCCCCGCCATCCAGCCAAAACGGATCCCACAAGGAATTGTATTCGTACGCGTAGCCATGCGGCCAGCGATTCACGGTGATGGCGGCGATATCGCGCGCCGGGTCGAATCCGCCGCTGGAAAGCGCGCGGGACATTTCATCGCGGATGTTGCGTTCGAATGTTTCAAACGGCGTTCCATACAGCTCGCGACGTCCCGCGAGATGCTGGTCGCGCGCGGAAAGCCCCGGATGACAGGGCGTTTTCATCAAGTGCACGACGATGGGTTCGTCGGGCGTGCGGGGACATTTATAATCGCCGATGCTCACCGGCAGGTCCAGTTGAACGGCCTCGAAGTAGCCGCCGGGCGCATAAACCGAGTTGACACCCGCCTTTTGAAACGCGGTCCAATTCTTCAGGACGACGTTGGTGTAGACGATGGGCACTTTGGCCGCCGACGCGAGCGCGGTGCGTTGTCGCGCCGAAATCTCGCTGGTGAGGTAGGGAATCATCCCGTGCCAGCAAGCCAGAATGCAGCGTCCCGCGCGCACGGATTGCAATTTGCCGTCCTTCACGTAGACCACTTCCACTTCTTTCGCCGTGTCCACGTCGCCTAAGTGACTCACGCGTGCCACGGTGCTGTTCAGGCGGATGCGAGTGTTGGAACCGGCCTCATCCAGCCGTCCATAATCGGCGCGAGCGGTCACCACGTCCTCCGCCGAATTCCCTGGAACGGCGACGGGAAGCAACTTTCTCACCAGCAAGCGGGCGATGGACGCGTTCCCATCCGGGAAATGAAACCAGTATTTCTCGGCTTCTTCGCTCTGAATCGAGTCGTGACTGATGCCGGGACCGGGCTCGGTGCCGAGATTCATTCCTTGAAAACCGGGCAGACCAAAGCCCCACGCGTCTTGCGCCGAAACCGCGTCGATGCCTACGCCAAAATAGGAGTGCGGACGGGTTTGGAAATATTTTGCGACAGAGGGGTCGCAACCCATGATCTCGGTCAGATATTTCGCGTAGCTCATCCGCGCGAGCTTAGCTTTCTTTTCATCCGCCGACAAGCCCGGCATGTAATCTTTCGAGCCCTCGTAGATACGCTGGATATCCTGCTTCGCCTGGTCCGGCAAGGGGGCTTGTTCGTGGAAGAGCTTCCAGTGAGTTTCGGCGGTGCCGGGATCGCCAAAGTCGGCGTCCTTCTCCGGTTTGGGATCGGGCAGCAACACGTCGGACCCGAAGGTTTCTTTGTCGAAGAAAACGCCCGGGCCCAGCCCGAGCGAAGAATATAGCTTGCGATCCCTCACGCGCGCGTCGGACGTTACATCAATGCCGAGATCGTCGATCACGTTTTTGGCTATGGGGCTATAGGGGCTGGGGCTCTCGATGGCGAAAGTGCCGCCATAGCCCAGCAGCGTACGCCCGCCGATGTCGAACTCGTTTCGCTTGGCGTGGCCGCCGAAATCGTCCAAAATATCCAGGATCAGAATGCGGGCGTTCGCTCCGACGGCCTTTCTATAAAAGTAGGCGGAGCTCAAACCGCTGATGCCTGCGCCGACAATCACCAGATCGTAGCGCTCGCCCGTGTCCGATGGTTTGTCGGCATGGTTCCAGAAGGTATGATCCCGAAGGGCGTGCGCGGTGGTGAAGGAGCCGGGGTACAGGCCGCGCATTCCGGTGAGCGCGGGCGGATAAGTGCTGGGTGCCGGTTGCGCGGTTGCCGACCTTGCGCCCAACAGAGGCGCCCCGATTGCGACAGCTACACCGTTCAGAAAATCCCGCCGCTTGATAGGGCGGTCCATTCCAAGTTCCCGATCAGTCGGTTTCATTGGGCAGCGCACCTAGGTCAGACGGGATGGCGTTAACGAACGAAGGCGATCGTGCACTCCAAATCGTGGACCACGCGAATCCGGTCAGGAGCAGAGCCGTATAGAGGTAAGGCAGGTACGAGTAGGGCGGGTCGGGAACCGGATAAAGATTGCCCAGCAGAGCGGCGCACATCGCTAGAATCGCGAGAACGGAGATGCCGACGGCCTGCGGCGTCAAGCGCCCCAGCGAGCGCAGGTAAAGCGGCGCGGCCGCCGAGACCAGGATGTACGCGGTGACGAACCCAAACGTCGCCAGCGTACCGATGAGGCCGTATATCTCGAACAGATTCATCCCTCGCAAAGTCATAATCGCGGCGGGCAAAAAGGCGGCGATGGAGCTCAGCAATACGGCGCGATGCGGGGTCTGATTATTTTCGTGAGCTTCGCCCAGCAGCGCGTGCAGCGCGCCATGCCGCCCCATCAGAAACAGGATGCGAGCGGCCGCTGTGATGCAACCCAGAAAGCAGGTGAAGAACGTTACCACGGCGCCCAGGTCCGTCAGGGTGCCCACGATGGGCGGAAGGCCCACCTGTTGCGCCAGAACATGCAACGGAGCCGGACTCTGGCCCAGGCTTTGCGATTGGCCGCGAAACGCCATCACTTCGGCGTACGCGCACAGGAAGAAGAAAACGCCGGCCAGGATGGCGCTCCACTTCACCGCGCGCGGGATGCTGACGAGAGGATCTCTAGCTTCTGAACCCAGTGACGTGGCGCTCTCAAATCCTACCGAGCTGAACATCGCCAGCACCAGCCCCAGGCGAAGTTTTTCCGGAGTAACGCCTTGTAAGGTGAGCTGCGCCATGTCGGGGCGCCACCCATGCCTGGCGATTACCGCGATTGCGATGGCGGAAATCAAAGCCACCGATGCGGCCTGCAACCACAGCATGAGCCGCGCGGAGATCTGGACATCGCGAAAGGCTAAGTAGCACGAGACTACCGTCACAAGCGCCGTCAACAGCAAGGGAAAACCCTGCACGCCCACGGTGTCGCGCAGGATTACGTTGGTATAGTTCGCCACGCCGGCAACTACCGACGACGCCGTTCCGATGTAGGCGATCAATAGCGCCCAGCCCGCCAGCACACCCCATCGCCGATGCATATGATCGGCGATGTAGGTGTAAAGCGAGCCGGGCGAGGATGACATTCGCGCGAACTGATTCACATTGAGCGCCACCAGCAGAACGCCGACGGTGGAAATGAGGAACGCCATGGCCGCGCCTTGGCCAGCCAGTGCGAAAACCAGCGGCACGGTCATCACCGGCGCGCCGGTGGGCGCGATGACAGCTACGGATTGAGCCAAAGTCTCGAGCGGCGACAATGACCCGGACTTCAGTCCATAAGAATTGGATGTTGGAGACTCTGGCGCGGACGGGGCGGCATTTACCAACCTTGCCGAACTATTGCCAAGTTCCATCCACTTATACTAGCATCAGACTTAAGCGAACGCTCCGGCTTGGACCACCGAATCCGCACAGGCGAATGTCCTGCCGCGCGTCAGCTCAGTTGCTGAGGAGTCGCGAGTCATTTTTAGCGATGGCTAGCGCACAGCGCGGGATGCGCTCACTCGCGTTGAGAGAAAATAATCGCGTCCCGCTGCGTTATGCGCGATGTTAACTAAAGAGAGGCGGCAACATGGCAATTCCAACCGACATCCAGCACGAAATTCCGGAGCATGCAGCGGCTCCGCACGCAAAACATCCACTCGATCCTCTGACCGCGGCCGAACTTCAGGAGGCGGTAGGAATTCTGGCGCGGGACAAATATCTGGGCGAAACCATCCGGCTTGCTTCGCTGAACCTGGTGGAACCGGCGAAAAGTTTGGTGGAGAAGCACCAGCCGGGCGCTCCTTTCGAACGCAAAGCGCTGGCGGTTCTGATGGACCGGGGCAAGCGCGCGTCTTATGAGGCCGTGGTGGATCTGGTGAGCAAGTCCGTCACGTCCGTCACCCAACTTCCGACCGGCGTTCAGCCTTCCGTGATGCTGGATGAGTTCTACGAGTGCGAACAGGCCGTGCATCGCTCGCCGCTATTTCAAGCCGCGCTAAAAAAACGCGGTGTGACGGATGCAGACCTGGTGATGGTAGATCCGTGGTCAGCGGGCATGTACGGCACCGAATTGCCGGAAGAGCAGGGGCTGCGGAGATTGCGGGCGCTGTGTTTCTTGCGGTCCGAGCCGAAAGACAACGGATACGCCCGCCCCATCGACAGCATGGTGGTTGTGGTGGATCTCTACAAAATGGAGGTGACCCACATCGAAGAATATCCCATCACGCCCATTCCTCCCGAGCCCGGCAATTGGGCGCGCGAATACATTCCCAGCGTGCGCCAGGATCTGAAGCCGGTGGACATCGTGCAGCCGGAGGGTCCCAGCTTCACGGTGCAAGGCAATCAGGTGGAGTGGCAGAAATGGAAGTTTCGCGTGGGCTTCACATCGCGCGAAGGCCTGGTGTTGCACACCATCAGCTACAACGACGATGGCGTGGAGCGGCCCATTCTATATCGCGCGTCGATCTGCGAGATGGTGGTGCCCTACGGCGATCCCGGCGAGCAGTACTATCGCAAGAACGCGTTTGACATCGGCGAATACGGGCTGGGCATGCTGGCCAACTCGCTGGCGCTGGGCTGCGATTGTCTGGGCGTGATTTATTATTTCGATTTTCCTCTGGTGGACAGCCGCGGCAACGTGACGCCGCTCAAGAACGCGGTGTGCCTGCATGAAGAGGACTACGGCATTCTCTGGAAGCACACCGATTGGCGCACCGGGCAATCGGAAGTGCGACGGTCGCGGCGGCTATCGGTTTCCTTCATCGCCACGGTTGGGAATTACGAATACGGATACTACTGGTATTTCTACCAGGACGGATCCATTCAGTGCGAGATCAAGCTGACAGGCATCGTGAACACCACTGCCTTGGCGCCCGGCGAGACTTCGCCCTATGGTACGGAAATCGCCCCGCAGTTGAACGCGCCGAACCACCAGCATATTTTTGCGGCGCGGCTGGTGCCAAGTTTGGACGGTCCGAACAATTCGGTGGTGGAAGTGAACAGCGTCGGACTGCCTACCAGCGCGAGCAATCCGCACGGCAATGCGATTCTCGCGCAAGAGACTTTGTTCACCACCGAGAAGGAAGCGCAGCGCCGGGTGAATTCGGCGAGTGCGCGTTTCTGGCGGGTAGTGAATCCGGGCAAGAAGAATCGGCTGGGCCGGCCCGTAGGGTATCGGTTGGTTCCCGGCGAAAACTGCCCGCCGTTCGCGCAGCCGGACGCCCCTATCATGCGGCGAGCCGGCTTCACGCAGAACAACGTCTGGGTGACGCCGTACAATCCGCAGGAGCGGTACGCCGCGGGCGAATATCCCAATCAGCATCCCACTGGCGATGGCCTGCCGCATTGGACCAAAGCGAATCGAAAAATCGAGAACACCGAGATTTCGCTGTGGTACGTATTCGGCCACAATCACGTCCCGCGTCCGGAGGACTGGCCCGTGATGCCGGTGGCCATGCTCGGATTCCAGTTTCGCCCGGACGGATTCTTCGAGCGTAGTCCCGCGATGGACGTACCCCTGCCGCCGGCCAAGTCGGCGTGTTGCCATTGAGGGAGCGAATTGGACTATAGTAGATCAGAGGAGAACCATGAAAAAGATCAGCGCGATAGCTTTGATGACCATGGGCCTTGCCGCAAGCGGTATGGCCGCCGAGTTCAAGGGTTTCGTCGAGGATACAGCATGCTCCACTAAACCGGAGATGAAGGGCGATGCCGAATGCGCGAAGAAGTGCATCAAGGGTGGTTCGCCGGCGGTCCTGGTGACAGAGGACGGCAAAATTTATAAGATCGCCAATCAGGACAAGATCGTGGCCAGCGCGGGCATGAATGTCACTGTCATGGGCAAGCTGAAGGGTGACACGCTGACGGTTGCCAGCGTAAAATAACCGCAGTTAGCCAGCAGAATAGAGATTGGCGGGCGCTACGCGATGGCGGGTCTGCGCCGGGTAGAGGGAGTAGCTTGCTCGAAGGCATGCGCCATTTGCAGTATGCTCCACTCGTCGCGATGGCGTCCCACAATCTGTAAACCTACCGGCAGCCCTTCCGCCGTGAAGCCGCAAGGCATCGAAATCGATGGATTTTCGAGCGCCGAAATCATCATGCAGGACGTCATCCACTGGATGTAGGTGGACATCTTCACGCCCGCGACTTCGATGGGGTAGGGCTGCGTCACATCGAACGGCGGAACCTGTGAAGTGGGCGCGATAAAATAGTCGTACTTTTCCTGAAAGATCCGCATGTTGTCCCACGCCTTGCTACGCAACGTATGCGCATGGGCGATGTCGGCGCCGGTAAGTTTTGAGCCGCGCTCGGCTTCCCACTGGATGGTGTCCTTTACCAGATCGCGATGCAACCGGATGTTTTCCGCTTGCGAAGAGGCGTAGCCCCAGGCCCGCAGCGTATCGTAAGCGGCCAGCGCACCGGTCCAATCCGGCTCGGCTTCTTCCACGATGCAGCCCAGGCTCTCGAAGACTTTGCGCTGCGCGTTCACCAGGCTGAGCACTCGCGGATCGAACGGAATCCCGCCCATGTCCTTGAACCAGGCCACGCGGACGCCTTTGAAATTGCGCTCCAGATTCCCCGCGAAGCGCGAGCCGGGCTCGGTGATCGAAATGGGGCAGCGCGGATCGGGCCCGGCCATCACACTGAGCAGCAGCGCGAGATCGGGAACATTGCGCGCCATGGGACCGGAAACCGCGATGGTGGACCAGGAGTCTCCGGCGGCGGCGTGCGCCACGCGCCCGGGCGAGGTACGGAACCCAACCACGCCGCAAAACGCCGCTGGATTGCGCAAGGAACCGCCGCTATCGCTGCCATCGGCGATCGGAATCATACCGCAGGCCAGACTCACCGCCGCGCCGCCGCTGCTGCCGCCGCAGGTCTTCGTCAGATCGTGCGGGTTTTTCGTTGCGCCGAACACCGCGTTGAAGGTCTGCGATCCGGCGCCGAATTCCGGCGCATTGGTCTTGCCCAGGCAGATGGCGCCAGCCTGCCTGATCCGCTCCACAAGAATCGCATCGTGCGTGGGCACGTAGTCCTTGAAGATTCGCGATCCGAAGGTGGTGCGGATGCCCGCGGTTTCCACCAGGTCCTTATGCGCGATCGGAAGCCCGTGCAACGGCCCGAGCCGCTCGCCGCGAGCCTGCATTTCATCCGCTTTGCGTGCATTGTCTGCGGCCTGCTCAGCCACCAGCGTGACGATAGCGTTCACTTTCGGATTGACGCGCTCAATCTGCTTGAGGTGAGCGTCCAGCGTTTCCCGCGCGCTCAGTTTCTTGCGGCGAATCAGTTCCGCCATCTCGGTTGCGGAGAGGAAGCAGATATCGGAGCTTTGGGCCGTGAGCAACTGCGCGGCTGCCGCAGCGCCCAACAATTGCGCGGCCTGTCGCCTGGTAACCAGCGGATCGGGCATGCTGCGAGTTTATCCATCTTTGCAGATGTATTGCAATGGGCACATATGTTGCAATGAGCAGATATGTATATACCCAAGGCGTTCGCCGTCGACGATGTACCTCAGCTTCAGGACTTCATGGAGGAATTCGGCTTCGCGACCGTGGTCACCCAACGCGATGGCGAACTCACCGCATCGCACATCCCGTGCCTGCTCGACCGCACCGTTGAGCCCTATGGAGCGCTGCGCGCGCATATCGCGATCCGCAACCCGCAGATCAAGGATTTGCAGTCCGGTTCAAAGGCGCTGGTGATTTTCCAGGGTCCACACAGTTACATTTCTCCATCCTGGTACTTGAATCCGGAAAACGTGCCCACCTGGAACTACACGGTAGTCCACGCCTATGGCGTCCCGAAAATCGGCAATCGCGCGGCCATGATCGCGCTGCTGAAGGATTTGACGGCGAAGCACGAGAGTTCATTCGAACGGCCCTGGGATTTCGATCCTAACGCGGCGTGGATCGAGAAAATGCTGATGGAGATTGTAGCCTTCGAGATCAAGATCGAAAAGCTTGAGGGGAAGTTCAAATTAAATCAGAATCGCAAGCCCGAAGATCGCGAAGGTGTCATCCAGACGCTCGGGGCGAGTGAAGATCCAGCGCAGCGCGCGGTAGCAAGCTGGATGACCCAGCGGAGGCCTCCCCCTTTATCGTAACCTTATAGGATTATGAAAAGATTGCTGCCGCTTCTGGCAATGTTCGCGGCCGTGGCGAGCGCGGGCACGCTGTATCTTCCCGCCTACCCGGCCGCCGTCCTGGTGTTCGATGAGGCCAAGGGCCAAATCGTGGACCGCATTCCTCTAGAGACCGGCACGCCCATGTCGATGCGTCTGGCGCCCGACCACAAGAAAATCTACGTCACCACCATCGATCACAACGGCATCGAAGTGATCGACGTAGCCACGCGCAAAGTGATCAATCATTTCGTGCTGAACACCCCAACCAAGCAATACCGTTTCCGAGGCGGCGCGGTGGGCCCGGATGGCAAGCTGTTCTACACCGTCACTCGTGAGATCGACAAGCTTCCCGAGCACTTCGACGTTAAGCGAGCCAAGTACACGGTGATCGATCTGGAACAGCAGAAGATCGTGAAAACCGCGGACATGCCGATTGAGGACGAACGGACCAACCGGCTCTCCTACGAAGTTTCGCCGGACGGAAAATATCTGTACCAGTTCGGGCCCAAAATCAAGATTCTTCAGACTTCGGATTTCAAGGTGGTTGACGAATTGGATTTGGCGCAGCCGGATTTCGGCGCCATGGACAACGTCCACCTCGGTAGCGACCTGGATCTGATCAGCCAACCGGGCGTGCACACGTCGGTCTTCAATTCGTCCGATCCTATTGTTCACAACCGCGTGTTCGGCCTGGCGCGTTTGAACCTGGCGACGCGGCAGGTGGAGTACAATCCAATCGGCCCCGCGCCGGCTGGAATGGCTGGGCTGCAAGTTACACCCGACAAGAAGCTCGCCTATACAGTGGTCGCCAACGGGGCCAACGGAAATAAGCGCTGCGAGTTCTGGAGGTTCGATTTGACAAGCGATCGTTTGACCGATCGACAGGAAGTTCCTTGCCGCACGCGCTTCAGCTTCGGCATGTCGAGCGACGGTAAGAAGCTGTACATCTATGGCGCTGGATTTGAAATTGAGGTTTACGACGCCGCGACGCTCAAATGGGAAAAGACCTGGGACCTCCAGAACGACGTTACCTACGCGGGAATCGCGGTTCTGCCGTAAGCCAGGCACCGACGGCATGAAGATCGCGATCATCGATAGTGGCATTCATCCCGGCCATCCACACGTCGGCGAAATCGCGGGCGCGGTCCAGATCACTCTTGATGGGGAAGGCTCTGACGCGATCGACGGTTTGGGCCACGGCACGGCGGTGGCGGGCGCCATTCGCGAGAAAGCTCCGGAGGCGGAGTTGTATGCGGTGAAAGTGTTTGACCGGCGGCTCAGCGCAAACATCGGCGTGATTCTTCGCGCACTGGAGTGGTGCCGCGCTCACCATATGGACTTGGTGAATCT
The DNA here is from genome assembly GCA_963735145.1 of Bryobacterales bacterium. Classification (GTDB taxonomy): domain Bacteria; phylum Acidobacteriota; class Terriglobia; order Bryobacterales; family Bryobacteraceae; genus Palsa-89. The sequence goes on along the minus strand of CAVTJS010000005.1, from coordinate 1,173,496 downwards.
GAGCCTGGGGACACAGAATCCTTTGCACCGCGAGAGTTTTCTGCGCGTCGTCGCTGACGACCTGTTGGTAGTGAGCGCGGCGGCCGCGTTGCCCGGCAGTTTGCCGGGAGTGATTGGTGTGGCTGCCGATCCCGATTGCCCTCGCGACGTTTTTCGCTATTATGACGGAATGTTTTACGCATCGCCTTATCCGCGGCCGATTGCCGGAGTTCCCGTCGCCCGGAACCTGCATGGAACCAGTTTCGCCGTCGCAAACATGACGGGCTTGGTGGCGCGCGCGCTGAAAGACAGCTCCCGATCGAGGATTCGAGAGGCGCTGGTTGGCCTAGCAGACCAGAGGGTCATCGCTTGAAACTCGCATTCTTCGTTCTGTCGCTCTCGGTCTTCGCCATGCCGATAATACGTGCGCAAGTGCTCGGCCGGAATTACGGCCGCTCCATCGTCATCAGCCAGCAGGGCATCGCAGCCACCAGCCAGGTGCTGGCGTCGCAAACCGGCGCGCAAATTCTCGCGCGCGGCGGATCGGCCGTGGATGCCGCCATCGCATCGAACGCCGTGCTCGGCGTCACCGAACCAATGATGACGGGCATCGGCGGAGATCTCTTCGTCATGTATTGGGACGCGAAGACGGGAAAATTGACCGGCCTGAATGCGTCCGGGCCGTCGCCGAAAGCATTGTCTCCAGCGTTTCTCGCGCAGCACGACATCCAGAAGATGCCGGAGGATGGCATTCATAGCGTCACCGTTCCCGGCGCCGTGGAGGGTTGGTATCGGATGCACCAGCGCTTCGGGAAACTTCCCTGGAAGGATTTGTTTCAGGATGCAATCACGTACGCCGAGCACGGATTTCCGGTTTATGAAGGCGCGCGCGAAGTCTGGGCCGCTCCGGACATCGTTGCACGGTTGGAGGTAAATGCCGAGTCCAAGCGCGTGTTTCTGCCCGGCGGGAAGGCTCCCCATACCGGCGATCTGTTCAAGAATCCCGATATGGCGCGCGCGCTCCGCTTGATCGCCGAACACGGTCCGGACGCGTTCTATAAGGGCGATATCGCAGCCGCTATTCTGAAGACTTCCAAACATCTGGGCGGGACGATGACGGCCCAGGATCTGGCTTCGTATTCGTCCGAGTGGGTGCAACCGCTCTCCATCGATTACCGCGACTGGCGCGTCTACGAGCTTCCTCCCAATGGCCAGGGCATGGCGGCGCTGGAGATGCTAAACATCATGGAAACCGTGCCGCCGTCGCCGCTGGGCGCATTTGGCGCTCCCGAGATGCACAAGCGCATTGAGGCGATGAAGCTGGCGTATTCCGATGTTCACGCCAACGTGGCCGATCCTCGCATGCATGACGCGCCCGTCGCGCAGCTTCTTTCTAAGGAATACGCGCGCAAGCGTGCCGCGGAGATCGATCCACATCGCGCGAACTGCGTAGTAAAGGCCGGCGACCCGGTGGGCAGCAACACCACTTACCTCACCGTGGTGGATAAAGACGGAAACATCGCCAGTTGGATTCAGAGCCTCTATTCCGCTTTCGGCTCGCGCGTCACCGTGGAAGGGATGGGCTTCGCGCTGCAAAATCGCGGCGCCAGCTTTACGCTCGATCCCAAGCATCCCAACGTGCTGGCCGGGGGCAAGCGGCCGTTTCACACCATTATTCCGGCGTTCATGGAGAAGGGCGACGACCACATCGGCTTTGGCATCATGGGAGGCGCGGTGCAGCCCATGGCGCATGCGCAGTTCGTCTCCAATTTCGTGGACTATGGGATGACGCTGCAGGAAGCGCTGGAGGCGCCGCGCTTCTTCAAGAGCAACGCGCCCGGTTGCGACGTCTATATTGAATCGCGCGTGCCCGAACAAACGCTGCAGCAGTTGTCCGAACGCGGCCATGAGATCCGAATCGGGCGCGAATATGTGGAGACCATGGGCCGCGGCCAGGCCATCCTGCATAATTCGAAGACCGGCACTAATTACGCGGCATCCGATCCGCGCGCCGATGGAGCCGCCATTCCTGAGCCGCTTAGGCCCTGACTGCTATACTCAGAAGACAAATCCTGAGTCCGCCCATGTGGGCCACGTAGAGACTATTCTTGTCTAAAGCTTCGGTAAAGACACGTTCCAAAGTTGCTGCTCGAAGAAAGAAGGGACCGCGTTCCGTGCGGAAAGTCGGCGAAGCCCTAAAAGTTGGCGCAGTAGCGCAACGGCTGGGTGTGTCCGCGTCCATGGTGCGCTCCTGGGAGAAGCTGGGGCTGGCCAAGCCCGCGCGCAGCCAGAGCAAGTACCGGCTTTATACTAACGACGATCTGCGGGTTCTTCGGCGCGCCATTTACTTGCGCCGCGTTCAAGGGCTGAACGCTCCAGCGATCCTGAATCAATTGAAGCAGGAGGGTCTGCTCAACCATCGCGACGCGGGCCCGGCCGAGGAACAGAGCTCCGTCGGCCCGCGATTCCGCAAGCTGCGCCTGCAACGGGGAGAATCGCTCACCACAGTGGCCAACGCGGTCGGCGTGTCCATCGGTTTTTTGAGCAACCTGGAACGCTCGCAGAGCGGCGCTTCCATCAGCATCATGCGCAAGCTGGCGCAGTATTACGGTCTCAACATTCTTGACCTCTTCAACCCCATCGATGGTACCGGCCCCTTGGTGCGCCCGCGGGATCGCAAAAGCCTGGAAGGCGGCCCCGGCGTTCAGATGGAATTGCTGGCATCGGGCAAGATCACTATGGAGCCGCACTTGTTTCGGGTAGCTCCGGGCGCGGGCAGCGGAGAATTTTATTCGCACGAGGGCGAAGAGTTCCTCTATCTGGTGCGCGGCCGGCTGGACATCGTATTGGCCGGTGAGGAATTTCAGCTTCGGGCCGGCGACAGCTTTTATTTCTCCAGCAAGACCGAACATCGCTGGGTGAATCCCGGGAAAACCGAAACGATTATCCTGTGGATCAACACGCCGCCCACGTTCTAGCCCTCCTGGACGCCACGGCGCAAGCCGAACTGGTTCGCCGTCGCGAGGTTTCCCCTCTGGAACTCGTGGACGCCGCGATTCAGCGTATCGAGAAAGTGAATCCGCAATTGAATGCGGTGGTTTGGGAGCGCTTCGATAAGGCTCGTGAAGAGGCGCGTTCGCCGAATCTGCCGGAAGGTCCGTTTACTGGCGTGCCGTTCCTCACCAAGGATCTCGGCTGTACGACGGCGGGTGAACCCGATTCCGGCGGTTCGCGATTTCTCAAGGAGAACGGCTATATCGCAAGTGTGACCACGGAGCTGGCTCGGCGTATCAAGGCCGCGGGCTTCATCAATCTGGGCCGCACCAACACGCCGGAGTTCGGTGCGGTGGCCACCACCGAGCCGCTCGCTTGGGGTCCCACGCGCAATCCTTGGGATCTCACGCGCACGGCAGCGGGATCGAGCGGCGGCTCTTGCGCAGCGGTGGCGTCACAGATGGTTCCGGTGGCTCACGGCAGCGATGGCGGCGGCTCTATTCGATTGCCTGCGGCGGCCTGCGGGCTAGTGGGGTTGAAGCCCACGCGCGGCCGTATCAACATGTGGCCTTCCACTGAATGGCTCACTCCGGTGAGCGTGCAGGGATTCCAGACACGCACCATTCGCGATCTGGCGGCCTGCATGGATTTCGCTTCGGGAGCGCTGCCCGGCGACCCAATGCCGCCTCCCGCTCCCGCTCGATCCTATGCGAGCGAAGTGGGCGCCCATCCGGGCCGGCTCAAAATCGGCCTGTGGAACCAACTGCCCGCCACTCTGGACGGTGCGCTCCATCCGGAGTGCCGGCGCGCTGTGGAGGAAACGGGGAAGCTGCTCGAATCCCTGGGGCATTCGGTGGAGATGGCGCATCCGGTGGTTTTGGACCATCCGAAAACAGCCACCATCTTTAACCGCATCTGGCCGGTGCGCCTCCTCGCGGCGCTCGAATCCTTCGAGCGGAAGTTGGGCAAGAAGGCCGGCCCCGACAATCTCGATCCCGACACGCTCTACTGGCTGGATCGCGCGCGCGGAGTCAGCGCCGCCGATTATCTAATCGCTTTGGAAGATATGGATGCATTCACGCGAGCCTTCGCAGGTTGGTGGAGCGATGAACAGGACTGTCTCTTCGACGTTTTGGTGACGCCGGTAACCGGAACGGTGACGCCCCAGCTGGGAGCGCTCGGCCTGGATCCGGCGCGTTTGAAAACCTCCCAACTGTGGTGGCCGTTCACGGCTTACTTCAATATGGCGGGACAGCCTGCCATCAGCTTGCCGCTGCATTGGACCGGGGAAGGACTGCCGGTGGGCGTCCAATTAGGCGCGGCGTGGGCGCGCGAAGACGTATTGATTCGGCTGGCCGCGCAATTGGAACAGGCGCGTCCGTGGAGCGCGCGGATTCCTCCGGTACACGGTTAAGCCGTCGATTTACTTTGCCAGCGCGGGTACTAAGCGGCCCTCAACCAGCCCACGCTGCTGGACCATGCTCCACGTGTCGTCCAGCGCGAGAGCGAAGCGCTCCAACATCAAATCGATCTCCGCTTCGTTAATGATGAGCGGGGGACAAAACGCGATGGAATCGCCCAACGGTCGGAGTATGACCCCGTGGTGATGCGCGCGCTTGGAGAGGAATGCACCGACGCCTTCGGCAGGATCGAAAGGCGCTTTGGTGGCTTTATTCTGAACCAGCTCGATCGCGCCCACCAGCCCGATTCCCCGCACCTCGCCCACTAACGGGTGATCGGCGAATCGGCGTAGCCCGGCCTGCATGCGCGGCGCCACGCGGCGCACATGAGACAGTGTGTCATCCGATTCGTAGATCTTGAGCGTCTCCAAAGCGACCGCGGAGGTTACCGGATGGCCGCTATAAGTGAAGCCGTGACTAAACACCCCGATCTTCTCGGACTGCTTCACCAGCGCACTGTAAATTGCTTCGGAGACCATCAAAGCGCCGATCGGCAGATAGCCGGAGGACAGCGCCTTGGCGCAGCTGATCATGTCGGGCTTGAGACCGTAGGTGGTGCTCCCCCACATCTCACCGGTGCGGCCGAACGCGCAAATTACTTCGTCGGCGATGAAAAGAACGTCGTATTTTCCTAACACCGCCTGGATCTTGTCGAAATAGGTGGCCGGTGGCAGCAGCACACCGCCGGCGCCCATGATCGGTTCGGCAATAAATGCCGCCACCGTTTCCGGACCTTCGCTCAAGATGCGCTGTTCCAGGGAATCGGCCAGCCTGCCGGCAAACGCCTCCTCCGTCTCGCCCGGCAGCCCGAAGCGATAGAAGTGCGGGCACTCGACGTGCAGAATATTGGCGATGGGCAGGTCGAAGTCGCGATGATTGTTGGCCAGGCCAGTGAGACTGGCGCTGGCCACCGTTACGCCGTGGTAGGCCTTCATGCGGCTGATAATCTTTTTCTTGAGCGGGCGGCCCAGAGCATTGTTGTAATACCAGACCAGCTTGACGGCCGTATCGTTGGCCTCCGACCCCGAGTTCACGAAAAACACCTTGGACATGGGAACCGGCGCGATACTCAGAAGCTTTTCGGCGAGTTCGATACCGATGTCGGTCGCTTTATGAGCAAAGGTGTGATAAAAGGGCAGCTTTAACATCTGGCGATACGCGGCTTCCGCCAAACGCCGTTCGGAAAATCCCAGGCTGACGCACCACAACCCGGAGAGGCCCTCCAGATAAGTCTTGCCGTCTTCGGCGCGCACAAAAACGCCGTCGCCCTCGGTGATTACCAGCGGACCCTCGGATTCGTGCAGCTTCAGATTCGTGTACGGGTGAATCGTCGTTGCGATATCACGGGTGGCCGAGTTCGTTTTGCTCATAGTATTGTTCCAATAAGCCTAGCATAAACATTGCACAAGAATGAACAAGGTTAGGCGAAACATGCTATGCCGCAACAGGCGCCGCTCTAGCCTTCCGCAGCGTCTTCCATTTTCTTCGGAGCGCCCGGTTCCAGTACATCAGCAGTCCCGTGACCGCGAGCAGCGGGATGGCCAAACCCGCCAAGCACCAAATCAGCTTGACGCCCAGCCCCCAATAGGTGCCGAAATGCAAAGGCACCTGCAACCAGACAATCCAGTCACCCAAGGTCTGGTTCACGCCATAACGCCAGGTGGAAATGTAATCGCCGTTGTAGGGATTGAAATACACGGTATCCACAAATTCGTAGCCGGGACTTTGGCGCCGGCGCAGGAGAATAGCGAGCGGCGCACGGCTGCTATAAGGGAACGAGATTCCGCCCAACTGAGTGCCGGGCTCCATCTCGAACGCCCGCCGCACCAGCACGCGCAGATCTGGATCCGGAGCTTCGGCGTCCGGTGTGACGCTGATGGCGGGAGGGCGCGCGGTGACGACGGGGGAAAGCGAATTCACAAACTGAAAAATCTGCCTGGGCCATCCAAAATAGATTCCGCTCACGGCCCAGAAAGACGCGATAAGAATTGTCCAAAAGCCCACCGCGACGTGGGTGTCGAAATTGATACGCCGCCAGTTTCTTGCGAAGTCCACTTGTAGTGCGCGCTTCCAATTTCGGATGCCAGGCCACCAGACCACCATACCCGTGGCATTCAACAACAGCAGGAACGCCGCGCCAACCCCGTTCCACATGCGTCCCACGCCCCGGCGTTCCACTAGCAGGCTCACGTGCAGTGCTTCCACGATGTCGAGCCATGTGCGTGTCCTTGGAAATTCACCCAGAACCTTGCCGTCCTGGGGCCCGCACGCCACCTTGATCCGCCCGCGTCCCTGCAGAATCGCGACAAAAGTGGCGTCGTTCTCTGACGGAGCGTCCACCGAAACGATATGGCTATTGGGGTACGCAGCGCGCAAGTTCTCGACGACGGTGGCAATGTCCGCGATGGGCCCGTTTGCGCGTATCTCTTGCCAAGGCTTCAATCCGCAAACCCGCTCCAACTCCGGACGAAACACCAGAATCGATCCAGTGATTCCGATTACGATCAGGTACACCGTCAGAATGATTCCGATCCAAAGATGCACCTGGAAGTTGAGCCGGCGAACCGCGACCTGCTGAGGCCGGTGGATATAGCGCTGAAGCAAACTCAATGGATCCCGGCTCCCTTACGGTCGCGGTTCAGTAAGGAGCCGCCGTAACCGAACCGCGCGCGTCAGCAAGCGGATTTGCCCTCCTCCGGCATGATGCTAATAGCGCGAGAAGAGTTGCTTGGCATGGATGGAGCGGCCGGACGGCCCGGCCTGCGCGGTGTCGGTTTCACTCGTCAGCGTTTTCCCGTCCGCCGAGACGATGAGCTTTCCGGTACTGTCGGGGCGGTTCGGACCCTTCAAGATCAGCTTATATTGCGAGGGGCCCGCAAGGGTCATTTGGACCGTGCCCACCTTGTCCCCTTTCGCATTGATGACGTCCGCTTCGCTGCCATCCAGCTTCACCGTATAAGTGGTGCTGACGAAATAGACGTTGTTCACCGGCACGGAGAAAGCGAATGCCAGCTTATCGCCGGACTGCGTGATTTTGAGCGTGAGCGGCTCGGAATTGATCTTTTGGCCATTCACTTCCTGGCCATCGAGACGCCATGTTCCGAGCAGCGGTTCAGGAGCAGCGGAGAGGATGGCAGCCACCACCGCGATGGCTGCGCAAAACGCCAGTGCATGTTTCACTTGGTCTAATTATCACTCGCCCCGAGGCCGTTAGAATATCAGGCGTCCGGTCAACTGGAGTTGCCGTGGTCCTGAGCTGTCGATTCCGACGGGTTGCATGGCCGTGATCTGGCCGAAAGCCGGAACTCCCAAAGTAAGGTTATTCGGCGGAGCGTAATTGGGGTGGTTGAATGCGTTGGATACCTGCATTCCAACCTCCAAGCGAGCGCGTTCCTTGATGTCAAACCGCTTGATCAGCGACAGCGAAACGGATTGCGTGCCAGGCCCAACGATGGAGCCTGCCGACTCGTCGCCGAATCGACCTATGGCCGTGTAGCCGCCATAGGGAGACGGCTGGCAAACGTTCGCGCAGGGATCTGCGAAGGCTGCCGGGTTGATCCATTGGTTAATGGATTGGCCTGCGTAAGGGCTCACTCCCGGCACCGTGTCTGGTCGACCCCCGAGAGCATACAGGTTACCGTATGTGTTGTAACCTGTGCCGGAGGGGTCGCTCAATACCGAGGCGGACATGAATGGTCCGCTCTGGAAGAGCATTAGCCCGCTAAGCTGCCAGCCTCCTACAAACTTATCCAGCACGGAATTAGTGTTCAGGAGGGTCTGGCCTCTTCCAAATGGCAGGTTGTACAAAAATGTAGCCAAAACTCGTTCACGGCGCGCATAGGGAACGTTCCCGTAATCGAGACCTGGATGGTAGGGATCCGATAAAGTACTGCCAATTTCGGTGGAGTAGCTGCTGGTGGCTCCAATAGGCGCTCCATTGACGTTGGAGAGATCGCGCGTGTAGGAGTAACTAAGCTCGAATTGGAAATTCGCGGAGCGCTTCTTCAGCGAGATAGTTCCGGCGTTGTAATTGGAGAAACCGAGATTGTCCGTGGTGGCGATATACGACAGCAGCGGAAATGGAATCGCAGCCTGGGTGCTGGGAGCATAAAACCCCGCGGTATTTACGGGAGGCTGATCCTGATTGGCGGCAGTCGGAATATTATAACCATGGTTTCCATCATAGGAAGCGCGGATGGAGACTCCTTTGCCCAACTCCTGTTCCAGAGTAAGATCCCATTCCTCGATGATGGGATCCTTGAAGTGAACCTCGACGGCGAGATCGAAGAACTGCGTACCAGGTTGAGCAATGTTCGATGGGAAGGAGTAAGGCAAGGCCAAGGTCGGCATCCCATTGGCACCAAAGGTCTGGGCGAAATTTCCGACATCGCTCGATCCGACCGACCAACCGTCGATGGCGTTGGCGCTCAACAACGATTCGATGAAGCGGCCGTATCCGCCGCGCAGAACTGTCTTGTTGTTGTTGAACACTTTCCACGCAAAGCCGACGCGGGGTGCAAAATCCCGATGTGAGGCCTCTCGCAAGGATTGACCGACACCGGCCGCCGACGCGAGAACCAGCGGAGTGGGAGCGATGGATTCCACAAACCCCGGATTAATGTTCGTGTTCAAGTTAGCCTGGTTGTCAACGATGACCGCCCCAGTATTCTTCCCATTCACAATATTTTGGTAATAGGGATCGAAGTTGACCATGTTGTTGTTCAGGTCATGGAAGCCGGGATGATATTCCCACCGCAGTCCGTAGTTGAGGGTCAGGGATTGAGAAAGCTTAAAGTCGTCCTGCGCATAGACTCCCCAGGCGCCCGCTCGGGAATCCGTAGCGGGGTTCTTAACGTCTGAGATGGTAGTAAGGTCCGGATAACCCAGCAGAAACGAAGCAATTGGGGTTGCGGCGCCTGATCCAAGCAGCGTGCTCATCACCGAGCCGTTGAAGATATAGTCGCCCATGTTGTAATCGTTAAAAACTTCCGTATTGAGGCTCGCAAGATAGCGATAGTCGATACCGAATTTGAACGTGTGTTTGCCTTTGGTCCAGGTCAAGCTGTCGGTGGCTTCGTAAGTGCCTTCTTGGGGATTTATGTCGTTGGATTGGGCTTGATAACCCATGAATCCGGCAATGCTTATGGTGGGAGCGTCATAACCTGAGGGAATTGCCCCCGGCAGAGCCCCAGGGCCGCTAGTGAGCCCCAGGATGTTGGCTGCTTGCTGAGATGTTACAGAATCCGTGGTGTTTCGACGAACCACACTGAGGCCGCCCCGCAACTCGTTCACCAGGGTCGGGGAAATCACCCAGTTGTATGCCGTAGCGAGGGAGTTATAAATCTGCGGAGTAGAGACACTTCCCAGTAGCGTGGTGCTCGGGTTACTCGGATAGAAACCCTGCTGCTGCGGTTCCTCGATGCGGCGATTCTTGTAACTCCAACGAGCGAAAATGAAGTGCTTGGGGCCAAAGCTCTGGTCGACACGCATATCGCCTTGGGCGCTATTGATGGGAACCGCATACGTACCCAGGTAGTTGTTCGAGATGGCGCCGGGAGGGCCATAGTTGGGCAGCGGATAAAGGAAAGCCAGCAGTTTCTGCGAATAGGGATTCAACATGCTGGCGGGGATCTGGTTGTTGGGATACCCGGTCAGCAGGTTAGCCGAGCCGCCATTTGCTGCGCTGAGATAAGCCGACAGATCGCCATTCCGCATTGCCAGCGTGGGAACGCTATTGACGAAAGTCTCCGACTTCGGTAATCGAAGCACTTCGAAGCTTCCGAAGAAAAATGTCCTGTTTTTGCCGTTGTAGATTTTCGGAAAGATGACTGGGCCACCCAGGTAGATGCCGAAGTTGTTCATCTTGTCCTCGGTGACTACATGAGCGAACGTGTCGGCGGCATTGAAGTTGGTGTTCTGCACGTTCTCAAAGACGCCACCGTGAAAGTCATTATTACCGGCCTTGGAAACTGTGGTAACGTCGGCGACGCCCCCGAATTCGGCTGGATTGAGGTCTTCGCTGATCCTGATTTCTTCGATGGAGTTGAAGGACGGGAACATCTCAGTAAGAGCGCCCAGCGTTCCCGGTCCTACGGAACTGACGCCGTCGACAGTGAAGGAGAGCTGCGAAGGACCGGCCCCAGCTACCTCAATGTTATTGTTCGAATCGAACTGCACGCCAGGCTGCGCTCCCAATGTGGAGTAGGGGCTCGTTGATCCCGCCGAGCGCGTGCCGATGGCGACGGGGAGATTGGTTAACTCCAGGCTGCCTTTGGTCTCGGCGATATTGGAGGCATCGGTCTGGATCACAGCCACGGCCTCGACGGTTACCGACGTCGCCTGCGAGGCGACCTTGAGAGGGATATCGACACGCTGAGTCTGTCGCGCGGCCAGGTCGAACGCCTGGTATTCGGTCTTTTGAAATCCGGGCGCCTCTACCGTGAGTTTGTAATTCCCCACCTCGACGTTGACGAACTCATACCCGCCGTTCGTATTGGTGACCACCGTACGTTCCGCGTTCGTGCCGGTATTCATGAGTGTCACCGTCGCCATGGGAACGAAGCTGCCCGACGGATCTGTAACCGTGCCCAGTATCGTCCCGAAGGTGGACTGGGCATGACTTGTCGGAGACCAAGCCAGGACACAAGCAATCGCGAGCGCCAAGCGGAAAGCAGAACGCGCCCACCGCCGATCGCGAGGCACAAAAGAAAACGAGCATGTTGAGGAATCTGCAAAGGACATCAAATCTCTCCTTCTGAATTTCGAGCGGTGCTGCCCATTCTGGGCGGATATAAAAAAGCCGTGAAAAAGATACGGACTTTACCCATCAAAGTTTTTAATGGATCTTATGCCGATACATTCGGCTGCTCGGCGGAGAGCCTGACTCAAACTTCATCGCGGTTGCGGCTCCTTGCGCGAACCGCATCAGCGTGCGCTGGGAGGCGGTTCGTGCAGCGGGATGCGTTTACTTTGCAACCATTTGATCGAAGATTTCAGTTTTCAAAACCGAGAGCTCGCGGTGCGTCCGCTGCCCCTGCTATTAAGAAAAACCAACGTGGGCTAGATGAAATTTGAAGTTGAGTATAGCGAAGCGTTTCAATTGTGTCAAGACCAACCTTGTGCAACTTGCGCAAAGTTTGGTCTGGACCTGTTAGCCATTTCGGGCTATACTCCCTGCTAACGAGACCTCTATGTCAATTCGTGTTGCCGCCCTATTGACCCTCGCAGTCGCGCCCGCATTTTGCCAGGATTGGAACCCTCGCCTGGCCGAGCAATACATGGATTCACGCCAGAAGGAATGGGATGCTTGGCCGAAAGCCTTGCACTCCGGTGTAGCGTGTGTGTCCTGCCACACCGGCTTGCCTTATTTGTTGTCCCGGCCCGCGCTGCGGCAGGCGCTGAACGAGAAAACCGGTCCCACGCTCTACGAGGACGTGCTTGACGCCAGCATGCGCGCCACCGTGATCCGCAACGATGCAAGCGATCTGTTCGCGGGCCTCAAGGGGCCGATCGTCGATCAGGTTTATGGCGCGCAGGTGGTGCTTTCCGCCCTGGTGCTGGCCATGGATGACGCACCGCGCGGCAAGTTGAGCCCGGAAGGAGAAAAAGCATTCGATCGCATGTGGTCCATCCAGGTAAGGAGCGGTCCGGATAAACGCGCCTGGCAATGGTCGGACTTCGATCTCGATCCCTGGGAAACCAAAGACGCGGTCTTTTATGGCGCAGCTCTGGCGGCCCTAGCCACTGGTTTGGCGCCCGCGGACTATCAGGCTCGTCCGGAAATTCAAGAGAACATCGCCTCCATGCGAGCCTACTTGCGCGAGGGTCAAAAGACCACGCCATTGCATAACCGGCTGTTCCTGTTATGGGCGTCGTCCAAGCTGCGCGATTTGTTGCCGGCCGCTGACAAGCAGGCCATCCTGGATGAACTGTGGCGCAAACAGGAGGCCGATGGCGGATGGAGCATCCAATCGCTGGGCCAGTGGAAAGAGCGCGCCGCCGCGGAGCCGGTGGCGGTGGGATCCAACGCGTACGCTACGGCACTAGCTTCGTTCGCCATACAACAGGCCGGAGTCCAGCCGTCGCAGGCCAGCCTGGCGAAGGCTCTGGCGTGGCTCAAAGCGCACCAGGACCCTCAGGGCGGCAACTGGTCCGCCGAATCGATGAACCACAAGCATTCTGTCTACGGTGTCATGGCGGAGAAGTTCATGAGCGACGCCGCCACGGGTTACGCGACGGCAGCTCTGCTCGAAGCCGGTAACGAAGGCATTCAGCGCACCGCTACCAATTCGAAACCGCGTAATTGATAACGGAAGCCGGCGTGCGCGCCCAGCTTGGCCTCCGCCCATTGGATGCCGCCATTGATCGCATCCAGTTCGGATTGCCATTGCGAGCCCGTGCCGCCCGAGGCATAAAACTGCCGGCCGAGCTTGAGGTGTCGCAGAAAACCGGCCGTCAGCCGCGCCTCATAGTGCGATAGCAAATCGTCCGGAGCATCGCCGTTGGCAAGCGCTCGGATTACGGCTGTGGCGAGAATCGCTTCCCGGATGGCGTGCGCGGTTCCGTCGCCGCAGATGGGATCGAACGCCATCGCCGCAGTCCCGCAAGCCAGCCAACCATATGCGCCAAGCGGCGAACAGATTCTCGGGTAGGCGGGAAACTCGCCGGATTTTTCGCCCACTTGCGCGATCTCTCGCGCGATCACCCGGCTCCGGCCGAGCAAGGTTTCAGCCGGTGCTCCCACCGCTAGCAGCCAACCGGAGACCAGGAACAACCAGCCTTCCTCCAGCGATTCGATCCAGCAGGCGCCGGGATCGGAATTTTCCTTGAGCGTTACGGGCGCGGCCGAAGCCGTTCGCGAACCAAAACAATGCTGCGCCGCCGGAGCGGGAAGCGGCGGTGAGGCGAAGATAGCCCATTGCCCTGCCCCGTTCTCAGGCTGCTCGCTGAGCCGCGGCCGGATGCTTTCGAGCAGCAATTCTTCGGACACCACCACTGCCGAATGCTCTACCGCATGAGGCGTTGCGCCCGGCCCCCAAGCCACGATGCGCTTCCTGATTCGCGGCCGATCCGCGAACAGGCCAGGCTGATTGAATATATCGCGAATGAGCGCCAGAGCCTGGTCGCCCAGCAGGATCACCGGCAATCGCGGACGATCCACAGCTTGAAGATCAATCGGGAATCCGGCTTTGCTCAACAGGTGCGCGCAGCAATACGCTGCCACGCCGTCCCCCCGGATCATCACGCGCTACGGGATAACGACGATCCCGGCATACGTCACGTCGTTGTTCAAATCCCAGGTCTTCTCGTACTTGAGCGTCGCCGCATCGTAGACTTCGATATCGAAGCCCGCTCCGTAGATATAGAGCTTCTTGCCGTCGCCGGAAATGCCGAGCGTGAACCTGCGTACGGCAGGGAACCTCGGCCCTTTGCGTGATCCGATCGCCGTGTTCCAGATCGAAAGCCCAGAACTCGCACCGCTTGGTCCCGTGGATCCCGGTTGAAACCACCGTATAGGCCCACTTCTTGTCGGGCGTCACTTCGATTCCCGCCATGCCGGCCGGCGCCGGACCAATCGGATTGAAGTCGATCTGCCGCGTGGTGAGATCCATCCGAGCCAAACCAAACACGTGGTTGTGAACGATGGGATCGGACCAGACGAACATCCCCGTGTGCTCTCCCGGCGAATTCATGAGATCCAGATCGCTGCCAAAATGGACATTCTCCATTCCGGGAGCATCGGGTTGAGCCAGATCGATATGATCGATCACCTTGAAGTCGCTGGCCTGAAGAATAGTGATCTTCGGGCCAAATTGGTAGAGGTACTTGCCGTCGGGGGAAATTTCAATCCACCCCACTCCATAGTCGCCCTGGTTCTGCGCCTCTTCTTCCTTGGGGATGTCCACCGTCTTAACGATCTTTTGCTGCTCCAGATCGATGAGGGTGTACTTGGGCTTGGCGATTTCGTAATGTTCGGGAAACTTCGTGATCTCTTTGGTGACCGCGTAAAAAAACTTGCCCTCGGGATCCGGCGTCCCTTGAAAGAAGCGGATATTGCTTGGTCGGAGTATTGAGCTCGAAGTGATTGATCACCTTGCGCGTCGCCACGTCGATCACTTCGATGCCGTTGTGATCGATGGTGGTGACGTAAATCTTCTTGTGATCCGGCGACAACCGAATGGTCATCGGAGTTCCGGTGGTGAGCGGAATGCGATCGACAATCTGCGCCTTTTCCTCGTCGAAAACCAGAACGGACGCAGGGTACGCCGGTAAGTACAGAGTGCCCGCGCTGGCCAGCGCGGCGAAAGCGGTAAATCCACACAAAAATCGCAGCATTATGGAAACACCAGATCAAGATTTCGCCAATCCTTGGTCGCGGAGGCGCATTTGGCCGTCCAATCGGGCGCGTTGTTCAAATGATCGGGAACCTGCGCGGGCCAATAGCAACTGACAAAACAGTCGTAAATATCGCGCTCCACGGGCTGGCAAAGCCCGGCCGTGCCGCCGGCCGCATCAACTTCCCAGCCGGGAGTGAACATCAATGCGCAACCCATGGGAACGTGGGGGCGCTGCTGAGGCGACGGCCGGTCCTGCATGGCGACCACATCCTCAGTGCGCGAGGCAACGTATTCTTCAATGCGGGCGGCCTTTTTGTTCAAAGCTCGCATGTGTTTCATGATGCTTTCCTTTCCGCAAACTGCTGCAAAAATCCCGGATTCCTGGCCGCGATCGCGCCATAGATTCGAAGGCACGTGTCGGTCCAGTCCCGGATCCAATCGCAATAGTGAAGATTGGGATGGCCCGTGTCGCCGTAGCGTACGAACGCTTCGTGATGGCACCCGCCGGCGCACAAAGGCCGCGCCCAGCAGGTATGGCAATCGTATTTGGAAGCTATATTTCCGCGGTTCAGAAAATCGGTCTGCTTCGCTTTGTCGATCCCCGTGGAGATGTGGCCCAGCGCGTGCGCATCGGAATCCACAAAGCGGTGGCAGGGCGCGATGTCGCCGGAGGGTCCCACGCCGAGCAGTCCCAGACCCGCGCCGCAAGGATGCGATTTGTTCACGCCCTGGCAAAGCTCGGCCAGAGTATCGCTGACGTTCGAGAAACCGTGGCTCTCACCGCGCAGAGCATGCTCCAGATACTCGTCGGCCAACGTGTGGAACTGATCCAACACGCCGTCCATGCCCGTCGAGTTGATTGCGTAAAGCTGATTGGGCGACGTGGTTACCGGCGCGAAGCCAACCTCGTGGAATCCCAGATCCTGCTTCAAGTGCCGGAAAATCCGGATGACGTCGGAGACGCCGGACGTCAGAGTAACGCGGGCCGTGATGGGGCGCGTGCGATGATTCTGGATCAGCGCACGCACCTTCGGTTCGATGATGTCGTAGCTGCCGCGGCCGTTCGAGAAGACCCGCAGATGATCGTGCATCTCTTTGGGACCATCCATGCTCACGGTGACGCCGATATTGTTCTCGGAAAGAAACTCGATGATCGCCGGCGTCAGTAACGTGGCGTTGGTAGTCAGGCTAAAGTCGATGTGCCGGCCCTGTTCCGCGGCTCGCTGGTTGCCGTAGGCCACCACTGCCTTCAGCAGCGGAAAATTCATCAGCGTTTCGCCGCCGAAGAAAGTAATGTGAATCGAACGCCGGTCGCCTGATTGAGCGAGCAGAAAATCCACGGATGTCTTGGCGGTTTCCACATCCATGAATTTCGGCTTGCCTTCGGGAGTGGCCAGTTTGTCGGCGCCAAACTCATAGCAGTATTGGCAGGACAAATTGCACTGGTTGGTGAGGTTCATCACCAGCGTCTGGATGGGGAAAACGTCGGGAAGCTTGGACGGCGGCTCGGGAGTAGAATCGCGGCCCAGGATCACATTGGCGTGAACCATCTCTTCGATCAACTCTTCCGCATCGCCGATGGAAAGGCCGTTCGCGGCCAGATCGTCCACCAATTGCTCGTGCGGCAACTCGCCCGCGGCCAGGCATTCAATCAGCTTCCCAACGGCAGTGTCGACGGCGAAGATCGCGCCAGCCGGTACCAGATAGAGGAAGTTTGCGCCGGCCGATTCAAAGCGATGAAACTCACCTAAACGATACACACGAACGTCGGCGGCCGTCATTGTCCGACCTCCGGCTGATCCCACTTGATATAAGTGGGAACCGTCACCACCAGATACGATTTGCCGATGAGTGGCCTGCCGTCTTTATCTTTTTCGTCCTTTGCCGTCGCCACTACCCAAACGTCGCCATAGTTGTTGCGGCTGAATTTGCGCTGCGGATTGGGCCCGTCGGACGCGGGCGTGAACAACCCGGTGCTGCTCAAAGAGCCGACGAACTCCTTGTCGTCGTCGCCATACGATGAGTAAAACTCTTCCACCGACCACTTCACGTCGATGGGCCCCAGTTCTACATCGTCGGCGGTGTGCGGTTTGCCGTCGGCGCCCCGCTGATACGCAATCGCCTCGAACTGCTGATAGCCCTTGGGATGCTGCTGGCTGCCCAGATGAGCTAGAGCGGAATCGGGCGTCACCTTGACGTAATCGATACGGTCGTACACCGCAATCACGCTCTGCAAAACCGATCGGCGGAAGGCAATGTCTCGTTTGCCCGGCACCGCGTCCGCCGCTACGTCCACTTCCGCCACAATTTCAGTAGGCGTGTGAGAAACGATGCGCTTCACTGTGACGCCGGTCCCAAAGTCCAGGTCCGCGGCTGTCATCTGCGCGGGCAAGCTCTCGGCAAGAAGGCGGACGCGCGTCCCTTGCGAACCGGTCTTGAGCAGCGAGCGGTCCACGCCGATCAGCGTTGGATCGGCCGAGGCGCGCTGCATTTTCACATCGAAACCGAATTCCTGGTACTCGCCCCAGAACCAGCGCCCTTCGGCAGTGGACTGATCGGGTGAAACCCACATCACTTCCCGCATCGTACTGCCGAGATCGTCGGGAGCGGCGTTAGCAGCCACTGATCCCTGTGACTTGCCGCGCCACGCGTAGCCCGCGTACACCAAACTGTGGCCAGTGCGCGAAATCGTTGTTCCGTCCTTGATGGAAGTCAACTTCACGCGGGTCGTAAACTCGTCGTCGGTTCCGCTGCTTGGCGTCACTTCCATGTCGCCATAAAACTTGCCGCGGCCCGGAATATACGCCGATACCACCCATCGTCCGGCCAGCTTCGGCGCACGCATGCGAGCGCGCCAGGCGGCCCATTCGGGCGTTTGGAGCGGAGCAGTTTTGCTGAAATATGCGAGCGCTTCGTCCACCGGCAGCGGCGCTCCGGCGTCCAAGTGGTGGCGGTCTTCATCGAAACCGCCGGCGTTGATGCCCAGCCGAAAAGCCTCGTCGGCCTGAGGATAAAGCGCGATATGCAAATTGGCAAGATACTTCCAATCGTCGGGCGAGCGGCGCCAGGAGAGCGGGCGCGCCATCGGATGGCAGTTCGCGCACGCGCCGCGAACGTTATCGTTGGGGATGTTGGTCTCGTCCTGAATCCTGTGCTCCGCGTAGTACATGATCGGCTTCGCCTCTTCCGGCGCCAGGCCGTGATAGGTTGCCAGATATTTCAGGATGGAGCGGGCTTCTTCGGGAGTGAGGCTGACGCCGCGCAAGCGCACCATGCGCTTGATCGCTTCTTCCCAACCCTCCGGCGTGGCGCGCTCCCAGGAGATGCGCAACATATCGCCCTTTTCGTCTTTGGTGTGGCACGCTCCGCACTTGGAGATTACCAATGGATTCGTGACCGGGATGCCCTCTACGGGCGCCGATTTAGCCGGCTCTGCGGACGTGGCAGCTTGCGGCTTCTGGGTCTGCGCAAGTAAAGGCAATACCAGAATCGATGCAAGCAGGATTTTCATAACCTTATTCGGATATCATACACCTTCGCACTGCGTGGCCAGTAGAAAAATTCTTTATGAGGGTCATTTCGCTCCGGGTCCGTGGGCCTGACATGTGCTATGAACAAAGTGAACCATGACGGACCAAAGGTTGCTTCTGGACGGCTATCGGCGCGCCTTGCGCTTCGTCGTCCCTTACTGGCCCCGCCTGGTGTTTGTTCTTCTGGCAGGCATTGCCGCCACCGGATTCGGCCTGCTGCAGCCTTACATTTCAAAACTTCTCATCGATGACGCGCTGCTGAAGCACAATCTGCGCATGCTGCTGATTGTCAGCGGCCTGATGTTCGGCGTTACCGTGGTCGGATTTGTGCTGAACATCCTGTCCAGCTATCAATATGTGCGTGTCTCGGCCTCGGTGCTGTTCGACATGCGCCTGGCGCTGTACCAGCACTTGCAAACGCTTTCGCCCCGCTTCTGGGCCGCCAGGAAACTGGGCGATGTGATTTCGCGCATCAATAATGACATCGCCGAGGTGCAGCGCGTGTCGGCGGACAGCTTGTTGAGCGTGCTGTCGAACGTCGTTTTTCTGATTGGCAGCAGCGCCATCATGATCGCTCTCAGTCCGCGCCTGTTTCTGGTGAGCGTCGCGGCTGTTCCCGCCAGCATCTGGGCCTTGCAGCACTACCAGCATCGCCTGGCCGCTCGCGTGCGAGCGGTTCGCGAGCGCAGTTCCGACATCGGAAGCTTTCTGCTGGAAACGCTGCTGGGCATTCGCCTGGTTGTGTCGGCGCGGGCCGAGTCTAGGGAAGTGGAGCGATTTCGCGCGCGCAATCAAAGCTTCCTGGACGCGCTCATGCGCATGCAGCTTACGTCCTTTTTGTCTGGCGCCGTTCCAGGCACCATCCTCACGCTGTCCACGGCCGCGATTTTCCTCTACGGCGGCAAGCTGGTGATCGACGGCGCTCTAACTACAGGCTCGCTGGTGGCCATCATGGCTTATCATCTTCGCTTACTTTCGCCCGTGCAAAATCTGATGGGCCTGTATAGCAATCTGGTGTCCGGCGGCGTTTCGCTCTCGCGAGTTTGGGAACTGTTCGATACCCGCGCCGAAATTGTCGATCAGCCCGGAGCCCAGCCCTTCGGCACTGTTCGCGGTGAAATCGAATTCGATCGTGTCTCGTTCGGCTATGGCGAGGTCGCGGTGCTCGAAAACCTTTCGTTCCGCGTGGCGCCGGGAACAATTTGCGCGATCCTTGGTCCCAGCGGCGTGGGCAAGTCGACGCTGGCCGATCTTCTCGTCAGGTTTTACGATCCCGATGCGGGCGCTATCCGCATCGATGGCCGCGATCTGCGCAGTCTACCGATCGCCGACCTGCGCCACGCCGTCTTGCTGGTGGATCAAGCCCCGTATCTTTTTCATGCCAGCGTTCGTGAGAACATCGCCTATGGCCGCCCCGATGCCAGCGATGACGATATCGTGAGCGCCGCCCAGGCCGCGTCCGTTCACGAGCGAATCCTAGCCCTGCCCGATGGCTACCACACCGTGATCGCCGAACGCGGCCAGACGCTTTCGGCCGGAGAGCGCCAACGCATCGCGCTGGCACGGGCTCTGTTGGCCAATCCGAAAATCCTGATTCTCGACGAACCCACCTCGGCGCTGGATGAAGCCAACGAGCGTTCGATCGCCGAAACCCTGGTCCGCGTGGCGGAAGGCCGCACGGCCATTTTGATCACGCATCGCGCGTCGTTGGCTCGCATCGCGCACCAGACAATTTATCTCGATCCAGCGAAAACGCCGCCACTCGAAGCTATCGCTGGGGATTAGGTGGCAGTCTCTTCGTGCCCGACAATTCCTGTGCTGTTTGTTGGATGCCGGCTGCGGCATAGTCGCTGAAGAATCCCCATTTCCCGTATCTGGCTTGCAGTTCCGGCAACAGGGCCTGCACCACTGCGTCACCGGATTTCCCCGCGGCCTGCTCCCGCTTCACACCAGCGCGCAAATCAGCCAGGTATTTTCGAAATGTCAGAACATCCTGAGCATTAGCGATACCGCCATGTCCGGGCACCCAGGTGGACGTCCCATAGTCTTTTTGCATCGCGTCCAGCGATTTGATCCAGGCCATGGTTGAGGCATCGATCAGATTCGGTACGTGCTCTTTCCACAGCATGTCGCCGCAGAACACAATCTGTGCGTCGGGGAGGGAGACAACCGAATCGCTGCCCGTGTGGCCGGGATAATAGCGAACATCAATGCGGCGCGAGCCTAAGAAGAGTTCGATATGGCTGTCATAGACCACCGTCGGCAACGTGAGCGACCCGACGCGCGCCTTCTTCTCCGGCGTCACCGGAGGGTCCAGCATTTTGATGTTCTCGGTGCGCATCCAGGCGCGCACGTTGCGATGCGCCAAAATAGTCGCTCCCGCGGCGGCAAACACATCGTTCCCGTTGACATGGTCCAAATGATAATGCGTATTCACCACGAACCGGATGGGCGCGGGCGTAAGCTTGCGAATCGAGTCGAGCAGTGCTTTAGCCGGCCGGGGATCCTGGAAGGTGTCGATCACCAGAACGCCGTCGTCGCCGATAACAAATCCCGCGTTGCCGCCCGCCAGCCCTTCATCGTTCACAATGGCGGCCCAAACTCCCTCGCCGATCTTCTGCAGTTGGAAATCCGGCGCCGCGGCAATGGCCGGAAGCGACACGAAGAGTAGCGCAACAAGTCCGCGTATCATTCCTGCCAGACTAACATGGGGTCTACGTAAAGTGTGCAAAGTCGGGTAAAATGGCTGTTACAGTAGAACCATATGGGCGATTGGAAGACGGATGGGGTGAAGGTGATCCCGAAGGATTCTCTGGACGCCAATACCGCGCAGACCCCGGGGATGAATCGCGCCGCAGCGATCAATTTCGCCCGTGTCGGCGCTCAAAAGATCTGGGCCGGAACTGTCAGCATCTTCGCCAACGCCAAGACCGGCGCTCATCACCACGGCGCGCTCGAAAGCGTCATTTACGTGGTGCGCGGCCGGGCCCGCATGCGCTGGGGCGAGCGTCTGGAATACGTGGCCGAAGCGGGCCCTGGCGACTTTATCTATGTGCCGCCGTATGTGCCGCACCAGGAGATCAATGCGTCCAGCGACGAAACGCTGGAATGCGTGCTGGTTCGCAGCGACAACGAAGCTGTAGTAGTGAACCTGGATATCGAACCTGTGGAGGAGCCGAGCCCCGTGCGCTGGGTGGATCCGATCCACGCTCCAACAAGCGAAACTGAACCGCGCGCGTAAGCCAGCGGAAAGGGGAACGGAAGCATGATTCAACTCACGGTGAATGGATCTCTCAAGGAGTACGATGGCGATCCCGCCATGCCGGTTCTTTGGTATTTGCGCGATCTTCTCGATCTGACCGGCGCGAAGTTCGGTTGTGGGATGGGCCTGTGCGGCGCCTGCACGGTACACGTCGAAGGCCGAGCCATGCGAAGCTGCGTCACCAATATGAGCGACGTGGCCGGCAAGCGCATTACCACCATCGAAGGGCTCAGCCCCAAGGGCGACCATCCTCTGCAAAAGGCCTGGCGGGCAGTGAACGTGCCGCAGTGCGGTTATTGCCAGAGCGGCCAGATCATGCAGGCTGCGTCGCTGCTGACGGAAAAACCGAAGCCGACCGATCGCGATATAGATGAAGCCATGCAAGGCAACATCTGCCGATGCGGAACGTATCAGAGGATTCGCCAGGCGGTAAAGATGGCGGCAGGAGTAAAAGCATGAAGCCCGATACCATCACGTTAGTAAGCAGACGCAATTTCATGGGCGGCGTTTTCTCCGCCGGAGCGCTGGTGCTGGGCGCCAGTGTTCTGCCTCTTCGCTCCATCGCCGCGCCCACCGGCGATGCCACCTGGCAGCCCAGCGTCTACCTGGGCCTGGAACCCGACGGCGCGCGTGATCATCATCGCGCATCGCTCCGAAATGGGAACCGGCATCCGCACAGCGCTGCCGATGATCGTGGCCGAGGAGCTGGATGCCGACTGGTCGCGCGTCAAGATCGAACAGGCCATCGGCGACGCCAAATATGGCAGCCAGGACACAGACGGTTCCGAGTCCATTCGCGATTTTTACGATCCCATGCGGGAGGCGGGCGCCACGCGCGCGCATGATGCTCGAAAGCGCGGCCGCTTCCAAGTGGGGCGTGCCGGCCAGCGAGTGCCAAGCCAGGAATCATGAGGTGCTGCACGCCAAAACCGGTCGCAAGCTGGGTTTTGGGGAACTGGTCTCTCTCGCCTCCAAGCAGCCCGTCCCCAAGAAGGAGCATCTCAAATTCAAATCTCCGGCCGAGTATCGTTACATCGGAAAAAACGTGCCGATCGCGGATATGGACGACATCCTGGACGGCCGTGCGGTTTTCGGAATGGACGCCCGCATGCCCGGCATGGTCTACGCATCCATTGAGCGCCCGCCGGTGTTCGGTGGAAAAATCAAAAGCTACGACGATGCCGAAGCGCGCAAGGTCCGGGGCGTTTCAAAGACCCTCACCGTCCCACCATTCAAGCCACCTTATGGATTTCAACCGGTGGGCGGAGTGGCGGTGATCGCCGACAATACCTGGGCAGCGATGCAGGGCCGCAGGAAGCTCAAAATTGATTGGGAACTGGGGCCGAACGCGAGTCTTGATTCCGTCGCGTACAAGAAAACACTGCAGGAGACGGCGCGGAAAGCTTGCAAGGTGGCGCGCAACGATGGCGACGTGGATGCTGCGTTCAAGAAAGCGACGAAAGTACACGAAGCCGAATACTACGTGCCGCATCTCGCGCATGCATCCATGGAACCTCCAGTGGCGGTGGCCGAATTCAAGAACGGCAAAGTGGAAGCTTGGGCGCCCACGCAGAATCCACAAGCCGTGCAGGATACGGTGGCCAAGGCCGTGGGCATCAAGCCGGCTGACGTCACTTGCCACGTCACGCTGCTCGGCGGCGGCTTCGGTCGCAAATCCAAACCGGATTACGTCGCCGAAGCGGCCATTCTCTCCAAGCAACTGGGCAAGCCGGTGAAGGTTGTCTGGTCGCGCGAGGACGATATCCGGTTCGACTTTTATCACGCCGTGGCTGCGATGTACATGAAGGCGGCAACCGACGAAAAGGGCCGGCCCGTCGCCTGGTTGCAACGCAGCGTTTTTCCGCCCATCGGATCGCAGGACGATGTCACGGCGAAATATGGCACCTTCGAACTGGACATGGGCTGGAACGACGTGCCCTTCGACATTCCCAACTTCCGCGCCGAGTGCGGACCGGCCGACACGCATATTCGCATCGGCTGGATGCGATCGGTGGCCAACATCCCGCACGCCTTCGCCGTCCAGTCCTTTACCGACGAGCTGGCGGCCGCTGCCGGGCGCGATCGCGTCGAATACCTGCTCGACGTCCTGGGCAAGCCGCGCAAGATCGATCTGCGCGCGCCGGCCGACCGCAAAGGGCCCGATCCTTATATGCTCGACATCGCCCGCATGCGGCGTGTGATCGAAATCGCCGCCGAGCAGTCCGGATGGGCGAAGAAAAAGCCGGGCAACGGGCGCGCGCTCGGTATCGCGGTTCACCGCAGCTTCCTTACTTATGTTGCAACCGTAGTGGAGGTGGAAGTGGACAACGGCAAGCTCCGCATTCCGCGCGTCGACATCGCGCATGGATACCGGCAAGGTAATCCATCCCGACCGCGTTCGCGCGCAACTGGAAGGCGCTTCGGTGTTTGGGACCAGCGTCGCGCTGATGGGCGAAATCACGGCCGCCAACGGCCGCGTCCAGCAATCGAACTTCAACACCTACCCGGTGGCGCGTCTGAACGAAGCGCCGCTACAGACGCACGTTCACATCGTGCCCAGCTCCGAGCCGCCAGCCGGCGTTGGCGAACCCGGCGTCCCGCCGATGTCGCCCGCCATCTGTAACGCGATCTTCGCGGCCACCGGCAAACGCATCCGCGACTTGCCCATCAAGAAGCAACTGGCGTAGGACTCGAGTCCCGCCGCGTACTAAGGTTAATCCTCTACGGCCCACACCGAGGATCGCGCCGAAAAACTACTGAACCTATAAGCCAGCCTGTAGACACCCGGCTCGCCATCCGATCTCTATTAGTAAGTGCAAGCCGACGTAGCAGCGGAAGTCCACGTGTGCCTGGGTCACACTGGCGCATCGCGTTACGGGGCGGCGATTCTGAAATGAAGTCCATCGGCAAGTATCAGGTACTCGAAGAACTGGGCGCGAGCGCGACCGGCAAAACCTACCAGGTTCGCGACGCTTTCCGTAATCGTGTGTTTGCAGTCAAGATTCTGCAGACCGTCCCGGGCCTCACTGTGGAAGCGAAGCAACAGTTCTGCGGGCATCTGGCAGCCTGCGCGGAACTTACGCACCGCCATATCGCCAAGGTCCACGATCTGGGCGAAGTGGACGAGGGGATCTTTGTGGCCACCGAGTGGCTCTCGGGAATGAACCTCCGACGGTTCAGGCAAGAGAACCCCGATCTGCCGCTCGATCAAAAGCTGGCGCTGGTGGCTCAAGTGGCCGAAGGGCTGGCCTTCGCGCACTCGCGCGACATCGCCCACGGGGATCTGAAGCCGAGCAACATCTTTGTCGACGCCGCCCGCGACGTCGGTATCCTCGACTTTGGCATCGCCAGGTGGCTGGCGGCT
The DNA here is from genome assembly GCA_963735145.1 of Bryobacterales bacterium. GTDB lineage: Bacteria > Acidobacteriota > Terriglobia > Bryobacterales > Bryobacteraceae > Palsa-89. The sequence goes on along the minus strand of CAVTJS010000005.1, from coordinate 1,148,570 downwards.
CTTCTCGAGGCCGGTAGCGCTCCCCAGGGTCTGGTGGCCAACTACCTGGCTCCGGAACAAATATTGGGGCAAGCGTTTGACACCCGCGCCGACATTTTCGCGCTCGGGCTGATACTTTACGAGTTCGCCTCTGGAAAATATCCGTTTTCGGGCGATCCTGGCGTAATTCCCCGCGAGATCGTGCATAGCGATCCACAGCCGCTGCGCACTCTGGATCCGAAGATTCCCGAAGACCTGGAACAATTGGTGGCCCGAGCCTTGAAGAAGGACCCGGAACAGCGCCTGCAGACCGCCGAAGAGTTTGCATCAGGCTTATACCTGGCGGCGCAGCAACTCCGCCGGGGAGTAGTAGTTACCCCGGTAGAAACCGCGTCCGCGATACCGCCGCCGCCCGCTGAGCCGGCCCCTGAGCCAGCCATTCAGCAGGTCGTCTATCCGCCTCCTCCCGCGCCCGCGCCCGAACCGGTGGTGCAGCAGCCCGGAATGGCTGTCCCTATGTCTTTGGTGCCGGAAGCACCGGCGCCTGCGGCAGGGCAGAAGGTCCGCGAGCGGCCACAGGACGCAGACCCCCCGGCGCGCCCCTGGAGCGCACGTTCCTACGCCGCCGGCACATCGCGTCCGCCGACCCCGAGCAGCGGCACCCCGGTTCCCAAGCAGCCCGCGCCGTTGGCGCCCGTCCACCCTCTACCGGCACCCGCCGGAGCGCCCGTCTTTGAGCCGCCGCAATCTTTCCTGAGACCGGCCGCTCCGCCGCGCGAACCGGTTCAACGCAAAAGCAACAAGACCACCAAGCGAGTGCTCACCGCGGCCATCGGCCTGGTTCTGGCGGCGGTCATCGTGAGTTCGCTCATTTCGCGGCAGAATCTGCGCGCTTCGCAAAACAAGAGCCACTCGATTACCGCGCTGAAGGAGCCCGTCGCGCCGGTCGCGAAACCCAGTCCGGCCGTAGCCGCAATCCCAGAGATACACGCTGCAAAGGCCGCCGAATCCGAACCCGACGATTCAAACAAGCCCCAGATTTCGGCCACGCAAACCTTGAATGGCCCGGTGCGCTCGCTCTGGGAATCGGGTCGATACGCCCAGGCGATGGCGCTGGTAGATCAGGTTTTGGCCCATGATCCCGACAACGACGATGCCCGCGCCTGGAGAAAGAGGATTCGCGCGGCGCAAGCGGCGGAAGCAGCTTTGAAATAGCGGAACTTTATGAGACGTCTGATACTCCCCCCAGTTTGGGCCGCCCTGCTCGCTTTGGCGCTTACCGCCGTTCCCGGACTTGCGGCGGCCAGCGATGCAAAGCCGGGGCATGGCAAGAAATCCTCGGACTCGTTCTTGACCGGCGATCCCTTCACGCTCGATCAGGTTCTCCTTCTGCTCAAACAGGATGCCATTCCCCTGCGACGCCGCGAGGAGGCCATCGAGAGCCGGGGTGTCGCATTTGAACTGTCTGCCGATGCGCTCTCGAAGCTCCAGGCGGCGGGCGCCTCCGAGTACATTTTGGACATTATCAAAACCAAGGCAAAACCCGTTGCGGCCGCCCCTGTTCCCAAACCGCCCGCCAAAGGCATGCTGAGTCTCACCTGCGCGCCGGCCGAATGCCAGGTACGTCTGAATGGAACGTTGATCGGTCCAACCGCCGGTGGAAAGCTGGAAGTGGCCGGGCTTACTCCGGGCAGTTGGGTAGTGGATTTTTCCAAGGAAGGATTCGTCGCACACCAGAGCACGGTGGTGGTTGAGCCGGCCAAGAGCGTAACGGTAGCCGCAACGCTCGATCTGGATCGTGCCGCGCGCGAAGCCTTCGGCAAACAATTGTTTCAGAAAATGATCGGCGCGCTGGGAGGCGATAGCGGTCTCAAAACGCTCGGCTCGGTGCAAGCCTCCGGCAGCGCCACGCTTTGGGGGCATGACGGCACCAGCGTGCGGTGGACGCTGCTGATGCGAAATCGAACCGACCGCGCCTTGTTTCAGGCTAAGGCCGGCCGCATCCTGCATGAAGTGATGTTTGAAGGAAGCGAGTTCAAGGCCAGCAAGAATCTGAGCGGCGACGATGCGCTGCAATTGCCCACTGACTTTGGAATGATTCGCGACAATCAACTGCCGGCTTTGATGGCCCGCCTCCAGGGTCCAAATTACAAGCTGGTGGCGAATCATCCGGACCCGGTGGCGGGTGAGGACTATTCCATCGTGGCCGAGTCCGGCACCGACAAAATCTCCATCGGCTTAGACGCCAATTTGCGCCCGCAGCGAGTCAGGATCGCAACCGACGCCGGCATCGGCTCGGCGCTGATCACCTACTCCGACTATATCCAAAACGGGAACTCGTATTATCCCAAGACCATGTTCATCAAACCCGATGCACAGCAACAAGGCATCGAGGTTCGCTTCGACAGGGTGGAATTGAACCCCAACCTGAAGGATACCGATTACAAACTTCGCGGCAAGATGCTGCTGGAACTGGAAAACTAGCCCGTTACAATTTCGAACCTTTTCGAAGATCCCTTCGTCTAATCAGCTATGGTTATGGAAGCTTCGGCTGAGGCTGAGTACCGGTCCGCATTCGAGAATTTTTCGCGCAAGGCGCAGCGGGTACAACTGCTGGCGGAGCATCCCACCGGCGACCGAAAGGCCTTTGAAACCGCGCTGCTGGAGCTGGAGAAAGCGCATCTGGCATATAACGACGCGCGTGACGCATTCGTGCGCAAGTTGCTGCCAGCGAGTACCGGGCCAGACCACGTTCGGCGGGATCATCGCGACGACGTCCAGGCCATCGCAGAACTGCTTTGGGAAAGCGCCGGCCGTCCCACCGGCACTGCCGAAGAAGATTGGCGTCGCGCGGAAGCCATCGTCAAGTGCGCGGTGGCGGCTACATCCGCTGGACGCTAGCGCGCGGCGGCAGACTGTCCGGCGATCGCTTCGATCTGCTTAATATGATTTCGGTCGTGTCCCGCCATGGTTTCGACAATGGTCTGAAAGGTCATGGTCCCGCGCTCGGGATGCGTCACCGGTTTTGAGAAATCGGCCGGCTTCACCGAACGGATCAGTCCAATGTTCCACGCACGCAACGCGGAGAAGGCGCCCAGCGCAAGCCGCAGGTCGGACGCCGGATAGCTCTTGGCCCACTGATCCTGATCGAAGGGCTGAATCACGTGATGATCCTCGGCCAAGGTTTGCCTCAGGCGGAACGCAAACGCGACCTCGGCGTCGGCCAGATGCGAAAGAATGTCGCGGGCGCTCCATTTGCCCGGCGCGGGCGGCGTTTCCAGTCGCCCAGGCCCGAGCGTTTCCATCAATTCCGCGAGACGGCGCGGTGTATCGGCGATCGCATCCAGCGGTGCGCGCTGGTCCATATGGCTGGCGTAGGGGTTCATCGGATTACTTCTCCTTGGTGTCGTCTTCCGGCAACGCATCCGGCGTGTCGAACTTGATGGTGGACCCGGTTTCAAACTTGCGGTACAGCCGGAACTCGATATCGTTCCTGGTCATCTGGCGCGTCAGTTTGGACGTGAGAACGGCCTTGAGCGGCAGCATGTATTGCATATCGCCAATAGTTTGCAGGTCGTAGTCCAACGACTCATGCGTATCGCGGATGGGAAAATCGGCGGGAATGTCGTAAGGATTCAAGGTGATCTTGGTCACTGTCTTCGAGTCGCGGTCGATATAGATGAGCCCACGATACGCCGGCACGATTTCGCGGCCCGTCTCGGTTTCCTTGATGTGATAGCGGGAGAATTCCTGCTGGATGTCGTAAGCAAAAACGTAGGTGCGGCGGCCGCGCAGCGTGGCCCAGTGATCCCAGGAAAACTGCGCCTGACTTTGCGGATCGAAAATCTCGCTCATCATGGTGCCGAACTCACCGGCTGAAACCGTCCCGCCCAGTTGCTCCAGCTTGACGTTGGTGACCGGTTGATCGTTTTTCATGATCACCTCGTAATCTTCGTGATGTTCGCTGTAGCTGAGCTTCGCCGTGATGGTGTCCAGGTGATACCAGTTCGATCCGGTGCCGTTGCGATCCACATCGCGCCGCGTCACCTGCACGCAGATGAAGTTGGGCAGGCTATTGGTGTAATTCAGCACGTACTCGCGCGCCTCATCGATGATCTTGGCCTGTTCCACCGAATCGGGCGGCGGGATAGGAACCACCACGGGCTTGGGCGGAGGCGGAGCGGCTTCGGGCAAACTGGCGGACGCGTCGCCCAAATCTTTTAGCACCGCGACGGTTTTCGGCCCCGCACCGAGCGATTGCAGCTCTTCGATCGTGCGGTCGTCGAGCTTCTCCACCATTTTGAAATGGCGCAGCGTCTCGGCCACCTGTTTGTCCGGCGATTTATTTTGAACTGCGGACTTGATGAACTCGGTCAGTTTCGCGACCGTCAGGGACATTTCCCCCGCGGCGGTGAGGGCGAGAGCTGTCACCAGAAGCAGCAGGCAACGCATACTTCTATTTTGCCCGATTCAGGCGGAGGTGGGCGTCAGGCTCTGTCAATTCACTAAGCCGTGGCACTTCTTGTACTTCTTGCCGCTGCCGCAGGAGCACAGATCGTTGCGCCCCGGCTTTGGAAGCGCGATCACGGTTTCGGCCTCTTCCTCTTCTTCGTCGTCGGGAAAGAACACCGGGCTCTTGCCGTGCAGCATCAGCCGCTGGTCGAGCGCGATGCGGACCAGATCCTCTTCGTCCTCGCGGAATCCGCCGGCCGCTTGTTCCACCTTGGTCATCAGAGCGCGAACGCGTCCCGACGAGGTCTCGCCTGGTATCGACAGCGCGTAAGCGAAGAGCGCATCGGTGCGAAATTCCTCTTGATCGAAAAGTTCCGCCAGGCGCGGAGCGTCTGAAAAAAGATCCAGATATCCAATGCCCCAGATGGCTTGCCGCTTGATCTCGGGGTCCGGGTCGTCCAGGTGCTTGGGCGGATAAGCGGCAAAACGCTTGTCGAAAGATCTGGCCATGGCCTTGAGCGCCTTGGCGCGGCTGCGGGGGTCCTGATAAAGATTCAGAATGGCCTGATAAACGGCGACGTTATCGGATTGCTCCGCCAGACCGATGGCCGCGCCGGACCGTTCTTCGATGGCCGCTTTGGGATCGGCCAGCACTTTCAGCATGGCCTGCCGCAGGTCGGGATCGTCGCCAATCTCGCCGAACGCTTCCCAGCAAGCTCCACGGACCTTCGGATCCGGATCGGTTTTGGCAAGCTGGACCAGGCGCGCGCGCACCTCATCGGACAATTCCGTGGCCTGGTAGCTGAGCGCGACTTCGGCTCGCACCCCGGGCGAGCCATGCTGCAGCATCGCCAGCCGGTCTTCATCTTCCAACGCGCCAAAATCGGTGGCGGCCTCTTCCGGATAAAGCTCCCAGATATCGAACTCTTCCCTCGCTTCGGGCGAAGTTTCGCTGGCCGCCGACAGGCTTTCGATAACGGCTTGAACGGGCGCTTGGGAGCGCGGATCGTCCGCCGGTATTTGAGCCAGCGCGGCTTTGAGCGCGGGGATGGCCGCCGGATCGCCGTACATTTCCAGACACAACGCGGCGTCCTGCGGATCGTTCTCCAGGCGGCGCGTCAGAGCTTCGAGCACGCGACGGTCGCGAACGCGCAGCGCCGCAAGAACGAAAGGCACATCGCCGGCGTCTTCTCCGTCCAACTCATCCAGCAGCTGGAGTACCGGGTCAACCGCCGCTTCGCCCAGTTCCACGACGCTCTCTACCAGATCGTCAGCAACGTCGCTCGGATTATCCCGCATGACGCGCAGGAAAAACGGCAGCGCGGCGGGCGTGTGGAGATGACGGAACAGATCGATCAGCAACGGATCCAGATCCATCAGATCGTTTTCGTGATTTTGCGCAGCAAAACGTACGATATCGGGCAGCGAGTTTTCGGGAAAATCGAGAATCGCGTGCAGCAGCCGCTGGTCCACCGGAATGTAACCATGCCCGGCGGCTTCAAGCAGTTGATAAGCCGGAACGCCTTCGTAGCGTCCCGGATCGAGAATCAGATCTGTGCGTGGCAGGAAACTACTCTTCCTCTTTCACGACGTGGACGGTGATTTCGGCCGTCACTTCGCGATGCAGCCGCACGGGAACCTTGAACTCGCCAAGCGTTTTGATCGGCTCCTCGAGCACGATCTTGCGCCGCTCGATGGTGTAGCCCTGCTGTTCGAGCGCTTCGGCAATGTCTTTGGACGTTACGGAACCAAAAAGCTGATCGTTCTCACCGGCCTTTTGGGAAATGGTAATCGAAACAGAGCCCAGCATTTTGCCGAGATCCTTGGCTTCGCTTTCCACCTTGGCTTCCCGGCGCAAGTGCGCCTGGCGCTCCTGCTCGACGATCTTCTTGTTCGCTTCGGTAGCCGCGACGGCCATCTTGTTGGGCAGCAGAAAATTGCGCGCGTAACCGGACGCCACCTTCACCAGCTGGCCGCGCGTGCCCAATTTTTCGATGTCTTCTCTTAAAATCACATCCATGATGACGGTCTCCTTAAATCGCCGTGGCGAACGGAATGAGCGCGATATTGCGCGCCTGTTTGATGGCCTCCGCCAAGCGTTTTTGGTGCGGCGTACAAACGCCGGAGATGCGCCGCGGCACGATCTTCCCGCGCTCGGAGATGAAGGACGAGAGCATTCTCACGTCTTTGTAATTGATGTCGTCGATCTTTTCCACACAGAAGCGGCATACTTTCTTACGCCGGAAGTATTGCTTCTTGGTGGCCAGCGCTTTATCGCCGCCGGTGGGCCGCATGGACCCGCTAATGGGACGTCCGCCTCGCTGTTCGGCCATGTTACTCTCCTACCTTCTCCGCAACCGGAGTTGCAGCCACGGGAGCCGTCGCTACCGGAGCGCCGGGCATCGGAGCGCCCGGTCTTGGACCGGTTGGCTCCGCGGCCCCAGCCATGGCGTGTTCCAGCGGCACGGCTGGAGCGGCCGGAGGCGCCGGTTTACGCGCGGCGCGCTTCTCACGCTCTTTCTTGCGCTTTTCAATCTTCTTCAATTTTTCGTCGATGCGGACGCTCTGGAATTTCATTACCAGGTCCGATACGCGCAAGCGCCGCTCCACCTCCAGCACCGTTTCAGGCTTGGTGGTGAACTGCAGCAAAACGTAGAAGCCTTCGTTGCGCTTTTGCACACGATAGGCCAGCTTGCGTATGCCCCACTTGTCGGATTTATCGACGTTGCCCCCCTGGGAGGCGATCAAGGTAGTCAGTTGTTCGATCAGATGATCGATCTCTTCTTCCGGCGCATCCGGCCGGAGAATAAACAGCTCTTCGTAGATCCTCATTCTTCCTCGTTTAAGCCTGGGGCGCGACGATTAAATTTCGCCATGGACTTTTCGACGCCTTCAGCGATGATGGACTCCACTGCCTGCGACGCATAGTCCAGCAGTTCATCCAACTCTTCTTTGTGCGCCCGCTTCAACCTCGCGAGCACAATTTGAGCGCCGTCCTTTTCACGACGGCCCCCATGAACTCCCAGGCGAACCCGGGGGAAATCTTTCGTACCAACGCAGCGGATTACGGAATCCACGCCGCGATGTCCCGCGGCCGAACCATTGGGCCTGATCCGTACCGACTGCCAGGGCAAATCCAGTTCGTCATAAACCAGGACCAGATCCCCCGGCGCAATCTCATTCTTGACCAGCAAACCCTGCACCGACTCGCCGCTCAGATTCATGAACGTCTGCGGCTTGGCGAGCAGCACTTTCTTACCCGCCACCGTTCCCTGCCCAACCAGCGCTCTACAATCGAGGCGCCCGACATCGATTCGATTGCGCTCCGCAACCCGGTCTACTATTAGGAACCCAAGGTTGTGAGCTGTCAGTTCGTACTCTTTGCCGGGATTTCCGAGACCAACCACCAGTTTATGAAACTCGGACATGGGGCTGGGGGTTAGGGTTTCGGGACCAGGTACTCTTCACAAAGCATGTGCCGGTTCCCAAATCCCCAATCCCCAACCCCGAATTCCCTACTTCTTCTTCCCCTTCTCGGGCTCGGCCTCTTCCTCTTCCTTCTTACCCTTCTTGATCACTTCCGGCTCGGCCGGCGTCGCAGCCACTGCGCCTTCGGCGGCCGGCGTTTCCACTACCTCAGCCTTCAGTGCCACTACGTGCGCCACCACCTGCTCGGGCCCGCTCACCAACTTCACCGCTCCGCCCAACGGGATCTCGCTCGCTCGCAGGTTCTGGCCGATCATCAATTCGGTTACGTCCACCGTATAGGATTCCGGAATATCGTCCGGCAGACACTCGATCTCCACTTCGCGCGTGATCACTTCCAGCAATCCGCCCTGCAGCTTTACGCCTTTGGGCTCGCCGGTCACATGCACCCGCACCTTCACCGCGATGCGCTTGGTAAGATCGATGCGCTTCAGATCCACATGCAGCAAATTCTCTTTCACCGGATCGCTTTGCCAGTCCACAATCATGGCCGGCGTAGCTTCCCCGCCCTCGACCGCCAGATTGAAGATGGTGTTGTGTCCGGTGTTGCTGTGCAGAATCCGGTTGATCTCTTTCGGACTCACCGAAACGGCCACCGCCGGGCTGCCGGAACCATACAATACGGCCGGCGCCAGACCCTTCACGCGTAGACGGCGCGCTTCATTCTTGCCACGCGATTCCCGCGGTTCAGCGCTCACTGTGATTTCTTTTCTCATTCGTTCTTTACTCCGGCGTTACTCCGGCAGACGGCTCCCTGGTTCCTGCCATGCCTGCCTGATTCCTTCTAAATAAATAGGGTGCTTACCGAACCATCCTCGTGAATAGATTGGATGGCACGGGCGAGCAAAGGCGCCACCGAAAGGGTCTTGATGCGGGTGCACCGCATGGCGTCCTCGCGCAAGGGAATCGAATTGGTGATCACTACTTCCTGCAAACACGATGTTTCGATTCGTTCCACGGCCGGTCCCGACAATACGGCATGCGTGGCGCAGGCGGTCACCGTCAGCGCGCCATGCTTCAGCAGCGCTTCGGCGGCCTTCACCAGCGTCCCGGCCGTATCGATCAGGTCGTCCACAATCAAACAATGCTTCTCTTCCACGTCGCCGATGATATGCATCACTTCGGCCACGTTCACTTCCGTCCGGCGTTTATCGATAATCGCCAGCGGCGCGTTCAAATGCTTGGCGAAAGCGCGCGCGCGCTCCACGCCCCCGGCATCGGGCGAAACCACGGTCATGTCCCTGCGTCCGATGGACTCGAAATATTCGAGCATCACCGGCGCGGCGAACAGATGATCCACGGGAACGTCGAAGAATCCCTGAATCTGGGCCGCGTGCAGGTCCAAAGTAAGCACACGATCCGCGCCGGCCCTCTGGATCAGGTTTGCTATCAACCGGGCGGAAATGGGCATCCGCGGCTTGTCTTTCCGATCCTGCCGCGCATACCCATAATAGGGTAGCACTGCCGTGATGCGCTCCGCAGAAGCCCGCTTCAGCGCGTCGATCATCAGCAGCAATTCCATGATGTGGCGATCGACAGGCGTGCAGGTGGGCTGCACGGCGAAAACATCGGCGCCGCGCACGTTTTCGAGGATCTGCAGACGGATTTCGCCGTCCGAGAACGGTTCCACTTCGGCCGCGCCCAGCGTGCAGCCGAGCGAGGCGCAGATCTTAGCCGCCAGCGATGGATTGGCGTTGCCTGTGAAAATCTTCAGTTGCTCGAATCTCATCGTGCGTACCGGTCTTGGGGCGGCCATGTCTTGCCTTCCGAGGAAACTCCTAATTGCCGCCACCAAAGCGCGCGGTAACGGCGACCACTCACCATGCTAAATGGGTAAATCTGATCCCTGGCAAAATCCTTACCGAACAACCCGGCGGCGCGATCCCTCAGCTCGCGGCTGGGGAACAATCCGAAAAGCGCTGACCCGCTCCCGGTCATCATGGCCCGCCAAGCTCCCAATTTCAGCAGCTTTCCCTTCATCGATTTTAGTTGAGGATGTTGGTGAAACACAACCATTTCAAAGTCATTAATGGGTGGGGGTTGGGGATTGGGGGTTAGGGAACAGGCACTTAGTACTACAGACTGGAAATTGTTAGTGATAGCTGGAGAAACCTCATCTGATAGTTGACGCTGGAGCGCGGCGTAGCTGGTGGCAGTGGAGGAGTGAATGTCGGGCGTAATCAGCAGGCCCGGGCTTGCTGGGACATCAGGTAAAGGGTAAAGTTCGGTGCCACGGCCCAATCCGACCACAGTTCCACCGATCAGGAAAAAGGGCACATCGCTACCCAGTTCGGCTGCGAGTTCCATCAACTTTTCCATCGGCACCTTCTTCTTTAAAAGCTTGGGGAGAGCAAGCAACACGGCGGCCGCGTTGCTGGAACCGCCGCCCAGTCCACCGCCGAGGGGAATTCGTTTGATCAATCGAATTCGCAAATGGCAATTGGCGCGCAGGGTCCCGAGAACAAGATCCGCGGCTTTGACAACCAGATTGCCCGGAATATCGATGTTGGAATTGAGCTCGATTCGCGTCCGCCCGCGCTGGTATTCCACATCCATCGTATCGGCCAACGAGATGGTTTGAAAGATGGTTCTCAGCTCGTGGAATCCGTCCGGCCGTTTGTGCAGGACCCGCAGGTCCAGGTTAATCTTGGCCAGCGAACGAAGCCGGACGCGTTGAGACATTAGTAATGAATCAGCGAGTACACGTCGTAGCCGTGGAGCTTTTCGCTTCCGTTCAAGAAGTCGAGTTCCAGGATGAAGCCGAGGCCCGCCACTTTTCCATGCAATGTCTCGACTAAACGCGCTACGGCCGCGGCGGTGCCACCGGTTGCCAGTACATCGTCGATGATCAACACATTTTGACCCGGCGAAATGGCGTCCCTATGGATTTCGAGCACATCGGTGCCGTATTCGAGCGCGTATTCGATGCGCTCCCGCTCGGCCGGCAGCTTCTTTTCCTTGCGGACGGGAATGAAGCCGTATCCGAGCGCATAGGCGACGGCGGGCGCGATGATAAACCCGCGCGCTTCGACGCCCAAAACCAGATCGATGGGCGTGGAACGATAGTGCTCGGCCAGCGAGTCGATGACGCCCTTGAATCCAGCGGGGTCTTTGAGAAGCGTCGTGATGTCGTAGAAATTAATGCCGGGCTTGGGAAAATCGGGGACTTCGCGAATGAGCGCTTTCAGTTGGTCCATTTAGAGAATTCGTATTGTAACATCGGATATCGTAAGCTTCCTTCATGCCACTGCTTGATTCTTCTCCCGTCATGGCGTTCAGCGCGACTGCGGACGCCGAACGCGCCAAGGTGTTTTATCGCGATCAGCTTGGCTTGAAGCTGGTCAGCGACGAACAATATGCGCTGGTGTTCGACGCAACCGGAACCATGCTGCGAGTTCAGAAAGTGAAGGAAGTCCGCCAGGCGCAGTACACCGCCTTGGGTTGGCGAGTAACGGACATCGCGGCCAAGGTGGAGGAATTGGAGGCGGCCGGCGTGAAGTTCGAGCGCTACGGTTTCCCCGGTCAAGACGAGAAAGGCATCTGGACTCCGCCGGGCAGCACGACGAAAGTGGCGTGGTTCAAGGACCCCGATGGAAATATCCTGGGCCTGACTCAATTTTGATCAGTGCGTAGCAACAGTAATTTCATCCAAACCATAGCGATGGACGATGCCGTTATGAATGAGCTGAATGTCTTCGGCGGCGAATGGCAGTGGTTTTGAACCCATCGCGACGTAGTCCCTGCCGTCCCAGTGCGCCTTCATAACACCTGTTTCGGAATGCCGGTTGACGCCTTCCAGCATATGGGTGATTTCATGCACCAGTACGTGCGCCAGCAACTGCGGCAGCATCCTGGGCTCGGCGGAGTTTTGCACCCGATCGTAGAACACCCGGATGTGCGTTTTCTCATAAGGAAACGCTTCGGCGAGAGCGCCGGGCTGGAAATCTGGCCGCGTCGAGCTTAGCTCGATGACTATGTTCAGGCCGTCCCCGCAGTTGCGCGTGCCGCGCCATTCGATCACCACGCCGATTCCGGCAAACATGCGCGACGCTGTGGCTTGAGCCCGATCGATCACCCAGGGGTCGATTGCATGGTCCACGCAGACCACAATCGGTGGCTCCGCACTCGGGGCCGGTTGATTCGCCCGGACTATAGGCGTCGCCAGCAACGCCGCGATCGTCATTCCGTAAAGCTTGCAGAAAGTTTTCATTGCCTTCGAGCCTCCGACCCGACAGGCGGATTGGGAGCCGGAAAGCGGCCACGGGCCGTGATACGCTGCTCTGAAGCCCGAAAATGACTCAGAATCCAGAGGCCATCACCGCGTTGTTACGGGCCTGGAGCCAAGGAGATCCGTCGGCCACCGAGCAACTGGCGTCGGCCGTCTACGAGGAACTGCGCGCCATGGCGCGCCGCTTCATGCGGAACGAGCGCGCTGGCAATAGCCTGCAAACCACGGCCTTAGTGAACGAAGCCTTCCTTCGCTTCATCGAGGTGAAAAATGTGAACTGGGAGCACCGCGCTCAGTTTTTCGCCTTATCCGCGCAGATGATGCGGCGGGTTCTGGTGGATGCGGCACGCGCGCGAAAGGCCGAAAAACGCGGCGGAGGCGCCCGGAAAATCGACCTAGCCGATGTCGCCGTCCTTGCGCCGGAGCCGGCAACGATGATCCTGGAACTCGATCAGGCGTTGCAAACCCTTGCGGAGCTGGCCCCGCGCCAGGCCCAGGTGGTGGAGCTGCGTTATTTCGGCGGGATGAACGAAGAAGAAGTGGCGGAAGCGCTCCATAGTTCGCCCCGCACGGTCCGGCGCGATTGGCGCTTCGCCAAGGCTTGGCTCGCGAGCGAATTAAGCGGCAAGTCCGGATAGGCGTGGCCGTTTCGCGCGGTCTTTTGCGCCTGTAGCGGCAGAGGGCGAGGAGTACAATTCTTGAAAGGCTTTTTCGTCTTGAAAGGCTACGCCCCGATATGACGCCACAGCGTTTTGCCCAAATCGAAGAGGTTTATCACGCCGTCCTGGAGCAGGAGCCGGGCACCCAGGAACAGTACCTGGCCCAGGCTTGCCGGGGCGACGATGAACTGCGGCGCAAAGTGCAAGCGCTCCTGGTGCATGACAGCACGCCAGGGTTCTTCGAGCAATCGCCGCTCGAAATCGCAGCCGTCCTGATGGGTGACGCTTCGGCCCAAAAACTGGCCGCGGGCACTCAATTGGGACCTTATCGTATCGAACGCTTGCTTGGCCGGGGCGGAATGGGAGAGGTCTACAAGGCGCGCGATGGACGCCTGGGACGCTCGGTCGCCATCAAAGTGGCGCACGAACGGTTCAGTTCCAGGTTCGAGCGGGAGGCCAAGGCGATATCGGCGCTAAATCACCCGCACATCTGCACGCTGTACGACGTCGGCGCGTTGCCCGATGGCGACACTTTCCTGGTGATGGAATTCGTGGAAGGCGAGACCTTGACCGAGCGGTTGCGGCGCGGCCCGCTGCCTGCGAATCTCATTTTCCAATGGGGCGCCCAAATCGCCCAGGCGCTCAAGGCCGCCCACGACCGCGGACTGATCCACCGCGATCTCAAAGCCGCCAACATCATGCTGACCGAGGGCGGCGTGAAGGTGCTGGATTTTGGCCTCGCCAAGTTCGTTGCGTCTACCGAAGAGATCGACGAAACCGTGAGCGCCACCCACGCCATCGTGGGCACGGCCGCCTATATGTCCCCCGAACAAGCGCGCGGCGCAAGCCTGGACGGCCGGTCGGACCTGTGGGCGGTTGGCGTGATTCTTTATCAAATGGCCACCAGCGTCTTGCCGTTCCCGGGCGAGACCACGGCGGTGATTTTCGAAGCGATCCTCAATCAAACACCGCCGCCAGCCCATCTGCGCAATCCAAACGTTCCCGAGGAACTGGAACGCATCATCGGCAAGCTGCTCGAAAAGGATCGCGATCTGCGCTATCAATCCGCTTCGGACCTGTCCGCGGATTTAAGGCGAATGGAACGGGATTCGTCGTCCGGAAGGTCGCGCTCCACGGTGCAACGCAAGACCCGCCGCGCGCTCCCGCTCGCTCTCGCAGCGGTGGTATTAATTCTCGTCGCCACAGGCGGCGCCTGGTGGTGGCGGCATTCGCACGCCGCGCCGCTTACGAATCAAGATATCGTTGTCGTCGGCGACTTCACCAATTCCACCGGCGACAACACCTTCGATGGCATTCTGCGGCAGGCACTGGCGATGCAGCTGGAACGCTCGCCTTTTCTGAAAACCCTGGGCGACGTCCAAATGCGCCAGGATTTTCGCTTGTCCGGCCACTCGCAGGGTGAACGGATCACAAATGAACTGGCGCGGAGCAGTTGCGTCCAGCAGGGCGACAAGGCCATGATTTCGGGCGCGATTGCCCGCTTGGGCGCCACTTATCCCATCACTCTCGAAGCATCCAATTGCGACACCGGCGAGGTTCTGGCGCGGGCCCAGGCGCAGGCCGATTCAAGAGAGCAGATCCTCAAGGCGATCGCCGACGCCACGCTATCGATTCGGCAAAAGCTGGGCGAAACGCTCGCCTCGGTGCCGAATCATCCTTTTTACGGTTTCACCACCACGTCCTTCGATGCCTTCGAGCAGCTCTCCAAAGGCATCGATGAATTCAACCAGGGCCGGTATCGTCAGTCCATCCCTTTCTTCGAGCGCGCCACAACGCTCGATCCAAAATTTGCCACAGCTTGGGTGTTCCTGGCGACTGCGAATGGGTACGTAGGCGGCCGAGGCGTGATCGAGGGTTACAAAAAGGCTTACGCACTGCGCGAGGGAGGATCGGAAAGCGAGCAGTTCTATATTCCGGGCTTCTATTTCCTCGTGGTTAGCGGGGAATTGGAGAAGGCGCTAGATACATTCCGTGCCTGGGCGCGCGCCTTTCCGCGCACGTCGTTGCCACACATCATGACGGGAGACGTGTACAACACGCTCGGCCAGCTAGACGAGGCGTTACCCGAATTTGTGGAAGCCGTTCGCATCGACCCTCGTGTCTCAGGCAATCTGCTGTCGCTCGCGGGCGCTTACTATTTCCTGAATCGGCGTCTGGAAGCGAATAGGGTGGCGCAAAGGTCGCTGAAGCAGAATCCGGACGACTACACCATCCATGCTTTGCTCCTAGACATGGCTATCAGCGCGCGCGACGATCAAGCCGCCGCGAGTCAGATTCAGTGGTTTTCGGGACGGCCCGAGGAGTATATGAGCTTGGAGCTCCAGGCTTCGGAAGCCGTCGGGCTCGGCCAGCGCTCGAAAGCACAAGAAATGCTGCAGAAAGTGGGTGAGATGCGCGCGCGCAGAAATCTCGCGCCGGTCGGAGGAATCCACGATCAGGACCTGGCTCTGGTTGGCGTTTGCCAAGCGGCGCGCAAGTCGGCATTCCCCGGGGCCATCGCGCTGGCGCTCTGTTTCGATCCCGCGCAGGTCGCAAAATCCGTTGCGGCGGTGGAAGACGCCGCGAAGCGGGAGCCTACCCGAACTCACTTGAACGCCCTTATGCTGCCGCTCACGCGTGCTGTTCTGGAGCTGAAGCGGGACCACCCGAACGAAGCCATCGCGCTCCTGCACTCGATCGGCTCCTTTGAGCGCGTTTATCCGCCGGTGACCTATATTCGCGGATTGGCGTTTCTCGAGGCCGGCAAAGGCGCGGACGCGGAGGTTGAGTTTCAGAAGATTTTGGATCGCAAGGTGATAGATTGTGGTTGCGTTCTCCCGGCGTTCTCCAGCTTCTCCGCAATCAATTCGGTCTCCTATGTCAGCCTGGCCCGCGCCGCGGCGATGGCCGGCGATGTTCCAAAAGCCAAAAAGGCTTACGCGGACTTCCTCGCGCTCTGGAAAAATGCCGATCCCGATCTTCCCGTCCTGGCGCAAGCGCGGAAGGAATTGGGCCAGCTCGAAGTCAATCGATAAGGCCATTGCGCACCGCGAATCGCACCAATTCGCCCGAAGAATGCAGATTCAGCTTCTCCATGATTTTCCCGCGATGCGCATCCACGGTGTAAACGCTCAGGTTCAACGTGCCCGCGATTTCCTTATTGGTCTTGCCCTCGGCGATCATTTGCAGCACCTCGCGCTCGCGACTGGTAAGCAGATCCAGCGGATCGGTGACGTGCTTGCGATAGTCGCTCAACACGGCGTCGGAAACACCGGGGCTCAAATAGCCTTCGCCTTTGGCCACGGCGCGCACGGCGTTCACCAGATCGCTGTCAATGGAGTCCTTCAGCAAATACCCGCGGGCGCCGGCGCGGAGGATTTCGCGCACGTAGACCGAGTCCTTGTGCATGCTCAACGCGAGAACGCGCGTGCGTGGCGCGGAAGCAACCAGACGGCGCGTCGCCTCAATGCCGTTCAGCTCCGGCATGGCCACATCCATCACCACCACGTCGGGATGAAGCTTCTCCGCTAGCTCCACAGCCTCGCGTCCATTTCCCGCCTCGCCCACGATCTGCATGTCGGGCTGCGTTTCCAGGATCAGGCGAAAGCCTTTTCGCACCATGGCGTGATCGTCAGCCAGTAAAATTCGCAGCATGTCAGCTTTTCGCGGTCTCCATGGGCGCCCACAGATCCACGGCCAAGCCATCGTTCGAACTAATCTCAAGCTCGCCTCCGACGCTTTGCGCGCGCGCCCGCATTCCCACTAATCCCAATCCTGAAGCGCCGTTGCCTGGAACGCCGTTGCCCTGAAAGCCGTGGCCATTATCCTTGACGGTGAGATGTACCCGGCTGCCGCTGCGCTCAAGCGCAATGGCGACGCGCGTTGCGCCCGAGTGGCGGGCCACATTGGTGAGCGCTTCCTGCACAATGCGAAACAGGTGGGTCTCGGTCTCATCGGCCAGGCGTCCGTCAAAGCTGGATTTGTAATCCACCTCGATACCCGTGCGGTCGCCAAACCGCTCCGCCAGCCAGCGGAGGCCCGCGTCCAGCCCGAAGTCGTCGAGAATTGTGGGCCGCAACAGGTGCGAAAGCTCGCGGACATTTTGGATCGCCTCATCCACCAGCCACCGGCAATCGTCCAGGCGCGCCGGATCGGGCGGGGTGGATGAATCCAGCGCGGTCAGGTTGGCTTTGATCGCAGTGAGCGACTGGCCCAGCTCGTCGTGCAGCTCATGCGAGAAGCGCCGCGCCGCGGTCTCCTGGCTTTCCAGCATGTGCCAGGTGACGCGCGCCAGATCCGACGATTGCTGTTCCATTTTGTGGAACAACTGCGTGGTGATCCGCACGGTGAAGACGGCACACAGCAGCGCCAAAAGCAGGCATCCGCCCAGCAGCCCCAGCGATTCCTTCAGCAGTTGCGCCGATCGCAGATCCATACGGGATTGCGCGGCCAGCGTGCGGGTGTAGTTGTTCGCGATCATTTTTCCCACGATCGTGGTCACTTCTTCGTGCAGGCGCAGCAAATCGCGGGAAGCGTACGTCGGCACGTTCTTGCGTACCAGCAGGCGGCGGGCCTCGCTCGAAAAACCCTTCACCGCTGTGCTGAGCTGGCGCCACAGTTCGGCTTGCGGAGTTGGGGCCGCTTCGGTGACGATCCGCTCCACGGCCTGATCCGCCTCGTCCAACTGGGCCAGCAGGCGCTCGCGCTCCGACAGCTCGGTGCCCCGCGAAAGCTTATAAAAGGCGGCATTCAGCGTATCCTGTTCGCGCTGCAGCTCGTCGATGAGGCGCGTGGTAATTAAGCCATTCTGAACGATCTCGGCCGAATTTTCCTGAATCAACTGGGCGCTCTTCAGTCCAATGAACCCCGCCGCCATCAGGAGCACGATGACGGCCGAGAAGCCGATGACGAGAACGCGCAGGATCTTCGGAACCGTAACTGGATCGGAATACACGCCATCTCCAGGATCGCGCAGAAGCATGCGGCGGTGAATCGCCGATGAGGGCTATTTGGAGTACCAAAAGCGGGTGAGGGCCCCCGCCGGAGCGGGCTTCAAGGTTCCGTGGAGCAGGCTGGCCTTTGCTCACGCGCGCGGCCCGACCTCGCGACGGCGTGTTGCGAGGTGTGCCTACCGAGCCGCGATCCGTAAGAGAGGCGGTGCGACAGGCCTTTTTGCTATTGCTTCAGGAACCGCTTCGAATAGCGCGCCGTCATTTCCGGCGCTTGCGTTTTGACTTTGTTTTCGAACGAATTTTTCTGCTTTCGCGGTGGAGCGACTTGATGAGGTCATTGCCCGTCTTGAAGGGGCCATACGAGCACCCGGCTGCGAAATCCGCCTGGCGGGGCTATTTCGAGACCCGAATGCCAAGTGTTTCCCGCTCAATCCGCCCCACTCAGCTGGAGCCACTTCCCATCGTAAAAATAGAGGACGACCGACGCCTTCCCAACGAACACATCATTTACGCCCTGGTGGTTTAACGGCGGCGGCTTGGGCCCCCCGTAACCCGCGTAATGCTCCACAATGTATTTCTTCCCAACCGGCTCGATCTCCCTGGAGTAGACCATCTTGTTGTCAGCCCAACCTTGCAGACGATCGGCGTCATTCATCGCTGCAATCTCAGCGGGGTCAATTTCAGAGGCGTTCCAAAAAACCAGAATCGTGGAAACCTGTCCAACCGAGCAGAGAACCGCCCAATCCGTTTGACCGGGCTTCGCAAATTCGCCTTGGATGATATTCTGTTGCCCTTTGATCATTGGCACCTGGGGGATAGTGCATCTACGCCGCTGAAGTTCGGCGATCAGGTTCTTCGGCAGTTGTTTAAAGGCACTCGGCGCCAATCGAAGAGGCTGCGCGTCCGGAGCCTGGGCGAAACAGGGAGCGGCGATGGCGATGAGACAGGCCAGAATCGGAAGCGACCGCACCACTTCAGTATAGATTGCCTGAATTTTCATTCATTAAGATCCCCGCACCGTTAGCCCCGCATTTTGGTGTCGGGAACTCCCCTACCCAGGCTATCGTTGAATTTCGTCTCCGGCTGCAAGATGGTTATGCGAGGCGGAAATGAGCCCCTCGCAAAAGGAGATCCAACGTGAAGAAACTTATTTTCGCCTCTTTGTTGAGCGTCGGCGCCATCCTGGCCGCCCAGACACCGGCTGCGCAAGCTCCAGCTACCAGCAAGACCACCTCTAAGGCCAAGACCAGCAAGAAGCATCACAGCAAGAAGACCTCGGCGGTGAACAGCAACAGCAAATCCACCGTCAGCAAGTAAGCACCGCAGTTGGCGTTTAACAGGCTGCTGAAAAAGGCCTGCGGCACCGGCTTCCTTACGGTCGCGGCTCGGTACGGAATTCTGAACCGCGCGCGTGAGCAAGCGGCCTTTTTCAGCAGCCTGCTGATTCCCGCGCCCGGGGCAATACGGCTCCGGGCGTTGCTTTTTCAGAGCGGCACCCGCGAAGATCTAATTGTGCCGCCGCCCTATTCCCTGCCTCCCGATAAATTGCAGCGCGCCATCGAATACGCGCATGCGGGCTACTGGCTGCACTTCACGAGCGAGATTTACGCAATTCTGATTCTGGCCGTAATCGTCGCGTCGGGACTCGGCGCCACGTTTCGCGACTGGGCCACGGCTGCGTCCAAGCTCCGTTTCATCCAGGCTCTGATCTTCATTCCCCTGCTGCTCGTGACCAATGACCTTCTCTACCTCCCCGCGAACATTTTCGGACAACATCTGGAGCTGAAGTTCGATCAATCCATCCAAAGCTGGCCTTCCTGGTTCTGGGACTGGACCAAAACGGAGCTGATCATGCTGGTCTGCGCGGTTCCGCTGGCGTCCCTTTTATACGCCGTGATCCGCCGCAGCCTGCGCCGCTGGTGGCTATACTTCTGGCTCGCGACGCTGCCGATCATCGTCACCGTGATGTACCTGGAGCCAATGGTGATTGAGCCGATGTTTTATCGCTTCGAGCCGCTGGCCCAAACGAATCCCGCGCTGGTAGCGCAACTCGAAAAATTGGTGGCGCGCGGCGGGCTCGCCATTCCACCCAACCGGATGTTCGAAATGAAGGCCAGTGAAAAACTGAATTCGTTGAACGCCTACGTCAGCGGATTCGGCGGATCGAAGCGCGTCGTGGTGTGGGATACCACGCTCCAGCACCTGACGACACCCGAGATTCTTTTTGTCTTTGGCCACGAAATGGGCCACTACGTCCTCGGACATATTCGCAATTCCCTGCTCTGGCTTTCGCTGCTACTGCTGGCTTTGCTGTTCCTGGGATCGCACATCCTGCGTTGGACGATCGCGCGCTGGGGAAATCGATGGCGCATTGTCGACGCCGGGGATTGGGCCTCGCTGCCGCTCATGCTCCTAATCGTGGCGGTTTTCAGCTTCTTCGCCGAACCGGTTATTAACGGTTACAGCCGCTGGCAGGAGCATCAGGCGGATATCTACGGCCTGGAGATCACGCACGGCATCGTGCCTGACTCGTCGGCCGCTGCCGCGCAATCGTTCCAGGTGATGGGCGAAATCGGACTGGATGAGCCAAACCCCAACCATTTCATCGAATTCTGGCTTTTTTCGCACCCTTCCATATCCGATCGCCTGGCCTTTGCAGAAAGCTACGATCCCTGGCTGAGCGGCAAACCGCGCTACGTCAAGTAACGCGTAACATGCCGGGTAACATGGAGTCCCATAAGCAGGTATGCATCGCTCGCCGCTGATTGCAACGTCTCTTCTGCTGACAGCCACACTAGTCTCAAGCCAGCAGACTCCGGCCACCGAGGAAGTTACCATTGACGCCCGAGCGGCCACCCGCCCCTTCCCGCATTATTGGGAACAAATGTTTGGCTCAGGCCGCGCGATTCTGTCGCTGCGCGAGAGCTACCGGCGGGATTTGCAGACCATGAAATCGGCCACCGATATTCACTACGTTCGCTTTCACGCCATCTTCGATCGCGAAGTCGGCATGTATTCTGAAGACGCGCAGGGCCAGCCCGTTTACAACTGGTCCTACGTCGATCAGATCTATGACGGCTTGCTTTCAAACGGCGTCCGGCCGTTCGTCGAGATGAGCTTCATGCCGAGCGCATTGGCCGCGTCACTCACGCCGCAGGTGTTCTGGTACCATCCATTACCGTCGCCTCCCAAGGACTATGGGAAGTGGGAGGAAATGGTTTTCAGGTTCGCGAAACATCTGGTGGATCGTTACGGCGTGAACGAAGTGTCCGAGTGGTATTTCGAAGTCTGGAACGAGCCGAACATCGATTTTTGGACTGGTGAACCGAAACAGGCCACTTATTTTGAGCTTTACGATCATGCGGCCCGGGCCATCAAGCGCGCGGACGCCCGTTTGCGCGTCGGAGGCCCTGCGACGGCCCAGGCCGCTTGGATTCCCGACATGATCGCGCACGCCATCCAGGCCCAGGTACCGCTCGATTTTGTGTCCACCCACGTTTACGGAAACGATCTATCGAAGGACGTGTTTGGGACCGATGAAAATATCGACCGCGCCGTGATGGTGAGCCGCGCCGTGCAGAAAGTCCACCAGCAAGTAAAATCCTCCGCGCGGCCCGATCTGCCCATTATCTGGAGCGAGTACAACGCCAGCTACAAGAACGAAATCGACGTCACCGATTCACCCTTCATGGGGCCCTGGCTAGCTAACAATATCCGTTTGTGCGACGGGCTGACGGCAATGATGTCTTATTGGACCTTTTCCGATGTCTTCGAAGAGCAAGGGGTGATCAAGACGCCGTTTTATGGAGGATATGGGCTGATCGCCGAAGGCGGCGTTCCGAAAGCGGCGTTCAATGCTTTCGCCATGCTGCACCGGCTGGGCGATCAGCGGTCCCAGCCCGACCTTGCCAACGCGATCGTTACCAAACGTCCGGATGGTACGTTCGCGATTGCGGTATGGAACTACGCGCCGCCAGGTACTGATGGAGCCGCAGTCCAGGTGCATTTAGCAATCGACGGATGGACCGGTACTCCGCGCTATCATGTCGAAATCGTGGATCGCGATCATGGATCGGCGCTCGAAGCTTGGCGGGCCATGGGTGGCCCGGCTAGTCCTACCCGCGAACAATATGAAAAACTAACGCGTGCCGCGGCCGGAACCGAGACGCTGGACGGCACGTCGACGTTTTTGCTCCCGTCTCAAGGGTTGGCGTTGGTGGAAGTGGGGTCTCGCTGACTAGTACCGCGGGCGATCAAGATGAACGGTTAGGATAAGCCGCAGCGGTAACCGGGGAACTGGACGGCACGTCCATTCGTATGCTTCAATCTCAAAGATTAGCGTTAGCAGAACCAGGGCCCGGCTGATACTATGCTCTTTCGCGCCACGGCAATCTTTCTCAGTGTGCTTCTGGTGGTGTCCGCGGCCACGGTAGAGCAACCATCCGCTCCCGTACCTAATCTCGATAAAGTAGCGCCGGTATCGGCGGCGGACCGCGCCTTCGTCGAAGACCTGGAGCACCGCAGCTTTGAATATTTCTGGGAGCAGGCCGACCGGGGCACCGGGCTGGTGCTGGATCGCGCCCGAGTGGACGGCGGCCGGGCAAAAGGTCCCAGCCGCGATATCGCCAGCACCGCCGCCACCGGTTTTGGGCTCACCGCCATCTGCATCGGCGCCGAGCACGGCTGGATCACTAAAAAAGAGGCCGCCGATCGCGTCCGGACCACGCTCGAATTCTTTGCCGATAAGGCGAACCAGGAGCATGGGTGGTTCTACCACTGGATGGACGTATCGACGGGCGATCGCAAGTGGGACAGCGAGACATCCTCTGTCGACACCGCGTTCCTGCTCGCAGGCGTTCTCACGGCCGGCCAATACTTCTCCGACGACCCCGAGATTCCCAAACTCGCGAGCGAAATTTACGACCGCGTGGACTTCCAGTGGATGCTGAATGGCGATCCGTTGCTGCTCTCGCACGGCTGGCGCAGCGGGAAAGGATTCATCAAGAACAAGTGGGACACGTATTGCGAGCTGGGCCTGCTGTATGTCCTGGCCATCGGCTCGCCCAGCCATGCCATTTCCGAGGAATCCTGGTATGCCTGGCAGCGGCCTTTCTACCAATACGGAAACTACGAGTTCATCAGCGGCGGCCCGCTGTTTACGCACCAGTATTCGCAGGCCTGGGTCGATTTCCGCAACCGTCGCGACCGGGGGTTCCTGGATTTCTTCCTGAACTCAGTGAACGCCACGCGCGCCAATCAACAGTACAGTTTCAATTTAAACCTGCCCAACACCTTTGGGAAGAATATCTGGGGTATCACGGCGTCAGACGGGCCCAAGGGCTATCGTATTTATGGAGAAATCAAGGCGTTCGATCCGGTGGATGGAACCGTGGCTCCAGCCGCTGCCGGCGGATCGCTGATGTTCACGCCCGATATTTCCATTCCAGCGCTCCAGGCCATTCATCAACGTTTTGGCGATCGCGTGTTCGGCCGCTACGGCTTCGTGGATGGGTACAATCCGACGCTCAATTGGTTCGATACGGACGTAGTGGGCATCGATGTTGGAATCACGCTGCTGAGCGCCGAAAACCTGCTCACCGGCAACGTCTGGCGCTGGTTCATGGCTAATGAGCCGGCATCCCATGCCATGGACCTGATCGGTTTCAGCGAGCCTCCCGGCAAAGAACTTCCCGCCAAAGAAGTAAAGAAGCAGCCCTCGAAGAAGAAGGCGCGGGCCAAGCAGACCGTGAAGCCTACGCCGCCTCGGGCACAGGCCTTACATCCACCAGAACGGGCATCCGCTCTTCCAGCAGGAACTCTGTGGATTGCACCAGCGGGTCGTGATGGAACCGCTCCTGCATCCGGTTGCCGAGCAGTGCGTTGTCGATTGCCAGCAGCGCCATCCCCTGGTGATGCGCCATAAAACAGTGGACCACTTCCGGAGTCCCATGCGCGCCTGAGCGCGAGTAATCGATGGATTCGAAGAAGCCATGCCGCGTCCACCAGCCGTTGGCCGCCAGGCTGCGCAAATTGGCCGTCGCCCGCGCCGGATCCATCATCAGAGCCAGCATGCTGGCGTAAGGAGCAATCACCAAACGCTTCGCTTCCTCACCACTTGCTGCTAAAGGGGGCACTCCGAACGCGTAGTATTGATACTGCCCGCGCTGATCGCGCACTGCGTGCGCAGCCTCGGAGATCCCCCACGGTACGCCTCGCTCTTGTCCATAAGCTTGCTGGATGCGAACCGCGGCCCGGAGCGACCGATCGAGCAGCGTACCCGCGTAGGACCGCAAATGAAGCTGCGGCATCAGATACTCGAACATGGTGCCGCTCCAGGCCAGCAGCGTCACCTGATCGTGATAGGCGGTGAGCTTTCGTCCCAGCCGCAGCCAGGTCTCGCGCGGAATGTCGCCTTTGGCAATCGCCAGGAACACCGCCGTACGAGCTTCCGAGGCGAGAAGATCGTAATAGGACTGGTCGCCCCGCTCGGCATCCACGTTGTAGCCGATACGCAGAAGCTGGCGGTTCTCGTCGAACAGAAAGCCAAACTCCATGTCGTCGAAATAGCGTTGCGCCGTCGCCGCGATGCCTTGGAAACGGTTGGCTAGGCCGAGCGCGGCGGCTCGAGCGGCGGGAAGCTCGCGCAGCAACTGCTCCAGAACATCGCGCACCATCGGATACAGCGGCCGCGAGCTCGCCAGGCGCTCATGCACCCGTTCACGAATCCGGTCATAAGCCTCGGGCAATTCGTCCAGCGCCGGCACCTTGCCTAATTCGGCAATTAGCGGAGTGAACGTATCGTCGCGCATGCAAACGCGAAGCTCGGGTTCGAGCGCGGGCGCAAGCCAGGGGGCCAATCCATACAGCTCGGCCAGCGCGGCCTCCATTCGCTGGGAAAGCAGGCTCTCCCAATATCGCAGCTCGGAGGAATTGGTTCGCGCGTGCACCGGGGCGAGCGCGGTTTTGATGCGCTCCACCAGGTCGCGGGATTCGGTGAGCACCGCTTCCCAAAAGAAGAGATCCTGGGGCTGGCATTCCAACTGCCGCAGCAGGCTGCCAAAGAGCTTCATCCTGGAGAATGTCCGGCATTCATACGGCACTTCGTCGCGCAGCCGCAGCACATGATCCCGCAGTCCCTCGATCGTGCCCTGCTCGAAGATCGGCTGCTGAAGCAGTAGCAAACAACCTTGGCGCAGCGTGGCGAGCGAAGCGGCCAGGTTTCCGCTGTCGACGCTGGAAACATAGCGCGGCGTGAGCGGCTGGCGCGTACTGGTTTCATACCAGTTGTAAAAATGCCCGCGGTAGCGCGGCATTTCATCCAGAGAATGCAATATCCGCTCGATGGAGCCCGACATTTCATCCAGGCTCAAATACCCGAAATCGTGGGCCGCCAACTGCGCGGTGAGCGAGAGGCCGAGGTTGGTGGGCGAAATATGATGCGTCACCAGCGACGGTTTTTCCTGGACATTGTCGGGCACCAGCCAGTGATGCTCCCCCCAGGAATGGTCCGCGAAATAGCGCCAGGTGCGGAGCGCCGCCTCCCGCAGAAAGGCGCGATCCTTGGGCGTGATCGCCGCCGACGTCGGCAGCGGCTCGTTCAGCCATCCCGCCACCATCGGCGCGGTGATCCACAGAGCGCACAGCACCAGAACCAAAACCGGAAGGGGACCGGCGAGAAAAAGGAACGGCAGCCATAGCAGCGACGAGACGTAGAGATACTGGTCGAAAAGAGAGAAGCGGGGTCCACTCGTTATTTCCGATTGCGCCATGGTTTCCCATTCCAGCAAGTTCGCATGGCTGACATATCTTCTCCACAGCGTGCGAATAATAGCGTCGGCCATCAGGCAGGCCTGATGCGGAACGAAAACCAGGTTCAGCAGAGTGTCGCGGTGGCTTTGGAGGAAACGCTCGCCCAGCAGTTTGCTGAACGCCTTCCAGAAGCGGCGCTCGGGAGCGCGTATGATGCTGAACAGCATGTCCACGTAGGCCGGCATCTGCAGCAGCAACAGCACAGCCACCGTCCAGAGGGCGGGGTGCGTGCTGCCGAACCAGCCGGCCAGCAGCAGGCCGAGCACCGAAATCTCGAGCAGGCTGCGGCGCAGATTATCCACGATTTTCCAGCGCGAAAGAGCCGGCAGCGGATTCTTCGATGCACGGCCGTGAAACATGGGCGGATGAGGGAACAGCCACGGCAGCAGCTGCCAATCGCCACGCACCCAGCGGTGTTTGCGTTTAGAAAACGCGCCGTAGGTGGCGGGGTAATCTTCCACCAGCTCCACATTGATCAAGCCCGTTCGGGCGTGCTCGCCTTCAATCAAATCGTGGCTGAGAATCGCGTTCTCCGGAAAGCGCTCGCCCACGGCGGCGTCGAAAGCCTGGACATCGTAGATGCCCTTGCCGGTGAAACTGGCCACGCCGTGCAGATCGTGATAAAGATCGGAAACCGAGGCCGAATAGGGATCGAAGCCGGGCTGGCCGCTGAAGATCCGGGCGATCCAGGAGCGCTGCGCCGAATCGACGCTGATGGCCACCTGCGGCCGCAGTAAGGCATGGCCTTCTTTCACTGTGTTGGTGGCCGGATCCAAAACCGGCCGGTTCAACGGATGCGCCATGGCACCCACCATCTTCGCCGCGGTGTCGCGCGGAAGCTGCGTGTCGGTATCGAGCGTGATCACATAGCGGATTTCGAGCAGGCGCGAAAGATCGCCCACGATGGTGTCGAACCAGTTTCCGCGGCCTAGCAGCAGCTTGTTCAGGTCGTTCAGCTTGCCGCGTTTGCGTTCATAGCCCATCCACTTGCGCTCTTGCGGATTCCAGCGGCGGGCGCGATGCAGCAGATAAAATGGCCCGCGCGCGCCCGCGCCATAGCGTTCGTTCAACTCACCGATGCCGGCGGCGCACGAATCGAGAACGCTATCGCCCTCCGTCTCCGGCGTATTGGCATCGGCAAAATCGCTCAGCAGTGCGAAGAACAGGTTGCGATCCCGATTCGCCAGGTAACGAATCTCGATATCCTTGAGCAGCTTCGCGCAATTGGATTCGGACAATAGCAACGTGGGTACCACCACCATGGTCTTCGCGTCGTCGGGAATCGCATCTAAAAAGTCCATGCTGGGAATAAAGCGCGGGCTGAGCAGGCGGCTGAAGGATGCGTTAGTAATTTCGAGCGCGGCTTGGCTGGCTGGGATGAGAAGGAGCGCGAGCATCCACCAGGCGATGGGTCCGGCCATCCAATCGAAAGCCCAGATCAGGAGCGCCATCACAATGACGGAGGCGGCGGCGTAGAATACGTTCGGATAACGTTCCGTCAGGTCCCACAGAAATGATGCAAGCGAAGGCTTCGAGCCCACGCTGCGCCGAAAATCCTTCACGCCCGGCCCCACCAGGTAGTAGCCGACGTGGAACGTACGCGGGTCGTTATTCTCCTCGTCGCGGGCTTGCTCGGCCCTTTTAAGAGCGGCTTTCGCCACGTCTTCTTCCGTCCGACCGGCCTGGCCTGCGATCCGGTTGAGCTCCAGTCGGTATCGATCGCGCGTCGGAAGATCCATGCGCGAGTACACGCCGGCCGGGTCCTGCCGCAGGGCGGCTTCGGTGCGGGAGGCCGTTTCGACGAAAGTTTTCCAGGAAATAGCTTCCAGCGCCCACAGCGTGCGAATGGACGTAGCCACCAATCGCTCGCTCTCTAAATTCGCGCACAGCCGCTCCAGCATCGCGAACTTGAGCATGAGGGGGAAGGCCCACAGCTCGGCGATATCCAGAGACTCCGTCTCGCGCAACGTCTCGGCGAACGGCAGCAGGATATCGTTGTCGATCAAGCCCGGCGCGTTCGCCAGCCATCCGGTCACAATCCGGTAAATGCGCGGCTCGCCTTCGCTGTTCCGGTGAAGTTTATGCAGGAACGAGGGACGCATGGCGTGCCGCAAGTCGGCAATGTGGGATTCGAGCAGCGAATGGTTGTCTTTCAGCCAGTGCGAGACCGCCGGTCCCCTCAGGTGATCGCGCAACTTGGCCGCGCAATCGCGCAAACGATCGGAAGCTTCAAAACCGCCCGCCGGCTCCGGCGTGGGCGCCGTCGGGACATTTTCGATAATCTGAGATGGCGAACTCATCGGTAACTCGCTGCCTGCAATTCAAAAAGACTGGCGTAGCGGCCATGCCGCGCCACCAGTTGGTCGTGGGTACCTTCCTCGTAGATTTGTCCGTCCTCCAAAACCACAATGCGATCCGACTTGCGCACGGTGGAGAAACGATGCGAGATCAGCAGCGCCATTTTCCCGCGCGACAGATCGTCGAATCGCGCGAACACTTCGGACTCGGCTACCGCATCCAGCGCGGCCGTCGGCTCATCCAGGATCAGCACCTGCGCGTCGCGCAAATAGGCCCGCGCCAGCGCGAACTTCTGCCACTCGCCGCCCGAGAGATCCACCCCGCCCTCAAAACGGCGGCCCAGCATCTGATCCAGGCCGCCGGCAAAGCGCGTGAGGAGCCGATCCGCCCGGCTTTTCTCCGCCGCGATCCACAGAGCTTCGTCATTATCCACGTGCTCGATCCGCCCCACGCCGATATTCATGCGCGCGGGCATGTCGTAACGGACGAAATCCTGAAAAATGACTCCGATCTCTTTGTGCAACTCTTCCATGCTGTACTCGCGCAGGTCCGTCCCATCCAACAAAATGACACCGCCGGTTGGATCGTAGAGCCGGGCGAGAAGCTTCACCAGCGTGGTCTTTCCCTGTCCGTTTTCACCCACCAGCGCGATGTGCTCGCCGGGCTCCAGACGGAAATTCATGTTCTTGAGCACCAGACGCGACGATCCGGGATAGTGGAACGAGACGTCGCGAAATTCGAAGCCCGCGCGGATGGGCCGGGGTATCGGCAGGGCGTTAGGACGAGAGCGAATGTTCGGCTGCACGCGCAGGAAGTCGACGAGATCCGTCAGATGCAGCGCCTGATCGGCAATGTGCGAGAACAACGAGAAAACGCCCTGCAACTGGGTGCTGGAACCTGCGATCGCGCCGGTCAGCAGCACCAGCTTTCCAATGCTGATGTGCCCCTGCAAGGCCTGCCACACCAGAAATACATAGCTGGCGTAGTAGCCGATGGATCCAAAGACCGCGAATATCGATCCCCACGCCAGCCGGCTCCTCGTCAGTTTGATGTTCTTGCGGATAATGCCGCCGGTCAGCGCCGCGTAACGGTTGTGTAAATGGTCGCCCAGGCCGAACAGCTTCACTTCTTTCGCATTCTCTTTGCTGGTTCCGATGACGCGCAGATAGTCCAGTTCGCGGCGCACCGGCGTGATTTCATGCGCGAGCGAATAACCCAGGAAAGCGAAATGGCTTTCGCCCATGAACGCGGGAACAATGCAAATTACCAGCAGCAGGAACAGCCAGGGAGAATAGATAATGACTGCGACCGAGAGCGAGATCAGCGTGATGGATTGCAGCAGCAGCCGGCCCATGGCGTTGAGCATCCCGATACGGTCCGTGGCTTGCTGGCGCGCGCGCTCCAACACATCGTGGAAGGCGGGATCTTCGAACGACGCCAGGTCCAGGCGCGTGGCATGCTTGATCAGGCGCAGGCTCACCTCGCGCGTAAACTCGTCGGCCAGGCGAGCGTCGGTGTAATCGATGGTTCGGCCCAGTAACTGGTTCGCCGCTGCCAGCGCAAACTCGGCCCCGAGCAGCCACCACATGCGCGGCGGCATCGTGGCTGAATGATGAGCGCTGATCAGATCAAGAATCGCTTGAGTGACGCCCAGCATCGCCAGCGGAATGAGCGCGCTAAACAAACGCAGCACAATGCCCGAGGCCACCACTTTGGGCGCCGCGTCCCACACCAGGCGCAGCACGGGCGGCACGTTACGCAACGCGGCCAAGCGTTTATTCCAAGAGGTCTCGCTGGAAGAGGACACGGCGGAAAACATCCGTAATCAAGCACTTTCTAGCAACTCAAGGGCCGCTAACGAGGGTGCCGCACCACAATGTTAACACCATGAAAGACAAATACCGGCGGCTGCGGACGCTTTTTCGGCGAAGTGCAAATTATCCCTGCCCAGGAAGTTGTTTCCGGTTGCGCTAGCCCGGAATCCACTGCGGCCGAATCCAGCCGAGCGAAACGCCGGTCATCACCACTCCCAGCAGCATCACCACGCCGGCGGACGCCACTGGCATCCAGCGAAAGAACGGGCTCCCGCCGCTACCGCTCGGCAACAGGTTTTTCGCGTAAATCACTAAAATACCGATCGCCATCAACACCAGCGCCAAACCCAAGCTGAACGAAACCAATAAGGCGAGACCGAGACCCACGCGACGTAGCGCAATCGCAGTGAGTAACAAAACCAGAGCTGTTTCACAGGGCACCAAGCCGCCGCTTGCGCCCAGGGCCACCAAGCCGGACCACGAGATTTCCTCAGGCAGGTGCGCGTGCCCGCCAGGGCCATGCGAGTGTGCGTGAGGATGCGCATGATCGTGGTGATGATGCTCGTGAGTATGGTCGTGACCGTGCGAATGATCGTGATCGTGCGAATGATCGTGACCGTGCCCGTGTGAATGATGGGCCCGCCGCAGGCGTTTATGCAGCATCCAACCACCGATCGCGACGATGGACAAACCGGAGATGGCGCCTAACACTTGTGTCACGTTTTGAGGTACCACGTATTGGAACAGAAATAATGTGGCAAGTCCGAGTAAGAATACCGACACAGTGTGCGTAAACGTCACCATGGCTCCCAGGAACGCCGCATGTTTGAGCGTTCCGCGCGATCCCACTAGATAAGCGGCGACGATGGTCTTGCCGTGTCCCGGCGTCAGGGCATGCGCGGCGCCCAAAGCGAACGCGATGCCGATGGCCACCGCGATCATCCAGGGAGTGAGCTGCTGCTGGTGCAGCAACCGTGTCAGCGCGTCGGTCTGCGGAGCGGCGCCCTGGAGTAGAGAAAAAATCGGAATCATGCCACTAGCATTCTATCGCCGTTACCAAACGCGACACGGCTGTGAATGCACCATCGGCTGCCCCACCCGGCAAGCGAATGCCTTGCCGAACTCGGGCATGTTGGAAACAACGCCATTAATGCGGTATTCGTCGGGCGAATGTTCGTTGGTAATGGCGTTCGCCCGCTTGCTTTCCGGACGCTCGTCGCCGCAAGCCCATTGCGCCATGCCGATGAAGAAGCGTTGGTCCGGAGTAAACCCTCCAATCGGCCGCAGATCCTGATCTTTCGTTTCGCTCTTCCAGGCCAGATACGCCGAGCCACGTGCCGCCCAGATCCGCCAGATCCTCGCCCAGCGTCAGCTTGCCGTTGATCTTGATGTCGTCGATCACGGTGTATTGCGAATATTGATCGGATACGCAACTGGCGCGCTTCTCAAACTGTTCGGCGTCGCTCTTGGTCCACCAATCTTTCAGGTCGCCCTTGGCATCGAACTGGCGGCCCTCGTCGTCGAATCCGTGCGTTAGTTCGTGGCCGATGGTGGCGCCGGTGTTGCCGTAGTTGGGCGCGTCGTCCATCTTGGGATCGAACAGCGGAGGCTGCAGCACGCCGGCTGGAAAATTGATGTCGTTCATTTGCGGATCGTAATAGGCATTCACCGTGGGCGGCGTCATCTCCCACTCTTTCCGATCCACGGGCTTTCCGATCTTCGCCAACTCGCGCTTGGACTCAAACACGGTAGCGCGCTCCACGTTGCCGAAATAATCGTCACGCGCAATTTTGATCGAGCTGTAATCGCGCCATTTATCCGGGTAACCGATCTTATTGACGATCCCGTGCAGTTTTTCGAGCGCGCGCTGCTTGGTCTCCTCGCCCATCCAAGGCAATTGCTTGATCTCGCTCGCCATGGACGCTTCGATTTCGTTGGTCATCTTGAGAGCGCTTTGCTTGGTGGAAGGCGCGAAGGTTTTGGCAACAAATTCCTGTCCCAGAGCCTCGCCGATGTCGCCATCCACGCGCCGCACGCAACGCTTCCAGCGCGGCGGCAGCTGCTCCACTCCGCGCAGGTATTTGCTGTAAAAATCGAAATTGGCGTTATCAAAAGCCGCGGGCAAAAACGAAGCCTTGGAGTGGACCAGGTGCCAGCGGAGATAGGTTTTCCAGTCGTCCATTTTGTGCGTCGCCAGC
Organism: Bryobacterales bacterium; assembly: GCA_963735145.1. Taxonomy (GTDB): domain Bacteria; phylum Acidobacteriota; class Terriglobia; order Bryobacterales; family Bryobacteraceae; genus Palsa-89. The sequence goes on along the minus strand of CAVTJS010000005.1, from coordinate 1,116,695 downwards.
AGCGTCTGCACTTCCTTGAAGAACGCGGGCTCGCTCACGTTGATGACCGACGTATCCGGCGCCTGGCTGGTTTTAAAGTAGGGCGCCCATGGGAATGCCGGCGTCAGAGCCTGCAGCTCGGCGGGTGTCATCTTATGGAATAAATTGTAGGGATCGCGTTTCTGCACGCGAGTGAGCGACGCTTTCGCCAGCGCCGTCTCAATCGCCATCACAGTTTGCGCATGCGCTTTCGCCACGGCCGGCGCATCGCCCAGCAGTTCGAACATGTGCTGGACGTGTTCCACGTACTTCTGGCGCGTCTCGACGGATTTGGCGTCGGTCTTGGTGTAATAATCGCGGTCGGGAAGGCCCAAACCGCCCGCGTCGGCAAATGCGATCACGCGGCTGGAGTCGGCGAAATCCTGATTCGACCCGAAACCGAACAGCATGCCGGAGCCCGCCATGGCGAGATGCTGCCCACCCAGATACGCCGGTAAATCGCGAACCGAATGCAGCGCGGCGATGGCATCCAGTTCCGGCTTCAGCGGCGCTATTCCAGCCTTTTCCACAGCGGGTTGATCCATGCAGGCGGCGAAATAGTCGCCGATTTCGGTTTCCACCAGATTCCGGCTGGCGCTGGGTTTAGACGCTTCCACCAGAATCCCCCACAGAAAACGTTCGTTGTCCTCGTTGAGCTTGGCATAAACATCCCAGCGCGCCTGGTCGGGCGGGATGGGGTTCTTCTTGATCCAGGCGCCGCACGCGTAGTGATAGAAATCGGTGCATGGATCCACGGTTCGATCCATCGACGAAGTGTCCAGGCTGGGGCTGTAAGGTAAAGCGAACAGCGGCGAGTCGTTCGTTTGCGCCGCAAGGCTCCAGGAAAGCGCGAGCAGGAGAAGCGTAGATCTCACAGTGATATAGTAAAACACGAAGAGATTGAACCCCATCCCGTCGCTCGGGAGGCTTTCCAAGTGTCAAAGCATTTCCGTTCCTATTTGATTTTGGCGCTCGCGGCCACTTCGGCCTATGCGCAGTCCGATGCGGTAGCTCCGCCGGTGGAAGCACGCGAGAGTCACTCGCCCACGGCTCCCTCCGGACCCATCCCGCGCCTGCCGGACGGCAAGCCCGATCTGACGGGCGTTTGGGATATTCCTTACGTGCCGGACATGTCCAAAGGCATTGGCCCGCTGCCTTATACCGCGTGGGGCGAAGCCAATTTCAAGGCTTACGACCCAAGCAAATTCGATTACACCGCGCACTGCCTTCCGGCGGGCCTGACGCGCCAGATGAATACGCCCATGCCGCTTGAAATTTTCCAGATGCCCAAGCGCGTCGCCATCCTTTTCGAAGCCTGGAACACATTTATTGTGATTCCCACCGACGGGCGCAATCACCCCAAGGACCCCGATCCAACCTGGATGGGCACTTCCGTCGGGCACTGGGACGGCGACACTCTAGTGGTGGATAGCATCGGATTCAACGACAAAACGCGCCTGGACACTCTCGGCCATCCGCACAGCGATCAATTGCACGTGATCCAGCGTTTCTCGCGCGCCGATCCAACGCATCTGGCTTACGAGGTGACGGTGGACGATCCAAAAGCTTACACCAAACCGTGGACCAACAAGCGCGTGTTCACGCTGAAACCAACCTGGGAGCTGATGGAATATTCGTGCGAAGAGAACAACAAGGAAATTACGGAGCACCTGGTGAAATGAAACTACGACATGCTTACCTCCTGGCGGCCGGCGCCGCGCTGTTATTGGCCAGCGTGCCGGCCTTTGCGCATCACTCGTTCGCGGCCGAGTTCGATGTCAAGCAACCGGTGACGCTCAAAGGAACCGTGACCAAAGTGGAATGGACGAACCCGCACGTCTGGATCTACATCGATGTGCCGGATGCCCAGGGAAACATCACTCATTGGCAATGCGAGAATGGCGCGCCGAACGCCTTGGCTCGCATGGGCTGGACACGCAATTCGCTGAAAGCGGGCGACCAGGTAACGATAGAAGGATTCCGCGCCAAGAACGACGACAAAACCGCCAATGCCCGCCAGGTAATTCTGCCCGACGGCCGCAAAGTGTTCAGCGGTTCGGCCGAAGACGGCGGGCCCGGCAAAGCCAAGGAAAGCGGCCAGTAGCGTCGCTAACGGGAAACGTAGAAACGTGACAGAACCAATTATGGATTTGGCCCACCTGGGCCACCTGGAAATGCTGACGCCCAAACCCGAGGAGAGCCTGGCTTTCTTCGTCAACGTGATGGGCATGACCGAGAGCGGACGCCAAGGCGATTCGGTTTATCTGCGCGCCTGGGACGACTACGAACGTCACACCTTGAAGCTGACCGCGTCCCAGCTGCCCGGCCTGGGCCACGTGGCGTATCGTGCGCGCAGCCCGCAGGCGCTCGAGCGGCGAGTGGCGGCTCTGAAAGGCTCCGGGTACGACATCGGATGGACGGATGGAGATCTCGCTCATGGTCCCGCGTTCCTCTGCCAGGATCCCGACGGACACAAGATCGAGCTGTACTACGAGACGCAGTGGTATGACGCGCCGGCCGAGCTCAAACCCGCGCTCAAGAACCAGGCGCAGCGCTTCCCGGCGCGCGGCGTCAACGTGCGCCGCTTGGATCATTGGAACGGGCTGGCGGTGAATATCGAAGCGAACCGCGAGTTTTTCCAAAAGTATCTCGGCTTCCGGCTGACCGAGCAGATTGTGCTGGACGATGGTTCGGAAGCCGCGATGTGGATGACCTGCACCAACAAGAGTTACGATTTCGCTTATAGCCGCGATCATACCGGCACCAAAGGCCGCTTACATCACGTGACTTACGCGGTGGATTGCCGGGAAGACGTGCTGCGCGCCGCCGATATTTTCCTCGAAAACGGCGTCTACATCGAAACCGGGCCCCACAAGCACGCCATTCAGCAAACGTTTTTTCTGTACGTCTACGAGCCCGGCGGCAATCGTGTCGAAATCGCGAACGCCGGAGCCCGCCTGATCCTGGCCCCCGATTGGAAGCCCATCCGCTGGACCGAAACAGAACGCAAGAAGGGGCAGGCTTGGGGACTGAAGACCATCGAGTCGTTCCACACCTACGGAACACCGCCAGTGGAAGCGAAGCACTAAACCGAATGCTTCCGAACAACCTGACGAAGGTTAGCGGAAGTTACTACCTTTAGTACGCCTCCGTAGACTCTTGCTAAACGGAATTGCCTTAGTACCTATCTTGCAGGTACTCTACCGCCGATGGGTAGAACTGCGAGAGGGCCTATTGAGTAGTATTTCTGTTTTTGTATGTGAATCGCAGCCGATCGTTATCGAGGGACTGCGGAAGGTGTTCGCCGAAACCACGGATATTACGTTAGCCGGTGCGGTGTCCCGCCCGGCCGATGCGCTGGATGCCGTCCAGCGTATTCATCCCAACGTTGTACTGATTGATGGAAGCGCGGGGCTGACCGCTGCGCTCCGGCTGCTAGGCCATCTGAAGGCAGCCGGGCCAACTCACCCGGTCCTGTGGGTGGTGGACTTGCCCGAGATGGACGCCTTCCGGGCTCTGCAAATGGGCGCCCGAGGCATTGTGAAGAAGACGCTGCCAACGGCCACGCTGCTGGAGTGCCTGCGCGAGGTAGGCGCAGGACAAATCTGGATGCAGGAATCCGAGCAGGTGGCCGACTTTCTGCAGCGCAAGGACGCCTCGCGTCTGACGCCCCGGGAGAAGGAAGTAGTGCGCTTGATTTGCCGCGGCCTTCGTAACAAACAAATTGCGGAGAATCTGCATATTACGGCGGGAACGGTAAAGGTTCACCTGATGCACATCTTCGAGAAAACCGGCTTAAAGGATCGCTTGGCGCTGGCAGTGCATGGCCGCGAGCTGGTGGGTGTGGAACTGCCGTCTAGCGACGCTGCCAGTAATTAGGTGGAGCGCTAAAGCAAGCTGGCCCGGAGGTCGATCACCTTGCAGGGGATCACGCTCTCCCCGAGTGAAGCGCATCGCCTTGGCAACCTCCACGCATCCTCCTCCACTAGTGGCCGCCGCCCACGTCGGCACGTCCGGGGTGGTGGGGCGTCGAATCGCCGAACTCCTCACGCCGTCGTTTTCCGATTGCTTCTTTATCGCCCTGATTGTCTGGCTGTTCGTCTGCGGCGCCAGCGGCTGGATCTCGCTGCTCGGAGACGGCGACACCGGATGGCACATCCGCACCGGCCAATACATTTTGGAACATCACACCGTACCCACCCACGATTTGTTTTCGTTCTCGCGTCCTGGTGCGCCGTGGTTCGCCTGGGAGTGGCTGACGGACGTGACGTATGCCTTGCTCTTCCAACTGGGCGGATTGAAGGCGATCGTGCTGATGGCTGGAGCAATGATCGCTCTTTATGCGACCGTGCTTTTGCGCTATACACTGTGGCGCGGAGCGAACGCATTGGTGGCCGCGGTCACTACGATGCTCGCGGTAGGCGCGTCGTCCATGCACTTCCTGGCCCGTCCCCATCTGTTCACGCTGCTTCTGCTGCCGGTCTGTCTGTGGGTGGTGGAAGCGGATCGGCGCGCCAGGACGCCCTGGTTGTGGGCGCTCATTCCGGTGACGGCGCTGTGGACCAACCTGCATGGAGGCTTCGTCATTTTTCTTGCGCTGCTGGCATTGCTGGTGCTGGCTGCGGCGATAGAGCGTAGCTGGCCGCAAGTCCGACGATATTCCGCTTTGTTGGCTGGCTGCTCGCTGGCTTCGATCGCCAACCCGTATGGAATCCAGTTACACCTGCACATCTTCGAGTACCTGCGCGCGGATTGGATCAAGAATGTGGTGCAGGAGTTTCAGGCGCCCACCTTTCGATCCGAGGGGCAGCTGCAATTTGAGGCGCTCCTGCTGGCTGGTTTGATCGCAACCGGTTTCCTGCTCCGCGGGCGGCTCTTCACTGAAGCGCTGTGGGTGCTTTTCCTCGCGCACGCCTCGCTCATCAGCGTGCGGCACGCCCCGCTTTACGCCGCCGTCGCCGCTCCACTCATTGCTTGCCAGATCAGCGCGTGGTGGCGGGCTCAAGTGGGGGGGATGAAAAAATCGTCGGTTTTGCGAATTCTGCACCAGTTAGGGACGGACTTGTTGCCGGGCTTTCGCAGGACCAGCGTCTGGCCGGCCCTGTTGATCCTGGGTCTGGCCATGCTTGATGCGCCTCTTAAGTGGCCGCGCGACTTCCCGAGCGAGTTGTTTCCCACCGGTATGGTCCGGCGGCAGGCCGGCCTGATCGCAGCGGGACGACTGCTGACCCCGGACCAATGGGGTGACTATATCATCTACAGTTTCTACCCCCGGCAGAAGGTGTATGTGGACGGCCGTACCGATTTCTACGGGGAGAAGCTCGGCCAAGAGTATCTCCACCTACTCCAAGGAGCTTGGGACTGGAGAGCGATCCTGGACCGCAACGGGTTCGATATAGCTTTGTTGCCCGTGGATTGGCCGCTCGCATCCCTGCTCAAGTCGGACCCCGGCTGGCAAGTGGTTGAAGACGATTCCAAGGTCATCCTATTCCGGCGGCTAAGACGGCAAACCCCGAGGAATTAGGTAGTTCAACACCACATCCAGCGTGGGCCGTACTAAAGAAAACGTAGTGTTCGGCCTAATGAAAACCTCCCAGTTGGCCGAAGTTATAGACAGGGAGAAGCGACCGGCATGAGAAGCAATCAGAACTCGACGGGAGTAACGCGCAGTGCCGGGGACCGGAGTTCCGGGGCTCGGGATGCCAGTGTGGTGACGAAGTTGAGCATGCCGCAGATGCCGGTGGAGTGGTTGGATTCGGGAAGCTGGCGGCTGCCGTCGGGTAAGGCATTGGCGGAATTTGCGCTGCAGGCCGGGTTTCTGGCGCCGCTGCTGTTTCGAGCGGATCGATTTGGCAAAAATTCCTCTGCGGAAAGCCTGGCCGAGGCGCGGGGCAAACAGTTTGAAAAAGGGGACGGCCGGTGACGGCACAGGCACTGCTGGCGGGCGGGATCGGGATTGCGGCATGCGTCGATGATCTCAGGCGCCGCCAGATCTCCAATTGGATTCCGGCTTCGGCCTTAGCGAGCGGTCTGGTGTTGCAATCGGTCCAGCATGGCTGGCGTGGCACAGGCTCGGCGTTGCTCGGCACTTTGGCGGGCGCGGGCGTGTTCCTCATTTTTTATCTGCTGGGCGGCATGGGCGGTGGAGACGTGAAATTGATGGCGGGCTTCGGCGCGCTGCTCGGAGCCAAACGGCTTTTTGAGGCTGCTTTGTGGACCGCCGGATGCGGCGGCCTCATGGCGCTGGCCGTCATCGCCGCGGGGATGGTTCGAGACTTTTGTCTGCGCCGGAAATCCGGAAGCCAAGCGGCCACGTCGTCTCCCCGGTCAGGCGCCCGCGCGGACAGCATTCCCTACGCTCCGGCGATCGCCGCGGGAGTGTGGCTGAGTCTGGTAGGAACAACGTGATGGAGCGAGGGGACAGGCATTGCGCGGCATGCCAGTTAACGATCGAAGGCGGGAGAGAGGGATATGGATCGTAGATTTCTGACGGTATTAGGCGTGAGTCTGCTGTTCGCGCTCGTGATATCGAGCGTGTTCTACCAGATGACGGCTCGCGCCGGCAGCCCCAAGAAGGCCGCTGAGTCCACCGATGTAAAGGACATCGTCCTGGCGGCCAGACCACTGGCGGTGGGAACGACGGTGAAGCCGGCCGACATTAAGTTAGGCAAGATCCCGACGTCGGCCTTCCCCAAGGGCGCGTTTTCCAAGCCCGAGGAAGTGATCGATCGCCCCCTGATCAGCAACATCCTCATGGACGAGCCGGTGCTCGAAGGACGGCTGGCGGCGCGCGGCAGCGGAATCGGGCTGGCGCCGGTCATTCCGGTCGGAATGCGGGCCGTGACGCTGCGGGTGAACGACGTGACGGGCATCGCCGGGTTTGTGCTGCCGGGCATGCGCGTCGACGTGCTGGTTACCGGCCATCCTCCCAACTCTGACAGTTCGGTCACCGCAACGCCCGTCCAGTTGCAGAATTTGCTGGTGCTTTCGGCGGGAACCGTGATGCAGCCGGACGCACGCGGCCAAGCCATGCCGGCCCAAACCGTGACCTTGCTCGGAACGCCGGAGCAGGCCGAGACGCTCACGCTCGCCAGCGCCGACGCGCGCATTCAATTGGTGCTCAGAAACGGCAGCGACCAGACCATCGAAAAAACGCCGGGACACGACATCGCGGAATTATACGGCGAACGCCCGGAGCGCAAGAAGAGCTCAGAAGCGCCGCCGCCTCCCAGGCCGCGCGCCCGGCCCGTGGTTGTGGCCGCCGCCCCACCGCCACCGCCGCCGCCGCCCGATCAGATCGTGGTGATTCGCGGAACGCAGAAGAGCGTGGAAGTGGTGGGAGTCGGTGGAGGCGCGGGAAAGTAAACCATGCGAAGAATGAAACGACTTTATATCCTGTCTGGGCTGTTGGCCTGGGGCGCAGCCAGTTGGCTTTTCGCTCAAGGGGGCCCGGAAGAAGTTCGCTTGACGGTGGGAAAAAGCATCGTCATCGACTATCCGACCGACATCGCGCGGATTTCGACCAGCAATCCGGACATCGTCGACGCTTCGCCGGTTACCGGGCGCGAAGTCCTGGTTCATGGCAAATCCTTCGGGACCGTGACGCTGGTGGTGTGGAGCAAGGCCGGTCAGCGCAACTTTTACAACATCACCGTGGAGCAGAACCTGGAGCCCCTGCGCAAGCTTCTCAAGGAGACCTTCCCATCGCAGGATATTCATGTCCAATCTTCGCGCGACTCGCTTTCACTCACCGGCCGGGTGCGAGGATAAAGATGTCGCCGACCGCGCCACCGCGCTGGCCGCGCCGTTCGCGAAAACCGTGGTGAACAACCTCCACGTGGCCGAATCGCCGGTCGAGAAACAGATCCTGTTGCGGGTGAAGTTCGCCGAACTGGACCGTTCGGCATCCAACCAGTTCGCTGTCAACCTGATTTCCACCGGCGCCACTAACACCATCGGCCGCATCACGACGGGGCAGTTCCCGGCACCCAGCCCCAGTTCGATAACCTCGGGGGGCTTGGCGAATAATTCCAGCTTCAGCATTTCAAACGCATTGAACATTTTCGCGTTTCGGCCCGACCTGAACCTGGGTGCGCTCATCCAGGCGCTGGAATCACGGAACCTGCTGCAAACTTTAGACGAGCCGACCTTGATCACCAGCGACGGCAAGGAAGCCAGCTTCTTGGTCGGCGGCGAATTTCCTATCCCGGTGCTGCAGGGCGGGGCGAATTCGGGGGCCGTCACCATCCAGTTTCGAGAATTTGGCGTTCGGCTGACCTTCACCCCGAAGATCACCGGAACCAACAACATTCGCCTGCACGTCAAGCCGGAAGTTTCCGCGCTGGATTACACCAACGCCCTGTCGTTTAATGGCTTCACCATTCCCGCCCTTTCCTCGCGCAAGATGGAAACCAATATCGAACTGGGCGAAGGCCAAAGTTTCGTAATCGCCGGTCTCATCGACAACCAGGTGACCGAAACCCTCTCCAAGATTCCTGATCTGTCCAGCCTGCCGATCCTCGGAAACCTGTTCAAGAGCAAGGAATTCGATCGTAACGATACGGAGCTGATCGTCATGGTGACGCCGGAAATCACGATGCCGCTGCAGCCGGGCGACGCCAAACCGGGTCCTCCGATGCCGCGACCATTCCTGGTGCCGGTCACGCCCGGTTCGGGCGAAGCATTCCCTAAACAGAAGGGTAAGTAGGAGCAGCCGAGGATGAGAAACGCCAGGAGCGTGCGATGACGAGCCGGGGACCGGTATTGACGGCGCTGGCGATCACTCCCGATCGCGAGCTCGCCTCCCAGCTCTCATCCGCTCTCGAGCGCACCCGTTCGTTTCAGATCCTGTCTGAATTCAAGTCCTATCCTTCGCTCCAGACGCTGGAGATCCGGGTGCGCCAGACCAAGCCGGACGTGATCCTGCTCGATCTGGCCTCGGACCTGGACCAGGCCTGCGAGCTGATTCGCTGCGTTTCTTCGCTTAACCTCCGGGTGCACGTGGTGGGGCTGCATGTGCGGAACGACTCGGACGCGATTCTGCGTTCTTTGCGGAGCGGAGCGAGCGAGTTTCTCTACGCGCCTTTCGACGTTCAAACCCAAAACGACGCCGTGGCCCGCCTGCACCGGCTGCTGCAGCCAGGGCCGGTGGAACAGGCCGAACCCGGTTCGATCATTGCCTTCTCCAGCGCCAAGCCGGGCTCGGGAGCGTCCACGCTCGCCGCACAAGCCGCTTTCGCGCTGCGGCGCACCACTTCGCAAGCGTGTTTTGCTGGCCGATTTCGACCTGATGGGCGGCATGATCGGCTTTTATCTGAAGCTCACGAACACCAAGTCTCTGCTGGACGCCTTGCAAATGGCCGACCGGCTGCAGGAGGGCGCGTGGGCCTCGTGTGTCGCGGTGGCCGATGGCGTGGACATTCTGCCGGCGCCGGAAACCCCCTATGCCGGCCCCATCGACGCCGCCCGTCTGCACGCCGTGATGGAACACGCCCGCATGAACTACGAGTGGGTGGTGATCGACCTGCCGGTGGTATTTCAGCGGCTCAGCCTGATGACCATTTCCGAATCCGACCGGGCCTTTCTGGTCTCCACGCCCGAGTTGCCGAGCCTGCACCTGGCGCGCAAGGCCGTCAATCTGCTCGATCATCTGGGCTTCCCCAAGGAACGCTTCCAGATCCTGATGAACCGCATCGACCGGCGCGACGAAATCGCCGGCTCCGATATCGAGCGGCTATTTAACTGCGCCATCGACGCGCGGATTCCGAACGACTATTTCTCGCTGCACCGCGCGGTGACGCTGGGCCAGCCGGTGGATGGACATTCCGAGCTCGGCAAGGCGGTGGAGAACTTGGCCAACCGCCTGTCGGGCGCCGGAGGCCAGGATCGCAAACGCGGGCCGTTCGCGGACTTGCGAGTGGCGACTTCGCCGGTGTAGCGAGGCCTATGCAAAGGTTCCCGCGTGAAGGGTTTTGTAGTGACGACTTATGTTTCCTAATCTCGATACCAAATCGACGCCGCAGATCAGCTGGGAGCAACGCCTGCTGAAGAACGGCGGCAAATCCAAGGGTGCGCTGAAGCCGGAATATCAGGAGCTGAAGTTCACCCTGCATCGCAAGCTGGTGGACAAGATCAACCTGGAGGCGCTGGCCACGCATCGACAACCAGCGCGTGCGCAGCGAAGTGCGCCAGGCGCTGATCTCGCTGATCGACTCGCGAGCCGACGCTGCTCAGCTCGCTCGAAAAGCAGCAGATCTGCGACGAGGTGCTGGACGAGGTTTTCGGCCTCGGGCCGCTCGAGCCGCTGCTGCAGGATCCCAGCATCTCCGACATTCTGGTCAACACCCACAAGCAGGTCTACGTCGAGCGCAAGGGCCTGCTGGAACTGACCACCGTCACCTTCCGCGACGACCAGCACCTGCTGCGCATCATCGACAAGATCGTTTCGCCAGGTGGGACGCCGCGTGGACGAATCCACGCCCATGGTGGACGCGCGCTTGAGCGACGGCTCGCGCGTCAACGCCATCATTCCGCCGCTGGCGGTGGATGGGCCGCTGCTGTCGATCCGCCGTTTTTCGCACCGACAAGCTGATGCCGCCCGACCTGGTGGACCGCCGGGCCATGACGCCGGGCATGATGGAACTGCTCGAAGCGGCCGTCAAGGCGCAAGCATGAACATCATCATCGCGGGCGGCACCGGCGCCGGCAAGACCACGCTGCTGAACGCTCTTTCGGCGTTCATCTCGCCCAAGGAACGCATCGTCACCATCGAAGACGCGGCCGAATTGCAGTTGAAGCAGCCGCACGTGGCGCGTCTGGAAACCCGGCCGCCCAACCTGGAAGGCAACGGCGCGGTGCGGCAGCGCGAACTGCTGGTCAACAGCCTGCGTATGCGCCCGGACCGCATCGTGGTGGGCGAAGTCCGCGGCGAGGAAGCGCTGGACATGCTGCAGGCCATGAACACGGGCCACGACGGGTCGCTGACCACGGTCCACGCCAACAGCCCGCGCGACGCCGATTTCGCGCCTGGAAGTGATGGTGTCGCTGGCCAACGCCAACATGCAGCTGGTCTCCATCCGGCAGCAGATCGCCAGCGCCGTGCACTTGCTGGTGCAGGCCTCGCGCATGAGCGACGGATCGCGCCGCGTGGTCAATCTGACCGAAGTTACCGGAATGGAAGGCGACGTCGTCACGCTGCAGGACATCTTCGTTTTCGAAAAGCGGGGCCTCAATCCGGACGGCCGCGTGGTGGGGCGCTTCGCCGCCACCGGCATCCGTCCCAAGTTCTACGAAAAGCTGCTGGCGGCCGGCATCCGCTTGCGGGCCGACTTGTTTGACGAGGTGGTGGAGGTTTGACGGCATGTTTTTAATGATCGCCATCGCGGTATGGGCTTGCGCTCTGGTCATCTGGTGGATTTGCTCGAACGCGTTCCGCCACTCGGACCTCGACAAGCTGAAGAGCCGGTTGATCGGCACGAGCAAGACCAAGGCGGCCAAGGCGTCGGCGGGCGCCGGGGCCTCGCTCATCCATAGCGAGCAAAAGAACGTTCTGCTCGCCACCAAATTTCTGCGCCGGTTCCAACTCCAGAGCAAGTTGCAGGAGATGATCGAGCAGGCCGGGATGAAGTGGAGCACGCACCGGCTGGTGAACACCTGCTTGCTGGCGGTGGTGGCGGCCTGGGCGGCTGCCTGGGTCTTGCTCCCCGACCAGTTGCGCCGCTTTTCATATGTGCCGGCGCTGTTAGCCGGCGCCCTTCCCCTGTTGTATGTCATGCGCAAGCGCAAAGCGCGCATGCGCCGCTTCGAAGAGCTGTTTCCCGACAGCCTGGAGTTCGTATCGCGCTCCATGCGCGCCGGGCATGCTTTCTCGGTGTCGCTCGAAATGATTCACCGCGAGTTTCAGGAGCCGCTGGCCGGGCGAATTCCGGCGTACCTTCGAAGAGCACAACCTGGGTCTGCCGCTCGATGTCGCGCTGCAGAAGCTGGCCAAGCGGGTCCCCTCGCTCGATGTGCACTTCTTCGTTTCCGCCGTGCTGCTGCAAAAACGCACCGGCGGCAACCTGGCGGAGATTCTGGACAAACTGGCCTACGTCATCCGGGAGCGCTTCAAGCTGCGGGGCCGCATCCGCGCCATCAGCGCGCATGGCAGGATGACGGGGATCGCGCTGAGCTGCATTCCCATCGGCGTCGCGGTCCTCATGTTCTACACCAATCCGGACTACGTCAAGTTCTTCTTCCTGGACGATGTCGGCAACATCATGCTGGGCAGCGCAGTGGCACTGCAACTGATCGGATATTTCATCATGAAGCAGATCACGAAGATCGAGGTTTAATGCGATGGCACTGGTATTCAGCTTCGTGATTTTCTTGTTGTTCGCGGCGGGACTTTCCGTTGTCGGCGTGAAGATGTACGTCAAGCCCAAGGAAGCCATGGAGCGGGTGGCAGGCACCGGCCTGAGCGCTCATGACGCCGCGCCAGTTCATCCCAGCCTGGTGTTCCACGACCTGGTGAAGCGGCTGGGCAATCTTGTTCCAGCCTCGCCCAAAGACGTGACGGTGATGCAGCGCCGCCTGATCCGCGCCGGTTACCGGAATCCCAATGCGCTGAAGGTGCTGTATGGAGCCAAGGCTATTTTCGCGGTCCTATTACCGGTGGTGATGACGGTCGCGGTCTTCAATTCCTCGGCGCAGCAGAGCAACAAGGTGATGGCGGTCCTGGTGGCGGTGGCGGTTGGATTCTTCGGCCCCAACGAATATGTGCGGATGGCGGCCAAGCGGCGTCAGAAGCAGATCCAGCGTGGGCTGGCCAATTCGCTCGACCTGATGGTGGTGTGCGTCGAGTCGGGGCTGGGGCTGGATCAAGCCATCATGCAGGTCGCCAAGGAACTGGAGCACGCCCATCCGGAGATCAGCGAGGAGCTGGCCATCGTGAACCTGGAGTTGAAGGCCGGCAAGCGGCGCGCCGAGGCGCTGCGGAACCTGGCCGACCGCACCGCGGTGGAGGATCTCAAGAAGCTGGTCGCGGTGCTGATTCAAGCCGACCGCTTCGGAACCGGCGTGGCTCAGAGTTTGCGCGCCCACTCCGACTACATGCGCGTCCAAGCGCGCCAGATCGCCGAAGAGAAGGCCGCCAAGCTGGGCGTAAAGCTGGTCTTTCCCGATCTTCTTCTGTATTTTGCCCTCGTTGTTCGTGGTCACGGTGGGGCCGGTTGTCATGAAAATCATGCGGGAACTGCTCCCCATGATGAACAACATGTAGCGATGAAGAACATGTCACGGAGTCATTTTGGCGGGAAAGGAGAAAAGCGATGATGGATAGCTCGATGATTCGCATTGTTTGCGCGGTGCTCGCAGTCCTGTTTCTGGGGCTGATCGTTCTGCGGCGCAAGAAGAGCGCCGAGTAATAGAAGATCAGGGCGCGTGAGGCGGTGCGTCAGGGAGCCAGATCCCTGGCGCGCCACGATGTTCATTCTGTTTCAGCTTCAAGACGAAGCTGGGCTGGCTTGGAAAGAAAGCGCGGGGCGGCCCGCGCGCAGTGTCTGTAGTGAGTGTCTGAAATTTTGAGGATTTTGTGGAGTATATCGCTATGCTGAAGTCATATTGGTGGAAGACCGTTCTGGCCGCGTCGCTCGCGGCGGCGGCCTGGGGACAAACCTTCGGGACCGTAGTGTCTATCGGCGGCGAGGCCGCCGACCTGGCGCTGGATCAGACCCGGGGAGTGCTCTACATCGCGAACTTCACCGCGAACCGGATCGATGTCATGTCGCTCGCGACGAACACCATCCAGACTTCGATCAACGTGGCCGCACAGCCCAGCTCCATCGCCCTGTCGCCCGACGACCGCTATCTGGTGGCCACCAACTTCGGGAACGCGGCGGCTCCGGGTTCTCCGTCCAATGCGCTCACCGTGATCGACCTGACCAATCAGGGAACCCAGACGTTCTCGCTCGGCAACCCGCCCATCGGCGTCGCATTCGGGGCCGATGGCATCGCGCTGGTTGTCACTACCACGGACTTCCTGCTCTTCGACCCCTCTACCGGGGCGACGCAAGAACTGGATACGCTCGCCAACGTGGTGGCCAACACGCTTCCGGTGGCGCCAGCGAATTTCCCTGCCGATATCACCGCGGCATCGGTGGCGGCCTCCGCGGACGGACTGCAGATCTACGGATTAGGCGGATCCACCAGCACGGTCACCTTCCGTTACGACGTCAATGCCAAGGCGATTTATCCGGGCGGCATTGTGACGAGCACGGGAATTCTCGGGCCGCGCGTGGCCAGCCTGAACCATGACGGTTCGCTCGTGATGGCCGGCTGGGTGATGATCGGGGACGGCGCGTTCGTGAACTTTTTCCCGCAGCACACCAATCAGTTCAGCGTGGGAAGCACGGCGTTTGACGACAGCCGCGGCTTGCTCTACGCCCAGATTCCGGCAGGTGGAAGGCGAAACGCCTACCCTCATGGTAGTCACCTCCAGCAACATGACGCTCCAGGAGCGGCTGCAATTGCCCGAGAACCTGGCGGGCAAAAGCGTGCTTTCCAGCGACTCCAATACCCTCTACGCGATTTCAGAAAGCGGCGTTACGGTAATGCCGGTCGGCAGTCTCGCCAAGCAACCTCAGGTGGCCGCGCAGCAGGAAGATCTGGTGTTCCGGGGCAGTCTCTGCAACCCGGGAGTCTCCTCGCAGCAACTGACGGTCGTCGATCCGGGCGGCAATAACACACCCTTTAGTATTAACTCCGACACCGCGGGGGTTTCTGTTTCTCCTTCGGGCGGCGTCACGCCGGCGGTGTTGATCGGTTACGGTGGACCCCACGGCTTTCGTGAACCAGACCGGGACGGTGGCCGCTCATCTGACGATCCAGTCGCCAACCGCCATCAACACCATCCCGAGCGTCCGGGTGCTGGTGAACAATGCCGCACCAAATCAAGTGGGCAGCTTCATCGACGTCCCGGGAACGCTCACCGACATCCTGGCCGACCCAGTCCTCAACCAGTTCTACGTGCTGCGCAGCGACAAGAATGAGGTGCTGGTCTTCGATGGAACCAGTTATTCCCAAATCGCGACACTACCCGACCGGCAATCAGCCAACCTCGATGGCCATTTCCTTCGACCAGAAATATCTGTTGGTGGGAAATCAGGGATCGCAAATCGTCAACGTGTACTATACCGATACGCTGACGCCCGCCCCGTCCATCGTTCTTCCGTCGGGGTTCGTCGCCTATTCGATCGCATCTTCCTCCAACGCCACGCTTGCGCAGGGCGGCTACTACGACGGCACGTTCCATATCCTGCAACTCGACATTCCTTCCGGCACGGGAACGGAGCTGCCGACGCTCGGCGTGTTCACCAACTTAACCAATGCCAACACGGTGATGACCGCGTCGCAGAACGGCTCTTCGATTCTGATCGCCCAAGCGGATGGCACGGTATATCTGTACGATGCCACTTCGAACTCCTTTACCGTTTCGCGGAAGGATTTCACCTCGCTGGCCGGCCCGTACGCGGCGTCGGCTTTCAATCAGTATGTCGTTGGGCCCAACCTGCTCAACTCTTCACTGGTTCCGGTGATGACGTTTGAGACCGGCACTGGCACTCCTTCCGGCTTCGCTTTTGTGAACGAAACCGGGTTCCGCACCAACGCGCCCGCTCCCCCGGGGAGTTCCTCGTCCTCAACCAGCAGCACGACGACTACGACGACAACGACCACGAGTTCCACCCGTGGTCAGAGCACCGCGCCGGGCGTCATCCAGAGGGTGGACATGACCAACCCGTCCAGCTCCGTCAGCAGCGCGGTCGCGATGGTGGAAGCTCCGCTGCTCGGAAACACCGCTTCTCCCTTTACCCGCACCGTCGCGCCGCTGGCGAACCAGACCGCGATTGCGAACCTGACCGTGTCCGGCGTGACCATCCTGCCGTGGAACTACGATGCCGCGGTGGCGCCGCCCAACATCACCTCGGTGGTGAACGCGGGCGATCTGGGAACCGACATCGCGCCGGGCGGCTTGATTTCCGTGTTCGGAACCCAATTGAGCCCGGTCAACATGACCACTTCGGAAATGCCGTTGCCCACCGCGCTGGCCAATAGCTGTCTCAGCGTCAATGGCCTGCCGGTGCCGATGCTGTACGTTTCGCCCAGTCAGGTGAATGCGCAGATGCCCTACCAGGCGATCGGCGATGTAACGCTGATCTTGCGCACACCGGGCGGCCAGAGCGATAACTACAACCTGGTGATTCAACCCAATGCGCCGAGCGTCTTCCTCGCGACGGTCGGCCAGGAAACCAATATACCCACGGTGGTGCGCAGCGACGACAACGAACTCGTCACACCGTCTCATCCGATTCACCGGGAATCGAACACACCGCTGGTGATTTACCTCACCGGACTCGGTCCAACTTCGCCCGCGGTCGCGACCGGCCAGCCGGCGCCTTCCAATCCGCTGGCCATAACGACCACTCAGCCTACCGTGACCCTGGGAGGGGTGAATTTACCGGTGTTCTTCTCCGGGTTAGCTCCTGGCCTGGTCGGCGTCGATCAGATTAACGTCCAGGTGCCTTTTACTGTCCCCGACGGAATGTCTGTCCCCCTCGTAATCACCCAGGGATCGGTTTCGACCTCAATCCCGGAACGAGTGGTGGATTAACCGCAAATTCTAAACGAGAATGTGAGAGAGAAAATGAAACAGATTCTACCGATAATGTTTTTGGCGATCGCCGTGGCGACTCCGGCGGCATTCGCCCAGAAGTGGGAGGTCGGCTTTGGCGCCGGCGGCAGTTTCCTAACCTCGGACACGATCACCAGTCCGGCCGGGAATGCCGACGCCACGCGCGACCCCGGCTTGGCCGTAAGCGCCTGGCTGGATAATACCATCGGCAGCGGTCTCTTCGGCGGCGAACTGCGCTACGACCACGAGAACGGCGACCTGAAGCTTTCCTCCGGGGGCACCAGTGTCAAGTTCGCAAGTCAAAGCAACGCCGTACACTATGATTTCCTCTATAACTTCACGTCGTCTGAATCCGCTGTGCGACCCTATGTGTTGGCGGGCGGCGGAGTGAAATGGTACTCGGGCACAGGCACCGAGCAGGTTTATCAGCCGCTGTCCAACATCGCCGTGTTCAGCGACGTCCGGGACATGCGAGCTATGGTTTCGGTGGGGGCTGGGATCAAATTTAACATCGCCAAATCAACCCTGCTGCGTCTTGAGGTTCATGACTACTTGACTCCGTTCCCCAGCACGTTGATCGCACCCACTAGCGGTAGCGTCAGCGGCTGGCTCCAGGACTTCGTCGTTTCGGCGGGCCTCAGTTTCGCTTTCTAAATTTCCCGCGTTTGACCCGGTTGGTTCGCCGGCCGGGTCCTTTTCAAAAGCAGGTCGATTCATGAATTTTTCGAGCGCCTCTTCGGTGACCGCCGTTCTCATCATCGCCTTTGGGGTCTTTGTGATGTACACGCAGTGGAAGAACTGGTTCGACAGCAACCTCCCCCTCATCTTTTACGTGGTATTCTTCGCCTTCATGCAGTCCATCGACGGCGGTGTGCCGTTCTGGCTGATCTGCACCGGCTTTGGCCTCACACTGATGCTGCGATTTGAGTTTATGAACACCGGCTTCATGCGCGTGGTGAAGTTCCTCGAACTCGGCGCGTTGGGTACCATGCTTTACCTCTCCGCGGCGATGCTCATCGGCCGTTAGATCACTTCCGACTACTTCGCCAGTTCCGGTTACTTCTCCAGCGGCAGCCCTGAAGCCTGGTAAGCCCGCCACCCGCCGTCGAGCGAAATCGCGTTGGTGTAGCCCATCTGTCGCAGCGCATCGGCGGCCAGCGCCGAGCGGTACCCTCCGCCGCAATACAGAATCAGTTTGCTGTCCTTACGCGGCACCTGCGCTTCGATATCGCGCTCGATAATTCCCTTCCCCAAGTGCAGCGCGCCCGCGGCGTGCCCAGCATCCCACTCGTCATTCTCACGCGTATCGATCAAAACGTGCGCCTCACCGGCCGCGCGCATGCGCCGATACTCATCGATATCGATTTCCTGGATCCTGCTCTTGGCGGCATTCACCAGCGCAAGAAAGGCGGGGTTGTGATGCTTGGGTGCGTTCATACAATGCGCTCGATCCGCGCGCCAACGCGCGCTAATTTTTCTTCGATTCTCTCATAGCCCCGGTCGATGTGGTACACACGGTCGATCACCGTTTCCCCGCGCGCCACGAGGCCAGCCAGCACCAGCGACGCGCTGGCCCTCAAGTCGGAGGCGATCACCTGCGCTCCGGTCAGCTCGGCCACGCCCGCCACAATCGCCTGCCGTCCTTCCACGCGAATATTCGCTCCCATCCGCGCCAGTTCCTGGGTGTGCATGAAGCGGTTTTCAAAAATGGTCTCGCCGATGAACGAGATTCCCTCGGCCAGCGTCATGAGCGCCATGTATTGCGCTTGCAAATCCGTGGCGAATCCCGGGTATTCTTCGGTTGTTATGTCGGCGGCGCGCAGCCGCCGGGAGGCCCGCACGCGCAGCGCACTCGGACCCGCTTCGGTCACCTCCACCCCGGCCTGCCTCATTTTCGATGACAGCGCGTCGACGTGCTCAGGAATAAAGCCCGTGACCACCAAATCCCCGCGCGTGATTGCTCCCGCGATCAGGAACGTACCGGCCTCGATGCGATCCGGAATGATGGAGTGCTCGGTTCCATGCAGACTCGATACGCCCCGCACCCGAATGGTGGAAGTGCCCGCGCCTTCCACGCGCGCGCCCATCCTGTTCAACAGCAGCGCCAGGTCCTGGACCTCGGGCTCGCGGGCGGCATTTTGAATCACAGTCTCGCCCTCGGCCAATACCGCGGCCATTAAGACGTCTTCGGTGCCGGTAACGGTGATGCGATCGAAATGCACCGCTGCGCCCCGCAAGCCGCGCGGCGCCCGCGCTTCGACGTATCCATGCGAATGCTGAATTTCGGCGCCCAGCTGCTCAAGCGCCGCCACATGCAGATTGATGGGCCGCGCTCCGATAGCGCAGCCGCCTGGCATGGATACGCGCGCATGCCCGGCGCGAGCGACCAATGGCCCCAACACCAGACTGGATGCCCGCATGGTCTTCACCAAATCATAGGGTGCCTCGGGGCGATCCAGCTTCGCGGCATGCACGGTCAGCACGCCATCCCGATTCCTGGATCTCAGCGCCCGCATGCTGCAATAACTGCTGCATGGTCCCGATGTCGCGCACCGGGGGTATGCGCCGGAGCTTCACCGGGTCGCTGGTGAGCAAACAGGCCGCCAGCGCGGGGAGCGCGGCATTCTTTGCGCCGCTGACCGCGATCTCGCCTTCCAGCGGCACGCCGCCATGAATCCGGAACTTGTCCATATTAGGTCTTCAACGCCTCGGAAATGTGTCCACCGGCGGCAGCCAGACGCCCTTCAGCCGAACCACGATCGAGCGACAAGCGTGCCATGACAATGGCCACCGGTACACTTTCGCCCGCCTGCTGAAGCAATTCCCCCGCGCGCTCGTAACTCAGCGCTGCGCTGGATGCGACGATGCGCGTGGCGCGGTCGCGCAACTTGCTATTGCGCGGCTGCACGTTCACCATCAGATTGCCAAAAACATATCCCAGACGAATCATCACGGCAGTGCTCAACATGTTTAACACCAGCTTGGTGGCGGTGCCAGCCTTCATGCGCGTGGAGCCGGCGATTACTTCCGGGCCCACCAGCGGCGTTATCGCGATCCGCGCGCGATGGGCCAGCAGCGAATCGGGCGTGCAACTGATCCCGATGGTCAGCGCGCCCAGTTCGTTGGCAGCCTCAACGGCGCCCAGCACATAAGGAGTGCGCCCGCTGGCGGCTATCCCGACCAGAGCGTCCTTTGAAGTGAACCCACGATCGGTAAGATCGCGCCTCCCGGCCGCGGGGTCGTCTTCAGAAGCCTCGGTCGCCCGGGCGAGGGCCGCGTCGCCACCGGCAATGATGCCTTGCACCAGCTCTGGCGGCACCTGAAACGTCGGCGGACATTCGGCGGCGTCCAAAACGCCCAGCCGCCCGCTGGTTCCTGCCCCGATATAAAACACCCTTCCGCCTAGGGCGATCAAGTCCGCAATGCGATCCACGGCTTCCGCAATTCGGGGAATTTCGCCTTCCACCGCCAATGCCACTTTCCGATCTTCCCGATTGATGATGGCCAGCACCTCGGCCGTCGGCAAAGCGTCAATCTGTCCGGATGCCGGGTTTGACTGCTCGGTGAGAAGCCCTTCCAGGTTCATATTAGGGAACTAATATACTTGACGCAACCGCTCGACGATGCCGGATCTTGAGTTGCAACATCGTCTTGATTCTGGCTTCCGCCTATAGCTGATATGGCTATACCGTACCTTGCCGGGTGGCGTCACATTAGCGCCTATATTAGAGAATACGGCATGCCGGATATGAAAAGAGCGCCGGAGGCCCAGCCTCGCGACGCCCGATTCGTCGAATCTTTGGAGTGCTTACGCGCTGAAGGAACTGCCGCACCCGCAAGTGCTCTTCACGTTGGGATTGTTGAACTTAAATCCCGATCCTTCCATGGTCTCGACGTAATCCACCTCGGCGCCGTCCAGGTACAACAGGCTGGCCTGATCGATAAACACCTGCAAATCGTCGAACTTATAGGTCTTATCCAGCATGTTCGGGGTGTTTTCGAAAGCCATGGAATAGCTGAATCCGGAGCATCCGCCGCCCACCACTGCGATGCGGAGCCCGGCTGGCTTGGGATCCTGCGTTCCCAGAATCTCCTTCACCTTGCTTACGGCCGTCTCGGTCAGTTGAACCATTCTAGATCTCCTTCAGCTCATTATCGCCTGAACGCTTGCCGCTGGCAACACGTCAGGCACTAACAGGTTAGATGCTAAACTCGCCAATAAGATGCGACGGTGAGGGCACCATTCCTATGGAAGCCGGGCGGATTCCCGTTTTTTACCTCCAACTGACTGCAACCGCAAGCGGTTGGGATACGTCTGGCAGGGTGTATGAGCGGTCTTGCTGGCACACTTCCATTACCTGCGGTAGGCGCCGGGGCCCTGCCTGCATCGGGCACCCGGGTCCAGGCTAAAACCAGAGTGGATCACCGAAATTCTGAAGAGGCCGCCTTGGTCCGGCGCGTTCAGGCCAGGGACGAGATAGCCTTTCGCGAGATCGTGGAGCGGTACCAGGCCAAGGTTTTCTCCATCATCTATGGGATTCTGCGCAATCACAACGACGCCGAGGACATCGCCCAACAGGTATTCGCCAAGATTTACTTTTCTATCCAGAGCTTCGACTTTCGCAGTTCCCTGCTGACCTGGATCTACAAGATCACGGTCAACGAATGCTACGACTATCTGCGCAAGAAGCGGGTGCGGAAGCTGGTCTACGAAAGCGATTTTTCAGAAGAAGACGCCCAGCGGATGCAGAACAGCGAGACGGCCGTCGGACAAGCTCCGGCCGTGGATACGCAGCTGGCGCGCAAGGACCTGGTTTTGAAGCTGCTGGCCAAGCTTTCGAATGAAGACCGGAGTCTGCTGCTGCTCAAGGAAGTGGAAGGCCACTCGGTGGAAGAGCTATCGCAGATGACCGGCATGAACGAAAATACAATTAAGGTGAAATTGTTTCGGGCCCGGCAGAAGCTGTTGAAGGTGGCGCAGCGTTTGACGCGCGGCGGCCAGTCGCTTGGTTGATGTAATCCTGAAGCCGTGTGATAGAACAGTTGGAACGCAATTGACGGTGAAACGGACGAATCGATCCGTAAGAGTAAAAAGTTAGCGGTCTTTTTTTGAGGGAAGAAGTCATGCATCAAGAAATCAGGCAGAACCTTGAAGATTATCTGCGAGGCAATGATCATCTAAAGGGTTCGGGCTTGAAGCTTCCGCAAGAGTTTCACGCGCACTTGGGAGAGTGCGCTGAATGCTCCAGCGAGCTTCAGGCGCTCGAAACGCAATCGCAACTGTTGCAGTCGTTGCGGAGTCCCGGTGAGGTGGAACCGCGCGCCGGCTTCTATGCCCGCGTGCTGGAACGGATTGAAGCGCAACCCGCCTCCATCTGGGCCGTCTTCCTGGACCGAAAGTTCGGATTGCGGCTGGCGCTGGCTTCGGCCGCGCTGGTAGCGCTGCTGGGAACGTATCTGGTGACCTCAGAACCGAGCGGACCGGAATTCGCCTCCGCGCCGGCGGTGGTTCTCACCGACACGCCGGGAACTGCCGGCATCCAGACGGCGGCGAGTGTACAACAGGACGAAGGCATACAGCAACAGCAGCGCGACGCAGTGCTGGTGGACCTTGCCAGTTACCACCAGTAGGGCCATGTTTGCTTCGGATCAGCCGACCTGGCAGAATCCGCGCATCCTGACGACGCTGGTGCTGGTGTTCCTGGCTGGAGCGATGGCTGGAGCTATCGGCATGCGGGCCGGTCTGCACGAACAGCTGCATCGCAATGCGGTGTACTGGCGGGGCGAAAAGGAGGATTTTTCCTACGATCGGCTCAAAAAAGAGCTGAACCTCACTCCCGATCAGTCCCAGCGCTTGAAGACAATTCTCGACGATTTCGTCAAGTATCACGAAGATCTGGAAGCGCAGATTGAGGATGTCCGCGCCACCGGCCGCAACCGAATTGTACAAATACTGACACCCGAGCAGCGCAAGCGCTTCGAACAGCTTTCCGAGCAGATTCCCGCTCGATAGTCGCTGGATTAGCCCGCCGCTCCCCGAGTTGCCCATTGCATTTTGCCCCGCTCCAGTGGTAATCTTAAATTGCATCGTGGATTGATTTAGGCTCCATCGCAAGGTGGGGCTGGCTAATTGCAACCACGCTAAAAAATGCTAAAGGTGAGTCGGTCTTCACGAAACTAAACCCCCTGTGGCATACGCCCAGGGGATTTTTATTTTGAGGCCGGGTCGCCGGAGAGGATCACGAATGACGGCGTCTCCACCTCCCGAGGCAGCCCTGTTTGGTCGCGAGGGCGAGCTCATCTCGCTGTGCATCGCCACGGAACCAAAACTCCTGGAAGATTTATTGGAAGCTCTCGCTGCGCTCGACTTCCCGGTCAATCCGCAGCTTTATCACCGGCCCGCTCAAGTGCTGGTCGAGTTTCCAGCCTATATGAACCAAGTGGGACAGGTACGAGACGCGCTGAGGCAGCAGGGGTTCGATGCGGGCGGCATCCAGGTGTCCCGCCTTGCCCTACAGGCCCACGCCCGTTAGGCCTGACCGGCTGGCTACCGGGCAGCCGTTTTCTTCGCCGCGATCTTTCGCTCCACCGCCTTCATCAACCGGATGTGTACCTCTTCGGGGATCGCCTGCGGCTCCATTCCCTTGTACACCTTAATGGTCTTCTGGGTGGTGTCCAGAATCACAAAACAATTGGGGCACTCGCTGATGTGCGCCTCCAACTTGCGGCGGAGTTCCACGTCCACGGTGGAATCCATGTAGTCGGTGAGCTCCTGCAAAAACTGTTTACAGGTAAGCAAAAACGTCATCCCCTTTCCGGCGGAAGAATCGCGTCAGCTTTTCCCGCAATTGCAAACGCGCGCGCAGCAGACGGCTCTTTACCGCCGGTACCGAAATATCCAAGGCTTGAGCAGTTTCCTCTGTACTCAACTCTTCGATGTCTCGCAGTACAAAAACGGTTCGAAAAGCCGGTTTCAGGCTTTCCACGGCCTCGTCCAGGATCCTAGCCAGCTCCTCGCGGGAGTACTGCTGCTCGGGATTCTCGTCCCAGACGGCGATTTCGCGTACTACGGTATCCTCTCCGGTATCAAGCGGTTCATCCAACGGGACGGTCCGGTCGGACTTGCGCTTGCGCAGCTTCATCAGGGATTCGTTGACGGCGATGCGAACAATCCAGGTATAAAACTTAGATTGTCCCTGAAAATCGCCCAAATGCTCGAACGCCTTCATAAACGTCTCTTGGAGCACGTCTTCGGCGTCAGTATCGTTTTGCGTAATGTGTTTGGCCAGGCGGTAGATCTTGCGTGAGTACCGGTTTACCAGCTCATTGAAGGCTGCAGCGTCGCCGTCGCGAGCCTTTGCCAGCAACCCGGACTCGTCGAACACCCCTGCTTCGGTGGTGGCAGGCATTCCTTTTTATGGTACCACTCGGGTCAACGCGCCCTTACCAGGATGCTGAAAAAGGGCCGTTCGCTGCCGCTTGCTGACGCGCGCGGTTCAGTAACAGACTGGGAATCAGCGTCCGGCCCTTCTGAACCGCCACTGTGAAGGAGCGACCAGAGGCCTTTTTCCGCATCCTGTTAGAAGTGATGAGTGAACAGCGCAATGATCAGAATGATCGGAATCGGCACGCCTATCAGATAAAGCAGAATGGATCGCATAAATGTCTCCTCCCTAAAGGGCCCGCACATGGTCGCGCTGCCGGCCACCGATGGTAGCGGCATAGCTGGCGCAAAACGCTCCGATCAACAGCGCGAGGAAGGTCCACAACAAAAGACGCGCCGTTGCTTTGCGCGCATCGTCTTCGGCTTGCCGCGCCTGCGCGATCGTATCGGAAACGCGCCTCTGTGCGTCGGCGGGCGTGAGACCCGTCTTGGCTGCCACCAATTGCGCCAGATAGTTGCTGTCTCCTGCCGGAGCTCGCTCCTGGAGCACATCGAAGATCCGCGAGGCTTCGGAGCGCACAAACGGATCGTTGTCCGACGTAACGGGATGATCGGAGCGGAATAAGCTATCGACGAAGTATGCCTCGGCGGCGTTGCCTTGCACCGCCGGCTCGCCCGGAGTTCCACCCACCATGGATACGGCGCCCGCAGCCAGAAATGCGGCGGTGACTACTACTGCCACGGCCCACACCAGGAATCCGTTGGCGGTGTCGCGAAAATGAACTTCGTCGGTATGGATAGAGCGCCAACGGGTGCGCAATCGTCCGGCGAGGTACCCGCCCATGGCGGACGCGATCGCCTCCGTAACGATGAGCCAGACGATGGCCGCCCATCCAATGGCGCCGGCCGAAACACCCGAGTTCGACCACGGCGAGACGGCGGACAAGCCAAATCCCGCGCCTAGCGCCAGCAGGATCAGGGAAAGAGCAGCCGCGACGAACGCGCCGCCAATCACCGCGCCCCAAGAAACTCCGGAGCCATATACATCACTGGACCGATCCAGAACGGGCAAATCGGCATTTTCAATCGTTGCTGCGTGCATGTTCGATCTCCCTTAAAGCGCCGCGGACGGAGGTAAACCCCGGTCCACCAGCCAATCGTTAGATCGCGTTTAGCGACCCATTGTTTCCTGGTCTCACAATTCGGCGGTAACATAATCTCCGATACCCGGCGATGACTTACCTATGATTGGCCAAACCGTCTCGCGCTATCGCGTGGTCGAAAAACTCGGCGCCGGGGGTATGGGCGTCGTCTTCAAAGCCGAGGACACCGAGCTTGGGCGATTCGTAGCGCTGAAGTTCCTGCCTGAGGAGTTGGCGCGGGACCCGCAGTTGCTGGAACGCTTTCGCCGCGAAGCGCGAGCCGCTTCCGCGCTGAATCATCCGAATATCTGCACCATTTACGAGATCGGCAACGCGGGCGAGCAATGCTACATCGCGATGGAGTGCCTGGAAGGCGCGACACTGAAGGATCGCATCGCGGGACGCCCGCTTGAAACCGAGATTCTGCTCTCCCTGGCGATTGAAATAGCCGATGCGCTGGACGCCGCGCATTCGAAAGGGATCGTCCATCGCGACATCAAGCCGGCGAACATCTTTATCACCGATCGCGGACACGCCAAGATTCTGGATTTCGGCCTGGCGAAGGTGCAAGGGGCGATGCCAACCAACCAGGACAGTACACAAACGCACCTCACCAGTCCTGGATCGGCCATGGGCACTGTTGCCTACATGTCGCCCGAGCAAGCGCGCGCCAAGGAACTGGATGCGCGTAGCGATCTGTTTTCCTTTGGCGCTGTTTTGTACGAAATGGCGACTGGCGTAATGCCGTTTCGCGGCGAAAGTTCCGCTGTCGTCTTCAAGGCGATTCTGGATGGGAAGCCCACGCCGGCCGTGCGGCTGAATGCAGATCTGCCGGTGGAGTTAGAGCGAATTATCGACAAAGCGCTGGAGAAGGACCGCGACCTGCGCTACCAAAGCGCGGCGGACATGCGCTCGGATCTGCAACGGTTAAAGCGCGACACCGATTCGATGAAACTACCAGCGGTGGCGGCTCCACGCAGGCAATGGCCTTGGATTGCCGGAGTTGCGGCGCTCGTCCTGACTGTCGCAGCTTACTTCTTGCTGCATAAACGAACG
Source organism: Bryobacterales bacterium (assembly GCA_963735145.1). GTDB lineage: Bacteria > Acidobacteriota > Terriglobia > Bryobacterales > Bryobacteraceae > Palsa-89. Next base: position 1,090,429 of record CAVTJS010000005.1, on the reverse strand, counting down.
CCTGCGCTCACCGACAAAGATACAATCGTGCTGGCCGACTTCACCAACACCACAGGCGATCCCGTTTTCGACGGCACGCTGCGGCAGGGACTTTCGGCGCAACTGGAACAGTCGCCCTTTCTAAGCCTGATTTCGGACCAGCGAATCGCTCAGACGTTGGCGCTGATGGCGCAACCCAAGGAAGCGCGTCTTACCAAAGAAGTAAGTCGCGACGTTTGCCAGCGCACGGGCAGCGCGGCCACTATTGAAGGATCGATCTCCAGTTTGGGCACACAATATGTGCTCGGATTGAATGCGGTAAATTGCCGCACGGGCGACCTGCTGGCCCAAGAGCAGCAAACAGCCCAGGGAAAGGAGCAGTTGCTCGCCGCTCTCGGGGACGCCGCGACGAAGCTGCGCGAGAAATTGGGAGAGTCGCTGGCTTCGGTCAAGAAGTACGAGGCGCCGCCGGAGAATGTGACCACGCCATCGCTTGAAGCATTGCAAGCCTACGGCCTGGGTTACTACACGTTCGATGTAACCAACGATATCGGCGCTGCCATCCCGCTATTTCAGAGAGCCATCAGCCTGGACCCGAATTTTGCCATGGCGTATCTTGGGGCAGCGGGGAGTTATTTTACCCTCAGCGAACCCATCCAGGCAGCCGACAACATGCGCAAGGCTTACGCTTTGAGGGAGCGGACGAGCGAGCAGGAAAAACTCGCAATTTCGTCACTCTACGAAGTGTTCGTTACCGGAAATCTGGAGTCCGCGCGCACGAGATTAGAATTATGGGCGCAGACCTACCCGCGTGACGACCAGCCACAGGTTTGGTTATGGCTCATCTACGTGCAATTGGGAGAACTGCAGAACTCCCTTCAAGCGGGCCAGGAGGCGGTGAAACTCGACCCGGGAAGTGCAAATAACTCCGTGAATCTGGTTTACGCCTACCAATGGGTGAACCGCCTGGATGAAGCGAAGGCGACGGCCCAGGAAGCTAAGACTCATAACGTCTACTCGCCTTGGACTCCTCTGGTTCTTTACGTCGTCGATTTCTTGCAACACGATGCCGCGGGCATGGAACGTGAAGCCGCCGCGGAGATGGGGAAACCAAGTCTTGAGAATCAAATGCTCTTTCTTGAATCGGAAACGGCTGCGTATGGCGGAGAGTTTCGGAAGGCTCGGGAACTGACCGAGCGCGCCTCCGATTCCGCGCAGCGAGCCGATCTAAAAGAAACCGCCGCGGAATATGAGGCGCATGCCGCTATCCGCGAAGCGTTGGCGGGCGAGGCATCTATGGCGAAGCAACAGGCGCAGGCCGCGCTTGCGATGGCAAATGACAAAAACGTCGAAGGATTCTCGGCGGTGGCACTGGGACTAGCGGGCGATTCCGCACGTGCAGGGCAACTGGCGGCCGAGCTTAGCAAACGCTTTCCGGAAGATACCATTGTCCAATTCGATTACTTGCCGATGATTCGCGCGGCCATCGCGCTTCGGAGCGGTGAACCTGGCAAAGCTGTGGAGGCGCTCGCGCCAGCCGCGCCTTACGAATTAGGCCACACCAACAGTGCCGTCACTTTCGCCCTTTATCCGGTTTACTTACGTGGCGAGGCGTATCTCGAGGCCAAGCAGAATGCCGCGGCCGCAGCCGAGTTTCAGAAGATTCTGGATCATCCAGGCGTGGTGGGGAACGAGCCTATCGGCGCGTTGGCGCACCTGGGCCTGGGCCGCGCCACAAAATCGAAGAGCGCCTACCAGGATTTCCTGGCGCTTTGGAAAAATGCCGACCCGGACGTTCCGATCCTGCAACAAGCCAAGGCGGAGTACGCAAAGCTGCGGTAGCCTGATAACCTGAAAGTTAATGAGTGCAAGCCTTACCATCACTTTGCCTGACGAAAGCCAATCGACGGTTCCGGGGGGTACGCGGCCCATCGACATTGCTAAATCGATCAGCCCGCGATTGGCTGACGACGCCGTGGTTGCTCGCGTGGATGGGCAACTCTGGGATCTCACTCGGCCGCTGGAGAAGGACGCTAAAGTCGAGATCCTGACGTCCAAGAATCCCGAGGCGCTCCAAGTCTACCGGCACTCGACGGCGCATTTGCTCGCTGCGGCGGTCCTGGAATTGTTTCCCGAAACCAAGCTCGGCATCGGACCGCCCACCGACACCGGATTCTATTACGACTTTCAGCGCGAGACGCCGTTTACGCCCGAGGATCTGGAAAAAATCGAAGCGCGCATGCAGGAGCTGCAGGCCAAGAACCTGCCCTTCGAGCGCGTGATGACGCCGAAAGATGTAGGGTTGGCGAAATACTCGGATGACTGGATGAAGCGCGAGCTGATCGAAGAGCGCGCGGGGGAAATCTTTTCTGAATACACGCTGGGGCCACATTTCATCGACTTTTGCCGCGGGCCGCATGTGCCATCCACGTCGCGCCTGAAAGCGTTCAAGCTGCTATCGGTGGCCGGCGCTTATTGGAAGGGCGACGAGCACAATCCACGCTTGCAGCGCATCTACGGCACGGCGTTCTTCAGCAAAAAAGAGCAGGACGCATACCTGCAGCGGCTGGAAGAAGCCAAGAAGCGCGATCATCGCAAGCTTGGCCAGGAGCTGGATCTGTTCAGCATCCAGGAGCTCGCCGGGCCCGGCTTGATTTTCTGGCACCCCAAGGGCGGACGAATCCGCAAGATCATTGAGGACTGGATGCGCGATCAATACCTGGCGCGCGGCTACTCGCTGGTTTACACTCCGCACGTGATGCGCCGCGATTTGTGGAAGATTTCCGGGCATGCCAATTTTTATAGCGACAACATGTTCAAGCCCATGGAGCTGGACGACGCCGAGTATCAGCTCAAGCCCATGAATTGCCCGGGCCACACTCTGATCTATAAGGACAAACTGCACAGCTATCGTGATCTTCCTGTGCGGCTGGGCGAACTGGGCACGGTGTATCGTTACGAGCGCTCGGGCGTCATGCACGGGCTGATGCGCGTTCGCGGATTCACGCAGGACGACGCGCATATTTTCTGCACGCCCGAGCAGATCGAAGACGAAGTGGTGAGCTGCCTGCAATTCGCCATCGACACGCTGAACACCTACGGTTTCGACGATTATGAAGCGGAGCTTTCCACCTGGGATGGCGGCGCGAGCGGCAAGTACGACGGCACGCCGGAACAATGGCAACTGGCCGAAAACGCATTGAAGCGCGCCACCGAACGCCTGAACATGAAGGCGAAGGTGATGCCGGATGAAGCGGCGTTCTATGGCCCGAAAATCGACGTGAAGCTGGTGGATGCCATCGGACGGCTATGGCAGCTTTCCACCGTGCAGTTCGATTTTACGCTGCCGCAGCGCTTCGAACTCGAATACGTGGCCGAGGACGGCAAGAAGCATCAGCCATTGATGGTGCATCGGGCATTGTATGGATCAATCGAACGATTCTTCGGCATTTTAATCGAGCACTACGCGGGAGCGTTTCCGGTGTGGCTGGCGCCGGTGCAAGCGGTGGTGATGCCGATCACCGATCGGCACGCGGAGTACGCGCAAAAGGTGGCCGATCAATTGAAAGCCGCCGGGCTGCGCGTCGAATTGGACGATCGCAAGGAAAAGGTGAACCTCAAAATCCGCGAGGCGCAATTGCAGAAGATTCCCTACATGCTGGTGGTGGGCGATCGCGAGGCGCAGGAGGGCACCGTTTCGGTGCGCAATCGCAAACACGCCGATCAGGGAGCGCAGAAAGTGGAAGAGTTCCTGGCCGGCATCCAGCGGCTGATCGACAGCAAGGCCCGGACCGAGTAGCTAACTACTTTCCGTCGCAAAATAGAGCGCGCTGAGCCGCATCTGGTGGTATCTGGCGCGGCGAATTCGAGCCAGAACATTCACTATTGAACTTGTTTCGATCTGCCCGCAGAATGGGACATGACTCGACGCAAACAAGGAGAACGGACGCTGTGGGAAGGCGTGGTGGACGAAGATGTCCGCGCGTTGTGGGAGCCCTGGATGGTGGAAGCGGATCGGTTGTTGGAGGACGAGGAACTGGTCGACCTGGTCTACCAAGCGCAAGGCGAGCGGCACGAGCACAGCGCGACGCGCGGCCGTTCGCAAACGCCAGCCGAGACGGCGTTGCGGCTGCTGCTGTTGAAGCATGTACGGAACTGGAGTTTTGACACGCTGGAGCGCGAAGTGAAGATGAACCTGGCCTATCGGGACTTCACACGGATTGGGCTGGGGAAAGTGCCGGACGCGAAAACTCTGGCCCGGATCGCGCAGGCATTGGGCGGCGAAGTGATCGCCAAGCTGCATGATCGTCTGGTCGGCATGGCACAGGCAGAGGGCGTGGTGCGTGGCCGGAAAATGCGCGTGGACACCACTGTGGTGGAGACCAATATTCATTACCCCACCGATTCGAGCTTGCTCGGCGACGGCGCACGCGTGCTGACGCGGACGATGAAGAAGATCGAGCAGAAGGCTGGTGGAAAACTGAAGCGTAAGGTGCGAGACCGGATGCGAAGCGTAAATAGGCGCACGATCGCGATCGCGACAGCGAGCCGACACAGGGGACCGGAAGGCGAGGAAAAGCGGAAGAAAGAGTACCGCGAGTTGCTGCGCCTTTCGCGGCAGATCCTCAACGACACCAAGCGGGTGATGGCGGAGATAGAGCAGATGCCCGCTCGGCGGAAGAAAGGACTGCGGGGGCTGAGCGATGGTTTATCGGCGGTCTCAACGCGGATGCGGCAAGTGCTGAAACAGACTAAGGCGCGAATCTTCGAAGGACTGACCCAGTTGCCAGGCAAGATCGTCAGTATCTTTGAGGCGCACACCGAGATCATTCGCAAGGGCAAGGCGAGCAAGCCAACTGAGTTCGGCAAGCTGGTGCAATTACAGGAAGCGGAGAATCAGATCATCACGCACTACGACGTTTTCGACCAAAGGCCGAGTGACCGCGAGCTACTGCAGGGCGCAGTGGCAACGCACCAGAGAATACTTGGACGCATTCCCCGGCTGGTGACGGCCGACGCAGGATATTATTCGCAAGCGCAGGAGCGCGCAGTCGAAGCAATGGGTGTGAAGTGGGTGGCGGTGCCGAATCGCAACACGCACAGCCCGGAGCGCAAGAAGTTGGAGAAGAGTCGGTGGTTCAAGAAGGCACAAGCTTGGCGGACCGGTTGTGAAGGGCGAATCAGCGTGGTCAAGCGACGGCACGGTTTGCGGCGGTGTCTGTATCGCGGAGTAGAAGGCATGAAGCGATGGGTCGGGCTGGGGGTACTCGCCGACAATCTGATCAACATCGGCAAGGCGCTGGTGGTGGCTCGCGCCTAATGCGCAGCGTGGCGCTCGGCTCGCCCCGGCGCAGCAGTTCCGACAAACCTCCAACTTCCGCATTGCCCTTTCGCCATCCAGCAAGGCCAGGGCCCGTCAAAAGTGCGCATTTTGCGACGGAAAGTAACTAACTTGCACCCATCGGAGCGGCACTGGCTGCGCGGTTCGCGGTGGCGGTGGTTAAAATAGCGCGCCGGTCCCGGGTTACATCCATCGCAATCTGCAGAATGGATCGAAAAGAGTTGAAGGACTCCTCGGACAGTTTGTCCGTGTCCAGATCTTGAACGGCTTCCGCCAGAACCGACAGTAAATCGCGCCATATATCTTCCAACGACGCCAGTGAACTTGCCTCTTGCGCCGAAGCCATCAGCGCCACCGCCCGGTTGCTATACAGGTCGGCGGCGTTCTTCTGCTGCCGTTGCATCCAGCGCTTCAGTTCCCAGATCCAGGAAGCCACCATCAAGCCCAGAGTCAGCATCAGCCCCACATAATCCGCATTCGCTTGCAAGAACGACGGCTTGTCTTTGTCATAAAAACTGACCGCGCCCGGATGCGGCGGAGGTCCCAGGCCGGCTTGCGTTTCGGGCCGTCGCACCTGTGCAAGCAGCAGACGCACTTCCGCGAATTTGTCCGGAATCTCCTGCATGATCTCCTGCCGGCGCTCGCTCAGCACCTGCGTTATGGCCCGTACCGCCGCTTGGTTTGCGCTATCACGCGCCAGCAGCGTGCGATGCACTGCAACGGTGGGCAGATTTTGGGCGGCACCGGCGGGTTTCCCAAGTAAGCTCCCTCGGGAATCACGGCGGACTCAAACGCCGGCTGCTTGATCTTCATCGCCGCCGCGTGCTCAATCGGAATGAAGCGGACCTTTCCGGATGCAACCAGTTTCTGGATGGCTGGGCTCCCCAGCGCGCGCACGCGGAAGATCGCGTCCGCCTGTCCACGCACGAACGCATCGTCGGCAGCCTCGTCATCGGAACCGACAAAACGGAAATCCCCCTCGCGCAGACCGAAATGTTCCCCCACGCGCAGAAACGATTGAAACTGTCCTCCCGTTTCCGCCAGCGCGATTCGCGCGCCTCGCAAATCCGCGAAACTCTGGTAGCGCGCATCCTTCGACACCAATAGTTGGAACGTGTCGTCGTACAAAATCGCAAGAATCCTTGCCTTGGGTCCGGGCAAAACATCGGCCTGCGCGGCGGCCAGTTGCGCGCGTCCGTCATCCAACATCTGCAGATTCTCGACGGTCCCGCCGGTCTCGAGAAGCGTGATCCGAACTTTCGGATAATGGCGCTCCACCACTTTTTGCAGCGCGTCGCCCAGAATGAAGCTCTCCCCGCTGCGGGATCCGGCCGCCAAAGTAAGACGCTGCGTCTTGGCCCCCTGGACGAACATAATTGCCAGGCCGGCGACGACACCCAGACTCACCGTGACGATGGCGATTAGCAGGATTTTGTTGAATTCCAGCTTGGCCATTTTATTTAGCATAGTGGGCACCGATTACAGCCCTGTGACAGCGAGAGCGCCGCGCTGCAATTCGGGCCGGCGGAGCGCTAACCTGAGCTCTCGTAACACTAAGGTATACTTGCAGATAATTCTGTTGGCCCGGTAACCTTTCGGGTGAGGCGCGCGCCCTTTCTTCAATCTTGTATGCAGGCGCTCGCCTGAAGAAGCGGCAACTCCATGAATATAGTGAAAACATTTTCGCAGCTGGCTGTCGCGACGTTGACGCTTGCCCTGTTGCTCGCCACCGGCGGATGTAGCAAATCGACCGTGAAGGCTGGCGCCCGCGGACGGCCTGGCGACGGCGGACCAGTTCCGGTGGTTGTCGCCACGGTGTCCCAGCGCGACGTCCCCATCAACGTGGACGTGATCGGAAATGTGGAAGCCTACTCCACCATCACGGTGAAGGCGCAAGTGGGCGGCGAGCTGACCAAGGTCTCATTCCATGAAGGCGACTCCGTCAAGAAGGGCGATCTGCTCTTCACCATCGACGCCCGGCCGTTCGAAGCCGCGCTCAGCCAGGCGCAAGCGAACCTGGCGCGCGATACCGCGGCGCTGAGCCAGGCGCAAGCGAACCTAGCTCGCGATGTCGCCAATGAAAAGTACGCGCAGGATCAGGCGAAAAGGTACAGCGGATTGTTCGAACAGGGCGTGGTCTCGCGGGAGCAGACGGATCAGATGCGTTCCAGCGCCGATGCGCTTTCGCAAACCGTGCTGGCCGACAAAGCCGCCATCGAGAGCGCTCGCGCCCAGATCGTGGCGTCGAAAGCGGCCGTGGATACCGCGACCGTGCAGATGAGCTACACCACCATCACGTCGCCCATTGACGGCCGCACCGGCAGCATCGCCGTCAAACAAGGCAACGTGGTGGCCGCCAACACCAGCGACCTGATGACCATCACCGAAGTCCAGCCCATTTACGTGACGTTCTCGGTGCCCGAAGCCGAACTGAGCGACATCAAGCGCTACATGGGGCAAGGCCAACTGAAAGTGCAAGCCGCTCCGCAGGCCGACGCGACGAACCAGGAATCGGGAGTGCTCACTTTCATCGACAATTCGGTTGACGCCACAACCGGGACAATTAAACTCAAGGGCACTTTTCAAAATGCCGCCAACCGGCTGTGGCCGGGCGAATTTGTACGCGTGACTTTGGGCTTGACCACGCGGCCCCACGCCACGGTGGTTCCCAATCAGGCGGTGCAGACGGGACAGGACGGCCAGTTCGTTTACGTCGTGAAGCAGGACCGAACCGTCGAGATGCGCCCGGTAGTAACCGGCACGCGCGTGGATCAGGAATTGGTGATCGACCGGGGACTTGAGCCCGGGGAAACTGTGGTTACCGAGGGACAGCTCCGGCTTACCCCGGGCAGCCACGTACAAGTGCAGGAAAGCCGGGAAGCGCCCGCAATCGGCATCCCGCCGCCCACTAAAACCAGCTAAGGAGCGCCGCGCTTGAATATCTCAGAGGTCTTCATTCGCCGGCCCATTGCCACCAGTTTGCTGATGGCTGGCATCGCGCTGTTTGGCGTGGTGGCTTATCGCGGCCTGGCCGTGAGCGATCTGCCGAGCGTGGATTTTCCGACGATCCAGGTACAAGTGGGATTGCCCGGAGCCGATCCCACCACCATGGCGTCGGCCGTTGCCACGCCGCTGGAGCGGCAATTCACCAGCATCGCCGGTCTGGACTCGATGACGTCGACGAGTTCCACCGGCAATACGCAAATTAGCCTGCAATTCGATCTGGATCGCGATATCGACGGCGCAGCGGTGGACGTGCAAACTGCAATCTCCGAAGCCACGCCGCTACTGCCTGCAGGATTGCCCGCGCCGCCGTCGTTCAAGAAGGCCAATCCCGCGGACCAACCCATCATGTTTATGGCGCTCACCAGCGCGACACTGCCGCTGTGGTCTATTGACGAATATGCCGAGACTTTGGTGGCTCAGCGCCTGTCGATGGTCTCGGGCGTCGCTCAGGTGCAGGTGTGGGGCAGCACCAAGTATGCGGTCCGGGTGCAGGTGGATCCGGACAAGCTCAATGCCAAGCAACTCGGGCTGAATGAAATCGACAGCGCTTTGAACGGCTGGAACGTCAACACTCCTGTCGGCACCTTGTACGGAGCGCACACCGCCTACAACATCCAAGCCAATGGCCAGCTCATGCATGCCGAGGATTATCGGCCGCTGGTGGTGGCGTGGCGCAATGGCGCGCCCATCCGTTTGGGCGAAGTGGCCAATGTGATCGACAGCATCGAGAACGATAAGAACGCATCGTGGGCCAACACGCCGAATCACGTGGAACGCGCGGTCCAATTAGGCGTCATGCGCCAGGCCGGCAGCAATACTATCCAGATCTGCGACGAGATCAGGCGCGTGCTGCCGTCACTGCAGACCCATCTGCCGCCGTCCGTGAAGCTGACCATCCGCGGCGACCGTTCCGGCAACATTCGCCAGTCGTTCCGCGACATCCAGTTCACCATGGCGATCACGCTTGGTCTGGTGATCGCGGTGATCTTTCTGTTCCTCAGAAACGCCTCCGCCACGCTGATCCCGAGCATGGCGCTGCCCTTCTCCATCCTGGGCACTTTCGCGGTGATGTACCTGCTCAACTACAGCCTGGACAACATCTCGATGATGGCGCTGATTCTTTGCATCGGCTTCGTGGTGGACGACGCCATCGTGATGCTGGAAAACATTGTCCGCCACATGGAAAAGGGCGAGACGGCGTTCGATGCGGCGCTGCGCGGCTCGCGCGAGATCGGATTCACCATCGTGTCCATGACCATTTCACTGGGCGCGGTTTTCATTCCTGTGCTGTTTATGGGCGGCATTATCGGCCGCCTGTTCAAGGAATTCGCGGTCACCCTTTGCACGGCCATCTTTATTTCCGGCCTGGTCTCCATCACGCTGACGCCCATGCTGTGCAGCCGTTTTTTGAAAGACCCGCGACAGCAGAAGCAGTCCTGGTTCAGCCGTGGCATGGAACATTTCTTCAATTCCATGTCGAACGGGTACAAACGCAGCCTGCGCGTGGTGTTGAAGCAGCATTACGCGATGGCCGCGGTGTTCTTCATCCTGATCGGCGCAACCATCTACCTGTTTGGCGCGGTCTCCAAGGGCTTCATGCCGGACGAAGACAACGATTCGATGATGGTGACGCTCGAAGCCGCGCAAGGCACTTCGTACTACAAGATGGTGGATTACGTGCAACAAGTCTCCGCCATCATGCGCCACGATCCGAATATCGACTCGTTCATGGCGCAGGCCGACACCACCAACACTCCCCGTTTCTGGACGCAGTTGAAGCCGCGTAAAATGCGCGCGCTGTCCCTGACCCAGGTGATTGACGAGCTGCGTCCCAAGTTGTCGCGATTCCCCGGCGTTCGCGTGTTCCTGGTGGCGCCGCCCAGCTTGCGCTTCGGAGGCCATCAGACGAAATCCGCCTACGATTTCACGCTGCAAGGTCCCGATACGGACGAACTTTATGCACAGGCGCAGAAGCTGGAACGCGAGATCGCCAAGCTGCCCGGGTTGATCGACGTAACCACGGACTTGCAGGTGAAGAATCCGCAAGTGAACCTGGACATCGACCGGGACCGTGCGGCCGCGCTCGGCCTGGACGCCAATCAGATCGAGTCGGCTCTGTACAGCGCCTTCGGCCCGCGCTGGTCGTCTACCATCTATGCGCCCACCAACCAGTACAAAGTCCTGCTGGAGGTTTCGCCCAAATACCAGGAATTTTCGGATTATCTGCGCAAGCTTTACTTCAAAACCCCTGCCGGACAACTGGTGCCGCTCAGTAATTTCGCATCGCTCAAGGAAGCTGCGAGCGCGCAAAGCATCAATCACTCGGGCCAGTTCCCCTCCGTTACAGTTTCATTCAACGCCAAGCCCGGGGTGGCTTTGGGCGACGCTGTGAAAATGGTGCAAGAGACCGCGCGGCGCGTGCTGCCCGCCAACATGAACGCGAATTTCGAAGGTACGGCGCAGGCCTTCCAGAGTTCACTCAAGAACCTGACGCTGCTGCTGATCATCGCGATTCTCGTCGTTTACATCGTGCTCGGCGTGTTGTATGAAAGCTATATTCATCCGCTGACCATTCTTTCCGGGCTGCCTTCGGCCGGCGTGGGCGCGCTGCTCACCCTGATGATCTTTCACGTGGATCTCAACCTCTATTCGTTCGTCGGATTGATGATGCTCATCGGCATCGTGAAAAAGAACGCGATCATGCAGATCGATTTCGCCCTGGAAGCCGAGCGCAAGGAAGGCAAGACGCCGGTGGAAGCGATTTATGAAGGCTGCCTCATCCGTTTCCGGCCCATCATGATGACCACCATGGCCGCGCTACTGGGCGCCGTGCCGGTGGCGCTAGGCTATGGCGCGGGCGGCGAATCGCGCCGTCCCCTGGGATTGGCGGTGGTCGGCGGGCTGCTTTTCTCGCAATTGATCACGCTGTATTTAACGCCGGTGGTCTACACTTACATGGCTTCCGTGTTGGCCTGGGCCCGGCGGCGGAAGCACCAAGTTACGGGATTACCCGCGGGAGCACAAGTTGGCGCCGACTAATTCCACAGACATCCGCTTGCTGACGCGCGCGGTACAGAATCCCGAATGCATCTTCGCGACCGTGAGGGGGCCGGTCTAGATGAACTTCTCGGAAACATTCATACGCCGGCCCATCGCCACCAGCCTGATGATGGCCGCCATCGCGCTGTTCGGACTGGTGGCGTACCGCTCGCTGCCGGTGAGCGATCTGCCGAACGTGGACTTTCCCACGCTGCTGGTCACCGCGAGCCTGCCCGGCGCGAGTCCCGACACCATGGCGTCGGCGGTAGCCACGCCGCTCGAAAACCAGTTTTCGAACATCGCGGGCCTGGATTCGATGACGTCCACCAACTCGCTCGGCTCCACGCAGGTCACCCTTGAATTCGTGCTCAACAAGAGCCTGGACGGCGCGGCGGTGGACGTGCAGTCCGCCATCACGCAGGCCGCCCGTCTGCTGCCGCACGGGCATGCCCACGCCGCCCACGTTCACCAAGGTAAACCCGGCCGACCAGCCCATCCTCTACCTCGCCATCACTTCGCAAACGCTGCCACTGTGGACCCTGGATGAATACGCCGAAACGCGCATCGCCCAGCGCATCTCCATGGTCTCCGGCGTCGCGCAGGTGCAGGTGCTGGGCGCGCAGAAATACGCGGTGCACGTGCAGGTGGACCCGCACGCTGCTGGCATCCCGCCAGATCGGCATCAATGAAGTTCAGACCGCGCTGTCCAGCTGGAACGTCAACCTGCCCACCGGGAGCATCATCGGACCGCAGCGCGCGTTCACGCTGCAAGCCACCGGGCAGTTGATGAGCGCCGCGCAATACCGGCCATTGATCGTCGCCTATCGCAACGGATCGCCGGTGCGGCTGGAGCAGCTCGGCAATGTCATCGACAGCGTGGAGGACGACAAAACGGCTTCCTGGTTCTACACCAAACAAGGCACGCAGCGCGCCATCATCCTGGGCGTTCAGCGCCAGCCCGGAACCAACACCATCGCCGTTACCGACGCGGTGAAGAACCTGCTGCCGACGTTTCGCTCCGAAATCCCGCCGTCGGTGAAGATGGACATTCTGTACGACCGCTCCGACACCATCCGCGAATCCTACAAAGACGTCGCAGTTCACCATGCTGCTGACGCTCGGCCTGGTGGTCATGGTGATTTTCCTGTTCCTGCGCAACGTTTCGGCCACCGTGATTCCCAGCCTGGCGCTGCCCTTCTCCATCATCGGAACGTTCGCCATCATGTATCTGCTGCACTACAGCCTGGACAACCTGTCCATGATGGCGCTGATTCTTTCGGTCGGCTTCGTGGTGGACGACGCCATCGTGATGCTGGAAAATATTTTCCGGCACATGGAAATGGGCGAGAAGCCGCTTGCAGGCGGCGCTCGCGGGATCGAAGGAAATCGGCTTCACCATCGTTTCGATGACGCTGTCGCTGGCGGCGGTCTTCATTCCCGTGCTGTTCCTGGGCGGAATCCTGGGCCGGCTGTTCCGTGAATTCGCCGTCACCATCTGCGTCGCCATTCTGATTTCGGGCGTCGTCTCGGTAACGCTCACGCCCATGCTGTGCTCGCGCTTCCTGCGCTCGCCCGAGGAGCAGAAGCGAGCCTGGTTCTACCGCATCACGGAACGATTCTTCGAAGGCTATGCTGCGCGTCTACGACTACACGCTGCAAATGCGTGCTGCGCCATCGCGGCGTCACGATGGCCGCTTCGTTGCTGGTGCTGGCGGCTACCGTGTATCATGTTCGTCAACATTCCCAAGGGCTTCATTCCCGATCAGGACACCGACCAGATCTACGCCGTCACCGAAGCCGCGCAAGGCACTTCCTACTATCAGATGGTGGATTATCAGAAGACGCGTGGCCGAGGTGTTCCGCACCAACCCCGATGTCCAGGCGCTTGATGTCCACCGTGGGCGGCACGTCCGCCTCCACGTCTGGGCGGCCCCAATTATGGCGAGCTGGTGGTGCATCTGAAGCCGCGCTCCGAGCGTAAGCAGTTGGTGAACGACATCATCGCGGATTTGCGGCCGCAAGCTTTCCAATTTCCCGGGCATGCGGGTCTATCTGCAGAATCCGCCCACCATCCGGATCGGCGGCCAGGTCACGAAAAGCCTGTATCAGTTCTCCATGCAGTCGCCCGACAAGGACGAGCTATACGCCGGAGCGGCGAAGCTGCAACGTGAAATCGAAAAGCTGCCCGAGGTGGAAGACGTCACCAGCGACCTGGCGATCCTGGCTCCGCAAGTAAACGTCACCATCGATCGCGATAAAGCCGCGGCGCTGCAAGTGAACGCCGACGCCATCGAAAACGCATTCTACGACGCATACGGCCCGCGCTGGGTCTCGACGATTTACGCGGCCATTAACGAATACAAGGTGCTGCTGGAACTAAAGCCGCAGTATCAGGCCGATCCTCACGCGCTGTCGCTGCTGTATTTCAAGTCCTCCAACGGCCCGTTGATCCCGCTCGACACGCTGGCCAAACTGCACCAGGACACCGGACCGCAGACCATCAACCATTACGGCCAGCTCAACGCCGTGACGGTCTCGTTCAATTTGAAGCCCGGCGCATCGCTCGGCAGCGTGGTGTCAAAGGTGCAGGACCTCGCCAGAGCAAACATTGCCGGCCGGCATCACCACCGACTTTGAAGGCGCGGCCAAAGCGTTCGAAAGTTCCCTCGGCAATCTGTGGGTTCTGCTGATTGTCGCCATCCTGGTGGTGTACATCGTGCTCGGCATCCTGTACGAAAGCTACATCCACCCGCTCACCATTCTTTCCGGACTGCCTTCGGCCGGCTTCGGCGCATTGATCACGCTGTATCTGTTCCACATGGACCTAAACATCTACGCGTTCGTGGGACTCATCATGCTGATCGGCATCGTGGAGAAGAACGCGATCATGCAGATCGATTTCGCTCTCGAAGCTGAACGCAACCAGGATTTCACGCCGATGAAGGCCATCTACGAGGGCTGCCTGATTCGTTTCCGGCCCATCATGATGACCACCATGGCTGCGCTCCTGGGCGCGGTGCCCATCGCTCTCGGGTATGGGGCAGGCGGTGAGGCGAGGCAGCCGCTCGGCTTGGTTGTGGTGGGCGGTTTGCTCTTCTCGCAACTCGTGACACTATACCTGACGCCGGTCTTTTACACCTACATGGCCGCCATTCTCGCCAAGCTGCAGCGCAGCAAACAGCGCGCCAAGCAAGCGCTGCCTGAGCCTACGATCGCCTGAGGCTGCGCTTGCTCACGCGCGCGGTTCAGTTCGGATGCACCACAAGCGTGTCTTTCACATCCACCTTCTCAAATTGCATGGGAAAGCTTCGGCCAACGTAATACGCATCCCACTCGTCCTTACAATGCCGCGATAGAATTTGCCCGGACTGCCCGATATCAATGTTGTTGAACGATCCGTCCCAATTCCCCAGATCCGCGACGAATCGCATGGATGGTCCCAGCAGCGCCGACGTCTGCTTGATGGTAGTCCCTGAACCGCTCATCTCCACCGGCCCGATGTTGAAATAAGTTCCCAACACAGGCAATTCGCTGCCTACCGGATGTTTGATGCTGAGCAAGTTGTAGCGGCCATAATCCCATTTCGCCAGGTTGCTGCCTTGCGTCCGCTTGCCTTCCTCGATCCCCGCGGCCAGCGCCGCCAGCAATGCGTCGTCTCGATCGCGAAAAAAGCCCTGGCCCCCCGAATCGACAATTCTCTGAATGGCCGCGGGCGCCATGTAGGGGCGGTAAATGTCCGTGTCCGCGGCGCCCGGCCACGCCGCTCGAACAGCCGCAATCCGCAATTGGTTGTAGGCCAGCGTGATCACGAGCGGCGCCGGAGTCAGCTTTTCCATCTGCCCGTTCCAGGATCGAAGCAATGCCACCGCCTGCATCAACTCCGGCTGGGCCGGCTTCTTGCGATCGTACGCCGCCACTATCTGGCGCGCTAGCCACATCGAGAACGAGGAGTAAACGTCTTTTTGCACCGCCAGCATTGCTTCCGGCTTCCATCCGGCATGCGCGAGCAGCCGGTCGCGAATCTCCCACGAACGATACGGCGACCCAAATTCTCCGCTCACGCGATAAGGATAATTCTCGGGAAACGGATTCTGATTAGCGGTAACAATCCAGCCGCGCGGCGGATTATAAAACTCCGGCAGTTGATCGAAAGGAATGAAGCCCTCCCATTCGAACTCGCCGCTCGCGCCGTCCACCGGCACGTCGCCATCGAAATTCTTGCGAACAGGAAGCAGGCCGGCCGCTTGATACCCGATGTTGCCGTCCACGTCGGCGTAAACGAAGTTCTGGCCGGGACCGGGATAACGCGCCAGTGCGGCAGTGAACTCTTTCCAGTTGCCCGCCCGATCCAGATCGAGAAAAGGAAATGTGAATCCGTCCGGTTCGGCCGCCGCCCATCGCAGCGCGATCCAACGGCCATGATCGACAAAGGCAACCGGGCCGTGCCGCGTCACCCACTGGCGGAACTCGACGGGCCTGCGCGCCCTTCACGCGAATCCAATCCAATTCCGAGCGGGCCTGCTCCACTTGTCCATGGAACACGTACCGGCCGGTCTCAGGATCGATCTTTTCGATGTATAGATCTTCCACGTCGAACCCGAGATTCGTCACTCCCCAAGCGATCTTCTCGTTATGGCCGATGATCACTGCAGGGACACCGGGCAGCGATACGCCAGTGACGTCTAGGCCGGGCGCTTTGAGATGCACCTGATACCACACCGCGGGGATGGACCACTCCAGGTGCGGATCGTTCGCAAGAATCGGCTTGCCGCTAGCGGTGAACTTACCCGAAACCACCCAGGCGTTGGAGCCGGGTTGAAATTCTCCCCCCGCGCGCGCCGGATACAACAGCGCCACTTTCGCCGGATCGCCGCCCTCCAGCATCGCCCACTTGCGCAGTTGCTCGCGCCACGTGACGGTGAGGCTACGATACATTTGCAACCCGCATAACAGGCTGTCCACGATGCTCCAGGGTCGCGGATCGTAGCGCAGCAGAGTGAATTCGAGCGGCAGCGCGTTGCGATGCGTTTCGATGAAATAATTCACTCCTCGCGCGTATGCCGCAAAGATCGCGCGGTCGGCTGGCGGAAGCGCGCGGGCATGCTCTTCGGCGATGTGCCGCGTCCGCAGCCGCCGGGATTCGCGATCCAATTCGAGCGTGGATGCGCCGAAAACTTCCGACAGCTCCCCGGCTGCCAGACGCCGCAACACGTCCATCTGCCACAAGCGATCCTGCGCCGTCGCGTAGCCTTGCAGGAAAATCGCGTCTTCCCATCCGCCGGCTGTGATGTGGGGCACTCCCAAAGCGTCGCGCGCGATGCTGGCCTGAGCGGAAACCGGCGCATCGATTTGGCCGGAGGTCTGCGGCAGAGGCCGATAAGCAACCCAATAGATAGCCGCCAGAACCAGCACCAGCAAAACCGCTATGCTCAAGTTGATGAACTTCAGGGCTCTTCCGAAAAGCACTGGGACGATTCTACCGTACCGCTGTTTCAACGCCGTGATTTAGCGCGCGTATGGCTTATCGTTTCGTAATCCTGGCCGCCGTGCTGCTGCTGAATGCCTTCTTCGCGACGTCGGAAGTGGCGCTGATTTCGGTTCGCAAAAGCCGCCTGCGCACGCTGGCCGAGGAGGGACAGGCCGGGGCGCAGGCCGCGCTGAATCTGCTGGCCAACCCGTCGCGGCTGCTTTCGCTCACCCAAGCCGGCGTCACGCTGGCCAGTCTCGGCCTGGGATGGGCCGGAGAAAATACGGTCTATCAACTGCTGCAGGCGTTGCTTCATCCCATCCTGGCGCCCCGCTGGGAAGCCGTGTGGCACGTTGTGAGCTTCGGGATCGCCTTCTTGCTCATCAGCTATGCGCACATCGTTTTCGGCGAGGTGGTGCCGAAAAATCTGGCGATCGAAAAGGCCGACCGGCTGGCGGTCTTGGTGGCTCCTGTATTAGTGCTGCTCTCGCGGCTGCTGTCGCCTTTCACCTTCTTCGCCGAGGGATCGGCCGCCGCCGTCTCGCGCTGGATGGGGTTGCGCAGCGGTCATAGCGGCGGAGGGCACTCGGCCGAAGAGCTGAAATTCATCGTCAGCTCCAGCCGTCGCGAAGGGCATCTGCACCGCTTCGAAGAAGACGCCATTCAGGCGCTGCTGGAGCTTTCCGATTACTATGCGCGCGAAATCATGGTGCCGCGCAACGTCATCGTTTCGGTTTCGGTGGACGCCGGCCTGGATCAGGTGCTGCGGCGCATGCGCGAGCACGAGTACTCGCGCCTGCCGGTGTACGATGGCAGCCCGGAGCACATTATCGGCTATGTCCACTACAAGGACATGATGCGGATCTGGGAGGAGCGCCGCATCGCAAATTCCAAGCGGCGTCCGCTGCCTCCGTTTCACCTCTCGCGCGTGCTGCGCAAGCCGCTGGTGGTGCCGGAGACCAAGGCGTTAAACGACCTGATCGACGAATTTCGCGAAACCCACATCCACATGGCGATCGTGGTGGATGAGTTCGGCACCATCGCCGGCCTGGTGACGCTGGAAGATGCGCTCGAACAGATTTTCGGCGAGATCGGCGACGAGCACGATGTGAAGCGCCCGCGCCCCACAACCGAAGCTCCCAGCATCGAGGTGGATGGCACCATCACGATCCGCGATCTGGACACGCAATACGGCCTGGAGCTGCCCGGCGATGCCGGCTTTGAAACGCTGGCCGGGTTCCTGCTCTTTCAGTTGGGCTACATTCCCAAGCCGACTGATTCGGTGGAATACGGCCGCCGCAAGTTCACCATTCTGGCGATGGATTACAATCGCATCGCGCGCGTGAGGATTGAACGGCTGCCGGAGAAGACGGCGGAGGCTTCGGCTCTGAAGACCGGGCAAACGGGCGGCAGACTGGCTTGAGCCGGTGAGTCCCTTCGGGGTAGTGCGCTAAATGTGTGTCCCTGACTTGTTCAACTGATCAGTCATGGCTTCAAAGACCTTGGTCTCATCAATCCCAAGGCTCTTGCGGAGTTCCTTAAAGGCCTTCTTCCGCTCGGGAAAACGAGTCAGGAATTGAGCGGCGAAGTCGATGGGAACTTTCGGACGCGTCCGCTCATGAAGACATTGTGGGCACTCATCAACATAACCCGGTTTCCCGAGCTGTGAAATGAAGGGCTCTCCACAATAACGGCAGGTATGCGGCTGATCGGGCATCGGGTCTCACTTTGAAATGTCGAGCAGGGCTTTCAAAGCCTTATTGATTGATCCCTGGATGTCTTGCAGCGCGGCGAGGCTTTGGCTGTTGGGCTCGGTGTGCGACAGCTTTTCTCGTTCTATCTTCGCAGTCGCTTCTTCTAGGGCATCTATGACTCGGTATGCCAAACGCTGCTGTTCGTCAGTCACAATGAATCGGGATGGGCCATGCCACGCGCTTCAGAAAGTTTCCTTTGGGCTTCAGACAAGTCTGCGGCCACATCACTGACCCATTCCTCGCTGCCCAGATCGGGCTCGGAACTGCCTCGTGTCTCCTCCGCCCTCAGCTCTCCATTCCTGCCGCTGATGATTGCAACCATTTCGGAAGCCTCCTCGTGTGCGCTTTAATGGACAGAACCATTCTAAACGGTCTCGCTGCTAAACTGCTGATAGCCGCCTAGCCCGGCCAGGCGACAAGCAGGGAACCCTACCTTGCTGGCGGCTATTCCAACCATAGGGCATCGCAAAGGGAGCGATGGACGATCCCGTAACGGAGCTGCGCGAGCTTGGGCTAACGATAGAGATCGGTCACGCGGCGGCGACGCGCATCGTAGCTCAGTTGCTCATCGTGGATGGCCGCTTGCGTCAAGGGGCATATGCTCCGAGCGATCCTTCCAGCCACACTACGGGTCATTTCCACGCTGCATATCACGCCATTGCTGCGGAAGTAGTGCACGCGGCAACGCCGCTTGACGTGCTGGAGAACATGATTCCCATGATGGTTCACGCACTGAGAGCCAAGCAAAAATGGGTTCCCGACATTCCTATCGAGGTACTGACTCGATGGCTCCAAGGTCCCATCAATGAGTGGAAGGGCAGGAGGCTTAAAAAGGCAGTTCGCGCTTCAGCTATTCCGGTTAGCGAGGCTCCCACCAAAACGACGCGCAAAAACCTCCAGCCCAATCCTGCCCTCCTGAAAACTCCCGCTACCGTGAGCCGGAAAATTGCCGCTCAAGCCCTCGGAGTGAGCGAACGCACGTTAGACAGACACGTGAGGCGCGGGCTCATTGCTCCGGTTGGTCCTCCCACTCGCAAACGCTTCAAAAGCAAAGATCTCTTGCAGTTGCTCTCTCAAAAGAAAGACAGACAAGAGTAGACAAAAGTAGACATCTAATCTAGACGAACAGCGACAATTGCGGACAGTCGCCGCGTGTCTGTGCCTTAGGCTGGAATCGACAGCAAAGGCCCGATCCGCTGTAACGAATCGGGCCTAGAAAGGAGGCAGGGATGAGATTAAGCATCCGCCGGAACAAGGGCAAGGCGGAGATCCGACTCGAACTCGGTGATTTCGCGATCACCCTTGAAATTCCAGTATAGCGGGGCGCAAGCCCCGGCGTTAAGCATCGTGGGGACCTAAGGGGAAATACCCAGTCCCCCGATTCAATCAGCCGTTTTCTTCTTTTTCGCCCATCGCGCCTGGACAGCCTTGCGCGATGCTTCGCTCCGCTGTTCGGCGGTCATATTAGCAGCCCGCGTGTGACCGCCCGACGCGCCGCCCTTCTTGCCCATCCTGACGAAAAACTCTCGGATCTCTGGAGGGAGCTTCTTTGCCATGGCCTAAGTATACGTAGGGCCACTACGAATAGCAAGTACTTTTCTGTTGACCTACGTAGGGGGAGTACGTATAATTAATCATGAAGCAACAAACCCCAGTAACGGCTGGAACCGCTACCGGGGTTTCGATCTGCACAGCCGAAGCCGCACAGGTCCTCAACCCAAGTATCCGGCTTTTGGCTGTGGAACTCAACAACAGGAGTTTTCACAGTGACCTGCCACAACTGCCGAACCGAATGTAAGCGCAAAGGACATGACCGCAAAGGTAACCAGCGGTATCAATGCCGCCAGTGTTCAAAAACCTTCCTTGAACCGCGCGAGAAGCCGCTAGACGGCATGTACCTGCCTATCGAGAAGGCCGAGCTGGTCCTCAAGCTGTTGCTCGAAGGGAATTCCGTCTCTACCGTCGAGCGTGTTACCGATGTCCATCACACGACGATCCTGAAGCTGCTGGTGCTCGCGGGCGAGAAGTGCGAACGCATCATGGCCGAGAAGATCCGCAACGTGGAAGTACGCGACGTGGAGTGTGATGAACTCTGGGCGTTCATCGGCAAGAAGCAAAAGCGCGTTCGACCTGAAGACGATCAGAATCTCGGAGACAACTACACTTTCGTTGCGATTGAGCGCCACTCCAAACTCGTTCTGAATATCGCCGTTGGTAAGCGCGATCAGCGCACCACGAACGCCTTTGTCGAGGGCATCCGCCAAGCCACGTCTCGCTCCGCTTTCCAAATCACTACCGATGGATTCGCCCCGTACAGATCCGCCGTCACGACCACGCTGCATGACCGGCTTACAGGATTCGCGCAACTCATCAAGGTCTACCGGTCCTCGCAAGAAGGCGAAGCGCGCTATAGCCCCGCTGAGGTGGCGTCCGTGGAGGTTGTACCAGTATTCGGAACCCCCGATCCCGACCGCATTTGCACTTCGATCATTGAACGCCAGAACCTCAGCGTTCGGATGGGCACGCGCCGATTCACGCGCCTGACGAATGCGTTTAGCAAGACCTTCGAGCATCACTGGGCTGCTGTCGCATGCTGGTTCGCGTTCTACAATTTCTGCCGCGTTCACAAATCGCTTAGAGTCACGCCCGCGATGGCAGCGGGAATCGCCGATCACGTGTGGAACGTGCGGGAACTACTTGAGACTGCCTGAAGCCGCTCTCTCAGTCGCTTCCGTGTGGAGGCGAATATCAAGCTTAGACTTAACCACTTCTTTGTACAGTGCTTGATACGCTTCGAGAAGCTGTGCCAGCGGGTATAGATTATTTCCGCAATTCGGGCAAGCGGCACCCTTGAACGCCGCCGTTTTCACATCGAAGAGCATTTCGGTTTTGCACTGCGAACACCGGCAGCTTAGTCGGTTCAGTTCCGTGATTCGGAATAATTCCTGGATCTCAGACATGCCCGTTTCTTTTGAGCTTACCATTAGCTTTCGACGGTGTATGATGTTCGGATGCTGAAGTGCGCGTGCAGCTTCATGGTGCTGATGTTGGTCTCTTGTCATTCGAGATTGGGCGAATCCAGGAACGAGCCAACGGCGGGTATTATGACCGCTTCGGACGACTGCCCCAGAGATGACAATCAGATCATCAGCCTGAGGCCCGGTGACCGCGTGGAGATGTATCAGAGCATAGTTCCCAGCGATCCGCAATCTGCGAACCTTCCAGCCGATAGCCCCTTAAGCAAGAAGCTGAATCTCACTTACGTTAAAGTAAAGAGCGGGCTGCACGTTGGCGAGTACTGCTGGGCTTCCACCGCGAACATCGCCCAATCCCGATAACGTCAGGGACACAGATTTAGCGCACTACCCCCTTCGGACGGCCCGCAAATCAAGGTAGAATAAAGGTATTCTGAAATTCCATCTGTTCCTCTGCACCGCGTTGCTGTGCGGGCTGTCGAAAAGCGCCCCCTGCCAGGACGTGGATCCGGCATCTCTCGCACCCGCGCCTTCCTCTTCGGCCGCAGTGGATAACGCCGCCGACGATCACCGCATGTTCAAGGTTCTTCCGAACTACAAAACCGTCAACGATCCCGATCAGCCCTTTGCCGCCATCAGCCCGCTGGAGAAGTTCGAGCTAGTGGGGCACTACTTCGACCCGTTCACTTTCGTGTTCACCAGCATCACGGCCAGTATCGAGCAAGCCACCAACGAAAAGGCCGGCTACGGGCAAGGCACCATGGGTTTCGCCAAGCGGTACGGCGCCGATTTCACGGATGGGTTCACCAACGAATTGTTCGTTGCTGGTGTCTTCCCAAGCTTGATGCACGAGGACCCGCGTTATTACCGGCTGGGACACGGCAGCGCCTTCAAACGGACGGCGTACGCGCTCTCGCGCATCCTGATCGCTCGCAGCGATTCCGGAACGACGCGCTTCAACTCCTCTGAGTTCCTGGGCAACCTTACGTCCGGCGCGCTATCGATGACTTACTATCCTCAAGACCAGCGCAGCATCGGTGGAGTGTTCACGCGCATGAGCGTGCAGATCGGCTATGACTCGCTGTTCAATGTGCTGAAGGAATTTTATCCCGACCTGAAGCGCAAGTTGAGTCACAACCACTAATTCTTCACCGTAGGCGCAGCCAAGGGCTGAATCAGCACCGTAGCGGTTTTGAGCGCGTGCTTCTTGTGCCCGCCAATGCAGACTCCCGACAGTCCGCATTCCGCGCAGCGGCCCGACGGCATGGATTCCGGGTTCAAGCGCGGCTCGGCGCCCAGCCAGTAAAGCCCATTTGCCATGACGCAAAAACCAGTGGCGGCAAACCACACCATGGCTCCGCCCACGAAGAGCGTGAACAACGTCACCCATGGGCTGAACGCCAGAATGAGTATGGACGCGATGGAAATATTGATTCCAACCGCCAGGTAAATGCGGCGCTCCAGATACCATTGGTCGGTCTGCATGAAGTATAGGTTCCAGCGCTTGGGCGTTTTCGAACCAAGCATGGGCGTGAAACCAAACAGGCGCAGCAGATTGCCCACGGGGCAAAAGCCAGTGAAGGCGACATTGATGGAAATGAGTCCCGTAGCAGTGACTCCCAAGATCCATAGCGGATTCATTAACAATGCCAGCGCTGTGCTGGCTAACAGAACCACGCCGGCGATCAGCCAGACGGTTCGTTCTATATACCAGCGATTGGTCGGTACGATATAAACACCTGATCGCAGTGTCATCGCTGGACTATAACACTTTGTCACTCGGCCCGTAAAGCGGAGGCTGGATCCACGCGCGCCGCGCGAATCGCCGCGGGAGCAGCCGCGATGAGGGCGATCAAACCGACGAGAACAGCAACCGCCAGGACGGCGAGCGGCTCCCAGGGACGAATTTCATACAGGACGCGACGTATCCAGACGGCCGCCACCGCGTAGGCGCCAAAGCCCAGAGTGAGGCCCGCCGCGGTCAGGAGTAAGGTTTCACGCGAAAACAGGCCAATGATTCGCGTGGGCCGCGCGCCCAAGGCCATCCTCACGCCGATCTCCCGTGTGCGGGATTTCACGGCAAAATCGAGCGCCCCATACAACCCGATGCTCGCAAGCAAGGCGGCCAGCGCGCCAAAGACCGCCGAGAGCGACGCCAGCAGATATTCCTGCCATAGCGAAGCTTCCACTTCCTGGCGCAATGTTTGCATTTCGACGATTGGCATTTCGGCGTCGAGCGACCGCAGCATCTTCTGAACCGGTGCAAACATCGACTCCGGACTTTCCGGGGTGCGCAGGTGCAGAATGAAAGCCGAATCGAAACCATCGACCACCGGGTTGTAGACCGTCGGCGGAATCGGTTCGCGCAGCGAGCGGTATTTCGCGTCACTGACGACACCGATAATCTCGCTGTCGGCTCTGGCTATCCCTCCGGCGCCGGGGAATCCGAATCGCTCGCCTAACGGATTCTTGCCTGGGAAAAAGCGCCTTACGAAGGCTTGATTCACGATCACTTTGCGCGGCGTCCCGCTATCCCGGTCGAACCAGTTGAACGCGCGTCCGGAGACGAGATGCATACCCATGGTGTCGAAATAATCCGGCGTGACTTCATTCAGGCTGCTGTTCAGAAAATCGGCCGGGCCGATTCGCGTCCCGGCAGCGCCGAAAGTGGCTTTCACGCCGGTCCCGCGCATTAGCGCGCGCATGGCAATGCTCGCTGAGCTCACACCGGGCAACGCTCGCGCCTTCTGCAAGAGACTCCGGCTGAAGATTCGGCTCTGCTGGAGCGTGTAGCCTCTGAGACTGGGATCAATGGTGAAGGTGACGATGCGATCGCGATCAAACCCTGGATTCATGGAGCGCATTCGCTCCAGCGTCCCCACCAGCATCGCCGCCCCCATCAGGATCACCGTGCAGATGGCCACTTGCGCCGTGACGATGAGATTGGCAGCCAGCAGACGGCGCGTGGTGGTTCGGCCGCCGCGCAATGCGCCCGCAACATCGGAACGTGCACAACGCAGAGCCGGCGACAAGCCGAACAATAACGCGGTAAGAACCGTTGCACCCAAAGCGAATCCCAGCACGCGGAGGTCGAGCACAACATGGACGGCCAGCGGCTGCAGCACGGCTGCCCGATCTCGAATGGGCGGCAATTCGCGCACCAGCAAAGGCAGACAGGCAATGGTGAGCAGGATGCCGGCGAAGCCTCCCAAAAGCGAAAGCACCAATCCTTCCGTGAGCAGTTGCCGCACAATGCGGCCGGGGCTGGCTCCCAAAGCCAGGCGAATGCCCATCTCGTGAGCTCGCGTGGCGGAACGCGCCAGCAGCAGACCGGCCACGTTAGCGCAAGCCATCAGCAGGAGAAGCGCAACACCCGCCATCAAGGTCTCTAAACCGCGAGAGAACTGCGCGCGAAGCGTGGAAACTCCGTTAGCGATCGATTCCAATCGCAGACGAAAATCGGCAGCGCTGTTGGTTGGCGCCATGCCTTTCGCGGGCGGAAATAATTTGCTGTATTCGGCATCGTAAGCCGCATGCAGCCAAGGATCCAGATCCGCATTAGCGCGTTCGAAAGCCACGCCGCTCCGCAATCGCCCGAAGACCTGTGCAAACAGCGGGGGCGCCGCCGGGTTCATCCCGCCCTGCGGCTTCACGAGGTAGCGATCCACCGAAGCTGGAACGCGAAGATCGGGACTGGTATCTACCGTCAAGCCATT
This sequence comes from Bryobacterales bacterium, assembly GCA_963735145.1. Classification (GTDB taxonomy): domain Bacteria; phylum Acidobacteriota; class Terriglobia; order Bryobacterales; family Bryobacteraceae; genus Palsa-89. The sequence goes on along the minus strand of CAVTJS010000005.1, from coordinate 1,065,152 downwards.
GAACAACTCCGGTGACACGCCAACAATGCTAAACGGATGGCCTCCCAAGATGATTTTTCGGCCCAAAATTGAAACATCGTCCCGCAATCGCCGGTGCCAGAAATCATAGCTGAGGACGGCGTTCATGGCCCGTGCATGTTCATCCTCAGAAGTGAGTACACGTCCGAGGTAAGCATGCACGCCCAGAGAAGAGAAGAAATTCGGCGAGACCAAGTGGACCCGCACCCGTTCGGTGGAGTTCCCGTCGCTGAAGGCGACATTCGCTTCGCCCTGACAGATCACGTCGGAAAAATCCGCATCTCCGGAGGCCGCGTCGTCGCAGAAGTTATACGGGAGATCCCAGTCGACGAAATGAGTGGGATGCTCCTCCACCAGCCGAACCAGGTTTTCGGCGTGCGAAACCGGCAGTGGCCGCAGCAGCAGAGCGTTGACCAAGCTGAAGATCAGCGTATTCGCACTGATGCCGATGCCGAGCAACAGCACGGCAATCGCGGCGAATACCGGACTCTTGGCGAGAAGGCGAATTCCGAAACGCAGATCGCGCGGGAACTCGGACATCGGACACTCCGGCGGCGTACCGAAAAATTCGGCTAAGCCGTTTTGTGGAACACCAGCACGTCGTCCTGGGTGGACTGCGGAACGATGGACGTGGTGTCCACGGTAAGCGTCTTGCCATCCTCGCTCAGCTTCATCCGATAGCGGATCACGTGATCGCCCTTATTCTCCATCTCCACCAGCATCGGGCCGTTGTACCAGAAGGACGCGGTGGCTTTATCGCCGCTGACCTTGCATTCTTTTCCATCCGTCGTGCATTTCATCTGCACCGTCTTAGCGGCCCCGTCTTCGCTTTCGACGATCTGAATGGTGCTGTCGTCTTCGTTAATCACCCACGTCCCGCCGGCCACTTTGACGGTATGGACCTCGCTCTTCGAGCTGTCGAATTGCCATTTCCCGGAAAGGTTAGGCCGGTCCTGCCCGGCGAGCGGCAGAGTGAAAACAGCCAGCACCGAAAACGCCAGCAGAGTACCTGCGTTGCGCATGTGGAAAACCTCCTGGCAGATACTATAATGCAAATCGAATCAGGCTGGGAAACCTACTCACCGGTGCGGTGAGATCCGCCAGGGCAGTCGCCTCCGAAGCCCGGTGGTGGTGGAAGTGGCCGCGGGCGTGCTGCTTCCCAGCGGAAAACCGATGGCAAACGCATCCCAGTTCCCGCTGAGGGTGGGCCGGGCCGGGCCGCCGACGCGAGAGAGAATATTCGAGCTCGAATAACCCACCAGATACATATTGCCAGAGCTGTCCACATCCACACCGTACGCCACCTGCGTGCCGTCGCTTCCAAGGTAAGTGAAGTAATCGACGCCCGCCGCTCCGGGTTTGGAAGGATCCAATTTCAGCCCGAAGGCGTCCACGCTGCCGTCGTAAGCGGCCTGCAGCGCACCGCTGGTAGATGGGAGCCCGGCCGACTCGGTGTAACCGCACAGGTACAAAATGCCGTTGCTGTCCTCCTTCAGATCCATCGACGCGTCGGGATCGGGACCGCCGAAGTAAGTGGAGTAAACCAACTGCCCTTTCGCGGTATTCAAAATGGTGACGAAGGCGTCCGTATTCCCGCCATAGGTGGTCTGATATGCGTTGCTGCTCACGGGGAAATTGGAAGACAGCGTGTATCCGCTCAAAATAATATTGCCGGACGGATCCAGCACCAGGCTGGTTGCCTCATCGATCCCGCTGCCCCCCAGGAAACTGGCATACAGCAAAGCGTTGGCGCCCAATCCCGGATTGATATGAGCGATGTAAGCGTCGCCGTCGCCGCCATAAAGCCCCTGATAGGCGTTGCCCTGGATCCAGATGTCGGACGAATAAGTGCCGCCGGCCAGCCAAAGGGTCCCATCCGGCGCGATCGCGAGGCCGTAAGCCTCATCATATTCTGTGCCGCCAATGTAGATGGAATAAATATTCGTGGCGCTGCCGGTATTGAGCGCGTCGAAGCCGGCGACAAACATGTTCTGCGCGCCGATCAAAGAGCCCTGGAACCCGCCCGTATTCTTAAAGTCTGTGGATTGCGTATCGCCTGCCACCCAGATCCATCCATTCGAACCCACGGTAATCGCCGTTCCATTGTCCAGCTCGCTGCCCCCCCAGAAGGTCGAATACGCCAGGCCCTGCGTTGAACTCAGCCACAGCACAAAAGCGTCCGGGTCGCCATTGGTTCCGGCGATAGCCGTCTGCGCCGCGTTCTGCAAGGGGAAATTCGACGAAAGCGTGGACCCCGTCATGTAAACGTCGCCGTAGGGGCCCACCGTCATCGCGCCGAACGTTTCGTCCAAGGTTCCGCCGATATACGTCACGTAGATCACCTGCGAACTCGCCGAGGGATTCACGATGGCCAGGAACAGATCCTGGCCCCCGCCCTCGGTGGCCTGGTAGGAACTACCCTCCAGAGTCAGATCGCTCGATTGGGTCGAGCCGCCGATATATTCCAGACCATTCGCGTCATGGCCGATCGCGTAGGCGACGGTTTCATACGAACCCGCGAAATACTGCGCCACGACGAGCACCGGATCGATCACCAGCGGGCGTGTGCGGTCGTAAGCGCCCAGGCGGAATCCATACGACCCGTCGGCATTCCTGCGATAGCTGCTGCGGATGGAACGCCGCGATCCATCGGCTTCGATCTGATAAGCTACCGGCTGCTTCTGAATCAGCTGTGCTACCAGGTCGCCCTGGCGATTAACGCTGACGTTCTCGCCCTTAAGACGCAATCTGATCCGTCCAGGATCCGCGCCTGGATTCACCGTGAGATCGTATTCGATCTCGCCGCCGTTGCCGTAATACGCCAGATCGATGCCCCGGTACAAGCCCGGCACCTCGAGACGGCCAAAGTTGGGGATCGCGCGACGCCATTTCGAGGGATCGTTTCCGAAGTATAAATTCGTAGTCGAACGCAGCAGTTGCGCGCCGTGAATCTGCGCCGCCGGGTTCGCGCCGTCAAAGCTGAGGCTAACGTCTTTTTTGCCGCTGCGTAGAACCGCCTGATGCGGGCTGAAATCGAAGCGAAAGCGTGCCCCACGCGCCACAAAGTTCGCAGCACTATCGGCGGACGCGGGTCCAGCAGGTTCAAACCGCAGCGGCGACGTAGCCAGGATCTGCGCCGGGTTGGTTTCAGCGGCCGCGAGACAGGTACAGGCCGCGAGACACAGGAAGGGAAGATATATTTTTAATTGCATGTCGAGACGAATGACGCTAACGACGTATCCACCACGCCATAGGTTAACGGAAAAATGTGCGAAGGCGCACTTTCGCCTCCGCCGCCGCTACCAGGGCGGTTACAAAAGTTGACAATGTTTGTAAACACTGACAACGAGTTTATCGTAACGGAGAGGCTGCGCATAGCGTCTCGCGAACTAAGAATGCTTTCGACTAGACTTGTGCAAATCGGCATTGCGGGCTCGGCGTGCGCCGTTATGCTTTTCGCCGCTGACTTTTGGAAGACCAAGGATTCCAGCCAGTGGTCCGAAGATGAAATCAGCAAGATACTGAGCGAGTCGCCTTGGGCGAAAGCCAAGACGGTTGGGCCTCCAGCTCAGCAGCAACGGCGTGGCATGGGCCGTAGAGGCGGTTTTGGATTTCCCGGCGGCGGGCTCGGTGGAGGATATCCTGGTGGCGGTGGCTATCCAGGCGGTGGTGGCGGTTATCCGGGCGGTGGTGGCGGTTATCCGGGCGGTGGTGGCGGTTATCCGGGAGGCGGCGGAGGTTATCCCAGCGGATCGAGCGGCGGAAATAGCGGTGACCCATCGCAGAACGAGCCGATGAATCTCACCATCCGTTGGGCCAGCGCCGCGCCGATTCAGCAGGCCTTGATGCGCCAGGGTCCCTTGTCGGCCGACGAGTTAAAGGCAGTGTCGGCGGCCACCGAGAAGTATTACGTCATCACCGTGCTTGGCCTGAGGTTTCCCCGTCCCCACAGCAGCACCGTGGATGCCGACGATACCAACGACAACGGGAACAACGACGGCAACAGCCAACGTGGCCGGGATCGGAGCAATGACGCTTTGCGCACTCAATTGCTCGATGCCGCGCAGCTGGCGCCCAAGGGCAAAAGCTCCATCTACGCGCAGGACGTTCAGATTGTAGGACCCGGTGGGATCGACGGCGTGCGCTTCCTGTTCCCGCGCACCAATCCCATCACGGCCAACGACAAGGAAGTCGATTTCATTCTGGACATTCGCCGCATCAAGGTGGAAGAAAAGTTCAAATTGGGCGACATGCAGTACGAGGGCAAGCTCGCGATTTAGTTGCGAGTGCGTGTTTGCAGGTCTTTACTGAACCGCGACCGTGAGGGAGTCGGTCCGCAAACGCGTATAATCTAGATTGCACAGCTCAAGGATTACTGGATAAATATTCGCCGAATGGGCGGGAGCGTGTTGCGGTATTTCGAAAGTAGCCTAGTGAGCGGGCTGATGCTAGCGGCCCTTACTGTAAGCCTGGCTTTTCCGCAAAGCCCAGCCCAGGTCTTCGTATCGTTCGACCATATCGTGCGCCCGACAGCGGATCGCCGGGACGTCGATCCCGACTTGCTGTTCCTCAGGCTGAGAAACAACAGCCGCGCGTCTATCCAGGTTTTCGCCACTCCAGCCGAGCCGGGCGCGCACGGTTTGGAAGTGGTGCATGAGATCATCGAAACTCCCGGAGCTTCCAAACCGGCGAGCGGTTGGATTTCTCCCCCTGCGCATTACTCACCGATCGACGAACCCACAACGGTCGAAATACAACCCCATACCGACCTGCTCTTCAGCGTTCCGCTCAATCATGTCGGACCGTCCTGGTTCCTGCGTCTGACTTTTGAGCGGATGCTCCCAAAAGTGCGCGCCGGACGCCCAACGGAGGGCACGGTTGATTTCACCTGGGCGGACATTCCGGTAAATGAACGCAGCGCGTGGAAGACCGATTCGGTCAAGTGATCGCTCCGCGTGGCGGCTCGTATCATGAAGTACATGCCGACCCGCAGCCAGCTGCTGAACCCGGATTACTACGCGCCTTTTCTATCCAATGCCCTCCGCATCATCGCGCTTCTGGTGTTTGCCTACATCGCGACGCGCGCTGCCGCCCACCTGATGCGCGCCCTGCGGAGCTATTCGGTGAAGATGATGCTGAAGAGCGGCGGCGGCAACGAATTCGAGTTGCAAAAACGGGCTGAGACCATCGAGAACCTGTTCGGGAAGGCGCTTTTCATGCTCATCTGGAGCATCGCGGGACTGATGATCCTGAAAGAAATGAATTTCGACGTCCGGCCGCTGCTGGAGGGCGCGGGCGTGGCTGGTGTGGCTATCGGTTTCGGCGCGCAAAACATCATCAAGGACGTCTTGGGGGGGTTGTTCCTCATGATGGAAAATCAAATCCGCGTGAACGATGTGGCCGTGATCAACGGTAAAACAGGATTAGTCGAAGAGATCAATCTTCGCACCACGGTGCTGCGTGGCGAAGATGGCGCGGTGCACATTTTTCCCAACGGAGTTATCCAGGGCCTGTCGAATCTCACACGCGAATATTCGTATTACGTCTTCAATCTTTCGGTCAGCTACAGTCAGGATATCGATCGTGTCGTCTCCGTGCTGCAGGGAATCGCAGACGAACTGGGCCAGGAGGAGCCCTATCGCTCGGCGGTGCTCGCCCCGATCGAGATTCTGGGCGTCGACAAACTGGCCGACTCGGGCGCGGTGATCAAAGCCCGCTTCAAAACCATTCCCAATCAGCAGTGGATGGTGGGCCGCGAAATGAATCGCCGAATCATCAAGCGGTTTGAGGAGGCAAAAATCGGGATGCCATCGTCCGCGCCCATCGTCAACGTCGTATTGCCCGCTTCAGAACCGCGAGCGTGAGCGAGCGTTTCAAACCTTCACCAGCGCGCCCAGCTCCTTCACGATGCTCGACAAAAACGATTTCGCGTCGCCGAACAGCATCAGCGTGTTGTCGCGGTAGTACAGATCGTTATCGATGCCCGCGAATCCCGGATTCATGCTGCGCTTGATCACCATCACCGTCCGCGCTTTGTAGGCTTGAATGATCGGCATCCCCGCGATGGGGCTACCCGGATCCGTCTCCGCTCCCGGGTTTACCACGTCGTTGGCGCCAATGATCAGCGCCACATCCACGTTCAACATCTCCGGATTAATATCCTCCATCTCCCACAGCTTGTCGTACGGGATGTCGGCTTCGGCCAGCAGCACGTTCATGTGCCCCGGCATGCGCCCGGCCACGGGATGAATCGCAAAGCGCACATCTACGCCCCGCTTGGTCAGCATATCGAACATTTCCCGCAGCTTATGTTGCGCCTGCGCCACTGCCATTCCGTAACCCGGAATCACCACTACATTTCGCGCGGAATCGAGAATCTGCGCGGCATCTTCGGGCGTGGCCGAATGCACCGGTCTGGCCTCGCCCGCCCCGGCTGCGGTGGTCTGCAACTGGCCGAACGCCCCGAACAGCACGTTGGTAAAGGACCGGTTCATGGCCCGGCACATGATGATCGAAAGAATGAACCCCGACGATCCGTCCAGCGCGCCCGCCACGATCAGCAGCTTATTGTTCAGCACAAATCCCATGGCGCTGGCCGACAAGCCGGCGTACGAATTCAGCAGCGCGATCACGGTGGGCATGTCCGCGCCGCCGATGGGTATGATGAGCAGCACGCCGAACAATAGCGCCAGCGCGGTGAAGATCGGAAACAGGACGCTTTGCTCCGGCGAAACGATTAAAGCCAGCCCCACTCCCGCGGCCGCTGCGAATACCCCCAGGTTCACGAAGTTCTGTCCCTTGTAAGTGATGGGCCGCTGCGCCAGCACCTCCTGCAATTTCCCGAACGCCATCATGCTGGCGGTAAACGTCAAAAAGCCGAGCAGCGTTTCAACGATCAACGCCACCATCACCACTTTCGAAAGCCCCACCGTCTGATGCAGTCCTTTGTAATACTCCGCGGTTCCGATCAATGCCGAGGCCAGCGCGCCGCACGCGTGCGAAAACGCGGTCCGCTGCGGCACCGCCGTCATGGGCATGATGTACGCGATGGGGATTCCGAACGCGGTTCCAAAGAAAAACGCCACCAGAATCCACTCGTAGTTCACTACTTCGAACCGCAGCAGCGTGCCCACCACGGCCAGCAGCATTCCGATTTCGCCGACAATCACGCCGCGCCGGGCGGTGGCGGGCGAGTTCAACCATTTGATGGCCAGGATGAATCCCATGGCCGCCAGCATGTAGAGAATGGGAAGAAGCGTATCGTCGAGTTTCATTGCGTTCCGGCTCCCGTCATTTCTTCTCTGGCTCGCGTGTCACTTCTTTTCCGGCTCCCGCCGTTTGAACATCTTCAGCATGCGATCGGTGATAAGATAGCCGCTCACCACGTTAAGCACGGCCAGAAATACGGCAGAGAATCCCAGGATGCGTGATAACGTGCTCGCGTCTTTTTCGCCCGTGAGCAGAATCGCGCCCACCACGGTGATGGCCGAGATGGCATTGGTCAGCGACATCAGCGGCGTGTGCAGTAAGGGAGACACGCCACGAATCAGCTGGAAGCCCAGAAACGCCGCCAGCATAAACACCCACAAATCGAATTCGTAGCCACCCATGCTTATCTCCTCTCACCGGCTGGAGCCGTCGCCATGCCCAGCAGTTCGTTCACGCGCGCATTCACTATTTCCCGTCCATGCGTAACCAGCGTCTCGCGGATGATTTCGTCCTCGCGATTCACGGTCAGCTCGCCGTTCTTGACCATCAGCTTCAGGAACGACGCAATGTTCGATGCGTACATTTGGCTGGCGTGATAGGGCGCCGTGGACGGCAGATTCAACGGACCCAGAATCGAGACGCCCTGATGCATCACCGTCTCGCCCGGCCGCGTCAGCTCGCAGTTGCCTCCGCGCTCGGCCGCGATATCCACAATCACCGATCCGGGAGCCATTGCGCTCGCCATCTCCGCAGTCACCAGAATGGGGGCTTTCTTGCCCGGAACCGCCGCCGTGGTGATCACCACGTCCTGCTCGCGAATCACTTCCTGGAGCGCGGCGCGCTGGCGGCGATAGAACTCTTCGTCCATGGCCTTGGCGTAACCGCCCTGTCCTTCGGAAGCGCCCGTTTCCAAGTCCAGCACCACGAACTTCGCGCCCAGGCTCTCAATCTGCTCCTTCACCGCGCTGCGCACGTCATAAGCGGAAACCACCGCGCCCAGCCGCCGCGCCGTCGCAATGGCCTGCAGGCCCGCCACACCGGCTCCCAGGATCAACACCCGGGCCGCCGTGATGGTTCCAGCCGCGGTCATCAGCATCGGAAAAATTTTCGGCAAGGCTTGGGCCCCCAGCAACACTCCGCGATATCCCGCGATAGTGGCCATGGACGAAAGCGCATCCATGCTCTGTGCTCGCGTGATGCGCGGCATCAGCTCCATGGCAAAAAACGAAACACCCGCTTTCGCCAGCTCGGCCGCTTCCTCCACCGCTGTCAGCGGCTCGCCGAAGCCGATCACGATTTGGCCATCGCGCAGAAGCGGCAAATCCGCCCGGCCTTCGGCGGAATTGGCGCCCAGGGCACGCACCTCGACAACGATGTTCGCCTGCTCGAAAACTTCGGCGCGCGTGCCTACACGTGCCGCCCGGGCAACGTATAGTTGATCTGGAAATCCCGCGTCGACACCAGCCGACTCTTCGATGATTACGCCGGCGCCCAGCTTCCCCAGTGTTTCGCACGCACGCGGAGTCAACGCTACGCGGCGCTCACCAGGGAAGGTTTCGCGCGGCACTCCGATCGTCAAGGCCACGAGTTACCTCCTCACGGAATCTTCTGTAAATGGTACTCCCATTTCGAGAATATTGCCGAAGCGCGCCAATTCCAGCCCGCCCGCTTACCATGAAAGCATGGACGTGAACGAGCAGATGCGCGCCGACTGGAACCGGCGTGCCAAGGAGGATGTGCACTTTTACGTGGCGTTCGGACGGCGCAGCCAGCAAGAGCAGGAGTTCCTGGCAAGCGCGGCCGAAACCATGAGCGCGCTGGAACCGGAATTTTCGCGGCTTCCGCCTGCATCGCCCGATCAACGCAGCGCAGTCGAGATCGGATGTGGTCCCGGCCGATTGATGCGGCCCATGAGCCGGCACTTCGGCGAAATCCATGGAGTGGATATTTCGGACGAAATGATTCGCCTGGCTTCCGAGCAACTCAAGGACATCCCGCACGCGCATGTTCACGTCACGCCGGACTCCAGCCTGAGCATGTTCGCCGGCGAATCTTTGGATTTCGTTTATTCCTACATCGTTTTCCAACACATACCGGACCGCGAGGTGGTCTTAAATTATCTGCGTGAGGCCGGGCGCGTGCTGAAACCGGGCGGCATCCTGCGCTGCCAGTTGCGGGGAACGCCGCCGCTCGATTCGGAAATGGCGCGCGAGTCCACAACCTGGACCGGGTGCCATTTCAGCGGCGATGAAGTGGCGGCCTTTGCGCGCGAGCATCATTTGCAACTGCTGGCGCTCTCCGGTCTTCAAACACAATACATGTGGGTGACCATGCGCAAGCCGCCCGCTGTGTTGCCGGAGCCCGACTTCTCACGAGTGATTTTGAGAGCGGTCACCGCGGCTGGCGGCGGTAAGAATTCGGTCCCTCAGCGCGGACGGGAAGCCGCCGTCAGCTTGTGGATCGCGGGCATGCCCGAGGCGTCCGATCTGGCGACGCTCGCGGTCGGCTTCGATGGCGTCCTCCAGCAAGGCTGCTACATCTCGCCGATCGGCGAAAACGGCGGGTGCCAGCTCGACGTAGTGTTGCCCAAGGGCCTTCCGGCCGACTCCATCGCGGTCACCTTGCATCACAATGGAACCGAAATCGCCGGACCGGAGCCCATCCGGGTGACTGCTGGGCCGCCCTGGAAGCCAAAAGTTGTTTCTGTTACCGACGGCACGAACATTCTATCCAAGTACCGCGTTGAACGAGGCGGCTTGAAAGTGACCATCGAAGACATCGAGCGACCCGAGGACGTATCGTTCCTGGTCGACGGTCGCCCGGCCGAATACTTGCAGTTCGAATATAAGGACCCGATTACATCCACCTACGAATTCGCTTTTCACCTGTCGCCCAAGGTGAAGAACGGCGATCGGCGATTGGACGTTTCGGTCGCCGGCCGCGCCCTGCCGCCCATATCAGTTCAAGTGGCTCGCGAGGACTGAGCGCTTCCTCAGAACAGAATAAAGCGATGCCAAAACCAACGGGAACGCGGTGAGCATGCTAATCGCACGCGCGGCGCGCATCTCCAGGCCGCCATCGTAAATCATCTCGATTTTGCAAGGCCCTGAAACTTTCGGATCGATATACATCAGCCCGATCGCATCGCGACGGACCGGCGTTGGCATTCTATTCGCCATCGCGTGCCAGCCCTTGTACCAGGCCATCTGCACCGATACAACCTGAGCCGATTCCAGAGTGACGCTGATATCGGCGCTATGCGCGCTGGTCCACTGAAACTCCGCGTGCGGCATTTGGACATCGTCCAAGGCCGCCACATAAGGCCGCAGTGGATCGAGATCCAGTCCATGAATCGGCGTTCGGGAGACAAGAGCGCCACGGGGAACCACGCGGGCCAGCGATGCGGCCGCATGGTCCACACGATAGAGCACGTCATCGTCGCCAGAACGCCAGAGCGGCTCCAGCACGCCTTCAAATTTCTTTGGAGTGCGCCACGGCTTCCAAAACTCTGTGCTCTTCGGGCCGCTGACGCCGACCGCGTGAACGCCGAGAGCCTTCAACCACAGCACGGAAGCCTCGGCATCGTGCGTGCCGCCCGGATCGCCATTGTACAGCGCGTATTCAGCCACGCGAATGGTGTAGTCTGTCACGGCTTGGTCGAAGCCCCAAAGCTGGGGAGTATCGCTGAAGGCGGTCAGCCAGAAAGCCGACGAACCGGGCACCAGCACGCGTGCGCCGGTCCAATGCTGGTTGATCCAATTTGCCGTTTTCCATTCGAGGGTCTGCTGGATATCCTGGGAAAGCAGTAAAAAATCGCGCGCATAATGCCGGTCCATCCGGATGGGCTGGATCAGCGCCACCACCAGTACACCCATCGAGAGCGCAGCCACGCGGCGCGGCCGGTTTCGAAGCAATGCGTGCGCGAAAACCGCGATTAGCAACGCCAGCGCCAGTTCCATTTCCAGGTGATACCGGACGGCCATAGGCAGAATGGCAACGTGCCACCAGCCATCGGCCAGCGTGATTACCGTCATCAGGAACGCAAACAAAACGGCAAATTGCAGATATGGCGCGAATCGCCGCAGGGCCCATTTGATGGCAGCCAGCGCGATGAAAAGCGCGGGCCCCCACAGCATTGCCGACCCGTAAGCATTCGAATAATCTCCACCGGTGGTCTTCGCGTTCATCTGGAGAACGGCGATGGTGGAAGGCGGCATCAACGGCATGGCCAGGCAGTACGCCGCGCCGCCGATCAGCGCCAGCCACGCCAGTTCGCGCCACTTCCAGCCATCGGGGCCCAGGTGCGCCAGCGTATACGGAATTACAACCAGAGCGATCGCGAATGCGCCCAGCCAATTGGTTGTCGCCGTCGCAGCCAATGCTACTGCAGCCAGCAAAACGTAAGGCGCCCGCCGCTTGGCCATCGCGATATCTAAGCAGAGCAGCGCCAGCGTCAACAACGTCATGGAGGAAACGTGCGGACCTTCGCCGTAGTAGACCAGATCCTGGAGCCGTCTGGGAAAGAACGGGCTTCCGAGATCGCGCGCGATGATCGGGATCAGCCACGCCGACATCGATACCGAAGAGTAGATCAGCCCAGCGACGAACGCCGCCCAGCGCGATCCGCTCAGTCGCAGCGTGAGCGCGAACAGTGCGATCGGCCCAAAGCAGTAGGCAAGCGCGGTTATCCAGTGATAAGCATGAGCGGGCGAGGTTCCGCTCAGAAACGCGCCCAGCGCCACCACCAGATGCAGCAGCGGCGGATAAGTGGTGGGATACGGCGTGCCGTCGTTCCACAGCGCGAACCAGGTGAGATCGTTCCAGTGGGCCGTAATATATCGGCTGATGCCGATGAAGGCGCCCTCAATAGATCCCATGAAGCGCAGGTATTCAATGCCGAACAGCTCATGGCAAATATAGAGGTTCAGCAGAAAAAGCGCGAACGCCAGAAGGACCGTTTGGACCCATTCCAAACGTTTCGGCGGCTGGTTGTTTTTACGCGTCTCCTCGGTCGCCTCTGGGTTCCCGGCCAGCATGACTTTCAGGCTACCATCGGCGATCTCACTCCCATATTTATGGGAAAATGGGAAGTATGAAAACGACCGTCGAGATACCCGACGCACTTTTCCGAAAGGCTAAAGCTACCGCCGCGGAAAGGGGCATTTCACTCAAGGTCCTCTTGACGGACGCCGTGCGCGAACATTTGCAGCGCGACACAGCCGAGTCCTCGAAGTCCAAACCATCCGCTCCGCCATGGATGACCGCATTCGGCGGACTCCGCCGGCTGCACAAGGAGACCAGCCGCATCAACCGGGTCCTGGAGCAGGAGTTCGAGCAAATTGAAGAAGACGAGTGGCGCTAATTTTCGACACAAATGCATTGTCGGCGTTCGCTGATGGCGACGAAAAGCTGCTCAACGCCGTGGAGAACGAACATGACCTGGCGCTGCCGACCATCGTTCTCGGCGAGTACCTTTATGGCATCCATCAGTCGCGGCTGCGCGCTACCTACCAAGCGTGGATCAAGGCGAATCTTTCCTTTTTTGCTATTCTTCCGGTGGTCCTCGAAACCGCCCAGCGCTACTCCGAGATCCGCCACGAATTGAAAGCCGCTGGCACGCCGATTCCTACTAACGACCTCTGGATTGCCGCGCTGGCGAGGCAGCATCGGATGCCTCTCGTGACTCGCGACCGTCACTTCCGCGCCATTCGAGGACTGAACATTGTGGCTTGGTGAGCCGCCTACCGCCGTTTCTGTACGTCCCGCGCGGGATGTACAATAAATCAAGCTTATTCTTACATCTCTAAACATTGACTGTGGTTGAGATCGAAAGGATCCACGTGTGAACGCCACGGACGTCAGCAACCCGAACTACTTCCACAAAGTTGTCGATTGCCAGTGGGCCTGTCCGGCCCACACCAACGTTCCCGAGTACATCCGCCTGATCGCGCAGGGCCGTTACACCGACGCCTACATGCTCAACCGGGAGTCGAACGTGTTCCCCGGCGATTCTCGGCCGCACCTGCGACCGCCCTTGCGAACCGGCCTGCCGCCGGGGCCGCGTGGATGGCAAGCCCGTCGCCATCTGCCGCCTCAAGCGCGTGGCGGCCGATCTGCGCGGCGACATCACCGACCGCCTTCCCAAGATCCCGAGCCAAGAAAAACGGCAAGCGCATCGCGCTGCATCGGCGCGGGGCCGGCCTCGCTCACCGTCGCGAACGACCTGATGCCGCTCGGCTACGAAGTCGTCATGTTCGAAAAGTACGACAAGCCCGGCGGCCTGATGCGCACCAACATCCCGTCGTTCCGCCTGCCCGAGAGCGTGCTGACGGACGAGATCGACCAGATCCTCGACATGGGCGTCGAGATCCGCTACAACTCGCCCATCGAGAGCATGAAGGCGCTGCTGGCCGAAGGCTTCGACGCGATCTTCGTCGGCAGCGGCGCGCCGCGCGGCAAGGAACTCGACATTCCCGGCCGTCACGATACCGATCGCATTCACATCGGCATCGACTGGCTGGAGTCCATCGCCTTCGGCCACACTCGACTCGATCGGCGAAAAGGTGCTGATCATCGGCGTCGGCAACACGGCCATGGATTGCTGCCGCTCCTCGCGCCGCCTCGGCGGCAAAGATATCAAAGTGATGGCGCGCCGCCCGCGCGGATTCTTCAAAGCCTCGCCCTGGGAGCTGGAAGACGCCGAAGAAGAAGGCGTCGAGATCGTCATCAATCACGCGCCCAAGCGCTTCGTCATCGAGAACGGCAAGCTCATCGGCATGGAGTTCGAGCGCCTGGAATGGGACGCGCGAAGCCAAGAACTCGAAGATCGATCGACACCGTCTTCCTTCCCGCGCGACGACGTGATCCTCGCCATCGGCCAGGAGAACGCGTTCCCCTGGATCGAGCGCGATCTCGGCATCGAGTTCGACAAGTGGGACATGCCGGTGGTGGACGAGATGACCATGCATGTCCACGCGACCCGGCGTCTTCTTCGGCGGCGACGCCGCGTGGGGACCGAAGAACATCATCTGGGCCGTCGAGCACGGCCATCAGGCCGCGATCTCCATCCACAATTACTGCCAGGGCGTTCCGGTCACCGAGCGCCCGCCGCACGGCATGAACCTGATCAGCCAGAAGATGGGGATCAGCGAGTGGAGCTATCACAACGACTACAATCCGTCGCAGCGCCAGAAGATGCAGCACGTCGATCTGACGCGCCGCTTCCAGCAGCTGAACATCGAAGTCGAGCTCGGCTTCAACGCCGAGCAGACCGCGCGCGAAGTGCAGCGCTGCCTCAACTGCGACATCGAGACGGTCTTCGTCGCGCCGCGCTGCATCGAGTGCGACGCCTGCATCGACATCTGCCCGGTGCAGTGCCTCACCATCACGCGCGACGGCGAAGAAGACGATCTGCGCCAGCGCCTCTCGGCGCCCGCCGTCAATCTCGACGCAGGACCTCTACGCCTCCGCCCCGCTGCCGCAAACCGCGCGCATCATGGTCAAGGACGAAGATCTGTGCGTCCACTGCGGCCTGTGCGCCGAGCGCTGTCCCACGGCGGCCTGGGACATGCAGAAGTTCGAACTGCTCATTCCTTACGCAGGGAGGCCGGTCAACACCCGCAGTCATGCGTAACCGCGTAAACGATTTCGCTATCAAGCTGGCGAATGTCAACGGAACCGGATCGGCCAGCGCCAACGGCCTGCTCATGCAGGCCATCTTCCGCATGGGCATTCCCGTCTCCGGCAAGAATCTGTTCCCGTCGAACATCCAGGGCCTGCCCACCTGGTACGAGATTCGCGTCAACAAGAACGGCTACACCGCGCGCGCGCTCGATTACGACCTGATGGTCGCGATGAACTCGCAGACCTACGCGCGCGACATCAACGAGGTCCGCGAGGGCGGCTATCTGCTGTACGATTCCTCGCTGGCCGCTCGACCCGGCGCTGCATGCGCGACGACGTGCACTTCCTCGGCGTGCCGCTCGCGCAGATGTGCAACGAGAACTTCCGCGATCCGCGCGAGCGCATTCTGATGAAGAACATCGCGTACGCCGGCACGCTGGTGGCCGCGCTGCAACGTCGACATGGAGATCGTCGAGCAGCTGCTCGAAGAGAAGTTCGCGGCGCAAAAAGGCGCTGCGCGAATCGAATCACGCGGCGCTGCGCCTGGGCTACGATTACGCCCAGCGAGCATTTCGACTGCCCGCTGCCGTTTCATCTCGAGAAGATGAACGCGAACAGCGACAAGATTCTGATCGACGGCAACACCGCGATCGCGCTGGGCTGCGTTTATGCGGGCGCGACCGTCGCCGCCTGGTATCCCATCACGCCGTCCACGTCCGTCATGGACGCCTTCAAGGTCTTCTGCGAGAAGTACCGCAAAGATCCGGAAACCGGCCAAGAACAACTACATCATCATTCAGGCCGAGGACGAGCTGGCCGCCATCGGCATGGTGATCGGCGCGGCATGGAACGGCGCGCGCGCGTTCACCTCCACCGCCGGGCCGGGCATTTCGCTGATGAACGAACTGCTCGGGCCTGGCCTATTACGCCGAAATCCCCGCCGTCATCATCGATGTGCAGCGCGTGGGCCCGTCCACCGGCATGCCCACGCGCACCCAGCAGGGCGATCTGCTCGAATGCGCCTACGCGTCGCACGGCGACACCAAACATATTCTGCTGTTTCCGTCGAATCCGGCCGAGTGCTTCGAATTCGCGGCCAAGTCGCTTTCGATCTCGCGGAGCGCTTCCAGACGCCGGTGTTCATGCTGTCCGATCTCGACATCGGCATGAACGACTGGGTGGTGCCGCGCCTCAAATGGGACGACGCGTTATCAGCCCGACCGCGGCCGCGTGCTGAGCGCCGGAAGAGCTCGAGAAGACTGCCCAAGTTCCAGCGCTACACCGCCGAAGACGAGAATCAGGTGGCGCCGCGCACGCTGCCCGGCGTGCATCCCAAAGGCGTCGTTCTTCACGCGCGGCTCCGGCCACAACAAATTCGGCGGCTACACCGAAATTCCCGACGAATATCAGGAAGTGATGGACCGCCTGCTGCAAAAGCACAAAGCGGCGGCGAAGTTCGTGCCTGCGCCGATCATCCAGCGCCGCCCGGGCGCGCACGTTCGGCGTCATCACGCTCGGCGGCTGCGATCTGGCGGTGCGCGAAGCGCTCGATCATTCTCGCCGAGCTGGGAGCCGTGGGCGATTTCATGCGCGTGCGCGGCTTCCCGTTCGACGAGCCGCTGTCGAAGCGTTCCTCGCCGAACACGAATTCTGCTTCGTGGTCGAACAGAATCGCGACGCGCAGCTCCGCTCGCTGCTTGACGCTCGAAACCAACGTGCCCAAAGACAAGCTGCGCTCCGTCCTGGTTTACGGCGGATTCCCGCTCAGCGCCCAGCCACGTGGTCGACGCATCTCGAAGAATTCGGCTGGAGCGCAAGCCGAATTCGTGGCAGCCAGCCGCAGCCGTGAAGTGCCAATGGAGGAATAACATGCCATCCATCGCTAAACCCGTCGCCACCCACCCCAGCCTGCAGCGCAACGACGCTGGGCCTCACCATTCGCGACTACGAAGGCTCCATGTCCACGCTGTGCGCCGGATGCGGGCACGATTCCATCACCGCCGCCATCACTCGCGCGCTCTGGGAAGCTGTCGACGCGCAGCCGCACATGATCGCCAAACTGAGCGGCATCGGCTGCTCGTCGAAAACGCCCGACCTATTTCGTGAGCGGCGCGCACGGCTTCAACTCCGCGCACGGCCGCATGCCGCCCATCGCCACCGGCGCCAACGCCGCCAATCGCGAGCTGATCTACATCGGCATCTCCGGCGACGGCGATTCGCTTTCCATCGGCCTCGGCCACATGTGCCACGCCATTCGCCGCAATGTCCGGATGGTGTACGTGATCGAGAACAACGGCGTCTACGGGCTCACCAAGGGCCAGTTCTCGGCGTCGGCCGACGTCGGCTCGAAGAGCAAGCGCGGCGAGCCCAACCGCATGGCGCCCATCGATTCGGTGATGCTGGGCTTGAGCCTCGGCGCCACCTTCATCGCGCGCAGTTTTTCCGGCGACAAGGAACAGCTGGTTCCGATCTTGAAAGCCGCCGTTGTCGCATCGCGGCTTCGCCTTGATCGATGTGATCTCGCCCTGCGTCACCTTCAACGATCACGAGGGTTCCACCAAAAGCTATCTCTATACCCGCCAGCACGAGCTCAAAGCAACCGAGGCCGATTTCGTTCCACCCGCCAGCGAGATCCTCGCGCAGATCGGCCAGAACGGCGCCGTCAACGTTACCATGCATGATGGAAGCATGGTGCGATTCAAAGGCGTCCCTCCCAACTACGATCCCACCGATCGCGGCAAGGTGATGGACTACCTGGAAGAGCATCACGGCAAGGGCGAAGTCGTCACAGGCCTGCTGTACGTGGATGAATCCGTCCCCAACCTGCACGAAATGAATAACACCACCGACGTCGCTTTGACCAAAGTTCCTTATCAAAAGCTCTGCCCGGGCTCGGCCGCGCTCGATCGCCTGCAGGAAGATTTCCGGTGATCTGTTCGGCCTGATGATCACCGAAACACAAATCGTCCAATTTGATTCAATCGCGCTGGACTGTGGAACGACGCTCTCGCCTGTCGACGTAGCATTCGAGACGTACGGCGAATTGAACGCGCGCAAAAGCAACGCCATCCTGGTGCTGCACGCCTTCACCGGCGATGCGCACGCTGCCGGCACCGACAAGATCAGCGGCGCCGCCGGATGGTGGGACAGCATGATCGGTCCCGGCAAAGGTTTCGACACCGACAAATACTTCGTGATTTGTTCGAACATCCTGGGCGGCTGCCGCGGCACTTCCGGTCCCGGTTCCATTAATCCGGAAACCGGCTGCCCCTACGCGATGTCGTTCCCGCCCGTCACCATCCCCGATATGGTGCGCCTCCAAAAGATGCTGGTGGATCGCCTGGGTATCGAACGTTTGCTGGCTGTCGCGGGCGGATCCATGGGCGCCATGCAAGCGCTGCAATGGGCCGTCGCTTATCCCGATGCTGTCGCCGCTTCCATCCCCATCGCCGGAACCGCGCGCCACAGCCCGCAGCAGATCGCGTTCAACGAAGTGGGACGGCAAGCCATCATGGCCGACGTGGATTGGAATGAAGGCAATTACTACGGCAAGCGTCCGCCGGCGCGTGGACTCGCGGTAGCCCGCATGGTGGGGCACATCACGTACATGAGCGATGCCTCCATGCGCGAGAAATTCGGACGGCGCCTGCGCGATCAGGATCAGTTCGAGGTGGAGAGCTACTTGCGTTACCGCGGCAATCAATTCGTCGATCGCTTCGACGCGAATTCGTATCTCTACATCACCAAGGCCATGGATTACTTCGATCTCACGGCCGGACGCCCGTCGCTGAGCGCCGCGTTTGACGGCGTGAAATCGCGATTTCTCGTCATCAGCTTCTCCTCCGATTGGCTGTACCCGAGCTATCAATCGCTGGATGTGGTGCGCGCGCTGCGTGGCCGCAACTGCGACGTCGCCTATTGCGACCTGCCGTCCACGTACGGGCACGATGCATTCCTGGTGAACGTCTCCGAGCAAACCGAACTGGTGCGCGGCTTTTTGGCGAGCACGTTTCGGGAGCGATCCTAGCGGTGTCCGAATCGTTCGTTCCAAAGCTGCTCGGACGCAGCGACTACGCCATCATCAGCGCCATCATTGAACCGAAAGCCCGCGTCTTGGACCTAGGCTGCGGCGAGGGCGAATTGCTGGCCTGGCTCGCCGAAAACAAGCGCGTGGACGCGCGTGGCGTGGAGATTGAAGGCTCCAAAGTCCGGCAAGCGATCTCGCGCGGCGTTTCGGTTTTTCACAGCGACATTGAGGACGCCCTCGCCGATCTTCCCGATCAGGCGTTCGACTATGTGATCCTGAGCCAGACCCTGCAGGAATCGCGAGCGCCGCTCAAAGTGTTGCGCGAAATGCTCCGCGTGGGACGCCGCGCTATCGTCGCCTTTCCGAACTTCGGCCATTGGAGCGTTCGGCTGGCGCATTTGTTCACCGGCCGCGCGCCCAAAACCAGGCTGTTCCCGCACGACTGGTTCGATTCGCCCAACATCCACTTCTTTACCGTCGACGATTTCGAGAGCCTGGTCCAACTGCAACATTGGACCATCGAGAAGCGCATCTTCCTGCAAGGCGCGCGGCAGGTCACGTTTCTCCCGAATCTTCTCGCGGAAGTTGCGGTGTTTCTGGTTAAGTCTTCTTGAGGAACTTTTCGATGCCGCGCTTGAAATCTTCAGTCGTTCGCGCGAAAGCGTTAATTTCCGCGCCGGCCTGGATAGCCGCTTCAATCTGCATCGCGTCCGTGCGATAAAACAGCTCCTTCGACATCGCAAGCGCCGTCGTCGATTTTGAAGCCAGGTGGGTTATAAACTCTTCCACATCGTTTTCGAAGCTATCGGCCCCGATCAGGCGATTAATCATGCCGAATTCGAGCGCCGCGCCAGCCGAGATCACCGCGCCGGTGGCGATCAACTCGAACGCACGCTTTTCTGAAACAGACCGCCGCAGGATCGCCATCACAATGGCAGGCACAAATCCGATGTTGATCTCGGGATAGCCGAACTGCGCCGAATCGGCGGCGAGCACGATATCGGCCGCCGTCGCGATCCCGCATCCTCCACCCAGCGCCCGCCCCTGCACTACCGCAACAATCGGCCGAGGATGACGCCGCATTTCGAGCAGCACCCCGGCCATGTTACGCGCCTCGGCTTGAAACTTCGCGACATCGCCCGAAGCGTCGTCCGCAAATGTCTGCAGGTCCATGCCCGAGCAGAAATCCTTGCCCGCGCCCGATAGCACCACCACGCGAACGCTGTCATCAGCCGCCGAAACGCGCAGCGCGTCGTGGAGTTCGGTGAGCAGTTCTTGATCGAGCGCGTTGCGCCTCTCCGGACGATTCAGCGCGATCCGCGCAATGCCCCGCTCCGTTCGATACGCAATCTTGCGATACGTTGTCACTCGATCTCGTCGCCAGGAACGGGCGGCTTCCCGCGTCCGGTCCGCTTCAGGATTCGCTTGACTTTCGCAAGGTCGGCACGGCTTGAACGCTCGCGAAAATAGTCGTCGGTGCGTAGCGCAGAAAGCTTCTCCGCTACCGCGACAATAATCAGTTGATTCAGCGCCACGCCTTCGGATGCTGCTACACGCTTGGCCTCCTCGAACAACGAGGGCTGAAGGCGAAGCGCTACGTTACTTTTTCTCATACTTGCTCCTGATCTTCGCCCAGAGTCGCCCGGGTACAACCGCTGCGATCCCAAAGAGGGCCGCCGCTTCCTGAAGGTGCCGCCGATTGAAAGTCGCCAAATAGTCGGCGCTGCCGTTCACGGGCGTCTCCAGAACCATCTCGTCGGAGGGATCCTTGAGCTGCGGCCTCCACAGGAACCGGAAGGAAACTCGTTCCGCCACCGACACAATCCCATCAAGAATGCTACTCACCTCCCTCGCTGTCCGAACGAACTCTTTTTAGGTGCTCGGGCCGTGTCAATACCGCTTCATACTCCAATATCAACGGAACCGAAACCAGCATATCGACGCGATGCTCCAATGCTGCCATCAAGAGTTGGCGCGAAGCACCTTGATCACTACGGAGAGCAGCCACCAAGACGTCGGTATCAAGAACGAGCGGCATCCCGCCAGCGGTTCATGTTATTACATGCAATATCGCCTGGACGGTGAAGTATCACCGCGCGGCCGATTGCGCCGCCGGCAGCAATGCCGCTTTGTTCGCAGCTAAGAACTCACGAACGCTCATCGGCTCCCTTCCGGTGAGTTCCTTCACCGCCGTCGTCGGCGTACCCATCTTGCCCTGTGCGATGGCCAACTGGCCCGAGACCAGCATTTTCGCGATCGGCTCCGGCGTTCCCACCGCGATCAACTGCGCGGTGCGCTCGGCCGCCTCTACCACCGAATAAGTTACCGGCCGCCCGGTCAGTTCGCTCGCCAGTTTCGCCAGTTCCTCATAGGTCACCAAATCCGGTCCCGTGATGTTCCAAGTTTTGTTGCTCGCATCTGTCGATGCCAACGCGGCCGCGGAGGCTTGCGCGCAATCCTCGCGCGTGACATACGGCGCGCCTCCCTGCCCCGTCGCAGCGATCAACTTGCCCGACGCCACCGCCGGCGCGAGCGTTGGAATCAAATAATCGGTGTACCAGCACATTCGCAAGATCGTGTGGGAAACGCCGCTCGCCTTCAACGCCTGCTCCGTCCCCAAATGATCCGGCGCAAACACCACCGGCGAAGTCTCAGGATTCGGCATCGACGTGTACACCGCGTGCTTCACTCCCGCGCTCACCGCCGCAGACACCGCCGTCCGATGTTGCGCCAGCCTGCGCCCGGGCCGATCGATAGCGTCCGTACTGATAATCAGCACGCGATCCACGCCCGCCAGCGCCGCCTCCAGGCTCTTCGCGTCTTCGAAGTCGGCTTGCCGCACTTCGACGCCGCGCGCCGCCAGATCGGCCAGCTTTTCCGGCTTCCGCGTCCCCGCGATAATTTTGCCCTGGCCTTTCTCTAAAAGGAGTTCCACAACCCTCCGGCCCAGGTGTCCGGAAGCTCCTGTCACAAACAAGGTGCGTTCTGAAGTCATGCTTCTAGTTTAGTTCGCCGGACCGTCATCGCCCGAGTCCTGCTTCTTGGTTTTATTTCGACTGAAGGGATTCAGCCGGCTCCAGAATCCCTTCTTTTGGGCCGGGGGCTGGCTAGCTTGCTCGTCGCTATTTTTTTCTTCAGACACGAGTCTTGCAGGTGGAGTGGCAGGCGGAGCGGTGGCGGCTGAAGCATCGGCTACCCTATTGTTGCGCGTCACCTCTGCGTCCAACTTTTGGACTTCGTTCCGTTCATTTTCCCTGGCATTGGCTTCCGACCTCAGGTCCATGCGCAGATCGGAGATCGCGGTGATCATCTCCTGGTGCCTTTGTTCCACCGTTTTCGCTAATTCTGCTCGCGTTCTGCTGGCCAAAGAAGCGGCCTGACGCAACTCGTCCTCGCTCGACTTCTGGAATTGCGTGGTCAATTGATCCAGACGCAGCAGATCCTGCTCCAAAAGCGCGGATTGCGCCTCGCGCAGTGCTGCCATTTGCTTGTGACTATCCTGTCGAAGCGTCGCCAGATCCATCGCAAGCGCATTCGTCTTTCGATCCTGACGGATGTTCGCAGCAAGTGAGACCAACAATCCCAAAGACAAGAACCAAAGAATACAGATTTGCGGACGCAGTCGCGATGAACGGGCCGCTTTTCCTGCCTGATCTTCCGGCATGGGCAATCCTCCTTCGCCTTTGTGCGGTATGTGGACTCCCAAGCACGATTTTCGTTACCGCATAGTGAGATCTTCGGTACTAAGCGGAGTACTACCAGTGCGCGAGGCGGTGTCTCCACGATTCCCAGCGTTCCATGCTATTCTGACCTTCAAGAGAGGCCGCACTTTCAGGTGGTGTCCGGTGCGACTTGGGTCCATGACCGATCCGCCTCGCTTCCTCCCCGTCGACTCCAGCAGCCAACGTCGCTCTGCACCAATTCGCAAGACATCAGGCGACAAGGAGCACGACATGTTTTCTCGACGAGCCTTTGCAGGAATGATAGCGGCCGGCCTCACCGAGGCTGCGTTCGCACAGCGCGCCAAGCTTTCGGGCGTCGCACCTCCCGACACGGTTTGGATCAACGGAAATGAATTTCCCGAAGGACCGCCGCAGGCTTCCGTGGATGCCATGGCGCAAGTGATCGGCAGCTCGAATCGCTACCACTATCAGGAATTCCCGGCATTCTACGCCAAGCTTGCCGCGAACGAAGGACTGACCGCCGATCAAATCCTGGTAGGCGCCGGATCGAGCGAACCGCTGCACGCCGCAGTGGAGGCTTTCACCTCGCCCACCGTTCCGCTCATCATCCCGATGCCGACCTACGAGGCCGCTCCCGAATTGACCCGATACAAAGGCCATCCCGTGATTGAGACGCCGCTCACTTCGAAGATGGCGCCGGACGTACATCGGCTGGCGGCCGAAGCGGACAAAGCGGGCGGGGGCCTGATTTATATCGTGAATCCCAACAATCCCACGTCCACCATCACCACCAGCGACGACATGGCCTGGCTGGTAGCGAACCTGCCGAAGAACACCTACGTTTTAGTGGATGAAGCCTATCTGCACTACGCCACTTCGCCCGAAGCCTCCAGTTCGTTTCGCTTCGTGAAGGAAGGCAAGAACGTCATTGTCACGCGCACTTTTTCGAAGATCTACGGCATGGCGGGTCTGCGCGTCGGCTATATCGCCGGACGGCCGGACCTGATCAAGCGTATGGAGCCCTACCGCAACAACGTGATCAGCATCGTGAGCGTACGTGCGGTGCTGGCAGCGCTCGATCTGGGGCCGACCATGCTCGAAGAACGCAAGGCCAAGATCGTTCATACCCGCACCGAACTCTGTGCCTGGCTAAGCGAGAAGAAGTTCAAATTCATTCCGCCGCAAGCCAACTTCCTGATGATCGAGACGGGACGCGACGCCAAGCAGATGCAGGCGGAAATGTTGGCCAAGGGCGTGGCCATCGGCCGTGCCTTCCCGCCTCTCAATACGATGATCCGCGTTTCCATCGGCACGGACCGGGAAATGGCCAAGTTCCGGCAAGTCTTCTCCGAAGTGATGGCGTAAAGTCAGCCGGGGATGTGATATCCTTTCGCCTGAAAAGGAGTCACGTCCCATGGAACGCAAGAAAGCGTCGGACTTCCCGCAGGAACTGCTGAATCTTTTCGACCTGTACGTTCATGGCGACATCGGGCGTCGCGATTTCCTGGACGGCGCGAAGAAATTCGCCACTGGCGGCCTTACCGTCGCCGCGATCTTTGAAGCCCTGCGCCCTAATTACGCTTGGGCCGAACAGGTTCCCAAAGACGACAGCCGCATCAAGACAGAATATGTGACCGTTCCATCGCCCGAAGGCAACGGCAGTATCAAGGGCTACCTGGTTCGCCCGGCCAGCGGCGGAAAGCAGCCTGGAGTCCTGGTGGTTCACGAAAATCGCGGACTGAATCCTTACATCGAAGATGTAGCGCGGCGCCTGGGAACGGCGAACTTCATCGCTTTCGCGCCCGATGGCTTGACCAGCGTGGGCGGTTATCCCGGCGACGATGAAAAGGGCGCGCAGATGTTCGGAAAAGTGGATCGCCAGAAGATGCTGGAAGACTTTCTTGCTTCAGCAAGGTGGCTGAAAGGGCGTCCGGATTGCACCGGCAAAATCGGCGTGGTCGGTTTCTGTTTCGGTGGAGGCATCGCCAATCAATTGGCCGTCCACATGGGATCGGATCTGGCCGCCGCGGTTCCCTTCTACGGCGCGCAGCCGGTGGCCGATGATGTCGCAAAGATAAAAGCTCCGCTGTTGCTGCAATACGCCGGCTTGGACAAGCGCATCGACGACGGTTGGCCGGCGTACGAAGCGGCGCTCAAGGCCAATCACGTCGTCTACACCGCGTACATCTACGACGGCGTGAACCATGGCTTCCATAACGACACCACGCCGCGCTACGACGAAGCTGCCGCCAGGCTGGCCTGGACTCGCACACTCGATTTTTTCAACAAATATCTGAAAGGCTGACCATGACACGAAAACTGAAGCTGGCGATTTTGTTATCCGCCTGCGTCTTCGCCTATTCGCAAGACAAACCGAACCCCAACTTTACCGGCGGGGAAGTGCGGCCCATTAAGGAGAACTCCGATGGCAAGCCCGCGCACTTTTACTTCGGACCAGGCGCGCGAACGAAATGGCACAGCCATGAAGGCGGGCAAATCATTTTGGTGGAAGATGGCGTCGGACTGTACCAGGAGAAGGGTGGGCCCGTGGTGGAATTGCGCGCCGGTGAAACGCACTACTGCCCGCCCGGCGTAGTGCACTGGCACGGCGCGTCGCCCAAAGAAGGCGGCACGCAGTTTAACATCAGCCGCGGCGGCATCACCTGGCTGGCGGAAGTCACCGACGCAGAGTACAACGCTACGCCGGTGCATAAGTAGGCCGAAAGACCATGCCACGCGATCCGGCAGAAGTTCTGAAAGACGCGCTTGCGCTGGCGCTCGAAGCCCGCGCGGCGCTCGTTGGCTCGCTGGTGGACAGGTTGGACACAGAAGTGGTCCCCGCCCAGCGCTGGAGAGACCCGGAGCGCGATTAGCGCTCCAAGTCCCAGTTGAAGGGATTGATCAACACTACGCTGTTTTGCGGGAGTTGCTGTTACCTGATTCACCATACGGCTCCGAAGAAAGCCGCGTCAATTTCGAACGGCGGCCTTCCGGCAGCGGCTCAACCAGAATCCAAGTAGTGCGAACTGGAGGAACCCCAAGCGGTGACACCTAGGATGAGCTTCGCTGAGATAGAACGGGGTTCAGATTCTGGCGTGTTCTGCGCTGCGGCAATCAGGAAGGTATCCAACAGACCGACGCCGAAGAGTCCCGATACGACCGTGGAACGGATTGGCTCCGAAGCGTGAAACGGCGCCCATCGGATGACGGTTTCAAGGATTGCCGTGCCCTTCCACAGCCAAGCTATGAACCAGGCCGGCACACACGCAGCAACCACAATGGCGGCGAATCGCATCGCACCAAGGGGTAAGCGAAGAGCGATACCGACAAAGAGGAGCGTAGCGGTGGCCGACACGAACACGGAAGTGCTCATCAAAACCAGGAGACTGAGCAGCCTCGCAATCGGTAATGCGCGTGCAAACGTATGCAAGCGGAGCACAATTCGACTATCGTCACTTCGTGGGATAACTGCAGGGACGGCGGAGGCACGGTTATTGGCGCCATCGGCTGTGAATTGTTAATAGAGCGAGCTCACCCCGCCAACAGATCCAGCAGTTCCCCCACCAACCGCGACTCCGAATGGCCAAGCGCGCTCTCCCCCAAGTCGAGCCATTCTTTACGCCGCGTATTTTGGACGAAGAAGACTTCCTCCACCCGGAACGTCTTGGGGACCGTGCTGTCGGCCCATCGGGCGCGTGCCACGCGAGCCAGTTCGTCCACTTCGTCGCCCTTCAGATCCTGCGCCAGCGTGACGTGCGGATGATACGGATAGGGTTCCTGGAATTTCAGGCCATCCACATTCAGCGCGTCATGCATGCGCTCCAGTTCCTCGAGTCCGCGCCCGATGCCGATGTGAATCACGTCCGACACCGGAAACACCTCCAGTTGAGTCATTTCAACTTCGAAGGGGGGAAAGCGCGGAGCAAGGTTCTTGACAATGCCCCAGGCCGCCTCGGGCGTGGAGGAAATCGGACGGGGCGGCAAGATCGTCACGTGGGCCCGCAAAAAACAGTTCGGAACCAACTCCTGCCGCAGCCGATCCAGAAAACCCGCTAATGGTTCGGGGATGTAGCTGACCAACGCGAAGGAGTTGATCCGATCCCACGCGGCGGGATCGTTATACATACTCAGGTAGTCCTATGTTACCGCCACGGGCTCTCCTGTGGCGACCGGAGCCGGTTCTGGTACGTACCAGCGCGCCTCTTCAAAACCGATGTATTTGAGAATGCGGAGCTCCACGCCCGGCACTTCGATGAGATCGCCCACCGCGATGGCGTTATCGCTCTCGCGCAAGGCCAGCCACAGCGCATACGGGCTGGCGGCTTCGATTAAGGGCCCGGGCTCATAGTCTTTCAGCTTGACGATGGTGACGCCCGGAGTGTGCGGCGCCCAGCGAAACTGCTGGCGCTGCGTTTCTTTCAAACGGTGAATTTGGTAATCCGGCATATCAGCATCTATTCTCGCGCAAAACAATTTGCAATGGAATGTTTTAATTCGCCGGCCTGCTCTTCGCCGGCCCGGATCCAAGCCTCCGCGTTGGCTCGGGTCCAGTAGATGGCTTCCAGCGGCGCTCCCAGCAACTTCGTCGGCGCCAGGCGAAGCACTTCGATAGCCTTCGGAACTTCCGCGCGAAACGGCGACAGCAGCCGCATGGTGGCCACAAAAGTTCGAGCGATGCTGCCGGGCGGCGCTGGAAGCACATCCATCACCAGCGCCTTCGTTGCCCCCATTTCGGCTGCGGCCCACAGCGGAACGGCAGAAAGGAGGCCCCCGTCGGAATAGATTCGGCCGCCCAGGCGCACTTGATCGAACAGGCCGACGATGGCGGTGCTGGCCACCAGGTGCTGCCAGCTCACTTCATTGCCGCGCAGCACCACCGGCCGCAGCTTCATCAGATCCGTCACCACCATCGCGAAGTGGGTGCGCGGCTGGAACGATTCATAAATGTCGCGGATCACGCGCTGGAGGGGCGTAGTGTCGAACACGCCATGCAGTGGACTGCGCGGAAACTTCCAGCGATAATGAGCGGCGGCTTCCAAGTGCAACCAGCGGTCCACCAGTTCATCGGGATGGCAGCCGCCCGCAATGGCCCAGCCTGTGATGGCGCCGATGGACGCGCCGACAATCAGGTCGGGATGGAATACATCGGCCAGCGCCTTCCATGCCCCAGCCTGGTAAGCGCCATACATTCCACCGGCGGATAGAACCAGCGCCGTCATGCCAAGAAGAGCGACGTCGCTCCCTCAGCCCCGCCGCCGCTTGGTCCAAATGCCATCGCTCTCTCGCCATCGTATGCCACCACATCAGCGTATTGCGCGCAGCTTCCAGCGCCGCCGGCAACAGAGTCACACATCATTGGTCAAATTTTCCAACATAGGTCGCACCCACCAGATTTTTGTGATCGTCGATCAACGGCTCGCCCGGAAAGAGACTGGCGGTGTGCGCGTCGGCGCTCATGCCACGGTGAATGATATCGAACTGGGGAATCGCGCCCGGTGACAATTTGAAAAACTTGCGAATGTCGTCCTCGTAAAGTTTCGCGGCGCCTTTCGGCGGAAGCTCACTATGCACGCGATGGACATTGGCGGGCGGAACCAGGCGTGCGCCGCCCGAAACGGCGATCGCAGCGCGAGTCTGGCTGGCCAGCGCGCAGCCCGGCAGTTCGATGATCTTGCACGCGCTAGCTTCCCATGCCGACTGAGCGCTTTCGTATACAAACCACTGCACGATCATTCCGCGGTCCCTTCGCGCCGTGCAAGAATGCGCACTTCGTCATGCTAGAATAATTTTGACCTTCCACACAACTTGCAGTTTCCAGTTTGCACGTAACGCACATTCAGAAGGAGCGGGCAGCAAGAGCAGGCGTGTAGAATTTTATGCAGAAGCACGGGAAAAAAAAGATCCTGGCGGTAGTGGAAGATCTGTTGTTTACAGTGAAGATAAGCGACGCGGCCAAGCGGGCTGGGCTGGAAGTGGAGTTCGTCAAGTCCGAACGGGACGTAATCGATAAAGCCACTCACGAGAATCCGCTGCTCATCATCCTGGATCTCAACTTTACCGCGGTTCAGCCCCTCAAGTTGATCTCGAAATTGAAAAGCAACAGCGAGATGAAACAGATCAGCGTGATCGGATACTTATCTCACGTGCAAGGCGAACTAAAGCAGCAAGCGCAAGAAGCCGGCGCCAACATTGTGATGGCGCGCTCGGCGTTCTCGCAAAACTTGCCGCAAATTTTGAAGCGCCACTCGGGCGTGGTGTGAATCTCGCGGCCTCGATGGTCTAGTTGAAAGCGCATGTTTCTCACCCCCCCAAATGGGGCAGAAATGCGCGAGAAACCCGCGACCCAAGGCGCACTTTACAGCTTCGTCCCCAGATGCGTCCTGGCCCAGGAGATTTCCACCGCTCCACTTGAATTACGAACCACTCGCGTGTATCGTTGCGAGTGGCTTGCAATTCCGCCGGTTTGAAATAGCGCACATAACTTAGAGCTTGAGATAGTTGCTGCGCCGCGTGACGCTCAGAATTTGCCACGCTGTGGTCCACCCTATTCCACTTATCGTTTGGTCCTACGAGTGCATACAGCCCGCCGTATTCCCCCGGTTAGTAGATAGCGATTTCGAGCGCGGACAACAATGTCGCACTCGGTCAAAGGCGCATCGCTCTGGAACGCGCCGGAGTTTCTTTTGGAAAGGACCCACGCCATGGCTACCTCTCTGCGCATACATGCCGCGCCAGCGAATGACAGCGACAAAAATCGGAAAGACTCGAACGACGCGCTCCCAAGCGTAGTCGAAGCGGCAGATGATGACGAACCCGACGAACGGAGTGCACCCGTCGATTGGCCGGAACTGGTAATGCGCATCCAACAGGGCGACGAAAGCGGAATGGAAGACCTGTATCGGCTGTTTGCGCGTGGCATCCGCTTTTACTTGTGCCGCCAACTGGGGGTACAAGAGCTGGACGATAAGGTTCACGACACTTTTCTCATCGTCGTGCAAGCGATCCAGCGCGGAGATTTGCGGGAACCGGAGCGGCTAATGGGTTTTGTCCGTACGGTAGTGAGGCGCCAGGTGGCTGCGCACATCGATCACGTGGTGCATAGCCGGCGGGATGAGCTGCATATGGACGTCGGGGTGCGGGTGGTCGATGGCCGCCGTAACCCGGAACAGAACATGGCTTTCCAACAAAAAGTGGACTTTATGCTGGAGATCCTGAATCAACTTTCGGAGCGCGATCGGGAAATCCTGACCCGGTTTTACCTGCACGAGGAGGAGCAGGAGGAAATTTGCCGCGAAATGAACCTGACGGAGACCCAGTTTCGCCTGCTCAAGTCACGCGCCAAGGCGCGCTTTGGTGAACTGGGGCGGCGAAAACTCCAGCAAAAGATGCTGGTGCCGTTTTTTTCGAGAGTTTCTACCGGCTAGTCGCACTAGAGCTTCCAAAAGGAGTTCAGCTGTTCGGGGCTCGGTTCCGTTCCCCCGAGAAAGGTTCTTGTCGTGAACGCTAGCTTTGATCGTCATTTTCCCGAACAAACCTGGGAAGAATACGCCCTGGGGATGTCATCCGAAGAGGTTTGCACGCTCTTGGAAGAACATCTGCTGGTCTGCCCTCGGTGCCAGGATCTGCTGGCCGAAGTGGATGAATACATACGAATCGCAAGGGCGGCCGCGGCGCTCTTGGAACCTACCGGCAAACGCTTGTCGAAACCCATGGCTGCGGCGACATTGGCTTAAAAGACCCGGCGGCTCAAACGCGCCACCGTGAACTTAGCGGTGTCGGCCACGGCCATGACAGCCATTACACCGGCCTGCACCGGATCGGTCACCACCAGGTCCGACGCGTCCGGAACGCTTCCCGCCATGTTCAGGCTGATCACCAGCAATCCCTGCGCGCGCACTTCCCGCACGGCCTTCTCGATGTCGCCGCCCATCAGCGCTCCGGCCAGCACCAAGGCGCGGGCGCGCGATAATCGTCCCACCGCGCGGACGGCGTCCGCCAGCACCTGCTCGCCCACCAGCGGAATGGTGTCCACCGAGATATGCTCGCCGCGGATGTTGTGGCGGTCCGCTTCCGAGATCGCGCCGATGGCCACCTGCCCCACCTGCGCGCCGCCGCCCACGATGATGATCCGTTTTCCATAGACCTTCTGCAGCGTCTTGACGATATCCACCCGGCGCACGATCTCCAGATTGACCAGATCGGCCTGCAGCGTCTCCGGCGCCTCCGGAAGATTGATCTCGAAATAGATACGCGACTCCGGCTGCTCCTCAATAATCGACACCGACGCAATGTCCCCGTTATGGCGCGCGATCACTCCCGTCAGTTCATGCAGCACTCCAGGGCCCGACCGCGCCACCACTACAATTCCAGTTGGCTCGCTCATTTTCCGCTCATGTAATCTCGTACTTCTGCAGCAGATCGTCCCAATGGCCTTGCGCCTTGAGAATCAGCTCGCAAACTTCACGCACCGCGCCTTGCCCGCCCGCGCACTCGGTAACCAGCTGGGCACTCTGCTTCACCTCCGGACGAGCGTTGGCCGGAGCGATGCTCAAGCCCACGCGATTCATCACCACCACGTCGGTGAGATCGTCGCCGATGTAAGCCACTTGGATAAAAGGAATGCCGGACCGCTTGAGGATCTCCTCCACGATGGGAATCTTTTCAATGTGGCCCTGGTAAACATACGTCATGTTGCATTGCTTGGCGCGTTCTTCGGTGGCCGGAGAAACTCGCCCGCTGATAACGCCCGTCACGACGCCCTTCCACGAAAGCCACTGCAGCGCGATGCCGTCCTGCGTGTCGAATCCCTTGGTCTCGACGATGCTGCCCGAGGAATCCGGAATGCCGAATACTTTGCCGTCGGTGAGAACGCCATCGACGTCCATCAGGAGCATGCGAATGTTGGCCGCCAGAGCATTTATCCCGTTCATCAAGGACATGTTCTTCATGGTACCCCAGGGTCCTTGCGCGGGACCTTGGCGGGCTCGGCTTCCTCATACGGATTGACGTTCAACTCACGCATGCGCAGCCGTGCGGCCGCGATCCCGCCGGTAAACGCGGCATCAACGATCGCATAAGGTTGCCAGTACAACCCGCCACGGATGGTACGGGCGATGGGATTATCCCGCCAGTTCCATAGCCGCCCGTGCGCCGCGTCGACTCCCTCGGGAATTCCGTCCCAGTGTCCATTGGGATAAAAGAAGACGCCGACCGCCTGTATCAGTACCGAGTACAAAGCCAGCACCGCGAATGCGCGGCGCGGCCATGGCCGATCCATCGCCCGAACGCCGATCGCCATCAGCACCGCGAGCGGCGGGATAATTTCGGCGAGCAGGCGCGGACCCCAGCAGTAACCACCCCACCATATGATCGACCGCGAGATCACAAGCGATTCCAGGATGATGAATACCACGGCTGTCACTAGCAGCGCGTTGTGCCGACGGCGGGCCGCGGAAGCGCGAGGCAGGAACGCGCTAAACGCAAACAGTGCAACCGGAGTGTAAATCAACAGGCCACGCCCCGGACTCAGGAAAAGTCCTGCGAGACCCCGGACAACCGATCCGCCGAGAACCGCCACGGCATAGCCTCCAGAAACGCGCTGAAAAACGTACCAGTTGTAGCCCATCAGGAGCAAGCCGCCCAAGAGCGGTAGAGCCAGCAGCCGAATCTGTTGTGCAAATGTAGCCTTAACAAGCGACAGGGCTAACACCAGGGCCGCCAGTAGAACCAGGTTCGTGGGCCGAATGACGAACGCAGCGGTCGCGCAGACGCCGCAAAACCACAGCCACTCGCCACGCGCGCGATCTTCGGACCAGCGCTCCAAACAATAGAAGCATCCGATGATCGCCAGTTCACCGGGGCCGTGCTGCCATAGCGCCTGGCTCGAAATAGACCATGTTTCGGTGGCCAGAGCATAGACCAATGCCAGGCACCAGGCCCAGGGCGTCGTAGTGATTCGTTTCAAAAGGAGCAGAAGCAGGATGGCCGAGAGGGCCGCGACCGCAACAGCCGCAAATTTTTCCGCGATTCTCGCGAACATCACCAGCGACGCGGTATCCCAGTCGCGCAGCCCTAAAAGCGCCACCGGCGCGTAAAGCGGGGATACCAGGAGCGGGCCGCCAATAGGATAGCTGCTGTAGAAATGCCCGCCCGCCTGCCGGGTCACATAAGGCGTATACCAGACATGGCCGCGCAGCCAGGGCATAAAGCGATCCAGGCAGATGGTGTGGTCCAGAACAATCGCCAAGGGCACCAGAGCCCCGGGGAAGGAATCGGAAGAATCCACCGGCCGGAAGTTCGCATGATAGACCACCGTGAGCCCCAGGAACAGGAGAACGTAGGGGCGTAAGCGTGCCAGCATTCCGATCGTATTAAGGCGTAGCGGCTCCGGAACGCGGCACGTGAATCGACATCAGCACCAGCGATCCGTTGATGGCGTTGAACCAGTGCGGCGTATTTTCCGGAACGATGATGAAGTCGCCCTTGGCGACCGCCTGCGAGTGTCCCTCTTCGATGCCCGTACCCGTAAGGTTCGCGGCGTTGTTGCGTTTTTCATTCACCAGCTTTCCGCCCGTTACCAACGTCCCGCCGCCATCGATGACGTAGAACAGCTCCGCTTCTTTTTCATGAACAGCGGCCGGACCCACCGCGGTTCGATATTCCAGATTCGCGCTGTAGGGAGCAAGCTGCAAGATGTGCTCGATCACGGTCGGCTGGTCTTTGTGCTCGGCTTTCGCTTTGGCGAGTAGCGCCGCCACGTCCGCGGCAGAGGAATAGGTTTTCGTCGGTGTGCCCGATTGCTGAGCCCAGATGGCGCTCGTCCCGATGGTCAAAGCCAAGCTGACTACGATTGCACGCATGGAAACCTCCAGTTTGGGTTCGAACTGAGATGCTATCACAACATTTCCGACGAGTGGCTGAGTCAAAATAACAATGAATGAGCACACTGGCCGATCCCAAGGTTCGCGCCGCCTGCCGCGATCGCATCCAGCGGCTGGATCCGAACGCCAGCCCGACATGGGGACGCATGACGGCGCGCCAGATGGTGTGCCATCTTAACGATTCGTTCCGCGTTGGGATGGGCGAAAAATACGCCAGCCCCGCAACCGGCGTTTTGCAAAGAACGTTCCTCAAGTGGGTCGCGCTACGCACACCTGTAAAATGGCCGCCGGGAGTGCCAACCCGCCCGGAGATCGAGCAGGGCCGTGGAGGAACGCCGCCCGCGGAATGGTCGAGCGATTGCGCGCAGTTGGTGGGGTTCATAGACGCATTTGCGGACCATCAAACATTCGGCGTGCATCCGGCTTTCGGAAAGATGAGCCCGCGCGATTGGCTGATCTGGGGGTACCGTCACGTGGATCATCATTTGCGGCAGTTTGGCGTATGAATGCGTTGCATGAAACCGGTTCCGGCGGCGGCGCGTCCACGAACTTCATGCGTCTCCTGATCGGTGTCTTTTTTGCGGCCATGTGCCTGGCACAGACGCTCAAAATCCCGCCGGTAAAGGCCTCCGTCGATCTCGAAAATCAGCGCATCGAAATTACGCTCTGGGGAACCATTTCACCCGCGCCTTCCGGAACTTTCGCCCTGGCGCTGACTGCCGATCTCGGCGATTTCCAGGACCACCTCACGCCCATACTGGCCGCTCACCTCAACCGCTCGGACCGCTGCGGCGACCGGATGTCGCTCGAAAAAGCCGCGATCGCTCCCTCAGCGCCCTCGGGCCTGCTCACCGCAAATGTGAATTTTGAGCGCTACGGCTGCGTCAAGGCGTTCGGCAAAGAGGTTACCAAGAGGCTGGCGGGCGGCCATGGCGTGATCGAAGTGAACCTGACTCCATCGGTGGAAGAGAACGACATCGCCATCGCCGCCGAAGTCCGCAAGGTGGACGCGGACGGTTCGCTCGGCCAGGTGCTGCGCTCCGGTTCGGTGGGCGATTCCATCCGCGAAAAGATTGCGGACAGTGTCGAATCGTCGCTTCAAAAGTCGGTGAACCTGAAATCGACCCTCCCGCCCGCGCTGGAAAAGGCGATTTCCATCGACACCGTGCAATTCGCCGACGGAGGCAGCGGCCGGCTGTGGCTCACGATCGCCGGAGAGGTCCGGCTATCGGCGGAACAATTGCGGGGCATCGCGAAAGAGCTCGGTCACTAAAAGCGGTTCTGTTGGCGGAAATGTCATCGAAGATGTTCGAATTTCGGGCTCTAGTCGAAGGATCCCCTGACTACGGAATTTCGTCTGTGGCTCTGCGACGCGAACGCCGGTGACAGAGAGACCGACCGGCCCAGCGGGAAGCACCAGGGACATTTTTCAGAGCTCGGAGTCTTCTCCAGGCCCTGTACAATTAGGCCTATGATCTTACCTAGAACACCTGTCAAGTGGTCGATTCGCAGAATCTATATAAGTAATTGGGGAGGAGTGAAGGGTCGAAACCAGCGAAATGAGATCGAGATTAAACTGGGATCGGGCGTCCTCAAACTCAACCCAGCCAACTTCGGAAGGAACACATTCAGCTGGAGGGACAAAACAATTTCGCTGGACAACCTGGTGGAAGCCCTCGATAAGGCGGTCAAAAAAGGGCGCGGCCAAGGGGTCTGACCTGACACAACCACGACACAGGTGCAGTGGGAGAATAGTGGCATCATGCCCCTTCCATCGGACGAAAAAATCATCGCGCTGGCTCAGGATCTGATCCAGCAATTCGACAAAATCTTCGGCCTGCATCCCGGCTTTCGGCCAGCCCACGCGAAAGGCGTACTGCTCGCCGGAACGTTCCAGCCCACGCCTGCCGCGGCGTCTCTCACACGCGCACCCCATATGAATCAACGGTCTACGCCGGTTTGGGTTCGTTTTTCCGATGCCACCGGCATACCGATGATCTCCGATACCGATCCAAACTCGAATCCGCACGGAATCGCGATTCGCTTCCATCTCGCCGAACGCGTTCACACCGACATCATTGCTCATTCGGCCTACGGATTTCCGGTCCACAACGGCGCGGAGTTTTTGGAGTTTCTGCGCGCCGTGGCCGCCAGCGATCCAGCCCATTTGTCCGGATCTCCGCTGGAAGCGTTCCTGGGCAGCCATCCCAAGACGCTGGCTTTCGTACAGCTACCCAAGCCCGCTCCATCCAGTTTCGCCAGAGAAGCCTTCTTCGGCATAACGGCCATGCGCTTCACCGACAAAGACGGCAAAAGCCGCTATGGGCGCTACCAAATCGTCCCGGAGGCTGGCGTCGATCATCTCACCGATGCCGCCGCCGCAGCCAAAACCCCGAACTTCCTGTTCGACGAACTCTCGGAGAGAATCTCCAAAGGCCCCATCTCCTTTCGCGTTGTGGCTCAACTGGCGAACGACGGCGATAACGTGAACGACGCCACCGAGCAGTGGCCGGCGGACCGGACGCTGCTCGACCTAGGCACAATCGCTTTGACCCGGCCAGTCGCCAACGACGCTCACGAACAGCAATGGACCATCTTCGATCCCATCCCCCGCGTGGACGGAATCGATCCTTCCGATGATCCGCTGCTTGAGTTGCGCGCCGCCGTCTATTTGATGAGTGGACGCCGTCGCCGTGCCGCCGGAGACGCAACCAGCGCGTCGCATGCTTGACCGCGTAGCCGAATTCATCGCCCGGCATCGCATGTTCGAACCAGGCCAGCGCGTCGGCGTCGCTGTCTCGGGCGGCGCGGATTCCGTGTTCCTGCTCCATGCCCTACGCGAACTCGGCTTCCAGCTCAGCGTGATCCACATCGAGCACGGAATTCGCGGTCAAGCCTCAATTGATGATGCCGAATTCGTGGCCCAGCTCGCGGCGAACTTTGGCCTACCGTTCCATATTCAGCGAATCGACGTTCCCGCCATCGACGGCAACCTCGAAGAAGCAGCGCGGAACGCAAGACAAGCTTTTTACGCTGAGCTAATCGCCTCCGGCATTGTAGACCGCGTCGCCACCGGCCACACCCGGTCCGATCAAGCTGAAACCGTGCTCTACCGGATCCTGCGCGGCTCCGGACTCACCGGCCTTTCCGGCATTCTGCCCGTAACGCGCGAAAAAATTGTCCGTCCCCTGCTCGAGATCGACCGAGGCGAAATCGAATCCTGGCTGCGCCAGCACGAGATCGCCTGGAAGGAAGATGAAACCAACCAGGATCGCACCTACGCCCGCAATCGCCTGCGCCACGAGACGCTCCCGCTGCTGCGCGAAAATTTCAATCCGCAGCTCGACGCCGCCCTTGCGCACCTGGCAACCTTAGCCCGCGACGAAGAAGAGTACTGGGAAGCCGAACTAACCCGCCACCAACCACCAACCCCCAGCCACCAGCCACCAGTACTGACAGCCTCTGACCTTGCCGAAGCCCCCGCAGCGCTAGCTCGCCGCCTGATCCGCCGCGCGATGGAACTCGTGAAAGGCGACCTGCGCGCGGTCGACTTCGCCCATGTGGAGCGAGTGCTCGAAATGGCGCGGTCAAACGATGGTCATGACCGTTTTCAAGGGCCCGGCCTGGATGTCTGCCGTTCCTTCGATCTGATCCGCATAGCGCCGGCCGACGCGGCAATCCAGACGCGTGCGGATTTTTCTTTCGCCGTCACGGTACCAGCATCGCTGGAACTTCCCCGCTCTGGTACCCGTATTACATTGCAGATACTAGAGAAAGATGAGCCCACACCCCCCTGTGCTACAGTGGTGAATGAACTGGACTGGCAGCGTTTCCGCACCGGCAGAGTCGCGCCCAGCCTGGAGTTGCGTAACTGGAGACCAGGTGACCAGTACCGAACAATTGGGCGATCGAAACCGGATAAGATCAAGTTTTTCTTCCAGGAAGCCCGTATACCCTTGTGGGAACGGGATGCTTGGCCGATTATCACCTATAATGAGATCATCGTTTGGGCCAGACGTTTTGGAGCCGCCGCCGAGTTCGCGACGGGGCCGGATACCCGCTCTATCCTCCGTGTTACAGAAACAGAACCGGAACTTTCGAATCAATCCGAGCGCCTGTAGCGTCCAAGTAGCTAGGGAATTTTGTTGCCCCACGTGTAGGGAGAAGGCATGAATAATTCAAATCTCAAGACCGCCATATTTTGGGTGGTCATCATTGTGGTTGTGGTTCTGTTTTGGACCGTGGTCCATAACACCAAGTCCCGCCCGGACGCCCAACTCTCATACACGCAGTTGATGAACG
This sequence comes from Bryobacterales bacterium, assembly GCA_963735145.1. Lineage (GTDB taxonomy): Bacteria > Acidobacteriota > Terriglobia > Bryobacterales > Bryobacteraceae > Palsa-89. The sequence continues at coordinate 1,027,410 of CAVTJS010000005.1, read as the reverse complement.
ATGTGAACGCGGGCAAGATCAAGTCGGTCACGATCAGTGGCAACGATTTGCACGGCGTCTATAAAGACGACAACCAGGAGCTGCACGCGGTAATCCCTAACGTCGACCAGAGTCTGAAAGACGCCATGCTCGCCAAGGGCGTCGACCTTCGGTACAACAAGGAAGCGGGTGGCGGCTGGGTTTCCATTCTGATCAACGCCATTCCGTTTGTTCTCCTGCTGGCTTTCTGGATATTCATGATGCGTCAAATGCAGAGCGGCGGAAACAAGGCGCTGAGTTTTGGCAAGAGCCGCGCCAGGCTGCACTCCTCGCAACAGAAGAAAGTGACGTTCAAGGACGTCGCGGGCGTAGAAGAAGCCAAGGAAGAGCTGCAGGAGATTATCGAGTTCCTGCGCGAGCCTCAGAAGTTCCAGAAACTGGGTGGACGCATTCCGAAGGGTGTGCTGCTGATCGGCCCTCCCGGCACCGGTAAAACTTTGCTGGCGCGTGCTATTGCGGGCGAAGCGAACGTTCCGTTCTTCTCCATTTCCGGTTCGGATTTTGTCGAGATGTTCGTCGGCGTCGGCGCCAGCCGCGTGCGCGATCTTTTCGAGCAAGGCAAGAAAAATGCCCCGTGCATCATCTTCATCGATGAAATCGACGCTGTGGGCCGACATCGCGGTGCTGGCCTAGGCGGCGGTCACGATGAACGCGAACAGACGCTGAACCAGTTGCTGGTGGAGATGGATGGCTTCGAATCCAACGAAGGCGTGATCCTGGTGGCGGCCACCAACCGTCCCGATGTTCTGGATCCAGCGCTGCTGCGGCCGGGCCGTTTCGACCGGCGCGTCGTGGTGGGACGGCCGGATGTGAAGGGCCGCGAGATGATCCTGCGCGTCCATACCAAGAAAACCCCGCTGGGCGATGATGTGGATTTGTCAGTTGTGGCGCGCGGTACGCCCGGATTCGCGGGTGCGGATCTGGCCAACCTGGTGAACGAAGCCGCGCTGGTGGCAGCCCGGCAGAATCGCAAAGTAATCACGCAATTCGATTTCGAACTGGCCAAAGACAAAGTAATGATGGGCGTGGAACGCAAATCGCTCATCATCAGCGACGAAGAGAAACGCAACACCGCCTATCACGAAGCCGGCCACGCATTGGTCGCGGCCATGATTCCGGAGGCTGATCCACTGCATAAGGTGACCATCATTCCACGCGGGATGGCGCTGGGGCTGACGATGCAGTTGCCCATCGACGACAAGCATTCCTACAACAAGGGTTATCTCGAAGCACAGCTCGCCATTCTGATGGCCGGCCGCATCGCCGAAGAGATTTTCATGCATCACATCACCACCGGCGCCGGCAACGACATCGAACGGGCCACCGACATGGCTCGCAAGATGGTTTGCGAGTGGGGCATGAGCGAACTGGGTCCCATGAGCTTCGGCAAGAAGGAAGAGCAGATCTTCCTGGGACGTGAGATCGCCCAGCATCGCGACTATAGCGAGGCCACGGCTATCTTGATCGACGAGCAGGTTCGCAAGCTGGTGGATCAGGGCTATGACCGGGCGCGCAAGATCATTGAGGAACGCTCGGATGGTCTGGCGCGGGTGGCCGAAGCGCTGCTGGAACGCGAAGTCCTGGATGGCGCAGAAGTCCGGCTGCTGATCGAGGGCGGAACCCTCACCACGCCGGCCCGTCCCAAGACGATGCCACCGAGCGATGGCGAAAAGCAGCAGGTAATTCGTCCCGAGGGCGGCAAGCTTCCGGGCACTGGCCTGCTGGGCGGCGAACGGCCGCAACCCGCTTAAAGTTCGAATAAAAGTGATTCCCCGGTTTCCCGTCTACCTCTTCGACGTAGACGGGACTCTAGTGGACTCGGCCGCCGACATTTGCGGGGCAATCCAGGACGTTCTCACGGCATCGCAACGCAACGTCAGCGATGAATTTCTGCGCGGATATATCGGCCGCCATCTGTACGATCTGTTCCAGGATCTCTTCCCGGATCGAACGCGCGAGCACATGGATGAGATGATCGCCGATTATCGCACCCGGTATCTGGCGCGATGTCACGCTTCGACCAAACCGTACGCCGGCATCCCGGAAGCGCTGGCTGCGCTGCCAGGCAGGAAATCCACCGCGACCACCAAGGGAACACCCACCACACGCGCGGTGCTCGAAATGTTTGGGCTGCTTCCCTACTTCGATCACGTGCAGGGAACCGACGGCTTTCCCGCCAAGCCCGAACCCAACGTCATCCTCGCGTCGTTGGAGGTTTTCGGCGCTAGCCCCAAGGATTGCCTGTTCATCGGCGATTCGCCCACCGACATGGAAGCCGGCCGTCGCGCGGGCGTGAAGACTTGTGCCGTGCTGTGGGGTTACGGGCATCGCGAGGAGATGGCGCGTTGGGAGCCCGATTATTGGGTGGGGCACCCGAGCGAGCTACGTGTTTAACAGAGCCAGTTCATCCAAATTCAGCCGGCCGGTATAGATCGCCATGCCGAGCGCCGAGTGAATCCCGAGCTTGTGCAGCTCCTGAATTTCTTCGATGGTGGTGATGCCGCCGGCAGCGGTCAACTCATGGCTGGTGGCCGCGCGCAGTCGCCGGAACCAATCCAGATCGGTGCCTTGCATCATCCCTTCTTTATCGACGTAGGTGCACAGGAATCCGGAGCAGTACGGCTCCAAGTGCGGGATCATTTCCTCGGCGGTAACGTCGGTCGCCTCCTGCCAGCCGTGCGTGACCACTCTGCCGCCTTTGGAATCGAGCGCGATCACCAGCCGGTCCGGCCCCACAGCATCGGCAATTTCGGTGAGCTTTTCCCGATCGAACGCGGCCGTGCCGACGATCACCCGGTACGCGCCCTGTTCGATCAGCGCTCGGGCACGCTCGGGCGATCGCACTCCGCCGCCCACGCGCGCGATGGCTCGCGAAGCCACCAGTTCCACCAAGGCGTCGTTGGAGCCCTTACCCATTGCCGCGTCCAGATCGATCACCTGAATCTGCGGAAACGCGCGGAACTTTCCCAGCATCGCAAGCGGGCCTTCGGCCTCGAGCGCCTTCTCGCGGCCCTGCACCAGCTGGACCACCTTGCCGCCCATCAGATCGATGCAAGGAATGATCATGGCGCGGGCCGCACCGGAACATTGTGCAGCTGCAGATAGTCTTTGAGATCTTTCACGGTGTAAGTCCCGTAGTGAAAGATGGAAGCCGCCAGCGCCGCGTCGGCGCAGCCTTCGGTCAGCACGCGCACGAAATCCTCCGGCTTCCCCGCCCCGCCGGAGGCGATCACGGGAATGTGCGTGGCCTGCGAGACCGCGCGCGTCAGCGCGCAATCGAAGCCGGTCTGCACGCCATCGGTATCCATGGAAGTGAGCAGGATCTCGCCCGCGCCCAGCATCTCGCCTCGCAGCGCCCATTCCACGGCGTCGATGCCTTCGTCGTCCCGGCCGCCGCGCGTAAAGACATGCCAGCCGCTCGTTTGTATTGCGGCGCGCGTCGATCGCCAGCACCACGGCCTGCGCGCCGAACTCCTGGCTCAGCTCGGTGATCAGCTCGGGACGGCGCACCGCGGCGGTGTTCACGCTCACTTTGTCGGCGCCCGACATCAGGATCCTGCGCGCATCGGCGATGGAGCGGATGCCGCCGCCCACCGTCAGCGGGATGAAAACCTTGCGCGCGGTGCGCGCGACGACGTCCGCCATGATTTCGCGCGCGTCGCTGGACGCGGTGATGTCCAGGAACACCAGCTCGTCGGCGCCCTGCCGGTTGTAGCGCTCGGCCAGTTCCACCGGATCGCCCGCGTCGCGCAGGTTGACGAAATGCACGCCTTTCACGACGCGTCCGCCGGTGACATCCAGACAAGGGATGATTCGTTTAGCTAGCATCGACGAAGTTTCTCACGATCCTCAATCCCACTGGCCCGGACTTCTCGGGATGAAATTGCACGCCGAAGATGTTTCCGGTTTCAAGCACGGCTGTGTAGGGCACGTCGTATTGCAAGTGGCCGCGGTCGCGTCGTTCAACGGCGCATAGTAACTGTGCGCGAAATACAGGTAAGGATGCGGCGCAAGATTCGCAAGGAGCTTTGCCCCGTTCCGCGGTTCGATTTCGTTCCAACCCATGTGCGGCACGCGCGCGGTGGCTGGAAAGCGGCGGATCTCGCCTGGAAAAGGCCGAGCCCGCGCTCCTCGGGCGCTTCTTCGCTCGATTCGAACAGCGCCTGCAGCCCCAGGCAAATACCGAGAAACGGAACACCCGCGCGGATGCGCTCGAGCAGCGCGTCGCGCACCTGCATCCGATCCAGCGCGCGCATCATCTGGCCGAAATGCCCCACGCCGGGCAGAATAATCTTGGTCGCGCGGCTTAGGCCAGCGGCATCGCGCACCAGTTCGTACTCGGCGCCGATCTCCGCCAGGGTGTTCTGGACCGAGCGCAGATTTCCCGCGCCGTAATCGAGAATCGTGATCATAGAAGCCCTTTCGTGGATGGAAGCTGGTCCTTCAAGCGCGCATCCTTCGAGCAGGCATAGCGCATGGCGCGCGCGAAACATTTGAAAATCGCTTCGATCTTGTGATGGTTCGACCGGCCGTACAGCACCTTCGCGTGCAGGTTGGCGCCGGCGTGATTGACGAAGCCGCCGAAGAAATCCTCCACCAGCTCCGTCTGCAGATCGCCCACCAGCCGCACCCTCACCTTGTCCTTGTAGACCAGCGCGGGCCGGCCGCCCAGGTCGAGCGCCACCACCGCCAGCGTCTCATCCATGGGCATCACGAAATAGCCGGCGCGATTGATGCCTTTCCGGTCGCCCAGGCCTTCGAGAACAAGCTGCCCCAGCACGATGCCAACGTCTTCCACGGTGTGGTGCTGATCGACATCCAGATCGCCGATCGGCGTGCAACTGTCAAATCGAATCCGCCATGCTTGGTGAACAGCTCCAGCATGTGATCGAAGAATCGGATGCCGGTCGAAATTTCGTAACGGCCGCGCCCTTCAATTTTCAGCGATCCCCGGATCTGCGTCTCCTTGGTATTGCGCTCGACGCTAGCCGATCTCATTAATATCCTCGATCACCTGAATCGCGCCTTCCAATCGCAACAGATCCACCAGCTCGTCGCGGCGCGGGCTATGCTTCGCGGCGATGCCGATGAAAGGCACGTACGCCGCTTTGGCGCAGCGGGCGTCGTCCACCGTGTCGCCGATGTAAAGCAGCTTCTTGCCCGGATGCATCGCGGCGATCTTCAGCAGACCGTCGGGCGCCGGCTTCTCGCACTCCACGTCGTTGGCAGATACCAGCAGAAAACGGTCGCGCACACCCTCGCGCTTCAGCGTGATCTCGGCCTCTTCGGTGGTGCGCCCGGTGAAGATGGCGAATTCGAATCGCTCGCCCAGACGATCCAGCAAGCCGTCGCGCGGCAGCCACCGCTCGCGATGGATCATGCCCTGATCCAGAAACAGATAGTTGAAATATTCAACGATGGTGGCGTAGGGGATCTCGACGCCCAGATCGCGGCAAATCTTCTGCGACAGCAGCCAGTCGTTATTCCAGCCGCCCTGGTTCTTGTAATCCTGGATCGAATCGCGCGAAATCGTTTGGCCGGTGAAATGTCCCACGGTTTGGACGATGGTTTCGCGATACGATTCGGTGACATCCACCAGCACGCCATCCATGTCGAACACCAGCATCTGGATGAGCTCACCAGATTTGCTCCAATTCCGCAAGAAACCGCCGGATCTGCTCGCGCGTGCCCACGGTGACGCGGACACAGCCGGGGATCTCATAGCTGCGGTCGCGCACCAGGACGCCGCGGCGGCGCAACTCGTCGCGCACTCCGAATGGCGCGCTCGCCCGCCTCGAACAGCACGAAATTCGCCTTGCTCTCGTAATAAGGAATGCCGAGCTTTTCCAGGCCCACGTACAACAGCTCGCGCGCGGCCAGCACTTCGGTCACATACTTTTCGATATATGTTGTGTCCTGGATCGCCGCGTGCGCCGCCAGTGTCGCCAGCGTATTCACGCTGTACGGCGACTGCGCCTTGTGCAGAAAATCCACATTGCCGGATTGCGAAAACAGGCAGCCCAGCCGCATCGCCGCCATGCCATACACTTTCGAAAACGTGCGGCTGACGAACAGATTCGGATAGTCGTTGAGCAGCGGCAGCGCGGTGACGCCGGAGAATTCGTAATACGCTTCATCGATCAAAACGGCCGCATTGGTGGCCTTTTCGAGGATTCGCTCGAGGCCCGCTCGCGACGTTCCCGTGCCGGTGGGATTGTTCGGATTCGCGATCAGGATGGCGCGCGTCGTCGGCCGGATCGCATCGAGGAGCTCTTCGAGCGGAAACGCCAACTTCTGCGCGCGATAGGGAATCTCGCGGATGCTGGCGCCCGCCACTTCCGCATAAAACCGATACATCGCGTAGGATGGCCGCAGCAGCAGCACCTCGCCGCCATCGTCGACATACGTATTGATCAGCACCTGGATGGCTTCGTCGGTGCCATTGGTGAGGATGAAATCGTCCGGCTCCACGCCGAAGAATTCAGCCAGCTCCCGCTTGATCTCGCCGTATTCGGGATAAATCGCGAGCCCCGCTCCGCTCAGCTGCTCGCGCAAATATTCGATCACCTTCGGCGATGCGCCCACTGTGTTCTCGTTGAAATCCAGACGCAGCTTGCCGGCGCGCCCGGCGGTGGGCGGCGAATACGGCGCCATCTTGAGCACCGCGTCGCGCGGCTGCAAAACGCCCGGAGGCAGATCGATTCGCTTACTTGCCAAGACGGACCTCCACCGATCGGGCGTGCGCTTCCAAACCTTCGGCGCGCGCCAGAGTAGTGATGGCGGGTGCAAGCCGTCGCAGCCCGTCCGGCGTCAGTTCCTGCACCGAGATCACCTTCACGAAGTCGGCCGACGGAAAGTCCGCCGCGAAGACGCGCCGCGCCCGATGTGGGCAGCACGTGATTGGGACCGGAGGCGTAATCGCCGCCGGCTTCGGGACTGTTCGGACCGACGAACACGCTGCCCGCGTGCCGGATCTTCGGAAGCAGGCTGGCATCGTAGATCGCCAGATGCTCCGGCGCAAGCTGGTTGGATGCTTCCACGGCCGCATCCATCGACGGGCATAGAATCACAGCGCTGTTGTTGCGTATCGCTTCGCACGCCACCGGCGCGGTGGGCAGCGTTTCCAACTGGCGCGCTACCTCCAGCACGACGCGCTCGGCCAGAGTTCGCGAAGTGGTCAGCAGAATCGAAGACGCTTCGACATCGTGCTCGGCCTGCGCCAGCATGTCGGCGGCGATGTAACGCGGGTCGGCATCGTCGGCGATGATCACGATCTCGGTGGGCCCGGCGACAAAATCGATCCCCACTTCGCCCGCCAGCAGCTTCTTCGCGGCCGCGACATAGATGTTGCCCGGACCCACGATGCGGTCCACCTTGGGAACCGTCGCGCGTGCCGAACGCCAACGCGGCGATAGCCTGCGCGCCGCCCGATCCGGAAAATGCTTTTCGACGCCCAGCAAATTCGCCAGCCGCGAGAATCTCCGGCGCTGGGATGCGGCGACGCCACGCAGATGGTTCGGCACGCCCGGCCACCTGCGCCGGAATCACTGTCATGAGCAAGGTGGACGGCAGCGGATAACGGCCGGCGGGAATGTATGCGCCCATCGATTCGAGCGGACGCACGATGTAGCCCAAGCGCCGGCCATCGGGAAATTCCACCCATGTGTCGCGCGGCAGTTGCAGCGCCGCATATTCGCGGATGTTCTTCGCGGCGGTTTCGATGGCCGCCAGAAATTCCGCCGGCGCCTCTGATGTCGCAGTCGAAACGTCGATGCGGTCGCCTTCCAGGCGGTCGAACTTGCGGGCGTATTCAAGCAGCGCCTCGTCGCCGCGCTTTCGCACGGCGTCCAGAATCGGCGCACCACTTGCTCGGCCTCCGCCAGCCGGACTGTCTTGCGTGTGATGAAGCTTTGCGCTTCGTTGAGAGGAAGAATACGCAACATGGCTTTTATCAGAACAGGCTTACATCACGATCTTGTTCAGCGGATATTCCACGATGCCCTGCCCGCCCGCTTCCTTCAGGCGCGGAATGATGTTGCGCACCGTGATCTCTTCGAGAATCGTATTCACCGCCAGCCACTCCTCGTCGCTCAGGTTCGAAATGGTGGGCTTCTTCAGCGCCGGCAGCATGCCCAGCACGGCCGGCAGACACTCCTTGCGCACGTTCAGCATCAGCCCCACCTTGCCCAGCGCATTGATGGCGCCATCCAGCAGCATCTGAATATCTTCCAGCTTGCGGCGCTTCGCGGCATCCTCCCAGGAATCGACGATTGGCGATGAACTGCGTGTTCGATTCGAGCACCGTCTCGATGATGCGCAGCTTGTTGGCGCGCAGCGACGATCCGGTCTCCGTCACTTCCACGATGGCGTCGGCCAGCACCGGCGGCTTCACTTCCGTGGCGCCCCAACTGAATTCCACTTTCGCATGGACGCCGTTCTTCGCCAGGTAGCGCCGCGTGGTGGCGACCAATTCGGTGGCGATGATCTTCCCTTCCAGATCTTTCACGCTCTGGAACAGCGACGCTTCGGGCACGGCCAGCACCCAGCGCACTTTTCCGAAGCTCTGCTTGGCGTAGATCAGGTCGGCCACCGCGTGAACGTTGGCTTCGCTCTCCTCAATCCAGTCGCGTCCGGTGAGGCCGGCGTCGAGCACGCCGTCTTCGACGTAGCGCGCCATTTCCTGCGCGCGGATCAGCATGCATTCGATTTCCGGGTCGTCGATCGCCGGGAAAATACGAGCGCGAGCTGGTGGTGATGTTGAAGCCCGCGCGGCGAAACAGATCGATGGTGGCGTTTTCGAGGCTGCCCTTGGGAATGCCCGAGCTTCAGTTTCACGATTTGCTCCCGTAAACCGCGTTCGGGATCGTAAGCGCGCGCCTCGGATTCTTTCCACTCGCCCGCCTCCAGCCGGCGGAAGAAGCAGCTCTGGTAGCCTTCGTGGCAAACGCCCGGCCCGAGCGCCTCCACCTGGATGAGCAGCGCGTCGAGATCGCAATCGGTCGAAATTTTCTTCACCACCAGCCTATGGCCCGACGATTTCGCCCTTGAGCCAAAGCTTGTTGCGCGACCGGCTGAAGAACGTGGCGATATCCAGTTTCCACCGTCTTCCGGAACGCCTCCTCGTTCATGAAGCCGACCATGAGAACGCGGCCCGTGGCGTGGTCCTGAATGACGGCCGTAATCAAGCCGTTGAGTTTGCTGAAATCGAGTTTGTTGGAATCGAGAGTCATGTGTCCATACCAATAAAAAAGCCCGCCAGTCTGTCGGCGGGCTTTCCTTCACTTCCAGGATTCGCTAGAATGCCGCCGATCGCCAGTAATGCCGATGATGGTGGTGATGGGCGGAATGCATGAAACGACAGTATAGCAAGTTATGGATAGGAATTTTTGCCGTCATCGCGCCGGTCCATCCGCTGCAGTGCCAGGCGCCCGCCAGCAAACCATCGTTTGAGGTTGCATCCGTGAAGCCAAGCACGGCGGGCGATAACCGAGTTGGAATCCAGATTCAGCCCGGCGGGCGCTACACCGTGACGAACGCAACTTTGAAAATGATTATCGTGAGCGCCTACAACGTACGGGATTATCAAATTTCAGACGGACCGGGTTGGATTACGACGGACCGCTGGAATATCGAAGGCCAGGCTGAGGAAGGCAGTATCCCGTATGAACAGGACCGCCCGATCCTTCCGCTACCGACCCTTTAATGCTAATGACGCAATCTCTGCTGGAAGATCGGTTCCAATTGAAAATACATCGAGAGACTCACGAGGCGCCGATCTACGAACTCGTCGTCGCAAAAACCGGCTCCAAAATGAAGTTGTCCGCCGATCAGAAGCCGGTTGCGATCACCCCAGGTATACCGCAACGAGGCGGTCCCCCGCGTGGAATGATGAGGCTGAATCCGGGAGGCAATCTGGAAGGGAACGGCATTCCCGTTGCGATGCTCGCGCGAATGCTTTCCGAGCAACCGATCACGGGCCGGCCCGTCATCGACAAAACCGGACTGAAGGGTCTTTATGATTTTCATGCTGGAATGGACGCCCGAAGCACGCCCAGCCGTGCCCGGGTTACCCGCTCCGCCGTCGCCGGCCGCCGACACCTCAGGGCTTTCGCTCTTTACCGCCCTTCAAGAACAGCTTGGACTGAAGCTCGAATCCGCGAAGGGGCCAACCGAGTTTCTGGTGATCGATAGCGTGGCGCGGCCGTCGGAAAATTGACTTCCCGGTGCGGTTGCTATGTCCGATTCTGTTTCGCCGCCCTCTCCTTATCCCGCTCCGAGATCATGAACGGCTCTAAGGTCAACGCGAGTTCGAAGGACATCGTCTCCGGGGGCTCGCAAACCGTGTCGCTGCATTGCTGAAACTCCAGACGGCCCGGCAACACGAGCCGTCCTTCGGGGATGGGGTGCTTCAGTAGCAGCGTGCCGATTCCGCTGAACGAACCGCTATACACGGGCAGAGTTTCGCCCAGCGCTGGAATGTTCAACATTTCCACTGCGGGAAGCTCCAGCTTCTGCTGCAAAACGCTTGGACTGTCGAAGGTGACGGAAGTCGCGGTGTAGCCCGCCGGTAGCCCAGCGCCGTAGATGTGCCATCCGGGCTGCAACGCGAAGCGGGCGACAAAGCCGACCTCCTGCCCGGCGAACGCCTGGGCTGAGGCTAGCCCAATCTGGACGGCCAAAGCTCCGCTCTCCAGAGTCACCAGGGGAGCGCTATTTTCCACGGTTCCGAATTCTCGCAACGCCACCGCCGATCCGGTCACGCGATGCTGATAATTCGACACGAAGTATTTCCGGACGACTGTCCCGTCCGGACTCACCAGATACTCCACCGGATGCGGCACTCCGTACGACCGCAGGTCTGGAGCCATGTTGAAATTGAAAATGCCGAATTTGCGAATGGTCTCGCTATCGCGGTCAGAGAGCAGCGGAAACCCGATGGAGTGCTTTTGCGCGAACGCGGCGAGGATCTCTTTGGAATCGTAACTCACCGCGGCGATATGCACGCCGTTCTTCTCCAGCATGCTTCGGGATTGTTCCAGCTCCACGAGCTGGGAGCGGCAATACTGTCACCAGTCCGCGCTGCGATGAAACACCAGAAACAAACCATTCGGGCCCGCCAGATCACTGAGCGTCCGGATAACGCCGGACTGGTCCGGCAAGGCGAATTCGGGAATCCGCTCGCCCGCTTCCGGGCCGGTTGCGTAGCCGTCGTTGGTAGCCCAGAGATGACGCGCGCGTACTTCGCCTGGGATCGGGAGGCCGGCGTCTCGCAGCCGCCGGAATTCTCGCATGGCGGCCGCTTTTTCGGCCAGATCTTGAGGAATTTTATCGGACATGATTCACCCCCCATGGTATCTTGCCGCGAATGTACAATGATCGCACCATGTCAAAGTTCTTTAGTCCAGGCTTCACTCGCCGCCAAGCTCTTCAAGCGTGTGGAGTGGGCGCGGCGGCCGCTTTAGTCCCAGGCCGGCTGTTCGGGCAAGCACCCGCATTTCCGCGGGGCGCCATCATTCGGACCCTCCTCAAGGACTATGCACCCGAAGACCTGGCGGGCGGCGTCACGCTGTTTCATGAGCACTTACAGCTGGCGCCGGACTTCGGCGCACGGTTCGGCGCAGCAGCCGCTGCAGCACGCGCCGCGAATGGATTGCCGCCCTTGCCCGCACCCGCTGGCGGAGGCCGCGCGGGAACGCCCCCGGGTCCGGACATCATGCACGACGTGGACCTGATGTCGGCCGAAGTAGTGAAGGCGGCGCGCGAAGGCAACATCGCCTGCATCGTGGATGCGGGTCACAAAGAGATGGGCCGGGACGTTAACTTCCTGCGCCAGGTGGCGATGAAGTCCGGCGTGCCGATCGTCGCGGGCGGCGGCTTTTACGCGCAGCCGTTCTACCCGAAAGAGATCTCGACCATGAGCGAGGATCAGATTCTCCGCGCGCTGATCCAGCAGACTGACGATGATACGGTCGGCGTGTTCGGTGAGATCGGATCGTGGGACGAGATTACAGCGGACGAGAGGAAGGTGTTCCGGGCGGTCGGCATAGCGCACGTCGCCACCAACATTCCAATCTTCACACACACCGGAATTCCGGGAAAATCAGCGCTGGAGCAGCTCGATATTCTCGAAGACGCCGGCGTGAAACCGGAGCATGTTGTCATCGGCCACCTGGGAAATCTTGTCGACCCGAATGTGTACGTGCACAAGCAAATTTGCAGGCGCGGCGCGTTTGTCGGCTTTGACCGGCAGGGTGGCAACAACGACGCCCAGCAGGTGCCGATGGTGCTGGCGCTCATTGAGGCGGGTTTCGCCGATCACCTCATGTTTTCAGCCGACGCTTCCAGCGGCTACGCGAAGACGGTGACGGTTTTTCTGCCGAAGCTGAAGGCGGCGGGCGCGAGCGATGAAGTTCTGCACCACATCATGACCGACAACCCGCGGCGGTTTCTCGCGTTCGTTCCGAAAAGGGCTCGAAAGGGATAAGCAATCTGGCCGCCGATAAACGCGATGAAACAGATAAATGCAAACTCAAGTTCATTGTTGTCAGCCTGCGTTTATCTGCGTTCATCTGTGGCCACCTACGTTTTGGATTTTTCGCCGGCCTGCGAGAGCGCGGGCAAGATGACGATGGCATATTCGCTCAAAACAAAAAGGAGATGAAATGAAGCTAACAATTCCACTGGTTTTCGTTCTGGCTGCGGCATCCGCGCTCCACGCCGGAACCGCGGGCGATCCCGTTGCCGCCACCGACAAAGCTTTCGTTCAGGCCTACGAAAAGGGCGACCTGGCCGCGGTGAAGAAATACCTGGATCCCGATTTCACCTGGATCGACACCGATGGCGTCTTCTATTTCAAGGACGACGCGCTGGCCCTGGGCCTGAAACCGCTGGTTCCGAGCGGCGACGAGGTCAAGATCACCGAGCACAAGTACGGCAAGGTGGTCTGGATCCAGGAAAATCAAGGCAACAAATACGCCGCGCACTTCTGGGTGGAGCGGCCAAATGGCTGGAAACTCCTTCACAACTCGGAGATCGCCACGCGTCCCGCTTCGGAAAATCCGGACGGACGGTCGCCCTATGCCATCCCGTGCGTCAATCCTTGCCAGGCGATGCCTTACGTTCCGGCGACGGCCAACGAGAAGGCGGCCATCGCAGCCTGGAAAGAGCAGGAGGACGGCACGCCGGAGCATTGGAGGATGCACGTAGGCGACGACCAGGTGGTGATCGGTTCCTACGGTGTGTCAACCAAAATGGATCGCTGGAACGGCATCAGCAAGCGGAATCCCAATGCTCCCAAAGTTGGCGTGGCGCCGGTGCTGTTCGCCCGCATGTGGGACCTGGGTACCGCCGTGGTGGCCGTGATGTGCCAGCCCACTTATAACGGCAAGGCGTATTGGTCCAGCCGCGTGTTTGCGCCTAATAAGGACGGCCTGTGGATGATGATGGAAAGCTATCACACCACCATTCAAGCGTCGGGCGTCATGAACGAGGTGCAGGGTAAATAAGCGCGTTACTTCGCGTCGCCCGGAGCCTCCAGCTGCGCGATGGCTCGCTTCACTTGATCGGCGTCTTTGGCTTTCGGCACGATCTCCAGATACTTCTTGAAATGTTCCAGGCAGCCGGCGCGGTCGCCTTTGGCGATCAGCACCGATCCTAGCAGTAGTTCCGCGCGAGGAACCTCGTGAGCGTTATCAAGTTCGGTGGCGCGGCGCGCATTGGCCTCGGCCACGTCCATATGTTTTAAGTTAAAGTTCGCCGCTGCAAAATAGAAATAGAGCTCGGGAAATTCGAGAGGATTCATGGCCACCGCCTTGCCCCCGATCGCGACCGCATCCTCCGGACGTTTTTCCTCCAGATCGAGCATCGTCAGCTGGATGTACGGCTTGATGTATTTCGGATCGGCCTGCACCGCCTTTTCCCACGCGGCACGCGCCTCGGTGGGCTTGGCTTGCTGTTTCAGAACCTCGCCCAGATCGCTCCACGCCGCCGCATAATCCGGATCGATTTCCACGGCTTTCTCGAAATTCTTCTGCGCGGCCGCCCATTTCTCGTCGTTCATCTCATTGACGCCCTTGCCGTACGCCTTCTTGGCGGGCGCGGGAGCGTTCAGGGCGCTGGCGGAAACGGTCGATCCTTCATGCAGCCCCATCCGCTTCAGTACCACGGTCGAGTCGTTGCGCAAGGTGGCCTGCATCGGACGATAGCCTTTCATCCGGATGGTGACCGAGCAGACATCGGCCGTCGCCGGATCGTAGGGCCGCGAGCGCAGGTTCACCAGGTATTGTATGCTGCCGTTCCCGAAAATATTGACAATCACGCATTCCTGCACCAGGCTGTCGGAAAGGTTGGGAATGATCTGGGGCGAGTTGGGGAGTGGCGAGCCGTCTTCGGTCACGATGGTGGCGTGGTAGGTCTGGGCCGAAGCCGACAGCGCCAGAGCCAGGGTCAGGATGGCGGCGCCCAGGGCCGGATTTGTTCTCATGGTATTTCCTACGTGCCATTATATGCGGTGGTTTCAATTCGATGTGGCACGCTTGGCCCATAGCGGTCCAGGCTCGGTTAAACTTAAACCAAATGGCTGACGCCTCCATTCAAACGGCACTTGCCGTGGGTGTACCCACACTGGCAGTGCTGGTCGGGATTCTGATCAACAATTCCCGGCTCAACGATCTTCGCGGCCACATGGACGCCCGCTTTGACGACATGCGAGAAACTTGGCGGTCGGAACTGCACCGGGTGGAAGAAGTGCTCGACGCCCGGCTGAAGCACCTGGAACAGCGCTAAGCGCCGTCCGATTCGCCTAAGGTTTATCACTGTTAAACTGATAAATGAAGTGCAGCGTTTCTACTTTGATCACAATGCGACCACGCCCGTATCTCAATCGGTGCTAGAGGTACTGGTTGCAGCGCTACTTGAAGTGCCCGGCAATGCCTCCAGCATCCACCAGGACGGCCAATTAGCGAAGCAACGTCTAGAAGCCGCTCGCCGTGAAGTGGCTGCCTTACTGGGCTGCGAGCCCAAGGAAGTGGTGTTTACCAGCGGCGGGACCGAGGCGGACAACCTCGCGATTTTAGGTACTGTCCTCGCCAGCCCCCTCCCCCACAAGCACGTGATCACCTCTGCCATCGAGCACCCGGCGGTCCTGAATCCCTGCCGTGAACTGGAGCGTTCGGGCGTCTCGGTCACCTACGTTCAGCCTGGTCCAAATGGGGTGGTGAACCCTGAGGACATTCGCCGCGCGCTGCGGCCCGAGACGGTGCTCGTGTCCATCATGCACGCCAACAACGAAACGGGCGCGTTACAGCCCATTTCCGAGATCGCCGCCATCGCCCGCGAAGCCGGAGCGCTCATGCATTCCGACGGCGTCCAGGCCGCCGGCAAAATCCCGATCAATGTCGAAGCGCTCGGCGTGGATCTTTACTCCATCAGCGGCCACAAGTTTTATTCGACCAAAGGCATTGGCGCGCTGTACGTGAAGAACGGCGTCAAGCTGCGCCCCATCCAGTTCGGTGGCAAGCATGAGCGCGAACGCCGCCCCGGCACTGAAAACGTTCCCGGCGCTGTGGCGATGGCGAAAGCGGCGGCCATCGCGCGCGGCACCCTGCCGATTGAGCCGGATCGCCTGGAAGCCCTGCGAAATCGCCTTGAAACAGGAATCCTCACGCGTGTTCCGGACGCCGGCGTGAACGCTGAAGGCGTTCCGCGCACCCCCAACACCAGCAACATCTATTTCGACGGCCTGGAAGGCGAGGCGCTGGTGATCTCGCTGGATCTGAAAGGCTTCGCGGTGTCGAGCGGTTCGGCCTGTTCCAGCGGCGCCGTGGA
Organism: Bryobacterales bacterium; assembly: GCA_963735145.1. Lineage (GTDB taxonomy): Bacteria > Acidobacteriota > Terriglobia > Bryobacterales > Bryobacteraceae > Palsa-89. Next base: position 1,011,546 of record CAVTJS010000005.1, on the reverse strand, counting down.
ACCGTCGCACGTGCTGCTGGCCATGGGCCTTCCTGGGGAGCGCGCCCGCGCCAGCTTGCGATTTTCGCTCGGCCATTCAAATAATGAAGAGCAAGTGGACGCGCTGATCGAAGCGGTTTCCAGCTCCGTAGCGCAATTACGCAAGCTTTCACCGGCCTATACCAGTGTCTGATTTCCTCACCTCCGATCCGCCCATCGCCGTAGCCATGTCGGGGGGCGTGGACAGCTCCGTCGTCGCGGGATTATTGCAGCGCGGCGGCCGGCCGATCGTCGGCTTGACCATGCAGCTGTGGAACCAGCGCCGTTTGCCCGAACTCGCGCCCGAGGGCGGCGTCACTGGCCGATGCTGCTCGCTCGACGACGTCTACGATGCCCGCCATGTGGCACAACATCTGGGCATCCCTTATTACGTGGTCAACTTCGAGTCCGGCTTCGAAGAGCAGGTGATCAAGCCATTTATCGACGACTATCTGAGCGGCCGCACGCCCATACCCTGCACGCTCTGCAACAACTACATTAAGTTCGATCGGTTTCTCGATCTCGCGTCGGGGGTTGGCGCCGCGCGCATCGCCACCGGCCATTACGCGCGTATCGGCTTTGACCGCGCCACCGGCCGCTACCAAATGAGCCGGGGCGTGGATCATTCCAAGGATCAAACCTATTTCCTCTTCGGCCTGAAGCAAGAGCAATTGGCGCGGACCGATTTTCCGCTGGGAGGCTACACCAAGCCGCAGGTGCGCGAACTGGCGCGCGAGTTGGGCCTCCCCGTCGCCCAAAAGCCCGATAGCCAGGAGATCTGTTTCGTCCCCAATGGCGATTACGCCGCGTTCATCGACGCCTACTTCCGCGAGCATGGCATCGCTCCGGAAAAGACCCAAGGCGAAATTCGCGATACCCAGGGCCGCGTTCTGGGCGAGCACGCGGGCGTGCATCATTTCACCGTGGGACAGCGGCGCGGGCTGCGAGTGGCGGCCGGCGAGCCGCTTTATGTCATCGCCACCGAACCGGCGTCGCAGCGCGTGATCGTAGGCCGCAATGACGACCTGCTGCGCGCCACCCTCACCGCCCGGGACATGAACTGGATCTCGATCGCGGCTATTCAGACGCCCCTTCGCGCCCAGGTGAAGATCCGCAACAGGCACAGCGCCGCCGACGCCACAGTTTCTCCCACCGCCGACCCGTGTCGCATCGAAGTCCGTTTCGACGAGCCACAGCGCGCCGTTACGCCCGGCCAGGCCGCCGTACTTTATGACGGCGATCTGGTCCTTGGAGGCGGGTGGATCGAATAGCGTCCTTTCTCCTTTGGACGCTCTCCCATGCACCGCTTGCGCTAGCCCGCTTCTACACAACCCTGCTGGATCTCTCCATCCCGCGCCTGCGCCGCACTGCGATGCGGAATCTGGAGTTGGCCTACCCGGAGAAATCTCTGGCCGAACGCCGCGTCATCGCAAATGAAGTTTTCCTCTCCATCGCGCGCCTGATCTGGGTCTTCTCCCGGTTTCCTGAAGATCAATCCCCAGAACATTCATGACTGGATACGTTACGAAGGACTTGAACATTATCTGGTAGCAAAAAAGGACGGCCGCGGCATTCTCTTCGCCACCGCCCACTTCGGCAACTGGGAACTGAGCGCCTTCGCCCACGCCTTGATGACCGAGCCGATGAACATCATGATCCGACCGCTCGACAATCCCGGTATCGACCAACTGGTGGAAGATCGCCGCCGGCTCTCCGGCAACCACCTGATCGTCAAATGGGACTCGGCCCGCGCCGTGCTCCGCGCTCTGCATCAAAATGAAGCCGTGGGTGTTCTAATCGATCAGAACACTTCGTTGCAGGAAGGCGTCTTTGTCGACTTCTTTGGCACACCCGCATGCGCCAATACCGCGTTTGCGAAAATCGCCGCACGTACGGGTGCCGCCGTCATCCTGGGCTTCGCCATATGGTCCGATGCCGAGCGCAAGTACATTCTCAAATTTCATCCTCCACTTGAGATTTCGGGTGACCCCGCCGAAGACACCCGCCGCCTGCACGCCAAGCTGGAACAAGTCATCCGGGAGCATCCCGGCCAATGGCTCTGGATCCATCGCCGCTGGAAAACCCGCCCGGCGGGCGAACCGAATCTCTACGACAAAACTTGAGATGTTTGTTTCCAAACATTTGATCCTGCTGGTGTTGTCTGCTCCGATCCTCTGCGCAGAATGTCATCCGCCCGAGTGGTGAAGGCCGAATCCATCTTGGCAAGCGCGGCCATTCAAAATCTTTCAAGCTGGCGCCTGGAACCTGGGCCACGCGACGAACCGATTCAGATAACTTATTCGTACGCAATCGACAATTCGCTACGTCACACGGACGGGATGCAGGTCCAGTGGAACCTACCCAATGCCGTCTCGATAAGAATTCCAAACGAGTGAAATGTGGAAGCTTACGACAAGGTCTGTGTTGGCATTATCACCTCTATTGCTTCTCGCCCAAGAAGCCGCCACGTTCTCCAGCGACGTCCGCGTGGTCAACCTCTTCGCCACCGTTCGCGACTCCCAGGGCCGCATGGTCCACAACCTCACCAAGGACGATTTCATCCTCGAAGAAGACGGCCGCCCGCAGACCATCCGCTATTTCTCCCAGGAATCCGGCCTGCCCCTGACCATCGGACTCCTCGTCGACACCAGCATCAGCCAGAAGCGCGTTCTCGCCGAGGAGCGAACCGCCAGCTACCGGTTCCTGATGCAAGTCCTCCGGCCGGACCAGGATCGCGCGTTCGTCATTCACTTCGATCGCCAAGTGGAACTGCTGCAGGATCTGACAGCGTCGCGCGAGCGGCTGGACCAGGCTCTGGCCCGGCTCCAGACTCCCAAGCTTCCATCGCGCAAAAAGGGCGATCCAAAAATCGGCCGCTGGGCGCTCGGCGGCACTGATCTCTATGACTCCGTTCTGCTGGCCTCCGAAGAACTGCTGAGCAAACAATCGGGCCGAAAAGCCCTGGTCCTACTCACCGACGGCGTGGACAACGGAAGCAAAATCGGCCTTTTCCAAGCCATCCAGTCGGCCCAGCGCGCCGACACGCTGGTTTATTCCATCCTGTTTTCCGATCGCGACGCCTACGATGGCACTTTCGCGAGCGCATCCGGCAAGAAAGCTTTAGCAGGCTGATGAATTAGTTATTCGGCGAAGCTTTTTGCCTCTCGCCAACGGTCTTGTCATGAGCATTTACGTGGAGATTGTGTGCCTGAATTGGCGACTTTCCGTCGTCCAGACATACTTCTCCCCGAACTTACGCGGAGAGAACCACCGTAAGGTTCCGCATCCGCACCAGATTGTAGGCGGCGGCCGCGAAGGTGAATACCCAACCAACTTTGAAGACGCCGCGATGTCGGGTCTTGCGCAGCATTCCTACCGTCTTTAACCACCCAAATACTTCTTCGATCCGTTTTCGCTTGCGCTGGCTCACCTGGTATCCAGCGTGCCGTGTCGTGCGCCCGTCAATGGCACTGCCGCCTTGCCGATTGATATTCTGCGACACGTGCGGCGTCACGTTCCGGCCACGCATCTCTTGCACGAAGCCTCGCGTGTCATAGCCTTTGTCGGCTCCCACCGTCACGCGCTGGTCGCCCTCGATCCGCCCCGCCATTTCCAGCGCTGCGTCGCGCTCGGCCTTTCCGCTGCACAGCACCAGTTCGGTATCCACCACCAGTCCGTTGCGGTTCTCGATCAGCACGTTGCCGCAGTAGGCCAGCTTCGACTCGTGACCGCCGCTTTTTCTTGCCAGCCTGGCTTCCGGGTCGGTCGTCGATTGATGCGTGTCGTTGCGGCGCTCCTCGCCATGAAAATCAATAGTCGGATTACCCGGGTCCTCCGGTGGTAGCGTGGGGCCTTGATCTTTGCGTTGAAAACTCTTCTGACTCGCCCAGGCTTCTATCAGCGTGCCGTCCACGCTGAAATGCTCATCCGACAACAGGTCGTTGGCACGCGCCTGTTTCAATACCTGCGCGAAGAACTTCTCGGCGATGTCACCATTCAGCAGCCGGTCGCGATTCTTGCTGAACACGCTGGGCACCCACACTGGCTCGTCCATGTTCAGACCCACGAACCAGCGGAACAGCAGATTGTATTCCAGTTGTTCCATGAGCATCCGCTCGCTGCGAATCGTATACAACACTTGCAGTAGCAGTGCGCGCAAGAGCTTTTCCGGCGCGATCGAGGGACGACCCCAATCGATGTATAGTTGCCCGAACGATCGGGACAGTCCTTTCAAGACCGCATCCACCATGCTTCGGATCGGCCGCAAGGGATGATTCGCGGGAATACGCTCCTCCGGCGACACGTAACTGAACATCGCGCTTTGCTGGGTGTCTTTTCCTCGCATAGGCTAAAACATAATGACGTTGTTTTGTCTTCCTTGGTCACACCCCATCCCAATTACTTTTTCACCATCCTGTTAGAGCGCATCTCGCGCGAAACCGGCGGCAGCTTCTTCGAGGTTTCCGACAAGACGACGATCTCGACCATCTATATGCGGCTGGAAGACGAACTGCGCGACCTTTACAGCATCGGTTACTCATCCGATAGAGCCGACACCCATCCCGGATATCGTAAAATCCACCTGGTGACCCGGCAAACCGGATTGTCGGTCGGAACAAGGGATGGTTACTATGCCAATCACTAGCCACCAATCACCAGCCACCAGTCACCAAGTGGCCGAAATGCACCAGCCTGGCTTTCCTCGGCCAAAGCTGGCTAAACCAAGCCCCGTGCTTGCAGTTACTTAACTGTGGCAACCGAGATGCAACATAGTGGTTCTTGAGAGGCACGACGATCATGAAAATAAGAACTCAAGACACCTCTGGATTAAACTGGACCGCCGTTTCCGTACTGGCTTTATCACTTGTCGGCACTCTGCCGGGCTTGGCTCAGGACGCGGATCAGACCCCGCCGCCCCCGCCGACGGATCAATCCGCGCCGCCGCCCGCACAGACTGGCGGATGGCGCAAGTTCCAGCCGCAAGACCAGCAGGGTGTCCAGCAGGGTACCCAGCAAAACTTCCCGCCAGCCGGTCAGCAGGCTGCGGCCGATCCGGCAGGCAATCCAGCGCCCGCACCTCCGGCGCCTTACCCGCAAGATCAGCAGCAGGGTCCGCCTCCGCCTCCTCAAGGTGCGTATCCTCAAGGCGCGGCTCCTCAAGGTGCGGCTCCTCAAGGTGCGGCTCCTCAAGGTGCGGCTCCTCAAGGTGCGGCTCCTCAAGGTGCAACCCAGCCGCGCTACGCTCCGACGACAATTATGCTGCCCGCGGGGACCTGGGTGACTGCTCGGTTGAATGAGCCTTTGTCAAGCGATCGCAACCAAACCGGCGATGGTTTCACGGGCACGTTGCTGGAACCGATTATCGTGAATGGATTGCTGATCGCGCGCCGTGGCGAGACCGTCACCGGCATCGTTACCGAAGCGCAGAAAGCCGGCCGCGTGTCAGGTGTTTCGCACCTCAAATTGGAACTCACCGGCATTCAGTTGGCCGACGGCCGCCAGATTCAAGTGAAAACGAAGTTGATCGACCGGAAGGGCAACACGTCCTATGGGCGTGACGCCTTCGCCATCGGAGCCACAACCGCAACCGGCGCGGCCATCGGCGCGGGCGTGAACGGTGGCGTGGGAGCGGGAGTGGGCGCCGCGGCGGGCTTGGTGGTCTCTACCATCGGCGTGTTGTTGACGCGCGGCCGTCCAACCGTGGTGGGCCCCGAAACTCCACTGACCTTCAGCATGGAAACGCCGATCTCTCTCGATAATTCGCAGCAGGCTTTCCAGTATGCTTCGCAGATGGATTACAACGCGGGCCTTCGTCCACCGATGCGGCCTGGATATGGAGCGGCTTATGGGCCTGGCTATCCTGCGCCTCCGCCGCCTTATTATTACGGCGGTTATTACGCTCCGGCTTACGCTTATCCTTATTATCCGTACCCGTATTTCTACGGCCCGTCGCTTTACTTTGGCTTTGGCGGACGCTGGGGTTACGGACGCCGCTGGTAAAGAATTCTCCTCATGTGTCCATCGGCCTCGCGGAAACCATCCGCGGGGCCTTTGTTTTTCCCGCCTACTTTACTTCCGAAAATCCCTCAGCGCACGCGAACTCCCGCAGTTCATCCGTTCCACCTTGTGGCTTGGCCTTGCGATAAGTCTTCACGGTCTCCCAAGGTTTCGTCAGCGCTTTGGGATCTGTTACCGTAATCCGGTCCTCCAGCAATCCCGGCTCTCTGAACCGCAGGCGCTCATGGACCGTCATCTCGTCGCTGTGCGGCGTGAATCCTTCGATGAATGTGTCGCCGCGCAATGCCACCGTATCCACCACCAGCGTGTCGCCTTCCCAGTGGCCTGTCGAATAGCCCGCGTAAGTGGGATCGTCCAGCACCTTTTGTGAAGGCTTTCGCCCGTCCAGGTAAACCCGGCGCAGCGCGTCGTTCAGTTCGCTAAAGAAGGTGATCTTGTCTCTATTTTGCATCACCTCCATGCCGTAAAACATGCTCATCATGGCGGGCATTCCGGGCGGCAGGCACCTGGCAATAGGATCGTATTCCGAAGACCCGGCAATCAAGGTTTTGCTGATCATCTGCCACTTCGCCATGTATTCGGGCGTCAACGAAGGTTCGTCGGGCCGTCTGCCGGTGGACCCATCCGCCAGCGGCGCCGATGCCGTGGGTCGCGGCGGCGGACCTTGCCGGGGCGCACCTGCTCTTGGCCCGCCGGCGAAATTCCCGAACGGATTCACTGGATAATATACGCCCGAAAAATCCGGCGGCGTCTGTGCGCAGAGCGCTGCCGCGGTCCCGAACGCGAACACAAGGGCCGTGGCCCTCACTTGGCTTCTCCTAAACCTTCCGCGCAGGCGAACTCCCGCAGTTCGTCGTTCCCCTTCTCGCGCGACGCTTTTCGGTAAGTCTTCACCGTTTCCCATGGCTTGGTCAGCGCCTTCGGATCGGTAACCGTAATCCGATCTTCGAGCAGTCCCGGCTCTTTGAACCGGATGCGCTCATGCACCGTCATCTGGTCGCTGTGCGGCGTGAATCCCTCGATGAACGTGTTGTCGCGCAACGCGACCGTATCCACCACCAGAGTGTCGCCTTCCCAATGCCCGGTGGAGTAACCGGCATACGTGGGATCTTCCAGCACCTTCTCCGACGGTTTGCGCCCATCCAGATAAACGCGGCGCAGAGCGTCGTTCAGCTCGCTGAAGAACGTGATCTTGTCCTTATTCTGCATGACCTCCATGCCGTAAGCCATGTTCATCATCGCGGGCATTCCGGGCGGCAGACACTTGGCCGTCAGATCGTATTCCGACGATCCCGCGATGCGCGTTTTGCTGATCATTTCCCACTTCGCCATGTACTCGGGCGTGAGCGACGGCTCGTTCGAAGTGCGCCCGCGCGAACCATCCGAAAGCGGCGCCGACGCAGTTGGCTTCGGCGGTGGTCCTTGCCGTTGCCCCGGAGGCTGACCCGTTGCACCGGCCCGCGGCCCGCCGGAAAACCGTCCGAATGGCGAAATTGGATAATAAACGCCGGAAAAATCGGGCGGCGTGGACTGCGCATACAGCGCCGCGACGCCGAAAATCATGCCGAACAGGATCGTCTGCAACTTCATACCGGTTTCCTATTCCGTCGGCGGCGGCGCATTGGCAAGAATGGTGCCGTCGGCCTTCGTCACCCGAGCAATCAGCCCGGAGGCCGTGTCATCCTTGGCCGGGCTCAAGTCGATGGTGACCATCTCTCCGGGCTGCAGCGACTTCGGCGTCCAGCCAGCCCGCGCCAGGATCCCGGGCGGCCGGCCCTCGGCCTTCCAATCCACTTTATTGCCCTTGCCGTCATCCACAGTGAGGATCACCCAGACATGCGGGTTGCTCCATTTGAACTCCTTGACGACGCCCTGGATGGTGATCACCTTGTTCACATAGAACGCCGAGTTGCTGTGGTGAGCCTCGGCGAGCGGCGCAACAAAGAGCGCCGCGCCAACCACCGCGCCACCGATTATCAACGATACCTTCATCGTTCGAACCTCCAAAATTCCCTCTGTGGAAGCATATCAAAGTCGCTACGGCTTCGACGGCACATCCGAGTTGAAAATGTCGGCCACCGTTTTCCACTTTCCGTCCGGTTGCTTCTTCCACACCTCGACCATTTTGCCGCGATCTTCTTGGGGTTTGCCACGAGGATTTTTCGCGGTGATCTGATAGGTGCCCATCACGTACGCCAGTTCGCCGGACTGCGCGACATCGGCTTTATTCACCTGCCACGAAACGGTGGTGTCCGGACTCAAGAGCGTGGCCCATACCGCGCGAATCGCCTGCTTGCCGGTGGCGATGGGAGCGTTGGGAGGCAGGATGGACGCGTCATCGCTGTAATACGAGACCGTTCCATCCAGATCGTTGGCCATCGCGGTCTTCGACCATTCGGCGTCTGCCGCTCTCACGGCGTTTTCGTCGGCCACCGGCTGGCGAGCGCAGCCCGATATCGATAAAAGAAGCGCGAGACAGCCGCAATAAAGAGCTCTGTTCATTCGAAAATCCTCCGGGTGCGAGGACGTTATGATAGCATCTCCCCATGCCACGACAGCGGCTGTTCCTATTCTTCGCGCTCGTCTGCACTGCCGCGCACGCGCAGTGGTTGAACTTTCCCACGCCTGGCACGCCGCGCACCCGCGATGGCAAAGCGAATCTCGCCGCCCCCGCGCCTCGCACCGCCGACGGCAAGCCCGATCTCTCCGGCGTCTGGATGCATGAGCCCACCCCCCTCGCCGAAATGAAGCGCCTGTTCGGAGCCAACGCCGGAGCCACCAACGTGCCCGGAATGGAAATTGACACCGTTTCGAAGTATGGCATCGACATCCTTGTCGACTTCAAGCCCGAGGCGGCGATGATGCAGCCGGAAGCCGCAGAGATTTACCGCCGTCGCGCGACCGGTGGCGACCCTCGGGCCACCTGTCTGCCCGTTGGTGTGCCGCTCGGCACTCTCCTCTCCGAGCCCTTTAAGATCGTCCAGTCACCCCGGTTAACCGCGGTCCTTTTTGAAGACACACATCGCCAAATCTACACCGATGGGCGCGCGTTCCCCAAGGAATTTGAACAGCCCGCTTGGCTGGGCTACTCAATTGGACACTGGGAGCGAGACACGCTGGTGGTAGAAACCGCCGGCTTCAATGACAAAACCTGGCTGGATGTCACCGGCCATCCGCACAGCGAATCCCTGCGCCTTACGGAACGCTATCACCGCCCCGACTTCGGACACATGAATGCCGAAATCACCTTCGACGATCCCAAGATGTACACCAAACCCTTTACCATCCAGGTTGTCTTCGACCTTCAAACCAATTCCGACATCTTTGAATACTTCTGCGATGAAAATGAAAAAGACAGTGTTCACGTCGGAAAGAACTGAATTCTCAAATCACAATCAGGAGGCTCTCTATGGAAGCCATAATTTCAGATCTGGTCGCCCGTTTCGAAAAAGGAGCGCTCACGCGCCGGGGATTAATTCAGGGCCTTGCGATGCTCAGCGCGGCAGGAGGCACCGCGACATTGGGCGAAGGTCAAGAGGCCGGCCTGAAAGGCGTAAAAATCGACCATATCAGCATTCAGGTCACTGATCTGCCGCGTGCGGTCGCGTTTTACGAAAAAATCTTCGGCCTCACGGTAATGAGCGAGGACAAGCCCAACGAAATCTCGCGGCTCGGCGCGGGAAAAATAATCGTCTCGCTGCATCACAAAAATCCCACCGGTATCGTGGATCACTTCGCCATCGGCGTCGAAAACTTCAACCGGGAACGAGTGACTCAGGAACTCAAAGCGCTCGGAATAACTCCGGAAGAAAACCTGGACGCCGGGTTTCATATCAAGGACCCGGAGGGAATGAACGTCCAGATTGTCGGGGCGTGAGCTTGTAACTACAAAAAGAGTTACACCGTTAAGTGCAGTTTGAATGGGACGAACGTAAGGCCGCTCAGAATGTCGCCAAGCACGGCGTGCCGTTCGAGTATGCCGCACGAACTTTTCTAGATCCGCACCGGCTGGAGGGCGAGGATACGCGTCGCGACTATGCGAGAAACGCTGGCTCGTTCTCGGGAGGATTGAAAAACGGCTTTTTGCCGTCGCCTTCACTTCCCGCGGCGCAGCCATCGGGCTGATTTCGGCGCGAAAAGCGAATGAACGCGAGCCAAGGAAATACGATGAAACGCTACCGGCTTGACCCCAAGAAACCCCGGCAACTGACCCCGGCCGAGGCCCGGCGGCTGGATGCTGCTCCCGTTGACTATTCCGATATCCCTCCGCTGGGAGACGCGTTTTTCGCCCAGGCAGCGGCGGCGTGGCCCCCGACCAAACGTCAATTGACCATTCGCCTCGACGCGGACGTGCTGGAGTGGCTGAAGGCCTATGGCAAGGGTTACCAGACGCGAATTAATCGCATATTGCGAGCCGCCATGGAGAGCCAGCCTCCGGGCCGCCAAAGAAGAAAAGCGGCCAAAGCGGCGAAGTAAACCAGCCACCAATCACCAGCCACGGCGGAGCCATCGGCGCCGCCTATGTTCTACCCTCTAATGAAGGAGTCCCCATGACATCCCGCACGCTCTTGCGCGGCACCACCATCGCTTGGGTTTTCTCGGCCCTGTCCGCCTTCTCGGAAGAACCCGTCGATCTCTCCGTCATTCATCGCATCAAGGCCGAGGCGCTCGAAAACTCTAAAGTGATGGACCACGTCTTCTATCTCACCGACGTGAATGGCCCGCGACTCACCAATTCGCCCGGCTTCAAGTCCGCGGGCGATTGGGCCGTCAAGAGGCTTCAGGAGTATGGGCTCACCAACGTCCACCAGGAATCGTGGGGCCCCTTCGGCCGCGGCTGGACCTACACGCGCTATGCCGGCCACATGTTGGAGCCAGCCTACGCGCCGCTGATCGGATTCCCGCTGGCCTGGAGTCCGGGTACGCCAGGCCCCGTCCAGGCCGAAGCCATCTACGCGCCGATGGAAACCGACACCGATCTCGAAAAGTTCAAAGGCAAGCTGCGCGGCAGAATCGTGCTGTCGATGAAGTCGCGCGAACTCGCCATGCCCACCGATCCGCCCGGCCGCCGCTTCACCGACGCCGAACTGAGCCCCAGCGTCGATCCTGGACGTCTGCCGAATCTTTTCCGTCCGCCCGATCCGAATCCATCGCCCGAACAGCAAAAACGCACCGCGTTCCGCAATAAGGTGAATCAATTCTTGAAAGAAGAAGGCGCGCTGGTGGTCTTGCAATCCGGGAATAACGGCGATGCCGGCGTTGTATTTGGCCAGGCCGGCGGTTCGCGCGATCCCAAGGATCCCGTTCCGCCTCCCATGGTGGTGCTGACGCCCGAGCATTACAACCGTGTGGTCCGGCTGCTCGACCACAACATACCGGTGAAAATGGAGTTCGATATTCGAGCCCAATTTATCGATTCGCCCACCGATTCGTTCAACGTCATCGGCGAGATCGAAGGAGGCCGCAAGAAAGACGAGATCGTGATGCTGGGCGCGCACCTGGATTCCTGGCACGGCGGCACCGGCGCCACCGACAATGCTACCGGCTCGGCGGTGGCCATTGAAGCGGTCCGAATTCTGAAATCGTTGAATCTGAGAATGGACCGTACCGTGCGCGTGGCGCTGTGGGGCGGCGAAGAAGAGGGATTGCTGGGTTCGAAGGCTTACGTCACCGAGCATTTCGCCGATCGCGCGACCATGCAGCCCAAACCCGAATATTTCAAGCTGTCCGCGTACTACAACGACGACACCGGCACCGGCCGGTTCCGCGGCATCGTCGCGCCGGGCAACGATGAGGCGCAACCCATCTTTGAAGAGTGGCTAAAACCCTTCCACGATCTGGGCGCAACGGCCGTGATGCGTGTCACCTCTCCGGCGGCGCCACGCCCCAATTCCACCGATCACACCTCGTTCGATTACGTCGGCTTGCCCGGATTCAATTTTCTCCAGGACCCCATGGATTACTCCACGCGCACCCATCACTCCAACATGGACGTGTACGATCGCGTGCAGCCCGGCGATATGATGCAATGCGCCGCCATCATGGCCGCGTTCGTTTACAACACCGCGATGCGCCCGCAAATGATGCCGCGCATCCCGATGCCGAAAGCGCTTCCGGCCCCGCAGCAGACCACCAGATGACAAAAACATTTTCGATCCTTTTTGCGATGTCCGCGCTTGCTTTCGGCCAGTCCAGCGGAAGGAAAGCGATCGACGGCGCGGCCCAGGCGCTAGGCGGAAAGGACAGGATTCTTGCCATCCAGACTTTGACCATCGAAGGCTCGGGTGTTGCTCCCAACGTCGGCCAGAACCCGTTTCCCGAAGGCCCCTTGCCAACCTGGTGGGTTCCCGAGTTCAAACGCAGCATCGATTTGGTGCATCATCGCGCACGCACCGAACAGCACCGCATCGGGATGTTCCCGTTCGCACTCTCCACCGATGTCCGGCAGAACCAGGCACTGGATGGTGACATCGCATTCAATATCGATGCCGAAGGCCGCGCGCAGCGCGCTCCCGACGCAGCCGTGAAAGGTCGCCGTATCGAGATGCTTGCTACGCCGGTCACAATCGTGCGTGCCGCTCTCGATCCCAACGCCAAAATTGGCGCTCTGCAACGAAAAGGTAAAGACGAAATCGTCGGCGTTACCACGGCGCAAGGCGACCGGCTCACGCTCGCCCTGGATTCCACCACGCACCTGCCCGCGTGGGTGAGTTGGATGACGGCAAGCGATAACCTGGGCGACGTTGTCAACACCACTTCGTTTGAAGACTACGAAACAGTGAGCGGCATCCAGCTACCCAGGCGCTATGTGACGAAGATCGATTTTAGAAATTGGACCAGCGGTGATTACCATGTCGACAAAAATACAGTGGATGGCGACGTGGGGGATCTCCAAGCGCCGGCCGCCGTGAAGAACGCCGCAACGCCTGTGCCTCTGCCTGTTTCCGTGGATGTGCAACAGGTGGCAAAAGGAGTGTGGTGGCTGACCGGCACGGGCGGTAATGCATTCAGCATTCTGTTTGAGTTCGACGATCATCTCACGCTGTTTGAAGCCCCCACCAGCGAAGCGCGAACCAAGGCCGTCATCGACAAAGCTCGGGCGACAGTGCCGGGTAAACCGCTGACCGAAGTGATCGTCACCCATCACCATTTCGATCACACCGGCGGTCTGCGCACCGCGGTGGCGGAAGGTCTCACCGTGATTTCGCACCAGGGCAATGAGAGCATTTTCAGGGAAATGACGTCACGCCCAGCGACTCTCAAGCCGGATTTACTGGCGAAATCCGGCAAGATGTTGAAGTTTCGCGGCATGGACGACACGCTCGTGCTGAAGGATAAATCGATGGAGGTGGACCTTTTCCGTCTGCACGACAATACGCACGCGCCCTACCTGATTGCCGCCTATCTTCCGCACGACAACCTGCTGGTGGAAGGCGATCTGATGGATATGGGCTGGCTGCGGCATCCCTGGGCGGAAAACTATCGCCAGAATCTGGCCATGCGAAAAATCCACTTCGCGAAAGACATCCCGGTACATGGCCGCATCGCAACGTTCGACGAGGAAATGGCCGCCCTCGCCGAGATGGAGAAACGGAATCAATAGCTATTTATCGAAGGACCATGTGGAATCTTTCCAGCCGTCCAGGTCATAATCCGCCATGCAGGATTCAGCCATTTCCGTGAACTGCTCCAGCAGATGGTTGCGCCGCGAAAATTTCACGACATCCATTCGAACCTGTTCGTGGTTTCCGGAATAATTGATCTCATAAAGTTCGTGACGCGCCCCGAATTCGGTGCCGATGGCATCCCAAATTAGTTTGAACAATTTCACTCGCTCTTCGGCCGCGCCCGATGAACCGCGATAATACTTGTCGATCAGCGGGCGCAGCTCGGGGTTCTGCAAATCTTTGTAGCTGGAGGGCGCAACCAAAAGGCTTCCCGCCAGCTGCTTTTCAAAAATATGGCGGATGGCCGGCCAGCACTCGGAGGCGAACATCTTGATGGTGGCGGCAAACTCCGCCTTGGGAACCACAGTGCCCCCGGGCGCGGGCTCCGGATCCAGGCACATCGCCGTGGTCATGGCCAGCATCAAATGCCTCCAGGCCAGAATCTCGCCGAAGGCCGCCTGAACGCCGCGGAACGAATCCGTCCCATTGGTGGCAATGGCTTTGGCGAACAGGCCCGCCATCAATTCCAGCTTCACCGTCAGACGCGTACCGCCCTGCAGCGTGAATCGATTCACGAATCTCGACTCGGGATAAAATGCGTTCACTCGTTCCGGATCGCGATAAACCAGCAGATTTTCCCAGGGAACAAAAACATTGTCGAAAATCATCACCGCATCGTTTTCGTCGAAGCGGCTGGATAGCGGGTAATCGAACGGACTGTGCGCGTTCATTTCGTAGGACGGCCTGCAAATGAGCTTGGCGCCCGGCGAGTCCATCGGCGCAAAAAATACAATGGCGAAATCCTTGGCCTTCTCCGGGTCCAGCGTCACCGCGCTGTTTTGGGCCACGAAAGTGGCATGGGTGATCGCCGAACCGGTGGCCAGCATCTTCGCCCCGCTTACCACGATGCCGTCATCCCTCTCTTTCACCACATGCACGAAGACGTCTTCCACCTCATGCACCGGCCGGTTGCGATCCACGGGCGGATTCACCAGCACATGGTTCAGAAACAGGCACTGCGACGAATACTTCTGGTACCATCCCTTGGCGCTGCCGTCGAACGGAGCATAGAACTCCGGGTTCGCCGCCATGCTGGCCATGAACGAGGCCTTATAGTCGGGAGTTCGGCCCATGAATCCATAACTCAGCCGAGCCCATAGGGCGATCGCTTCCCGCGCCTCCAGAAGCTCCTGCGCGCTATAACTGGGCTTGAAGAATTTGTGCGTGCAGTGCCCGAACGCGTCGATTGCAGTGAGCGCCTGCTGCTGTTTCGGATCGTGGAGCGCGTTATAAAGACGAGCGACGGACCGGCAGGCGTTGCGGAAAGCCGGATGCGTGGTGACATCGGAAACGCGTTCCCCGTAGATATAGACCGCGCGCTCATCGCGCAGAGTTTTCAGATAGCTTGGCCCGTCCAGCATACGTATCATCGTAGCTACTTTCCGTCGCAAAATAGAGCGCGCTGAGCCGCATCTGGTGGTATCTGGCGCGGCGAATTCGAGCCAGAACATTCACTATTGAACTTGTTTCGATCTGCCCGCAGAATGGGACATGACTCGACGCAAACAAGGAGAACGGACGCTGTGGGAAGGCGTGGTGGACGAAGATGTCCGCGCGTTGTGGGAGCCCTGGATGGTGGAAGCGGATCGGTTGTTGGAGGACGAGGAACTGGTCGACCTGGTCTACCAAGCGCAAGGCGAGCGGCACGAGCACAGCGCGACGCGCGGCCGTTCGCAAACGCCAGCCGAGACGGCGTTGCGGCTGCTGCTGTTGAAGCATGTACGGAACTGGAGTTTTGACACGCTGGAGCGCGAAGTGAAGATGAACCTGGCCTATCGGGACTTCACACGGATTGGGCTGGGGAAAGTGCCGGACGCGAAAACTCTGGCCCGGATCGCGCAGGCATTGGGCGGCGAAGTGATCGCCAAGCTGCATGATCGTCTGGTCGGCATGGCACAGGCAGAGGGCGTGGTGCGTGGCCGGAAAATGCGCGTGGACACCACTGTGGTGGAGACCAATATTCATTACCCCACCGATTCGAGCTTGCTCGGCGACGGCGCACGCGTGCTGACGCGGACGATGAAGAAGATCGAGCAGAAGGCTGGTGGAAAACTGAAGCGTAAGGTGCGAGACCGGATGCGAAGCGTAAATAGGCGCACGATCGCGATCGCGACAGCGAGCCGACACAGGGGACCGGAAGGCGAGGAAAAGCGGAAGAAAGAGTACCGCGAGTTGCTGCGCCTTTCGCGGCAGATCCTCAACGACACCAAGCGGGTGATGGCGGAGATAGAGCAGATGCCCGCTCGGCGGAAGAAAGGACTGCGGGGGCTGAGCGATGGTTTATCGGCGGTCTCAACGCGGATGCGGCAAGTGCTGAAACAGACTAAGGCGCGAATCTTCGAAGGACTGACCCAGTTGCCAGGCAAGATCGTCAGTATCTTTGAGGCGCACACCGAGATCATTCGCAAGGGCAAGGCGAGCAAGCCAACTGAGTTCGGCAAGCTGGTGCAATTACAGGAAGCGGAGAATCAGATCATCACGCACTACGACGTTTTCGACCAAAGGCCGAGTGACCGCGAGCTACTGCAGGGCGCAGTGGCAACGCACCAGAGAATACTTGGACGCATTCCCCGGCTGGTGACGGCCGACGCAGGATATTATTCGCAAGCGCAGGAGCGCGCAGTCGAAGCAATGGGTGTGAAGTGGGTGGCGGTGCCGAATCGCAACACGCACAGCCCGGAGCGCAAGAAGTTGGAGAAGAGTCGGTGGTTCAAGAAGGCACAAGCTTGGCGGACCGGTTGTGAAGGGCGAATCAGCGTGGTCAAGCGACGGCACGGTTTGCGGCGGTGTCTGTATCGCGGAGTAGAAGGCATGAAGCGATGGGTCGGGCTGGGGGTACTCGCCGACAATCTGATCAACATCGGCAAGGCGCTGGTGGTGGCTCGCGCCTAATGCGCAGCGTGGCGCTCGGCTCGCCCCGGCGCAGCAGTTCCGACAAACCTCCAACTTCCGCATTGCCCTTTCGCCATCCAGCAAGGCCAGGGCCCGTCAAAAGTGCGCATTTTGCGACGGAAAGTAGCTAGGTTGAAGTAGCCGGGTTGGGGCACCGGGGTTGGGATTAACCGGCGGTTCCGACCATCGCGCCCACCTGTTCGGCGATGTGATTGAGCTCCTGCGCTTGAGCGGACAGTTGTTCACTCGCCGCGGCGCTTTCCTCGGAGAAACTGGCGGTGTCCTGCGTGGATTTCTCCATCTGGCCAACGCCCTTGGAGATCGCATCCACTCCTCTGGCTTCTTCAAGACTCGCCAGGCTGACTTGGTCGATGAACGCCTTGGCTTTCCCGGTGTTTTCGGTGATGCCCTGGAACACTTCCGCCACGCGCTGCAACTTGACGCCGCCGTCGTTGGATTTGGAGATCGAATCTTCAATCAGCGCCGCCGTATCGCGCGCCGCTTGCGCCGAACGCTGGGCCAGGCTTCGTACTTCATCCGCCACCACGGCGAAACCCATGCCGGCCTCGCCCGCCCGAGCGGCTTCCACTGCGGCATTCAGAGCCAGGATATTGGTCTGGAACGCGATTTCGTCGATCACCTTGATGATCTTCGAGATGCTTCCGCTCGACTCGGTGATGGCCGCCATGGATTCTACCATCTGAGCCAAGGTTTTATTGCCCTCGCCCACCCGAGCGTCCACGGTGTCCACCAGCTTGGAAGCAGACTTGGCCTGGTCTGCGCTCTTGCGAGCCAGGGCAGCCACTTCTTTGGCCGCCGCCGACGTCTCTTCGATCGCGGCCGCACCGCTGGACGCCTCCTGAGCCAGCCTTTGGCTGGAGCTGGCCACCTGAGCCGATGCGCTGAAGACTTGCGTCGCTCCCTCGCCCAATTCACTCGACAACCGGGCGAGGCCTTTGGTGATGCCGCCGACCATGAAGAACGTCACCAAAAGCGTGCCGACTCCGAGGACGCTGATGACCGTCATGCTGATTTCCGCAAAGCGGACCTCCGCGCGCCCGGCCTCCGCACTGGCCCGCATGATCTTGATTTCCTGCGCCATCAGGTCCGAAGCGGTCCGTTCCATGGCAACCCCGGCTGGCGCGCCTTGTTCCTTATAAAAGACCTCTGCTTCCGTCAGGCTTCCTTCCTCGCACAGATCTGCGATGCGATGGAAGGAGGACGCGTGCCGTTCGATATCCGATTTCAATTGATCCACCAGCCGCCGGCCTTCGGCGGTCACCAGGAGCGGCTCCATTTTGGCAATCAACTCCAGCGCGGCGCCTTTTTTCTTCTCGTAATCGATCTTGGTGGCTTCGGCGCCGGTGGAATCGTGCTGGAAGCCGTTCAGCAGCATTCCGCGCTGGCCAGTACGCATAATATTGGCTGCGGCCTTCAAGTCCCCTGCCAAGCCCAGCTTTTCGGCGGTCAATCCTGTGGAAGTCGTCAGTTCATGGCTGATCGCCACGAGGGAATAGAAGGCAGAAGCCATCATGCTGACAACCACCACTAGCAGCGTGATAATTGCTATACGGAGTCTCTTGCCGATCGTCATTGGACTGTCTCAATGACATATCGACCTCGGCGAGTCTTTTTGAGCCCGCATGGGCCGGGGATTGCATTTAATTCCGCAGGAGGATGTAATCCGCCATGAACCTGACTCCCTACATTGCAATCTGGTGCGCGTGCGGCCTGGCAGTTCTTGCGCTAGCCCTTTACCGAAAGATTCTCACGTTTCACGGAGACGACGAGTTCGTTCACTTAGCCGCCAGCGAGCAACAACTGATTCCTCAACAAGTTATCCGCGCCCGGCGACTCAACGCAATAGACCGGTGGGGCAAGTCACTGACGGTGTTTACCGTGGCGCTCGGTTTGGCCATCGCAGCGGTGGGGCTATACCAGGCCTGGCAAACCAGTCTCATACAGAAGTAGCTGAGGCCGGATTGGGTGAGTGAGCCCAGACGGGTTGAGCGAATTAACTCAACTGCATTCTAGCCAAGGCTTAGGTCAGCGTTTGGCTACGTGACCACGCCCGTCGCGCATCTCATTGCCTTTGAAGTGGGCAATCTTGTCGAGATGGTTTTCCGGAGCAGGCTTGTCGCCAGCATGCGGCATGGGTCCGTGATAGCCATGAGCTGGATGGAAATGGTTGTTTACGTGGCCACGGAAGTTCGCCGGGCCATGAAACCAGGGGCCAGCGCCAATGAAGACCCCACCGACAAACCATTCCGGTCCGTAATAGCCGTAAGGCGCACACGCGTAAGGGGGAGTGTCATAGTATCCATAGGGACATACAGGCGGTTCCCCAATACTGACGGCAACTTGCGCTTCCATTTTGGGAGCGTTCAACATCAGAAACATTCCAGCAATAGCAACCAATCCGAAATACTTGAGTGTGCTCATATCACATTAGACCCGCCCCAGGTTTTAGTGTTTCAGCCCGCCGGAATGGGATTGCAAGAGCCAGAAACAGCGCCAGCGCAAGGACATCGGCCGCGGCGATATAGATCGGCCATGGCCCCAGGTAATTCAACAGCGATGCCTCAGGCGGCTTGCTGCGAAGATACATATAGTTGGTGCCGAAGATGCCGTCAAAGGAGCCGACTATGAGGGCGATAACGTTCAAGGTGCCGAACGCTTTCCAGACCGACCCTGGCCGCGGCCGCGCCAGTTTTCCCCATAGCATCGTCAACACGGCAGCGACAGTGCCGCCGTGCGCCACAAAGAAATAGATGCTGGGATAGGAGGGGAATGGAGCCCATAGAGACGGCGTCACGACAGCCATGCCGCTGCCGGCGATGGCCGCAAAATACGCAAATTCGAAACACGCCTGCGAACGGAGAAGAGCCGCGGCGATGGTGAACCAAAGCGTAAAATCGCAAAGCTGCAAGGGTAGTCCTTGTGGAAACCGCCAGCCTTCGGCCCGGTAGTGGTATACGTACCAGATGGCTTCGTTCACGAGAAGCAGTGTTCCCAGACCAATGCGCACTCGCCGTCCGGCTGCCGGACTTCGCCGCGCAAGCTTCCCGAGAATCGCCGCGCATACCGGTATAGCCGCAATGATGGCCAGATGGGCCGGGCCGAAGAGTGGAAGCTGGTTGGTCATCGTCGCCAGACTTCTAGACTACAGCCGCGGGATGTTATCTTGAGGAAGTCGGGCGGAAGAAGCGATGCCAGAAGCCGTCGAGCCGAATGACGCGATGTTCCCCAAACTGGACGAAGCGCAGATCGCGCGGCTGATGCCACTCGGCCAGGAACGGCAGGTGGCCGTCGGGGAAATCGTTTTCGACCTGGGAGATTCCGAACACGGCGTCTTCGTCGTACTCAATGGCAGCATCGACCTGTTCAGCGTGGCGAACGGTGAGGAGGCGCTCCTCATGTCCCGCGGCCCTGGGTTGTTCACCGGCGAAGTGAATCTGCTTTCGGGACGGCGCAGCCTGGTGCGATGCCGGGCGCATGAAGCGAGCAAGCTGCTCGAAATCAGCCGCGCGAACCTGCAAATCCTCATGCAGAACGATGCGGCTCTGGGCGAGGTGTTTCTGCGCGCTTTCATCCTGCGGCGCGTGTATCTGATCACTCACTCGGTGGGCGACGCGGTGCTGATCGGGTCCCTCAATTCCGCCGATACTCTCCGTCTGCGCGGGTTCCTTTCGCGCAACGGCCATCCGTTCACCTATATCGACGTGGAAAAAGACGCCGACGTCCAGAGCACGCTGGATCACTTCAACATTCGGGTAGAGGATATCCCGGTGCTGATCTGCCGGGGCGAGCTGGTGCTGCGCAATCCCGCCAACGCCGAAGCTGCCGAGTGCTTCGGATTGAACACCGGAATCGACGAAGGCAGCGTATACGATCTGGTCGTAATCGGCGCTGGACCGAGCGGGCTGGCGGCAGCCGTTTACGGAGCGTCGGAAGGGCTGAATGTGCTGGTGCTCGAAAGTAACGCGCCGGGGGGACAAGCGGGGTCGAGCTCCAGGATCGAAAACTATCTGGGATTTCCGATGGGAATTTCCGGACAGGATCTGGCGGCGCGCGCCTTCATTCAGGCCGAGAAGTTCGGCGCACAGATTGCCGTGGCACGATCCGCGGCGGCGCTCAAGTGCGCTCGCCCGCCCTATGCCGTTCAGTTCGACGATGGCGGAACGGTTCAAGCCCGCAGCCTGATTGTGGCGACGGGCGCGCAATATCGCAGGTTGAATCTGCCCAACCTGAAGCAGTTTGAGGGCGCGGGCGTTTACTACGGCGCTACATCGGTAGAGGCGCAGGTCTGCAGCGGTCAGGAAGTGGCCATCGTGGGAGGCGGAAACTCGGCGGGCCAAGCCGCGATATTCTTATCGACCGTGGCCAAGCACGTGTATCTGCTGGTGCGCGGGCCGGGATTGTCGGAAACCATGTCGCGCTACCTGATCTCGCGGATTGAAGCGTGCCCCGAGATTACGCTCAAGACGTTCACCGAGATCGAAGCTTTGGAAGGCAACGGCCACCTGGAGCGGACCCACTGGCGCAATACCAAAACGGGAGAGCGCCACACCTGCGAGACTCAGCATCTGTTCCTGATGACGGGCGCCTGTCCCAACACGGCATGGCTGAATGGCTGCGTGGCGATGGATGGCAAGCAGTTCATCAAAACCGGGTCGGATGTCGCGGAGGATTGGCCGTTGCGCCGGCCCCCGTTCCTGCTCGAAACCAGCCTGCCCGGAGTGTTCGCCGTGGGTGACGTCCGCGCGGGAAGCTTGAAACGCGTTGCGGCGGCGGTGGGCGAAGGATCGATGGCCATCCAGTTCGTTCACAAAGTTTTGGCGGAATAGATGGCCGCATCTTCGGCCGCATAATCGAACTGTTTCGGATCGGTCACCGAAGGCGGATTGGCGCGCTCCCATTCGATGGTCCGCGCGATTCCCACGTCCAGGGGCACCGCTTCGGCGTAGCCCAACTCTTCCCGGATTCGCGCGCTGCTGACCAGCCAGTCCTGCTCGGTGTTGAGTGGCGAGAGGAGATGCGCCGGGGTCTGGTCCTTGGGCAACGCCATAACCGAGCCCTTCCAGCCCGCGACGCGGCCGATTTTTTGCGTCCATTCCAGTTCGGTGAATTGTTGATCGCTCGCGATGTTGTAGATCCTTCCCGCAGTTCGATCGGAGACACTTGCCAAGACAATGGCGACCGCCACGTCTTCCACGTATCCGCGTGGCGGATGCAGGCGCGCATAGCTTTCTTCGAGCAGGATGGCGGGGCGGCCGTCGTCGATCCTCTTGAGAATTGGAAAAAGCGGTGCAGCGGATCGCCGGGGCCATAGACCATCGGGAGGCGCAGCACTGTTCCTGGGAGCGCGGCATCGCCCAGGACTATTCGCTCTACAGGAATCTTGTCGTAGTCGTCAGTGATCCACGGGAAGGCGCCCTGCGCCATCCGCAGATGTTCGACATTGTAGGGGTGCAGTTGCCTGCGCACCTCCGATTCCTCGGTGAGCGGAGTTGGTTGCGGAGGGCCTGGCTCGCGGCCGAGCAGCACTCCATAAGCACGATAGACGTCCTGGCTGCTGATCGCGACGACGCGCTTGGTGAGCCCGTGAAAAGTCTCCATCAGTGCCTTGGCTTGGCCGTCGTCACTCAGGAGAAAATCGATCACTATGTCCGGCGCCAGTTGCTCGAAGCGGGAGCGATGCGCGGGCAAATCGTTCCGATTGCCGTGAATTCGCCGGACCGATTCTGGAAGCAGCGGCTTGGCTTCGCCGCGATGGAACACCGTCACGTCATGGCCCTGCTTGACGAGGGCTTCGACCGCGAATGGTCCGATGAAGCCAGTGCCGCCAATGACGAGAACCCGCATTACGCTTCTTTCAACGCGACTTCGATTGTAGCGAGCGGCAGCAGCAGCGACAATGGCGCATCGAGCAACGGCACGGCGCCATAGCTGGCGTACCATCCCGCCACCCTTTCGTTTTTCGCATCGATCACCAGCACCACTCCGCCCACTTCGGCTGCGGCCAAGAGGCATCGTCTGCCCGCGGCGAGCAGAAGCTGTCCGCCCAGCCCCTGGCCTTGTAGCTTGCGATCCACAGCCAGCCGCGCCAAACGGAAACCGGGAACATCGTGGCGCGCCAAGACCGCGCCGCGCGATCTCAGGCGTCCGGGCATAGTCGACACAGGCAGGGCTTAGACTGTAGAAACCGAGAATGGTTTTGCCGTCGGCATCGTCGATGGCAAGAAAGGTTTTCGCGCCGCCCAGATCGTGGCTCTTGCGGGCGTGGCGCTGGAGAAATTCGTTCAGCGCCGGCTCGCCGCAATCGAAGGCTTCGCGATCGTGCTTCTTGGTGATCGCCTCTTCGTGCCAGGCTGTCACGATTTAGGACGGCTTCGGTAACGCCTTGGCAGCCGCCAGCAATTTTGCGTTCGGCGCGGGCGGATTCTCGAGCAGATCGAGGACCCGCAGACTGTCTCGCTCGGAGAGATGCAAATGATCCGCCTCTTCAATGACAGCCTTTGCGGCACTCAGGGCGTGGCGCAGGATAAAATCCGTGAGGTCGGTGCGGCTGAGTGCCACTGCTCGCAAGAGCAGAGTTTTTTCCTCGGCGCGAATCCGGAGGGACAACCGGCTATTGTCTTCAACCGCTAATCTCGGCATGACAATTGACTCCTGTCGAAGCTCGTACACATTCAAATAGTACACCTTCGCAGACGACCAGTCAATCGCTGTGCGTATTGATTACGCACAAACAGACAAGGCGTGAATGCTTAGATTAACATAATTTATATAACCACCCCCTTGCATTTACGACGATGCTGGGATAATCTAAATCCAATGATCGCTTCGAAAGGACATGCCAGCGTGACTCGCGCTTTACCAGGTGCGGTTGTTGCCTCTGTCTTTTCAAGCGGTCAAGTTCCGAAGCTTCGGCCCATTATTATTGAGGTCGTCGTACCCAGCCCCGCTTGAGGGCTTCGGACACCAGTTTCCGAAAGGCCATCGGGTGGGGAAGAAAAACCACCCGGTGGCCTTTTTAGTTTGGAGACGGCTTAGATTGGAGGTGCCTTATATGGGGCACCCTATATGGAGGAAAGATGTCGACCACCCCTGCGCATCGAACAAGCGGCGTGACGGAATCGAAGCTGATGTCGGGCTCCCAGATTCTGCTGGAGTGTCTGGTTCGTGAAAACGTAGATTGCATTTTCGGTTATCCCGGCGGCGTGACGCTGCCGCTGTACGACGCTCTTTACGACCATCCCATCCGCCACGTCCTGGTGCGGCACGAGCAAAACGCGGCGTTCGCGGCCGAAGGCTACGCCCGATCCACGGGACGGGTGGGCGTTTGCTGCGCCACCTCCGGCCCGGGCGCCACGAATCTGGTCACCGGCCTGGTGGATTCGATGATGGACTCCATTCCGGTGGTCGCCATCACCGGCCAGGTCTCCACCAAGCTGATCGGCAGCGACGCGTTTCAGGAAGCCGACACGTTCGGCATCACGCGGTCCTGCACCAAGCACAATTTCCTGGTGAAGACCATCGCGGAATTGCCGCAGGTGGTGCATGAGGCGTTTTACATCGCGTCCAGCGGACGGCCGGGCCCGGTGCTGGTCGACATTCCCAAGGACGTTTTTCAGGCGCAGGCGCATTACACGCCGGTTTCGTCCATTCATCTTCCCGGTTACAAGGTTTTCACCGAAGGCCACACCGGCCAGATCCGGCGCGCGGCGCAGATGATCTGGGAAGCGCAGCGTCCGTTTGTTTATGCGGGCGGCGGCATTATCGCGGCCAATGCATCCGAGGAGTTGCGCGAGTTCGTGGAGCTGACGGACGCGCCCGCGGTGACCACGCTTGATGGGACTGGGCGGATTGCCGGCCGAGCATCCCAACTTCATCAGCATGCCGGGTATGCACGGCAGCTACGCGGCGAACATGGGCATGACGCACGCCGATCTGCTGATTGCTCTGGGTGTGCGCTTCGATGATCGCGTCACCGGACGTCTGGCGGCTTTCGCGCCGCACGCCAAGGTGATTCACGTCGATATCGACCCGGCCGAAATCGGCAAGAACCGCGCGGCTGACCTGCCTATCGTGGGCGACGTCAAGCGCGTGCTCGAAAAGCTGACCAAGGTCCTTGAAGAGACGGCGCCCGCGGGTCGCGAGCAAAACTCCGCCGCGCGCGCCGCGTGGTGGGACCAGATTCGAGGGTGGAAGGCCGAGCATCCGCTGACGCCGGAGGTTTCGACCAGCGAGATCAAGCCGCAGCACGTGATGCGCGAAATCGACCGGCTGTCCGGCGGACGCGCCATCGTCACCTCCGACGTCGGCCAGCACCAGATGTGGGCGGCGCAGTTTATCCGTTTCAATTCATCCGCGATTGTGGATCAACTCGGGCGGCTTGGGATCCATGGGCTTCGGCCTTCCGGCGGCCATCGGCGCGCAGTTTGCGCGGCCCGACAAGCTGGTGTTCTCCATCGTCGGCGACGGCGGCTTTCAAATGTCGATTCCAGAACTCGCCACCATCGCCAATCACGCGCTGCCCATCAAGATCATCGTGGTGAACAACGGTCATCTCGGCATGGTCCGGCAATGGCAGGAGCTGTTCTATAACAATCGGCTAAGCCAGGTGGAGCTGAACTCGTTCCCCGATGCCGAGAAACTGGCCGGCGCGTATGGATTTAAAGGCCGGACCATCGAGGGCGTGCATCAGCTTGCTCCGGCACTCGAAGAGGCCGTGCGCGAACCGGGTCCCTACCTACTGAACGTGCGCGTGACGCCGTTTGAGAACGTGTATCCGATGGTGCCGGCCGGTGGCGCAATCAACGAAATGGTGCTGGGCGCTCCGCAGCCGGTGGAAGCTTAAGGCAAAACAATGCTGCAACTGATTTCATTGCTGGTGGAAAACAAGCCGGGCTCGCTGATGCGCATCACCGGCGTGCTGAGCGCACGCGGCTATAACATCGAGAGCCTGACCGTCGCGCGGACGCTAGATCCCACGCTTTCGCGCATGACCATTGTGGTGGATATCGAGCCGCAACTGCGCTCGCAGGTGATCAAGCAGATGAACAAGCTGGTGAACGTGCTGCAGGCGTCGGACCTGACCGACGCTCCGGCCGTCAAGCGTGAAATGGCGCTGTTGCGCGTGCGCGCGCCACTAGCCAGCCGCACGGCCATCTTGAAGGAAGCGGAGATTTTCGGCGCTCGCGTGGTGGATTCCTCCACCGAAGGGTTTGCGCTCGAAGCCACCGGCGATTCCGAGAAATTGGACGAATTTATCGATGTAATGCGCAGCTATGGCGAGATTGAAGTGACGCGCTCGGGCGCGATCGCGGTGTCGCTCGAAGCCAAGAAGCTGCGCCTGGCGCCGCCCATTCCGCGCAATGCGGCGGTGAATGAAGCCGAAGCAGACGAAAAACTGGAAACGAGACTCTAGATCATCATGGCAAAACGATACTACGAAAAAGACGGCCATCTGAGCCGATTGCACGGCAAGACGGTGACCATTATCGGTTACGGCAGCCAGGGCCACGCGCATGCGCTGAACCTGCGCGACAGCGGCGTGAATGTCACCGTCGGGCTGCATCCGGGAAGCAAGAGCGCGGCCAAGGCTACCGCCGCGGGGCTCAAAGTTCTGAGCGTTGCCGACGCCATTCAAGGCGCCGACATCGCGATGATCCTGGTGCCGGATCATATTCAAGGCGATTTGTATACTAACGAAATCGCGCCGCAACCTGAGCGCGGGCAAAACGCTGATGTTCGCGCACGGTTTCAGTATTCACTTCGGACAGATCAAGCCGCCGGCCAATGTGGATGTTTCGATGATCGCGCCCAAGGCGCCCGGCCATCGGGTGCGCGAGCTTTACACCGAAGGCGTGGGCGTGCCGGCGTTGGTCGCGATCGCATCAGGACCCTTCCGGCAACGCGCTTCAAAACGCGCTGGCCTACGCCCTGGCGCTGGGATGTCTGAAGGCGGGCGTGATCGAGACCACCTTTAAGGAAGAGACCGAGAGCGATCTGTTCGGCGAGCAGTCCGTGCTGTGCGGCGGCGTGAGCGAGCTGATCCGCGCGGGCTTTGAAACACTGGTCGAAGCCGGATACGCGCCCGAAATCGCGTACTTCGAGTGCCTGCATGAAGTGAAGCTGATTGTCGATCTCATCTACGAGGGCGGCCTCGGCTACATGCGTTATTCGGTTTCCGACACCGCCGAGTATGGCGATTACACGCGCGGTCCGCGCATCGTCAACGGCCGAGACGCGCAAAGAGATGAAGAAGATCCTGTCCGAGATTCAGTCCGGCCAGTTCGCCAAAGAGTGGATCGAGGAAAACAAGACCGGCCGTCACAAGTTCCTCGCGCTTGCGTCAGGCAGGCCATGACCAGCCAATCGAACGGGTGGGCAAAGAGCTCCGGCAGATGATGACGTTCTTAAGAAGAAAAAGAAGGAGGAAGGCGTACCGCAAGAGCAAGAAGCCGCCGCGGTCACCAAGTAGTTCCATGCGCATTCACACATTCGATACAACGCTTCGGGACGGCACGCAGGGCGAAGCCGTCTCATTCTCCGTCGACGACAAACTGATCATCGCGCAGAAGCTGGATGAGCTGGGTATCGATTATATTGAGGGCGGATGGCCGAACTCCAATCCCAAGGACAAGGAGTTCTTCAAGCGCGCGAAAGACGTAAAGCTGAAGCACGCGCGGCTGACTGCGTTCGGTTCCACGCGCTTCGCCAAGAACGCCGTGGATCAGGATCCGAACGTGCGCGCGTTGCTCGAAGCCGAGACGCCGGTGGTTTCCATTTTCGGCAAAAGCTGGGATCTGCACGTGCACCGGGCGCTCGGCATCGATGAAGAGCAGAATCTGCAACTGATCGGCGAGACCGTCAAGTATCTCAAAGATCACGGGCGCGAAGTGGTGTACGACGCCGAGCATTTCTTCGACGGCTACAACGCCAACCCGGAGTTCGCCCTGCGTACGCTCGAAGCCGCCAAGAAAGCCGGCGCCGACGTGCTGTGCCTGTGCGACACCAACGGCGGCAACTTGACTCATCGGATCGTCGAAGTGGTCTCGGAAGTTCGCAAGCGGTTCGACGGCGTGATCGGCATCCACACGCATAACGATTGCGACGTCGCAGTGGCCAACACCATCGCCGCCGTGGAAGCGGGCTGCACGCACGTGCAGGGCTGCATCAACGGCTATGGCGAGCGCTGCGGCAACGCCAACATCGTGTCGATCATCGCGAATCTGGAGCTGAAGCTGGGCCACACCACCATCGGCCGCAGAGAAGCTGCAAACGCTGACCACCGTCGCGCGCTACATCGCCGAACTGGCCAACCTGCCGATGCGCAACGATCAGCCGTACGTCGGGCACAGCGCTTTCGCCCACAAGGGCGGAGTGCACGTAAGCGCGGTGCTGAAGGATTCATCCACTTATGAGCATGTAAAACCGGAGATGGTCGGCAACCGGCAGCGCGTGCTGCTGAGCGATCTTTCCGGCCGCGGCAATGTGCTGTACAAGCTGAAACAGCACGGGCTGGCCGAGCGGCTGGATTCCGAAGCGCGGCGGCAGTTGCTGGAGCGCATCAAGGATCTGGAGCATCAGGGCTATGAACTGGAAGCCGCCGAAGGTACCTTC
Organism: Bryobacterales bacterium; assembly: GCA_963735145.1. GTDB lineage: Bacteria > Acidobacteriota > Terriglobia > Bryobacterales > Bryobacteraceae > Palsa-89. The sequence goes on along the minus strand of CAVTJS010000005.1, from coordinate 983,260 downwards.
GAGCTGTTGGTTCGCGAGGCGCTGCATCCGGGCTGGAGCGTATTCGAAGTAGTGAACTACGACGTCACCAGCCGCCTGGTAGGTGGAACCACGGCCACCGTCACGCTGCGCATCCAGGACAGCGTCCACACAGCGAGCGCGACGGGCCAGGGTCCGATGAATGCGCTCGACATCAGTCTGCGCCAGTGCTTGTCCAATGTGTATCCGCAAGTGAAAAACGTCCGCCTGACGGACTACAAGGTTCGCGTGCTGGAACCGAAGAAAGGCACGGCCGCCAAAGTTCGCGTGCTGGTGGAATGGTCCGATCATCGCCGCAGCTGGGCCACCGTCGGCGTCTCCGACAACGTGATCGAAGCCAGCTGGGGCGCGCTGGTGGACGCCATCCGGCTGGAACTGATGCGCCTGACCGAGCAAGACGAAAACGTCGATAAAGTGGTGGAAGACTACTGCTGGGGCGTTTGAAGAACCGGCAGTGAATGCCGATCCGCGTTTACGTCGAGTGGAATTCAAAAGACGAGCAAGGGAGAGTCTGGCTGCATCCGCGGGGTTCAGCACAGGATCTTGCTCCGTTCGGTGCGCATTTCAGTTCGAAATGGACGGTATTCCGGAACGCAACCCGGAGAACGGAACCTGGTTTGCGCGTCCAGTTGAAGGAACAATGCGAGAACTGCCGAAGAAGTAATCGGTCGCGAGCCCTCGGCATCATTAGCACGCGTTAAGATGGTAGCGATGGCGGCGATTACCCTCCTCACGTCCGATCAGTTCCTGGCGTTACCCGAGGAATCGGATCAGGGCACTACTGGCATTCGCCAGGAACTCATCTGTGGAGAGGTAATCGAGGTGCCGCCGCCGTCCCAAAAGCACGATATCATTCGCAGCAATATCCTTAAGACTCTGTTTGCTTATGATTTGGCGAACAGCCATCATGGCTGGAAGGTGCTTGCCGAGGCCGCGTATGTCATCGGCGAGAGAAGTGTTTTCGTTCCGGACGCCAGCGTGACAGCCGTCGGGCGCTTGAAACCGACAGACGACGAATACATTCCGGGCGCTCCCGAAATTGCCATTGAGGTTGTGTCGCCCACAGATGGGGCGATTCACTTGAAAAAGAAGATAGACTCCTATCTGGCAAACGGCTCTGAGTCCGTGTGGGTGGTCTTCCCTGACGCCAAGTCCGTGATGGTTCATCGCAAGGATTCAGTTTGCGAATTCAAAGCGGACCAGTTAATCACCGATCCTCTCCTGCCCGGCTTCTCTTCCCCCGTCGCGGCGTTCTTCGAATTGACTTAGCCCGATTCGATGCGTCACTTCTTCACCCGAACCATTCCACCGTTCTCGCGCGTTCTCCTGGTGGAGAGCGGCAGCCGCGAGCTGTTCGAAAACATGCTGCCGGCCCTGTACCAAAATCATGCTGAAATGACCTGCGACCTGGTGACATGCTATGCCGGCGTACCGAAGACGTTTCGCGAGGATCAAGGCACGGTATACCGTGTCACCGACTATCCCGCCGGCCCGGCACGGCAGGGCTTCTATAAAGAACTCGGCGCGAACGGCTACAACATTGTCGGCATCATCTGTTCGGCCGAGCCGATCATGACCAAATGGAAATGGATGCTGGCCGCGCGAATCCCCGGCAAAGTTTTCGTCCTCAATGAAAACGGCGACCGCTTCTGGATGGACCACGGTCACCTGGCCATCATTCGCTACTTCATCCTTTTTCGAGCCGGCCTCACTGGTTCCGGCGCCGTCCGCACACTGGCGCGAGTGGTATTGTTCCCGTTCAGCCTGCTATACCTGATCTTGTACGCAATCGCAGTGCACTTACGCAGGAGCCTACGAATAATATGAAAGCTGTCTTTGTCGAACAGCCCGGCGGCGTCGAGAACCTGAAATATTCGGACATCGCAAAACCGTCGCCCGGTCCGGGACAGGCGCTGGTGAAGATTGCGGCGTCGGGCGTCAATTACATCGATATCTATTTCCGCAAGGGCGTGTATCCGGCCCCTCCGCCCATCGTGCTGGGCAGCGAAGGCGCGGGGACGGTGGAGACGGTGGGGCCCGACGTCAACACTGTCGCGCCGGGCGATCGAGTGGCTTATGCCATGGCGCGCGGCTCTTACGCCGAATACGCCGTGGTTCCAGCCTGGCAACTGGTGAAAATTCCCGCGACGGTGGATTTCGAAACCGCCGCCGCCGCGATGCTGCAAGGCATGACGGCGCACTATCTCACGCACTCCACCTATCCGCTGAAACCGGGCGACTCGTGTTTGATCCACGCCGCGGCCGGCGGCACCGGACGGCTGATTGTCCAGATGGCGAAAATGCTGGGCGCGCATGTCATCGGAACCGTCGGTAGTGAAGAAAAAGCCAAGCAAGCGAAAGAGGCCGGCGCCGACGAAGTGATCATTTATACCCAGGAAGATTTCGCGCCTAAGGCGAAGGGCATGCACGTGGTTTACGATTCGGTGGGCCAGTCGACGTTCATGAAAAGCCTGGATTGCCTTCGCCCGCGCGGCATGATGGTGAGCTTCGGCAATGCCAGCGGACCGGTGGAGAATTTCACTCCGCTCGTACTGAGCCAGAAGGGTTCGTTATTCCTGACGCGTCCCACGCTGGCCAACTATTCGGCCACGACCGAGGAATTGGACTGGCGGGCCAACGACGTGTTGAATTGGATTGAAAAAGGAAAGCTGAAACTGCACATCCACAAAGTGTATCCACTCGCCGACGCCGCGCAGGCGCAGCGCGATCTGGAAGGCCGCCAGACCACCGGAAAGCTGCTGCTCAGTGTTAGCTGATCACGCGGCGCTGCCCTTCGGCGAACTGAAAATTGACGCGCTGCTGGTCTCGGCGCCGCCTAATGTTCGCTACCTGAGCGGATTCACCGGCGATAACGGCCTGCTGCTGGTGACGCCGGAATCGCAGACGCTGTTCACCGATCCGCGCTTCACCATCCAAGCCGCCGAAGAATGCGCCTGTGAGGTGAAGACCGTCGCCAAAACGCCGCTCGATCAAGCCGCGCTTCAGATGATTGGCAAGAAGCGCATCAAGCGCGTGGGATTCGAAGGCGCGCGCATGCTGTTTGAAGTTTATCAACGGATCTCGAAGTCGCTACCGCGCGGCGTGACACTCAAGCCGGTGGGACCGGTGGTGGACCGGCTGCGAATGGTGAAATCGGACGATGAGATCGCGCGCATTCGCCGCAGCGTGCTGACCAATTCGGAGGCATTCGAGAAGGCGACACGATCCATCCGGCCGGGCGCGCGCGAATCCGGCATCGCGGCGGAGCTGGAATACCAGATGCGAAGGCTGGGCGCCGAGAAAGCCGCGTTTGAAACCATTGTCGCCATCGGATCGCGATCCGCGCTGCCGCACGCGCAGCCCACCGCGCGGAAGCTTCGAAGCGATGAACTACTATTGATTGATATGGGCGCGTGCCAGGATGGCTACATGAGCGATATGACTCGCGTGCTCTTTTGCGGCAAGCCCAGCAGCCGCGTGCGCGCGATGTATAACGCGGTGTTGAAGGCCCAGCTCGCCGCCATCGATGCTGTTCGGCCGGGTGTCACGGCGGCGCACGTCGATCGCGCGGCTCGACACGTGCTGGAAACCGAAGGCCTGGGGAAGGAGTTCGTGCATTCCACCGGCCATGGTTTGGGGCTCGAAATTCATGAAGGGCCGCGCCTGGGACGCCGCGACAAAACCAAACTCGAAGCGGGCATGGCCATCACCATTGAGCCTGGCGCATACATTCGCGACTTCGGAGGAATTCGCATTGAGGACACCGTGCTGGTGACAAAAACCGGTTGCGAAGTTCTCACCCCCACTTCCAAGGAGTTAAGACTTCTCTAGAATGTCGAACGACGAAATCAGAGAACTGATCCAGCTGGTGGTGGAAAGCGGGATCGCGGAGTTAGAACTCGAAAGAGGTGGAGACCGAGTCCGTATTCGTCGTACACTGGATGCCCCTGCGTCCTCGGCGCCCGCCGCCGTTGTGGACACCGCGCATCCGGCTCCAGTTTCCCCGGCCCCACCCTCACCCGCCACGAATGAACACATCGTCAAATCGCCGATTGTCGGCACATATTATGAATCGCCCAAACCCGGCGATCCAGCATTCGTCAAAGTGGGCGACTCGGTGGAACCAGGACAAGTGCTTTGCATCATCGAATCCATGAAGCTGATGAACGAAATCGAGTCGGAGATCGCCGGAACCATCGTGGCCAAGCTGATGGAAAACGGCAGGCCCGTGGAGTACGGAGAAGCCCTGTTCGCCATTCGCCCGCGGTGATCTGTCCCAGCTGACGTGATATGTTCCAGAAAATCCTGATCGCCAATCGAGGCGAAATTGCCGTTCGCGTTATCTGCGCCTGCAAGGATCTGGGCATCAAGACCGTCGCGGTCTATTCGGAGGCCGATCGCAACAGCCTGCACGTGCGATTTGCGGATGAGGCCATCTGCATCGGCCCCGCGAAAAGCTCGCGCAGCTATCTCGATATTCCGTCGGTGATCAGCGCGGCTGAGATCACGAACGTCGATGCCATTCATCCGGGCTACGGCTTCCTGAGCGAGAATGCGGATTTCGCGGAAGTATGCGAAACGTCCGAGATCAAGTTCATTGGCCCTAAGCCCGACGTGATGCGCGCCATGGGTTTGAAGCAGCACGCTCGCGCGGCGATGGCCGAGTGCGGTGTGCCGATTCTGCCAGGTTCCGAAGGCATTCTCCAGAGCCCGGAGGAAGCGCTCGAGATAGCGCAGCGTATCGGCTTTCCGGTAATGCTCAAGGCATCGGCGGGCGGCGGCGGCCGCGGCATGCGCATGGTGCATGAAGCCTCCGAGCTGCCGTCATTGCTGACCCAGGCGCAGCAGGAAGCCGGAGCGGCATTCTCATCCCAGGACGTTTACATGGAGAAGCTCGTGGTAGCGCCGCGGCACATCGAATTTCAAGTGCTGGCCGACGAGCACGGCAACGTCGAGATTCTGGGCGAGCGCGATTGCTCCATCCAGCGGCGGCATCAGAAGCTGCTCGAGGAAGCGCCTTCGCCGGCCGTGAGTCCCGAACTGCGGGAGACGATGCGCGGACGGCTGTGCGCGGCCATGACGAAGATCGGCTACACCAACGCCGGCACCATCGAATTCCTGATGGATCGAGACGGCAACCTGTACTTCATCGAAGTGAACGCGCGCATTCAGGTGGAGCACCCCGTGACGGAATCCGTGACCGGCATCGACCTGGTGAAGAGCCAGATCCTGATCGCCGCGGGCGATAAGTTACCGGAGATTATCCAGCAGCCGGTGACCATCCGCGGGCATGCCATCGAGTGCCGCATCAACGCCGAAAATCCCGAAACGTTCGTGCCTTCGCCGGGCCGCATCACCGCGCTCAACTTGCCTGGCGACATCGGCATTCGCGTGGACACCGCCGCGTATACCGATTACGTGATTCCGCCGTTCTACGATTCGCTGGTGGCCAAGCTGATCGCTTATGGACGCGACCGGACCGAGGCCATCGCCCGCATGCGCCGCGCGCTCGATATGTTCGTGGTGGAAGGAATTTACACCACCATCCCGCTGCACCAGCGCATTATGCAGGATCCGGACTTTATCGCCGGCAAATTCGATACTTCGTTTCTCAGCTCCCGATCTCGCTCTCACTAGCTTCGATTTCCATCCGCAGCAACGCGGCGCCGAGAGTCTTGCCTTGCGCGTCGATGCGCAACGAAAGCGTTCCGCCCCCGCCCAGCGCCTCATGCAGCAAGAAGTTCAGCGCGCCGAGATTCGGCAATTCGTAACGCTCGACGTTGCCCCTCACCATTTCACCGAAGAAATGTTTCACGCGCTCGGCGGTGACTTCGCGAACCAGCACCGGATAATGCCGCGCGTCGAAGGCGATAATGCCGATGTTCGAAGTGTCGCCTTTATCGCCCGAGCGCGCGTGCGCGATGCGCGAGAGCGGAATCTTCATTCCACCACCTCCACCGAGGTCTGGATCAACTCGCGCGGGATCAGCGCCGGCCAATAGGCCACTACTTCGCGGACTGGCGGACGGCCGTCGCCGAAACCTGTGCCGGTCGGCGGGCCGCTCAGCACCAGCGGAATCAACTCGCGCGTGAAGCGATCGACAGCTTTCCGGTCCTGCCCCCGCACGCCGATGCGAAGTTGCACTTCGGGCGGATCTGGGTTCGGCACAGCCACCGGTCCATGGCACGCGTTCACGCCGAACAACTCGGTGTAGATCTCCTCGAACTTCAGGCCGAGCTGCCGCAGCCGCTCGCGCACGATCCGGTCCGCGGCTTGGGCTTTTTCGAGCGCTTGCGGCGCGCTATAAACCAGCGTGCCGATCGCCTTCCAGCCATACGAATAAGCGATCGAAAGCTTCAGCATTTGGGGGCGCGCGGCTCCGCGAATGCCCGAGACCTGCACGCGATCCGGTCCGGCGTCTTTTAGCTGGATGCTGGTGAAATCGGCCACGCAATCGGGCGTGATGTAGTTCTTCGGATCGCCCAGTTCATACAGCAATTGTTCCTTGATCACGTCCACGGACACGCGGCCGCCGGTGCCTTCGTGCTTGGTGATGCTGAAGCGGCCGTCGTGATCGGCCTCGATGATCGGGTAGCCGATGTTCGCCATGTCCGGAATATTTTGCCAATCCACCTGGCAATTGCCGCCGGTACACTGCGCGCCGCATTCAACAATATGGCCCGCAATTGTTCCCGCCGCAAGTTTGTCCCATTCGTCCGGTTTCCAGCCAAAACGATGAATCATGGGAGCCAGCGACAGCGCGGTATCGGTACATCGGCCGGCGATCACGACGTCGGCGCCCGCGGCCAAGGCCTCCGCCAGCGGGAAAGCTCCGATGTAAGCGTTGGCGCTCAGGATGCGATCGCGAATGGAGCTGAGCGGCTCGCCGGTATCCATGTTCTTCATCGCGTGTCCCGCCGCGAGAAACTCGTCCAATCGCCCGAACACGTCGTCGCCAAGCACCACGGCCACCTTCAACGATGGCGCCAATCGCCGCACTTCGCGAGCGCAGGCGATCGGATTCACGCCGCCCGCATTGGCGATCACTTTCACGTCGCGCTCAATGAGACGCCGCTGGAGCCGCGCGATCAAGGGAGGAAAATCGCGCGCGAAGCCGAGGTTCGGATCGGCCTCCTTCTGCTTTTGGAGAATCGACATCGTGATCTCGGCCAGATAATCGAGCGCCAGATAATCGATGGGGCCCTGCTCCACCAGCCGCACCGGCGCTTCCAGCCAATCGCCCCAAAAGCCTTGCCCGTTTGCGATTCGGATCATTGGTTTGGATCGTCGGGTTTCCGACCCGCGCGCCTAGTAACCATCCGGAGCTTGAGCCGCTCAAGGCTCTGCGCGAGCAGTTCGATTACCAGGTGCTCGCGATGCAGGTGCGAGGTTGCGATTTCCAGCGCGAACGCCAACACTCGGCGGGTTTGCAGCGGATCGATGAGCGCGTCCACATGCCCGCGCGCGGCGGCGTAGCGTGCATCCAGCCAGCGCTCATAATCCGCGCGCGTGCGATCGATGCGCTCCTGAAGATCCGGTGGAACCGGCTTTCCCTCCGATTTCAACCGCTCCAGCTCCGGGCCATGAATCGCTTGCACCGCCGAATCGCCCTCCATCACGCCGATGCGCGCCGTCGGCCAGCCGAAAGTAAAGTTCGGATCGAATCCCTGGCCGGCCATTGCGTAATACCCAGCGCCGCTCGCGTGATTCAGCGTGAGCACGATCTTCGGCACCGTGGCGCACGCCATCGTCTCCACCATCTCAGCTCCGGCGCGAATGATTCCTTCGCGCTCCGCCTCCACGCCCACCATGAACCCGGAAACATCCTGAAGGTAAATCAACGGCACGCCGTTCCGCTCGGCGTTCTCGACGAAGTACGCCACCTTGCGCGCCGATTCGGTATAAACGATGCCGCCGATCCGCGCCCCACTCTCCGTCTTGAGGAATCCGCGGCGATTCGCGATCACGGCCACCGGACGTCCAAATAGCTTCGCGTCGGCGCACAGCATCTCGGGCGCATGCTCGGGCTGAAATTCGAGGTAATCGTCGCGGTCGAAAATCCGCGCAATGGCGTCTTCGATGTTGTATGGCAGCCGGTGATCGGCAGGCATCAAGTCGTAGAGACCCTCTGCCGGTTTCGCGGGTGGCGATCCATCCAGAGCCGCGGGCGGCGCGGGCATGGCGCGAAACCTCTCGCGGATCATTTCGAGACACGCTGCATCGTCCTTCGCCATGTAATGCGCCACGCCGCTCGCGGTGGTGTGCATGCGCGCGCCGCCCAGCGACTCCGCGTCCACCACCTGCCCCACCGCGCCCTTCACCAGATTGGGACCGCCCAGTCCCATGAAGCTGGTGCCTTCCACCATGATGATCACGTCGCTCAGCGCGGGCAGATACGCGCCACCTGCGATGCACGGCCCCATCACGGCGGCGATCTGCGGGACATGCAATCGCCGCCGCATCAAGGAATTGTAGTAGAAGATGCGAGCGGCGCCGTATTGCCCCGGAAAGATGCCGTCCTGCAGCGGCAGATTCACGCCGGCCGAATCCACCAGATACACGATGGGCACGCGATTGCGCATCGCGATTTCCTGCGCGCGAAGAATTTTCGTGATGGTTTCCGGCCACCACGCGCCGGCCTTGACAGTAGCGTCGTTGGCCACGACAACCGCCGGCCGGCCTTCGATCTTCCCCGCACCGGTGACCACTCCAGCACCCGGCGCCTGGCCGTCATACTGATCGTAGGCGATCAGCAGACCGATCTCGAGAAACATCGCACCGGGGTCGAACAGCTTGGCGATCCGCTCGCGCGCCGTCAGCTTGCCATCGCGGTGCTGCTTTTCGATTCGCTTGGGGCCGCCGCCTTGGCGCAGCTTGTCTTCGAGCGCCTGCAGATCCTCGACAAGCTGACGCATCTGACCCGTACTGGTGGTGGACACCATTTTCAGAATACGATAACGACGGTCTTCACGCTATGCTAAGGGCGTGCTAGGCATCGATCCGAAGGCCGCGCGTATTACTTGGACCGTGTTTCTATTGGCGTTGCTGCTGGCCGCGGCCTATGCGGTCCGTGAAACTCTAGCGGTTTTTGTGATCGCGCTGCTGTTCGCTTATCTATTGATGCCGCTAGTGGGGTTTGTGGAGCGCGTGACGCCCCGGCAGGTTTCGCCGCGCATCGCCTTGGCCATCGTCTATCTGGCGTTGGTGGGCGCGATTGTAGCTCTGGCATTGACGCTGGGCTCGCGGCTGGTCAACGAGGCCAACACTCTTGCGACGCAATTACCTGCCCTGGTGAAGAATCCCACATGGATGGAGAAGATTCCCCTGCCGGGGTGGCTGGAGCCGGCGCGCGCCAATATCATTCAGCGCGTGCGAGAGCAATTGAGCAACGGAGGACATCAGATTCTGCCCTATATCGAAGGGATGGGAGGGCAACTGGTTTCCGGCGCGAGGTACGCGCTGTACCTGGTGCTGATTCCAGTTCTGGCGTTCTTCTTCCTCAAAGATGGAGCAGCCATTCGGGATGAATTCGTCGCAGCTTTGGTAGAGGAGCGCCGCCGGCCCGTGGTGGATAATATCCTCGAAGACATCAATCTCCTGCTCGGCCAATACATCCGCGCTTTGGTTATTTTGTCGGCGACAAGTTTCACGGCGTTCAGCCTTTTTCTCGGCTTGAGCGGAGCGCCCTACGCGATCCTGCTCGCTGGCGTAGCCGCGCTCGGTGAGTTCATCCCGGTGGTGGGGCCGGCGGCGGCGGGACTGATCGTGCTTCTGGTGATCGGCCTGAGTGGCTACAGTCACGTGTTGCTCTTTGTAATGTTCGGGCTGCTCTTCCGGCTGTTGCAAGACTACATCGTGTCGCCTTACGTGATGAGCAAGGGCGTCCAGCTTAATCCGATGTTGGTGCTGTTTGGCGTGCTGGCAGGCGATCAGATTGCGGGCGTACTGGGTATCTTTCTTTCGGTACCAGTGCTCGCGATCCTGCGCGTGGTTTTTGTCCGGCTGCGCCGCGTGCGCGCTCTGGACTTAGTCACTCCTCGGGGCGAGCTGTGAAACGATTCGCGTGTCTGGCGCTGTTGGCGGCGCCGCTTGCCGGCCCGCTGAGCGGCCACATGGTGAGCATGAGCACAGGCGATCTGAAAGTGTCTGGCACGCATGCCAGCTACGAGCTGCGCATGCCGATGTACGAAGTGGCCCATGTGCACCAACCCGAGCATACGCTGCTGGATCATGTCCGGTTTGAAAGCGGCGGTGTTTGGGCTAAAGCTTCCGGTGGCGCCTGCCATCAAGAGCAGGATACATACGTCTGCACGGCGGAATATCAGTTCCTTGCCCCCGTGGAGACGATGCAGGCGGAATGCACGCTTGCTTCCGTCACCGTTCCGAATCACGTGCACCTGCTGCGGGCTTATCGCGGCGACAAAACAGATCAAGCTGTTTTTGATCTATCGTACACGCGGGCCGAGATCCGCTTCCGGCCGCCGACCGGGTTTGAAACGGCCACTCGCGAAATCTGGGCGGGATTCATGCGCGCGGCGGGCGGATTGGCGCCTCTGCTGTTTCTGGTGAGCCTGGCGCTGGCCGCGCGCAGCCGTCGGGAATTGGCGACGCTGACGGCGTCGTTCCTGGCGGCCGAAGCGTTGGCCTGCGCAGTGGCGCCGCGCCTCCAGATTCCGTTATCCCCGCGCTTCATTGAAGCCGCTGCCGCGCTCACCATCGCTTATCTGGCATTCGAGATTGTCTTGCTACCGCAATCCGGCCTGCGATGGCTGGTGGTGGCGGTGCTGGGGCTGTTTCACGGCGCGTATTTCTCTGCGTTCCTGGTCGAAAGCGGTTATCATCTGGCGGCGTTTCTGACCGGCGTTGTTCTCTGCGAGTTGCTCCTTATCGCCTTATTCGCTTTCGTACTGGATCGGTTAGTGCGCCTGTCGTTTTTGCGCCGCGCGGTCCCGGTGGCCGCATCGCTTCTGCTCGCCATTGGCCTGGCTTGGTTTTTCCTGCGCCTGCGAGCGTAGCCAATCCGCGACCTGCGCATCATATTTGTATGCGCAACTTCGACAGCCTTTCGGAACGGGAAATTCTGGCGCTTGCCATTTCGCTCGAGGAGGAAGACGAGCGCGTGTACGCTGAGTACGCCGAGGGCCTGCGAGAGAACTTTCCCGCCTCCGCCGAGGTTTTCGATGGAATGCGGGTAGAGGAATCCGGCCATCGACGCCGCCTGATCGAGTTATTCCGCAAAAAGTTTGGTGAACATATCCCGTTGATCCGCCGCCAGGACGTGCGCGGCTTCGTGCATCGCAATCCAGTGTGGCTGATGCAGCCGCTCGGCCTGGACACCGTCCGCAATCAAGCCAGCGCCATGGAAGTGGAGAGCCGGCGCTTCTATGAGAAGGCCGCGGCGCGCGCGCAGGACGCGGGCGTTCGCCAACTGCTGGACGACCTGGCGCAGGAAGAGCGCACGCATGAAGATCGCGCCGAGGAATTGGAGAAGACCAAGCTGCAGCCCGACGTCAAGCACCGGGAGGACGAAGCCAACCGGCGTCTGTTCGTATTGCAGATCGTGCAGCCTGGATTGGCTGGATTAATGGATGGATCGGTCTCAACGCTGGCGCCGGTGTTCGCCGCGGCGCTGGCCACGCAAAGCAGTTTCGATGCCTTCAAAGTGGGGCTTGCCGCGTCGCTAGGCGCGGGCATCAGCATGGGATTTGCGGAGGCTCTTTCCGACGACGGCAGCCTCACCGGCCGTGGCCATCCATGGGCGCGCGGCGTGGTTTGCGGATTGATGACGGCGCTCGGTGGCATCGGCCATACGTTGCCATTTTTGATTCCAAGTTTTCGTTTAGCGATGATTGTCGCGGCGCTCGTCGTGGTGGTGGAGCTTGGGGTTATCTCATGGATTCGGCACCGCTACATGGACACACCTCCAGTGTCCGCGGTTCTGCAGGTGGGGTTGGGCGGCGTCCTGGTGTTTCTGACGGGAGTGCTGATCGGCAGCTCTTAGCGCGCCGGATAGTAGTTCAGTAGCGAATTGAAAAACAATTTGAACGCTTGATAGCTTTGCGCGCGATATTGCGGCCGCATGCCGAACAGTACGGCTCGGCCTGGTCCGATGGGGACGTGCACCACCGCCGCTCGGCCCTTGATGTAAGATTCGCCGAGCAACCATCCCGATGCGAGCACGTGATCGTCCGGGTAGCGGGCGACGATGGAGTCTTTGCTCGCGGCCGGAACTTCCCATGCCGGACTCTCCTCGCCCCAGATCGCGATGTTCTCCGGCAGACCTTTTGCGATCGCATAGCGGGTGTCGAGAGTGACGTTGAGCAAAGATCCCGGCGAGTAGAAATCGCGGCTGGGTACTCCAGCAACCACGTTCTTGACGTCCAGGTGCAGGTGCTCGACCGCATAGTTGGCGGATCGGTTCAAAAACACCAGTGTGCCGCCCTGCTCGGCGAATGTCTTTAGGTTGGCCGCCGCTTTCGAGTTCAATCCGCCGGTGTATTCCTGCGGCATGGTGCCGGGCTCATAGCCGCTGGCGATTTGCGAGGCCGGCTGATCGGGGAACACGATCACATCGAAACGGCGGTGCAGGTTGCCCGCTTCGATATCGAGGTTCAGCACATTCTGATAAGCGAAGCCAAAGTCTTCCAGCAGCCAGCGCGTCCAGCCTTCGTCGATGGCTGGCACGTAACTTTTATAAAGCCCGATACGCGGTCTCGGGATTTTAACCGACTCGATGGTTTCAGGAAGTTGTGCGAAGAAATCACCTGTCCCCGGGTTACGAAAGATCGGTGCGCCGCCGGCCCAGATTTTGTTGACTGCGCGCCAGGTGTCGGAGTCCGCCGCCGAGAGCGTGCGTTGTGGCTCGAACTCAAATGATTTTGCGCGTTTCGATGCCACGCTGAATGGCGCATCGACGGTGTCGGTGGCTACGCCCATCAGCAGCGGCAGCGTCTGTGCTGTAACGTCGTAAGGCCGCTGCGGCGGACCGCCCGGATACGCTCGCAAATCGGGATAATGCTGCCGCTCCAGGAGCGTCTTCGCGTAGCTGCTGGAGGGCTGTTGCATGCGGATGATGTAGCTGCCCTGCGTATAGCGCTTTCCGCCGGCGGCGAACGCGTCGCTTGCACGCTCGATTTCAACATCACCGAAGTTCAGCAGCTCCAGCATCTTTCGCGCCGCGCCTGGATCCGTTTGCTCGCGCGAAATCACGAATGAGTATGGCGATTTGCGCTCGACCGCCCGCTCGCCTACTTGGTAGAAGTTTTGGAGCAGATCCGCGCGCCGGATCGCGGCCTGGTACAGCAAGCTCTCAAAGGCGATTAATTGATAATTGACGATGTCGCCGATCCGCCACGTCCCACCCTCCCATGGCTCCAGATAATTCCAGCTTCGTTCGCGCGGATTGTATCCGAGGCCGGTGGTCTGGATCTCATCCGGCCGCACCGTCAGCGGACTGGCGAGCGACGCGCTGGCGGCTTCGCTCAAGATGCGGATTCCGGCGTGATACGCCATGTACTGCCGGGCCGGCGCCCAAAAATCGTAGAGCGCGTTGGTCACTACGCCTTTCTTGCCGGCCGCCGTCAAGTCCGCCGCCACGCCGAGCCCAAGGTAGTTGCCTTCTTGCGCCAATGCCGGATCGACATTCGGATCGATGGGATTCAGCCATGGCGGGACGAACATACGGGATGCATACGACCCTTGTTGGTGCACGTCGTAGACGATTTGCGGATGCCAGGTATTTTCAAGCGACACCGTCAGCCGCGTTTCCGGCTGCGAGAAAACATACCAGTCGCGATTGTTGTCGTGGCCCAGATACTTCTGATACAGCTCGGGCGGCGACGTGCCTTCATACGGCGTATCCAAAGTTTTGCGATACCAGCGCGTCACGATATCCAACCCGTCGGGGTTCTGCGACGGCACGAGGATGATAATCAGGTTGTCGAGAATGGCGCGAAATTTCGGCGTATCTTGCGTGAGCAGGTTGTAGACGAACTGGATCGCGGAATGCGTGGACGCCACTTCGGTGGAATGAATGGAACAGGTGATCAACACCACCGTCTTGCCTTCGTTGATCAGCCCGGCCGCCTCGGCGGGTGTAGTGCGCCGCGGATCGGCGAGCCTGGCTTGAATTTCCCGGTAGCGATTCAGGTTCCCGAGTGTAGCGGCCGAGGCGATGGTGGCGGCGATGAATGGACGCCCTTCGGCCGTCTTGCCTAACTCTTCGACACGGATCTTGTCACTGGTTTTGGCGAGCGCCTGGAAGTAGGAAACCACTTTGTCCCAATCCAGCAGCTCGCGGTCGACACCGATGGGATGTCCGAAGTGGCTTTCGGGCGTGGGCAGTTGCGGGAGCGGCTGCGCAGCAAGGGCGGCCGTCCACAACACCACACCAGCGACTAGGGATTTCATGCGAGAGGGCTAATGTCAAGCTACACCCCTCCGGTGGCGCGCGTCCACTGCGGGATTGTGCCGATCGTCCAGAACTTCCCGAGCCACATCCCGCAGCCGCTTGCGCGACTTGCGACTCACCAGGCGCAGGTGCAGATGAGCCTGGTCTTCCGACATGCCATAGCGGCTCTGCAGAACAGCCTTGGCGCGGTTGGCGAGTTCGCGCTCGGCGATTTCCCGTTCTATTTCCTCAGAAAGCTGGCCGAGCGCCGTTCGCAACGGGCTTGGACGCAGCACGCTTTCCACGTGACGGAGGATGGTGTCGATGGAATCCTGGGGCGATACCTTATTGGCCAGCAGGCCGCCCGCGCGATCGGCGATCTTCGAATCCGCGAGCTCGGTCTCCAACCGAGCGATGTGGGCCGCGCTGCGCGCGTAGTAGGCGGGAAGCAGAGAGAGGCGCCAAACCTCTTCGATGGCTTTGGCGATGCGCTCCAGCAGAGACTGCGCGCCCGGTGAGACGGCGGTTCCGCGAAACACGAACGTAAGCACACCGGTGACATCGTCTCCCGCGCGCAATGGAAAAGAAGTTAACGTGAGCCCTGGTTCGGCAGCGTTGGGGATGGCCACGCCCCACTCGCACTTCACCTCGCACGGCTTGCCAGCCGGATCCACTTGGCAAATCGCAAAGCCCTCCGCCTCCGTTTCTCGCGCCGCAAGGAGCGCCAGGGCGTGCAGACTTCGCGGCGGCTCCGGGCTCATTTCGTTCCCTCCGCGATCGAATCGGCCACATTGCGCTCGCCTTCGTGGCAGGCTTCTTCCCACTGTTCGTAATCGCGCTCCTTGGTGTGCCCGCGATGGAAGGGCGATGCCAGCGTCCAGGGCCGCGTGTAAACCGAAGGGTCGTCCACCGTGGCTTCGTACTTAAACGTGTTGTGGTCCACGAAAGTGTAGCGCTCCACGATATAAGCCTTATCGCTTGTAAAATCGCCGACGTTGCTCAAGCGCGATCTCCCGTTGTAGCTGGTGACGTCGATCACTAGCGTGTTTCCTTCCCAATGCCCACGCGAATCGCCCATCCATAACTTGACTTCCGATCCGACGTGCGGGCGTCCATCCAGCGGGACAATCCGGAACAGATGGCTCCCTTCGTATTCGAAAACGACGTAGCCCGGATACTGCAGAATGTGAACCGTGTGCCAGAACGTGGCCCGGATCGGACCGCCCGGAAGGCAGCGCGCTTGGGTGTCGATAAATTCGGGCTTGGTCGGACTCTTGATATTGGCCTGAATGTATTGCTGCTTGATCCTGGCCCAAGGTTGATAAGGAATTTGTCCGTCGGGCGGATCGATGATGCGGCTAGGCGTTTTCGGTACAGGCTTTCCCAGGTCCTCTTGGAGACCCACGCCGCCTCGCGACGGATTGGTCAGCGAAAACGTCCCGCCGATTTCGGGATTCCAATATCCCTCGATGTTCGGCTCGGCGGCTGCCAACAGGGGAGCGAGCAAGACAGTCAACAGCAGAATTCGTGATTTCATCGCGTTTCTGCTATTTTTTTTCGGCTCCGCGTTCGGAGCGCAAGGAATAGTCGACGGGCTTCATGCCCTCGTAACACGCCTCTTCCCATTGCTCGTAGTGCGCGCCGTCTGCTTTGGTCGGGTTCTCGGCGCCGAAGATGGCGCGCTTCATGTCGAAGCCGAAGGTCCAGGGCCGCGTGTACGTGGAAGGGTCGTCGAATATCGCACGATACTGCATGTGGTCGTTATCCTGAAATTCGAAGCGCTCCGTTACGTGCAGCTTGTCGCTCGCGAAATCGCCGGCTCTGCTCAGGCGTCCCTTGGAATTGTTGTTGGTTACGTCCACCACCAGGGTGTTCCCTTCCCAGTGCCCGCGCGAATCGCCCATCCAAAGTTTGATGCTCGCGCCGATGTGCGGCCGGTCATCGAGAGGAATAATGCGAAACACGTGCCCGCCCTCATGTTCGAAGATTACGTAGCCGGGATATTGAAGAATGTGAACGTCGTGCCAGGTGAGCTGCCGCACCGGGCCGAGCGGCAGGCAGAGCTGCTGCGGATCCAGGAATTCCGGCCTGGTTGGTTCGAAGTAATTGGACAGATAATATCGCTCTTTGATTTTGGCCCAAGGCTGATAAGGAATCTCGCCATCCGGCGGATCGATAATCCTGCTGGGCGCTTTCGCTTTTGGACGATTGCCGCCGCGCCCCGGCTCTTCCCCCTCTTTGAGACAACCGACGCCAGCCAGTGGATTTTGCAGGCAGCCCATGCCGTAGAACACCGTCAACCAATAGCCTTCCACTTTCGGCTGACCATCCGGCGTGTGCTCGGGCCAGACAGCCTTGTCCGCTTCCGCTGCCGCTGCCGATCCGATCATGAACATTCCCACGAGCGAGGTTACCAACAACTTTGCATTCAATCGCATTGTTTCCTCCTTTACGGGTAATACGGCTCCAGATCGAATCCGTAGCATTCGTATTCCAGAAGCTGGAAGTTCTTTTCGACGTGGCGATACAGCACCATGTCGATATTCCAGGGCCGCGTGAACACCTTGGGATCCTCGATGGTCACGTGATAGTCGATGTGGTCGGCGTCTTTCAAGCTGTAGCGCTCCACCACATGCAAATCCTCGCTATGAAAATTCCCGGCGTGATCGAACCAGGTTTGATCGTTGAAATGGACGTTGTCCACCACCAGCGTGTCGCCGTCCCAGTGGCCGCGCGAATCGCCCATCCACCACTCGATTGGCCCTTTGGGATGCGGAGTGCCATTGGTGTAGATGAACCGATTGGCGTGGGCGTGCTCATAGAGTATGGTCACCAGATCCGGACGCTGGAAAATTTGAAACGGAAGCCCGATGTAGGTGATGCGCGGCACGCCGGGCAGATAGCACTTGTTTTCCGGGTCCAAAGTAGCGCGATTGGCGTAGTTATCTTTCTTCTTCGCCAGCGCCCAGGGCTGATAGGGGATCTCGTTGCCTACGACGACGCTCTGCCCCGCGGGCGCCCCCTTCTGCGCCGCATGATCCTGAATGTCGATATTGGCGGTGTTCAAAGCTTGCCAGATACCGGAAAGGTCGGGCTTGCCGTCGGCGGTGCGCGGGATTTGCGCAAACGCCGGCGCGATGAAAATTAATCCGAGAATGATTTTCTTCATATGCGTCCCCTGCTATTGCGGCTGCTCATCGGGCGCCGAACCGCCGGTGAACAGGTTGCGGCCATCGGGCAATTTGACGCTTCGCCCGTTCAGCGTGGCCGTGCCATTCTTGGCCCGATAACCGTCGATCACGACCTCGGTTCCGGCCGGGAAATCGGTCTTGCGCAGGCCGCGCCGCAGCAAAGCGTTGGGCGAACCGAACTCGACGGACCAGTTCACTACCTTGCCGCTTTCGTCTTTCACGTCCACGTGCAGCCAGGCATGCGGGTTGATCCAATCGACGCCAGTAAGCGCGCCCTTGATGGTGATGAATTGTTTCGCGTCATACTCGGCCGCGAAAGCGTGATGAGCCAGTAACGGGACCGCGCCCAAAATGCCGAGGCCCGCGATGATTAACAGATGATGTATTTTCATACTCGTATTCCTCGTCTCCCTGGTATTTCTTACTTATTGCTTCTCCGCCGTCGTCTCTTTCCTCGGCGGCGGCTGAATCTTCGTCAACGTTCCGCCTTCCTTCTCATAGGTCTCCGCGCCCACCGCTCCGGCCACATTGAATCCATGGCTTGCCAGCAGATCGGCCGCCTTCCCGCCACGGGCCGCGTGATTAGAGACCGTCACGATGATGCGGTCCTTGGGAATCGCATCCAGATGCTTTTCGAGTTCACCAATCTGAATGCTCAGGTACACCGGAAAGCCGCCGTTACTCGAGATCTCGTCCGGCCGGCGGACATCGATGAGAAGCACTTTGTTCGGGGTGGCGAGCAGCTGATCCAGTTCAGCTCGGGTAAGTATTTTCGCTTTTGCTGGAGGAGCCTGTGCGAAAGCGGCCGCTGCGGCCAGCAATGTGATCAAAATGAGTTTGTGCATGATAGTTTCCTTTGGGGTTGAGTTTTAGAACAAAAGCTTTAAGCCGATCTGATTGTCGCGGGGCGTTCCCGCCACCGAGATTTGGCCAAATAGCGGGCTGCCCACCACCGTATTGGGGCTACCGCTCTGTCCGGCGAAGGGCGGCGTATTAGTCGAATTAAACGATTCCAGACGGAGTTGCGCGGTGAAGCGCTCCGTGATACGGAATTGCTTGTGCGCGGCGATATCCATGTTGAACAGGCCGGGCCCGCGAATGATGTTCCGGCCGGCATCGCCGTAAGTGTAGGGCGCGTTCTTGACGAACGCCGCGGTATTGAACCATTCCTGAACGGTGGGATTGGCCAGTTGCCACTCGCCGACCACGTTGGGGCGGTCGGCTCCATAGGGACCCGAGTTGGACGGATTGCCATTCACCGTCAGGTTCAGCGGTAGTCCGGTGTCTGCTGTGATGATCGGCCCGACGCTCCAGCCGCCCAGGAGGCCATTGGTGAAGCGATTCCAATTCGCGCCAAACGTTCTGCCTCGCCCAAACGGCAGCTCGTAAACCGCGCTGCCCACAAAATGTTGCGTCATGTCCTGGCTCGACACGGAGCGGTCGGCATCCCAATCCAAGGGATTCTGAACGCCGGTGGTGTCGCCCAGAGCGATGGTTTTCGAGTATTGGTAGGCCACGATGAACGTGAGGCCCTTGGAATAGCGCTTTTCCAGCCTGGCTTGCAGCGCGTTGTAGTCGCTGTAACCGTCCTTCGAAATGCGGATCACGTCGGCGAGAGTAATGAGATCCGTTGTGCCGGGCACCAGAACCGAATGATAGAGACGGTTCGCGTTCACATTACCCGGCTTGGGCGCCGCGGGGTTGCCATCGTGCTGCCACCACATGTGGTCCAGCTTGTTGCCGTAATATCCCACTTCGAAAAGAATGCCGCCCGGCAGCTCTCTCTGGATGTTGAAGTTCCACTCCTGCGACATGGGCCAGACGCCGCTCTGGTCGTAGGAAACCAGCTCCACGTTCGTCGCGTCGGCCGGAGAAAGCGCGCCCGCGGGAAAGCCTTGATTCAGGAACAGCGTGGGATCGGTGGGGTTAGTGGTGAGATTCACCCGCAGATGATTCGGCGGGTTGATCTCCATGGATTGCATGCCGCCCGCGGTGGTAAGGTTCGAGTAAAAAATCCCGTAGCCGCCCCGCAGAACGGTCTTGTTATCGGGCAGGCTGTAGGCGAATCCGAAGCGCGGCGCGAACTGAAGATAGTCCACTCCCTGCAGCGCGCGGTCCGCATAGCTGCTGCCCTGCGAGCCGGCCGTTACCAGTTGCGGATCGGCCGGATTGGAGTCGATTTCGAAGTTGGCGATCTTGTTGTTCTTCGCGACGGGCGGCTTGTCCAGGTCGTAGCGCAGGCCGATGTTGAGCGTCAGATGCCGGCTCACCTTCCAGTCGTCCTGAACGAAGAAATCCGTAAACGGCGTTCGGAAATCCAGGTACGCCCAATTGGACAGGCTGGCGGAAGCTACGTCGCCGAGGAGAAAATCCGCTAACGCGCTTCCGCCCATGGACGTCGCAGGGTTTTGCGTGAACTGCCCGGTGAAATTGAAGATGCCGCCAATCTGCTGCGAGCTCAGGAAATTGGTTTGAAGCCAATATTGCTGGACGCCGAACTTGATGTTGTGTGCGCCATGGTTCCAGGTAAGGTCGCCCGATAATTGGCGGTCCTGGGTACCGGAGTAATTCGGGGTGTTGGAGACGCCAAGCGCGGTGTAGCCGGTCAAGGTCAGATTGGCGAGGCCAGGAACGCTGTCGTTCACGCCCGGAATCCCAACCAGAGAGCTGAGGTTGGTGTTGCTGCCGTAAAATTGGTTCATCTGCAGGTAGTTCCAACCGGCGCGGAGGGAACCCACCAGCGTCGGAGTGAACACCACGTTGTAGCCCGCTCCAAAGCCGTGGCTATTCACGTCAGACGCACCGGCGGCGGCGGTAAAGCCATCCGCAATTGCGGGAAAAGCCGCCACCGTGCCGTATTGTTGCGTCTGCGAACTGTAGCGAAAGAAGAGATTCTGCTTCTCGCCCAGGATTTCGTCGCCGCGCACGTCCCAATGGCGTGGGTCCTGATTTTCAGGACTCGCATAAACATAGTTATTAGTGGCCGTGGACTTAGTTGGAAGCGGGTAAAAACCGAGAACCTTAGCCGCGACGGGATCCCAGAGTGAGGCGGGGATTTGATTACCGGGAAATGCAGCACGAGTATTGGTAGCGGAATTATAAGCGGAAGGATTATAGATCGTGGTTGGGAATATCCCGTCTCGTTCGGCTATCGTCGGCACTGTATCCACTTCCGTGGCGCTTTGGCGAATCTCGCCGATCTCGAAATCGCCAAATATGAAAAGCTTGTTCTTGATGATGGGCCCGCCAATCGCGGCGCCGTACTGATTGCGCTTGAAGGGCGATTTTTCGGTGGCGAAGAAATTCTTGGCGTCCAGATCCTGATTGCGCAGGAACTCGTAGCCCACGCCGTGAATCTCGTTGCTTCCAGACTTCAGGGTCACGCTCACAACGCCGGAGGAGGAGCGGCCATACTCGGCGGAATACATATTCGTGACCACCTTGAATTCCTGGATGGCATCGATAGACGGCTTAATCACTTCCTTCTGATTGCCGTGGTCCGGAAGAATGGTTTGCGTGTTGTTGTCGATGCCGTCCAGCAGGTACGCGGCCGCCGTGCCGGCCTGTCCTCCGATGCTCACACCCACCTGCGCTCCGTTGGAAGCGATGGTGGTGGACGGAATGGTGCCGGAGGAGAGCGCAGCCAGCTGCAGATAGTCGCGGCCATTGAGCGGCAGGTTGGTGATCTGCTGATTGCCAATCACGGTGCCTACAGTAGCGTCGGAGGTCTGGAGCAATGGGGCCGACGCTTCGACATTCACGCTATCGGAAACCTGCCCCACTTCGAGCACTGCATCCACCTGGCGAACGTCGCCGATGTCCAGCACCACGCCGCGCTGGTTAAAGCGCTTGAATCCGGGCGCTTCGATACTGATGGAGTACTCGCCGATCCGCAGGGGCGGTGTACGGTACTCGCCCTTCGAATCGGTGTGGACCTCAACCTTCGAGTCGGTCGTCAGGTGCGTCAGTGTGACGGCGGCATCCGAGACGGCGGCGTGCGTTGGATCGAAAACCGATCCTACAACCACAGCGTTTTCTACCTGCTGGCCGAAAGCGCCCAGGCTGAAAACGGAAAACACAACAATAGCTGCAAATTTAGACACGTTTCCCCCAATAAAATGAACTGGTTACCTGAATGAGAAGACTGCGGAATCAGGAACGGCAGCGTCGACAACAACAATTGGGGCGAGAAAGCGAAATTTGTTTTACCGGCACAAAGCAGTTCCTCCGAGTCGATCTTTTGGCGCGTGACGCAATAGTGCGGCCGCAATCAAAGCGACCTAGCCAGAGGGGCAACCGCAGGGTGTCCTGTTCAGACTGGCTTAGTATATTAACTTGATCTACTATACGACTTCGATATTTTGGAGTCAAGTAGTAATTGTTGCCATCATGTGACTCAATTCTATAGTTTAGTACTATAGTAATCGGAGACCACGTCCAAGTGAGGGGATTGAGCCGTTCAGCCCAGGAATTGCGCGCCACCGCGTAAACTCTTACCGGTTGAAAATCGGCGAATTTGGCGGAACGTCTTTCGTTTCAGTTTTTTAACTCTTTGGCATCTCTCGTGCCTTTCATTCGAGCAAGGAGACTCGAATGGCACTCAAAGTCGACCGGCGGGAGCAAGAGGGAATCTCAATTCTCCAGCTCACGGGCCATCTCACGTTCGGACGGGAAGATATAGTGCTCAACGATGAGATCCGGCACGCCTTGGCAGCGCGCAGAATCCGCCTGGTGATGGATTTAGCCGGAGTGGATAGGATAGACAGCTCCGGGCTGGGCACTTTGTTGTACGCCAGAGCCGAGCTACGCAGAGCCGGGGGGGGTTTGGCGCTCGCCAATTTGCATCCAGCTCATCTGAAGGCCTTGATGATCGCGCGGCTGGAGACGGTGTTCAATATATTCCCGAGCGAGCAAGATGCTGTCAATAGCTTTTTCCCGGATCGAAGGGTGCCGCACTACGATGTACTGGAGCTGGTGAAGTCGTTGCAAGCTCTACCGAGCGCTCACGAACTGAGGCGCGCGTCATAACCTAAACCGCCGCCAGCTTAAGCGTCCAATTCTCGAGCTGTTCCAGCACTGCATCCTGCAGGCGAGGGAGCGCTTCCCGCACGGGCGCTGAAACTTCGGTTCCCCAATCGGTAGAGAAAGGCTGGACGCCGAGCAGCACGATTTCTCCGGGTAGCTCTCCTAATAATTCGAGCGCGACGAGAAGATCGGCAAATCCGAGTTGATGCACGCTGGGCTTACCCGGCAGATTTCGCAACGCTTTCCCTTCCAGCCGCACCAGAGTGCCGGGAGGTTCGCCGACATCCAGCGCATCGATCACCAGGAGCCGGTCGAAGGCGGAGATGTGCGGGAGCAAGTTGAGTCCCTGCGTGCCCCCATCCATCAGAACGACGTCGGCGGGGACCCGGGAGTCCAGCGTCAAGCTTTGGATCACATGAACCCCGAGTCCATCGTCGGAATGAACCAGGTTGCCGAGGCCGAGCACGAGTGTCTTGTTCATGTCGAAATCACTTGTGAGCGGCTTCGGCTTGGTGATCGTCTTCAGCTTGGAGCTCTTCTACCGGGATGATTTTGTACCCGATAAAAATACTATCCATCAAACCGCGCTTCTCGGCGCGCGAGACCAGCATGCACAGATGCACGTGGAACACCGCGAAAGCGAAGAACACGTACATCAGACAGAAGTGAATCAGGCGCAGGTTCTGCAGGCTGACGATGCTGGGAACCCAGCCCACCAGCGCCCGAAGAAAGGCGTTGTCCAAGCAGCCGCTGATACATCACGAGTCCAGTGACGATTTCCACGAGGATCAGCGCATAGATGCCGACATAAGACAGCGCCGCCATCTGATTGTGCCCGATTTTTGAGACCGGAGTGGGGCGCATGAAGCCGTAGAACTTGGTCACCTCCAGCATTTCCCGAAACTGCGCTTTGCTGAGCGGGATGAATTGGCGCCACCCCACCCACTTGTTGCCGCCAAAGAAGAGATAAACGCGCAGCAGGAACAGCGCCATAAACAGCATCCCGAAGCTTTCATGGACGAAGCGGAACTCGCCCATCAGGAACGGATGCTGCGTCTGTCCGATGATGAACGGATCGTGGATGTAATAGCCGGTGACCGCCAGGACGCCGATGGAAATCACGATGCCCCAGTGGACCAGGCGCAGCGGATACTGCCAGACGTAAACCGGCGCGACGGGTCCGAATTCGCCCGGGTAAGTTCGTACAGTGGCCATGGCAGTGTCCTCCTAACCGGCCTTCCCGGCCGCGGCCAGCACGGAATAGTCGCGGCCCTGGGCATCCACCACATGCACCGCGCAGGCAATGCAGGGATCGAAGGAATGAATGGTGCGCAGAATCTCCAGCGGCCGGTTGGGGTCGGCGATGGGCGTCTTGAGCAGCGCCGCCTCGTAGGGTCCGCGCTGGCCCTGAGCATCCCGCGGCCCGGCGTTCCAGGTGGTGGGAACCACGGCCTGATAGTTTTTGATGACTTTCCCTTCGATCTCCACCCAATGGCCGAGCGAGCCGCGCGGCGCTTCGTGCCATCCGAACCCGCGGCTGCGAGGCGGGCCAGGTGCTGGGATCCCACTTACGTGGTATTGCAGATGGCTACCTTGCCATGCGCCAGGTTGGAATCCAGTTGATCCACCCACCCCTCCAGACGCGCCGGCCATCAATTGACACTCGATGGCCCGCGCCGCAACCCGGCCCAGCGTGGAGAAGAGCACCGACGGCCGGAGCGTTGAGATGCTTCAGCACGCTGTCGACCGCAGCCTTGATCTCCTTCTGTCCGGCGGCGTAGCCCGACCACCATGCGCGCCAGCGGCCCCACTTCCATGGGCTTGCCTTGATAGCGCGGCGACTTCAGCCACGAATACTTCTTGATCTACATCCAGGAATTCGTAAGGCGGCTTGGGCCCCGAGTATTTCGGGTTGGTTTCGCCATCGAAAGGATGCCTGCGGTTTGTCGCCGTCGGAATATTCATACCAGGCGTGGCTGACGGACTCGGTGATCTGCGCCGGGTCCACCGGATAAACTTTGGTGAGATCGCGGCCCAAGACGATGCCGCGCGGGAACAGGAACAGTGCTCGGGTCGTTCTGGTTGACCGACGCATAGTCGCCGTAAGAAAGGAAATTTCCCACGCCCTCGCCCAGCGCAAACCAATCCTTGTAGAAGCCGCGCGACCGCCAGGACGTCGGGAATATAAACCTGTTCGACGAACTTGCGCGCCCCCCGGACCAGCTCCCGCAGGAAGCCGATGCGTTCCGGATTGATGACCGCGAACGGCTCGTTGGGATCCATGGCCGTCGACATGCCGCCCACCAGAAACGTCTGCGGGTGCGGATTCTTGCCGCCCAGCACGGCGTGGATGCGGATGAAATCCTTCTGCCAGGCGAGCGCTTCCAGATAGTGCGCCACCGCCAGCAGATTGACTTCGGGCGGCAAATGATAGGCCGGATGGCCCCAATAGCCGCTGGCGAACAGGCTGAGCTGCCCGCTGTCGACCACTGCCTTCACGCGCTGCCTGCACGCCTTTGAAGTAAGTGGCGCTCGATTTTTCGTAATCCGAAATGGACTGCGCGAGTTGCGAGGTCTTCGCCGGATCGGCCTTGAGCGCCTGCGTCACATCCACCCAGTCGAGCGCGTGCAGGTGATAAAAGTGGATCACGTGATCCTGCACCATCTGCGATCCGGCGATCAGGTCGCGGACAATGCGGGCGTTTTCCGGAACCTCGATCTGCAGTGCGTCCTCCACCGCCCGCACGCTGGCCAGGGCGTGGACCATGGTGCATACTCCGCAGATGCGCTGCGCCCAGATCCAGGCTTCGCGCGGATCGCGGCCTTTGCAGAATCAATCTCGATGCCGCGGAACATGGTGCCGGCGCTCCAGGCGTCGGATATTTTGCCGCCGTCCACCTGGGCTTCAATGCGCAGGTGGCCTTCAATGCGAGTGACGGGATCGACGACCAGGCGTGCCATGTCAGTTCCCCTTTCCTGTTAATACCGGCTCTTGGGCGTCTCGGGCTCCGGTCCGGGCGGCGGCGGCGCTTTGGGCGCCGGCTTGATCATCTTGATCAGGCCGTGCGCGGTGACGCCGGCCACGGTGGCGCCGACCAGTCCCAGACCGATTTCGCCGGCTGTCGCTTCCACTCCGAACCCAGGCACCGACGGCAGCCGGTCGTAGAACGGCGACATGTGGTCCCAGAAGCGCGGCGAAGCGCAGGCGATGCAGCCGTGACCGGCGCGGACGGGCCAACTGGTATGGTCGTTCCATCCGCACCACCGGGCAGTTGAAGGTCGCCGCCGGGCCCTTGCAGCCCATCTTGTAAAGGCACCAGCCTTTGCGGTGGCCCTCGTCGCCCCACTCGGTGACGAAGCGGCCGGCGTCGTAATGCGCGCGGCGCTCGCACTGATCGTGAATGATGCGGCCGTAAGCGAACAGCGGCCGGTTGTATTGATCGAGCGCGGGCAGATCGTTGAAGGTCAGATAGTGAACCAGCGACGGCCGCCGTGTTGGCGGGATTGTGCGGGCAGCCCGCCATATTGATGACCTTGATGCCCGGCAGCGCCTCATGCACGCCCAGGCGCCGGTGGGATTGGGAGCCGAGCGCACCAGGCCGCCATCGAAGGCGCAAGCGCCCACGGCAATGGTAGCGGCGGCATTGCGGCATACTTTTTCGGCGATGTCCAGCGCGTTGCGCCCGCCGATGGTGCAGTAAACCCGTCTTCGCCGGTGGGGATGGCGCCCTCCACCACCGCCAGATACTTGCCTTTGTCTTCGTTCACCACGCGATCGAGCACGGCGTCGGCCTGATGGCCCGCGCCCGCCATGATCACCTCGTGGTATTCCCAGGAAAGCAGCTCGAGCACGACTTCGGCGACATCCGGGTGGCTCGACCGCAGCATCGATTCCGAGCATCCGGTGCAGTCCTGAAACTGCAGCCAGAGCAGCACCGGCTTTCTGGCTTTTGCAACGGCCTGCACCACCTGTGCCAGGTACCGGTCCGGAAGCGCCAGCGTGCCCAGCATGGCGCTGCAGAATTTGACGAGTTGCCGGCGCGAGATGCCCCTGCGCGCGAGCACGGTGCTTACGTCGGTATCGGGTGACAAAACATCAGACGACGACATGGACAACCTCCTCCGCGCTGAGCGCGGCTTTCTTAATCACCGCCCGGCCGGCCAGCCACTTGAGCCATTGATCTAAACCAATGTGGCCCAGTCCAGCGCCGGCAGTGCAGGATGTTTCGATAATTGCTATTTCCGGATGGATCCGCCGCGCATTCTGGATCGCAAGCGCCGGATCGAAGGGAACGTAAGGCAGCAGATCGATCTTGTTCAGGATCATTAATTCCGCTTTGCGAAAGATGCCCGGATACTTGAGCGGCTTGTCTTCGCCCTCGGTGACGCTGAGAACCACGATCTTGGCGTCTTCGCCCAGGTCATAACTGGTGGGGCAGACCAGGTTGCCCACGTTTTCGATCAACAGCAGATCGAGAGGTTCGTCGGGTCCAATCCGCCAGATGATTTTCCACCATCCGCGCGTCCAGGTGGCAGGCGCCGGCGGTGGTGATCTGCCGCACTGGATAGCCATAGCGGCCCAGGCGGCGCGCATCGTTGTCGGTCTGAATGTCGCCGGTGAGAACCGCGCCGCGCGTGTCCCGAGTGGCAGCATTTCCAGCGTCTTTTCGAGCAGCGTGGTTTTGCCGGAGCCGGGCGAACTGATCAGATTTACCGCCAGGGCGCCTTTCTCGCGCAGCCACTCACGCAGCCGCGCCGCGATCAGATCGTTCTCGCTCAGTACCTTCTTCTCGATCGTCACCACTCATTCGCCACCTCTTCCATTTCGAGATATGCCAGCTTCAGTTCATCGGTGCCGATGAGCCACTGGATATCGAGTTCCAGGCCGTCGGCCAGAGTTTCAAAACAAAATCGCAAGGACTCGGTATCCACGCCCGCGTACTCGCCAATCACCACGCCTACCTTGGCCGGCCGCTGCCCCGGATAGAGCCGCGACTCTTTCCAGGCCGCTTCGATGATCGAACTCGCGATTCCCATTTCGTGCATTAACAAATTCTCGGGAGCTGTTCACCGGCCAGCATGTCGACAATGCGCGTCGATCCAAACGCGGTCCGCATAGTTACTAACCCGGCGCTTTCCCGGCCAACCGTTCCGATAATCGCGGCTTCGGCGCCCAGCGGATCGCACCGCATCGCTTCTAAGATCCCCTCAGCCGCTTCCGGCGCCACGATAGCAAGCAGCTTGCCCTCATTGGCGACATACAGCGGATCGAGCCCCAGCAGTTCGCACGCGCCTCTCACTTCGTCGCGCACCGGGATTCGGGTTTCCTCGATCTGGATACTCACTTTCGATTGCGCCGCGATCTCGTTCAACGAGCTTGAAACACCGCCCCGTGTGGGATCGCGCATACAACGGACGGCCCCGGCCGCTCGATTCAGAATGCGGGCGGTCAGGTTGTGCAGCGCGGCCGAATCGCTCACGATCTCGGTCTCAAATTCCAGTCCCTCGCGCTTGCACAGGATCGCAATGCCGTGATCGCCGATCGAGCCGCTCAGGATCACGCGGTCGCCCGGGCGAGCCTGGTTCGCTCGACAGCCGGACCCCGTCCGGCACAACTCCGATGCCGGTGGTATTGATAAATACGCCGTCGCCCTTGCCGCGCTCGACAACTTTGGTGTCGCCGGTGACGATCGTGACGCCCGCCGCGGCTGCCGCTTCGGCCATCGACGACGCAATCCGCCGCAGCGCCTCCATCGAAAAGCCTTCTTCCAAAATGAACCCAGCGCTCAGGAACAACGGGCGCGCGCCGCCCATGGCCAGGTCGTTGACGGTGCCGTGCACGGCCAGCGATCCGATGTCGCCACCCGGGAAAAACAGTGGCTGGACGACAAACGAATCGGTGGTGAAGGCCAAGCGCGCGCCGCCGATTTCGACAATCGCCTGGTCGTCCATCCGGTCGAGCACCGGATTTGAGAACAGCGGCAGAAAGACGTCGCCGCAGCAACTCCGCGCTCAATCGGCCGCCGCTGCCGTGGCCGAGCACGATACGGTCGCGCTGCGCGAGCGGAGCGGGGCAGATGAACGACGGCGGGCTGGGTGGCTGTTTCAGGCATGAATTTGCACCGGATCGGCATGGCGCCGATATTGGTAATAAGCCGCGCAGGCGCCTTCGGCCGAAACCATGGGCGCGCCCAGCGGAGTCATCGGCGTGCAGCGCTTCCCGAACGCCGGGCAATCCAGCGGCTTCTTCAACCCTTGGAGGACCAGCGCGCTGATGCATTCCTTGGGCTCCTCAGCGTGCCAGTCCTCCACCCCGAAAATGCGCTCGGCGTCGAATGCGGCGAATTCCTCGCGCAGCCGGTAGCCGCTTTGGGCGATCGGCCCGATGCCGCGCCACTGGCGGTCGGAAACTTCGAATACCTCGCGCAGCACCTGTTGCGCCGGCAGGTTTCCGGCCTGATTCACCGAGCGCGCGTATTGATTTTCAACCTCGGCGCGCCCTTCTTCGAGTTGCGACACCAGCATTGAAATCGCTTCGAGCAGATCCAGCGGCTCAAACCCGCCCACTACCATCGGGACGCGGAAATCGGCGGCCAGCTCTTCGTATTCGCGATAGCCCATCACGGTGCAAACGTGGCCCGGCGCGATGAAGCCCTGCACGCGATTGGCGGGCGAGCTCAGAATCAGCCGCATCGCCGGCGGCACCAGAACATGCGAAACCAGCATGGAGAAATTGGTCAGCCCTTCGCGCCTGGCCTGCCAGACCGCCATGCCGTTGGCCGGAGCGGTGGTTTCAAAGCCGACGCCGAAAAAGACCACCTTGTGTTCGGGATTCGCCCGCGCGATTTTCACCGCATCCATGGGCGAATACACCACGCGCACGTCGGCGCCGCGGGCCTTGGCCTGGAACAGATCCGACTCCGAACCCGGCACGCGCAGCATGTCGCCATAGGAGGTGAAGATCACGCCCGGCAGCGAAGCGATGCGGATGGCCCGGTCCACCATTTCGAGCGGCGTGACGCACACCGGGCAGCCCGGCCCATGCACCAATTCGATTTCCGGCGGCAGCAGCTCGTCGATGCCGTAGCGCATCAGCGTGTGGGTCTGGCCGCCGCAGACTTCCATGAGCACCCAGGGCCGCGTGACTTTGCGGGCGATTTCGGCGGCGACGGCCTGCGCGATTTTCGGGTCGCGATACTCGTCGACGTATTTCATGCGCGGCCTGCCTCAGCCAGCCCCTCTTCGGCGAGCGCCCCGATCTGCGCCAAGTATTGGTAGGTCCGGTGCGCTTCTTCTTCATCCACGCGCGTGAGCGCAAAACCCACGTGGACCAGAAGGAAGTCGCCCGGCGCGGCGTCGGGAGTGAAGGCCAGGTTGACCGTCTTTTTCACGCCGCAGAAATCCACGCGGCCAGTGCGAAACGCGGGATCGTCACCCTCGACGCTCAAGAGCTTTCCAGGAACCGCCAAACACATCGTTGGTCTCCTAACTCGATGTCCGGTGAACTCTTTAGCAGTTTCCCGCCCAGAGATCACCTACCGCGATGCCACTGAGCTTGGGGGTCGTATCGGCAATGATTCTTCGAGTCTTAGCCGCTCTGGCAAAAAAATGACCTGAAGTTTCAACGAGTTCCCAGGTGGGGGGAATTCCGCGTGCGCTGCGCAAATTGGCGCACTGAATTTGGCAGGGGCAAGACTTTGTCGCGCGTTTTGTTAGGCGACGGACAGGATGGCAGGCTCGATAAGGACGACTTCGATGGCAGGTTGGCCGAGTAATGTGTTGTGGATCAGACACGCTTTGACGGCGCGGAAGATTCCGGTCTGGTGGCGCTCGTCAAGACCCGGAGCGGTGACTTCGATGCGAAACGAACCCAGACGAGCGGGCTGTTGAGCCTTTTCAGCGGTCACCCGGACTTTCAGGCCGGCGGAGGGCAACTTCCGAGTCTTGAGGTACTCGGCGGCGTAATAGGCGGCGCAACTGGCGAGCGATGCGAGGAGAAACTCAGGGGGTGTGGGACCTCGGTCGGCGCCTCCGTTCTCGGCGGGCTGGTCGCAAACCAGCCTATGCCCGCGCGCAATAATCTCGAACCGTGTACCACCTTGGTAAGATGCCGTGACTTCCATAACCTGCTCCCCGTATTCCAAAGCAGGTCGATAGCCAGTCGCTCGCTACCCTCTTCGCCCTAAGATCCCGACTTCCTTCTTCGGCAGCCGGTCCAGCATATCCTTGCTCAATAGGAAATTGCTGGTCAGCAGCGAATTCGGATTGCCTCCCAGCCAGTTGGTCAGCGAGATCTCCTGATAAAGCCCGCTATTGAACAGAATCAGGATTTGCGTCGGTTCATCGCCCACCTGTTCGATAAAGTGGCCGTAGCCTTGCTTGATGAAGGCTACGTGGCCGGGTCCGAACTCCTCGGTCTTCACGCGTCCGTGCGACCCGAAAATGGTGACGCGCCCGCGCCCTTTGGTGTAAAACTGCCACTCGTCGGCGTGCGGGTGCCAGTGCATCTCGCGCAGCGCACCCGGCTTCAGATCCATGCGGACCGCGGTGACGGTGGTCTGGATCGGGAATTCGTTCTGCGTGACGATGCGCTCCTCACCGCCTTCGAACACGTGAGGCGCGATTTTTCCCAGACGGAATTTATGCGACGACTGGCTCGGTTGCAGCTCCGAATTTCGAATGTCTTCCACCGAGGGCGGAACTTGTCCTGGACCTATATACAGCTCCTTCTGCGGCATCTCGCCGAAGGCCGATTCCGGCAAATTCAGATTGCGCGCCAAAACATTGCGTGGCGTGCGCGCGATCCAGTCGGTGATGCTGAACGTCCCAAATTCCGAGAAGTGCCCGTTGTCGAACCCGAGCAGAAAATGGCACGGGCCGGGGCCGATGTTCTGGATGGCATGGCCGTGACCGCGGGGGAAATACCAGGTGTCGCCGACTTCGAAATCGTCCACTTCGGCTTGGCCGTTCGGGGTGATGACGGTGGTGCGGCAGCGTCCGCTGAGAACGTAGGCCCATTCGGCGGCCAAGGCGTGCCAGTGGAGCTCGCGAATGGCGCCAGGATCGAGTTTCATCGAAACACCTGCGATGCTCTGTGACACCGGCAGTTGCTTGACGGTAGCCTCTTTTGCCGAACCGCCGGGTCCCACCCAGCCTTTCTCGCTCTCGATGTCGTACTTGAACGGCTCCAGTTCGTCGGCCTTGGTCTCCTCAGCGGGAGCCGCCTTCACCTGCTCGGCGATGGCAGCCGTAGCGGCCAAACCCAGCGAAACCTTCGATATCGCATTAAACAAAGACCGCCGATCGATACCGCCGCGGTCGATACCCGTCTCATCAGACATGGATTTCTCCTCTTATCCGAACAATGCTAACAGAATGTCACGCTGCCGGAAACAGCCCCGTCGAGTCCAACGCTGTAGGAGTGGGCAATCATGGCAAGCAAAACGAACAAAACTATCCTGGTGACAGGCGCCACCGGGCAGCAGGGCGGCGCGGCGTTTCGGCACCTCAATCACAAATTTCCACTGCGCGTTCTGGCGCGCGATTTAGATAGTCCCAAGGTGCGGGCGCTGGCCGGCCCCGCTGTGGAACTGGTGCGGGGAGACCTGGAAGACCTGCCGTCTTTAAAGCGCGCCATGGACGGCGCGTATGGCGCGTATTCCATGCAGACGTCCACCGACACCGAGGCCGAAGTCCGGCAAGGCACGAACATCGTGGATGCGGCGGCTACGCAGTCCATCCGCCATTTTGTGTACAGCTCCGTGACGGGCACAGACCTACGCACCGGAGTGCCGCACTTTGAAAGCAAGGGCCGCATCGAACAACATATTCAAGCCAGCGGCATCAAGCATACGATCCTGAGGCCGGTGTTCTTCATGGAGAACTGGTTCAATTGGAAAGATCAGATCATGAACGGCCGGCTGGAACTGCCGCTCAGAGGCGAGACCCGGCTGCAAATGCAGGCCGTGGACGACATCGGGGCGTTCGTGGCGCTGGCCTTCGAGCATCCCGGAAAATGGATCGTCCGCACGTTCGAAATCGCGGGCGATGAGCTCTCGATGACACAGATCGCGCAGGCGTTCAGCCGCATGCTGGGACATGAAGTGAAGTACGTGCAAGTTCCGTGGGACGATTTTGAGAAACGCATCGATCCGGCGCATTTCAAGATGTTCCAGTGGTTCGACAAGGAAGCGCATCGCGTCGACATCTCCGCCGTGCGCCAGGAGCTTCCTGGGCTTCACACACTTGAGCGCTGGCTGCAAAGTACGTGGCGCGCGCAGGTCCCGGCCGAACCGGTGGGGCAGCACGCCAGTTAATCTAATCTTCAGTATGCTCAGGTTGGCAGCAATCACAGCGAGTGCCCTGCTATATGCCCAGACGCCCGCCGGACGCCTGCAATTCGACGTTGCCTCGATAAAACCGAACCAGGACGGCCGCGGCGGCTCCATCGCACGCACTCCTGGCGGGCTTACTGCCAGGAACGCACCGTTCAGCCTCCTGATTGAAATGGCATTTCAAACCAAACTGCTCGATTTGTCGTCGGTGCCGGAGCCGCTCCGCTCAGAGCGCTTCGACATCGTCGCTAAAGCACCAGGGAAGATCAGCGGAGATCAATACTGGGAGATGCTGCGGGCGCTGCTCGAGGACCGGTTTAGGCTCGCCTACCATCGCGAAACCAGGAACGCCCAGTTGTACGCCCTGGTTTTTGCAAAGAAGGACGGAGCTCTGGGTCCGGGAATCAGCCGCTCGGCGGACCCGAATTGCCCGGTGAACCCGACCGGCGTCAATTTTTGCGGCGTACAAGCAGCACCGGGAAGGATGAATGGCCAGCGCGTCCCTTTGAGCCGCATCGCTCAGGAGCTGTCGCCTTTCGCCGGACGTCCTGTCGTGGATGAGACCGGGTTAAGCGGCTCGTTCGATTTTCAGCTGGCCTGGACGCCCGATCAATTCAGATCCGACGACGGCAAGATCAAATTGCTGAACGGCAACCCGGTCGATTCGTCGGGTCCTTCGTTCTTCACCGCAATCCAGGAGCAGATCGGGCTGAAGCTGGAATCGAAGAAAGGACAAGTTGAGACCCTGGTGATCGATCATGCCGAGCAGCCGTCGGCAAACTGAGGGCGAACCCATAGAGGGAACGGAGTCCCGGCAGCGGTATACGAAGGCGAGAACGGTTCCACCGTCAGCGGACCCACCGGTGCGACGCCGGTCATGAGATTCATGTCCATCGTCACCGGAACCATCGATATACGCGGCGGTCACTGAACCCGAGTTCTAAGGTCAACTGCTTAAGGCGGCAGCGAGCATAGGCGGAATTGCGTACGGTCCTTAAGTAATTTACTGCGTGGTAATTCCCTCCCCCCGGCCCTAAGATGGAAACGGGTCGAACTGAATGCGGTGCCGCTACTGCAATATTGCGCTTGAGCCGTCGCGCAGCTT
This sequence comes from Bryobacterales bacterium, assembly GCA_963735145.1. Taxonomy (GTDB): domain Bacteria; phylum Acidobacteriota; class Terriglobia; order Bryobacterales; family Bryobacteraceae; genus Palsa-89. Next base: position 949,198 of record CAVTJS010000005.1, on the reverse strand, counting down.
TATCGACGGCGAGTTCTGTTGCGACGACCACCGCCAGACGTTTGAAGTAGAAGGCGCCTACCCCACACAAAGCTCGGAGCCCGTTTCTGCGGCAGTGCAAATGCTGCGGAAAAAATTCGCGCCACGTCCCGTCGAGACCATTTCCGAGGCCACTGAGCCAGAGCAACCGGCCGCGGACGCCGAGGCAGAAGAGGAACGGCTGATCGAGGAGGAGCGCCTTATCGGGGAAGCGGCGTTCGCCAAGTCTCACCAGGAGCACAGGCAATCCAGCGACGACTCTGAATCGGCCCCCGATGAGGCTCGTCCCCATCCGGCGCGCGAGACTGCCGCATCCTGGCGCTGGCTGAACGCGGCGTGGAGGGGTGCGCCGCGGGATCTCAAGCTGGTCAGCTTTATTCTTCCGGTCCTGCTCATTGTGGCGATCACCGGCTCGCTTCCTAAGGTTTCGGTATCCCAATTGACGCCTCCCAATCTGGATCACGTCCAGACCCAGGTGCAGAAGGTAGTCCAGCTGCAATGGAAGAACGTGAATCAATCCATATCGGACCGCGCCGCGGTGGCGTTTGCCGACGATTTTCGCTCCGGGCTGGATGCCTGGGAAAGCCGTTCCAACCTGACCAGAAGCTGGTCGTATGACTCGGTGGGTTTTGTCCGTCCCGGGCCGTTGGCCATCTTCAAGCCCACCGTCGATCTCACCGACTATCGCCTGGAGTTTCTGGGCGAAATCGACCAAAAGGCCATCGGCTGGGCCTTCCGCGCCCAGGATTTCAACAACTACTACGCGATGAAACTGGTGGTGGTGAGGCCGGGGCCTCTGCCGCTGGTCCACATTGTCCGCTATGCGGTGATCAACGGTAAGGAAGGGCCGCACGTCGATAAGCCCCTGCCCATCAGCGTCCGCACCGATATGCTGTACCGCATCCAGATCAACGCGCGGGGCGGCGATTTCACTACCGTCGTCCAGGGCCAGGTGGTCGACTTCTGGTCCGACAACCGGTTGCGACACGGTGGGGTGGGTTTCTTTTCGGGTCGCGGCGAGCGCGCCCGGCTGCGCTGGGTAGAGGTTTCGCATCAGTATGATGCATTGGGCAGACTGTGCGCCTATCTGGCGCCTTATGGGATCGAGGATAGAAACGGAGATATGAACTGATTATGAGCCAACCTACTTCTAGAACGTCCAACCTCGATAGCGCCAAGGCGGCCAGCCTGGCCAAGGCGGTCTCCCTGCACATGGAAGGCAAGCTCGACGATGCGCTGCGGGAAATCAACCGGGTTCTAGAGACCGGCGAGGGCACGCTCGAGATCTTCTCCGCCAAGGCCCAAATCCAGTTCGAGCTGGAGATGTACGAAGAAGCCGCCCAGAGCTACGCCAAGTTGCTCGCCATGCATCCCAAGCATGCCAACGCCAACCTGAACCTGGCGGTTTGCCTGGAGCGCCTGGGCCGCTGGCAGGAAGCCGCGGATTTCTTCGACAAGGCGGCCGAAGCGCAACCGGACCGCCTGGATGCCCGGCTGGGGCTCGGCATCGCGCTGCTGCATCTGGAAAAATCCGACGCCGCGGCCGAAAACTTCGATCAGGTGCTCAGGCAGCAGCCCGACCACACCACCGCGTTGTTCGGCAAGGCCGTTACGCTGCAGCTGCAGTGGAACTTTGATGAGGCCGCGCGGATCTATCAGTCCATCCTGGCCGGAAAACCGGATTTCGAAGAGTGCCTCATCAACCTGGTGACCATCGGCATGGCCCGCAAGGACCAGGCCATGATCGCCGATTATTCCGCAAAGCTGCTGGCGCTGCGGCCCAATTCGCAGACGGCGCTGGAAGGCCTGGCCACCTGCGCCTTTGCCGCCGGCGACTATGAAGCCGCCCTGCGCTACTGCACCAAGCTGACCGAATACACGCCCGAAAGCTTCGATCGCTGGTTCAACCTGGGAGTGGCGCAACAGAAGACCGGCAACCTGGAGCAGGCCGCCAAAGCCTATTCCGAAGCGCTCCGCATCCGCCCCGACGCCAGCCAGGCCTACGTAAATCTGGGCGTCATTCATCAGGAATCGGGAGACCTGGCACAGGCCCGCGACACGTATGAGAAGGCGCTCGAAATATCGCCCGATCAGCTGGAAGTGCTGCACAACCTCGCGGCCGTGCTGGACAAGCAGGGCTCTAAGGAAGAGGCCGAGCGCATTTACACGCGCATCCTGGCCAAGAACGCCGATCAGGAAGACGTCTGGTTCCGCCTGGGCTACCTGCGCCTGGAACGCAGCGATTATCGCGGCGGAGCGGAAGCCTTCCAGGCCTGCGTCGCAAAGCGGCCAGACTGGACCGAGGCGCAGTTGAACCTGGGCATCTGTTGCTGGAACACGCGCGACCAGGAGGGCGCTTCCAAAGCCTTCCAGGAGGTGCTGGCCGCGAATCCCGAATCGCTGGACGCTCTGCGCGGCCTGGCGGCCCTGGCGGTGGAGCGCGGTAATTTCGATCAGGCCCTGGGGTACCAGGCGCGCCTCATCGAAAAAGGCGAGCGCAGTCCGGAGCTGTTCTACAACACCGGGCTTCTGCTGCAGAAATCGGGTCAACTCACCGACGCTGAACGTTTGTATCGCGAGGCCTTGCAGGAACGCAATCAGTTCCCCGAGGCTCTGTTGAACCTGGGGCACGTGCTCAAAAGTCTGGGCCAGCAGGATGCGGCGCGCGACTGTTGGAAGCAGGCGCTGGAGCAAAAACCCGATCTCGCCGAAAGCTATTTCGGCGGCAACTAACGCCCTCGGTCCCTGCGCAACGTGCTTGCTCGGGCTCGCGGTACGCGGTGCGGCCGGAATGCGGCACGACACGGTGGCCATGGACGGCTTCGGAACCGCGACCGTAAGGGAGCGCTATCCTTGGCGCTTACGCTACGCTGAAATTGCGTGAGCAGAATCGACGTTCGCTCCTTCGAGCGCCGTAACCTCAAACGCATTCTCGAAATCGAGCGGGCTTCGTTCGGCAAAGACGCCTGGCCGGCGGAAGCGTTTATCGAGTATTGGCGCCAGAGTCCCGAGCTTTTTCTGACGGCCTGGCAGGGCCGGCGGATCGCCGGCTATAGCATCACGCGCACCAACTGGCGCGGCGCGGAACTGGAATCCATCGCGGTGGACCCGCGCTATCGCGGGCGCGGTGTCGCACAAGCGTTGCTGGACGCCACCGTCGCCCGGTTGCCTGCACCGATGCTGCGCCTGATGGTGAGTACGGCGAACGCCCCCGCTCTTCGCTTCTACCGGCAATATGGTTTCGTCCGCATGCGGCTGGTGAAACGCTACTACGGCGCCGGCCGCGATGCCTGGCGCATGCGCCTGACTGCCCCTACGGCCAAAACAGCAAACACATAAACAGGCACAGCCAAATACCGGCCAGAAAATGCCAGTACAAAGCCGCCGCAGCGGTGCGACTGCTTTGACGCTTGAAATCGAACAACACCACCTCCGGCCGCCGGGAGGCGGTCCCGAGCAAGCAAACGAGCGCGATCATTCCGCCCAGCAAGTGAACGCCGTGCGCGCCCGTCAGCACGTAAAACAGCGAACTGTGCGGATTGTTCCTCAGATAAAGTCCCTGCCGGGCGAGTTCCCGGAGCGCGAACACCTGCGATGCAAGGAATGAAGCGCCGACCCCGACGGTAACCGCCAGCCAACGCGCATAGCGCAGGCTGTTTCGCCGCTGGAAGGCGCCGCGTGCGATTTCGAGCGTCCAGGTGCTGGCCAGGATCAGACCGGTGCTCAGCCAGAGCAAGGGCGGTACCTGGATGTGCTGCCAGTGTACGGGCGAGCGCGCGCGCTGGTAGTAGGCGAAGCCGATGGTCACGAAAAGCATGCTGATAGAGACCAACAGGAAGCGGATGGCGAGCAAGCCGGCTCCAGGAACGCCGTGCCCGTCGTCGCCGTGATCGTCGCCGCCGCCCCAGCCGCGACCGTCCGGGCCATGATCCCGCGGACCGCCTCCATGGGGACCGCCCAGCTTGACTTCCGGAGTGTCGAGAACGGAAGGCATACTCATAAGATAACGCCGTCCAAGCAACGGGAAACGGCTCGTGGTATCACAGAGGAATGCCTGAGATCAGCCGACGACAATTCAGTACTGCCGCTTTGCTCGCTCTGGGCGCCAGACCACGTAGCCTGTGGGGCGCGAACACCAGCGGAATCGACGAGACCCTGCGCGCGTCGCTCGCTAAGCACCAAATCCCAACCTGCGTCGCCATGGCCGCCACGCCGGATAAGATCACTTATTCGGGAGCCTTCGGCAAGCGCGACTCGGCATCCGGGGTGAACGCCACGCTCGATTCCCTGTTCGTCATCGCATCCATGACCAAGCCGATCACCTCCGTCGCGGCGATGCAATTGGTGGAACAGGGCAAGCTGAAGCTGGATGAGCCGGCATCGACATATATCAAGGAACTCGGATCCTTGCAGGTGCTGCACGGCTTCGATTCCTCGACCGGCAAACCGATTCTGAAACCGGCCACCAAACCCGTCACGCTACGCACGCTGTTGACGCACACTTCGGGCTTCGCCTACGACACCTGGTTCCCCGACATGCTGCGCTGGGAGAAGGAAACGGGAACCAGCCTGCCGCTCGGGACCGTGGCGCCGCTCACGCCGCTGATGTTCGAACCGGGATCGCGCTGGCAATACGGAACCAGCGCCGACTGGAGCGGTCGATTGGTGGAAACGGTGAGCGGCTTGACGCTGGAACAATATTTCCAGAAAAATATTTTGCAGCCTTTGGGCATGCACGACACCAGCTTCCTGGTGCCGGCCGAGAAGTTCGATCGTCTGGTGGCCGAATATCGCCGTGGCAACGACGGCGCCGGGCCGCTCAAAGAAGACCCGCGCATTTTGCCTAAGCCGCCCAAGGCGTTCAACGGTGGCGGCGGACTTTACTCCACCGCGGGCGACTATGTCCGCTTCATGCAAATGATCCTGCGGCGCGGGCAAGGGCCGAATGGCCAGCAGGTCCTGCAGCCCAAAACAGTGGACATGATGGCCACCATCCAGACTGGCAGTTTAAGCTGCGGGAAATTGAAGACCGCGCGGCCGGCCATATCGAGCGACGTCGATTTTCATCCCGGCTTCAAGGACGGATTCGGATTTGGTTTCCTGATTAATTCGAAAGGCTACGAGGGCGGGCGCTCGGCCGGAAGCCTGGCTTGGGCCGGCATCGCGAACACGTACTTTTGGATCGATCCGCGCAAGGGCGTGGCCGGCGTGATCCTGATGCAGTATCTTCCGTTCGCCGACAAAGAAGCGCTCGCGGTGCTGGGCGATTTCGAGCGCGCCGTTTACGCATCGCGTTTCTGAACCGCGCGCGTCAGCAAGCGGCAGTGCCGTCAGGATTCGGAAGGTGACGCCCGCGCAATTCTACGTCCTGGCATCTGTTCTTGCCCTGGCGATCTCAACTGGTTGTGGTGATCCTGGTTTCTTTGTTCAGAACAATCCGGGGGAATATGTTCCCGCAGCGCTAGATCTCCAAAATTGCGAAGTGCTTGCCAGGAACCAATTTGAGCCCTCGGATGAGACTCGCTCGGAGTACGATATCGCTGTGCGTCAAGCCCGTATCATCCAACTGAAAAACGGCACGAACGTTAAGCAAGATTGGCCGCTGAACTTCGAAAACGAGCATCTGGTTCAGTGGACGCCCACCGGTCCGATTACAGTAGCAGAGGAAGTGCAGCGGCACATTAGGGTCTACCAGTGGATGTTTCCCAAAGAAGGGCCGTACCGGGGAACAAAAGTGTGCCTTTCCGTCTCAATGCTTCGCGCAAAATATCCGCCGTTGTGATCACCAGCCCATGCGCTCGCGCAACCGCGTGATGTGCGCCACATGATGACGGCCGTGCCAGGCATAGAGCGCGGCGTTCTGCTCTAATCTGACCGGACCGAGCTCGGGATGGCGGAAGCTGCGCTTCCAGTCGGCATCGGAGATCGACCGCAACAACGGCACCCAGCGCGCGTGCAGCGATTCAAGCAACGCGAGCGAAGGTTCCACCGGCAGGCTGCGCGCATCGTGAAGTTCCGCCCAGCGCGCTTCTTCATAGGGCTTGATCACCGGATCGTCCTCCGTCAACGCCAAGCGAAACCGCGTGTAGCTGTTGATGTGGCTGTCGGGGACGTGATGCGCCAGCTGGCGAACGGTCCATCCTCCGGGGCGATAAGGCGTGTCCAATTGCGAGTCCGACAAACCGGCGACGGCGGCACGCATGCGCGCTGGGGTTTCTGAGATCTGATCGATGAAGGTAGCGAGTTCTTGCGCGCTCACACGCTCGGGGAAGCGGAACTCGCCGACGGGATAGCGGAGGTCTGGAGTGTCCATGACTTACAATATCTCAGCGCCGAGCAAGTGGCCGCCGCCCGAAACCGCGAGACCATCCGAGCGCCCGGCGAAGTAGCGCGCGTTAATCCGGTCGGCATTTAGATCTTCGATATTCACAAATCCGAGGCAGGCAAGATCTCGGGCAAGCGCGGCGGGATCGAAGAACAGTTGAAAAGGTTCACCGGCGCGAGCCACGCGTGCGGCCATCACATCCAGCGCCTGTTGTTGTAGCGGGCTGAGCAGCGATCGTTCCACGGCGAAGTCAAACACCACGCCGCTCCCGGAAGGCATGCTTGCGATGAATTGAATGGTCGCGTCAAAGGCCGGCCGCGAAAGATAGGGCGTGACGCCCAGCCAGGAGAAGAACGCCGGCTGCCGCTGCTTGAAGCCGGCGCGCAGCAAACCATCCGCGAGCGATTCGCGTTCGAAGTCGACGGCGGCAAAAGTCATTTCCTGGGGAATTGGAATGCGGGCCTCGTCGAGGCGGGCGCGCTTCCATTCCTGCGTCGCGGGGTGATCCACTTCAAAAACGCGCAGTCCGGCGGATTGAAAAGGATTGCGGTAGGCGAAGGTGTCGAGGCCCGCGCCCAGAACCACGTATTGGCGAACGCCACGCTCAACCGCGGCGGCGAGCCAATCCTCGGCATAGCGGCTGCGCACGGCGAGAAAGGCGCGCAACGCCCGCGAGAACGGGTGCTCGGTATCGGCCGGCGGCTCGGAGTCCTCGCCCGCAATGGCGATCGCGAGTGGATCGTCGAACACCTTCGGATTGTCCAATAATTGGTGCGCGGCGCGTCGAATCGCCACACGCTGCGCGGTCCGGCTGGGGATGGCGTTACGCACGATGGTAGCCCATTACCCCAATCTAGCGTGGGCGGCGGCGCGTTTGCGGGTAGTACGTCCCAGTTGTACCCATTTCGAGTTAGGCGCATCCATATAAGTGCCCGCAGGATGAAATTATGAGCGAAACCTTCTTGAAGGGACGGACTGCGCTTGTCACTGGAGGCACGCGCGGCATCGGATTTGCAATCGCGCGTGCGCTGGCTGACGCTGGTGCGACAGTGGCCATCTGCGGACGCAGCCCAGAGAGCGTCGACGAGGCTGTAAGGCGGCTGACCAACGAGAGCCAACGTAAAGTGGTGGGAAAAGCTGCCGATGTAAGATCAAGCCCAAGCGTAGAAGCATTGTTCGGCTGGTTGGATAGTGCAGCGGGAGGTCCCGACATTCTAGTGAACAATGCCGGCGTGGGCGTAATGAAAAGCACAGCGGAACTTACAGTGGAAGATTGGCAACAGAGCATCGAGACGAATCTGAACGGCGCGTTCTATTGTTCGCGCGAAGCTCTCGCGCGGATGAAGAAGCGCGGTGGCGGTTACATCGTCAATATAGGCAGCCTGGCTGGGAAAAACGCATTTGCCGGCGGCGCCGCGTACAACGCGTCGAAGTTTGGACTCAATGGATTCACCGAAGCGATGATGCTGGATCATCGCTACGACAACGTCCGTGTGACTCACATTATGCCGGGAAGCGTCGATACAGAGTTTAGTAGAAGATCAACAAGTGGAAGATCAACGAGTGGCGAATCGGCGACAGCCGGATGGAAGATAGCGCCAGAGGATATTGGGGAGATTGTACTCATGTTGTTGAGAATGCCTGAAAGGACTCTAGTAAGCCGGGTGGAAGTTCGTCCAGCAAAGCCCCGGAATTAGGCCTTTTACGGCGGTCCCAAAGTATGGCATCCAATTTGCTCTCTGAAAGACTGGAGTGGTTGTGAAAGGGGCCCAGAAGAAAATGTTACGGGTTAACGTTCCTTTAGATCCGACGCGAACAGGGCGAGATGCAGAAGCCCTGGAGGGTAGCTTACGACGCATGATCGTCGGGCAAGACGAAGCTATCCAGCAGATCGTCAATATTTATCAAATGAATCTGACGGGAATGACGCCCTCGGGCCGTCCCATCGGGAACTTCCTGTTTCTGGGGCCGACGGGATCCGGCAAAACGCGCATCGTGGAAGCAACTGCGGAGGCGCTGGTGCGCAACCCGCGCGCAGTAATCAAGATCGACTGCGCCGAATTCCAGCACAGCCACGAGATCGCCAAGCTGATCGGCTCGCCTCCCGGATATCTGGGCCATCGCGAAACGCATCCGCTGCTCAGCCAGGAAGTTCTGAATCAATACCACACCGATGCTTGCAAATTGAGCTTCGTGCTGTTTGACGAAATCGAAAAAGCCAGCGACGCGCTTTGGAACCTGCTGCTGGGCATTCTCGACAAGGGCACGCTCACTCTGGGCGACAACCGCAAGGTGGATTTCTCGCGCGCGCTGATCTTCATGACCAGCAACCTGGGCGCGACCGAAATGAGCGCCCTGGTCAATCCCCGACTTGGGATTCAACGCCGGCAGAATGCGCCCGCCAATCCCAAAACGGAATCGTCGACGAGAAACTGAACGGCAAGATGATGCGCACCGGCGCGGATGCAGCGCGGCGCAAGTTCACTCCGGAATTCATCAATCGCCTGGATAAGATCGTCACCTTCAGGCCGCTCGGCACCAACGAGCTGCGAAAGATCCTGGACATCGAGTTGAACATGGTCCAGCAGCGGATCTTCAATACTTCGCCCGAGAAGTCGTTCGTCTTCAAGGCCAGTGACGAAGCCAAGGATTTCCTGCTGAAGGAAGGCACCGACCTGAAGTACGGCGCGCGCCATCTGAAGCGCGCCATCGAGCGCCTGCTGGTGCAGCCCATGTCGAACCTGATCGCCACCGATCAGGTGCGCGGCGGGGATTGCGTCAATGTCGATTTCGACTCGGAAGCCTGCGCTTTGACCTTTGTCAAGGAAGCCGAAGGGTTGGCCGTCCATGCCATGGCCGATCTGGTGGATCGCTCCATCTCCATCCCGGCCTTTGCGTTGGCTAATGGCGCGTTCATCGAAGCCGCCAAGTCGCAGAGCGCGCGATCTTCGAAACGAGCCTAGATGTTTCCTCGGAAGGGAAACACGCGGCGGGTACGTTAGCTCACTAGCTGGCGCACTCGCCGCGGCCTAATTGTAGCGAGTACTCCATCTCGTCGCCCCAATCCCGGTACATCTCGGGAGCCAGCTCGGGCGGCTTCACCAGATCGTTGGTCATCCCGCGGAAAGTCTCCACCTTGTGCCGCAGCACGTAATCGCGGAAGCTTTCCCCGTCCTGGCGATTTGCCGTGTAATGATCCAGGACACGCCGTACGGCTTCCGGCGCCAAGCGCGCCGGGATGCTCTGAATGGCCACGCCAAATCGCATCACGCCGCCTGTGTCGTAGCCACCGCCCAGCAGCATCAGATAGTAGGGGACTTCCTTGCCGTCGATCTTGCGCGCGTTGCCGTAGAACCCGATGTCGCCAATCCAGTGCTGGCCGCACGAGTTGGGACATCCGCTGATCTTGATGCTGAGCTCGTCGGACCAGAGGATCCGAGTAATCCTTCACCACGTCCGCCAGGGCCGCTCCCAAGTTCATGGATTTGGTCAGGGCAAGATTGCAACTGTAAGCTCCCGGACATGTGGTGATGTCTTCGATCTGGTGCGCCCCGCCCTCCGCCAAGCCTACCTCGTCCAGAGCCTTATACACTTGGGGCAAAATGCGCAGTGGTATGTAAGCCAGCACCAGGTTCTGGTCCACCGTCACCCGCAATAACCCATCGCCAGCGCTGCGGGCTATGTGGGCCAGGCGATGCATCTGCCGGCCGGTCAGGTTGCCTTGCGGCACCTTCACGGTCACCATGGCGTAGCCGGTTTGCTTCTGCTCCCGGATATTGGTCTCGAGCCAGCGCTCGTAATGCGGGCTTCGAATGGCCGTTCGACCCTAAAACCGGAGGCAGCTCGGCGCCCGTTGCCCAGTGGTGGTGGTGATGATTGAAAACCACCAAAGCCGTCCGGCACCGTCTTCCGGTGTCGCAATACCGCCATTGGCCAGGATGTCCTGGTAGTTCTTCTCGATCTCTTCGGCCACCCAGTCCAAGCCGCGCTCGCGAACCACGAACTTCAACCGCGCCTTGTTTTTGTTCTTGCGGTTGCCGTGCGCGTTGAAGAGCCGCAGGACGGCCTCGCAACGGTTGACCAGGCGCTCGACGGGCACGAATTCATCCAGAACGTGCGCTTCCACCGGCAGCGGACCCAAGCCGCCTCCCACCACCATGCGGAAACCGCGCTTGCCATCGCGAATCACGGCGCGCAGCCCGATATCGTGAATCGCGCCGAGCATGCAATCTTCCTTGCAGCCTGAAAACGCAATCTTGAACTTGCGCGGCATGCTGTCGGTCAGTTCCTTATGCAGGAACGCGAACGCGACCTTTTGCGCGTAAGGATGCACGTCGAATACTTCGTCGGCCAGCAGGCCGCTGAGCGGGCACGCGGTGACGTTGCGAACCGTGTTGTAGCAGGCTTCGCGCGTGGTGAGGCGGAAATCGGCCAGCCGATGCAGCAGATCGGACACCTGGGGCAGCGGAACAAAATGATACTGAATATTTTGGCGAGTGGTGAGATGTCCCTTGCCGCCGCAGAACTCGTCGGCGATGGCCGCCAGCTGATCCATTTGCGTCGCGGTCATGGATCCGCCCGGGATCTTGGTGCGGATCATATGGACGCCCGCCTGGCGCTGGCTGTAAACGCCGCGGCGCAGCCGCTGCGCACGGAACTCGTCGTCCGTAAGCCCGCCCGCCATGTATTTTTCGGCGTACGAGCGGAAGAGTTCGATATCGGCCCGAACTGTGGCGTCGTATTGGGCTTCCGTCTCGGCTTGGAGGTTGGGGGTTCACTTCAGCGGTCATGATTACCCTTATGTCTATAGAGATTACTATATTTGCAGCTCATTTACAATCTGGAAGTCCTTACCGGCATAGTACTCGATGCTGTAGCGCTGGGAACGGCTGGTGGGCGGCAAGCAAGCCATTGAGGCGACGCCTCTGCCGGACAACTGGTGATCAAGCTCCGGATAGACGCGCCAGACCACCGTGATCACAGAGATCACGCTGAGCGCGGCCACGCAGCCGATCGCCAGGTCGCGCTGCCCGGTCTTCTCCAAATACGCGCAGCCAAGGCCAATCAGCAAGGCGGGAATAATCCAACCCACGGCGATCCGGAGCGACGTATGCGAGATGCCCGCCAGCAGAGCTTGCGGCAGTGCATCCGCGAGCGGAGGGACGATGGAGACCAGTGCGGCGCTGGCGGCGAGCAGGACCATCAGCAGGACCGTCAGTTTCACGCTTCGCGCGCGCGCCTCGGCCGTGGCAATGCCCACCAGCGCGGCAACTGAGGGAAGCAGCGGCAGCAGATAACCCGGCAGCTTATTGCGCGAAATCGAAAAGAACAGGAACCCCCACGCGAACCATGCCAGCAGAAATTGGACGCGAAGATCGCGATAGAGGCGCGCGTTGAGCAGCAATGTCAGCAGGGGCGTCCAAGGATACAGGCCAATCAGCAGCACCGGCGCATAAAACCAGACGGGCTGCCCATGCTGGAGCGCGCTGCTCAAAAAACGTCCGAAGTGATGCTTCCAGATGAAATCATCCAGGAACGTAGGATTGCGGATGCTTACGAGTACATACCAGGGCGCTGCGATCAACGCGGCTGCGGCAAAAACCAACACAAGATCGCGGATGCGCCGGCGCAGAAACCACAGAGCCGGGATAAAGAGCGCCACCGGAACAAGGCCCTTGGCGAGCACCGCGACTCCGAGCAAAACGCCAGCAACGAGTGATGCGCGGATGCCGGGCGCTCCGGTGAAGAGCGCGAGCATCGCGGCCGCGAATGCGGCGGACATCGGCAGGTCCGTGATGGCGACGTGGCTATAGGCCAGCCATCCCGCCGACGTCGCCAGTATCGTCGCCGAATACCAAGCCGCGCGGCCGCCGAATGCGCGCCGCAGCGCGAAGAAAAAGTAAACCAGGAACGCGACGCTTGCCAGCGCCACCGGAAGCCTGGGCGCGAGATCGGGCCCCAGTCCCGCTTTAAAGCCGGCGGCCGTCATCCAGTACAGCAGTGCCGGCTTTTCGAACCAGGGATGGCCCCACAAACGCGGCGTGACCCAATCGCCAGTCGCAGCCATGGCCCGTCCGATTGCGGCATAGCGCGCCTCGTCTGGCCCCACCAGGCCCGTGCGAGTCAGTCCAAAGAAGTAAAGGAAAAACAGGCCAACGATTGAGGTCGGCGCCAGTATACGCGCGGGGCCACTCGTCATTCGGCCGCGGGCTCGGACAGCGCCACCAACTCGGCCGGTTCGTCGCGCCCGCCAACCGCGATCACGATGTACTGCTTGCCGTTCGCCAAATACGTCATTGGCACGCCCGTGGCGTGGGTTGGAAGCTTGAACTCCCAGATCGTCTCGCCGGTCTTCTTGTCGAGCGCCCGAAGAATGGACGCAGACGAACCGTTCACGGCAGTTAATCCGGTGGCATCGGCTGAAAAAAGCAGCGTCCTGGTGGCCAGCAGCAGCGCGCGTTCCGGATTACCGAACTTGCTGGTATCGATGCCCTTCAGCGCCGGGCTGTTCTTGATCTCGTCGGGCGGCTCCCCGTTCGGAATCATCCAAACTTGATCGCCGGTATTCAGATCGTAAGCCGTAATGCGGCCGTAAGGCGGTTTGATAATCGGCACTGCCTTGTCGATCTTTTCGAGAATCACGGTTTTCGCGATGTACTCCATGTCGGAGTGCTCGGGATCGTGAACCAAAGCGGCGACGAACGGATTGGTCACCGAAGGAATGTAGAGCGCTCCCGTCTCCGGATCGGCCGCTGCTCCCTGCCAATTCGCGCCGCCGGTGGCGTTCGGCAACATGAGCGTTCCTTTTTTTCCGTTGGAATCGAAAACAATGGCCGGGGTGAAGATCGGACCCATCTTATATTCCGATGCGATCTTCAGCGCTTGGGCTTTCAGCTCGGGAGTGAAATCGATCAGATCATCGGGCGAAACGCCCTGGCGGTCAAAGGCCGCGGGCTTGGTCGGAAACGGCTGCGTGGGCGCAGTTTTTTCGTCCGGAACATCCGATTGCGGCACGGGCCGTTCTTCGATCGGCCACACCGGCTTGCCCGTCTCGCGATCGAATACGTACACGAAAGCTTGCTTGGTCACCTGCGCGACGGATTTGATCTTTCTTCCATTGACCATAATGTCCAGCAGAACGGGCGCGGCCGGATTATCCCAATCCCATATGCCGTGGTGAATGATCTGGAAGTGCCAGACGCGCTGGCCGGTCTTGGCGTTGACGCAAACCAAGCTTTCATCGAAGAGATCGTCGCCGGGGCGATGACCACCGTAGAAATCGCCGGTGGGGGTTTCGACGGGCAGATACACGTAGCCGAGCTCCGGATCGGCGGACATCGGAGCCCAAACTGCGGTGTTGCCGGTATACTTCCAGGATCCGTTCTGCCAGGTGTCGTTGCCGAATTCGCCCGGCTGCGCAATGGTATGGAACGTCCAGATGAGTTTGCCGGTGTGCACGTCATAGCCGCGCACATAGCCAGGAACATTTTCTTTCGATTTCGGCGTGGTTCCCAACTGCAGCGCCGATCCCACCACCACGGTGTCGCCCACCACGATGGCGGGCGAAGTGGCGCCGATGATTCCCGGCTTGATGTTCGTCCGATCTAAACCGACCAGCAGATCGACGATGCCGTTGTTGCCGAAGCCGGCGGTGGGAAGGCCGGTCTTGGCATTGAGCGCGATCAATTGATAGCCGAGCGAGATGGTGAAAATGCGCTCGTCGCCACGATTGTCGGTCCAATAAGCGACGCCGCGATTGTTGAAGCGCACCGCATGAGTGCCGCGCTCGCCTTCATCCAGCCGATACATCCACAGCGTTTCACCCGTGGCGCCATCCACGGCCACGGTATCGCGCCGCATTCCAGCCGTGAAATAGAGCACGCCATGCACCGCGAGCGGCGTCACTTCGTAGTTCGGATCCGCGCGAGGACCGAAGTTCTGCGCCTTCCAGGTCCAGGCGATTTGTAGCTTGCCGGCGTTGTCGCGATTGATTTGATCGAGCGGCGAATACTTGGTGCTCTGGGCGTCGCCGCCGTAGTAGCGCCAGTCGCCATTGGCCGTTCCGGACTGAGCGAGCGCGAGTGGGACTGGCGCGATGGTGAGCGAAACCAGGAGAAAGGTGCGGGCCACGCGGCGCGTGCGAATCTTCAGCATCCAGCAAAATTATACCTGCTGCGCCGGATTACGTTCGAGAAATCTCAGCTGCCTACCACTACTGTTGCAGCGTTACTGGCATGTCCGGCTATGGACACCACCACAGAATAAGTTCCCGGAGTCAAAGTCGGCACCGTGAAATTCGCCTGATACAGTCCTACAAACCCCGGTGTCAAACCCAAGTAACCCACCTGCGCTGGTTGGGTTCCGACCGTAAGACTGTAGCTCGCTGTGACATTCGCCGGACCCTCAGGGGATGCTGCGCCAGTGATCCATGAGCCGGAGTTCACCGCGCCACCGCCTGTGAGGTATGCTACCAACGCTTCACCGACATGGGCCGGTTCGGTTGCTGAATTTAACGAACCATTCTGATTCTGCACGATAGCTTCGGTCCCATTCGAGGTGAAGAGTCCGGGCGCCGCTGGGAGAATATTCAAGGTGACCGTGTTGCTCGACCCACCAGCACCCGTCACCGTCAATGAGATGGGTTGATTGGTTGGAACACCTATTGGCATTTGAGCGTTGATCTGTCCCTCCGCCACGTATACCAACGGAGCCGGGGCGCCGTTCACCAACACTCGAGTTTGTCCAATTGTGGTGGGCAGCGGAAGGGCTTGAGCCGATGCGGACTGAGCGGACAGTCCAGTTCCAAAGACCGAAAACAAGGAGCCCGGCGCGATGCCTGATTGGAAACTCGCAGCGTTCACCACGGACTGCTGAGCCGGCGCAAATTGGGGTTGTCCCGTTCCGCCGACCGTTGTTCCCTGGTCGGTTTCAAGAAACAGAATAGTCTGACCATCCTGGGCAATGGCGAACTCGTAGTTCGAGTTACCGGACGGGGTGATGACTGTTGCGGTACCCAAACACTGGTTTGTCACCGAGTAACTCCCGGTACCGGCAATATTTGAAAACGTCCCGCCAACGTTCGCAACAGTCGTACTGGTAAGATTTCCGTTGCCATCCGCCACCATTTGCCCCGAATCGGAATAAAGATAACTGCCGCCTGATACCGTTGCAAATCCGGTCAAGACATACCCATAAGTCCCACTCAGAGATCCATTGCTACACTGAGGCGTCCCAGTACCCGCTGTTGTTCGGTACGCTCTTCCCGTCACCACCTCGCCGTTATTCGATATCGCCAAAATCATTGCTTGAGCGTTGTTGATTACTTGGAATGTCAGTGCCGATATGGTCTGAGAATTGACTGAAAGTGTGATCGAGCCACTACAGTTGGACTGGATGGCATATGTTCCCACCAGCGAATTCGTTTTTCCCTCCCCGTTCAGGTTCGTAAATGACGTGCCGGATACACCACCCGATCCATTGGCCACCAGTTCTCCAAGCTCTGCGTAGGGAACTTGCGCAGGACCTGTTTGAACGGTTCCGGTCAAAATATAGAAATACGTTCCATTCACCATCGATGTACCGCAACTTCCGCCCCCGATTTGAGGCGCGGCCGTTGCCACAGTACCGGTCAGAAGAATGAGCGCGACCGGAAGGAGCTTCCAGTAATTGCGTCCAGACATGTGCATAAGTAACTCCTATCTCGACGAATAACCAACAAGGTATCGGCGAAAGCGCTAAGCGGCAATAGGAGGAAAAAGACTGTAAGGGAAGAGTGGCCGAGGTACTAAGGCCCTTTCCGATAGCAAGACCTTCGATAAGATTGAAACGAAATGCTCCTTTCCGCGGAAATACGCCTCTTTTGGTTCGAACAGAAACCAGTGGAGCTCGAAGCCTGGTTCAAAGAGGATCACCTTCATGCTCTCCCAGCGGGCGGAGCCGAAGAACGAACCGACGTGTATCTTTATGACCCGAGCCAGACCGAACTGGGCGTGAAAACCCGGGGCGAGAACGCGGGCGTGGAGGTGAAAGGACTGGTGGAGACTCTGGCCGATACGGTCGAATTCAATTCCTCGAAGATCCCGATCGAAATATGGTCGAAATGGCCATCGCAAACGCTCGCCTTCGACGCAAGCGACGGCGTGACGCTTCACAAGACACGATGGCTGCGCAAGTTCGACACGGCAGGGTCGGCGCCGGTGGAGATCGCAAGCGACGCGGCTACATCCGAAAAAGGCTGCCACGTGGAGTGGACCATCGTCAGCACCCCATTCGGTGAAACCTGTTGGACACTCGGCTTCGAGGCCTTCGGGCGCTTCGACAACATTGTGAACAGCCTGCGATGGGTGGTTCGCCTCATGAGCACGCGCAAGCCGCCTCCTGCTCCCGGCGCCACTGCCACCAGCTATCCTGCTTGGATTGCCAACATTGACCGCGCTCGTCTCGGGGGAATAAGATAGCCTGCTAAGACTGTTCTCAGAAAAGACTGTTCTGGCGCGAAAGGTGACATGACCATGTTGAGTCTCCGCTTTTGTTTGTTGGTCTCGGTGGCCGGCGCGTTATTTGCGCAGCAGGGCTACAGTCCGGCCGACATCCAGGCGGGCAAGAAACTTTACGGCGTCAATTGCTCCAACTGCCACGGCCCGAATGGCGACTTCGTATCCGGCGTTGATCTCGGCCACGGCACATTCAAGCGCGCCTCCACCGATAATGAGATTGTCGCCATCATGGTACAAGGCATCCAGGGCACGCCCATGCCGCCCGCGAATTTGAGCGACGAGCAGGCGCACCAGATTGTCGCGTATCTGCGATCGATGGCCGCCGCGTACGACACCAGCGGCGCGAATAAAGCCGACCTGGCGCACGGAAAAGCACTTTTTGAAAGCAAAGGCTGCCTCAATTGTCACCGCGTGAAGGACCATGGATCACGCGTGGGTCCGGACCTGAGCAACATCGGCGCGCGCCGCAAGCGGGACGACATCGAGCGCTCCATCGTCGATCCGGATGCGGAAATTCTCGCGGAAAACCGCTACGTCCGGGCGGTTACTCGCGACGGCGTCACGTTCACCGGAAGAATCCTCAACGAGGATACTTTCACGCTGCAACTCATCGACAGCAAAGAAAAACTGGTCTCGTTGCAGAAAGCGGATCTGAGTAAGTTCGAGTTCCTGAAAAACTCCCCGATGCCTTCTTATCGCGACAAACTGAGCGGCGACGAACTATCCGACTTAGTCGGTTACCTGGTTTCCTTGAAAGGATTGTAATTCATGATTCGCCCTACGTTTGTGTTGCTGGCCGCGACTGTGTTGTCGGCGCCCGGATGGGCTCAAGTCTCGTTTGACCGCCTGGTGCATGCCGGCGACACTCCCCAAGATTGGCTGAGTTATTCGGGAAGTTATCTCAGCCAGCGCTACAGCGCGCTCGATCAGATTACGCCGGGCAACGTTCCTAATCTGGAACAGAAATGGATTTTTCAGGCGCGCTCGCTCGAAAAGTTTGAGGCTACGCCGCTGGTGGTGGATGGCGTGATGTACACCGTGCAGGCGCCGAACGACATCGTAGCGCTGGATGCCGTCACCGGACGCATCTTTTGGATTTATTCCTACAGCCCGGCGCCGCAAGCGCGCCTGTGCTGCGGACGCGTGAATCGAGGGCTCGCCATTCTCGGCGACACGCTGTTCATGGGAACCATCGACGCGCATATCGTCGCGGTGGACGCAAAGAACGGGCATCTGCTGTGGAATACCAAAGTGGCCAATCCGCTGGCTGGCTACGCCATCACGCTCGCGCCGCTGGTGGTGAAAGACAAAGTGATCATCGGCACCGCCGGCGGCGAATACGGCATCCGCGGATTCCTGGCCGCGTACGACGTTCATACCGGCAAGGAAGTATGGCGCTTCAACAATATTCCCGGGCCGGGCGAAAAGGGACATGAGACCTGGGCGGGCGATTCCTGGAAACACGGCGCGGGTTCAGTCTGGGTTACCGGCTCTTACGATCCCGAATTGAATCTCACTTACTGGGGCACTGGGAACCCCGGTCCCGACTGGAATGCCGACATGCGCTTGGGCGATAACCTTTACACCGATTGCGCGGTCGCTCTGGACGCCGATACGGGCAAGCTAAAATGGTATTTCCAATTTACGCCGCACGATGATTTCGATTTTGACTCCGTGCAGGTGCCGGTGCTGGCCGACCTCGATTGGAAAGGCGCGCGGCGCAGAACCCTGCTGTGGGCCAATCGAAACGGTTTCTTCTATGTACTGGACCGTAGCACGGGTGAATTCCTGCAGGGCACGCCGTTCGTAAAGGTCACCTGGGCGAAAGGACTGGATGAGAAGGGACGTCCAATGCGCGCTGCAAATATGGTCCCGACAGCGGACGGCACGAAAATATATCCAGGAAATCAGGGCGGGACAAATTGGTACTCGCCTTCCTATAGCCCGCACACCGGCCTGTTTTACATTCCTACCTGGGACAACTATTATTCTATTTACGTTAAGGAGAAGGTCGACTTCGCGGAGGGCCGCTTGTTCACCGGTCCGCTGCCGAAGTCTCCGGTGCCGTTAATACGCCCGCCCCAGATTGTAAGCCGCGCCGAAGAAGAAGGGTATGGCGCCATTCGGGCCTTCGATCCGCAAACGGGCCAGCGCAAGTGGGAATACAAAATGACCGACGTTACTGACAGCGGCATCTTAACAACCGGCGGCGATCTGCTCTTTGTGGGCGGACGCGAAGGTTACTTCATGGCGATGAATGCCCGCAACGGCGAGTTACTATGGAAGACGGTGGTGGGCAGCCAGGTATCGGCGGGACCAATGAGTTACTCGGTAAACGGCAAGCAGTATGTCGCGGTGTCCGCGGGAAATTCGCTGTTTGTTTATGGACTGAGGCAGTAAATGCAACTGAGGATCATCCTGACGTGCGCCGCGATGCTGGTTGCATCGCATGCCGGAAACGCCCAGTGGCTGAACTATCCAGCTCCCGGCGTGCCGCGAACCGCCGACGGCAAAGTTATTCTTACCGCGCCCGTGCAACGCACGCCCGATGGCAAGCCGGATTTGTCGGGCGTCTGGTCGCCGGACAACCTGCGCTATCTCACTTATCTCGGCGCCGATGGAACGCCGATGCCCATGCGTCCGTGGGCCAATGCATTGCTCCTGCATCGGCAGGCCACCAAGGGCAAGGAAGATCCGGACGCCAACTGCACGCTGCCGGGCGTGCCGAGGATGGATTCGGTGCCGAATCCGTTCAAGATTTTGCAGTCGCCGCAGGAAGTCGTGCTTTTGTACGAGGCCTTCACCACATTTCGCCAGGTGTTCATGGACGGCCGCGCGCTGCCCGAAGATCCGCAGCCGGCCTGGATGGGATATTCGATCGGTAAGTGGGATGGCGATACGTTGGTGATAGAAACGGCCGGCTTCAACGATCTCACCTGGCTCGATAACGCGGGCACGCCCCACAGCGATGCGCTGCATGTGACGGAGCGCTATCATCGGCGGGATATCGGGCATCTCGATATTCAGATCACCGTGGACGATCCGAAAACTTTCCTGCACCCGTTCACGGTCACCGAACACGAGCACTTACTCCCGGACACAACCCTGCTCGAGTTTATCTGCAGCGAGAATAATAGAGACCTAAGTCACTTGGTGGGTGAGTAACGATGCGAAACTTACTAAGCGCGTCCATGTTTCTGATCGCTTTCGCGCCCTTGCACGCCCAGTGGCTGAACTATCCCACGAAGGGCGCGCCACGAACCAAAGACGGCAAACCCGACATGTCCGCGCCCTTGCCCAGAACCAAGGACGGCAAGCCCGATATCACGGGAATCTGGATGCCGAACGGGCTGAAGTACCTGATCAGCATCGCGGCCGACTTAAAACCGGACGAGGTTCCGTTCCAACCCTGGGCGGCGGCTCTCTACAAAGAACGTAGAGCTAACATGGGCCGTGACGATCCGAATAATAAGTGCCTGCCCTCCGGTGTTCCTGAAAAAGACGCCGTCACGTCGCCATTCAAGATTATGCAATTTCCCGGTGAGACGGTGATTCTCTACGAATCCCGCACCATCTTTCGCGAGATCTTCACCGACGGTCGGCCGCTTCCTAAAGATCCCAATCCAACCTGGCAGGGCTACTCAATTGGGCGATGGGAAGGCGACGACTTCGTGGTGGAGACCAACGGTCTGAACGACAAGATCTGGATGGACACCAACGGCCATCCCATCACCGAAGCGGCGCACATCACTGAACGCTTCCGCCGCCACGACTACGGCCACATGGATATTCAGATCACCATCGACGACCCGAAAGCCTATACCAAGCCGTGGACCATTACCGAAAATCCGCATCTGCTCGCCGACACCGAGTTACTCGAATCGGTGTGCGAAGAAAACAACAAAGACGCGCGACATATTGTAGGTAAGTAGCCGCTTACTTCAGTCTGATATTTCGCTCCGCCAGAATGGTTCCCGTGGCGAGTTGGAATTGCGCGATGGCTTCGCTCAGATCGGCTTCCGAACGCCGCTCCTGGCTGCGGGCGGTAATCATCGTTGCTTGCCGCTGTTGCACCAGGAACAGGGTGGACGTTCCCGCGCGAAACTGCCGCTGCTCGCTCTGATACTGCTCTTCGGCCGATTCGCGCGCCACTTGGGCGGCTTGCAAACGAAGCTGCGCCATCTGCACGTTCTCCATGGCGCTGCGAACATCGGATTGGATATTTTGCTCGGTCTGCTGCATCTGATTGCGGATGCGCCGCGTCTCCGCCAGCGACTTGCCAAGATTCGCATCGGCAGTCCGGTTTCGAATGGGCAGCGAGATACTCAGTTGCACTTCGGTGGTCGGGAAATCTCCAGCCCAAATGCCCGCCAGCGAATGCCCGTAGTTTCCCACCAGCACTGGCGGGATCGTAGAACTTCCAAACGACACGCCGGACAGCGCAGGCAGCCCCGCCAGCGCCGACAGTTCATTCAACTGCGTGGTCAGTGGACCGAACGCTGAGGTAAACGGATTGGGACCCGGCGGCAGCACCACGCCGGCCAGACCCGCACGCGTATAAAGCGCGGTCAGGTTGACCAGGGGCTTGGTCTGATCGCGATAATAGCGCACGTCCTTCTGATTGATCTCGCCATTGATCTTCACTTCGGCAATCTCGGGACGGTTGGCCATGGCTTCGGCAATAGCATCGGACAACGGAGTAAGTGGCGTCTTTACGTCCGGGGGAGTAACCGGGATCATAGCGCTCGACCACATTGCATCGGTGCGATCCGGCAGCACCAGTTCCTTGAGCGAATTCTCCGCGGCCGTCAGCGCCGACTGCGCCGCATAAGCGCCCACTTCGAAGTTCGCAAGCTGCGTCTGCGCGGCCACGACATCGATGGGCGCGAGCAGCCCCTGTTCTTCCTGCCGCCGGTTGCTCTCGTCCTGTTGGATGCCGATGCGCACGGCGTCCAGTTGCACCTGCAGATTGTTGTAGGCGTACGACAGCTCCCAATACGCCTGATCGGCTTGCAGCACCACAGCCATCACGCGCTGCCGGAACTGCTCGTCGGTCAAAGAACGGTTTTTCTTCGCGACATCGATCTGGTGGCGGTTGCTGTCGTAAAGCAAGTTCCGCCAAAGAGGCTGCGTGTAAGAGAAATTGAGCGCCGTCTCATATTGCGGATTCAGCGAGAGGAAGGTGTTGTTCGAATAAGCGTCCGCGGACGATAGATCTGTCTTGAAGGTTCCACCGTACCAGGGCAAAGGCTGAGTGATCCCGGGATCCGCTTCCCAGGTTTTACTCAGCAAACTTCCGGTCGACGATCCACCCAGAGCGGAAGCAATCGGAGTAATTTGCTGCTCCCAGTAACTCGTCATGTTGAACTGCGGATCGTACGCCCCCTGCGCAGCCGTCAGCGTGTAGTCCGATTCCAGTTGATCGATGCGGGCAAATTCAATGTCCTTATTGTTGGCCAGCGCCATGGCCAAAGTTTGCTCCAGAGAAACTTCCATCTGAGTTTCAATGCCGGTGCGCGGCGGCAAACGGAATGGACGCACCGGAGGCACCAGCGTGCTGTCATTCGGACGCGGCGAAGAAAGCTGCTGCGTTACAACCTGTTGCCCGCAGGCCAGCGGCAGCATCCACGCCAGGAACAGGAAGGCTCGCATCAGGCGCGTTCTCCTCCCTCAAAATGCAGGGGCTGAGGCGCCACCTCTAAACCAGAAACCACTTCACGCGTGGTATCGCGCTTGCGAGAAAATCTTCGGAACATCGGTAACTGCTTCATATCGTCAAAAAGCGAATAAAAGACCGGCACCGCGAGCAGCGTGAGCAAAAGACACAGCGTCTGCCCGCCCACTACCAGCAAGCCGATGGATCGATTACTGGCGCTGCCTTCACCGTTAGAAAGCACTAGGGGCAGCATGCCCGCCACGAGCGCAGTGGTGGTCATCAATATGGGACGCAGCCGGTCCCGATTGGCCTGGATGATGGCGTCATAGCGGTCCACGCCGGCGGCGCGTAAACCGTTGGTGTGGTCGATCTGCAGAATCGCGTTCTTCTTCACGATTCCGAACAGCAGCAACAATCCCAGCCCCGACATAATATTCACGGACTGGCCGAACAGCAACAGCGACAGGATGCCGAACGGCACCGCCAGCGGCAGCGTCAACAGAATAGTGAAGGGATGCAGGAACGATTCAAACTGCGCGGCCAGCACGATGTACATGAAGATGAATGTCAGCGCGATGGCGAGCATGAAATAGTAGCCGGCCCGGCCCAATTCTTTGGAGGTGCCGATGAGTTCGGTGCGATAGCCGGGGTCCATGTGCAGCTCGTCGGCATACTGATTCAGCGTGGAAATGATTTTCTGCTGCGATCCGCCGGGAAGAACGTTGGCGCTGAGCGTCACCTGGCGCTGCCGGTCCAGGCGCCCGATGCTGGAAGGCGCGTCGCCGCTCTTGATGCGGACCACTTGATCCAGCGGGACCCAGCCGCGCGTGTTGGTCGAAAATACGGTGAGCTGGCGCAGCCCTTCGGCGCTGGTGCGGAACTGCATGTCGGCGCGCAGGCGCACGTCGTACTCTTCACCGCCGGAAGGAAACGACGAAACCACTTGCCCCGCCACCATGGTGTTCAAGGCCTGCGCGATATCGTTGACGCGCACTCCCAGGTCAGCGGCGCGCTGCCGGTCGATCTCCACGCGCAGTTCCGGTTTGCCGTATACCAGCGACGTATCCGGATCGGCAACCATGGGCATCGTCTTCAACCTGGCGAGCAACGTTTGCGAATAGGTGTTCAGTTTGTCCAGATCCGGCCCGGTAAGCGTGAATTGCACATCGGACTGACCGCCGCCGGGCCCATCGGCTGCCTGGCCCACGCTGGTGCGCAGATCCTTGGGATAGTGCGTCAGTATCTCGCGCGCCTTCGCGATCATCTGATCCTGCGTTGCCTTGCGATCGTCGCGCGGAACCAGTTTCACGTAGATGGAAGCGCTGTTGGCTTCGCCCGCGCTGGAACCGGTGAAGGAAGCGGATCCAATGCCAACCTGCGTCAACGTCGCGGTCACTCCCGTTAGCGCCCGAAAATCGCGCGCGATTCGCTCCGCGATGGTCACCGTCGCAGCCAGCGACGTTCCCTCGGGGGCGCGAATGCTGGCTTGAAATTCCGACCGGTCGTCAGCCGGAATAAAATTCTTGCCCACCATCATGAAGAGTGGAACGCTGCTCAGCACCACTGCCACGCTGAGGGCCACCATGGATTTGCGGTGCGCCATGGACCACTCCAGCATGCTTGTATAGTGGCCATCCAGGAAGCGGAAGAAGCGAGAATCTTTTGATCCGCGAGTCTTTTCGCCCTCGTGCTTGGGGAGCACTTTGACGAACCGCGAGGTTAGCATGGGCGTCAGCGTGAAGGACACCAGCAACGAAACCGCGATGGCGAAAGAAGCGGTGAATCCGAACGACGACATGAACCGGCCCACGATGCCGCCCATGAATCCGATGGGCAGAAAGACGGCCAGCAGCGAAAAAGTGGTGGCCATCACAGCCAGGCCGATGTCTTTCGTGCCTTCAATCGCCGCCTGATAGGGCGACATGCCCTTCTCCTCCATGAAACGGTAAATATTTTCGAGGACAATAATGGCGTCGTCGATCACAATGCCCACCATGAGCGTCAGCGCCAGCATGGTGATCTGGTTTAAGTCGAAGCCAATGGCGGCCATCAATGCGAAGGTCGAGATGATGGACGTCGGAATGGCAACCGCAGAGATCAGCGTGGTGCGGATGTTGGCGAGAAAAGCGAAGACGATGGCCGCGGCCAGGATGCTTCCTTCAATCAAGTGCTGTTCTAGCGAATGCACCGCCGCCTTGATGAAGACAGACTGGTCGTTGATGACCTGAATGTGTATGTCTTTCGGCAGCAGCGCTTGAATCTGTTTGATCCGATCCTTGAGTGCATCGGCAGCAGCGACGGTGTTTTGCCCGGATTGTTTGGAGACCACCATGGTCACCGCGGGCTCGCCGTTCAAGCGGGCGGCGGTGGTGGGTTCTTCCTGCGAGTCCTCGGCGTGGCCGATATCGCGCAGCTTCACTACGTACGATCCGCGCGTCGCGATGGCGATTTCGTTGAACTGCGCGGGATCCACCAGGCGCCCCAGTGTCCGCACAGCCAGTTCTCGCGCACCGGCGTTCACGTTGCCCGCGGGCATTTCCATATTCTGTTGCTTCAGCGCGTTGGCGACGTCTGAGATCGCCAGGTTGTAAGCGCGCATTTTGTCGGGGTCCACCCACACGCGAATCTCGCGCTTCAGTCCGCCCACTAACTGGATTTGTCCAATGCCGTTGATGTTTTCGAGCTGCGGCTTAATCTGTTTGTCCGCGATTTCGGTCACCTCGCGCAGCGGACGCGGCGACGACAGCACGATGTCCATGATCGGCGTGGCGTCCGGATCGAATTTCTGCACCACCGGCGCCTTGGCGGTATCCGGAAGATCGTTGACGATCAGGTTCACCTTGTCGCGAATTTCTTGCGCCGCCACGTCGCCGTTCTTGTCGAGGGAGAACTGGATGGTAACCGTGGAGGCTCCTTCCACCGATGTCGAGTTGATCTGCTCGATGCCGCTGATGGTGTTCACCGCATCTTCCACTCGCTTGGTGATGTCGGTTTCCACTTCCTCGGCCGATGCGCCGGGATTGCTGACCGAGACCGAGACGGTGGGCAAGTCGATTTTCGGAAACAGATCCACGCCCAGGGTGAAGAACGAGAAAGTGCCCACCACCATCAGCGCAACAATCAGCATGGTGGCGAAAACGGGCCTTTTGACGCACAGTTCGGCGAGTTTATGCATGGGCTATCCTCCTGTTGCCGCGGCCGGAGCGGCTTCGGCTGCGTCCACCGGCTCGCCATCGAAGAGATCTTGCAAATGGTTGGTCGCGATCACGAAATCGGCGGTGATGCCGGATAGAATCTGGACCATGTCGCCATCCACCGCGCCCAATTGCACCACGGCCACGCGCGCCTTGCCGTCGCGAATGAAGAACACTTGCGAAGAGTTGGTGGTCGGATCGGTAAGGACGGTAGCGCGAGGCAAGAAGATTCCCCTGCTGCTACCGTTCAGAAGAATGCGCGCGGTGGCGAACATGCCGGGCTTCAGCGCCAGGTCCTGATTGGCGAATTTCGCTTCCACGGAAACCGTGCGGGAGTTCGAGTCAACCGTGGGATTGATGGACGTCACGGCGCCATGGAAAACGCGGCCGGGATAGCCGGGAACGCTGGCTTCCACCGCTGCGTCGATCTTCAACTGCGGCGCGTTCGATTCCTGAACCTGCAGTTCCAGCTTTAGCGGCGTCACACGTACCAGCGTGGCGATCTTCGCCGTCAGCGCGACATACTGCCCCACCGCCACGGGCCGTGAGCTGATATACCCGTCGAATGGCGCTTTGATAATGGTGTCGTCCACCGCTTTGCGCGCAATCGCGGTTTGGGCGCGCGCGTAGGCGAGCGATGCTTGTGCGTTGATCACGCCCTGGAAATTCTGGCGGGCCGAATTGAGGGCCGCTTCATAGAGCTGGCGCGCGGAATTGGTTTGTTCCTTGGCTGTGTCCGCCTGCGTGCGCGCCTTGTCGTAAGCGCTTTGAGAGACGTCGCCGGTCTTGATCAACGCGTCGTAGCGGGCGGCGTCGGCTTCCGACATCTTGGCCTGCGCCACTGCGGAATCATAGGAGGCCTTGGCTGAAAGCACTTCCGGCACGTTGTTGGCGTCGAACTTGCCGCCTTGCGCTAACCCGATGCGCGATTCGGCTTGGCGCAGGCTGGCCTCGGCTTGCTGCTCGGACGCCAGCGCGGCTTGCAATCGAAGTTGCGCGTCGCGGTCCTCGAGTTTGGCCAGCACTTGCCCCTCTTTGACGAACGCACCCGCGTCCACCGGAGTGGCGATCACTCGCCCGGCGGCGGGCGGCGCTACATCCGACGATTCCTGCGCCAGAAAACTCCCCGTCACCTGCACCGAAGACGAGACCTGCCGCGCGACGGCGCGCACGGTAGCCACTTTCAGCATTTTGGCCGGACCGGTAGCGGCTTCGGTGAGGGAGATGTTCTTGTTTTGATTGCCGCATCCCCAGGCCGCGAACAGCGCGATGCCCAAGCTGACGAGCGCCCATCGTGGTGCTTTACCGCTTGCCATAAGAATTACTTCTGCTTTCCTTTCGCCGCGCGGACTAAGGCGGGCCGCTGTTCCAGAGCGCCGAGTGTCAGCTCTACGAATTGGTTGATGATGGCCACTTCGTCCTGCGGGAATTTCTTGGCGCCCAGAACGTGCCGGGCCATCGCATAGTGGATCACCGATCCGATCGCGAACATGACGGCGATGCCTGGATCGCATTCCCGAAACGCGCCTTCTTTTTGCCTTGTGGCAATGTAGCGGCAAAGAAAATCGCCCATCGGCAGCCCGAAACGCTCATGGAACAGGTCGGCCAGCAGGCGCTGGTGCCCTTCCAGCGATGCGTAGAGCAGCAGCCGATGAAAGGCGGCATCTTCGCGAAAGGAGCGAACGATCTGCCTGCCCACGTGCTGGAAGACTCCCCGGTCATCCCGGCGCTCGGCCAGTTCGTTCGTTTCCACGAACCAGCGCTCGCCTCCCATGGTGGCTTCCTTTTCGTCCAAAATCGCGTGATAAAGATCCTCCTTGCTGGCGAAATGGCGAAACAGGATGGCTTCGCTGACGCCCGCGGCGGCGGCAATATCCTTGGTCTTGGTACCGCTGAAGCCGTTGCGGGCGAAGCTTTCAATCGCGACGTGCAGCAGTTGGCGGCGGCGGTCCTCACCGGGCATTCGCGCCGGGCGGACCGGCAAGGGGGCTGCTTCCATAAGTAAGTACTCACTCCTATCGGACGAAGCCATAAGACGTGCTGGTTCACCGCG
This sequence comes from Bryobacterales bacterium, assembly GCA_963735145.1. Taxonomy (GTDB): domain Bacteria; phylum Acidobacteriota; class Terriglobia; order Bryobacterales; family Bryobacteraceae; genus Palsa-89. Next base: position 921,456 of record CAVTJS010000005.1, on the reverse strand, counting down.
AGGTTACACGCGTTAATGTGATATGCTTTCCCTCCATGTGGTCAGCCATTTCCACACGCTTTGCGCCTCGGTTCCCCTGCGTTGCCAGACGCCGCGCCGATTCTGCCGCGAAAAGGAAGGCTGTCATCCAGGCCCAGTTGGGGTAGACCGATAGCAGAGTATTCGATGTCCGTGCCGAGAACGTCATTATCTTTGTCCGGCGCCACCGGAGCGCTCTCGGGCGTACTAACAATTGTGCTCGGGGCACTCGTTCTGTTCGCGTGGACCATCCACGCCGCGGCTCTGATACAAGTTGCGCCGGGTCTGCCCCCTACGCTGCCTAACACGGCAGTCGGGTTTATCGCCAGTGGTCTCGCTCTCCTCGGCATTGTGTTTAGCCGGCCGCGCTTCACTTTCATCGGCGCTGGTGTCTCGGCTATACTGGCGGCGGCTTCGGTCCTGGTGGCGCGGATGTCGGCTGTTACCGCGCTATGTTTCGTCGTTTTGGGCGCCGGATTTGTGCTGGCGCAAACCTGTCCACCCGCGAAAAGACCTCCCATTCTCGGCCTGGCCGGCGTGCTGGTTGCCGCGCTGGGGGCGACGTGCGGCATCAGCGATGTATGGGGAGGCGGCGACGCTTTTGCCTTAGCCGCCCTTACCCGCATGGGCATTTACACAGTGGTCGGATTCCTGCTACTAGGGAGCGGCGCTGCGGCTCTGGCTCTAGACATGAGCCAAGCCCGGCTTCAAAAGCCCATCTGGGCGCCCGTCGGAGCAGGGGTTTTTCTGGCAACGGTCCGGCTCGGATTGCTGCACGCATTTTCGCCCGAACACCAAACCGGTTTTTCGTCGATACTGGCGCTGCTGGGTGCGCTGTTCGGAGCGGTTATTTTTGGCGTGTTTGTCCATCTGGCCTTGAAAGCGAATCTGCAGCGCGAACTCCTCGGAAGCGTGAACCGGAAACTCGAGCAGGAAATGCTGGAACGCCGCCGGGCGGAAGAGGCGCTGCACGCGGCGAACGAGCAACTGGAACAGCGAATAGAGCAACGAACCCGGGCGCTGGAAGGGGCTAATGAAGAGTTGCGAGAGGAGATCGCCCGGCGCCAGCGGGTGGAAGAGGACCTGCGGCAGCAAAAAGAGATTCTGCAAACCATCGTCGACCACGTTCCTTTAATTCTGAAATTCGTCGACAAAAAAGGCCGCATTCAAATGCTGAATCGCGAATGGCAGCGCGTGCTCGGCCGGACGCTGGACGAAATTGTGAATCAAGGCGTGGACATTTATGCGGAAGGCTACCCCGATCCGATGGATCGCCAGCGTATTCTCGACTTTGTGGCGAACTCCAATGCCGAGTGGGCGGACTTCAAAACCAGGGTCAAGGACGGCCGCGTTATCGACACCACTTGGGCAGTGGTGCGACTCTCCGATGGCGCCACCATTTGCATCGGGCAGGACATCAGCCAGCGCAAACAGGCGGAAGAGGAGCTAAGGAAACAGAAGGAAATTCTGCAGACTATTTTCGATCACCTCCCCGTCATGGTGGGTTTCGTGGACCCCCAGGGCCGGCCGCGGATGGTGAATCGGGAATGGGAACGGACGCTCGGCTGGTCGCTCGAAGAAGTACGAAGCCAGAACATCGATGTTATTGAGCAGAACTATCCGGACCCGGAGGATTGCGAAAAGGTTCGGGATTTCGTAGCCCATTCGGACGCGCAGTGGGCCGATTTTAAGACCAAGGTGCGAGATGGCCGGGTGATCGACACCTCGTGGGCCATGCTCCGGCTCTCGGACGGAACCGGAATCGGGATTGGCCAGGACATTACCCAGCGGAAACAGGCCGAGGAGGAGCTGAGGAAACAGAAGGAAATTCTCCAAACCATCTTCGATCACATTCCCGTCATGGTGGGTTTCGTGGACCGGGCTTCTGGGCTCCGATTGGTGAACCGGGAGTGGGAGCGCACGCTCGGATGGTCAATCGAAGAGATCCACCGGGATAAGGTAGACATGCTGTTGGAGAACTATCCCGATCCCATCTATCGCGAGCAGGTCCGGGATTTCGTATTCAATTCCCACGGGGAGTGGAAGGACTTCAAGACCACGGTGCGCGACAGCCGGGTCATCGACACGTCCTGGATTATGCTCCGTCTGCCGGACGGCACGAGTATCGGCATCGGACAAGACATTACAGAGCGCAAGCGCGCCGAAGAGGCGCTCCGGGAGAGCGAGGAGCGGTTCCGCCAACTGGCGGAAAACATCCACGATCTATTTTGGATCAAGACTCCCGACTTCCAGCGGCTACTTTATTTGAGCCCCGTTTATGAAAGCATGACCGGCCGTTCGCGCGAAGACCGTTATCGGGAGCTCGGTAATCATTCGTTCCTCGACAATATTGTTCCCGAAGACCGCGAAAAGATGGCGCAGATCATGCAAAACGGTTGTGATGAGAAATTCGATGTCGAGTTCCGTATCGCGCGTCCCGACGGCTCGGTGCGCTGGATCCTCGACCGGGGTTTCCCCGTCCGCGATCAGTCCGGCAAGGTCTATCGCATCGCCGGTATCGCCACCGATATTACGGAACGCAAACTGGCCGAAGAGGCGCTGCGTGAAAGCGAAGAACGGTTCCGCCAGTTGGCCGAGAACATCAGCGAAGTATTTTGGCTGAGATCGCCCGATTTGAAGCAACTGCTTTATGTGAGCCCCATGTATGAGAAGGTTAGCGGACGGACCCGCGAGAGTCTCCACGCGGCCGGCCCGGAACTGATCGTCCATCCCGACGACCGCGCCCGGGTGGTGGAAACCCTGGAAAAGGTCGCTGGGCAGGAGTTTGAAATCGAATACCGAATTATCAACCAGGATGGAAACGTCCGCTGGCTGCGCGATCGCGGCTTTCCCATTCGCAATTCGTCCGGCGAGATCTATCGCATCGGCGGCGTGGCTGAAGACATTACCGGCCGCAAGGAAGCCGCAGACCGGCTGAAGGCCACGAGCGATCAGTTGCGCGCTTTATCGGCGAGCCTTCAATCGGCGCGGGAAAGGGAGGCCACCCGGATCGCACATCAAATTCACGACGACATGGGCGGCATTCTCACCGGCTTGCGATGGGAGCTGGAAGCGCTGGAAAAGATGACTCATGAGCCGGCCGATTTGTGGCGCTTCAAAATGGTAATGCGGGAAAAGCTCGCCACCATGATCGGCCTCACTGACACCACCATCGACGTGGTGCGCCGCATCGCCTCCGAATTGCGCCCCAGCATTCTGGACGATCTGGGATTGCCGGAAGCCATCGAATGGCAGACCCAGCAGTTTCAAGCGCGCACGGGCATCCAGTGCCGTTGCGAGTTCGCTCTGCAAACCATCCCGCTCGCCGATCAGCAATCCACGGCCCTCTTTCGCATCGTTCAGGAAGCTTTGACGAACATTCTTCGCCATGCACAGGCCACCCTGGTGAGCGTCTGCATGCGGGAGGAGGAGGGCGTCCTGGTTCTGACGGTGAGTGACAATGGCCGCGGGATCACGGAAGCCGAAAAGCTGAGCCGGGAGTCCCTGGGGCTGCTCGGAATGCAGGAGCGCGCGCACCTGATCGGCGGCTGCGTTGATGTGGTTGGCCTGCCGGGAACCGGCACCACGCTGCGTGTTCGCGTGCCCCTGGAGAGAGCGGAGTCCGTAGGAGCGGTATGACCAAGAAAGTTCTCATCGTCGACGATCACGAAGTGGTTCGGGATGGCGTCAAAACATTGCTGGATGAACAGCCCGGGGCCATTTCTTGCGGCGAAGCCGGCACCCCCAATGAGGCGATGCGCATGGCGCTGCTCGAGGATTGGGACGCCGTGGTCCTGGATCTGTCCTTCGCCGGCAAGAGCGGGCTGGAGGTTCTCAAGGAGCTGAAACAGATTCGTCCCCGTCTTCCGGTGCTGGTGCTCACCATGCACTCTGAAGAGCAATACGCGCGCCGCGCCTTTAAGGCCGGGGCCGCTGGATTCATCACTAAGGACAGCCCGCGCGCGGAACTCTTCAAAGCCATTCATAAAGTGATGGAGGGTGGGAAATACTTAAGCCCGGCGCTGGCGGAGAAGCTGGTTATCGACTTGGAGCGCGGCGTCCATCGCCCGCCGGACGAAACTCTGTCCGATCGCGAATTTCAAGTGATGCGCCTGATCGCCTCCGGCAAGACTCTGAGCGAAATTGCCGCCCTTTTGTCACTGAGCGACAAAACAATTAGCACCTATCGCGCGCGTCTTATGGAAAAAATGGGCATGCGTACCAATGCAGAACTCACCCATTACGCGATCCAAAACAAGCTGGTGGATTGAACTCCTTGTAGTCCTAATTCGGACAAAAAAATCAAATCCCCCCTGATAGTCACCTCTCCCGCTTGCGCTTAGACTGGTATTTCAGCTAGCTGCTTCATCTTGGGGGAACGATTTGATGAATCCAAAGGCGGAGCTTGCCCCAAGGTCGCTGGGGAACGATTTGGGCGGGTTCTTGACACTGCTGAGCGTGCGCCTGAAGAGGCTGCGCCGCCAGCGTCAACTGGTGGAGAGAGCGATCACTGCCTTGACGGAGCTCTCTCGGACGCGACAGTCGCGCGCCAAACAGGCTGGGAGGCGCAGCGCAATCAGGAACTAACCCGTGCCAAGCCGCCGGCTCGGCTGGCTGGGAGGACTCGAAACGTGAGTCTCGCAGACGCGGACCCACGCCGGAACTCGATCGCCCTCCCAGCCGAGCTATCATCCACATTTGCCTATTGAGCACGTCTTTCACTTGCAATAAGATCCGCACCAGGCGCATAATTATTGAGCTGCTGCAGTAATGCACGCGCCCCGTCCTCCCAGCACGCCCAGTCAGCGAAAGCCGCCAGGTCCGCAAGAAGCTCCGGTCGTCCCACTAATGCTATGTTGAAGGTGAGCCCGATTTTATACCCATGCTTGCAACAAAACTCGTAACCAGCGAGGATCCCAACGCACAAGAGACCAGCGAATGGCTGGAAGCCCTGGACGGGGTGGTGGAAGAGGGAGGGGCCGACCGGGCCGCCTACCTGATCGCCCGCCTCACGGACCGCGCCGCTCTGTACGGAGTTCAGACTCCCAGCGGCCTCAAGACTCCCTACATCAACACCATCCCAGTGGATGAAGAGCTCCCTTACCCGGGCGACCGCGACATTGAGCGCCGCATCAAAAGCCTCATCCGCTGGAACGCCATGGCCATGGTGGTGCGCGCCAATAAGCACGACAGCGGAATCGGCGGCCACATCTCCACCTACGCCTCGCTCGCCACCCTGGCCGAAGTGGGGCACAACCATTTCTTCCACGCGCGGCACGGCGATCAACCCGGCGATTTTGTCTATTTCCAGGGCCATGCTTCGCCCGGCGAGTACGCTCGTGCGTATCTCGAAGGCCGTCTGAACGAAAAACATCTGGAGAATTTCCGGCACGAATTGCGCGAGCATCCGGGGCTCTCCTCCTATCCGCATCCCTGGCTGATGCCGGACTTCTGGCAGTTTCCGACGGTCTCGATGGGCATCGGGCCCATCAATGCCATCTACCAGGCGCGCTTCATGCGATACCTGGAGAACCGCGGCATCATACCCGTTACCGCGCGCAAGATCTGGGCGTTTCTGGGAGACGGCGAAACCGACGAGCCGGAATCCCTGGGCGCGATCGCGCTGGCATCGCGCGAGCGATTAGACAACCTGATCTTTGTGGTGAACTGCAATCTGCAGAGGCTGGACGGGCCGGTTCGCGGCAACGGCCAGATCATCACCGAGCTTGAAACTCATTTCCGCGGCGCTGGATGGAACGTCATCAAAGTGCTGTGGGGCAGCAATTGGGACGACCTGCTGGCGCGCGACACCACGGGCCTGCTCATCAAACGGATGAACGAGTGCGTCGACGGCGAGTATCAGAATTTCAAAGCCAAAGGCGGCGCTTATACTCGCAAGGAATTTTTCGGCAAATATCCCGAGCTGCTCAAGCTGGTGGAGCACATGTCGGACGAGGAGGTGGGCGCGCTGCGGCGCGGCGGCCACGATCCGCTGAAAGTCTTACAACGCCTACAAGCGGGCGATGCAGAATACGGGCTCTCCCACCGTCATCCTCGCCAAGACCATCAAGGGATATGGACTGGGCGAGGCCGGCGAAGGCCGCAACGTCACCCATCAGCAGAAGAAGCTGAATGAAGACGAGATGCTCTACTTCCGCAGCCGCTTCGATATCCCCATTTCCGAGGAAACGGTCCATACAACTTCGTTCTATCGGCCGCCGGAAGACAGTCCGGAGATGCGCTACATCCGCGAACGGCGGGAAGCGATGGGTGGCAGTTTGCCGGCGCGCTACGGCGCCCAAGATCGCCATCCAGTCGCCGCCGCTGGATCTCTTCGCCGAATCGGTGGCCGGATCGCAGGGCCGCGAAGTCTCCACCACTATGGCCTTCGTGCGCGTACTCACGCTGCTGCTCAAGGACAAGGACCTGGGCCAGTACATCGTGCCCATCATTCCGGACGAAGCGCGTACCTTCGGCATGGAGAGCCTGTTCCGGCAGTATGGCATCTACGCCAGCCGCGGCCAGCTCTATAAACCCGTGGATAGCGAGAATTTCCTGTTTTACAAAGAAGCCAAGAACGGCCAGATCCTGGAAGAAGGGATCAACGAAGCGGGCTCCATGGCGTCCTTCACCGCCGCGGGCACATCCTACGCCAACTACGGCGTGCCGATGATCCCGTTCTTCACCTATTATTCGATGTTCGGGTTCCAGCGCATCGGCGATTTGATTTGGGCTTTTGCCGATTCGCGCGGGAAGGGCTTCCTGATGGGCGGAACGGCAGGCCGAACCACGTTATCCGGCGAGGGTTTGCAACATCAGGATGGACACAGCCTGGTGCTCGCGAGCACAGTGCCCACTTGCCGCAGCTACGATCCCGCCTACGCTTACGAAATCGCGGTGATCATCCAGGACGGCATCCGGCGCATGTATCAGGAGATGGAGCATCGCTTCTATTACCTGACCATCTATAACGAAAACTACGCTCAGCCGCCCATGCCAGAGGGCGTGGCGGATGGAATCCTGCGCGGTATCTACCGCTACAAGGCCGCCGAGAGCGGAAACGCACAAGTCCAGCTCTTTGGAAGCGGCCCCATTCTGAATGAAGCCTTGCGCGCGCAGAAGATCCTGGCCGAGCAGTATCAGGTTGCGGCCGATGTCTGGAGCGTCACCAGCTACAACGAACTCAGGCGTGATGCGCTCGAAGTAGAACGCTGGAATCGCTTGCATCCCACCGAGCCGGAGCGCAAACCCTACCTGCTCGAAACGCTCGAAAAAGTGCCCGGCCCGATCATCGCTTCCACCGATTACATGAAAGTGGTCGCCGACCAGATCGCGCCTTGGCTCCCCGGCCGCTTGGTCACTTTAGGAACCGACGGATTTGGACGCAGCGAGAATCGCGAACACTTGCGCAAGCACTTTGAGAACGGCGCCGAAGCGATCGCTGCGGCCACGCTCGCACGCTTGGCCCGTGACGGTGGGTTCGACAAGGAGCGCGCCAAAGCAGCCATCCTCGAACTGGGTCTCGATCCCGAGAGTCCGGACCCGGTGACGAAGTAGTAGCATTTCAGAATGCTCTACTTGTCCGAAGAGGACGTCCGCGCATTGCTGTCCGTCGAGGAAGCCATTGGCGTCATGCGGAGCGCGTTTGAAGCGCTGGCGCAAGGCCGGGCGATCAACCAACCCAGGCGTCGCCTCATCCTGGAAACGGGCGCCATGCTGCACAGCATGGCCGGGTCCTATCAAAACTATTTCGGAACAAAGATTTACTCCGCACATCGGCAATACGGCGCGCACTTTTTCTTCCTGCTGTTCGACGCGCAGACTGCCAATCCCCTGGCTCAGATGGAAGCCAATCACCTGGGACAGATCCGCACCGGCGCGGCTAGCGGCTACGCCACCGATCTTTTGGCGAATCCACAAGCCGATACGCTGGGCGTGATTGGCTCAGGTTTCCAGGCGCGAACTCAGGTGGAAGCCATTCGCGCGGTCCGGCCCATCAAGACGGTGCGCGTCTGGAGCAGGAACGAAGAGAAGCGCCGGAAGTTCGCCGAGGAGTGTTCCGCGCAGGCGGCCGGCTCAGCGGCGGAGGCCGTTCGCGGCGCTCAAATTGTCATCACGGCTACCAATTCACAGGATCCGGTTTTGGAAGATGCTTGGATCGCGCCCGGAACCATGATCAACGCCATGGGCTCAAACGTAGCCACTCGCCGGGAATTGCCCGGGGAATTGGTTCGACGCGCTCGGTTAATCGCCGTCGATTCGCTCGAACAGGCCAAGATCGAAGCAGGCGATCTCATCGTGAATGATTATTGGGCCAACGTCCGGGAACTTCAAAACGTCCAGCGTCACTTCGACGCGAATGAAATTACCATCTTTAAATCGCTTGGAATTGGAGTGGAAGACGTAGCCGCGGGGGCCTTCGTTTATGAGCGGGCTGCGGCTACTCCTGAGCGTTTTGCTGATCGGAATCGCGCCACGCGCTGATTTTTAACCGGCGGCAAACCCAGCACAGGCCTTCGGTGGAATTGGGCGCGCAACCTGCCCCGCAGACCGTACACTTTTCCACATGCTTCGGTTGGTCGGCCATCACCGACCGTTTCGCTTCGTCCAGAAGCTTCGGGTCGATTACCCGTTCTGCATGCACCGGATCTGTGGGCGCCGGATTAGGGCGCGCCGTGGTTTTCCTTTTCATTCAACTGAAACTACAGTAACATGTCTTTCCGCTATTTGCTTCGGGCGACTGGGCTATGCCGCCCGGTCCATCCGCATAATATAAGCCGGATCAAGAGCAGCCGAGCAACGCGAGCACTTTTGACCTGGCTTCACCTTGGCGGTCTTGCCCGAGATGGCGACGATCCCCTCCACCGTGTGCGTGCAGATGGGACAGTAAACAAACGCCTTGGTCTCATAGTGGGGCACGGGTTGCTGCGCTTGGGGGCGAGTCTGAATGTTCATGCCTCCTCCTTCCTCACTGCATATGACGCAAGCGATGGGCCAAAGGATTGGAAAATTGTGGGACCATGTAGCTAAACTGAAACTATCCACTCTGCTATGAAGACAGCGTTCGTTTTCCCCGGGCAAGGCTCACAATACGTTGGAATGGGAAAGAGCCTTGCGGAAAATTTTGCGTGCGCCCGCGCGATTTTTGACCAGGCCGACGAGGCCCTTGGATTTTCGCTCACCGAACTGTGCTTTGAAGGTCCCGCCGAGACGCTGCAGTTGACCGAGAACATGCAGCCGGCGCTGCTGACCGTTTCCATCGCGGCGTGGAAGGTGCTGGACGAGGAAAACTTCCGCCCCGATTTTGTGGCCGGTCACAGCCTGGGCGAATACAGCGCTCTGGTGGCCGCCGGATCGCTGGCATTCGCCGACGCGGTGCGTCTGGTGCGCAAGCGCGGCCAGTATATGCAGGAGGCGGTGCCAGTGGGCGAGGGCGCCATGGCTGCTTTGTTGAAGCTTCCTGATGGAAAGCTGTACGGCGTCTTGTCCGAAGCTTCCGAAGACCAGGTGGTGACTGCCGCGAACTACAATTCCCCCGACCAGGTGGTGATCGCCGGACACGCCGACGCCGTAAAGCGAGCGGTGGAGTTGGCCAAAGCCGCTGGTGCACGGCGAGCGCTGCTGCTTCCGGTCAGCGCACCGTTCCACTGCCCGCTCATGGAGCCCGCGCAGCAACGTCTGAAGGCGGATCTGGATTCCACCGAATTTCGCGATCTGGCCGTGCCGCTGGTGAACGGTTGGCAAGCGCGCGCGATTCGGACCGGCGCCGAAGCCCGTGAGGGTTTGTATCAACAAGTGCCCAACCCGGTGCGCTGGACCGAAGCGATTCAAGAGCTTTCTTCGCGGGGCGTCACCCGATTCATTGAGGTGGGCGCGGGTGGAGTGCTTACGGGACTGCTCCGCAATATCGACAGTAGCCTGGAGGGTTCGAGATTCGGCGAAGCGGAAGACCGGGAGAAAATCCATGCGGCAATTGCTTAATATAGCTTTAGTTCTTGCGGTTGGGTCTTTGATTTGCCTTACCAGCTGCAAGCCGCAGCAGCCAGCCGCGCCGGCCAAACCGGACCTGACCAGCCTGACCGACGATTTCGTTTACGGATCGCTGGCTCTCTCGCCGACCTCGGCGACGTCCGCCGGCTATCATCAGCACAAGGGCGCGAATCTCGAGAACCAGCTGGATGATTTCAGCATGGCGGGCATCGACCAGCAGCATAAGTTCTATTCGGACATTCACAACCGCGTGGCCGCCATCCAACAAGACTCGCTTTCGCCTGAAGACCGCGCCGATTACCAGATCATCGACAACGCGGTGAATCTGGAGCTCCTGGAACTCGACCAGATCCAAAGCTATCGCCATAATCCGACCGTGTATGTGGAACTGGTCGGCAACGCGCTGTTTAATCCGTTTGTACTGGAGTACGCTCCCCTGGATCAGCGTTATCAAGGGATCATCCAGCGGTTGCAAAAGATTCCGGCCCTGATGCAGCAGGGCCAGGCGAACCTGGTCGATGCGCCGGAAATCTGGAATCGCGTGGCGCGGGAAGAGAATGAAGGCAATTTGGATCTGATCGACAAGACTCTGCGCGCCAAAGCGCCGGACGCGTTGAAGGCGGATTACGACCGCGCCGCTGGACCGGCTCTGGAAGCTCTGCGTGGGTTCACGAAATTCCTGACGGACGATCTGTCGAAAAAGACCAGCGATTGGCGGCTCGGAAAAGAGAAGTACGACCAGAAGTTCGCCTATACCCTGATTTCCGGAAAGAAGCCCGAGCAGGTGCTCGCCGAAGCGGAAGCCGCACTGAAGGACGTGCGCGAGCAGATGGCGAAATTAGCCGCGCCCGAAACCGTAAAGGCCGCTCTGGACAAAATCGCGCAGCAGCACACCACGCCCGCGAATTATATGGACCAGGCCAAAAAGGATTTGGAGGAAGCCACCAACTTTGTGCGCGAGAAACATCTCGTGGATTTCCCTCAAAGCGCGAACCTGCAAGTGATCCCCACGCCCGAGTTCATGCGCGGCATCTATTCGGTGGCCGGATTCAACGCCGCGCCGGCGCTGGAGCCGCAACTGGGTGCATTTTATTGGGTGACGCCCATCCCGACCAACTGGCCCAAGGCGCGCATCGAATCCAAGCTGCGCGAGTACAATCGCTACGGCATGATGGAGATCACCATTCATGAGGCCATGCCCGGCCATTACGTGCAGTTCCAGTTCGCAAACGCGCTGGAGCCCAAATCGCGCCGCGTGCTCCGCAGCATCTACGGCAACGGCCCCTACATCGAAGGCTGGGCCCTGTACACGCAGCAGATGATGTCGGACGAAGGCTTCCTGAACAACAGCCCGGAGCTGCGGCTTTCCATGATGAAGCAACTGCTGCGGTCCATCGCGAATGCCATTCTCGACATCCGGCTGCAAACCATGGGCATGACCGAACAACAGGCGCTGGATTTGATGATGAACGACACGTTCCAGGAGAAAGAAGAAGCCACCGGCAAGTTCCAGCGCGCGCAGTTATCTTCGTGCCAGCTTCCGATGTACTTCCTCGGCTGGCGCGGGTGGCTGGATACCCGGGAGCAGTACAACAAGAAGAGTAAAGGCTCGGCCTTTCAACTGGAGCAGTTCCATGACGCGGCGTTGAAGGAAAGCGCGGTGCCGCTACCCGCTTTGGGTCCGTTGCTGCAGTAATCCGATGGCAACCCATGTCTTTGAACATTAAGAGCAGAGAGGCCCACCGAATGGCGACGCGCCGCTGAGCGCCGAGCTGCTGGAAATCGGAAAACGCTGCGCTGCTCAGCTGAAGAGACCCGTCAAATCCAGTGACCACGCCGCTCTGCTCTATGACAAGAACGGTCTGCCGCAACAGTCGCGTTGATCATTGACGCGTCGGGTGTGTAAGATCAGAACTTCAGCACGTGCCACAGGCTGGCGAAATCGTCGGTCCAAGTGATAGGCGCGCGGCTGCTCCAATGCGAACCAAGTTGCACCCAGCCCGCTCGCTCGAGAAAATCCTGGTTCGACGTCATGATCACCCAGCGCGAGCTGTTCTCGCCGATTTTGTCATCGTCTTTGGACACGATTTCGACCGCCGTCCATCCCAGATAGCGCGCCATGCCGCGAGCCACCGGATCCAGCTCGAGCGCCCGATTGGATATGTGCAGCGCGAGCACGCCGCCGGGCGCCAATCGCCGCCGATAAATGTCCGCGCACTCCGCCGTCAGCAGATGCATGGGTATCGAATCGCTCGAAAACGCGTCCACCGCGATCAAATCGAAATCGTGCGACCGTCCAGCGTCCAACTCCCGTTCCAGTTGCACGCGCGCGTCGCCCAACACCACTTCGGTTTGCGCCTTCGAGTCGCTCAGGAAAGAAAACCAAGTCCGCGCAATGTTCTCCACGTCGGGGTTGATTTCGTAGAAGCGAAACTGATCGCCCGGGCGTCCCCACGCCGCCAGCGTGCCGGCTCCCAGGCCAACCACGCCAATCCGCCGGTTCGGCTTATCCAGCGCATTGAGCGCCATGGCAATGCCGCTATGCGGACCGTAATAAGACGTCGGCCAGTCTCTTCGCGCGGCTTCCAGGTATTCAAACCCGTGCCGGGTGCGGCCATGCTGCAGTTCGCGAAAAGGCCCGTTGTCATCCTGGCGCGCCATCACTCGCAGTATGCCGTAGAAGTTGCGCGCGCTTACGACGGCGCCCGGTTTGCCGATGCTCACGGTAGCGACAATCGCAGTGGAGCCTCCCATTAACAGCGCCATCAGAGGCAGGCGCACCGCGAAATTACGGCTGGTCCATTGAGCGAGCGCGCCCGTTCGCATCCATCCCACGAAGCCCAGCAAACAAGTGGCCGCCAAGCCGATTTGATACTCGCTGAACTCGGTGAACAACCGGGGCGCGATGAGGGCGACGAAAACGCCACCCAGTGCGCCTCCGGCGGCGATGGTCAAGTAAAACGCGGTGAGATAACGCGGCGAGGGACGGGATCGCGCCAGTTCGCCCTGGCAGATCATGCAGGTGACGAACAACGCCGCGAGATAAACCACCAGTTGCCAGCGCAGCGACAGCCCAATCGATATGGTGGGAAGCGCGCAAGCAATGGGAGCTAAAACTCCGGCCGCGATGGCGAACGCGGTCCGCCGGTAGAATCGGTCGCTTTCAAATGCGAGCACGAATGTGAACAGATAGATCCCCAGCGCCGCCACCCACAGGAACGGGCTCACCGCGATGTCTTGCGAGATTTGATTGGTGGTGGACACCAGCAACGTGGATCCGCAGGCGGAAAGGCCCAGCCAGAACAGCACCGTGCCCAGGGTGGGCTGCTTCGCGGATTCGAGCTCGCCGCTCGCCGGCGCTGGCGCGGGTTTCAGAAACCGCAAGCGCCACGCGGCACATCCGCACAATACCGCGAAAACAAGGTACAACCCCGACCAAATGGAACCTTGCGTTCGCAACCGGAGCAGCGGCTCGAAAACAAACGGATAGCTCACCAGCGCCAGGAACGATCCGAAATTCGAAAGAGCGTACAATCGCCAGGGCGATTTGCGGGGATGGTCGATCGTAAACCAGCGCTGCAATAATGGCGTGGTCGCCGACAACAACAGGTACGGACCGCCCACTGTCACCGTTAGCAGAAGTAAGATCCGGCCCGACGGATCCGCTGCGGAAGCCGGCTTCCAGATGGCCGCACTCGGGTGCAAGGGCAGAAACGCGAGCGACCCCAGCAACAGCATCATATGAATACCGGCTTGGACGCGCAGGTTCGCGAGCGCGCCGAGCCAGTGCGCATACGCGTAACCGGCCAGCAGGCAGGCCTGGAAGAACAGCAAGCAAGTAGTCCAGACGGCGGGTCCGCCCCCAAACCAGGGCAGGATGTAACGTCCCACCATCGGCTGCAGTTGAAAAAGAAGAAAAGCGCTCAAAAATATCGTTACGGGAAAGAGAACATGATACGTTGGGAAGTAAAGTGAATCCAACCGAAATAACCGAGCCGGTCCCCGCGGCGCTACGCGAAGAACTTTTGCCGGATTTGTCCGCGCCGGCTGAGGCGTCTCCCGCTCCGGTTCCATTGAATCCGTCTTCCTTAAGTCCATCCCGCTTAGATCCATCCTGGCTGCGCCTGGCCTACGCTTTGGAGTTCCTCATCGCATTGATCGCCATTATCAGCGTCTGGAGCGAAATCGGGGGAGAAGGTCATCTCGATCTGATGCCCTGGTATACCAAGTTGATTTGCATCGTGGGACTGGCCTGGTGTTGCGTGCGTTTTACGGCGAGCATTGTGGAACGGCAAAAAGTTTGGACGCTCCGCAGCATCGGCTGGTTTGCGGGCATCTTGCTGTTTTCGATCGCCATGGGTGGAATCACGTACTATTATCACTTGCACGAAGAGCAGGACCAGGGCGACGACGACACTTCCGCAGCCGCGGTGAACATTAATAATATAGGAACTTTCTTCTATCATGGAAGTAAAAGAATCTGGCCTACATTTCCAATTTGTTTCCTGGCGCGTTCCGCAGTTCCCGAGGGCGATCGAATATCCACCGGAAGTGATCGACGAGATCCGCGCCTTCGCCTGTGACGAGTTGTTACAGCTTTCGAGCGGCGGTCAAGAGGTGGGTGGCGTTCTCTTCGGAACTCGCCGCGACGACCTGATCCGCATCCTCACCTGGCGGCCGATTGCTTGCGAGCATACCCAGGGCGAGGGTCTGCGATTGTCTTACAACGATCGCATGAACCTGGCCGTGCAGTTGGAAATGGCCCGGCAGAATCCCGACTTGAAAGATCTTCGGCCGCTCGGCTGGTTCGTTTCCCATTTGAATGGCGCTGTTTCCTTGTCACCCACCGATCTGGAAACATACAACGGCTTCTTTCCGGAAGGGTGGCAAGTGACGCTGGTGATCTGCCCGCAAGGCGGCGGATGCGCGCAGGCTGGGTTTTTCGTGCGCGAGGCCGACCAGAAAGTGCAATCGGAATCCAGCTACCAATGTTTTGAGCTGAAACCATTGCAGCCGGGCCCGTCCCCGACGGTGGTTGCTCCTCCAGAGCCGAAGGCTGCACTGCAATCCGTGGAGAAGGCGCAGCCGGCCCCGATCGCGCAACCTGTGCAAGCCGACGCCCCCGCGCCGCAGCCCCCTCCGCCTTCGATGAGGACGCCCGTTGAGCCAGCCAAACCGGTAAGTCTGACGGCGGCGCCCGTCCTTCCCTCCTCCAGCTTTCCGTCTCCCAGCTTTGAAGTTGAGGAACGAGTTCCCACGCACGAACGTTGGTTGTGGGCTATACCCATCCTTCTAGCGCTTGGGATCGCCGGATTTATGCTGTATCAGCGGCGCGCTCCGTCGCCCAACTCCGCTATCGCGCTGCGCGCGTCCAATGAAGCACAGACCGTGCAACTGGCCTGGGACGTTAGTTCGCGCGCGGTTCGCGATTCCGATCGGGCCGAGATTGAGATCCAAGATGGCGGCAAGAACTCGCAGGTTTCTCTCACCGCCGATCAACTGCACGCGGGCAAAATGTCCTATCTGCCGCAATCGGGCGACGTCAGCTTCGTGATGACTATTTATCCCGCCAACGGTGAGCCGCTGCATGATTCCACCAGGTTCTTCGCGCCGCTGTTCCACGCGCCCACCGAACCACCTCAGCTTTTGACAAGCAGCCCATCAGCGGCGCCTGACAGCGAGCGCGATGCGTTGCAACAGCAGGTCCAGCAACTGAAGGAAGACCTGGGCAAGGAACGCGCACGCGAAACGGAATTGCAGAACCTGGTCCGCATTCTCGAAAATCGGCTGGGCATTCAATCTGAGAAGCCAGGGATCGAACAACGCCGCTGAATAGCTTGATATCCTGGCGTTCGACCCGATGACTCCCACGCGCGAGTCCGCCTCCGTCGCTGAACGAACGCGTCGCCACATCAACCGGCGCTTGCTGCCGTTCCTGTTTCTGCTGTACATCATCGCTTTCCTGGATCGTATCAACGTCAGTTTTGCCGGCCTGGATATGACGCGTGAACTCGGATTCTCGGACCGCGTCTTCGGGTTAGGCTCCGGCATCTTCTTCGCCGGCTATGTACTGCTGGAGATTCCCGGAACGCTGCTGGTGGAGCTGTGGAGCGCCCGCAAATGGATCGCGCGCATCATGATTTCCTGGGGACTGGTTGGCTCGCTCACCGGATTCATCCACACCGCCCACCAATTTTATTGGGCGCGCTTCATCCTCGGAATCGCCGAGGCCGGATTCTTCCCCGGCATCGTCGTTTACTTGACGCACTGGTATCCGGAACGGGATCGCGCCCGCGCCATGGCTGTGTTCATGTCGGCCATCCCGATCGCGCAGGTGATCGGCGCTACCATCTCGGGCGCGCTGCTGAACATTCATTGGCTCGGTTACTCGGGTTGGCGATGGTTGCTGGTGTTAGAAGGCATCCCGGCCGTGATCGCGGGATTTGTGGCGCTGTTCTACCTCACCGATCGGCCGCGCGATGCCCATTGGCTCCCTGACGACGAGCGCGCCTGGATCAGCCAGGAACTGGAGCGCGAAGCTTGCGCCAAAGGTCCGCGCATATCACCCTGGCGCGCGTTCTGGCAGGTATTCCAAAACCGCGACGTGGCGCTGCTCACCTCTGTGTACTTCTTTGGCGCTTGCGCGCAGTACGGTTTCAGCTTCTGGCTGCCCAAAATGATTCAAAAGCTCTCGGGGTTCGGATCGTTCCAGGTGGCCATGATCGCTGCCCTGCCCTTTCTGGCTTCCTGGCCCGTCATGCTGCTGTTGGGCTGGAGTTCGGATCGCATGCGGGAACGGCGATGGCATACCGCGGCAGCCTATCTCGCCCTGGCCGCTGGTTTGGCGGGGAGCGTGTGGGCAGGCGACCACATCGTGCTCAGCGTGGCGATGTTTTCACTGGCCGGCATCGGAATCAGTGCGCGCTTGCCAGCCTTTTGGGCCTTACCGGCCTCCTTGCTGGGAGGCGCCACGGCGGCGGCGTCCATCGGCGCAATCAACTGCCTGGGCAACCTGGGAGGATTCGTAGGGCCGTATTTGCTGGGGGCGTTAAGCACCGCCACGGGCAGCTACTCGGCCGGCATCTGGTACCTGACGGGGGCTTCGGTACTGGCCGCGATATTGATCTTGGGGGTTCGAACGAAACCGGAGGATTAGCTAAGAGCCAGAGTGCTCGTGATTTTGGAGAAAATGGTGCTCACCGAAGGCATCACTGCGGGTGGAAGAAAGCCGGCTACAATGACCGCGATGGCAGCCGCAAGAAGTGCATACTCGATCAAATCCTGCCCGCCCCGGTTGTTCCACAAACGTCGCAGCCACGCGCGCATAATGTCCTCCGCCTACTCGGCCTGATCCTCCAACGGTATGTTTCCATCTTGAACCAGATGCAAGCTACGAGCAACTAAGAAAATGCCGTAGCTCAGGGGGCAAACACCCTTAATACTTTCGATCTACTAGTGGAATTACGGCACGATTCGATAGGAGCAGCTCAAAGTGTCGCTGGTTTGGGGCGCCAAACCCGTCATAAACGTGATCACGGCGCCGCTGAGCGTGTAATCCACCCCGGCGGTCATCAGCAGGCCGTTCCGATAGAGCGCCAGGCTGGTGCTGGGGCTAGGCGCCTGCGCGAGCGTAAACACCGGATTGACGCCGTTGATGGCGCCGCTGGGCGCCACCTGATCGACGAACCCCACCCCGGGAATGCTCACCGACAAACGATAGAACGCCGCCAGGACGTCGTTGGTCTGCGGCACGGCGCCAGCTAAGAAAGTGATGGCATTAGATGACAGCGTATAATCCCCGCCCTGTGTCAGCAGCAGGCCGTTGCGAAACAGCGCCAGGCTGATGGCCGGATTCGGGATATTAGCCAAAGTGAATATGGTGTTGGAGCCATTGATGGTTCCCGATGGAACCTCGCCATCGATGAAAGTGACGGAGGTGCTGCTGCACGGGCCCGAGGTTCCGTCCACGTGCAGACAGTCGGAAAGGTTGCCGGCGGCTCCGTCGATAGCACCTGTGGCGTCGATCACCGCCGATCGGGAGATGCCAAAGCTGGTTCCTTCCGGTGGCCGTACGTTCAGGGCGCTCTGGAGGCCGGTGACGTCGGCAATGCTGATGAGAGTGACTGCCGCTGGCGCCGATCCGCTCACCGATCCCGGCGCCAGTTGCACATCGCGCACCCGCAGAGGAAAATCGCTGGGGGCCACGGCCCAAGCCTCCGTGAACTGTGTGACGCCCAAACTGGTGAATTGGACGGTATAGACGGCGGCCGTGTTGGCATTGGTGGTCGGGATCAATTGGACATACAGGATTCCATTGTTGATCGTAACGTTCTGGCTGGAAGCGGCGATATTGGAAGTATCGGAGGCCTCGAAACTGGGCCAGGAGATAACAACAACGCCGTTGAAATATGTTCCGTCCGCGTTGAAGAGCGTATCGCTGATGGTGGTAAGGGGCGGAGTTGCCCCCAGTCTCATGCTGAATGCAAGTACGCACAGCAAGCAGGGTTTGAAACGGAACATTCTTCCTCCAGGACCATGCCTTAATCGGGATGGATTCCGGCTTCAGATTACTCATGGATTCCGCGGGCACAGAGCACCCAGCAGAGCGCTGGAGCGAATCAACTTTCAGTGCGGCAAAGACTTCGGATGACTGAAATTTAGTGGAAGGTCTGTGACTCGGCCCGCAGGCAATCCACGCCCACATAGGGACGAAGCGCTTCAGGCACTATCACGCTGCCATCGGCTTGCTGATAGTTCTCCACTATCGCCACCCAGGTGCGCCCCACCGCCAGCCCGCTGCCATTCAGCGTGTGGACATACTCGGTCTTTCCCTTGCCCGATTTGGTGCGAATGGAAGCTCGCCGCGCCTGGTAGGCTTCGAAATTGGAGCACGAAGAAATTTCTTTGTAGGCGCTCTGGCCCGGCAGCCAGACTTCCAGGTCGTAGGTTTTGGCCGATGCTGCGCCCATGTCGCCGGTGCAAAGAACCACCGTGCGGAAGGGCAGCCCCAAGCGCTTCAGGATATCCTCTGCGTCCGCGGTCAGCTTCTCGTGTTCGTTCCAGCTCTGCTCGGGAAGCGTGAACTTCACCAGCTCCACCTTCTGGAACTGGTGCTGCCGGATGATGCCGCGCACGTCGCGGCCGTAGGAACCGGCTTCGCTGCGCAAGCACGGGCGTGTAGGCGCACAGTGAAATGGGGAGATCGGCGGCGTTCAAAGTTTCGTCGCGAAAAAGATTGGTGACCGGAACTTCGGCCGTGGGCGCCAGCCAGAAATCGGTGTTCTCGATTTTAAACAGATCTTCCTTGAATTTGGGAAGCTGCCCGGTGCCGAACAAACTGGCCGAATTGATCAGAAACGGCGGCAGCACTTCGGTATATCCGTGCTCGCGGGTGTGAACGTCCAGAAAGAAATTGATGAGCGCCCGCTCCAGTCGCGCGCCGATGCCCCAGTAAACCGCAAACCGCGCGCCGGTGATCTTGGTGGCGCGCTCCAGATCCAGGATCTTCAACTCCGGGCCCAGATCCCAATGCGCCTTGGGTTCGAAATCGAACTGGCGAGGCTGGCCCCAGCGGCGCACTTCGACGTTGTCGTCCGCGCTCTTGCCCACAGGCACGGACTCGTGCGGGATGTTGGGGACGCCGGCCATCAAATCGCGAAAGGATTCGTCGGCGGCCTTGGCCTTTTCATCCAGCGCCGCGACGCGTTCGCCGATGGTGCGGCTCTCCTGCTGGAGGGCTGAGATATCCTGGCCCGCGGCGCGCAACTTGGGGATCTGCGCGCTCAGCTCGTTCTTCCGCGCTTTGAGTTGCTCGGCCTCGGTCAGGGCCGCGCGGCGGTCCGTATCCAAAGCCCGGAACTGTTCGCACATCGAGTTGATAGCCACGCGTGGCCAGACGCTGTGCAATCGAATCCAGATTGGCCCGGAAAAACGAGAGATCATGCATTTTAAGGATCTAGCCACAGATGAACACGGATAAACGCAGATAAAACATTGTCGTATGGTGTTTATCTGTGTCTCTGCATTACGATCGCTTGAATCCACTTCTCTCCCACCGGCTTGCCCGTGTAATCCGCGCGCGGCCGGATCAGCCGGTTGTTGCGGTATTGCTCCAGCACGTGCGCGGTCCAACCCGACATGCGGCTGACGGCGAAGATGGGCGTGAACAGGTCGATCGGAATTCCCAGCGAATAGTAAGTGGACGCCGAATAGAAATCCACGTTCGCGTTCAGGTGCTTCTGCTCCTTGATGGTTTCTTCGATCTTCTTGGAAGTGAGATACAGATCCAGGTGACCGGTGCGACGCCCCAGTTCCTCCGACAGCACGCGCAGGTGCGTAGCGCGAGGATCTTCGGTGCGATAAACGCGATGGCCGAAGCCGGGAATCTTCTTCTTGTTCGCCAGCATGTCCTGCACGTGCGCCAGAGCGGTGCGCTCGTCACCGGCATCCAGCAACATGCGGATCACGTCTTCGTTGGCGCCGCCGTGCAGCGGACCTTTCAGCGCTCCAATTCCGGCGGTAACCGCAGAGTGAATATCGGACAAAGTGGCCGCCACCACGCGTGCCGCAAATGTGGACGCGTTCAATTCATGGTCGGCATGCAGTATGAGCGCGACATCGAACACTTGCTCCATCACGTCGTCCGGCTTCTTGCCGGTGAGCGTGTAAAGGAAGTTGGCCGCGAAGCCCAGCTTCGGATCGCCCTCCACCAGAGGCTTGCCTGTCCGAAGCCGATCGAAGGTGGTGACAATGGTCGCCGTCTGCGCCATCAAGCGCGCCGCCTTCTCGACATTCGCCTCGATGGAATTGTCGCGCGCTTTCGGATCGTAGAGGCCCAGCATGGAGACGGCCGTGCGCAGGACGTCCATGGGAGTGCTTTTCGAGACCTTCCCGAGAAACTCGGCCACCTCTTGGGGTATCGGCCGGTAACGAACCAGTTCCGCTTTCAGCGCGTCCAGCTCGGCCTGCTTGGGCAGTTTGCCGTGCCAAAGCAGGTAAATCACTTCCTCAAACGTGGCGTGCTCGGCCAGAGTGTGGATGTTGAAACCCTGGTAACTCAGGATCCCCAGATCTCCATCGATGAAACAGATATTCGACTCGGCGGCAACAATTCCTTCGAGCCCCGCTTGTGTAACTGGCATTGAACTCCTGAACTCCTGTCTGTAAGTAACGGCTTCATCGCCTCGGGCGAAAAAGTCGTTCGCGGCGTGAAATTTCATTCTACAGAATTCGGCCCATGGCTGGGGCTTGGCCGCAGAGCCGGACGACACCAGGCCAACATCTCTTTGTCTAATGATCCCGGCGATGTTGCATGAGCAGCGCGTCGAATAGTTCCTCTCGCCGCCGGAAATTCGTAGTCCGGAGCCGCGCTAGGGCGTCAGCCAGATCAACGATGCCGCGGCGGGCGGCGAGATCGAGAACACCGAGTGTACCGGTTACCTCGAACCCTTTTGCCCGCGCTGCGGCCGCGCCTCACAGAGAGCCCAAGCGCGGTTGCCAACCGCTCACCTTGGTCCAACGAACTCAAGCCATTCGGGGGTCAATTTGGATCCAGTTTCGAACCGCTTCGGGCGCCGAAGGGTGGCGCAACTCGTCGCGCACTACCGAGGGGATCAATATCTTCTCCAACAATCGAGGTAGCGGTCGATCTTATCGATTTGCACCGGCATCAAAAACCGAGGCGCCGCAAACCCTCACGCTCGCTCTCCAGGTCTTCGAGCGTATATTCCTCGAACACCTGGTATGCCTTCAGGAATTCGTCGATCTGGTGGCCGGTTTCAAATCCGAGAAGCCGCCTTAGGTCGGGTTTCGTGAGCCGCCGTAGCTGTACTCTTCGGCAGCCAGCGCTTGCAGCGCGCGACGCCGGCAGATCGCCGACTGCACCCCTCCGGCGGGCGCGGTCGTCACGAATCTGCACGGTTACATCCATGGCTTTACCCTAGCCTGCCGCGTGAGCACCGTCAACCGCCGCAACGGGCCGCCACAGTTTCAACGTCCGGGCAACCATCCGATACGAGATACCATTGAGATATGCATCGCTTCCTGCTTCACAACGGCGCCATTCTGGACGCGCATGAGAAGAGCCTGAGCCCGGGTCAAGTGGGTCTGCTGAATGGCTGGGGCGTGTTCAGCACTCTGCGCGTGGCCGACGGCGTGCCCTTCGCGTTCGAGCGGCACTGGGAACGCATGCAGCGCGATGCAGCGAAGATGCACGTACCGTTTCCGACCGATCCGGCGGAGTTAAAGTCGCAGATCCTTCGATTGGTGGAGGCCAATTCCGCCTGGAACGCCACGCTGCGTGTGATGGTGGTTCGCAACCGCGGCGGGATGTTCGAAGGTCCTGACCTGGAGCGGGACTTCGACGTGCTCGCTTTCACCAAGGATTTGAACCCCTGGGGAAGCAGCGTTCGGCTGGCCCTGAAACCGAATGCGCGCTACGCGGCGAACGAATTTTCCGGATGCAAGATATTGTCTTGGTCCCAAAACCTCACCTGGTACGAGGAAGCGCACCAGCGAGGCTTCGACGAGGCGGTGCTGTTGAACGAACGCGGCGAAGTCAGCGAGTGCACATCGGCCAACATCTTCGTTGCCACCAGAGGCGAGGTAGTTACGCCGCCGCTCGATTCGGGCTGTCTTCCCGGCGTAACTCGCGAGCTGTTGCTGGACGTGGTGCGCGTCCCCGGGATCCATGTGATGGAGCGTGCCCTAACCCCCCAAGACCTGGAGCGCGCCGACCAGGTCTTCATCACCTCCACCACGCGCGACTTGTTGCCCGCGGTGTCCATCGAAGGCCTGCACATTCAGAACCGTGGAACCGTGGTCGACGAGCTGGTGAAAGCTTTAGAAGGCTATCGCCACGATTACGTGCAGCGCAACGCTGCGCCGGTATTGCATACGCAGAGAAAGTAGGTCAATGCGCGGCCTATGACACTTCCGCGGATCGTCGCTGGTTTCGGGAGTTTGGCAATCGCGGCCGGATTGCAAACGCCCGCCACATTCCATGCCGGCACACGTTTGGTGGAAGTGGAGGTAGTGGTCCGTGACAAGCATGGCCCGGTCACCGGCTTGACGCGCGACGCTTTTACACTCCTCGATCAGGGCATACCTCAACGCATCGGCGTGTTCCGCGCCGGCCAGGCGAATACCAAACAGCCGCTGGTTCCGCTGGCGAGTGGAGCCGTTTCCAACCGCGTCGACAGCCTTGGCGAATCGCTCGGGAACGCCACCGTGCTGCTCTTCGATCAGCTCAATACGCGCTTCGATTACAAAGCTTACGAGCGTAAGGAAATCCTCAAACTAATCCGGTCCCTGGGTCCGCGGGACCGCGTGGCCATCTACGCACTCGGCAAGAATCTGCACGTATTGCAGGAGTTCACTGACGATCCCGCGAAGCTGCTGGGGGCCTTGGCGCATCTCGATTCGGGCCGGGATTTGATGCCCGCGAACGTCGCCGACGCTCTGTCCGATTTCCCGGTCGATATGATGGGCGAGATTGACCCGGGAGGGAGACGGGAAGACGCCCGGTCGGCTGCAATGAACAAGGGCTCGGTCGAAAACCTCTCCGGACTCACCGCCCAGGTTTATGCCGCGAATAACGAGTACACCACGCTCGAAGCCTTGCGGCGCATCGTCCAGCATCTTTCCGGAATGCCGGGCCGCAGGAACCTGATTTGGGTGAAGGAGGAGCCGCTGGTGCCTCCCGCCGT
This sequence comes from Bryobacterales bacterium, assembly GCA_963735145.1. GTDB lineage: Bacteria > Acidobacteriota > Terriglobia > Bryobacterales > Bryobacteraceae > Palsa-89. The sequence goes on along the minus strand of CAVTJS010000005.1, from coordinate 897,742 downwards.
CATGGGCATGTTGCTCCAGGCCAACATCGCACTGTATCCGGTCCTGATTCGTACCGTTGGATATGGAGCGCCCGATATTATGGCCATGCAGCACGCTGTGCGCGCTCTGGCTGCTCCCACGGGCGGCGCAGGCTTCGACGATGCCGGCGATATGCAAGCGGCCCTCGAGACCGCCGAAGAAGACTCCCGCAGCGCCTATTCGCTCGGCTATTATCCGTCTGAAGATTTTCTGGACGGCAAGTTCCATCGCTTAACGGTGACTGTTGCCAACGAGAAATCCGCCCATCTGGAAGTCCGCTACAGGCCCGGATATCTCGCTACGAAACAAGCATTCGCGACCATTGTGCCGCCTATCGCCGACGCCCTTGCGGATCTTCTTCAAAACCCTCTCGATGCCACCGCAATCGGCCTTACTGCTCAGCTCACGCCCGATACCCGGCCTGGTCTCTATCGAGTGCGCGTGGTGGTGGATCTGCATGACGTGCATCTGGAACGGGAAGGCGGCCGGTCGGTAGGAAAGATCGATCTTGCGTATTCGCTGGGAGGGGACGTGCGCTTCCGCACAGTAGAATTCCATCTCACCGATACGGAGCTGGCGGAGGCTCTGGGGGGCGGATTTGCAGTAAGTATCGCCGGCATCCCCGCTTCCGACGGCAGTCTGCGCGTGCTGGCTCGCGATCCTTCTACGGGCTTGGCAGGATCGTTGAAAGTTCCAGTGCGGCGGCAGTAGATCTTGGATGAATCCGGCTAGGGGAAGGCGGCTAGGGGAAGGCCGGTGAAAAGAAAAAAGGTTCCAAGTGACCCAGGCGGCAATCCGCTCCCCGGCCGGCATGCGCGGCCAGAGCATAGCATGCAGCGTGGGGGAAGCCGTATTCTCTTGCTCCCCGTAACCGTCTTTCTTGTGACCGGCTACGGCTCAGTGCTCCAGAATTCGCTTGCCTTGCCACCTGCTAGAAGCCAACGCCTCGAAACGGCCTTTCGCTCGCCCACAGCGACTGTTCCCCTTCGAGAACCACCGCGGTGAGGTCGGCGCTCCTGGCCTATCTCTTCGGCGAAATTCTGAGCTTTTCTTCCAGCTCGTTCGATTTCAAGCTCCCATCCTCCGCCGCGCTCTTCACGCGATTAGGGATGATCGTCGCTTAAAACCCGTTGCCGTCTCGCAAGCCCAGAACTCTCAAACGTCCATCCAACTTTCGCTCCCCTTCGGGACTCTCATCCCTGCGGGATCATAGCGCTCGGTCGGCGGCGCGATCTGAGAACCTTACCTTTGTGCCCGGCCCGATAACCCTTTACTCCCCGAACGCGTTAATTAGTCTTATTAACTAAGCGCGCTCGGATCGCCGCTCCAGGTTCGCTCCCGTTCACCAGGCTTACTGCTCTCTGAACCTCTTGGAACCAGGTCCATGATTGCGCGAAAGCAGATGGGAGTCAACTGTTAAATGCCGATGACAATACAATTTCCAGAACTTTTATATTGCATAGAATCAATACTTTGCGAGATTTCCACTGTGAACAAAATGTGGATAAAACAACCGCTCGCGTGGATGTTTTTACTCCACCAGCCCCAGAATGGCGCCGGTATCGGTGGCCACCCACATGTGCTGTGCGTCGGGCGCCGCAATGAGCGCGCGTTGCGCCACCGCGCGATAGTCCACGTCCATTTCCTCCCAGACTTTTCGATTGCCGCTACGGAATATCTTCACTTTGCCTGGAATGGGAACCTGCGTGGAATTTCCGGGCGGTTGAATCGTCACCAGAACGGCGCCGCCGTCGCCCAGCAGCGCGATGTCGGTGGCGGCGCGGTCGCGCTCGGCAAAAATCATGCGCCCCCCTTTTTGTCCCAAGGGCGTCTCGTACACCGCCGAGGCCACCGGATATTTCGGATCCGAATACAACATGAGCGTAACCAGGGATTTCTCGGACATACGCAACTGAGCTAGCTCGCCGTTGATCGGGAACATGCTGGAGGTCCACGTCTTGCCGCCGTCCAAGGTTTCGAGCACTGTTATTTTTCCAACCTTCGCGGATTCCGGGCTGGGATCGAACAGAACCGACGCCGAGTTGTCGGCGACGCCCAGGATGACGCCGTGCATCCCGTGGAACGAGATGATGTCGTAGTTCAGAGTGGCGTCGGGAGCGTGGCCGGACGCCTGCAACTGAGTCCACGTTTTGCCGCCGTCGGCAGTCTCCTGAACCAGGCCCTTCAGTCCCGCTATGTAGCCGTGATTGGCATCCAAGAACCAGCTCTGCAAAATCCCCTTGCGGGATTCCAGTTTGATCCAGGAGCGGCCGCCTTCCGCCGTCGACCAAAGCCCGCGATCGGTAACCATCCAACCCAGGCTGTCGTTCAAGAAGAAAAGCGCAAGCGGCCGTTCCTTCACCTGGTACTGCGACCAGTGCAGACCGCCGTCGCTTGAAACCACCACCGTGCCCTGCTGGTGTCCTCGCTTGTCGTCGATCAACCCGGCAGCCACGCAGTGCCGCGTGGTGGGACACTCCAGATCTTCAATGGCGAAGTTGGAATCGGCGCGATCGTAAAGGTACTGGATGTTCCAGCGCGGCGCGGCTGAACAAAACGGAACCAGCCACAGATGAACACAGATGAACACAGATAAAAAACTTTTCGGCGCGAACCAGGCCCGCACTCTCATTCGCTGCCTTCTCTGTTCGGCGCGATTCGTTACGGTAACCAGCCACAGATGAACGCCGCTGAACGCCGATAAGAAACTTTTCCGGCATCTGGGTTCGTCTGTGTTCATCTGTGGCCGAATCCGTTCAGCCGTTGGCGCAAACCAGGTCCACACTCTCATTCGCTGCCTTCTCTGTTCGGCGCGATTCGTTACGGTAACCAGCCACAGATGAACACCGCTGAACGCCGATAAGAAACCTTGCCGGCATCTGTGTTCATCTGTGTTCATCTGTGGCCGAATCAGTTCAGCCGTTGGCGCGAACCAAGTCCACACTCTCATTCGCTGCCTTCTCTGTCTGCGAGAGCATCAGTAGGCATCCCAACTGCTCGCCCACGCTGGTGAGAAGCTCCATTTCGATTCCGGTATGGGAATGAGGATCGCGATGCTGCACGTTGATAACCCCCTCCACCCCACGGCGCGAAATTACCGGCGCGGAGAGGAAGGCTTCGTAGGTGTCTTCGGGAAGGTCGCTGAAAAACTTGAAACGCGGATCCCGAAACGCTTCGCGCGAGATGGCCAGCAAGCGCTTCTCGCGAGCCACCCAACCGGTTAAACCTTCGTTCATCGCCAGCTTCACGCTGCCTACCGCGGAGGGCCGATTACTGGCCCGCAACACCAGTTCGCGCTTGTTATCGAGGAGGTAGAGCAGGCAGGAGTCGCAGTCCATGAACTCCACTACCAGGGTGACCACACCTTCCAAAGCATCCTGGAGCTTGGTCTGCCGCACCAGGTAGCGGCTGATTTTTTGCAGCAGACGCAACTGCTGTTCGGTGCGCTCCAGACGCTGTTCTAGTTCCCGTACCCTGGACACGAATTTATTATCCCACGCGTTTCGAGGCGCACCGCGCCCTTGTTGCAAGAATTCGCGCGTCCCCTGCCAAGCCCACGCCCACCCCAGGTTAACGACCCTCCGGTTAGCACCCCAAAGTAACTACCCCCGCCCGAAAAGTAACTACCCAATGACAGACTCCAGCCAGCGTAGTACGATGGTTGCATCCATATTGGTAGTACCATAGTGCAAAATGTCATGATTGAAAGAGATTGAGCCAAACAGATTGAGCCAAGGAGATCTTCCCGAATGTGGAACAAACGGAAAGAAGAAGAATATCCGCCCAAATCGCCAGCCACGCCGGCCGCGCCAACTAGCCAGATCAAGGAGAACGCCCCTATGTCGACGAATCCTGCTACCAGCCATCATGCCACCGAGTCCAGAGGACCGGCGGTCATCGGAAAGTCCGTCATGATCAAAGGACAGATCTTCAGCCGTGAAGACTTGACCATAGACGGCGAAATTGATGGCTCCGTCGAACTCCATGAGCATCGTCTGACGGTGGGACCGAACGGCAAACTACAGGCTGGGGTGAAAGCGCGCGAAGTGGTGGTGCTGGGAACTATTCACGGAAACGTCGAGGCCTCCGACAAGATCGACATTCGTAAGGATGCCAAGCTGGTGGGCGACATCAAGACCGCTCGTATCGTGATCGAGGACGGGGCATACTTCAAGGGCAGTATCGACATCGCCCGGCCGGAGGCGGCTCGCACGCCGGCGGCTTCTCAGCCCAAGCAGGTTGCTGCTCCCGCTGCCACGCCCAACTCCGCCCCAACGCCCGCCATAGCCTCGGCCGGCGATTCCCGCTAGTAGCACGATCACTAGCGAATGAGATCTAAGGAAGGAGTGGAGCTTTGCTGAAAGACCGGTTAAGATCTGAACCGTCTTCGCCGTCGCTTCACTCTCCCCCCAAGAAATCGGACGGACAGCCGCAGAATCGCGCCAGTAACGGCCTGGACCAGTTCTTTGCTTCCCTCCAGGACCAGCAGGGCCTCTCCATCCTGGATTTTTCCGGCGCCAGTCAGGCCAATATCAGCTTCATCACTTCCATGGGACACAAGATTTATTCCAACGACGCTTTGCGGACCATGGAAGAAGCCTTCGGCAGCGACGGCGATTTTATCGCCAATCAGTCCGATCCCGAACGCGCGGCGCTGTTCCTGCGCGAAAATCTGGAATTCGCGGACCGCAGTTTCGACGGCGCCCTCATCTGGGACACGCTGCAGTTTCTAGCCCCGCCCCTGCTGCAGGACACGGTGGACCGGTTGTACCGCATCCTGCGCCCGCAGTCGTCGTTGCTGGCGTTCTTCCACGCCGAAGAGAAGGCGCAAACCGCGCCGCTATACTCCTATCGCATTGTTGAATCCAAGATCATGTCGCTCACTCCGCGCAACCAGTTGCGGCCGGTGCAGTATTTCAACAATCGCAGCCTGGAGAAGCTTTTCCAGAAATTTAATTCCGTCAAGTTCTTCCTCACTCGCGATCATTTGAGAGAAGTGATCGTCCGCCGCTGACGGCGCAGGCTGGCGGTTCGTAGATGCAGAACGGATCCTGCCCCAACGGATCGCCCGTAGCCTCGTAGGCGCGGGCTCGAGATCCGCCGCACAGCGCATGATATTCGCAGTGGCCGCAGCGTCCGTGAAACTGTGCCGGATCGTGCAGCGCCAGGAACACCGGCGCATTGCGGTACACTTCCGCCAGCCGATCCCGGCGAACATTTCCCACCGGAAGCGGCAAAAAACCAGCCGGGCAGATGTCGCCGGTGTGCGATACGAACACGATGCCGTGGCCATCCCGGATTCCGAAGCCGCGATATGCCCGGCTCTTCTTGATTTCTTCGCCCCCGAGGCCTTCGGCGCGCATCCTGTTCAAAGCCACACGCCGATACGATGGCGCTTCGGTGGTGGCAACGGTGAAAGGAGCAACGGCGGACGTCTCGTAAATCCAGTCCATGAGTTGCTCGCCTCGTTCTGCCGTTAATGGCTGGAGCACCTTGCCGCGCCCCACCGAAATCAGGAAGAAGAGGCTCCAGCGCGCCACCTGGAGGTTTTTTAAGAGCTCGTAAATCGCCGGGATGTCGTCGGCTGTCTCCTCCGAGACCAGGGTGTTCACTTGCAGCGGCATTCCGAGTTCTTCGGCCCAACGCATGGCTTCGATGGTTCGATGGAATGTTCCGGCCACGCCGCGAATCGAATCATGGCGCTCGGCTGACGATCCATCCAGGCTCAAGCCCAGGCCTTCGACGCCGTGTTGCTGGAGGCGCGCCAGGACGTCGCGAGTGAGGGCGGGGCTGGCGGCCGGGGTGATCGAGACGCCGATGCCGAGGCTGCGCGCTTGATCGATCAATCGGTAGAGGTCGCGGCGCGCTAGGGGATCGCCGCCGGTGAGGATGAGTTGAGGAAGCGGGGCGCCGAATTCGGGGATCTGGCGCAAGAACGCGCAGCCTTCTTCAAACGTCAATTCCTGGGGATGCGCCATGGCGACAGCCTCGGCGCGGCAATGACGGCAGGCCAGTGGACAGGCCTGCGTCATTTCCCAATAAACGTTTAACGGCGTCTGCGCGTAGTCACGCAGTTTGTGATGCCCGGAGGCATTTTGCTGAGCCCAATGTGCCGGCATATGCCAATGCCGAGCAAAAATGGGGCCATCCGGCGACAGCCCCGTTGCGATGGGTCACGCCCTCTGCCTTAACGGCGTCAGCTACCGCCACCGCTATCGGTGTCGCCGGTTTGCGTAGCCTCGGTCGCTTTCTTGCTCAGCACCACGGTGTCTTCCGGCTCATTGTCGTTCTGACTATTCTTCTGGGTCTGAGTGCTCTGCTGTTGCTGCTGTAGTTGATAGGCCTGGGCTGCTTGCGAATTGCTGGATATACCGTTGATCATGGTGTTCTCCTGACGCCTTGCTTATCGGGCGCGCGGAGAAAAGTCTTAGCAGGCTCTAGGCGCGCAATATATTCACGGGAATCTGGGCCCGGCGGGTTAGACTGAAACCTGTAGACCTGCGATGGGGTGGCCGGTATTGTTGCTGGCCCGCGAGTTGGATCTCGGGGGCAGCGAGCGCCAGATGACCGAGATCGCGATGACGCTGGATCGTTCGCGATTCGAGCCGCACGTTGGATGCTTTCGTCCTCACGGGATCCGTCACGCGGAACTCGCCGCCGCCAGTGTGCCCATCATCCATTTTCCAGTGGATTCCTTCGCCTCGCTCGGCGCCGTGGCCGCGGCCTGGAAATTGCGGCGCTACATCCGGCGGAACAAAATACGCCTGGTGCATGCCTTCGATTATCCGCTCGCTTTATTCGCCGTTCCCGTGGTGCGCTGGAGCACGCGCGCGGTGGCGCTCTCCAGCCAGCGGTCGCATCGTTCCTTGATTCCGGATAAATACCGCCGATTGATTCGAATAACCGATCATATGGCCCAGGCAATTGTCGTGAATTGCGAGTTTGTGCGGCAACACTTGCTGAACAACGAAGACGTCCCGGCCGCTCGCATTCGTCTTTGTTACAACGGCGTGGATTTGGAACGGTTTCAACCTCGTCCGGCGCCGCGAGATTCGCTCTCCATCGGCGTGGTCTGCGCCCTGCGGCCGGAGAAGGACGTGGGAACCTTGATCGAAGCTTTCGCCCGGATGCGCCGGCCGGGATTAAGGCTGCTGGTGGTCGGAAGCGGTTCCATGCTGGAGCAACTGCGCTGGCAGGCCGGCGCCCGGGGTGTGGCCGGCGATTGCACTTTCGTTCCCGCCACCAACCAGGTGGCCGAGTGGCTGCGCGCCATCGACATTTTTGTCCTGCCCTCGCGCTCGGAAGCGCTCTCCAATTCGCTGCTGGAGGCGATGGCCTGCGGGTGTTGTCCGGTGGTTACCCGCGTGGGCGGAAATGTGGAATTGATTCACCACGGCGAGAACGGGATGTTATTTGAGGCCGGCGACGTCGATCAACTGAGCCATGTTCTCGAAACATTGGTCGAACTCCGTGTGCTGCGCGAGCAACTGGCAGCCAGGGCGCGTTGCACGGCGCAGCAGTTTTCGATCGGAACCTCGGCGCGGCGAATGGAGGAGATTTACACCGAATTCATCGCGGCCTCAGAAAGCTGAGCGTACAGCGCGGTCCATTGCGGGCCGATTTCTCGCCACGCGTACCGGGCGCACCGGGATCGGGCATCCGCCGCAAGCTTGGATGCCAGTCCGGGTTCCTCCAGCATCCGCAGGGCGCAGGCGGCCATGGCCCGGTGATCGTCCGATGCAAAGAGCAGGCCGTTGATTTGATCTTCGATCATTTCCGGAACGCCGCCCGCGCGGCTCGAAACGACGGGCAATCCGGCGGCGAAGCATTCCAGCAGCGACAGCGGCATGTTGTCGGCATTTGGGCTCATCAGATAAATGTCCACCGAATCGTACAGCGCCGCCATTTGCCCGGCCGAAACAGATCCGATGAATTGCGTTTGGCCGAGACCGAGCGCTACGGCTAGGGCTTCGAGCGCGGGCCGCAGGGGACCATCGTGCGCGATGACGAGGCGCGCTTCCGGATAGCGCTGCTGCACGATGGCGAACGCACGCAGCGTGCAGGCCGGATTGTACTCGACGGCGAGCCCGCGATTATGCAGGAACACGGGCCGGGGTAGTCCGCGGTCGCGAAAGCGAAGCCAGCCTGTCTCGGCCACGTTGTGGATGCGTGCAGCCTCCAGCCCGAAGCGGGCAAAGATGTCGGCGAGATAGTCCGAGGGCACGACGATTTTGGTCGCCAGGCGCACCAGCCGGCGCGCAACGGGCGAGTGCGCCAGATGATCTTCGGCGCGTCCGTCGTGATAGTTGAGAATGGCGGGCTTTCCCAGCAGGCGCGCGAGCAACAGCGCGGGCGCGGGGGCCAGATAGAACGCGAAATATCCGGGCGTGAAAATGTGCAGCACGTCGGCGCGAATAATGCCGGCCGCCAATCGCGCCAGATAAAGAGCGAGAGTAATGAGCGTTCTAAGGTACTGAATTCTCAGCGCGGCGGGTAAACGGACATTCACCGGCAGAAATTGAACTTCAACGTCCGGCTCGCCCGCCAGGAGGCCCAGCAATTGATGGGCCTGGATGGATTGGCCGCCGACGATGTCGAGTGAAGGAGCGATCAGCAGAACGCGGACGTGGCGCGCCCCCTGGGCCGGAGAATCGCTCACCTCGCGCGTGTCGTGGCTGACGTTCGCCAAAACAGTGGGTTTCGTCTTTAGCATGGCGTTACCGCTGTTGCTGGTTCGCCGCATGGATCGCGCGCAGTACGGCCTGTACAAGCAGGTGTTTCTGGTGGTCGCCACGGCCGTGACCCTGCTGCCCTGCGGGATGGGCATGAGCGCCTTCTATTTTCTGGCCCGGGAAAAGACGCGCCGGCGGCAAACTGTTTTGAACATTCTCCTGTTCCATGTTGCGGTTGGCTCGCTGGCCTGCGGCGCACTGGCTCTCTACCCCTCCATCCTGACGGTTATTTTCGGCGACGCGCGCCTGGCGCCCTATGCGGCCTGGATCGGCGTCACGATTCTGTTGTGGATTACGGGCGCTTTTCTCGACATGCTTCCGGTGGCCAACGACGAGATTCGCCTGGCGGCCGCGCTCATCGTCGGAATCCAGGCGTCGCGAGCGCTGATCTTTGTCGCAGCCGTCTTGCTTTTTGGAAGTCTGCGGTCGCTGGTCGCCGCCGCGGTTTTGCACGGCCTGGTCCAGTGCGTGGCGCTGGCCTGCTATTTGGAATCGCGCTTCGCGGGCTTCTGGCGCGCATTCGATTGGAAAATGTTGCGCCAACAGTTGTCTTACGCCATGCCCCTGGGCGCGGCCGGCATCCTGACCATGGCACAAACGGACTTGCACAACTATTTCGTCTCCCATCGTTTCGGGCCCGCATTGTTCGCGGTGTACGCGGTGGGAACGCTGCAATTGCCGTTGATGGGATTGATTCAGGAAGCCACCAATTCGGTATTGATCACCCGCGTGAGCATCTTCCAGAAACAAAATGAATCTCATCAGATTGTTCTGCTGCTGGCCCGGGCCGCGCGCAAGCTGGCGGCGGTCTACTTCCCGGTCTACGTCTTTCTGATGGTGGCGGGACGCGAATTCATCCGGGTTTTGTTCACCGCGCGCTTCGCCGATAGCTGGCCGATCTTCGCCGTCAACCTCACGCTGCTGCCGCTGGGGATTATTTTGCTGGACCCGTTGTACCGCGCGTTCGAAGGCGAACGTTATTTCTTGCTGCGCGTCCGGGGGGTGCTCGCGGCGGTTTTGATTCCGGCGCTTTGGTTTTTCACCGCCCGGCTGGGCTTGCTGGGCGCGATCGCGATCGTAGTGACGATCGGGGCAACAGAACGGACGGTGATGGCCATTCATTTTGCACGGACACTGGGTGTCGCCGCGCGCGATGTGGCGCTGCTGCGCGATATCGGGAAACTCGCCATCGCCGCGCTGGCCGCAGGTGTCGGCGCCGAAGCGGTCCGATTGTTTCTCGCGCGCGAGAGCGCTCTCGTGGCACTGGCGGGATGCGGCGCCGTTTTCGCGAGCGTCTATCTGGCCGGCCTGGCCTTCTCGTTGCGCGCTTCTCCGCCGGCTGCCCTGGCAAGCAGAGCCACCTCCGCGGCAGTCAGTTCGCGATAACGGCCAATAGGAAGGTCGCCGATGCGCAACCCGCCAATTTCCGTCCGCACCAGCTTGAGCGCTTTGCTTCCCACCGCTTCCAGCATCCGGCGCACCTGCCGGTTGCGGCCTTCGTGAATGGTGATTTCGATGAACGAGTATTTCGCCGCATCGCGGACGCGCTTCACTCGCGCGGGCTGGGTTAAGCCATCGCTCAGCGCCACGCCATCGCGCAACCGTTGCAGCTGATCGTCGTCGAGCAAAGTGGAGGCTTTCACCAGATACGTTTTGGGAATTTTGTAATCGGGATTGGTCACCCGTTCGGCAAATCGGGTGTCGCTGGTGAGCAGCAGCAATCCGCTGGTGTCCTGATCCAGCCGCCCCACCGGAACCACCCAGCGTCCGGCGTCTTGGATCAGATCGTAAACCGTGGGGCGCCCTTCGGGATCTTTGAACGTGGTGATGTAACCGGTGGGCTTGTAAAGCAGCAGATAAATGTTTTCGCCGGCTTGAACGCGCTGGCCGTCCAAAGTCACCTTGTCGCGCTCCAGGTCCACCCAATGATCGGGAGTCTGGATCAGCTTTCCGTTCACTTTGACGCGGCCGGCCCCAATCCATTTGCGCGCGTCGGTGCGCGATCCCAAACCCGCCTTCGAAAGCACCCGCTCCAGTGTCTTCAAGGGGCGCTTGCCGGGCGGCGGCTTCTTCACGCCAATACACTAGCATGCGGTGTAGTTCGGAATCGGGCGAATTTCTCTCGCCGCTGTTACGCTGAAGGCGGCATCTGCTGGAATGCGGAAAGTAACGCTCGTCAGGGGTGCGCGGCAATTGCTCACATTGCGCGGCCCGAGCGGTCCCCGGCGCGGGCCCGACCTTGGAAACCTGGCAATCATTCAAGACGGCGCGGTGCTGGTCTCAGACGGCCTGATCGTCGAAGTGGGCCCGAGCCGGCGAGTGGAGAATCTCGCGCTGGCCCGCGAGGCCAAGGAGATCGACGCGAGTGGCTACGTGGTGCTGCCCGGCTTCGTCGATAGCCACGTTCCGGTTGTGAGGGGAGCCGTTCAGGAGCTATCCCCGCGTGCGCTAAAAACTCTGGCCCTGCACGTGGTGGAAGAAGCAGTGCGGTGCGGAACCACGGCCATGGAAGTGAAGTCCAGCCCCGGTCTCACGGAGGCAGGGGCGCTGAAGATCTTGCGCGTATGCGCTTCGCTACGAGAACTGCCGTTGACCATTGTTTCGACATTTCTCGCGGCCGGCGTCGAGCGCTTGTTGCCAATGGTGCGGCGGCGCAAGCTGGCTGACTTCGTCGAGATGGGGCGTGAAACGGACGCCTGCCCGGCTCTTTCGCTCGCGCGCGAATTGGGGTTGAAGGTGAAGGTAGGCGCGAGCGCGATTGCACTAGCGGTAGAGATCGGCGCCGCTTCAGTAGACGACGTAGTGGAGGCCAGCGAGCGCGACGCCTTGTTGCTCGCCCATTCGCCGACCATCGCCACCCTGTCGCCCGGTTTACCGTCTCGTCCTGAGCCGGCGCGCATGCTGATCGACAACGGCGCGGCAGTGGCCCTGGCGACAGGCGCTCACCCGGCCAATATGCAGATTCCGATCGCGCTGGCCTGCCGGGCGATGAACATGACAGTGGCGGAGGCGATTTCGGCGTCCACCATCAATGGCGCGCACGCCATGGGACGGGCGGGAAGCATCGGTTCCATCGAGGCCGGAAAAAGCGCGGACCTCACCATTCTGGGCGTGCCGGATTACCGGGAGTTGCCCGATCATTTCGGAATGAACCTGGTAAATCTGGTGATGATCCGAGGCGCGGCGCTGGTGGCAAAGTCCGAGGTGAACTGGCCGGACGCTAGAATAAAGTGAGTGCTGGTTTCCATCAATCCTCAACCACAGCGGCCGCCCTGGCTGCGCGCGCCCGCACCGTCGGGCGACAATTATCACGAGCTCAAACGGCTGGTGCGGGAGCTGAATCTGCACACCGTGTGCGAGAGCGCGGCGTGTCCGAATGTAGGCGAATGCTGGAACCAGCGCACGGCGACGTTCATGATCCTGGGCAATATCTGCACGCGGCGCTGCGGTTTTTGCGCGGTGCAGAAGGGTCCGCCCATGGCCGTCGATTATGACGAACCCCGGCGAGTGGCGGAGGCCGTGGCGGCGCTGGGTTTGAAATACGCGGTGGTGACCAGCGTGAATCGGGACGATCGCAAAGACGGCGGCGCGGAATTGTTCGCGCTAACCATCGAAGCCATTCGAGCGCGTATTCCGGGCTGCAAAGTGGAAGTGCTGGTGCCGGATTTTCAGGGCTCCCACGCGGCCATGGATATCGTCATGAATGCGCATCCGGACGTGTTGAATCACAATACGGAAACGGTGCCCAGGCTGTACCGGCAGGTGCGATTGGGCGCCCGCTACGAGCGATCGCTCGACATGCTGGCATACGCGAAACAGACGCGGCCGTCGGTGCCCACCAAATCGGGATTGATGCTGGGGCTGGGCGAAACGGGCGACGAAGTGCGGCAGGTGATGCGGGATCTGCGCTCGCACCAAGTGGATATTTTGACGCTCGGCCAATATCTGCGGCCATCGCTCAAGCATTTGCCGATCATTCGCTACATTGCGCTCGACGAGTTCGCGGAGTTGAAGCGATTCGGATACGAGCTGGGCTTCGCGCATGTGGAATCGGGCCCGCTGGTGCGGAGCTCCTATCACGCCAGCGACGCGGTATAGCGTGCCGAAACGCTGCGCTTGGGCGCGCGACGAGCTCTCCATTGTTTATCACGACACCGAGTGGGGCGTGCCTCTGCACGACGACCGCGGATTATTTGAGCTGCTCATTTTGGAAGGCGCGCAGGCCGGCTTAAGTTGGATCACGATTCTCAAGAAGCGGGACGCCTATCGCGCGGCGTTTGACCGCTTCGATGCGCGCAAAGTGGCGCGCTATGACGAAGCCAAAATCGCTCGCTTGCTGGCTAATGAAGGGATCGTACGCAACCAGCTCAAGATTCGAGCGGCCATCGGGAACGCCCACGCTTTTTTGGCCGTTCAAAAGGAATTCGGCAGCTTCGACCAATACATCTGGCAATTCGTGGGCGGAGAGCCGGTTCAGAATCATCGCAAGCGGTTGGATCAGCTGCCCGCGCGCACCGGGCAATCGGACGCGATGAGCAAAGATTTAGCCAAGCGCGGCTTCAAGTTCGTCGGCTCTACCATCTGCTACGCATTCATGCAGGCTACCGGCATGGTCAACGATCATCTGGTGGATTGTTTCCGATACAGGGAATTGACGTAAGACAAGCTCAAGGATGCCGGCCTGCGACCGATACGTCGGGGTATGATTCGAACCTGGGGCATTCCCGTGGCAGCCATGCTCCTAGCCGCCGGCCTCGCGCAAGCGCAGGACAACGAAAGTTTTTGGAAGAAGCTGCGGCTTCAAATTCACGGTAATGCCGTGCAGGGAATGCTGTTCAGCTCCCGCAACAATTACCTGTCGACGAAATCGAGCGACGGCAGTTTCAAGTGGACGGAGGGTTCCCTAAGCGTCAGCAGAACCTTCACAGACCGGTTCCGCGTCGGCGCGCAAGTGCATTCCTACAGCCTGGGGATGCTGGGCCGCCAGAACATCACGCTGGATTGGGCCGATGCGGACTATAAATTTAATTCGTACTTCGGGATTCGCGGGGGGAAGGTGAAGACTCCCTTCGGCCTGTACAATGACGTGCAGGACGTGGACGCAGTCTACCCTTGGGCACTGCTTCCGCAGGGGCTTTATCCGGCAGATTTTCGAGACTTCAATCTGGCCCACACGGGTGGCGTACTGTATGGAGAGTTCCGTCCCTCAAAATATATTGGGACCTTCGCTTACCAGGCCTTCGGCGGAATTCGTTCGCAGCCTGCCAGCGGAGGATTCGCTCTCGCTTTGGCGGGGGAGGTAATTCGGTAGGGACCAATAACGGTCCCATGGCGGCCTCGATTTGCGATGGAAAACGCCGCTGGATGGTTTGTTGTTCGGAGCGGCGTACGAAAAAGTGAGTCTGGAGGCGCCAAACGCCCCAGTGGACGGTTTCCCCCTGATTATCAGGGATCACTTTCAGGAGCAGCAGGTATACTCGCAATTTGAAGAAGGCAAGTGGACGCTGTCCGCCGAGGGAAGGCTTAACCCTACCTTCTTGAGCATCGGGCCGGTCCCGGCATCCTACATCCCAGTTCGCTTTTGGTATGGCATGGCCAGCTATCGAGCCACCGAAAAACTTACGGTCGGCACTTATTACAATCAGGCCTGGTCCTTTTCGGAGGGCCGTGACAGGCAGAATCCCAACAACTACGCGAAGGATGTGGCGTTGAGCAGCCGCTTCGATTTCAACCGCTTTTTCTATGCGAAGCTGGAGGGTCACTTTATCAACGGAGATGCCGAAGGTCTCTACGCGCAGGTGAATCCGAACGGGTATGCAAAGAACACCGGGCTGTTGCTGGCGCGCGTCGGCTTCGCATTCTGAATTAGCGCAACATCCGTTGCCGCCCCGGTTACGTTACTAATAGTGGCAGCAAGTCCGGCCGATTACCCTCCAGGGCTACAATTGTCGGCACTGTTACAATTGGCTTTCTTAACCGAATGCATTTTCGAATACTTCTTCTCCTTCTCTTCGCCGCATGGGCATCCAGCAACGCACTGAGTGCCCAAACCGCGCTCTGTACTTCCGCCAGCGGGCCCGGCCCGGTATGCACCCAGGGATCCTTTTTTTCCTATGACGTGAGTCAAAACTTTCCACAAATTCTCTCGAATGCCTACAGCTTTGCGGTCACGGCGGGAAGCTTGCCGCCTGGCTTGACTCTGGGCCCAAGCGGTCTGCTGACCGGAACGCTCACCACCGCTGGCGAGTTCAGCTTCACCGTCACATTGACGGAAAGTGGGGCACAGAACCAAACACAGGCATTCACGCTGGACGTGACCACTTACTCCGGCCCGTCCCTGACGGTGGATCCCTCACAGCTTAGCTTCACTCTGATACAAGGCGGCGTGGCGGCGACGCAGTCGGTGGCTATCTCGAGCCACGTAGCTCAAACCCTGTCATTTTCCGCGTCCGCCACCATCAGCTCCGGCGGAGATTGGCTGAATCTGTCGTCAGCGGCAGGTTCCATAGCCCCTTATGGCACAACGGTTCTGGCGGTCACTGCCGACCCGTCGCAGCTCGGGCCGGGAACGTATTCCGGAATAGTCACCATCTCCGTCGCCGGCGTACAAATTTCCACCGTATCGGTGGTGGCTGTGGTCAGTGGTACCGAGGCCACGCTGCAGCTTTCCCAAACCGGCTTGCGATTCCAGCCCGTGATCGGCGGGAACCCGAGTACGCCGCAGACTTTTCAGATCCTCACTTCTGGATCGGGCACGCTCAACTTCACGGTTTCAGCTACCACGGTTTCCGGCGGAAATTGGCTGAGCGTGACTCCCGCGTCTGGCGCCAGCAGTTCGTCAAACCCCGGGACCATCACGGTCACGGTTAATTCCGCGGCATTGCCGCTGGGCGACTTCTACGGAACCATCTTTGTGGCAGCGCAGGGCGCCGTGAATTCGCCGCAGGTGGTGTCCGTGGTGGTGAATGTCGTAACGCCTGACGATAGCCCGGGCGCATCCGTCCAGCCCACCGGATTGATCTTCGTAGGCACGGCTGGCGGTGCGGACCCGCCGGCGCAGACCCTGTCGATTACCAATCCCTCCACTTCCCTGGCGTTCCTGGTGACGACTTTCGCGAATGGCTGGTTCACCGCCACGCCGCTTTCGGGGAACGTCAGCTCCACTCAGCCGGCGACGGTGAGCGTGCAGCCCAGCCTGCAAGGCCTTGCGCCTGGTGTGTACACGGGCGACTTAACGCTCAACATCGCTCCAGTCCCCACCCAGCCTCCGCAGACCTTCCATAACGAGATCCTGCTGCTGGTTTTACCCGCTGACGCTTCTTCCGCGCGAGCGGAGTTGCAGCCCCGCGCATCCAGTTGCACGCCCACCCAACTTCTGCCGGTCTTTACGATGCTGGGGACGGGCTTCACCACGGCGGTGGCGTACCCGACGCTGATCCAGGTGGCGGTTGTAGATAACTGTGGAAATCCGCAGCTTTCGGGGAGCGTGACCGCGACATTTTCCAATGGAGATCCGGCACTCGCGCTTCAGTCGCTCGGCGACGGAAACTGGACGGAGACGTGGAATGCGACGCATATGGCATCCGCTGTAGTAGTCACGGCGCAAGCCCAGGAGCTCCAGCCCGCGCTGACCGGAACATCCTCCATTAGCGGCGCACTGGAGGCCAGCCCTGCGCCTTCCGTCTCGGCCGGTGGGGTGGTGAGCGCAGCGAATTTTGCGGCCAATCAACCCCTGGCGCCGGGCGCGTTCGCGGCAATTTTCGGATCGAATCTGAGCCCCGGTCTCAACCAGTCCGCGAAGTTGCCGCTCAGCCTCGAACTCGGCGGCACGTCCGTACTCATGGATGGCCAACAACTGCCGCTGATGTTCGCCAGCGGGCAGCAGATTAATGTCGTGGTGCCCTACAGCGTGTCGCCCAACACCACCCAGCAATTGATCGTTCAAAACGGATCCGCGATATCCATTCCTCAGCAAGTGGTGATCGCGACCGCACAGCCGGCCATCTTTACGCAGAATGGTTCCGGTACCGGCGCCGCTCTAATCGATGTTTACAAGCCGGATGGCACTGCCTTGCCGGTCAACAGCGCCGTCAGTGCGGGCGACGTGATCACGCTTTATTGCTCCGGCCTGGGAGCGGTGAGTCCGGCGGTAACTGCCGGTAGCCAGGCTCCCGCGTCGCCGCTATCGTATACCGTCACTCCAGTGACCGTGACCATCGGCCAAACGCCGGCTACGGTGCTCTTTTCCGGTTTAGCGCCCGCGTTTGCGCAGTTGTATCAGGTGAACGTGCAGATCCCAACCGGGTTGACGTCTGGAAACGCGATTCTAACTCTGTCGATGGGCGGAACGCAGAGCGCGCCAGTTAGCATTACCGTTCAATGATGGCGCTAGCAGCCGGAAGCAGATCAAGTGACCGGCGCGAGCGACGATCTGGTTCGGGATGCGGGATTCCACCCGCGCACGAAAAGTATTCATGTCAACGATGAAAACTCGCGTCTTCGGCTTTTGAAAAGCTTCGGAAAGCTGGCTCGATTCCCAGACCGGCACGAAATAGCGATCGCCATACCACAGCATTTCGTTCATTTCATCAAAGCGGGGAGCGCCGTCGTCGTAAAACGTAATCAGCTCGCCGGGGGCGGTCGCGGCCGTGGATGCTCGCGCGATGGAACGGGTGTCGATGGCGTGCAAATTTACCGGCGGCCGAATGGCGATGAAAAGAACAAATGCACCCAACGCCGGGGTCAGGAAACGCAGGCCGTTGCACAAGGTTCGCTCCGGCAGCAGCCACATAAGACCGATGGCGGACAGAATCGCGAAGGCCGGGTATGCGGGCAACATGTAGCGCAGAACGCGACTTTTGGTGATCGCGCACAGCACGTACACGACGGCTACCCAGAGGATCAGCAGGCTCAGCTTGCGATCTTTCTTGCGAACCACAAAGACCATCCCCGCAATCATGGCGGGCAGCCACGGCCAATAGGATTTCGCGATCATCCAGAGATATTCAAAGGCGCCCGTGTAGCGGCGCCAGGCAGGCGACAGCGATCCGTACACCTCCTGATTCATATACAAAGAATGGCTGACGAAAAACTTTTCGCCGTATCTGTAGATCCATTGCCCGTACCATGCGGCGGGCGGCAGAAAAGCGATCAATACCGCCCCCAGCAGGTAGCGCACGGGAGGCCGGCGGCGATTGACGATCATATCTACGGCGAAGAGCAGAGGAATGCTGAATCCGGCCAGCGCGCGAGTGAGCTGCGCCATGGCCGCGAACGCACCTGCGGCAAGAAACCAGCGCGGGTCGTCCTCGCCGAGCAGCCAGGAGCACACCGCGGCGAGAAAGAAAAACGTGAACGGAACGTCGGTCATGGCGCGCGCGGCATATTTCACGAAATAAATGCTGGAGGCCATGACGAACATGGCCAGCACGCCGGTGAAGGGATGGCCGGTAATCCGGCGTCCCAGCCACGCTACCAGAAGAATGACGCCCAGCCCGCACAGCGCGGACGGAAGTTTGGCCAGCGGATCGGAAAGCCCGAACGGGATAAACAGAGCGGCCTGCATCCAGGAGAACAGGGGCGGATGCTCCAGCGCCGGGCCGCCGTTACTTTCGATCTCCAGCCAATGGCCCGATAAAACCACGTGTTTTGCAACTAATGCGTAGCGTGCGTCGTCATACCCTGCGAGATCGCCAACGCGAATCGGCGCCAGAAAAAGAATGGCTGCCAGGACGGCGAGGATCCAGAAGTAACGGTTAGTGGTGGCGAGCGGATCGAGCGCTCGGAGGCTGTCGGATACGGTTTCGAACAACCGTCCATTATCGCATGTATAATTGTCCTGGAGCTCTGTAGCTCCAGCCTCTCTGTCGAGGGAATTGTGACGCGAAACTACGTACGTTATGCGCTATTTCTGATTTTTTGCGCGGCCCCCGTTCTGGCCCGCCAGCCGTCCACTCCGCCATCAACCCCTGTCACCGCCGTGGTGCTGCCGGATGGACGATACTCCAAAGTGGCGGTCCGCGAAATGGGCCGGGAGGCGGCCCACATCCTGCGACGGTCCAGTGTTTCGTTGCGATGGCATATTGGCGTGCCGTCTCAATCGGTCAACGGGCTTTTAGTAGTGGTGAAACTGATAGGCCATTGCGACATGGACGGATCGCCGGCCTATCTGGTGCCTGGGCCGCTTGGCTGGTCGCACGTAGTAAACGGTACCATCATTCCCTTCAGCGATCTGGCCTGCGACAATCTTCGCGGAGCGGTACAGTCCGCAGTGGCCGGGGGTAACGGCGTTCGAGCCAACATTCTGCTCGGCCGTGCGATGGGCCGGGTTTTGGCGCACGAGTTGTATCATATTGTCGCCGATACCTCCGAGCATGGCCACGAAGGCGTGGCGGAAGCAGCGTTGTCGCCGCGCCAATTGACTTCGGGCGAGTTGGAACTGGGTCCGTCGGAACTGGAAGCGATGGAAAGCGGCCTCGCCCGGGCGCGCTGACAGCATACCAGGCCCTTGTACCATGGAAGTTTCCCGCCATGCCCGAGCTGCCCGATATCGTGGTCTATATCGAAGCGCTCGAGAAGCGCATTCTTGGGCAGACGCTCGAAGGCATCCGGCTGGTGAGCCCGTTCCTGCTGCGCACCGCCGATCCTCCGCTTGCGAGCGCCGTGGGCAAGCGCGTTCGTCAATTGCGCAGAGTAGGCAAACGCATCGCTATCGGGATGGATGCGGCGCCGGGCGACGAACTGTGGCTGGTGCTGCACCTCATGATCGCGGGGCGCTTGCATTGGCAAAAGCGAGGCGCGAAAGTTTCGCGTCCACGCGGCCTGGCGGCGTTCGATTTTTCAAATGGAACTTTGGTGTGGACGGAGGCCGGTTCACAGAAGCGCGCGTCGCTGCACGTGGTGCGCGGAGAGGCCGGACTGCGCGCTCTCGATCCCGGCGGGCTGGAGGTCTTAGACGCCAGCCTCGATCGTTTCGCGGCCGTCCTCCAATCGGCGAATCACACACTCAAACGCGCCCTTACCGATCCCAGGCTGTTCAGCGGCATCGGCAACGCCTATTCGGACGAAATCCTGTTTGAAGCCCGGCTTTCGCCCTTGTCTCTAACGCAGAAGCTCAAAGCCGACGAAGTGGAGCGTCTGTTTCTGGCGGTGCGGACCACGTTAACGCGCTGGGTAGACGAACTGCGCGAGGAAACGGGTGAAGGCTTCCCCGAAAAGGTGACCGCGTTCCGCCCGAATATGGCGGTGCATGGCCGCTACAAAGAGCCTTGCCCGCGCTGCGGCGCGAAAATCCAGCGCATTCGTTACGCGGCCAACGAGACCAACTACTGCCCGCACTGCCAGACCAAGGGAAAGCTCCTGGCCGACCGGGCCTTATCGCGTCTTTTGCGCGAGGACTGGCCGCGGACTCCCGAGGAGCTGGAGTTGCTCACCAGGAATTCGTTCTGAGCCGCCATGCGTGAGCATGCGGATCCGCGAGCATACGCACGGCGGCTCGGATGCGATGTACTACCGGTGTTCCTTCTCCTCGGGACGGCCGTGCGGTTGCGCCGCATGTCCCTGCGCGGCATGTGCCGGAGCGGCCTGCGGGCGGTTACCTCCTTCGCGGGGCGCGGCCGCACGCGGGGCTTCCGCTCGGCTGCCCCCTTCGGCGCGGGGCGCGGCTGCACGCGGGGCTTCGCCACGGTTGCCCCCTTCGGCGCGGGGCGCGGCTGCACGCGGGGCTTCGCCACGGTTGGCATAACCAGGCGCGGGTCGCGCCGCTGCGGCAGGCGCACGATTGTACCCACCGGGCGCGGGACGATTATACGCACCGGGGGCCGGACGGTTGAACGCGCCGGGCCGGGCCGCAAACGATGCACGGGTGGCGGCGGGATGGAAGTTCGCGGGCACTCCCGGACCGGCATGTTCGAAGACACCCCGGTTGTAGGCGCCGAAGTTGCCATGATTAAAAACCGTGGCGCTCCGCGAAATGTAGGCGGCGTGGTTGTATTCCACAACTCCACCGCGCCAGTTGGGCGCCCAACTGCCAAAACCCCAGCCATAGTGCGCAAACAGTCCAATGGAAATGCCGACCGCGGCGAATCCGAGCCCCAGACCAATTACCAATCCCGGAGGCGGCGGCGCTACATAGAATCCCGCGTACGGTGAAACCCATCCGCCGTAAATGCGCCACGGATTGTAATAGGGCACAAACACTACGCCAGGATTGACGGGAACAATTGTGATCAGACCGTTGTTGACATACACCTGCTGTTGCGGCGTGGATCGCAAATATCCCGCCTGTTGCGCCTGCCAGCGCGCGGCCTGAACGGCATTCATCACATCGCCGGGCTGGTTGTAGTAAGCATTGCCGAGCGAACTGGTCCAGTTGTAGTTCCGCGCCAGATTATCCAACACCTGAGGGAACGCGGTGAGCGCTTTGACGCTCGGATCCCACGGCATGTTATTGGCAGCGTCGGCGCGCTGCTGCGGCGGCATTCCGGCGGTTTGATGCAACCAGTTGTCCGCATCGCTTACTTGTTGGGGATAAGTGGAAGCGGTCAAAATCTGAGCCACCAGGGAGTCCGGATACAAGGCGATCGGCGCCACCAATTGATCCAGCCCGGCCGCATCGAGCGGCGCATAGGCAGGGCCTTGCGCCTCCAGATTTCCTGACGCGAACGGAATCAGTAGAACCGACAAGGTAAGCGCGATCGACTGTCGCGCGATTTGATAACCTGAAACTGCCTGGGTTTGCTTCATGGCTCTTCCTTTCCCTACGGTTGTTTCAATACCCATGGACGGTGCCTCGGCTCCAGCGGGTTCCTCTTAGAGTAGCTCATGCACATTAAAGAATTTAACTTAGGTTGGTGGTAAGAGTGCCCTATTACGAAAAGGAACTTGCCCAAATCGTCGCCGAGTTGAACCGCGCGGCCCCGGTGCCTCGCGATGCGCGGGAGACTGCGCCAACGGAGAATCTGGGAAATCTGGAGTCGTTGGATCAGCTGTTGACTTATGCCGTACGCCAGACCGCGTCGGACCTATTGTTGATCGCGGGCGCCCCCGTCACCCTGCGCGTCGGCGGAGAACTCTCCAAACCGAGCGGCACGCCGCTCGAAGCCGAAGACACGCGCAGTTTGCTGCTGCCCCTGCTGACGCCGTCACAAAACCAGGAGCTGCAGCGCAACCGGGCGGTGGACCTGTGCTTCCATCGGGAAGGCATCGGCCGTTTCCGCGCCAACATCCATTACCAGCGCGGCACGGTAGCGGGCAGCCTGCGGTTATTGCCGGAGCGTATCCCGACGCTGGAATCGCTTAACCTGCCGCCGCTGCTGCGCAGGCTGTCGGAAGCGCGGCAAGGGCTAGTGCTGGTCACTGGACCTACTGGCTGTGGGAAAAGTTCCACGCTCGCGGCGCTGGTGGATCTGGTGAACACAAACCGCCGCGATCATGTGGTGACCATCGAGGATCCGGTGGAGTTTCTGCACTCCAACCGGCAATCCATCATCGAGCAGATTGAAGTAGGCCGCGACGCGCCCGATTTCGCGAGCTCCGTGCGCAGTATTCTGCGGCAAAATCCAGATGTGATTTTGGTAGGAGAAATGCGCGATCCGGAAACGATTGCCACCGTTCTCACCGCCGCCGAAACAGGCCACCTGGTGCTCTCGACGCTCCACACCAACGATACTTCGCAGGCCGTTTCCCGGATTCTGGATTCGTTCCCGGCGGCAAATCAAGCGCAGATTCGCCAGCAGTTTTCTTTGGCGTTGCTGGCGGTAGTGGCGCAGCAGTTGGTCCCGGCCGCCGACAAGACAGCGCGTTACCCGGCAGTGGAGATTCTGATGGGGAGTAGCGGCGTCCGCAGCTTGATCCGCAAGGGCGAGGATCACCAGCTTTACAGCGCCATTTCCACAGGCCGCGGCGAGGGAATGATCACTATGGAACAATCCCTCGCCGAGATGGTGCGGGGCGGACGCATCAGCCGGGACATCGCTGCGGCCCGATGCTTCCGCCCCGAAGAACTACGGCGCTATCTGAAAGAGTAGCTGCGAGACCTAGCGGCTCGCGTGCTCGCGCGGGAAGCGCTCCAACTCCGCCATCAGCATATGGCCTGCCGCCGGGGGCGGAACCTCGCCATACAGAATGGCGTGATTGCTCTCGTCCATCCCGTAAAGCTTGCGATCCTCACCGCCATCTTTCTTCACCACGGTTCCATCGAGCGAAATCCCCGCGAAGACGCCGTGCGCGCGCGACCAGGACAAGATCTCCGCGTGCAGGGACGCATCCGTATCGGCGGAGCTGGTCCTGCCCACCGGACCGGCAGCTACCGAGGCATCCGCGCCAACCGTGAATTTATCACTCGCCAGTTTCTCCATCCCCTTGCGGTCCATCACCAGCATGATGACGTCGGTGGATTCCACGCCGATTTGCGCGCCGAAGCTGCCGCCACCTAAAGTGATTGCCGCTGGCCCGCTCCATCCGCCCGCGTGACGGCAAAGCGCGTAGCCTTTTCCGTAATCGGCGCCGAACACAAAGCCCGCCTTCTTAAGTCCAGGCACAATGATGACGCATTGCGCTTTCTCCAGCAGATCGCGCGGGATGCCCTTGTCGGGCGCGCCCAGCATCTCATGAAAAACGCTGGCCGCCGAACGCAGCCGATGATCGGGAGTCTCCTCTTGGGCCCACAGGCCAGTCGCCAGCACCGCCGTACCTGCGGCGACGATTGTTAGTGTTTTTAACATGCTTTGCACCACCTCTACCCATAGATGCCGTCCGGGCGAAGAAGGTGTCCGCGCAACCCGCTAAAATAGTTCGAAGCAGATTGACGCTTTCCCGCGTCCCACAAAAACATGCGAATTATCCTATGCGGGGCATTGGCCCTTTGGTTCGTTGTCGGTGGAGTGTTGGTTCTGAACGGCCAAGCACCCCCTCCGGCTCCAGCCGATGTACTCCTGTTCACAGACGGCGAACGGCTCACCGGACACTTTGTGAAATCGTCCGGCTCCTCGCTTACATTCAAGAGCGACGCGCTGGGTGAAATCACGGTGGATTGGAAAAAGGTGAAGGAGCTACAGAGTTCGGCCAAGGTGGCCGTCATCCCTAAGAACGTCCGGTTGCGCAAACCCGCGGACGCCGCGAGTATTCCGCAGGGCACGCTGTCAGTGGAAGATCAACAAGTGCACCTGACCGCGCCAACGCCGCGAACCATTCCGGTGGCGGATACCGGGCAAATTGTGGATGCCACCGCTTTCGAAAATGCGCTGTCGCACCAGCCCGGGCTCTTGGGAGGTTGGAAGGGTACCATCACTGTTGGCGCGGCGTCATTAAGATCCACCCAGGATAGCGAAACATTTAACGGAGCAGTCAGCCTGGTACGCGCCATCCCCACCGAAAGCTGGCTTGATCCGCGCAGCCGCACCATTTTGAACATCAACGCTGCGTACGGCGAGATCACGCAGCCTGGGACGGCTAGCACGAAAACTGCCATCTTCCAGGGCGATGCGGAGCAGGATGAGTACTTTAGCAAGCGCGTCTACGTCTTCGGCCAGGGCGCCTTCGATCATAACTTCTCGCAGGGCTTGGATCTGCAGCAGACCTATAGCGGCGGGATTGGCGTAACGATAATCGAGCGCCCCACTGAGACGCTGGATCTGAAAGCCAGCGTCAGTTATATCCGCCAGCAATTCCTCGGCGCCGCCAATGAAGATCTGATAGGCTCGGTTTTCGCAGAAGCATTCAACCGAAAGTTCAAGCACTTCACCTTGGACCAGCACTTGACGCTGGAGCCTACCTGGAACGACACCAATGCTTATTCCGGCGCACTGAACGTGTTGCTCACGATGCCGGTTTACAAGCGGCTGAACGGATCCGCCGGTTTGATAGACTCGTATCTCAACAATCCACCGCCTGCCTTCCGCAAGAATTCGGTGCAGCTGACGCTAGGAGTGACGTATGCGCTGCCGTAGCGTTTACTCATAACGGAGCGCTTCTACCGGCGCAATGGATGTCGCGGCTTTAGCCGGATAAAGCGTCGCGATCAAGCTCACGAAAATAGCAGCGGCGGCGATCCAGATGGCATCCTCCCAGCGTGGATTGAAGGGCACGTAGCTGAGCGAATACACGTCTTCGTTCAAACGCAGCCAGCGATAGTGATCGGCGAGAATCGAGAGTGAATAGCCGAGCGTGAGGCCGATGGCAGTCCCCACGGCTCCAATCAGCAAGCCCTGCAGCATGAAGATTCGCCGGATTTGCTGGCGCTTGGCGCCCATGGACATGAGCACCGCGATGTCGCGGTTCTTTTCCATCACCATCATGATCAGCGTAATCAGAATATTGAGCGCGGCCACCAGGCCGATCAGCCCGATGGTGACGATGGTCACGATGCGCTCGGTGCTGAGTGCGTTGAGGATCTGGTGATATTGTTCCATCCAGGTGGTAGCGGAAAGCTTGGGACCCGCGATCTTTTCCGCCATTTTTGCTACTTCCGGAGCTTTGTAAATATCGTCCAGCCGCAGCTCGATGGAATTGACGACATCTCCCGCGGCGAACACCTGTTGAGCCGAAGCGAGTGAAGTGAAGGCAAAGGTCAAATCGATGTCATAAAATCCCGATTCGAAAATGCCGACCACTCGGAACTTGAACGGCGGCGCAAAGTGCAGCGGATTTAGGGGTGTCATAACAGGCTGCGGAGAAAAGACGTAAACGATGCTATTCAGCAGCATGCCGGTATTTTGCGCCAGGCGCGAACCGAGAATGATGCCGGGAAGCCCGCTGGTGTCCTTCAGCCTGTCAAACGATCCCTGCTTCAAATGGTTTAGCATTTCCGGCGGATTGTCCACCGGGACGCCTTTGATTTGGGCGCCTCCGGCCTGGTTGCCGCCGAGCGGGCCGGCCAGCAATACGAAGCCATAAAAATTGGGGGCGACACTAACGACGTGCGGAATCTTGCGAAGCTTGGGATCCAGTTCCCGCCAGTTGTCGATTCCCTCCCCTGCTTTATCCAAAATCATCACGTGAGCCGTGGCGCCCAGCAGGCTGCGCTGCAGCGTATCGCGAAATCCGTTGTTGATGGCGATGCCGATCACCAGCGCCATCACACCGGCCGCTACGCCTGCGATCGAAATCACGGTGATGATGGAAATCACCGCCTGCTTGCGTTTCGCGCGCAAGTAGCGGCTGGCGACAAAAAGCTCGAAAGTCTTGGCGATCATGGCGTGGGCATGGGGCGCAGCAGCGGGAATAAGATCACGTCGCGAATGGAGCGCGAATTGGTGAGAAGCATGGTCAGACGATCGATGCCGATGCCTTCGCCGCCGGTGGGCGGCAAGCCGTAGGAGAGCGCTCGCACGTAATCTTCATCCATCTGATGCGCTTCGGCGTCGCCTTTTTCGCGCAGCGCAAGCTGAGCCTCGAAGCGGCGGCGCTGCTCACGCGGATCGTTCAACTCGCTGAAGGCGTTCCCGATTTCCATGCCCGCGCAGAAAATTTCGAAGCGCTCCACGAATTCCGGCTCATCCGGCTTGTTCTTGGAAAGCGGCGACACTTCGACCGGAAAATCGTAGATCATGGTCGGCTGCATCAGATTCGGTTCCACGTCGCGCTCGAATGCTTCCACCAACGCGTGACCTTTCAAGCTGGCATCGCCCACGGCTTCGCGCATGCTGATGCGTCGGATATTGGCGAAGTCCAGCCTGGCGCCCTGATACTCCACTTCCGTTCCGCCCGTCGCGTCGATGGCGGCCTGGCGCAGCAGCTCCGCGGAAAGATCCATCATGCCGTGATAATCCGTATAGGCCTGATAAAACTCGAGCATCGTGAATTCCGGATTATGCTGCGTGGAGATGCCTTCGTTGCGGAAGTTGCGGTTGATTTCGTAGACCCGCTCCAAACCGCCCACCACCAGGCGCTTCAGATACAGCTCGGGCGCGATGCGCAGATACAGATCGATATCGAGCGTATTGTGATGCGTGGTGAACGGCCGGGCAGCGGCGCCGCCATAGATCGACTGGAGCATCGGCGTCTCCACTTCCAGGAAACCGCGCGATTCCAACTGGCGGCGCAGCGATGACACGATCTTCGCCCGCGTGACGAAAACCTTTCGGACCTCCGGGTTGGCGATCAGATCGAGATAACGCTGGCGGTAGCGGGTCTCGACATCCTCCAGGCCGTGCCACTTTTCAGGCATCGAGAGCAGCGTCTTGGCCAGAAAATACAGATGCTCCACGTGGATGCTGAGTTCATTGGTCCGGGTACGGAACAGATAGCCTTCCACGCCCACCAGGTCACCCAGGTCGAGCAGCTGATAGAGCGCGTACTCCTTTTCGCCCACGGCGTCCTTGCGCACGTACACCTGCAGCTGTTCGCCGTTCTGCATCAGGTGCGCGAAACCGGCCTTGCCCATGCGGCGAACGGTCATCAGGCGCCCTGCGACGCGGACCTGGACCCGCGCCTCTAATTGTTCGGCGGTCTTGTCGCCGTATTCGGCGAGGACCTGCGGAATGGTGTGCGTAAAATCGAAACGGTGGCCGTAAGGCTGGAAGCCGAGGGCTTCGATTTCGGCGATACGATCGATACGTTGCTGGTACAAGTCGTCTTCGAGAGACAAGCTTCACTCCTCAAGAAATGTCGGCGGCGGAGATGCCCGTGCCACAAGTATAATTGAGCGTTGGAATCGCTCTCCATCGTCATCCCCGCCTACAACGAAGAACGCCGGTTGCCCGAGACTTTGCGGCAAATTCTGGACTGGCTGGCGCACACCACGTTTACGTTCCGCGAACTGATTGTGGTGGACGACGGATCGCGCGATGGAACCGTGCGCGTGGTGGAGGATTTCGCGAAGGCAAACCCGTGCGTGCGGCTGGCGCGGAACCCGGGGAATCGCGGCAAAGGACGCGCGGTACGGAACGGGATGCTGGAGGCAAAGGGCGAGTGGATTCTGTACACCGATGCGGATCTTTCGACGCCCATCGGGGAGATCGAAAAGCTGTGCCGTGCGGCGCGCGAGCAAGCGGCGGCGGTTGCCATCGGATCGCGCGCGGTGGATCGAAGCCTGGTGGAAGTGCATCAACCGGCGCTGCGCGAGTTGTCGGGGCGAGCTTTCAATTTAGTGATGCGAGCAGTGACGGGGCTTCCGTTTCGCGACACCCAGTGCGGGTTCAAATTATACCGGGCGGACGCGGCGCAACAAATCTTTTCGCGACAGAAGCAGGAGGGGTTCAGCTTCGATGTGGAGGATCTGCTGATCGCGAAGAAGCTGGGCTTGCGAGCGGTTGAAGTGCCGGTGCGGTGGGCCAACGTGGAAGGGACGAAGGTGCGGCTGAGCCAGGGGATGATGTCGTTTTTAGACCTGGTGAAGATAAGGATGGATCACCGCTAAAAGCGCGCGTTACCGAGCCACGCCCGTGAGCAGGATGGAAAACACCTTCGTGCGCCTCGTCGGAGAATCAACGAGTTGTGTACGGTGTTTTCAGAACAACGCCGATCTACACCGATGGAAAACAGTCGACTTGAGTTTGCCTATCCGCGTTTATCAGTGTTTATCTGCGGCTATTGCCTTTTTCAGCACCCCGGTTAGAGAGTGATTTTGCGCATTTAGTCGAGATCGAAGGCGGTTTCGTAGTTCCTCTTCAAACTTGGATCCTGATGCTCTTTGCGCAGAAAGCAATTTCCAATCGCGAGCGTTTCAATTTCCGTGCCCATGAAGCAGTGGAAGGCGTCCTCGGGCGTGCAGACGATGGGCTCGCCCCGCACATTAAAGCTGGTATTCACGATAACCGGGCAACCGGTGCGCTGCTCGAAGGCCGATATTAACGCGTGGTAACGGGGGTTCGTTTCGCAATGGACGGTTTGCACGCGCGCCGAATAATCGACGTGGGTGACGGCTGGAATATCGGAGCGCGGGACGTTGAGCTTAGCGATTCCGAAGAGCCTCCGCTCATCTTCGGACATCCTGCGCCGCCGATGTTCAACTACATCAGCCACCAGCAGCATATAGGGACTGTCGGTATCGATCTCGAAATAGTCGCTCACGCGCTCGCGCAACACTGAAGGCGCGAACGGGCGGAACGACTCGCGAAATTTCACCTTGAGATTGAGCACGCTTTGCATGGATGGCGAATGGGCGTCGCCCAGGATGGAGCGGGCCCCGAGCGCGCGCGGGCCAAATTCCATGCGCCCTTGAAACCAACCCAGGGCTTTCCCTTCGGCCAGCGCAGCGGCGGAATGCGCGGTGAGCTCGCAATCGCACAGCGTTTCAAAGCGAGCCCCGATGGCAACGAGGCGCCGCTCGATCTCGGCTTGTGAAAACTCGGGGCCCAGGTATGATCCATGCATCGAATCGCAGCTTCCACCGGCGCGGCGCCCCTGATTGTGGAATTGGTAATGCGCGGCCAGCGCGGCGCCGAGCGCTCCACCCGCATCGCCTGAGGCGGGTTGAATCCAGATGTTCTTGAAATGTCCGTCGCGCAGCACCTTGCCGTTGGCGACGCAGTTCAGAGCCACGCCGCCGGCCAGGCACAGATTCGAAACTTTGGTTTCGGCCGCCAGCGCGCGCGTAAGCCTGAGGATCACTTCCTCAATCGCCGCCTGGATGGATGCCGCAATGTCCATGTGGCGCTCGGTCAGCGGTTCGGACGGCTTGCGCGGCGCAAGGCCGAAGAGGCGATGAAACCTTTGGTTGGTCATCGTCAGGCCGGCGCAGTAATTGAAGTAATCAAGATTCAAATGGAAGGAGCCATCCGGTTTCACGTCGATCAGGTGATCGAAGATTTCTTTGGTGAACTTCGGCTCGCCATAAGGCGCCAGTCCCATGAGCTTGTACTCGCCCGAATTCACCTTGAAGCCGGTGTAGTAAGTGAAGGCCGAATAGAGCAGCCCAAGCGAATGCGGAAAGTGAATTTCCTTTAGGATTTCGAGCCGATTGCCGCGCCCATGAGCCACCGAAGTTGTCGCCCATTCGCCGACGCCATCCATGGTCAACACCGCGGCCTCTTCAAAAGGTGACGGAAAGAAGGCGCTGGCGGCGTGGCTGAGATGGTGTTCGGTGAACAGAAGCTTCGCAGCCCAATCCACTTTCGGATCCAGCTCTTTCAACCGAGATTGAAGCAGGTCCTTCTGAAAAAGTTTCTCCCGGATCCATAACGGAACGGCCATGCGAAAAGAGGAAAATCCGGAAGGCGCAAACATGAGGTACGTTTCAAGCAGGCGCTCGAACTTGAGAAACGGCTTGTCGTAGAATACTACCGAATCCAGTTCAGCGGGTTTCAATCCGCCGGCTTCCAGGCAATAGCGGACGGCGTGCGCGGGAAAACGTGCATCGTGCTTTTTACGGGTGAATCGCTCTTCCTGCGCGGCGGCGACGATCTCGCCATCCACCACCAGCGCGGCCGCGCTGTCGTGATAGAACGCCGAGATGCCCAGAATCTTCATCGGGCTAAAACAGCGTATAGATGAAAGGTGCGACGGCTGAAATCTTGGTCAGGATCAGCAGGCCGCCCAGGACGATCATCATCAGGAAGATGGGCAGCAACCAGAATTTCTTCCGCTCGCGCATGAAGGACCAAAGCTCGATCAAAGTAGACACGGTTCTTTCCTAACTTCCTCGCTCACTGTTTTCCTACCACCGGAACCGGCATCGAACCCAGGAATACCTGACAGGTTGCCTTTTCGGCGCACATCTTGATTCGTTGCAGTTCGACGAACTGCTGGGAGTTCAGCCCCATCGCCGTTTGATAAGCACTATCCGCGGCGGCGCGGCTCACTTCCGCGGCTTTACGGGCGTCTTCGGCGATCTTCTTTTGCGCTTCCGTCTGCGCTCGCTGTTGTTGTGCCGCCGTTTCCTTCTGCTGGTCTTCGACAATCTTAGGAGGAGAAACTTTGCCCACCACCACCTCGTAAACCTTGACGGGTATCTTTTGCGCAGCCAGATAATTTTCCAGCTCGGTCTTCACCGTGCTTTCCAGTTCCTGAACGCTCGATTGATCGATCGCCAATTGACTCATGGTGTAGCGTTTGCAGTCCGACCGAATCAGGTTCTGAAACATCCGCTGGATATTGGTGGAGTACCAACACAACTGCGGCGCGCTATCTCCGGCTCCACAGGTGTATCCGCCACTGAAGTGACGCACTAACTCAACCGAGTCGGTTACCTGGAGACGCACGGCGGCGCGAAAAGATACCGGCACGTTATTGGCCGACATCATGTCGTCGAATTCCTCGTCGAAGCGCAAGGGTTGCATCGACACGTTGACGGAATCGGTGCTCCAGGCGACCCAGGAGGCGCCGGCCGTGACAGGCTCGTCCTCGATGCCGCCGTGGCCAAAGAACCACGGTTTCGCGATGAGTACACGCTGTTCGCCGGCTTCAGCGGAGACGCGCTTGCAGCCCATGAGCGACATGGCCGCGAAGATCGTCATGAATATGCTGGCCAGCTTCATTAAAACTGCCTCGACATGCTTTCGGGCGGCGGACCCGGCGGTTGCCTCGCGATCCAATAAGTTTGCGCATCCGGAGCCGGCCGCAAGCGCAGGAAATCTTTTCCCAAGCGGCGCAGCACCCATCCGAACGGCGTAAAGACGAGATAAAACAAGATGCCCAGAACGATCGGATTGATCACCGCGTGCAGCAACGTGCCAAGAGCGGTCCAGGCGCGATTCAGGAGCGCGAGCGCTTTCGGCGCCACCAGCGCGGCCAGCAGGAAGAGAGCGCTCAAAGGCAGGGCCCAAAGACGCACCGCATGGCCTCGCAATAGCGGCAGCAGCGCGACCAGAACAAAGAAGACCGCGAATACCAGGCCGAAGGTACGGTTCGACGAAGGCCGCGCCGCCGTGTCCTGATCGGGACTCAGCACCGCGCTCAATGCAGCGCGATCAGAGTTTGCCGGCGCGCTCATCGTTTCCTCCGGTCGCTAACGGCAGCGGCTCAATCCATTGGGCCAGCAAGCGATTCAATTCCCCATTGGGATGTCCGTCCGGCAGCCGCAGGCGTTTGTCCTGCATTTCCGGATGATCGCAATCAACGAAGAATATGCCGCTGGACCGGACAAATTTGCGGTAGACCTGGCGTTGCTCCGGCGGCATATCGAACAAGATCACGGTGAACTTCCCCCCGGCCGCGAGCACGGTTTGGTTCATCTTCACCAGCAGCGCTTCCGTGATGGCGCGCTTGTTCCGCACGCGTGGATAGGATTCGATTCGCCGGTAATAGTCTTCAGCCAGGGCGGCCGTGCGCAGCCAGCGGCTCACCGGCCATACCATTTCACCCCCGGACTCTTCGGCCTGCAGAGTTCCGTCCGCCAAGCCGGCATAAGGAAAGAACAAACCCGGCGGAGTTTGTTTCACCACGCGCACCCACTCCGGCTCAGCGACGTTCCGCCCTTCGTGAAAACCGTTGAACAAATAAAAGACCGAGCAGGGGCCGCGAACATATTTCGCCAGCGCCAGATAGGACTGGTACGTTCCGTAATCCGCGGTGCCGAAGTTGGCGACGGCCAGTTCGGGATGATTTTTTTGCACCAGCCAGGCGAACGTTTGCTGGTTCGAGAGCCCATAACCTTGCACGTAGGAATCGCCGAAAAACAAAACCCTGGGCCTGCCGTTCGCGTCTTGCGCCGGTTCGCTATCGGCGGTGGCGCGACGCCCCTGGCTCCAGTTGGTGTAGTGGAACGGACTGTTACGCTGGGGATCCACCATGTCGAACTGGCCTTCGCGATTCTTCCAGCCCAACTCGGGATCGGGAGCGTATTCGGAATCGTCGCGAGAGATTTGGAGGGTCTGCCACCAGGCTGGATAGCCGCCAAACCATAGGATGCCCTCCGCGCCCGCCAGACCGAGCATCACGCTGATCAGGCGCGCGGCGATGACGATGGACCGTTTGGGCTGTTGCGGGGACGCCACTGGAGGGAATATCGGCCGAGATGGTTGAAAGCATTAGGGTTGGCGGAGCGGTGGCTGGTGGTTGGCGACTCAGCGATTCAGCGCTTTTTCGATGCTGGCCATAGCGAGGAAAAGCTTGTCGGGATGGCCGGGGAGCGACTGGAATTCATGATGGCGGTAGAAGGCGAGAGCGGTTTCGTCTAAAGCTTCCACGACGACACCGACAGAGCCTACTTCGGATGTCGCTTTCCAGCTTCGATAAAGGGCGTCCATCA
Source organism: Bryobacterales bacterium (assembly GCA_963735145.1). Classification (GTDB taxonomy): domain Bacteria; phylum Acidobacteriota; class Terriglobia; order Bryobacterales; family Bryobacteraceae; genus Palsa-89. Next base: position 864,864 of record CAVTJS010000005.1, on the reverse strand, counting down.
ACAGGTACCGGCCGAGCTTCTGTCCACGATGAGAACTGGCGACGGCCAGCCTGCCCAACAGCGTTGCTGGAAGGCGCGGGTAGCGAGGAAGCTTCTTCACTAACGCGTCGGGCAGTTCGCTGAGATGAATGCTGTAGGCCGAAAGTGTGTAGTAGCCGACGATGGAACCGCTTTTGTCTAGCAACACGAACGGCGCGGCCGCTCTTCTTCGGGCGTCCTGGCCGGCTTGTTGGTGCAGGTAGCGGTCAAGTTCTGGAACTCCTGAATAGAAAGCGACCCGGTGGTGAGAAGCGTTGAGAGGTTCTACCGAATATTCGAAGCCAGGCGCGCCGGTCACCGCAAGGCGGTCTTCTTCAAATAATCACGCGCGGCGCGGCGCAGGACGCGACCGGGCTTGGGCGGGTTCAGGACAGCGTCCACGAAAGTCTCCGTTTCGCGAGCCGTCAGAACCAGGCTGGCGCGCCGCTCGATGGTTCGCTCGGCGGCAATCTCAGCGCTGTGGAGGACGAAGTCGGTCATGGAGCGCCCTTCCAGATCGGCGGCGCGTTGAATGAGGAGTTTCTGCTCTTCGGTCAGACGGGCGTCGAAGCGATAGGTTTTGGATTTGAGGGCAGCCCGCATGGTCGTCTCTCATCCCATTGTACGGTCATTTTCCGTACGCAATCAAGCCGGCTTATGGACGGGCATCGCCCGGGCGTCGCAGCCGGGCCCAGCCGATGATTAGATCGAGTAGCAGGCCGATCGCAAGAAAGACGGCGCAGCAGGCCGCCGCGTAGGTGCCATCGACGCGATAATTGTCCGCGAGTTCGGCGAAATCGGTCATGGAGTTGTATTTCGGGTTCAGCGCTATTGTGGTTTTGGGGCTCATGTGAAACGATAACGCCAACCGTGGACTGCTCGCGTGACGCGATGCGCGTATCGTCATAGGCGGCAATCGTCATTCCGATAGCCGCTACGAAAAAGAGCGCCGAAGGTGCTAGCATCAGGACGGCAAACCTGCGGGGCTGGGCGCGCATGCCTGCTTCGTCCGTAAACTTCTATGCGGTTGTAGTTTCCAGCGTCCGTTCGGCATAGCGCCGCTCGACGTAATTGTTCAGGATTTCGATAAATTCAGCGACAATTCGGTCGCCACGCAGCGTGCAGGAGAGCTTGCCATCGACGTAAACCGGCGCCACCGGCTCTTCGAAAGTGCCCGGCAGCGAGATGCCGATGTGCGAGTGCTTGGACTCGCCGGGTCCGTTCACCACGCAGCCCATCACCGCCACCTTCATCTCTTCCACGCCCGCGTAGCGCTCCTTCCAGTTAGGCATCTGCTCGCGCAGATAGGTCTGGATCTGGTCGGCCATGTCCTGGAAGAACGTGCTGGTGGTGCGTCCGCAGCCGGGGCAGGCCGTGACTTGCGGCGTGAAACTGCGCATCCCCAGGGCTTGCAGGATTTGCTGGGAGACGATCACTTCCTCGGTGCGGTCGCCATTGGGAAGCGGGGTGAGCGAAGCGCGGATGGTGTCGCCGATGCCTTCCTGCAACAGCACCGAGAGCGCCGCGGTGGTGGCCACGATGCCTTTCGATCCGAGGCCGGCTTCGGTGAGTCCAAGGTGCAGCGCGTAATCGCACTGGGCGGCCAGCTTGCGATAAACCATGATGAGATCCTGCACGCCCGAGACCTTGGCGCTCAGGATGATCTTGTCGCGGCCCAGTCCGTAATGTTCAGCGGCCTGCGCGGCCAGGAGCCCGCTCGCGACGATGGCGTTCATCGTCACTTCCATCGCATCCAGAGGCTCGGGCAGGCGCGAATTTTCGTCCATCATGCGCGTGAGCAGCGCCCCATCGAGCGAGCCCCAGTTGACGCCGATGCGCACCGGGCGATTGTGCTCGATGGCCACTTCGATCATGGTGCGGAAATTGTCGTCGTGCTTCTTGCCGATATTGACGTTGCCGGGGTTGATACGGTACTTGGCGAGCGCGCGGGCGCAGTCGGGATACTTCTTCAGGAGAAGGTGGCCGTTGTAGTGGAAGTCGCCAATGATAGGGACCCGAACGCCGAATTTATCGAGCGTGTCGACGATTTTGGGGACGGCCTGGGCGGCGGCTTCCGTATTGACGGTGACGCGCACCAGTTCCGATCCGGCCTGCGCCAGCGCCATCACCTGGTTGACAGTGGCCGCAGTGTCGGCGGTATCGGTGTTGGTCATGGACTGGACCACAATAGGGTGGTCGCCGCCCACCCAAACATCGCCGATTTTGACGGGCACAGAAGTGCGCCGGGGAAGTGCAGCCATTGAGCCTCCGTGAAAGTTACATTGTAGCGTGCGGGGTAGGGGATGGTGACTAAGGAGACGATGTCGTCAAGGGAATGGAAAAACCAGGGCGATCTAACTCAGCAAGGCGTTTTCTATAGAATCGCCTCAGATCTACTCCGCACCATGGGCAGAACGTCAGCCCAGTCTCCGTCACAAGAGCCACCGGCACATCAGCGGACGCGATTTTCAGGCGCTCCTGATCCTGCCTTGCAACGGCACGCGATTGGATCAGAAACCGGCCCCCGAAATGATCGTCCTGCTCCACAAGAACGGCAAAGCCCCGTTCGCCCGCGGATTCATAGTTCCCTTGAAAACCGGCGCAACACCACTCGTCCGCCTTGAATCGTCCAAATATAACCGTCGCCGCCGGTACTCTAATTGTAGGAAATCTTGAGGTCACAAATTGTGATCTCAAGTTTCATCGGTCAGGGACGAAGGGAGGGTACGCCCAACTGACGGCAGATCTTGATCGCCAGCCGGTTTGCAATTTCTGTGTGGCGCGGGACGGGCACCTTCGCTTTGTTCGCGGGTTAACGAAGATAGAGTGACGAGATCCTTCCCGTTCTAGGCGGCAACCGTTATGTCGTAAATGTTCGATCAGCTCGTGGCGCTTCAGGGCTTGTGCGCACCGGCCTCGACCGAAAGCGGAAGCAATTCGATCAGGTCGGCATCGTCGGTCGCCGCGTCTGGATTCGGAACGGGGAGCGGTTTCCCCTCCTCCAGGTGCATTTGCGCGATATCCTCTAGAGCGCTGGCGATCATGACGCGCGCGTCAGCGAGGTCGAAACCCTGGCTCACAACGCCCGGAAAGTCCAAGACTTCGGCCACGACCATTCGTTCATCCCCGCGTGGCAGAAAGTAGGCTAAGTGGTAGCGCAGCATTGCTTTCAGGATAGCGCTTCCGCGTCTGGGAACTGAGAGTTTGGCTATGGTTGCAGCACCATGTTGGCAAGGCGCGTTACCATATGAACACTCCCGTGGGCAACGAGCAGATGCAGGCCGCGATCAAAGAGCTACAAGACACGATGGTGGTGATGGCCCACATCGAAAAACGGCAGAGCGAGCATATTGGCGAGCTTCTGCAATTTCGCATCGAATCGGAGAAATTTCGCCTCAGGACCGAGCAAAACCTGGCCGAGATCACCGATAAGCTCAACGGCCTGATCGGCTACGTGGCCGGCCAAAAGCCCACAGATCCAAAACGCCAGTAGACACGCCCCCGCCGGCACCACGCAACTTCCGGCAGCCTCTCGATTTGTTTTCCTTCTAGTACTTTTCCCTATTTAGCCCGGCGCCTCTCTCGAAACCTCTGGGTATCGCTGCCCATCCCAACAGTAGAAGGTCATATGTCTACCAGAACTCATGTCCAGACACGGCGCGCCAGGAAATTGAAAGAAGACGACAATCCAATACAAATTGCCATCCGGCGTGCCAACGGATCCGGGTGGAGCATGAAGCCTCCGGACTCCGAACTCAGGAATGACCTCGTCATTCTGCACCTGGCAATCGACAGCGACTTCTGGCAGGCCTTGGCGGCAACCGAACAATGGTCTGAATGGGAGCGTCGTCGACAGGATTTTATCGACTATCTTGCGGATGGCGGAAACGCCGCTTCGTTTTTTGCACATGTCCTGAAGTAGGGCGGCACCGCCTAAAGCGTGCGCCACAGCCAGTTTCGTTGTAGGCTTGAACCGTATGGCGGCTCTTTCCGATTCTCCGCTGGCGCGCGTGGTGGAACTGCGCCATTTGCGGGGCGGCGACCTGGATCCTCTGCTCGAAGAGGAGACCCAGGCCTGGCGCGATACCCTGGACTGGGATTTTCGCGGGTCGGCCAACCTGGTCCGGCGTTTCCTCGAAATTCAGGCGCTGAATGGCTTCGCGCTCCTCGTCAACGGTTATCCGGTGGGATATTGCTACTACGTGGCCGAGGAGCGCAAGGGGCTGATCGGCGATCTTTACGTCATGAAAAACTCCCTCAGCGTGGAGAACGAAGAGCGATTGCTCAGCGCCGTGGTGGAGGGGTTGATGAAGACGCCGCTGATCCGGCGCATCGAGTCGCAGTTGATGATGCTGCGGACGGGTCCGAAGATAGCGCTGCCGGAACGCAAATACGTTCACACATTCGTGCGGAATTTCATGGAAATCGAAGACCAGGCCATCGGTGGTTTAGAGGAACGGCAGCCCTCCCAACCGCTGTGGTTCGATAGCTGGACCGAACGCAAACAAGATGAAGCGGCCACGCTGATTGCGAGCGCCTATCAGGGGCACATCGATAGCGAGATCAACGATCAGTACCGCTCGCCCGCCGGAGCACGGCGCTTTTTGATGAATATCGTGCAGTTTCCCGGATGCGGGAGCTTCTTTCAGCCCGCGTCGTTTGTCGCGCTGGAACCGGGATCGGGCCGCCTGGCGGGGATCTGCCTGGCCAGCCTGGTGCAGGCCGACGTAGGACACGTCACGCAAGTGTGTGTATCGAAGGCGGCGCGCGGAACCGGCGCAGGTTACGAATTGATCCGACGATCGCTCAACTCGCTGGCGCGGCATGGCTGCCGCAAAGTGACCCTGACTGTAACTGCTTCCAATGCCGAAGCCATCGGGTTATACGAGCGGATGGGATTCCGCAAGACTCGCAATTTCGCGGCCTACGTCTGGGATACGCTCTTCGCCGGAAGCTGACCGCTCCGTCGCCATGGCCACCAGAAACGCCAGAAGCGCCAGCGTGGGGATGCATCGCAGCGGCGGATTGGCCAGCGTAAAGCAGAAGGTAAAAGGCGCGGCAAGAATCAGCGTCACGTAGCGGGAAAGCTTTCGCGTGGCGTTCTCGATAACCAGCCATATGGGGAGCAGAAGCATGCTGGCGTCGTATCCGAAGACGTGCGGCGAGACGAGCAGCGATGCGGTGCTGACGATGGCGAGCGCGCGCCAATCGGGAGCGCGCCGCAGCCCCAAAAGAGCGATCGCGACAACCAGTACGCCCAGCGCGGTGTCGAGAGCCGTGGACTGAATTCCAAAATTCGCCGTGACGCTATAAATGTTGATCATGGTGTCGGGCGAAGGGTCAAACAGCTCGGTTCTGCCGTGCAGCAGAACGCCGGCGTAAGCCGCGAGTCCCGCCCGATGCAGCGCCAGGAGCGCAGCCGCGAGAAAGGCAGCGCCGGCGGCAGCGAAACCGGCCAGCATACTCCATCGTTTCTTGAATAGCATCCACACCGGAAATAAGAGCAGCAGATGGAACTTCATCAGGCCCAGGCCGAGCGCCACGCCGCTTGCGAAGTACTTTGTGCGCGCGAGCAGCACATAAGATATGCAGAGAACCGCCAGCATCGCGGCGGAATCCTGTCCAAAACAAATGCCCAGGTTCGCAGGCAAAAACAGAACCGCGAGCACCAGTGCCTGTTCGCCGAAACGCACAGTAGCCCAGGCCCAGGTGGCGAGCAAAGTGGCGAGAAGCGTGGCGATCCAGACAGCGTAAGCATGCACCAGCGACAAACTGGTGAGCGGGGCCAGCGCAAAGGCGAACCAGGGCGGGCGCACGTAGGGACGCGGCTCCCTGACGCCGGGCGCGACACGATGCTGCACTTCCATCTGCGCCACGGGATTATAGAGATCTGCAAAGCGGCCCTCGCGCGCCAGCGTGCCGCCGATGTAATAGCACAGAAAATCGTTGTTATAGAAATGAACTAATATCGGGCCGCCCAAAACGCCCCAAAAGACAGAGAGGCCGGCAGCGAGCAGGAGAGCGGTTTTCGAAACGCGCCGGTGCATGAGAGAGGTTCAATGGCCTTCACCTGGATTTCGACCGCGCGCGAATGAAACTTTAACGACAGAACCAACCACCCATCACCGTTACAGCGTTAAGATTATGCGCTAAACGATGCGTGTCACCGTATACTGTGCTGGCGAGGACTGACGAACAAGCCTGGAGGTACTTCATGAAACTGAAACACTTTATGTTTGCTGGAGCTGCGATCCTTGCTTGGACGGCCTTGGCGGGATCGGCCTCTGCCGATGCGATTATCGATAATATCAACGGAAGCCTAACGCCCTATCCGGACACGGTAAACGCGCTGTCCGACATAGGGTGGGTCTATAGCCCGACTGAAAGCTATCAGTTGAGCGGCATTTACTCCGATTTTTCAACTGGCGAAACCGGCTCCCAAACCGTGACGCTTTCCTTCTATTCCGGCATCCCCGATTCAGGCTCCGCAACGCTTCTTGGCAGTGGCATGTTCACCAGCGGCGCCGGCCTGCTGGGCGTTACCTTCGCGACGGACATCCCGGTCGTCGCCGGGGATACCTACTTTGTCGGCCTGAGCAATACATCGGGAATCGGCGTTGACATGGCCGATGCAGCCTTTCTGGTAAGCTCCTCGGAACCCGCCGCGCCCGGCGTCACCTACATTCCAAGCGGCTTCTATTCAGATGAAAACGGCGCCACCACCGATTTCGCCGTTAACATTCCTCTGGTCGACACCTCCTGTCCAGGTGGAGGAAGCTGTAATAATGCATTCGCAGCGCCGATTTTGGATTTCTACGGCCAACCGAACACCAGCAGCGTTCCGGAACCCCATACATTGGCACTCTTGATGACAGGCTTTGCGGCGATGCTGCTCGCGGTGAGCATCAAACGTCGCACCGCGTCTAGACGAAACCTATCGTAGAGCCCGACGCCTACTTGGCAGCTGGCACAGCCGCGGAGGTAGCAGTGATAGTTGTCTTCGTTGTCGTAGGAATCTCACTCGCTACCTGCAACTTCGCGGCTTTATAATCCGCCACCAGGCGTTTCGCGATTTTGTCGGCCACGTCGGCGCTCGCCCCCATGAATTTCGCCCCCATGCTTTCGGCCGTCACGGACCAGATCACATCGCCATCTTTAGTCACCAGCCGCACCGTCGCGATGGCCTCATGCTTGCGCTCTTCATCCCGCCGGCTGTCGTTTTCGCCGATGGTCAGCCCACCGGAGTGGTTGCTGCTACTGTTGGAATAATTGCGCAGGCCTTCGCTCGATCCCGATCCGATCTGGGTGTGCGCGTTGATGCCCTCCGACGACTGAAAAGTGTCGGTGAAGACATCGTCGTCGCCCGCGCCCTTGAGCACGGCATCGGCCTTGTCTTCGTCTTCGGTAATGATGAACTGCTTGGAATTGTGCAGGCTGGTCATGAGTAGATCGCGCAGTTGGAGCGCGGCATCGCCGCCGGTGAGAATCGCGATGTAAATGCGGCGAACCTTGCTCAGATGCTCGGTGGCTTGCTCCTCGGGCGTCTGTTCCAGATAGGGTGCAAATAACAGGACGGTAACTAACAACCACGGCATGGCATTCTCCTAACAGGGCGCTGAATCTGGCCGCCGCTAAACGCCGATGAGCACCGATAATTCAAACTCAACTTCATTGTTTTCAATCTGTGCTGATCTGCGTTCATCCGTGGCCACTTATGTTTTGGCCTTTTTTCATCGGCCTGCTGACAAACTTAGCCCTTTCCGCTCCTACGGGCATCGTCGTCCTGGTATTCCACTTTGCGGCCGGTGCGCGCTTCCAGAACCACCAGCGTGGAGCGGATGTCGTCTTTATTGATCTTGAAAATCATGGCCTGTTGATGCCCTTCGTCGTCGGAATAGCCAACCGTCAGGAAGTGCTGTCGTTTCTTGGCCAGCAGGAACAGCGGTGAAATAAGAACGGCGGCGATATAGCGGCGATCCACCTTTTGGCCGTACTCAACCAGATTGATCTCTTCATAAGGAACGCGCCAGCTGGCCTTGCCGGAATAAAAAACGAAAAAGCGTTCGTCCACCGCTTCGAGCGTCCCTTGGCATCCGGCGGGAATTTGAGTGATGGTGCCTCCCACGTATTCGGCGCGGCTGCCCAGGTCGCGAGCCGGAAGGATGGAGCAGGCAATGGAGGAGATCACGGCCGAGAGCACGCCAAGTGCGGCGAGTTTCGTCCCGGCTACTGGGGATGTCATACTGAAGACGTAAGTACTCGAGCCCCGCGAAAGTTCTCACCGATATTGGCGCCGATGTTTGCCATGGACCAAAACAAAACTCAAGAGGAACATGTTCCTACTCCTGAGGATGCCGGAGCGGGCGTGATCGTCAGTCCCGATACCCGGCGGGCGAATCGCGTGCCGCCGGGGCAGAGCCGTACGCGCAAATGGCCCATTCTGGATGCCAGCGGAGCGCCGCCTATCTCACTGGAACAGTGGAAGTTTTCGATAGGCGGCTTAGTCTCGAATCCGACAGAGTGGAACTGGCAGGAGTTCCAGCAACTGGAGCGCGTGAAGGTTTTTGCCGATTTTCACTGTGTGACGCGCTGGTCGCGATTGGGCAACACCTGGGAAGGCGTTTCGACGCACAAACTCCTCGATCTAGCGGGCGGTGCGCTCCCCGGCGCCGAATATGTGCTGGCGCGCGGCTACGACGCCGGATTCAGCACCAATCTTCCGCTGGCGGATTTTCTGGCCCCGGACGCGCTGGTGGCGTTTCTGCACGATGGCCAGCCGCTAACGGAAGAGCATGGCTGGCCGGCGCGGCTCATCGTCCCGCGACTATACGCCTGGAAGAGCGCGAAGTGGATCGCGGGCCTGGACCTGTTGAATCGCGACAAAGCTGGATTTTGGGAACGGAACGGGTACCACATGCATGGCGATCCGTGGAAGGAAGAACGTTTTGGCTGGTGATGTTTTGACGGGCAGAGTAACTCGCAACGCAAGATTAGGGCAGTGGGCGGGAGCGGCGCGCTATGCCCGGAAGGCCGCGCCTGAATACTTCAAACGGTACCGCGAGGAACGGAAATGCGCCGTGCCACCCGCGCCTTTTACGCCGCATCCCAAGCGCTGGGCCGATACCGGATTGCACGCCGCCTGGCTGGGCCACAGCACGGTTCTCGTGAAGGTGGACGGATTCACCATCCTGACGGATCCGATTCTGGGCTCACGCTGCGGAGTGCGGATGGGTCCGGTAACAGTAGGACTGCGGAGATTGGTGGCGCCCGCGGTGAGCCGCGCGCAATTGCCGCATATCGATCTTCTTTTGTTGTCGCACGCGCATTTCGATCATTTCGATCTGGCCACCCTGCGCAGCCTGGAGCGCGCGGGAACAGCCGTGGTGACGGCCAAGAATACCAGCGACCTGCTGCGCGTGCGGCGCTATCAAAGCGTGCAGGAAGTGGGCTGGGACGAACGCGCGCGCGTGGGTCCGCTTTCGATTATGGGAATTCGGGTAAAGCATTGGGGCGCGCGCATGCGGTCCGATGTTTATCGCGGCTATAACGGCTACCTGATCGAAACCGCCAAGCATCGCGTGGTGTTTGGCGGCGACACTGCCTTGACGGATTCGTTCAAAGCGGCGCGCGCGAAGAAGCCGGTGGATTTGGCCATCCTGCCGATTGGCGCGTACGATCCGTGGATTTACGTGCATTGCAATCCGGAAGAAGCCTGGCGCATGGGCGCCGATTGTGGCGCCGAGCATTTGCTGCCGGTGCATCATCAGACGTTCCGGTTGAGCCGCGAACCTTATCTGGAGCCGGTGGAACGCTTCCTCGAAGCCGCGGGCAGCCATCCCGATCGCGTGGTAGCGACGCGCGTGGGGCATGAATGGTCGCTCGCGTAGGGGCAAAACGGCTGGCGATATTGCTCGCGGCGGCGGGCGCGCTATGCGGACAGGACGCGCTCCAAATCGTGCGCAAATCCGTCGAGTTGGATCAATCCAACTGGCAGCGCATGAAAGACTACACCTGGATTGCGCGGGTGACCGATCGGCTGCGGGATTCCAGCGGGCAAGTGAAATCGCAAAAAACCGAAGAATGGGAAACGGTGGTGATCTATGGCGAGCCGCATCATCGCATGCTGGAGCGCGATGGCAAGCCGCTTTCGGCCGAGGATCAGCGCAAGGAGCAAGAGAAGCTGGACAAGGCCGTGGCGAAACGAGCCAATGAAACACCCCAGCAGCAAGCGCGTCGGGAAGCCAAATTCGAAAAGCAGCGCGAAAAAGATCGCGAGTTTTTGCGCGACGTTCCCGATCTGTTCGATTTCAAACTGCTGGGTGATGAGAAGATCGACGGGCACGACGTTTGGGTGATCTCAGCCACGCCCAAGCCGGGTGCGCGGCCCAAGCATGGTGACGCGAAGCCGCTGCTCAAGATCCAGGCCAAGGTATGGATCGACAAAACCGAGTATCAGTGGGTGCGCCTCGAAGCGGAGACCACGGCCACCATTTCATTCGGGCTGTTTATCGCGCGGCTCGCGCCCGGCGCCAAGCTCGAATTCGAGCAGACCAGAGTGAACGACGAGGTCTGGCTGCCCAAGCGCCAGGTGGTGAGCGGCGCAGCGCGGCTGGGTCTGGTGAAGAAGCTGGTCGGCGAAGAAGAGACCACCTGGAACAACTACCGCAAGTTCCAAGTGGATTCCAAAGTGGTAGCGACGCAGTAGCTTCGGGGTTATTGCCCGCGAGCGTGTATCATTTTGTTGTGATACGCCGCTTTCACGTGCATAACTTCCGGTGCCTTGAAAACTTCGAGTTGCCGATCTCGGGACAATCGTCCGTCTTGCTGATCGGAAAGAACGGCTCAGGCAAGACGACCGTTGGGCTTGCGTTGCAGATTCTTCAGAAGATCGCGCGGGGCACCAATCGTGTAAGCGACCTGGTTAGGCCAAAAGACTTCGCGCGCGGACGTGCAAATATACCCATCCGATTTGAAATTGAGATCGAACTAGAGGGCCGCCTATATGGATACGCTATCGCTCTCGGATGGCCCGAAGGCAGTGGGGAACTTCGCGTATGGGAAGAGGAGATTCACGCTGGAGGTGAGCTGGTCTACGCGCGAGACGCTGGACGAGCACATCGCCAAATTGATTTGCACCTTTTGGCGTTACCAATTCTCCAACAAGAATCGCTTAACGATCCTGTATTCCTCCTGAGGCAGTGGCTGGCCCGCATGCTCATCCTTCGGCCGATGCCAAGCTTAATTATTGGGAACTCCGAGGGAGAGACGCTGGAGCCAAATGCTCAAGTCACGGATTTTGGGGCATGGTTTTCTGGTCTTCTGGCTTACGCGCCATCCACCTATGCCGAGATTGACAGCTATCTCAAGCAGGTGATGCCCGACCTGAAGGACATCAGGAATCCACTGGTCGGGAAAGACTCTCGAAGCTTGGAGGTACAGTTTTCCACGGATCAGGGCAGCGTAAATCTTCCTTTCGAGGATCTTTCCGACGGTGAGAAGTGCTTCATGATATGCGCGTTGGTCCTTGCTGCGAACCGCGCTTACGGTCCGGTGTTTTGTTTCTGGGACGAACCTGACAATTATCTGGCGCCCTCGGAAGTGGGACACCTTGTCTTAGCTCTACGGAAGGCCTTTCAGTCGAGTGGTCAGTTCGTCGCCACTTCGCACAACGCTGAAGCCATCCGCCGCTTTTCTGACGAAAACACACTTTTGCTCCATAGAAACAGCCACCTTGAACCCACGCAAGTGCGGGCGTTGAAGGATCTCCATGTCAAAGGGGACCTCGTTGGCGCCTTGATTCGCGACGACATCGAGCCGTGAGCGTCAACAAGCACCTGCCGCATGTCTTAGTGCTGCCCGAAGACGACGCCAACCGCCAACTGGCGAACGGATTTCAACTGGAACTTCACCCTTCCCGACTGCGCCGGATACAGGTGCTGGACGAAGCTGGCGGCTGGCTTCAGGTGTTGGAGAAGTTCGATTCGGACCACGTCGTCTTCCTGGACCGCTATCCCAACCGCTTCATGGTTTTGTTAATCGATTTCGACGAAAGCGACCATAGGCTTGACGACGCAAGGAACAGAATTCCCGAACGCCTTCGAGATCGAGTCTTCATTCTCGGCGCTTGGAACGAACCAGAAGATTTGAGAGTGCCTCTCGGCTCATACGAGCAAATCGGGGCAGCGATGGCAAGCGACTGCCGCGATGGAACCGACACGACTTGGGGCCACGATTTCCTGCGGCACAATGCAGGCGAGCTTGCCCGTTTACGCGAGCATGTACGTCCAATCCTATTTTGAATGGCCATTCCTTCGAAACTGAAGGATCGAGCGGCAACTCAAAAATCTTTACGAACTCGCGGCCTCCGGGCATCGTCAGAATCACTGAGCGATAATCGCGATATACGCCTATGCCCAATCGATTCCGCCTCTCGCTTGCAGTCATTACATTTCTGGCGAGCGGCCTGCCGGTTCTCGCACACCACGCGTTCGCCAATGAGTTCGACGAATCCAAGCCGATTACCCTCGAAGGCGTGGTCACTCGCATCGACTGGGAGAACCCGCACGTGCACTATTACCTCGACGTCACCCAGCCCGACGGCACAGTGGTGAACTGGGCTTGTGAAACCGGCGGTCCGAACCGGCTGGCCAGGCGAGGCTGGACGCGCGATTCGCTGAAGCCGGGCGACAAAATAATCGTTCACGGCTTCCCCGCCAAGGACGCATCGCACTCCGCCGACGGGCGGAAGGTTACCCTCGCCGACGGGCGGACCATCGGCGAAGAACCCACAAAATAGCGAAATGGCAACCCGCGATGAGCAACCCAACATCGATGCGGCGAGATTGGGCAGGCTATGGCCGCATCGAACCCATGAATCGAGTTGGCTAAAAGATGTAATCTGCGCGCTTGGTTTTCATCGCTGGTATCCGATAGAAGTAAAGCCGTCCCGATGCGCCGCTGAAATGCACTTTTGCCGCTGGTGCGCCAAAGTGAAAGTAGCCGGTCGCTAAACCGCTCCAATTAACATGCACAACGCCGCCGTCGCCTGAGGATCGGGCGCGCGTGTTATCAAGGTACGATATGGATCTCAAGAACTCAGTAGTTCTGATTACCGGCGGATCAAGCGGCATCGGCCGGGCCGCGGCCCAGGTACTGAAACAAGCCGGCGCGCGCGTCGCCATCACCGGGCGCGATCCCGAACGCCTGGCCGAAGCCGCGCGATCGCTGGGCGTAGTGGGCATACAGGCCGACGTGGCGAACGAGTCCGACGTCCTGCGGACTTTCCACGAGGTGAAGGAGAAGCTAGGCGATCTGGATGTCTTGATCAACAATGCCGGCGTCGGCGTGTTCAAGGAACTGATCGACATGGACCGCGCCAGCTTCGACGCCGTGTTTGCAACCAACGTGACGGGCGCGATGCTGATGGGGCGCGAAGCAGCCAAGCTTTTCAAAGAGCGGAAGCGCGGCAACCTGATCAACATCTCTTCCACCGCCGGCCTGCGAGGCGCTCCCAAAGGCACGGCCTATTACGCCAGCAAATTTGCGCTGCGCGGGATGACCGAGTGCTGGCGCGCGGAGCTCCGCAAGTACAACGTGCGCGTTTTCCTCATTAATCCGAGCGAAGTGATTACCGATTTCGCGCACCGCGCCGGCTTTCCGCAATTGGACAACTCGAGTAAGCTGCGCGGCGAAGACATCGCCTACATGATCAAGGCGGTGCTGGAGATGAACGACCGCGGCTTCACTCCCGAACTTTCGGTCTTCGCGACCAATCCTGTGGATTAGCCCCGTCTCGCGATATACTGAATCCTTCGCCGGGACAAAGTTCCCGGCGGATGAACTGGAGATCAAAAGATGAAACTCACAGCATCGATCATTCTCGGTATTTTGGCAGTCTCCACCCTTGCATTCGCGCAAGGTGCAGACGACGCCGTTAAGAAGCCCTTGATGGCCGCCCCGGCGCGGATGAAAAAAGAAGACGTCACCGTCATCAAATGGAAGCCCGACTTCACCTACGACACCCTACAGAAAGGCTCAAGCGGCCTGGTCTGCTACGACCTGTCCGGATGGCCGGGGCACCCGCCATTCATGATCGAGTGCACCAGCATGGGCAACCTGCCTCGCGTCGCTCAGAACCTGAAGGCTGAGGCGAAGGGCGACAGGAAGGCCTCAGAGGCGGAATTAAAGGCCGAGGAAGAGAACGGAACGCGCGTGAAACCTGAGTTCGGATCGGTGTGGATTCACTTGATGGGTCCCGACGCGGAACACGCCCGTCCGCACACCACCGTCGCCGTGCCGGGCGCCACCGCGCAGTCGCTCGGATTGCCCGACAAACCCAGCCAGACGGGCGTTTGGATTATGAACGCCGGCACCAGCACCGCCCACTTGATGACACCGGGTAGCTAGAAGCCGTGAAGCCGCCGATCTTGAGTCTGCTTGCCGTTGTACTTCTGGCCGCCGCGCCGGGCAAGCAGACTTTCACCGGCGTCATTACGGACAGCATGTGCCCGGACGGCGATCATTCGAACATGCGAATGGGACCCACCGACGCCGAGTGCACCAAGGCGTGCGTCAGCCTGCACGACGCCATGTACCTTCTTTATGACGGCAAGGTATCGTATACGCTGAGCGACCAAAAGACGCCGGAGAAGTTCGCGGGCAAAAAAGTCACGGTCACGGGCCGGTTGGACGCCAAAACCAAGACCATCCAGGTGGATTCCATCACCGGCGCAAAATAAGTTCTCCAAACCCTCCTGCGCGGTGCGCCCCTTGACGTGGAACACGCGTCCGGGTACACTGAGTTTCGTTATCGAATGGCGATATCGAAACACGATAGTAACAATCCCTTTGAATACCGCGATCTTTACGCTGGCCTGATCCGTCTGCACATCCTGCATCACGCCGTCGAAGGTCCGATTTTTGGACTGGAAATGGCCGAGGAACTGGCTCGGCACGGCTATCGCATCAGCCTGGGAACGCTGTATCCGCTGCTTCACGGGCTGGAAAAAAAGGGATATCTGCGCTCGGCCGAGAAGCGCGAGGGACAATCGATTCGAAAAGTCTATCGGGCCACGCCCCTGGGGAGAAAAGCTCTTCAGGCCATGAAGATAAAGGTGAGCGAATTATTTGGAGAATTGAATGAAGCAAAGTAGCGTAGTGGCTGGGCTGGCAATTCTGCTTGCCGCTTCGACGGCTGCTCTGGCAGGTCCGCCGTTTCAGACTGACGATCCGGAGCCCATCGACTACAAAAACTACGAGTTCTACACCTTCGCAACCTCCGACGGCACGCCGGTTGAAACCGACACCGAGGGGCCCGCCGTGGAGTTCAACTGGGGCGCTCTTCCCAACGTTCATCTTCACATTATTGTTCCCGCCGCGGCGATTTTTCCCGCTCAAGCTCCGCGCGCTTTCGGCATCGGGGACATCGAGCTTGGACTCAAGCTACGGTTTGTACAGGAGGGCAAGCATCGCCCGATGATCGGCACCTTCACGATGTTCGAGATTCCCACCGGCAGCGCCCCCAGAGGCCTGGGCGTGGGCAAGACCTGGTACAAGGTGCCGCTTTGGGCACAGAAAAGCTTTGGACCCTGGACCACCTACGGCGGAGGCGGCGTGACGGTGTTCAGCGTCCCCGGCTATCGCAATTATCCGTTCGCGGGCTGGCTGCTGCAGCGCGATTTCGGCAAAAAGTGGACCCTCGGAACCGAGATTTTTTATCACGGGCCCGAAGGGCCGCTGGCGCCCCAAACACGGCCGGCCACGTTGGTCGATTTCGGCGGTTATTACAAATTTCGCGATCCAGGATTTCAACTGCTGTTCTGTTACGGCCACTCCGCCATCGGCCAAACCGAGAATTACGCGTACCTGGGGCTGTACTGGACCTGGGGCAAGAAAGCCGACAGCGACAAGCCGGGCGACATCAAACCGGCCGGAGCGGCGCTCAATCGCATCGGTCCACCGGGGTTGCTTTGAACATTTCGAGTAGCGACGTCATACTTCTGGCGCACGCCGCATTCGGCGCAATGGGCTGCATCGCCGCCGTATGGGTGTGGGTGGAGGCGCTGAATGCGGGGTCCGGCAATGCAGTTCGCTTGCAGCGAGCCGCTCTCCTCGTGGCGGTGTCGATGGGCGCGGCATGGATTTGCGGCGGATATTGGTATCTTCACTTTTATCCGGCAGAAAAGGCGTTGATTCTCCAGGGACCCTGGCCGTTCGCGCACAATATTTTTATGGAGACCAAAGAACACCTGTTCTTCGTCACCGCGATTCTGGCGTTTCTTCTTCCAATCACAGCTCGGGAAAAGCTTTATTCCAATTCGGCAGCTCGCAAACTGGTTCTGTCGATCGCTGGGCTAATCGCCATTACGGGATTATCAGTGGAAGGCGCGGGCGCGGTGATTGACCACGGCGTGAAAGTGGGTCTGCTCCAGAAGGCAGCCAAAGGAGGCCAATAATGGAATCCGGCAGGCTGTCAGCCGCAACTTCGGGTTTCGTTCTGGCTGCCGCGATCACCGCGCTCTTCAATACCGCACTGGCCTGCGCCAAGGATGCCGATGCTCCGCTCAAAGCGCTCATGAAATCGCTGGCCGGACATGATTGGACCACACAAGGATTAATCGATCTCGCCCTTTTTGTCGGGCTAGGATTGATTTTCTCAAGAACACAAGTTGCGGAAGCAATCGATGCCGGCCGCCTGATCGCGTGGCTCATCGGAGCGGTGGCGATCGCGGCGATCGGACTTGCCCTTTGGTTCGCCTTCGTTTAGCGCAGGCGAGGGCGCGTTAGCCAGACAGCGCTTCAGCCAACTGTTTGAGCCGGGCTTGAAACTTGGCCGCATCTGAGCCGGGACTGAATTCGATCACGCCCGCGCGCGGATTGAAGCCGATGGAGTGCGTTGCGCCCTTGTCCTGTTCGACGAACGGCTCAGAGAGCTTGCGCACCACCTGAGAGGACATCTCGATGGCATTGGCGGGCGGGGTGCTCAAAATGGCTGCGAATTGATCCTTCGCCCAGCGTCCTAACAGAGTGGAGGAGGGAAAAATGTTCTCGAAGCGCGCCTGGAAGCCGCGCAGGGCGCTGTCAATGACATTCGACGAATAGCAGTTCTGCAGTCCTTCCAAATTGCGAACCACAACCAGCAGCACGGAAAAGGCGGTGTTCTTTTTCATGAACTCTTCCATGCGGCCGGCGATGCGCTGATGGCTTTCGGCCGAAGGATCGGGCGTTTGTGAACGGCGCGCGGCTTGGACCTCCTGATGCAGCAGGCGAATCTCGTCTTTGAGCTGCGCGATGGCCAGTTGATTAGACGAACGCATCTGCTGAACGCTGGCGGCGATTTTCGCGGTGGACGCGTGGATGGCGCCGCGAATCACCTGGATGCTATCGCTATCGGCGCTCTGGTTGAGAATGTTCAATTCCCGTTTGAGGCCGGACTCGAGGCTCACTTCACTTTCGTTGATGGAGACGGTGAAGGATTCCACGGCGGCCGAGGCGGCCTGCACCTCCTGGCGAAGCTTCTCGACCTGCGCTCCCGCCTTATCGCGATAGTCCTTGAGCTCGGCCGCAAAAGATGTTTGGACCGCCTCCCACTCGCGCGGCCCCGCGTCGGCCCGCAATTGATCCCGGAGAGCTTGCAACTGCGTGCGAAAGTGCGCGGCCTGCGCGGCGTCCAACTCTATAGCGTTCTGCTCGGTGGAGCGCAGAGCTTCCCCGTAGCAATTGACAGCGGTGCGATGGAGCTCTTCCAGCCGTTCGAGTTCGGTAGCGGTTTTGCGCAGTGAGATCATGGATGACGGACTCTTCCCATCCCTCTTATCGGACGGTCGCGACCGATTTCTTAGGCTATACTGATTACCGATCTCAGCAGCGTTATGCAAGGCACTTTTATAGCTCTCCTTCTTTGCGGCACGGCCACGCTCGCGCCGGCGCAGTGGTTCAACGTCCGCACTCCGGGGATTCCACGCCTGCCCGATGGCACGGCCAATCTGTCGGCGCCCACGCCCAAAACTGCCGATGGCAAGCCCGACCTGTCGGGCGTCTGGAAGCCTTCCCCGCCCTATATCGGCAACATCGCTTCGGACCTGAAACCTGGAGATGCTCCCTTCCAGCCGTGGGCCGCGGCGTTGTTCAAACACCGGCGAGATACCGAAAGCAAGGAAGATCCCACCGGCAACTGTATTCCGGGCGGAGTGCCGCGCTCGGACGCCGTTCCCTACCCTTTCAAGATCGTGAACAGCGAAAAGATGGTCATCATCCTCTACGAGGCGGTGCACAGCTATCGCCAGATTTTCACCGATGGCCGCCAGCTTCCCAAAGATCCCAATCCCACCTGGCAGGGTTACTCGATTGGGCACTGGGAAGGCGACGATTTTGTAGCCGAGACCGCCGGATTCAACGACCAGGGCTGGCTGGACAACGACGGCCGCCCCGCCACCGATGCCCTGCACGTCAGCGAGCGTTTCCGGCGAAAAAATTTCGGAAACATGGATATTCTGATCACCATCGACGATCCGAAAGCCTACACCAAGCCCTGGAACGTGACGTTGCCGCTGAAGCTGATGCCCGATACGGATCTGCTCGAATATGTTTGCAACGAGAATAACAAGGATCTCGAGCACTTGGTGGGGAAATAGGGCAACCAACTGTTAGCCACAGCTTTTAGTGGGGGCTGCCGGCGTATTTCTTTTCGCCTGCTGTAATGGCTAGCGCCAGCCGATTTTGCGGCGGGGGCAGGGGACACGTGGCATACGCTGTGAACGCGCAAGGCGGATTTTCGGCTTTGTTGAAGTCCAGTGAAACAACGCCGTTCTGGGCGGCCTCCGCATAGAGAAACCGCGCTGCGCCATAGGTTGTCTTGCCGCTGGTTCCATCGCGAAGAACGAAGAAGAGCACGCCATCTTCTAGCGTGGGTTCCAAGCGGAACTCGTGCCCGTTTTTCTGGAACGTGACGTAGCCCGGGCTGGGCTCGCCCTCTTCCTGGCCGATGGTGTTGTGAAAGACGATCTTGTGCGGAGTAGTCCACGGAATAAATTTCGCTTGGATGCGCCAGGCGGGGTCGATGGGATACCACGAAAGCCCCTGGAAATGTTCGCGAGCCGGGCTGTCGTTGTCCTTCAACCGGATTCCCATCCTGTCGCCGCGCTTGATCACGAAAAATCTCAAATGATTGATCGCGAGAACGTCGTCGTCTTCGCGCAGCGTCGTCCCGGTAGCGGGCTTGCCGTTTAACGTCAAGGGAACTCCAGGCGCGGGATGCAGCATGGCCTTGCCCGCATGCAAGGAGATCATGGCAACGCGCCGCGGCGCCGAACCTGGCGGAAGAGGAACTTCGCTCGCGGGGTCGGCCCCCACGCGGTTGTCGCCTTCCTTCAGCCAATCCAGCCCAACCACCGTCAGCCAGCCGAAGTCCGCCGACAATTGGCGCTGGTGCTGGGCGCGCCATTGTTCCACCTCTTGACGATAGCTGTCGCCCGTATTGGCGGCGCTCAGCGTGAATGCCAGCAACGCCGTCCCAATCAGCTTGCCGTTCATATGTGATACATGAGCGGCAGCCGGCTGTGCTCCTGCCTGGCCGCCTCCACTTGGCGGATCAGGTCGGCCAGCGTGGTCTTATCGAGCACCTCGGCAATCGCGTCGCGCACCTGGCGCATGATGATTCGCGTGCCGCAATGTTCGATGTCGCCGCACTCTTCGCACGGCTTAAACGCGGTCTCGCTGGCGCAGGGCAGCGGCGCTAACGGACCCTCCAGGAGGCGAATGATTGAGCCGATCGTAATAGTAGACGGTGGACGGCTCAGTTGATAGCCTCCGCCCTTGCCTTTCTTGCTTTCGAGCACGCCGCGGCCTTTCAGATCGAGCAGAATGCCTTCCAGAAACTTGAGCGGAATGGTTTCCTCGCTGGATAGCGTGGCGATCAGAACCGGCCCTTCTCCGTACCGCCGGCCCAGTGCTAACACTGCCTTGAGCCCATACTGCGTGCGTTTGGAGATCGTTCTCATTCGTATCTAGGGTATCAGAAGATCGTTTCCGGGATGACTAAGCGTCTAGGGCCACGCAGCCGGTAACGATGAGCGCGACGGCCCACACCAGGTCCAGATTGAACCAGCCCTTGCGCAATAGCGATAGTCCAAACTTCCGATAGACCAGGAGCGCAATAAGGGCTGTTACGCTGAGATAGCCAATGGTATGGACCAGCGTCGCGGCAATCCCGGCCCAGGTTCCGGCGGCGGCCGACATTTGCATGTGATGTTCGTGTCCTGCCGGCATGGCATTCGCTTTCGCCGACGCGGCGTGCAACACGATGGGGAGCACCATCAAACCCGCGCCATGCGCGCTGGCCATGAGGAAGGACCAAAACGTGAGGTCGCGAAAGCCCACCTGCATTCCGCCCCACGCAAAATGCCGGCGCCGCAAGAATCGAAAGAGGCCCAGCGAGATGAGCGCGAACGCCACCACAAACTGGACGTAGCCGAGCGGCAGCACGATCTGAATCAGACTTGCCAGTGCGACCACTAGACCTATTGACAGCGCGTGACCCAGCGTGATGGGCACCAGCGCGCGAGCCACGGCTTTCGTCGCATGCTCTTGCATCCCTCGCGCCACGGCGAACAGCCATCCCATCCCGGGATTGATGCCGTGATAAGCGCCCAGAAGAAACAGCGCCGGCCAGCCCCAACTCCAGCCCCAGGAAATCATGAATAGCAGTACGAATCGGACGATGCGTCGCCGCCTTCCAGCCGCACTTGATGCCCGCGTAAATCGCCGAATTCGAGAAAGAATTTGCGATCCAGTTCCATCCCGCCCTCTGGTTTCGCGTCCACCTTGACCATCCAGCTTCGGACGCCCTCCGGATAGAATTGCGCATCCCACGGCGAGTACAACGAATTAGTGAAGTAGATGCGCTTGCCGTCGCGGCTCAGCTCTACCATCTGCGGGCCGCCGTTCAACTCAGTCTTCGGAGCGCTCGGATGCGCGGCGTGCCGCACGATTCCACCCAGATGAATGGAGCCGGTCTTCTTGGGATGAAAAGGATCGGACACGTCGTACTGCAAAAACTCGCCGGTGCCCCAGCAGGAGATATAGAGAAAGCGATCGTCGAGCGAGAGATTGATATCGGTGATGAGCGGCGGCACGGCCTTGAAACCTTGCAGCAAGGGCGGGAGCTTTTCGGGATCGGCCGGCTCGGCGGGGATCTCGATGATTTTCTTTACGCCCCATTTTCCGGCTTCTCTGTGCCACACCCAGATGGAGGCGGAAAGATCCTTGAGCGAAACCACGACGCCCAGGAATCCGTAGGCTCGCGTGGGATCGTGCGCTGGGCGCAGTTCGAGCGTCATTTGTTGCTCGGCGCCTAAGTCAAGCTCCTGCACATGCCGCCGTCTGCGCAGATCCCAGACGTGCAGCTTGTGGCCGTAGCCGCCCTTGAGAAGAATTTCGGGATTGATTCCGTGCCGCACCATGCTGGGCGTGCCCCATTCGCTCGTGATGACGGTGTCCAAACCCAGGTGCCACCAAAAATCGTAAGCCAGATATTGCGGGCCGCGGTCGAGCTCCCACTTGCCAAGGATATCGAAGCTATCGTGATCCATCATGAAGATGCCGCCGGGGCCATCGCCCGATGGCGCACCCAAGGCGCTGGTGTAGATTCCCTCCGGACCGCAATGGATGGTGTGCGGGGATGCATAGCCGGTGCGCGCGGCCAAGGTTTCCGGTTCGATCACTTTCACGATTTGCGGCTTCTTCGGATCGGGCTTGGTGTCGACGATATGGATGCGCGAGGAGTTGATGCCGGGCACGATCAGGTAGCGGCGCTCGATGTGCGGATGCGGCGCGTAGGGGCAGAGGCTGGCGCTGCAGGCGTTCCATCCGAAATGATGCAGTTCGTCGCCGATGTTGGGCATGTCGAGTTGGCCCACCAGGCGGCCATAGCCGCTGGACGCCGGATCGACATCGACAACGCCCAGCGCGTCAGGGCGATGGTTGCCGTTGGCGTTGAGCATGGCCACGTAAGCCAGTTTTTCGGGCGGCGCTTGCATGGCCAGTTTCGGGGATGGATAAAAGGTGGGATCAGGGCGCCACAGACTCATCGGGTCTCCGTTTCTCGAAGGGATTTTAGCATAGAGCTAGATATTCCCTATGGACAAAAAGTTCGTTGTTGGGTGAGGGGTGGAAGATTGATGTGGCTTGGTGTGAATGGTTGCTGGTGGCTCGGGGCGGAGAGGGGGCGCTTGCACGAGATGGCGCCAAACCGTCAGGGTGGATCGCTGGAACCTGGCGCGTTTCGAGCCCCGATGGTCTCACCGTGTACCGCTACAGCGAGCTAGCGGTACGGCTTCTGCCCGCTACTTCACTCTCCTCCACCGCCCAGGGCGTCTAGCAGCGCCGGGACCCAGGGAACTCCCAGGCCAGTGACGTTATCGTATCCGGGAGCGGAGCGGAGCGAACTATCCACGTTTTCGACTATGTTGCCGTTGCTGTCGGGATAGGAGTCCAGAGTCGCGAAACCGAACACGTATCCTGGGAAAAAAACGAGTACTCCAAGCGGGTCCGATGGCGCGTTCACATCCATGATCGGCGCATTCGAGCCCTTCCCTCCCACATGCAAAGCATACAGAGCGGGATTGACGAAACCAACCGCGCTCAGCCCGTGCTCAAAACGCCTATCGTTCACCAGGGCCAAAACTCCGGCAAACGTCGGAGTGGCAAGACTGGTGCCACCGTACGCGGATTCGCAGTATTCGGTAGTCTTCGACGTTTTGGTGCAGCCCGGATCCACCGGCGGCGTGGAGATGATGAAGGTCTGGCCGACCAGGAAGCCTGTATCCGGATCAGCCAGCATCGCGATATCCGGGGTGACACGATGAGGACCGTTCAGTGGAACAAGCGTACCGTCGGCCGTGTACGTTTGGGTGGCGAATATATTCGGAACAACGTTCAACTGATAAGAAGGTTCCGGAATGATCAGGCTGGGACCACCTCCGGAACCGCCGTCATATTCAAACGGGCCCCATCCCAGGTCCGTAACCTTGGTTGCATTTCCGTTCACTACGGGAGTGCCATTGAAAGTAGTAAAGTAATTCGCCCATCCGTATTCGGATTTCTCACCCGAAGCATTCTTAAGCAGCAGGCTGGTACCGCCCACCGCGGTTGCATATGGACTGGTGGCCGGCCAACTGCCGGACCCAACCGGTATCACCGGCGGAGGACCTTGCGTGGAGTCTCCATAGTCACCGCTTGCAAACACAACGGTGATGCCTTCGGCGGCAGCCTGCAAGAGTTGGCTTGTATCGATGGCAAGGCGCGCCGCGGTAACATCTCCCTCACCGATGTACGTCCAACTGTTCGTGATTATATCCGCCAGCTTCTGATCGATAACCTGGTAGAGAGGCTCCTCGGCAACGCCCTCATCCAACTCGTCCACCTGATCGCAAGAGCCACCGACGTAAAGAATAGAAGCGTTGGGCGCCATGGAGTGAACTGCCGTAACATCCAGCGTTTCCTCCCCCAGCCAACCCTGGGACCCGCAGGGGTCACCAGCGGGAACGTGATTCACGCCCGTCTGTAAGATCTGCGAGAAGTTTTCAGAGTTCAGTGGCGGCAAGCCGTGGTTCAGAGAATATTGATTTACGTCGGCCATGATTGTACCCGAGCTGTAGAGATCCGTGATCGCAACCCGCACCTGGAGGCCGGTCTCAGGTACCTGGTCGACGCCATAGGCCGCAAGCACCTGTTGCGGTGTGTAGCCGCAGATCTGCCAGGGAAGAGTCGATCCATAGGGAAATGGCGTTGGCGACACAAGCTCGGCGTGGTGGTCGTCCCAATAGTTGCTGCAAGGATACAGGTTGTAAAAACCCAGGGGGGGTTGTATATCGCCTGTCGTGAGCAACTGCTGCGTCCCCGCCCGTAGAGGCCGCGCAAGTGCGGGCTTCATGAGTGGACGCGAATCGTCCAGGCCGTCGATGTAGGTGACCAATCCTGCGAGTTGCGCCGGAAGAGAGGGCTCCTCAGCATGGGCCCGCAGGATCTTGCCCCGATAAGAGTACAGATTCTGGCTGACACCGAAAGCCTGCTTGATTTGTCCCACAGTTCCGCTGGCCGCGACGAACAGGCCGCTGGCCGGGGTGTACCTGACGATCAAGCCGAGAGCGCTCAAAGTGCGTTGCACCAGAGCCACATCCTGCGATGCTGGCGAGAAGGCAGCATGGAACTGTTCAGGAGTCAGAAACTGTCCGTAGCGCGAGTTGCCCGGAGTGGCTTGCTCCTGTATAAGCTGCTCGAGTTGGCCCTGGTTTCGCCAACTGAGGTAAGCTTCGATGACAATGCGCGTGTTCTCGTCAGCCGGGCCAAGCTTCTGTGCGTGGCTTAGCCAAGCGGGTACGGTGCCAGAGAGAATCGTCTTGGCGCCAGGTGTCTGAAGCTGCTGTGCCAGCAAGGGCCCCGAAGCAGCAATCAATCCTGCAAGCGTGTACGCCGAGAGCCGGATAATCTTGTTCAATTTCATGCGTTGCCTCCGATAATGCAGGGATCTCCGAGTCCCGACTGGGTTTATATTGTACACGGGTCAGCTTAGTAGTAGCAACAATCACCGTGCTGTTTTCCCCGGGGAACGGGAAGCTGCCGCATCCGCGCGCCAGGATTGATGAGTCCACCCCAGGCGAATCAGGGTGCGGCGGATCCGCTAATAGGAAACCGTCTGGCATTCACAAATAGTAAACTGACAATGGTGCTCCATTCATCGAATCGTCGTGTGTTCCTTCGGACTATTGCCGGCGGGGCGGCCGGGGTTGCGCTTTGCGGGCATGCATTTTCCGAAAACGCGCCGCTTGAAGTCCACAAACTCACCGATACCTTCCTGCTGATCGGAGGCGCGGGCGGGAATGTTCTGGCCTTGCTTGGGCCAGAGAGCGTTTTGCTGGTGAATGGCGGCTCGGCCGAGCGATCCGAGGAATTGCTGAAGCTGGTGGCGGAACATTCTGGTGGGAAACCGGTACAGGTCCTATTCAATACCTGCTGGCATCCGCAGCACACCGGTTCCAACGAAACACTCGGAAAAGCGGGCGCGAAAATCGTCGCGCACGAGAACACCAAGCTGTGGCTTGCTACCGAAATCGACTGCGGCTGGCAGAAGCGCAGCTACGAGCCGCATCCGAAGGTGTCCCTGCCGAACCAGACGTTCTATACCGGCGTTCAAAAGATGACGTTCGGTAAGGAACCCGTCGAATACGGTTATGTGATGCAGGCCCATACCGACGGCGACATTTATGTCTATTTTCCCGGGCCAAATATCCTGGCGGCGGGCGACGTGGTGTCGGTGGGAAGCTACCCGATTGTGGATTATTCCACCGGCGGCTGGCTGGGCGGCATGGTCACCGGGCAGCAGAACCTGCTGAAAGTAACCAATGCCAACACGCGCATCGTCCCTGGTAGTGGGTCAGGATCGCCCAAGGTGATGACGCAGGCCGATCTGGATGCGGAAAGCCAGATGCTGGCGACGATCAAGGATCGGTTGGTGAAGCTGATGAAGCATGGCCTCGGTCCGAAAGAGATGATCGCCGAGGGGCCGACCAAGGATTTCGACGAGAAGTGGGGCAATCCCGACCTCTTTATCGAGCTCGCTTATCGGGGTCTGTGGGGGCACGTTCGAGAGCTGGGCGGGATCGTTTAGGGCAGGAGAAAAAAACAAAAGCATGCGTCACTGGGTTGTGGCGG
This sequence comes from Bryobacterales bacterium, assembly GCA_963735145.1. Classification (GTDB taxonomy): domain Bacteria; phylum Acidobacteriota; class Terriglobia; order Bryobacterales; family Bryobacteraceae; genus Palsa-89. The sequence goes on along the minus strand of CAVTJS010000005.1, from coordinate 839,139 downwards.
TTTCGTTTGCGCTGGTGGTACCGGTATCGCTACAGGTCCGCGCCGCCTCGCCCGTAGCGCGTCCGGCATCGCTGGCTGCGCATCGAGCGATGCTCGATCATTACTGCGTTACTTGCCATAACCAGAAAGCCAAGACTGCCAACCTGACGTTCGACACCATGGATCTGACGCACGTGGGCAAGGATGCCGCGGTGTGGGAGCGAGCGGTTCGCAAGCTGCGCGGCGGGATGATGCCGCCTCCGGGGATGCCCCGGCCTGATCTCGCGACGGTCAATTCTTTCGTCGCATTCTTGGAAACGTCGCTCGACCAGGCCGCGCTGGCGTCGCCCAATCCGGGAACAGTGTCCCTGCACCGGCTGAATCGCGCCGAATATGCCAACGCGATGAAAGACGTTCTGGGCGTGGACGTGGATGCCGCCGCGCTGCTTCCGCGCGACGACATCAGCGACGGGTTCGACAACATCGCGAATGTTCTGAAGGTTTCGCCCTCGTTTCTGGATCAGTACATCGGGGCCGCGCGCGAAGTGAGCCGCAAGGCTATCTCGCACCCGCCTCCCACTGAGCCGGTGAGAGCGGTCCTTGAAGGCAAGCCGGCCGATCCGGAAAATCTTCCGCTGGGTACGCAGGGCGGGATTGTGGCGGAATATTTGTTTCCTTATGACGGCGATTATCAGTTCACCATCACGGGGCGCGATCGGCTTCTTACGGTGGATGGTCTTCCGGTATCCATCAATAACGGCGGATTCGTCCAGGTCACAGCCGGGCTGCATCAGCTTGGGCTGACGGCGCCGGCGCACAGCTTTGCGGAGCCGGAGGGCGAATTGCAGTCCTTTGTTCCCGGCCACGCTTTTCCCGGATACGGTTTTGCTCCCGGAGGCGCCGGACCCGGTGGGCGTCGGGGTCCCGCAGGTCCCAGTATTGAGGTGATCGGTCCGTTCCATCCCACCGGCAAGCCGGTCCAAACGAAGAGCCGCGCGCGAATTTTCGTTTGCCAGCCGCCCGCGGAGAGCGAAGAAGCTTCTTGCGCGGCCAGGATTTTTGCCAATGTCGCGCATCGGGCTTTTCGCCGGCCTGTGACGGCTAAGGATCTGATCGCGCCCATGGCGTTTTTCAAGGAAGGGCGCGAGAATTCCGGCACTTTTGAAGGCGGCATCCAGAACGGCATTATCGCGATCATTGCCAGCCCCAAGTTTCTTTATCGGGCCGAGCCGCCGCCAGTGGGGCTTGCACCGGGAACCAACTATCGCATCAGCGATCTGGAGCTGGCGTCGCGCCTCGCGTTCTTCCTGTGGAGCACGGTTCCCGACGACGAGCTACTGGCTATAGCCGAGCAGGGCAAATTGAAAGATCCGAAAATTTTCGAGCAGCAGGTCCGACGGATGCTCGCGAGCGAAAAATCGCGCTCGCTGGTGACGAATTTCGCGGCCGAGTGGCTGAAGCTGCGCGACATCGACACTATCGATCCCGATCCGTTTATCTATCCTAACTTCGACGCCAGCCTGCGCACGGCTTTCCGGCGCGAGCTCGAATTATTCGTGGATAGCATCCAGCGCGAAGATCGCAGCGTCCTGGATCTGCTGACGGCGAATTATACCTTCGTCAACGAGCGCCTGGCGCTGCACTACGGCATCCCGAACGTGCGCGGCGATGAATTCCGGCGCGTCATTCTGCCGGACTCCAGCCGCTACGGCTTGCTCGGCAAGGGCGCGGTTTTGATGGTGACGTCGTACGCCAACCGTACGTCGGTGGTGCTGCGCGGCAATTATATTCTGGAAAACATCACTGGCACGCCGCCCTCGCCGCCGCCGCCCAACGTTCCCGCGTTCAAGGAAAACAAGGAAGGCGAAAAGCCGCACACCGTGCGGGAGACGATGGAAATGCATCGCGCCAATCCAACCTGCAACGCCTGTCACGGCGTGATCGACCCGCTGGGATTCGCGCTCGAAAACTTCGACACCGTGGGCGCGTGGCGCAGCAAGGATCGTTTCACGCGCACCGTGATAGACGCCTCGGGCAAACTGATGGACGGCACCGTGGTGAACGGGCCGGATGATCTGAGGAAGGCGCTGATGTCGCGGCCCGCCGAGTTCGTCCAAACCATGACCGAAAAGTTTTTGATTTATGCGCTCGGCCGGGGCCTGGCGCCTTACGATATGCCGACGGTTCGCAAAATTGTGCGCGACGCCGCGCGCGACAACTACCGGTTCTCGTCCATCGTGATGGGGATCGCGCAGAGCATACCGTTCCAGATGGAAAGAACGCCGGAAGCCGCTCCCAGCCAGGTGCAGGTTGCGTCGGCTAGTCATTAGGGGATTCTAGAGGAGATCGAATGTTCATCACTAAAAAACATTTGGAGCGCCGAACGTTCTTGCGCGGCATGGGCGCCGCCGTGGCGCTGCCGCTGCTGGACGCCATGATCCCGGCGCGCACCGCTCTCGCGGCAACTGCGGCCACTCCCACGCCTCACATGGGTTTCATCTACTTCCCGCACGGCGCCATCATGGAACATTGGACGCCGAAGACGGAAGGAACCAGCTTCGATCTCCCCACCATCCTGAAACCGCTGGCGGCCTTCCAGAAGCATCTCACCGTGGTCAGCGGCCTGGAGAACAAGCCCGCCATCAGCCCGGCGGTACACGCCATCACGCCCGGAACGTGGCTGAACTGCGTGCATCCCCGCGCCAGCCAGGATCCTTTCTGCGGGCCGACCATCGATCAGATCGCCGCCGCGCACATCGGCCAGGACACTCCGCTGCCGTCACTCGAAGTGGCCATTGAAGGACGCGGAGGCGGCGGCTCTTGCGATCGCGACTTTGGCTGCAGCTACTCGGGCACCATTTCATTTCGCACTCCCACCACGCCGCTTCCCATGGAGACCGAGCCGCGCAAAGTTGTTCCAGAGTCTGTTCGGCCAGGGCGATACCGCGCAGGAGCGCAAGGTGCTGGGCAAACAATATGCCAGCATTCTGGACCTGGTCTCCACCGAAGCCACCGATCTGCAGCGCACGCTGGGACCGGCCGACCGCGCCATGCTGAGCGATTACCTGGATACGGTTCGCGAAATCGAGCGGCGCATTCAGAAGATGGAGGCGCATGATCTGTCGCACGTCAACGTTCCCAACGCGCCCGCTGGCACGCCGCGCGCAGTTCGAACAGCACGTCACGCTAATGTTCGATCTGCTGGCGCTGGCTTATCAGGCCAACATGACGCGCGTGTTCAGCATGATGATGGCGGCCGAGGTGAGCAACCTCACCTACAACCAGATCGGCGTTCCCGACGCGTTCCATCCGCTCTCGCACCACAACAACGAGCAGGCCAAAATGGACCGGCTGGTGAAAATCCAGACCTATCACACCCAGCTTTTCGCCAAGTTCCTGGCCAAGCTGGAAGCCATGCCGGACGGCGACGGCAACATGCTGGACCATTCCATGATTCTGTACGGCAGCAACATGAGCAACAGCAATATGCATAATCATTACCCGCTGCCGACTGCGCTGGTGGGCGGATGGAAGACTGTCAAGGGCGGCCAGCACCTGAAGTATCCCGACCAGACGCCGCTCGCGAACATGCTGCTGACGGTGCTGGATCGCGCGGGCGTTCCGTTGGATCACCTGGGCGACAGCTCGGGCAAGTTCGCGGAGGTCTAAGATGCATGCTCCGCTTGCTTACGCGCGCGGTTCTGTAGTGGTGGCGGTGCTCGCTGTTTTCGCCGTTATTTGCGGGCGATGCCTCATTGGTTGAACTGGTGAAGTCGGATAACCAGCAGGCCGCGATTGCGCTGATCGACACGCACGTCGACGTGAATACGGCCTGCGTCCGACGGCACCACGGCGCTGGCTTGGGCGGCGCATAACGGCAACATAGAATTAGTGGACCGGCTGCTGCGCGCGGGTGCGGATGCCAAAGCCAAGAACCAGTTCGGCGCCACGCCGATGTCGGAAGCGGCTTTTATCGGGAATGTCGCGATTATCGAAAAGCTGCTAAAGGCGGGCGCGGACCCCGATTCGCCGGGCGCCGACGGCCAAACCGCTCTGATGCTGGTGGCTCGCACCGATAATGTCGCCGCCGCGAAGCTGCTGCTCGAGCATGGCGCGCACGTGGACGCGAGAGAAAAGCAGAAAGAACAGACTGCGCTGATGTGGGCGTCGGCGGAAAGCCAGCCGGCCATGGTGCGCGAGCTCGTCGCCCATGGCGCGGATGTCAACGCCCGGTCGCATGTGGAAGAATGGCTGGCGCAAGTGAGCTCCGAACCGCGCGCGCAGCACCAGTCGTACGGCGGATTTACTCCGTTACTGTACGCCACGCGCGAAGGCTGTTTATCGTGCGTCCAGACACTGGTGGAAGGCGGAGCGAAACTGAACCTGCCCGACCCGGAAGGCGTCACTCCGCTGATCATGGCCATCACCAACGCGCACTTCGATACGGCGAAATATTTGATCGAAAAAGGCGCGATGGTGGACAAATGGGATTGGTGGGGGCGCAGCCCGCTGTATTGCGCCGTCGACCTGAATACTATTCCGCACGGCGGAAGAGCGGATGGTCCGTCGCTGGATGAGACCACGCCGTTGCAGATTATCGCGCTGCTTCTCGACAAGGGCGCGAATCCGAATCTGCAGTTGAAACTGCTGCCGCCATTTCGTTCCGTCGGCGCCGATCGCGGCGTGGATCAGATGCTGACCATCGGCGTGACGCCGCTGCTGCGTGCGGCGAAAGCTTTGGATGCTCCGGCCATCCAGTTGTTGCTCCAGCATGGCGCGCTGGTGAATCTTCCGAACATTCGCGGCACCACGCCCACCATGGCCGCCGCGGGCTTGGGCTCGGTGGACGCCGACACGCGCGGCGTCTTTACCACGCCCGATGTTCAAGAGCGCTCGCTTGCCTCGCTCAAGGTGTTGCTCGCGGCGGGCGGCGAGATTAACTCCACCGATTTCCGCGGCCAGACGCCACTACACGGCGCGGCGTTCTGGGGCTGGAACGACGTGGTGCAATTCCTAGTGGAGCATCACGCGAATCTGAACGCCGTGGATCTGAAGGGCAAGACGCGTGTGGATTCTGCCATGGGACGCGCGGGCGGGAATAGCCGCGGCGGGCAGCGCATCGACGTGCATCGTGACACCGCGGAATTGTTGAAGAAGCTTGGCGCCACGGCGTCGATCGAAGCTGTTGCCCCGACCGCTGGTTTGTAATTCCGGGAACCAGCGAGCCGCAAGCGGTTTCTAAGTTTCCGTGCGGCCGATCATCGGTTTACTTGCGCTGCTCATACTGGTGGGCTCTTCAGAACGCCCGAAGGTTATCGTCGGCAGTACGCCCGACTGCGCCAAGCTGGTTCACTACGTCCGGCCGGTCTATCCAAAGGAAGCAAGGAAAATGCGCGTTCAGGGTACCGTCCAAGCACGGGCCGTCATCACCAAAGCTGGCAATCTAACAAAAGTCGAGGTTCTAAAAGGTGACCCTTTGCTCGTGCCGGCAGCCGTCACTGCAGTCAAGAAATGGCGGTACACGCCTTGTTTAATCAATGGCGTCGCTGTCGATGTGGCTACGGTAGTCGATATCGGTTTCAATTCAAACCAGTAATCGCTGGTCTTAGAAGCTCACTCCCAAAAGCAGCGTGACTTCGTTTTTGCTGAGGCGCTCATTCGAGTAGCCCCAGTACGCGTAGCGAGCCTGTGGCAACAAATTGATTGGCCCCAATCGAAACCGGATGCCCGCCGCAACCTCGGCGCCGGTTTCAACGTTCAATCGGGAGTCTCCATGAAATAGCGTGAACGGGGTGGTGGAAAAGTCAGTCACGTCGGCGTGCAGTGAACCGGTCCGGAACGCGAATCCGGTTCCCACGAAGGGCTGCCAGCGAGCGTCGCTGGAGCGGAAATAATACTTTCCGAGCAGCGGAAATTCCCACAAGTTGGCGCGCTCCTGGAACGTATTTCCGGCGGTGATGACATTATTGTTGACGCTAATTGAGCCGTAGGAGTAGCCAACCCGCTGATACAGGGCGTCGGCTTCCAGGGCAAAGCCGGCGGGCAATCGAAATTCGATTGATCCGCCTACATCGTAAATGCGCGAATCGTCGCTATAATCGAAACCATCGGTCAACCGAACGCCGCCGAGCGCGCCTACCGACACCAGTTGCGCGGACGCGGAACTCACTGCCGCCAACACCAAAGCCAAAAATAGACATAGTTTCCTCATGCGGCCTCAGACGGCATGTCGAATGCCAATAGCGATCAAATATGTTTTGTTGAACTTGTCGAGGCGCGTGGTGTGAATCGTGCGCGCCGGTGTGCGAATGCCATAATGGGCCATGGTCCCGACCGAAACCGGACTTCCTCAGCCTAACCAGAAGGCCCGGACTCCCAGGCGTCGCCGCACGCTCGATGTTTTCTTCCACCCCAAGCGTGTGGCCGTAATCGGCGCCACCGAAGCGCCGCACAGCGTGGGACGGTCCATCCTTTCGAATCTGAAGGACGCTCCTTTTCCGGGCGTCATCTATCCGGTGAACCCCAAGCGCGACACTCTGCTCGGGCTGCGTTGTTACTCGAACATCGCGAGCGTACCGGAGCCGGTGGACCTGGCCGTGATCGCTACCCCCGCCGCCACCGTTCCCGGCGTGATCCGCGAGTGCGCCGGCGCGGAGGTGCCCGCGGCCATCATCATCTCAGCGGGGTTTCGGGAAATCGGCGAGCGCGGCGCGGAGCTGGAGCGCCAGATCCTGGAAGAAGCGCGGCATAGCGGCATGCGCGTGGTGGGGCCAAATTGCCTGGGCCTGATGAGCCCGCATAACATGCTGAATGCCACCTTCGCGAGCACCATGGCGCGCCCCGGCCACCTCGGCTTCATCAGCCAGAGCGGCGCTCTGTGCACCGCCATCCTGGATTGGAGCCGGCGCGAGATGGTCGGGTTCAGCGCGTTCGTATCGGTGGGTTCCATGCTCGACGTCGGCTGGGGCGATCTGATCCAGTACCTGGGCGACGATCCGAAAACGCGCAGCATCGTGCTGTATATGGAATCGGTGGGCGATGCGCGGAGCTTTTTGTCGGCGGCGCGGGAAGTGGCGCTTTCCAAACCCATCATCGTCATCAAGCCCGGCCGCACGCAGGCCGCCGCCAAAGCCGCCGCATCGCACACCGGCGCGCTCACCGGGCAGGACGACGTGCTCGACGCGGCATTTCGAAGATGCGGGGTGCTTCGGGTGGACACCATCGCGGAGTTGTTTTATCTGGCCGAAGCGCTCGACAAACAACCGCGTCCCAAGGGCCCGCGCCTGGCGATCGTCACCAACGCGGGCGGGCCGGCGGTGCTCGCCACCGATGCATTGCTCACTTCGGGCGCCGAACTGGCTGAACTCTCGGCCGCAACCATCGCTCAACTGGATGCCTTCCTGCCGCCGCACTGGAGCCATCAAAATCCGATCGACATTTTGGGCGACGCCAGCGCCGAGAGCTACGCAAAAGCCGTGGAGATCGCAATCCAGGATCCCACCAGCGATGGCACGCTGGTGGTCCTTGCCCCCCAAGCCATGACCGATCCGTCGGCCGTCGCGCAACAGTTAGCGGCGCTGCCCAAAAGCGCCATGAAGCCGCTGATCGCAAGTTGGATGGGAGGCGTGGATGTGGCGGCGGGCGAAGCCATTCTGAATGCCGCCGCGATTCCCGCGTACCCCTATCCCGATTCCGCCGCGCGCGTCTTTCAATTGATGTGGCGCTACAGCGCGAATCTGCAGGCGCTCTATGAGACTCCTACCGCGTTTGAAACGGAACTGTCTGCCGACGCGCGCACGCAGGCTGCATCCATCATATCCGGCGCGCGCGCTCGTGGACGAACGCTGCTAACGGAAGCCGAGTCGAAGAGCCTGCTCGCGTGCTATGGAATTCCGACCGTTCCTACCAAGATCGCAACCAATGCCGACCAAGCAGCGCAAGCAGCCGCGCGCGTGGGCTATCCAGTGGTTTTGAAGCTGCATTCGGAAACCATCACGCATAAGACCGATGTGGGCGGAGTGCGGCTGAATCTGGCGGACGAATCCGCAGTGCGCGCGGCGTATGAAGGTATCGCCGAGTCTGTACGCCGCATCGGGACTGAATCCGACTTTCTGGGCGTCACCGTGCAGCCCATGATCCGCACCGAAGGATATGAGCTGATCCTCGGATCGAGCATCGATTCGCAGTTCGGCCCGGTGATTTTATTTGGCGGCGGAGGTCAGTTGGTGGAAGTGTACAAAGACCGCGCCATCGGGCTGCCGCCGCTGAACACCACGCTGGCGCGGCGAATGATGGAACGCACCAAAATCCTAACCGCGCTCAAAGGCGTGCGCGGACGGAAGCCGGTGGATCTGGCGGCGCTGGAGCAATTGATCGTTCGCTTCAGCTATTTGATCACCGAACTAATCTGGATCAAAGAGATCGACATCAATCCGCTGCTGGCATCGCCCGAGGGGCTGCTGGCTTTGGACGCCCGAGTGGTGCTGCATCCGCCGGACTCCAGTACGTTGCCGAGATCGGCCATCCGGTCTTACCCGGTGCAATACGTCCAGCCCTGGAAGTTTCCCGATGGCACAGAAGTTATGATACGTCCGATCCGCCCGGAAGACGAACCAGCCATCGCGCATTTCCACGAGCATCTGTCGGAACGCAGCGTCTACCTCCGTTATTTTCACCTGATGGACCTGGACCGGCGCGTCTCCCACGATCGTCTGATCCGTGTTTGCTTTAACGATTACGATCGCGACATTGCGCTGGTCGCGGTACACGGCGACGCGATTCTAGCCGTCGGACGCCTGCGGAGGATCAATGCAACGGATGCGGAGCTGGCCGTGCTGATCAGCGACGAATATCAAGGGCGCGGGCTGGGAACGGAGCTATCGCGGCGCCTGGTTGAAATTGCGCGCGCCGAAAAGATCGAGCGCGTCATCGCCGAAATCCTGGCCGAGAATATTCACATGCAGCGAGTCTGCAGGGAGCTGGGATTTCGGATGGACCAGCACTCCAATGGCGACGTGCGGGCGGTGTTTGAGATCTCCGCTCCCTAACGGTCGCGGTTCTGAACCACGACCCTGAGGGAGTGGACTACCGCAGATTATACTTGGCCATTTTGTAGCGCAACCGGTCGCGACTGATACGCAGCATTCTCGCGGCTTCGGATTGGTTGCCGCTGGCGCGCTCCAGCGCATCGGCCAGCAGCCCTTTTTCATGCTCGTCGAAGGATACCGCCGATTCGCCGGCATGCTCGGTTTCGTGCGAAATTCCCGCCGCGGCCCCCACCGTGCGGTCGCCGTGACGCAACGAGGCGGGCAGATCCTCCACGTCGATCATGTCGCTGATCGCCATCATGCAGGCATGGCCCAGCACGTTTTCGAGCTCGCGAATGTTGCCCGGCCAGGAATGCCGCGCCAGCACGATCTGGGCGCGCCGCGTGAGCCCCCGAACGTCCTTATTGAATTGCGTGGAAAAGCGGTCCAGCAAGAACTTCTCGAGCAGCGGGAGATCCTCGCGCCGGTCGGCGAGAGCCGGCGTTTTCAACTCCACCATTGCCAGCCGATAATACAAATCCTCGCGAAATTGTTTTTGCGCGATTAAATCCTGAACGTCGCGGTTGGTGGCCGCGATGACGCGCACATCCACCTTGCGGGGCGTCACCGAACCGACGCGCGTCACTTCCTGATTCTGCAAGGCTCGGAGCAGCTTGGCCTGAGTGCTCAGCGGCATGTCTCCGATCTCATCCAGGAACAAAGTGCCGCCGTGCGCGAACTCCATCAAGCCCATTTTGTCGCCGGCCGCGCCGGTGAACGCGCCTTTCACGTATCCGAACAACTCGCTTTCAAACAGCGTTTCCACCACCGCCGAACAATTGCAGGTGACGAAACGGCCGGAATTGGCCGGGCTCAGATTGTGCAGCGCCTTCGCCACCAGGTCCTTCCCGGTACCGGTGGGTCCGGTAATGAGAGCGGAGCGATAGTGCGGGGCAACTCGACGTATTCGTGCAAACAGGTCCCACATCAGGGGACTGCGGCCAATCATTCCTTCAAAGCGCGACGTTTCCAACAGTTCGCTGTCCAACTCCAGAGCGCGCTGGCGCTGGCGAACGTCGCCCAGCAGCTTTTCCACACGGCTGCGCAGAGCGGGGATGGAAATCGGCTTGTTCAGATAATCGCTGGCGCCCTTTTGGATCGCCTCCACCGCGGTTTCCGTCGTATAATGCGCTGTCATCAGGATGACATCGATGGCGGGATCGAACTCTACAATCCGCTCCAGCACCTGCAGGCCGCTCAGTTTCGGCATTACCAAATCCAGCAGCACGATCTGCGGATGTTCCTGAAAAATCAGATCTAAACCCTCCTCCGGATCGGTAGTCGTGAAGATCGTCAGGCCCTCTTGTTGCAGCGACTCGCTCACCAGCTCCAGGCTCGTGGGCGTGTCATCAATGGCTACCAACTTGATTGACGGAAGCATAACGCGGCTTATAACCCCATGTTACCTGAGAATCTGTCTGCTAAGTATACACATCGGCCGTCGAAAGCAAAGTGCACTTTTTTTGCTAGGGCGCCAATTTGGGCGGTGCGGGGCACCCAAGCTAGTCTTGGATCGGGACCCAAACCGCACGCCCGTCCCGTCGCACGCCCGGAACAGCACGATGGCGTCCGCAAGTGCGCGTCAAGAATTCGGTGCCTTTGCCGATGCGAAGGAAATGGAAGCGACACCCAAAGAACCCGCCATCTACAGATGTGCTCTACGTTCCATTAAGGTGCTCCTTGTGGAGGACGATCCCGAAGAAGCGCTTTTAACGAATATGAAAAGTCGTGGATCAGACTCAACCTCTGTTCCAAGTTGAATGGACTGACAGTGTTAAATCAGCGATGGACCGTCTGAGTAAGCCGGGTATCGACGTAGTTCTGCTTGATCTGGGAATGGACGAATTGGCGGGCTATAGAACCCACTTGGCTATCAAGTCGGTAGTCGGTAGAATGCCCATCGTCGTGTTGACCTCGGATGAAAGTTCGACATCGCGCGAGATCACCAGCCTCATGGGAGCCGCGAATTACCTGATAAAACAGACGGCTTCGTCGGTCGATATTAAAAGTGCCCTGTGGGATGCAGTAACTACGCGTGGAGAACGGCCACGTCCCAAGATGGAATAGATCGCCTTCAGCGCATCCGGCTAGAATTTTGGCATCCCGCTAGAATAAGGTTCAAGGCCCGTTGTGCTGGAAGCCATCATTAAAGCCTCGCCGCTTGCGATCATCGCTGTCGATGACGAGGATCGCGTCATTCTGTGGAATGAAACCGCCCAGCGGATGCTGGGTTGGACGGAGCAGGAAGCCTTGGGGAAAGTGCTGCCGATGCTTCCGCCGGACCTGGAGCATGCGCTGCCCCAGACAGATGGTCCGCAATCCGGTCAGCAGGGAGTGGAATCCGTCCGGATACGCAAGGACGGTGTGCGTATTCCCGTCAGGATATGGACCGCTCCCATCGCCAGCCTGGGCGGCCGGCTTTCGGTGCTGGCCGATCTCACCGAGGCTCGCGAAGCCGAGCGTCTGCGCGCCAGTTTGATCCAAAGCGAGCGCGCCGCGCGGGAACTGGCCGCGGCGGGCCAGCGATTCTCGTTGCTGCTGGAGGCCGCGCCCGATGCGATTCTCGAAGTGGATCCCCAGGGACGAATTGTCCTGGGGAATACCGAAGCCGAACGGTTATTTCAACGCTCGCGCGAGGAATTAGTTGGATTACCGGTGGAAGCCTTGCTCCCGGAGCGCTTTCGCGGCGGCCACATGGCGCATCGCGACCACTACGCCGCCCATCCGGTGCGCCGGCCCATGGGCGCGGGTCTGGATTTATTCGCCGTTCGCAAGGACGGTACCGAATTCGCCGTCGACATCAATTTGAGCCCGCTCAAGGACGGAACCGAAAACGGGCACGTGATGTGCGTGCTGCGCGATGTCAGCCAGCGCCGCAACACCGAAGAAAAGATTCGCGTGTTGAATCAGAGGCTGGAACGGCGATCCTCGGAGCTGGCGGCAGCCAATCAAGAGCTTTCCGAGCGCAACCAGGAAGTAGAACGGGCGAATCGGCTCAAGAGCGAATTCCTGGCCAGCATGAGCCACGAGCTGCGCACGCCGCTCAACACCATTCTCGGTTTTTCGGAGCTGCTATCTGAACAGACCGCGGGGGCGCTGAATGAAAAACAGAAGCGCTTCCTGACTCACATCCAGCGCGACGCCAGCCATCTATTGGAGCTGATCAACGACGTTCTGGATTTGTCCAAGATCGAAGCGGGCCGCCTGGAGTTGCGTTTAGAGAAGTTCCCCATGGCGGTTGCGGTGGCCGAAGTTCTCACCAGCATACGTCCCCTGGCGGCCACCAAAGGCATCAGCCTGGATAGCGACCTGGATATGCAGTTGGTGTTGCAGGCCGATCGCTTGCGCTTTAAAGAGATCCTCTACAACCTGCTCAGCAATGCCATTAAATTTACGCCTTCCGGGGGCAAGGTGTGGATTGAATCGTCGCTGGTCGACGGATCGGTGTGCATCCTGGTGGGCGACACGGGAATCGGCATTGCCTCCGAAGACTTGCAACCGATATTTGAAAGCTTCCGGCAGGCCAGCGCCACCACCCGGGGCGTGCGTGAGGGCACCGGCTTGGGACTGGCCATCACCAAGAAGCTGGTGGAGCATCATGGCGGAAAAATCTGGGTGGAGAGCGAGCCCGGCAAGGGCAGCCGTTTCTTCTTTACCCTGCCTGTCAGCGAGCCGGAAGAAGAGCTGGAAGCAGCAGCAGCCGACCCCTTGTCGCCGCTGCTGCTCGTGGCCAGCCATTTAACATCCTGGCGCGAGGAAGTCCTTCCACAACTCCAGCACGACGGATTCCGGGTGGAGATGGCCGGCTCGGGCTCAGACACTGTTCACAAGGCCAAGGATCTTCGTCCGGATCTGGTGTTGCTCGACCTGGAGTTGCTAGGCCGAAGCGGCTGGGAGACGCTGCATGAGCTGAAGACGTCGCCCGATACCCGCGCCATTCCGGTGATCATCGCCTCAGCGTCGGACGAACGCAAAATGGGCGCGGCCTTGGGCGCCGCCGATTCGCTGCTCAAGCCATTCTCCGCCGGTGCGCTGATCCAGGCCGTGCGCCGGGTATTGCAGCCTGAGGGTGTGCTGCGAGTTTTGATCGTCGACGACGATCTGGAAACGCGCGAATTGCTGGCCGATACTCTCATGAACGATGGTCATACGCCGCTCACCGCTCGCTATGCGGCGGAGGCGTTGCGTATTTTGGCTAGCTCGCGAGTGGACGCGGTGGTGCTGGATCTTCTGCTGCCCGGCCGCACTGGTTTTGAAGTGTTGAGCGATATCCGCGCGGACTCCAGGCTGGCGCGGCTGCCCGTGCTGGTGCTCACCATCAAGGATCTGACCGCGAGCGAGCGCGAGACGCTGGTTGCTCAGGGAGCACAGGTGTTCATCAAAGGAGCGGGTTGGCGGCACGAGCTTTTGCAACAACTTCGCCGGTTGCGCCCTCCGGACCAGGGGAAGCGCGTGCTGGTGGCCGACGACAATCCAGCCGGCCGCGAGTTGGTCCGCGAAAGCCTGGCCGAACACGTGAGTTCGATCATCGAGGCCGCCGACGGACGGGAGGCGCTCGAAAAGATCCGCGAATCGCGGCCCGATCTGGTGCTGCTCGATATCCAGATGCCGGAGATGGACGGCTTTGCCGTTTTGCGGGAGATCCGTAGCGATCCGGCGCTGCGTGACCTGCGCGTTGTGGCGCTCACCGCCTTTGCCATGCAGGGCGACCGGGAGCGCGCGCTCGAAGCCGGCTTCGACGACTATCTCACCAAGCCGATGACCGTCGCCGCCCTCAAGGCGCAATTGGAAGCGCCGCAGCCTGGATCCCCTCGCTGACCTCCGCGGGGAAGACTCTGGGTCAATTTGCGCAGACAAGTGGTCTAGAAGCCCCTACCGTGAGAGAACGACAGGCTTTACCGAGTGCGCCTGCGGTAACCCGATTGCTCTGCTTCTAAACCGAGGACAAGACATGCAAAACACCACGGAGGTTCCCAACAGGGACGCGGTCCCGGAGTTGCCTCGCCGCGATTCAAGAGAGAAGTGGATGGCGCTGATTGCTTTCGTACTAGTGAGTGCCTCCGCCGTGGCGTTACTCTTTCCAAGATAATGGCTTCGCTCTCCAAAATAATGGCTTCGTTTCGCGCAGTTGGAGTGGAGGTGTAGGCATGCATGGAGCAATGATTAAAAGTTTGATAATCGGTGGTGCGTTACTGGCCTGGCTGGTCGCCGCGCAGGACGGGAAGCGAGTACGAACGCCACCTTCCGAGGAACAGCCCCTGATCAGTTCCATTCAAGGAGACCATCTCTTCAACGCGTATTGCGCCTCCTGCCACGGCATAGATGCTAAAGGCAATGGCCCGATGGCGCGCTGGCTCAAAGTGGCGCCTTCCGATTTGACGCGCATCGCCGCCCGCAACGGCGGCACATTTCCGCTGGAGCGGGTGGATCGCATCATTTCCGGCGAAGAAACGCTCCCCGGCGGTCACGGAACACGCGCCATGCCGGTTTGGGGACCGGTGTTTTCACAAGTGACTCGCGATCAGGACCTCGGGAAGGTGAGAATCGACAATCTGGCGCGCTATTTGCGCGATATTCAAACCAAGTAACCCTCTGCAGGCAATATTGAGGGCGGGCTCTAGGTTCGATTATTCAGATAGAGTCGGGCAGAACCCGATGCTAGTCTGACGAAGTGCTGGGAGCGAGTCCGCAACAAGTGGCACTCGATAACACGGTGTCACACGTTGCCAAGCGGAACACCTCCCAGCACTCTCTTTCCGAGCATGCCGGTGGCCCATTCAGAACCGTAGCCCGGCTTGGTGCGCCCGGATACTGAGCCAAGACACTCCTCTTCACTGCGCAATGCCGCGCAGTCCTCCGAACCAACCTGACCAGTACCCGAATTCATGAGGATTCCATTAGCATGTCTTGGAGCATCGATTGCACTTGACCTGGGTGGATCTCTTTACTGATGGATCAGGGGGCGGAGAGCTACGCCCCTAAACATTGCGGAGAATGCGAGGCCTGCTGAAGGGTGACAGGTCTCAGCGTGAGGTTCCGCTCGGTGGCGGGCGCCTTGGGAGTACGATGACTCCCGAGGCGCTGCCGGCGAAGTTCCCAACAAAAGTAGCGAAGAAGGAGGTGGATATCATGGCGAATGTTCCCGTTCAGAAGATGGAAGAGAACAAACCGGCACTGGCTCCAGTGCTGGAAGGCATGAAACAGACGTTTGAGAAGATCCGAAACAGGGCTTTCGAACTTTTCGAGCACCGCGGCGGTGCGCCTGGTTTCGAGATCGAAGATTGGATCCAGGCCGAGCACGATCTGTTCTGGGTGCCCCAGGCTGAACTGACCGAGACCGAAGGCGAATTTAAGATTGCCGTCGCTGTTCCGGGATTTGAAGCCAAGGATCTGGAAATCACGGCGCTGCCGGACGAAATCCTGATTCAGGGCAAGGCCGAAAAACGCGAAGAGAAGGCCGAAGAAGGTATTTGCTACAGCGAATTCGGCAGCAAGACGCTCTACCGCAGATTCGCACTGGCGACGCCCGTAGAGATTGGCGGGGTGACCGCGAATGTGGAAAAGGGCCTGTTGACGGTGATCGCTCCGAAGAAGAAGGAAGAGAAGGCGGCCGGGAAGAAGATCGCCGTGGCAGCGTAGCGAGGAAGCTAGCACTACAAAAGAGGGGGCGTGATCGACGCCCCCTTTCTTATTGCTCCGAATGCTTTCATCTCAGTGCTTGAACGATACCGTGACGCCCTCTTTGTTGGAGTCGGGGCAGGCCGGGCTGGGAGGGACCGGACGGCCGCGAATGGCTTTAAACGTATTCTCTACGTCTTCATAGGAAATGTCTTTGCGCAAGAAATGTTCCCGGGCTTTCAGGACGATGTCGTCGATTGAAAGAACGCCCGCGAGCGACCCGTCGCGGTCGATGACGGGCAAGCGCCGGATGCGCGCCTCGCGCAGCGTTTTCAGGGCGCAATGGACGTCGTCGCCTTCCATGCAGGTGAAGAGCTTGCGCGGCATCACGTCCCAGACCCGCACGTCGGACGGCTTGCGATTGCGAGTGCCCAGTGCGATGCACATGTCACGGTCCGTGATCACTCCAATCACGTTGCCGCCGTCTCCCACCACGGGCAGAAAGCCGCAGTTGTGCTTGTGCATCAGAAAGGACGCCTCTTCCAGGGTGGATTCCGCTCCGCAGAAGATCGCACTCCTGGTCATGATTTCACGAACTTTCATGAGATGCCTTCTTTCACCAACTACAATGAAACGTGCAATTGAATCGCCGAATTGGAAGCTGCTCTTCCAAACAAATCAGCGCGTTCTGCCCGATTTCGCGCAACGCCGCATGAGTGAAGCTCCGCAGTTCACACGCGACAACGTGGAGCGTTACCTACGCACTGTGCTCGGAAAAGAGGTTCGAGTGCTCGCTCTCGGCCGCCTGGGCCAGCCCGAAGAAGGCAAAGGCTTTGGATACGGCGTGCCGGTTCGCGTGGATTACGAATCGGCGGGCGGCGAACGGGAGAGCGCCGTGCTTCACACCATGGGACCGGGTTCGTTTGGCCACGAACATATGGCGGATCGCGCGCGCATTCTGCTGTGGTCGCACCCGGCTTTCAATCGCCTGCCCGGCCACGTCAGGTCGCTGGATGTGGGTGGCTTCGAATCGGGCGGCGGCTTGATCGCGCTTGCGGGCGTGGAAGAGTTCTGTTTGCTCACCGAATACGCCGAAGGCCAGCCCTATGCCCTGGATCTGGAAAAACTTCGCGATTCCGGCCGGCTCACCGACCTGGATGTGTCCCGCGCCGGCGCACTTTGCGACTATCTGGTCCAGATCCACGCGGAACAAGGCAGCGATCCACGCCTGTATATTCGACGCAATCGCGAGCTGGTGGGCGATGGCGAATGCATTATGGGCCTGGCGGATTCCTATCCCGAGCACCCGCTGTTGACCGCGCGCGTTCTCGAACAGATCGAGCATCGCGCGGTCGCCTGGCGCTGGCGCCTGAAGAATAAAACGCACCGCTTGCGGCGCGTTCATGGGGATTTTCATCCCTGGAATATTCTGTTCGCGTCACAACCTGATTCTATTGATTTCCGCGTGCTGGACCGCTCGCGCGGCGAGTACGGCGATCCGGCCGACGATGTGACGTCGATCACTTTGAACTACGTTTTCTTCTCTTTGCAGCGCAGCGGGAAGCTGGAAGGAGCTTTCGAAAGCTTGTTTCTGCGGTTCTGGGATCGTTACCTGGAACTGACGGGCGATGGCGAGATGTTGGAAGTGGCCGCGCCATTTCTCGTGTTCCGGGCCTTAGTGCTGGCTAGTCCGGTATGGTATCCGTCACTGGACGATTCGGTACGCCAGAAGCTGCTCAATTTTATCCTGACCGTGCTGGAACAGGAGCGCTTCGATCCCCGCCAGGTGAACGTATATTGTGGAGCGTAAGAACCAGGGATTCGCGGTCTGGATTACGGGTCTGCCGGCTTCCGGCAAATCGATAATTACAAACGCGCTTAAGCGTCGGCTCGCCGAGCGAGGGGTGGATGTCGCGGCGCTCGAGTCCGATGTGCTGCGCAAGATATTCGAGGGCCGCCAGCCATACTCTCCCGCAGGGCGAGATGCGTTTTACCGGCAAATGGTCTTTGTCGGCTCGCTTCTCACCGAACATGGCGTAGCGGTGATCTTCGACGCCACGGCCAATCGCCGCGCCTACCGGGATCGCGCGCGCCGGGAAATCAATCGATTCCTGGAAGTTTACCTGGATGTGCCACTGGCCACCTGCATGGCGCGGGACCCCAAAGGCATCTATCGCAGCGGCGCTTCGGGCGAGGCCAAGAACGTACCAGGACTGCAGGATCCGTACGAACCGCCGGAACGGCCGGATGTGGTCATTCATGGCGAGAATGCCGAGGCCGACGCGCGCCAAATCATCGAAAAACTGCTGGAAAAAGGCTACCTGGGATAATCGTGCTTTGGCACGCCGCATGCTCTCTTTCCTTGTGGAGGCGCTGTATGTTCCAAGACAAATCTGTGCGGGAAGACGTAATCCGCGAATTGGATTGGGAGCCGGTGGTCCGTTCCACGGAGATCGGCGTAGGCGTCAAGGATGGCATCGTAACGCTCAGCGGCGTGGTGGATAGTCACGCGGCCAAACGTGCCGTGGAGCGGGCTGCCGGCCGTGTGCGCGGTGTGCTGGCGGTGAGCAGCCAGTTGGAAGTGAAACCGATAGGGCCGGCCGAGCGCACCGACGGCGATATCGCCTGGGCGGCCGCCAACGCGCTGGCCTGGAATGCACTGGTTCCGCAGGAGCGCGTCACCGTCAGTGTTACCCGGGGCTGGATCGTGCTGGAAGGCGCGGTGGAACGAAGATTCCAGAAGATGGCCGCCGAGGACGCCGTGTCTGACCTGGCGGGCGTAGTGGGCGTAACGAATCTGATCGCGGTGCGGCCGGCCATTCCGGACCAGGAGCTAAAGGAAGAGATCGAGAGTGCGCTCACGCGCTGCGCGGACGTGAATGCGAGCCGGATCGTGGTGGAAGTGGACAACGATTGCGCCCGGCTATGGGGCTCGGTGGGATCGCTGGGCCAGCGCGAAGCGGCCGAACGCGCGGCCTGGTCGGCGCCAGGGCTGCGCGAACTTTCCAACCACCTCACTATCGAAACCGCGGTGGAAAGTCATGTGTGAGAAGGCAGCGTGCTACCAATGCCGCACGCGGCCCACGTCCACGTGAACGAAATCCGACTTCGCGTAGTAGCCCACCCCGCCGCGGTGCAACGCCAACGCGGCATCGCGCAATGCGGACGTCTTCAGCCCAGGCAGCCGGATGTCGAGGCTGTGCAGCGCGACGCCAGGGGTGTGAGTACGGAGAAACTCATTGCTCCAGGGCGTGCGATAGCCGCAGATGACGTCGAGTTCCGCACCCGCGCGCCCCACCGAGGCCGTCAAATCGCTGAGCAGATCGAACAGCCGTGGATCGTAGTGATGAACGTCGCCAGTCCGGTGATCGCGCAGGAAATGATCCAATCGATCGAGAGCCTCGGGAAGATACCGGTCTCCGATGCGATACACCACGTCCAGGCGCTCGCCGGTATGGGTATGGAAGAACCGCAAGTGATAGGGCTGGGCGCTCAAGTCCGCGCCCTGCGCGAACAGAGTTGAACCGAGCAGAACGGCTGAAAAACAGAACAAACTACGCACGTAAATATGGTAGCGTGTTTATTCTTCCCGCTTGCCGTGCCGGCGAATGATTTCAATCGAACAATTGGCGTGTAAAGCAATCGCTTCGGACACGCTTCCCAGCAAGAAACGGTTTATGCCGCGCCGGCCATGCGAGCCGACCACGATCAAATCCGCGCCCCATTCCGCCGCTTCGCTCAGGATGAGCTCCTTGGGAGTGGCGGCGGGAACCGCAATCATGCTGCTGGCTTGAATGCCGGCCCCACACAAAATGCCTTCGGCCGAGGATACGGCATCCTGGGCCCGCTGCATGTCTTTGCCGCGCATTTCCTCCATCATTTCGTGACTGAAGTAAGGCGGGCGAAGCAAAGGCGCCGAGGGTTCCACCACGGTCAGAATACGAAATGCGGTTCCCGCCGGCCAGGGACGCCCAGCCACCGATCGCGCCGCCGCTTTAGAGCATTCCGAGCCGTCGGTGGCCAGCAGGATCTTCAGCGGTTCCGGACCCGGATTCCGGCGTACGATTTCCACCGAACAAGCGGCCAGGCGCGCCACCGCCCGAGCCACTCCGCCCAACAGGAACTGCATCACGCCGTGAGTGCTGTGAGCGCCGAGCACGATGAAGTCGGCTTCGAGCTCCGCCGCTTCGTTTACGATCGCGCTTTTTGGATCGCCGGTAAGAACAGCCGTGCTGGTCTCAAGTCCGGCTTCTCTGAAATACTGCGCCGCGCGCTGCACGGTCTCCTCGCCGGACTGCTGGAGCGCCTCTTCCACATCCGGAACGTTCCATCCGTAGATTGGCTCGACGACGCTAACCACGTGTACCGTTGTCCCGGGCGGCCACATCCGCGCTGCCGCCTCGCGAGCCGCAATCACGCTCGCACATGAAGAATCCACCGCAATCAAAATTTTCATCGCCGATTCCTCTAAACCCTCTCAATATCGAAAAGCCGCGGCCGCCATGGAGCCGGCGGGCATCATATGCGGGGGCAGTGGGTGGACCACGCCGCTGTGCCGCAGGGTCTCCACCGCGGCGACATTCAACAGATCTTCGTCGTGCCAGTTGGTGCGGCCGCCGAACAGGCGGCTGGCAAACGTTCCCATACGCTGTCCTTGGGCGTCCAGGTACAGTTCGCTCACGCGACCCTCCACCGCTGCCCGCAAGATGGCATCCAGATCGGTGGAGAAGCGCGCCGGCCCCAACCGCTCCTTCGCCACCGCCAGCTGAAGCGCGCGCCGCCGCTCCAAATCGAACAGAACGATATCGTGCGCCTGACGCAGCATTTGCGCCTCACCGGGCAACCCGCCCGGGCTGCCGGCAATGCCCTGCTCTAACAGATTCGTATAGGCGCTGACGGAACGGTAGATGGCTGCATCCTCCTCCACTCCGGCCAGGATTAACGGGGCTTGGCTAGCGCGCAGCAGTTCGTTCACGCCGCGATCGACGGCCCGATAAAAGTCGTGCAGGTGAGCGTGCTTTGTCTCTCGCGCGCTGCCGGTCCCGAATTGGACCCCCTGCATGGCCCCGGTGGACGGACCGGCCGCCGAGCGATTGATGAGATCGTGATCCGGCTGATCGAAACCCAAAGCCTCATCCAGAGTCCGGGGTGTCCCCTTGGGCAGCTCCACTCGGACGGCTCCGGTGAACCCGCAAGCCAGCAGCGTCACGTCTTTCTTCGTCACTCGGAGCACGTAAATCTTCGCCGGCAGAGCGAGCGATGCAAGCACCGCGCGGATAGAGAAACAGTCGCCGACGATGCACGCCCGGGCGGGCGATGGAGGAACCCTCAGTTCGAACTTGCGGAAGATGCCCGGCGCGCGAAAAATCACATGCGCCACTGCCGATCCGGCTCGCGCCTCTTCGGCTTCCGAAAATCGCTCGAGCGGCGAGAGCAACTCGGCAATCACCGGCTCCGCAATTCTGCGAGCGGCCAGCTTCTTGGCGGCCTCTTGAAGCTCGGTTTTAAGAATGGCAGCCGGCGCCTCGCCTGAATCCCCCGGCCGATAAGGCGGCAGGAGCAGCGTGATGCAGGGTCCGCCCGCATGAAACAGTTCGGTGGCGATTTCCTGTGTCAGCGGCTCGGCCGTCAACTTTCTTTCTGCCACTTCATTGTCCGTGGCTTTTGTGCTTGTCTTGCTTTCGGTCATGATGTCCTCGCTCAATACTCCGGCACGCTTCCAGCCAATTCCTCGTGTGGACTTGGCCAGTAGTTTGCAAGCAGTGGGAGTGAATATACACTCGCGAACCAGCGGGAAAGACCGCAGATTTGGTTCGCGATCCAGCGTAGAATCACGCAGCGCTGGCGAAGGGAGCTGCATTATGATCGCCTTCCAGCACATTTTGTTTCCCGTCGACTTTTCCGCGCGCAGTGTCGCGGCCGTACCTTCGGTTCGCGCCATGCTTGCGCGATTCGGGTCCCAGCTCACCGTCCTGCATGTGGTGCATGTGCCTGCGGCGGCGGCCGGCCCTGGCGAGGCAGCGGCGTGGGCCACGCTCATGGGCGCCGACCAGCTGCTCAAGAACGGCAAGATCGCACTCGACAGTTTTATCCAGCGCGAGTTTCCCGGCTTGCCGGTGGAAGCGGAGTCGGTGGAAGGCGAGCCGGCCGCCGCCATCGTCGATTACGCTCACGACCATGCGTCGGATCTGATCATGATGCCCACCAGCGGCTTGGGGTCGTTTCGGCGGCTGCTGATTGGTTCCGTTACCACCAAGGTGCTGCACGACACGTGCGTGCCGGTGTGGACCGAGGCGCATGCCGAACAGCTGGCGGCTCACACACCCGATCGCTGGTCCCGAATGCTCTGCGCGGTGCACGATAATCGGCGCGATCTGCCTGTGCTGCGATGGGCCGCCGATTTTGCGTCCGAGCAAAATCTTGAGCTACGCCTGGTACACGCCGTGCGCGGACCCGAAGACTGCGAGGATAACCCCAGCTTTCGGGAATCTCTCTTCCAGCTTGCCGAGGAGCGAATCGCCAAACTGCAGGCTCAAGCGGGAACTAACTTTGAAGTGTGCTTCCAATTGGGCGACCCCGGACCGGTGGTTCGTCGATCGGCTCTCGGCCACTCTGCCGATATCGTCGTCATTGGGCGCGGCGTGATCCAAAAGGCATTCGGGCGGTTGCGGAGCGGCGCGTATGAGATTATCCGCGAAGCTCCCTGCCCGGTGATTAGCGTGTGACTACGGAATCGCACGCGCCGGCAATCGGAATCAAGCGGGCATCCACTCCCTCACGGTCGTGGTTCCGTAGCGCTGTCGCGTAGACCATCGGGCGGAGCTCAAACGCTCAGCACTGGACACGGCGAATCGCGAATGATCGAGTAGAGGTGCGACCATAAGCGGCTGAAGGTTCCAATGGAGTGGCCGCGGCCGGTGACCAGCAGATCGGCTTTGCGGCGAACTACTTCATGGTGGATGCCATCGCCCAGCAGCGCGTCGATCACGCTATGCGGCGCGTCCACGCCTAGCTTGGCCTTCAAGTCCCGCAGCCGGGATTGTGCCGCTTCGGTGAGTTGCCGGGTATGCTCTCCCAGATCCACTTCCGGATACGCGGGCGGCGTTGGCACCACGTGTACGATCCACAATTGAGCGCCATAGGCGGACGCGATGGAAGCTGCCGCGCGCAAGACGCCCTCGGCTTCCTGGCTATCGTCCAACGCGCACACGATGGACTGATAGGGAATTCGAACCGGATGGTCCGCGAGCGCGGCACCCACGCCCGTCCATACGGCGGAGCTGACATCGTGCAGCACTTTGGCGGTGATGGATCCCATGAGGAACCGCCGGACGGGGCCGTGGCCGCGCGTGGCCAGCATGATCAAATCGGACCGCTGCTGTTGGGCCAGCGCGTCGATCACCTCGCCAGGTTCTCCCAACGCCACGATGGTCTGCAGCTTCTGGCCGGCAAAGTTTTGGCAGGCGAACTGCCGCAGCCGGTCCTCTTCGAGAGCCCGCGTCTTTACTTCCAACTCCGGATCGGTGACCAGCAGTTCGCTGTGGGCGATAGCGGTCAGAGGCGCGTAGGCATGGCACACCGTTAGCTCGGCCGAGAAGTGGCAGCCCATTTCCTGGACATAGGGAATCACGGCCTGGCCGGGCTCGGAATAATCCACCGGAAAAAGAATCTTGTGAAACGGCAACATGCGGCACCTCGCTTTCGCGAAAAACGACTAGAGGCTGATCACTTAGACACTAATCACGGGGCAAGGCGCGTCCCGAATAATGGAATAGACGTTGCTGCGCAGGCGTCCGAGAGTGCGCGTGGCCTTCCCGCGTCCAATCACCACCAGGTCGGCGCTGTGACCCAACGCGGCGTCCCGCACCACGTGCGATACTTCGCCCGCTCCCAGACACAGCGGCACGGCCACCCCGGCCGATTCCTGCAACTGAGCGATGGTTTTTCTGGCGTCCTGCTCCAGGTATTGGCGCAGATCGGTGTCGAAGTATTTGTCCGGAGCAACTTCAGCTCCCGGGATGGCATGCACCAGGGAAAGCTTGGCGTGGCTGTCTTGCGCCAGACGGCACGCGAAACGCATGGTGGCGACGCTGTCTTCGGTTCGATCCACGCCACACATAATGGTCGCGAACTCGGGGTTGACGACCGGCGCCCGCTCCACGTGCACACCGGTCCAAACCGGGCAGGACGAATCGTGCAGCACTTTGGCCGTGACCGATCCTAGCAGCAGCGTACGGAACAGCCCATATCCATGCGTGGGCATCATGATCAAATCCATGCCGTTCTCCCGCGCGTAATCGTCGATGGTGTGCGCGGCATCGCCCTCCACCACCACGCGGCGGACCTTGAGACCCTGAAACTGGTCGGTGAGATAGGACTGAGCGGCCTCCGTTTCAGCCTGCCAAATGGCAGTGGTGTCAATCACCGGCACCGAGCCGCCATACCAATCGGGAATGAGGCCGGAGGGCATTTCGAGTACATGCAGCAACGTCACTTCGGCGTTATACCTTCTCCCCATGGCTTCGACGAAGGGAGCTGTCGCCGTGCAACTATCCGACATATCAACCGGAAAAAGGATTTTTTGGAAAGCCCGCATGGAACCCGCCTTTCATTTGCCGAATATGCACGCCATCTGCCACATCTTGTATTAAGGGAATCGTGGCGACGGACTTCCGGGAGGGTTGTATTCCTCTGATTACGACGCTTCCATGCGGAATCTCACTCAGGAACGCACTAAGCGAAGGTGCCTAAGTTGAAAAAATTTGGACAAGCCGCTTGCTGACGCGCGCGGTTCAGAATGGGGCCCGCGACCGTCCGCTAAGCGGTGAGCACTCGAAGCCAGGCCCCGATGGTGTAGGCGACCGCGGCTGCGCCTCCACCAATCCCAAGAGTGAGGAGACCAGACTGCCACCACGGCTCCACCGACCATCGGCTCTTGAGCGCGCCGATCAGAACGAACGTCAGGCTGGTTGCCGCCGAAGCCACCCAGAAGGCGCCGTTGACGCGCGCCACGAACGGAACCAGCGGCACCAGTCCGCAAACCAGAAAGGCGGAAAACGTCGATGCGGCCGCGCGCCAGGGCGAACGTACCGCGGCCGGCAGCCCGTATTCGTAGCGCAGCATCACGCGTACCCAGCGATCGCGGTCGGCCGTGATGGCCGCCACCACGCGACCGAGCAGGTCGCCCACGATGCCGAGTCCGCGCAGAATCTCTGAAACCTCTTCGCGTTCCCCCTCTGGAACCGTTTTGATATGGCGGCGCTCCACGGCTTCGGCATGCTCGAATTCCTCGCGCTCGGATCGGGTAGCCAAATAGTTGCTCGCGGCCATGGCGAAACCGTCGGCGATCAGATTGGCGCCGCCTAGTATCAGGATGACGCGCGAGGCCAGGTGGGCGCCAATCACTCCGGCGACAAGCGCGAAGGTGGTGACGGTTCCGTCGATGCCGCCGTACACCCAGTCCCTGAGATAGCTCTGCTCGGGTCCAGCGGTGAGCCGTTGATGAATGGCTTCTCGGGTATGCTCGTGTTCCATGCCGGAAAGAGCTTGAGCAACTGCGAGTCCTCGTCTGGCCAGTAAGCAACCGAACAGAAGTGATCGTGCTCCGGGTTACACCCAGAAATGCTGGGTGATATGCCCCACCGGGCAACGTGGATTCACCCATCGCCCCTCTAGAAGTTGAGGAATAGAAAGCTAGATCTTTGGTTACTCACGTGCGCAAAGCCGTCTCGAAAAAGCAGTAAGAGTGAGAGAAACCATGAACTCGCTCTACAAATGCTTGTGGCGTGCTATGTCGAATAGCAGCACGAACCGATAAGGACTTTTATGAAACGGCTCTCTCTCGTGGTACGAATTGCGGCGGTGGTCGCATTTGTCGCACTCTGCGTGACAGCGCAGACCAAGAAACATTTGAACGCAGCCGCGGTCGATTTTGTGAACCCCGGCTTGGTAATCACCATTAACTCGGCCTCGATCAGCAGCAGCGGCACCATCAGCGTAACGTACACGCTGGCCGATCCATCGGGGCTCCCCTTGGATGCGACCGGCACTACGACGCCGGGCGCCGTTTCGCTGGCGTACATTGCCGCCTACATTCCCAAGGGCCAGGAACAATATGTGGCGTACACGGTTTCGCAGGCCACCGGCAAGGTGCTGGGAACCATCACTCGCCCGGATTTCGAGTTGGGCAGCCCGGCGGTACAGGTAGGCCCGGGCCAATACAAGTACACTTTCCAGGCGCAAGCCCCCGCGGGATTTGATCCTACCGTGACCAACACGGTGGCGGTGGAGGGCAACCGCGATCTTACGACGTTCAACCTGGGCACCAGTTATGCCGGGAACACTTTCAATTTTGTTCCCAATGGGTCACCGGTGACGGTGACGCGAGATGTGATTCGCACTTCCAGTTGCAACGCGTGTCATTACCAGTTGGCATTCCATGGCGGCTATGCCCACGGCATGGAGGCTTGTGTCCTGTGCCATCAGCCGCAAAACGCCGATCCAACCACAGGCAATTCGCTGGACGCCAAGGTCTTCTTTCATGCGCTCCACATGGGGTCATCGTTGCCTACCGTTATTGGCACCAAGACTACGCCCGGCGTTCCTTACGAGATTATTGGCTACATGAATTCGGTCAATAACTTTTCGACGGTGATCGATCCCGCCGACGCCCAACGCTGCGAAGTTTGCCATAGCCAGACGGCCAGTACGCCTGCGCCCAGCAACGTGGCTAACCCGCCGGCGATCGCCGCGCAAGCCAAAGCATTCCTTTCGGAGCCGACCCGGGCGGCCTGCGGCGCCTGCCACGACGACATCAATTTCGCGACTGGCTTTTCAACCGGGCCGGAAGCCAACCACCCCGGCGGACCCCAGGCGGACGACACGTCAGTGCATGAACTGCCATATCCCGCAAGGCGAGATGCCCTTCGATGCATCCATTATGGGCGCACACGTGGTGGCCACCGATACGGCCGCCACGTACCCGCAGAATCCGGATACATTGCTGGCGGGGCTCAACCTTGCCATTACCAGCGTGACTAATAGCATCGGCCGGCAAACGCCCGACGGTCAATTACACGCTGCAGGACGACAAAGGCAACAATATCGCGTTGTCGCAGCACCACAACGCTCAGTTTCACCATGGCCGGTCCGACCACCGACTACGGCTACACCAATTTCGGAAGCGGCACTTCGGCAACGCCAGGATATGTGACGGAGAGCGTTACGACGCCGACCTGCAGTTCCAGCGGCGCCTGCTCCTATACCTTCACCCACGCCATTCCGGCGGGCCCACCGGCACTTACGCGATCGGCGGGGAGGCGCGCACCACTGTGACGGTGCTGGCGGGCACAACCGCTTCGCAAAGCGTCGAGTTGGGCGCACTCAACCCGGTGGTCAACTTCTCGGTGGACGGCTCGGCGGTGACGCCTCGCCGCACGGTGGTGGCTCGAAGCCAACTGCAATGACTGCCACGTCGCGCTTTCGCTGCACGGCGGCCTGCGCAACAACACCGAGTACTGCGTGCTGTGTCACAATCCGTCGAACACGGATGCATCACGCGCGCCACGGCCACGGTTGCGTCCTATCAGACCGCAGCCACCGCAGGGCATCAACTTCAATCTGTTGGTGCACCGCATCCACGACGGCGTGAATGCCGCGCCGGATGGCGCCGGCCCCAAGAATCCCTACATCGTGGTGGGCCATGGCGGAAGCCATAACAACTTCTCGGGCATCCTCTTCCCGGTCATGAGTCCCGCGGGAGACGCCACCTATATGCAAAACTGCGCGATGTGCCATGTCAAGGGTTCGGAGCAGGCCGATCTGACGCTTGAGCGGCCTGAATCAGGTAACCGATCCGCAGGGCTGGATCAATCCGGTGCAACCGATTGCGTCGGCTTGCAGCGGATGCCACGTGTCGGAAGCCGAGGCGTCGCACTTCCTCGAGAATGGCGGAGACCCGGCAACCGATCCGTTGGGTGAGGCTGCAGCGTGTGCCATGCCTCCGGCGCGCAGTTCGCCGTGGACTCGGTACATACTCCGTAGTTTGTCGCCACATTTGCGATGATTGCTGCTAAAGGCGCGGACATGACGCGATGGCACTTAGTGTTGCTCAGTCTAGTAGTGGCGGCTGTCCCCCGGTGGGCAGCCGCCCAAACTCTTCCGGCGGGTTACGCCGGATCGGACACTTGCAAGGTCTGTCACGAAGACATCTACAATAACTTCGACAAGAGCCCGCATCATCGTTTGATGGCGGACGCCAAGGCCGGATGGGCGGGACGCGCCTGCGAAGCCTGTCACGGTCCGGGGCAAGCGCATACCGAGGGGCCCTCGGCCGACAATATCCAGAATCCAGCCAAGCTCTCCGCGGCGGCGGCCGACAAAATCTGTCTGAGCTGCCATCTGAATCAGCCGACCCAAGTGGGGCGCCTGGAAAGCAGCCACGCCCACAATCAAATTTCGTGCACTGCCTGCCACCAGGTGCATTCCACCGAACAGCCGCTGGTGGTTCGCAAAGCCGACAGCGATCAACCAGCAGTGCGCAAGCTGTCACCTTAATGAGTGGGCGCAATTCCAGCGGCCTTTTCATCACAAACTTCCGGAAGGCGACATGAGCTGCGTGGATTGCCACAATCCTCACGGCAGCATCCGGCCCGCCATGCTCGCGAACTTCGCGGCCAACGATCCGGGGTGCTTTAAATGCCATGGCGACAAACGGGGTCCATTTACCTTCGAACACGCGCCGGTGCGCTTTGAAGGCTGCCAGGCGTGCCACGAACCGCATGGCTCGGCGAATCCGAGAATGTTGACGCGCGCCGACGTGCGTTTCGTCTGCCTGGAGTGTCACGCGAACCTTCCCAACGCGCCGGTGAAGGTGATGGGCGTGGTGCCGCCGTCGTTTCACGATCTGCGTTCGCCGGTGTTTCAGAACTGCACCGTGTGCCATCAGAAGATTCACGGCAGCCACGTGGATAGGAACCTGCTCAAATGAAGACCCTCCTATTCCTCCTCGGGGCGTTGCCGCTACTGGCGCAGCAAGCGGCCACAACAACCCCGGCGCAGCCGGCGGCTACCACGAGTGACGCCAGCTCTCCGGTGCCATCCACCGAGCCGGAGCTCACCGGATGGGTGGACCTGGGCTATCGCTGGTTCACAGGCGTGGGCGGGAGCCTGGATACCTATCGCAGCATCATTGACCTGGGCTCGGGACCCAAACTGCTGGGCGCCGACGTGACGCTGGCGGACCCCAAGCACCGCTGGTTCGACACCATTCAAGTGCGCGCCACCGCCTGGGGCGACGAGCCGTCGGAATCCGTGCATGTGGAAGCCAAAAAGGCCGGCGTCTACGATTTCAACGCGGACTATCGGGACTTCGCCTATTTCAATTTCCTGCCCTCTTATGCCGACCCGCTGCTCAACCCCTTGATCAACCAGGGCTTCGTGTTAGACGAGCAATCCTTCGATACCCGGCGCAAGATCGCCGCCCTGACTCTCGACATCCGGCCTGGTCATTGGTGGACACCTTATTTCGGCTGGGATCACGATTCCAGCTCCGGCACCGGCGCGACGGTTTTTGTCACCGACGGCGACCAATATCCGGTCCCGAATACGCTGCGCGATTCCACCGATTTATATCGCGGCGGAATCCGCTTTGAGAAACCGCATTTTCACCTGACGCTGGAAGAGGGCGGCACGGTGTTCAAGAGCGATCAGGATCTGTATCAAAACCCGAGCTCGGTGAATTTTGGCAATGTCTTTACACCGGTGTTCGGGCAAACTCAGGATTTGACCAGTTTGCTGGCAGCCTACGGGATCGGCGGATCGAGCGCCTACAGCAAGGCTTATCTGACGGCCAGCCCCACCAGTTGGCTCGACATCTTCGGCCAGTTCCTCTATAGCCAACCAAACAGCAACGTGCACTATCAGCAGTACGACACCGGCAACCTTTATCTACAGAGCGAGATCCTGTTTTATTCGAGCGAGCAGGAGATCATCAACGCGGCGGCCGAGCAGCCGCACACCACCGCCAGTTTCGGTGCTGAGATCCGGCCCTTCAAGCGCGTTCGTATTGTGGAGAACTGGATGACGGACCGGATGCACGACGCCGGATCCAGTGCCTCGCTCGACACTCTGCTCGCCACCGGAGCCTCCATCCCGCTCAGCTCTCTGATCGCTTCCACTCTGGTTTCCAACTACAACCAGGAGGCGCTGGACGTTTTTTACGACGCCTCGTCCAAGTTGACCCTGCGCGGAGGTTACCGCTATATCTGGGGCGATGCGCTGTACGCCTTCTTGCCGCCCGCCGGTCTCGCGAGTTCCGACCAGGAGCAGCTGCGGCAGAATGTGGGAATCGGATCGGCCACCTACCGGCCTGCGCAGAAGATCTCGGTCACCGGCGAAGTGGAGGGCGCGTCGTCGAGCGGGGTTTACTTCCGCACCAGTCTCTACAATTATCAGAAGGTGCGGGCGCAGGTTCACTATCAGCCCCTGCAATCGCTGAGTGTATCGGCCGACTTTATGCTGTTGAACAACCAGAATCCGCTCGCCGGGACCGATTACGAATACCGGTCGAGCCAGGGGTCGCTCTCGCTGTATTGGGCGCCCAAGGGCAGCAAGATATTCGATATCCAGGGCACCTATTCGCGCTCCGATCTGAAATCGAACATCGGCTATCTGGAGCCCGAGGATCTTTCGCCGCAGGTTTCTCGCTATCGCGACAATGCCCATACCGGCACGGCTCTGCTGGATGTGAACTGGCCGCATGGCAAGCGATTTGCTCCGAAACTGGCGGTGGGCGGGTCGTTCTTCATCTCCTCCGGCAGCCTGCCCACCACGTATTATCAGCCGCGGGCCAAGCTCTGGGTGCCGCTTGGGACGCACGTGAGCTGGTTCACCGAATGGAGCTATTACGGATACGGCGAGGTGTTCAATCTTTATGAGGGGTTCCGGACGCACCTGGTGACCACGGGAGTGAGGATTACCCGATGAGGTTTGATCCATGACAAACCGGACATTGCTTCTGCTCCTGATATCGACGCTCGGGGTTCACGCCGCCGCCTTCAACGCCGATTCGGCGCGTGGCCAGCGTTTGTTCGAAACGCTCGGTTGCGTTCAGTGCCACAGCGTCAACGGCGTTGGCGGTAAAGTAGCCCCCGATCTGGGAAGCATGATCGATCGCGGCTTTACTCCCGCTACGCTGGCCGCAACCATGTGGAATCACGCACCCGGCATGTGGGCAGCCATGCGGGACCGCCAGATCACGGCCGGCGAACTGGATCCGCAGGCCGCCGAGGACTTGATGGCGTTCTTCTACGCCGCGCGCTTCTTTGAAAAGCCGGGCGACGCGGGGCGCGGCAAGCGGGCTTTCGAAAGCCTGGGTTGCGCGGGCTGCCACGGCCTGACTTCGTCTCCCAACCCGGCCGCGAAGCCGGTGAATCAATGGGCTGGACTTTCCGATCCGATTGCATTGCTCGACGCCATGTGGAATCATCGCGCGGAAATGCAAGCCCAGACCGCGTCCAAAGGCATCCCGCTTCCGCAGCTGGGCGCGCAGGACCTCACCGACATGCTGGTCTATTTGCGCAATCAACCGGGCACGCGCTCGGAAACGGGCGCATTCCGCATCGCATCGCCCGGGGCCGGCGATGCCATATTTCAATCGGCGGGTTGCGCCAAGTGCCATCAATCGGTGGACGCGCTGGCCATGAACGTACAAGGCAAAACGCTCACCGAAATCGCGGCCGAGATGTGGAACCACGCGCCCCGCATGGCGGCGGCCGGAGCGCCCGCAGTCCAACTTACTCCCGATCAGATGCGCGACCTGGTGAGTTCCTTCTGGGCGGCGAAGTTCTTCCTGGATGCGGGCCGCCCGAGCGCCGGGAGCCGCGTTTTTGCCAGCAAAAACTGCGCCGTCTGCCACAACGACTCCGCCAGCGGCGCGCCTCACCTGCCCGCCTCTTCTAAGTCCGGCGATTTCACCGGCGCCACCATGATCTCCGTACTGTGGCGTCACGGGCCGCGCATGCTCGACCAGATGAAGGCTAAGAATCTCGAGTGGCCGCGTTTCGACGGTTCGCAAATGGCCGACCTGATCGCCTACCTGAATTCCGGCAAGCCCGCGCAGCCATGAACAAATCTTTCCTAACCCGGTTTTATGAATGGCTTTCACCGATCGTCTTCCTCTCCAGTAATCCCATCAGCCTGACTGGCGTGGTGGTGGTGACAACGGCAACCGTGTTGTGGGTGTTTTTGCTTCCCACTCTGTTCGGGCATGGAACGAACAACCCCTATCTCGGGATTCCCATCTTCCTGCTCCTGCCCGGAGTGTTTGTCTTTGGCCTGATCCTGATTCCAGTTGGAATCGTTCTTCGGCGGAAAAGCCGGCGTCGCCAGGGCCTGCCCGTTGTGAGTGCGAACCAGCTGAGCCTGGAGAGCCCTGAGTTGCGGCGGCTTCTGGCCTTCATCGGCGTCGCCAGTGTAGCGAATGTGATCATCGCAGTCGGCTGGGGCTATAGCGCGGTGAATTATATGGACAGTCCCCAATTCTGCGGACTGACGTGTCACAAGGTCATGCAGCCGGAGTATACGTCTTACGTAAACTCCGAGCACGCCGACGTGGCCTGCGCCGAATGCCACATTGGCCCCGGCGCTTCCTGGTTCGTGCGGTCGAAGCTGGCGGGAGTGCGGCAAGTGTTCGCAGTGGCGTTCAACACCTACGAACGGCCCATCCCTTCACCGGTCGAAAATCTGCGTCCGGCGCGCGAAACCTGCGAGCAGTGCCATTGGCCGGCGCGCTTTTCGGGGGATGTGTTTACGGTCCGCACTTCGTATGGATCGGACCAGGACAACCAAGCCACTTCCACGGTGCTGCTGATGAAAGTGGGCGGACACACCTGGAGAGGAAGCGAGGGGATTCACGGCGTCCATTTGGCCGCCAATTCCCGGATGGTTTACACCTCCACCGACCGCCAGCGGCAGACGATTCCCCAAGTGATCTACACGGCGCCGGATGGAAAGGTCACGGTCTACAATTCGGCCAGCGCCAAGGCGACGGCGGCGGACTTGGCCCGCGGCGAAACGCGCACCATGGATTGCGTGGACTGCCACAACCGTCCAACGCACGCCTTCCAGTTGCCGGAGCGGGCTGTGGATGACGCGATGGCGCAGGGCCAGATCAGCTCCAAATTGCCTTTCATCAAGAAGCAAGCGGTGGCGGCATTGCACGTGAACTATCCGGATCGCGATACCGCCGAGCGCGAAATCGCGGCATCGCTCGACAAGTTTTACCAGACCAATTACCCCGCGGTGGCGGCCAGTAGCGCTGCCGGACTGAAGAACGCGATCGCCGCCGTGCAAGCCATTTACCACAGAAATATCTTTCCGGACATGAAGATCACCTGGGGCACATACCCCAACAACCTGGGACACACGGACTTTCCAGGCTGCTTCCGCTGCCACGATGGAGACCACCAAAGCGCCGATGGCCGCATGATCCCGAACGACTGCGCAACCTGTCACGATCTGCTCGCTGTGGACGAGAAGGATCCCAAAATTCTCTCCAATTTGGGCTACCATCCCGACGCCGCCCCTGGGGGCGTCCAATGAAGTTTTCGACCGCAGCCTTGACGATGTTGCTTCTGAGCTCCTGCGCCTGGGCCGCGGGAGTGGACTGCCTGTCCTGCCACGCCGACAAGGCGGCGGTAAAGGATAGCATCCACGGAACCCTGTCCTGCACCGGTTGCCACGCCAGCATCCAATCGTTCCCGCATCCGGAAAAGCAGACGTCGGTGAATTGCGCTTCCTGTCACGCCGACAGCGCCGCGGCGCTCGGTTCCAGCGTGCACGCCGCCTCGAACGCCGCCGGTGGCGGACCCTCTTGTACCAACTGCCACGGCGACGCGCATTCCATCCGCTCATCGAAGGATCCCCAGTCCACCACCTATGCGGCGAACTTGCCGCGCACCTGCGGCGCCTGCCATGGGAACGCCCAGCTTGCCAAGCGCGTGGGGCTGCAGGAGGTTTATTCGCTCTACATGGATTCGATTCACGGCTTCGCACTTACGCAGGACGGTCTGCTGGTGGCCGCCAATTGCTCCAGTTGCCACGGATCGCACGCCATCTTGAGCAGCAAGGATCCCAAGAGCAAGACCAATCGCGCGAATGTTGCCGCCACCTGCGGAGCTTGCCATGCCGGGCCCCTCAAGGCCTATTCCTCCAGCATTCATGGCCAGTTGCTCGCGGCCGGCTCGGCGGACGCACCGGCATGCACCAATTGCCATACCGCCCATGAGATCGCGAATGTGGGCAGCGCGGCATGGCAGATGAAGACTACCGCCACCTGCGGAGGCTGCCACAAAGACCAGTACTCCACTTATCACGACACCTTCCATGCCCAGGTGTCCGCGCTGGGCTATCAGCAGACGGCACGCTGCTGGGATTGTCACGGCTTCCATAACATCCTGCCTGCGTCGGATGCGCAATCCACCATAGCGCCGGCGAATTTGGTCAAGACCTGCGGCAAATGCCACGCGGGCGCCAACGCCAGTTTCGTGAAGTACGACCCGCACGCCAATTCGCACGACGCGGCGCATTATCCGGCGTTGCACCTTTCCGCCGTGTTCATGAATCTGCTGCTTGCGAGCGTCCTCGGATTTTTCGCGCTGCATACCATTTTGTGGTTCCTTCGTTCGCGATCCGGGCCTGACGCGGGGCCCAGGGAATCTCTCCCAAAATAGGAGACGGCTCATGGACAATGCACAATCACGCTATTTCGTGCGGTTCTCGCTGGCGCAGCGCTATCTGCATGGAGCTCTGGCGGGCACCTTTTTGGGGCTGGCCTTCACCGGCCTGACGCTTCGATTCAGCGGCAACCCTGCGATGCAGGCGATGGCGCGGGCCGTCGGCGGATTCGGCGCGGTCCTGTTTTTTCACAAGTTTTTCGCCATCGGCCTGACCATCGCCTTCCTGCTGCACGTGGCCGACATCGTCTACCGCGTCGCGGCCAAGCACGAGTGGGGTCTGCTGTGGGGACCAAACTCCATGGTCCCGCGCTGGAAAGACATACAAGACTTCTTCGGAAACCTGAAGTGGTTCCTGCACCTTGGACCGAAGCCCCGGTTCGATCGCTATGCCTACTGGGACAAGCTGGATTACTGGGGTGTTTTTTGGGGCATGGGAATTATCGGGTTTTCCGGCTATGCCATGTGGTTCGGATCGTTCTTCGCCCATTTGATTCCCGGATCCTGGCTCAACATCGCGCTGCTCATCCACGGTGAGGAGGCCATCCTGGCCACCGGCTGGATTTTCGTGATCCACTTTTTCAACACCCACCTTCGGCCAGGCAGTTTCCCAATGGATCTCACTATCTTCACCGGGCGGTTGAGCGAGGAAGAACTGAAACACCTGCACCCGGAAGAGTACGAACGTCTGGTCCAGACCGACAGGTTGAAAAGGCTTGCGGCTCCGGCTCCGCCCCGCTGGCTGAACAACTTTGGCCGGGTGGTTGGCACCAGCGCCGTTGTGGCGGGCATTATCATGCTGATCCTCATGACGGTGGCATTTATCAGGGAGTGAATATTATCACGCTCCAGAAAAACAATAGGAGGTTCTCAATGCGTTCTATCTCAATTATTCTCGGTCTCACCGCCGCCACCATCGGGCTTCAGGCTGCCGATGCCGGCGCTGGAAAAGCGGCTTACGACAAATCCTGCAAATCCTGCCATGGCGCCGACGGTACGGCCAATCCCGCGATCGCCAAAATGATGAAGGTGGACATGCGAGACTTGCAGTCTCCCGATGTGCAGGCCACCAGTGACGACGCACTGAAGAAAATCATCGTCGACGGCAAGGGCAAAATGAGACCGATGCCCAGCCTGGCGGGATCGGCAGCCGACATTGTCGCCTACATGCGAACTTTGAAGAAGTAGAGTTCCACGCGCTCCGGAGTCTTCGCCTGATATTCTAAAAAAGCTGGAGCTGGACCGTCACAAAACCAAGAGGAGATTCATCAATGCGCACTACCTTGTTTGTTCTGAGTCTCGCTGCCGCCGCGGCGACCTCCATTCAGGCTGCTAACGCCACCGCCGGGAAAGCCGCTTACGACAAATCCTGCAAAACCTGCCACGGCGCCGACGGCACACCCAATCCGGCGATCGCCAAAATGATGAAGGTGGACATGAAGGACCTGAAGTCTTCTGAAATTCAGGGCATGAGCGACGCGGACCTCATGAAGGTCATCACCGAGGGCAAGGGCAAAATGAAGCCGGTGGCCAGCGCGTCAAGCTCCGCCCCTGACATCGTCGCCTATATCCGAACCTGGAAGAAGTAAGCGACGCTGCGCGGAGCGGCGCAGCTTTGAGTGAAGCTACGCAGTTGTCCGCGGCGCGCCCTGGCGTTCATTGAAAATCTTAGCGTGGTCTTGGGTGGTCAGGTGCAGGTACTACAGTTGGAGTCGTAGCCCTAACCGGGGGTTGGCTCCAGAGAGGACCTGTAACATGAAAGTCCAAGATGTCATGGTAAAAGGCGTCCGATTCTGCTCTCCTGATATGAATCTGGCGACCGTTACTAAAATTTTTTGGGAACAAGGCTGTGGCGCGCTTCCGGTGGTGGAAAATGGACGTGCAATCGGCATGATCACAGACCGGGACGTATCCATCGCGCTGGGCACTCGCAACGCCAAGGCCGGCGATACCTTGGTGCGGGATGTCGCGTTACCGAAGGTGTTCTTCTGCCTGCCGCAGGATGACATTCACATCGCTCTCAACACCATGCGGGCGCAGCAAGTACGGCGTCTGCCTGTGGTGGATAATGAGGGAGTGCTGACGGGAATCCTGAGTCTTGACGACATTGTGCTCTTTGCCGAAGATAAACCTGTTGGCGAATTAACCTACTCCGACGTTGTAGATACCATGAAGTCGATTTACGAGCACCCCGAGCAAGCCAAAGTGCTGGCAGTTGCGCAATAAGGCGGGCGCGCTAAAGCGACGCGATAAAATCCCGTGCTGACGCGTGGTTGTTTGAAACGCGAAGGTGATGGAGCGTTACGGGCCGGGGTATAATCAATCTCTAGTCTCCCCCGGGTCCGTGGATGCTATGGGCACCGTTGGCCACCTTTATCTTTGAGCCATTATGCCCATCCGCGTCGCGCTCCATCACCGGACCGTCTACCACTACGATCGGCTCGTCACACTGTCTCCGCAGACCATCCGGCTGCGGCCCGCGCCTCATTGCCGTACGCCGATCACCGCCTATTCGCTGACGGTCGAACCTAAGCCTCATTTCCTGAACTGGCAACAGGACCCGCAAAGCAACTTCCTGGCTCGCGTGGTTTTCCCGCGCCCCGTTGTGTACTTTTCCGTCGAGGTGGACCTGATCGCGGAAATGACGGTCATCAATCCGTTCGACTTTTTCCTGGAGCCTTACGCCGAGCACTATCCGTTCTGCTATGAGCCCACGCTTGAGCGTGAGTTAGCGGCGTTTCGCGAAATCCGCCCCGCCGGCCCCAAGCTGGCCGCGTACTTGAAAACCGTAAATATATCCAAGCAGCGCACCAACGACTTTTTGGTCGCGTTGAACCAGCAGTTGCAGCGCCACATCGGCTACTCCATTCGCATGGAGCCCGGCGTCCAATCGAGCGAACAGACACTGACGCTCGCGAACGGCTCCTGCCGCGACACCGCCTGGCTGCTGGTTGAAATCCTGCGTCATTTGGGATTCGCGGCGCGTTTCGTCTCCGGCTACCTGATTCAGTTGAAGCCGGATATGAAGCCGCTGGAAGGCCAGCCCGGCCCTTCAGAAGACTTTACGGATTTGCACGCCTGGACGGAAGTGTATCTGCCGGGCGCCGGCTGGGTGGGTCTCGATCCCACCTCCGGATTGCTGGCTGGCGAGGGCCACATTCCGCTCGCCGCCACGCCCGAATCTTCTTCGGCCGCGCCCATCACCGGCGCCGTGGATCAGTGCGAAGTAACGTTCACGCACGAGATGTCGGTGACGCGTATCTACGAAGATCCGCGTGTCACGCTGCCTTATACCGATGCCCAATGGAAGCGCATCCAATCCTTGGGCTGCCGGATCGATCAGGACATCTGCGCAGCCGACATGCGCCTCACCATGGGCGGGGAACCGACGTTCGTCTCCATCGACAACATGGATGGCGCCGAATGGAACACCGCCGCTCTGGGTCCTGAAAAGCGCAAACTCGCCGAGCGCCTGCTCGATCGTCTGCGGAAACGATTCGCACCCGGCGGACTGCTGCACTACGGCCAGGGCAAATGGTACCCGGGCGAGCCGCTGCCGCGCTGGGCGCTCACCTGTTTCTGGCGCACCGACGGCGTGCCCTTGTGGCACGACCGCTCGCTGCTCGCCCAGGAGCACTTCGCCAGCGGCTTTGGTCCGCTCGAAGCGCGCCACTTCACCGAAACGCTGGCGCGCCGCCTGGGCCTGGATCCCGAATATGTGAATCCTGCATTCGAAGATCCCGTCTATTATTTACAGAAAGAGCGCCAACTGCCCGTCAATGTCGACCCGGTGGATAACCGGTTAAGCGATGCGGGCGAGCGCGAGCGCCTGCGCAAAGTTTTCGAGCGCGGGCTGGATACGCCCACCGGCTTTGTGCTTCCCGTGCAGCGCGCCGCCGGTTTAAACGGTCCCGAATGGCAAACCGGGCTATGGATGCTGCGCGGCCAGCACCTGTTCCTGATGCCCGGCGACTCTCCCGTCGGGCTGCGCCTTCCGCTGCCCAGCCTGCCCTGGGTGTCGGCTTCGGAAGCTCCGGTGGCTTATCCGGTGGATCCCATGGTGAACCGCGCGCCGCTGCCCATCCCGCCGCGATTCGCTCCCATGGACGCTCCGCGGCTGCAGTCGAAAAAGCACCCCAAGCGCGATCGCGTGCCCGCCGCCGGCGAATCCGCGCCCTGGATCGTGCGTACCGCTTTGTGCGTGGAAGCGCGCGACGGCCGCTTGCACGTCTTCATGCCGCCGCTGACCGTGGCCGAAGATTATCTCGATCTGCTGGCCGCCATCGAAGACACCGCCGCGCATCTGGAAATGCCGGTGGTCATCGAAGGCTACACTCCGCCCGAGGACCCGCGCTTACGCCAGATCAAAGTTACGCCCGACCCTGGCGTCATTGAAGTGAACGTGCATCCGGCAGCCAACTGGCAGGAACTGGTGGCGAACACCACCGCGCTTTATGAGGACGCGCGCCAATCCCGCCTGGGCGCCGAGAAATTCATGCTGGATGGCCGTCATACCGGTACCGGCGGCGGCAATCATTTCGTATTGGGTGGACCCACGCCGGCCGACAGTCCGTTCCTCCGCCGGCCCGATCTGCTCCGCAGCATGGTTGGTTACTGGCTGAATCATCCCTCGCTTTCTTACGCCTTTTCCACGATTTTCATCGGACCAACCAGTCAAGCTCCGCGCGTCGACGAAACGCGCGCCGATAGCCTCTATGAGCTGGAGATCGCTTTCGGGCAGATCCCGGGTCCCGATCAAGGGCCCGTTCCCTCCTGGCTGGTGGATCGGATTTTGCGCCACATCCTGGTGGACGTCACCGGCAACACGCATCGCGCCGAATTTTGCATCGACAAACTGTACTCGCCCGATTCGGCCACCGGACGCCTGGGCCTGCTCGAGCTGCGCGGCTTTGAAATGCCGCCGCACGCGCGCATGAGCCTCACCCAGCAGTTGCTGGTGCGCGGGCTTCTTTCCTGGTTCTGGAAAGAGCCGTATACGCAACGGCCCATTCATTGGGGCACGCGGCTTGCACGATCAGTTCATGCTGCCGCACTTTGTCGCGCAGGATTTCCGCGACGTGCTGCGCGATCTGAACCAGCGCCGGTTATCCATTCGAAACCGAATGGTTCGCTCCGCATTTCGAGTTTCGCTATCCGGTTTTCGGCCACGCGCATCATGCCGGCATCGATATCGAAGTGCGCCAGGCCACGGAACCCTGGTATGTGCTGGGCGAAGAGGGCACTGCCGGCGGCACCGCGCGCTATGTCGATTCATCAGTTGAGCGCTTGCAGATCAAAGTGGAGGGCCTGGTGGAGGGCCGCTACGTGATCTCGTGCAACGGCCGCCGCATGCCGCTCCATTCCACCGGAAAACAGAGCGAATGGGTGGCCGGCCTGCGGTTTCGCGCCTGGCAGCCGGCTTCCTGCCTGCATCCCACCATTCCCGTCCACACGCCGCTGATTTTCGATATTGTGGACACCTGGACCGGACGGTCCGTGGGCGGCTGCTCTTATCACGTGTCGCATCCCGGCGGTCGCAGCTTCGATACGTTTCCGGTGAATGCGAACGAAGCGGAAGCCCGCCGCGGATCGCGCTTCTCCGCGATTGGTCACACGCCCGGCCCGCTGCGTGTTCCGCTGCCCGAAGAAAATCCCGAGTTCCCGCTGACGCTCGACCTGCGGAGACCGGCGCCGAGCGCCGCGGACGGCTTATTATGAAGCCACAGATAAACACAGATAAACACAGATGGAAAACAACGTTGTCCTATCTGTGTTCATCTGTGTTTATCTGTGGCCAAAAGGATCCTTCTCGCAATGACCGGTAAGCTCACAGCGGCGCGTAGCCACCTGGATCCGGTGTGGAATTATGAAGCCACGCCCGGCTTCTACGACGAAGTGCTGGGCCCGGAGAAGCAACTCCGTCCGCACTGGCGCGCCTTGTCCGAATCTCTCACCGCGATGGGGAACCAGGGGCTGACGCGGCGCTGGCGCGAGGGCCAGCGGCTGATCCACGACAACGGCATCACCTACAACGTCTATAGCGACCCGGAAAGCACTTCGCGCCCCTGGCCGCTCGATCCAGTCCCGCTGATGATGGACCCGGCCGAATGGAAAACCATCGAAGCCGCCGTCATCCAGCGCGCGCATGTTGTTCAACTCCATCCTGGCCGATCTCTACGGACCGCAGCGTCTGCTGCGCGAGAAGATGATCCCGGCCGAGCTGGTTTTTCCCAATCCCGCTTTTCTGCGCGCCTGCTGGGGCATCGAGCCGCCGGGCGGCGTGTTCCTGCACATGTACGCGGCCGACCTGGCGCGCTCGCCCGATGGCCAGTGGTGGGTGCTGGCGGATCGCACGCAGTCGCCGTCCGGCGCCGGCTATGCGCTCGAGAATCGGCTGGTCACCACGCGCGTGCTGCCCGACGTTTTCCGCGCTTCCCACATTCGCCGCCTGGCCACGTTCTTCCAGACTTATCGCGACGCGCTGCAGCGCCTGGTGCCGGCCAATCGCGAAAATCCGCGCATCGTGCTGCTGACGCCCGGCCCCTACAACGAAACGTATTTCGAACATGCCTTTCTGGCGCGCTATCTCGGCTACACGTTGGTGGAAGGCGGCGATCTCACGGTGCGCGACAATCGCGTGTACCTCAAGACGCTGGGCGGTCTGCTTCCCGTCGATGTCATCGTCCGCCGCCAGGACGACCAGTTTTGCGATCCGCTGGAATTGCGCGGCGATTCCATGCTGGGCGTGCCCGCGCTGGTGCAGGCCGTCCGCTCCGGCAACGTGGCCATCGCCAACGCGCTGGGATCGGGACTGGCGGAGTCGCCCGCCTACGCCGCGTTCCTTCCTGGTCTCAGCCGCCTTCTGCTGAACGAGGATTTGAAAATTCCCACCGTGGCCACCTGGTGGTGCGGCCAGGAAAAGCCGCTCGAATACGTTATCGATCATTTGGACAAGCTGGTGCTGAAGCCCACTTTCCCCGGCACGCGCGGCGATCCCATTTTCGGCGCCGCTCTGAGCGGCAAGGAGCGCGAGGCGCTGCTCGATCGCGTGCGGGCCGAACCGGACCGTTACGTGGCGCAGGAACGCGTCGCGCTGTC
The DNA here is from genome assembly GCA_963735145.1 of Bryobacterales bacterium. Classification (GTDB taxonomy): domain Bacteria; phylum Acidobacteriota; class Terriglobia; order Bryobacterales; family Bryobacteraceae; genus Palsa-89. Next base: position 797,624 of record CAVTJS010000005.1, on the reverse strand, counting down.
CACCGTGCCAGTGTGGGAGGATGGTCCGCTGCATCCGCGCCACATGGTGGTGCGCGTTTACGCTGTCCCATCGGGTGGAACCTATACCGTGATGCCGGGCGGCCTGACGCGCGTCTCCACGTCGCTCGACAGCATGGTGGTCTCTATCCAGCGCGGCGGCGGCAGCAAGGACACCTGGGTGCTGGGCGACGGGCCCGCGCCACCGTTTACGTTGTTGCGCCCGGCCACGCACCCTCTGGATGTTAGCCGAGCCACCTTCGATCTTTCCAGCCGCGTGGCCGACAATCTGTTTTGGCTGGGCCGTTACACCGAACGCGTGGAAGCCGCGGTGCGAATCATCCGCGCGATTCTTTCGCGCTTCTTCCAGGAAGAGGACCCCACTCGCACCGCCGGTTTGAACGCGGGCCTTGAGATTCTGTCCGCTTTAGGCTATGTGGCCGGCGAAAAACCGGCTGCCGCGGAACACGAAGTGCTCTCGCTGATTTACGATCCGGTGGAAGACAACGGCCTGGTCTGGAGCATCCACCAAGTGCGCCGCGTGGCGTGGCTGCTGCGCGACCGCATTTCAGTGGACGCATGGCTGATCCTCAATCAATTGGATCAGCAATTCTCCACGCAACCTCCCGCTGATGAGTTTCGTGTGAGCGCCGCGCAGGACCGTCTGAACCACGCCATCATCACGCTTTCGGCCTTCGGCGGCCTGGTGATGGAAAGCATGACGCGCGGCGACGGCTGGCGCTTTTTGGATATCGGCCGGCGCCTGGAACGCGCCATCCAGATGGTGGAACTGCTGCGCAATGGCCTGCCCAAGGAGGCTTTTGGAGGCGTTGGCGTACTGGAAGCGATCCTCGAGATGGCCGACAGCTCCATCACGTATCGTTCCCGCTACCTGACGTCGGTGCAAGTGGATCTGGTGCTGGATCTGCTATTGGTGGACGAAGCCAACCCCCGCTCCATCGCCTTTCAACTGGCGCGGCTGCGCGAGCACATCGGCGAACTTCCCGGCAGCAAGACCGCCATCCGCCGTCCCGCCGAAGAGCGTCTGGCGCTGTCGCTGCTCAACACCGTGCAACTGATCGACGTGCGCGAACTGGCGCGCTCGGAAGGTCGCGCGGCGGCCGAGGCTCGGGAGGGTCTACTCGGCAAACTGATCGCGGATTTGACCCTACTTTCTGAAACCCTCACCCGCGCCTACTTCAGCCACGCGGCGCAATCGCGGCGTTTGTAGAACATCCATGAAGATACTCGCCACCCACATCACGCGCTACTGGTACTCTGGACCCGTCTCCATGTGCCATACCGAGGTCCATCTGCAGCCGCGCGCGAGTAAGAACCAGACCATTCTCGAGTTTGCCCTGGATGTCACTCCGACGCCCGGTTCCCTGCTCTCGCACGAAGATTACTTCGGCAACGAAGTGACCTTCTTCTCCGTCGCGGAGCCGCATCGCGAGTTGATCATCACATCGCGCTGCCTGGCGAATCTGGAACCGTCGGCGCCTCCGGCCCTGGAACTCTCACCCGCCTGGGAGCGGGCCCGCGACGAAGTCTGGAAACGCGATACCCCCGAAACGTTTGAGGCCGCCCAGTTCGTTTTCGAATCGCCGTCCATCAAGGTGGGTGCGCCGTTTGCGCAATATGCCGCCTCTTCCTTCGTCGCCGGCCGTCCGCTGCTGAGCGCGGTGGAGGATCTGTCGCGGCGAATTTTCACCGAATTTCATTACGATAAGAAGGCCACCACCATCGGGACGCCGGTGGATGAAGTGCTGGGCGAACGCCGCGGCGTGTGCCAGGATTTCGCGCATGTGATGATCGCCTGCCTGCGATCGCTCAGGCTGCCCGCGCGCTATGTAAGTGGCTATGTGCGGAGTGGCGGCGATTTCGCGGGTGAAGAGGCATCGCACGCCTGGGTTTCGGTTTGGTGCCCGGTGTTCGGCTGGCAGGATTTCGATCCCACCAATAACGTGATGCCGCACGGAGGGCATTTCACCGTGGCGTGGGGCCGCGATTACTCCGACGTGACGCCGGTGAGAGGCGTGGCGCTGGGCGGCGGCGAGCAAGTAATCAGTGTATCGGTGGACATGTCGCCGCAAACGGCGGACTGACTAATCCACCAGTCCAGCTAATTCACCAATCCAGCCAGCGACATCGTTTCGCTGTTGGCCAGCACCTGGTCGATATCCAGCAACATTTTCACGCTGTCCTTGGCCTTCGCCATACCCAGCAAATACGGCGTCCCGACGTCCTCTCCGAAGTCCGGCGTGTCTTCAATCTCACCCGCCGCCAAATTCAGAACCTCCGAGACTTCGTCCACGATGATGCCGCTCTGGATGGCTATGCCTCCGCTGTGCACTTGCACCACGATGATACAGGTCCGCTGCGTGTACTCGCGTTCCGCCAGCCCGAACTTCAGCCGCAGATCCACCACCGGGATCACTTTGCCGCGCAGATTGATGACGCCTTTCACGTAAGCGGGCATCTGCGGGACCGAAGTGATGTCTTGAATGCCCACGATTTCGCGCACCTTCAAAACCTGGATCGCGAAATCTTCCTTCCCCAGCCGAAACGCCAAATACTTTCCGGCGCGTTGCTCGGCGGCCGCGCTTGCGTTTGAAACCCCTGATTCAGCTATGGTTGCGTTGGAAGTCACAATTCCCCCCAAAATTGCTCATCGTTCAGAGCGGCGAAAGCTTGAGTGAATTGTGCCGGATACCAAATCCTCCCCGACGCATCTAACCAACGGGCGCTGGTATCGCCATCGCCTTCTCCCTATAATGAGCATTCCTATTCAATCTCTATTCGATAAGATCGCACCCAAGCGAAAACGCAGGCCGGTAGGGGCCGGCCGCGCCTATTTCTGCCGCTGCGGAAGGCCGGTTTTTTTTCGCAATAGCGTTTGCCTGGCCTGCAACACTCCGCTCGGCTACGAACCGCATCTGCGGCAGGTCTTCCCATTAACTCTCGGGCCGGAACCGGACTCCTGGCAACTCGCGCTGGAGGACGCGCTGGCGGGAAAATACCGCCGTTGCCCCAACCTGGAATCCCCGGCCGCCTGCAACTGGCTGGTCTCAGAAGCCGAGACCGAGGGCAACCCGCGCCTGCTGTGCATCGCCTGCCGTCTCAACCGCACTATCCCGGATCTTTCACTGCCTGAGAACGGCGAACTGTGGGGCCGCCTGGAAGCCGCCAAACGGCGCGTGGTTTCCTCGCTTCTGGCGCTCGATCTGCCCGTCAAATCGCGGGTGGACCAGGACGCCGAGCGCGGCCTGGCGTTCGACTTTCTGCATACCCCCGCCCAGGGCCCGCGCGTGCTCACCGGCCACGACAATGGCATTATTACCGTCAACATCGAAGAAGCCGACGACTCGGTGCGCGAGCGCGTTCGCCAGCAGATGCGCGAGCCCTATCGCACCCTGCTCGGCCATCTGCGCCATGAGGTGGGGCACTATTATTGGGACCGGCTGATTGCCGGATCTCCCCGCCTGGAAGATTTCCGCGGCCTTTTCGGCGACGAGCGGGAGGATTACGCCGCCGCGCTAAAAAGCAACTATGAGAATGGTCCAACGCCGGGCTGGAACCAGCAATTCGTCAGTGCCTACGCCAGTACGCATCCGTGGGAGGACTGGGCGGAAAGCTGGGCCCACTATCTGCACATGGTGGACACGCTGGACACCGCTCTCAGCTTCGGCCTGGATGCCCGGCGGCTGGAACTGGAGATCGATCCGTTCGGCCGCGACGCGCTGTTTCGTCCCAACGATCCCGGCGCCAAGCGCTTTCTCGCGTTCCTGAACTCCTGGATCGAACTCACCGCGGTGCTGAACGAACTATCGCGCGCCATGGGACAGCCGGATCTCTATCCGTTCGCGCTGCCGCGCCCGGCCATCGCCAAACTGCACTTCATTCATCTGGTGGTCACAGAGTGTGCGCCGGTGATCTAGACTGAAAAAAGCAATCTGGCCACAGATAAACACAGATGAACATAGATTGAAAGAAATGTTTTATCTGTGTGCATCTGTGGCCATTAACAGGATGGTGAAAAAGTAATTGGGATGGGGTGTGACCAAGGAAGACAAAACAACGTCATTATGTTTTAGCCTATGCGAGGAAAAGACACCCAGCAAAGCGCGATGTTCAGTTACGTGTCGCCGGAGGAGCGTATTCCCGCGAATCATCCCTTGCGGCCGATCCGAAGCATGGTGGATGCGGTCTTGAAAGGACTGTCCCGATCGTTCGGGCAACTATACATCGATTGGGGTCGTCCCTCGATCGCGCCGGAAAAGCTCTTGCGCGCACTGCTACTGCAAGTGTTGTATACGATTCGCAGCGAGCGGATGCTCATGGAACAACTGGAATACAATCTGCTGTTCCGCTGGTTCGTGGGTCTGAACATGGACGAGCCAGTGTGGGTGCCCAGCGTGTTCAGCAAGAATCGCGACCGGCTGCTGAATGGTGACATCGCCGAGAAGTTCTTCGCGCAGGTATTGAAACAGGCGCGTGCCAACGACCTGTTGTCGGATGAGCATTTCAGCGTGGACGGCACGCTGATAGAAGCCTGGGCGAGTCAGAAGAGTTTTCAACGCAAAGATCAAGGCCCCACGCTACCACCGGAGGACCCGGGTAATCCGACTATTGATTTTCATGGCGAGGAGCGCCGCAACGACACGCATCAATCGACGACCGACCCGGAAGCCAGGCTGGCAAGAAAAAGCGGCGGTCACGAGTCGAAGCTGGCCTACTGCGGCAACGTGCTGATCGAGAACCGCAACGGACTGGTGGTGGATACCGAACTGGTGCTGTGCAGCGGAAAGGCCGAGCGCGACGCAGCGCTGGAAATGGCGGGGCGGATCGAGGGCGACCAGCGCGTGACGGTGGGAGCCGACAAAGGCTATGACACGCGAGGCTTCGTGCAAGAGATGCGTGGCCGGAACGTGACGCCGCACGTGTCGCAGAATATCAATCGGCAAGGCGGCAGTGCCATTGACGGGCGCACGACACGGCACGCTGGATACCAGGTGAGCCAGCGCAAGCGAAAACGGATCGAAGAAGTATTTGGGTGGTTAAAGACGGTAGGAATGCTGCGCAAGACCCGACATCGCGGCGTCTTCAAAGTTGGTTGGGTATTCACCTTCGCGGCCGCCGCCTACAATCTGGTGCGGATGCGGAACCTTACGGTGGTTCTCTCCGCGTAAGTTCGGGGAGAAGTGTGTCTGGACGACGGAAAGTCGCCAATTCAGGCACACAATCTCCACGTAAATGCTCATGACAAGACCGTTGGCGAGAGGCAAAAAGCTTCGCCGAATAACTAATTCGTCAGCCTGTTAATGCTTTTCGATTTCGAGGTGGAACGGATCGGCCCCGATGGTTCCTTCGAGTTCACGCAAGTAGGCCGGCGCGCTCACACGGGCCAGTTGCAAACGGGCCTCTTCGCTACTGGCGCTCGCGGCTTCTAGCGATTCCACATGCCGCGTCCACAGTGCTACGTCGCGCGCCTGCTTCACGGCCAGGCGTTCGCGATACCAATCGCTTCGAAGCATACTCTCGCGCGTAAACAGGTCGCGAATTTCCGGCGCGTCCACCCCCATTCCTTCATACGATCCGTGGGCCATGATGTGCAGCAGCGCCTTGAGCGGCGGGCAGGCGGCATCCACGCTGCCGTCTTCGAAATACTGCAGCGCCACGCGCGTCTGCGTTTCCACGATGGCGTCCACGCCCGCGGCGAATTGCACCAGATCCTGTTTTTCGGGCCGCAGCATCGCATCGGGAAACACCGCGTCGGGAGTTTCGAAAATGCGTCCCAGGAAATGATCGACAAACAATTCGGTGATCCGGTAACCCAGGCGGCTGGCGAGCACGGTGCGGCCATCCAAACAAAAATCGCAGACTTGTTCCAGATAGCCGTTCGCCTTCATGAAACTCCGGATCGCGCTCGTGCACGCGCATGCGGCACCAGATCTCGGGAACCAGCAAGCTGACGTCGTGATCCACGCGGAACGTTCGGCCCCACATAGCCCGCCGAGGTGGTGAATCCCGCGTAGCCGGTCAGAATCGCCGATACCAGGGCATTGTTCAAATCCACCACCGGCCACAAAGCGTTGAACGGCCCTTTGGTCAGCGCGCCTTCGCTGCCAAAGCCGGTAGTGGCGGGCGATTTGCCGGTCAAGCTGGCAACGAAATCCATGAACAGCTCCGGCAATTCCTGATAATGAATCGGCCTGTAGACAGCCAGCGGAGGCGTGCCGGCTTTGGGATCCGCGGGACTGTTTCGCCGTCCCGCCAGCACCGCGTTCACCGGTTGATACACCGGACGTGTCCGGCGGAATTTCGCGCGCCAGCCGGGCCGCGATCTCGGCCAGGTAAGAATCGCGCGGATTCACCAGATCGGGCCGCGGCTGCAAATAGCGGGGATTGGTGGAGGGCGCTCCATTCACCACGCGCGGGTGCGCCGAGGAGACCACGTAATCGGCTTCCGGCTCATCCACGAATTCTTCGAGGCAGTTGTTTCATCGGCTCGGTGTATCGGTCGAACTCCGACCACGTGGTCCACCAGCGCTCGCGCTCCCTCCACGTCGAAGCGGCTCGAAGTTGGAAAAGAAATTACCCGGGCTTGCGATGTCGGCCTCGGCTTGCCCGTCGAAGCCGCGGTGAATGGCATCGTCGGGCCGCTGGAAAAGTCAGCCGCTCGCAGTTCGCCACCAGCTTCACGCTGGGATTCGGATATTCGGGATCCAGATCGTTCAGGCTCTCGCGCGGCAGCACCACCGAAGCGGTGATGTCGTCTTCCACCTGCGACTTTGTCCGCGGGATGAAAATCCGGCCGCAATTTGTAAATGCGCCAGGAGCCGTCCGGATCGAAACCCACGCGCAGATAGTTGCTCACCAGCTTCTGGTTTTCGAACTTCAGCTCGTGGCCGAGAAAGCCGTTGATGCGATCCACCGTGAAATGCGCGCGCCAGTTGTCGCCCCACTCCGGCTGATAGTAGCGCTTCACGGTGAACAGAAGCTGGCGGATGGTCTGCGGAAGCTCGCGCACCCAGGCGTTGTGCTCGTCGGTGTACTCTGGCGATGGCGTCAACAGTTGGATCACCGAGCCGAGCGTGCGCTCCGGGCTCAGGATGGGCCGGCGAGTGCGGGCATCGGGCATCCGGCTGTCGATAGATCCCGGAAAAGTCGCGTCGCGAAAATTTCCGCCACCTGGTCCATGTCGCGCTGGTAATCTTTGACGAACACCGGCCCCTTCAGCAGCGCGTTGGCGATGGATTTCGAAATCTCCGACTTGCCTCCGCCCGATACCGTGCATGGCTTATGGCACAGCGTGCCGCGCGGCCGCGCTCCCACCAGCCGCCAGGCCGTGCCGCCGGTCTGCTTCTCCAGCCGGATTCGAAAGCCGTTGGGAAGAAAATAGGTGGCGTCGTTGCGCAGTGTTAAATGCTGGTCTCGATCGCCGTGCCGCCACGCGATGGTTCCCTCCAGGACGTTGAAGACGGAATCCTCCGGCACGTAATAGATGTCGGAGAAGCGCTGGTCCTTCGGCGTAGCCTTCCGGACGCAGGATCCACAAGGTCGCCCAGCAGGCGACATCGCATCGTCGTATTTCGCCTTGCGCAAGCTGACGGTGCGGCCGGCATAGAATTCCTGTCCGAGCACATAGGTGGCGAACGCGATGGCGCCGCCGGCGTGCTCTTCCTCGCACATCCCGAATAGATTCGCCGCGAAACTGATCTGCGTCTTCACTTCTTTCTTGCAATATCCGTAGTAATTGTCGGCGATAATGGTGACCATAACGCCACGCTGGTCGCGGCAAGTGATCTTGAATGCCGATCCGCCGTTGTACTGGTCGTCTTCTTTTTCCCAGCACATGCCGTCGCGGCGCTGGCGGTCGGTGGCTTCGCTGATGTGCGGAAGGCCGAGGCCCTTCTTCTTGATTCCAACCAGGTGCGGCGCCAGGACGACGCATCCGGTATGGCCGGTCCAGTGCATGGCGTCGAGCGCGGCGTCGTTCTCCGGCAGATACGGATCGCCGCCGTTGCCGAAAATGCTTTCGACGAAATCCAGATTGCTGACCAGGCTGCCCGGCACGACGAAGCGGATCTCCATGGTTTTTTCGGGATCGCTTCCGGCGGCGGGGCACACCAGCGGACGCAGCAGCAGCGAGACGAAGCAGCGCACCAGTTCGTCCTGGTCGGCTGTGAAGGGCAGCACCAGCATGCTGTCGGGCGGACGGAGCGCCGCGGCCCACAACGCTGCGAAAGCCTGCTTGGGAACCGCGGTTTTGTCGGCCGGCACCGGCAAGCCTCCTTCAGCGATATGAAAGAGACCTTGCGTGGTGCGCTTATCGCTTTTCGGATTGTGAAGCACGCCTTGCGCCACGCGATAGGATTTGAGACACGGCGACGAAAACACGTCGGCGCTCGCGGGCAGCGACATGATGCGCGCCATGCCTTCGCGATCCAGCACGAAACTGTCCACCGGCAGCCGCGCGGCGCCCTGGGGACAGACATCGGCGAGGTAGCTATCCAGGAACGATTGCACGCGCGTGTCCGCCGGGCACAGCCGGTTGCCGAGCAACTGGTCTTTCCGATGGTAGTTGCGCAGTAGCGGACCGGCGATCTCCAGGAACGCGGGGTCTGCCGTGCTCCGGCTAGTGGGCTGCCCCAGCGCCGCGAGTTTCAAGTTGATGTAGCGGATCAGTTCCTGATTGCGATTGGGCGGCGTGTGAGCGGTGGCAGCGGCGGCAGGCATCGTATTCGACTCCGGTTGCGAAGATTCGGGGACGATGACAAGGTCCGTGGGGTCGCTCCACAGGGCGCGGCGGGGGTACTCTACAAGCTTAATACATCCTTCTCGCGCCGATAAGAGTTGAGGCCCTTCTTGTGTTTACGACGGGATTTCTCACATACTGAGGATGATGTCTTCCCTGCGCCAGATACCGAGAAACTACGATCCGCAGACCAACCTTTATTGGTTCAGAAGATTGGATCAGCATTTCGACATGGGCGTGAAATCATTGGCAGAGAAATACTGCACTCATTTGGGCGAGGAATTCAAGATTAACCCACCGAGAGTCTTCTGGTTCGAAGAGTTCGACTACGATGTCGCCAAGAACGCATGGCTGAAATATCCCCAACTCAAATCGGCTGCGACTGATCCACTCAAGGAGCCATATGAGTACGTTCGATGGCCGAATCGCTTCCAGCGGCCAGCGGTTTTTGCTGGTTATACCCATCGTGAGTCACCTCTGGGCATCATGGTCAATGTCTGCCGTCGTGGTGAAGACCTTTTGAAGACCGTTGCCCACGAGTTTTTCCATTTTTGTCCCAAGGAGATCATGGAAGCAGCAGGCTGGTCAAGGCCGTCCGTCGATATTGAGCAACTAGCGAAAGAATTTGAGGATTCAAGAGCCGGCGAGATTCGTGACTTTCTCAAAGGCCGCGAGTGCACCAGCTGCTGAGGGTGGTCCGCAGTAGGTGGGCTATTTGGGTTCGAGACGCTGCAATGAACTACTTGGGCGTTTCCTGTCTGAGGATATCCACTTTGCATTCCTTGCCATCCGCATCTACAACGTGAAGCACCGCCCTCTCCTGCCAAAACTTGACGTCATCCCCTACAATGAATCGGCAACCATGCTTACGATTAGCAATGGCAGGCTCGGTAATGGCGACAAGCCCATGTCCACCCGAGACGCGGGTGTCTTCCACTACGTACGCAAATTCGTCGCTGAGAATCAGAAGCTGGTCGTCGCGGATGTCTGCAAAATCAACACGTGTGCTGCTCGTGCTTTGACCAGACACCGTCGCCGAGTTCTCGGAACCGGCCACCGTCGCTGTGCTGCTGGTGCTCGTGGTTGATCCAACGGGTACCGACGACTTGGCTAGATGTGAATCGAGGACCTTACCGGTTTTCCATTGCGGTTCTGGCTTCCTAGAGGCCAGCAATTGAAATGAAAGGGCTAGTACGAGCACGAGTCTCATAGGAAACTGGATCGACTTTCATCTAAACGTGACGAGCTGCAAACAATATATGTGAGGCAGTGGCTATGGGTCTTTGGCGATTTCATGCGCGCGAAGGTTCGCTCTGGTCAGCGGGGGCCCAGTCCGGCCTGGAAGGACCCAGACTCACCTGCCGAACTCAAGAAAGGACGCGACATTATTCCCTTGACAGAATAGTTCTCCAATGGAATAATACCAGTCTGGCCTGGGAGGTCGAGTTCACAGACGATTTCGAAGAGTGGTGGAACGGGCTGGAAGAAGCCGGGCAAATCAAGATCGACGCCGCCGTCCGAATGCTAGAAGAATACGGACCCGACCTTCCGTTCCCCATGAGTTCAGGCGTGAAAGGCTCACGTCACGCTCATATGCGCGAGCTTCGTGTCCAGGTTCGCGGGAAGCCGTTCCGAGTCCTGTATGCGTTCAACCCAAAGCGCGCAGCGATCTTGCTCGTTGGCGCTGACAAGACAGGGAACGAACGCTGGTATGAGGTCCACGTTCCCAAGGCCGACAAGCTGTACGACGAGCACCTCAGTGAGTTGGAACGCCAGGAAAAAAAGGAGGATTCCTAACATGGCTAGGAAGTTTAGCGAGCTGCGCGAGAAAATGTCCCCTGCCGCGCGCGCCGCGAGCGAGCGCGAGTTCCGGCAGATGGTTGAGGAGATGCCCTTGCGAAGATTGAGGGCCGCTCGCGAGCTTACACAGGAAAATCTGGCGAGCGTTTTGCGCGTCAAGCAGTCGGAAGTGTCAAAAATTGAGCGCCGGACAGATATGTACCTGAGCACTCTCGCAAGTTACGTCAAGGCCATGGGCGGGACCCTGGAGATTCGGGCCGCGTTCCCCAACGGTGAGGTGGTTAAGATTAATCAGTTCGAATCTCTAACCGAGTCGCCGGCCGCAACGCACACTACGAAACGCAAGACGAAATAACAATCTCGCGATCGGCGAGCGACGGCTACTGTATCGACAGGACGAACGTCAGCATGTGGCCGTCATTGGCAGCCGTGACTTCCCAGCATCCCGCCGTCGGGTAGGTGACGCCGGTTAACATCGACCATGTGCCGTCAACAAAGACATTGTTTCCTCCACGCGAGCTCGTCAGGGGCGCGGTTTTATCCAGACGTTTGACCACAACAATGATGTCGGGCCGTGGCTCTTTGGCGCCGTCATATCCCTGCTTCCACAAAGGGAGCTTGTTGGAGTAGCCCTCCTCCTTGTTGTAAGGCAGCGCGCGTTCCACGCCGTCAGCCGGCAGCTGGGTCCAAAGAACGTTCGTTCCATACCAGAACCGTCCTGGGCCAGCGTTCGGCTCATACGGAGCCGGCGGCACGAACGGCGGATCGGGCGGGGTTGTGACCGGGCAGGAGTAGTCGGCTGCGGCGAGATTCGTCGCAAGAGCCGCGAGAAGGAAAACGGCCAACCACAGGAAACGGCGAATTTGCATGACCCTCCTGCAATTAAGGTACACGACCCAGGGACACGGCAGACAACGTGCATACTACATGGGCGATGCCGCCGAAACACCCACTCCTGTTCCGAATTGGAACGCTCGCGTTCGCGTTCTGTGCCGTTCTGAACGCCCAAGTGATTACGGTTCCCAAATTTCCAGCGCCACCCATCCGTCACGGCCCCACCTGCTTAAACTGCGTGCGTGACTTGAGCGGGCACATCTCGCGCAACCCCGCGCCGGTTCGCGCATTTCGCGCCCAGCACCCTTGCCCGGCCACGGGATCGGTGAAAGGCCCCTGTAACGGCTTCGTGGTGGATCACATCAAGCCGCTCAATCGCGGAGGCAGCGATACCGCAGAGAACATGCGCTGGAGGACCGTGGCGCAAGCGGCCAAAGACAAGCTCAAGTAATGTGTGAGATGAAGGAGCGTCGAAATTTTGACGGTGACCGACAATTTGCCGCCAGCCGCCGATCCGCATAGACTAGTTAAGTAGCCCAATCGCCCTAGCGTGCCGGGACGCGAACGCACCCTTGTTCGTGCGGTTGGCGTTGGTGTCAAAACCCCGTCGTTTGACCGATGTGTTTCTGACGATTAGGGATCAGTGTCTTACGACAGGGAGTTTTTCACTATGTCAACGGCCAGCGCTCGCGCAGCCAGTTACGTCTTGACTTTAGAAGAGATTGGCCATTTAGCGGCTGAGGGCGGAAAGCCCGCCGAAACGCTGATGAACGTAGTGGCCTTAATCGCCAGGCGCTTTCAGACCGATGTGTGTTCGGCTTATTTGCTGGAGCCGGATCGCGCCAATCTGGTGATGGCTGCCACCATAGGGTTGCGCCCGCAGTGTATCGGCACCCTTCGCATGGCATTGAACGAAGGGCTGGCGGGATTGGTGGCCGAATTGGTGCGTCCGGTGGCAGTGGAGCACGCCACGGCTCATCCGCGCTTCAAATACTTCAGCGAAGCGGGCGAGGAGCCCTATCAATCGTTTTGCGGCGTACCGCTCATCGATCAAGGCGTGTTGCAGGGCGTGCTGGTGGTGCAAACCATCGATCCGCGCGCCTTCACCGAGGATGAAGTGCAGATGCTGGTGGAAGCGGCCGCGCAGGTGGCTCCGGTGGTCAGCGAGGCGCGCGCATTGGACCGCTTCATCGCGCCGGTGCAGGAACGCTTGTGGTCCATCGCGCGAAATTTGTGGTGGAGCTGGGACAATGATTCCACCAGTTTATTTCGCGATCTGGATCCGGTGCGCTTGCGGCAGTTGAATCACAACCCCATCGCGCTGTTGTCGGAAATACCGCTCGCCAAGCTGGAACGCCGCGCCGGGGAACTGGTGCTGCATAGCCGCATTAACTACGCCTATCGCCGCCAGCAGGAATATCTGCGCGCCGATCGCACCTGGGGCGCCACCAACGCCGGCGCTCTGCGTCCCCGTCCGGTGGCCTATTTCTCGGCCGAATTCGGGCTGCATGAGTCCCTGCCGATTTACTCGGGCGGCTTGGGCGTGCTGGCGGGCGACCACATCAAGAGCGCGTCCGACCTGGACATTCCCCTGGTCGGTATCGGGCTGTTTTATAGCCAGGGCTACTTCCGCCAGCGTCTGGATCGCGATGGCTGGCAGCAGGAACAATACCTGCAAACCGACGTCAATCAGCTTCCCATGGAACCGGCCATCGGCAAGAACGGCGAGCCGGTGGCGGTGCAACTGGAAACCCGCAGCGGCATTATTCGCGCCAAAGTCTGGCGGCTGAAAGTGGGCCGGTGCGATCTGCTGCTTCTGGATTCCAACGTCGAGGGCAACGCTCCGGAAGATCGCGAGTTAACTTCGCGGCTGTACGGCGGCGACGGCCGCGTTCGCATTCGCCAGGAGCTGCTGCTGGGCGTGGGCGGATTCCGCGCTCTGAAGGCCATGGGCATCACTCCTTCGGTTCTGCATTTAAACGAAGGTCACAGCGGCTTTGCGGTGCTGGAAGCCATCGCGAATCGGATGCAGGAAGAAGGGCTCTCGTTCCAGCAAGCCGTGCCCCGCGTCTCGCGCGAAGTGGTTTTCACCACCCATACGCCGGTGCCGGCCGGGCACGACCGCTTCAACGCGGGCCTGATTGAAGAGCATCTGGGCCCTTTGCGCGAGCGCCTGGGCCTTTCCGACCGCCAGCTGATGGACCTGGGGCGCGAAATCTCCGGCAACGAATTCGAAGAGTTCTGCATGACTGTGCTGGGATTGAAACTGTCGCGGCGCGCCAACGCCGTCTCGGCCTTGCACGGAGAGGTATCGCGCGCCATGTGGACCGGCCTCTACCCCGGCAAGCTGGAAGACGAAGTGCCGATCGGCCACATCACCAACGGAGTCCACGTTCCCACCTGGCTGGCGCCGCAAATGTTCCGGCTCTACGATCGCCATCTGGGCACCGGCTGGCACGAGCATAGCGGCGAATCGCGCATCTGGGAGGGTATCGAGAACATCGACGACGGCGAGCTGTGGGAAACGCACGGCTCTCTGAAACTGCGGCTGCTCGAGTTTGTGCGGCGGCGCGCGGTGGAACAATCGCAGCGCCGGGGCGAATCGCCCGAAACCTTGCAAAGGCTCAGCCGCGTGCTCAGCCCGGATGCGCTCACCATCGGATTTGCGCGGCGCTTTGCCACCTATAAGCGCGCCAATCTGATCCTGGCCGATATCGAAAAGTTGGCGTCCATGGTCAACGATCCCAAGCGTCCGGTGCAGTTCGTCTTTGCCGGTAAGGCCCACCCGCGCGACGAACCTGGCAAGCGCGTGCTGCAGCAAATCGCCGAGCTGATGAGCGATCCGCAGTTCGCCGACAAATTCGTTTTTGTAGAAGACTACGACATCAACGTGGGACGGCTCCTGGTTCAGGGCGTCGACGTGTGGCTGAACAATCCGCGCCGGCCGCTGGAAGCCTCCGGCACCAGCGGCCAAAAAGTTGTGCTGAATGGCGGTCTGAACCTATCGGTGCTGGACGGCTGGTGGGCGGAAGCCTACGACGGGCTGAACGGATTCGCCATCGGGACCGGCAGAACGCATTCCAACATGAATGTTCACGACAGCCGCGATGGCGAGGACTTGTACCGCACGCTGCGCGAAGAAGTGATTCCTCTGTACTACCAACGCGACCGGGATGGTCTGCCGCGCGGCTGGATCAAGCGCATGAAACGCACCATCCGCACCCTGGGCTGGCGCTTCAACGCCAATCGCATGGTGATGGATTACACGCTGAAGTGCTACGTCCCGGCCGCCGGAGGCACCTCCAGCGAATTGAATTCGCACGGCTGAGCCCTTTGTCACTTTGTCCCACGGTCTAGCGTCCATCACAGGGAAGTAAGGAGCCCCTGTATGGCAGCGACAACCCAAGTTACCGATCGCGACGGCAAGTCCAAGACCGCGTCAGCCGTGGACGCCGAGCATTACCCCGAGCAAAACGAAGTTCCCAAAGAACATGCGCTGGTTTCCGATGGCCCGGACATCGAACAGATCAAGGCGCGCGCGCACCAGCTTTGGATGGAGCGGGGATGCCCCCATGGATCTGCTGAAGAGGACTGGCATCAGGCCGAGCGAGAGCTACGGGCGAAAAGCGGCACCCAACGCATCTCGGACCAGCTTCACCAGAGCTCCGGGTCGGTACAGCGCTAAGGACTTTCCTTGGCCGGGTGCGTCTTCAGCCACCATCCCGCTAAGAGCACGCCCATGGTACACGCCGCTTCCACCGCATAGCGCACAGCCGCGCTGGGCGCGAATCTTTGCTCCAGGAAAGCGTCGGTTACGATCATTTGCCCGGCCACCCTTCCGAGCAGCGCCGCGCCGATATAGACGATGGCTGGAAACCGGTCCATGAGTGCCGCCAGCAATCCGCTGGCAAAAATCACCAGCGGGATGCTTACGCCCAGCCCGAACAGCAGCAGCGCGAAGTTGCCCTGAGCCAGCGCCGCAATGGCCAGCATATTGTCGGTGGACATGGTCACGTCCGCCACGAGGATGAACCACATCGCTTTCCAGAAACCGGTGAGGTGCGTGGCGGAGGATTCCAGCGGCGGCTCTTCGCGAAACAGACCCACCGCGATCCACAACACAGCGGCGCCTCCCACAATCTGCAAAAACTTCACGTGCAGCAGCCGCGCGGCAAAATACGTGGCGGTAACCAACGCGATCACGGCGCAAGCCGCCCCGGCAATCATCGCTCGCTTCCGCAGACGCCGCGGCAGGGATTTGGCCGCCGCCGCGATCACCACCGCGTTGTCTCCGCTCAGCGTCAGGTCCACCAGTACGATGGAGACCAGACTGGCGATGAACTGCCAATGCCCGTGGATGAGATTCATCGCCGCAACGCCATTCTAGCGTGCCCGTCGAATGGGCAGCCAGCACGCGCGGCCGAATCAGAAATGCCGCTTGACCCAGGCGTGAAAATCGGGCCAGAACTCCGGCAGCAGATTGGCCAAGCCAGCGCCGCCCACGCTGGTACCCCAGTTCACTGTCGCCGCGTGCGCGCTCCTGCTCTCCGCCGGATAATATGCGTTCGACAGCGCGGCGCTCATGGCGGTACCCAGCACATTGGACGCGTTGAACGTGGACCCGCCTTCGTCGGTGTGGGTGACCACCGAACGGCTGATGGCGTAGAGAATGCGCGGCAACAGCTTGTGCGCCGGCCCGCGCCGGATATAGCGCGTGTCCTCATGAAGCGCGGAGGCCAGTACAAAATCGCCAAAGAAGTTCTGGCTGACGATGTCGGCCACCGCGGAACCGAAGCGCTCCGGATAGGCCGGAAAGAATTCGCGGCCGTACAATGGCGTGGAGTCGGTTACTTGTGAAACCGCGGCATTGAACGCTCCGGCGCCCAGCGTCAAGGGCGCGAACGTCTCGGTTTCGAACTTGTCCCATTTTTCAGAAACCGAAGGCGGCGGAAGCGGGGCCGCGGTGAGCGACCCGTCGGTAGCCTGAGCCAAGGCAGTCGACGCCAGCGCCAACAGCGACAAGAAGGCGAACAGCGGGAACCCCATCTTCTTAGTGTGACGCTTGTGAAAAGGATTCGTGTCGCCCCGTTACAACTTCAGCAACTTCGCCAGGTTCCCGCCCAGGATGGCTTCCTTATGAGCGTCGGGAATCTCCGCTTCGACGATCGCATCCACGGTGTCCGGCCAAACATACGGCATGTCGGTCCCGTACACCACTTGAGTGGGACCCATTTCCGCAACCAGGTGCCGGATGCCCTCGGCCGAGAACACCATCGAATCGGCCAGGATCTGGTCGTGCAGATATTCGCGCGGATGCTTCTTGTTCACGCACTTGGCGTTGGGGCGCACATCGCAGGCCACGTCGGTGCGTCCCAGGTACGAAGGCAGATAGCCGCCCGCGTGCGCGCCGCAGATCTTGAGGCCCGGGAAGCGGTCGAGCGTGCCATCGAAGATCAGGTGCGTCAGGAAGAGGCTGGTCTCCAGCGGATTTCCCATCACGTTGCCCAGATCGCCCGCGCCTGCGAACGCGTCCGGCTTGGCAACGTTCTCCGCATTGTTGGGATGCATGAACACCATCACGCCCAGCTCCTGCACCTTGGCCCAGAACGGATCGTACTTGGGCATGGACAGCGGCTCGCCCGCCACATGGCCGCCGATGGCAATCCCGCGCATCCCCAGCTTCTTCACCGCGTGTTCGGCCTGCTCGACCGCCAAGTCGGGGAATTGCAGAGCGGGCGAGGTAAACGCCACGAAGCGGTCCGGGTGCGCCGCGCACCATTTCGCCAGGGCCTCATCCTGCACCGCAACGATCTTGGCCACCAGATCGCGATCCGCCGCGTACCACCAAAAAGCGTTGACGTCGAGCACCTGCACGTCGATGCCGCGCTTATCCAGCTCTTCGATGCGATCCGGCCCAAGCGCCCGCCCGCCGCGCCCGTAGCGCTCGAGTGGCGTGCCCTTGACCACGTCCGCAACCTCGGCGATAACGGCGTGGGCATGAATGTCGACAACTTTGACGCGCTTGCCGCCCACCCGCACTTCCCGCCGCGTGGCCGCAGCTCCTTTAGTAAGCCCACGGCCGGCAAGAAGGGTCCCAGCCACGCCCGCCGCGGTCTTGACGAATTGCCTGCGATTACACATGCCCGCCTCCTTCTGGAAGAAACGTACTCACCAAGTCTACAGCGGTATAAAGCCGATTTGGTTTCGCCATTCATCAGCATCCGAGGCAGCCCAAATGATTAACAGATCGTCGATGGCGGCGCCGATGTCGAGATCCCGCGAAACGAGAATTACGCCAGGGCTGGGGTGGCTTTCGACGAACCGCGCCAGATGTCCAGGCATCGTTTTTCGATCATGAGAGACCAGGATTCGTCCGGACTCGGCTGCGATCGGCAACACGGTGGCATCTTCGGCACCAATCACACCACCGGCGCGTGCATCGCGGAAATCAATCGCCGGTTCACGTCGGCGAAGACCAAGGACAATTCTTGATTGAAATCTGCGTCCGCCTGAAAACGCGGCGTCATCCGCGCGAATGATTGGCCGCCTTCTGGCGGGCGTCGGCCAGACGCGCGTAGAGACTTGGATTATTTTGACGGGCCTGCTGACGAAGCCGCTCAAAATCCTCCGTGCCCTGCCGCAGATATTCGTCGATCTTTTCGCGATTTGCCAGATAAAAAGCCAATGACCCGAGGATCTGCTCCAGCGTCAGAGCAGGGAAAGATTCCGCGATCCCTTCCGGCGACTCGCCTCGCAGGAATGCATGCACCACCGAGTCCAACGACACGCGTGTTCCAGCGATGAGGTACGCCCCGGAATGTTCTTCCACGTAGTCTTTTGCCACACCCAAGCTCATTATATGGGCCCAGGCACCAATCACCAGCCCTAGCCGCCAACTCCTATCGGTTACGATAAAAGTATCCCCATGGGTGCCGCCAGCGTAGACGTGAAGAAAACTGTGAATCTTCCCCAGACCAACTTCCCAATGAAGGCCAATCTGGCTCAAATGGAGCCAAAGACGCTGCTTCGTTGGGAGACTGAGGATCTCTACGCCAAAATTCGCGCCGCCCGCAAAGGCAGCCCCATGTACGTGCTGCACGACGGGCCGCCCTACGCCAACGGCAACATCCATCTGGGCCACGCGCTCAACAAAATCCTCAAGGATTTTATCGTCAAGCTCAAGACCATGGAGGGTTACGATTCGCCCTACGTCCCCGGCTGGGATTGTCATGGCCTTCCCATCGAGATCAAGGTGGACAGCGAGCTTGGCGCGCGCAAGGCGCAAATGACCATTGCGCAGATTCGCGCCGAGTGCCGCAAGTACGCCGCAAAATACGTCGATCTGCAACGCGCCGATTTCATTCGACTCGGCATCCTAGGCCAATGGCAGGATCCGTATCTCACCATGAGCCCGCAATACGAAGCGGTGATCGCGGGCGCGTTCGTGGATTTTCTGGATCGCGGCTACGTTTATAAGGGTCTCAAGACGGTGAACTGGTGCATGCACGATCGCACCGCGCTGGCTGAGGCCGAGATTGAATATGAGGATCACGCCAGCCCGTCCATCTGGGTGCGCTTCGCTCTGACGTCAGACCCGGGCGCGATCGATCCCGCGCTCGCCGGCCGCAATGTTTTCGGCCTCATCTGGACCACCACGCCTTGGACCATCCCGGCCAACGTCGCGATCGCCTTTAATCCGAAGTTCGAATACGTGGCGGTGGAAGTGGGTGACGCGGTTTATATCGTCGCGGTCGAATTGCTGAATGTGACGGCCGAAAAGTTGGGCTGGCATGATCCGAAAGCGATCGCCGCTTTTCCTGGCGGGAAACTCGAAGGCGCCATCTTCCGCCATCCGTTTCTCGATCGGGATTCGCTCGGCATTCTGGCCGATCACGTCACTCTCGAACAGGGCACCGGCGCGGTTCACACGGCCCCCGGCCACGGTCAAGAAGACTTCGAAGTCGGCGTCAAGTACGGCCTGCCCATCTACTGTCCGGTGGATCCCGCCGGCAAGTTTTATCATGCCGAAGGCGCAGCCGGCCGCCTTCCGGACGAGATTATCGGAAAGACGGTCTGGCAAGCGAATCCCATCGTTACTGAAATGCTGAAATCGCGCGGCGCGCTGCTCGGCGAGGAGAAGATCAAGCACAGCTATCCGCATTGCTGGCGCTGCCACAACTCAACCATCTTTCGCGCGACGGAACAATGGTTCGTCGGCATGGACCGCAACGATCTTCGCGCCCGGACGCTCAAAGCCATCAAAGACGTGAAGTGGATGCCCGCGTGGGGCGAAGAGCGGATGTCCAACATGATCGCCACGCGTCCCGATTGGTGCATTTCGCGCCAGCGCGTGTGGGGCGTTCCGATCATCGCCTTTTATTGCGACAACTGCCAGGAGCCAATGACGGACCGCAAGATCCTGGATCGCGTGGTGGAGCTTTTCGGCCAGCACACCGCGGACGTTTGGTATGATCGCTCGGCCGCCGAACTGGTTGGGTCAGAAGCCGTCTGCGCCCGCTGCGGGGGACATGAGTTCCGCAAAGAGACCGATATTCTGGATGTCTGGTTCGATTCCGGCTCCAGTCATCTTGCCGTACTCACGCCAGAGTACGGGCTGCCCTGGCCATCCAACATGTATCTGGAAGGCGGCGATCAGTATCGCGGCTGGTTCCATAGTTCGCTTCTCGTGGGCGTGGCTCTCAAGGGCGCGGCGCCCTATCGCGAGTGCGCCACCAATGGCTGGACGCTGGACGAACAGGGCCGCGCCATGTCCAAATCGCGCGGCATCGGCGTGGAGCCGGAGGAGGTGATTTCCAAATTTGGCGCAGACGTGTTGCGTTTGTGGGTGTCTTCGGTTGATTTCGTCGAAGACGTACGGCTCTCGGACACCATCTTGAAAAGGCTGAGCGAAGCGTACGTCAAATTTCGCAATAATATTTTTAAAAATCTGCTCGGCAACCTGTACGATTTTAATCCGGACGCTGACGCCGTGCCCGGCGATAAACTCGCCGAGATCGATCAATGGATTCTTCTGAAAACCGAGGACTTAGTCGCGAAATGCCGCGCCTGGTATGACGAATATGCATTCCACAAGGTTTATCGCGCTGTTTACGACTTCGCCACCACGGATCTGAGCGCTGTCTGGGTGGATATCGTCAAGGATCGCTTGTACACTGCCGGGGCGCGCTCGCACTCGCGCCGCTCCGCCCAAACGGCCGTGTACCGGATCGCATATGCCCTGGTTCGATTGCTCGCGCCTTTGCTTTCTTTCACCACCGAAGAGGTCTGGGGTTACTTGTGCAAACCGGCCGGCAGTCCCGATAGCGTCCATCTCGCTCTGCTTCCCGACCCCGGCGAACTCACGCAGGGCATCACCAATGTAGAACGCGAACGGCTGTCGCACTGGGACACGCTGATGCTGGTCCGCGATCAGGTTTTGAAGGCGCTCGAGCTGGCTCGCGAGGAGAAGCGCATCGGCAAATCGCTCGAAGCGAAAGTGGTGCTAAAGGCCGGCTTCGACCTCCATCCGCTGCTCGGCCAATACGCCGCGGATCTTCCGGCGCTGTTCATCGTGTCGCAGGTTCGGTTAGAACAAGGGACAGAAAATGGCGTCTCGGTTGAGATCCAGCGCGCGGCAGGCGCCAAGTGCGAGCGCTGCTGGAAATACACGCTGGATGTCGGAAGCGATCCGGAATTTCCGACGATCTGCGCGGCCTGCGGCGACGCCATCAAGTAATTCGATGCGCCATCGCCTATTTCCTTTTCTAATCGCTGCTGTGATCGTCGCGCTGGATCGCTGCACCAAAAGCTCGATTAAGACGCACCTTTCCGCTTACGATACCGTCACCGTGATCCCCGGGCTGATCAACATCGTCCACACCGAAAACCCTGGCATCGCCTTCGGCATGCTGTCGGATGCCCCGGGCCCTTGGCGCGCCGTCCTGCTCATTGGATTTTCCGCTGTCGTGCTCATCGCGATTTCCTTCATGCTGCTGCGCCCCGCGAGCCAGCGCGACTCGGTCCTTCGCATCGCCCTGGCCTTGATCCTGGGCGGGGCCTTCGGAAACCTGTATGATCGAATTGTCAGCGGTACAGTAACCGATTTCATCGAAGTGCACGCCGGCCAGCACTATTTTCCGGCTTTTAACGTGGCCGATAGCGCCGTTACCGTGGGCGCTTGCCTGCTATTGTTGGACATGTGGCGGGCCAAGGAGCGAAGAGTGAGTCATGTTTCCCAAGTTAATATCGATCGGTAGTTTTTTTATTCCCACCTATGGAACGCTGGTGGCCATCGGATTTTTGGCCGCGCTGTGGACCATCATCCGTCTGGCCAAGCGTGTCAGCCTGCCCGCCGAGTCGGTCACCAATCTGGCCATCTACTGCGCGCTCGCCGGACTGGCCGGCGCCAAGCTGTTCATGATCCTGTTCGATTTCAAAACCTATTGGAACGACCCGCGTTCGCTGTTCTCGCTCAGCACCCTGCAGGCCGCAGGCGTTTATCAAGGGGGCTTTCTGGTCGCTTTCGTGACGGCCATCCTTTACATGCGACACCAGCATTTGCCGATCCTGGCCACCTGCGACGTTTTCTCGCCGGGCATCGCGCTCGGCCAAGCCATCGGCCGCATTGGCTGTTTTTCGGCGGGCTGCTGCTGGGGAGTTGCAACGCACGTGCCCTGGGCGGTGACGTTCCACAATCCTCAGGCCGCCGAACTGACGGGCGTGCCGCTCGGTATTCCATTGCATCCCACGCAACTCTACGAGTGCTTCGCGGACGCGTTAATTTTCCTGTTCCTGTATTTGCGAATCGGCAAAACGCACACTGCGGGCACGATTCTTGGCTGGTACCTGGCGCTTTATTCCAGCGCGCGCTTTATCATCGAGTTTTTCCGCTTCCACGAGCAGGGGCTGCACTTCGGGCTGTCTTACACGCAGTGGATTTCGCTCGCGACTCTTGCGGCGGGAGTTGCTCTGTTGATCGTGCGGCGCGGCGCGCCCAAGCTTGCGTTCGGCGGCAAGCCGGTTCACTCGTCCACGTGAATCCGCTTGAGCTGCGAGGTTTCGCCCGCCACAATATGAAATCGGCTTTTCGGCATGCCTAAGTGTGCCGCGAGAAACTCCAGCAGCGCTCGATTCGCCTTGCCCTTTTCAGGCGCGGCAGCCACTTTGATCTTCCAGGTCCCATCCGGCAAGTAACCCACCAGCTCCGTTTTCGAGCTTTTCGGAATCACTTTGACCCGGATGTCCACTTATCGATACTCTCTAGCAACCTTTTGGATGGACAGGGCTTGGTGAGGAACTCATCCACTGGAAGCGTGCGATCCACTTCTCCGCCCGATAGGACGATGATCCGAGCTTGGCCGTTCATCGCCTGAATTAATCGCAAGCCGTCTTCGGGCTCCGGAATGCGCAGGTCCATCAGCACCACGGGGCAACCAGGCCAGCGCTCCAACGCTTCGGATACATCCCGCGCGGTCACTACTTCGTGCCCGGCGTGCTCCAAAATCTGTTTGCGAATTTCGAGCTGGCTGGTGTCGTCTTCCACCACTAGAATTCGAGCCATCAGGTAAACTCGATCCGCGCGATCACCAACTGCGGCATCTGATTGTTCCAGCCTCCCGGGATGTCATCGAAGGGCAGGCGGAAAGCTCGCGTCTCGCCGGGCTTCAGATTTGTGACCACAATCGGCACCTTCTCGCGCAGGATCACCTCGCCATAGGAATTGTAGAAGACGCAGTAAACATCGGCATGCTGGACGGTGCGGCTGCCCGCGTTGGCGATCTTGCCCTCAATCTCCGTCACGGTTTGTCCAACGTAGCTCTCGGTGGCCTTCATCGTCACGTCGCTCAGCTGCAGGTTTCGAACGTACGCTTTAGCGTCCGCCGATAGCGGCGCCGCCGTTGCCTGGGCGTGCGGCCGGTTGACGTACCAGATCAGACCGCCGGCCAATGCCAGCGCGATCACGAGTGTAATAACACCGATCTTACCGGTCATCGCTCAAGAACCACTGACGGTCATCTCCCGGATCAGCAGCGTCGGCGATGCCACCGAGCCTCGAAATTCCAAGTCGGACCCGGCGGCTTCCACGTCCATCAGCATTTGCCGCAGATTGGCCGCGATGGTGATCTCAGAAACAGGATACGCGAACTCGCCGTTCTCAATCCACAGACCGGCCGCGCCGCGCGAATAGTCGCCGGTGACGACGTTCACGCCGTGTCCAATTAACTCCGTTACGTACAAGCCCTGGCGAATTCCGCTAATGATTTCTTGGGGCGTGCGATGGCCCTTCTCGAGGAAGAAATTGCCGTGTCCCACGCCCGCGTTTCCAGTGATGCCGCGCGACGCGTTGCCGGTGGTGCGCAGGCCGAGTTTGCGCGCGGTGTAGCTATTCAGCAGGTAGCTTTGCAGGATGCCACGGTCGATCACCACCGTTCGCCGCGACGGCACGCCTTCGTCGTCAAACGGCGCCGTACCAAAAAGTCCGGGCAGCGTTCCATCATCGATCACTGTCACGTGCTCGGATGCCACGCGCTCGCCCAATTTCCCGGCCAGGAAGGACGCTTTGCGGTAAACGGAATCGCCCTCTACGGCCTCGAAGATATTGCCGATCAGCGACCGCGCCGTAACCGGGTCGAAGATCACCGGCACCTTCTGCGTGGGGACTTTGCGCGCGCCCAAACGCCGCACAGTGCGCTCGGCGGCGTGACGGCCCACTGCGGCCGGGCTATCCAGTTTCGAATGGCTGCGCGCTGAAGACCACCAAAAATCGCGTTCCATGGCATCGCCCTGGCGCGCTACCGGCGCCGTGCTTATCGAGCAGCTGCTGGTCCGGTAGCTGCCCAGGAATCCGCGCGAGTTGGCGAACACACGCTCACCCGAGTACGCGTTGAAGGACGCGCCATCGGAGTTGGTGATGCGAGGATCCCAGGAAAGCGCAGCCTCCTCGGTTGCGAGCGCCGCTTCAATACGGGCAGGGGTGTCGAAACTTTGAATGTCGTCTGAATAGAGCTCGAAATCGCCTGTCAACGCACCCAGTTCCGAGGGGTCCGGCAAATCCGCGCACGGATCTTCCGTTGAAATCGCCGCGATGGCGAGCGCCGATTCCACCATCTGGCGCACTCCGGCGGTTGAAAGGTCGGAGGTGTGTGCGGACCCCACGTGCTTGCCGACCAAAACGCGCAGCCCGGCGCCCCGCGATCCGGCGTCCAGCAAGGTTTCCAGCTCGCGCATTCGTACTTTTGTCGAAAATTCTTCGCCTTCCGATAGAGTGCATTCGGCATCTGTTGCGCCGTGCTCCATCGCCAGGCGCACCACTTGGCGGGCGAGTTCGCGATCGATCATCCGGCGGTGCCGCCCACGGTCATGCGATCTATTTTGATGGTCGGAATGCCGACGCCTACCGGGACGCTCTGCCCTTGTTTGCGGCAGGTTCCCACGCCTTCGTCCAGCTTTAGGTCGTGCCCCACCATGCTCACGTGTTTCAGCGCCTCCGGCCCGTTGCCGGTCAGCATCGCGCCGCGCACCGGACGCGTGATGTGGCCGTCTTCGATCAGGTAGCTCTCCGATGCACTGAAGACGAAATTGCCGTTGGTGATATCCACCTCGCCGCCGCCGAAATTGGCGCAATAGAGCCCGCGCGACGTGGATCGAATAATGTCCTCGGGATCGCTGTCGCCGGCCAGCATGAATGTGTTCGTCATGCGCGGAGCCGGAATGTGTTGATAGCTTTCGCGGCGTCCGCTGCCGGTGGTCGAGGAGCGCAGCAGCTTGCTCGAGAGCTTGTCGAACAGATAACCGCGCAGCACACCCTTCTCGATGAGGACGTTTTCCTGCGTCGGAGCGCCCTCGTCGTCGACATTGAGCGATCCGCGACGGTTGCGGATGGTGCCATCGTCAATGACGGTACACAGAGGACTGGCCACCTGCTGGCCGATCCGGCCGCTGAACGCCGAAACCTTCTTGCGATTGAAGTCCGCTTCCAGGCCGTGGCCCACCGCTTCGTGCAGCAGCACTCCGGGCCATCCAGGCCCCAGAACCACGGTCATTTCGCCGGCCGGCGCGGGCGCCGCATTCAACTGCACGATGGCCTGCCGAACCGCTTCGCGCGCGAAATGTTCCGGCGTTTTTTCGGTCTCGAAAAAGTCCAGGCTGACGCGTCCGCCGCCGCCGGAAAAACCGCGCTGGGCAACGCCATCGCCCTCGCGCGCGAGCACGGAGACGCCCAGACGGGTCATCGGCTGCCGGTCGGTGCTCAGAACGCCGTCGCTGGTGGCGATGAGCACGTGACACAGGCTGTCGGCGTAGCTGGCCTGCACTTGAAACACCCGCCGGTCGGCTGCGCGAGCCGCGCGATCGGCACGCTTCACCAGTTCCACACGCTCGGCCAGGCTGGCTTCGTTCGGCGCGGTCAGCACGGGATAAAGGTCGCGCCGGCGGGCATCTTCGAATCCGGTTTTGTCGATCTTGGAGGGCCCATTTGCGATGCACGCCGCCACGCGAGCCGCCCTCCGGATCTTTTCGGGGCTCAAGTCGTCGCTATAGGCGTAGCCGGTGCGCTCGCCCGAGATCACACGCACGCCCACGCCGAGCGAAACGCCTTGTATGGCGCTCTTCACGATGGACTCGTCGATGCTCAATTGGCTGGTGGCCAGATATTCGAAGTACAAGTCGGCGTAGTCACCGCCGGCCGAGAGCGCTTCCGACAAGTAGGATTCAAGGTCGTGCTCGGTAATGGCAAATTTCTGGCCAAAGAAGGAATCGGAAAGCGGCATGCTGTAATTCCAGCGTAACATTCGGGTGGGGATGGGGTTGGGGATTTGGGGTTGGCTCGGGTGGGCTGCGCCTCCCGGGGCCAGGTGAGTTGATAGAATTTGAGTGGCAATTCTGAAGGGGAGGCGAACATGATGCGTGCCCTGATTCGTGCCGGTTGGCTATTGGTAGCACTCGTAGGATTGGCGCTCGGGCAAGACGTCCCAAAATCCACGTCGGTGTCAGACGTCACGTTATCCATCGTTGGCGATGCCAGTGGGCTCGACCCATATGTTGCCACGATCAGAAGCGGAATCAAACAGGCCTGGATCGACGGATGGCCCTCTGATGCTCCCGAGCCGGGCAGGTTCGTCCTAACACTCCGCATCAATCATGCCGGCTATTTGGGATCTGTGCTGGGCTCTGAATTTGTCCCGAATGTTGCCTTGCCTCATTCCGACTTATCGGGGAGGACGGGAGACTACGATCCTGCCCGCGTCCGTCGCATGGCACAGATAAGCGCAGCCATGCGCGCAGTCGAAAATGTTTTTACAGGCCTTCCTCCAGCGCCGCCGGACGGCTACTCGCACCAGATAATAGTTAAAGTTGTGTTTGTATTTGGAATCGATAGGCCACAGTTTGTGGGCTTCCCTGTCGCATTACCGATCTAGACCGCTTGTGAAATTCAAGCTATCAGGGTTGCTCAAGGACCGGCTATGAAACAGCCAGGCCCGGCGCAAGGCGTTGCTCAAACCCGCTTCTGCCAGTGCGAGGGGTGGCGGCTGGCGTGAAAACAGGCGATCACAATTAGGGCATCGTCTTCGATGACAAAAAAGAGCGAGTAGGGAAAGCGGTGTAGCAAGGCACGGCGCACGTCTTTAAAGACGACCGGAAACTGCCGGGGGCTATCGCTCATGCGTTCAACCAAAATCCGACCGCTTGGCGGAACCGGCGGCCTAACACGGTGGCTTCGCCTTCATACCAATCCTGTGCCTCAATCAACTCCGTTCGCGCGGCCCGAGTGAAGATGACCGAATACACTAGGGGCAGCGCCGTTCAAGCTCGGCCTTCAGGGATGCCCAGGTCACGCCGTTGCGCCGGTCCTCATCAACCGAAGCCAGGCGGCGTTCGAGCTTGGCTTCCTGGGCACTGGCCAAAGGCAGATGCTCGTTTTCGAGGCTGTCTCAGAGCAGCGCAATCAGCGCCAGGCGCTCGGGCGGCGTCAAGCGAACGATCTCGTCAGGGGTAAGGCCATCCATGCTTTCAGCCTAGGAGAAAACAAGAATGAGCCGGGGCCCACCTCAGGCGGCAAGCGCCTTGCGCTATATTCAGGGCATGCGAGCGTTGTGCCTTCTTGCTATCGTGCTATGCGTGTCCTTCGCCCAGACCCGTTCGGTGACTGATGCGGAAGTTCAGCGGATTCACCGCGGCATGCTGCTCATCGACACGCATAATGACATCACCAGCCGCACCGTGGACGGATACGACATCGGTAAGAACAAGAACGACGGCCACACCAACATCACGTCGCTTAAAGAAGGCGGCGTGGGGGCGCAGTTCTTCGCGGTATACGTAGACTCGATCTACGTCAAGGACAATCGCTCCGCGCATCGCACGCTGGAGATGATCGATACGGTGCGGCACGGGATCGTGGACCGATATCCGAACGACTTCGCTCTAGCCACCACGGCCGACGATATCGAGCGCATCCACAAGCAAGGCAAAATCGCGGCGCTGATGGGCATCGAAGGCGGCCACGCCATTGAAGACAACCTGGGCCTGCTGCGCGATTATTTCGACCTGGGCATCCGCTACATGACCTTGACGCACGTCAACACCAATAATTGGGCGGATTCTTCGGGCGATATCGACAAGGCCGGGGTGAAGCATCACAATGGCCTCACGCCGTTCGGCAAGCAGGTGGTGCGCGAGATGAACCGGCTGGGCATGATGATCGACATCTCGCACACCGCCGACAAAACGTTTTGGGACGCGCTGGCGGTGAGCAGTGCGCCGATTATCGCTTCGCATTCCTCCTGCCGCGCGCTGTGCAACGTTCCGCGCAACATGACCGACGAAATGATCGCGGCGCTGGCCAAAAAGGGCGGCGTGATTCAGATCAACTTCAACTGCGGGTTTTTGTCGGAAAAATCGGCGGCGGCCGCGAAGACGGTGCAGGACAGCACGCTGCCGGGAGCGGCTGGTGAGGACGCCACCATCGCGGAGTATCGCAAGAAAGTACCGCCGGCCACGCTGGAAGACGCGGTGGCGCACATCGATCATGCGGTAAAGGTGGGCGGAATCGACGCGGTGGGAATCGGGAGCGATTTTGATGGCGTGTTCTGCACGCCGCGCGGCCTGGAAGACGTTTCCAAATTTCCCAATCTCACGCGAGCGCTGCTGGAGAAAGGCTACTCGGCCGAAGACATTCGTAAAATCTATGGCGGAAATACGCTGCGCGTGATGCGCGCCGTAGAGGCGGAAGCGAAGCGCGAAAAAACGGAGCCCCAACCGTCTAAGTAAACTCGTACACCGGCGCGGGCTGCTCGGCGCCCGCCGTTCCGACGGCGATCTTCGCGACGTAATAATTTTCTCCGCGCAGCGGCGCTCCCGCCAGGCGGCGCAGCATCGCGATCTGTCCGATATGCGTGAGGCCATCGGCGATGGGCGCTTGAAACAGTTTCTCGGCCGAAGCGTGCAGCGGCTGGTCGGAAGCCAGATAGGCATCGAATGCCTCCAGCGCGGTGAAGAAACGCCGGACTTCATCGGGCCACGGAAGCGGAGCCGAATCGCCCCATCGCTGCTGGCCTTGCGCTACCGATAACGCCCAATCGAAAAGATCGCCCATGTGAGCCAGAATCTGCCCCGGCGTTCGGGAGTCTGCCGACGCCTGAAATCCGGCGAAGGTGTCGGGCGCGCCGAGTACGGCTTTGGCGCCCCGATAGGCGATCGTCGCGAGGGTGTGACGCAAAAATTGACGGGCGGAATCTGGTTGACTCATTTCTATATGTTACTTGGCGCTGAGCGGTTTGATACCAAACTCGATGTGCAGCCGGATGGATTCCACGAGCACCGGCCCGCGATCGTGGTTGTAGGCTGGATTGTTGTAATGCTGGACGTCGAAAGTGGCGTAGAAGCCGCGGTACACGTGCGCGCTGTAGTAGCTTTCCCAAAGATATTCGGGCGCGTAATTAAGCTTTCCATCTCCGATCAGGAAGTCGAGCCCGCCCATCGCGAGGTAGACCGCGTGCACGCCCGAGATTCCAGCGGCCGCGAAGGCCGTCGCGACGATATCGTCTTTTCTCCTCCAACTCGTCCCCTTTAGGGAAACGCCGCCTTCAGCCAGCCGATCAATCGCTGTAAATGCGAAGTCTTCGGTCTTTCCGTCGTTCCATCCCAGGCGCGAGAACACTCCCACATCGCTGGAGATTTCCTGGTCGAAGCTGATGCCAGACCCGTATTTAAGCGTGCCAGGGCGGCGAATCGCCTGGACGTCGGGCGTCGTTCCTGTTTCTTCCGCCAATTGCACCGCTTGCACGTAGCTGCCGGATCTAGTGCGATTGAGATATTGCAGCCAGCGGATGGCGCCCGGGTGCTTCCTCACCGAATAGCGCCGCTCTTCCTCGAACGTTTGCCCTTGATCGACAAAGAGCCGCCGGTCGAACCTTCCGCCGTTGGCGACCGTTGGCTCAGCGGCTACTCCATAACGAAAAGACCAGTTTTTGGTGTGGAATTCATCGATGATTCCCCAGGTGTAACCGCGCGTGTCGGCGGGATAATCCCAAGCGCCGTTGTACATCAGCCCCCACGCCATGAATTGGGTTCGCGGATCGTGGGAATAATTGTTGTCGTCGAAATAATCGGAGAGGGAAAACCGCCCGGCTGTGATGGTATCGCGGACCACGGGCCGGTCGCCCGCCAGTTGATTCTCATCGCTCTCCACGTGCTCCACCTCGTCACCGAAACCAAAATCATGAGAAAGATAGAGGCGCGCGAGGTATGGCTTGGGAGTGGCGCTAGCAACTCGCGGCAGTTCGCCATTGGAAGGATTGGCGAGCCCATCCACGTGACTGAACCCCCGACCGCCCGCGATTTCGGGATTAAAAACAAGTTGTGTATTCTGGCCGAGGCGAAGAGAGAAAAACAGTGTCGTGGTGAGCGAGACGTCGCTCTCGGAAGTATCCTGAAGACTCAATGGGCCCTCGTAAGGGGAGTTGAATGTCCCGTGATGCTGGCCGATGGAAGTGGCTTGATAATACAGGTTCCAGGTCTCGGGATCGGCCGCCGAGGCATTCCCGGTGGGTGTGGCTGCATCGGACTGAGCGCGCAGGCCGACGGGCAGTAGCAACAGCGACAGTACTGTCAGAATGATTGCGAATCGACACACTTCTCGATTGTCCCACGCGAATACAAAGATTTCGTTACAACAAATCGTCGACTGCCAGCGATCGAAGATCGGGAATGGCGATCAGCGGCGAGTGCGATTGCAACTCCTGGAGCGGCACGATCCCAGTGCCTACGGCGATCGCGCGAATGCCATTGGCCTGGGCGGCAAGCACGTCGTTGGGATGATCGCCGATCAGCGAAATGGCGCTGTCGCGGCCGATCCAGCCTTCCTGGCGAGCACGCCGGATGGCGAGGCGCACGAGGCCAGCACGATCGCGCGCCAGTTCGGCAAAAGCGCCAAAGCGGAAATATGGCCGGAGCCCGGCGCGTTCCATTTTTCGCCAGCCGATGCGCGACAGGTTGCCGGTAACCAGTCCGATGACGACGCCCCGCGCGGTCAATCGCCGCAGCAGGTTTCGAACTCCGGGGCAAACTTTTCTCGAAATATCCGGCACGCGGCGGACGTAAATGGATTGCGCGCGAGCCACCACTTCCGGCATTACGCACTGGATGGCGGCACGCGACATGCCCGCCCGCAGCATCATGGTCTTCAGGATTTCGCGATCCAACATGCCCGCCACCGGAACTCCTTCGGTGGTGGTCTCGACATGCGCCGTGCGCCGGATGGCTTCCACGAACGCTTCCCGATGATGCGGACCCGCGCGGCGAATTAAAGTGCCGTCGATGTCAAAAAGCACCAGTGCGTTCTGTGGTTTCAACCTTTACTATAGCGTTGGCTGTACCATTGTACATATGGAGATTGATTTCCCTCACGGGAAGAAGCTCCGCTTGGTAGTCGGCGATATCACCAAGATCCGCGTCGACGCCATTGTCAACGCGGCCAATGCGGGTTTGCGCGGAGGCGGAGGCGTGGACGGCGCTATTCACCGGGCGGGGGGCCCCGCCATCATGCGCGAGTTGGATGGCATTCGCGCCAATGCCGGTGGATGTCCAACAGGCAGCGCAGTGGCGACGGGCGCCGGGTCCCTTCCAGCGCAATACGTTTTTCACGCAGTGGGTCCCATTTACCACGATGGCAGGCACGGTGAACCGGAGCAACTGGCGAATTGTTATCGCACCTGTCTGGAACTGGCTGAAAAGCACGGCGTCCGCACCATCAGCTTTCCCGCTATTAGCACGGGCGCCTACGGCTATCCGCTGGAGGAAGCGACCGCGGTCTCGCTCGATACCATCGGGAAGTATCTGGAACGCGCGGACTGCGCGGTGCGCGATGTGCTACTGGTGTTGTTCGACCAGGGAACTTACGACGTTCACGCACGAATCGCAGCGCGGCGTTTCCCGGCGAGCGCATCTGCACCCGGCCAAACCCGAGCCGCGACGTAAGCCATCGCATTACTTCTTCAGGAAGTGCTGAATGGCTTTAGTGGCCTGCCTGGTGCGGTGCTGATTCTCGATGAGCGCGAAACGCACATGGCCCTCGCCGAGCGGCCCGAAACCGACGCCGGGCGAAACGGCGACCAGCGCTTTTTCCATCAGCAGCTTCGAAAATTCGAGCGAGCCTTGGGCGCGATACTTTTCGGGAATCGGCGCCCATACGAACATGGTGCCCTGGGGCGGCGCGACGCACCAGCCGGCGCGATCGAGACCGGTGATAAGCACGTCCCGCCGCTTCTGATACACGTTGCGGATCTTCTCGGTGTCCTTGGCGCACTCGCGCAGCGCGATGATGGAGGCGATCTGGATGGGCTGGAAAACGCCGTAATCGAGATAGCTTTTGATGCGCGCGAGAGCTGCGATCATTTTCTTATTGCCCAGACAGAACCCCACGCGCCAACCCGCCATGTTGAAGCTCTTCGACATGGAGTAAATCTCGACGGCGATTTCCTTGGCGCCTTCTACTTGCAGAATGCTGGGGGGCTCGTAGCCGTCGAAGCCGAGATCGGCATAAGCGAAATCATGCACGATCATGGTGCCGTGCCGCGCGGCCAGCGCGACGATATCGCGGAAGAACTGGAGATCGACGCACTGCGTAGTGGGATTGTGGGGAAACGAAATCAGGATCATCCTGGGCTTGCGCGAGGACGTCTGGTACAAGTGCTCCAGGCGATTTAGAAATTCCGCGGGCGTCGGCATCGGGAGCATGCAGGCGTGGCCTTCGGCCATGATGACGCCGTACTGGTGAATGGGATAAGCGGGGTTGGGAGAGACCACCGCGTCGCCCGGACCAATCACCGCGAACAGCAAATGGGCCAGGGCATCTTTCGCGCCGATGGTGACGATGGCTTCGGTTTCCGAATCGAGCTCAACATCGTATTTGGTGCGATAGCGCTTGGCAATTTCGGCGCGCAGACGGGGAATGCCGCGCGACATGGAATAACGATGATTGCGCGGATTGCGAACTGCCTCGATTAATTTCTTGACGATCGGCTCGGGCGTGGAGCCATCCGGGTTGCCCATGCCGAGATCCACCACATCCTTTTGCGCCGCCCGCGCCTTGGCCTTCATCTCGTTGATGACGGCGAACACGTAAGGCGGCAGTTTCTGGATGCGGTAAAACTCTTCGGTTGAAGCCATAATTGATTCTAGGAAATGCTAACCGACCTCGTCCAGATCCGCCGCCTCGAACAGCAGCAGCGAGGCGAGAATGCGCGGTTTCGCGCCTATTTGAAAAGCCACCGGCATTCGGACCGGCGTTTGCGCCGTTTCGGCGAAGAGATTGAAGCCCAGATCGATTGTACGGCGTGCGCGAATTGCTGTCGCGTTACCGAGGTGGGCATCACGGAGAAAGACGTCGAGAAACTCGCCAAGTTTGTCGGCGCGAGCGAGCGGGAGTTCATCGAGCAGTTCACGGCGCTCGACGATTCAGGCGCCATGATCCTGAAAAAGAACGAAGGGGGCTGCGTGTTTCTGGAAGGCAATCTGTGCAGCGTCTATGCAGCGCGTCCGCACAATTGCGTCAACTTTCCGCACGTGGTGCGCGGCACGGGATCAATCGCGAGCCGCATGTGGGAGTTTCTGGATCGCGTCGGTTACTGCCCCATCGTCTATAACTGGATGGAGACCGTGAAGGACGATATCGGATTCCGCTAGCTGTGAGCCAAGCGCCGGCGGCGAAGAAGCATGGCTGCCAACAAGCCCAGACCAAGGATGGGCAGAAGATGCGGCTCTGGAGTTGATGACATTACGGTCGCAGTTACTGCCACAGGTCCCAGGTCGGCCGCCGGGAGCGACGTACAGGCTGAACTGGAACTGTTACTCGTACATTCAGCCACAAAAAACACGAACGGGTCGGACGTGTTATTCCCAGTGACTGTAAAGGTGACCGAAGACGCCGGCGACACGGAGTCGCTGTTCATAGTAAGTCCGCTGGTACAATCAATGACGCTGCCCGATTCGCAAGCGAACTCGCCGTAGTCATAAAACTCCACAGAAGGATTCGAAGACGTGATCGTCAACGTGAAATTGGTTAAGTCGTTGATCGCGTAATCGTAGACATAATCGCCGATTGAAGCGCTGAAATCTTGCTCCGTAACGTCGGTGGCGCAATTCACCGCCGTACTGGAATTGAGAGTGGGACTGCCAATGAGTGAGAGGTCGCCGTCGGGTAGGATATCGAAGCAACTGTAATTCGCTGGATTCCCAGTTCCGTAGGACGAGTTGCCACGAATTGCGGTAGCGTTTGCGGAAGCGGCGAGCGCAACCAGCAGCGCAAGTAGAGACCAGTATCCCTTTAGATTCACATGATCCTCCCAGGGGCGAAGTATAACACGCGTTAGCAGATTTTAGAACCCAAAACAAGTTATTTGCGTAACCTGAGTACTATGAGATTTAGAGTTAAACCGTAGCGTCGTTAGCTGACTAACAAACTTATCGCTACTTACTGGCTTTTGCCGCGATCAGCAGGAATCCCTTTGCCCGCGCCTCCGTCTGGACGGCGGCCAGTTCGGCTCTACCACGAGCGCCCTTGCCTTTAGCCACCTCAATTTCCCCAATCGCCAGGCGAGCTTCCAAAGCGTAATACGGCATGCCCGCAGCACCGGCTTCAACGGCGATTTTCTCGAGCGCTGCCTTGGCGGCGGTTACATTCGACTCTCCGCCGAGCGCCGCGCGGAGGCATGCCGAGGTAGTGAGCATGCCGTACCGCAAATTCCTTTGCGACGCGTTCGCGGCCAGCGCCATGGCCCCATTCATCTCGTTTTGGGCCTCGGGAAGCTTCCTCTGCGCCAACAATGACCGCACCAGGATTACGCGCGCCATGGTTTCGTCCGGGGTGTCCTTCTCGATATGGAACTCCGCAATGGAGGGGCGAACGGCGGACTCTGCCTGTGCGGCAGCGCCCCGTTCCAACAGGATGCTCGCCAGCCCCATCGTGCTGGCGGCCGCCAATCCCTTTTCTTTCAATCCCTCTTCAATCGAAAGCGCATCCCGATAGGTTTTTTCCGCTCGAGCAAGGTCCCCGCGGACTACCAGCAAGTCTCCCAAGCTATCGAGAATTCCGGCTTCATCGGATTTCGATCCCAGTTTGCGTTCGATCTCCAAGGCGTCGCGATAATTCTGCTCGGCTTCGCCCAAATCTCCCCGGTCCGCCAGGACCATCCCAAGGTTCGCCTTACTGGCGGCTGCAACGCTTTCGTTACCACTTTCCTTGGCCGCGACGATGGCCTGCTCCAGGATGTGCTGCGCCCCCGCCAGATCGCCCTGCTGGTGCAACACATCGCCGATATCTGCGAGGGTGTTCGGGATTTCCGCCGTGAAGCCGATGTCCTTCTGAATCTTGAGCGCCTCCTGGTAGCGCGCGTTCGCCTCGGCGAGCCTTCCCTGAGCGGATAAGATATTTCCGATATTGTTCAGAGCGCCCGAGATATCGCGCTTGGCGCCGATTTCCCGGCCTACAGCCAAGGCTTGTTCAAATAGATCTGCCGCTTTATCCAGATTTCCCTGATCGCTCGCAATGCTCGCTAGATTATTTATGGCGCGCGCCTGGCCCAGCTTATCGTGCGATTCGATTGCGATCACTTTGGATTGCTCGCAGGATTGTTCGGCTTTTTGCATTTCACCCAACCGGCGGAACGCCACGCAGCTCCAAATCAGCGCGCGGGATTGCAGCAAACGCGCACTCGTGGCTTGGGCCGCTCCAGCCGCCGCGGCGGCCGCCGTTAATCCGCGTTTCAGATCGCCCAGCGCCACCGCGGTCTCCGCCTCTTCCAGGTCGATGCGCGGATCGCCTCCCTCCGGCTTCAGCAATTTCCGCAGCTCGGCCAGCGTAATTAATCCGTCTTGGCCCTTGCCCGCCGAGCGCTGCGCTTCCGCCAGCTTGAGGCCGTAGTCCAGCTTCTGGGTCTGAGAATACTTGTAAAGCTGTTGGTAAGCCGAGATGGCCGCCGGCCAGTCATGAGCGATTCCGCGGTAGCGCGCCTCGATGGCCGTGTGGTCCTCAAACGATAAGTTGGCCGACAGCTCAAAGGCTTTCTTGGCTTGCTCCTCGGCCCTTTGATCGTATCCCAGCACCAGCCAAGCCTCCGCCAGCGCCGCGTGCGCGAACGGAAAAGCCGGATCGATGGTCACCGCCGTAGCCAGATAGCTCTGCGCCTGCAGGGGCTCGTAGGCGCGCAGCTTCGCCAAGCCTTCGGAGTAGGGCTGCGCCGCTTCGGGCGATGGTTGCGAGAGCGCCAACTGCCGTTCCTTCTCGGCCGAGATCGTGCCCAGCCCCATCTTGGTGCGAAGCCGTTCTCCGGTTTGCGCGATCAACACGGTGATCTCGGTCTCGGTCCCCTCCGCCTCCATCGAGTCCGTCTCGCCCCCGGCGGTGTCCTGAATATAGACGTTGAGCGCGATCCGGCCTCCGGGCAGGTCGGTGTAGGAACCCACAATGACGATGTCGGCGCCCCGGCTTCGGAGTTTGCTCAGGCTGCTTTGGCCTAAGCTATCCACGGTAGTGAGTCCGAGATCTCGCCACATCTCGGCCGATTCTTCACCGGAAATAGTGCGCAGCTTTTCGGTGCTTGCGAGTTGAGTTCGAAGCCCTTCAGAGAGGCCCGTGGATACCCAATCGTTTTCCGGGCGGCCCGTGATATTGCGAAACCCCATCACCGCTACCGAACGCCGCCGCTTGCTGGGCATCATCCGTCTGGCTGCCGCGAAAGCCAGGACCGCAACCAGCGCCACGGCAACGGCTGTTGCGATCAAGCGCCGCCTGCGTTGTTTCGCGGCCAGGGTGAGTTCGGCTTGAAAACGCGAGGGGAGCGCCCTATTGCCCAGCTCCTCGGTGTATAGGTTGTAAAACTGCAGTTTCACCCCGTGCTTGACGGAATGCTCCCCCAGATCGTGAACATGGCCGGACCAATCCTGGAGCGGCAACAATATTTCGGCGGCGCTCTTGGATAACAGAATGTGGCCGGCGTCGCCCGCGTCCATGATGCGCTGCCCCATGTTGATGCCGGCGCCCGCGACGTTCTCCTCGCCGTTGATATCGGCGACGCGATAAACCGGGCCGGTGTTGATGCCCATGCGCAGCTTCAGGCGGCTCTTCTTGAGTTCGGCGGATATCTGGAAGGCACATTCCACGCACAGGATGGGATCGCCGAAAAACACCAGCGCCATGCCGTCTCCGGTTGGAAGACGAATCAGAAGATGGTCGCGCTCGCCGGCGCGCACTTGCGGAGTATTCAGGACGATGTTTTGAAGCTCGCTCAGCCCCCGCCGCTGTTCTTCCATGGGCCACGTGGAAAAAGCCACCAGGTCCATGAAGAGGACATGGGCCAATTCCAGCCGTTCCAATGGTTGCGCGCTAGCGGCTGCCGGCGCGTGGGGCTCTTTCTCCATGGGCGTATCGCACGCAGGCTAATCAATGCAGTATACAAGGAACGCGGGATGAGCATTCTCAGTCAATCATGCCCGGATCCGCCGCCTCCACAATATCCAGCCAATACCGCACCAGCGTCCCAATGGCGGCCACAAACGTCTCCAGCGACATGGGTTTGACGATGAAAGAATTCGCGCCCAGCTGATAACATCGCAAAACATCCCGGGGGGATCGCGAACTGCTAAAAATCACCACCGGAATGGTCGCGGTGGCGGGATTCTTCCGCGCCTCCATCAGAAACTGGAAGCCGTCCATTCCCGGCATGTTCAGATCGCTCACCACCAGCTTGGGCCGGTCCGCGCCAGTGAAACGCCCTTCGCGCTTCAGGAACTCCAGGCCTTCCTCGGCCGTTGACACCCAGTACAATCTGGCGCGTGTCGCGGCTTGTTCCATGGCGTGCTGAAACAACTTCGCGTCGGCCGGGTGATCGTCAATCAGCAGGATCTGAAACTCGCCCAGTTCGCTCACCGGTCGCCCAATGTCACGTCCCTGGCCCGGTCCGTCATTCCCTCCTGCCAGGTGCTCCATCCCGATGTCATTCCGTACGGAGAGCGATCCAGCACGGCTTCAATTTGCCGCAGCTTCCCATTCTCCACTTTGAACATTTCGGCGATTTCCCAGGTCCACGGCTGCGTGGGTCCGGCTGCGACGGCCCGGCCATTGGGCGTTTCGAAATGGCGTGTCTTTCCCGCCGAATGATCGAAAAAGGCGAAGCTGAATACCAGCCCGCGTTCCTGATCCACGGCAACATAACGCCGGTCGCGAATGCGCGTTACAAAATGCAGCAGGCCGGATTGAAACTGCTCCTTGCAGCCCCACGCCGATGAATAATTGGTAGCGGTTTTCGGATCGGGCTTGGTCTGCCCCTCCTTCACCGGCACGTTGGTGGTCTGCATTCCGTTCTCGATCCGATTGCAATCGTCGGTGAAAGGATAATCGCCCTTTCCGTCATTCTGTTGCATTCCGGAAAAATACATATTGGCGGTCTTGATCAGATCCGCGCGCGACATGCGCTGCGCCTCGGGCACCGCCTCCAGGAACACGTGATTGGGCGTGCCCAGCTTGTCCAGCCGTTCGGCGGTCTGCGGATTCCGCACCACGAAAGTCTCGGCTTCTGTGATCTGGCGATTCTGCAACTTCAACCGCAGCGCGATCACTCCCTCGATCGGCTCGTCGGGCTTTCGTCCTTCTTCCTTAATAGTTCCGATAAAGGCCACAGATTCGGCCTGCGGATCGTCCACGAATAAACGATACGTTCCCTTGCCGACCATTGAATTCCACAGCCCGTCAGGAATTACCAGCTTTTGCCCATTCTCGGTGAACTTCACGTTTTTCGCCAGCGGCGCACGCGACGGATCGTGCGCCATCACGGCGTCCAGGTATTGATCCACCATGCCTTCGAGACACGCCCGGTCGCACGTTGCGCTTTGCGCCGGGAGCGCCCCTGCCATAGAGAATCCTAAAATGCCGATTGCAAGCAATGTTTTTGCCATAACGCTCCGCCAGCCATTGTATACCGCGCGCTTACTCGTAACGCAGCGCTGTCGCCGGATCCACTCGCGAAGCCCGGCGCGCCGGGATGTAACAGGCCAGCAGCGCTACCAGGACGAGCGCCACCGCCACCAGCGCCATGGTAAGCGGGTCGCGCGCCTCGACTCCAAAAAGCAGCGACTGCAGCAGACGCGTCAGCGCCAGCGAACCGGCGAATCCCACTATCAGACCGATCCCCGTTAACGCCAGGCCGCTGCCGAGAACCAGTTTCAGCAGGCTGCCGGAGCTCGCGCCTAGCGCCGCCCGAATTCCCATTTCACGAGTGCGTTCGGTGACCGTGTACGAGATTACGCCGTATATCCCGATCGCGGCCAGCAACAGCGCAATAGCGGAGAATGCGGCCAACAGGACCGTTTGTAGATGGCTGCTCGCAATGCTCTCCGCTTTGATCTGCTCCATGGTTTTCACGTCGCTCATGGCCTGCGACTTATTAATACGGTCGACGGCCTGGCGAATTGGCCGCGCCAGAGTTAAGGGATCCACGGACGTGAGCACGGCCAGACTCGGGTTGTAGAAAGGGCTCTGTTCCATGGATACGTAGACACCTTCGGCTGTTGCGTCGTTGAGGGCAAATACTTTTTCGTCGCCGATAACGCCGACGATTTCAAAGGCCAGGTCATCGCCTAAATTCTGCTGGCCGGGAAGGGTTTCGGGAATTAGAATCCGGTGGCCCAGCGGATCGCCATTCGGAAACAACTGTTGGGCCAGCCGCTGATTAATCACCGCCGCCAGTGGAGCGCCTTTCGTATCGTGTTCGTCCAGTGCGCGCCCCTTGAGGATGTGAATACCGAGCGTGTGAAAATACGAAGGACTGACCACCTTATAGAAATAAAAGCCGCGATGCGGGCGATCCACAGGCGGCGTTCCGGCTAGTTGCATCGGCAAGCCGTAACTGGCGCCCTGCAGCGGGAGGCCCCCCGTAAAAGCCGCTTCCCGAACGCCCGGCACGCTCTCGACTGCCGCGCGCACTGCCCGCAGGTAATTGTTCAACTGCGTCAGATTGGGAAACTGACTCGCCGCCGTAGGCAGATTCATGGTAAGCACGTTCTTCGAATCAAATCCCAGATCGACGTTTTGCAGATCGAAGAAACTGCGGATCAGCAATCCGGCGCCGGCCAGAAGCATGAAAGCGATGGTCACCTCGGCGGCAACCAGTCCACCGCGCAGCCAATGTCGGCTGGATGTGGCGCCGCGTCCGCCTTCTTTCATCGTTCCGCCCAGATCGGGCCTGGTCACCTGCAGAGCGGGAGCCAACCCGAAGAGCAGGCCTGTCAATACGGATAGCGCCAGCGCGAACAACAACACACGGCCGTCTAACTGAATATTCGCTTCGGCGGGGAGCGTGGTCACCGGGATTTCAAACCGCAGCCATTTCATGGTGAGGTACCCAAGCCCGATGCCGAACGCACCGCCCGCTACCGCGAGCAGCACGTTTTCAGTCAGGAACTGCCGCACCAGCCTGCCTCGCCCCGCACCCAGCGCAGCCCGTACCGCAATCTCGCGTTCTCGCGACAGCGCGCGCGCCAGTGTCAGGTTCGCCAGGTTCGCGCAGCCGATCAGCAGCACCATGCCGGCCGCCGCAAGCAACACGTAAAGTGATGAGCGAAGCTGACGACCGACCAAAACATTTTCAAAGCGATCCACGGCGATACCGAACCCGTTGTTGGTGTCCGGGTATGCCTTGGAGTACTGCGCCGCCAGTCCGTTCATCTGATTGCGAGCCTGCTCCAACGTCACTCCGGGCTTCAGCCGCGCAAACGCTCCAAACCAGTGAAATCCGCGCGTCATCTCGGCGGGCGCAAAAGCCATGGGCTTCATGATCTGAAAATCCGTGCGATCAAAGACGCTCCCGGGCGGCATCACTCCAATTACGGTGAAAGGATCGTTGTTCAAGCGAATGATCCTGCCGATAATGCCACGGTCAGCGCCGAACTGGCTCACCCATAGCGCGTTGCTCAGAACCACCACGCGATCTTTGCCATACTGATCTTCCTCCGGCAGAAAGGTGCGGCCGAGAGCGGGTTTGACGCCATTGACGTTGAAATACGCCGGCGAAACGCGAATACCTCGAAGCAGCACCGGATCGCCACCGCTCGTGTCGGTGAGGGTTACGCTCCATTGGGTTTGCGCCGCCAGATCTTCGAAGACGGTATTTTGTTTTTGCCAGTCCAGAAAATCGAGCGTGGTGATGCCGAACAGACGGCCCTGCGGCGTTCGCTGCAGTACGCGCAGAATGCGGTCGGGCTCGGGATAAGGGAGCGGCTTCAGCAGTACGTTATCGACGAAGCTGAAAATGGCTGTATTGCCCCCAATGCCCAGGCCGAGCGTGAGGATCGCCACCGTGGCGAAGCCGGGGCTTTTGCGGAGCATCCGTGCGGCGTACCGCAAGTCGTGGATCATCCTCAAGCCTCCACTACAATTTGAATCTTCTCCATATTGTATGCACCGATCGGCGCGCCGATTGGGGATCGTTTGTAGGAAGTCCGGAAGCTGCTACCCGCGCAAGTCAATGCGCCCGCATGCGGCGCGTAATATAAAAAAGAAATAAGGGTCTAGTGAAGACTTTGTAAACATGCTTTCGCGAACAGCCCAATCCCGGGATTGCGTCCGAAAATTGCTAGCGGCCGCCATCAGCATGTCGTAGCATACAGGCATGGCTGGCATGAGCGGCGCAACAGAATTGGAGCCGGATATTTGCTGGCAGGCCATGCACAGCCGCGATCCGCGGTTTGACGGGAGATTTTTCGTCGCGGCCGTGAAAACCGGCATCTATTGCCGTCCGATTTGCCCCGTCCCTTTTGCCAAACCAAATAATATTGAATTGTTTCCGTGCGCCGCCGCTGCGGAGGCGGCCGGGTACAGGCCCTGCCGGCGTTGCCATCCGGAAAGCTCGCCGGGTACTCCGGCCTGGCTCGGCACGTCCGCCGTTGTCTCGCGGGCGCTGCGGCTCATTTGGGAAGGCGCTCTGGATGGCAACAGCGTGGATGAACTGGCCGAAAGAGTCGGCATCGGGTCGCGCCAGTTACGCCGCCTGTTCATTCAGCACCTCGGAGTGCCACCCATCAAGATCGCGAGTACTCATCGGGTTCACTTTGCGCGAAACCTGATTGAGCAAACCGAGATGCCCATGGCGGAGATTGCGTGGAATGCCGGATTCAAGAGCCTGCGTCAATTCAACCATGCGGTGCGGACCATCGTGGGCCGCTCTCCGACGGACCTGCGCCGTCTGCGTGAGGAGTCGCGTGAGGAGTCCGCTATCTCCTCGCGGCGCGGCGAATTCGTCATGCGCCTGAACTATCGCCCTCCCTTCAACTGGGCTGCTTTGCTTGCCTTTTTGAGACCGCGAGCGACGCCGGGCGTAGAAGTGATCGACGAGAATTCTTATCAGCGAACTATCGAGAGCGACGGCGGGGCGGGAACCATCGAGGTCCGGCCGGACCCACAGAATGCCGGTCTCATTGTACGCGTAGCGTTGCCCAAATATCGCGGATTGTTGCGAGTAGTTGAGCGGGTGCGGCGCGTTTTCGATTTGGCGGCAGACCCCCTTCAGATCTCCAGCCATCTTTCGCGCGATCCGAGGTTGAAGCCGCTGCTGGATGTTCAGCAGGGTCTTCGGGTGCCCGGTGCATGGGAGGGTTTCGAGGTCGCCGTGCGAGCTGTCCTGGGCCAGCGCCTGTCGGTCGTGGATGACCACTCGGTGGCAGGAAACATCGTTTGCAAGTTCGGAAGGTCCATTGAGACGCCGGTGCATGGTCTCACTCATCTGTTCCCGCGACCTGAGGACTTGGCCGGCGCGGATCTAACCGGCCTGGACATTTCTCAGAAATCCGGCCGGTCAATCAAAGCCTTGGCTGAGGCGCTCGCGAGCAAGCGCTTCACGTTCGAATCTTTCGGAACGCTGCCGGAAACAATATCCCGGCTCACCGCCATCCAGGGGTTCGATGAAGAAATGGCCCATTACATTGCCATGCGCGCGTGCGGTGAGCCGGATGCCTTTCCAGTGGACCAAATAGGAAGTATTGCCGAAGAATGGAGGCCATGGCGCGCTTATGCAGCCATGCATCTCTGGGCGGCCAACGAACGTAGCCAATAATTATGACTCCTACATTGAATTCATCTCCACGAGTAACGAGCGTGGGCTGGGTCCGAGGTTTGACAACGATTGCATTGATCGTCGCCGCCGCCCTCTTGTTGTCGGACCTCGCCCCGGCCCCGGGTGCTTTACATACTTCCCTTAGCTCGCTTCCCCTTGCTTTGGCGGGGCTCGGTTACGCGCTATTGCAGTTCCGCCTGAAGCCGGCGCGCGGAAAGCTTTTCAAGCGATTACTACTCGCCGCAACTTTTCTGATCTGGGCGGTGGATCAACTGCTTCCCACAGGACGGCTAGCCACGTTTGTCGGCGATGCTGTTATCGCAGCCTATGTTTTGGACTTGTTCTGGCTGATTGAAGAACAAGTGTCGGGCGTTGGACCCGATTGATTACCAGCTCCGCGTATAGCCCATGCTGGCCGTTGTGTACCAAGGGATGGTAATGATTTTGTTGTAGCTTTCTTGAATCCAGATGGAATTATGATCGTTGAAGTGGACGATTAATCCCAAAGACTCGCCATCATAGAATCGATTCTCGACTGTTGGATTTCCAGTCAGGCTGGTAATTCCACTTTGAATCCAGGTATAGCCTGTCAGCCGTTTGGTACCAGGGATTCCGAAGTTCTTCATTAAGCCCAGCGCCTCGGTGTGCGAGCCAAAGCTGGTGTGCAAAAATCCATCCGGGCCGGCGTTCTCGTATGTGTAGGCAAAGGTAATCTCATCCCCCAACGGGTCTTTCTTCAGTAACCCGAAGGTATGGCCG
This sequence comes from Bryobacterales bacterium, assembly GCA_963735145.1. Taxonomy (GTDB): domain Bacteria; phylum Acidobacteriota; class Terriglobia; order Bryobacterales; family Bryobacteraceae; genus Palsa-89. Next base: position 753,878 of record CAVTJS010000005.1, on the reverse strand, counting down.
AGCCCGATATTGTAATTCGCCTTCGGCTCAAGTCCCGGCCGCACCAGGTCCGAACCAAACATCACGAAAAGGTCGTTCGAGGTGCCTGCTTCTGGCGCTGTCGCTGTCTGGCCAAAGGCGACCGAAGCGAGTAGAACACCGGGGGAAACGAAACGAATAGCAATTTTTGCAAAAAGCGTCGCATTACGCATGGGATCAACTATACGGCCGAGGCCTGCGTTTGTCTGGCAAAAACCGGACGTGATAGCAGATATACTGTCAGCTACCCGAGATCGCGCCATGAGAATCCGCCTCCCGCATCTGCTGCTGATCGTCTTCGCGGGCGCTACACACGTCTGCGCCCAGGGCGCTCGCCCCGAAGCCGGCCCGTTCGACGCCGCTCGCATGGACATGCAGACCCCGCCCGCCGAAGGCGTCGCCATCCGCGCCGGCCGCCTCTTCGATTCAAAATCGGGCGCGATGCTCCAGAACCAGGTCATCCTGATTAAGGGCGATCGTATCGCCGCGGTGGGCGCCGCCGGTCGCGTTCAGATTCCGGCGGGTGCTGAAGTGATCGATCTCAGCCGCGCCACCGTCCTGCCCGGCCTCATCGATCGCCACGTTCACCTGATGCAGGAGCAGCAGCCCAACGACGCGCGCGCCGCATTTTCCGGCTGGCATTACGCGCTGAAAGATCTGAATGCGGGTTTCACCACTCTGCAGGACATGGGCTCGCCCTACACTTACGCAACCGTCGAGTTGCGCGATGCCATCAACAAAGGCCAGATCCCCGGACCGCGCCTGCAAGTTGCCGGACCGCAGCTAAATCCGCGCGCCGCCGCTTACTATCCCGCGCCCTCCGTCGTCATGCCGTTCGGCCAAAACGCGGGTCCAAACGCCTGGCAACTCTCCGGCGACGTGAATTCGCCGTGGCTTGCCCGCGCCGCCGTGCGCGAGCATTCGCACTACGGCGTCGATTGGATCAAGGTCTATGAGACTGAGGATTACGAAGGCGGCGGTTATCCCGACCCAGCCGGCGCCGGAGCGTTCACTCCCGACGGAAAGATGATCAACGTTCCATCCCTCACGCTCGAAGAGAACCAGGCCATCGTCGACGAAGCGCATCGCCGCGGCCTGCGAGTGGCTTGCCACGCCTACGGCGGCGAAGGTCTGCGGAATTGCCTGGAAGCGGGCGTCGACATGCCGATGCACGTCATTGTCGGAGTCACCGGCGCCGAAGGCCTGGACGACGAAACCATCCGCTTATTCAAGAAGCCGCTTTGGGATGGCACCCAGCGCCCCGTCATGCAGACTCTCTGGGATCTGATCGGCGACATGGAAGGGCGCGACCTGAAGGCCAGCGGCGGCCACACCACGCGCTTTCGTCTTACGGAACTGAGTTTCAAACGGCTGGTGGCCTCCGGCATCAAGGAAGTTTTCGGCAGCGGCGCTTACACCAACGGCCACGGCGTCCAGGCGTTCCAGTTCGCTTATTACGTGAAATGGGGCATGTCGCCCGCGCAGGCGCTCCAGATGGCTACCAGCTTTGCCGCCGAAAGCCTCAATTTTGAATTGGGCAAACAAGTGGGAAGTGTGGAAGCCGGCAAGTACGCCGACCTGGTGGCCGTCGCAGGCGACCCGCTGACGGATATCACCGAAATGCAGCGGATGAAATTCGTCATGAAAGGGGGAGTGATTTTTCGAAATGAACTCAAATAATATTACCCGCCGATCCTTTGTCGCTGCCGCGGCGGCGCTGCCCCTGGCAGCCGCCAGCACCACACCGGCCGCGAGCCCGGTAATGACGAAGCTCAGCGCCTACATGAGCGAAGCGGGACAGGCCGCGTTTCCAGACGAAGCGCTCGAACACACCCAGCGCCACATCCTGGACACTTTCGCCGCCATGGTCTCCGGATCCGGCCTGGCGCCGGGCCGCTTCGCGATCGATTTCGCTCGAGCGCATTCCGCGGAGAAGACGGCAACCGTCGCGGCATCGGACGTGATATGCGGCGCCATCGAAGCCGCATTCGCGAACGCGATGCTCGCACATTCCGATGAAACCGACGATTCGCACGCGCCCTCGGAATCCCACCCGGGCGCTTCTATCGTACCTTCGGCTCTCGCCGCCGGCGAGCAATTCAACATCGATGGCCCGCGATTCCTGCGGGCCGTCGCACTCGGCTACGATGTCGGAACCCGCGTCACCATGACGGTGGGCGTTGGCGCTTTTCAAACCGCCACCCACATCAGCACGCACGCTCTGGCAGGTACCTTCGGATCGGCCGCAGCCGCCGGTTGCGCCGCCGGATTAAACCAACGCCAGATGCGCTGGCTGATCGACTATGCATCGCAGCAGGCGTCGGGAATCAAAACCTGGCAGCGCGATACCGACCACATCGAGAAGGCGTTCCTGTTCGCGGGAATGCCCGCCCGCAACGGCATCACCGCGGCGTTACTGGTGGAAGCGGGAGCTACCGGCGTCAACGACGTTCTGTCGGGGCAGGATAACTTCCTGGCCGATTACGCGCCACAGGCCGACCCGATGAGGCTGATTGAGAAACTCGGCGAGCGCTACGAAATCACGCGAACCAATATCAAGAAGTGGACCGTGGGTTCGCCCATTCAAGCTCCACTCGATGCGCTCGAGATCATTCTCAAACGCCGCCCCTTCGACCTTGCGCAATTGCGATCGGTCACCGTCCGCGTGGCCACCAGCGAAGCGGCGCTAGTGAACAACCGCGAAATGCCCGACATTTGTATGCAACACATGATCGCGGTGATGCTGGTGGATAAGACCGCAACATTCAAGGCCGCGCACGATAAGCCCCGCATGCAAGATCCGGAAATTCTCAAAGAACGCGCCAAAGTCCAACTCATTCCCGATGCGGAACTGGAGCGTCGGTTGCCTGCTCGCGAGGCCATCGTCGAGGTCACGCTGGCGGACGGAAGCCGGCTCACCGAGACTGTGAAGGCCGTGCGCGGCACCGCCGAAAATCCGATGCCGCGCGAAGAAGTAATCGTGAAGGCTCGGGATCTGATGACGCCGGTCCTCGGCATGGAGCGCTCGGAGAAGCTCATCCAAACCACGATGAATCTCGAAAACTTAAAATCCGTTCGCGAATTGCGTCCCTGGCTGCAGCCGGCCTGATATACTCTCCCTTTATGCGCAGAAGCTCGGTTGTTCGATTGTCCGCGGCTGTGTTCGCTTGCGGCGCGTTGTTCACTGCTTACACGCAGTTTGGCAATCAGCCCTCGAAACTCAACACCATCAAGCTCGCAGACGATTTGTATGTGATCCACAACGATTTGGTGCCCGGCAACACCACCGCATTGGTCACCAATGATGGCGTGCTGCTGGTGGACGACAAGTTCGATATCGATCACGCGGGCATCATGGCCGAGTTGAAGAAGATCACCGACAAGCCGGTGAAGTACGTCATCAACACGCATCACCACCCCGACCATAGCGGCGGCAACGCGAAGTTCCAGGCCATGGACGCTAAGATTGTGGCGTCCCAGGAAGCTCGCGAACAAATGGTGATTGCCAACCTGCCGGGCCTTCCCGACATCGTGATCGAACATCACGCCCACATTTTTCTAGGCGGGAAGAACGTGGCGCTGTATCATTTCGGCCGCGCGCATACCAATGGCGACCTGGTGGTGCTGTTTCCGGCGGATCGAGTCCTGGCGGCCGGCGACATTTACACCAAGGGCGACGATTTGCCGGAGCTGATCGATTATTCGGGCGGCGGCAGCGCCGTGGAATGGCCCAGCACCCTGCGGTCGGCGTTGCAGCTCGATTTCGACACCGTGGTTCCGGGCCACGGGCCCATCGCCACCAAGCCGGAGATGGCTGCATACCGCGAGAGCACAATTCGTCTGGTGGCTCGAGTCCGCGAAATGAATCGAGCGAAAAAATCCAAAGATGAAATCGCGAAGATGCTAGAGACCGAATTTCATTGGTCGCAGTTGCATCTGGTGCGCGGTCTCAACGGCGTGATCGAAGAAGCGCAGTAACTACTTGCCCACCAGGTGCTGCACGTCGAGATTATTGCCATGCTCGTCCTGGTTCTCGTTGCAGATGTACTCCATGATTTCCCAGCCGGGCGCCAACTGCGCCACTTCATGGACGTTCCAAGGCCGCGAATAGGCGCCCGGATCGTCGATGGTAATGTCGGTCACTACCTTGCCGAACTCCGGCCGCGTGAATCGCTCGATGATGTGAGCTTTGTTGGTGCGCGGATGCCCGTCGGCATCTAGCCACGCGCGATCGTTCAGGCCCACGGTGTCCACCACAAGTGTGTCGCCGTCCCAGTGGCCGATCGAATCGCCCCACCAGGTTTCGATCGCGTTTTTGTCATGGGCGCGGCCGTCCAAAAATACCTGCCTATAGCTGTGGACGTTGCCTTCATAAAGAATCAGGAACAGCTTGTCGGTCTGAACGATTTTCCATGGGTAGGGATTGACGCGCGGCGTTCCCATGGGCAGGCAGAATCCCTCGGGATCGTCCTTGCTTTCGTTCTCGAAGCGTTCCTTGAAAAGCTTGGCGGCCCAAGGCAGCATCGGAACATCGCCGGGATTCATGTCGCGCGCGATGTTATGCGCATAGCCTTCCCCGGTTTTGCTGCGCGGATCGCCGGGGCCGTAACCAGGAGCGTGATAGACGCCGGAAAAATCCGGTTTGCCATCGGCTCTACGCGGCGTCGGCTGGCCCTGCGGTGCGCGCGGCGCGCTTTTGTGCATCCCGAAGTCCTGAGCGTACAACGTGAGAATCATAGCCGCGGCGACGAGGGCAAAGCGCAGGAACATGCCGGCAATCTCCTCAAGGTAGGATAGCAATATGCAATCCACTCGCCGGTTATGGCTGTCGCAATGTGTTGGCATCGCCGCCTTAACGGATATCGCCGCGGCGCAGCAGCACGCGCAGGAAGCGGTGAGATCGTCAACTCCGCCTCCGTTTCAAACCTTAGATCCGGCGATGGCCAGAGAGATTGACGCGATCACGTCGCAAATTATCCCCTCGACAGACGGCCCCGGCGCGCACGAAGCGGGCGTGGTTTATTTCATCGATCGCGCGCTCGCCACGTTCGATGCGGATTTACGCGAAAGCTATCGGGTGGGCATGGCCGAGATCCAACAGAAGCGCAAAGAAATGTTCCCAGCCTCGGATAGCATCGCGGCGCTCACCCGCGCACAGCAGATCCAGTTGATCCACGCGATGGAGACCACCGATTTTTTCGAGTTGCTCCGCACCCACACGCTCTACGGCTTCCTTGGCAACCCGAGCTACGGCGGCAATCGCGATCGCATCGGTTGGAAGTTGATCGGTTTTGAAGGCCGCACGGCATACCAGCCGCCCTTCGGCTATTATGACGCACAGGAAAACAAGTGAGCGGAGTAACGTTTCAGCCATCGGACGCCGTCGACTTTCTGGTGATCGGTGCGGGCGCGGCCGGCGGCGTGATGGCGAAAGAGCTGTCCACGGCTGGATTTCGCGTGGTGGTGCTGGAGCAGGGTCCATATCTGACCGAGAAATCCTACGGCCACGATGAGATCAAGTACACCTATCAGCCTGGGCTCACCAACGATCCCAAGGTTCAACCGATCACGTATCGCAGAAACGAATCCGAACAGGCCAAGCCGGTCAAGGCCGTCGAGTACGGCCGGCAGGTGGGCGGCGGCAGCGTCCATTTCACCGCGAATTACTGGCGATTTCACGAGAGCGATTTTGAAGAGCGCAGCCTGTTCGGCGAAGTGGCGGGCGCCGGGCTGGCCGATTGGCCGATTAAATACGCCGATCTGGAACCGTACTACACCAAGGCTGAATACGATTTGGGCATCTCGGGCCTGGCCGGCTCGAATCCGTTCGAAGGGCCGCGGTCGAAATCGTATCCTCTCCCGCCGATGCCGGTAAAATCGTCCGGCGTGTTGTTCGATCGAGCGGCGAAAAAGCTAGGATTACATCCCTATCCAGCGCCGATGGCGATTCTGTCGAAGCCCTACCAGGGCCGGGCAGCGTGCGCTCATTGCGGATTCTGTGAATCGTTCGGGTGCGAGATGCGCGCTAAGTCGAGCACGCTGGTTTCGGTGATTCCGGTTGCCGAAAAAACCGGGCGGTGCGAGATCCGCCCTAATTCCTATGTCCGCAAGATCGACACCGACGGGCAAGGACGCGTGACCGGCGCGGTTTATTTCGATGCGAATCGCCGCGAGATTTTCCAGCGCGCGAAGGCGGTAGTGCTATGCGCGAATGGCGCGGAGACGGCACGATTGCTGCTGCTGTCGAAATCGCAGCGCTTTCCTCAGGGGCTCGCGAATTCGAGCGGCCTGGTTGGCAAGTATCTGATGTGGGATAACGGTGGCGAAGCGCTGGGGCTGTTCGAGCATCCGCTGAACGAGTACAAAAGCATCGTGGATACGCGCGTGATCCACGATTATTATCGCGCCGATCCCAAGCGCGGCTTCTACGGAGGCGGCGGACTCGACGCGCGCTTCGATTATTACCCAGCCAGTTTCGCGCTGCATGGAATGCCGGCGGACGCGCCCAAGTGGGGCGCCGAATATAAGAAACTTCTGAGCGAGTATTTCACTCACAGCATGGCCGTGCTGGCGCACTCCAGTTCCCTGCCCCAATTGCGGAACAACATTTCGCTCGATCCGGACGTGAAGGACGCCTGGGGCCTGCCCGCACTGCGCGTCACCTTCGATTATCACCCCGATGACGTCGCCACCATGCAGTGGCTGCTGGACAAACAAGTTGAAATTCTGGAGGCGGCCGGAGCGAAGAAGGTCTGGAAAATGGGGATCGCGCTCCAACCGGATATGATGCCGTCGCGCCATTTGATGGGCACCTGCCGCATGGGCAACGATCCGAAGAAATCCGTGGTGGATCGCAACAACCGGGCGCACGATATTCCGAATCTGCTGATCGTGGACGGTAGCAGCTTCGTCACCGCAGGGCGGCAGCAGCCGACAGCTACCATTCAGGCGCTGGCCTATCGCGCGGCCGATTACGCGATTCAAGCCTCAAAACGCGGCGAATTGAGCCACAGATGAACACAGATGAACACAGATTAAAGACAAAACACTTATCCGTGTTCATCTGCGTTTATCTGTGGCCAGATTGCTTTTTTCAGCTGCGCTAGGCCTCGCGCGCGGAAAATTCGTTGTGGGCAATATCGGCCAGCGGAATCTCGGCTCTCCTGCGCCCGATTCCGATGATGGAGGTCTGCGGCCACGGCAGATAGGCGTCCACGCGCCGCAACAGCCACACCAGGCGATCGAAATTCCGGAGCTGCAGGCGGCTGATGGTCCTGCGTTTCAGAATGGTTCCGTTGAGCCACCATCCCGGCCGCGAGGCGCGATTAAAGCGCAATATAGTTTCTACATCAAACCCGGCGGCGGTCATTCTTTCCCGCAATTGATCTTCCGAATACCGCCTGAAATGCCCGAGTTCTTCGTCCAGGGAATTGTAGATGCTTTGCCCGGAGGGAACCAGGATCACCGCGCGCCCGCCGTCCCCGAGCAGCGAGCGGATATTCCGCAAAGCCTCCAGATCGTCCTCAATGTGTTCCAGAACGTTGAGGCAGATCACGGTGTCCATCTGGCCTTGAAAGGGAGCATGATTTTCGGCCAGCGCGGCGTTCAGCTCCGCGATTTCCAGATTCGGGCGATGCGATAAACGATTACTGAGGCGCTTCAGATGATCGTGGTCGATATCGGTGGCGACATATCTTTTTCGTCCCGGCAAGAGCTGCCGCGTGAGATTGCCCATGCCCGCTCCAATTTCGAGCACCTGCCTGCCGACGTACGGCCGGATGGTGTCCGCCATCCAGCGATTGAAATTGGGCGCGCCGGCAAAGGCGTCCAGAATGTCCTTGTCTTTCGCCAGGTAAATGTCGCGCGAAAGCGCCGTCCTCACAATCACCCAGAAAGCTTCGAAGGCATCCTTGAGTCCGATCTTCTTGCCTTCTTCATAAGTGCGTCCGCTATAGCTGATGGGCGTCTCATAGATGCGTGCCTGCCTTTTCGCTAATTTGATGGTAATCTCAGGCTCAAACCCGAAACGCTGGCTGCGCAATGGAATACTTTGCAGCAAGGAGGTGCGAAAGGCCTTGTAGCAGGTTTCCATATCGGTGAGATTCAGGTCGGCAAAAATGTTGCACATCGCCGTCAGCAGATGATTAGCGAGGGAGTGCCAAAAGTACAGTACACGCCGCTCGCCACTGGACATGAACCTGGAACCGAACACCGCATCCGCGCGTCCATCGACGAGCGGCCGCAACAGTTTCACGTATTCGTTGGGATCGTACTCCAGATCGGCATCCTGGATAATCGAAAACTCGCCACGGGCTTCGGCGATAGCGCGGCGAAGAGCGGCCCCCTTGCCCTGATTCTGTTCGCTCTTCAGCAGCCGGATGACACCGGGAAACCTGGCCTGAACGGCCTCCACTTCCTGGACGGAAGAATCCGTTGAGCCGTCGTCGGCGACGATGATCTCCCGCCCGAAACCTTCTGGCAACGGAGCCGCAAGCACTCGCTCCAGCAATGCCGCCACAAACTCTTCCTCGTTGTACAGTGGCACCAGAATCGATATGGTCATCTGGCAACATTCATAACAGTCATTATGACGTCAGGCGTTTGAACCTCCATTCTACGGCATTTGGGCTCGGCTCAGCGTTTTCGCCACAGTTGGACGCGCGAGACGCCCCGTTCGGAAAATAGCAGATTGTATCGCTGTTTGAGCTGTTGCTCGAAAGGCGGATCCACCGAACCCGGACAAGTGGTGACTCCACTGGGCGTTCCCCAAGACACGATAAAGTCGACGCCGGGATCACTCTGTAGGGTCTCCAGCCAGGCTTCTCTATTTCGGCCCTTGATCAAATCTACGTCGTTAATCAGGCCCGCGTATCGCGTCGTTACATATTGGAGCGGAAAGTGTGAGGTGTTGGCCTGATAGTCGTTCAGGACCAGAAGTTGATTTCGGAGAGCGCCCGCCAGCGCCCAATGATCCTCCGGAGCGGTTCTCTCTAGCAGGGACCAGCGGTCGCAGGACGGCATCATGCGATATCCCAGAATCAGTATTCGCGAAGGCCTCGGAATGGCGCCCATGGCGGCGTTCACTTCGGCGACGGCCGGCGCCAGCCGCTTGGATACCAGCCAATACTCCCCGGCGAATGCAAGCACGGAAAGCGCCGCAAGAAGAGAGCACAGCGTCAGAAGACGGGTGTCAAAGGCTCCACTAGAAAGCGCCAGCAGAACCAAAAAGATGGCCGTGTACAACAAAAATCTGTTGAATATATCTGATCCATCTCCTACTCGTTCCGGCACAATGAAAAAGAGAGCCACACTGAAGGACAGCAAGGCGGCCAGGCTCGTAAATCGGAGCCGATTCTGCGCGAACAGCTTGCGGGGCGAGAGCACGATGCCGGCGAAAAGAATGGCTAATAACGCATTAAACAGCATGGCTGCGGTAGAAGTTGGCGCGATGGCTAAAAAAGCCTCCTTGGCCACTTCCAGGGTGCGATTTTTCAAGTTTAATGGGATCGAATAGGCGGCTGGCGGAGCAGATCCAGCCAGCCGGAAGTAAAACCACGGGCCCAGGCACGCCGGGGGCAGCCATGGCCAAAGGGCGAGCGCCTGTCGAGGCAGCGTCGCGACGAAACGGCTCCATCCGTCAAGCCCATAACCGATGGCTTCGGCTATGAAATAAGCGCACGGAAACAGGAAACTTACAATCACCGGCAACGGGTTGAAAAAATACGCGAGCATTAGCAGGCATGCGATGGCCACATTGAAGGCGAAGCGGCATCGCCAGGCCGTGACGCAGAAGGAGCCCGAGAACGAAGATACAGATGGAAGAACTGATCAAGAAAGTAAAACCCAGAGTGAGGAAGGCATTCAAGGCGAAGGGAAGCAGAACGATGAGCACCTTGGCTCGCTGGCGTGGCTGATACCGCGTGGAGTCGATGCAGAAATAGAGGCTGCCAAGGAGCGCCGCGCCGGTTAGCACGACGAGCAACTTCAGCGCCAGCTCGGCCGGCAGGATCGCTGACAATACCGACAAAAGCAGCCCACAAAGCCAGTTCGGAAGCAGCGGAGAGTTGTACGAGAAATTGCCATGGACCCGGGAGTGCCGTCCAGCATCCACCTGAGCGCCTGGCCTCCGTAGAGATGGCTATAGCCGTCCAGCGTCACCGTGGCGGGTGCAAAAAGAAGACGAAAAGAATAAGGACGATTAAGATAGCCAGCAAGGGGAGAGGATAGGAAGCCCAGACGGAAGACTTCTCTCCACGGATTTCGACTCTGGCTTCCTGGGTGGGCATATCTTACCGCTTGAGATGCGAACCTCGCTTCCGCTGCCAAGTCAAATGAATGGACCCACTGGGCATGGAAACGTTCCAAAATACTACCGAGCGGACTCATTATTGTAAATTAATGGCTGGCCACGTGACCGCGGGCGATTCGGACACGTCCAGGGGAACGACTGGAGCGCGCCGCGATTATGAACCGAGCCATCATGCTATACGCCGCCTCATTGGCCGGTCTCAGCTTGCCCGCCCTGGCGCAATATCCGCCGCAGCCGGCCGCTCCCTACTACCAGCCCCAAGGTTCCTACCAACCGCAACCGAACATTAGCGTACCAACTCCCGGCCAACCAACTCTCTCTCCGCAAGAGCTGAGCAATCTGGCGGCGCCCATCGCTCTGTATCCCGATATGCTGCTGAGCGAGGTTCTCGCGGCCAGTACCTATCCGTTAGAATTGGCGCAAGCTCAACAGTGGATGCAGGCCAACGCGGCTCTGCGGGGCCGCGATCTGATCGAAGCCGCCAAGCAGCAGAATTGGGATCCCAGCGTGCAAGCGCTGGTGGCGTTCCCGGATGTGATGAATATGCTGACGCGCGACATCCAATGGGCCACCGATCTCGGCAACGCGTTTCTTTCGCAACAAGCCGACCTGATGGACGCCATCCAGCGGCTCCGCGCTTCAGCCCGCGACAACGGACGTTTGACGGATACCCCGCAGCAGCGCGTCACTTATGAACAGCAGAACGGCCAGAACGCCATTGCGATTCAGCCCACCGATCCGCAAGTGGTCTATCCGCCGGTTTACAATCCCGAGTACGTTTGGGGCCCGCCGGTGTATGGGGTCTATCCGCCTCTCGGATATCCAGCGCCCGGTTACGGCATCGTGTACGGCGTCGCCACGTTTTTGGGCGCCCTGTTCACGGGACTGGTGAGCTTTGGCGGATGGGGCTGGGGCTTAAGTTGGTTGACCCATGGCATCTTTTTGAACGGTCTGTTTTTCAGCCATTTTGGATTCCATGGATACAGCGGTTACGGGTTTCACGGAGGCTATGGGTACGCTACCCGCGCCGCTTGGGTACACGATCCCAGCCACCGGCTCGGCGTTCCGTATGGGAACGGGTATAGTAGCCGAGGCTGGGCGGGGCGCTCGGGCTACGGCTCCGGCTATCGTGATTCCAGCTATCGCGATTCGAACTATCGTTCCAGCTATCAGGGCGGCTATCAGGGTAACAGCCGGCAGATGGAAGCCTATCGCGGTCTGACGCAAAGCGCCGCGAGGGGCGGTTACAATAGCTACGGAAATTACGGCTCCAGCTATCGGGGCGGCGGTTATAGCTACGGAAACTCGCGCAGTTATTCCGGCGCGGCATCCGCACGTAGCTACCGCGGTGGCTACTCAAGCGGCGGGTCCCGGGCATACGGCGGAAGCGTCTCATCGCCGCATTACTCGGCTCCCAGATCGTCCGGCCATTCTGAAGGCGGACATTCCGGCGGAGGTGGCGGACACTTCGGCGGGCATGGCCATTCAGGCGGCGGCGGACACTCGCATGGCGGCGGACACAAAAAATAGCTATTGGCCGGGCAAGTGAGCCACGTCCCGATTATTTTCGTTGCAAATAAACTCCAGCAACTCCGTGTCGGTCAGCAGATGGACATCTTCATTGACGGTCCAAGGCTTCGTGTATGCTTTGGGATCGTCGATGGTGATCTGAAGATCCATGTGGCCGAAATCCTTGCGGCGGAAGCGTTCGGTAACGTGCAGGGCTTCGGTGGATGGCTTGCCGAGCTGATCGAGCCACGCTTTGCCGTTGAACCCGCGTGAATCCACCACCAGCGTGTCGCCATCCCATCGCGCGGTGGAATAACCCATCCACGTCGGGTTGGCGTCCCGCTCCAGTTCGCGGCCATCCAGAAATACCTGGCGCCAGAGGTTGAACGCTTCATACACGATCAGGATCATGCCGGGTGTCTGGACGATTTTCCAGGGTGCGGGCGCCGCATCGATCTTGGGCACGCCTTGCGGCAGGCAGTTGGCGTCGGGATCTTCCTTGGAATGCGAGCCGTCGGTGCGCTGGTCGTAGAGCGCCTTGGCCCAAGGCTGAAAGGGGACATCGCCGGGCTTCAGGTCCACCGCGATATCGCGGAGATACTTGTTGGCGTTCGGCTCCCAGATGCCGGAAAGATCGGGATGGCCGTCCGGCATGCGGGGCGCGGGCGCCCGAAGGTTGACTTGGCCGTCCGCGGTTTTGGGAAGGCCTTTGGACGGGAGATGCTTCCATTGCGCGGCGAGTGGCCAGGAGAACAGCAGGGCCGCCGCAAGACAGGCGCGAGGTCTTGGATGCATGAGCCGCCTTTCGATTTGGGTACGATAATATGCCTGTTGGATGCGCAATGCGCGATGCGTCAATAAGCGTCGAGGGCCTGCTGCACGATCTCCTCGTCGAGTGGGTCGTGCTGTATGCGCTCGTCGACGGCGAAGAAATCGTCCAGCAGTTGGCAGCTCAGGTGAAGCAGGTCCGCGATATCGGGGCGCACCAGGGCGCAGCGGGCGATGGAGGTAAGGCGTTCGGAGATGGCTTTCGCGGTGGCTACTTTGCGTTGCGAAGGAGCCCAGTGGCTGATCACTTCCAGCCGGTAGCCCAGAAAGCGCACATCCTCTTCGGCGGGGGAATCAATGACAGTTTGCATATGAAGAGAACTCATCGTCCAAATCAGGCGGAGCTCTCAAGCTCAACCCGGCGTCGCCGATAAGCAAATCTGGAGGACAGGCGCCCGCCGGCCTTTCCGCCAGCGAGGAGAAATATGGCCGAACTGCAAACTGAGCCCGTTCAGGAAACACCCGTCAAGCGTACGCCCTGGGCGCTGGATGAACTGCCGCCGTTTCCTTGGGTGGCAAAACGATTGATGGCCACCGTGTCGAAAGAGGACGTCGACATTCACGAAGTGGGCAAACTGATCGCCGCCGAGCCGGTGTTTGCAACGCGCGTGTTGCAGCTCGCCAATTCACCGCTGTTCGCGCTGGAGCGGCAGGTCAGGACCATCTCGCACGCCATTATTCTGCTGGGCTTGGATCGGGTGAAGGCCATCACGTTCACCCGCGCCCTGGAAGATTTCGTGACGCCCGCGCTGAAGATCAAAGCCCTGCGAGCTTGCTGGCAAAACTGTCTGGCAGTGGCGCTATTGTCTGAGAAACTGGCGCGCGCCGCGCGCATGGACGCAGACTTCGCTTATGTCGCCGGCCTGCTGCGCGATATCGGACGCCTGGCGTTGCTGGTGAAATATCCCGAGCCCTACTCCAACCTGCTGGCCGTTTCGGGCGAACAGCATTTCGATCTCCTGATGATGGAAAAGGAGCTGTTCGACATCGATCATTGCGAGGCCGGGGCGTGGCTGATGCAGCAACTGCCCTTCCCGCCGGAACTGGAAGAGGTGATCGCCAACCATCATCGGCAACTGGATCGGGATTCTTTCTGCATCGTGCACCTGGTGCAATGCGCGGATCGGCTGGCCGATGCGCTGGGGTTCGGCGTGCTGGCCGAGGCGGAGCCTCCCTCCATCGAGGAAGCAGTGGATCTTATGCCCGAAGCCGCCCGCGCCCGCATGGGCACCGACTATGAGCAATGGAAAATCGATATCAGCGCGCGACTGCAGGCTTGGCATTAGGTTCAGTCGAGGGCAGCGCGAATACGACCAGTGAATCCGTGGCCATGATTGCCACGTACTGTTTGCCGTCCCGGCCCCGATACGTCATCGGATTCGCATTCGCGGTTTTGCTCAACTTCGCGGCCCACAGCTCCTGGCCGGTCTGGGAATCGAACGCCCGGAAGCGGTGATCGTTCGTCGCGCCGATAAACACCAAACCTCCGCCCGTGGCCAGCGGCCCCGCGCTGCCGCTCGATCCCAGATTCTGCTTGCCCTCCGGCAGCCCTTCCACCAAGCCCAGCGGCGTTTGCCAGGCGATGTCGCCGGTGTTCGCGTTCACCGCCACCAGCCGCGCCCAGGGCGGTTTTTGGCACGGCCAGTTTCCAATTACGCGGCCGTTCGCGTCCTTCACCGTTGCGCTGAATCCGTGATACGGGCCCGGGCCGTCAACGCTCCCGCGATCGTAAGGCTGATCCGACCCTTCGGTTCCGCGGCCGTAATTACCGCCCGGTTTCTTTTTCTCGATCCATCCCGTTAACGCCCCATCGTGCGTGTTCAAAAAGACGTAGCCGGTTTTGGGATCGGCCGCCGTGCCGCCCCAATTCACGCCGCCGGTGCCGCCGGGAAACTGAATGGTGCTCTTGGGCGGCGTTCCGTCCACGTGGAAGTTCCAGGGCGTGAACGGGCCCTCGTTCATGAACCCGCCATTCTTTTCGTAGACTTCGCGACAGGCTTTGGCGTGCTCGGGAGTAGTATCTTCGGCCGTGACAATGTCTTCGGGCTTAAAACTCACGCGCGCCAGCGCCGGCGGTTTCAACGGGAACGGCTGGGTGGGAGAATACCATTCGCCCGGCACATCGCCCTTCGGAACCGGACGCTCTTCGACGCCAAACACCGGCTTTCCGTTGGTGCGATCGAGAATGAACATCCAGCCGGCTTTGCCGATCTGCGCGAGCGCTGGAATTCTTTTGCCGTCCTTAACGATGTCGATCAAGCTGGGCGCAGGTGGCAGATCGGAATCCCACAGGTCATGATGGATGGTTTGGAAATGCCATTTGTACTTGCCCGTGACGGCATCCACCGCGACCACGGAATTGGCGAATAGATTCGCGCCCGGACGGTCGCCGCCCCAGTAATTGGCCGCCGGACCGCCGAACGTCATATAAACGATTCCGCGCTCTTCATCCACGGTCATGTACCAGCCCCAGACATTCACGCCGGAGCGTCCCTTCCAGCCGTCATCGAGCCAGGTTTCGTGACCCAATTCGCCAGGCCGCGGGACGGAATGAAAATCCCACAGTTTGGCGCCGGTGCGCGCGTCGTAGGCACGCGAATCGCCGGGCGGACCCGCGGGCACTTCGCCCACCGTGGCGCCGATCATCGCGACATTCTTGTATATGGTGGGTACGCCCGAGTACGGCACCACCATGTCTACCTGGCCTTCGTTGCCGAATCCGGGATCGATTTTGCCGGTGTTGGCATTGAGCGCGATCAGCTTGTGGCCCGAGGTGAACAGGATGCGCGGCGGATTCTGCTTGTCGCCTGGCCAGTAGGCCACGCCGCGTTGTGAGGCCAATCCGGTGGGCAACGAATAGCTCCAGATTTCGGCGCCGGTGACCGCGTCGAGCGCTAGAACGCGCGTGCCCGCGGGCAGGTACATGACGCCGTTGACCACGATGGGCGTGGCGGCGGAGGTTACCGTACGTGCCGCGCCGGGTGTTGCAAATGGATCGTCCGAAGACGCGACGCTGTTCGCGGGCGGAACCTCGGCTCGAAGCGTGAAGGTCCAGGCGGGAGCGAGTTTCCGGACGTTCGCGGGGGTGATTTGATCGAGCGGAGAATACTTGGTTCCGGCCAGATCGCGCGTGTAATTCGGCCAGTCACCGGGTGCGATTTGGCCGGACGCGGGAAACACGCAGGCGGCCAGAACGAGAACACAAAGGCTGCGCATGAAGTGGCAGTATATCAGGCGACAAGCCGGACCCGGCCGCGACCTTTTGGATCGCGGCCAGCCGGAAGACACAATGCTTAGATTAGCAGGGTGCTGGAAAAAGCAATCTGGCCGCAGATAAACGCCGATGAACGCGGATAAGTATTTTTGTTTTCAATCTGCGTTGATCTGCGTTCATCTGTGGCCCGCTACGTTTTGGACTTTTTCATAGGCCCTGCTAGAAAATGTACTTCAGCCCGAATTGGAGAACGCGAGGGCTCACCGAAAGCTCATTGATCTGGCCGAAATTAGCGGGCGAATTCACGTTCAATTCCCCGGGTAGCCCGCCGGGAGCCGGCGCCTGATTGCCAGGCGGCAGGAACTGCGGATGGTTGAATGCGTTGAAGAACTCGGTCCGGAACTGCAACGATTGACGTTCGGTGAACCGGAAGTTCTTGAGAATCGAAATATCAAAGTTGAACTGCGGCGGCCCAAGAATGATGCCCTGGCCGGTATTGCCGAAGAGTGTCGAGCCGTCCGGGGAATTGGGAGCAACGATGCCGGGGCAGAACGCATTTACATTGAAGTAACCCGGGCCGCCGTTGCCGCCGCCAAGACGTTGGTCGATGCCGCCCGGCGAAGCGATGTTGCCGTAGGTCTCGCCCGGACACATTTGTGCGCGGATGATCGCGAAGCCGCCCGTCCCATAAGCCGTGCCGATGGCGGTATCGGCAATGGTCAGAGGTACGCCATCCTGGACCGTCGTAACACCGGACACGTTCCATCCGTTGGCGAGTAATCCGAGACCGCCCGTGTGTTGCCCAAACGGCAGATCATAGCTGTAGCTGATGATGAACCGATTCGGGTGGCTGAAATATGCCGGGCCATACTGCTGCGCCAGGTTGGACGGATTATTGCTGTCCGCGGAAATGTTGTTGAAGTTTGAGGATGTCAGGGTGGTGAGATCCTTGCTCCAAGTGTAGGAGGCCTGCAAGGTCAACCCATGCGAGAATTGCTTTCGCAAAGTAACTTGCAGGCTGTTGTAATTGTAAATGCCGTCGAAGGCCGTGATTTGATAGCCCGTCGGCTGATAGCCGAGATACGGAACGCGCAGTTGGACGTTGGCCGCGGTGTTGGTCGTCTGCCCATTGATCGGATCGCTCGGGCTGGCCAGTTGCGCGGCATTGACGTCATGGTATGTATCCACCAGGTTGATTCCGCTCGCTCCGACGTAGCCAGCCTCCAACACCAAGGTGTGAACCAACTCGTACTGGAACGTTAGATTATATTGTCGGACCAGCGGTGTATGCACAGACTGGTCGAGTGCCGGAGTATTCAGGGCAGAATAAGCGCCGGTCTGGAGGTTTGCATATCGCGCAGCGAATACGCCGGCGGGAGGAGTGGCCGGATAGGGACTCGCCAAGGTATATGGATTCACAGCGCCATAGTCCAAAGTTTCGCCGTAAGGGTTGCCCTGTTCCACCGAATGCACGAAACGGTCGCCGGCGATGCGGTCATAGAATATTCCAAATCCGCCACGAATTACGAATTTGGGGGCAGCCTGCCAGGCGAACCCAATACGTGGTCCGAAGTTGTCTTTGGGAGGCCCATTTTGGATCGGAAGACTTTTATTGGACTGCAAGACGCCAGCGGGCAAGGGGCCCCAGGTGGCCGTGCTGTAGTTGTTGGGTACCACGTTGCCGGCCAGATATGCAGCGCCAGGATTGAAGATGTTGGTGGGCGCTGTTTGGGGTACCGGCAAGCTATCGAGCTGACTGGCCCAGATATTAGTCAGGTTTCCGTATTTATCGCTGAAAACCCCGTCATATTCATAACGAACGCCTATGTTAAGGGTGAGCTTGTTGCTGACCTTCCAATCGTCCTGGAAGAAGGCATCCTGATTTGGCAGCCGGTAGCCGTGGATCAGGCCGCCGGGGCCGCTGCGAGTGCAAAAGAGGCACTCCACGATCTCACCGTACGGGAAGCCGGTGGTGCTGCCGGGGTTCCCTGGATTGCACGTCGCATCGCCCGGTGCGCATCCTCCTTTTCCGATCATCAAATCGGCGAAGGTCGGAAAAACGATGAGGCCTCGGATTAAACCGCCGAACGTAATGTTCCACTGGGTCTCCTCGTATTCATAGCCGGCGCGGAAAGTATGTCTTCCATGCGACCAGGAAATTTGGTCGGCGATTTGCATCTGCGTGGTCGGGCTGTAGGACGGCGCCAAGGTACCGCCAATGGTCTCGCCCGTATTTCCAATGATGAACGGGGTCATTTCCGTTTCTTGCGGAATGTCGGGCGTTATTCCCAACGCCTGCGGCGTAGACGGCGTGGTGTCCGTCTCATGTTGGTAATTGCGCTGGAACGATCCGCGGAGTTCATTCACCAAGGTGGGCGTGATCAGCGTGGTGAGTTTAATTACCGCGTCCGTATTGGAGTAGAGAACGCTTGCCGGAGCGCCGGGAAGACCGCCGGCCAGCGGCAGGGTCTGCGGATTCTTGGTATACAAATACCGCATGGCCAGCGTGTTCTTGCTGCTGATCACATAGTCGCCGTTCAGAATCACTTGGTGTTCTTCGTAAGTGGCGGGATCGGTGATTGTGGTCGGCAGGAAATCCCCCGAGGTGTTGGTCGGAATGTAGTATTGGCCGTTCGGAAGCTTGATATTGAGGATATTCAATGCGACCGGGTTGATGTTGGACCCGTTACAAGCGACGTTCGGAAATCCCGGTATGAAGCCAAGGTACGTCAAATAGGCACTCGCGTCAGAGGGGTGGTTGGCTGGGCATAGCGCGGCGCCCAAGGCGGCCTGATAGCCGGGCGCACTACGATCGCCCGCGGGGATCGGGGGCAGAGTTACGGCTTCGTAACCAATCCCATTGACGGCGCCATTGTACTGGCGGGTCTCCTGATAGTTGGCGTAGAAGAAGAGCTTGTCCTTCTTGATCGGCCCGCCAATCGATCCGCCCACCTGGTTTTGCCGGAGAATCTGCTGTTTTCCGCCTTCGTCCGCGTTCTCGAAAAAGTCGCGAGCGTTCAGATCTTCGTTGCGGAAGAAATACCACACACCGCCGTGGAAGGCATTGGAACCCGACTTAGTTATAACGTTTACGTTGGCGCCAGGGTTGCGTCCGTAGCTGGCGTCATAAGTGGATGTCTGGATTTTGAATTCCTGGATCGCATCCGGATTGGGAATCGGGATTCCAGCGTAGATGCCGCAATCGCCGGAACTGCCGCCGTTTGCGATGTTATTAATCGCAACGCCGTCCATCTGAAAGTTATTCTGCCCGGGATCGGCGCCATTGGTGCTGTAATTCGTAGTGGCCTTTCCGAAGCTAGTGGCGTTGTTGACATTGGCGTTCGCACCAGCGGACATACCGAGCACCTGGGTGTAGTTGCGATTGCTTAAGGGAAGGGCTGTCACCGTCGATCCCCCGACGGTGGTTCCGAGCGTGGAACTCTCGGTCTGCAGCGTTTCGGCGGATGCCTCCACCGTCACTTGCTCGGACTGCTGGCCAACCTCCAACGTACGATCAAGCGTGGAGCTCTCGGTCACCGCGAGATTGATCGCCCCCACTTCGGCGGTTTTGAATCCGGTGGCGGTGAAACGGATCTTATAGCTTCCCGGCGGGAGCAAGGAGAATTTATAGACGCCGTCGGTTCCAGTGGTGGTGGTGCGGCTTTGGGCGGTTTCGTTACTGGTGATGGTGACAGTAACGTTCGGAACCGCGGCGCCCGACGGATCGGTGACGGTTCCGCTCAGGGCCGATGTACCGGCCGATTGTGCCATCAACGACGGCACGCAAACAGCGAACAGCAGTGTCAGCAGAGCAAGCTGCGCACGAAGCAGCGTCTTCGATCTCATACCCTTCTCCTTTTAAGTCCTCTACGTTGACTGATTTAATCCTGCAAACACACGGCGAGCAGGATCGACATAATTAATCAGGAATAGATAAGAAGAGAGCCCGGAACTAACCTGCACGCAACCCACTATTAGCAGGATTGTATGCCAGATCCACGGAGAGAGAAAATCAAAACTGAAGCAAATTTGCGCGGCAAAGAAGAGGCTAAGAAATTCGCCCGTCGCGGCGGGGGAACCGGGCTGAGGAGAGAAACTGGTTGGCCGTAACAGGAAACCTACGGCCAACCGGATCGCAAAGCTTAAAACATGAACTTCAGCGCGAACTGGATGATGCGTGGATTGACCGCGGTGGTGGTTATCACACCGAAAGTGTTCGGCGTGTTCTGAGCTACGCCGGGATTAGAAAACTGCGGGTGGTTCAAGATGTTGAAGAAGTCCGCCCGGAACTGGAGAGTGGTTTTCTCCGTGATGTGAGTGGTCTTCAGGAACGAGGTGTCCCAGTTGACGTTGCCTGGTCCGAGGATGATGCCGAGGCCCGAGTTGCCAAACAAAGTTGCGCAGGTGGGACACGCAGCTTGGCTCGTTATTGTGACTCCATCCGGCATAATGGCGGGCTGAGCGCAAAAATCGGCCGTATTGATGTAGCCGTTGGCGCTGTTACTTCCGCCGAGCCGAGACGTGATGCCGCCGCCAGTCTGCAGGTTGCTATAGGTAGCGCCGGGGCACAACTGAGCGCGGGCCGACCCGCCTTCGCCGCTGCCGGCGCTGCCGGTGCCATAAGCCGAGCCGCCGGCTGTGTTTGTAAACGTGAGCGGGCTCCCATCCTGGACGACAATATTGCCGGTCATCGTCCATCCCTCCGCCGCCTTCTTCAGCAAAGCGTTGTTGGGATGGCCAAACGGGAGGTCGTAGGAATACGACACGATGAACCGCTGCGGATGGGCGAAATAAGCCGGACCGTATTGCTGACTCAGGAAACTGGCGTCATTACTGTTCGATTGCCCGTCTCCGTTCAGAGTAGTAAGATCCTTGCTCCAAGTGTAGGCGGCCTGCATAGTGAGCCCGTGCGAGAACTGTTTACGCCCTGTCACCTGAAGGCTGTTGTAATTGTAAATACCATCGTATCCGGTGCCTTGCAGGCCTGCCGGATCATATCCTAGATAAGGCACGCGCGCGTCGGCATTGGCCGTTGTCGTGGTAGTTTGGCCGTTCACTGGATTGTTTGCGCTGGCGAGTATGGCCGTGTTGTAGTTGTGATTATAGTCGGCTTGATTGATGCCGCTCGATCCAACGTAGCCCACTTCTAATACCCACGAACGCGCGAATTCATACTGGATGCCGAAATTGTATTGCCGGCTCAGAGGCGTGTGAACCTGCGAATAGAAGGGCTGGTTTATATCCGAGGTGCACAACGCCAATTCATTGCCGCAATTGGAGGCGTAAGCCGGATTGAAATAGCGGGGCGTGAACCCCAACGGGGTGGTCGGGAACGGATTAGCGAGGCTATAAGGAGCAGCGGCAAAAGGACTAGCGACGTCCAAAGTGACCGCATAGGGATCGCCCTGCTCTACCGCGTGCACGAACTTGCTGCTGCCGACGCGATCGTAGAATAGGCCGACGCCGCCCCGCACCACTAACTTGCCGTCCTTTTTCGGCTGGTAGGCGAATCCGAAACGCGGGCCGAAGTTGTTCCACGGAGTACCATTTTGGGTGGGAGCGGACGAACCCACCGTGGTCACACCGGCTGGAGGGTTCCCATAATGCGCGGCGAAATTGTTCGGCACCACGTACCCGATCAAGGCGTTGGTGGTCTGTTGCGGCGTGGTCGGCGGAGTAACGCCCTGCATCAGGCTCGGCCAGATGTTGGTGAGGTTTCCATAATGGTCGCCGAGCATTTCGTCGTATTCCCATCGGACGCCGAGGTTCAGCGTCAAGCGGGCATTCACTTTCCAGTCGTCCTGCACAAAACCGGCTACGTCGCGCTCGCGGTAACCATGAATAATGCCGTTCGGTCCGCTGCGCACGCAGAATAGACAGAAAAGGTATGTCCCGACCGGTGCTCCAGTAGTGTTTCCCGGATTGGCGGGACTGCAGCCGCCCGCAACGTCGCAGCCCGCCAAGCCCGGCCGCCCCAAAAGGAAATCGTCAAATCCTGGGATGAAAAGGAATCCGGTCAGCAGGGATTTGAACGAAAGGTTCCACTGGTCATCCTCAAACTCCCCGCCGGCGCGAATGGTGTGCTTGCCGTGCGACCAGGAAATCTGGTCCCCAAAATTGACCTGCGTGGCTGGGCCGACGTAGGGGGACAGGGTTCCACCGATACCATAGGCATTCAGGATTACCGTCACGGGCGGGTGAGTCTCCTGCGGGATAATGGGGGTGATGCCAACTGACTGCGCTGTGTACTGGGGTACGTGATCGGTTCCGTTCGCGATATTCCGCTGCATGGTGGCGCGAGCTTCGTTCACAAAGTTGTTGCTGATCAGACTGGTAAGCCTCAGAACCGCGTTCGTATTGGCATAGTAGCTATCCACAGGAGTGCCCGGCACGCCGCTACCAAAAGGGTTGACCTGCGGATCTTCCGTAAACAGGTAGCGCATGGCCAGAGTGTTCTTGGAGTTCAGCAGGTAATCCACGTTCGCGATATACTGATCGCCCGTGTATTTGGCAGGTATGCTGAACGTTCGTCTGCTGATAATTTCCCGTATTCGACCCCACCATGTAGTAGCTACCGTTCGGATTCTTGGCGTTCAAGATAGCCAGCGCCACAGGGTTGATGTTGGAACCGTCGCAAGCGATCTGCAGGCCTCCAAAGGCGCTGGCAAATGTAGAAAAATTCGGATTCCCCGGATGATTGGCCGCGCAATTCTCCTCGCCCAGAGCAGCCGCGAAGCCAGGGGCGGAGCGGTCGCCGGACGGAATCGGCGGCAAGAACACGCTGCTGCTGCCTTGGGCCGAAACTCCGTTGAGTTGGCGCGTACCCTGGTAGCTTCCAAAGAAGAACAGCTTATCTTTTTTGATCGGCCCGCCGAATGTGCCGCCGAACTGGTTCTGCTGCAGGACGGACTTTCCGACGGCTTCGGCGTTCTGAAAGAAGCCATTAGCATCCAGATCCTCGTTGCGGAAAAACTCGAACAAAGTCCCATGGAAGGAGTTACTGCCGGACTTAGTAAGCACATTCACGTTGGCTCCGGGGTTGCGCCCGTAACTGGCGTCATAAGTGGACGTTTGCACCTTAAATTCCTGAATCGCGTCCGGGCTTGGGATCGGGATACCGACGTAGATTCCGCAATCTTTGGCCAGACCTGCGCCGAAAGCGTTAACCACCGATACGCCGTCCATCTGGAAATTATTCTGTTCCGGCGCCGCTCCGTTTACGCTCATGTCCAGGGTGCCCTTACCCAGAGCAGTGGCGTCGTTTACGCCGGAAGCAGCCCCTGCGGACATATTCAATATCTGGGTATAGTTCCGGCTCGCCAGCGGCGCGTCGTTGATGCTTTGCGAGTTGACTACCGTCCCTAGCGTGGAGCTTTCGGTCTGAAGCACTTCGGCCGCCGCTTCCACCGTGATCTGCTCGCTTTGAGCGCCCACTTCCAAAGCACGATCCAAAGCCGGCGTTTCGGTAACGTTCAAGGTGATGGACCCCACTTCGGCCGTCTTGAACCCGTTAGCCGCGAACCGGACTTTATAATCGCCCGGCGGCAGTAACGTGAACTTGTAGTTGCCGTCCGTGCCGGTGATGGCAGTGCGGACGGCCCCGGTGGCAATGCTGGTGAGCGTCACGGTGACGTTGGGAATCGCGGCGCCCGAAGGATCGGTGACGGTTCCCGTTAGGCCTGAGGTGCCGGAAGACTGCGCCATCGCGGCTGGGACACACAACGCTAACAACAAAGTCAGTGCCAGAAAGGCAGTGACCTGCGAACGAAGCAAACTCAAAGTTTTCATAGTCTCCCCAAGAGTTAGTGGCAGGGCAAAGGCGTTACGTCAGAGTTACTCAGATGCACCCCATCGTGCCATTAGTGGGATTCTATTCGAGATTTCACCAGCACCAAGTCAAAAAAGGGGCAATTCTCGAAGGGGCTTTCTTGAGTTTGCTTTGATCTTGCGGAAGGCGCGCCCGGAACAAGATTGGATGCTGCTGTTTCGGTGCAAGCGCGCCGCGGATGACCATACCCGGCGTCCAACCACTCCGCCCCCCGGAAACGGTTGCCTTGGGAATGAAACGCGTTGCACACGATTTTGTGATATGATTCGCTGAACTGAAGTCGAAAGCGTCGTTTTCAAATTGGGGACGTAAAGGGGAAGGCGCTGATGGAACAGATAACGTTCGGGCCGTTTCGGCTCGACAGCACAACCACGACGTTGTTGAGAGACGGCCACGAGTTGGAACTCCGGCCGCAGGCGTTCCATGCTCTGAAAGCTCTCATCCACAACCGCGGCCGCTATGTCGGATACGCGCAAATGATCAATCAAGCCTGGGACGGCAACCTGGTGTCCAAGCACACCGTGGCCGTCACCATCGGCGAGGTGAAAAAGATCCTGGGGGAATTCGGCCTCTGGATCACCTACCGGCCCAAGCTGGGCTACCGGCTGGATGTGCCGCACTCCGACGACCTGCTGAAGCAGGGCTGGCACTTCTGGAGCCGCCGCACGCGCGAGGGATTCGAGAAGGCGCTGGACTGCTTCCAACAAGCCGCTCTCGAGAATCCGTCGGATTTTCGCGTGTTTGAAGGCATCTCATTGTGCTACCTGCTGCTGGGCACCTATGGAATGCGCATGCCGCGCGAGATGTACAACGGGTTCCTGCAGGCCCACAAGCTGGCGGTGGAACTGGGCGGACTGACGCCCGAACGTCGCGCTGACCGTGCGCACGGCTTGCACCTGTTCGAACACAAGGTGGAGGAGGCGGAAACGGAACTGCTCCAGGCGCAGCAGGAGAGCCCGGAATCGCCCGAAGTCTACGTGCGCCTGACCATGCTCTACGTGAGCCAGAGCCGGCTGGACGACGCTTTAAACATTTTGTTGCGCGCGCGCGCTGCTCATTCACTGTGGCCCACCGTTCCGGCCAACGAGATCCTGGTCCGTTTCTTCCGCCGGGAATATGAATCGGCCGTGGCATGCGGGAAAAAGGCGCTGGAACTGCATCCCTATTTGCACTTGGGCCGTCTGCTTTACGCCGCGGCGCTGGAATATAGCGGAAAGCCGACGCAGGCGTTGGAGCAGTACCGGCTGGCGGTGATCATGTCTCCGGATCTGCCGTGGCTTCAGGCGGCGGAGGGTGCTTGCCTGGCGAAACATGGCCGGCGAAAGGAAGCCATGTCCATCCTGGCGGAGTTGATCCAGGTACGCAAGACGCACTATGTGGACGCTTATTTTATGGCCGTGCTGTTCGACGCTTTGGGCGATGGCGACTTGGCCTTCCAGGAATTAGAACGCGCCTATCACGAAAAATCGGCCGCCATCTTCGCTCTCGGTGTGGATCCCCGCTTGGACAACCTCCGCGCTTCCCCGCGCTTCAGCGCGTTGCTCAACCGAGTGTTTTCTAAGAAGGACGAGCCGCACGCGGTTAGCGCGTAGCGTCGGCCGCCTGTTGCGGAGCGGCGGATATTTTCTCCAAATGAACCGTCAGCCGCGCCGCCGGGCTGCCCAGATTCTTCACTAAGATGTAGAACGCTTCGGTATCCGGTCCATGATAGGGCAGCGTTACCGACAAGTGGCCTAACCCGCTTGCGACGGGAGTAAGCGTGGAATCGGCCAAAGCGACGTAGGCCTTTTGTCCGGGTCCGGCTACCGTTATTTCCACTCGGTCGTGACCTTTGCCCTCAAATACGAAAGCCCTATATTTGGGCGTCCGCGAGAACTCCACCGGCTTGCTGGTTTGGCCGGAATCGAGAGTGCCCACTGTCCTCATGTCGTCCGGAGAAAATGCCCATTGTTGTTGTGTCGGAAAACGGACGGGCACTATCGCCGCCTCGGCATTTTTTTCCTGACCCGCTGCCATCGTGCCTCCCAGCAGCGCTGCCATCAAAGCGTATAATAATAGGTTTTTCAAGTCCTCACCTCCACCTTCGCTCATTTGTTTTGCACCTCGCTAGCCAAAGTTCGGCGCCCCCTAAGATCTGTGGGCAGTAAATTGCACGGCGGATGGCATGATCGAACGCATCGTGTTTATTCTTCTTTCACTTGCGATGGTGGGCAGCCTGGGAGGTTTTTTCCTGTACGTGGCGATCTTACCGAACCTCGCCGTGACCGTGATGCTCGGCGGCTTGGGTGCGATGTTCTGGTTAGGCATACGTGTCGGCCGGGGGGCGCAAGGCCGCGTCTCGAATCCCGCCACTGAGAGCAGCCAGTTGAGCTTGTCGTAGCTACCTCTCGCCCAATCGAGTGGCTGGCCCTTGACAGCAGTGTATTATCTGTTATAGTACACCTGTGATTCCGTTCCGCCTTTCCTTTGAGCCTGGCGCCTCGCTGTATGAACAGGTAGTCTACGCGGCGAAAAAAGCCGTCATCTCGGGCCAAATGCGCCCGGGCGATCCGTTCCCTTCCGTCCGCGCTTTGAGCAAAGCGCTCAAAATCAATCCCAACACGGCGCATAAGGTGGTCACCCAGCTTGTCGCCGATGGCCTGATCGAAGTGCGTCCAGGGCTGGGTACCGTGGTGGCTGAACTGCCGGCCTCGACAGCCGCCGAACGCGGCGCGCTTCTGAAGAAAGAGGTGGAGCAATTGGTGGTGGAAGCCAAGCGGCTGGGCCTGGATCTGGATGAGGTCACCGACGCCGTGGAGCGGCACTGGTCTCGACTTGAGGGCGCTATACCGGCAGTGGCGAGGAAGCAAAAATGAGCGACTTGATTTGCGCCACCGATCTGGTCAAGCGCTTTCGCCGCGTGCCTGTGCTGGACGGCCTGAATCTCAGCGTTCCCGAGGGCAGCGTATTCGGCCTGGCCGGCCCCAATGGCGCGGGCAAAACCACCACCATCAAGATTTTGATGAACATCCTGGGGCCCACCTCCGGCCAGGCGGAAGTGCTCGGCATCGATTCGCGCCGCCTGGGCCCGGATACTTTCGCCCAAATCGGCTATGTTTCCGAGAACCAGGAACTGCCGGAATGGATGACGGTGGAATATTTGCTCGCCTACCTTAAGCCTTTTTACCCGCGCTGGGACGACGCCCGCGCGGCCCAATTGATCCGCCAATTCGATCTGCCGCTCGATCGCCAGATTCGCCATCTTTCGCGGGGCATGAGGATGAAAACCGCGCTCGCGTCGTCGCTCGCTTATCGTCCGCGCCTGCTGCTGATGGACGAGCCGTTCAGCGGCCTGGATCCATTGGTGCGCGAAGATCTGATCGATGGGCTGCTCGAAAGCGCGGGCGAAACCACCATCCTGATCTCGTCGCACGATCTGGGAGAGATCGAAAGCTTCGCCAGCCACATCGGCTATCTGGATCGCGGGCGTCTGCAATTTTCCGAGGAAATGACGTCGCTCACCGCGCGCTTCCGCGAAGTGGAGGTGGTGGTGGACTCACCTCCGCTGGTTCCGCTGGACTATCCGTGGCCATCCCATTGGCTGCGCCCGGAAACGGCGCCCGCGCTCATTCGCTTCGTCGAGACGCACTTCGACCCTGAGCGCACGGCTAACGAAGTCCGGCGGTTTTTTGGCGACGTGCGCAACATCACCGCGCATCCCATGCCACTGCGGGCCATCTTTGTCACGCTGGCGCGCGCCCGGTCGAAAGCAGCTTAAGGATAGAAAGCATGCGCCAGGCTCTGCACATTTTCAGGAAGGATGTTCGTTACCTCAGGTACGAAATCGCGCTGGTGGTGGCAATCGCCATGGCATTCGCCGGCATGCATATTCCGGCCTTTCACCAGTCGAACAATTCCTGGCTCGCTGAACTGGGGCTCGTGGTTGCGGCCGTATTCCTTATTGGACGCCTGGTGCTGGCCGAGGCCATCCCCGGCGATTGCCAATTCTGGATCACGCGTCCTTATGATTGGCGAAGTCTGCTGGGCGCAAAGCTGCTGTTTATGATCGCGTTCGTGAATCTGCCCGTCGCTCTCGCCGATTTGTTCATCCTGATCGTCGACGGCTTCCCGATCCTTTCCAGCCTGCCTGGCTTGCTGTGGTCGCAGTTACTGCTGTTCGCGTTTGTCTCACTGCCTTTCGCGGCGCTGGCGGGGCTGAATTCGGGACTGGCGGCGTTCGTTTTTTCGCAATTGATCGTGCTCGCGGCGCTGCTCGGGATATGGCAAACGCTGGGGGAGAACGGACGGGCGTTTGGAGGAGTGGAATGGTTGCGGGACTCGGGCGCAGCCTTCGCGCTGGCAGCCATTGCGATCGCGATGCTCTGGCTTCAGTACAAAAGCCGCCGGACGCTCCTCAGCCGCGGGGTGGCAATCGGTGGAATCGCGCTCGGCGCGCTGGCTTTCGTCGCCATGCCGCTGCCGCTCGCGCTGGCCGTGCAGTCCCACTGGACCAAAGAGCGCGCTATCGCAGACTCGATACGGGTAGATCTCGGCCAGGGTTCGCAAGCGCCGCTCTGGGTCCCACGCGGCCCGAACGTTGCGCTTCGCATGCCGATCCTGGTGCGGGGCATTGGGGAGGGAACCGAAATTCATCCGGACGCTTTTACGGTTTCGCTGCGCGCCCATGGACACACGGTGAATCTGAGCATGGCCGATTGTTCGGATCTAAAGCGCGACACCATTTCGCCCAGCGAACCCACGATTACGACCGTTTGCACGGCCGATCCCGCATTCTTTCGCGAGGAACGCGGCCAGCCCGTTAGCATCCGTGGCTCGCTCTATCTGACGCTATTCGGAAACGCGCGATCGGAAACCATTCCGCTCAGCGACCGGCCGGCCAACGCGCTGGACGGGTTGCAATGCTACACCGACGTGGTGAAAGCGGAGTGGGACATATACTGCCGGTCGGCTTTTCGATGGCCCGCGCGCATGGTCTACGCTGCTCTGGGACACACCAACGCTCATTCCTTTGCGCAGACCATTTCCTACTCCCCGTTTCCAGCCACTTTGAGCATCGATCCCATTGAGACGCGCTGGGCCTCAGCCTACGCAGCCGGACCGCCGCCCACCAAACCGGTGCGCAACGTAACGATTGTGGTGGAAGAGCCGCTCGCGCATTTTCGCCGCGACTTCGAGGCGGTCGGCGTTCAATTGAACGAGTTCACGCTCCCCTTCTTTAACAACGTGCCGCCGCAGAAGAAGGTTATCGCGAAGTAGTGGTTGCCGCGTCGCGCTTTACCTGCTTGCCGTAGACTTCGAACCAGGCGACGTCGGACCATCCGCCGGGCCCATGGCCGCTGCTTGGCATCAGATCCGCGAATCCGATCTCATCCACTTTGGTCAGATCCGGGTGCTCCACGAAATTTCCCGTGGTGACCACTTTATCGATTTTCAGCTTCAGCCAGTGAACTTCCGAGAACGAGATTTCGCTGTCGTGCCAATCCACCGTGGACCCGTCGGCCTTGTCCCCCACCAGCCACGTGCCGTCGGCCAGCTTGATGATCGGACGTACTTTGTGGAATCCGGAAACCTTGGTCTCCCAGCGTACGCGCGCCAGGCCGGTCAGATCGGCGTAATTGTCCTTGTCGCGCAGCGCCACCGCGACGGGCGAGGTACAGAGCCCGGTCCACAGGTGCGGCGGATTGCTCGGATCGTCGGCGTTGCCGGTTGCCTGCACGTCGTTGGCGGAAGGGCCGTAGAGCTTCAATTCCAGGTTGGCGCTGGAAACCAGATCCTGGGTGGCGCCATGTTCGCCCTTCACTGTCTTCCAGGCTTCTCGGAAAAACAGCGGAGTGCGGGCGCCGCTGCGTTCACCGGGCCGTACCGCGGCAGGCGCCGCCCCAGGCGTCGGTTGGGGAGCCGGTTCTTGGGCAAGTGCGGCGCAGGCGATGGCGAAAGGAATCAAGCGATAGAGCATGTTCTGGCCTCCAGTTCTTTAAACTGGCTGCCAGTATATCAGGCCGATATCGCCGGAGTTAATAATGTAAAGTCGTCGAGGGACGCCCGCGCTTTGTCCACCAGCATCCGGCGTACGGCCTCTTCCACGCGCTGTATCGCGGCGCGACGGTAATCCCAGCGCCGGTCCCGCTCGGGAGGGAGCACCGTCATGGTGGCGTTGGCTTCAAACAGCAATACTTCGCCCGCGGCATTCAAGGCAAAATCGATACCCGCATAGTCCAGCCCGAGCACGTTCTGGATTTCCGCCAGAGCCCCCATCGCGCGCTGGCCCAACACGCCTGGCATGTCTTCGAGGAACCGCGCCTCTTCGGCGCGATGATCGGCATTTTCCGCCATATCGGCCGTGACATAGTGGATTTTCCAATTGGTCGAAATCGCCAGGTGCAGCGGGTAGAGCCAACCGCCGATCATCATCACCCGATACTTGCGATAGCGTCCATCCCCCGCCCGCGCGTCCAGGTACTGGATGGCAGTCAACTCGTCGCCGGGAATCTCGCTGAGGGCGGTTCCGAGGCCAGCCGCGTTTGCGACCAAGAGAAAATGCCGGCCGTTGTGAAAGCCCGGCGCGCGCAGCAACAGCGGAAACTGCAATCCCCGCCGATGGAGAGCCTCCGGCGCTTCTGGCCCCGCCAGCGTGTCGCGCGAAAAATTGGCGATGGTGGGCGCCACCACGCCCGGCACATCCGCGAACCGGCGTGCATTGGCGGCGCGCCCCGTCTGCAGCACCGCGGCCGGGGCGTTGATGACAGGCGCAAAGGTGCGATCCATGAGCGTCACGGCGCGGTCCAGCGACTGCTTGCAGAGGTCGGCGTCGCCGATCGCATTGAATACAATTTGATGTTCGGGAAGCGGCGCGTCGGGATCATACACGTTCGGCAGCACCACATAGGTGCGGAAAATCTTGTCGTCCAGCAAATGGCGGATGGGGACGTCGCCCCGGCGTCCGGACGTCAGCAGCAGCAACGATACCGGCTCAGCCTCACCGCGGTAAGGCAGCTCGGTGGGCCGCCGATCCCAGTGACCCAGGCGTTGGTGCTCGGCCGCCGCTTCCTCCTGCCCCAGTTCGGCGAGCAGATTGCCCAGGCCTTGGTGCGCTTCTGCAAACTGGGCGTCGATTGAGAGCGCCGCTTCATAGTGCTCGCGTGCCGCCGTCAGCTCTCCCGATTCCAGAAACAGGTTACCCAGATTCACGTGCGCCATGGGCTGGTCGGGATGCTGGCGGATGGCTTCGGTATACGCGCTGCGCGCCGCCGTGCGGTATCCGGTGAAGTACAGCAGCGTGCCCAAGTTGTTCAGCGCGCCCACGTGAGCCGGCGAGCGAGTGAGCACGTCGAGATAGGCCTGCTTGGCATCTTCGTTCCGGCCCATTTCGTTTAGCAAACAAGCGCGCTCGAAACGGAGCGCGATGGATTCGGGATCCAGCTTGAGCCGTGCCTCCACCTCGCACAATACTTGCTTACGCTGCAAAGCGGGGCGCCAATCCGTCACCCGGTCAGTCACGATATGCCGCCTCCATTTCGTGGTCTTCCCTGCCTGCTTCCACCAGCGCGTGCCCGATGGCGAGCGTCGAGTCCACCAGCAGGTCGATGTCCGCGCGGGCCGTGCGATGATTGACGATGGCCGCGCGGATCGCCAGTTCACCGTTGATCCGCGTGCTGGACGGCGCCGCCAGGCCCGATTCCTGGATATCGACCACGATGCGCGCGTTTACCCGGTCCGCGTCCGCGCACCGGTAGCGGAAACAAACGATGTTGAGCGACACCGGGGCGAGAAGCTCCAGCTCCTCGGACTCCGCGATCCGCTGTTCCAGATAACGGGCCAGTTCGCAGGTGCGGGCAATGGTCTGGCCCAGCGCCTGAAAACCGTAAACCTTCAGCGTGAACCACGTCTTGAGCGCCCGGAATCCACGCGAAAGATCCGGCCCAAAGTCGCAGGGCCAGGGCGACCCGGCGGCCAAACCGCGCGCCTCGCGCTGCAGGTATGCGGCGGACAATGCGAATGCTCTGCGGTGCAGCTCGCCATCGCGCACCAGCACGAATCCGGCGTCATAAGGGACTTGCCCCCACTTGTGAAAATCGAAGGCCAGGGAATCGGCGGCCTGGATGCCGGCCAGGCGGGGAGCAATCTCCGGCGCCAGGATGCCGAGCGCTCCGCAGGCGCCGTCCACGTGCAGCCACATCCGCTGCTCGCTCGCGATGTCCGCCAGACCATCCAGATCGTCAATAGCTCCGGTGTCCACCGTGCCCGCCGTGCCTGCGATCAGAAATGGGGTGTACCCGGCGGCGCGGTCCGTCTCGATGATGTGGCGCAGCGCCGCAAGATTGATCCGATGCTGTGCATCCACTGATACCAGGCGCAGCGCATCGCTTCCGAGGCCGCAAAAGTCGAGCGCCCGCCGCAAACACCCGTGCGCGTCGAGGGAGGCATAAGCCGTCAGCCGCTGGGAGCTCGCGGCCACCCCCAGCCGCCGGATATCGAAGCCCAGCGCCGCATCGCGAGCGATCATAACGGCGATCAGGTTCGCCATTGACGTCCCGGTGACAAACAAGCCCGATGCCGTGGCCGGAAATCCAAACAGCTCGCGCATCCATTCCACGATCTGGCGCTCCACCTCAATGGGCGCGTGATCCCGGCCGCCCAGGTTCGCATTCAGCCCCGCCGCCAGCATCTCCGCCAGCATTCCCGCCGTGTTTCCGCCGCCGTGAACCCAACCCATGAAGCCGGGATGTACGTTGCCGGCCGAATAGGGCAGAATGTTCCGCAGAAACTCCTGGTGGACGGCGCTCAGCTCAGCTCCCTGTGTTGGATGGGGCGTCCGAAACTGGGCG
The DNA here is from genome assembly GCA_963735145.1 of Bryobacterales bacterium. Lineage (GTDB taxonomy): Bacteria > Acidobacteriota > Terriglobia > Bryobacterales > Bryobacteraceae > Palsa-89. The sequence goes on along the minus strand of CAVTJS010000005.1, from coordinate 721,347 downwards.
CGTACCACGTCAGGCATCGGCTGCCAAACGGGGCGTTCGCGGATTTGCTCCAGATAGTCGAGAATGTCATCCAACATTCGGTGGCCTTGGGCGCGAAACGAAGGCCAATCGGAAGGATCGAGCGTATCCTCAGTGGACGGATTTGGTGGTACGTCGGGCATGGGCAAACAGCCGATGCTCCTATATTCGGCAGAAACAAATGATTCCGTTAGGTTTTGCTTCTAACCTTCCGGTAGGGGCGGACGGCGCTGTTATCACCGTTTGAAACTGGCTCAAACAGCGCCGCTCTCGCCATGCTGGCTTTCTATCGCTGGCGACACCGCGCTTCGGTTCGCTAGCTTTAGAAGTGGAAGACATCGCTTACTGACGTGCGCGGTTCAGTAGATTCCACACGGTTCCGAGCTATATTCGATACATGAGTCTCGGGCTTGCGGCCCGGCTGCGAATTCGCGATTGGCAGACGTCCCTCGCGTTCGTGACGGTCATTGGGATGTCGGTGACCGTGGCTGGAACCTGGCTAGCGATTGCCTATCCGCTGTTGCGCGGGTCCCTGCCCTTCCCGGGCGCGGAACGCCTGGTCGCGATCCAAAGCCTGAAGCCAAACGGCGAGCACAGTGGGCTGAGCTGGATGGATATCGAGGATTTGCGGGGCGGCTCCATCCAATCCATAGCTGCCTTTTTTCCTCGCACTTGGGGACTGCAAACCGAAAACCATGGCCACGTTCAGGTGGTGCTGTCCGAGCAGGTGACCGGTGAGTTCTTCAAAGTTCTCGGCGCCGATCCGGCTCTCGGCCAGCCTCTCACGCCCGACCATGAGCACACTGGAAATCAAGCCTGGGTCTGGTTCTCCTATGATGCATGGACGCGTTTGTTAGGAGGCGCAGCCGACCCCACGAACCGGATCGTGTGGCTGAACGCCGTTCCCTATCGGATTGCGGGAGTGCTGCCGAAGTCTTTCGATTTTCCACAGGACGGAGCAAGCCCGGACATTTACATTCCTCTGAATCGCACCGACTATTGGAATTCGCGGGGCGCTGGAGCGCTCGGGGCGATCGCGATGCTCAAACCGGGCGTTCCCATGGAGCGCTTCGGGTCCGAGCTATCTGTGCGCGCCTCCTCGCTTGCTGCGCAGTTCCCTTCCACAAATCGGGATCTCCGCTTCACCGCTACCAGCATCAACTCGTTTCTGCTCGGCGGCCGGTTGCGTCTTCTGCATTGGCTGACCATGGCGGTGCTGCTTCTGTTGCTGATCGGGATGGCAAACGCCGGCGGCATCTGGCTGTCTCAATGGCTGCGGCAGCAACGCCGGGTCTCGATCCAACTCTTGCTGGGCGCTTCTGAATGGCGGATTTGCAGGGAACAGGCCGCGCAGGTGCTGTTGCTGGGAGGCGTGGCGTCGGGGACTGGACTGGCCGGAGTGGAGTTGCTATTGAGCGCACTCCGCGCGTCGTCGCTGTTCGACGCCGAACTTGCGCGATTCGAGCTCTGGCAAAAAGCGAGCCTGGACTTGTCCACATCCGTTTTACTGATTCTGCTGACGCTCGCGACCAGCCTTACAAGCGGAATGCTGCCGCTGCTCCACGCGGGCCGCTCGACGAGAACATTGCGCGTCACCCTGGCCGCGGCGCAACTGACCATTACCGGTACGCTGGCGTACGGCGGAATCATGATCGCGAGAAACGTCCACAGCTTGCTTCTGGCGGACCGCGGGTTCAGAACCGACCAGATCCTGGTGTCCGGCATCGGCATCCCGGAGGCAAAATACAACAGCGATGAGAAGATGATCCGATTTCATCAACAGGCCATCGCCGAGTTGCGGCGTTTGCCGGGCGTGACAGACGCCGCCGGTGGCATAGATCTGCCGCTGAGCAGAAGCCGCACTCGCTTTCTCCTGGATGATGAATTCGCGCCCCGCGAACAGCAGCGCATGAGCGCCATCGGCTTCGCCAGCGCCGGATTGCTGCCGCTGCTGAACATTCCTTTAAGCCGAGGACGGCTGTTCAGCGCCGCAGACCGCTGGAACTCGCCCAAGGTGGCGGTGGTAAACCAGATGTTCGTCGAAAAATATCTCTTTGGCAAAGGCGATCCGTTGACGCACCGCGTGCGCATCTCCTTCTACAATGGCTTCGCCGCCAAGCCCTACGACGAATATCGGATTGTAGGAGTGATCGGCAACACGCTGAATCGCGATCTGGCGATGGAAACCGAACCCGAGATCATCGGTAGCTCGGACCAGATGGCTTTCGAGGGCTTTCAATATTTCATTCGATCCGGCCTGACTGCCGCGGCCCTGAGAAACGAAGTGCAGCAAGCCATCTGGCGAGTGGATCCTGAGGTGGAGCGAGTAGGCGTGACCCCTTTGGTGGAACGGGTGGAGCGGTCGCTCGTGAGCCGGCGGATTCTGGTTTGGCTGCTCAACGTTTTTGGCGGCATCGCGATTGTGGTTGTGGTGTTTGGCCTGGCATCCGCACTCTCGGCGACGTTCCTGGAGATGACGCGCGATTTAGCCATCCGCTCGGCTCTCGGCGCGCCACAATCCTCGCTGGCGTTTGAAGCCATTCGATGGGCCGCGCTGGCGATAGCCTTGAGTGAGCTTTTGATTCTTCCGATCTCGATCGCGCTGGGACGGATCGTCATTCTGGACCGTGCTCCGGCCGGTTGGGATTTCGCCAGTTGGATGGGCGCATCAGCCGTATTAGGATTGATTGGGACGGCGGCGGCATTTGCGCCGGCCCGCAAGGCCGCGTCCATCGATCCGGCGGTGACGTTGCGCTCCGATTAACTTGGGCGCCAACTGTAACCGACACTGTCTTTCAAACGTTACTAACGAGGGGAAAGGAAGAAAAGATGAAGAACACATCACAAGGACTGCTCTCGACAATTGTCTTCTTATCGTCCGCTGCATTGGTAATGGGGCAGCCCAAAGGACCGGGAGGGCCGCCGCGTCCCGTGCTTTCGGTCACCACCAGTGCGTGGCCGGATGGCGGAGAGGTTCCCATGAAATATTCCGGCCGAGGTGAGAACAAGTCGCCCGCATTCGAATTCCATTGGAATCTGGGCCCGAATTCAATCGCCACGCCCGACAGCGTGCAAACCTATGCCGTGATTTTCCACGACGTCGAAAATTCCACCAACAAAACCGCGGAGGACACGCTGCACTGGACGGCGTTCAATATTCCCGCCACTGCCAAAGGCTTGCCCGAAGGACTGGGCACGGGCGATCTGCCCGATGGCACGCGCAACGGCCCCGGGATCGCCGCGCGCCGAGGAACTCCGGGCTATTTCGGACCCGGCGCCGGTCCTGGACCGATCCATCACTACGTGTTCGAGTTTTATGCCTTGGATACGAAACTGGATCTACCGGCCAGCACCACGCGGGAAGATCTGCTCAAGGCGATGGACGGCCACGTTATCGGCAAAGCAGCGTATTTCGGCCGCTTCCATATGCCCTCGCCGGCCCAGTAAGGGCTGAAACTTTATTACCGCTCGGCCATTTTCGCCATGGCGGGCGAGTAGCGCTCGCCAACCGCGATGGTCGCCAGTTGGTCTAGATCCGCCAAGTCTTCGGCCGTTAAGTGAACATTCAGCGCGCCTAAATTTTCGTCTAGATAGGTGCGCCGTTTGGTTCCCGGAATCGGCACCGCATCCGGCGCCACTGCCAGAATCCAGGCCAGCGCAATTTGCGCGGGAGTGGCGCCGCGACGTCCCGCGACAGTCTTCACGATGTCCACCAGCTTCTGATTCGCTGCCAGGTGCTCATCGTCAAACCGCGGCAGGCTGCGCCGGAAATCGCGCGCGCCGAATTCCGAACTGGCGTGAAGCGCTCCCGTCAAATACCCGCGCCCCAATGGACTGAACGGCACCAACCCCACGCCGAGTTCGCGCATGGCCGGCAGGATGGACTCCTCAATTCCGCGCTCCCACAGCGAATACTCGCTTTGCACCGCGCTGATCGGATGCACCTGGTTGGCCCGCCGGATGGTCTCAGCGCTCACTTCTGAAAGACCCAGGAAGCGAACCTTCCCGGCCTCCACCAGTTCCTTCATGGCGCCCACGGTCTCCTCGATTGGAACCGCCGGATCCTTGCGATGCAGGTAGTAAAGATCGATGACGTCGACACCTAAGCGCCGCAATGAACCCTCCACCGCGCGCTTGGCATTTGCAGGCGAGCCGTCCAGTTGCGAGACGCCCGATGCAAGCTTGATTCCGAACTTGGTCGCCAGCACTACCTGGTCGCGCTTCCCGCGGATTGCCTTGCCGACCAACTCCTCGTTGGTGTGCGGACCGTATACCTCCGCCGTATCGAGCAGCGTTACTCCGCAGTCCAGCGCGCGATGAATGGTTGCGATGGATTCCGCCTCATCGCCCGAGCCGTAGGCGTGGGACATACCCATGCAGCCCAGCCCGATGGCGCCCGCGACCAGCCCCTGGCTTCCGATTTTTCTTTTTTCCATGCCTCGTGTGCCCTTTTCATTAAGAGTACCGTTCCGTTCGCCCCGGCTGCCTGGCCGACCTTCATCGCACGGCGAATGATTTCTATTTCTGCCAGCGGGCCTGGATGCAATTCACTTCGGTCTCGGAACCCGCTTGCACGCTCACGTAGAGTCAATAATCAGCCTGCCTGGCGTCCCGGGAGTTTGCGCCAGGAGCGGAAAGAGCAAGAGTATCCACCATAGCAGCCTGTTAAGCCGCCGGTGCATTCTGTATGGTCATGTCGATCCTCCCGGCGGATGTCATGAATGGCAAGCAAGCTATAGAAGTGGTAATGGCTGTGCCCAAAGGACGGTGGGATTGTTCAGGTCGAAAAAACTATTCTGCAGCATCTAGAGAATGCACTGGCAGGCGACGTATCCAAAGTACAGTGAAATCCGGCACATACGGCGCTGGCTCCAAGTCCACCCAAAACCGCGTTCCCAAGGTAATAAGCAGCCGGTTCATCTCAAGGAACGCGCTTAGCTGCCTTTGATCGAGCGAACTCAGCTCAGTTGCGGCGAACATGTGTTGCTAGACGCGCCACAATGCCAGTGCGACCGCGACACCCAGATAGAATCTAAACCTGGCCAGTTTCGATTGATTAAACTCGTAATCGATGCGCACGCCGTCCGCACCGAGATGAAAGCCGCGTATGCCAACCCGTTGCCGTTCCGTGGCACGCCTCCTCTCGCCGCGCTTCACCGCGCTGCTTCCTTAATAAAGTGCTGACGAGTATATGATATAGCTCTTTTTCGGCAGCTTTAAATGGAACGGCCATGATAAACTCCCGGCATAGTGAGTTTGTTGACAGCCCGGAGAATATTGGGGACTGATTGCCGTCATGACGCCGCTTGTCGCTCGCTAGTCCAATCTTTGGAGTCTACGGAGAATCGAGCGGCCGGGGTAATCCTGTCCGCTTGACACGCAAGGCGAACGGCAGGATTGGCGTGGCCGTCAAGCTCCGTTACGTCAACGGCCACTTGCCGGTTGAGCCGCCGTCGTCGCTGAAGCTGGATTCCAGCTCGCCGTGCCGATTGAATGTGTTCTTCAGCAAAGGAGGCATCCTGCTGAAGGACGGCGGATTGCGCTGCGCTCCGCTGTATTGCGGAACACACGGCAAGCTCGATAACGTCAGCCGGCCTAAATTGGACTTGCACCGCCGGTAAAGGAGATTGGTTATGTTGCCATCCGTACAATCGATTTTTCGATCTTTCAATACGGCTTTCGAGGGCGTTGTCCCTTATATGTATCTCGACATCAAGGGACTTGTGACGGTAGGAGTGGGCAATTTAATCGACCCGGTGGAATTGGCCCAAGCGCTGCCGTTTCAATTCAAAAATAAGCCGGGGACCGCGGGACCTCCAGGATCTGGCGCCACAGCGGATCAGATCGCCACTGAGTGGCAGAGCCTGAAGCACCATCCGAATCTCGCAAATGACGGCTCCCCAGCTTGTACATCCCTCACACAGCTAGAGCTGAGTGACGAGGCGATCGATTCGTTGATCCTGGATCGATTAACAAGCAATGAAGCTATTTTGAAGCGCCAGCAGTGGTTCCGCAGCTTCGAGACTTGGCCGGCCGATGCGCAGCTAGGTTTGCTGAGCATGGCTTGGGCCATGGGACCGGCCGGCCCGGGCGAATTTGCCCGATTTCGGGTAGCCTGTGAACGTCTGGACTTCGGCGCCGCAGCCGCGGAATGCCAAATGGCTGCGACTGGGAACCCGGGGCTGGTTCCGCGAAATCGGGCCAACGTGACACTGTTTTCCAATGCGGCCGTGGTCCAGGCCGGCGCAAACCAGGGCAGCTTCCAGCTTGCGGCTCTCTACTACCCACAAGGGCTGAAAGATCCAACCGACAACTCGTGATGAGCACGATGCGATGTCACCGCGAAACTCCGCTCATTGTAATTAACAGATTTCCCTTTAGGAGTGGTGAGCCGGGCGGGGATCGAACCCGCGAGCCGCATTAAAAGTGCGTTTTCGGTTCCACTCCAATTCACGTGCTGCGTGAATTCAGCGTCGGAGCGAATGTGAGTGTGCACTGGTGTGCACCGAGTACAGGCGTTATTGAACGCCCTTGCGGTAAACGCCCCTAGGCCGTTTTCGTTTGGCAGCAACACGAAAGGCGCGACCGTTGCAGCGGCGCGCCTTTTGCTCTTCACGAGGAAACTGAACTCACCTTAGCATAAGTAGCTCACCCAAATTACGTCAAGCTAAAAGCAGCCTCCGCACACAAAGCTTCAGTGACATGTGCTCAGCGAGCGGTGCGCAACCGGCCACAGTTCACGTAGCGCCCCATGCCCCCAGATCGGGGGACCGAATGGCTAAGAACTTCAATCCTTACGGGCTGCACGCGATTCATATTCCGCTCGCGTTGCTAAGGTACGACGGCGCCGCGAAAACGGGTAAGGGCTTATCCTGGGGCGCGAAAGTGCTCTACGGTCGGCTCGCCCTTTTCCTGGGCCGACCGAAGCCGAAGGCGGAATCCTTCTGCAACCCAAGTCTGGAGACGATGGCCTCGGCGACGGCGACGTCCATGGACACGGTTGGCCGCTGGCTAACCGAACTCGTCGACCACGGCTTCATCGAACGGGTCCGCAAAGGCCGCGGACCGGCGGAGTGCGTGCTGGATAGCATCGGGTTCACCTATACAACGGAGGCGGAGAGGGTTTTCGCCATTCCGAAATCCGAGGCTCGTGGCTCTGCGGCTTTGGAGACAGGGCTCTTAAACGCCCTGTCATCATTTCGGATGCACCAATTCCACTAGAACGCCATTCGGGTCGGTTACGAACACAAAGCGGCCGAAAGCTCGCTCGATTGGCTTCTGACCAACGCTGACGAACGGAACGCCGCGCCGCTTGCTTTCTTCGACAAGATGATCCAGATCGCGCACGCGGAATTGAAACTGCGGCGCACCGGGATCCTGGATGCGGTAGTGAACCGAGTGGGGGGTGATTCGTTCGCCAGCCGGCCCGGCGACTCTTTGGAAATCAAAGAACTCAATTCGAATCGAGGTGCCTGGAATCAACGCGCTGCTGACGCGATATTCACCGCCACTCAACCCCACGAGTTTCAGTGCTTTGTTTTCGAATCGCGCGGGCGACTGAATTTTGAAGCCGAGAAGATCTTCATAAAAGCGGCGCGCTTGTTCGACATTCGCCACCGTCACGCCGATCGCCGCTCCGGGTTTGGGCGATTCGATCAGTTCCAGCAGATATCCGTCGGGATCGCGCGCAATCACAGCCCGTGTACCATCGAGGCTGACCGGCTTGCCTTCCCCGCTGACGATTTCGCCGCCCGCTTTCTTCAGTGCGTCGAGCGAGGCATCGAGATGATCCACATTCAGTATCAGCATCGTCGCGCCCGGATCCCACAGGTTCGCTCGATTAGCCTTTTGCTCAATGCCCGAAAATTCCGAAAGCTCGTGGCCAAAGGGGACGCCAGGTATCGTCATGAAGACATTGCGGAAGTGGGAACCGTGAGTATTGGTCAGGTCCCAAATGATCGGGTCCGCCGATGCTTCCGCCCTCGGCTTGGGCGGCCTCGGGGTGGCCCCGGGATTCCCCCCGAAGGGCGAACTCTCCAGCTCCATCCCGAAAACAGAATGGTAAAATTGCCATCCCCGGTCGACATCCGCCGTCGAGTGAATCCAATGATACAGGCCTGTCACCGCCGCAGGTTCGGCCTCGCCAGGCAAAGAGGCGAACCCGGGCGCCTGCGCGCACGCCACTCGGGCGATCAATAAGGTCAGAATAGCCGTGCATTTCGCCTGGTAGTTCATCGTCCTTTTCTCTGGTGCTCGAGAAACCTCGGAAACCGCCCGCTATAAGCCGCGCCATCAGCAGGCGGTTGACAGTTCATTAGAACACAAGCTTGATGCCCAATTCGTGATCTGGCCCGCGTTCCCGGCGTAGCTCGCCGAACTTGAGAAATCACTGCTGCAACACTATGGCCCGGCATTGCAGCTAGAGGCCGGCGCGGTTGTCATCGACGCCGAGGCGACGCCGGTTAAGTCCCGCTCCACCTAGCGCGAGAGGGTTTGGAGCAAGTAAGGCGCCGTCGGTCGTGAACATCCGTGGGATAAGAGCGACATGCCTAAACGCTTGCCGACTTCCCGCAAGTTAAACGGTCCAGAGCAGCTGATTGGGGGGCCTTGGATGCCCCGGGAAAAGGAAGTACTGGTCACCAACGCCGCTTCCAAAATAACACATACTTAGGTATTTACAAAAGTATTCCGCCAACGTAGAATCAGATCAGATAGCCCGAGCATTTGGAGGGTGTCGGAAATGGTTCAAGCCGCAGCCGCTGACGAAGTTTTTCACGCCTTGTCCAACTCGACTCGGCGGAAAGTCCTGGAGCGACTGTCTGTGGGACCAGCCACCGTCAGCGAACTGTCGGCACCGTTCGACATGCAGCTCCCGTCGTTCGTGCAGCACCTTTCGCTGCTCGAACGGAGCCGGCTGGTGAGGTCGAAAAAGCGCGGGCGAGTGCGGACGTATGAGATCGCACCCGAGCGGTTCAAGGTCGTTGAAGACTGGCTGATCGCGCGTCGTCAGGCGTGGGAAGCTCGGCTGGACCGGTTCGACCAATACGTCAAACAACTCAAGGAGAAGGAATCAGACTCATGAGCAAGCAATTCACGATTAATCCGAAACTTGACTTCGCGATCGAACGGTTCATCGACGCTCCCACGCGGCTCGTTTGGGAAGCATTGACGAAACCGGAGCATCTCAAGGAGTGGTACATGCCCAAGCCCTGGGGGCGTGTGTCGCGAACCGAAATGGACGTGCGACCGGGCGGCATCTTCAGCATCGACATCGCAATCGGAGACGGTCAGGAGTCTCCCAATCTCGGCTGTTTCCTGGACGTTGTTCCGATGGAGCGACTTGTCTGGACCTCCATGTTGTTTCCTGGCTATCGTCCGGCTGTCTTTGACGACATTCCGATCACCGCCATCATTACGATGGAGCCCGTGGGAACCGGCACTCGCTACGTCTTCACGGCGCTGCACCGGGATGAAGCGGACCTCGAGAAAAACAAAGCATCGGGCTTTTACCAGGGCACCGAGATCGCCGTCGATCAGTTCGTGGAGCACGTGATCGCGATGAAGTAATTCTGGGCGACTACGCGCTGGAGCTTGAATAGACCCGCAAAACGGCGAAGTGCTTAGGAATCCAGCTTCGCGTGCGCGAGAAAAGACGAATGCCTGTCGAGCGCGTGTGAAGAGCGGGTCAAGCCGAGCGCGCGTCTGGCGAAACAGGCTCTGTCCACCGATGATTCGACAGAACTGTTTGGGCCCGGAGTCGCCTGCGATCCTTCGCGTTAGATCTCGCAACCGAACGCCGTCGCCGCCTGCCAGCAGCACAGCCCAGAGGTGCGACGCTGATGATTCCAGCTGGCCGCGGTCGGCTTCCAGACAGTTATCGTGAAGCGTTTGCATCATGATCTCGCCCATCTTCGTCCCACTGGTGAATTGGCATAACCAGATATAGCTCCGTGTGGCCCGGCAGATGCGCCACGTAGGGCCTGCCATTTGATCCGTCGCGATTGAACCCTTGGAAGTCATCCTGATGGGGACTCACAATCATCAGGTGCGGCCCGACATGGAACTCCGGGCCGGAAGAGCCTTTCGCTGACTTCACCCATGCGCCGCCGTACATGTACGAGATGCCGACACCCGTAATTTGCGGTGTACGGCCGGCTAAGCTGTCCTGAATCCAGTGCAGGAATACCCGGTCGAAACAGCCTGGCTCATCGTGTGGATACCCGGGAATGCCCCGGAGACAGGTCCATTCGCTGGAGCCTTTACGAAGAACCCTGTATTCGGCGCCCGGCGTCGATGGCCAATCGAGCAGAGTCGCGTCCTTTGTGATGAATTCAGGACCGGCGCGCAATGCATCCGCAATCTTCTCCGCATCAGTCACCGGCAATCGCTGAGATGACTGAGCGAAGGCGGTAGCCGCGGCCAAGAGAACAGTTGAGAGTAGCTTCATTACCGTATCCCCCTTTCCGATAAATTGTTTTCATTTTCCCTGGTAGACCGGCTTTCGGCCTTCCGCTTCGGCCTTCCGGCCCTCTAGAAAGTCCTGGGTGTGGAAAAGGGCTCCAAATTGCGCGTCTAGGTGAGCCGACGCCAATGTGGTCTTGCCCAGCGGGCCGCAATCGGCAATCTTGTTCGCTATTCGAAGGAGTGTGGCCCCAAATCCAACGGGATCCACCCGAACCACAGAAACCAGCTGAGGCTTTTGGGAAGTTTGCCCGCAGGACGAGTAGGGCCTGTTGATGGGCATTATCGGTAGCATTTGGACCATACCTCTGACTGGCTAGGGACATCAAGCGAACGTACCGGCAGTGTGGCGCGATGCCAGGACCCGTCGCTAAGCACTACGCCGACGTCAGCCCACGCCGAAACTGAATCCACCCTGCGATATACTCAATGACCGCTGGAGGTTTGCATGAGAACTGAACGAATGGTCTGGTGGATGATCGGGGCAGCCGCCTTTGCGGCTGCCACGTTGCCGGCGCAGGTGCCGCCGGACATCGCGACAAAGCTGATTGCGATCGGACGCGGAGTGTGCGTGCCGGAAACCGCGGAACTCTATGCGCCGTTGCAGCCGAAACCTCCCTACGCGGGTGTGAAGTTTACCCGCGACGTCTCGTTCGGGCCCGACGCCAAGAACGTTCTCGACGTGGCCGAGCCGGAAAAAGGCGGTGGATCGCGGCCCGTGCTGATCTATCTTTCGGGTGGAGCCGGCAACAAGCAACAGGGTGGACCAAACGGCGAGGCTTTCTACGACAACATCATGGTCTGGGCGGTGAAGAACGGCATGGTCGGAGTGAACATGCAGCGCCGTAACGGCGAGGCGTGGGACGATCCGGCGAAAGACGTGAGCCTCGTGGTCGACTGGGTGAACAAGAACATCGCACAGCACAAAGGGGACCCGCAGCGGGTTTTCGCCTGGTCGCAGTCCGCCGGGAACATTCCTCTCAGCACCTATGTCGCCCATACCGAGTTTTGGGGAACCGAGGGCATTGGTCTCAAGGGCGTGATCTTCATGTCGCCACCAGCCTTCGACATTCTCCCGGTGACCCCGCCGCCCGTGCAGGGCGCTGCATTCGCTCCCTGCGGCTCTCCGAATGGGGGCCCTCCCGCCGCTCCGGCAGCCGGACGCGGAGGCGGGCCGGGCAGTCGCGGTTTTGGCAGAGGACGTGGGGCGCCTCCGGACCCCGCCACGCAGTTGGCCCGTTCGAATCTGCCCGGGCTGGCGGGTTCGAAGATACCTCTCATGATCTCGGTAGCAGAGCTCGATCCCCCCAACATCATCGGGTTTGCCGAGACGCTGCGGGATGAGCTCAAGAAAGCGAACCGCGACGTGACCTATATCGTATATAAGGACCACAGCCACATCTCCGAAGTGATGTCGCCCGACACGGCCGATAAAAGCGTCACCGGGCCTATCCTGAAGTGGATGAAGAGCGTCAAGTAGTGAATCGCTGGAAAATCCTGGCGGTTGGCCGACAAGTCAGGTGTTGCTAAACGAAGCACCTGTATTCCTACGCTTGAAGCGAGCGAAAAAAGCTCGGTGTGCAACATTGTCGGCAGCTTCCCGGCAACGCAGCCCGGCCAACAGGTTGGATGGATCATATCCAAATCGATGCCGGTCGTCATGATCTGCAGAAACTGTGCGAGCGTGTGGCCGCCTTCCGGCAGCCCATTCTGGCCCGGCGTCAAATTTCGGGAGATGATGTCTGGACCGGCGTACAAAGGTCCGGTGGGAGTGCCGACTGGGCCGAAGTTCTGGCCCCCATTCAGGTAAATGGTCGGATCGATTTTCTCCGGCTGTCCGAAGTAGGGGTTTCCGCCTGTAGCGTAAGGGTCACCGCTTTCGGGGCTTCCTTAGTCTTTAGGTGTGCTGCCAACTTCTCGGCATTCTGCTTCATCCTGACAGACAGTGGTGATAGACAGGAAGGGCGCCCGAATTGAAGGGCAATAATATACTTGACTGACAGCGCTTGATCTGTTAAAGTTCTTGTATGAGCAAAGCGCCAAAGACACTACAAGAGGCCGTGATTCATTTTGCCGATGCTGAGAACTGTCGTGAGTTCATGGCTAACCTTCGCTGGCCCGATGGTAAGCCAAAGTGTCCCGCGTGTGGATCGGAGAACGTGTCTTATCTTCCAAACGCGAAAGTCTACAAATGTTTCGCCAAGCCAGCGCACGACAAAGTGAAATTCTCGCTTAAGGTCGGCACGATATTTGAGGAAAGTCCCATCGGTCTTGAGAAGTGGCTCCCTGTGATGTGGATGCTCGTGAATTGCAAAAACGGCGTTTCGTCTTGGGAAATTCATCGCGCGATTGGCGTGACGCAGAAGACCGCATGGTTCATGTTGCAGCGCGGACGCCTTGCCATGCAGGATGATTTGATGGGCGGCAAACTCGGTGGCGAAGTGGAAGTGGACGAGACTTTCATCGGCGGCAAAGCTCGGAACATGCACAAGAACGACAGACGCCGTAAGAACCTTAAGGGCGGCGGCAGCGCTGGTAAAGCAATCGTGTTGGGAATCCTCGAACGTGAGACAGAAGGCAAGCCCAAGAAGGTTCGTGTCACTGTGATTCCTGACCGCACTAAGAGTGTCATGCAAGAGAACGTGAAGCCTCATGTCGAAGTCGGTTCGCAGATTTACTCCGATGATGCTGGCTACTACTGGCGCATGGACGATGAATATGTTCACGGCATCGTGAATCACGCTGAAGCCTATGTACAGGGCAACATCCACACTAACGGGCTTGAGAACTTCTGGAGTTTGTTGAAGCGTGGGCTTGGCGGAACGTACATCAGTGTCGAGCCATTCCACCTGTTCCGCTACATCGATGAGCAAGCATTCCGCTACAACAACCGGAAGGACATGAACGACTCTGATCGGTTTATCGAGGTCATGAAACAGGCTGTCGGCAAGCGCCTCACTTATGCCGAACTAACCGGCAAAACGGAGGAGGGGCCGACGCCAGAAAGCAATTGAGAAGTACGGAAGAGTGAAACGCGGAAAGAAGCAATCGAAATAGTAAGATGTCCATGTGACTCGGAATAGATCGCAGATTCTCTTTGGCATATGTGGCGGAATTGGAGCGGTGTTGATCTTTTCCGTAGCTCCTCGCTTCTCCGATGAATATGTGGAGCTTTCCGTCACACTAATTGGACTGGCGATGATTGGTGTAGCCGCTTGGGGTATCTTCGTCCGCAGGAATAAAAAGCTACCGTGATGCTTGCTTCCGCTTGGGGCCGCGTTTGTTTGGATTCTTCGCGGCCTGCTCCCGATGCTCTTCGATGCGGCGTTGGATCTCAGCGTGAGGGACTGAGACGACTTTCTTCATCGCGCTTTGGAATCGCGTCCACGCTTCGGGACCTTCCACATATTCCGGCTTGGCCTTCATGCACTGATTATCGCACTACGCGCTGCTACGGTTCGGTTTGAAACTTCCCATCTCCTAAGCCCTTCCCGGCTAGGCGATATACAACGGCGTGCTCGCTTTGATCTTGTATGTTAAACATCTCGATAATTTCTCTTACGATTGGTGCGGATGCTACTCTTCCAAGTTTGTCCAGAGTCTCGGCCCTTGCACAGTATGCAATTAGATCGGCTACCTGAAGTCCAGCGTGAGTTTCATCATCGGCGAATGCAATCCCGACACACCGGTTCTTAATATCGCTCCGAAGTCTGCGCATTTTGTGGAACGCAGCCACGCACTTCTCAGAATATTCTTCTGCCAAGTCACAGACGATGTGCAATAAGGTATCGACGCGTGGGCTAAGGGCTCCTAATACGCATGCTTCAAACGCGCCGTAATATGGGTTATTACCCATTTTCTTTTGCTCATCTTGGCTCAGTGCTCTGAATGCTTCCAGCGTCGCGGTTTCCAAAGTGCTCGCGACTCTTAACGATGGTGCCTTCATTATGTATTCGGCAAGGTCGCGCAACACGGCATCACGTTTTGACGGATCATCTTTGAATTTCCTGAAGGGACCCTCGAAGTGAAGCGCTTCCTTCATGCTCGTGTGAGAAAGCTCGTCACGGCGCAGCCGATGAGCCCATTTGTCAGTCAGGTTCTCCAGTGGCTTCTGGCCGATGACAATACCAGCGAAGACAAAAACGCCTTGAGAGTCCGTCCACTTTCCGCTCTCATCAAAGCAGCCATGCACGATGTAGCCTTCAATGATTTTGAGTTGGGAAGCTATTTCCGCACTTTCCATAGTCGCTCGCAGGGCTAAACGATAGTCCGACATAATCATCCTCTCTGGCTCAGCTTGTGTGTTATGCTGGCCTTTGAGGACGTGCTCTAAGAGTACACCTCACCGCTCCCTAGCGGATTGGGCTTTGCGGTCTTGCACACCGCGCGGCTTTAAGCTAGGCGAGAAGATTAAGTCTTCGCTGCTCTCTATTCCAGGGTACGCCCTTTCAAATGGAGACGCTACTTGTTTACACAACTTTCGACCGACACCTTAGAAGTGGCCGCTAAGCTTGTTTCAGACCATCTTGGCGAGAACTACGTGATGATTGTTTCGCAGCGGGACGAAACTGGTCGCTTTCACGTGTCTGTAAATACCGAAGTAGAGACAGAGCCAACCCCTACTTAAACAGATCGTGATTCGTGACGTGTATTGCGGCGCGGACAATCTTGAATCTTGGGTGATGGCCGCAATGATTGCAGGGAGGGAACGGCTCTCCGAAAACTACCGTCACCTCGTGCTCTTGATCGTGATTCTGGTCGTGCGTGACTTTGTAAATGCCAGATTGTTCGCACTTTTCGCCGGGTTTATAGGCCTTGTTTCTATCGAGCGCCATGCCATCAGCCTAGCACCTTCTGTCAGCGAAGTATATTATTGCCAATTGAAGTGCTTTAGAATCATGGTGAGCCGGGCGGGGCTCGAACCCGCGACCACCGCATTAAAAGTGCGATGCTCTACCAACTGAGCTACCGGCCCGGAAGCGCTGCGAGGAAGGCCAACACTCTCGCGACTTTTTCAAGATAACATAGCTTTACATCTCGCCAGCCGATTCGCGCTGCCTGTCATGTCACAATAACTAGCATGCGGGTTGGCATTATCGGCACCGGCGCCATCGCTCACAAACACGCGCGCGCGTATGCCAATATCGGGTACCAGGTGGTGGCTTGCACGGATTTCCATCCCGAGAGCGCCCAAGCCTTCGCCGCGCGCTACGGCTGTGAGTTCGTTCCTCAGTTCGAGGATCTGTGCCGCCACCCGCGCATCGATTACGTCGACGTTTGCACCTTGCCGGAATTCCGCCTGCAGCCCGTGCAATGTTGCGCCGAGGCCAAGAAGCACATCCAGGTGCAAAAGCCGATGGCCACCAATTTAGACACCGCTCGCCAGATGATGGACATCGCTTACAACGCAGGCATCCAACTGGGTGTGGTGAGCCAGCATCGCTTTGACGATTCCACGCAGTTCCTGCAGCGCGCCCTGTGCGACGGGCGCTTGGGTAAGATCCTGCAAGCCGACGCCTACGTGAAATGGTATCGCTCGCCCGCCTATTATTCGCGTTCCACCAAAGGAAGCTGGAAAACCGAAGGCGGCGGCGCACTGATCATCCAAGCCATCCATCAAGTGGACGTGCTGCTGTGGTTGATGGGCGGCGTCGAGGAACTTTTTGGTTACTGGCAATTGGCGGCGCGCCATGCCATCGAATCGGAAGACGTGCTTTCGGCCGTCATGAAGTATTCTTCGGGCGCCACGGGAGTGATTCAAGCCTCCACCGCGTTTTGGCCGGGCCACACCGAGCGCATCGAAATCCACGGCTCCAAGGGTACCGCCATCATCACCGGCGACAAACTGACCGCTTGGCAAGTAGAGAACGACAAGGGCGATCCGGCGCCGGTGTCCTACGATTACGCGACCGCCGCAACTGATCCCATGGCAACCGCGCTCGCACCCTTCGAGCGGCAATTCATCGATTTCGGCGAGGCCATTCGCAAGGGCCGCAAGCCGCTGTCTTCGGGCGCGGATGGATACCGGGCGCTGGAAGTGGTGACGGCCATCTACGAATCTTGCCGAAAGGGAACGGTGGTGAGGCTGTAGCGCCGCGCCTCGCGCAAACCACTTCGCGAATGCAGGTCCGCGTTCCAGCTTCCAGCGCCAATCTCGGTCCGGGGTTCGACAGCCTGGGTCTGGCATTAGGCATCTATTTGACGTGCCGGGTGCAGCGCGCCGCGCGCCTGTCTATTCGTGTGAGCGGCCGCGATGCCGAGCGAATCTCAACCGGCGAAGACAATTTGATCTGGCGCACCGCCCTGGCTGTGGCGGCCGACGTGGCCACCGACGTGGACGATATGATGCCGCCTATCGCACTGGAAATCGATAACGACATTCCGCTCGGCAAGGGGCTGGGATCGAGCGCCGCCGCGCTCACCGCCGGAGTGGTGATCGCCGATCATTTGCTGGGCCTGCACTGGAAGCCGCATCGGATTTTAGATGAAGCCGCGCGTCTGGAAGGCCATCCCGACAACGTTGCTGCCTGCGTGCTCGGGTCCATTGTCGCCAGCGCCACCGATATCGGCGGAGTGGTGCGGGCCGTGCGGGTGGAGCTGCCATCCAGCTACGGCGTGGCTGTCGTCGTGCCGGATTTCGTGCTGCCTACATCCGAATCTCGCCACGTGCTGCCGCCGAATTATTCCAAGAGCGACGCCGTCTTTAACGTCCAGCGCAGCGCCTTGCTGATCGCCGCGCTCGCCACCGGCACCACCACCGCATTTCCCGCGGCTCTGGAAGACCGCCTGCACCAACCTTATCGCTACGCGCTGGTTCCAGGCCTGGAAGAAATGGTCAAGCTGCGCGCGCCCGGGCTGCTGGGATGCGCACTCAGCGGCGCCGGCCCGTCGATTCTGGTGTTCTACGAACGCGGCTCCGAGCAGGTGTGCGACTTGGTGCGGCAGATCTTCGCGCTGCACGGACACAAATCGGAAACGCTGTGCGTGCCGATTGCGCGCGACGGTTATGAGCTCACTCCAGAGTGATGTGCTGCTCCGCGCGGACCGCGGTGACCGTATTTGCAATCGCCGCCGATATCGATTCCGGCCGCTCGGCATGCTCATTGATAACTAGACGGCCACGCGTGGATAGCGCGGCCAGGCGCGGCTGTAATTGGTGGAACCAGTAATCGTTGAAGTCTGCGGCCGCTTTTGCGTACTGCGGACCTGGCGCCGGGAAGGGCCTCGAATTGGACAGCACGAACAGCGGCCGATTTCCGAAATCCCCGGCGGCGCGCACTTCCGCCATATTCTCGTCCAGGAAACAGCCCTCGCCTTCTGTCCGCACGGTGCTCGGATTGTTGGACAGGAAAATTAACTCTTGCCGCTGTGGCCCAACCAGGTATTCGAGCCCAAATGGCCGCCCCGCTCCTGGATTGCCCATCAGCCGAAGAAGACCCAGTTGGAGCATCGCAGGGCGTAGCACCTTGCACCCCGCGCGTTTCAGGAATGGCGGTAGATCGGACAAGCTCCCTTTCAGAAACTCCGGTTCATGCTCCAGCACATCCGGATCGTCGGCCTGGATAAGAACGGCGCCGGCCACTTCACGCGGATACAAGGCGTTGTAGACGCGGACGTGAAACGCACCGGATGTTGCGCCCACCAGCACATAGGGAGGAGCAACCGCCCCGGCGCGCAGCAGCGCATGAAGGTCTTTCGCGATGGCCCTAAAGGTACGTGGCGAAGGGGCCGGATCGCTCCAGCCATAGCCTGGGCGATCGTACCAGCAGGCGCGGGTAAACTCCGCAGCGTCGGCCTGCATCTGCAGCCATGCATAGCCAGCGGTGTGGCCGGCGCCCTCGAAAATCACCGCCGGGCTGCCTTCCCCCGAACAATAGATATTGAGTGTGCGGCCCCCGATGTCCACCGAGCGGCCGATCTGCGGGTAGCGCTCGCGGTCCCGATGCTCTCCGATCCGCTCGTAAATGATGCCGGCCAGGGCAATCGCGACGATGGCCGCGCTGACCCTCAGAATTGCCCGCTTCATCTGCGTTTTCGCATAAAACGGCGCATCCAAAGCGATGCCGTGACGACCATCAGTACGATTCCACCAATCGAAACCAGGCTGAACCGCATCAACCCTTCTAGTGCGAGAGGATCGGAAGCCGGCGCGTCTCCATGCCAGCGGCTGTCGTGCCGGAGCGCGGCCCAGATCAGACCGCCGGCCGCGACCTGCAGGCAGGCGCCCAGAACAGCTGCCGCGAGCTTCCACGCTCCCGAACGCAATACCCACTGCCGCGCCAGCGACACCAACGCGTCGACGAGCAATGGAATGGCGCTCGTCGTAGCTTGCGGCGCTTGGTCGAAAATGTACAGCATCTCCGCCATGAACCGCCGGCGGAATGCCGGAGGATGCATCAGAAGCAGACCTGCATATACCAAGCGCACCATCACGCCCTCCCTGGATGGGGATCTCGGAACCGCAACCTGGCCTCGCGTACCACGCGCTTAAGCCGCACGACGTCCGCCTCCAGAACGCGGCGGCCGAACTTGGTTAAGCGATAATAGCGCCGCCTGGGATCGTCGTCCGCCGAGGGGCGCGGGGCCTCCTGCACTAGCCCCTGATCCATCAGTTTCTGGAGGTTGTCATAGAGCGTGCCCGGCCCCAATTGGTACTGCCCATCGGACTGGCGGGCCACCTCTTGCATGATCGCGTACCCGTGCCGCGCCTCCCCAGCGAGACAAAGCAGAATGTGAAGAACCGCCGGCGAAAGAGGCAAGAACGGCTTCAGGTCCTCGTCCATAGCTCGGATATTGTTATATCGGATTCCGAGTGAACTGTCAAGGGGAAACCAACGCGCGCTAGATGCCGCGCCGGTTGCCCCACAAATCGATGTGCAGGCGCGGCGTCATGCGGAAGCCCTCCCGCTTGGCGATCTCGGCGAGCCAGCGACCCCGTTCCGCCAGAGTTGCGGCATCCACGCCTTCAGGCATCAGCACCACCCGGCTTCGCGATGCGCCGATTTCGACGACGATCGCGTTCACCTGCTGCACATCGCCTGGCTCGGAGATCACAAACTTGAGCTGATAAGGATAAAGCTGGATCAGCCGCCGCAGGATCTCGGGCTGATAGCGCAGGCGCTCATGCTGGTCTGCCCAGCGGCCGTTATCGCGGGTGCGCGGCGTCGAATTGGCGAGCTTGGGGCTGATGCTCATCAGGTCGCAGCGCACGTGCGCATCCACGGTCCCCGCCGTCTCGATGGTGATGTGCTGCGAAATCCGCTCCGTTAGTTCCTCGGTCAGTTCCTCGATTTGGGGCGCGATCATCGGCTCGCCGCCCGTGATCACCACGTGGGATGCGCCGTAGCCGCTCACCTCATCGACGATCGAGCTGACGGTGCGTTCTTCGCCCTCCGGCTGCCACGACGTATACGGCGTGTCGCACCAGGTGCAGCGCAAATTGCATCCGCTGGTTCGCACGAACACCGACGGCACGCCCACCAGCGTGCCTTCGCCTTGAATGGAGTAGAAAATTTCAGAGATTTTCAAGCGTTCACTCCATCGGGGGCGTACTCCAGCGGATCCTTGAGACCCGCGTCCGCGAAACCTTTGAGGCGCAACCGGCACGAATCGCACAGGCCACACGAGCGGCCCTGCGCGTCGGGATCGTAGCAACTGTGCGTCAAACGGAAATCCACGCCGAGCTCGGCGCCTAGCTGGATAATCTCGCACTTCGAAAGTTGAATCAGCGGCGTGTGAATCTTGAGATGCGTGCGGCCTTCCACACCGGCCTTGGTCGCCAGGTTGGCCATGTTTTCGAAGGCGGCGATGAACTCGGGCCGGCAATCGGGATATCCCGAATAATCGATCGCGTTCACGCCGATGAAGACGTCGGAGCTCGAAAGCACTTCGGCCCACGCCAGCGCGAACGACAGAAATACGGTATTACGCGCGGGAACATAGGTCACCGGGATGCCCTGGCTCACTCCCGTTTTTGGCACCGCGATGTCCGCCGTCAGAGCGGATCCGCCGAACGCGCGCAAGTCGATGGAGACTACGCGATGTTCCGCCGCTCCGAGGCCGGACGCCAAGCGCGCCGCCGCTTGCAACTCCCTGCGATGCCGCTGGCCATAATCGAAACTCAGCGCGTAGCAGCGGTAACCTTCGCGCCGCGCGACGGCGAGACAGGTGGCTGAATCCAGGCCGCCGCTCAACAGGCAGACTGCGGGTTTCGGCGATGCGGCGGGGGATTCCATGCTAAAGAACCTCCATTATAGGCCGGTCAGTAACGTTGCGGCGCCGGCGAGTCTCGATCGCTTTTCGCTATTCCAACGACGACGTTCATAGCGGCGCCGCCGTGAAATCCGAGCCTCTCCAGGGTGCACTTCGGGCAGCGCAGTAATTTCTAATGGGATCGCCGCGGAAGGTAAGCTGGGGGAGTGGACTTCGCCAGCATGGAACTGCGCGCCGACTACCGGGTTAATCAAGACATGCTGGAGGGTGCTCTCAGCCATCACCGGGCCGGGCGACTTGACGAGGCGGAAGCGATTTATCGCCAGATTCTGGCCATCGACGGTCTGCACGCCGACAGCCTGCATTTGCTCGGGATGGTAGAACATCAGCGCGGGCGTCATGATGTCGCGGTTGAGATGATCCGCCAGGCGATTACGATCAATCAAAACGAAGCGGCCTATCATTCCAACTTGGGCACCATCTTTCAGGCGCAAGGCAAGCTGGATGAAGCTGCGGAATGTTTTGCCCGAGCGCTCGCGCTGAAGCCGGGCTGGGCTGAGGTCCATAGCAACCTGGGTAACGTGCTTCAGACGCAAGGCAAGCTGGACGAAGCCGCGGCATGTCAGGAACGCGCGTTGACTTTCAAGCCGGACTGCGCCGAAGCTTTCTCCAACCTGGGTAACATCCGCCAGGCCCAAGGCAAGTGGGACCAGGCTGTGGCATGTTATGAGCGCGCGCTGGCGCTCAAGCCGGCCTACGCCGATGCCCACAACAATTTGGGCAATGCGCTCGTCAAGCAAGACAAGATTGACGAGGCCGTGGCGCATTACGAACGCGCGCTCATCCTGAAGCCGGACTGGGCCTACGCTCACAATAATCTGGCGAGCGCGCTCACGGTGCTCTCGAAGACCGCCGAAGCGCTGGCGCATTATGAACGCGCTCTCGCCCTTTACCCCGCCTACGCCAATGCCCACAATAATCTCGGGAATGTTTTTAAGGAGCTGGGCCGGTTCGATGAGGCCATGGCGTACTATGATCAAGCCATTGCGATCAACCCGGACTACGCGGAGGCGCACCTGAATCGCGCCGAGATCAAGTCTTTTGAGCGTGGCGATGCGGACCTGGCAGCTCTTGAGGCACTGGCCGCCAGCGACGATCTGTCCGCGGACAAGGCGCCGTATGTCCTTTTCGCGCTGGCAAAAGCGCTCGACGATATCGGAGATTACGACCGGGCCTTTGAGCATCTCCGCCAAGGCAATACCCTGAAACGCCGGCAAGTCGATTATGAAGAAGAAGGCGTTCTCAAAGTATTCCAGCGTATTTCCTGTATATTCAATCGAGATCTGCTCGATCGCTTCCAGGGCGCGGGCGATCCTTCGTCCGTTCCTATTTTCGTGGTTGGCATGCCGCGTTCGGGAAGCACACTGATCGAGCAGATCCTCGCCAGCCATCCGCAAATTCAGGGCGCCGGGGAACTCACGGTTCTTGAGAAGATGGAGGCTAGCGGCGCATTCAACGCCGCCGATTCACGTCTTCCCTATCCGGAAAGCATTCCCGCATTTGACGGCCGGGACTTCAGGCGGCTTGGCGAATCCTACCTCGCCCGCCTGCCCGCGCTGGCTCCCGGACAAGTGCGGATCGTGGACAAATTGCTCGGCAACATCTTCCGCATCGGCCTGATCCGGCTGATGCTGCCCAATGCCAGATTCATCCACGCTATGCGCCATCCGATAGACACGTGCGTATCCTGTTATTCCAAACTATTCACCTTCGGTCTTTACTTCAGCTACGATCTGGCGGAACTCGGCCGCTACTACCGCCGTTACGCCGAACTGATGGATCATTGGCGATCCGTTCTGCCGCCCGGCGTAATGCTGGATGTGGCCTATGAAGACGTGGTGGACGATTTGGAGGGTCAGGCCCGCCGGTTGATCGATTTCTGCGGACTGCCTTGGGACGATAGCTGCATCCGCTTCCACCAATCCACGCGGCAGGTCAAAACCGCCAGCGCGGTCCAGGTTCGGCAACCGCTTTTCCGCAGCTCGCTCGGGCGTTGGCGCCGGTACGAGGCCCATCTCGGCCCATTGCTCGACGAGTTGCGATGGTAGTTATTCCGGCGGCAGATCGACGCCTGCAGCCATGTTGCCTCGGTACACCATCAGACCGACATGGTTGAGACGGCTGGTATAATCCACCCAGATTTCTCCGCCCATATCGGTCCATCGACGGCAGAAACTGAAATCCTCGCTTAGGTAGAAGCCAGTCACTTTGTCGACCATGCAATTGAATAGTGCAGAACGCCAGGGGCTGCCGATGAGCGGATCGTTCCCCCGGTGCTCGTGCGTATAGCGCAACTCCGGATAATATTCGATCATGGCTTCCAGCACCGACCGCCGGATCATCAGAAAACCCGTGCCCGCGTAGCGCGATTTTACGAAACCGCCGCGAATCACCATCTCCGATCCGGCTTCGCGCTCCACCACGTAAGAGAGCGTGGCGGATTCCAGCGGGCTCCTTCCAGCCTGCACTGCCGCAGCCATCATCTCCCAGTTGATCTGTTTTACCGGATAGACTGCGGCCGTTACGTCCGCGCCGAATTCGAGCAGCCGGAGCACCTGTTCCGGTTCGAAACTGATATCGGCGTCGATAAAAAGCAGATGCGTCGCGTTGGGATTATCGAGGAAATGGCAAACGATGGTCTGCCGCGCCCGCGTAACTAGCGCGTCACCGGCCTGCAACAGGTAGTTCAAATGCCACCCGCGCTGCGTGAAGGCCTTTTGTAGCTTGAGCAGGGAGACGGCATAAAGCCAACTCACTTGGCCCCCGAAGCAGGGTGTGCCGATGGTGATTGAATAAGGTGAGGACGGCGTGCTGGACATGAACGAAGATGTTCGTATTGTAAGCCAACCGATCCCCTACTTTTGACAAACACTTACAGGAATGGCGGGCGTTGGTTCGGTCTCTATTAGTAAGGAGAGTACTGATGAAAACCATACGTGCCGGCATCCAATGCATGATCGCACTGGCGGCGCTTACCCTTTGGGTGAGTTTCGCGGCAGACATTGACGGGAAATGGACCGGGCAGGTCCAAGGCAGAAACGGCCCGCAAACCCAGACCCTCATGCTCAAAGCGTCCGGCAACACCCTGACGGGCAGCATACAGGGAGGCCGGGGCGGGGCCGTTGAGATTACCAATGGAACAATCGACGGCGACAATATTTCTTTCACCGTGGTCCGTGAATTTCGCGAAAACAAGATCACGCAGGAGTACAAGGGTACACTGTCGGGAGGGGAGCTGAAATTGACCGAGTCAGGAGGACGCCGGGGCCCCGTCGAAGTGACCTACAAGAAGGAATAGCTGTAAGTCGGCTAGCACTTTGGGCCAGCGGGTTCAATAGGTACAATGGAGAGAATCACCTGATTGAACCATGCGGTCCATGCGCTTATTGAGCGGTTTCTTGCTTGTGGCTGTGGCGTCGTTGCCAGCCGCAGCCTCCGATTCTTCGGCGCCCGAACCTTCCCCAGCGTTTCAGAACGTGGTGGGCCGGGCCAACGCTCTGTACCAACGCACCGAATACGAAAATTCTCTGCACGTTTTGGCGGAGAATCCCAAACCCGATGGGGAAGCGTATCTTCTAAGCGGCAAGAACTACTTTATGCTGGCCGACTACAAGCGAGCCACTGACTTTTTTGAAAAGGCGCGCGCGCTTTCTCCGAACAATTCCGATTACGAACTTTGGCTCGGCCGCGCGTGGGGACGCCGCGCGGAAACCGGCGGCTGGCTGACGGCGCCTTTCAATGCATCCAAGGCTCGCCAATGCTTTGAGAGAGCTGTTGCCTTAGATCCGCACAATCGCGAAGCCAAGAACGACCTGTTCGCTTTCTATCTCAACGCACCGGGGTTTCTGGGCGGTGGAATAGACAAAGCCGAGGCCATCGCCCGAAGCATCGCCACCGAGCGACCTCCCGAGAGCGAGTTTGAACAGGCTCAAATCGCAGATCGCAGGGGAGACCACACCGCAGCCGAGGCACATCTGCGCCGCGCCATGGAACTCGCGCCAACGGAAGCCGGCCGCGTGGTGGATCTAGCGCGCTACGTGGCCAAACTCGGACGTCTGGCCGAAAGCGATCGGCTTTTTGAACAAGCCCGAAAGCTGGCGCCCCGCAAACCCAATGTGGCTTTTGCCGAAGCGCGGGTAGATATCGAAAATCATCGCAACCTGGAGCAGGCACGCGGACTTCTGGAAGAATATCTGCACGCCAACCTGACTCCGGACGATCCTCCCCGGCAGGAAGCCGAGAAACTTCTGCGGCGCGCGGGCGGATGACGAATCTCGCCCAGCGCTCCGGCGCCGTTCTCAAAACCTATTCCATTCTGCTGTTTTTCCTGGCCCTGAAGGCGGCTGGAAATTCCGCGATGGCGTGGGGCATGAAGCAGGTACCGGAGCGGATGTCCATCAATCCGGCGCTCTATCTGCACGCCATGCTCAATCCGTTCGTGGCGATAGGAGTGGTGGCATTGATGCTGTCGCTGTTGACGCGCATGGCGTTGTTCAGCTTGGCGGATCTGAGTTTCGTGCTTCCCGTTACCGCCGTCGGATACGTGATCGCCGTATTCCTCGGCAAGGTTTTCCTGCATGAAACGGTGACGCACCAGCGATGGCTGGGAACGCTGTTGATTTTTGCCGGAGCGGCGCTGGTGGGCTCAACGCCGCGGAACACCACGGGTGTGCCCGAGTGAGGTGGTTACTGGTTGCCGCTATCGTGTGCGCCACCGTGTTGGGCGACCTGCTGCAAAGCCACGAAATGAAGCGCGCCGGTGAACAATCGGTGAGCGCGCGAGGTTTCGCGCGATTACTGCACGTCATCGCCCAGCGCCGTTTGCTGATCCTGGGCATCGCCTGCAACGCCGTATCGTTCTTCTCGTTTATGGCGTTAGTGCAAACCGAGCCTCTGAGTTTCGCCGTGCCGGCGTCGTCAGCGAGTTTCGTCCTGGAGACTCTGCTCGCCAAATTCGTCCTGCACGAGCGGCTGGGCACGCGAAGAGCGGCGGGCGCGCTGGCCGTCCTGGCGGGCGTAGTGCTAGTCGGCGGATAGCATCTTAAATGAGCAGGGGGAGCACGTCGTGCAGCGAGGTTAAGACTCGGAACGCCGCTTGGTGTGCTTCCGGAGACGGCGGTTTCAAGTCCGGCACCATCAGGGCAATCATCCCGGCGCCTGCGGCCGACAGGATTCCGGCGTCGGAGTCCTCAATGGCGACAGCACGCGCGGGACGTACCCCAAGCCGGCGCGCGGCTTCCAGATAGATGTCAGGCGCCGGCTTGCCGTTTTCAACTTGCTCTCCGGTTACGACCTCGGCGAAGCTTCGTGCATCCAATCCCGCTGCTTTTAAGCTAAAGGCCGCGTATTCTCGATCGCTTGACGTAGCCACTGCCGCTGGAATGCCCTGCCCCGCAAGGTATTCCAGCAATTCCATCAGCCCAGGCTTCAGCGGAATCCCGGAAGCTTGCACATCCTGGCGCCACAATTCCGCCCAGCGTTCCCGAAAACGCGCCACAGGAAAATCAGCTCCGAAGCGTTCAACCAGCGCCATCTCGCCCGCGGCGTTGGTCCGTCCAACCAGAGTGAAGTAGAAGCCGTCGTCAAGAAGGAACCCAAGTTGATGGGCCGCCTTCTGCCAGGCAGCCTTGTACAGGTGCTCGGTATCCAGCAACAGGCCGTCCATATCCAGGATCACGGCGTCAACGTCCATCGGTTGTCATTGTCACAAACTTCATAAAATCGGATTCCGCCAGTCGAGAGGGATGCAACTCGCCGCCCAATCCGAAGAACCGGCAGAAACTCATCACCAGCGGACGCCAGCGTACCGGATCGATATGGGGCCGCGGGCCATCGCCGATCAGAAGCTTTTCATCCACGTGCAGCTTGACGATATGCACCTCGAACACGTTCGCATTCACTTTCTTGCCGAACGAACGGTAATGATGCACCGTTCCCTCCATTTGTACGGGGCATTCCAGAACGCGCGGCGGATTCACGGATTCCGATGGGACTGGCGTCAGTCCCGACACGCCGAATTTATCGGATTCATATTCGTATCCCCAGCCGCGTTTTCTTTCGGGCACCGGATTCTTGCCGGTGGTGAGCGCCAGGCGGTCGACATGCGTGACCAGATCTTCCGAAGGCAGGTTGATCACGCACTCGCCAGTACGGATCAAGTTTTCCGAAGTCTGGCCTGCTTGGCCAAGACCGAGCATGCAAGTCCAGCCCAGCCACCATGCCGACGACATGGGCGCCAGATTGGGCGAGCCATCCGGGTTAGTGGTACTGATAAGAGCGACGGGCGTTCCGAAATACAAGATGGTTGGGTCAATGGTCCGATGCATGCCTCGACGATATCCGGTTTGGCTGGTGCAAACTATCCGAATCTTGCTTTGAGACCGACGTTACGAAAATTCCGTTCAGCCGTCTATTCCACACACGGGAGTTTGCCAGTGGAAACTTTTCTTCAAGACCTTGCCTTCGGCACGCGAATCATTCGCAGATCCCCAGCCTTTGCCGCGCTGATTGTTGGCACGCTCGCATTGGGGATTGGCGCAAACACTGCCGTCTTCAGCATCGTGCAAGCCGTCCTGCTGCGGCCGCTGCCCTATCGCGACCCAAGCCGCCTGGTGCTCACTTTCGATGCCCCGGTTCACGACAAGAACACAGGATTCTTCGTGCAATACCGCGACTTCCAGGAATGGGCGAAGAAGAATCGCAGCTATGAATTCATGGCTGCGGCCACTTGGGCTCGAGGTCCTCGCTTCCTCGTGGGCCGCGGAGCGCCGCAGAGCATCCTGGCAGTGCCGGTAAGCGTGGATTTCTTTGCGATGCTGGGGGTGCCTCCGCAACTGGGACGCACCTTTACGCGGGACGATCTATCTCACGGCTGTACAGCAGTGCTGGCGCATTCTTTTTGGCAGAGCCATTTGGGCGGACAAGCCGGGATCGTCGGCCAGCACCTTACTCTGGAAGATTCGCCTTGCACCGTAGCCGGCATCATGCCGCCCAGCTTTGTCTTTTTTCCGGCGCCCACGGATATGTGGACGCTCATCACTCCTTCGAGCGAACTGGATCGCAATCCGGACCGGAATGGCGTGGCGGTCTTCGGTCGCTTGAAGCCCGGCGTATCCAGGGCCAGCGCGGAAGCCGAATTGCGCCTGCTCGCGCACAACATCGATCAAGGCCGCCGTTACGGGGTGGAGATGGAGCCGGAAAGTTTCGATCTACGGCGGGAGTTCACCTGGCTGGCGGGACATAATCTGCGTCTGAGTGTAATGGTGTTGTTCGGCGCAGTGGTTTTGGTTCTGCTGATCACCTGCGTCAACGTCGCGAATTTGCTGCTCAGCCGCGCGCTGGCGCGACAACGGGAGTTGGCCATCCGGGCTGCGCTCGGGTCTAGCCGTGCGCGCCTGCTCCGGCAACTCCTCACCGAGAGTTTGTTGCTCTGCCTTTCGGCCGCGATCCTTGGCGTCGGAATTGCCGCCGGAGTTGTCTATTGCTTCAGGATCTGGAATCCCGTGGAATTACCTTTGGGCGCGACGCTCAGCGTCAACACTCCGGTTCTCATATTCACGCTGGCGTTAGCGTTGGTGACCACTGTCCTCTTTGGGTTCGTTCCGGCTTGGCGCGGTTCCAGGACGGATGTGGGTGAAGCTCTGAAATCCGGAGGCCGCGGCTCTACCGCCGGGCCGTCGGGACAGTTTTTCGCGAAGGGACTTATCGCCGTTGAGGTGATGCTTTCTCTGGTGCTCCTGGTGGGGGCCGGGCTGCTGATCCAGAGCATCGCGAATTTTGCTACGGCTCCCATGGGATTCAAGCCGGACCGCCTGATCGCGATGACGGTCAGCCTGCCGCCCCTTGCTTATTCGAAGCCCCAGCAACAAACAGCTTTCTATGATGAGGTGCAGAGCCGTGTGCTGGCGCTCCCGGGCGTGGAAGGTATGGGGATGAGCACCCACATCGCGCTCAAGGGCAGCATGGGGGTGAGCCCGCTATTGGTGGAAGGCAGGCCTGCGGATCCGAAGAACGTCGTTCTCGACACGGAGCAGCAGTACATTACCGAGGGATACTTCCAGTTCATGGAAATTCCACTCGAGCGCGGCCGAGAATTTCAATGGACAGATCGGGGTCAGGCGCCGCCCGTCGCCGTAGTGAATCGAGCGCTGGTGCGCAGGTATTTCCCGAACGAGGATCCGCTGGGCAAGCGAATCCGATTTCCCGGGGAGCCCGAAAAGATCAATCCATGGCTGACGATTATCGGCATTGCCTCGGACGAAAAACAGAAATCGTCGTTTCAAGAAATGGCCTGGGTTGAGCCGCCCATCGTGTATCGTCCTCTGGCGCAGCAGCCTTCCACGACTGTCGACCTGGCCGTTCGTCTTCGATCGCCGCTAACTCCCAGCGGCGTTCGCATCCAGCAGGAGATTTTGAAGCTCGCCCCGGACGTGCGCATCTCGGACGTATGCCCGATGCAGCACGAGATGGATCGATACACGGCCTATCCAAGATTCCGGGCCATCCTAATGGGAGCATTCGCGGGATTCGCACTGCTGCTCGCGGTGATCGGCTTGTACGGCGTGCTGGCTCAATTGGTGCTGCAGCGCACGCACGAAATCGGCATTCGAATGGCCCTGGGTGCACAGGCGGGCGACGTGCTTCGTCTGATTATGAAACAAGGAATGCTGCTGGCAGGCATCGGCGCTGGTCTGGGCCTGCTTGCAGCCTTACTGTCGGCGCGTCTCTTGAGAAGTCTGCTCTATGATGTCGCACCCGAGGATCCGCTCATTCTGAGCGCGGTGTCTCTCACATTAATTCTTGCCGCTCTCCTGGCTACTTATATTCCCGCCCGGCGCGCGACGCGAGTGAATCCGATCGAGGCATTGCGGGCTGAGCAGGCGCTCTGAATAGGGGGACCGGTTCTGATAGGCTAGCGCCTTTGGAGGGAGCACTCGCAATGAGGCAGTGGTTGGGAGCGGCGTTGCTGTTGGCAATGCCGGCGCCCGAGTTGAGCGGGATCTGGCAGGCTCTAAACGCCGCGAATTGGGATCTTCAGGCGCATGCCGCCGAACCGGGACCCGATCCACGCATGGGCGCGATGATCGCCGTGGCCCCGGGGTTCAATCGCCGGAGCGGGCCGAGGCTACCGGAACCAGGCGGCCATTCCGGATGTGATAATCGGCCCCGCGCCACCGGATGCTGTTACGGCCGAAACTGGTCAGCCAGATGGCGAACGCCACGCCATCCCAAACCGGAATCAGCGGCATTTGTTTCCACAGGCCGGGTTGGCGCAGGCCGTGGACTCCGATGATCCAGGTCATCGTCATCCGCAACACCAGGTAGCCGCCCAGATATCCGATGGTGATTGCGGCCGACGGATGAACCGCCAGCGCCGCGAGCGACCAGGGTAGTCCTTGCGTGAGCAGCAGACCGAGATGTCCCCATGGGCGCATGTGGCGCATCACCACGATCCATCGGAGACGCTTGTGCAGCAGATCGCCGATAGATCCGTAATCGCAAACGGTCTGGATGGAATAACGAAGCAGAACAACCTCGTAACCTTGCTCGGCGATGAGACGGCCCACCAGTAAGTCGTCGGCGGGACGATTTTCCAGCTCCGCATAACCGCCGAATCCATTTAGTCGCGCGCGAGTGGTGGCGATGGTGGGCCCCAGGGCGAACTTGATGCCATCCAATTGCCAAGCCACCAAAACGCCGGCGTAAAAATCGGACATCATGCCGACGCTTTGTAACTGGTCGGCTAAGGTAGTAAGTTCGGTTGGAACGTAGAAACAAGTTACAGCGCCTACCTGCGAATCGCGCAGCGGCGCTACCAGGCGGCGGAGGTAATCCGGGCGCACACGCACGTCGCTATCGCTGATCACCACTACTTCATGCGCCGCGACGCTCACCAGGCGCGCCAGCTTGGCTACTTTGTCGTTGGTGGCGACGCGTCCTGAACCATATAGGATGCGGATATGGCGGTCGGGAAAATCGGCAGTAAGTTGGCCTAACACAGCGAGGACGGCTTCATCGTCGGGATCGACGCAAAAAACAATCTCGTATTCCGGATAGTCCAAGCGGCAGAAACTGGCGAGGTTTTCACAGGCGTCCGGATCGAGGCCGCGAACCGGCTTCAGGATGCTGACCGGTGGAGTGAACGACGCATCGGGCGCACTGGCCGGTTGACGAAAATAGCGCCAGGAACTATAGATCGCGATCAGGTAATAAATGAATGGAATGGCCGCAACGGCAAGAAACACTTCGCTTGGGTGCGGCATAATTCCAGGCTACTCGACCACCGGATGATTGGTCAGCAGCAACTTTCCCCCGCTCTGTGCGACGACCATCAGCAGTTTGGGATCCACCACTTTCGCTAATCGCCCTTCCGATTCCTGTTTGATCACCAGATAATAGCGCTGCGGCTGCAGCCACAGTGTTTTCCACTGCGCGTCGTCGATGAACACGTCCGGCGCGCCCGGCGCGTAAGAGCCGTACACCAGGTTATTGAACCGGCCGTTGAGCAGCAGCGCATCGCGGTTGGTGTAGAAGAAAACCGACGAAAACCAATAGTAGTGATGATCGACAATCAGCTGTCCCGAGGGTGAATGGAGCAATTTTTCGGCCAGAGGCCGCGACGAAAGATAAGGATCAAAAGCCGCCATCGCTATCCTGGCGGCCTGAAAAAACAAAATCGCCATCAAGGCCGTACCCAGGAACGCGCGCTGTCCCTTTGCACGGAACGTGCCGATGGCTCCCACCAGAAACGCCAGCGCGGCCACTAGGAGCGGAAGGCGAAGATAGGCGAACGAAGCGATGGTCAGGTCTTCCATATGGCCGAGCGAAAGCTTGTAAGCGCCCGGATTGGCGCTGAGCGCCGATGAAATATCCCCAGGCGTCGGAAGATTCCACGCTAGAAAATACAACGTGAGCACGGTCACCGCCGCGGCCAGGAATATTCCGCACAGAACGCGCGTCCCGTAGCGGATCCAATCGCCGCCCGCGGCCATGGCCGATCCCAACAGCAGCGCGAGCGCCGGGTAACATGGCATCGAATAATATTCCTGCGTGGTGGAAAAGGTGAAGAACACCAAGATAAAGCCGGTCCAGCACAGCGCCAGCAAGCGCGCCTTTCCGGCCCGATCCACGGGCTTGAAACCTAATTTGAAGATGGCCGGAAAATAAACGCTCCAGGGAAACAGCCACAGCAGATGGAAGCCCCAAAAATAGAGGCGCGGCACGGTGTCGTAGTCGCGCGGGTAGCGCATGTTCAAGAAACGCAGCAATTGCTCGTTGATGAAATAAAACCACAGGAAGCCGTGATATTCGCCCGGCGCGCTGTGCATGGTGAAATCGAAATAGGGAGGATTTCGCAGCGCGGCCAGGATGTGCCAGGGCGCAGCAATCAGCAAAATCACAAGCAGCCCACTTAGAGGATGAAGGCGCTTCCAAACTTTGGATTGAAACAGCTGCCTGGTGATGCCCAGATAGAGAAGAGCCGCGGCAACTGGAAATACCACGCCCACCAGGCTTTTGAACAACAGGCTGGTTCCCAGGCTGGCCGCCAGAACGAACGCCCACCAGCGCTGCCGCGGCTCATGTTCGTCACCCTGGTTAGGATCCTCGATGGCGCGCAGGAATGCCCACATAGAAAGCGCGATGCACGTAGTGAGCATTACGTCGGGTATAAGAATGCGGGTGAAAAGAAAAAGGCCGAAGCACGTGGATATGCACAGGCCCGCGTAGAGTCCGGCTCGTCGGCCGAACGCCCACATCCCGAATGCGGTGGTCAGCCAGGCCAGCGCGATGGCCGCCAGCACCATGGGAATGCGCGCGGCCCAGTCCGATGCGCCGAAAATTTTGAACGACCCCGCGATCAGCCAGTAGATCAGCGGCGCTTTTTCAAGATACGCAATTCCATCCAGGCGGGCAGTTACATAGTCGCCGGACGTCAGCATATTGCGCGCAATCTGCGCCTGCACCGCATCCACGTCGTCCATCAGCGAGGGAGGCGAAATCATGCAGCCCGCGTAGACCGCAAGTGCGACCAGCAGAACTATAAGGTAGCAGTGAAGACGTTTTCCATCACCCGGCGTGCCGGCCCGGCCGACGCCCTGGTCTGGATTCCCCATTTTTTCATCCAAAAGAACAGTGTCATCAATCCCCATAGGTGAAAACCCAGATTGGCGCGCCGCTCGAGATGGGCCCGCACATCAGCTTCAATTTTTGAGATCTGAAAAAAGTCCGCATGTTCGGCGGAGGCGAATGCCACGGATTCTTCCAGTAAAGGACGGAGCGGTCCGCGGAACCAGTCGTGCGTGGGAATGTCAAAACCGATTTTTTTTCTATTCAGGATGCCCGGCGTCAGTTTGCCGCGCATCAGGTTCCGCAAAATCGCCTTTTGCCGGGCCCCTTGGATTTTCATGTGCGGCGGCAGCGAACTGGCGAATTCGACGATCCGATGATCCAGGAATGGCGGCCGTACTTCGACGGCGTGAGCCATGCTGGTGTGGTCCACTTTGGTCAGAATGTTGTCGGGAAGAAAGTACTTTTGGTCAAATGACAGGTAATCCTGCAAGGATTCGCCGGCCAAGTCGCTCAATACCGAATAAAGCGCCGGAGGCAGCTTAGGCTGAATCAGAGCGCGCTTTTCCCGATCGTCGAAGGTTCCGCTCCAGTATACATGAGCGCGCGCCGGCGGCATCTGGGAACCTTCCAGAAAGCGCTTGAGCTTGTATTCGAATCCGATCTTATCGTTCGATACCGGCCAGCGCCGGGCTATCGCCAACAGGGCCCTCAGCACGGGAGCAGGCAATCGGCGAGCTTGGCCCGCAAGCATACTAGCGCGTTGCATCAGGTATCCACCGAACAGCTCATCCGCGCCTTCCCCGCTCAACGCCACCGTTGCGCTGCTCTTGGTAAGGCGGGAAAGGAACCATACCGGCAAGGCTCCTGAATCGGCGTTCGGTTCGTCACAGTAATAAGCGAGCTCAGAAATCGCCGCCGGCAGGTCTTGTTCCGGATTGAGATCCAGCTCCGTGTGATCGGTCCCGTAGCG
This sequence comes from Bryobacterales bacterium, assembly GCA_963735145.1. Lineage (GTDB taxonomy): Bacteria > Acidobacteriota > Terriglobia > Bryobacterales > Bryobacteraceae > Palsa-89. The sequence goes on along the minus strand of CAVTJS010000005.1, from coordinate 687,557 downwards.
CTCCGCCACCTGACGCGCGTAATCGGCCTCGTCGAAACTGCGTCCGTTAAAGGTAATCGAAAACGTCTTAAGCCGCGAACTGGATGCTTCGGCCGCGTAATGCACCAGGCTGGACGAATCCAGACCACCGCTCAGCCAGACGCCCAATGGTACGTCGGACAACAGATGTTCTCGAACGGACTGCTTGAGCAGACGATCCAACTCGGCTTCGGCCGACTCGGGCGTCCAGTGCTCTTCCCGGCCTCTTGGTAAAGCCCAATATTGTTCTGTTCGAATGGTCCCGCGATGCCACTCCATCCATTGGCCGGGAAGCAGCTTCTCAATGCCCTCCACCAAGGTCCAGGGCGCGGGCACATAGTTGAGCGACAAATAACAATCCAGACCGTCTGGGCTCAGCCAGCGCTCGATTTCCGGATGAACCAGGATCGCCTTCAGGTCCGAGCCGAAATACAAGTCGTCGCCCCTGCGGGCGATGTACAGCGGCTTGATCCCGATGCGATCGCGAGCCAGCACCAGGCGCCGGTCGCTCTCACGCCACAGCGCTACTGCGAACATTCCGCGCAGCCGCGAGAAACACTCCGTGTCCCATTCGAGGAACGCATTCAGCAATGTTTCGGTATCGCTGTGCGTCCGGAAGCGATGCCCGCGCTGTTCCAATTCCCGGCGCAATTCCAGGTGATTGTAGATCTCGCCATTGAAGACGATGACGCTGTCGCCATCGGAGGAAAGGATGGGCTGATCGCCGCCCGCAATGTCGATAATCTTCAGGCGCGCCGCTCCCAGCGACACGGCCTCCGATTCAAAGACGCCTTGCTGGTTCGGTCCACGATGGATAATACTCGCTACCGCATCCTGAATTCGGCCGGGCGCCGCGGGACGGCGTCCATGTGTAAAGCCGGCTATGCCGCACAATTCAGCAGTGTCCTCCCATCAGTAGGTCACTTCTGACGCGGACGTCACGTCGGATGCCGATACCGCAGCGGCCACCCTCGACGGCCGGGTGCGTTCGTTGCGTGCGTTCCGCCACTGGACCTGCGGCATGAACAGTGCGGTATCGATACGATCCTGGTACCTGATTGCGATGTTCATGAGCGAATCGAGCAGCGAATCGGAGAGATAGTGCGGCTGCAAGCCGAGGTCGATCAACTTGGAATGTTTCGCGTTGTAATAGTGCTCTTCGGATTCGACGCGCGGCCCCGGAAGATGCTCGACACTGACGCGCATTCCCAGCTTCCACGCCGCGGCCTGCACCATCTCCGCGAGCTCCAGTACGGAGAACTGTTCAGTGAACTGGTTAAAGACCCGGCACTCTCCCGGATTCGCCGGATTCAAACAGGCGATCTCAATGCAGCGAACGGTATCGCGGATATCCAGGAACCCGCGGGTCTGGCCGCCCTTTCCATAAACGGTCAAAGGATGCCCCGCGGCGGCCTGGATGCAAAACCGGTTCAGCACCGTTCCAAAAACGTCGTCGTAATCGAAGCGGTTGATCAGCGCTTCGTCCAACACCACTTCGTCGGTGACGGTGCCATATACTACACCCTGGTTCAGATCCGTAGCTCTGAGTCCCCAGATCTTGCAGGCGAACATCATGTTGTGGCTGTCATGCACCTTGGAGAGGTGATAAAAGGAACCCGGCTGCTTGGGATAAGGCAGCAAGTCCGTCCGCCCGTTGTGCTCGATGCGAATGTACCCTTCTTCGATATCGATGTTCGGCGTGCCGTACTCGCCCATGGTGCCCAGCTTCACTAAATGGCATTCGGGCCGTAGCTCGCGCAGTGCAAAAAGGAGGTTCAACGTTCCGACGACGTTATTGACTTGAGTGAACACCGCGTGTTTGCGGTCGATCATCGAATATGGGGCCGAACGCTGCTCGGCGAAGTGAACCACCGCATCCGGTTGGAATTTTTCGATGACGCCCGACAGGAAATCGTAGTCGTTCACGTCGCCGATGAACATTTCAATCGATTTCCCGGTCAGTTCCTGCCAGACGCGCAGCCGGTCCGTCAGCGGCTGGATGGGGGTGAGGCTCTGAGCGCCCACCTCGAAATCCCATTGACGCCGCAGGAAGTTATCCACCACGGCCACAGCGTGTCCTTTCCCGGACAAATAAAGCGCCGTGGCCCATCCACAATAACCATCACCGCCTAGAACACAGATTTTCATTTGGTTCGGTCCGCCTGCTCCTTGTACTGAGCGTTACTCGTATTTTGACACGCCGCGTTCACTGAAACCTAACCCTGTTTAAAACAAATCGATGCGCTTCGATTAGAACAGAGCTGGGTCCCCGGAAGGATTGAACGCCAATCTGGCCCAAAACATCATCCTAGCAGGATCGGGCAGCTAGCTGGTGTAGCAAGCGGATGCGGAGAGGAGCGGATGCCCTACAAGGCAGCGATCAGGGGATCTGCTACCGCAGGTGCCTGGGGATCGGCGGGAGCATCTTGATCGAGGGCTTTGCCCAATTCGGCAAACTTCCAGCGAGTGAAATCGTAGATTCCCGAGGAGGGAAGCCTGCGGGCCCTCTCGTCGCCACGCTCCCAGGCCTGGCGCGCGCCTGTCGGGTCTCCACTCAGCCAGAGAATGGACGATCGCGCCAGCCAATAATCAGCGTCGTAGTCAATTTTGCCCAAAGGCTGGAGCTTCAGCCACCACGCTTCGGCGGCCGGCAAATTTCGCGCATAGAAAGCATTCATGAAAACAAAGCCGGCGTAGAAATCGGCGGGTTTCCGGATAGCTTGTTCACTAAAGAGGCTGGCGGCGTCATTCATGCTGGCCACCGCTTCCGGGATGTTGCCGGAATCCAGGTAGTAATGGCTCGCGATGATCCGTAATACCATGCCCTGAATGCCGGTTTTTAGGAAGTCAGCAGCTTCATTGATCAAACCGATGTCCCAATCCCGCGGCCGGATGCTCGAAAGGAGCGAAGTGCCTGCCATTCCCAGCGCCAGGTGTACTTTTCCCCACAAGCCATTCGAGAGAATTTGGTATAGCTGGGCGCCATCGGAGTAGAACAATTTGGTTCGCTGCGGGATAAGATTCGCGAAGAAGGACATAGCGGACACGGAGGTGATGGTGGCAAACAGAAACCAGGACGGGCGCCAGGACGTGCTCCTGGAGATCCATAGGGTCGCAAGACCCGCTGCGCCCAAGCTGAGGGAAGCTAACGGACCTCCCGCCAGCTCGACGGCCTTGTTGCGCCGAAAGTGTTCCAGCGTCCGCGGCACCAGGACCACCGAGCCGCTCAACGAAAGCTTGGGAGAAAATTCGAACTCCCATTTACCGTTCCGCATCTGCCAACGGAAGGGCCCGACGTGAAACATGCGCAGCTTCCGCCCGCACAGGGCGCCGGCGGTGAAATGCCCGAGTTCGTGGCAACAGATCTCGAGGAATAAAGCCACAACCAAGCATGGGATCCACGCGGAAAAAGAGGGACTCTCCAACCCCTGGGAACCGCCCCAGCGCGGCCACCAAACGGAAGCAGCTACCACTCCCACCGTGATAAACGCCTGGAATGCATAGCCCCAAAATTTGCTAGTCCCATCGCCGGCGATGCGCTCTAACTTGGGTTCGGCCGTTGCAGGGGCACTCGCTCCAGAAGGCAAAAAAACAGCGAGTCCGGCCATGCCCACGGCCAATTCAAGAAGCTGGGGCGGAAAGTGAAGAATTCTTGCAAATACGGTCCACGAATGAGCGATGCGTTGCGCGCGTTCCACAATACCAGGGAATGGAAGCGGCAAGCAGAGTACACTTGCGGCGATCGCCCACAGGCGCGCATCTTGTCTCCCCCGCCGAAGTTTCCACCAGGCGATAGTGGGAACCAGGTTCAAAATGTAGGCTGCCAGCACCAGAATTACGAACTCGGCTAAGCCATCCAGTTGGGGGCTTTGAATTGCTCGTGGAAGCCAGAGGAAGGACGAAATTGCGAGCAGCAGGGTAAGGGCTTGCAACCCAAAGAGGAATCGCATGAAGCGCCGAACTGCCTGCATGCCCGATTATCGGCAAAAGGACGGACTCCGTTCCAAAGGGATTTCGCTGATTATCGGATTATTATTCGCTTAGAATACGAGCCCAGCTAGGCTGTCGCGGCTTCTTTTTCGGCCAGGAACTCGGCGTAAGGACCCTTGAAATCTTCTATCTCGCCGCCCGAGAAATTCCAGATACGGGTGGCTACTTCATCCACTACATCGTGGTCGTGCGTCACCAGCAGGACAGTCCCGTCATACTTCTGGAGCGCGATATTCAGGGCGTTGATGGACTCCAGGTCCAAATGGTTGGTCGGCTCGTCGAGCAGCAGGAAATTGGGTTTTTGCAGCATCAAGCGGCAGAAAACGATGCGCGCGGCTTCTCCACCGGACAGATTTTCGGTCCGCTTGGTGGCGTCCTCTCCGCTGAATAGCATCTGGCCGAGCAGGCCCCGCAGTTCCTGCTGCCCGGCGCTGGGATCGAACTCGTGCAGCCATTCCAGCAGCGTGACCCCGGGCTGAATGGACTCCTTGTGATCCTGGGAAAAATATCCCACGGCAACCTCATGCCCCCAGGTGACCACGCCGCTGTCGATGGGAAATTCGCGATCCGGCGGATCCACAAAACCCGTCGCATTGCGGAGCAACGACCGCAGCATGGTGGTTTTTCCAGCGCCATTGCGCCCTAGCAGCGCGATTTTTTCCCCACGCGCGATGGAGGCGCTGAAGTTCTGAATTACCCGCTGATGGTCGTACGATTTCGTCAGCGCCTTAATTTCCAGAGGATGCCGCCCGGAAGGACGCTCATTCTGAAACCGGATATAGGGCCGCTGGATATTCGATTTCGCGAGCTCGGAGGTTTGCAGCCGCTCCACTTCTTTCTTGCGCGAGGTGGTTTGGGCAGACCGGGTGCCGGCCGAAAACCTGGCGATGAAATCGTTCAATTGCGCGATCTTTTTTTCCCGTTGCGCATTGCCCGCTTCGACGCGCGCGCGAATCTGTGTCTTAGCCAGCACCATCTCGTCATAGGCGCCGGTATAAGTGATGATGCTCTGGTAATCGATGTCGGCGGTGTGCGTGCAGACTTCGTTCAGGAAATGGCGGTCGTGTGAGATCACGATCAGGCAGCCGCTGTAAGCCAGCAGGTACTTTTGCAGCCAGTGCACCGATTCCAGATCCAGGTTGTTGGTGGGCTCGTCTAATAGCAGCACGGTGGCGTTGCTAAACAGCGCCTGCGCCAGCAGCACCCGCACTTTCTGGCCACCCTGCAGCTCCGACATTTTGCGATCGTGCAGCTCTTCGCCGATATCCAGGCCCTGGAGCAAAGTGGCGGCATCAGCTTCCGCGGTGTATCCGCCTTGATCCCCGACGATGCCTTCCAGTTCGCCCAGGCGCATACCGTCTTCGTCCGTCCATTCGTCCGGATTGGCGTAGAATTTCTCACGCTCCTCGAGTGCCTCCCACAGCGGAGCATTTCCCATGATTACGGTATCCAAAACGCGGAAGGCATCGAACGCGAACTGGTCCTGGCGCAGGACGCCCACCTTCTTCGGCCTGGTAACCGTTCCCTTCTCGGGTTCGATTTCACCGCTGAGGATTTTCATGAAGGTGGATTTGCCGGCTCCGTTGGGGCCGGTGATGGCGTAACGCCGTCCGGGCAGGAACGTGGCGGTCACGTCTTCAAACAGGATGCGGGCGCCGTAGCGCATGGTAACGTCGTTGACTGAAATCAAGGTATAAAGGCGCTTATTGGGTTTTTGCGGATCGAACCAACGGGGACTTGAACCGCTTCTTGAAATTTAATTATACCGCGAGTGGCGTGTGCGTTAATGAAAGCATGGACGACGTAGCCGAACAGCCGTTCCACAGCATCGAGAGCGCTCACGAGTTCATCGTGGTATTGGAGAACGTGATCGCCGACGCACAGGCGGAGCTCGAAGCGTTGCTGGACCACGCCAACACCAGCAGCGACGAGCGCCGCACCGAAGCCCTGCGTCTGGCGCTATTCAAAATCTCTCAGCTCGAAACACACACCCGCAAGAGCCGGCGTATTTTAAACGACCTGGGACTCATCCGGTCGCTGCTGGTGCGGGGTTGAAGCGCCGGCAATGACCTCTGGTCATTCGATTTGAAGATCGGTCGTACGCTTGAACTCGTGGCCGCCGTCGTCCACGGCCTTGATTTCCACTTTGTAGTTTCCAGGATTGAGAGACTCAGTGGGTATCTTCGCACCGAGCGGAATCGTCGGGCTTCCGGTTTGCGTGGGCAACTGCACACGCACCAGCCCGGTGTCCGCTTTCTGTTCGCCTGTCTTGGCGTCCATCACGCGCACCTCAAACGCTACCACCGGCGGCACTGGCTGAGTAGTTACCATCAAAGGCTCGTACAGCTCGACATAGAAAGCCGTCAGATCGGTTTTCTTGAAACGATCGGCCCCGTACGGAACCAACTGCAGGCCATTGGCGATCAGCGGCACGCGATCCTCCAGCAGCAGCGCATCCAGCCCCGTTCCGAGATCGGAAGCCTTGCGTACTTCCTTGCTCAGCGCCACGCCGCTCATGCTGAATTGCTTGGCATCGTAGGGATCGACTGCCAGCGGCATCTCCACCTTTCCAAAGCTCTCGCCGCTGGAGGCAAAAACCACTTTCAAGTTATACTTGCCGGACGCCACATCGAACTGGTTCTCGTAATGCATAGGATGCTCCTTGAAAGCCTCCATTTGCTTCTTGTCGTCGAAGTCCAGCTTCAAGGCGTCGCTGAAGCGCGCGCCGACCGTACCATCGGCGAGATAGGCCAGGCCCAGCACATTAATGGTGGCGTGGAACTTGCCTTTCTCCTTTTCGAACTTTATTTTATCGGTGGCGATCTCCATGGCCACGTTCACGCGCGCCACGTTCGGAGCGGTGTAGAAAAACGGAAGCTGCATGGACGCACTGACATTCCCAGCCTGAGCCGCGGCCGCGCGAGTTTCCAGCTCTTTCTCCGTAGAGTTACCGGCCAACAGGTCCTGGGGACGCGAATTGCAATAGCCCGTTCGGAATCGCACCTCCGTTCCGCCGCGCTCCACCTTGACGCGCAAGGTATGGCAGCTTCCCTCTTCCGAATCCGGCGGCGTGTATCCAAGAATGTAGTATTCGTCTTGTTCCTTCCCGATTTTCTCCATCCCGCCGACCAAATCGTTGGTCTCGTGAATCACGAAGCCGCCAGTACCCTGCGCCAGCATGAACATGATGTTCTGGTTGGTGGTTGTGCCTTCGGGCATTTTGGGAATGAGCAGGCGCGATTGAGCGCTGGGGTTCGACCAGGGCGAGTTGCTCCCAAAAGGATTGTTATTCATGGGGTTTGAGTTTGTGCCGCCTGGTGTAGACGTCGGGCCGCGGCCGCCTCCCGGACTAGCAGTCCCGCCGGTCCCGCCCCCAGTACCGCCGCCGGTCCCTCCGGTGGGATGACCTCCACCTCCTCCGGTCCCGCCGCCAGTCCCGCCGCCAGTCCCGCCACGCTGCGGCATAAAGAACGCCATGCCGCCGGGGACGTAGGAGGCCGGAACAAATCGCACCCTGGAGTCCGGTGCGCTCAAGAGCGCTTGCGGCGCGCCTGACACCAGACCGCGCACGTCGATGGGATAAATAGCCACGTTCGCTTTGTTGCACGCGCTAATCACCGCGGTGGCCTCCGACATAATCTCCGCCGAAAGCGGAAATCCGCCGGTGATCAGGATTAAAGTCTTGCGCCCGGGAACCCCGCTCAGGTTCTTGGCCAGATCCTTCAGGGCATAAAGGACGTCGCGGGCGCCAAAACTGGCCATCTGGGCGCTGAGCTGCGGCGCGTTGGCGTCGGAAGCATTGGGCGCGACGGCGGAAAACTTCACGCCGTTCACCACATTCTTCAGGCGCTGTGTGTCGTCGGTGAAATTTTGCGCGATCTGCAGCGCGCCGCCGAAATTGACAATGGCCATCAGGCGATTCGGCCCGCCATTGGTATCGATAAACTTAGCGGCGGCCTGTCTGGCGCGCCCCTGGGCGCCAAAATCCATGGTCGAGTTGTCGAAGAACAGCACCAGATAATGCTTCTGGGGATTGGAGGGCGAGGACGTGCCCGCTTCGAAGGAAAAGCTCTTGATCTGCTGCTCTTTATTGTCTTCCCAAACCTTGAAATCCTTTTGTTCCAGGTCGTGGACGTAGTTCCCCTTCTTATCGGTGACCACGGTGTCCACCAGCACCAGTTTCGTTTCGGTGCGGAGCACCGCCCCCGAGTCCGCTGGAGCCTGCGCCCAGGCCGCCGGATAAACAGCCGCCAGCGCCAGCAGCGCGAAGAAACAAGTCATAAGCCGAACGTTCACTTTTCTCACCTCCGTCGAATCATGGAATCTCGACGACGCCGTTGCGCGCCGCCATGGTCTGTCCTTCCGAATCCCGCACTACCAGCCGGATGACGTAGCTTCCCGGCGCCACATCGAAGTTGGTCCGGACGGTGATGCCGGAATTCGACACCTTCTCCAAAGTTGCATCCAGCAGACGCAACTCCAACACCTTTTGCGTCCCGGTGATGTAGTTCCCATTGCGGTCGAAGACGCCGGAAAGTATGGTCAAATTGTCATTGTTGCGCCCGCCCACCTTGCGAAACCGAAGATTCCGCACATTGACACGCGCCAGCACGGCTATTTTGGCCGCAACATCGCTAGATTTAAAATATTGCATGTGTAATTCTAGAGGAATATCCTGCAATTCGTCCCGCGAGAACATCGCCTCCTGGATTTCCCGCTTGGCGTCTTCCTCGGGATCGGCCAGATGTTTGGGCGCATAATATCCACGGCGAGCTTGCAGATCCAGGCCGTGCGCATTCACCAGCCTGACCTTGAGCGCGTGATACGCTCCGTCCAGCTTCAGGTTTTGCGGCGAGAATCCGAGCACGTATACGAACTCCGGCGATGCCGCCACCTGTCCGAATCCCGCTTTTAAGTCGTTATCGTTGTGGAAATATCGTCCGCCCGTGGCATCGGCCAATTCCTCCATGATGCCTTCTTCGGCGATCGCGCTCTCGCGCTGATATTGCGCCTTCAGGTTCATCAAGGCGGGAATGGCCAGCTGAGAGCTGGTACTGGCGTCGCCGCCGGGCACGATGGTATAGAGCCCGCGCGCATTGAGTGAGCTGATCCGCACGTTGGCCCGAATGGCGCGATCCATAATGCCGGTCTCCTCGAAACGCAGTTCGTCGGAGACGATGAACCCGGCTGAGACTAAGATCAGGGCACGATCGCCGGGCGCCGCGGCAAGCCGTCTTATAGCGCTCTCCAGCACCGTAAAAGCCAGACGCGTATCGCGCTCATTGAAGCTGAGGACATTATTCGCGACGCCGCGGGTAACGTTCTCGGCGCTCTGCTCCGCTTGCTGCATAATCTGCTGGACCACTGCCGGTGGCGCACCCGGAGGGATGGGGGGCGGCGGATCACAAGTGGCCAGCACTTCCTGGGCCGCGGCGTGCAGAGCCGTGGTGTCGTTCTTGTTGATGATCCGATCCGCCATGTAATAGGTGAGGTCCGGGCAATCCGATCCCGCCGAGATCCGGGTAGGCCGGGCCATCAGCTTCATAAGCGCCTCATGCAACTTCACACGGTCGTCGGTAAAATCCAGGTTGTTTTGCCCCGAAGTGGTGAAAATGGCGGCGCGCGTGGTGGCATCCAAAGTTTCAGACAGGTGCTTATCGGCGGCGTCACGGGCCTGGATCAAATCCGGCATTTTGGTATTGACGTCGTCAAACAGGTAGAGCACGAAGCGCTGGGCGATGGGAACAGCCGGTGCAGCGGGCTTATCGATAGCCGATTCGTCCGTCGCAACTTCCGCCGGAATCGCCGCCTCACCGGCCTTCTCCACCGAAAACCGCGAGATCACCTGCGGTTTGCCCTGATCGAAGAGCTGGAAATCTTCCTTTTGCAGTGTTCCAATGGCCTTCCCCTTCCCATCGCGAACCACCACCGGGACCATCACCAGGTTTACTTTGGTGCTGAAGGTGGCGGGCCCGTCGTGCGAAGTCATCTCCGCCGTGTTTTGCGCGGGCGTATTCTGGGGAGCCTGCCCGCGCCCCGCTATTGCGCCCAACAGGAGTAGAACCGCAGCTGCGCCTCTGGATTGCATTAGGTCTACTGGTGGATAATTCTACTGCATTTTCTTCCCCGTCGTCGGGTATTGGCTACTTTGATTTTGCTCGCCGGGCTTCAATTTTGAACAGGCGCGCTCCAGGCCCGATACCGTAAGGCCGCAATGGTCCGCGGTTGCGCGTCCCATGCAATTCTCCATTCGCAATCCAGATCCGCCAGGCTTGGGGAGTTGTCTCATCGCCGTAATCCACCACCTCGAAGCTACACCCGTCGGGATCACAACGCGGGTTCTTGATCTCGCTCATATGCGTCTGAGGTCCAAAGATGGTAAGGGTGCCGGTTAGTTCAGAGGACTGAGAGAATCGAAGAGTTAATCGGAACTTTGTTTGTGTTTCTGGATAACTGCCGTCAGGCTGTAGCTGCTCAGGCTGTCCGTTAAAGAGACCTTCCCATGTTCCAGCCAGGGCGTGGCGAGGGTGAGCATCTACTGACATCAACAAGCCAAATGCGACGACGCACAGCTTGAGCATTCGCACCGATCATATCATTCACAACGCCGCCATAATGTATATATGTTGCGTGCGTTCTGGCTGATCGCTATCTTCGAAATGACGATGGGAGGGGCGCTTCAGGCCCAGCCCACCCCTGAACAAGTGGATCGCTTTTTCGACGACGTTTACTTCAAATTCAATCCCACCACCGGCACGTCCAGCGGATTTCACCAATACGACGCGCAGCTGGAAGACTATTCCAAGGCCGCGGTCGACGCCCAGATCGGCGCTCTTGAGAAGGCTGAAAAGCAATTTTCGGCGCTGCCCGAAGATCCCGACCGGGACCTCATCCTGAATTACATCCGCGCCACGCTTCTCGATCTCCAGCAGGTGCGCACCTGGGAGAAAAATCCGGACGTCTATTCGAGCGGCGTCACCAACAGCATTTTCGTGATCATGAGCCGCACCTTCGCGCCGGCGCCCGATCGCTTACGATCCGTGATTGCGCGCGAGCGCCAGATTCCCGGGGTGTTCGCGGCTGCGCGCGCCAATCTGAAAAACCCACCCCGCATCTATACCGAAATCGCGATCGAGCAACTGCCCGGCATCGTCAGTTTCTTTCAGCACGACGTCCCAGCGGCTTTCAATCAGGTGACGGACGCGAAGCTCGCGGCCGAATTCCAGCAATCCAACCGGCGTGTCGTCGACGAATTGAATGCCTACCAGGCCTTTTTGAAGAATGATCTCCTGGCCCGCTCGCATGGCGACTTTCGTCTGGGCGCCAAGCTCTTCCACAAAAAGCTGCTCTACGAAGAAATGGTCGACCTGCCTCTGGACCAATTGCTCGAAATAGGCATGGCCGACCTGCGCCGGAACCAGCAAGCTTTCAAAGAGACCGCCGCCAAGATCGACCCCAGCAAGACTCCGCAGCAGATCCTGGACGAAGCCACGCACGACCATCCAGCGCCCGATCACTTACTGCAATCCTTCCGCGACGTTTTAGGTGGATTGAAGGATTACATCGTCGCCCATCAGATCATCACCATCCCTTCGCCGGTGCTGCCGATTCTGGAAGAAACCCCGCCCTTCATGCGCGCCCTGACTACAGCGTCCATGGACACGCCGGGCGCGTATGAAAAAGTCGCCAAGGAAGCCTTCTTCAATGTCACTTTGCCGGAAGCCTCCTGGACGCCGCAGCAAGTGGAAGAGCACATGGAGGGTTTCAACCGGGGCACCATCATCAGCACGGCGATCCACGAAGCATATCCCGGCCATTATGTGCAGTTCCTGTGGATGCAGACCATCCCATCGAAGGTGCGCAAGCTTCTGGTCGCTAATTCGAACGCCGAGGGCTGGGCGCATTACTGCGAACAGATGATGCTGGATGAAGGCTACGGCAACGGCGATCTCAAGCTTCGCCTGGGCCAGTTGCAGGACGCGCTGCTGCGGGATGCCCGCTACATCGTCGGAATCAAGATGCACACCGGGCACATGACATACGAACAGGGCATCGATTTTTTCGTCCACGAGGGCTACCAGAGTCGAACCAATGGCGAACGCGAAACCAAGCGCGGCACCAGCAATCCAACCTATCTTTATTACACCCTGGGCAAGCTCGAAATCATGAAGCTGCGCGCGGATTATAAGACGATGCGCGGCAGCGCGTTCACACTGGAAGAGTTTCACGACCGTTTTATGCAACAAGGCGCCCCGCCTATCCGGATTGTGCGGAAGGCCCTGCTGGGCAACGATTCGCCGGTGCTCTAGCTTAGCTAACCGGGCTGCTGAAAAAGGCCGAAAAACGCTTGCTCACGCGCCACCCGTCCAGTGTTCTTCGAGTCGATGTTCTCCAGTGCACGACTTCCGGTGGTCTCCGGGTGTGCTGCTGGCGCGCGGTTCAGAATTGCGCGCACGTGTTTGCAGGTGTTTACCGAGCCGCGACCGTAATGGAGCCGGTGCCGCAAGCAGTCCTGTTTCAGCAGCCTGCCAAGCGACTAATCGAAACGCGGCAACAGCTCCAGGTCTTCCTTAGGCACCCCCTCCAATGGGTACCCCGCGCGACGCCAGGCGCGCAAACCGCCCGCGATGACGTAAGCGTCGAATCCTTTTTCCCGCAAGACATGCGCCACACGGGCGCTGGTGGCTTCGCGTAGTCAAGTGCAGTACAAATAGATGGGCACGTTCTTGGGCAGCGTCCCGATGAACGCATCCAGATTGTTCGGTTCGATGCGGATGGAACCCTGCACGCGCTGTTCGCCCTGGTCGTAGTAGCCGTGGCTGCGCACGTCCGCGATGATAATGTCCGGCGCTCCTTCCAGCTTCAGTCGGGCCTCCACGTCGCTCACCGGAACCCGGCGCACGGATCGATTGAGGCGATAGCGCGCGTAGAGCGCGACCCGATAGCACACAAAGCCGATGACTCCTATCAGAACTACCCACGCCACTACCCGGCTGAAGGCCTGCAATCCTCCCGCGATCAGGCGAAACACATCGCGAAACAGGTAGCCCAGCGCTCCATAGGCCAGCGAATAGAGTAATACCCCGCCCAAATCGAATCGCCAAAACTGCGCGGCGCGCATGTGCATGCTTCCAGCCAGCGGCGGCGCCATGGTGTTCACTCCGGGAAGGAATTTTGCAAACAGCAGAGTAGCGCGCCCGCGCTTATAGAACCACTTCGCGGAGCGCAGAATACAAACTTCCGGACTGAGCGAGAGCCCGCACAGGATGCCCAGGACGGTCCAACCCGATAATCGCCCAGCCAGGTACAGGGTCCAATCGCCGATCAGCATGGCGCCAATCGCCACGCCGAAAGCCAGCGCAGGGTGTAAGAAGCCCGATGCCGCCGCAGCACCGGCAGCCAGCAGAGCTAGCGCACCGGGTATCGGCAGTCCAAGGGCTTCCATTAGCAGCGCCACGAAAAGGCTGGAATAGCCATACCTCGCAATGGTGGCCAGAATGTCGGGCATGTATCCTCATTATGCTTGACTCGGGTAACGGTTACGCGCGCTTCGAAGCGGTCTTCCGGTCAGTCCAACAAACGGAGTACTTCTATGTCAAATAAACTTTCAGGAAAACGAATCGCTATTCTCGCTACCGACGGCGTAGAACAGGTGGAACTGACGGAGCCGCGCAAAGCGTTAGACGCGGCGGGGGCAAAAACGGAGCTGGTTTCGCCTGCCAAGGGGCAACTGCAGGCGTGGAAGCACCTGGAAAAAGGCGACAAGTTTCCGGTGGATGTCGAACTGGACGCCGCCGATCCCAACAACTACGACGCGCTGGTGTTGCCCGGCGGCGTAGCCAACCCGGATCAACTTCGGATGCTGCCGAAGGCGGTCCAATTCGTGAAAAGCTTCTTTCAGCACGACAAGCCCGTTGCCGCCATTTGTCACGCTCCCTGGTTGTTGGTGGAGGCCGGCGTGGTTCGCGACAGAACTGTAACCTCCTGGCCGTCGCTACACACCGACCTGAAGAACGCGGGCGCGAAATGGGTGGATCGCGAAGTGGTGGAAGACGACGGCCTGGTGACCAGCCGCCAGCCCGACGATCTGCCGGCATTCAACAAGAAGATCATTGAGCTATTCAGCCAGATGTCCCAGCGCGAGCCACAACCGGTGGGTCCCGCGCGAACCAACCACCGGTCCTAAACTTCAGGACGACCGGATTTGAACCAGCAGCGCGGCGGCTTGTTTTTCCAGGTCGCCGTGTTGCGCGATCAGGGCTTCCAGTTGGTCCTTCGCCCGGGGCATATCGTGCTCCGCGATGAGTCCCTTAGCGAGATAAAAGCGGGCGCGTTCCAGATAGGGGTTATCGCCGGCCATGGTAAGATCCCGGAGTTCCTGGATTCCCCCGATCCGATCTCCGGCGAGCAGTAGCGAAACTCCCAAATAGAATCGCGCCGGAACAAATTCGGACTGCGTGTTTGCGACGGCTCGCAACGCTGAGGCCGCGCCAGCGTAATCTTGTTTGGTGTAGAGGGCCATCGCAGCTTGAAAAGCCTTCGGTGCCCCGCGCTGCGGGACATATTCCGGCGGTTGAAAGGCCGCCAGCAAGTCGTAGCGTTCATCGGGAATCAGGGTCGCGGCACTCGGGGGACGCGCTCCAGCTACCCGACCCACGCCCGGTTCCTCTTTCGAAGTCCACGCCAACCAGGCAAAGACGCTTATCGCCACCAGCATAATAAGCGCGGTAAATCCGTAGATGCCAATCCAAAAGCGGTTTTCGGGTTTGATTTTCAAATTTCGGGACTCACTCCCTCAGGTCGTGGTTCGGCTGGCACTTAAGGCTCGGCGAAGGTCGAAACGGGAGGGTTCACTTCTAGCGGCTGGGACGTTTTGGCGCGGCGGCCAAACAACAAAAAGCCGGCCACCACGATCAGGAGCAGCAGCTTTACCACTTCCAGCACCCCATACAGCCCGTGCAACCTCCAGAACTGGGTGTACGCGACCCCGCCGCCGCCAAAATCGATCATCCGGCCGAGCGTAATCATCTGCGGGGTTACTTGAAAATGCTGGAACAAAGCCACGATCAACATTGCGCCCGTCATCCCCGCCAAAAGCCGGCTCTTGATAGCGAGCAATAAAACGGCCGTCAGCAGCGCGGCCAGCGCGATCTGCGCCCACTCCCAACTGATGAAAAACAGCCGGTTCTCTTCGCCCGCCAGATAGCGCAGCAGCAGCCGGGCATTCTCGCTACCAAGCGTTTGAAACATTTGCGTGGCTTCTTGAGGAGGCGCTGCCAGCACTCGATCCACAGTGCCGAAGTTCTGGGTTGCTACGAAGATCATGAACAGGCTGCCCAAAATCAAACAACCCGCCAGAAACGCCGCCACTCGATACGGATGCATGCCCTTCCTCTTTGATTTTATCGCACCAGCCATTCCGCGTTGCTGCGTTATACTCTGTTTCACTGAGAGCGCGGTATGAAGTTACTCACCAAGTTCAATCTCATTTTGGTAGCGCTGTTCGGCGCAGGCTCTCTCCTGATCGCTTTCGCCGCCTACCAATTCTTGATGCGCAACGCGCGCAGCCAGGTGGTCCAGCAGGCCGAACTGATGATCGAGAGCGCACGCTCCACGCGCCAATATACCGCGAATGAGCTGGCGCCGTTACTTGAAACGCTGCCCGCGCATAAGACGCGCTTCTTACCCGAGACCATTCCTTTTTATGCCGCCACTGTCACCTTCGACTATCTGCGCAAGCAATACCCGGAATATTCCTATAAAGAGGCCGCGCTGAATCCGTCCAACTTGCGCGATCGGGCCGTGGATTGGGAGGCGGACCTGATTAACTACTTCCGCAATCACGCCGGCGACAAGGAACTGGTGGGCGAACGCGACTCAGCCACCGGACGCATGCTCTACATCGCTCGCCCCATCGTCGCCGACCAGGCTTGCATGGAATGCCACAGCGACCCCTCCGAGGCTCCGGCGGCGATCGTACGAACCTACGGCAGCGTTAACGGGTTTGGATGGAAGCCGAATGAAACCGTCGCGGCGCAGATCGTTTCGGTTCCCATGGCGGTGCCTATCCAACTGGCGCGCTCTGCCTTCCACACTCTGGTGATCTACCTGATCGCGGCCTTCGTGATTTCGCTAGCGGCGCTGGACGCAGCCATCGTCTATCTCGTGATCCGTCCGGTGCACAAGCTGTCGGATATGGCGGACCGCATCAGCACCGGCGATATGAGCCTGCCCGAACTTCCGGTCTCCGGCCAAGATGAAATCAGCGGCCTGACGGCGTCGTTCAACCGGATGTTCGTGAGCCTCGAGAAGGCGTTCCGGATGCTGAACGGCTAAGCGCCGAACGGGGCATCCCGGCCAGAAATTGCTCGCGTTTGCTGGCCGAGCCGATCTCCTCCGCCAGCGTCCGGTAAAGATCGTTCAACGTTCGGCTTTCGTGCGCGGCGCGCCGCACCAGGATGTGAGCAATGGGTCCGATATAAGTTGCCAGATCTTTGCTGGCTCGCTCCAGGTCGGCATCGCTATGAACCGAAGCTTCAGCCGCAGCCTGCGGCTGAGCGGGATGCCAGCTCTGTAAGGCCACGGTTGCGGTCTCATTCAATCCAAGCGCGTCCAATTGGATAGCGTTCAGCGCAGCTAGGAACTCTTCAGCGCTTGAAAACCGCTCGGCCGGACGCTTCGCCAGAGCCTTCAAGATGATCCCCGCCAACTCCCGCGGCACCTGCGGATTCACCTCGGCCGGCGATTTAGGCGCTTCATGCAAGTGCGCCGCGATCACCGCGTAAGCGCCGCCCGCGCCATCGAAGGGCGGATGGCCCGCTACCATTTCGTACAGCATCGCGCCGGTCGAATATAAGTCCGACCTCGCGTCGGCATGATCTCCGCGCGCCTGCTCGGGAGAAATATAGTAGGGCGATCCCAGCAGCGTCCCTGGCTGCGTCAGTTCGGAATCCTGGCTCGCGCCGGCTGGGTTCAAGGAAGCGGCCAGTCCAAAATCCAGCAGCTTCACCACGCCATGGGAGGCGATCATCACGTTCGACGGTTTGATATCGCGATGAATCACACCGCGCGAATGAGCGTAGGCCAGCGCCGCCAACACCTGGGACGCGTATTCCAGCGCCTGTCCCAGCGTGATTCCCGGGGAATGAAGCTTCTCGCGCAGGCTGACGCCCTCCACGAACTCGATGGCCATCACCAACTGATCGTGGACCCGAAAGGCATTGTGCAGCGACGCGATGTGCGGATGTTCCAGGCTGGCCTGCAGCCGAATCTCGCGCAGGAATCGCTCGGCCATCTCGGGCGCGGCCGAGGCGTTGGGCAGAATCACCTTGAGCGCTTCGATGCGTTGGGAAATGGCATGGCGCACCTTGTAGACCGAGCCCATGCCGCCCGCTCCCAGCGGAGCCAGCACTTCGTAGTCGCCAATCCGATCGCCGGACGCAAAGATCATCTTGCCCGGGGCCATAGCTCCGATGATGGCAAGTTTGGCCGGTGGAAGGCAAGGCGGGGTGGACGCCGGCCAGCGTCCGAATCTTTACAGTGACACTCTTAAATGACAGGCTAAAGCATCGTTTTATGTAGGCCGATAGTAGGGGGTGGACGCTCGATTGCACAGCATGTCATGGTCACGACGATTTGCTGGGCTATCGGGCATTTTGGCCATCCTGCTGGGGAATGCCGTGCTCCTCGGATGGGCGGTCCACTCCACGTTCCTCGTTCGGGTTGCGCCCAATCTTCCCCCCATGCAAAGCAACACGGCGGTGGGTTTTGTCCTGATCGGGCTCGCCTTCCTGGGCATTGTACTGAGCAGACCGCGCTGGACATTTTTTACTTCCGCGGTGGCGGCAGCCGTCGCGACGGCCTCGTTTCTTGGTCATTCGACGCCGGATCAGATGCCGCCGGCCGTAGCCATCTGTCTCCTGATGCTTGCCGCCGGGTTTGTATTGGCCCAAGCCAGCCCGCTCGCCAACCGGTCCTTGGTGCTGGCAATTACGGGCTTGCTGGTTGGTGCACTCAGTGCAATTTGCTGTATCAGCGTGCTGTGGGGGAGCGGCGTCACCCACATCGCTTTTCACACAGCGGCCGGGCTCCTGATGCTGGGGATCGGCGTTACCGCGCTGGCATGGGATCTGATTCAACCCGGCCCGAGGGAACCCGTATGGGCGCCCATCGCCGCCGGCGTTTTTGTAATGACGGTCCGTCTTGGATTGATACACGCATTCTCGGCCCATAATCAAACCGGCTTTTCATCCGCCGTCACGTTGGCGGGCGCAGTAGGCGGAGCCGTGGTCTTTGGCGTGTTCGTCCATGTGGCTTTGAAGGCTCGCCTGCAGCGCGACGCGTTGCGAGAAGTAAATCGAAAACTGGAAGCGGAGATGCTGGAGCGCAGGCGCGCCGAAGAAGCGGCGCATGCGGCGAACCGGGCCAAGAGCGAGTTTCTAGCCAATATGAGCCATGAAATCCGCACCCCTATGAATGGGATTCTCGGCATGGTGGAACTGGCGCTCGACACCAGCCTGGATTCCGAGCAGCGCGATTATCTGGATACAGCGCAAGAGTCGGCCCAGGGGCTGCTCACCGTGATCAACGACATCCTGGACTTTTCCAAGATTGAAGCCGGAAAGCTGGATCTGGAGCACGTGAATTTCAACTTGCGGGACAGCCTGGCGCAGACCATGAAGCCGCTCACGGTTCGGGCGCAGCAGAAAGGCCTGGACCTCCTCTGGAGCGTGGATCCGCAGGTCGTCGATCTGGTTACGGGCGACCCGGTTCGCTTGCGTCAGATCATCGTGAATCTGGTCGGAAATGCCGTGAAATTCACCGGTTCGGGTGGAGTGACGGTTTCGGTGCATAGAGAGTTCCAGCACGCTGACCAGATGATGTTGCGCTTCACCGTCACAGACACCGGCATCGGCATTCCAGCCGAAAAGCAAAAAGAGATCTTTTCATCCTTCAGCCAGGCCGACGGTTCAACCACCCGCAGATTCGGCGGCACTGGGCTGGGGCTCACCATCTCGCAGCGCCTCACCGAAATGTTCGGCGGCCGCATTTGGGTGGAAAGCGAGCCCGGTAAGGGCAGCTCGTTTCACTTCACGGCGCGCTTCGGGATTGCCGCAGAAAACGCGGCCACCAACGATAAACACGCACTGCAATCGGCAGGCTGACGCCTGGCCCTTAGTTAGCAGGGTGCTGAAAAACAATCTGGCCGCAGATGAACGCCGATGAACACGGATAAGTTTTTCTGTCTTCAATCTGCGTTGATCTGCGTTCATCTGTGGCCAGCTACGTTTTGGACTTTTTCATCGGCCTGTTAGTTTAGGCTCCGAATCGCTCGGCCGAACGAGCCTTGGCTTTTGCAGCTTCTTCTTCACGATTCTTAGGAGGCGCGTTGGTTTCAAGCGAATGCAGAAGACGCGCCGAGACGCCCGCGATTTCGTCCACCGCGGTCTGAAACAGGTGCTCGTTGGCCTTGGACGGTTTGGTAAACCCGCTGATCTTGCGGACAAACTGGAGCGAAGCGGCGCGAATTTCCTCGTCCGTCACGGGCGGATCGAAGTTGAAGAGGGTTTTGATATTCCGGCACATTCAGGTATGTCTTCAAGGTACCGTGTTTGTCTGGAAGCGGCGCGGCAGCGCGGTGAGCGGGAGTGTGACGCGATACATGGAACCGCCCGTACCAGTCAAGTCGAACGTTCCCCCAATGCTGGGACCGCTGTCCTGCCCGCCGAGAAACGTCACCGAGCGAGCCGCTACCGTGCCATCCAGCAGGCGGCCGGGCCGTGACCAGCGCCAAGTGCCCGACGCTAGCGTCGTGGGAGATCCCACCGCGAAATGCAGATCCAGCGTCAGGATAGATGAGCTATCGCTGAGGACGGCTTGCGCGGCCAAACGGTCGCCATCGCGCACGCCGCGCACCGATTGTATGGTGAACCGCGAGAGATCTTCGCGGCCCGATAAATCCTGAAGCGGCGGCCGTTCGGAATGAGCGCAACCCGCCAGCAGCAGGCAAAAAGCGAGCGAGCTTACTCGCCTTTGTAATGCGTCCGGTCCTTTTCGTTTTCGTTGCAGAAGTACTCCAGGATGTCGGTATCCGGCATCAGAAGGTCAGTTAACTTAACGGAGAATGGCTTGGTGTACATCTTGCGATCGTCGATGGTTACCTCCACATCCAGATGGCCAAAATCGCGCCGGTGAAACCGTTACACCACATGCAGGGCTTCGCTGTGGGGATGTCCCAGACCATCCAGCCAGCCCTTGTCATTGAATCCCACCCGTGTCCACCACCAACGTATCGGCGTCCCACTTGCCGACCGAATATCCCAGCCATAGGGGTTCCGGATCGGCGGGAGGCTTGCGGCCATCCATGTATATCTGACGCAGGGTGTTCTCGTATTCACTTCGGAGTAAGATTAGTTCCGGCGTTTGAATGATCTTGAGGGGGCCGGGCAGCAGGTCGTCCGCCGGTAATCCAATGGGCAGGCAGTGCAACAACGGAGTGTCGTCTTTCGAGCGCTCACGAAACAGATCCGCGAATTCGGGACGCAAAGTCGCATCCCCGGGCTTGAGATCCACCAGGATATTGACAAGGTATTTCGAGAAGGCGGACGGGCTGTCTCCCAGCGCGCTGAATGCGCTCAGATCGCCGAACAGGCGCGTCATCTCCGCCGCGGGCGTGGCTTCCACCTGCCAGACGCCCGACAGATCCGGTTTCCCATTCACCCGGCGAACTGGAGCAGTGAGAATTGGTTTGCCATCGCGCGTGCGCGGAGTCCCGGGCGTCGGGTAGTTCAGCCACTGGGCGTGCGCGCCGCAACACGCTGCCAATAGCAGAACGGACGCTTTAATTTCCATGTGACATAAATATTAGCTCAGCCCGCTGTGGCGTCCAAATCATTTAAAATCAAAAGTGTTGACCAAAGGCTTGCTCGCGTCAGTTGCGCTTGTCGCGCTGCTTCAGCCGGCGTTTGCCCTGAATCCGCGGCGCGCATTAACGCAATACACTCGAACCGTCTGGACCCAGGAGCACGGCCTTCCCCAAGACACGGTTCGCGCCATCGCCCAAACCAAGGATGGCTATCTGTGGCTCGGCACCGACGAAGGACTGGCGCAATTCGACGGTTACGACTTCGTGGTCTTCAATAAAGAAAACGGCGCGCTGCCAAGCAACAGCGTCGGGGCGCTGTGGGCGGCCAAAGACGGCAGCCTTTGGATTGGAACGCTGGGCGGCCTGACGCGCTATCACAGCGGAAAGTTCACCACTTTCACGAAAAAAGACGGCCTGAGCGATCCGTCCATCAACTCCATCACCGAAGACCCATCCGGCGCCATCTGGGTGGTGGCCGGCGTTTATCTGAATCGTTTCCAGGATGGAAAATTCACCAATTACAGCCCCCACCAGGGTTTGCCCATCCAGGCTTTGCGCACGGTGTACTGTGGACGCGATGGCAGCATCTACGTGGCTGGTTTTGGCGGCGTTATGCGCCATGAGGGCGATCGCTTTGTGTCCGTGCTTGAGCCGGTGGGCGATATCGTTATCTCACTTCTGCAGGATCGCCACGGCAATCTTTGGGTGGGTGGCAGCTTCGGTCTGCTGACGCGAAGTCCGGAGGGCGAACTGCGGCATTACACGGTAAACGAGGGACTGCCGGACAATTACGTTCGCTCGGTGTGGGAAGACCGCGATGGGAACCTGTGGGCCGGCACCGACGGCGGGTTGGCGCGCCTGGAGGGCGGGCGCTTTGCCAGCAGTCCCCTGGCCAGTTCGCACGAGCGCGAGTGGGTGCGCTGCATTTACGAGGACACCGAAGGCAATCTGTGGGTGGGAATGAACAGCGGCCTGAATCGCCTCCGCAACGACGTGTTCAGCATGTACGGGGAATCGGAAGGCTTGCCGAGCGACGAGCCCACCACCGTTTATCAGGACCATCGCGGCCGCATCTGGGTGGGCTTCCATGACCGCGGCCTGGTGCAATTGGTGGATGGAAAACCGGCGCGAGTTTATACCCAGAAAGACGGCCTGCCGAGTAACGAGATTTTTTCCATTCGCGAGAATAGCGACGGCGATCTGCTGATTGCGGCGCGCGGCGGCCCCAGCCGTTTGCATGACGGCTATTTCGTGAATCCGGTCTGGAACGATCCCCTGAACCGGAGAGTGGCGTTCGATTTTCTCCAAGATCGAAGCGGTCGCCAGTGGGTAGCCACTCCAGCCGGCGTAATCGAACTGGAGGGCGGCAGGCCGCGTATCGCGATTCCGGGCGGATCGCAGCTCAACAACGATCCGGTGGTGTTATCCGAAACGCAGGCTGGCAACTTATGGGCGGGCACCTACGGCGATGGCCTATGGCGGCTGGACAACAGCGGGCAGTTGCGGCTTTTCACCGTCGCCGACGGTCTTTCGAGCAACCAGATCCGTTCGCTGGTGGAAGGCGCCGACGGAACACTGTGGATCGGCACCTTTGGCGGCGGGCTGGACGCGTTGCGAAACGGCCGCTTTTATCACATCGGCGCGCGCGATGGCCTGCTAAGCGACAACGTCTCGCATATCGAGGACGATGGACAGGGGTCCTTGTGGTTGAGCACCACGCGCGGGATTTGCCGCGTCCGCAAACAGGATATTTGGGATCTGGTGAATGGCAAGATCGGAAGAGTCCGGCCGGTGAATTACGGCGTGGCGGATGGGCTGCGCAGCGCGCAGTGCGCTCCGGGGTATCCCACCAGTCGCGGTGGAACCAGAAGCAGCGATGGACGCCTGTGGTTTCCCACCAGCCGCGGTTTAGCGGTGCTCGATCCGAACGACCGGCCGGTTGCCATGGCGGCGCCTAGGGTGCATTTGCTGGAAGTGGAAGTGGACGGGCGTCAAATCCCAGTCGCCACCGGCGCAAAGCTCGCGCCTGGAAGTGGGCGCATGCAGTTTCGATACACCGGGATCTATCTCAGCGCGCCGGAGCGCGTGCGTTATTCATACCGCCTGGAAGGATTGGATGCCGAATGGATCAGCTCCGTGGCGCGGCGCGTGACCAACTACAATAGCCTGCCGCACGGCCGATACAAGTTCACCGTACGCGCGGCGGTGCCCAACGGACCGTCGAGCGAAGCCTCGTTCGCCTTTGTGCTTCTCCCGCATTTCTATGAGACCGCCTGGTTCCGTTATTTCTGCGCCGCTCTGGCCGCCGCCGGCATCTGGGGTCTGTACAATTTGCGGCTTCGCCAGATTCGCCAGCGCTTTTCCCTGGTGCTGGAAGAACGCGGACGGCTGGCGCGCGAAATTCACGACACGCTAGCGCAAGGATTTGTCGGAATTTCCTCGCAACTGGACGCTGTGGCTCTGACTCTCAACGGACATGTGGACCTGGCGCGCAAACACCTGGACCTGGCCCGCAAGATGGTGCGGCACAGTTTGACCGAAGCCCGGCGGTCCGTCATGGATCTGCGGGCCTCGGCGCTGGAAGGTCACGACCTGCCCGCCGCGCTTTTTGAAGCCGCTCCGCAGTGGACGGCCGGTTCGGCGGTGCAGATCCGCGTGGATGTGGAGGGCGAAAACCGGCCACTGCCCGAAGAAACCGAGCAACACCTGCTGCGGATCGCGCAGGAAGCTGTCACCAATGCAGTGAAGCACGCGCGCGCCAGCCAGGTGCGTATCCATCTCGCAATGGCCAGCCGGAAATTGAGCCTCAGCGTGGCCGATAATGGCCGCGGGTTCGAGCAGGATGAAGCCTTCTCCGAAGTGGGCGGGCATTTTGGCTTGCTGGGTATGCGCGAACGCGCCGAACGGCTGGGCGGCGAACTTCAATTGCACAGCGAGCCCGGCCAAGGCACCGAAGTAGCAGTGACGGTGCCGCTCTCCCGATGACAGGCCTCGCGATGAAAGATGGAGCGATTCGCATTCTCATCGCGGAGGATCATCTGATCGCGCGCGTGGGCGTGAAGACCATCATCAACGCGCAGCCCGACATGAAGGTGGTGGCCGAAGCCGGGAATGGTGTGCAGGCCGTGGAACTATTCCGCAAACATCGTCCCGACGTCAGCCTGATGGACGTGCGCATGCCGGAAATGAGCGGTGTGGAAGCCACGCAGGCCATCCGGGCTGAGTTTCCGGAAGCGCACATTATCGCGCTCAGCACCTACGGCGGCGACGAGGACGTTCGGCGAGCGCTGCAGGCGGGCGCTCGGGCGTATCTGACCAAAGACGTGCTGCACGACGAACTGATTCGCGCCATTCACGCCGTGCATTCAGGCGGCAATTATCTGCCGCCGGGCGTGGCGGCGGCGTTGGAATCGAGCGCGCTGCCGGCGGACCTGAGCGCACGGGAAGCGGAGGTGCTGTCGCTGATCGTAAAAGGCTATGGCAATAAGCAGATTGCCTACGCGCTGGGTATTGCCGAGCATACCGTCAAGAATCACGTCAAAAGCATCCTGAACAAGCTGAGCGTGGACGATCGGACGCAGGCAGCGACGGCGGCCATCCAGCGCGGGATTATTCATCTGTAGCCTCAGACGTCCATGATTTCGATGGCCTGGTTCAGCGTCTGCACGCCATCCCGTCCGGAGCTCACTTTGTATTCGTGCGCGATGTAGCCCGTGAAACCCAGATCGGCGATGGTTTGCGCGACAAAACGATAATTCAACTCCTGCGTGCCGTCGATCTCGTGCCTGCCCGGAACGCCGCCGGTGTGGAAGTGCGCAATCCACTGTAAATTATCGCGGATGGTCCGGCAGATGTCGCCTTCCATGATCTGCATGTGGTAGATGTCGTACAGCAGCTTCACGCGCGGTGAATTCACGCGGCGGCAAACCTCCATTCCCCAAGCCGTGTGGTCGCACATCTGGTCCTTGTGATCGATTTTGCTGTTGAGCAGCTCCAGACAAATAGTGACGCCTTTATCTTCGGCCTGCGCCTTAACGCGATTCAGAAATGCGACGGAGTTATCGGCCCCTTCGGCGTCGGACATGCCGCGGCGGCTTCCCGAGACGGTGATCAGGTTCGGACAACCGCCCGCCGCGCATTCGTCGATGGCCGGGCGCATGGATTTGACGAGTTCGTCCTGAACGTCCTTGCGATTGATGCCGTCGGGTATCGTGACTCCGGCGTTGGGCAGGCGCATGGTGGGGATGAGGCCGTATTTCTTCAGAATCGGCCAATTTGGGGTCGGAACCAGGTCAAAGCCTTTGCAGCCCAACCGCGCGGCTTCGCGGCACATGTCTTCAAACGGCATCTTGGAATCGAATACGCCTCGCGTGACGCATTGGTTCAAGCGTCCCCGGCGCGAAACTGGAGCGGGCGTTTGGGCGGAAATACCCGAGACTGCACTGGCGGCGGCCAAGCCGGTGACGAAATGTCTGCGTCGCATAGGCGGATTATACAGGAGGCGGCGGGCCAGCACCGTTGCCGCTGAATTACCTACTAATTCAATCCGAAATACGAATAAATGGCGGCTTCGACCTCCGCTGACTTATTGGGCCGGGCAAGCTGCCAGCGCCGACGAATTAGCTACCGGCGATACGGCGGAGCAATTCGGTTGACTGCGGCATGAAGGTCCAGCGCCATGAATGGCTTACGAGGCAAGACGGGCCCCGGTAGCTCCAAAGGGCCACTAACCAATCGCCCGCTAAAGTCATCTTTACTACCATATAGCTTGAACTGTGTATGTGGATAGTCCGATTAGCGCTCCGCCGCCCTTATACCTTCGTCGTGATGTCGATAGCCATTCTGCTGCTCGGCATCGCTGCCATCGTCACCATGCCGGTCGATATTTTCCCCTATATCGACATCCCGGTTGTCAGCGTGGTCTGGAGCTACGCCGGCCTGTCGCCCGAGGAGATGGAGAAGCGCATTCTCACCGTCTTCGAGCGGGGCATGACCACCACGGTCAACGACATCGAGCACATCGAGTCGCAATCGTATTACGGGGTGTCCGTGGTCCGCGTCTACTTTCAGCCCAACGTGAAGATCGACATGGCGCATGTCCCAGGTCACGGCCATCGCGAACGTCGTGCTGCGCGCCATGCCGCCCGGAATCTTCCCGCCCAACATTCTTAAGTACGACGCGTCCAGCGTGCCCATCCTGCAACTGGGCCTGGAAAGCAAGACGCTGAGCGAGCAGGAAATCTTCGACTTGGGCAGAACTTCATCCGCACGCCGCTGGCCACCGTCCAGGGCGCTGCGGTGCCGCTTCCCTACGGCGGCAAGTCAGCGCCAGGTCATGGTGGATCTCGATCCGAACGCGCTTTACGCCAAGCAACTTTCGCCGATCGATGTGTCCAACGCTCTCAGTCAACAGAACCTGATTCTGCCGGCCGGCACCATCAAGATCGGCGACACCGATTACCAGGTGCGCGTGAACAGCAGCCCGCGAGATCTTGAGCGACCTGAACAATCTGCCCGTCAAGACCGTGAACGGCGCCACCGTTTACATGAAAGACGTGGCGCCAGGTGCGCGACGGATTCTCGGTCCAGACCAACATCGTGCGCACCAACGGAACGCGCGGCGCGCTGCTGACCATCCTGCGCAACGGCCAGGCCTCCACGCTCGACATCGTCAACAAGGTAAAGGCCGCGCTGCCCAGGATTGTAGCCGGCCTGCCCCCCGGGCTGACGGTGCGCCAGCTGTTCGATCAGTCGCTGTTCGTGCGCGCGTCCATCAGCGGCGTGGTGCGGGAAGCCGCCACCGCGGCGGTGCTCACCGGCCTGATGATCCTGCTGTTCCTGGGAAGCTGGCGCAGCACGGTGATCGTCTGCATTTCGATTCCGCTGTCGATCCTGACCTCGCTCATCATTCTGAGCCTGATGGGCCAGACCATCAACGTGATGACGCTGGGCGGGCTGGCGCTGGCGGTCGGCATCCTGGTGGACGACGCCACCGTGGAAATCGAAAACACGCACCGCAACATGGCCATGAAGAAGCCGCTGGTGCGCGCGGTGCTGGATGGCGCGCAGCAGATCGCCGCTGCCGGCGTTCGTTTCCACGCTCTCCATCTGCATCGTGTTCGTGCCGGTGCTGCTGCTCACCGGCGCGGCCAAGTTCCTGTTCACGCCGCTGGCCATGGCGGTGGTTTTCGCCATGCTGGCGTCCTACCTGCTTTCGCGCACCCTGATTCCCACCATGGTGCATTACATGCTGAAGCCGGAAGTGAAGCTGTACGCTCCGGGCGCAGCACGGCGAAGGCGGCACGGCGGCAAGGGCATCCTCTGATCTGGCGCATCCACTTCGCCTTCAACCGGCGCTTCGAGCGCTTTCGCGCCGCTTATACGGGGCTGCTGGACTGGGCGCTCGATCATCGCGCCGCCGGTGCTCGTCGGTGTTCCTGATTTTCTCGCTGGCTCGCTTGGGGCTGGCTTACATCGTGGGCAGCGATTTCTTCCCCACCGTGGATTCCGGGCAGATGCGCCTGCACGCGCAGGCGCCCGCCGGCACGCGCATCGAGCAGACCGAGCTGATCTTCGCCGACATCGAGAGGGAGATCCGCGCATGTGATCCCGCCGCGCGAACTCGACACCATTCATCGACAACATCGGCGTGCCCCACGGCGGGTTCAACCTGGCCTTCGGCGACAGCCCGACGATCGGCGCGGCGATGGCGACATCCTGATCTCGCTCAAGCCCGAGACCACGCCCCCACCGCAGCTACACCGACCAGCGTCTGCGCAAGCGGCTGCACGAGAAATTTCCCGGACATCGTCGTTCTTCTTCGAAGCCGCCAACATCACCAACCAGATTCTCAATTTCGGCCTGCCGGCGCCCATCGACGTGCAGGTCGTCGGACGCGACGCGGACGTCAATTACAAGATCGCCGAACGTTTATCGCGAGCAAATCGCGCGGATTCCCGGCGCCGCCGACGTGCACGTGCATCAGGTGGTGGACGCACCCGAGCTGCGCATCAATGTGGACCGCATCAAGGCCGGACAGCTCGGGCTTACGCAGAGCAACGTCGCCAACAGCCTGCTGATTTCGCTCAGCGGCAGCGGCCAGGTGGCGCCCAGCTACTGGCTGAACTGGAAGAACGGCGTCAGTTACAACGTGCTGTCCAGACGCCGCAATACAAGCTGGATTCGATCGCCAAGCTGATGCGCACGCCGATCTCGCCGGGAGGGTCCCCGGAGGCCTTTAATACAGCCAGCTCCACGGCGGGCGCGGCCATCCAAGGGGACGCCGCCACCGGAACGTCGCCCAATCAAAGTTCGGCCGCCTACGGCAATCCGGGCGCGCTGCCGTATCAGACCCAACTGCTGTCCAACCTGGCCACCATCGAGCATAGCACCGGCCCCGAGATCGTCAATCACTACAACGTGCAGCCGGTCTTCGACGTGTACGCCAACATCGACCGCCGGGACCTGGGCGGAGTGGCGTCGGACGTGGAAAAGATCATCGCGAAGACCAAAATGCCCCGCGCACCACGCAGATCTTCGTGCGCGGCCAGGCAGCCACCATGCAGAGTTCGTTCTATCGGCTCGGCTTGGGGGTCCTGGCGGCCATCGTTCTGGTATACCTTTTGATGGCGGTCAATTTTCAGTCCTGGCTGGACCCGTTCATCATTTTGATGGCGCTGCCGGGCGCCCTGGCCGGCATCGTGTGGATGCTGTTCGTGACGCAGACCACCTTCAACGTTCCCTCGCTGATGGGCGCCATCATGTGCATCGGAGTGGCCACGGCCAACAGTATTCTGATGGTGGTCTTCGCCAACGACCAACGAATGGAAGGGAAGGGACGCGCGCGCGGCGGCGCTTTCGGCCGGCTATACGCGCATCCGGCCGGTGCTGATGACGGCGGCGGCGATGATTTTCGGCATGCTGCCGATGGCGCTGGGCATCGGCGAAGGCGGCGAGCAGAATGCGCCCCTGGGCCGCGCCGTGATCGGCGGCCTGCTGCTGGCCACCGTCACCACGCTGCTGATTGTGCCGATCGTGTACAGCTATATGCGAAAACAGCCGCCCATCGATCACGACAAACAGATCGAAGAAGAAGAGCGCGAAGGGCTGCCGGAATCCGATTATCTATTGCGATCTTATTAATTTAATGGAAATACCTGAGTTACTGGAACGATGACTTCCTCGACTATTGACGAACCGGATAATCCAATCGAGCGAACCTCCGCCACCGAGCAGGAGCTGCGGGCGGAAATCGAACGGCTGACGCGGGAGTTGCAGCAAAAGAATTCACACGGAGTGCATTCACCTTTGGAGCATCCTAAGCGGCCTTCGGGCGGCAAGCTCACCATGCTCCTGTTGGCCGTGGCCGCGCTGTTTGTGGTGGCCTTCTTCGTCGGATATATTCCGCATCATCGGCGCGATCTGCAGGTGATCGCCGAAGCCAATGTACAAAGCGATACGCTGCCCGACGTCAGCGTGGTGGCGGCAAAGAAAGCTTCCGCCATCGGCGACCTGGTGCTGCCCGGCAACATTCAACCCGTAACCGAGGCGCCCATCCTGGCGCGCGCCGAAGGCTACGTCCAGAAGCGCTATGTGGATATTGGCGACCGCGTCACCGCAGGCCAGCTGATGGCCGAAGTGGAGGCGCCGGATCTGGATCAACAGGTTCGCCAGGCACAGGCGGCCGTGGAGCAGGCGCAGGCGGATCTGGCGCGCGCCAGCGCGGCCCTGGAGCAAGGCAAAGCCAACGAATCCATCGCCAAGGTCACCGCCATGCGCTGGGATAATCTGGTGCGCCGCGGAGCAGTATCCAAACAGGAGAACGATCAATACCAAGCCCAGTATCAAGCCCAGGCCGCAAACGTGAGGGCGCTGGAGCGTGCCGTGGACGCCGCCAAAGGGAACATCGCGGCCATGCAGGCCAACGTCGGACGGCTGAGCGAAATGCAGGGCTATTTGAAAGTGCGCGCGCCCTTCGCCGGCGTGGTCACGCTGCGCAACGTGGACGTCGGAACGCTGGTGAACACCGGCAGTACGATGCTGTTTCGCATCGCGCAAACCAATCTTCTGCGAACTTACTTGAACGCCCCGCAATCCAGCGCATCCGATGTACACGTGGGCCAGTTGGCCTCGCTGGCCACGCCGGAGCTTCCGGAACGCAAATTCTCCGGAACCGTCACCCGCACCGCCAATGCATTGGATCCCGCCAGCCGCACGTTATTGGTGGAGGTCCAGGTGCCGAATCCCGAAGGGAAGCTGCTGCCGGGCATGTACGTGGAAGTGGACCTGCATCTTCCGCGCAAAGATCCGCCGCTCCTGCTTCCCAGCGACACCCTCTCGGTGCGGCCTGAGGGCACCATGGTTGCAACACTCGATGCGAACAACGCCGTTCATTTCCAGCGCGTCGTAGTGGGCCGGGACTATGGAAGCAACATCGAAATCCTGTCGGGGCTCAGCGCCGGACAACGTGTGATCGCCAATCCGAACGATGCCGTCCAGGAAGGCGCCAAGGTTCATCCGGTCCTGGTAGCGGGCGACGGGGGCGGACCCACACGCTCGCGCTAGCTCGTGCCTTTCCCTTCTCTCGCGTACCCTGAAAGGACACGCACGGTGGTCCGCGCCGCCGGCCGTGTGCTTGGAATCGAATCCAAATGAAAAAGATCAGCATGAAAAAGATCAGCGTCGTAATTCTCTGTTTGCTCCTCGCCGCGCCTCCGGCATTGCCGGCCGAAGCGTTCAACTGGCTGGCCGCCCCCTACGTGGAGCATCGCGTGGCGCCGGTGGATTTATCGAACACGCCGCTCATCCGGCAGTTGCTGCGCTCGGGCAACATCTATTTATCGCTGCCGGACGCGGTCGCGCTCGCCATCCAGAACAATCTGGATATTGAGCTGGAACGCTACACCCTTCCGTCGGCGGATACCGAGCTCGAACGCGCCAAGGGCGGCGGGTTGTTGCGAGGGCTGTCCTATGAGGTGTTCGAAGTGCCGGTGGGCGTGGGCGGACCCGCCAGCCCGCTGGTGACATCGGCGGCCACGCCCACCGTGGGAGCCGCAGGCTCGGTTCCGACCAATCCCTCCGAGCTCGGAGCGCTGTCCGAGCAGCTGGACAATCTTTCGCTGCTCCAGACGGTTCCCCTTTCGAACGGTACGCCGATTCCACAATTCGATCCGGCCTTGGTCGGGCAGCTCAATTGGACGCACGCCACCACGCCCGATACCAATCCGCTGGCTTACGGAACCAACGCGCTCACCGGCAACACCACCAACGCGAACGCCGCCTATACGCAAGGGTTCGGACCGGGCACGCAGCTCAATGTAGGGTTCGATAACTCCCGCTACACCACCAATTCCCTGCAGAGCGCCTTTAGCCCCTACACCGCATCTAGCCTTGGATTCACGGTAACGCAGCCGCTGCTGCGCGGGTTCGGCTTGGCCGTCAATCGCCGTTTCATTCGGATTTCAAAAAACGAAAAGAAAATTGCAGGACTGCTGGTGCAGCAGCAGCTGATTGCCACCGTCTACGGAGTGGTGCGCCTCTACACCGATCTGGTGGCGCTCTATGAAGACGTCAAAGTAAAGGAGGAAACGCTCGCTTCAGCCGAGAAGCTCTACACAGATACCAAGGCCGAGGTGGATGAGGGCACCCAGGCGCCCGTGGAGCTGACGCGCGCCAATGCCCAGGTGTATTCCATCCGCCAGGATCTGATCGATTCGCGCGGGCTGCTGGAGGAGCAGGAAGCCATTGTCAAAAACATCATCACGCGCCGCACCGCCGACGACCCAGAAATACTGAACGCGCGCATTATCCCCACCGATTCGATCGAAGTTCCTGCTTCCGATGAGACCCGGCCGCTGCAGGAATTGGTGGCGCTAGCCTACAGTAACCGGCCCGATTTGCGGCAGGCGGGCGTCCAGGTGGACAATACGCAGATTAGCTTGCAGGGCTCCCGCAACGAATTGCGGCCCGAGATCGACCTGGTGGGCACGGCTCAAAACAGCGCCTTGGCCGCGCAACTCAATCCGTTGATACCCCCCATCAATTCGCCGCTGGTGGGCGGGTATGGCGACGCACTGGAGCAGCTTGCCACGCGCAAGTATCCAACCTATGGCATCGGGCTGAACATTAATTTGCCCTTGCGCAATCGGATCGCCCAGGCCGACGTCACGCGCGACGAGATCCTGCTGCGGCAAAGCCAGGTGGCGCAGGAACAGCTACGAAAACAGGCGCAGTTGGAAGTGGAGGACGCGGTGATCGCCATGCGGCGCGCCCGGGCGTCGTACGAGGCCGCCCTCGAGACCCAGAAGCTGCAGCAGGAATCTCTGGATGTCGAGCAAGCCAAGTTTGAAGTGGGCGCGTCCACCGCCTTCTTCATCATTCAGTACCAAAGTTTTCTGGCGCAGGCCCGGTCGACGGTGGTGGTGGCCAAAAGCTCTTACCTCAAGGCTCGCGCGGCTTTGGAACGCGCCACCGGCACCATCCTGGACGACAATCATGTTTCTCTAAGCGAGGCGATTCGCGGGCGCTGAGGTACCTCGGTACCATGGTAGCGTATGCCGAAACATATCGTGGAGCGGGTGCAAACCGGCGTCCGCATGGAAAAGCGGCTTTTGAAAGTCCTGCGGGCTTTCGCCGACTATCATGATCTGACCCTGGGCGACTTGCTGGAAGGCATTGTCCTACACGCTTTCGACGGGAAATGTCCGTTCAGCAAAGACAGCCTGAAGCGCATCCAGGAGTTGAAGAAATTCTATGGTCTCGATTTGAATTCCAGGTCGAGCCACCGTCTCCAGGAAGGTGGCGGAGCGCTGGAATGACGGACGACGAATTCATCGGCGGTTTCGAAGACGGCACTCTCGCCAACGAATCGTTTCATCACGCCGACCATGTGAGGATGGCCTTTCTGTATCTTTCCCGATACCCCGCCCTGGAAGCGCTACGGCGTTTTTCGAATTCTCTCATCGCATTCGCCGCCGCCAAAGGCCGGCCCGAGCTTTACAGCGAGACCATCACCTGGACTTTCCTGCTCTTGATCCGTGAACGGATGGCGCGCGCAGGAGCCCAACTGGACTGGACGCAATTCGCGGCGAGCAACCCGGACCTGTTGAACTGGAGAGAGAGCATCCTGAGCACTTACTACCGAACCGAAACGCTTTCCTCCCCGCTTGCGAAAAGCACCTTCCTGTTCCCCGATAAAATCGGATGAACCGGTAATGCGCCATCTGGCGCGATATCTACATCCGACTCTTCGTTTTGATAAGTGAAATCCAGAGTCCCTCGCTCAGCCGCCATGGGACTCATGCGGACTTGTCATATTCTGGCGCCGGAGAGTATTCGTATTCATGTCTCGCCTTGCACAGGTACTTTTTGTTGAGTGCGGCATCCATTTTCCGCAGCCGATCACGGTCGAGCGATCAACCTTCGGGACCGCCAAATAAGCCAGGCGCACAGATTTAGCGGAGTAACGACGAACCACCCGCTCCCGGCGGCGTTACACTGAAAGACAAGAGGCAACATGCGTTTCGTCGTTACATTCGCTCTCGTCACCGGCATGGCCTTTGGCGCCACGCTCACCGATCCCGACCCGTCGCAAATCGACCAGATCATCGCGAAGTTCGCGGCCAAGGAAGCCGCCTTCGCCAAAGCGAGAAGCAACTACACCTATCGCCAGACCGCCAAGGTGGAGACGCTCGACGACGGCGGCGGCGTCACCGGCCGATGGGAAGAAGTGACCGACATCATCTTTTCGCCCGAAGGCGCCCGCATTGAAAAGGTGACCTACGCGCCGCCCAACACGCTCACCGCCATCTCGCTCGATCCGGGCGACATTCAGGATCTCCGGCAAGTGCAGCCTTTCGTGCTCACCACAGACGAGGTTCCGAAATATTACATTCGCTACCTGGGCCGCGAGCAACTGGACGAGATCTCTACCTATGCGTTCGCCGTGAAGCCGAAGAAGATGGAATCCGGCCAGCGCTATTTCGAAGGAATCGTGTGGGTGGACGATCGCGACCTGCAAATCGTGAAGAGCTACGGGCGCGGCGAAGGCGCGAAGCAAAGCGCGGACCACCAATATGGGAAGTTTGAAACCTACCGCGAGCAGGTGGACGGAAAATTCTGGTTCCCCACCTACACCATCTCAAACGCCACGCTGCACTTCCGTGAGAACGACCAGCGCATCAGAATGACGGTCAAATACCAGGACTACAAACAGTTCAAGAGCGACGTGAACATCAAGTACGACGTGGACGATCCAGCCAAGTCGCCGGCGCCCACCACGCCTCCGTCCATTAAATAATTGGCCCTTGCGACCTTGCCCATCGACGGTCAGTTACCGTCGATTTGCGAATCTCTCGGCCGCTCACCCAATCTGGTGATTGAAGCTCCGCCCGGCGCGGGCAAAACCACCCGTGTTCCACCCGCGCTGCTCGACAGGGTGCGCGGGCAAGTGCTGGTGCTGGAACCGCGCAGACTGGCCGCGCGATTGGCGGCGCGCAGAGTGGCGCAGGAACTTGGCGAGAAACCGGGCGAAACAGTCGGCTATCAGGTTCGATTCGAAGAGGTAGCCAGCCAGCGAACGCGTATTCGATTCCTCACCGAAGGCATTCTCACGCGCCGCTTGATTTCCGATCCGCTGCTCTCCGGAGTGGATGCGGTGGTGTTGGACGAATTTCACGAGCGGCATCTGGAAACCGATCTGGCGCTAGCATTGCTGCGGCGCTTGCAACGCACCAAACGCCCGGATCTGGAGATCATCGTGATGTCAGCCACGCTGGACGCCAGACCAATCGCGGCGTACCTTGATTCGCCGATCCTTCGCTCCGAAGGCAGGCTCTTCGATCTTTCCATCACTCACCAGCCCTATTCCGCGCTGCCGGTTGAAAAACAGGTGTCTGCGGCGCTGGAGAATTTGCTCGCGCGGACGCCTTCGGGCGACGTGCTGGTCTTCTTGCCGGGAGCCGCGGAAATCCGCCGAGCCGAGCGCGAGTGCCGGCCGCTAGCCGCAAAGTACGATATCCTGCTGCTTCCGCTGCATGGCGATTTGTTGCCCGCCGAGCAGGACCGCGCCGTCTCCCCGGCCCCGCAGCGCAAGGTAATTCTATCCACCAACGTCGCCGAAAGCTCCATCACCGTCGAAGGCGTCACGGCGGTGATCGACAGCGGATTGGCGCGCATCGCGAGCGATTCACCCTGGTCCGGATTGCCGACGCTCAACGTAGCGCGCATCAGCAAGGCATCGGCGACGCAGCGCGCGGGACGGGCAGCAAGGACAGCGCCCGGTCGCGCGATCCGGCTCTACACGCTCGAGGATTTTCATCGCCGGCGCGAGCAAGATCCGCCGGAAATCCTGCGGCGCGAATTATCTGAGTTGTGCCTCACGCTGCGCGCGATGGGAGTGAGCAGCCCGCTCGAGATGGATTGGCTGGACGCTCCGCCCGTCGCCGCCGTCACTCGCGCGGAGGATTTGTTGGAGCGTCTGGGCGCCACTGGTGACCGCGCTCGCCATATGGCACGCTATCCACTGCATCCGCGCTTAGCGCGTATGGTCATCGACGCGGTGGAACGCGGAGCGGGTGAAGAAGGTTGCCGTGCCGCCGCAGCGCTTGGCTCGGGTGCGCGATCGCCTTCGTGCGATTTGATGACGCTCATCGATGCTCCGCTCGACCCAGTCAACCAGCGTCACTTGGAACAGATTCGCCGGATCGTAAAGCCGTCCAAGCCGCACGCGCACAACCCTCGCGCGCTGGCGCTTTCCATCCTGATGGCGTTTCCCGATCGCGTAGCGCGCAGGCGAAAAGATAATCAATTGCTGCTGGCATCCGGAGGCTCGGCCGTGCTGGGCTGCGAAGCGCGCGCCGAATTCCTGGTAGCCGTCGACATCGAGGATCGCAGCGAGCATGCATTACCGCTGGTGCGGCTGTACTGCGCCATCGAACCTGCATGGCTGGTCGACCTGTTTCCCGATCGCGTCCAGGAACGCGCGGGCGTCGAATGGAATCGGTCGGCCGAACGTGTGGAGGCCGTGAGCGCGCTCGTCTACGACAATCTGGTCATCGAAGAAACACGCAGCGGTGCGCCCGATCCGGAACAGGCCGCAGCGCTGCTGGCAGATCGCGCAATCGAAGCCGGAATGGAGCAGTTTGTCGAGCGCCAGGAACTGGAACAAGCCCTCGCTCGCATTGCCTTTGCGTCCGAACATGCGTCCCTCGCAAAGCTCGATGTCGAAGCAGCCTTTCGTGAACTTTGTCGCGGGCTAAAAAGCTTCGCGGAGTTGAAGAACGCCGGAGCTTCGTTGATCCCCATCCTGGAACAGCGCGCCGGTGCGCGGCTGCTGAATGAAATCGCGCCCAGCCGCGTTCGCCTGCCGAACGGACGCCAAACGAAAGTGAATTACGAATCGGGCAAGCCGCCCTGGATCGCCTCGCGATTACAGGACTTCTTCGGCATGCGCGAAACTCCACGCATCGCCAATGGAAAAGTCGCGTTGGTGGTGCACCTGCTTGCCCCGAATAAACGGCCGGTGCAAACCACCACCGACCTCGCGGGTTTCTGGCAGCGTCTCTATCCACAGGTGCGTCGTGAACTGGGACGCCGTTATCCCAAGCACGCCTGGCCGGAAGACCCCGCGTAAACTGAAGTTTATGCGACGCGCTGTGGCGGCTTTGTTCCTATTCGGCATTTCATTCGGCTACGTCGAAGCGGCCGTGGTGGTCTACCTGCGCGCCCTCTACGATCCCATCCGGGCGCGATTACATCCGGAACGGAATCCCTACGATTTGTTTCCGCTGATCACGCCCCAGCAACTGGCCGACGCGGGTCCGGAGAATCCGCGGCGTCTGGCGATCGAGATCGGCCGGGAAGCGGCAACCATGGCGATGCTGGGCGCCGTCGCGCTGGCCGTGGCGCGCAATCTCCATGAATGGATCGCGGCCTTCGCCATCGCATTCGGAGTGTGGGACATCATGTTCTATGCGTTTTTGAAACTGATGATTCACTGGCCGGACTCGCTCGCGACCTGGGACATTTTGTTTCTCATCCCTCTGCCCTGGGTGGGTCCGGTATGGGCGCCGGTGCTGGTGGCGCTCAGCATGATTGTGTGCGGGCTGATTTCTCTGCGCTCTGGCGGCGTTCGCGGCCGGCTTCCGCATTGGGCCGGAGTGCTGGCGGGCGCGGCCGTAATTGTAATCGCATTCGTGTGGGATTTCCGCAACACCAGCGCGGGCGGCATTCCGAATCCCTTCAACTGGCCGCTTTTTTTCGCCGGAGAACTCATCGGCCTCAGCGCGTTTCTGGCTGCAGTAAAGTCTCCAGGATTTCCGGTATCTCAAAAACCGCCCGGTTCGTAATGGCCGCGGCGTTGGCGCGAAACCGGGCGAAGTTGGCCGCATCCAGCAACTCGCGCAACCCTCTGTCGATCGCGCGGAAGGATGGCAGCACCACGCCCACCTGCTTTTCGCGAATCCACTCGGTGTTGTAGCGCTCCTGCGGAAGCGTCCAGGCGTTGCGCTCCACCACCACCGGAAGCCGCATCGCGATCGCTTCGCTGATGCTGCCGGGCCCTGGCTTGCCGACAAAGAAATCCGAAAGATGCATGAAGTAAGGGATTTCGATGGTGAACTCTTCCACATGCTTGGGGAACCTGGTTTGCATGCTCCGTAACGTCGCGGCCAGCTTTTTGTTGCGCCCGCAAATGAATATAAACTGAACGTTGGATTGCTGGGCGGCCGTCACCCGTTTCGCGATCTCCGGCATCACGCTCGAACCCTGGCCTCCGAACAACACCAAGCCGGTGGGCAGCTCCGGATCCAGCCCCAGCCTGCGGCGCTCGGCCGCGCGATCCGCCGTCACCGGCTGATAAAAACTCGGCCGCAGAATCATTCCCGAAGTCCGAAAGATGTGCTCGGCGGGGTGCCCGAGCGCGCGCGCCTGCTCCACCGCTTTCTCGGTACCGCAAATCAGATATTGATCCTGACGTTCCATCCAGAAGTGCGGCGGATAGTCCGCCAGGTCCGTCAAAATGGTCACCAGCGGCGTGGCCGGCAAGCTTTCGCGCAGCGCGCGGTTGAAATTCGGGATGAGCGAAACCACCAGATCGCGCTCGCCCTGTTTCCAGAACTCCTTGAGCAGCCGCACTTGGCCGTCGTGATACAGGCGGATCAGCCCGTGCATCAGCCGCGTCCCTTGCGCCGACCCGAGCGTCCAACCTTTTTGCAGCATGACGTTGTACACGTCCTGCATTCGTATTCCGGTGTACTTGCGGAAAATATCGAGAGAATCCAGGACTTCCTGCAGATTCACCAGCCGGATTTCCCACGGGCGTCCCTGCTGCTGGATCACGGCTTTCAGAGCGTTCGCGGCCGAACGATGGCCGCCTCCCGCATCAAAAAAAACGAAGTCCAGCCGCTTCACTCGCTAGGGCTCCCAGGCTTCGGTACCAGCCGTTCCAGCCCGGAAATTAGGCTAAATAATTTAGTACTAGTCAAAGAACAGTTTGTCACAGTTACATTTTCAGTCAAGATTGTTTTACTCGAAATCATTTCTTCAACAGAATGTAACCCGGCCGGCAGTATATTCTGAAGTAGGATGGTGCGCAGTCTCATCACCAAGGGCGACCACAGCGTCATGCGCCGCGCCAATAACTGGGAGGCGCCGCGCTGGGTTCGGCTCTACGTCATCAGCTCCACTCGCGGGGGCGATGGCTGGCTGTGGTACGCGATGGGCCTGGCGATCCTGGTCCTGGGCGGCAAAACCCGCTTCGAGGCCGTGGGCGCGGCAGGCGTGTCCGCGGTGCTCAGCATCCTCCTGTTCATCTGCCTGAAACGGCTCACCGGACGCCGCCGTCCGTGCCAGATTGAACCGCACTGCTGGGCCACGCTGCTTCCACCGGATCAGTTCTCCTTCCCTTCGGGCCACACCATGACCGCGTTCGCTGTCGCCATACCACTGTCGCTATTTTATCCGACGCTGACCATCGGGCTGCTCTTCTGCGCTCTCAGTATCGCGATGTCGCGCATCTTGCTTGGCATGCATTTCCTCAGCGACGTAGTGGCTGGCGCGCTGATCGGCACCGGGCTTGGATATTTAGGCTACTTCGCTTTCCAGCAGTAAATTCCACTCCCTCACGGTCGCGGCTCGGCCTTAGCCTTGTAATCCGGGAACGTTTGGGCTACTATTCGAGTGGCTCTGAGTTCGCTCGATCCGAGCCACCCCCGCACTTGCGCCGAAAGGCGGCCAGCCATCTCCCTTCCAATTGAGGAGGATTAATATGGGTACCCTACCGCATCAGATTGCATTGGTGTCGGATACGCCCACGGTGGGTTTTTCAGACGTGTCGGCCGTTGCTGCTGCGCTGCAGAAGCAGGCGACTCGAGATTTTGGACCGATCTGGCAGGTGAGCGCGACGGTGAGTGCGTTCGACACCTTGGAATCGGTGCCTGTGGACTATTGGCCGGTGATCGTTCGCGACGACATCGACCAACCCGGCGCGGCCGGTTATCACACCGATGACAACGGGCAGCCTTTCTCGCTGGTGCAGGCCGACGATCAGTGGCAGCTCACCGCGAGTCACGAGACGCTGGAGATGCTGGCCGATCCATTCGGCAATCGCACCATAGCCGGTTCGCCGCCGCCGCAGGCTCCCCGGCCCCTCTCCGCGCTGCAGCGCGTGCTGTACCTGGTGGAAGTTTGCGATCCCTGCGAAGACGCCCAATTCGCTTACGGAGTGAACGGGCAGCAGCTCTCCGATTTCATCACGCCCCATTATTACGATCCCAACGGCGGCACGGGCACGCTGTGCAGTTTCCGGGGAAGCGTCAAGGGACCGCACACCGTGCTCGACAACGGCTACGTTAGTTTTGGAAATCCGGTGACCAACCAGTGGTATCAGATTGTCGTTACCAACGGCCAGGCGCAGGTGCGCGATTTGGGAAAGCTGAACCGCAACGGGAGAAGCCTGCGGGAGACTATCGACGATCTGGTCCGCAAGGCGCGGAAGAACGATCATTACCGAACCAAGAAGCCGCTGGCCGCCAGGGCCGCTCAGGTGGGTGGCGCCATTTCTGAATCGAGCGGAGCGCGGGCCAAGTCGTTGCGGGACTTTATCGGCAAATTGTAGACTGCCGGGCAACGGATCGATATCGCGGCGGCTGGCAATGTCTGAAATCGGCCGCCGCATCACGCGCTCGCGGGTAGAATGAGACAGGAGTGCCAATGTCTGACCAATCCAGCTCAAATCAGCCCAGCTCTCGAGAACACACGCAGGAAGGCCAGATCCAAAGGGCCAAGCGCTTGCGCGAGCAAATCGAGGGGCTCAAGTCCGGGCGAACCGGGCCCCCGGGCCATGCCGAATCGCTGCGCGAGCAGATCGAAGATCGCGCCCGCCACGCCGGCGAGCGGGACGAGACTCATGAGCCCTGAAGCCCCGCCAATCGCCATTTGCGCGGCCTTGGCTTGACGGGGAGGAAACGAGCTCCCTACAATT
Organism: Bryobacterales bacterium; assembly: GCA_963735145.1. Lineage (GTDB taxonomy): Bacteria > Acidobacteriota > Terriglobia > Bryobacterales > Bryobacteraceae > Palsa-89. The sequence goes on along the minus strand of CAVTJS010000005.1, from coordinate 647,205 downwards.
GAGTAGTGTCCCTATAAGGAGGCCCTATGTTCCGATCAATTGGCTTCCCTGAGCTGGTGGTCATTTTGGTAGTCGCCGTTCTGCTGTTCGGCGGAAAAAAGATTCCCGATCTGGCAAAAGGTTTGGGCGAAGGCATTAAGAACTTCAAGAACGCTGTTAAAGAAGATCACGACGTCGACAACAAGAAGCAGGCATAAGGCTTCCTGGATTTGCTCGCACTTTGAGCGGACCTGAATCGGCTTTGAAAAGCAAAACCCCCGCGAATGTCTACGCGGGGGTTTTGCTTTTGGGCGAAGCTGATTTCTTGAGCTAGCGCGCCGCTATTTCTTCTTGGGGGGCACGATGGCGTCTTTTACGGCTTTCGCCACCCGGAACTTCACCACTTTTTTGGCCGGGATCTTGATGGCCTCGCCCGTCGCGGGATTGCGGCCCATGCGCGCTTTGCGATCCACGCGCACCAGCCGGCCGATGCCGGGAATCACGAACACGCCGTTCTTCTTGGTTTCGCGAACGGCCAAATCAGAGAAACTGGTGACGAACTGCTTGGCTACCTTGGTGCTTGTACCGGTGGCGCCGGCCAGTTCCTTGATTACCTGCGTCTGCGTCAACTTAGCTGCTGCTGCCATGTACTTCTCCTTGTCTGTGCTTTCCTTGGTTCTAGCAATTTCGGCTGCGGCGTTTAAAACATAACCGTGCTGAATTGTTTCCTACCAAATCATACGGGATGACAATCCGGTTGTAAAGAGAAGAATGCCTGAAATCCGCATTTTTCCTCAGTTTCCTGAGGTTACCATGTCTGGGAGCCCGATGGAATGGGCTTTTGGAGCGCAGCGGGCGATTCGAAGGCCTGAATTACGCGGTCCGGGCGGTCTTCATCCGGTCCGGCTGGGGTCGATCCCCTGGAACCGCGTCCAAATGCTCGGCTGCGCCTGGGATCGGCAACGCGGTGGGAGTTAATTCGAGTTGCCGGCGCAAATCCGCGTCTAAGCGATCGGCGACGGCGGGATTCTCCAGCAGGAACGCCCGCGCTGTCTCACGCCCTTGTCCGATGCGCTCGCCGCCGAAGGCTATACCAGGAGCCGCTTTTTTCCACCAGTCCTTCGGTCACCCCCAGATCCAGCAGATCGCCTTCCCGCGAAATTCCGGCGCCATATAAGATGTCCACTTCGGCTTCGCGAAAAGGAGCCGCTACTTTGTTCTTGACGATTTTGACCTTGGTGCGGTTCCCGACAACTTTCTCGCCGTCCTTCAAGGCAGCCATGCGGCGCACCTCCACCCGCACCGACGAGTAAAACTTCAGCGCGCGACCGCCGGTGGTGGTTTCCGGATTCCCGAACATGACGCCGATCTTCTCCCGCACCTGATTGATAAAGACCAGCAGCGTGTTGGTGCGCGCCACGGTTCCGGTCAGCTTGCGCATGGCCTGCGACATCAGGCGCGCGTGCAGACCCATGTGGCTGTCGCCCATCTCGCCGTCCAGTTCCGCTTTAGGCACCAGAGCCGCCACCGAATCCACCACCGCGACGTCGATTCCGCCGGAGCCGATCAAGCGCGCCCACGATCTCGAGCGCCTGCTCGCCATAGTCCGGCTGCGACACTAGCAGGTTGTCCACGTCCACGCCCAGTTTGCGGGCATAGCTGGCGTCGAGCGCGTGCTCGGCATCGATGAACGCCGCCGCGCCGCCAGTTTTCTGGGCCTGCGCGATCACATGCAGCGCCATGGTGGTTTTACCGGAGGACTCCGGACCGAAGATCTCAATCACCCTGCCGCGCGGAAATCCGCCCACGCCCAGCGCCACGTCCACCGAAATGGAGCCGCTGGATATCACCGTTACCGGCAGCACGTTGCGCGAGCCGAGCCGCAGCACCGAGCCCTTTCCGAACTGCTTGTCCATCTGGCTGAGCGCGGCGTCAATGGCGCGTTGGCGCGCGCCGCTGTCGATTGCTTTGGTATCGAGTAATGAGGCGTGGTCTTTCACGGCGAATTAGTGGAGGGCGCGGCGCTATCATCTCAGGCCAAATTCCGGATTGAGCGTGACGGAACTCAAAGTGTGGGACTAGTGTGCCGATGAGTACCAGCGTGGAGCAGTTAACCAAAACAAGTGCGCTCCCGGAATCCGATCGCCGCTTTCGCTCCGCGTTCGCCCATGCCGCCATTGGCATGGCCATCATCGATAGCAACGGATTGTTCGTGTACGTGAATGACGCGTTGTGCCGCATGAGCGGCTTTGAAGCTGGCGAGCTGTGTCAAATGCACTTCACCGCCACGCTCCATCCGGACGACCGAGCCGCGCGATTGGATATCTTCCAGCGAATTCTGGCGGGCGAGATCGGCAGCTTCGTCAACGAGCGCCGGTTGGTGCGGAAAGAGGGAAGCGTGATGTGGGTCCGAACCAGCATCACAGTTCCCAGCGAGCAAACCACCACGCCACACATCATTACCTTCGTGGAAGACATTACGGAAAGGAAGCAAGCCGAGGACGCCCTGCGGGCCTCGGAAGAACGCTTCCGGATCGCGGCCGAAAACGCGAGCGACATGATCTACGAATGGGACCTGCGCAGCGGCGCAGTGGACGTGTTTGGGCCCGCGCATCAACGCCTGGGGGACTGGCCCACGCCGCGCAGCTACGCCGGATGGCGGGACCTGGTGCATCCAGAAGACCTGGAACGGATTCTTCCGGAATTCGAGCGCTACATCCAGAGCGGAGAGCGCTACTCGGGCGAGTACCGGATCGTCGGCCAGAATGGAAAAATCTATTACTATTCCAATCGCGGGCAAGCGCTCCGCAACGGCGCCGGCCAGCCGTACAAATGGGTGGGTCTGTGTACCGACATCACCGAAACCAAGCTCGCCGAAGAAGCAGTGTCGCACTTAGCGGCCATCGTGCAATGCTCGGAAGACGCCATCGTCGCCACCGACATCTGGGGCACGATTACCACCTGGAACGACGGAGCGCAACAACTTCTCGGCTATACCGCCCCGGAAGCGCAGACCCTATCCGTCGCCACGCTTTTCTCTTCCGGCGAACTGGCGCGGGAAATTCTCTCCCGCATCTACGATGGACAGTCCTCGCGTTTGGACGAAGCGTTCTTGCTGCGCCGGAGTGGCACTGAGGTGCCGGTGCTGCTCAGCGCTTCGCCGATTCGCGCCGCCGGCGGCCAACTCACCGGTTCGGCCATCATCGCCCGCGACATCAGCGCTCGCAAGCGGGCCGAACGGGAAATGGCGCACCGCGCCCTGCATGATCATCTAACGGGACTGCCCAACCGCCTGCTGCTCGCCCAGGGCTTGGCGCAAGCCATCTCAAGCGCCGATCGGGAAGCTTCGGGAACGGCGGTCATCTTCGTCGATCTGGACGGATTCAAGTTCGTCAACGACACGCTGGGGCACGAGGCCGGAGACGCTCTCCTGCAACAGGTTGCTCAACGGCTGAGCGCCAGCGTGCGCCACGGCGATTTGCTGGCGCGCATGGGCGGCGATGAATTCATGGTGGTGGTCAATGGCGTGAACGAGGATCGGGTGGCTTTGCTAGTGGCCGAGCGCCTGGGCGCCGCGCTACGAGGCGCATTCCTGGTGGCGCATCACGAGCTGGTCATCACTGCCAGCATGGGGATCAGCATCTATCCCCGGGACGGAACCGACGTGAGCGCTTTGCGCCGCAACGCGGACGCCGCCATGTATGAAGCCAAACAGGCCGGTAAGAATCGGGTCCACTTCTATACCCCCGCTCTCGGCGCCGCCTTCCTGGCGCGTCTGGAACTGGAAACCGATCTCAGGCACGCGCTCGATCGCGATCAGCTTTGTCTGCATTACCAGCCCGTATTCACGGCTTCCGACAGGCGCCAGACCGCCTATGAAGCTTTGGCGCGCTGGCCGCATGCCAAACTGGGTTTCGTTCCACCCCAGCAGTTCATTCCCGTAGCGGAAGAAACCGGCCTTATCATTCGGCTGGGCGAATGGGTGCTGCGCGAGGCCTGCCGCCAGTGCCGCTGGTGGCGCGATCATGGAAAGCCTCTCGTGCGTGTCGCCGTGAACGTCTCCCCCTTGCAGTTCGCCCGCGCGGACTTTGTCGATACCGTATTCGGTCGTGCTGCGCGAGACCGGGCTCCCTGGCGATGCACTGGATTTGGAACTCACCGAATCCATCGTGATGCGCGACATCGATAGCGCTATCCAGAAAATGACTAAGTTGCGCGGGGAGGGCATCCGAATCTCGGTGGACGATTTCGGCACCGGCTATTCTTCGCTCGGTTATCTGCCCCGGCTGCCGATCGACATACTCAAGATCGATCGCTGTTTCGTCGCGCAGATCGGCGAAAATGACGCCGCCGTGCCGCTCATCCACGGCATGATTTCGCTCGCTCATAGCATCGGCAAGCGCGTCATCGTGGAGGGGGTCGAAACCGCCGCGCAGCTGGAGATCCTGCGCAATCTGAATTGCGACGAGGTGCAAGGTTTCTGGCTGGGCCGTCCCGCCAGCCTGACGCGTCACGACGAACGCCCGCAAGAAATCGCCAGCCACCAATTAATCGCCTAGCGCTCGCCGCGGAAACGGTGTTTGGGGACCGACTCCCTCACGGTCGCGGTTCTGAACCGCGCGCGTTAGCAAGCGGATCGTCGCCTTTTTCAGGGGGTCTCGCGTCTTAGCCCGAGATTCCCAGATAGCGGAAGCCGAAGCGTTCCAGCCTCACCCGGTCCAGCGCGTTGCGCCCATCCAGCACCAGCGGCGCGCGCATCCGGCTGGCCATTACTTCCCAATCCAGCTCCCGATATTCCTGCCACTCGGTGACGAGCACCAGCGCATCCACATCGTCGGCCACCTCTTCGGGCGACTCGCAGCAGACCACCTGCAAATCCGGATACTCCAGCTCGAATTTATTCAACGCCACCGGATCGTGCACCTTCACCTTGCAGCCGCGTTCCACCAGTTTGCGGGCGATATCGATGGCCGGGGCTTCGCGCAGATCGTCGGTGTTGGGTTTGAAGGCCAAACCCAGCAGTCCGATGGTGCGGCCTTTCAAAATCTTCAACTCGCCCAGCAGCTTGTCCACCACCCGTTCGCGCTGCCGGCGATTGATCTCGCGCGCCGCTTCGACGATCGGCATGCCGATGTTGTACTCCCGCGCCGTGGCCACCAGGGCCGATGTGTCCTTGCCGAAGCAGGAGCCGCCCCAGCCGATTCCAGCCTGCAGGAATCGCGTTCCGATGCGCGCGTCCAGGCCGATGCCCTTGGCCACTTGCGATGATATCGGCGCCCACCTTTTCGGCCAACTGGCCGATTTCGTTGATGTAAGAAATTTTGGTTGCCAGAAACGCATTGGCCGCATACTTGATCAGCTCGGCCGAAGCGAGATCGGTGGAAATCAGCGGCACCGCGCCCACGCCTTCCGGCCGCGGCAAATAGGTAGGCGGCGTGAACGTCTGATCCAGGATAGGACGGTACAGCGAGTACAGCACTTCCAAAGCGCGGTTGTTGTCCGAACCGATCACCACGCGGTCCGCATACAGGCTATCGTGCAGCGCCGTACCCTCGCGCAGGAATTCCGGATTGGACGCCACTGAGAAGTGCCCGTTGGCCTTGCGCCCATGGTGCTGTTCATAGGATTCGCGCACCAGAGAACCCACCCAATTTCCACTACCGATGGGCACGGTGGATTTGTTCACCACCACCAGAAAATCGCCTTGGTAGTGCTGCCCGATTCCTTGCGCGGCGGCGCGCAGGTACTTCAAGTCCGGGCTGCCGTCGGCGGAAGGGGGCGTGCCCACTGCGATAAAGATCGACATCGGCATCCCTCACTGCACCGGCATACTCGGTGCAGAACTGCAGGTTGGGCTGAGCCGCCGACATCAATTCCGTCAGAAATGGCTCGTATATTGGCGTCCTGCCGCTTTGCAGCATTCCAATCTTCTTTTGATCGGAATCGATGCAAGTTACCTTGTGGCCCAGATATCCCAAGCACACGCCGGTGGTCAAACCTACGTAGCCAGTCCCAATGATCGATACTTTCATTCCGTTTAGATCTCCTTCCCTAACCTAACAGAGAGCGTGCCGGCTGCCTAAGGACTCATAGTACTAATTCGGGCTCATAGGGTACCAGATCGTATAGCCTAAGGTGTTGGCGCTTTGATTACCTGCCAAGAGTAAGAGACCCGTTCTGAGTCCGTTTTGTTTCGCGCAAAAAAGCCTTAGAACCCAGGCGAGACGTTACCGAGCCATGATCTTGATTACCGAGCCACGACCGTGAGGTAGTGATTTTCCGTTGCAAACACGACCAGTCTGGCCTAGACTCATTGGACCATTTATTTTTTATGCGTTGTATCGGGAAACTTTTCGCCAGAATCACTACCTCTGGAATCCTGCTGACCACGCTAATTACGGGCAATTAAACTACGTAGACAAACCCAGTGACCTATGTCACGCCGGGGTGGCGCGACGGGCCTAAGCGGGTGATTGGGCGGAATTCCACACCTGGCAAAAAACATCTTCCGCGCTGGTACGCCGGGGGGTAGTACGCACTGGACCCGCTTCGCCGTTTTGTGGCTTGACCATCGATCAAGCTTTTGTTTAACTGATAGCGCATTATTCGCGATTTCAGAAAGAGAGGTATTCGATTTGCGCTCGTTCGTTTACGTGATATGCGTGGCACTCACGCTTTTAGCGCCCGCGTCTTTTGCCTCTTCCGTAACGCTAAATCCCGGCGATAGATTTCAGATTGATTTCTCGGTCAATCCATCCAGCTGTGTTTTGACCTGCGACACGCTTTTGTTCTCGGCCGACGCTACCGGCGGCCCATTCTTGGAAGCAGAAGGCATCGGCAGTCTCTATAACGGCAGTACTCTCCTTGGGACGGTTGAAAGCATAAATTGCTGCACGACAGTCTTTGAGAGCTCATCAAGCGCTTGGGGCCTGGTTGGATGGTACGCGACGGTTGTTGATTTCACCTCAATTCAGGACGGCACGATCCAAGGGATTTTCGACTATTCGGTTACCGGCGGAAGTATTACCTTTGATCCTTCGCAGTCCATTTTCTCGCTCTCGCAAGCATTCGGACCCGGCGGATTGGATGCTCCGGAAGGACCTGTAATCGAAAGCGAAACGATTATTCGGGCCACACCCGAGCCGACCAGAATACCTCTGGTTTTTGGCGCCCTAATATTCCTCGGCATCGCTGTAAAAGCCAGCCGTGCCAGGAGCCAAAACACACTCTGAAGCTCAGCGTTCTTTCCGGCGAGACACCCGTTAAACCGACTAGGACAGTTATTGCTTCGCTACTTTCTTCCTGTGTTTCTTGTCGTTCTCGTTGGGCCATTCTTCTCGCGACGATCGATCTCGGCATTGGAATCGATGCCACTGAACGCAACATAGGGTTAAAGCCCTCAAATTGGCGCTTGGTATCGCGCTTAGCGGTAATGTGCTGATCAAGCATTCCGGCGAAGCGCATCACGATTTCACATGCGGTGGACTACGCCGTGAAGCCCGGCGCGAAGAAAGGCACCGCGGGAATCGTAAGGGAGCTGGATTTCTAGTGGGACCGCCTGCGTCTTACTGAACCGCGCGCGTAAGCAAGTGGTCTTGTTTATCCAAAGCCTCGTACTCGAAAGTCCACTGCAACCGCACCTTCTGCGGGAAGTAACACAGGCGATCGTCGCAAGCCTGGTATTGCAACTCGCTATTCACCACAAAGTGCCCCGAGCCATCCAGCGCCGCCTTCGCTTTATCCTCCGGAGCGATGGTAATGTCGCGAGTGAGCCGAAAATGGCTGGTGTACGCAGGAACTGTTTCGTTGATGGCCTTTAGGTACAATTTCTCGGCGTGAGGAAAAACCGGCGCATGCACCAGGGCCGCGTCGGAATCGTCCATCTTCCACTCAATCGGGATGTAGTTGTCCACGCCCGGTGCGTACACGTGAAGATTCGGTTGTAAGTCGATGTCGAGCGTCAGCGTTACCCGCTGGCCCGGCGCCACGGTGGAGTTGCTCGCGCCAATGGTAGCGGTGAGCTGCTTGCCTTCCACCTGCTGCGTCGGTTCCGGCGGCGTCCATCCGAACTGGTGGAGCAGGATGCCGGCGGAAGTGTAGCTCTGGTTGGGATCTTCTTCGAAGTACTTGGCTTTGACCACGCCTTTTGCGTCCAAAACAAACCAGCCAGGTCGAGCCGCGCCGCCGTTCAAGATGTGCAGCGATTGGATGGTCTTCAAAGTGGAGTCGGAAAGCAGGGGGAAATGGATGGCCGTGTGTCCGGCGAAGTCTTTCAAAATGGCGGTGCTGTCGTTGCTTACCGCGGCGACGCCTACGCCCAGTCTGTGGAACGCCTCTTGATGGCGCTCCAGCTCATCCAGCTGCGCTTTGCAATAGGGGCATCCGGCAGCCGACCGATAAAACAGAATCACCGCGCCTTTCGGCCCCAGCAAACTGTGCAGGCTGCGCAGTTTTCCACCCTGATCCGGCAGGCTGAACGCGGGAAATCGGCTGCCCGTGGGCGGACCAAAATCGGCAGCCGCGATAGAGCACGCGAGGGCGAGGAAAAGGACCGGAATCTTACGCACGATATCTATTATGCGCGCAACACAGCGCATATTTAGCCTCCCGACCTAGAGTAGATATTCATTATGATACTGGTACTGGAGTAACATTGCTTTGAGCCAGAAGCACAGACTCTGTGACCGCCCAGAGTAGACTGATGGATGTGACCCGCCGCTTCATCTGTTCTTCCGCGTTATTATTACTCGCCGTTTATTCCAGCGCATCCGCTCCGGATTATCAGATTCAAGCCAACATTCGATACGACCGGTATGCGGAAACGGTCCTCGATATTCTGCAGCCCAGCGCGCCGTCGCTCGCCGACCGGCCCGGCGTGATCGTCATCCACGGCGGCGGCTGGGTGGAGGGCGAAAAGGAAGACATACTGGAAGATTATTGCCTGCCGTTCATTCGGCACGGCATGGTGGTGGCGAACGTCGAGTACCGGTTGGCCAGGTCGGCGCCAGCGCCGGCCGCGGTCAGCGACGTTCTCAAAGCAGCGCAATGGTTCCAGGATCACTCCGCCGAATACAAGGTGGATCCGAGGCGGATCGTCGTGGCAGGTAGTTCCGCGGGTGGACACCTCGCCTTGATGACCGCGATGACGCCGGCCTCGGCCGGACTCGGGTCCCCCATTAAGATCGCCGCCGCGATCGATTTTTTTGGGATTGCCGACGTCGCCGATCAGCTTGCCGGCCCCCATCAGCAGCCCTACGCCGTCGCCTGGGTTCCGGAGCAGCCCAATCGCATGGAACTGGCGCGGCGCGTTTCGCCCAACACCTATGTGCGCAAAGGATTGCCGCCCATCCTGGCTCTGCATGGCGACGCCGATCCGATAGTGCCCTACCAGCAAAGCGTAGCGCTGGTGAACGCTCTCAAGAGTGCGGGGGACGATGCCGAGCTGATTACGGTTCCCGGCGGGAAGCATGGCTTCACCGCCGCCCAGATGGAACAGTTATGGCCCCGGATCTTCCAATGGCTGAAGAAACACAAAATCGCCAACTGAACCGCGACCGTGAGGGAGCGTTAAACAGCAACCCGCTTGGCAACCACCAGCGTGATGTCGTCGGCGGGCGGTGCGCCGCAAGTGAAGTCCTCCACCTTTTGGTTGATGGACGTAATGATGGCCTCCGCGCTTTGATCCCGCAGCCCGGCCAGCACCTGCGCCAGACGCTCCTCACCGAACTCTTCATCGGCATTCGGACGAACCGCTTCGGTGACGCCATCGCTGAACAACAGCACCGAATCGCCCGGATCCAGCCGGCAGACGCCCTGTTGATAAGTCGCGATCGGCAATATGCCCAGGATCAGGCCGGTGCCTTCCAGTTTCTCCACTGAACCGTCGGCATGCGAGACCAGCGGCGGATTGTGGCCGGCGTTGACGTACGTCAGGTCGCCCGTCTTCGGATCCAGCACGCCAATAAAGAACGTAATGAAGCGGTTCGAAGGACAATTGGAGGAAATGATGCGATTCAGGCGCGTCACGAGTGCCGCCAAGTCCGTGGGATCGTCGAATAGCACCTGCACGCGCGCCTGCAAGCTGGACATCAGCAGCGCCGCCGGCATTCCCTTCCCCGCCACGTCGCCTACCAGCAGCCCGACACGGCCATCCGGATAGGGCAGGAAGTCGTAATAATCGCCACCCACGGTATGGCACGCCGCGTTGTAGCCCGCCAGATCCACTCCGGGGACACGGGCGCCGTTACCGGCAGTAAACCGCGCTGGATCTCGGCGGCCTGTTCGAGCTGCTTGGCGTGTAGCCGTTCGGCTGCCTCCACCTCCGCCAGCCGCGTGTGTTCGATCCGTATGGCGGCGACGTTCGCCATAACCGTGAGCAGGCTCAGGTCCTCCTTGGTGAATTCCTTGATGAAGTGGGGCGAGTCCAGGTAGATCAGCCCGATCACCCGGTCGTCGGTCTGGAGCGGAACCGCCAGCATGCTGCGAATCTGCTGTTGCACGATGCTCATGCGGTCGGCGAAGGCCTCATCCAGGCGGGCGTCGCGCACCAGCAGCGAGGTCTTTTCGTTGATCACGCGATCGCGTACGGCGTTGCTGATACGGAACCCTTCGCCCAGCGCGGACTGCACCACCAGCTCCTTGCCTTCCAGCGTCATCAGAACGCCGCGCGTGGCGCCCACGGCTTCCACCGAAAGATTCATGATGAGCTTGAAAAGCTCCGCCAGCGGCATATTCCCGGCCAGTTCGCGGCCGGCGCGAATGAGCGCCCGCATTTGCGGACCGCCTTCAATCTCTTTTTCCTGGCTGAGTACGCCTTTCAAGCTGGTCGCGACGGTGGTGGAAACCGCCGCGGCCGGACTCAGGCCTTCGATGAAAACCACTGTATGGTCCGCCAGCGGAGGCAGCGAATTCTCGCCGAAATCAAGCGCGATGTGCCCGGCCGTCACGCGATCGTTCTTGCCGAGCGGATGGGGCGCGGTAATTCGGATGCCGTTGACGAAGGTGCCGTTCTTGCTGCCCAGGTCCCGCACCAGCCAGGTGTCGCCGTCTTTTTCGAGCGCCAGGTGCTGGCGGGAAAGTCCGGCATCTTCCGGGTAGCAGAGCTCGTTACCGCTGGAACGCCCAAGCGTATAGCGGTCGCGCTCCAGCGCAAGCGGGCGGGTTGAACCGTCCGGCGTGTGGATCAGCAATTCTCTGGGTATGAATTTGGCCGCGACGCCAGCCATATGTTCCTAGAGTAACTTAAATGCAGATGAAGATCTTACTCTATTATGTCGGCAAGCCGCGCGATGCGCACGCTAATAGCATGGCCGAGGAGTTCATCCAGCGTTCGACGCGCTACGGTCGCTGCGAGATGCGCGAGATCGTTCCCGCACGCTTCGATCCCTGGACCAGGCATCCCACCGCGACCAAGGTTCTGCTCGACCCCGCCGGCAAAGCCATCGATTCGCCCCAATTCGCCAAGCTGGTGTCGAAAGCCGAGCAGGAAGCCCGCGATCTGGTCTTCTTGATCGGCGGAGCCAGCGGACTGCCCGAAGCCTGGCGGAGGAACGGCGGGCTCCTTTTATCGCTCTCTGCGATGACCATGCCGCACGAACTGGCCCGCGTGGTGCTCGCCGAACAGATTTATCGCGCCTTCACCCTGCTCAGAGGCCATCCCTACCCAAAGTGATATGCGTATGTCAAACGCTTGATGGTCCCTATACTGAAAGCTGATGGCTTGGTTCACGAGAGACAAACCTTCGCTCAAACCGGAGGAAGGCGAGAAGCGCGTCCGCACCGAAGGGTTGTGGCTTAAATGCGGGCATTGCAGCCAGATTGTTTGGCGGAAAGCGTTGGAGGACAATCACCAGGTTTGTCCCAAATGCGGGCACCACGAGCGGCTGGATGCGCGCTCGCGTTTGACCATGCTGTTCGACGATGGAAAATTCGAGGAATTCGACCGGCGCCTGGTATCCACCGATCCACTGAATTTCGTCGATTCCAAGCGCTACCAGGATCGGCTGGCTGCTTCGCGAGAAGCCACGCACTTGCACGACGCCATCATCTCGGCCGCCGGTAACCTGAACGGCCGGCGCATCCACATCTGCGCCATGGAGCTGAAATTTGTCGGCGGGAGCATGGGGACGGTGGTGGGCGAGGTGATCACGCGCGCCATCGAACGGTCGCTCGAGCATAAGATTCCGCTGGTCATCATTTCGGCGTCGGGCGGCGCGCGCATGCAGGAAGGCGCTGTCAGCCTGATGCAAATGGCGAAGATATCGGGAGCATTGATGCGCCTGGATGAGGCTGGCGTTCCCTATATCAGCGTCCTCACCGATCCCACCACGGGCGGCGTCACGGCCAGCTTTGCCATGCTCGGCGACCTGAACATCGCCGAACCAGGGGCGCTCATCGGTTTTGCCGGGCCGCGCGTGATTGAACAGACCATCCGGCAGAAGCTCCCCGCCGGCTTCCAGACCAGCGAGTTCCTGTTACAGCACGGATTCCTGGACGCGGTGGTGAAACGCGGCGAATTGAAGGATTATATCAGCCAGTCCCTGGACTTTTTTGTAGGGCCGGCTCGCTGACGCGCGCGGTTCTGAACCCCGACCGTCAGGGAGTGTGCGCGGTTCTACGGAACCACGACCGCCAGGGAGCGTTTATTCCGGTTTCTTGAACAGATTGTCGAACGCGGCGCGAGCGTCGGTGGGGGTGCGCGGAACTTGCTGGGGAGGCGCAGCGGCATGGTTGTTGGCGGGCGCGGCATCCCGGGCCACCGTCACTCGCGGCTTGAACAGCTCGCATTCATTGGCCTGATCCTTCACCGCGATCCGCAAAGGCACCGGCTTCAGGCATTGGAAGCGAGTGGAAGGCTCAAAATGCGCACATTGTTTACAGCAATGTAACGCAGTCCCGCACTTGGGACATTTGCCCTTCCAATCGATATCCGGCGAAAGCGCGGTGGAGCAGTTGAAACAGCGGGCCGCCACAACGTTTTGGAGCAGCCTGGGGAGGCGCGGGCCGGTGACGTCAATCGGCGGCCGGGGACCGTTGGGCCTGGGTCGGTCTGGCAGTTGCCGGTCTCTGGACCCACCATTGGTGTCCATGTAGCCCCGTTGTCGGTACTTACGGTCGTCGTCCATGTATTAAGTCGACTCCTGGATCTCGTGCTCTCGCAACCCTACCTGTGGAGGTATTCGGCACAGGTCCACTGCTTTGTGAGCTTGAGGATCAATGCGGAGGATAGCTGCGGGAACCGGCTAAAGCTGGAAAGACATTGTCCCGCTTGCGCCTAAATAACTATGTACCACGAATCAATGCCAGAAGCTACTGAAATCTCACCACGATCGGGTGACAATTGAATGTTGGTACTAAGAGTTTTGGGTAACGGCTTCAATCGGAGCTCCATTTCAACAGTGAGTTACACGGCCGGGTGAGGGGATCGTCGTAGTGATTCGGACTAATCCGCAAAGAATACCCAAGCCTGCCAGTTTGATGCGGAACGAACTCTTTTAGGAACACATATTCGTTACCGGCCTGCTCCACTGCCGGAAGCGTCATCACCTGGGTTTCCTCCAGGTTCCCGTTCACACCGATGCGGCCTACCACAGCCTCCACCCGTACATCTTTGGGCGAAAGTCCGGCCAAATCCACCACCGTGCGCACCGGAATGGGAAGCCCCGTCAGCACGGACAGATCGGGCCCCGGACCGATCTCCACAAACCCCACTTTGTCCCAAACCTCATGGACGCGCTGGTTCCAACCCGCCCGGTCGCGAGCCGGCTGGAAGCAATCGTGGGAAACCTCCAGGTAGGCCTGATGGGCTGGCTCGTACAGTTGCGCCAGGTACTCACCCACCATTCGTCCAGCGTTGAACTGGTGGCTCAGATGCATCAGCGACTGCTTCACCCGCCGCATCCAATCCACGGGAACACCGCCCTCGCGATCCTGATAGTACATCGGCACAATCTCGTTTTCGAGTATGGAATAGATGGCGCGCGCGTGAATCTCGTCCTGATCCTCGGAGTAAGGCTCCCGGTCCCCAATGGCCCAGCCGCCGGAGATCTCGTAGCCTTCATCGAACCAGCCATCCAAAATGCTGAGGTTCAGCACGCCGTTCATGCCGGCTTTCATCCCGCTGGTGCCGCACGCTTCTTCGCCGCGCCGCGGGGTATTCAACCACAGGTCCACGCCCTGCACCAACTCCCGCGCCACTTCAATGCTGTAGTCCTCGACGAAAACGATGTGCTTGGCGATCTCGGGCGCGCGCGAAAGCTGCACGATTTCGCGAATCAGGGTTTTTCCCGGCAGGTCGCGGGGGTGCGCCTTGCCCGCGATCACGATCTGCACCGGCCGCTCCGGATGGGTGAGCAGGCGCTTCAGCCGCTCCAGATCGCGGAACAACAGAGTGGCTCGCTTATAGGTGGCAAACCGGCGCGCAAAGCCGATGGTGAGGGTGTCCGGGTCCAGCACCTCGGCTAAACGCCGCTGCTCGGCGGCCGGGGCCTTGCGTCCGATGGCGGCGGTGACCACGCGCTCGCGCACGAAAGAAACCAGATAACGTTTTCTCCGCCGATGCGCCTCCCACAGTTCTTGCGCGGGAATGTCCTCCACCAGATCCCAGATGCGCGGGTCGGCATTGCGCTCGCGCCAGTCCGGCTGCAACTGCTGATCGTAGAGCTGCGCCAGATCGCCGTTGAGCCAGGTGAGCAGATGCACGCCGTTGGTGACGGAGGTAATCGGCACCTCCCACACCGGCAGCTTCGGCCACAGCTCTTGCCACATCTCTTGCGACACCTGGCGATGCAGACTGCTCACCGCGTTGCGAAAAGCGGAGGTCTGAATGGCCGATATGGCCATCGAAAACGGTTCGTGGTGATTCTCGGGACGGAAGCGGCCCAGCGCGAGGAACTTCTCAAACGGAATGCCGCCTTCCATGCAATACTCGCCGAAATACTCGTACAGCAATCCGGGATCGAACAGATCCAGGCCGGCCGGCACCGGGGTGTGGGTGGTGAAAACGCTGTTGGACCGGCAGGCTTCAAACGCCTCCTCGAAGGTAAGTTTGTGCTCTTTGATGAATCGCCGGATCCGCTCGATAGCCAGGAACGCGGAGTGCCCTTCGTTCATGTGCCAAACCGTGGGTTTCAGTTTGAGCCGGTCCAGCGCGCGCAACCCGCCGATGCCCAACACAATTTCCTGCCGGATGCGCGTAACATTGTCGCCGCCATAAAGTTGCGCGGTGATTTCGCGATCCTCCGGCCGCTCGTTTTCCGGAATGTTAGTGTCTAGAAGATAGAGCTTCACGCGGCCGACGTCGATGTTCCAGATCTTGATAAAAACAACACCGGCTGGCAGCTTGACGGAAACCAGCACGTCTTTGCCGTCTTCGTCCCGCACCGGCCGCACTGGCAGCGTGTAGAAATCGTTCACCGGGTTGCGCTCTTGCTGCCAGCCATCCGGATTGAGCGATTGCTGCAAATAGCCTTTTTGGTACAACAGGCCGATGCCCACCAGCGGGACCGCCCCGTCGCTGGCAGCCTTCAAGTGGTCGCCGGAGAGAACGCCCAATCCGCCGCCATAGATGGGCATGCATTCCACCAGGCCGTACTCCATGGAAAAGTACGCGATCAGCCGATTGTCGGCGGGCTCCGCGCGTTCCAGATAGCTGGAATAACGGTCGCAAGCCCTGCGGTAGGCCGCCAGAAATCGAGAATCCGCGGCTGCCCGTTCCAGAGTGGCTTGAGGCACCCGCCCCAGCATGAGAACGGGATTATGGCCGCAATTCTTCCACAGCGCCGAATCCAGCCGCCGAAACAGGGAGCGGACCGTGTGGTCCCAACTCCACAGTAGGTTGTAAGCCAGGTCGCTCATACGAGCGATAGCCGACGGCAGAGCGGGCCGGACAAGAAATTCCTTAACCGGTTGAATCTGAAAGGACATGGACTAACGTGTGACTACCAAATATAGCACCGGGCGCGAGCGGCCCCACAGCTTGGACGTAGCTCCTCGATTGGTTGACTGCATAATCAGTTAGATACGCTCCATTAAATTCTATTCAACGGCGGCTAATGCCGCACCCTTATATGATCCATCGGCGGCCCGAGGATTTCGCCTAGGGTAAACAGCGGAAAAGTCTGAGAAGGGGAAGTGATATGCTTGGCTTGTGGATCCCGAACTACAGCAGGCGTTGGCGCAACTGGAGGGTCGTCTCGGTGCGCGAATTGATGCGGCTGAAAGTCGCATGGAAGAACGAATCGAATCGACCGAAACGAGGTTGCTGACCGCCTTTCACAGTTGGGCATCACCGTCGGAGGCGCGCCAACGAACCCACGCTGCGGCATTAAGGGCCATCGACCTGGAAATGGAAGCGCTCTCGGAGCGCGTCGATAAATTAGAGGGAAACAAGCCGCAGTAGTTAGCATCGCGATCCAGCCTATCAACGGATAGCCTCACGGGCCAAATGCTAAAATACTAGCCTTACCGCGATGGACGACGATTCACTAGCCGTGCTCGATTCCATGGTGACCACGGCCTTTACCTTGGATGGATTCACCGTCGACCGGACCATCGGGATCGTGCGAGGCATCATCGTGCGTTCCCGTTCCATTTTTGGAACCCTGGGCGCCAGCTTGCAGACCATGGTGGGCGGCGATATCACGCTCTTCACTAATCTGTGCGAAGAGACCCGCGCCCATGCCTATCAGCGCATGGCGCAACACGCCGCGCAGCTGGGCGCGAATGCCGTGGTCGGCGTTCGTTATGACGCAACCGAAATTATGCAGGGTGTGACTGAGGTGCTTTGTTACGGCACCGCCGTGGTGGTGAAGCCGGCGACTCGATCGTGAACGAAAACCGCTATCTTTGCATTCACGGCCACTTCTATCAGCCCCCGCGCGAGAATCCGTGGCTGGAAGGCATCGAACTCCAGGACTCGGCCGCTCCCTATCACGACTGGAACGAGCGCGTCACCGCGGAATGCTATGCGCCCAACAGCGCCGCGCGGATTCTGGATTCAGAAAGCCGCATCGCGAAAATCGTCAATAACTATTCGAGCATCAGCTTCAACTTCGGCCCCACGCTGCTTTCCTGGATGAAGGACAAGGCGCCGGAAACCTATCGGTCCATCCTGGAGGCCGACCGCGTCAGCGCGCAGCGATTTTCCGGACATGGCTCGGCGCTGGCGCAATGCTACAACCACGTGATCATGCCGCTCGCCAACGCGCGCGACAAGCTGACGCAGGTGATCTGGGGCATTGAGGATTTTCGCTTCCGCTTCGGTCGCGATCCGGAAGGCATGTGGCTTCCCGAAACCGCCGTGGATCTGGAAACGCTGGACTGCATGGCGCGCGAAGGCATCCAGTTCACCATCCTGGCGCCGTCCCAGGCCAAATCCATGGATGGCATCGACGTCGGCCAGCGTATCGACCCAGCGCGCGCCTATCGCCAGAAGCTGCCCTCCGGCCGCTTGATCAATCTGTTTTTCTATGACGGGCCGGTGTCGCAGGCAGTGGCGTTTGAACGCCTGCTGGACAACGGAGGGCGCTTCGCGCAGCGGTTACTCGATGCCTTATCGGATCAACGGGAGGGCCCGCAATTGGCCCACATCGCCACCGACGGCGAAACCTACGGGCATCACCACGCATTCGCCGACATGGCGCTGGCCTATGCGCTCGATCACATCGAGTCCAGCGGCCTGGCGAAGGTCACCAATTACGGCGAATTTCTGGAGAAGCATCCGGCCGAGCACGAGGTGGAGATCCTGGAGAACACCGCCTGGAGCTGCATCCACGGCGTGGGCCGATGGAACAGCAACTGCGGCTGTAATTCAGGCGGGCACGGCGAGTGGAACCAGCACTGGCGAGCACCCTTGCGGGAAGCGCTGGATTGGCTGCGGGATGAGATCGCGCCCTGCTATGAAAAAATGGCCGGGCGTTTTTTCAAAGACCCCTGGGCGGCGCGGAACAATTATATTCACGTCATCCTGGACCGTTCACCGGAAAGCCGCGAGCGGTTCGCGGCGGCCAACTTCCGGCGCAAGTCCACCAAATTCGCCGATCGCGTCACCATCTGGAAGCTGCTCGAAATGCAACGGCACGCCATGCTGATGTACACCAGCTGCGGCTGGTTCTTCGACGAACTCTCGGGCCTGGAAACGGTGCAAGTGATCCAATACGCCGGCCGCGCGGTGCAACTGGCGGAAGAGTTGTTCGGCCCGGGCATCGAGCAGCGCTTCATCGAAAAGCTGGCGCTCGCCAAAAGCAATATTCCCGAGCACAGCGACGGCGCGGTGATTTACGAAAAGTTCGTCAAACCGGCCAGCGTGGACCTGCTCAAAGTGGGCGCGCACTACGCCATGAGCTCGCTTTTCGAAAGCTACCCGGACAAGACCCGCATTTACGCCTACTCGGTGGATAACCAAGGCTACCGTTTGAAGCGCTCTGGCAAAATGCGGCTGGCCTTCGGCAAGGCTCGCTTCACTTCGGAAATCACGCAGGATTTCGAAATGCTGATGTTCGGCGTGCTCCACTTCGGAGATCATAATCTGTACGGCGGCGTGGCGCTGCACCGTTCCGAGGAAGCGTATCGCGAGCTCGTAAAATCCACGCGCGACGCTTTCAGCCGTTCGGACCTGGCGGCCACCATTCATTGCCTGGACCAGGGATTTCCCGGCCACACCTATTCGCTCAAGAATCTATTTCGCGACGAGCAGCGCAAGGTGCTGGCCGAAGTTCTGGAATCCACCGTGGAGCATTCCTTCGCGGTGGCGCGTGAGATCTACGAAGACCAGTCGCAGTTGGTGCGGTTCATGAGCGACTGCTACATTCCGATTCCCCGCGAACTGAAAGCCGCGACCGAGGTGGCTTTGAACGGACTGCTGCGCCAGGCGCTGGCCGCTCCCGAGTTGGATCGGACTGCGATCCGGAATCTGCTGGAAGAAATCCGTATCGCGGGCATTGCTTTGGATCAGAGCGGTCTTGAAATTGTGCTGCGCCGTAATCTTGAAAAAGGCGCTGAGCAATTATTTGAAGATCCCAAGAACCTGGAACGCCTTTCTAAATTGAGCGAGAACCTGGTGGCGGCGCGATCGCTTCCGTTTCCGGTGGTGCTGTGGGCGATACAGAATCGCTGTTACGAAGTGCTGCAAACGATCGACCCCGAAGCCGATCCGCTCTGGCTCGCTCAGTTCCGCGAATTGGCCGGTCTGCTTTCGCTCCGCGTGGAATAGTGCTCGAGTCGTCTGAGCCCCGAGCGGCATGAGTCCGGGACGGTGACCGTACGGCCAAGTGGATCGCCTGATGCGTGGGGTTTCCCAAGATCCAGGTCCCTACAGCAGCTTGCCGAACTGGTCGGCGGTCAGTTGGCAATCTCGGAGGATTCTGTGGAGCAGACCGGGGCCGATGGTCTCGCCAGAGTGCACCGGCACAACCGTGCTCCGACCATCCTCGTGACGCAGGAAGTGATGGCTGCCTTTGATGCGAACAACGCGAAAACCTACCCTTTCGAGGGCGGCAATGAGGTCGGCGCCGATGACGCGGGGATTACGGCTCATGCCGCGACGGTCACGCGCTGGATGCCAACGAACTCCAAGTCTTGCCCCGGTACGCCCTCGACTTCGAGGCATAGCTCTATGGCTTCGCGAACGCGCAGCATGACCTCGTCAAGAGACTGCGCCTGCGTATGGCACGCCGGAATTTGCGGAACCGAGGCCACGTAGTAGCCTTCTGAATCGCGCTCAATAACGACATCGAACTGGCGTGCCATCGAATATGTCCTCGACTCTTATTGTAGACGGCTCGTGAAGCCATTTGAGGCAGCCATGCGTTACGGGGCGTTGCCACGGCCCACTGCTGGGCCAAGGAGGCCTCGAATTCATGAAGCGTGGCAAACAAGCTACGAGGTGCTGCAAACGATCGACCCCCGAAGCCGGTCCGCTCTGGCTGGCTCAGTTCCGGGAATTGGCGGGTTTGCTTACGCTGCGCGTGGAATAGTCCTTAAGCCGTCCGAGCCGCGAGCGGCCCAAGTCCGGGACGGCGTTTATATCCGGTCAATGTGCTAAATGCCAGCCGCAGATCACAACGGTAAGCCGCTAGGCGGTATGGTAAAAGAGCGCCTCGCAGCCGCCACATATGACAGCGAAAAATATAGGTCTTAGCGCAGGGCTGTTTGAGAGGACCGGCAAGGTCAAAAACCTTCGGAAATCATTCCCGCTCATTCTCGAAGGGGCACGGAGTTCTGGCCGACAGTGTCAATCATTGTTGGGGTACTGCTACATTCGCGGTCTCGGCGTTCCTCGAAACCCGAAGGAGGCAGTGCGTTGGTTCTCGACGGCGGCGCGTCGTGGTGATATCGCCTCAATGTTCAACCTAGCGTTGACGCTCGCGGAAGGCGACGGAGTTCCGCAAGACAATTGGCGCGCATTCAAGTGGTACCTGCGGGCCGCGAGAAGCGGGGACGCGAAAGCCCAAACCAACGTGGCGCTTATGTATCTGCAGGGGGTGGGTGTGCGCAAACAGCCGGCGGAGGGTATCGCATGGCTTCGCAAGGCATCCGCCAAAGGCGCTTCACTCGCTATGCATAATCTCGGTGAAGCGTATGCGAGCGGGGCAAGTGGAAGGAAGAGTCCGGCTGCGGCGTTGAGGCTATACAGAAAAGCAGCGGCGATGGGTGATGGTGGGTCGCGTAAACGCCTGCGTGAACGGGGTGAGCACCCGGAGGCGCGACGGTAGGCGGGGACTAGATCGTTGGTCAAACCGCTGCTATCTTATCCGGATCGGGCGCGGACGCCTCTTCCCCACATTCTTACGAATCCACCGGCCGCAACGAATCCTTAGTAGCCAGCAACGCTTCCATCTCCTCCCGCCGCCGAGCCGGTCCATATACGTGCCCTTGCACCTTGTCGCACCCCAGCACACGAACCAAATCCAGCTCGGCGCGCGTTTCCACACCCTCCGCCACCACGCTCAGGTTCATGCTGTGCGCCATGCGCACGATGCTTTGAATCACCGCCAGCGATCCTTCGGGCTCATGCAGGTTGCGCAGGAACGACTGGTCGATCTTGAGCGAATCCACCGGCAGCTTGTTCAGGTAGCTCAACGACGAATAGCCGGTGCCGAAATCGTCAATCGCGATGCTGACGCCCAGATTGCGGATCTGCGTTAAACGAGCGGCGGCTTGCGGCAGATCTTTCATGATGTAGCTCTCGGTCAGCTCCAGCTCCAGGCGTTCGGGAGGCAGCTTGCTCAGCGCCAGCGCGCTGGCCACGGTTTCGAGAAAATCGCGCCGTTCAAACTGTAGAGCCGACACGTTGACGGAAATCCGCGCGGCCCGATGCCCGGCCTTGTGCCAGCTCGCCGCTTCCAGACACGCCCGCTGGATGACCCAGGATCCAATATCGATAATGAGCCCGGTTTCTTCCGCGATCGGGATGAACTGCTTGGGCGATATAGTTCCGTAGATCGGGTGTCTCCAGGTGAGCAGCGCCTCCAGGCCTTCTATCTTTCCGTTCATGCTCACCACGGGCTGATAGAGCAACTCGAACTCCTGATGCTCCAGCGCGCGGCGCAGCGCGTTCTCCAGGCGCAGCCGCTCCAGGCTGACGGTATGATCCTTGGCGCGGAACACCACCACATCGTTCTTGCCGCTGTTCTTGGCGTGATACATGGCCAGGTCCGCGTTCCGCAGCAGCTCGGAAACGGTCTGGCCGTGCTTGGGGAAAAGCGACACGCCGATGCTAGCGGTGACAAACAGCTCGTTGTCCTCAATCTGATGCGGCGCTCGAAAAGCGTTGAGAAATTCCTGGGATGCCTGAACGGCGGCTTGCTGGTCGGGCTGGCGCGTCAGCACAATGGTGAACTCGTCCCCGCCCATGCGCCCGGCCAGATCGTCTTCGGTGAGCAAGCGCTTCAGACGCTGGCCCACTTCCTTCAACAACCGGTCGCCCATGGCGTGGCCGAGAATGTCGTTGATCTGCTTGAAGCGGTCCAGATCGATGAACAGAACCGCCAGGCTTCCGGACCGGTCGCTGGCTTCCCGCAGCGCGGCTTCCAGCAGCTCCATGAAGTAGGATCGGTTGGGCAGGCCGGTGAGCGAGTCGTGGCGCGCCTGGAACTCCAGCCGTTCAGTGAAGCCGCGTTGTTCCAGCGCCCGCGCGGCCAGGCGGCTGGCGGCTTGCAACAACTCGGCGTCGCTGTCGTCTCGCGGCTGCCCGCTCCGGTAGTGCAGCGCGAGCATTCCGAACAGCGTGCCGTCCACCGACAAAATAGGCGTGGAACGGCAGGACTCGATCCTGAGCTGGCTGGCCAGGTGTGCGCGGTCCGCCCAAAACGGGCAGCCCCGGACGTCGTCCCAGAACACAGTACCGCGCGCCACCTCGGCAGCCGCCAGGCCAGCCGTATCGCGCAAAACCCGGAACGGCTTCAATAGCCGCAGGGTTTCGGAGGGAAATCCGGGTGCGGACACCCACGTCAACATCTCATCCTTGAGCAGCAGTAGCGAACACAGCGCGCCGGGGCATTGCGCCTCCACCAGGTGCACCACTTCTTCCAGGATGGTGGCGATGCTTTCGTTTTCGGCCACCATTTCGAGCACCCGGTTGCGGTTCTTCTCCAGGCTTTGCAGACGGTCGCGTTCCGATTGGATGCGATGCTCCAGCACCACGCGCCCAATGCTGCGCGCCATTAGTTCGATCAGCTCACGGTCGGAATGCGAAAAAACTCGCGGCGCGCCGCTCCACGGTTCCGAAAAGCCAAGCGTCGCGAACAGCTCGGAGCCAAGCCAGACCGGCGTTCCGATGTAGGTCTCGAATTCGGTCCGCAACCCGCTGCCTGGCACAGCCGGCTCGGAGAACGTCACCGTCCGGAGCCGGCTGGTCACGCTATTAGCACGGGTCTGCCACAGGGGGATCAGAACGCGATTTTCCAGCTCCCCTGGGGCATGCGCGGCTTGCACTATTGCGTCGTCGCCTTCCACTTGAAACAAGATGCCCACGGGCACGTGAAAGAGGCGGCAGCCGGTTTCCAGATGATCTTTGAGGGCCTGATCCAGACTGACGTAGCTGGTGGTGCTCAAGCGGTGCAACTGCTTTAACTGTTCGGCGAAATGGCCGGACTCGCCGGAGTTCTGCTGGTGGTTTGGATCTTCCACCGCCCGGGCTTCGCCTTCCGTTTCATCGGCCAGCACTCGTCCGGAATCCTGTATCGCTACCGGTCGTCCGCGCTCGAACAAGAGTCGCCTCACCACTGCCAGTTGCACAGGACGGCCATCCCGGGCGATTGCGGTAAGATTCACCCACTGCGGACCGCTTCCTCCCAGTTGCACCAAAATCTGCTCATGGGAATTTTTCCAGGATTCCGGCTCGAGCAGTTGGCCGAGGTTCATGCGCGCCGCTTCTTCCCGCGCATAACCTAACAATCCCGCCATGGCCTCGTTGATATCGAGGAGGTTTCCATCCAGATCGAAGGAATAAACGCAGCCCGGAGAATCGCTTGAAAATTCGGAATCGTCTGCGGGGTCCAATGCGAACCGGGGCGAAATGGCCATGGCTATTTCCTTCGAATCGCCGCTAGCCGGTAACCGTGCTGGACTCCCGGCTAGTTCCTTCCCGGCCGTCCGGCGCTCGCTTGACGCGCGTGATCGGTACGTTCAGGATGATCGAGAGCAACGTAAACAATAACGACGAACTTTGTACCACAACCTTCATGGGGAGGTGACTTGGTACATTGTCCCATATGCCGCAGCTCAAGGTCCGTTCTAGTACTACGGAGCCGCGAGAACCACGAACCGCCGAGCCCCGCTGGCCGGCCATACTCGCACTCCTGGCGACAGGCGGCTTGCATTTCGCTATCCCAGCGCCGCTTCGCTTCGGCCAGGAGTGGCTGTTACTCGCAGTTGTAACCGCGTTGCTGATCCCGACCGTGGTGGCCCACAAAGCCGGCAAATTGGTGCTCAATCGCGTGCTCAGCCACACGGTAGCGGGCGCTGTCACCGCCTCGATGGTATGGTCTCTGACCCTGTTGATTTTGCGCCTGCCGCAGCATCTGGATTCGCCGCAAGCGCTGTTGCGAGCCGCCGCCGCGCTGTGGATCGTGAACATTCTGGTGTTCGCGTCCTGGTATTGGCGGCTGGACGCGGGCGGTCCGAATCAGCGCGACATGCTGGATGCGCATAATGAAGGCGCGTTCCTGTTTCCGCAGATGATCACTCCCTGGGAGAGCGATAAGAATTGGCGCCCGGGGTTCGTGGATTATCTGTTCCTGGCGTTTAATACCAGCACCGCTTTTTCGCCCACCGACGTTCCAGTTCTGTCGCGCTGGGCCAAGTTGATGATGATGGTGCAGGCCCTGATTTCGCTGGCGACGGTGGCGCTGCTGGCGGCGCGGGCGGTGAACATCTTATGATGTCGGTATATACCAAGGGATTGCCTGATGGTGTATACTCGAGTCGTGAGGACGCTCTACATCAAGAATCCCGCCGCTCACAACCTGGCGGAGAAGGTCAGCAAGAGGATGGGTGTCACTCTTACCGAGGCGGTAATCCGTTCCCTTGAAGCGCAGCTGAGCGGCACAGTTCGCCCAATCGACTGGAAAAAGGTAGAGGCCATCCAAAAGAAGATCGCCGGATTGCCAATTTTGGATTCCCGAACCGACGACGAAATCCTCGGATACGATGAATTTGGCATCCCCCGCTAGAAAATATTTCCATGGTGATTGATACCTCCACGCTCGTCGCAATCACTTTGGGCGAAACCTCCGCACCTGAATTGCAAGCCGCCATAAATAACGCCTCAACGCGAGAGTTGTGTTCGGTCTCGCTGCTTGAGGCTGGCATCGTTCTACGTGCTCGCCTGGGCCCACAATCTGTTCCGCTTCTATATCGCTTGGTCGAAGAAATCGGCTGCGAGATCGTTCCGTTCGATGCGCCCCAAGCCAAGGCCGCGATCGCCGCGTTTGGCCGTTTTGGAAAAGGCACGGGTCATCGGGCGCAGCGCAACTTCGGCGACTCCGCCGTATACGCGCTGGCGGCGCTCCGTGGTGAGCCGGTGCTTGCTACCGGCACCGACTTCAAGGCAACCGACTTGACCGTGATCCGTCTTAGGGCGTCGCGATAGAGCCAACGCCCATCCCTCACTCGTCGCGCAAGGCGGCGATCGGATCGATGTGGACAGCGCGGCGCGCGGGACCAACCGACGCGGCTATCACGATCGCGGCTAAAACCACCGAGGTAATCGCGAAAGTTGCAGGGTCGAGCTCGCTCACGCCATACAGCATCGATCGAATGTAGCGCGTCAACGCCCCCGCGCCTCCCAGGCCCGCTACGATCGCTAACAAAACCAGCACCGTGCTTTCGCCCAACACCATGCGCAGGACGTCGGCCTGCCGCGCTCCCATCGCCATGCGAATGCCAATCTCGCGAGTGCGGCGGGCAACCAGGTACGACATGGTTCCGTAAACTCCGGCCGCGGCCAGAAGAAGCGCGATGCCGGCGAAGCTTCCGATCAAGATCAGTTGGAAGCGCTCCGGCGCGAGTGCCGCGCCCCGCCGTTGATCCATGGTCTTAACGTCGGAAATCGGCTGATCGGGATCTACCGCTCGAACCTGCTGTTCCACGGCGCGGATCGCCGCCTCCGGCGGTCCGGTGGTGCGAAGCAGAAAGCCGGGCAGATAGACTGGAACGCCGCTGCAAGTGCAACGATAGATCATCGATGGCGGGTCCGCGCCAAGAGCCGAACCGCGAACGTCGCCCACCACGCCGACAATGGTCCAGGTGCTATGGAAGTCGTCGGGGCCAAATGTGAGTTGCCTGCCCAGTGGATCTTCGTTGGGAAAAATCCGGTGCACGAACGCTTCGTTCACTACAACAGCTTCTCTTTGAAGAAAGTCAAGCCTCCCAGCGGCCGGTATTCCCGCGAAATCGTGCGCGTCGAAAATGCGGCCTTGGATGAGCCGGATTCCGAGGGTTTGAAAGAACTCCGGGCTAACCATCGAGTCGCTGATTCTTGGCCGGTCCGCCAAAGCAACTAGAGGACGCCCCACTACCGCGATAGATCCGGTGCTGGTCAGCTCGGCGTCGCTCAGTGGAATTTCCTCGGCGAGAGCAGCCGCCCGGACCATCGGCAGATGCCGCAGCCGGTCGAGAATATTGGAATAGAAGGGGCCATATCCGCGGTCCTCCGCGATGTTAAAAGCGACCGGGTGGACTTGAAAGGTCAGCAGATGATCGGAAGGGAAGCCCAGCTCGGTGTGCGCCAGATGCAGGAAACTGCGCGCGAGCAGGCCCGCGCCAATCAGCAATACCAGCGAAATGCCAATCTCCGCCATCACCAGGATTTTTCTTAACCGGGTTGTACCGGGTGTGCCGCTATGTGTCAGCCCCGCGGACTTGAGCGCCTCTTGAATGTGGACTGCCGCCGACGAGAGCGCGGGAATGGAACCAAACAAAAGGCTGGTGACGAGCATCAGCGCAATCGTAAAAACAAGCACGCGCCAATCCATCGAGATCTCGGGATAGCGTACGAGTATGGAGGGCTTAGTCGCGTTCAGCATGCGCACCGCAAGGAACGCCAGCCCGACGCCCAACACGCCTCCGGGAATGGTAAGCACCAGGCTTTCGGTGAGCATCTGGCGGATGATTCGCACGCGGCCCGATCCGAGCGCCAGCCGGATGGCCAGTTCGCGCGATCGGCTACTCGCACGCGCGAGCAACAAATTGGCGATATTCGCACAGGCGATCAGCAGAACCAGCGCAACGGCGCCAGTGAGAACCAGCAACGCGGGACGTAATGGACCCGCCAGATACTCCTGCAACGGAGTGGCTTCGATAGCCAAGTGCGCCCGAAACCCCCTTTGTCGCATTTCCTTGGGATAGAGGGCTTGGATCGTATACGATAAACGCTTCAGCTCCGTTGCGGCAGCGACCGGCGTTACTCCAGGCTTGCGCCGCGCGACCATCAAAGGAATCAGGATGGGGGAATTGGGGGATATCGGAAAATGTTGGCTCACCTTATCCAGCAGCACGTGAGGCAGCCACAATTGAGCCCCGCGCGGATAATCGAAGCCTTGCGGCATGACGCCGACGACGGTGCGCGGCAGGCGGTCGAGAGCAATCGTTTTTCCGACAACATGGGGATCGCTTCCCAAGCGGTTCCGCCAGAACTCATAGCTCAATACGACCACCGGCGGCGCCTTCGGCCCTTCTTCTTCCGGAGCGAGAACCCGCCCCAATAGAGGTTGCGTCCCCAGCACGCGGAAAAATGAGGGCGAGACATCTGCCGTGTCAATTTTCTCGGGCCTCTCAATTCCGGTCACAGTAACCGACATCGGGTCGAATGCGGCGATGTCTTCGAAAATCCGGTTTTGCTCCCGAAGCGCAAAGTAATCCGGAGCCGCGCCGACATCTTCTTGCACAGGTCCGGATCTCTCACTGATCCAGTCGATCCGGTCCGAGCTTGGATAAGGCAGCGGGCGGATGAGAATGGAATTGGCCACGCTAAACACCGTGGTGTTCGCGCCGATGCAAACCGCGAGCGTCAACGTGGCGGTGAGAGCCAGAAACGGATCGCGGCGCAGGCTGCGGACCGCGTAGCGTGAATCTTCCCAAAAACTGTCGATCATTCCGGTCCCCCGGGCGTCGCGGCATTGGTCTTTGTATTGGGTGAGGTCGCCGACTTGCCGCAATGCGGCGTAACGAGCGTCCGCTGGATTCATCCCCGCGGCGATATTCCGCTCTACCTGATGTTCAAAATGGAAGTGGAGTTCGTCGTCGAGTTCCCGCTCCAGCTTGGCGCGCCGGAATAACGAGCGAAAGCGCAGCCGAAGGATGCGAAGCCGTCGCATGAGTCATCCCTCAGCGCGTACAATGGCCGAGATTGCGCTCGAAAGCCGCTCCCAGCTGACTGCTTCGCGCTCCAGTTGCCGGCGCCCGGCGCGGGTCAGCGAATAATACTTGGCTCGGCGGTTGTTGTCGCTTTCGCCCCATTCGGCCTGAATCCAGCCCTGCTGCTCTAACCGATGCAGCGCCGGATAGAGTGACCCTTGCTGGACTTGCAATACTTCTTTGGATAATTGCCTGATCCGCTGCGCGATGGCCCAGCCGTGCATCGGCTCAAGGGCGAGCGTCTTGAGGATCAACAGATCGAGAGTGCCCTGCACCAGGTCGGTCGGCTTGCTCATACGACTCCCCTAGATTAGCTACAAGAGCACAGAGAATCAAGGGGGTGCGTTACCGGACGTAAATGTGCGTGGGGCCTTCGATCTTCACGCCGGGCAGTTCGCTGCGCAGCTTCACCGGATGCACACCCGGTCCGCTGAACGAAGCGATAGTCAGCTGGTACTGATTGTCGAGGCGATCCTCGAAGTCTTTTAGGAATGGCGCAATCGACACCGGATCGGTGAAATCTTCGAAGTAGGCATGGCCGCCGGTGTTCTCGCTGACTTCGATGAGCCGGGACTGCGCGAAGTTGGTCGTCCAGGTTCCGCGGCCATAAAAACCGGATCCGCGCAAATAAATGGAATACACCATCAAGCCCTGCTGCAGAGAGCTCTTGATCGACGCGTCGACATAAGGATCTTCCTCATCCGGCGTGCCATAGTAGCGATCCACGCCATCGGTCAACATCAGCACGGCCCGGCGATCGGTGGCTTGTTTGGATGGCCAATGCTTCGCGAGATCGGACAGCGCAAAGTAGGGGCTACCGTTTCCGCCTGGAATGGACTCTGGCAGACGCAGCGCGCTTGCCGCTTTCTGATGATCCAGAGTGAATTCCTGCACCGGCCCAAAGGTCCCGTTCCGCATATAGCCAACGCCGACTTGTGTGGTGGGCGGTAAGGCTTCAACGAATGTTTTCAGCGTGGCCAAATGAACGCCCAGGCTGGAGGAGCGCGTGGAATCGTCCAACAGGATGAAGAGCTGCATGTCCGCCAGATCGCCCGCCAGGCGCTGCAACTTAACTACGGTCGCCAGAGTACGGCCCTCCATAACCCTTACGTCTCCGGGCGTCAGATTTACCGGTTGACTCCCTCGGGACTGGCGCACGGTGATTACTATCGGAGTAGGAACGCCCGTGGCGCTCGGAATAGTTGCAGCAATCCCTGGGCTTACGGCCAGCAGGATCGCGATGGCGCCTAGCGCGCTTGGTTCGATCTTCATCTTGGCAGCCTCGCCTGCTGCTACGGATTTGGATGCGGATGCCAGGGCCTGGGTTGCCTTTAAGGGCTGTCACGTTTCGTCACGGTACGCTAAAAAGGTGAAAACTGAGATACCGGCCGATCAATTGGAGCGCGCCCAGGCCAGGGTGGATCAACTTTTAGAGTTGCTGCGCAGCGAGACCCAGCGCCTGGCGCCCGATGCCGACTCGGCCCTCACATTCAGTGCGGACCAAGCCGAATGACCATCGCCGAAGCCGCTCATGCGCTGCGTTCGCGCCGGATTTCGTCGGTGGAACTCGCCCAGCAGTGCCTGAATCAGATCGAAAAGCTCAATCCTCTTCTGAATGCGTTCATCACCGTCACCGGTGAATCCGCGCTGGCCCATGCTGAGGAGTTGGATCGCGAACTGGCCCAAGGAGTGGATCGGGGACCCCTGCATGGAATTCCAATCGCGCACAAAGACCTGATGTGGACCAAGGGCATCCGCACCACCTCCGGATCGAAGATATTCGCCGATTTCGTGCCGGATCGCGATGCTGCCGTAGTTGTGAAATTGGCTGAAGCCGGCGCCGTCCTGGTGGGGAAGGCCGGCCTGCACGAACTGGCGTACGGGATCACGTCCGACAATCCGCATTTCGGGACCATTCGCAATCCTCGCAATCCGGAGCATTCGCCGGGCGGATCGAGCGGCGGTTCGGCCGTGGCGGTGGCCACCGGAATGGCGTTGATGGCCACTGGAACCGATACCGGCGGCTCCATTCGCGTCCCCGCGTCGTTCTGCGGAGTGGCGGGATTGAAACCGACGTACGGCTTGGTGGATCGGCGCGGTGTCCAACCGCTCGGCCTGAGTCTGGATCACGTGGGGCCGCTCACGCGGACAGTGCGCGATGTGCGGCTCGCACTGGATGCGATGTGTGATCCCGCGCATCGTAAACGAGCCCCGGCGTCGCTGCGCGAGATCCGGGTGGGACTGCCCGAGAACTTTTACTTTCACCTGGTAGCGCCTGAGGTGAAGGCCGCGGTGGAGGATGCAGCCCGCCGAGCCGAACAATCAGGCGCGCGCGTAATCCCGGTGCGCGTTCCCGATATCGAAGCGCTCAATACAGCGGGCCTGGTGATACTGCTATCGGAAGCGGCCGCGGTGCATCAGGCCCATCTCGATCGCCGTGGCGATTTCGGACCGGATGTGTTGGCGCTGCTGGACCAAGGCTCGCTGATTCCGGCGGCTGATTACGTGAACGCGCAGCGGCTGCGCAAGCGGCTAGCCGGCGAATTTCACAAGCTGTTTCGGAGCATCGACTGCCTGTTTACGCCCGCCACGCCGATCACCGCGCCGCGCATCGGGCAGACCGAGATCGCGCTCGACGGCGCACGGCATGACACACGGATCCTCACCACACGCTGCGCGCGCGGCATGAACGTGCTCGGCTTCCCCGCCCTGTCCATTCCTTGCGGCGCGTCGCCCGCCGGTCTGCCGATCGGTCTGCAACTCATCGCGCGGCCGCTCGAAGAGAATCTCCTGCTCGCACTGGGCGAAGCCCTGGAGCTCATGCAAAACCCTGCCTGCTAAACTGGCATTTGGCTGGCTCGATTAAATCCGTCGCACTTCCGCCGGATCCGCCGCTGGCGAAAGTGGCTGGAAATTTGGCCGATTCCGCGCCTCTGCGCGACGCCCTGCAATGGTTCGTCCGCCAGAAGCAGTGGATCAACGAGCAGCACCTGCAGCTGTGCCGCATTCCGGCCTCCACCTTCTTTGAACAGCGCCGCGCCGAGTGGATGCTGGGGCAATTTCGCGCGCTAGGCTGTGTCGCGCGCATCGATCGCGGAGGCAACGTGATCGCCCATCCGCTCGAAAATCGCACCGGCCCCTACATCGCGCTCACCGCGCATCTGGATACAGTGCTTGCGCCGCGTAAAGACGACGAGGTCTATGTCGCGCCCGATGGCCGATTGCATGGACCGGGCGTGGCCGATAACGGCGCCGGATTAGTGGCTTTGCTGGCCATCGCGCGCGCCATCCAATCGTTTCCGGAGCTGGCCGACGACTTTCGCAATTTAGTCCTGGTCGCAAATGTGGGCGAGGAGGGCGAGGGCAACTTGAGCGGCATGCGCTATCTGTGCCGGCAATCCAACACCGGCAGCCGCATTCAATCGTTTTTGATTCTCGACGGCCCCAATATCGATCACGTCACTTCGCAAGCGCTCGCCAGCCGCCGCTTCGATGTAACCATCAGCGGTCCGGGCGGACATAGCTGGAGCGATTACGGGTTCGCCAATCCGGTGCATGCGCTGGCGCGCGCCATCGCGGCCTTCACCGAACAGCGTTTTCCGGCCAATGGCAACCCCCGGTCGTCCTACAACTTCGGCATTATCGAAGGCGGATCCAGCATCAATTCCATTCCCACGCACGCCCGCACCAAGGTGGATATTCGCTCCGAGAGTCCGGCCAAGCTGGATGAAATCGTTGCGCTGCTGACCAACGCCGTCGAGCGCGCCATCGAGACCGAGAATGACCGCGCTACCGGCGCCAAAGTTACCGCCAAGATCAAAGAGATCGGATCGCGGCCGGGCGGGCGGCTGCGCGATGATGCTTTTGTCTTGCAGGCCGTGCGCGCGGTGGATACGCACTTAGGCATCCGCTCGCATCTGGATTGCGCGTCCACCGACGCCAACGTTCCGCTATCGATGGGTCTGCCGGCCATTTCCATCGGGGCGGGCGGGCACGGCGGCGGCGCGCACACCCCGCAAGAGTGGTTTCATCCCGAAGGCCGCGAGCTGGGTCTCAAACGGGTTCTGCTCACGCTGTCCCTGCTGCTTCGCGATCTGGATGCGCATCCGGAACTGGTCCGTGCCCCTGGCAATTCCTCCCGGAACGGAGGATGAATCAGGGGCGTCCCGCCGGCTGGCTGGTGGATGGCAGTCTGGTACTGATAACCCTGATCTGGGGCGCGACTTTCGTAATGGTGAAGCTCGCGCTGGCCGACGCGTCGACGCTGCTTTTCCTGACCATACGGTTCGGGGCTGCCGCGTTGGTCGTGGCGCTGGTCTTCCGCAAGGATTTCCATGCTGGCAAAATCGGAGCAAGCGTCCGGGCCGGTGCGCTGGCGGGTCTTTGTCTCTTCGGCGGCTACGTGTTTCAAACGCTCGGCCTGCGCTATACCACCGCCTCGAAGGCCGCCTTTCTCACCGCGTTCACCACCCCCATGGTGGCGATACTCAGCAGGGTCATATACAGGAGAGCTCCGCACAGGATCGAGGCGCTGGGCGTGGCGGTGGCCTTTCTTGGCATGGCGCTGATGACCGTGCCGAGCGGCCGGTTTCGAGTGGGAGGCGGCGATCTTCTCGTCGCCTGCTGCGCGGTGGCCTACGCCTTTCACATCCTGGTGACGGGCCGCTTCGCGAGCCAGGTAAACGTCGGCGTCATGATCGTCACCGAGATCGCGACCGGAGCCCTAGTGGGCGCGGCTACCTTCTGGTGGGCCGAGCCGGTTGGCCTCCACTGGAGCGCGCCTTTGATCACCGCGCTCCTGGTAACCAGCCTCTTGGCCACTGCGCTGGCATTCTCGATTCAGACCTGGGCGCAACGCTGGTCCAGCCCCACCCGCACCGCGCTCATCTTCGCCATGGAACCGGTTTTTGCCTGGATTACGTCGTTCCTGCTGCTCGGCGAGATGCTCTCCAAACGCGCCGGGCTGGGAGCCGCGTTGATTCTAGGGGGCATTCTGCTGGTTGAGTTGAAACCCTTCCGCTTCGGGCAACATCGGATGAGTTAAGTACTCGCACGGTTTCCGCCGATTCAGATATAGTGAGTACAAGGGTTCTCTTAACCCGAACCAGGAAAGGCGAAATCAAAGCCATGCGGTGGTACAAGGTGATGCGACAGCAGAAGCTGCTGTCTTTGAGTCTGCTGCTCGTCACACTCTCGATCGGGATCGTCATCGGAACGCTTGTCAACACCGGTGTGCATGCCGCGCGCGGGCAGAGCGCCGCGCCGGACGCTTCGCCGCTGGTGGTTCCCAACGCCGTGCAACTGGGCAACGAGTTCACCAAGCTGGCCAAGAAGCTGGAGCCTTCGGTGGTTTACATCACCGCCGATTATACGCCCAAGGCTAGCGAGAATCCGCACGGCCAGGGCGATGAAGAGCAGGGCGGCGACGGCAATAGCAACGACGACGGGCTGGATCTGTTCAAGAAATTCTTCCGCAACGGGCCAGGCGCCGGCGATCTGCCGCCCCGGGCGTTCAAGCAGGAGCAGTCCGGAACCGGATTTGTCGTCGACAAGAACGGATACATCATCACCAACCATCACGTGATCGCCAAAGTGGATCACATCAAGGTGAAGCTGCACGGCGACGATAGCACCGAATATCGCGCGCGCGTGGTGGGCATCGATCCGGAAACCGACCTGGCGGTGATCAAGATCGATCCGAACAGTCCGCTGGTGCCGGTGACCATTGGCAATTCAGACGCCGTGCAGGTGGGCGACTGGGCGGTTGCCATTGGCTCGCCCTTTGGTCTGGAAGCATCGGTAACGGCCGGCATCGTGAGCGCACTCGGCCGCGACATCGGCGGCGCGCTCCAATTGCAGCGCTTCATTCAAACCGACGCCGCCATCAATCCGGGCAACAGCGGCGGACCGCTGCTCAACATCCGCGGCGAGGTGATCGGCGTAAACACCATGATCGCGACGCAGAGCGGAGGCTATCAAGGTATCGGGTTTGCCCTGCCCATCAATATGGTGGCGCGCGTGTATAACGACATTATCCGGACCGGCCGGGTGACGCGCGGCTCCATTGGAATCGAATGGTCCAAGGCGGACGACAAGCCCGAGCTGTTCAAGGCTCTGGGCACCAGCTCCGGCGTACTGATCAGCAAAGTGCAGAAGGGCGGGCCAGCCGACAAGGCCGGCCTCAAGGCGGACGACATTATCATCGCCATGGGCGGCAAGCCCGTCAAGAATGGCGAGGATCTGGTGTCGCGCGTTTCTGAGACTCCGGTGAATTCGAACATTAGCGTGACGGTGGATCGCGACAGCAAGCACATGGATTTCAATCTCACCGTGCTCGATCGCGCCGAGGTGTTTAAGGACCGGCCCGAGTTCGCAGAGTTGCGCCAGCAGCCGCAGGCGGAGGTGGAGCCGGTGAAGCCCGACGTGCCCAGCCAATACAAGTTCGGCATCAAGCTGCACGCGCTCACCGAGAACGAGCGAAGCTCCATGGAATTGGACGCCAAAGGCGGCCTGCTGGTGCAGAGCGTGGATGCGGACTCCTTCGCCGAGGACATCGGCCTGATGGAGAAGGACGTAATTCTGTCCATCAATCGGCAGCCGGTGGCGAGTGTCGACGACGTCAAGAAAATCCAGGGCAGCCTGAAACCGGGCGACCCGGTGGCGTTCCATATCATGCGCCCCAGCGCGGGCGGGCGCGGTCATGCGCCGCAGTGGACCACTTTATTTGTATCGGGCGCCTTGCCCCGGGAATAAAGTTAAGGCCCTGGTTGCCCGTACCCTAAGGGTGCGTACTAAGCGTCTTTCCGACGCCCTATAGTAGTTTCGCCTAATTTCCGATCTGCTTCATAGTTATCAAAGTATAAGTAGAGCGGCCCCGCGCGGCCGAACCCACTTTTGTACTTGGGACTATGAGATCATTCCACGAGGTTTTAAACAGTTCCGTAAGTGAGCGCGCAGATGCGTCGTCCGGCGACTCGTCGCGCGCGCGTAGACGGGCCCGCCAGGGCGGCAACGCGATTCTGGAAGGCGCTCTCATTTTCCTGCCGATGCTGGCCTTCTTCCTGGGCATCGTCGACGTGTGTTTCGGCATTTTTATCCAGTCCACGCTCACTACCGCGGCTCGTGAAGGAACCCGCTTCGCAATCACATATAGTCCCAGCTACAACGGGACTTCCTGCTCTACCTCTGAAGCCGCCTGTATTGACCAAGTGGTGCAATATAACGCGATTGGTTTGCCGTCCGGACTAGCCAGCAGTTACATCACGGTGAACTATTACACCGCCAACGACTTGGCGAATCCCGTGATGGCCTGCAATAGCGGGTCGTGTTCAACCTCGGTCTGTACGGTTTCCACCTGCATGCTGCCGCAGACCCTGAACGGCACCGCGGGCCCTGTTGTCACTTATGCCAATCAGCCGGGCAACATCGTGGAAGTTGTAATCGCCGGCTATCCCTGGAACTGGATGGTGCCAATGCCTGGATTTTCAGCGGGAAAGGGAGTCACTCTGACTGCGAGATCGGTTGACGTCTTGGGTGGGTTGCCCGTTAATACAACGGCTCCCGGTCCATAACAGAAGGCCGGATGCGAAGGTGATACAGGATGCGCAGCGAATATAAGAAACAACCGCGAGCCCGGAGTGCAGAATCCGGCAACACGATTCTGGAGTTCGCTCTGGTCATGACCTTTCTGGTACCCATGTTCGCCGGAGCATTCACCATCGGCATGGGGCTCACCAAAGCGATCCAGGTATCCAATACGGCCCGTGACGCGGTGGTATTGCTGGTGCGTACCAGCACAGACTCGGAATCTGGCCTGGATTTGTCGGTGGCCAATAATCAGCGCATTATTGTGCGGGCCGCGGCGGGGCTGGGCATGAGTTCGGACGCTTCTGACGACCCCAGCAGCACCGGCAGCGCCGCGGTGATTCTGTCCAAAGTTGTTATGGTCGGTCCCACCGAGTGTTCTGCGACCGGGACGGGTTTGACGCCGTACAGCACCCCGAACTCGCAAGGCTCCTACTGGGACACCGGCAATTGCCCCAACTATGGCAGCTATGCGTTTGAATACCGGGTGGTCATCGGAAATGGGACGCGCTGGAGCAGCACTTTTGGGAATCCGGGGGTGACCGTGCTATCCAACGGTACGATTTCAACGTTGAATATCGCGACGAGCTCGAACGACCGAGCGACCATGTTTGCGACGGCTACCGGGATGACGCTCACCTCCAGTGAGTTTGCCCTGGTCTCGGAAATGTATGCCGACGTCACTTATCTCAATTTTTTCTCGGTGATGAGTAATCCCGTCATCTATGCGCGCAGTATTTCATAAGCACAGTGCGTCGCAGCACGAACTATCAGGAGGTTGGAATATGACGACTCCCACGGTGAGATCGGGGAGACGATCGGGTGAGCGTGGAATGGCGATCATTTTCTACGCCACCATGTTGTTCTTTGTAATCGGCTGCGTCGGCCTGGCGGTGGACGTCGGCACCATCTACATGATCAAGGCGCGGCTGAGCGCGGCGGCCGATGCGGCGGCGCTGGCGGCCGGACGCTCGGTGAATCTCACAACCACACTTCAAGCGGCCCAGACCGCTGCCGTCACCACCGCGGATCAGTTCTTCAGCGCGAATTTCCCGAACGGATACTTTAACACCAACGGCTCGCCAACCGTCACGCCGGCGCTCACTCAGGAGACCGACAGCAACGGCAATCCCAACGGCGTTCTCGACATCCAAGTCACGGCCACCGTCAGCGCGCCCACTTATTTCATGAACATCTTCAACGTGCGCAGCATCACGGTCGGAGCTACCGGGACCGCCAGCCGGCGCGGATTGGTGCTCATGTTGGTGCTCGACATGTCAAGTTCCATGGGATTATCGACCGACAGTACCAGCGCGTGTTCCGTCATGAAGGCTGCCGCCGGAAATTTTGTCACGCTGTTTAGCCCCTACGATGAGATCGGGCTGGTCACATTTGATTTAACGGCGAACCTGATGGACGCGCCCACCACCAGCCGGACCCAGGTGACCACGGATATCAGCAATATTACGTGCCAAAGCAACACCAATACTATCTCCGCGCTCGACATTGCCTACCAGCAGATCAAAGCCGCCGGCCTCCCGCTGGCTCTGAACGAAATTGTGCTATTTACGGATGGGTCGCCCAACGGCATCACGGCCCAGTTCCCCGCTCGCGCTCCCGCAGTGCATGAATCGAGGTGGGCTCCCGGAACCATCGGTACAGCGCCGGGTCAAAGCGGCTCGACGTACGGTATCACGAACAGTTGTGCTGACGATAACGGCAACCAGCTCTCGGCACTCGGCAACGCAAACACGAACTCCATCTGTATCAATATGCCAGTGGTCTGTACTGACTCTACTGCGGTTCTGACAGGAGCAATGGCTCAATGGGGGAATCAGGACTCCTATGGAGGAGACAGCGACGGACTCGTACCCGCAACCAATAGTGCCGGAAAGAGGACTATCAGCGGGTACGACACCAGCACGGTGAGCTTTCCTAGTACCTGCAACCCAGGCTCGGGAACATCGGGAACAGAATCTATCCGTCAATATATCGCCTATATTCCCGCTACCGATATTTACGGCAATAACCTGGCTCACGGAGTAGTGGCGACCGGTACCTCCCCGTATGGAACGGTGTCAAATGGTTACGACACCCGCGAGAACTGGATTTTTCAAGTAAACCAGGAATGCAGCCCCGACAGTACTGTTTCGCCGAACTGTAAGAACGTAGGCGGCCTTTGGTCCAGCTTTTCCACGATCGGAAGCGGGTCGAACTTTTTCCCAACCACCAACCCATATCTATACGCGAATGTCTACCAAGGTCACATGCGGCCCGATCAACCCAACACCATCGTGGCGGCCGCGATGAACGGCACTATGTCCGAAGCCTACACCATCCGCTCCGACACCACCTATCATCCGGTGATCGACACCATCTATCTCACAGGAAACTCATACGATTCAGTGGATCGCGAGTTCCTTGCCATCGTGGCGAACGCCAAGAACATTACCGCTTTACCGTACGATACGGGTTACGACTCTACGACCACCCCCGTTACCGACCCTATACTTTACGCTAACCCGGCCTACCAAACGGGTCAGGAAACCGGGCAATACCTGGTGACATCCGATAAGAGCCAACTCACAGGTCTGTTTGCGCAGCTCGCGAGCGAAGTCCTACGTCTGAGTCAATAATGCCCATGCGCCTCTTGCTAGTTTTCGCTTTGCTTCAAATGGCCTCGGCGGCGGAATCGCTACGCTCCGGCTGCTCGCCGGATGACGACCAACTTGCCACGGTTGGCCCCAGGGATCAGGTAAAGGTTATCTCGGCTGTGGCGGGATGGGATGCACCCTGCTACAAGGTTACGGTCTCCCGTCCCGGCCAGAACCTGGCCGGATACGTTCTCGGTAGCACTCTGCCCGCTATCCGAGAGTTCGAACGTCAAATCCGAAATGCTTCCGTCGCTGCGTCGGAGGCTGAAGCGCGGCTGGCTTTGGTACAGGACGCGACCGCTCCCAAGACAACCGCGGGCGAGCCCGAAAACCCGAAAGATCCGCTGGTGTCCACGCAATTTGAAGATTTCTCGGGACGGGACATGAACGGCAAGCCGCTGAGCCTTTCCGGGCTGGGAGGGCGCGTTACACTCGTGACGTTTTGGTCGCCCAACAACATGTCATCACAAAACGATCTGATGCGCGTGATGCCGCTCTACAACCAGTTCCGCAAGAGCGGTCTCGCGGCCGTAGGTATCAGTACCGATCCCAATCCAAATCACATGAGTGACGCGCTCGACGATCGAACGCCCAATTGGCCCCAGATGCCGGATCGAAGTGGCTTGGCCGCCCGGTATCACGTCAGCCCGGGAAAGGGTGAAACCATCGTGCTCGATGCTTCCCACCGCGTGGTGGCAGTCGGTCCCATGGGACCCGAAATCGAAAAAGCAGTTCGCCAGCTACTTGCCGCTCCTTAGGTTAGGCTAAGCCCGCCGCGCGCTATCGGGAGGGTGTCATCCTAATACACATCACCTGATACAATTGAGTCACTCCCCCACGGGACCGGGCCGGCGTGTCCGGCTGAGCGCGTCATGGATTTGGATCAGCTCCACACGTTTCTCGAAATTGTCCGCTTGAAGAGTTTCTCCAAAGCGGCGCAGACCTGTTATCGCACGCAGCCGGCCATCAGCGCGCAAGTTCGCCAGCTCGAGCAGGAGCTGAATACCACGCTGTTTGAGCGGCTGGGAACCAAGATCTCGCTCACCACGGCGGGCAAGATTTTCGCCGAATACGCCGAGCAGATTCTGGAATTGCGCCACCGCGCCCAGGACACCATCAACGAGCTGGATCGCGTGCCGCGCGGCGAACTGGTGATCGCGGCCAACGAAGCCACCTGCATCTACGTGCTGCCCTCGGTATTTTCCGAGTACAAGAAAAAGTTCCCGAACGTCCAGCTTTCGGTGGATCGGGCCTACGGATCGCGCGTGGTGGAAGCGGTGCTCGAAAATTTGGCCGATTTCGGAATTACCCAGCTGCCGGTGCAGGAGAAAAAGCTGCAAGTGGCGCGCATCCACTCCGATGAGATCATTTTGCTATTGCCCGGCCGGCATCCGCTGGCGGGTAAACGCTACGTGACGGCGCGCGACCTGATGGACCAGCCGCTGTTGCTGCCCAAGTCGGGGACCACGCGGATTCGGTTGAACTCGTGGCTGGAACCGGTGGAAGATCAGATCCATATTTCCATGGAGCTCGATTCCACCGAAATGATCAAACGCTTCGTCATGGCCGGCCTGGGCTGTTCGTTCCTGGCCGCCTCCAATTGCCATGAGGAGATCGCCGCCGGGAAATTATCGGCCGTTTCGCTGGGTCCCGAGCCCTTGATTCGGAAGGTGGGTTTGATTTACCGCAAAGATAAAGCGCTGTCAAAAGCCGCGCTGGGCTTCATTCAGGTTATATTGGAACATGCGGGGAATGAGATTCCCGGTGCGGACCGGTCCAAGTTGCCCGAGGTAGTCTCTTCCTGAAGCCGGAGAAGGAACGCAGTATGTCCCGCGTCACGTTGAAGAGTTCGACGATTTTCATTTCCGTCGGAAACAAGACGGAAGTCTACCGGTCGGTGGCGGATGTTCCTCCTCCGCTGCGCAAGAAGCTGGAGCAGTCCACCAACGGCATCAACTCAGCCACCATCCTGATCGCCGATCGCAAAGGCAAGGAAGAGATCGTGCGAGCCATTCGTGGCTTGCCGTCCAACTTGCGGTCGAAGCTTTCGGCGCCGCTGCGCGAAGACCTGACGCGCCCCGAGCGCAAGTCCATCCCATGGGTCCGTATAGGGCAGGAGTGGGCCGAATTCCTGCTGCCCGCGGCCATCGGCGTCGCGGTGTGGCTGCTATTCAGCGTGAAATAGTCACAGAGACGTCCGCCTCGCCGATAAGCAGGGTATGGACGCGGCTCGCGAACGATTTCTGGTCCCTTCCTACCAATCGGCGCAGATTACGCCGCTCACCAGCAATGCCCTCACGCTGGCCGGCCACATTGCAACGATCAGCGGCAACGACATGGATGTGGTTCTGGATCGGCGCCTGGAAGCTGGGACGGCCGTGCGGGTGCAAGCCCGGAACTGGTTGATACTCGCAGAGGTGCTGTACTGCGTTCCCGGGCCCTCGCACCACAAAGCCCGATTGCGGGTAGAACACGCGCTGCCCGGTCTGGAGGAGTTGAACGACATGAGCCGGCGCTTCTTGGGACAAACCGCGGGACAAACCGCGCGCGACCTTCCGCTCGCCTCCAGAGAAAGCAGCGGCTATTCGGGCTGGACATAACCGAGAAACTTCTTGCGCAGTTGATCGGCCGTCGAGGCATCGGGCGCCACGATGAGCACTGTGTCGTCGCCCGCGATGGTGCCCACCACTTCCGGCCAATTCTCGTTGTCCAGCGCCACCGCGAGCGCATTGGCATGCCCGGGCGAAGTTTTCAGAACAATCAGGTTTTGCGCCGCGCGAACGTCTTGCAAAAACTCGCCCATCACGATGGCCAGATCCGGACCCGCCGCCGATGCCTCCACCTGTCGATAGCCCTCGGGCGTTTTCAGCAGTCCCAACTCGCGAACGTCGCGGGACAGCGTTACCTGCGTGGTATCGATGCCCTGGCTTTGCTTCAACTCGCGCGCCAGGTCTTCCTGCGTCAAAATCCGCTTGGTTCGGATCAGCTTCAGGATTTGTCCCTGGCGATAGGCTTTATTCATTGCCGCCAAATACGCAGCCGCGCCTCGGCTTCGTCCAGCGCATGTGCCACGGCTGCCGGTCCGGCGCCGCCGGGAAGCTCGCGCGACTTCATTCCTTCAGTGGGGTCCAGCAAGCGTACCATGTCGGCAGTGAACTCGGGCGCGAAGGCGGTGAGCTGATCAGCGGTCCAATCCAGCGGCTGCTTGCCTTGCTGAATGCTTTCGAGCACCAGTTTCCCCACAATTTGATGCGCGCGATGAAACGGCGTTCCGGCCCGCGCTAGCGCTTCCGCCAGATCGGTGGCCACTACCCAACTCTCACGGGCGGCTTCGGCCGGTTTCCCAGGGTGAAGCCGCGTGGATTCGACCACCGCCGCCATCATCTCGAGCGCCGACGCCAATTGCGCCGCGGCGTCAAACAGCGGCTCTTTGTCCTCCTGCATGTCGCGATTGTAAGTCATTGGAAGACCCTTCATGGTTACCAGCAGCGACGTCAGGTCGCCGAATACGCGGCCGCTTTTGCCTCGGATCAGCTCCAGCGAATCGGGATTCTTTTTCTGCGGCATCAAACTGGAGCCGCTGGTGACGCCGTCGCCCAATTCCAGCCAGCCGAACTCCTCGCTCGAATAGAGAATCCAGTCTTCGGCCAAGCGGCTTAAGTGCAACATCGCGATGGAAGCGGAATAAAGATAATCCAGAGCGAAATCGCGGTCGCCCGACACGTCCATGCTGTTGCGCGTGATGGTCGCGAAGCCCAGGTCTCGCGCGATCTGCTCGCGATCGAAGGGAAATCCGCTGCCTGCAAGAGCGCCCGATCCGAGCGGCATCACGTCCACGCGCGCGCGGGCCTGGCTCAGGCGCTCGTGATCGCGCGCGAACATTTCAAAATACGCGAGCAAATAGTGAGTCCACGGCACGGCTTGCGCGCGGCGCAGATGCGTGTAGCCGGGCACGATGGCATGCGGATATTTTCTGGCAATGCCCGTGAGAGCGGTCATCAGGTTGACCAGTAATTCCAGATCCACGTCGATCTGCTCCCGCAGCCACAGCCGGACATCCAGCGATACTTGTTCGTTGCGGCTGCGGCCGGTGTGGATTTTGTCGGCAAGGCCTCCCACCTTTTCTTTCAATTTGCGGATGACGAAGGTATGGACGTCTTCGTCGGTGGCGCCCTCCAGAAATTTTGGATCGCGGGCCTCGGTTCGAATGTTCTCGAAAGCCAGTACCAGCCGTTCGCGTTCGTCGGCGGTTAAGATGCCGGCGCGCTCCAGTGCGCGAGCAAAGGCCTGCGATCCGCGGCAATCGGCGTCCAGCAGTTTCTTGTCGAAATGCAGCGAGCCGGAAAAGCGTTCGAAGACTTCCGAGGGGCCGGAGGAGAATCGGCCGCCCCATAGTTTCATTTCAGCCATGCCGCTTCCTTACGGTCGCGGTTCAGAAGCGGCCGCGGCGGCCGCAGCTTGGGCACGTACCTTGATCGGCAGTCCGATCAAGTTGATGAACCCTAGCGCGTCTTTTTGGTTATATTCGGCGCCCATGGTGAAGCTCGCGATATTGAGCGAGTACAGCGAATACGGCGATTTGCGGCTGACGGGTTCGATATTGCCCTTGTAGAGCCGCAGCGTCACTTCGCCCGTCGTCGTTTCGCTGGTCTTTTCGAAAAACGCATCAAGCGCTTCACGCAGCGGCACGAACCACAGGCCGTTGTACACCATTTCGGCGTAATCGAGCGCCAGTTTTTGCTTGTAGTGCAGCGTGCTTCTGTCGAGCGTGAGCGATTCGATCTCGCGATGCGCGTACATGATCAGCGTGCCGCCGGGAGTTTCGTAGCACCCGCGCGATTTCATCCCGACGAACCGATTCTCCACCAGATCGATGCGGCCGATGCCGTGCTCGCCGCCGATCTTATTCAACGTTTCAAGCAGGCTGACCGCCGATCCGCGCTGGCCATTGACGGAAACCGGAACGCCTTTCTCAAACCCGATGGTCACTTCCACCGGCTTGTCCGGCGCGTCCTTGGGACTGCGCGTGAGCATCCAGATCTCGTCCGGCGCGGCATTGGCCGGATCTTCGAGCGCTCCGCCTTCGTGCGAAATGTGCCAGATGTTGCGATCGCGGCTGTAGATCTTCGTGGTGGTCTGCCGAGATCGGAACGTTGTGCTTGGCCGCGTACTCGATGGCGTCCTCGCGCGAAACGATGTCCCACTCGCGCCAGGGCGCAATCACGGTGAGCTGCGGCGCCAGCGCCTTATAGGTCAGCTCAAAACGGACCTGGTCGTTACCCTTGCCCGTGCAGCCGTGCGCCAGGCCGTCGCATCCGGTGGCGAGCGCCACTTCCACTTGTCTTTTTGCCAAGCAGGGGTCGGGCGATAGAAGTACCGAGCAGATACTTGTGCTCGTACACGCCGCCCGCGCGCACCATGCGCCACAAATATTCGGTGACGAACTCCTCGCGCATGTCGGCCACGTGGACTTCCGACGCGCCGGTCTTCAGCGCCTTCTCTTCCAGGCCCTTCAGCTCATCTTCACCCTGCCCGATGTCGCCGCACACCGCGACCACTTCGCATTGATAATTCTCCTTGAGCCAGGGAATGATGATGGACGTGTCCAGGCCTCCCGAGTAGGCGAGGGCTACCTTTTTGGGTTTCATAATCATTGGGGCCGCTCCCCTCATGGTCGCGGGTTTCAGCACGAACGCTTCGGAACCGCGCGCGTGAGCGAGCGGAAACGCTTACCCGAGCAACATCAATAGTAGCGCCTTCTGCACGTGCAGGCGATTTTCCGCCTGATCGAAGACGGCCGATTGTGAGGATTCGATGACGACGTCATCCACTTCTTCGCCGCGCTTGGCCGGCAAGCAATGCAGAAAGATGGCTTCCGGAGCAGCCTGCTCGAACAACGCCGCGTTCACCTGGTAGGGAGCAAAGTCGGCGAGCCGCTTTCCCTTCTCGTGCTCCTGGCCCATGCTGGCCCAAACATCCGTGTAGACCGCCTGCGCGCCGTCCACTGCCGCGGAAGCGATCGTTCGTGATCACGAGCTGTCCGCCGGCCACCGCGGCCAGCGCCTCGGCCTGAGCGACAATCTCGGCATCGGGTTCATAGCCTGCCGGAGTCGCGAGCGAAAAGCTCATGCCGAGGCGCAGCGCAGAAAGCATCAACGAATTGCGCAACATTGTTTCCATCGCCGACGAAGGCGAGCTTCAAGCCGCGCACGTCGCCGAACCGTTCCTGCAGCGTAAAGACATCGG
Organism: Bryobacterales bacterium; assembly: GCA_963735145.1. Classification (GTDB taxonomy): domain Bacteria; phylum Acidobacteriota; class Terriglobia; order Bryobacterales; family Bryobacteraceae; genus Palsa-89. The sequence continues at coordinate 602,887 of CAVTJS010000005.1, read as the reverse complement.
CCAGCGCCTGGCAGGGATGGAAGCGATCGCTGAGCGCGTTGATCACCGGCACGCTCGACCAGTGCGCCAGATCGTCGATGGTATTTTGCGAAAAGGTACGGGCGACAATCGCGTTGGTCCAGCGGTCCAGGTTGCGCGCCACATCCTTCAATGGCTCGCGGTCGCCGATGGGACCGACGCTCAGCACGGCGTCGCCACCCAGTTGCTTGATGGCCAGCTCAAAAGTGAAGCGCGTCCGCAGGGAGGGCTTCTCGAACAGCAAAGTGATGTAGCGGCCCGCCAGAGCCTGGGCAAAGCCGCTGGGCTTGGACTTCAACTGTTGAGTGAGTTCGAGGAGCGCGAGCAGCTCATCCTGAGAAATGTCGAGATCGCGGGTAAAATCGCTAGCGGCGATGCGGGGCAGCGTTTTGGGCGCCGGCATTCTCTTGACGGGCTTGAGGGTTCCAACAGACGGCATGGGATGTCGGGCTCCTTCCTGGGCGGCGATTGAATGTTTATTCACTCTAGTGAATAATTACACATTCGGGCGGGGTTGTCAACTGAAACGCAAAGCACGGTAATGTCCTGGTGCGAGCAACGCACGTCAGGACACTACCCAAAGCACGTTCGCCGGCGTCCAACCCGAGATGATCTATCGGGCCATTCTGCTGGCGCTTTCGGTTTCGTGCCTGGTGCTGGGACAGCAACAACCGGGACAACCAGCGGGACAACAACCCAATCTCGATACCCCCGGCAACGCCGCATCGCCCGACATAGGCGGCGCCAAAACTTCCGGGCCCCAATCGCCGCAATGGAAGGGCCTCACCGTAAAGGAAAAGCTGCACTACGATTGGGTGCATCTGTTCGATCCGGAAAACGTGGTTTTCGCTGGGATAGGCGCAGGTTTCGACCAACTACGCGACCGGCCGGGCCAGTGGGGCGAGGGATGGGGACCGTACTTCGGACGTTACGGCTCGCACTTGGGCCAGTACGCGATTCAGCGCAGCATCATGTTTCCCGTTCAGGCCATCGATCACGAGGATACGCGCTATTTCCTCTCCACCAGGAAATCATACAAGGCGCGCCTGGGAGAGGCATTTCTCCACACCATCTGGCGGCATAACGACAGTGGCGGCATGATGCCCGCCTATAGCGAATTTCTAGGGGACTACGGAGCCGCCGCGGTATCGCGCATGTGGTGGCCGGACAAATTTCATACCGGCTCGGCGATATTTATCGCCGGATCGGACACCATTCTGGTGGATGCGGGCATCAACGTTTTCCACGAATTCAAGCCGGATATCAAGCGATGGCTGCACCTGTCCCACTGAGCGCTGTTACTCGTTAGACTTTTTCTTCTCAAAAACCAGCAGCGCCTCATGATAGGAGCTAATTTGCTGGCGCAATTGCGCCTTAACATCGCCCACCAGCGCCAGGGCCAGCTCCGCCTCTCGTCGTCCTTCTTTGAGACGTCCCCTTCCAACCAGTAGTCTGCTCAGGATCCAGTGGGGCTGATACCAATTTGGCGCCTTTACGCCCATCCACCACGCTATGCTTTCCGCTTCCGGCTGTTGGCCTGTACTGGCGCACAAGATCGCTCGATGATACGCGGCCATGACCCGATCTTCGCCCGGATCTTCAAAAGCTCTGCGGCTGGAATCCAACGCTTCCGCGCGAGCGAGTTGCTGAAGTTCGCCCCGCCGGCAGAGCTTGCGCAGCCCACGCCATCTGCTGCGAATACCAAAGATCCGGCGAGTCACCGGCTAGCTTCCAGCGCCCGGCACGGTGATATTGTTCCACGGCGCCCTCGAGGTTACCACGCTTCAACAGCGAGTCTATACGCGCGAAGGCATGATCCGTGACGCTGATTTGAGCCGCGGCAGCCAGGAAAATCATCGCGAACATTGTTCCGGGTAAAGCCAGCGCGAAGCGTCCGCGGCTGGTTATATCTGGCGGCTTCGGGCCAATTGGCTGGCTGAGAGCCACGAGCGCGCTAATAAGAAATACGAATGCGCAATAAGTAGGCAGAGTGAAGACAAAGAATTGATGGAAAATCAGGCAAGCCACTACCGCGGCAAAAAGAATGAATGCCACGTCCCGGTTTGCTTGCTCGGTCTTCCAGGCGCACCCGCCTCCGAGCGCGACGGCGAATAGAAGCACTAACACGCCCGGGATGCCTTGGGCCACCGCCGCGTCCAGAAAAATATTGTGAGGGGATTCCTGCTGAAAGTCCGGATAACGGAGATATAGTTCACGCGATTGAAATTGGGGAAAAGCGGCCGTAAAGGTTTCCGGGCCGCTGCCGGTGAGCGCTCGGGCCTGGATCAACTGAATCGTATCCTTCCAGACCAGGAGCCGAGGTCCGCCAAAATCTTCGGTAGATTGCTCAAGACGCTGTCGCAAGCCTTCGCCCCGAGGCGTCAAAACGAGCAACCCAAACACGGCTAAGCTCGATAGCAACAGAACCTGGGGTGTCCGGCCGCAAGCAGCGCGTACGCCGCGAATCGCGAAAAATACCGGAGTGCACAATACAACGGCAAGTACAGCCGCCCGAGTTCCGCTAATGAGGATGGCGATGAGGGCCAGCCCCGCGCAGGCCACCAGCAGGAACTGCCAGGAGCGCCGCTTCTCCCGCTGGCGCACTGCCAGGGCCACGAAGAAAACTGTGGTCTCGAATCCCGCCAGATAACCGGGATGGCCCAGGCTGGAAGGCGGCCGCGTTACGTGCAGCGTGGACGCCAGCGTGTAAAGACGCGGGTCCAGGATGGGATCAAACCCGAAAAATTGAAATAAAGCATAGAGAGCGGCGAACAATCCGCCGAGCGAGAACATTCGAAGTGAAAAGAAAAGGGCGGGCCGGCTGGTGCTGAAGCATCCCGCCGCAGCAATTCCCAGGGTAAGCGCAGCGATCTGACTCAATGCGCCGAGATACCGCCAGCGAGCGCCGAAAAATGAAAGCTGCGGATCGATGGAAAGGAGGGCGGAGACGATCAGCGAGATCGATGCGATCGAAGCAAATATCAAAAAGAGCTTGCCTGCGGTAGTGGCGAAAAGATTGCTGGCGCAACGTACGAAAGCACCCGGCAGCAGAAGAAAACTCGCCGCGGATAAATACAAATAGACGGCCTTCGGGAGAGAATCGAAGCTGAACGAAAAAGCGGCGGGAAGAATGAGCAAAGGAACTACCAGGCACACGCCGGCCACCAGGAAACAAACGGGCGCGTGCTCCTCACGATGCGGCATCAGAAGCTACTGCGCCACCGGCAATATGGCCGTGTTGCTGGTTTTGCCACCGATGCTGAGATAAATGGGCTGATCAACCTTCTCGCTGCTCACGGGCGGAACGACAAATGTCACTTCGTAGACACCAGCCGCCGATGGCTTGGCGCTGCCGGTGGCAAGCTTGGATACGATCACCACCGCTAATTGATTCCCCACGTATACTTGCGGAGTGGTTGTGGTGACGGCCAGGCCCGTCGGAACTGATCCGGTGGCAACGAAGGGATTGGTCGGCCCCAAACCTTCGCAAAAAACCGTCACGGCTTCGCCAGGGTGAGCGGGATTAGTCCCCAAAATGTAGTTCAGCGTGGGATCCCAGACAATAGCAGGGCCGGTGGGGGTGCCATCTAACGTGAAGATGCCTGGTGCAAAATCTTCCACCGGAATCGAAGTTGATGCGAGTGTTACATTGCCACGGCGCAATTCGAGCTGAGCTGTGGCAGTTGGAACCCAGGAATTCGGTAGTTGCGCCACGATTTCCTGCGGGACATAACTCGGATAACCATGCAAGATCACCGAAGTGACGGGCGAGGTTTGCATGGCTGTTTTAAATGTTATAAAGGCAGGCTGTCCATGAACCAAAACGGAGGTTACGGGCGTAGTGGGCGCCGGAAATTCGAAGTCACACCACGAAATTTTTGAAAGGCCGCCGAGTGCGTTAGTAGTATCGCCGGAGGCCAAGTTCTCTACAGATAGAATCTTGGTGGAATCGCAAGTGGATGGAGGCGTTTGCGTCTGCCCAAAAGCGCTTTCACAGCAAGCCGCGAGTGCGGCCAGCAACAAAACATTTCTCATCCACCGCTCCTTAAGGAGTTGATTTTGTCTTAAAACATTTCTATTTTTGGACTTCCAACAGAGTATGGTGAGCGGAGAAAAGTGTCAACCAACAAAAGTACTAGCGGTACCCCGGCATTTGGACGTATCAGCGCGGCAGCGCGTGAGAACCCGTAGCCGCTCCGGCCGACTGAATGTCCGAGCTTGTGGTGGTGGTCAACGGAAGCAGCGCCTCAAAATCATCCGAGTCCGCTCCAATAATCTCCAGGTAGGCGTTCCCGGAAACAAGGCCGGAGGGAATGGTGAAATTGAGTTGGTATAAACCGGCATACCCCGGGGCCAGGCCGGAAAACGTAACTGCGGCCTGGACGTAATTGCCGGCGCTATCTAAGAGGAAGACCAGGGGCGTAGCGGTGGTTATACTCAGCGGATTGCTCGGGGCGGGCGTTCCATCCTGCACCGGCAGATACACCGCGCCCATCCCGGACAGAAATACCGCGACCGTCTCGCCAATTTGGGCCGGGCTGGCCGCCGAGATCAGCGAATTGTCGGGATGAAGCGCGGCCGCGGTGCCGATGCCGCCCAACGGGTTGTTGGTAAACACTCCAACCGAAGTGGATCCCGTAAACTCGGTGATGAGGTTGGAAGCCGTGTTGTTGTTGATTACCTGAATCTGCGCCACCGTTCCCGCAGCAGTGAGATAAGGAACGATCACGGAGAGTTGGGTGGGGCTCACATAGTAAATAGGGGCTTGAATTCCGTTGATCAATACCTGAACGCCATAGAAAGTTTGGGGGAAAGGCAGGCTGGCGGTGGCCGTGGTGGGCGCCAAATCCGATCCGTACAAGGTGAGAAATTCTCCCGCGGAAACCTGCGCGGTAAAGGGCGCGGAACTGGCCGCGTTCACCACGCCCGCCGAATTCAGATAAACTCCTGGACCGCTGAGCGCGGGTGCCTGAAACGCCACGTTGAGCGAGAGATACGGTCCGATACCATATCCCACCCGGATGGTTCCATCGGCGCTGCTCACATAGTGCTGTCCAAAGGCGCTGTCGTCGGAGCTGCCGTCGTTGTTCAAGGTGTAGGAATCGAAGTAGGTGAAATCGGCGGAGCCGCCATAGGGCAGCAGTGCGCTCAAATTCTGGTAACGCAGCGGCGTTGCACTACTTAATTTCTTGTGTCCAATAATGCTCCCGGAAAATGCCTGGAACGACCCGTAGTAGCTATTAAACGGGGAGTAACCGCTGTTGGTGGCCACGCCGTCCAAGTCCAAGCCTGCCTGGTAGTACAGGCCCGCATAATTGGACGGCGCGCTACTGGCAGCGCGAACTCCGACGAACATATCCCAACCGTTGTAGTTTCCGCCAAAGATAAAGTTGCCGTCGGGCGAGATGTACAGCAGTTCCGTGCCCGCCAGCAAGGTGGTGCTATTGCGCGTGCCCCCAAACTTCACCGACGCCGCGCCATTGGCGAAGCTATACGTCACGCCGGTGAGAGATTGGGTGCTCGCGGTGGCGCTGTTATTCAGATAGTCGGTTGCGCTTACATTTCCGATGTTGCCTTGCCCGTCGGCGGTCATCGTAAAAAAGGCGTCGCCCGGGAACGTGGGGTCGAAGTAAGCGACGGCGTAGGTGCCCCTAAGAGTCGCGTTCGTGGCATTCGCGGCGCCCACCGGCGCGGCGATGAACAGATCGTTATAACCTTCCGCGTTGTCGGTGCTGCTGCCAATGAAAACACCCTGTGATACCATTCCCAGGATCTGATCGTTGGCGAATTCCTGATTCACCGCCTGGATGTAACCCTGGCCGCTGGCCGATATCGTGTAAGTGCCGATGGTGGTGAAGAGTTCTACTTTGGGACTGACGGTGGGGTCGTACACCGATCCGCTAAAGCTGTACCTTCCATCGCCGCTGAAGTAGATGTTGCCCTGGATGTTGATGGTCACGCCCAAGTCGTTGGTCTGGCCGGGCACATAATAATAGAACACCTGCCGCATGTAATAGGTCCCGTACAACTGCCCGTCCCCGCTCGCGTCAAAAGTGGCCTGAGCGGAACACTGCCAGGCGCACGCGCCAACCAGAAGCACAAGTAGAATGAGTTTAGTTTTCATGAGTTGCATACTGAGGCCAATTTCGGCCCTCTGAGAGGTAACGCGTGGACGCGGCAAATCTGCCTTAACCTGCCATTAGCTTAATTCTGCGGGATCAGCCTCTTACAGATTACAACACGAAACCGGGCAGGGGTGCTCGTGCGAGCGCTGTAAAAGTTTGTGTGCGGGTTGCCCGAGGCGCCGGGAGAAAAGAAGTAAAATAGGCGCCATAACCGATCGAGCCCTGGAAATTCCTTTTAGGAGATCGCCCATGAAAAAGTTGCTGCTGTGGATGATGGCTCTCGTGGCGCTGCCAACCGGCGCGTTGATCGCTCAGAACAATATTGTCGGCACCTGGCAGGGCGCGTTGCAGGTTCCGCAGGCTCCAGGTGGACAACTCCGCATCGTCTTTAAAATCTCGACCACCGATAATGACGCCCTGAAGGCCGTGCTCTTCAGCATCGACCAGGGCGGGTTCGCCATCCCCGCCGGCACGGTGACTCTTCAAGGTTCGGCGGTCAATATGACGGTGCCTGGCATCGGCGGCAAGTATGAAGGAAAGCTGAGCGGGGATGGGACTTCCATCGCGGGAACATGGTCGCAGGGCCCCACACCCATGGCTTTGACGCTGAAACGGGCCACCGCCGAAACGGCGTGGACCATTCCGGATCCTCCAGCCCCGGCGAAGCCGATGGCCACCACTGCCGATCCGGCGTTTGAAGTTGCCACCATCAAGCCCAGCAGTCCTGAGGAGCACATTTCTATTCTGGTGAATCCGAGCGGCAGTCAATTCAACACCACTGCAACTTCCTTGACGAACCTGATCACGTTTGCCTATGGACTGCATCCCCGGCAGGTCACCGGCGGGCCCAGTTGGATGGAGACGGACAAGTACGATCTGCTGGCCAAGCCCGACACGCAGGGCATGCCCAACGAGAAGCAATTAAGAACCATGATGCAGAAGCTACTGGCGGATCGCTTCAAGCTCGCCTTCCATCGCGATACGAAGGAGCTCTCTGTATATGCGATCGTCGTGGGAAAGACCGGGGCAAAACTCACCAAGAGCACAGCCGATCCGAACGGCCTGCCTGGACTGGGTTTCCGCGGACTCGGGAAGTTCGCGGGCCATAATACGAGCATCGCGGACTTCGCCGGCTTGATGCAGACGCTGGTGCTGGACCGGCCGGTGGTGGACCAGACCGGACTTACCGACAAATACGACTTCACACTGGATTGGACGCCCGATGAGACTCAGTTCGGCGGCATTGCGGGTCAACTTCCGGCCCCGTCCGACAAAGCCGACGTGCCTCCGGATCTGTACACGGCCATCCAGCAGCAACTGGGGTTAAAGATAGAACCTACCAAGGCGCCGGTGGAGGTGTTGGTCATTGACCGCGTCGAGAAGGCGTCCGCGAATTAACCATGCAGGGGATCTGGGCGTTTTCGATAATTGCGACTGCAACGCTCGCGCCGGCGCAAACCATGAACATGGAAGAAGTTTCGAAGGCCTTGGGCGTTCACTGCGATTATTGTCATTCCGCGCCCCGCGGCAGCGGTCTGAAGGAACCGAAGAAGGACATCGCGCTCGCAATGATGGCGATGACTCGCGATCTCAATGCCAAGGTTCAGGAAGCAACCGGCAAACCGGCCGGTGAAGTAAGCGAGGTGAAATGCGTTACCTGCCATCGCGGGGTCGCGATTCCTCAGCCTCTTTCGGCCATCATCCTCGGAACCGTCGCGGAGAAGGGCGGCGTGGCCGCGGTGGAGCAATACCGCGATCTGCGAAAGCAATATTTCAGCCGGGACGCCTACGATTTCAGCGAGGACGCGCTACTCCAGATGATCCAGCGCGTGGTTCAGGGCCGGCCCGACGATGCCATCGCGCTGCTGCGAATGAATCTGGAATTCAATCCACAATCGGCCAGAACTTATGCGCTGCTTGGTTTCGCCTACACTCGCAAGGTGGACGACGCTTCCGCCATAACGAATCTCGAAAAGTCGCTGGAACTTGATCCGACCAACGCCATGGTGCGCGGCCAACTGGAACAATTGCAGGAATATCGGCGGCGTCGCGACCGCCAGCAGTAAAACAACTCCTTCCAATCGGCGTCTAATTTGCGATGCCAGACGGAACTCCATCCCGAGGCGCGGGGTTGCTGGCCGGATTCGTCGCCGGTCTGGCAGGCTCTGCGGCAAAGGCCGCAGCCGAAGCCGTGTACCCACCGCGAACGTCGGGACAAACGTCGCCTCCCATCCTTCTGGTCCGCAAGATTGCTGGCCGCGCCCTCGGCAAAAAATCCGAAGCTCCCGCGCAGAAATATATTCACTATGGATTCGGCGCGCTGGTGGGAGCGGGCTACGGCGTCCTGGCGGAGTTCCATCCCGGCGCAACGGCTGGGCAGGGCGCGCTCTTCGGCGCGGGCTTGAATCTAATAACGCATGAGACCGCGTTGCCGCTGCTGGGATTATCGGCTCCGCCCCTCGAACAGAAGCCGCGCGAGCAAGCGAGCGAAGCCATCACACACTTGATTTTCGGAGTAGCAGTCGAACTCACTCGGCGCTTCTTGCGCGCCAACGTTTTCACCGCTGGACGATGTGAACCCGCCGCCAGCCTCGCTTTCGAAGAATCCATATCGAACCTGCGGCGAGCGACCAGCCAAGGGTTGCGCCCGCAAGCACCCAACCGGCTGGGTAGCGCGGAATGAGTAGCCAGCAGATGGCTGCGAAAGCGATCAGACCCACGCTGCCCATAGCCGCTCCCACGGCGTCGTCGGCGGCCGCTTCGATCCCCCGTTGTTCCCCATGCAGGCCTTTGCGTTGCTTCTTTTCGCGTTGATGCTTTTCAACCAAAGTTGCGCCGGCTGGAAAAATGGCGGGAAATGCCAAAAAGAGACCCGCCACTACCGGTCCCCACTCTTTTCCGATGGCGCCCGCTGCGGCCGTGATCAGACCGCCGAAAACGAAACGCATCGCATATTCATGCCACTTGGTTTCTTTCAGCCCGGAAGGATTTATCTGGACAATCATCGATCTCGCCTACCGCAGAAACAATCGCCATAAGCCGAACGCGGCTGCCAACCAGATCACGAACGAGGAAACCGTAGCGCTCAACGCGGACCAGCGAAACCTAATCAGCAGTTGACTCGCGAATAAGCTGTAGACGCCTAGCGCGATGGCCCCGGCCATCATCGAGCGGCATTCGATGCTGGCGTAGGTTTTTCCTTCTTTCGCTATGGCGAGCCCCAGCGTCGCCAAAGCCACCGATGGCGCGGCGCCGAACAATCCGGCAAAGCTGGTGGGCTTGAATAAACTTCCGGCCAACGCGAAGACCGAGACCACGGCGCCGCCAATGAAAAATCGGATCACCAAATCCATAAATGTCCAAGCTGCACGACCCTAAGCCTCAGCCATTCGTTACACGCTTGCGGCTCTTGGTCCCGGTTCTTTCTGAGCGCGGGGGCCTGCGGGGCGCTTCTCTTTGCTGTGCTGCAGCTTGCTGTGCTGACGTCAGGCTGCGCTGGAGTGCATCCAGGATGTCGATCACCGGGGCGGGTGTTCGTGCATCCACGCGAGCGGTTTGATGTTCGGCGGCCCGCGCCGCAATGAGCTGCTGCAGTTGTTCCCGGAATCGATTCTTAAACCGATCCGGTTCGAACGGCTTCAGCATGGCGTGAATCAAGGCTTTGGCCAGTTCCCGTTCTTTCTGGGACGCCAGCTTGGTATCGGTCCGGAACTCATCGATGGTCCGCACCTCGTCGGCGTAGAACATCGTATGTGCTACCAGCCCGGTTTGGCCGGCCCTCACAATCATCACGTGGTCGCGGCGGTGCATACTAACCTGGGCGAGCGCGGCGTATCCGTCCTCCCGCATCGCATCGAAAAGTAAGGCATAGGCCTTCTCGCCTGTGCCATCGGGGACTACATAATAGGATGTTTCCAAATAGATCGGATCCACTTCGCCAAATCGGACGAACTCCGCAATCTCCATCTCAGTGGAAGTCTTGGGCGCGATCTGGCGAAGCTCCTGTTCATCCAAAATGACGTACTGGCCTTTGGACGATTCGTAGCCTTTCACTACCTCGGCTGGTTGGACGAATTGCTCCTGGTTAGCCGGTTGAAAGACGTGCTTCACCGGCACAACCTCCGGCGCAGTTGCAGCTGCAGCGATGGGCTCGGAAACAAGGCGCCGCTCGGAATCAGAAGCGGCAACCTCAGGGCGCACCCCACTCAACCCCTCGGGGCTCGGTCCCCGCGGGCTCGGCCGATACAACTGACGCAAAGGCACACGTTCGGCGCGCGCGGCTCGAAGCAGTCGAATGGGTATTGAAACCAGGCCCATCGTGAGATGACCCTTCCACACCGTGGCAGCCATATGAGTTTGAGGTGAAACGGAGGGTTCTGTTTCGCCGCCAGCTTGTGGAAAACTCTACCCCGCGAGATTCTCACGTGCCGTCTGCGAACGGCCTTCCCGCGGATCGGTATCGGCCAACCGGCTCAGCTCGATTCCTCTCCGCGAGTGCAGCACGTCCGCGGCCAAAGGCTTCCTCTTCAATGCCTCCTGCAGCGAGACTCGGGTTTCCTCAGCCTCTAACGGAGGAGCCAAAGCCCTCAGAACCGCCTTCATGAGGGCGGGACGAAAGAGATAAAAACGACAACGGCATTGAAAGCAGCGTTGAGGCACGAGGCCGATCTTCCTTAAGATCGTGTCTCTAAACGTCCATTTCGAGGATGGACGGAAAGATTTTGATCCACAACGGGAGCATCGGAATACGACCCGTATCGTCATTGCTAGAACCTACCCTGCCCACAACTTCCTTCAAGAATCTAAGCTTCTACCTCAGCTATCCGCGGCTGTTTGAATACCGATTGTAGCATCGTACCAGTCCTAATAGTACTAAAAGTCCTACCTAGTCAAGTGGCCGCGCCTGAGGTCTAATAATATCAGGTGGACTTACAGCTTAAACCCACGGCAGCGTCACTGGAAGACTTCGATCCCCTTGTCGGGGAGTGGTTTAGTACCAGATTTGGTACTGAAACCGAACCTCAGACCCTGGGTTGGCGTGAAATTCGCTCCGGAAACGATGTCCTGATCTCCGCGCCCACCGGTTCCGGGAAGACTTTGGCCGCTTTTCTTATCTGTCTGGACCGCCTGGTACGGGCGGCGCGTGCAGGAGAACTAGCTAATCAGACCGAAGTTGTATATGTCTCTCCGCTCAAAGCTTTGAGCAACGATGTTCACAAAAACCTTGAGATCCCGTTGGCCGAAATTGCGGCGCTGGCCGCCCGCCGTGGCATTCCCTTTTCACCCATCCGAACGGCAGTCCGGACTGGCGACACGCCGGCTTCCGAGCGCCAGCAGATGGGCCGGCAACGGCCGCACATTTTAGTTACCACTCCGGAATCGCTGTACATACTGCTGACGGCCGAAAAGTCGCGAGCCATGCTGCGGACCACGCGCACCGTGATTGTGGACGAAATTCACGCCGTTGCCGACGACAAGCGCGGCTCTCATCTGGCGCTATCGCTGGCGCGTCTGGATGCACTGTGTACAGGTGATGCACTGTGTACAGGTGACGCACTGTATACCGATAGCGAATCTTGTGGAAATCCCTGTGGAAAACTCACCAAGCCGCAACGCATCGGACTTTCCGCGACTGTGAAGCCCATCCAACAGGTGGCGGAGTTTCTTTCGCCGAATGCTCGCATCGTCGACATCGGTCACCGCCGCGAAATGGACCTGGCGGTGGAAGTGCCGCGTGACGAACTGGGTCCGGTTGCGAGCAATGAAATGTGGGCCGAGATCTACGATCGCCTGGCTGAGCTGATCCTGACGCATCGGACCACGCTGGTGTTCGTGAACACGCGCCGCTTGTCGGAACGGGTGACGCACGCACTCACCGAGCGTCTGGGAGAGAACGTCGTGCTGCCGCATCACGGCAGCCTTTCGCGTGCCTTGCGCCTGAATGCCGAGGCGCGGCTCAAGAGCGGCGAGCTAAGGGCCGTGGTGGCGACGGCATCGCTTGAACTGGGTATCGATATCGGTTCGGTGGATCTGGTGTGCCAGATTGGATCGCCACGGTCCATCGCGGTTGCCTTGCAGCGCGTGGGCCGGTCGGGGCACTGGGTGGGCGCGAAACCCCACGGGCGCTTCTTTGCCACCACGCGCGACGAGCTGATCGAGTGTGCTGCTCTGGTTCGATCGATTCGCTCCGGTCAACTGGACAAGCTCGAAATTCCCAAGGCGCCGCTCGACATCCTTGCCCAGCAGATCGTCGCCGAAACAGCGGCTCGCGATTGGCAGGAAGAAGATCTCTACCAACTGGTCCTGAGTGCTTACCCATATCGCGATCTTGACAGAAAGCATTTCGACGCGATTGTGGAAATGTTATCGGAAGGCATCTCGACGCAGCGCGGACGAAGTGGCGCGTACTTGCATCGCGATCAGGTGAACGGGCGTGTACGAGGTCGCAGGGGGGCCCGGCTGGCCGCCATCACTTCCGGCGGCGCCATCCCCGATACCGCGAATTATTCCGTGGTCGCCGAGCCGGATGGCAAAGTGGTGGGGACGGTGGACGAAGATTTCGCCGTGGAGAGCTTAGCGGGCGACGTCTTTCTGCTGGGCACCGGTTCGTGGCGCATTAAGCGCGTGGAGCCGGGCCGTGTGCGCGTGGAGGATGCGCGCGGTGCGCCGCCGTCGGTTCCTTTCTGGAATGGCGAAGCGCCGGGGCGTACGATCGAGCTATCGGAAGCCGTAGGCACCGTGCGCGAGGAGATCGCGCGGAATTCAGAGCGCGCCCAGCAATTCCTCATTGACGACTGCGGGCTGGATGAAGGCGGCGCCAAGCAGGCCGTCGCTTACGTATTGGCGGGAGCGGCTTCGCTCAACGCATTGCCGACGCAAAAGACCGTGGTGGCCGAGCGCTTCTTCGACGAAGGCGGCGGGATGCAACTGGTGATCCACGCGCCCTTCGGATCGCGCATTAATCGCGCTTGGGGGCTGGCGTTGCGCAAGCGCTTCTGCCGCTCGTTCAATTTCGAGCTGCAGGCCGCCGCTACCGACAACGGCATCAATATTTCACTCACCGAGCAGCATGCCTTCCCGCTGGAACTGGTTTTCGAATTCCTGAAGCCGCAGACCGTGGAGCATGTGCTCACCCAGGCCATGCTGGATGCGCCCATGTTCACTGCCCGCTGGCGCTGGAACGCGTCGCGTGCCTTGGCCATCCCGCGCTTCCGGGGCGGGCGCAAAGTTCCACCGCCCATCCAACGCATGCGCGCTGAGGATTTGCTGGCGTCCGTGTTTCCGGATCAGGTAGCGTGCGCCGAGAACCTCACCGGCGAGATTCGGATTCCCGACCATCCGCTGGTAGAGGAGACCATCGACAACTGTCTGCACGAAGCGATGGATTTGGACGGCCTCACGCGAGTGCTGGAAGACATGGAATCGGGGGTCATCCGCAAAGTGGCCATCGATAATGCTGAGCCTTCGCCTTTTTCGCACGAGATTCTGAACGCCAACCCTTACGCCTATCTGGACGACGCGCCACTGGAAGAGCGGCGTGCGCGGGCCGTCCAGTTGCGCCGCACTTTGCGTACGGATCTTTCGGGCGGCGCGGGTATCCTGGACGCCGCGGCGATCGCCACCGTGGCCGCCGAGTCCTGGCCCGACGTTCGCGATGCCGATGAATTGCACGATGCGCTGTTGAGCCTGATCACGCTGCCGCCGGGGGGGACCTGGGGTGATGAATGGGGGGAATATTTCATGCGGCTCAGCGGCACCGGCCGCGCGAGCGTGATCGAACGAAATGGCAAGCGCTTCTGGGTTGCGACGGAGCGGCTGCACCTGACAGATGACGTGCTGTTGACGGTACGTGGCTGGATGGAGTCGCTCGGGCCGGTAACCGCGCCGTCGCTGGCCGGGACGCTCGCATTCCCGCTCGACGAAATCGAATCTGCATTGCTGAAGCTTGAATCGGAAGGCCAGGTGATGCGCGGCCGCTTTATGCCCGACCTGGCGGCGGGCCAGACCGAATGGTGCAATCGCCGCGTCCTGGCGCGGATTCATCGGCTGACGCTGGGCCAGCTTCGCCGCGAAATCGAGCCGGTCACCGCCGCACAATTTCAACGCTTTCTGTTTCAATGGCAGCACCTGAATCCGCGCAGCCGTCTGCATGGCGTGGATGGAACGCTGCAGATTGTCAAGCAATTGCAGGGCTACGAAATCTCGGCCGCGGCCTGGGAAGCGGAAGTCCTGTCGCGCCGCGTGGCTCGTTATGAGCCCGATTTTTTGGATCAATTGTGCCTCTCGGGCGAAGTGATGTGGGCGCGTCTTTCGCCGCATCCTGCTTTTGAAGCTGCGGAGCCACGCCGCGTAAGGCCCACCCGCTCTGCGCCCATTGCCATCTTTTTGCGAGAGAGCGCGGATTGGCTGGCCGCGCCCGATCCCGCTGCGAAAGCGCCGATGCTGTCGCACGCGGCGCGCGAAGTGCTGGCCGAGATCGAACAGCGCGGGGCTTCGTTCTTCTCCGATCTGGTTCGAGCCACAGGCCGACTGGCGAGCGAAGTGGAAGACGGGCTGTGGGAATTGGTGGCCGCCGGCTTGGTGACCGCAGACGGTTTCGAAAATCTCCGCTCGCTGGTGGATCCCAAGCGCCGTCGCGGAGAAGGGCGGGGAAGGTTTTCCCGGCCCAGGCACGCTGCTGGACGCTGGGCGCTGGTTCGACACTTGGCAGGCGTGGTCACAAACGACGCTCGTGCTTTGGCCTTTGCCGATCAACTGCTCGCGCGCTGGGGCGTGCTGTTCCGCGATCTTCTCGCCCGCGAAAGTCTGGCGCCGCCTTGGCGGGATCTGCTGCCGGTGCTGCGACGTAAGGAAGCGCAAGGCGAGATCCGCGGTGGCCGCTTCGTCTCGGGATTCAGCGGCGAGCAGTTCGCGCGCCCCGAGGCCCTGGACCTGCTGCGCGCCATCTGCCGCTCGGCGTCGGAAACAGATGAGCCATTGGATGTCTCGAACGCCGATCCGTTGAATCTGGCCGGAATCATTCTGCCCGGCCCGCGCGTAAGCACGCTATCGCGTGTTGCGGTCGCAGCGCTGCCTGCCGCGCACGCCCGATAAGAGATCATGACCCGTCTAACGATCCGATTCCGTGCGGAGGAGTACGCTCGCGCCGAGAACGCGGCGAAAGTGCTCGGCGTCTCCCTGGCAGAATTTGTCCGCGCAGCCGTCCGCGACAAGCTCTCCCGATCCGAGGAGGCTCCATGGATGCAGTATGCGGGCATGGTTGCTTCCCGTGATCCAAACTCAAGCCTTTTCATTGACGAAATCGTCTATGGGTCGAAGAAGTGAGGACTGCCCTGACAGTTCGCCGATCCGCCGACTCTTTCCGCCTCGGTCCTCGTCGTCGCCAAGGGTCACGGCTGCTTTCTTCCGCGCTACGATCAACGCGAGGCCGTGACGTTCTTGAATTTCATCCTGGAACTGCCGATTCGGATCAACGGCTTTGACGAGTTGGAGCTGGAGAAAGCAAAAGCAGTTGTCAAAAAATTTGCGGACCCAAAGCTAACCCTCGCCGACGCACATGGCCTGGTAGTAATGAAAGCCGGACGCAGAGCAACCTGCTGGTCGACAGATCGGCATCTTGGCTTAACCGGCGCAACCTTGGTTTGCTGACGCTCACAATAACGTCAGCGGATCAACATCGATCACCAGCGCCGTGGCCGGCCACTTCTGCTCCCGCGCGAACCTCTGCAAATCGCGCAGCGTCTGATTCAGTATCCGGCGGTCAGCCGCCTTCAAAAGAAGTTGATACCGGAATTCGCTCTTCAGCTTGGGCACCGGGGCTTCCGCCGGCCCCAGCACCTTGATTCCTTCGGGCGCCGGATCGAGCAACCGGCCCAGCTCGGCGCTCATCGCGAGCGCGTCTTCCTGTTTCTGGCTCCGCACTAGCACGTTCGCCAGCGCGGCAAAGGGCGGATAACGCATCAGCTTGCGGAACTGAATCTCCTTTTGATAAAAGCCTTCGTAATTCTGCTCGGATGCCAGCCTGACCGCGTAGTGCTCCGGATTGATGGTCTGGATCAGCACAATGCCGGGCAAATTGCCGCGCCCGGCGCGTCCGGCGGCCTGCGTGAGTAGCTGAAACGTTCGCTCCGCCGCGCGAAAATCCGGCAGCCCCAGCCCCACATCGGCCGACACGATGCCCACCAGCGTCACGTTCGGAATGTCATGCCCCTTGGCGATCATCTGCGTACCGACCAGAATGTCGAAATTGCCGTCGCGAAATCCGTGCAGGATGCTCTCGAAGTGCCGCTTGCCGCTGACGGTGTCGCGATCCATGCGCGCGATCCGAGCCGTGGGAAAATCGCGATGCAGCTCCTCTTCCACTTTTTCGGAACCGGTGCCAATGAAGTTCAGATACTCGCTCCCGCATTTGGGACAGACCGAAGGGACCTTCTGCGCGTAGTTGCAGTAGTGGCAAAGCATGCGGCGGTCGCGCCGATGGTAAGTCAGCGTGACCGCGCAATTGACGCACTCCAACCGCTCGCCGCACGCGCGGCACGCCACAAAGCTTGAAAAGCCGCGCCGGTTCAGCAGCAGCATGGTCTGTTCGTGGCTCTTCAGACGCTCATCGATGGTTTCCACCAGCCGCCGGGAAAACGTCGCCAGCTTGCGCGTCTCCAGAAACTCCTGCCGCATGTCGATCACTTCCACATCCGGCATGGGCCGCTGCTCGATGCGTTCGGGCAGTTTGATCAACGTGTATTTGCCGCGCTCGGCGTTGTACCGGCTCTCGAGACTCGGAGTGGCCGATCCCAGCACCACCACGGCGCCGGCTTCGCGCGCGCGGACGATGGCGACGTCCCGGCCGTTATAGCGCGGCGTTTCCGCCTGTTTGTAGCTTGCGTCGTGCTCTTCGTCGATCACCACCAGGCCGAGGTTTTGCACCGGAGCGAATACGCCCGAGCGCGTGCCCACCACCACGGTCGCGATCCCGCTGCGAATCCGCCGCCATTGCTCGGCTCGCTCGGCGTCATGGAAAGCCGAGTGTAGAATCGCCACACGATCGCCAAAGCGATGGAAGAACTGGCCGGCCACCGCGGGCGTCAGCGCGATCTCCGGCACCAGCAGCAACGCGCTGCGGCCCAGCGCGATGGTGGCGTCAATCGATTTCAGGTACACCTCGGTTTTCCCCGAGCCGGTGACGCCTTCCAGCAGAAAGCTATGAAACTGACCTGCGCGCAACGCCGTTTCAATTTGCTGGTAGGCTTCGAGCTGATGTGGATTGAGTGTACGCGGTGGAACATCGCTGGCGAAGACGCCCGTGGGAGCTTCCGGTTCCAGCGTGATCAGGTTCCGGCGAGCCAGTGAACGCGCGGCTTGGCTTGCGCCCTTCACCGATGTCTCCAACTGCTCCAGGTTATGCGTGCCCGGGTGCAGTTCCAGGAACGCGTGCAACTCGCGCTCGCGCTTGTTCAGCTTTAGGCCGTTGGGCGCCGCTGCCAGAAACGACGCCCGCAGCCTGGTGGCCGATGCTCGCAGCGGATCGCGCTGCGCCTCCAAATCCTCTATCGCCACGAAGCCCTTTTTCTCTAGCGACCGAATCACATTCACAGCATTCGGCCATTTCTTTTGTAGATACGACGCCGACAACGGCCGGGCTTCGAGCAGTCGCAGGATTTCGAGCGTGGGATCTTCTTCGCCGGCGCCCAACAGCAGTTGCCGCGCCATATCGCGTCCGGCATCGGTGAGCGAATACAGCTTGGTTTTGCGAACCTCACCGCTCAGCGGCGTCATGCTGCGCAACACTTCGCCCAATGGAGCGCAATAGTACTGCGCGATCCAGCGGCCCAGCGAGAGCAACTCGGCGTCCAGCACCGGTTCCTCGTCGATCAGCCGCAGCGCTTCCCGAACGGAGCCCGGCCCGTCCGGCGCATCCGGCCGCATGGCGAGTACCATGCCCGTAAGTTTCCTCGGTCCAAAGGGAACCAGAAGGCGGCAGCCGGGCCGAACGCGCGGTTGCAAGGTCTCCGGCAGCCGGTAGGTAAACGCCTGATCGAGCGGCACCGGCAGGCTAACGTCGCAATACGTCATGAACGTCCATACATGAAGCCGAATTGTAGCGCAGGAATCCAAGGTACCTTCAGTACCTTCTTGAGGGCCGCCCACAGATCTTTCTTTACAACCGGCAACAAATCTTGCAGAATTGTTCTTATCAGTTGAGTTTCCGCCGGCGTAATGGCCGTTTGTAACGGGTGTGTAGCGTTCGGCGTCAATAAAAGTGGAAGGATACGACCTAGTAGTCGATAAGGAGATTAGGTCGTCACCATGGATATTGTTGGAGACCGCAAGTTCGTAGAAGTACCCGGGGAGAAAACCCACGAACTCCCCCCGCTCCTGGTTCGCACCAGCCCCAACGTCAGACGCTTGGATCGCGTAGTGGGCATGGCCAACAACCTGATCGAGTCAGAAGACATGATGGCGCCGCCCGCCTTTGATGGTCCGGTTACGGATTTCGAGGTGGATCGCCGCAAAATGGACCTGGCGATCAATCTTGCCGATCAGTATCTGCGCTTCGTCACCCAATGGCAGTGGGGCGACAGCATTCTCGAATGGATCCGGCAGTGCGAGATCACTTTTGGCGCACGCCTGGAACTGCGTAACCTGCTGCGCCCAGACGTTTGGCCGCATGCCGGCCGTTCCAGTTTTGTCATGCTCTTGGAAGACAAGGCGATTCCGACCGAGGGCGTCGAGTTTGAAAAGGCCGTCGGGATGCGCCTCACCTTCCGGCAGCCGCCGCCCATATCCTGCTTCTCGAATCAATTCCTGTTTTATCTGAACTCCACCGTTGCCACCAGCGCGTTCGACACCTGGTCGCATCTCAGCCCCGCGCCGCTCTCCTGCTTGCCGCCCGAGCGTTTCACCTTCGACATTATCGACATGTCGTAGCGCTCCCTAACGGTCGCGGTTCAGAAACCGTTTACGGCTCTCGGCCGCCGCGCCAGCAGATCGATTTGCTCGGGAGCTTCCGGTTCTTCCCCATTCGACATGCCCAGCTCACGCATCTTGCGCAGCGAGGGCACCAGGCGGGAATCCCACGATCCTACCGAGCGGTTGTAGGCTTCCACAGTCTTTTCCAACAGCCTGCCAGTATCGGAATAATGCTCCTGCACCAATTGCACGCGCTCGTACATTTCGGAAGCCACGCGCCGGATCTCCTCGGCGTTTTCGGCGAGCTGTTCCTGGTTCCAGCCGTACGCGATGCCCTTCAACACCGAGATCAGCGTGACGGGCGTCGCGATCACAACCTTTTTCGCCAGCGCTTCTTCGATCAGCTCCGGCCTGCATTCCAGCGCCGCGCTGAAGAAATGGTCGCCGGGCAAAAACAGCACCACCAATTCGGGCGTGGGCTGAAACTGATTCCAATATTGTTTGCTCGAAAGCTGGCGGACATGCTCGGAGACTTGTTGCCCGTGCCGCTGCAGCGCCGCTTTACGCGATGCGTCGTCCGCCGCGCTCACGGCATCCAGATACGCGGTGAGTGGAACCTTGGCGTCCACAACCAACGATCGGCCGGCGGGTAGGCGCACAATCATATCAGGGCGAATCCGCACGCCGTCGCCTTCGCGCGTTTCCTGTTCGGAAAAATCGCAGTTATGCACCATGCCGGCCAATTCCGCCACGCGCCGCAGCGTCACTTCGCCCCAGCGTCCGCGCGTTTGCGGCGATCGCAGAGCGGTGGAAAGCGTGGCTGTTTCGCGCGCCAACGTCTGCACCTGTTCACCCAGGCTGCCGTAAGCTTTCTCCCGCGCACGCTCCAGTTCGCGGACTTGAGTTTCCAACCGGCCCAGGCTGGCGGCCAGCGGCTGCACCATGCCTCCAACGGCGCCTTCGATCGCGGTCTGTTTTTGCGCCAGATCGCCCGACATTTCCGCGCGCGTGGTTTCGAGCGTGGCTCGCGCGGCGTCCAGAAACGCGCTTTGATTGGACCGCAGCGCGGCATCGGCGAGAGCCTGAAAAGTTTCTTGCAGCTTCGTCGCGCCCGATTCGGCAAACTGCGTGGCCGCTTCCACGCGCGCCAGCCGCGCCCGCATCCAGAGACCGATCACGAGGCCGCCGGCGAACAATCCAGCAATAAACGCAAGGGTTATCACACCACCAGGATAGAGCATTTTGATGCGGAAATGTTTGAACGATTAACAGGCTGCTGAAAAACGCCTCCTGTCGCTCCTTCACAGTCGCGGTTCAGAAGGGTGGGCGCTGATTCCCAAGCTGTTTCTGAACCGCGCGCGTCAGCAAGCGGCAGCGTATGGCCCTTTTTCAGCAGCCTGTTAATAGAGCCAGGCGATCCATGCCGCGCCGACCAGAAGCGTGACCACCCCCAGCGGCGCGCCCACGCGAAAATATTCCCAGAAACCGATCCGCACCCGCTCGCGAGCCTGCTGGATCACGATCAGGTTCGCCACCGATCCAACGACAGTTAAATTGCCCGCCAACGTCGACGCCATCGCCAGCACCAGCCAAGCCCGCTTGGGATCGGCCAGCTGTCCGATGAAGGGCTTGAAAACCAGAACGGCCGGAACATTGCTTACCAGGTTCGAAAGCACCGCCGCGATTCCGCTGAGCACGAAAGTGTTCTCCAGGTGCAGCCGTCCAGCCAGCGCCGCGAGGCCGGTTTCGAGCGAAGTCTTCTCCATTCCCGCGATCACGATGAACAACCCCGCAAACATCACCAGCAACGGCCAATCGATGCGCTCATAGACTTTCTCGGGTTGAACGCGCCGCGTGATCAGCAGAATGGCGCCGGCCACGATAGCCACTTTGGGTACCGGCCAACCCACAAAAAACATCGCGATCATGGCCAGCGCGATCACGATGGATTTCCACATCAATCCGCGATCCACGGCCACCCGTTGCTTCTCCACTCTCACGGGTTCGGAAGTCAGAAATTCGCGCCGATAGCTTAAGAAAACCGCCGCCACGGCCAAAACCAGACCCACCAGCGCCACTGGCCCGAGCGCAGCCACAAAGTGCCGGTAGGGAATCCCGGAAAAACTTCCGATCATCATGTTCTGCGGATTTCCCGTGATGGTGGCCACGCTCCCGATGTTGGCCGCCATCGCCACCGCCAGCAGATACGGCACCGGATTGCGTCGCAAGGCCCCGGCGATTTCGAGCACCAGAGGCGTCAGCACCAGGCACATGGTGTCGTTGACGAAGAACGCCGAGAAGACGCCCGACACCGCCACGATCGCGATCAACAGCACCAGCGGACTGTGCGCGCGCTCCACCACGCGTTCGGCAATCAACGAAAAGAAGCCCGACAGCTGCAGGTTCGCCACCACGATCATCATCCCGAACAGCAGGATGATGGTGTCAAAATTGATGGCGCGGTAAGCCTGGTCCAGCGACAGCGCGTTCACGCCCACTATGAAGCTGGCGCCGATGATGGCGGCGCCCGGCCGGTCGATACGAAAGCCGGGCAGGCGGCCGATCGCGAGCACCAGGTACGTGGCGGCGAAGATGACGATAGCGGGCAAGCTACGCGCCCAGGCGGTTGTAGTAATTGAAAATCAATTCGTAGAAACCGACTCCCAGCGCCGCCACGCCCAGAAAACTGCCGAAGGGCAATTCATAGGTGGAGGCATCCTTGCCGGTGAACCAGGCGTAGCACAGGCCGACCACGGCGCCCAGCAGGGATCCCACCAGGAACGCCAGCAGCGCGGCTTGCAATCCCAGGAATGCTCCGATCATGGCGGCCATTTTCACATCTCCCAGTCCCATCCCTTCGCGATGCCGGAATTTTTCGTAGGCCACACGCAGCGCCAACAACGCGCCCGAGTAAACCGCCGCGGCTAGCAGCGAATCGCACACCGAGACCAGCCACTGGTGCTTGGCGGAGTCGAAGATCAGCAGTAGGATTCCTCCGCTCACCGGCACGAACGCCGCGAAGATCACGCCCACCGCCGTGCCGCCCAGCGTGAACTCATCGGGCAGGATGCGCTCTTCCAGATCGGAGAATATCAACGCGATCATAATGGCGCCGTAAATTGCGAACTTCACCGCGGCCAGCGTAGTTCCGAGAAACCAGACCGCGCAAAAAAACACCACGCCAGTGAGCAATTCCACCACCGGATAACGCGCCGAAATGCGATGTCCGCACCGCCGGCAGCGCCCCGCCAGCACTGCGTAGCTCACCAGCGGGATGTTATCGAACCATGCGATGGTCTGATTGCATTCCGGGCAGAATGAGCGCGGCCTCACCACCGACAGGTCGCGCGGCATGCGATAAATGCAGACGTTCAGGAAACTGCCGATGAGCAGGCCGAACAAGGCGGCCAACAGAGCTGCTGCGATCAAGCGCGGGTCCTCTCGAAAAAGGTGGCATCTGGCATGTCGTTACCTTCGCGGGCTCATGTTCTTGGCTTTGGCGTACTTCAAGAAATTGTACAGCGCCGCCATGTGCGCAATGGCGAGACCTTCCATGCCGTCCAGAAATCCCCGCCGGATCACGTAGGTCTTGAAGAACGTCCACGGCGGATTGAGCGCCAGTTGCGTCCAACCCACCGGCGTCTTTTGATCCACTAGTTGCTCGGCCGCGAGCGTGGTGTAGCGGTCCATGGTCTTCAAATGCTCCGACAGCGAACTGCACGTGAAGTGGAGAATGTTGGATTTCAGATGACCGATGTTGCCTTTCACCACCACCGACTCGTGAACGTAGTCGCCCACCCACTGCGCCTTGCGGCGATCGAAGAGACGCACCTTGCGGTCCGGATACCAGCCCGAGTGCAAAATCCAGCGGCCCAGGTACTGCGCCAGGCGCGGCATGGTGTAGGCGTCGAACTCGGGGCCGTTCTTTTTGATCTGCCAGATCTCGCCTTCCAGCGCTTCGCTGAGCGCTTCGTCGGCATCCAACGACAATACCCAATCGTGCTCGCACTGGCTGGAGGCGTAATTCTTCTGCCCCGCGTAACCGCGCCAGTTGCTGTCGATCACGCGCGCGCCCAACTTCGTGGCCAACTCCACCGTGCGGTCGTTCGATCCGCTGTCCACCACCACCACTTCGTCGCAGCAGCGCAAGCTTTCCAGCGCCCGTGAAATGTTGCGCTCTTCATTGTAGGTGATGATCGCAGCCGAGATTTTCATTCAGGGGGCTGATGATAGTGTAGCGTGGGACCAGCGGGGAGCTTCGGCAATCGCGCCTTGACCATCGATGGCACAAGCGTGACACGAAAGCTGCGACTACCATGCGGATTACCGAAAGTACTGCCGAAGCATGGGGCGTGAAGCAGCCGCATGTTTCGTTGCTCATGCGTAATCGGGCCGGAACGTTTGCGGGTTGGCCGTTTGATCGATTTCCTGACAGCGCTCGGGCAAAACCTGGAAATCAATGTGCGCCCCACGCGCAAAAAGCATGGGGAGGGTCGGTGGCGTCGATCTGAATTCCGGGGATAGCCTGCGAAGAACCAGGAGCGCGTTCGATACGGGGCGCTCGGCGACACGGCATTCCGCGTAGGGGGTCGAACGCCTCCCGGTTTCTCGGAGATAGACTCCCAGCGCAGCTGGTGCGTTTCAACCAATTTCCTGCTCGGGGTAGTTGTCGTGACGTGCGTTGCTGGTCGCCCCCAAAACGATCGGATTTCGGCTGGTTCAGGCTGCAACAATTTGCCGTGTCACGAATCGATGCGGCGTACAAGGGCCATCAGAACCAGTGGACCTTTTTCCATCTGGACGAAGACCGCCCAAATTTCGAAGCCGTGGGCCGCGCCAATGGTGGCAAGTACTGGTATGCTCGCGATTTTCTGAGCATGCGCGGCCAGTACGGCCCTTATCTAGTACCTGGGATCAGTTCTACGAGTTTGTACAACGTGCCTACCCTAAACGCGGAGAGACGCTCTTTTTGCTGCTTACATAACCGCGCGGCTTTTGATTCCGTCACGCGCTGGATGACATCACATTCAATCTAAAGTCGTCCTCGCCAGATCGCAGAGCTGTTGGTCTACCTATGTAAATTGCTGAATCTAAACACCGAATACCTATTCAAGAATCTCAGCAACGCAGGGCACTACCATTTTGCATCCGGCGCTGGATTCAGCTCGGAAGAACCTCGATCCGCTTCAAATATACTTCCAAGGCGGCAATGTGACGCTGCACTTGTGCGGTGTCGCTGCGCCGCGCTGCGTCCTCGATCAGCGCGCCCAACTGGGTGATCACCGGAATCCCATAGCCTCCCCCGCTTCCCTTGAGGCGATGGCCATACACGCGCAGATAATTGTGATCCAGCCGATCGAGTGCCGCCTCGACGTCCGGCAGTGCTGCCAGGCAACGACGCACATAATCCGCCACCATGCTGGCGGGAATACCGGCCGGAGCCTGAACCAAAATCTTTTCCGTCTGCAGTTTGGATCTCCCCGAGGAGCGGCCGAAATGGCGCCTCGCTCAGCTCTCTCATCGGCCACCCGCGCTGGCAGTCTGAGCGGCGTACTCTAAGAGAGTGCTGAAATACATCACTCTCCTTTGTTTGAGCGCGGCCGCGGCGTTCGCCGAAGTGCATCCGCTTACGCTGCGGCAAGCTGTGGAACTGGCGCTCAAAGAGAATCCCGACTTGATACTCTCCCGCCTGGACCAACAGAAGGCGCAGGCGGCCATTCGCATCGCCAAGGATCCGTTCGCACCCAAGCTCTACGCCGGCAGCGGGCTGGCGAAAGTGTGGGGCTATCCCACCAGCATCGAAGGCTCCGCCCCATCCATCATCCAAACGCGTACGGACATGGCGCTCTTCAACCGGCCGAAGACTTACGAACTGGCTCGGGTGCGGGAGATGGCGCGTGGGAGCGAGATCGACACGCAATCCAAGAGCGATCAAATCGCCTATCAGACCGCGACCTTGTTTTTGGATGCGCAACAGATGGACCGCAGCAGGCAATCGCTCGAACTGGAAGTGGAGAGCCTCCAACGCGTGAGCAGCGCGGTGGCGGTGCAAGTGGAAGAAGGCCGCCAGCTTCCCATCGAAAACAAGCGCGTGGCGGTTGATTTGGCGCGCGCCAACCAGCGCTTTTCGGCGCTGAACGAGGATCTGGACTATTCGGAAGCTTCGCTTGCCGTGGTGCTCGGATATCCGGCGACGGATCGCGTCCAGCCGGTGGCGGAAGAGCGTGCGGCGTTCGAAGTCCCCGCGAGCGAACAGGCCGCCGCGGAACTGGCGCTCGAAAACAACCGGGACATTCACAAGCTGGAGTCGCAACTTCAGGCCAAGGGCTTCGAAGTGAAAGAGGCCGAAGCGGCACGCCTGCCGGTGGTGGACCTGGTGGCTCAGTACGCGCTTTTCGCCAAAAGCAACTACGAGAACTTCTTCACTCGCTTCCAACGCAACAACGGCGAGTTGGGCGTCTCCATCCAGATTCCGCTCCTGACCGGATCGGCCTCCAAGGGTCTCGCTTCCCAGGCCCAAACCGACATTCTGGAGCTGCGCACGCAAATGGGCCAGGTGCGCAACCGGATCCAGCTGGACACCCAGAAAAGCTATCGGGAATTACAGAAAGCCACATCGGCCGAGGAGGTGGCGCGCCTGGATCTGGATTACACCCGCGAGCAGGTTTCCGTGCTACTGTCGCAACTCGGCGAAGGACGCGCCACCCAACAGCAACTGGACAATGCACGGCTCACCGAACAAGAGAAGTGGATCGCCTTCTACGACGCGCAGCACGCGGTTGAGAACGCGCGCCTGGACTTGCTGCGACAAACGGGAACGCTGCTGGCCGCGCTGCGCTGAGCAAAAAAATAAGTGGTCACAGATAAAAACAATGAACTTGATATTGTTTTATCCGTGTTCATCTGCGTTTATCTGTGGCCAGATTTGCTTTTTCAGCACCCATTCAGCGTGTGGCGCAGGCCGCGTGCCCGCACTCGCACTCGATATCGGGAGTGCCGGCTTGGCCCTCGCAGAAGGTACTGCAATACTTCGCCGTAGTAATGCAATTGCAGCTTGGATGGGCACACTTCTTGGTATCGGCCATGGATGACTCTCCTGCGCTGTTGGACTGCGCAGCGGCCAAACCCTTTCAGTTTTTTCTGCCGCGCGAGAATTTTGGCCGGGCGGCGACACTAGGATGCGTGAAACCCAGGCGCCTTCTCTGTGTGTTGCTCCTGACATTGCTCGCCGCGTGTAACACCGATCCAAAGGCGGCTGGCCGGAGGAACGGTGCGAGCGGCAACAAGTATTTCGCGCGTGGCCAGTATAAGGAAGCCTCCATCCTTTATCGCCGGGCGCTGGCCAAAGACCTACGGTCGCCCGGCGCCTGGTACGGCCTTGGCCTGGTGTACGCCCGCTTGGGCGAGTTGCCGGAGGCGCGCAAGGATTTTAGCCGCGCCATGGAACTGGATCCGAATAACACAGACGCCGTCATCCAGCTCGGCGATCTGGATCTGGCGTTCTATCTGCTCGACCCTCGGAATGGCCGGGCATTCCTGGCCGATCTGAAGGAAATCACCGGCCGTCTGTTGACCAAGGATGCGCGCTCCTTCGATGGCCTGCGCTTTTCCGGCAACATCGCTCTGGCGGGAAACGATACCTCGGCTGCGATTCTCAAATTACAACAAGCGCACCTGGTGAAGCCCGATCGCGCGGACCTGACGTTGACGCTGGTTCAGACGCTGTTCGCCGCCCGGCGGGATCTGGAGGCTGAGAGCCTGGCCCGGGACGCTATCGAGCGGCAAAAGGCGTTCGCGCCGCTTTACGACGCTTTATACGCGCACTACATGCGCGGCAACCAGCCCGAACTCGCCGAACAGATCCTGGGTCAGAAGATCGCCAATAATCCCAGCCAGGGCAGCTACCTGGTTCAGCTCGCATTTCATTATTTTGTGAGCCATCGCCCGGCGGAGATGCGGAGCGTGATTGACCGCCTCACAATCCAGGCATTTCCCGATGGACGCCTCCAGGCCGGGGACTTTTATGTCCGCATCCGCGACTATCCCGCCGCGCTCCTCGAATATGAAGAGGGCGAGCGCCGCAGTCCCCGGCGCGGTTCGAAGACGGCTCGCCTCTATCGAAAAAAGATGGCCGAGGTGCTGGCGACCGAGGGCGTGCGCGATCGGGCGGAGAAAATTGTGGCCGGATTGCTCAAAGACGATTCCACAGATCCGGAGGCGCTCGCGCTGGACGCCACTTTGATGCTGGCGTCGGGCGATCCGCGCCGGGTGAAGGCCGCTATTGCGGAGTTGCAGCCGCTGATCGAGAAAATGCCGCGCAGCGCTACGCTGCATTTCAATCTCGGCCGCGCCTATATGACCGGAACCGATCCCGAGAGCCGCGACAAGGCACGCGACCAATTGGAAACGGCGCTACGGTTAGACCCGCATCATGCGCCGGCCAAGCTGGCATGGGCCGAACTGGCGCTAGCGGGCGAACCCGCTCAAGCCGAGCAGGCGGCGGCCGAGGTCCTGAGCGAAGATTCCACCAATGTAGCGGCCAGGCTGATACACGCGAAGGCACTCGTAAATATCGCCGAACCGAAAAAAGCGCGCGAAGAACTCGTCACGCTGCTTCAGATGTATCCCGCTTCGAACGATGGCCGCCAGCTGCTTGCCGAACTGGATTTCGAGGAACATCGCTACCAGGAAGCCGAGGACGGTTTTCGAGCATTGCTTGCGGCCAACGACAACCGGGGCGTCGCGGGAGTTCTCAAAACCGAAATCGCGCAAGGCCAGCTTGAAGCAGCCGTTCAGTTCGCGAGCGATCAATTGAAGCGCTCGCCGGAACGGGCCGGCACTCGCTTGCTGTTAGCGCAAACTTTGATGGCCGCAGGCAGCTACAGTGTAGCGGCAGCCCAATTCCAGTTTTTAATCGAAAAAAATCGCGGTTCGTCGGAGTTGTACTTGCAAATGGGCGAGGCCAAGCTCGCCGAAGGCGACGTTCCCGGCGCTCTGGCCGCCCTCCAAACTGCCCGGCAACTGATGCCCGATGACGCCCGCGCGGTTCTCGATTTAGCATTGTTGTATGATCGGACCGGGCGCTCGGAAGAAGCCCGCAAGGAATATGAAATCGTGATCCAGCTCCAGCCGGAGAACGCCACGGCGCTGAACAATCTTGCGTATCTGGAAGCCGAAGAGGGCGTGGATCTGGATCAAGCCCTCGCGCACGCCCAACGGGCACAGCAGAAGCGGCCGCGCGATCTCGACGTCGAAGACACGCTGGCGCTGGTCTACCTCAAGAAGAACCTTACCGCCGACGGCCTTCGCATGCTGCGCGATCTGGTGTCACGCCAGCCCGCCAGCGCGCCGTTTCATCTCCACCTGGCGCTGGCCTTGTACCAAAAGGGCGACCGGACGTCGGCCAGGCGGGAACTGGAGACTGCACGGCGTCACCAACCGAGCGCAAAAGAGCAAAATCAGATAAGGGACCTGCTTGCGAAAGTTGGATAATTCGATCGGGCAGGATAGGGCTTGACGGCCGGGCGTAAATCAGATTGGGCGGCCGTACCTTACGTCCTGCCGTTCGCCGTTTTTCTCGCGTTTCTCGCGCTCCAGAAGTATTTCCCGCTTCCCCCCAACGTGGAATTCGTGGTCCGCGATGTGCTGCTGGCGGGCGTTCTGTTTGGATTCTCGCGCCACGTAATTCAATTGCGCGCCTCCCACCGGCTGGAGACGGTCATCATCGGCGTCGCGGTGTTCCTCATCTGGGTGGCGCCGGATCTGCTCATCCCCGGCTATCGCCAGCACTGGTGGTTTCAAAACGCGATTCTAGGACAGCTCAGCCCTTCCAGCATTCCCGACAGCGTCATGAAATCGCCGCTGGTGCTGTGGCCGCGTATTCTGCAAGCGGTGGTGTTCGTACCGATCCTGGAAGAGCTGTTCTGGCGCGCCTGGCTGATGCGCTGGCTGATCTCGCCGCAATTTGAGAAGATCCCGCTGGGCGCCTATCAGGCCGGCGCGTTCTGGATCACCGCGGTGTTGTTCGCTACCGAGCACGGCCCCTATTGGGATGTCGGCCTGATCGCGGGCATCGCGTACAACTGGTGGATGGTTCGGACACGCAGCCTGGGCGATTGCATTCTGGCCCACGCGGTAACGAACGCATGTCTGTGCGGCTACGTGGTGGCGACGCGGCATTGGGAATATTGGCAGTAACCGCCCTACCGGCTTATGCGGGATAGCCGGGAAAACCGTTCAACATGCCGCTATTAATCATTGCCAGAAATACAGTAGGCTCATCATCGGTTGAAGAGGCCGTGCTACTTGAATTGGTGCTGCTCATGCACACACTGGAAGGTGTCACATAGCCTGGGTCCGGCAGTGATGGCACTACCGGATTAGAAGCCGTTCCTAAAACCTCCGACAAATTCCCCACGTCATTGGAGGTCTCGCGCGCCGCCACGGGCGGCACATCCCATACCGACTCAATCAGCTTCAGCACGGAAGTATGATCGAACACGTTGTGGATCACGCGCGGATTGTTCGGGTTGCCGAGCGTCCATGGCGCGGCGACAATGCAGGGCACGCGGCAGCCCAAGAGCGCCTTGCCGTCCACCAGATCGGGATCGACAGCGTTCGGCGCCAACGCGCGCGGCGGCGGCACATGATCGTAAAATCCGCCCCATTCGTCGAAATTGACGATCAAAACCGTATTAGGCCAGTTGGGGCTGCTGGATTCATCTCTGAAAGTCTTAGCCAGGAAGGCATCCCCATTGCGGACGTCGGAAAACGGATGGTCGTCCTCGTCCAGATTATCGAGCGTTGTAAAGGTGGGATCGACGTAAGACACCGCGGGCAGCGTCCCGGCCGCGCGGTCCGCCAGAAATTCCGCGTAAAGCGCGCAAATGTCGATATATTTGTCGCCCTACAGCGCGAGAAACGGAATGTTGTTGAAATAATACTGGTGGCTGACGCCCTTGGCCGCTAAATTATCCCAAATTGTAGGAAGCGTGCAGATCGAGAAATCGTCATCCAGCCGGTCGGTTGCTCCAGCGTGCTGAAAAATCCGGTTTGGAAAAGTAGGACCGAGGATAGACGGGAAGTAATGATCGCAAGTGATGTAATTGCGTGTCAACGCCGAGCGGAAGGGAAGATCCTGTTCGCGATAGTATCCGATGGCGTTGAGACCGTTGGAGGCGGGCTGTAGAAAGCCGTTCATTTTGCCGCCGTTCACTTCGGTGCGGCCGCCCGAATAACGATGATCCGGGTCGGGATATGCGCACCCTGTGAAGTCGGGAGCCAATTCGAACGTTGCATTGGTTCCTCCGGTCTTGTTCGGGAATTCCAAACCAGCTTGTTTTCCGTTGGCGTTGGGCAGCCATCCGAGCAGGTGATCGAAACTGCGGTTTTCCATCATCACCACCACTACGTGCTGGATATCGGCAGCGGGGTGGCAGCCGATGCCAGTTCGCTGAGCAAGGGCGTGGTGGCTGCCATCGCGCCGGTTGTCTTGAGAAATGTTCTACGATTCATCGTTTTCTGGACGCGTCCGCAGCGCCGCGCTTTCATGAATGTTGAATGTTCGGTTGCAATTGCGTTGCGTAGTAGCAGGCCGCACGTACATCACGAATCTTGATGGACTGTGTAATACTGGTACGGAAATTGTTACAAGTGGAGGTTTCCATGAAGACGCCAAAACTCCCCACGTTGCTGGCAGCCTGCGCCGGTTTATTCGTCGCGGCAATTCCCGTTCTTGCGCACCATTCCTTTGCCGCCGAGTACGAAAGCCGGGAGGTCACGCTCACCGGCACCATCACCAAGGTGGAGTGGACCAATCCGCACATCTACTTCTATATCGATGTGAAGGACGCGAGCGGCAACGTGGTCAATTGGGCGGTGGAGGGCTATCCTCCGAACACCTTGAAGCGGACTGGATTCACCAAGGACGATCTCAAGGTGGGCGATCTGGTCACGGTGACGGCTTACCCGGCCAAAGACAGCTCCACGCGGGTGGCGGGCCGGCAAATCACCTTCCCCAATGGCGGCAAGAAGTTTGCCGGTCCGGCCGCCGGCAACGGGCCTCCGTCGGCCCCTACGACCACCTCCGCGAAATAGAGGTTGCCATGACCATTCACTCATCCAAGCTTCTCGCGCTGGCCGCGTTATCGGCCTGTCTGGCATTTGCGCAAAACTCCAAGCCGATTCCGCGACTGGCCAACGGCAAGCCCGATCTTTCGGGAGTCTGGCAAAGCGGCGGCGTCAGCCTGTATGGCGAACCGGGGCTTTCCACCGTCAAGCTGCCGCCTCCCGTGAACCCTCCGCCGAAGCGCGAGCCGGTGCCGTACCAGACTTGGGCTGAAGCGAAGAGCAAAACGCTTACCGCAGCCGATGACCCGACGCTACGCTGTCTGCTGGCGGGCGTTCCGCGCATCACAACCATGCCGATGCCGTTTGAGATTGTCGAGAAGCCGAAAGAGGTGGTGATCGTCTACGAATCGTTCCACGCGTTTCGCGTCATCCCGATGGATGACAAGCTGCAGCATCCCAACGATCTGGTTCCCACCTGGATGGGCGATTCGGTGGCGCGCTGGGACGGCGACACGCTGGTCGTGGATGCCACCGGCTTCAACGACAAAACCTGGCTCGGCGGCATGGGAACTTTTCATAGTGAACAATTGCACGTCGTGGAACGCTTCACGCTCAACAGCGACGACACCATCACCTACACTGCCACGGTGACCGATCCAAAGGTGCTGACTAAGCCCTGGGTTACCGGAGCGTTGCTGCGCCGCCCGCCGAATACGCGCGTGGAAGAGTACGAGTGCATCGAGAACAACCAGGACGTCTCTCACATCGAGAAGTAGTCTTACGGAACCGCGCCCGTCAGCAAGCGTTCAACGCAAGTAACGCTGGTGTTCTTTGAGAATGCAGCGGTCGATCACCACCGCCAGTCCGGCCGCCTTCGCTTTGCGGCCCGACGCCTGATCGACAACGCCTTCCTGCATCCACACCGCGGAGGCGCCAATGCGGATGGCCGATTCCACCATCGGCGCCACGAGTTCCGAGCGGCGGAAGATATCGACGATATCGACGTGCTCGGGAACGTCTTCCAGTCGCGCGTACGATTTCTCGCCCAGCACCTCGGCTTCGTTCGGATTCACCGGAATGATCCGGTATCCCTGCTGCTGCATGTATTCAGCCACGCCGTAGGAAGGCCGGGCGCGCTTGCTCGAAAGCCCCACCACCGCGATGACTCGGCTTTTGCGCAGCAGCTCGGCAATGTCGCCCACGGCCTAACGTTCCTCTCCATTCACGGGCATCGCCAATAGCTTGCGAAAACGCGCCACCTCGGCGGGAGTGAGGTGCCGGAACTTTCCCGGTTGCAGCGAACCCAGCTCCAGAAAACCGATCCTGACGCGCCTGAGCTTCTCCACCAGCCGCCCGAAATGTTTGAACATGAGACGAATCTGATTTTGCCGCCCTTCGATTAATCGTACTTCGTACCAGGGGTTTTGCGCGCGCTGCATCAGCTTGAGGCCGGCCGGCGCCGTCTTCTTCCGCCCAGCGGAACGCCTTCGCGGAATTTCTCTTCCTGGTCGGGCGAGAGCTGCCCGTTGGTCTTCACCAGCATAGGTCTTGGTGACGTGGCTTGCGGCCGAGGTGATGCGCTTGGCGAACTCGCCGTCGTTGGTGAGCAGCAGCAGTCCTTCGCTCGAATAATCCAGACGCCCCACCGGATACACGCGCGCCTTCACGCCGCGCAGCAGATCCATCACGGTGGCCCGGCCCTCCGGATCGCTCACCGTGGACATGCAGTCCTTGGGTTTGTTCATGGCCAGGTACACCAGGCGCTCCGGCGCGCCCACTCGCTTGCCATCCACTTTGATGTGGTCGTGCTCGGGGTCGGCCTTGGTCCCCAGCTCGGTGATCACCGCGCCATTCACCGTCACGCGGCCTTCGATAATCATTGCTCGGCATGGCGGCGGCTTGCGACGCCGGCGTGGGCGAGCATCTTCTGCAGCCGTTCTTCGGCCATCTATTCCGCTGACTCGGCGGCAGCTTGCTCGGTGGGCGGCACGTCACTTTCAGCCTCTGGTGGAGCCTCCGGCAGTATCTCTTCATCGCCCATCGACAATCGGCCCAGCTCCTCAAATTCCTTCAGCGTGGGCAGCTCGCTCAGATCCTTCAAACCGAACTGCACCAGAAATTCCTTCGTGGTTTTGTACAGAATCGGCTTGCCGAGCACGTTCTTGCGGCCCGCGGTGGCGATCAGCTTGCGATCCAGCAGCGTCTTCATCACGCCCGCGCCTTGCACGCCGCGCATCTCCATGATCTTCGGGCGCGGTGATGGGCTGCTTATAAGCGATCAGCGCCAGAGTTTCGAGCGCGGCGAGCGAAAGCTTGAGCGGCGGCTTGAGATTCTTGACGAACGCGCGCATGGCCTCATGATGCTCCGGCTTGGTGGACATCTTGTATCCGCCGGCCACCTCGCGAATGGTGAGCCCGTGCTCGGGCTTGTTGTATTCGGCGGTCAGTTCCTGCGAGCACCTGCCCGATTCTCGCCGCCGGCTGTTGCAAAGCGGTCGCGATCTGATCGGCCGACAACGGCTCGTCGGTCACATAGATCACCGCTTCCACCACGGCCCGCAGTTGCTCGTCGGGGAGCTCGATGCCTGAGTTTGAAGTTGCGACACCCGGGAGCAGATCGGTCTCGGGGTCCAATTGGACTTCGGTGGGTTCCATTGCGGCTTAAGCTATATTCCTCGCCTTATCTGTATTCTTCTTCGGCGGCGACCAGCGATTGGCCGAGCACTTCGTCGAACGTTCGCTGCTTCTTCAATCCAATTTCGCCGAAGGCGTCCTGCTGGGTCAACATCAGCGCCTGGCGGCGCACCAGCTCGAGCATGGCCAGGAACAGGCAGATCATGGCGCGGCGGCTGCCCTGTCTCTCGAACAGCTCGGCGGCCGCAATCGGTTCGCCGGTGCGAAGCTCGCCGAACACCCGCTCCAGATAGCGAATCATGTCGGGGATGCTGACGTCTTCTTTGCCGACTTCGTAGATGGGCCGGTTCTTGGCGCGCTCCAGCACGGTTTGCAGCGTCTTCACCAGATCGAACAAGCGTAACCGCCAGTTCCGGCTCTTCGTTCTCGGCCAGAAACTGCGCCATTTGCGGGTTCGACCAGGAGACATCTTCCACCATGCGCTTCTGCTGCAGCATTTCGGCCGCGTTCTTGAAGCGCTCGTGTTCGAGCAGCCGGTCCACCAGCTCCTGGCGCGGGTCTTCCTCGGGTGAGATCTTGTCCAGCTCCGGATCCTTGGGCAGCAGCATTCGCGACTTGATGTGGATCAGCGTCGCGGCCATGTAAACGAATTCGGAGCTCAGCTCGATATCCAGCTCCATGGCGCGCTGCATGTATTCCAGGTACTGCTGCGTGATGGAGGCGATGGGGATGTCGTAGATGTTGATCTGTTGCTTGCGGATGAGATCGAGCAGCAGGTCCAGCGGACCATCGTATTGCTCCAAGTGAAAATTAAACGGGGATGCCACTTCCCTATAGAATACCAGCCAAGGCAGCGCGCGGAGTCATTTGGTAGTCAGCTAAATCTTGATTGAACGCTAACGTGTGGCACCGGGAGGCAAGCCCTCGATTTTCTCATCTTCGAGAATAGCTAATGTTAGCTGGTACGGATTCTTGGTGTAGGAACGTGCCACGCCTCGAAAATGAACAGACGTACCGGCCGCAACGGTGCCTTTCAGCGCCAACAAAAATTGCAGTCTTGCATCTCCCGCAGGATCATCAACATTCACGATGAGTTCATGTGCCGATGACTGGGAAACCACTTTGCCGTCCAACCTCGGAAGCTCGACCCCTTCAAGTTGCTGCTTGAAATAGCGGTCCCCGTCCGTACCGGTCAGCACGTTCCTGATGTTGCGCCATAGTTCACCGGTGTCAGGCGCTTGTTGTGAGAATCCGATCATCGCGACGAGCACGATTCCGACCAACTTCAGTTTCACTTGCGTACCTTCGGCCATCCAACGCAAAAAGGCCCGGAGCATTCGGGCCTTACCGTGATGGCGGTCTTGGTGCGGACTGACGTCATCAACCAACATTTAGCGGAATACCAGTCATTTGTTGAAGTACAAAATCACGTCCACAGTGTGATTTTTCGCGTTGATCTTAGTCTCCGCCCGCGTGGTCTTCAGGTTGTCGAATACTCCCAGTTCTTTCACCCGGGCCAGGAAATGATCCGGATACTCGACGTTAAAAGGCCTGCCCGGCGCCATGCCCCACATCTTGCGGATCTCCGGCTCGCTCACAAGATCCAGGCCCACCATATCCACCTTGCCCACCTTATAGAGCGGTCCCGGATCGATCTCAAATTCGATCGCCACCGTGTGTTCGGTGTCGTTGACGTCGCGCTTCACCTGCGAAGTGGCGTCCAGATGCCCCGCGCGGCGCTGATTGAGCCGGATTCTCTCCTGCGCGGCTTTCACGTCGTCGAAATTCACTGTCTGATCGGTCTTCAGCTTGGCCAGATCTTTCCATTCCGAGCGCGAATAATCGGCGCCCACGAAGCTTACCCGTTCCAGCTTGTAGACCGGCCCCGGCGTCACTTGGATGGTTACGGTGGTGCCGTCTACGTCCTTGGCCGGCGCGGTTTCGATCTTCGGAAACGCCACGCGCAGCAATCCATGCGCCTCATAGATCGGGCGAATCGTATTGTCCAGCAGCAGCCGTACGCGCGGCTCCGAGTAAAGAACGCCGATCGCGACGCCATACATCGCGGTCTGCAGGGTTCCCGCCGGAATTTCGCCGGTGCCGGTAAACACCACATGCGCGATCGCGGGCGGCCCTTTGGCCGGACGGAACACCACAGCCAGATCCTCGCCGACATCCGCGTTCAACTTCCCGGCCACTGGCTGCCGATAGCCCTGCTTCGCCAGGAATTCGGAAATCCACGCCACGTAGCGATCCACCACCGGTTTCGTGGCCGGGATTTTTTCGCCGAACAAGGGATCTTTCTGTTTCAGCCAGGCCCGAAGCTGCCCATCGCCGGCGGGCAACTCCTGAAAACGGATGGGGTAAACCTGGGCGACCTCCGCGACTTCATATGTCGCGTCGTACCCTTCGTTGTCTTGGGAAGGCGCATAGCGATAGCTGACGTTGTCGAACGCTCCGCTGGCCACCAGCTTCTCACGCGCCGCGTCGAATTCGGCCTTGCCCGCCTTCTGGCCCACGCGCAGGCCGGCTGCAGCGAAAATCTGCTCTGGTGTGTACTGGTGATTGCCTTCCACCATCAGATTCTCGACGGTGTAGGAAGTGGGCACGGGACCGCGATCCACAGTGGCGGCGGGCTTCACGCGAGGGTGGGTCTGCGCCCAAGCGCCGCCGGCCGCGATCAGGATGAGCGCAATTATCCGGCTCGGCTTCATTCGAGCATTTTATTCCAGGACAACTTATTCCAGGACAACGGCAACAAACATCAACCGTCCGGAGCGCTCAATCTGCATGGCCAGTTCGTCGCCCGATTTGAACTCGTCCACCTTTTTCCTGAGTGCCTCCACCGTCGCCACCGGAGCCTTGTTCACCGAATAAATGACGTCTCCCGGCTGGAGCCCGCTTCCGCTTGTCAGATCGGTGGGGCTGGATCCGGCGGCCACCACCACCCCGTAGGAATTCCGCAGGTCCGGCAGCATGGCAGCCAGAGTCTTGTCGATCCCGATGCCCAGAATGCCAAGTTTCGGCACCAGGTTATCCTCTGGATTTACCATGTCGGCGAAACGCTGCGGATCGTCCACGCTATCGATCACCGGCACGTCGATGCTCAGTTGATCCTGGCCGCGCTGCACCTGCAAAGTAATCTGTTGCTTCATCGGAGAGCGGAAAATATAGGACTCCAGTTGCCGCGCATTCCGCATCACGCGGCCGTTCAATGTAAGCACGATATCGCCCACCTTGACGCCGGCCCGCTCAGCCGGCCCGTCCGGCGAGACATCGCCCACTAAAACGCCCCAGTCCCGAGAAAGATTCAGGCCGTCGGCTAAGGCGGGAGTGATGGTCTGCACATAAATCCCGATCTTGCCGCGGTGCACGTGCCCCTCTTTGCGAAGCTGCTGGTACACGGTGTTCACCATGTTGCTGGGAATCGCAAACCCGAGCCCCTCGCTGCCTCCGGATTGGGAAAGAATGAACGTGTTGATGCCCACCACGCGCCCCTGCGAATCGATCAGCGGACCGCCGCTGTTGCCCGGATTGATGGGCGCATCGGTCTGAATGTACGCCAAAAAATCGTCCGGGTGGAGTTCGCGCGAAGTGGAGCTGACCACGCCCATGCTGACCGACCCTTCCAAGCCCCTCGGGTTTCCGAAAGCCATCACCAGCTCGCCCTGCCGGACGGCATCCGAGTTGCCTAAGGCCAGATGCGGAAGTCCGGTCCTCGGAATTTTGATCAGCGCCACATCCATTTCACGATCCAGACCAATCAGCTTGGCGTCCATCAGCTTTACTTCCGGCTGGAACATCGGCGCGCGTCCGCCGGTTCCCGGCACCGAAAGCCTCACCTGGATTCGCCGTGCCCCCTGGACCACGTGCGCGTTGGTGACAATGAAGCCGTCATCGGAAACAATGATTCCCGAGCCGGTGCTGAGTTGTCTGGACAGCAAAGCCGCGGTATTGCTGGAGTCGGAATCGTCGGCTGTCACGTAGCCGGTGGAAAAAATCTGCACCACGGCCGGACGCACTCGATTCACCAGGCCTTCCAGCGACATGCTGAGTTCGCCCAACGACACCGGCACCGGCTTGCTTTCGGCCGCGGCCGGAGCGCTTTGGGTTGGAGCGTCGGATTTTGTGTCTTGGGCTGGAGAAAAAGCCGCCAAGCCGGTTAGCAACGCGAGCAGAGAAAACGCGAAGGCTCTCACGTTTCTATTTTCCCGCATTTGGAGTGCCAAAAAAGTTGAGCTGTTGCTTTGTAACCGCTACGGAAGCCGAGACCGGAGATTTTTTACGGCTCGCAATCCCTCTTGGGAAACGTCGGTGTCCGTATCCTGGGAGAGCGCCTCCAGAGGCGCGACAGCATCTGCGCCGCCGCTGGCTGCCAGCACCTCTGCCAGACCGGTTTTCTCATCCTTGGTGGCGCCCGGCTCCTTGAGATCCGGATACAGCGCCTGACGGACTTCAGGATCGCGGGCCAGTTCGGTCAGATAGGCCTTTGAGACGCCGCGATAGGCGGTGGAGTTCAAATTGTTCACCAGATACCGCAGAGGATCGAATTCGCCCATGCCCCGCTTGCCGAGACTAACCAGCGCGAAGGCCGCAGAAAGCCGGGGCTCGGTCTTATTTTCGTTGTTGAACGCGCGCTCGATCGTAGCCATGTCGGCGGGATTCTTGAGCCGCCCCAAACCTTCCGCCGCGGCTTCACGCAAGCCGTCGTCCTTGTGATCGAGGTAAGTGACGTAGACGCCGTGCAATTGCGGATCGGGCATCTGGGCCATGGCGGTAAGCGCTGCGCGTTTTACCTTCATGTTGCGGGAACGATCCAGAATGTCGCGCAGATCGTTGATCGCCGCACGGTTCATCAAAAGGCCAGTGGCCTCAATCGCGGTGACTTGAACTTTTTCGTTCAGGTCGTGCAGCAGAAAGGCGAGGTTCGGCCCGGCGCTCGGATCGCGGATTTTCTCGATGGCCACTAGCGCTTCATAGATGACATCGCTGTCCTTGGAGCGCAGCGCCTGCTCCAGGTCCGGGAGCGCCTGGCGGCCGCGCAAGATGCCCACTGCTCGCGCTGCATTGGCGCGCGCTTCCAGGCTGGCGCCGCCGCTCGCGACATGTCCCAGGGCGGCGATCACTTCCGGCCGCGGCTGGATATACGGATCGATCACCAGATCATTAGTGTCGGTGAACTTCCCCTTGATGGACGATCCGGCTCGCCTGAGCGGCGCGGTGAGGCCGGTCTTCACGTAACCGGGCGCATAGAAATTCACCAGGCCGTCGGTGGCGCGAATCTGGATCTCCGGGTCGTTATCGCTAGTGGCTTTGATGAGCGGATCCAGGCTGCGCTCGGTGCCGATATCGACGATGGCCTTTACTGCATCCCGGCGGACGTCCACATCCGGGTCAACAAGATACGTTTCGAGCTTGGGAATAATTTCCGACCCGCCGCTTTTGCCATACTCGCGAACGGCTTTGGCTCGCGCTTTGGCGTCGTCAGCGGTTTGCACGGGCGGTGCGGATGGCTGGGTGTCGTTTTGGGCCGGCGCCTGGGCCCACAACGCAGCGGCCGTGAGCGCCAGACAGGGCCACGCACGATACCAACGGAACGACATAAACCTAAACCTCAGCGAACGAATTCCACGGTCACCTTCTTGCTGATGAGACCGGCCTCATAGCCCATGTCGAGCAGCTTTTGCGCCGCCTTCGGCACCAGGTCGCCGCAGTCCACGGTGAAGTGATTCACATACATTCCGACGAATTTTTCGGCCAGCCGGGGCTCCAGATCGCGCGCGAATTGCAGCGCGTAATTCAGCGATTCTTCCCCATGATCCAAGGCGTACTGTATGCTCTCGCGCATCACCCGGCAGCACTCGCTTTTGATGTCGTCGGGCAGCGACCGCAAAAGCACGTTCCCGCCCAACGGCAGCGGCAGATCGTATTCGTTCTTCCACCAGCGGCCTAAATCCACCACGTTGTGGAAGCCGCTCTTGCCGTACGTCAACTGGCCTTCGTGGATGATCAATCCCGCGTCGACGGTGTGATCGGCCACCGCGTCCAGGATTTTGTCGAACGGCATGGGGACTTCCTCAAAATCAGGCTGAAACAACTTCAGGGCCAGATAGGCGCTGGTCATTCGTCCCGGAATCGCTATCTTTTTTCCCTTGATTTCTTCCGGCGCCATCGGTTTCACGCTCACCAGGATGGGGCCGTAGCCGTCGCCGATACTGGAGCCGCTGGCCATCAGCACGTACTTGTCGGCGATATACGGATAGGCGTGATAGGAAATGGCAGTGAGTTCGTAAGCGCCTTCCAGCGCCTTGCGATTCAACGATTCGATGTCTTCCAGTACATGCCGGAAGGAAACCAGCCGCGAGCGGATCTTTTTGGTCGCCAGGCCGTAAAACATGTAAGCGTCGTCGGAATCGGGGCTATGCGCACAGACGATTTCCGTTACGGTGGTAGATGCCATAGGTGAGCAGACCACCACTATAGCAGACACGCCGCGCGTTTCCGGCGCCGGACGCTCTCGCTGGCGGCTACCTGGTCTGGATGGAGACCAGTTCGGGGCGCAGCGCTTCCAGGGCTTTTTCCAACTGCACCAGACAGTCCCCGGCGCCGGTCAGATCGCCGCTGCGGCCTTGCTTTTCCAGTGCAAACGCGGCTTCAAACGCGCGGTTGGCGCCGAAGGTGGACACCGAGCCCTTCAGGCTGTGCGCGTGATGCTCCAGAGCTTTGGCATCCTGGCTGGCAACCGCGCCCTTGATTTTTTCGAACGTCGAAGGATAATCGTCGAGGAACAATTCGACCACTTCTTTCAGCAAATCGGCGTCTCCGCCCACGCGGGTGAGCGCGAGCGATTCGTCCAGTTGCTGCAGTTGCGCCTCCACCGAAGAATCCTCGGATGTTAAATCGGCATTCATTGCGTTTCCTCCCAGCATTACAGATTCGATTATTTTCATAAGTTCCGGCACGCGCACCGGCTTGGCGACGTAAGCGTCCATTCCGGATTCCAAACACCGCAGCCGGTCCGACTCGCCAGCCTGCGCGGTCATGGCCACGATCGGGACCCGCTGGCCTGTACCGCGCTCCTGCTCCCGGATCCGCGAGGTGGCCTGCAGGCCGTCCAGGCCGGGCATCTGCACGTCCATCAGGATCAGATCAAAGCGGTGCTGCGCGCCCTGGCTCCCTTCAAGCAAGTCCAACGCCTGTTGCCCGCAACCGGCAATGGTTACCGCATGCCCCTCGCGCTCCAGCAACCGGGCCGCTAAACGTTGATTGACGCTGTTATCCTCCGCGAGCAGGATATGGAGTTTTCTTTTGGCGGGCTGGCGAATGGCGGCGTTCGGAAGTGGGGGTTCGTCGGACGGCTCCGCCGCGGGCAGATCGGCAAGGAAGGTGAAATGAAAGGTGCTGCCCCGCCCCAGTTCGCTCTCCACCCAGATGCGCCCGCCCATTAATTGCACCAAGCCCGAAGATATCGACAGCCCCAGGCCCGTGCCCCCGTACTGGCGAGTAGTAGAGCCGTCGGCTTGCGTGAAGGGCTCAAAGATCATCTGATGCTTTTCCGGCGGAACGCCAATGCCGGTGTCCGCCACGCTGACGCACAGCGTCAGTTTCGAGCCTTGCACGGACTCGGCCCGGACATGCACCGACACCTTGCCTTCTCTGGTGAACTTGATGGCGTTGCCGGCCAGATTGCGGAGCACCTGGCTGATCCGCAGCGGGTCCCCAATCAAACGGTCCGGCACCCGGTCATCCACCACCGATTCGAAGGCCAGCCCGCTCATCGAAGCGCGCAGCGCCAGTGGCCGCAGCAAGTCCCGCAACAGCGACCGCAGCGAGAACTCCACACAGTCCAGACTCAGCTTGCCGACTTCATATTTGGAAAAATCCAGAACATCGTTCACCAAGCTCAACAGCGCCTCAGCCGAGGATCTTACCAGCTCCAGGTATTCGCGCTGATCGTTCTTGAGCTCGGTTTCGAGCGCCAGTCCCGTCATCCCCAGAATGCCGTTGAGCGGCGTGCGGACCTCGTGCGTCATGTTCGCCAGAAAATCGCTCTTGGCGGCGCTCAGCGCCTCCGCGCGGTCCGCCATTTCGCGCGCTAAACGGCCGGTTTCTTCCAGATTGCGATTGGCCGCCAGCAGCTCCCGGTTGGCGGCTTCGGCGGCCTCCTTGGCACGAGCCAAAGCCTGTGCGCTGTGCATTCGCTCCGTTACGTCCCGCAGTATGCAGAGCATCTGGGGCGGCTGGCCGGGAATATCCACGCGCGTTACCGAATTTTCGAAGACGCCGGACCGTCCCTGCATGAAATGCAGCTCGCGTTCGAAGACGTGCTCTTTCACGCCGGACGCGTAACACGCCCGGTGAAATTCAAGCACTCCTTCGCGCTCTTCGGGATGAAAGAGACCCGTCACATGCAGCCCTTCGAGCGACCCCCCGTCGCTATCCAGCATGGCGGCGAAAGCAGCGTTGACCTTCAGGATGGTGCCGGTGCTATCGGTGAGAAACATGGGCTCGCACGAGGCTTCCCAAATGGAGCGGAACCGGTTCTCCGACTTCAGCAATTCCTGGTTGGCGTGGTGCCGATCCGTAATGTCGATGCCTGTGGTGATGTAGTACTCCACCTCGCCGTCTGCGTTCAGCATGGGAACGTTCGAAAATGAGATCCGGCGTCGCTCGCCCGATTTGGCGATCCATTCGTTCTCAAAGGCGGATGCCGCCCGCGCCGAAACGCCGTATTCCAGACGCTTGCGGCTCTGCTCCCGGCCCTCCGGACTTACGAAAACGTCGAAAAACATCTTCCCCTTCAGCTCAGCGCTCGAATACCCCAACACCTGTTCACAGGCGCGGTTACAAAGGACGATCCGGCCTGCGGTATCAAACACGACCACCAAAGCTCCGCAGGTCTGCAGAATGGCTCTGATAAGGTCTGTTTCCTTGGTTAGATCGCCGTCCACACAGGTCCCCGAGGGTTTATCGGCAATTCGGCTTGGATTCTTATTGGTACTCAGCGCGTGGAAGTCCTCTTTACGGGCTCTTTTGGCAGGATGTGGAGAAAGGCGTTTAGGGGCCGTCTCCCTGACGGTCGCAGCTTTGGTAAACATCCGCAAACACGCACTCGCAATTCTGAGCCGCGCGCGTGGGCAAGCGGTTTTCGCTATTTCGGAACGGCGACTGCGTGTTTGGGAGAGCCGCCATCTAAGGCGTTCGCCGCATTGTCGAATTGGGTAAACAACGCTAGCCTGGAATCGTGAAGCGCTGTATCTTTGCCTGCTCGCTGGCCACGCTTACCTGCTGGCTGTCTCTGGGGGCCCAAGAATCCAACGTAAGCACTACCACTCAGGTGGACATCAATGGGAATCGCATTCCGGATGGCCCGACGATTTCGCGAACCGAATCGCCCAACGGATCCCAAACCACGGTGACCACCCAGACCATCAATGGACGCACGGTTCCGATGGAGAAAGTGGAAACGCGTGTACTGCGGAACGATTCGTCCGGCAAAGAAACCGAGCGGATTGTTCAACGGTACGACCCGCAGGGCAATCCCTTGCCGCCCGTACGGCAGATCATCGAAGAGCAGAAGCGGTCCGACGGCGGTTCCACCGTCCAAAGCACCACCTATACCACCGACATCAACGGGAACGCGCAGGTCACCGAAAAATCGGTCACCGATACGCAAAAGAGCGGCTCTGGTGAAACGTCCGAAACGGTAGTGGAGCGTCCCACCGTGAATGGCCTGGAGCCGGTGGAAAAGCAAAGCCAGACCGTGAGCAAGCAAGGCGACAGCTACCACGCCGAGACCACCACTTATCGGCGCGATGGGAACGGTGGATTCTATGCCGCCGTGCGCCAGACCACCGAGCATACGGTACAAGGTTCGGAGGCCTCCGACAACAGCGCCGAGTACGAGCGAGGCTCCAACGGCGAACTCCAACTCCATGGGCAGACGGTGACGAAAACCGTCACGCGGGCGGATGGTTCTAAAGACAGCGTCGTCGATATTTATTCGCTGAACGCTCCCGGCACCGTGAGCGGCAACGAATCGGGGTTAAAGCTGACGGAAAGGCAAATGATCGAGAGCGCGCCAGGCCCCAACAAGACCGTCGTCCAAACACTCAGCGTTCAACGGCCCACCGTCTCCGATCCAG
This sequence comes from Bryobacterales bacterium, assembly GCA_963735145.1. Classification (GTDB taxonomy): domain Bacteria; phylum Acidobacteriota; class Terriglobia; order Bryobacterales; family Bryobacteraceae; genus Palsa-89. Next base: position 558,990 of record CAVTJS010000005.1, on the reverse strand, counting down.
GAACGCTGGGGCCACCGCGCCAGCTTTCTCAAACTGTGTGCAAGGGCGATTGCAAAAACGACAAGTAAAGCTATTCCGTTAGCCGTGGCCCAGCTTCATGAGCCAGCCTAAGCCGATCAGCGCGATCACGAAGTAGGCGAAACAACGGATGCCGTAGCGCAGCCGTTCCGCGTCGGTGCGCTTGGTGATCACGCCCAGCACCACCGAAGAAAGGAGCGCGAACAAAATCGCCGCTTCAAAATGCGAAAGATTCATTTTCGGCATTATTCTTTTTCACCCGTGGCGATTTCGTAGGCGTCCACCATGGCCAGCACGTTCAACAGGCCGGCGGCCACCAGGAATTTGCTGCCATAGTCGTGCACGTGCCCAGCCATATCGGGCTGCGCATATCCCAGCCAAACCGTAAGCAGATAAAACAGGCCGGATGCCAGATCACCCACAAATCCACCGCAATAAATGATGGTAGTGAGCACGTCGCCGGTCTGCGGTTGAAACATGGCGCCACGCATCATCAATCCGAGCAGGAACATGATGGCCACAGACGCCAGCAACAAGGCTCCACGCCCGGGCCGTTTCAGCAGGAAATGACCGCCGCCCGGGACCAGCCAGGCGAGCAAAACCACGCCGTACCATCCGCGCGCGGGCGGCGCCGCGGCCTGCGCTTTTACGTTAGTCGCCATTAGTTTTAGTTTACCCGATTCCTCAGCGATTACTCGTCCCGCAGCGCGGCCATCGGATCCACCAGCGCGGCGCGGCGCGCCGGTACGAACGCTGCAAGCATCGCCACCAACAACAGAACCGGCGCGATCAGCCCGTACAAAGCCGGACCCACTCGCTCGCTCATGGGAAACGAAGCGGCCAGCAACCGGCCCGCGCCGGCGCTCAGGGCCAGGCCGATCGCCAAGCCACATAAAACTGGAATAATTCCCTGCCGCAGCACCATTCTCACCACCGCGGCGCGGTCGGCTCCCACCGCCATTCGGATTCCGATTTCGCGCGTCCTCCGGCTGACCGCATACGACATCAAACCATACAGACCGGCCAGCGCCAGTCCGATGCCCATCAATCCCATGCCCCCGACAATTTCGACGATCACCTGTCCGACGCTGGTGGCGAGCGCGTAGTAATGCTCCTCCATGGTGCGGACGTCGTAGACCGGCATGTTCGGATCCAAGCGCCGCACCACCTCCCGCAGCGGCGTCAGAATACTCGCTGAATCGCCCGTGGACTCGGCCATGAGAATCATCCTCTGCATGGGGTGCTGGCGGTAGGGGAAATACACAAAGTCGGTGGGCGGTTCGCCGACAAATAAGTACCGGCTATTCTTGGCCACGCCGACGATTTCCACCCAGGGGCCTTTCGCATTGTTCATCCGGAAGCGCTTTCCCAGCGGATCCTGGCCCGGCCAATAATGTCCGGCCAGCGTTTCGTTCACCACCGCGATGCGCGGCGCATCGGCGCTATCGGTCGCCAGGAATCCGCGCCCGCGCTCAATTCTAAGGTCTACCGTATCGAAGTAATGCTCGTCCGCGGCGCAGAAAAGCACGCTCGCGCTTTCCTGGCCAGGCGGGAATCGATGGCCCTCCGGTCGAATCCAGGTGGTATCCGGGTAGGAAAGTGGAACGGCGGAAGCCAGCGTCGCCGACTTCACGCCGGCCGCATTCCGCGCCTCGCGGCCCAGGCGCTCATAAAATCGCTGTGTTTCATTCCTGTCGTACCGCAGCAGGCCTGGATCCAGTTTCATCAACAGCATGTGATTGGTCCGGAACCCCGTGCTCCCTTGGAGGTCGCCCGCAAGTGTCCGATACGCAAAGCCAGCCATGGTGAGCAGCACAAGCGAAACCGCCACCTGCGCCGCCACCAGCAGACTCCGTCCCCATTGACGCCTTCCGCCGGCGACCCTCGCCTCGGCGGCCTTCAGCGCGGTAGTCAGGTCGGCGCGCGTAGTTTGGATGGCCGGAATAAATCCAAACAGGATCGCGCTCAGCATCGCGATTCCAATGCTGAACACCAGCGCGCGCTCATCCAGTTCGATGCGGGGAATGAAGAACAGTTCGGTGGGGTACTGGATCTGCCGCAGCAGCGTAATTCCTAGGTACGCCAGCGGCAAGCCCAGCAGCCCGCCAGCGACGGCGATCAGTAAACCCTCGGTAAGCAACTGGCGAATCAACCGCACGCGCCCCGCTCCGATCGCCAGGCGCAGGCCGATCTCCCGGGCGCGCACGGGAGCGCGGCTGGTCAGCAGTCCGGCTACGTTCGCGCAGGCGACAATCAGGACGGCCAACGCCAGTATGCTGACAATCACGGTCCCCCCGCCGCGGATGCGGTTTTCCATCATCGCGGCCTCGAGCTCAGTGAAGACCCTCAGGCGTTGATTGCTGTTGGTCTCTGGATAAGCTTGCTCCAGAGTCTTCGCCAGGTGGTCCATTTCCGCCTGCACTTGAGTGAGAGTGACTCCCGGTTTCCTGCGTCCCTTGACGCGCAGCCCCCAGTAGTCGCGGGCATCGAGAACTCGCGGTTCGCCGGTCAGACGCGGCCACATCATGACGGGCACATAGAACGCGGGGTGCCGGTTCCGGTCTGGTCCAGTGAAACTGGAAGGCGCGACACCAACCACGGTAAAGTCGATTCCGGCGATCTTCACGCTGCGGCCCAGAATCCTGGGATCGGAGCCCAACTGCTCCCACATTCCGTGGCTCAAAACCACTACGGCGTCGCGGCCGGGAACTTTGTCTTCATCCGCCCGAAACGCCCGGCCCATCCGCGGCTGCACTCCCAGCACTTGCAAGAGATTACCGCTCACCACCATTCCAACTGTCATTTGCGGCAGCGCGTTCGACTGCGCCGCGAATCCGGCGGTGATGGAAGCGAACGCAACCACGCCGTCGAAGCTGGTGGTGCGATCCCGAATGTCGAGGTAATTCAGATAGGACGTGTAGCTAAAGCGGAAATCGGTGGTCGATAAATCCGAGCCGATGTTGACCAGATCGCCCGGGCGCTCTACCGGCAGCGGCCTCAGCAGCAATGCGTCCGTGGTGCTGAACATGGCGGTGTTCGCGCCCGTGCCAAGGGCCAGCGAGACCACAGCCACCGCTGTGAATCCGGGAGTATTGATGAACATCCGGCAGCCGTGTCGCAGATCCTGCCCGAGCGATTCCATCCATCCGAAGATGTTCGCTTCGCGGGTTCGCTCCTTTGCGAGCATCCGATTGCCGAAGCGCTTCCGGGCGTCCTGGCGGGCCTGATCCGGGGACATTCCGGCTGCGATGTTGTCGCGCGTTCGGGCGTCGAAGTGAAACTGAAGTTCCTCTTCCAGATCCCGATTCAACGCCCGGCGGCGAAAAAGATTCGAGAATCGATTCAACCATGACATGCGATCATTCGCTGAACTGAAGCACGCGCGCCACTGCGCCAGTGAGCGCGGTCCAGTTCTTCTCCTCTCTCTCGAGCTGCTTGCGGCCCGCCGGAGTGATGACGTAATAGCGCGCGCGCCGATTGTTTTCCGAAGCTCCCCATTCCGCCTTCAGCCAGCCCGCCTGCGTCATGCGATGCAACGCCGGATAAAGCGAGCCTTCCTCGATCCGCAGCGCGTCTTCTGAGACTTGCTCGACGTGCAACGTGATGCCATAGCCATGCATGCGCCCGCGCGAGTTTAGCGTTTTGAGCACCAGCAGGTCCAGTGTGCCCTGCAAACGGTCGTTGGTATGCTTCATTGAAAAGTTTCGCTTCCCGGGGGAAGGGCTGCTGTTACGCCCTGCAGGAAGCGCCTCATGGTGGCCGGGTCGGCGTTCTGTGACTGCGCTACGCCGAAATAGCTGCCTTTGGCGAAGGCCATCGCGCCGCGACGTGTGCGCCATTTCTGAATCGCATCCCATGCGCTATTGGGCGACCAGGGCATTTGGTAGAGCGTAAGGGTCATGGGCGGCGCCCCGTCATAGGTGGCGTGCCAAGCCTTGAGCGCGCCTGCGGGCGGGAGCGTCGTCTGTTCCACCAGTTTCCATCCCGCCGCGGCCGGTGGCAGCGAGGTTAGTTGGGGGACGAACAGGTCGCGAGTGATCTCGATCGCAACCGCGCCAATGACAATGAGCCACAGTGCTTTCACGGCAAAGCCCTTCTATAGCCAGCTATAGGAGCATTTTGCGCCAAGCCGCCGCGAATGTCAAACGGGGCGTTCTTCCCCGGGCCCTGTGGCACAATCGAGTCATGATGCCGCTGGCGCGTCCCTGGTGCATTTTGTTCTTGTTCTCGCTGAGCCTCGCCGCCCAGAAGCAACCCTTCGACGTGCAGGCCCTGCTCAAGATCGCGCGCATTCAGGAACCTCAGCTTTCGCCCGACGGCAAAACCGTAGCGTTCACCGTTCAAACCGTTGATCTGGCGCAGAACACCAAGCCCAAACAGATCTATACGGTTCCAGTGAATGGCGGACGTCCCAGCCAGATCACGATGCTGGGTGTCGACAACGAACGGCCCGAATGGTCGCCCGATTCCAAGCAGATCGCATTCATCTCGGATCGCGCTGGGTTGGGTCCCACAGGTTCGGCGCAGGTATGGATCATGAACGCCGACGGATCGAACGCCCGGCAGATCACCAACCTTTCCACCGAAGCGGGCGGCGTGCTGTTTTCGCCGGACGGCAAGAAACTGGTCTTCACCAGCAGCGTTTTTCCCGATTGTCCCGACGACGCCTGCAACAAGAATCGTCTGGACGCCGAGAAGAACAGCGTGGTCAAGGCGCGCACCTACACAACGCTGCTCTATCGCCACTGGACCGCATGGCAGAGCAAGCGGCGCTCGCATCTGTTGGTCGTCGACGTGGCGGGCGGCCCGGTGAAGGATCTGACGCCGGGCGACCGCGACGTTCCGCCGTTTTCGCTCGGCGGGCCGGACGATTACGCCATCTCGCGCGGATTCCAAAGAAGTCTGCTACACGATGAACGCCGATCCGGTGCCCGCCACCAGCACCAACACGGATCTGTTCGTGGTGCCGATCATCGGCGGCGACTCTATCAAGATCACAAACAACCCGGGCGCCGACGCCAGCCCGCAGTATTCTCCCGACGGCAGGTGGCTGGCCTATCGCAGCCAGGCGCGCGCCGGCTATGAGAGCGACCGCTGGCGTCTGATGGTGCTCGATCGCGCCACCGGACGCGTGAATGCGCTCACCGAATCGCTGGACCGCTGGGTGGAGAGCTTCACCTGGTCGCCCGATTCCAACGCCCTGTTCTTCACCGTGCTGGATCGCGGAACGCAAAGCATCGAGATGATTCCAGCCGCCGGAGGAGCCACGCGCATCGTGGTCAGCGGCGCCAGCATGCTGGACGACATGAAGCTGACCGCGGACGGCAAGACGATGATCTACACGGGCGAGACGGGATCGGCGCCCAGCGAGATTTATCGCGCCAGTTCCAGCGGCGGGGCTCCGGTGGCGCTGACGCATTTGAATGACGGATTGCTCGCGCAAAACGCTCTGACGCCGCTGGAAGATTTCTGGGTGGATGCGGCCGACAAAACGCGCATCCAGAGTTTCGTGGTGAAGCCGCCGAACTTTCAGCCAAATCAGAAATATCCGGTTATGTTGTTGATCCACGGCGGCCCGGAAGGCGACTGGGGCGAAAGCTGGACCTATCGCTGGAACGCGCAGGTGTTTGCGGCCGCCGGTTACGTGGTGGTCATGCCCAATCCGCGCGGCTCCACCGGCTATGGCCAGAAGTTCATCGACGACATCCGGGACGATTGGGGCGGCAAAGCGTTCGACGACATCATGGCGGTGGCCGACCATGTGGTGACGCTGCCCTATGCCGACCCGAATCGCCTGGCGGCGGCCGGCGGCTCCTACGGCGGCTACATGATCGATTGGATGCTGGGCCACACGCAGCGCTTCAAGGCGCTGGTATCGCACGCCGGCGTCTACGATCTGCGCAGCGAATTCGGGGCCACCGAAGAGCTGTGGTTTCCGCTGTGGGAGTTCGACGGCACGCCCTGGGACAATCCGGATTCATACGCGAAATGGTCGCCCAGTTTCTTCGCCAAGGACTTCCACACGCCCACGCTGGTGATCCACGGCGAACTGGATTTCCGCGTGCCGTACACCCAGGGCCTGCAGCTTTTCACCGCTTTGCAAATGCAGAAGGTCCCGTCGAAGCTGCTGGTTTTCCCCGATGAGGGGCACTGGATCCTGAAGCCGCAGAATTCAGTGCTGTGGTACAACACATTTCTGGAATGGCTGGGCGAGTGGATCGGCAAATCGCCGCCGCCCGCAGCACCCGCGGCGGTATCGTCGCCGCCTCCGCCCGCACATTAGCGGTCAGATCAGGGCTTGACGATCAACCTCGAAGCGGCCCGTCATTCGGTCGGCCCACATCGCCAGCGCCTGCACGCAAAATGCCGTCGAAACCGGGTTGACGAACGGCAACTCTTGCCCCTGTTTCCGCCCGAAGACGAATCCTCCGCTCACGCGAGGATCGCCTTGAGAATTATCCGCCTCGATTTGAAAGCTCGCCGCCTGCTCGGCCTCATGCGCTGCTTCGCCCGACGGATCGAGCGGCAACGCTCCCAGCGCTTCGCCCAGCAGCCGGACCCGCAGCACCTGCGCGTAAACATCGGAACGTGCGAAGACGGGCGCAATTTCGCGAAGATATCCGGTGGCGCGATCCAAGCCTTCGCGAAAAGCCGCGGCGCATTCCGTCCGGTCGAGCACCGGCAACAGACCCTCCAGGAAATACGAGTACGCATGCAGGCGGTCCATAACACGGTGCTGGTCCGAATCGCCGGGCAGGAACTGGCGATAGGTTTCAAGCGCGTCCTGAAGCGCCGTTTCGTAGCCCCGCAGAAACGCGTCCTCGCCGGTGACTTCGAAAAGTTCCAGCCAGGCCAGCGCCGATTTTAGCTGATAGCAGCCGGGACTGGCCGACCAGCGCGGCTCCCACGCCAGAGGCCGCTTGTGGGGCAGTTCGAGAATAGGATGGATGCCGCCGTGGCCGGGGAAATCGGCCAGCATCGCTCGTCCCCCCGCGATGGCGGTCTCAAGGAATTCGGGATCTGCGGTCGCGCGCCAGGCGCACAAGAGGCCGCGCACGATGATCCCGGAGTCGAAAAAATACGAGTACGCATTCTCCGGTCCGCCATTCACATGCTCGAATGGAAACGTGCCCAGCTGTTTGTCCCAGGCACTCCTGGTCAAGAAGCGCGCGGCCCTCAGTCCTGCCTCCAGATAGGCGGAATCCCCGGTACGCCGGTGAAGGAACAGCAGAGCGCTGACCGCATAGCCGGTGATTTCAGTGGATACGCGCGCGTGCTGGCGGAGGTCTGATCGGTAGTACCGCGCCACACCGCCGCTTGCTTCCTGGATTCCCGATTGCAAGAACCAGCGGCCGGCCGCATCCGTGAACGTGTCGGTCGGTGACAACGATCATAATTTTAGCATTCGCGCCGCGCCAGGGTATCGGCTTACACAACGCGCACTCGCGCGTTACACTAGAGTGGATCACGAGCCTCGGAAGCGCGGCCCTGAGCCGTCTTGTCAAAACAAGCTTTGCCAATCCAATACGTCATCGGAATTGATCTGGGAACCACAAACTGCGCGCTCGCCGTTGCGCCGCAGGGCGGAGATCCGCGCGAGCAGCCCGCCGTTTCCCTGTTCGAAGTGCCGCAGTTGGTGAATCCGGGCGAAGTGCGGGATCAGCCGCTGCTGCCGTCGTTCCTGTACTTGCCTGGACCGTCGGATTTTCCGGAGGGGTCCGTCGCCCTGCCCTGGGACGAATCGCCCGAGTACGTTACCGGGGCTCTGGCGCAGAAACGCGGCGCCGAAGTGGCCAACCGGCTGGTGTCATCGGCGAAATCGTGGCTGTCGCACGCCGGTGTGGATCGCACGGCGCCTATCTTACCGACCAATGCGCCTGAAGGCCTGGAGAAAATTTCGCCGGTGGAAGCCTCGCGCAGGTATCTGGAGCATCTGCGCCAGGCCTGGGATTCGAAAATGCCCGACGCTCCATTCCGCGATCAGCAAGTGCTGGTGACAGTGCCGGCGTCGTTCGACGCGGTGGCGCGCGAACTCACGCTCAAGGCCGCCGAAGAGGCCGGCTACCAGAATTTGCTGCTCCTGGAGGAACCGCAGGCCGCGTTCTACGCCTGGATCGAACGGCATCCGGACTGGCGCGAGCGCGTCAGAGTGGGCGACTTGATTCTGGTCGTGGACATCGGCGGCGGCACCACCGATTTCACCCTGATCGCGGTGACCGAGCAAGCCGGAGAACTGGCGCTTCAGCGCGTGGCCGTGGGCGAACACATTTTGCTGGGCGGCGACAATATCGATCTGGCGCTGGCCCGGCATCTGGAGCAGCAGCTCGCCGACAAGGGAAGCAAGCTGGACGCGATGCAGGTGCATACGCTCTGGCAGCAGTGCCGCCTGGCTAAGGAGCGGCTGCTCGCCAAGGACAATAAGAAGCGCGAAGAGACGGTGACCATCCTGGGGCGCGGGACGGGCTTAGTGGGTGGAACCATCAAGACCAAGCTCGCCGCCGAAGACGTGGAGCGTCTCCTGGACCAGGGCTTTCTGCCGGCGGTGTCCAGCCACGACATGCCGCAGCGCCGCAGAATGGGCTTAGCGGAAATTGGGCTGCCGTACGCCGCCGATGCGGCCATCACGCGCCATCTGGCCCGCTTCCTGCGCCAGCAGGCGGCGCAATCCGAGCAGGGAGCCGTGCGCCGCGGCGCCAGCGGATTGGCCGCGCCCACCCATGTCTTGTTCAATGGCGGAGTGCTGCGCTCGGACCTGGTGCGGCAACGAATTCTCGATGTGCTCAACGGCTGGCTGGCGGAGGAAGGTCTGGGTCCTGCTGCGCCCTTGCTCGGCGAGGACTTGATGCACGCCGTAGCCCGAGGGGCGGCGTATTATGGATTGGCTCGCGCCGGTCGCGGTGTACGGATTCGCGGCGGAGTGCCGCGCACCTACTACGTCGGCATCGAAAGCTCGCTGCCCGCGGTGCCAGGCTTGCGCACGCCCCTGAAGGCGCTCACCGTGGCGCCGTTCGGGATGGAGGAAGGCAGCTCCATCGATCTGAGGGGCCGCGAGTTCGGATTGATCGTCGGCGAGCCGGCCGAATTCCGTTTCTTTCAGTCCGCGATTCGAAAGAACGACGCGGCAGGCACCATGCTGGACGACGTGGGCGAGGAACTGGAAGAGCTGTCGCCGGTGGAAGTGACTTTAGAGGCCGCCGGCCAATCGGGAGAATCGCCTGGTGAGTTCGTCCCCGTTACGTTAGAAACCGTTGTCACAGAGACCGGGATGCTCCAGCTCTGGTCGGTAGCGCGCGACGGGCGGCGCTGGAAATTGGAGTTCAATGTACGGGAAAAAGTGAGAGCGGAGGCATCTTAAGGCCGAAGCGAAATACAACCGGCATCTAACTGAAACCCGACTAGGTCCCCATTCGTCCGTGATTGTTATACTGGGGCGGTACTTTTATAACTTGCATACCATGAAGCTTCTTGGCACTCTATTTCTGTCCCTGTCGACCATGTTCGCGCAGTCTTCGGTGGATTTTCTAACTGGGCAAGCGGCCCGCGAGGTGATCGGCCAGCCCACCTTCACTTATCAGGGTACGGGCCTGCCCTCGGCCTATCAAATGGGCGCGATGCAGGGAATCGCTTATGCCAACAACAGCTTGTTTATCGTCGATTCCAATCTGCATGCCCTCTTATCGCCGAATAACAATCGCGTCCTGATCTATAACAATATTTCGCAATTCATTTACGATCCCACGGTCGAGGTTCCGCAGGGCGGCCGATGCAACGTCTGTGTGGGAACCCCCACTGTGGGCCAAGCCAGCCTGGTGCTGGGCCAGCCCAATTTCACCACCACCGTCAACCCGTATCTCAACCAGAGCGGCTTTCGAAATCCCACTTATATTGCAACTGACGGGAAAATGTTGGTGGTCTCCGACACCGACAACAACCGGGTTCTGCTGTGGAAGACTATTCCGACCATCCCCGACCAGCCGGCCGATCTTGTGCTGGGTCAGCCTAATTTCACCACTGCCTCCATTGGATTGACCAGCACCACCATGCGTGGACCGCAAGGCGTATGGATACAGGGAACGCAAATTTTTGTCGCCGATACACAGAACCATCGCGTGCTGATATGGAACAGCATCCCCACCTCCAATGGCCAGGCCGCCGATGTGGTGCTGGGCGAGCCCAACTTCACCACCGCGCCAGCTCCGACCGTTAGCAATCTTCCGCCCACCGCCAGCAATCTCTTTTCGCCGGTGGCCGTAACGTCCGACGGGCAGCACCTTTTCGTGGCCGACCTGGGACACAGCCGCGTGTTGATCTGGAATTCCATTCCGACGCAGAATGGCCAAGCCGCGGACGTGGTGGTGGGCCAGCCGAATATGACCAGCCAGGGCGACAATAACGCCACGGGTGCTTGCATAACCAACGGCACGGACTCCGATGGCGTCCCAACCTATCCGGCGGGTTGCCAAAGCTTTTGCCCTTCCACCGGCACCGATAGTGTCGGCACCGTGCAGTATCCGGTGCGCTGCGGATACACGTTGAGCTCGCCTCGCTACGTTTTGTCGGACGGAACTCGCCTCTATATTGCAGACAGCGGGAACGATCGCGTGCTGGTGTATGAAACCATTCCAACCACCAACGGTGCGAAATACGACCGGAACCTCGGTCAGCCCGACGAGTATTCGGATCAGGTGACCACCAGCACCGACACGTTTCGCCCCGATTACGACATTCTGGAGTCGTCCGCCGACACCGTTCGCACCCCCTACGGGCTGGCGTGGGACGGTACAAATCTCTACGTCACCGATCCGTACGATGTGCGCGTGCTGGTGTTCACGCCAGCAACGTCCAACATTCCGGTCACTGGAATTACCAACGGGGCCAGTCAAAATACGTATGCGGTCGGGACCGTGAGCCTCACCGGGACTATTACGGCGAACGATACGGTAACAATCATGGTCAGCGCGCCGGGCGTCAGCGCCACCGCATGTCCGGCAACGGGTTTGGAGTGCTACACCTATACGGTAAAAAGCACGGACACCTTGGCTAGCATCGTGACGGCGCTTGCGAACATGATTAACGCCCTGCCGGATCCAAACGTCACCGCGAACGCCAACATCGTCAACCTGGCTACAGGAAGTCTTTTTGTAGTGAATTTAGTCGCTCGCCAGCCGGGTTTAGCGGGTAACAATATCGGTTATACAGCTACCACGGCCTCCGCAACCAGCGCGGGCACGCCGACCGAAACAGCCTCGGCAGCCGGGTCCGCCTTGGCTGGGGGCGCGGCCGCAGCCGAACTGGCGCCCGGGACCTTGGTATCCATTTTCGGACAGAATTTGGCCGATACGCCCGGCGTTGCCGCCGTCAACTCCCAAGGCTATTTCCCTACTAACTTTAACGGGGTGGAGGTTTACTTCGACGGTATTCGCGCGCCGATCTTGTCCGTTACATCCACGCAAATCAATACGCAGCTTCCGTTCGAAGTATCGGGCTCCAATGGCGTCAGTGCATACGTGCGGACTGTTCATAACGACGGTTCCATCACCGTCACCAATGCCATCGGCGTTCCGGTGGTCCAGGAAAATCCGGGCATCTTCGCGTCCCCGGGAACCGATCCACGTACTGTGATTGCATACCACACCAGCGGCAACGCGATCGCGCTGGTGGACATAGATGGCTCTACGACGCCGGGTGATGTCGACACCATTACCATTGGCAGCAATGTCTACAACTTCACGGTGGCGGCCAGCGACACTCTCCAATCCGTGCGCGACGGTTTGATTACCGAGATCAACGCCAATTCGAATGAAGTGGTGACGGCGACAGTGGCAGGCGAGTTCACTCGCATCATCCTGACGGCGAAGGTAGGCGGTCCGGCCGGCAATGGCATCCCCATTATGGGCAGCGCCAGCACCAACGCCACCGAGACGATAACGGTGCTGGACAGCGGAGAGACCTGCTGCGCCAACATCGCCCTCTCACTTGTGACGCCGGACAATCCGGTAGTTCCGGGCGAGGTGATCACTATCTACGCCACGGGCATCGGACCCACTGTTTTAGCCGACGGCTTGACGCCCGTCAGCGTCACCGGCCAGGTTTATCCGGGCCCGGCGTTGAACGTGCCGGTAACCGCGGTGGACAACGCGCAGGTGGGCGGCACTACCGCGAACGTGATCAGTGCGGGACTTGCCATCGGCATGCTGCCGGGCGTTTATCAGGTAGTGCTGCAAATCGACAACTCGCTGCCCACCAATCCGCAGACGCAGATGTATATTGCGCAGAACGTGTTCACGAGCAACATCGTGACCATTCCCGTGGTGGCTCAGGTGGCTCCCGCCTCGAGCGCCCGGCCCGCCGATCCAAAGAAGAGCGGGCGAGGAACCGATCTGCCCCGCCCGGCTTCAACGCGGCCTTAACATCATCCGGTATTTTCGCAGTAGTTCGTAAATAACTACGCCGCCGGCAGTGGCGACATTCAGCGAATGTTTGCGGCCAAGCATAGGAATGCGGACGTAGGTATCGCACAAGGCCAGCAGCGGATCCCCCAAGCCATCCACCTCATGGCCGAACAAAACGCAGACCGGGAAGCGCGGCTGCCAATCGTACAAATCCGTGGCGTGCACGCTGGTCTCCACCGCGGCCATCTCGTGGCCTTGCTGGCGGAGGCGCGCGATGAGGGCGGCGGGGTCGGCATGATGCTCCCAAGGGACGGTCTCCTCGGCGCCGAGCGCGGTTTTGGCGATCCCAGTGTGCGGCGGCCGGCCGGTGATCCCACACAAATACAGCTTGTCGCAGCCCGCGGCGTCGGCTGAGCGAAAGAATGCCCCCACGTTGTACAGGCTGCGCACGTCATGGAGCAAGATGGAAACCGGCAGGGGGCGCAGTCCGTCGTAGGCGGCGGCCGCCTGCGTCACCAAATAAGGGACGCGATCAGTAGATCTCAAAACAGAAGGCCCGATTGTCGCCGCTGGGAGAAAGCGCGTATTCGCCGTTGTCCAATGCTTCGTCCACTTCCACGCGATAGAGATGGCCGCCCAGAGGCTTAACGGCCAGATGCAGCGCGTGCGATCCGCCGCGCCCCCGGCTCTTGTTCAGCGAGACTTCGCGATTGCCACCTTTGACATCCATGCGGTACAGCTCGAAAGTCTCGGGCTGGATCTGTCTGGCATCGATGATGAAGATCGGCTCAGCCAGGGGAGTGCGGGCGGAGGAGGATGCGCCGGCGATGATGTAGGTGTCGTTCTTTTTTCCCTCGCGCGCGTTCGCTATTTCGGTCTCGACCAACGAGGACGCGTGCAGCAGGTATGGGATGTCGGGCATGGGTGGCACGGGGCCGCTGTATTTTTCGGCCGCGAATCCACAGACGGTGAAGGCCAAAGCGAACGCGATCTTAGACAGCATAGTGAATCCATTTTCCCGCTTTTGCGCTGCTTCGTGGTGGGGGACTGCTCCCGGAGCGATTGTAGGCAGGGACCAGATGAGACTCGCTCATCCTCCGACGTTTGCATTGCGGCGACTCCCACTCGGCCTGGGCTAATCTTGCCGGGCGGTAAATTCCGAGGGCACTCCGTATACTTAACAACTCAGCCACACGCTTTTCATACCCTCCTGGAGAAACTACGACATTTCGATAACCAGGAAGACTGTTTCATCTGGGTATCCATTCGAGGAACCTCGGCAATAGAATGGCATGCCAGAAAAGAATGGAGGCGATATGAGGACAAGGCGAACGTGCCTTCACCTGCTTTGGCTGAGTCTGGTCATGGGCGGCGAACTTCAGGCGGGGGCGCCGGCGGGTTCCTGCGACAGCTATAACTGGGATGTCAGCAAGGAGCGAGCTCTGTTCGCCACCACACCCACGGTGGTCGAAGCGAGCACCGAAATGAAGGGCGCGCCGAGACTGCGTGTGGGCCAGCTCTACGAGCTTCATTTGTCGCCACGGCCGCAGATTGGCCGATTGCCGGGGGACGCACCACGTCCCGTCAAATACGCGGGACTCGCTTCAGTGCAGATCGCGACTTCGGGCACTTACCACATCGCGTTGGACAACGACGCATGGGTGGGTACGGTCTCCGGCATTGCGGCGAATATTCCGAAGGGCTTCCAGGGAGCAGTCGCATGCACCGCCCCGCGCAAGCTGGTGGACTTCGATCTGTTGGCCGGACAGATCTACACGGTGCAGATTAGTGTGTCCCCGGCGGCCACCATGCGCATTTCAATCACCCCGGCGAAGCCTGATCCGCAACGGGAGATCACAGAAGCCGCGATCACAAACGCGGAGGCGATCTCATAGCGCATATTGAATCCATTTTCCCGCTCTTGCGCTGCTTCGTGCGGTCGGGCTCCACTGGGCGCGAATATCATTGATGAACTTCTCCGGGTTCGCGGCTTGATACAGGACCGGCGCGCCATCGCCTTTGGCCGGGAGCAGCACCACGCGCCGGCCATTGGCCCGGTACAACCGAACCGTCTGGCCGTTGGCCACGCGGAACCAGCCCGCATGATAGTGAACTGTAGCGATGCCGTTGGTGCGCAAGGTGGGGCGCCAGTCCCTATCGCGGTCGAGATCGATGACGCGGATCTGAGCGACATCAACCGAGGATGCCTGTAAAGTCACTGGATAGAACCGGTCGTGAATGGTGAGAGCTTCCCTCGTCAAGGTATAGCTGGGAACGCCGGGCGAATAGGTGAAGGTGATCACGAATAGGACCAGGAAAGCGATCGCCGCAGCGAGGGCGATCAGTTTCCCCACTGAGCCGAAGGAGCGCGGCGGCTGGGGCATCGTTCCCGCGTATGTCTCGGGAACCGGAGCGGCCGCTCGGAGCGCGGATAGAAATCCCTCCGGGTCGTCGGGGCTGAACAGCACGGTTTTCGCCGCCACGATCACCACCACGCAATTGCTTCGATTGGTGACGTACCAGGTGCTCTTGCCGAGCTTGGCGGTGCTGAACAGGCCGTAATATCCGAACAGTCCGCCGCTGCCCCACAGGCGAATGCAGCCGCGAAAGTCCTCGCGTCCGGCTCTTCTGGCTTCACGGACGTCGTCGAGCGCAACGCGGACGGTCCCAGCCAGCCGCTTCACCAAAATCGAACGGCCGGAGAGTACGTACCCGCGCGGCGAGTATGCCACGGCCGCCATCAGCACTAGGAACGCGATCGCGTCCACAAGCAAGTTGTGAACGGCGAAGACGACGGCTAGCAGGCCCAGACATACAATACCGGAAATGATCTTCGTGGTCCGATCGAACGAAGCCGGAAAATGCATGCTCACTCCCGAATGAGCAAGCTGGTGCGATCTTCCACGGCGCGGCAAATACGGTGCAAATCGGTCTCGTCCACCGGCTTGCTCAGTACGAATCCTTCGCTGTTGCGGAACGCGCGGCCCACGTCGCTATTATATGCGTCGGTGAGCAGGACGAAACCGCCCACGCGCAGCCGGACGCGCTCGCAAAACGCCACCCAGTTGAGGCTGGGCAGCCGGACCGCGCAGATTACCATGTCGAATCGCAGCCGGTCGACGATGTCGAGGCCCTCCTCCGCGCTTGAGACCGGCACCACGCGGTCGCCCCGGTTGCCGAGCATCTGAACCAATTGCCGTTGCACCTTGGCGTCCGGTTCCACCACCAGGACGGTAAGCTGGCGGATGGCCTCCGATAGTTCGGATGGACCCGAGCCAGTCTGGCGCGCTTCGATTACGGGCAGTTCGATGTCGAAGCGGGCTTGCGCGGGCGACGTGCGGACCACGCGGAACTCGCCGCCATGGCTCTCGATGATGCCGCGGCAAACGCCCAGGCCGAGCGCGCCTGAGCCGGTGTGATCGCCGTCGGTGGAATCGCCCCGGACGTCCGGCGAGCGCAGCGGATAGGAGATCTCCACCAGCACTCGCTTGGCCAGCAGGCTGCTGGAAACGGTGATCACTTTGTCGCGTGAATCGGCGGCAGATTTCTCAGCGTCCACCAGGAGATTGAGCAGCACCTGTTCCAGCTGGCCCGGCGAGCCCAGCACGATGGCGCGCTTGACAGCGAGCTGGGATTTGATTTCCACGCCCTTGGCCTTCCATTCGGGAGCACGAAACTTCAGCAGTCCGGACAGAATGGCGTTCAAGTCCACCGGCTCGGCTTGCGCCTGCTCCACGTTAGCGAAGGAAACCAGGCGCGAAACGATTTCGTTGGCGCGGCTGGCCTCGGTGGTGATGGATTCCAGTTCCGTGTGGTACGCATCGCCGTTGCGCGAAAGCAGCGCGGTCGCGAGCGTGGCGATGGATTGCAGAGGAGAGCGCAGCTCATTGGCTACGTCTGAGATCAGCTGTCCGGCCGCCGCCAGTTTTTCGCTGCGGAACAACTGCTCCCGCATGGAGTGCTGTTCCTGCAGTTTGAGCGCGGTGGCGATCTGGTTGGCCAGATGCTGCATGGCCCCCTGCTCGCCTTCGCTGAAATAATGGAAACGGCCGGAGTGGTGAATCTCCAGCACGCCCATCAGTTCGCTCTGCGCAAACATAGGGATCAGCAACACCGAGCGCGGCGCCATAACAGTGTCTTCCTTTTTGAAATGCGCGCTGCGGCGGACGTCGGGAATGGCAGTCAACAAATGGTTGCGGAAGCATGCCGCAATGGCCGAAGCCATGGAACCCGAGGGAGCTTCCGGATCGATGGACTCCACCGCCGTGTTGTTGGAATGCACCCCTTCGAGCATTTTCGTACTGCGATTGTGGATGTAGAGGCCCACTCCGGTGGCATCCGACAGCGCCGGAAGATTCAGCATCAGCCGCCGCAGGATTTCGGTGGAAGACGTCGCGCCGATCACCTGTTCGCCCAGGGAATTGAGCAGCCGCATCTGTTTTCGCAGCGCCGCCATGCGCCGCTCCCGGAACCACCAGACGGACGCCAGCGCAATCGCGAGAATGAGCGACGCTAAGAGCACGGGAGGTTGAATGGCCCAGCCGCGCTCGATCACCGCCACTGAAAGCGGACTCGGAATCAGGATCTGAAAATATCGGTCATAGGGTGGCAGCGTGCAGTATTGGCTGGCAATGCCGGTGACGCGGATACGGTCGCCCACACGAAAACCGCTTAGTTTCGGGCCCGCATCCCGCCGCATTCGAGGCAGGAAGACGTTCAGATCGTTGCTGCGCTGGCCGATATTGAGCAGGTCCCCGCCGCCGTTCTGGTTCTCACCGGTGATGATGCTTTCGAGTGTGACCAGCACTCCCATGTAGCGGAACGACGCCAAGTCCACCGGAGTTACCGCTTTGGGAGCGGGCGCAGCTAAATGGCGCAGACGCCGGAGAGCCTGCGGCAGAAGAACTGGTAAGCCGGCCCGCTTCGAGATGGTTCCCTGCGCCTCCACCCAATCGCCCGGCGTGAGGTCCGGCAATTGCGGGATTTCCGGCCGAAGAACAAGTCCGAAAAAAGCTTCGTCTTGAATGGCAACGTAATAAGAATCGGTGATCCAGATCGGCTTGGCGGAAACTTGCCCGGTGACTATGACATCTTTGCCTTCATAGGCGGGGACGCGATCGCGGCCCGTTCGCGACCCGGCCTGCTCTAGTGTGATTTTGGTAGGAGGGGGCGGTTTGAGAGCAGCCGGCTTGGTTTGCGGATTTGCCGGACACAGCGCTACTAGCACCAGCGCAGCCACACGGATGGCCCGCCGGGTAGTCATATTACTCCCTCGCTCCGGTACACACTAGATAAATCGGCCAAATGCGCTTGAACTCTAACGCTATCAAGGTCTTTCGAGCGTCGTGATGCACGGCTAGCCAGATGGGCGTTTCTGATTGGGATCATACCACAAGCGCACCGGGGGCGCGATCTCAGTACGCCGAGACACCGAATTAATGGAGAGTTTCCCTAGGCTGGCATGACTATGCTATCATGACCATAGTTATGAGCGAAAAGATTCCAGCCGGAGAGTTCAAGGCCAAGTGCCTCCAGGTGCTCGACGAGGTGCAGCGGCTGCGCATGCAGGTTGTCATCACCAAGCATGGCAAGCCCGTGGCGAAGCTGGTCCCTTTGGACGAGCACACTGAAAGCTTCGTCGGTAGCATGCAAGGCACCATGGAGATTCTCGGGGACATTGTCGCACCTATCGATGTGAAGTGGGAGGCGGATGCCGAATGAGCTTCTGCTCCTAGACACACATTGCTGGTTGTGGGCCCAGTTGGGACTCATCCAGCGGCTGTCGCGAGCAAGCCTCGAAGCAATCCGAAGCGCGGAACTCGAAGGCAACCTCCGCATCTCGGTGATCTCGATTTGGGAATTGGCGATGCTCGAACAACGGGGGCGCGTGGCGTTACCTATGAACGTCCGAACGTGGGTGGAGCAAGCGCTAAGCAAACCCGGAATCGCCGTTACGCCATTGACGCCCGAGATCATGATCGAAAGCGTGCATCTTCCCGGCGAGATGCATGGCGACCCGGCGGATCGCATGCTCGTTGCTACGTCCCGGGTCTTAGGCGCAACGCTCCTCACCAAAGACGATCAGCTGATCCGATATTCGCGCCAGCGGCACCTCAGAGCGCTCGAAGCGTAACAGATTCACTGGCTTTTTCCGCTGTCGCCAGGACCGCCGTCGCCCGGTGAACCGCTGTAGAAGCTCCGGCCATCGCTCAGCGTGATGCGTCGCGCATCCATCAAGTGCGAACCGTCCTTGGCTCCATAGCCATCGATGGTGACGGTGTCTCCGATCTTGATGTCGTTGTGCCGGAAACCGCGGCGCGATAAGGCGTTCGGAGCGCCGCCCTCGCAGGTCCAGGTGACGAGGTTTCCCTGGTCGTCCTTCACGTCGATGTAGAGATAGGAGTGCGGATTGGTCCATTCCACTTTGCTGATCAAGCCGGTGATCCGGACCGCTTTGCTGGCGTCGTATTCGGCCGCGAAGGAATGATGCGCTTCCATCGGCAGCACTGCCGAGACTGCCAGAGCGAAGAGGGCCGCGAGTTTCGTTCTCATGCGCTGTCTCCGTTTCATTGACGAAGGTGGATCACTTCATATACTCTAGCATCGAGATGGGAATCCTGGCCGCTGTTCTCGCGGTTTTGATGGCCTGCGCGCCGGTTGCCGCTCAGGCCCCTCGCACCGCCGATGGGCATCCGGACCTGAATGGATTTTGGAAAGGCACGCGAGACACCAAGCCGGTCGGAAATATCGCCAAGGATCTTCCCGGATTGAAGCTGCCTCTCACGCCGGCGGGTGAAGCCGCTTGGAAACATAACACCACGGCCACCGTCGATCCCGAGGCGATCTGCATTCTGGGGGGCATCCCGCGTCACAACGCCAGCGGCCTGCCGTTCATGGTTTTGCAAACGCCGCGTTTCGTTGCTTTTCTCTACTTCTATAGTTACTACCGGCTGATTCCCACCGATGGCCGCAAGCATGAGGAAGATCCGGATCCCTCGTTCTTCGGCGACGAAGTGGGCCACTGGGATGGCGATGCGTTGGTGATCGATTCGGTCGGGTTCAAAGACACGCAGGTGTGGGCCGACGAAAATGGCAGTCCGCATAGCGACGCACTGCACGTGATCGAGCGCTGGACTCGGCCGGATGCCAAGCACATCCACGTGGACACCACCATCGACGATCCGAAATTCTACACCAAATCGTTTACGTACTCGCGCACCTGGGAAGCCGGCGACCCGGGCCAGCGTCTTAGTGAGTATTCCTGCGCGGAAAATCCCGTAGACCGCGAGCATTTGGGATATGGGCCGGGGCCGATTCGTCCAAACGGCGAGCGCGGTTACGTGGATGCCGCGCCGCTCCCTCCGCCTCCGCCACCGCCCGCGCCCATAAAGCCATAGCCGCGATTGCTAATTTTAAGGCTTGAAACCGCGGCCTTGGCCGAAGGGCGGGCCGATCTCCTTCACCGTGAGGTCGACGTTTGAACCATCCACCTTCGCCAGCACCTGGCCGTAAAACCATCCCTGGGCGAAGCCATTCCCTTTCAGCTTGCCTCCCGAACTGGGCGCTTCGAGATAGGTGACTCCATCCAGCACGGCATGCACGTACTGATGTCCGTGGCCGCTCACCACGTAGCGCACTCCGTATTTGACCATCAGTTGATGAAACGGAAAGCGTCTGTTTTGAAACTTCACCGGGATGAGCCAAAGGGGTTTGTGGAAGAAGACGAACTTGGGGTCTCGATTGCGGTTTTCTGCCAGATCGCGGGCGAGAAATTGCATCTGTTGATCGCTCAACTCCAGGCTCAGGTCGGGGGCCTCGCTGTTGTCGAGCACCGTGAAGTGCGCATTTTGATAGTTGAAGCCGTAAGACGCTGGATGCCCGGTCTGTTTTTCGTAGACCAGGCGCGAGGCGGGCGACCAGATGTCGTGATTGCCCGGCGTGAAGTAAATGGTGTAGCGATAGCGCTCCCAAAGCGGGCGGAGCGCGCGCCACTCGGACGCAGCCGTCGCGTCGTTGCCGCCCTGAATGGTATCGCCGACATTGATAACGAAGTCCGGATGGAGGGCGTTCAGCTCATCCCAAACCCGCTCGTACACTCCGGGTTGCGCGTCGCCGGTACGGTCGCCCAGGATGCAGAATCGAAAATCGTTGGGGGCAGAACCGGCGACGGCCCAGGCTGCCAGCGCTAGCGCCGCGAGAAGAGATCGCACCATGCGCGTGATTGTAGCAGTGGACTAAAGAACAGCAGTGGACTAAAGAACAGCAGTGGACTAAAGAGCAGCAGTGGACAGAGCGGCAAGAGACTGTAGAATGGATGCATCGAAAGAATGTCCCGTATTCTCCCTGCCCTCACCAGCATTCTGCTCGTCGTATGCGCGTCGGGATGCAAGCACGCCGTGTCCGACAACGTCGCGGCCACGGTGAACGGACGCATCATTACTTATGCGGACCTGGACAAGCAATACCAGGCGCAGTTCATGTCGTCCAGCGAAAAGCCCAGCAGCGACCAGATGGAGATTCAGAAGCTGGAAGTGCTGCGCACGCTGGTGGACAACGAGATCATGCTGCAGCGCGCCGAGAAGCTGGGCTTGATGGCCACCGATGCGGACGTGGAGTCCCGATTCGCGGAACTGAAAGCGCCTTACACGCAGGAAGAATTTCAAAAGCAGCTCGAGGCGCGCAAGATGACCGCGGATGATATGAAAGCGCAGCTCAAGCGCGACCTGAGCATTACCAAGCTCTTTAACAAAGAGATCACGTCGCACATTTCGATCTCCGATAAAGACGTCACCGACTTTTACAACGCGAACAAAAGCAGCTTCAATTTCCCGGAGCCGCAGGTACACCTGGCACAGATCCTGGTGTCGCCGATGCCGGACGCAAACGTACGCAATCTGAAGAACGACAAGGCGCAGAACGACGAGCAGGCCCGCAAGAAAATGGACATGCTGGTGGCGCGGCTGAAACAGGGCGAGGATTTCGTGACGCTGGCGCAAAACTTTTCCGAAGACCCCACCACCGCGCCGAACGGCGGAGATTTGGGCTTCGTCCCGGAATCGGCCCTCGAGAAGGCCAACACCGAAATCCGCGCGGCCATCCAAATTGCGCCAGCGGGCCAGGTAACGCCGGTGGTGAAGACCGCGGAAGGTTATCGCATCTTCAAGATTTATTCCAAGGAGCCGGCCGGCCAGCGCGAGCTCACCGATCCGCGCGTGCAGCAGAACATCCGCGAGACGCTGATCAATCGCAAGGACCAGCTACTGCGCGCCGCGTATTACGAGGTGGCGCGCGACGAGGCGCAAGTAGTGAATTATCTGGCGCAGACCGTCGCGCAGACCAAAGACGGAAAATAAGAACGCCGTCTCCGACTGTGCGAGTGCGAGTTTGCACTGTTTACTGAGCCGCGACCGTGAGGGAGTCGGGGCGCCATGGCGTCACCAGACGCCTCCGATACAATGGTAGTGGTCCGTGTTTCTCCATGAATGAAGCCACTAGCGAGCTTCTCGCCGATGCGAACGATATCGTTCGGGAGCAGCTGGCCCTCGCGTGGCGCGAGCACATCGAGCATGTCCGGGACGTACTCGAAGCGCAGTGGCCCGAGCGCATGGAACGGGTGCTCGAAGAAACCGTCGCCGGATTGGCCGCCCGCCTGGAGGACGAGCACCGCGATGCTCTAGCAGCCCAGGTTGAACAAGCCAACCGCTCGGCCCAGGCGGCGCGCCGCGAGCTGATCGGGAAGCTGAACCAGATCGCGCGCCGGTTGCGCGGCTTCGAAGACGAGCGCCAATGGAGCAACACGCTGGTGGATGCAACCCGCGGATTTTGCGGCCGCGCGGCCCTGTTCCTGATTCGCGATCGCAAGCTGTATCTGGAAACCACGCGCAATTTCGATGACGCCGATCTTGCCGACAGCGTGCCGCTCGATGACGCTCCTGCTTTCGGCACGGCCGTCGAAACTCGCGACACCCTGGTCGCCATGCGAGCGAGCGGCGAATTGTCGGAACCCATCGCACGGTATTTAGGGGAAGGCGACGCCAAGGTTTATCTTTTTCCGGTAGTCAGCCGGCACATTGTTCCAGCTGTGCTCTACGTCGATTCGGGTGAAGTGGACGTCGACGCGATAGAGCTTCTGGTCGCGATGGCCGGAATGATGCTGCATCCTCAAACTGCCGCCAAAGCGCCCCGAATGCCACCCGTGGATGGGCTCGTGAACATTACGGCTCCGGCCGGTCCACCTACACAAAAGCCTGAGATTCTCTCATGGTTTTCCCTTAGCCACGAAGATAGGGAACTTCACCTACGAGCCCAGCGCTCGGCCCGCGTCCAGGTGGCCGAGATTAGGCTTTTTCAATCAGAAAAAGTGAAGAATGGGCGCGCAGCGCACGATCTATATACGTCTCTTCTAGTAGAGATCGATTCCGCGCGCGAGGCTTTTCGCGCCGAGTTTTTGAATGCATCGGACTCCATGGTGGATTATCTCCATCTCGAGCTGGTGAGAACGCTGGCAAACGATGACGCTGAAGTTTTGGGCAAACATTATCCCGGTCCGATGGTGTAAAGCGCGACGGTCCCGCCTGACGCGGGTGGCGGCAATCGCCTGCGTCTGCGCCCTGGTTGCCTTGGGGGTTGCCTCCGCGCAATCCTTCGAAGCTGTCGCGGACCGGTATCGAAAAACACCCACTCCGGCGGCGCGCGCGGCCGTATTGCGCTATGCCGCATCGCATCGTGCGGACCGGAACGGCGCGCTGGCCCTGCTTCTGCTCGGCGCCACCGAAGACGATCAGCATCAGTTTGGAGACGCGCTCACTCATCTGAAGTCCGCCCAGAAACGTTTGCCCGAGCTGGCCGATTACGTGGCGTACTTGAGCGCGGTCGCCGATTTCGGATTGCGACAGTTCAACGATACCGAGCCCGCGTTGCAGCCGGTCTGGCAATCCACGCCCGCGTCGCCGCTGGTAACGAAAGCGGTCCTTTTGCAGACTGAATCGTATTTGCAAGGCGGCAATCCGGCGGGCGCCATCGCGCTGGTCCAACAACATTTGTCCGATCTTCCCGCGCCGCAAACCGAGTTATTTCTCGCCCGCGCTTATGAGGCGCAGAACAACGCCGACGCAGCCTTCCAGCACTATCAAAAGATTTACGTCGATTATCCGCTGTCGCAACAAGCGTCGGATGCCGAAGCGGCGTTAACCCGCGCCCCCAGCATTCCACCCGAAGCGCTGTTTGCCCGCGGCCTCAAATTGGTTTCCGGTGGCGACTACGCGCGCGCCGGCAAGGAGCTCACCGAGTTGCTGCCGCGCTTGAGCGGCGAAAACTACGATCTGGCGCGCGTGCGCATCGGCGTCGCCGCCTATCTGGCGCGTGAGAACGAGTCCGCTTACAAGTACCTGATCTCCTTCCAGGCCACCGCGCCCGAGGCGGAAGCCGAGCGCCTCTACTACTTGCTCGAAAGCCAGCGCCGGTTGAACCAGCTGGACGAAATGAACGCCTCGCTCGAAAAGCTGTCGCAATCCTATCCGCAATCCCACTGGCGGCTGGACGCGCTGGTGGCGGTGGCCAACTATTATGTGGCGCACGATCAGCCAGACATCGCGCAGCCGTTGTATCGAACCTGCTTTGAGGCGTTTCCGAACGATCCCCAATCGGCGGCCTGCCACTGGAAAGTCACCTGGTCCACCTACTTGCGCGATCCTGTGCAAGCCGAGGATCTGTTGCGTGAGCACTTGACGCGCTACCCGGCTTCCGATCAAGCCAGCCCGGCGCTTTATTACTTGGGACGCATCGCGGAATCGAAGTCCGATTGGGCCACCGCGCGCGCCTATTATGACGCGGTGAATAACGGCTACCCGAATTATTACTACGCGATTCTCGCGCGAGAGCGGCTGGAGACCTCGTCCCTTCTTACCGCAGCGCCATCGCCGGCCACGGCGCAGTTTCTCAGCGCGATTCAAATCGCAAACCGCCGCGCTCCGGAAAGTTGGGATCCCACGCCGCTCACCAAGCAGCGCATCGAACGCGCGCATTTGCTCGACATCGCCGGCCTGGACGATCTGTCGGAAGCCGAACTGCGCTTCGGCGCCAAAGTGGACGGCCAGCCGCAGGTGATCGCCATCGAACTGGCCGAGTTGGCCACCGAGCGCGACGCTCCCGACAAAGGCATCCGCTACATCAAACACTTTGCGCCCGGCTATCTGTCGATGTCGCTGGATGCGGCTCCCGACAAATTCTGGCGTCTGGCTTTCCCTCTGCCGTATCGCAAATCACTGGAAGAATATTGCCGCGCGCAGATGCTGGATCCTTATTTGATGGCCGCGCTCATTCGCCAGGAGTCCGAGTTCAATCCCAAAGCGATCTCGCCTGCCAACGCCCGCGGACTGGCGCAAGTGATGCCCTCCACCGGACGCCAGCTCAGCCGGAAGCTCGGAATCCGTCGCTTCTCGACCGCGATGCTGTTCACGCCGGATATGAATCTGAAGCTGGGCACCTACTATTTGAAGCAGCTGTCAGACGAGCTGCAGGGGAAATGGGAAGCCGCGCTCGCGTCTTATAACGCAGGCAAATCGCATGTCAATACCTGGCTCGCGGCGGCGAATTATCGCGAGCCATCCGAGTTTGTCGAGAGCATTCCGTTCAATGAAACCCGCGCCTACGTGCAGAGCGTCTTGCGCAATGCGGAAATGTATCGCAAACTTTACGGCCAGAAGCTGACGGCCGTGAAGAACTAGCGAAAAAGCGGAATCCGCTTGCTCACGCGCGCGGTTCAGAATCCGTGAGGGAGCCGCTTCTTAGCGAACCTTCAAGACGGCCGCGCCGCGAATGGCATCGTTCTTCAGCGAATTGAGCGCCCGGTTCGCTTCTTCGAGCGGAAACACTTGGGTCTCAACGTGAATCGGAATCTCGGCGGCCACTTTCAGGAAATCATGCCCATCCTCCCGCGTATTGTTGGCCACGCTTCGAACCACCCGCTCTCCGTATAACAGGTTGTAATCCAGCGGCGGAATTTCGCTCATGTGGATACCGCCCAGCGCCAGCGTTCCACCCTTCTTCAAAGCCTTCAAAGCCGCCGGCACGATTTCACCGGCCGGTGCGAAAACGATCGCACTGTCCAGTTTCACCGGCGGCTCGGCAACCGTCCCACCCGCCCACACCGCTCCCAATTCCAGCGCGAGTTTCTGATGCCGCTCATCGCGCGTGGCGGCGTAGACTTCAGCGCCCCAGTGCCGCGCCACTTGAATGGCCACGTGGGCTGCGGCGCCAAATCCGTATAAGCCGAGCCGTCCGCCCCGCTGCAAGCCCGAAAGCCGCAGCGCCCGAAAGCCAATGATGCCCGCGCACAGCAGCGGCGCGGCCTTCAGGTCGTCAAAGCCTTCCGGGATCGGATAGAGGAAGCTCTCTTCGGCCAGCGCGTATTCGGCGTAGCCGCCGTCGACGGTCCAGCCGGTGAACGTCGGATTGTCGCACAGGTTCTCCTTCCCGGCGCGGCAGTAGTCGCAGGTTCCGTCGGTGGAATGCAGCCAGGCGATCCCAACCCGCGTCCCGATGGCATGCCGCTGGGCCCGCTCGCCCGTCGCTTCAACGATCCCCACCACCTGATGCCCCGGCGTAATCGGCGATTTGCGCGGCGTCAGTTCGCCCTCAATCACGTGCAGATCCGTCCGGCAAATGCCGCACGCGTTCACGCGCACCAGCACCTGGGTTCCGGACGGAGCGGGCTTGGGAATATCCGTGTATTCGAGCGGGTTGCTCTCAATCGGAGCGGGATGGCGAAGAACGCAGCCTTTCATCGTCTTCTCGACCCATAGTAACCTGAGAGTCGTAGCCCAGCATCATGACTTTCCCCGGACGGCAGTTCGCGCGCAATTTGATTCATCGGCGCACCCTGCTGCTCCAAATGGTCCGGCGCGATTTCGAGCAGCGCTTCATCGGTTCTACCGCCGGTTGGATTTGGGGGCTGATCCTGCCGCTGGTGCAGCTCGCCGTTTGGGTATTCGTCTTTGAAATTTGCTTTGGCCAAAAGGTCCCGCCCAACCAGCCCACTCGGAGTTATGCTTTATTCCTCTTCTGCGGATACCTGCCGTGGCTCCTCTTCCAGGACACCGTAATGCGCTCGGCGAATTCGATGCTGGACAATGCCAACCTCATCACCAAGACGGTATTTCCGGCCGAGATCGTGCCGGTTTCGATCTTTCTCTCCTCGCTCGCAAGCCACCTGATGGTAGTGGCCCTGTTGATCACCGGCATCGGCGTCGTGGAGGGCCACTTCAGCATGTGGATGCTGATGCTGCCGGTTTACATGGCGCTGGTCGGGCTGTTCGCCATCGGCGTCGGCTGGATCGTGGCCAGCCTGCAAGTGTACCTGCGCGACACGGTGCAGGTGCTTTCGGTGATCCTGGTCTTCTGGTTTTGGGTGACGCCCATCTTCATTAGCGAAGAGCAGATCCCGGAGCGTTTCCGCTTCGCCCTGCATTGAATCCGCTGGCGTTCGTGGTGCAGGCTTATCGCGACCGGCTTCTTTCCTACCGCATCCCCAGCCTGCACCAGTTCGCGATCATTACGGCATATGGGGTGGTGGCGTTCCTGGCGGGCGGGCTATTCTTCCGCCATCTGAAGCGCGGTTTCGCCGACGTGCTCTAAAGCGCTACTGTTCGTCCGCGCTGGGACCGTATAGCCCTGGCACCGGGATGTCGTTCAACCGCAGGTACACCCCCAGTTGGGCGCGATGATGGATGGTGTGGTTCATGACGAAACTGCGGATAACGGCGACTCTCGGTATGGTCATCATGGTCTTGCCGCCCGCCATCAAGCTCCAGGGCGCAAGCATCTTGCTATCTTCCGCCGCAACCAGAGCCGCACGGGCTTGGGCGACGCTCTTATCAAATGCCGCCAGCAAATCTTCAGTGGAAGAATATTTGGGCGTCTCGTAAGGAGGCGCGCCAGGAGGGGCGTAGTCGAACGAGTCGGTTTGGAGTGTAAGGCCCGCCCAATCGGCCATGTTGGCCACGTGGGCCGCCAGAGCGCCGAACTCGGACGATTTTGGATGCGGTTTCCAGGAGAATTTGGCAGCCGGCACGCGCTCCAGCACTTTGCGGGTGTTGGCCATCTCCTGGTCAAATTCTGGTAACAGAGATTCGCTGATTTTCATCTATGATCCTTGTCAGGGAAGAATGAGCTACTCCGGATATGATAGGCGAACAATTGGCGAAATACAATAGCTTCGGGGAAGATTCTGTGAAGATGCAACCAGGGGCCACGCCCTGCATCCAACTCAGTGGAGGGCAACGGGAGTAAGCCCCCAAGGAAGGCAAATATGTTTAAGAAAATATTGAAGAAATTTGGACTCCCGATTCTCGCGCTATCGGGGTTGATGATGTTTGTGGGCGCACCAAAGGCTGATGCCGCAGTGCGTTTTGGGATTGGAATTGGCGTTCCTTACGGCTACAGCTACCCGTATCCTTACGCATACGGCTATGGTTACCCGTATGCTTATGGATACCCGTACGGTTACGGTTATCCCTACTACGGTGGCCTCGGATTCTACGGTGGCTACTGGGGCGGTGGCTGGGGCGGCTACGGTCGCGGTTACTACGGCGGTCGCGGCGGCTACGGCTATGGCGGTCGGGGCTACGGCGGTGGCGGATTCCGTGGCGGCGCAGCGCGCGGTGGTGGTGGATTCCACGGTGGTGGCGGTCACGGCGGTGGCGGACACCGCTAACCAGCACGATTTTCCTCGGTCCGCTCCCGCAGCGGGTTAAACCTCCCGGCTGCGGGAGCGGGTGATGCCAAGGCCCTAGAGTAAAATGGACCATGGCGAATCAGCGTATTGGGATTCTTACAGGCGGAGGCGATGTCCCCGGCCTGAACTCAGTCATCAAAGAAGTCACTTACAGAGCCACGGAGAATTGCTGGGAAGTAATAGGAATCCGGCGCGGATGGGAAGGCCTTACCCATGTGCGCTTGGATGATGAAGCCAGCAAAACGCGCTACATTCTTCCTTTAACGCGCGAGAACACGCGCACCATCGATCGCTACGGCGGCACCGTACTGCACAGCAGCCGTACCAACCCCTCCAAGATGTCGGCAGCCAAGCTGCCCGATTTTCTAAAGAACAAGGATTTTCCCAAGAAGGAGGTCACCAAGAACGGCAAGACGTCGATAGCCTACGACATCAGCCCCCAGGTGCTGCACAATATCGAGGCGCTGGGGCTCACTTCGTTGATTGCCATCGGCGGCGACGACACCTTGAGCTACGCCGCAAAGCTGCATGGCATGGGCGTGAAAGTGATCGCGGTTCCCAAGACCATGGACAACGACGTCCGCAATACCGAATATTGCATCGGCTTCTCCACCGCCATCACGCGCGCCACCGATGCCATCGCACGCCAGCGCACCACGGTAGGATCCCACGAACGCATCGGGATTTTTCGCGTCTTCGGCCGCGATGCCGGTTTCACCTCGCTTTACACCGCCTACGTGGCCTCCATTCGCTGCTGCATCCCGGAATTCAAGGTGAACCTGGACAAGCTCATCGAGCTGTTGATGATCGACAAGAAAAACAATCCCAGCAACTATTGCTTGGTAATCCTGTCGGAAGGCGCGGAGTGGGAGGGATACCAGGTGCGCGAATACGGCGAGGCCGACGCGTTCGGCCATCGCCATAAGGAGAGCGTGGCTGAGGCACTGGCCGAGGAGATTCAGCGTCGCTCGTCGGAAGAGACCATCGTCAGCGATTTGACCTACGACCTCCGCAGCGGCGTGCCCGATTTCGTCGACAAACTGGTGGCGTCCACTTTCGGGACTATGGCGCTGGAAGCGGTGCTCGACAACCAGAGCGGCTTAATGGCGGCTTTGGTGGACGGCCGCTATGCCATGGCGCAGATTCCCGATCCGGCCTTGGGCCCGCGGCATGTCGACGTCGCCACCATGTACAACACCGAGCGCTACCGTCCGAATTACGCCAACAAGACCGGCCTTCCGATTTTCTTGACGCGCGGCTGATGTTCTGGAAAAAGCCCAAGCCGCCGGCGAGCGCCGTGCCCTTGCGGGAGATCGTCCGGCACTTTAACGAAGCCGCGGCCGACGAAGACAATTTTCCGTCCACCATCGATCCGCGGATTTATCACGTCCAGCTGATCCTGGAATATTTTGGGGATCTGAACGGGAAGCGCGTGCTCGACGTGGGATGCGGCAAAGGGCGGTTTGCGCGCGTGCTTGCCGAGCGGTATCCGCAAGCGTCCATCGTTGGATTCGACCTGGCCGAAGCCATGTTGCGGCATGTGCCCCCGGGCGTGAGCGCCTGCGCCGGATCGATGACCGCGCTGCCGTTCCCAACAGGCGCCTTCGATTGCGTCTACGCCACCGAATCGCTCGAACATGCCGTCCAGATCGACGCAGCCGTGGCCGAGATGTGCCGCGTGACGCGACCGGGCGGAAGGATCGTGATCATCGACAAGAACTCGCAGCAATGGGGCCGGCTGAAAACTCCCGAGTGGGAAAAATGGTTCGGTCGAAAGGAACTCGAAAAGCAGCTGGCGCGGCGTTGCGCGAAGGTTTCCAGCCGCCCGATTTCCTATTGGGAAGACGTCGCGCCGGACGGTTTGTTCCTGGCTTGGCTCGCCGAGCGGTAGGTTTGACATCATGATGCCTCCGGCTTAGCATCGAGATGTGGCCACAAGAACTACGATCACTTTAGAGGACGACGTTCGGGAGAAGCTGGAAGCGGAGGTCCGGAAATCGGGCAAGTCCTTCAGGGAAACCGTCAATGATACGTTGCGGTTGGGATTAGCGTCGCGCCAGAAAATCAGCGCTTCGAAGCCGTTCGAGATCAAAGCCAGAGACATGGGCCTAAAGCCCGGGTACAGCTACGATAAGGTTTGGGATCTCATCGAAGAGATCGAAGGTCCCGACTATAAGTAATTCTTGTCGACGCGAATCTTCTGCTCTATGCATACGACAAGGCGGCCAGGGAACATGGCCGGGCTCGAACCTGGCTAGCGCACCGATTTTCAGGCAGCGAAAACATTGGACTCTCGTGGCTCGCGATCCTGGCCTTCCTAAGAATCAGCACTTCCAGACGTCTGGAATCTAATCCCATGGAGGCCTCCGAAGCCACGTCCATCGTTACCGGTTGGGTAGCCCTTCCCAACGTCGTCCTCGTCTCTCCCGCTGAGCAGCACTGGGCTATCTTGAGCGACCTCCTTTCGAAATCCCGCTCGCGAGGCTCTCTGATCATGGACGCTCACCTAGCCGCCCTCGCCATCGAACACGGCGCCACGCTCTGCACCAACGACCGCGACTTCCTGCGCTTTCCCGGCCTCAAAGTCGAGTTTCCGCTCCAATAGCAGGTATTCTATAAGTTGGATACCAGCAATTTGCAAACCCAATCCGAACCCATGCCCGCTCACGGCAAGCCGCTTCCGTTGCAGGAGCGCGTGGAGGCCCAGGGCCATCTCATCGACTCCCACATCATGGAGCAGATCTTCGACACGGTGGTCGAGTTCGGCGGCCGCTTCGAGGTAGAACAGTTCAACATCGGCCGCACCAACAGCGACGGGTCCAACCTGCGGCTGAAGATCGACACCGACGACGCCGAGTCGATGGAAAAGATCCTCTCGCAATTGCTCGGCTTGGGCTGTTCCATGGTGGACTCTGGCGAGGCGGAGCTATTTACGGTGGAGCAAAACTGCTGCGCACCCGAAGATTTTTATTCCACCACCAACCACAAAACTTACGTGCGTCACGCCGGCCAGTGGATCGAAGTGCAGAATCAACGCATGGACGCTCTGATCGTCGTGTACGAAGATCCAGCGCGGGAACATCACGCGGCGTGCCGGCGTCTGCGCGACATCAAGGCCGGCGATCGAGTGGTCACCGGGATGCGCGGCATTCGCGTGGTTCCCGAATCCAAGGAGCGTGACCGGCTGGCGTTCGCCTTCATGAGCAACGGCATCTCTTCGGAGCGCCAGGTGGAGACGGCCGTAAAGCAAACCGCCGCGCTGATTGAGCAGGCGCGTGCCGCGGGCCAGGGCATCGTCGCTGTCGCCGGACCCGTTGTGGTTCACACCGGCGGGGCCGCACCGCTGTCGCGCTTGATCCGCGAAGGCTACATTACCGCGCTGCTGAGCGGGAACGCGCTGGGGGTGCACGACATCGAATCGGCGCTGCTCGGCACGTCGCTCGGAATTCGCCAGAGCGACGGGCGTCAGGAAGAGCACGGGCATCGCAATCACATGCGCGCCATCAACGCCATCTATAATTGCGGCGGCATTCGCGGCGCGGTGGAAAGCGGCCGGCTGCGCAGCGGCATTATGTACGAATGCGTCAAGAATAACGTGCCATTCGTGCTGGCCGGCAGCCTGCGCGACGACGGTCCGCTGCCTGAAACCATCACGGACATGAATCGCGCGCAGGACGCTTACGCCGAGCAACTGAAGGGCGCGGGACTGGTGCTGTGCCTGGGCTCCATGCTGCACTCCATCGCGGTGGGAAACATGCTGCCGAGCTGGGTGAAAATCGTCTGCATCGACATCAATCCGGCCGTCGCAACGAAGGTGAGCGATCGGGGCACAGGGCAAATGGTAGGCGTTGTCACCGACGTCGGACTTTTCCTGGACCTGTTGTCGCGCACCCTGATCCCCGTAAAATGAAGCGCCAATACACGGATGAGCACGCCGCGGCCGGTGTGCGCGCGCCGCTGCCCGAGATCGAGACGTGGCCCAATCAGTATCCGGGCTACGAGATCGAAATTGCCCTGCCCGAGTTCACTTCGGTTTGTCCCAAGACCGGCCTGCCGGATCATGGCGAACTCAGGCTGCGCTACGTGCCCGACAAGTTCTGTCTGGAACTAAAATCGCTGAAGATGTACATGCTCGCCTATCGCAATCTGGGAATTTTCCAGGAAAATGTAGTCAATCGATTTTTGCGAGATGTGGTGAAAGCCTGTCAGCCCATCGAAGCAACGCTCACGGGCGAGTTCACGCCGCGCGGGGGCGTGTACACAAAAATCACGGCCCATTGGAGCAAGAACAAATCGAAGCGAAGCTAGACCATGGATCCCAAGGGCGAAGAACTCGCGGCGGTGATCGCCGAAATTAAGCAGCGCGTGCGGGCGCGTAATCCGAATGGCGTGGCCCCCGGCAATATCCCGTTGCCTGACCTGACGCCGTTGCTGCACGCGCGCGACGCCGCCGAAGCCAAGGTGGCCAGCATAGGCACCGTGAATCCGCGGCCCGGCGGCCTGAAAAATTCCATCATTCAACGCGCCAAGCGTTTGCTGGCGCGGGCTCTCGATTGGCACGTGCGCGAGCAGGTGGAGTTCAATCGCGGGGTCATGGAATGCGTGCAAGCCACCATTGAGGCGCTGAACGAATGCAAGCAGTCGTTAGCAGCGATCGCCGGACGAGGCGCCCAATTGCAGGGCGAGGCGCGCGAACTGAAAGATATTCGCGACCACTGGGCCGAGTGGCGCGTGGGCTGGGAGCAAAAGCTGGCCCATACCGAAATTCAGTTCTTGCGGAGCATTTCCGAGTTGCAGGCCGCCTTTCAGCATCGCGTCACTTTGATGGACGCCAACTATCGCGACCAGATGAAAGCGCAGCATGCCGATTTCGAACGGGCCATGGAGCGCCAGGCCGGCGAGATCCAGCGGCGATTTTGGGAAGAGCTGGCTCGCGTGCGGGCCGAATACGAGCGCATGATTCACTCCGAGTTGCGCCTGCTGCGGCAAAGGGCATCGCTGGCGCGCGCCGTGGAACATATTGCAGAAAGCGCCCCGCCCGAGTTTGCAGGTGTCGATTGGCTAAAGTTTGCCGAGAGATTTCGTGGATCCGAAGACGACATTCGCGCTCGCCAGCAAATGTATGCCGCGCGCTTCGGCGAGCATTCCCCGGTGCTCGACATCGGCTGCGGACGCGGCGAAATGCTCGAAGTGTTCCGCGACGCCGGCATTGCGGCGCGAGGCATCGATTCGAGCGACGATTCCATCGCGCTGTGCCAAACCCACGGCCTGGACGCCGAAAAGGCCGATCTGTTCGCGTACTTGAGCGAGCTGCCCGATGCATCGCTGGGAGGCATGGTCTGTTGCCAGGTGGTGGAACATTTGCCGCAAGCGCGATTGCCTGAGATGATCGGGCTGATTCACGCCAAGCTGCGAGCTGGAGGATTGGTAGCCATCGAGACGCCCAATCCGGAATGCCTCGCCATTTTCGCCACTCATTTCTACCTGGACCCCACGCATCGGCATCCTATTCCGCCCGCGCTCGCGAGCTTTTATCTGGAGGAAGCCGGCTTCGGAATGATCGAGATCGAGCGATTGTCGCCCGCCATCGAAAGTTTGCCGTCGCTCGCCCAACTGCCCGAAGCGTTCCGCAAACAATTCTTCGGAAGCCTGGACTATGCGGCGTTCGCCATCAAGCTGGGCTAGCCGGTTACAGCGATGGAACGCCCCCGATTGTCCGCCGTCACGCGCCTCTTCTTCCGCGTCGGCGTAACCGTCTTCGGAGGCGGCGACCCCACCATCGCGATTCTGCAGCGCGAGTTCTATCGGCGCGAGTGGCTGAGTCCTGAAAAATTCGCCATCGCTTTTGGATTGGCGCGGCTTACTCCCGGCACCAACGTGCTGGCGTTCTGCGCGGCCACGGGCTGGTACCTGCTCGGACTCGGCGGCGCTCTTGCGGCGGTGCTGGCCATCACCATCCCAGCGTCCGTCCTGGTCGTCTGGCTCACTCGCGCTTATGACCTCACCGCTCATTCGCGGCTGGCGCTCTCCATCGCGAACGCACTGCTGGCAGCGGCTGTCGGCACCATGATCGGCGCGGCGCTGCTGCTGGTTCGCACTCAATGCAAGCCCGGCCGGTGGCTGAGGCCGGTAGCCATTTCGACCGGCGCATTTCTTCTGGCCTACCTTGCCAAACTGTCGCCGCTTCAGGTGATCGGCGTGGCGGCGCTGGTAGGCTTCTTCTGGGTGGAAGCATGAACCTGGTCGTTCTGTATCTGCTGCTGGTGAAAGCCACGCTCACATCGTTCAGCGGCTTAGCTTCGTTGCCCGTGGTTCGCAACGATTTCGTGCTGCGCCGTCATGTGCTCACGGATCGCCAACTGAACACCGCCGTCGCCGCCGGACGTATTGGGCCGGGCCCGCTCGGCATCTACGTCGTCAGCGTCGGATACCTGGTGGATGGAGCGCCCGGCGCAGGCGCAGGCTGGCTGGCCATGATCACGCCGGCGTTCCTGATTATCCCCATGCTGCGCTTTCTCGGGGTCCGCGCCGAACATCGCCGTGCCAAAGCGGTGGCCCGCGCCGTTCTCTTCGCGGGCGCTGGTTTGATGGCCTCCGCCGCCGTGCCTCTGGCCCGCGATGCCATCACAAATCCATTGTCGCTCGCAATCTTTGCCGCCAGTTTCCTGCTCATCGCCAGCGCGCGTGTCGATTCGTTGTGGGTGATGCTGGGCGCCGCGCTAATTGGCGTGATCGCATTCCAGTTCTGATATACTCAGCCATAACTGTGCAGTTACTATGCCGGACTTCCGTTTAGGCGACATCATTGACGATCACTGCATCAAGTGTCGTCGCGTAACCAACCACGCCATCGTTTCCTTAGTCAATGGTGAGCCCGCCAAAGTCCGCTGCCGCACCTGCTATCACGATCACGATTACCGGCACGAACAGGCTCCGCCGTCGAAGAAAGATTTGAAGAAGGCCGAGCTGTTCAAAGAAGTTCTCGCCGCCGCTGCTCCTGGGGCTGCGGTGGATGGCGACCCTCCGCCGGCCGATCCTGAGCCGCCCGCGAAACCAGGCAAGAAGGCTCTTACGCGGGGCAAAAAGGCTTGAGCGCCCCTGCCGGGGATATAACAATCACCTAACCTTTTAGTACTTGAGTACTAGGTGCCTGGCAGGGCATAATACCTAGACAGGGCGTAATACAAAGTTATCATAAAATGTTTTGTTGGGTTTGTGAGAGGCTTCGAGCCGACCGGGGTGGAGTGTGCCATGTCTGCAGAGCATCTGCAACAAAGGATCGCGCTCGCGCGGCGCCGCTGCGGCAGGCGGCGAAATTCGCAGGAGTTCTGGTTGCGACCATTAGCGCAATCGCCGGCGTTGTAAGTCCACCCGCAGTCTCGCTTTTCGCTCAATCCTGGCATCCTCCAGTGCAACTGGAGAACCGTCAACTTTCGGACCCGGTCCCCGTTACTTACGTGACCACCATGGTGACGGAAGAAGTGAAGCGCAAAATTTACCCGTATTCCATCGTGCCCGGCGGCGCCGAGACTCTGCACCAAGCCAAATGGGCCATGCACGACCCCGCCGTAGAAGCAAACTATGCCGCTATCGATTTCGGCCTTTTGAAAGAAGTGAAGCTAAAGACAAATCTGTCAGGATATGTTTCGTATCGTTGGGGCGACAAAATCTATTGGACCAAGAAACGCCTCACGCTGCGAGCTGGGGAAACCGTTTTTACCGACGGCACGCATATCGTTCGCGGCCGTTGCTTGAACTGCTACTCGGCGCTTCCGATGTCGCCAACGCGGCCCACCGAGCCTTCGGAGAAGGCGTTCGATTTGCCGACCGAGGTGCCAGTCACAGTGTATTCATTTCCCAAGATACCGCTGGTGGTTCCGGAGATCCCGATTCCTCCCGGTGAATTAACGCCTGGTGTTCCGTCGCTCGTGCCGGCCATGGTGGGGACCACTGCCCGAGGAGGCCTATGGTTTCCCCTGATTCCAATCATTCCGCCGATCCATAGGCATCCCGGGCAGCCGTCTACTCCCGGTTCACCCTCGCTTCCAGGCGTTCCACCGATTGTTCCACCAGGCTCTCCCCCAAATGTTCCACCAGTGGCCGTGGTCCCGGAGCCGCGCTACGGCTGGTTGCTCATGGCAGGATTCGCCCTGATTTTAACCCGCCGTCTGCGCGCGCACTAACGATACCAGTCGCCCTCCCGGTGGTACTGATAGCCGTTCTGCATATATCCCGGATCGTTCCATCCTGCGACATGCAGCGGCTCCATGAGTGAGAATGTGATCGTCGAGTCCGCGGGCACGCGGATCTCGGTTCCCTGCGTCTCTACCGTGACTTGTCCTCCGGAGATTGAGCCGACAATATTACCCAGCAGGCCCGCGCCGCTATTGTAAACATTAGTGGGCATGTTGAACTGCGGTCCGGTGGTATCCATCACGTAACGCATGCCGTTCACCGTTACCGATTCCAGATCGAGCGCCATTTGATTGGGCCCGGTTTCCCGAACAATCAGCTCAGCGTACGAACCGCGTGGAATCGCCACTTCGCCGTTTTTGGCAAATACATCGCGCGCCACGTGAGCCGGATAGATCCGGCCTCGATCCCAAGTGTGCATCTCAATGGGCTGATCCGTCTTCACGGCAACCTGCGTTCCCGGTAGGATCGTGTCGGCGGATGCACAAATTTGCATCCCCAGCAAAAGCGCCGGTACCGTCCATAGTAAACTCCGCATGTTGATTACTCCTTTCGCCTGATACGTTGCAAAAGCATTGCCAGCACGGCAGGTAACTGGGCCATAACGCCGTTTTGAAACCGTGTGAAGTGAGGCTTTCACCCTAGCGACTTGGCCGGAAAAAGGCCATAGCATGAAGTAAGAATTTAGTTACTATGGCGCTGCCGATGCTCTTTTTCGTTGCGGCAATGGCGGTCCGGACGGACCAGACTCCGTTGCGCTCGGGTTGCGACGCCGAAGATGAAGTGGTCGCCAGTCTCCCCGCGGGAACGCCGGTGGAAGTCCGCTTCCGTTTATCGGACGGTTCGGATTGCTTCAAAGTGGCCGCAACAATCGACGGCAAAGATGTTTTGGGCTATATTCCCGCGTCTGCCCTCACGGGGTTGGAGCGGTACGAACAGGAACGCTCCTCGGCCGCATCAGTGGACACCTTACGCGCGCTGAATCCGGTTGTCACGGAAACCAAGAAGGCCGTCGCACAATCGGGCGATCCCGCGCTCGCTCGCGCTCAACAATTGCTTGAAGCCAATCAACCGGCCGAAGCCTTGGAACAGATGCGGACGGCGTTGCGTGCGCATCCGCGCGATCCAAATGTATTGGTACTGGCAGGGCTGGCCGCCTATCGGGCCGACCAGCTTCGAGACGCGCTCGATTATTGGAAGCAGGCGCTGGATATCGCCCCGGACGAAAGACTGGAGGCCATCTACCAACGCGTCCAGCGCGAATCGGAATCCGACAAAAGCGGCGACAAACTGTACGGCATCCACGTGGCTCTGCGCTACGAAGGCCAGGCGCTCCCGGCCGATACCGCCCGCGCCATCCTGGCAATATTAGATCAGGATTATTCGAACATCGCCGCTCAGTTGGGATGCACTTCGGACGAGCGCATCGTCGCCATCGTCCAGAGCCGCGAAGCCTACCTGCGCACCACCGGCGCCGCGGAATGGAGCGGCGGACAGTATGACGGACGCATTCATATCGCCTGGACCGATGGAGCACAAGTGGGACTGCCCATGCAGCGCGCGCTGGCGCACGAATTGGTACATGCCTGCCTGACCAGTATTCCGTCGGGTTCCACGCCCTGGCCGGCCTGGCTGCAGGAGGGCCTGGCGCAAAAGCTTTCGGGCGACACCTTGCCGGCCGCAGTCCGCGATCAACTGACCCAACTCGCGCAAGCGCACGCCATCCCGAAGCTCGAGAATTTGCAGCAGAACTGGTCGCGGCTGAGCACGCAAAACGCCCGGGCCGCCTACAGCCTGGCGCTAGCCGCCGCCGATGCTCTGTACGACAACTATGCCAGCTACGGGATTCGCAACGTCCTGACCAATCCCGGGACGCTGCCTCGCATCACCGCCGACCTGGACGCGAAACTGGGTTTCTAGCCACCGCAACAGCCACCCGAACCGCCCGCGCTATCCTGGTAGTTACTCATGCCTTTTGCTTCCATCCCCGAAGCTATTGAAGACTTTCGGGCCGGCCGGATGCTGGTGATCGTCGACGATGAAGATCGCGAGAATGAAGGCGACATCACCATCGCCGCCGAAAAAGTGACGCCGGATATCATCAACTTCATGGCGCGCCACGCCCGCGGCCTGATCTGCCTTTCGCTCAGTCCTGAAATCTGCGACGCTCTGCAACTGCCGCCCATGTCGTCGCGCAACAACTCAAGATTCGGCACCGCGTTTTGCGAGTCCATCGAAGCGGCCGAAGGCGTCACCACCGGCATCTCGGCGGCCGACCGCGCGCATACCATCCGCGTCGCTATCGACCCAGCCAGCAAGCCAGGCGATCTGGTTCGTCCCGGCCATGTCTTCCCCCTGCGGGCTCGCGAAGGCGGCGTTCTGGTGCGGGCGGGACAAACCGAAGCGGCCGTGGATCTGGCGCGGCTGGCCGGCCTGCGACAGGGCGGCGTGATTTGCGAAATCATGAACGACGACGGATCCATGGCGCGCGTCCCGCAGCTGGCGGAATTCTCCAAGCGCCACAACGTCCGCATGATCTCGGTGGCCGACCTGATCCGCTACCGCCTGCAAACCGAGCGCTTCATCCAGCGGCAATCGGAAGGCTGCCTGCACACCGAATTCGGCGATTTCAAGACCGTCGTCTATGCCAGCACCATCGTGCCGGAGCGGCATCTGGCGCTGGTGCATGGCGAGATCTCCGGAAAATCAGACGTGCTGGTTCGCATGCACTCCCACTGCATCTATGGCGACGTCTTCGGATCTACGGATTGCGAATGCCACCTGTTGATTCGACGCAGCATGGAGCGAATCACTGAAGAGGGCGCGGGCGTGCTGGTTTATCTGCACCAAACCGGGCCCGGATTTCGCAATCACGCCGCGTACGGCACGCCCGACGGCCAGCAGCAATCGCAACACGAAAGCGGCCTGGGCGCGCAGATTCTCTCGGATCTGGGTCTGCACACCATTCGCCTGCTCACCAACCATCCACGCAAGATCGTGGGGTTGGATGCTTACGGAATCCAGATCACCGAACAAGTCCCGGTGTAGGTTTTTTGGCCGTTGGGAACTTACCGCATGCTACCCTCGTAATGTCAGCAGAGAGGTTTCTATGACAAAGCTTCGCCGTTTTCCCGCACTCGCTGTACTGTTCGTCCTGCCCTTCAGCGCTTTCGCCGCCGATCCGGCCCTCCTGCAAATGGTAATGCCTGATTCGCAGGTGCTGGCGGGGCTCCAGGTCACGCAAGCGAAAGGTTCGCTCTTCGGCCAATATGTCCTCTCCCATCTGTCGGTGAACGATACGCAGCTCCAGGAGTTCACCGCGCAAACCGGTTTCGATCCCACCCAGGACGTCAGCCAGATCGTGATTGCATCCAACTGGAAGCCTAATACTCCCGCCAACCGCTGGCTGGTGCTGGCCGACGGTACGTTCAACGTTTCTAAGATCACCACAGCGGCGCAGGCCAACGGCGGCGTTCCAACCACTTATCAGGGAGTGAATCTGGTGACCCATGCCGCGTCGTCGAGTTCGCAAGTGCCGACGGCCATCGCGTTCTTCGGCACAACAACGGCTCTGGCGGGCGACCTCGCATCGGTGGAGGCAGCCATCGACCGCAAACAGAGCAACGCTCCCGCCGACAGCACGGTGCTGACGCAGGCCCAGCAAGTGAGCGCGAATAACGATTTCTGGTTCGTGACGCTGGTGCCGCTGTCGAATTTCTCCGGATCCATCCCCGATTCCAACCTGAGCGGCGCGATGCAGGGCAATCTGTTCGCCGCCATCAATCAGGCCAGCGGCGGCGTTCGTTTCGGCGATACGGTGACCATTTCGGCGGCGGCGGTCACGCGCTCGGAAAAAGACGCGCAGGCCCTGGTGGACGTGGTGAAATTTTTCGCGGGCCTGGTGCAGTTGAACAAGCAGAACAACGCCGCCGCCGGACAGGTTGCCACTTTGCTCGATACGCTCCAAGCCAGCGCTTCCGGCAACACCACCTCGATTTCGCTGGCCATCCCCGAACTGGCACTGGAGCAACTGCTGAACAGCGCCCAGCCGCATTCCCGCAAGGCGGCGCTCCAAATCAACTGAGCCGGAGCGCTCTTACCGGATCCACTTTCGTGGCGCCGCGAGCAGGCAGGTAACTGGCGAACAGGGCGACGCAGAGAAATACCAGCGGCGCTAGCGCAAAAGTTTTCAGGTCGAGCGCGTCTACTCCGTACAGCATGCTCGCGAGCAGCCTGGTCAGTAGCAGCGCCGCGATCAGGCCAATTCCAATGCCTGAGATCGCCAGTAGCAAGCCCTGTCTCACCACGATGCGCAGGATATCCGCGCGTTGCGCTCCCAGCGCCATCCGGATGCCCAGCTCGTAGCGGCGCTGCGCTACCCAATAGGACAGAACGCCGTAAATCCCGGTGACCGCCAGCGCCAGCGCCGTGGCGGAGAAGACGCCGAGCAGCAGCATGGTGAAGCGTGGCTGCGCGAGAGAGCTGTCCATCAGATCGTCAACGGTCTGGATGTGCGCCACCGGCTGATCGGGATCTACTGCCGCGATCTCAGCGCGCACCGCCGATGTCATGCTCCGGGGCGGCAGTTTCGTTCGCACCAGCAAATTCATATCGGCCCAAGGCAACTGCGCG
Source organism: Bryobacterales bacterium (assembly GCA_963735145.1). Classification (GTDB taxonomy): domain Bacteria; phylum Acidobacteriota; class Terriglobia; order Bryobacterales; family Bryobacteraceae; genus Palsa-89. Next base: position 518,022 of record CAVTJS010000005.1, on the reverse strand, counting down.
AAAGGCAGATAAAGTTGCGCTTGCGTATCCTGAGCCAGTCCCTGGTTCTTGACGTCCGCGGCCACGCCAATCACCTCCGCCGGTGCTGGCCCGCGGCCGACGACGATATGGCGCGACACCGGATCTTGATTCGGCCAGAAGCGGCGGGCGAAGGTTTCATTCACGATTACGACCTTGGGCGCTTGTGCGTCGTCGGCGGCTGTGAACTCGCGTCCCCCGCGTAGTGGAACGCGCATGGTTTGGAACCACTCCGGGCTGACGGCTTCGATGTCGACGAACGGCTGCTCGGCCAGAGGCACGTTAGGCTGTCCTTCGGGCAGCACCGGAGTGATCCGTATCCAGCTCAGCGGCAGTGCGGCCGAGATCGCGGCGTTGCGGACTCCGGGCAGCGTGGAGACGCGGCGCAACATTTCGTCAAAGAACGCGACCTGTTGGGCCGGTTTGGCGTACTTTACGGTGGAGAGCGAGACGTTCATGGTGAGCACATTGTGCGCGTCAAAGCCGGGATCGACACCGAGCAGCCGTCCGAAGCTGCGCAACAGCAGCCCAGCGCCGATGAGCAGCAGCAATGAGAGCGCCACCTGTCCGATTACCAGCAGACTCTTCAGGTGCGTCCGCGCCTCGCCGGCCGAAGTGCCGCGGCCTTCCTCGCGCAGCGACGTTTCCAGGTCCAGCCTCGACAGCTGCAGCGCGGGGAACGTCCCGAAGAAAAGCCCGGCCAGGAGCGAACAGGCGAGCGTAAACAGCAACACGCGCATATCGATTCCGATGGGAATCCCCGCTGGAAGCTGGGTGGCTCCAAAGGCGACGAGCGCCCGCGTTCCCCCCCACCCGAGCCCCGTGCCGAGCAAACCCGCAGCCAGCGCCAGCAGCATGCTCTCGGTGATCAGTTGCCGCACCACCACCCCGCGGCTCGCTCCGAGCGTGCTGCGAACCGCCATTTCTCTTCGGCGGGCAAGCGCGCGCGAAAGCAGCAGGCTGGCGACATTGGCGCAGGCGATGAGCAGCACCAGGGCCACCGAGCAGGAGAGCAGGATCACTTTGCCGCGCACGTCGGCCACCACCAGATTGCGCAGCGGATCGGCCGTCATCGCCACGGCGGGATCGGCGTCGGGCGCCGCGGGGTTCTGCTCCCGATACTGCTGGTTGAGCACGGAAAGCTCGGCGTTGGCGCTCTCGATGGTCGCTCCTGGCCGCAGCCGCGCCACAATGTTGAGATAGCCTACGCCCGCGCGCAGGCGCTGCGGAGTCATCAGTGAGTACTCGAAGTAGCGCGGCGTCCAGATATCGGCCGGGCCAACAAAGGGGAACTGAACGCCGGCCGGGAGCACACCGACGATGGTGTGCGGCGCCGAATCCAGCTCGATGGCTTCACCGACGACGTTCGGGTCCCCGCCGAAGCGGCTTCGCCACAGGAAATTGCTGATCACCACCACCGGCCTGCCTTCTGGACGGCCTTCCTCGGCGGTGAACGTCCGCCCCAGCTGAGGCGCAACCCCGAGCGTCGCGAAAAAATCGGGAGAGACACGCGCAATCGGCGCCTGCAGCGGTTCGCCGTGTCCGGTGAGATTGGCGTTGTCATTCGTCCATACGGCTACCGGCTGCAAGGACCTGTCGTGGTCACGCACCAGCTCATAGCGCAGCAGAGTGAGGCCGCGGTCCGTGGACTTGTCCCTCGCCTCCACGCTCACCAGTCGCTGTGGATCGCGATACGGGAACGGCCGCAGCAGCAGAGCGTTGGTGACGCTGAAGACAGCCGTATTCGCGCCGATTCCCAGGGCAAGAATGAAGATTGACGTGAGCGAAAACCCCAAATTCTTGCCCAGCATGCGCGCGCCGAAATGGAGATCCCGGAGGAAGGCTTGCATGATGAGGCCATTATAGGCCCCGCCGCGGGCCGCGATATAATCACGGCATGATGTCCGTAGATATTCTCGCGGGACTGACGCTAATTTGTTATCTCTCAATCGTCGCCCTTCTGGCGCGTCAGTACCTACGCACGCGCGATCTGGGATTGATTTGGCTCGCAGTAGCTGTTGTGGTCTGGCCTTTCCTGTCTAGAATGCTCCAGACGGGCGAGACGGTTTTCATTGATCGCCTCACTCGTCACCAACCGGTTGGCCTCTTTCCGTTTAGCTTGGTCGACAGTGGGCAGCTAACGATTGGCAGCCTGATGTTGTTGCTCACGTATACGCAGCAGCTCATTGGAGTTTTGCTTTTGTTGGTTGCGGTTTTCTATCTATCCAAGATGAAGGCCGGCAGAAGTCCAGACTGTCCTTCACTTCAAAGCTGAGACACTACCCGACGGTCGTATTAGTTCGTAGGCACAAAGCGAAAAATTTCGAACACCGGATGCCCGTTCCGATCCGGCACCGTCTCAATCAGTCGCTTTTCAAAGCCCGCGTCTCGCGCCAACCGCACGATTCTGTCGTACGCGCCCGGCCACTGCTGAAATGCAGGCGTGTGCCCGATCCAAACATCCTGGAGCCAGCCCTTTTGCCAGGCCCGCGTCCGCGCGTCGAGTGCGGGATCGAGAAACGTCGGACCGGCTAACAGCAGCGGGAGCCGGTTGCGATCGAGCGCAATCAGCGGGTTCAGGATTCCCCAGTCGTCCACCACCAGATGGCTGGCCTCGATGTGGCCCGCTTCGTCGGAGAGTTGAAAAATGGCATCGCTCCAGCTTTTGTTCGGCCCATAGGCCGCCAACTGGTAGAAGTATTCGTTGGTCAGCAGCAAATTTTCGGCGGCCAGCAATAGCAGCGCGGTGGCAAGCAGGATAGCGCCCGCATTCTTCCACTGGAGCGGCCGCCATGCCGCCGCCTCCACGAAAGCCACCGCCAGGTACCATTGCGGCAGCGGCCATAGCAGAGTGATGTGGTGCGGGGAATTGCCCGCGTCTTTTGTAAGCGCCATCTGAAGCCAGCCCACCGCGAACGCGATCAGGCAAAACAGCAGGGTCCCTCGCGCCTGGGTCCGCCACAGCACGGGCAGCAAGACAATTCCCGCCCAGAACGCCGGAAGCATCGAATTCTGATAGCGGACCGGGGAAGCGAAATGGATGGCCCGCGAAACGCGCTCCAAAGGTCCTTCGGGCGGCCGTACATTACCTGGCGCCCAGGGCGCGTGCGCCATATAGTCGAACAGAATCTCGCCGTCCCACGTGATGCGCAGCGCGTGCAGCCGGGAGGGAAACTGAGCGAGCGAGAATGTCGAATTCGAGCGGAAGGTGTCGAAATTGGACGCCACGTTGTAGGCCACAAGTGGGAGAGCGCCCAAGAGGAGTCCCCCCGCGGCCAATCCCAGGTTCTTCGGAGTACATCGCGACCCGAGCTCGCGCGGGAACACGGCAACGGCAGCTACAGCGAGTCCGCTGAACAGCCACAGAAAAAGCGCCTTGTCCCACAGTGCAAGTCCAAAGGAGAAAAATCCCCAGAACAGCGTGGAGCGTTTGCCGCTGAGCGCGAATTGGAGCAACAACGCCATGCCCGTCAAAGCGAGAAGATGTTCGAGCGCTACCGGTCCCCAGTCGAAGCAAGTGGTGAGAAGGTACACAGTGTCGGTGGCCAGCAACACCCCTCCCACCAAAGCGACCCTCCGGCCATGCGCCTTCTCCAGAAACCAGGTGAAGAGCCAGATCGTCACCGCGCCCACCAGCAGCATCGGCAAACGAATGGTGAGGTACGACGGACGGATGCGCGTCAGGATGGGAAAGTAGATCCAACTTTTTAGAGCCCCCAGATAAGACAGCAGCATCAAAGGAATCTCGCGGTGAAAGAGGTGAGCATTGAAGACCGTGCTGGGTATATGGAAAACGGCGGTCGCAAATAGGACCTCGTCGTTTTGTATTCCTACCAGCGGGAGGAAGCCTAGCCCTAGGCAAAAAAATAGGAGAGGAAGAATTGCGGCCGGCCACCTACGTAGCTGAAAGTTCGGTGACGGCTTCATTTCTGGATGCGGCCCCGAAGCAGCTGCCAACACGCCTGTGGAAGGTGGCGCAGGGCCGGGGAATAATTACTAGCCAGAAGGTAATCAGTATACATCACTGGTTACCCGGAGCGGCCCCGGCACGTCTTTCTGCGATCAAGGCATAAACGTTTCGATGCCGAAGGTCGATATGACGCAAATGTCGGGTGTGAAAGAGCAAGGCGGGTTCGGCCTAGACGGGCTATACCAGATCGCATTGCAAAATTTTGCGCTGGCACTTGAATTGCTAAGGGGATGTGGTATGATTTTGAGAGCTAGACTGCTGAGAACCTCTCACGCCGATGGGCGCTGCCATCAGGCTGACGACGCAAAAGGTCCGTTAAGCTTCGGAGTTCACCCCAGTTCAGTAATTTGCTGTAACGGCTTGAACCTTTCGAGAGGCTCCCGCGTCTAAACGTGTTGAAAGTGCCCCGTGAAGGCCTAAAGTAAGCTAAGGAAAGTGAAGTAACTAATAAGAAGAAGGAGAGTTAACCCTATGACGAAGACCGAGCTAAACAAATTCAAAGAAGTCCTGGAAACGAAACAGGCTGAGTTGGCGCAGGTACTACGGAACCGTGAAGGCATTGCAATCGAGAAGAGCCCGGACGCCCTGGATGAAGTCCAGAACGCCGCGGAACGGGAGCTTGCGATTCGCAATTTGGACCGGGAATCGAATCTTCTGCGTAATGTTCGCGCGGCATTGCACCGCATCGACGAAGGCACCTTCGGCGTTTGCTTGCATTGCGAAGAGGATATCAGCATCAAGCGCTTACACGCTGTGCCGTGGGCTGCTTATTGCATCCAGTGCCAGGAAATCGCTGACCGGAACCAGGAAGAAGGTTCCGATTCGCTCGACGACATTCTCGTTCACGCAGCCTAACCAGCAGCCTCGCAGGCTCGGTTTACGGCTCGTATGGGATTGGAAGGGGGCGCGAACCGCCCCCTTTTGCATTTACAGGTTATCCCCTGCCACGGCGATCATTGCAGCCATTCTGCCCGCTCGCTCCCGGTCTCTGCGATACGATTCAAACAGTTCCGCATTGCAGCGGGCACATTGGCCGCTGGCGCTAATCTGTCCCGGGTCGACGCCATTTCGTCTCAGCTGCCGACACGTCGTCTCAACCAAATCGATCTTGGCCCGTCCCGATAAATCAAATTGCACTGCCACCTCGGGACCCACTTCGAAGCAGCAAGGGCCGATTCCTGGACCAATCGCAATCACAAGATCTTGGGCGTTGCTGCCGAATTGCTGTGTCATCGCTTCCACAGCTTTGGGCGCAATCTCAGAAACCACGCCGCGCCACCCGGCATGAATGGCGGCTACCGCCCGATGTCTGGGGTCGGCAATCAGGATCGGAAGACAATCGGCGGTTCGAATTGCTAAAGCGATCCCAGGCCGGTTGGAAATCAGGGCATCACCCTCGCCTTGCGGTCCCGCAGATTCTACCCGGAGAACGCGATTCGAATGAATCTGTTTGACGGTGGCTAAGTTACCACCATCAGGCCAGTTCGGGCTAAGACGCGTTCCAAAACCATGCCGCAGCCACGGCAGCCGATCTAGTGACTCGTCTCGGAAAACCTCGTCGCTGTCGCGCCGGAACAAAGCTCATTGTAACCCGGCGAGGCACGTGAGCCGTCGTTACTGTAGAATAGAGAAAGGGAGCTGACAAATGTTTGAGAGTATCGGAATGCCCGAGTTGCTGGTGATCCTGGTCTTGGCTGTTCTGTTGTTTGGGTCCAGCAAGATCCCCGAACTTGCCAAAGGATTGGGTGAAGGGATTCGAAACTTCAAAGACTCGATGAAGGACGAGAAGAGTTAGGAAGAAAAGCTAGGAAGACAGCAACGAAGCCGGGTGCTCGAGAGCTGCGGCTTCCTCTCGCAGATACTTCTCTACAGCCTGTACCAGATCCCGCGTGCGTACCGGCTTAGCTAGAAAACCTTGCATCCCGCATTGGACGCACCGCGCGCGGTAATCGTCCGAGCAATTGGCCGTCACGGCGATGATCGGTGTGTCTTGATAGCCGGGCAGTTGTCGAATGTGCTGTGCCGTTTTGAAACCGTCCCAACCCGGCATCTGTAAATCCATTAGAATTACGTCGAATCGCCCTTTGGAAGCAGCCCGCAGCGCGTGCGTTCCGTCTCCTGCGCATTCCACTTCAAAGGACTGCCGGCGCAGAGCATGGCTGGCAATGGTTTGAGCCATGGCGTTGTCGTCCACCACCAAAATCCTGCCGCGGCTCTTCTTCAGATCGGTGGGACGCGTACCTGCATCGTGCGGCAGCGTTATGGGTAGAGTAACCGTGAACGCCGTTCCTTTTCCCAGTTCGCTGTCCACCCAGATGGAACCCTCCAGCAAAGTGACCAGCTTGTGAGCCACGGCCAGACCCAGGCCTAACCCGCCGTGCTTTCGCGAGAGCCCGGTGTCGATTTGCTGGAATCGCTCAAAAATACCCTCCAGCCTGTCTTCCGCGATGCCGATCCCAGAATCGCAGACCTGGATGGTCAAGGTAGCCTGCCGGTCCACTGCGACGGTCGCCGAAGCGGCCACTTCCACCTGGCCCTGCTGCGTGAACTTCACTCCGTTTCCGATGAGATGCCAAAGGATTTGCCGTAAACGCAACGGATCGCCCACTACCATCTCCGGCAGGCTGCTGTCCAGCGCGCGCACCAGCCGCAGTCCCTTTGCCTCCGCCTTGGGGGCAAATTCGCCCAGCACGCCGTGGAAGGTGTCGCGCAGCGAAAACTCAGTCTTCTCCAGCCGAACCTCATTGGCGGCCAGCGCCGAATATTCGAGCGTGACGTTCAAAATTTCGAGCAGATTTTCAGCGCAAACACGCGTGGCGCCCACGTATTCGCGTTGATCGTCGGTCAGCGGCGTTTCGAGCAGCAGATCGGTCATCCCCAGAATGCCGCTCAGCGGCGTACGGATTTCGTGGTTGAGACTGGCGAGGAATTGGCCTTGTACTTCCTGAAGCTCGTCCGTTTGCACTGGGATACCGCCTATGTCAGACATCGGCACACCTGCCCGCCGTCTTTAGGTGAGTTAAGGGGTGGTTCGGATGGTGGTGGTGCGGCGGATGCCGTTCGGGTCCAGGATGCTGTTCACTCCGCCGTAAATCAAAAAAACGATGACATCGGCCGGGGGAGCGTCGGCCGGCACCGTCACGTTGATCTGCCACAGCCCGGCGAAACCGGGCGCGAGCCCCGAAAACTGGACGTCGGCCGAGGGAACGAAGCCGGAATTGATGAAAACCTGCGGCGTCTCGGGTGTCGGGATGATCCCCTGCGCCGGCTGGCCATTGGGAGGCATTCCGTCGACGGCGCCTTGCCCGGTGGCGTACAGCGTCACGATGCTGCCCGCCTTGGCTGGATTCGCGCCGTTATTGGCCGTGCCGTCCTGATTCACCGCGACAATCTGGCCGGATCCGCTGCCATCGACAGTAAACAGGCCGGGCGATTCGACGTCGATGGGGAAAAGCCAACTGGCCAGCACTTGTCCCGTCGATACGCGCGCTACTCGGATTTCCTCCAGGCCGCCCACCGGCGTCGCGCCAGGAACCTGGAAGTTGATCTGACCGGGCGAGACGAAAAGGAGCGGCGCAGGTTTACCGCCCACCGACACCTGGATGTCGCCGAGCGCGGTGGCGACTGGCATGGCGGTGAACGACGCCGTTGTGTCGCCGAACGGCGCGGAGGGGAAAGAGAAAATGGTGGTGAGCATCCCGGGTGCGAAGCGGCCGAAGAAATTCGCCGAGTTTCCTGAGAGCTGCCCTGGGACGCCGCCCGCGGAAGTGGTGTAATCGATGGCTGGATAATAGAAGCCGACGCGGTTGGCGCCCCCTTCGGCGATTACCGGATTACCGAAAGGATCGGTGGTGACGGAGACCGGTCCGAAGACGCTGAGCGTGGCGCTGGGCATCGCATTTTCGATTATCGAGACCCCGCTCGCGTATTGGAGCACCTGATTTCCGTTGGTGTTGGTCACCCAGATGGCGCCGCTCGCTGGATCGACGAACACGCCATACGGATTGTTCAAGCTGGCGATGGAAAACAGCACCGGCGCGTTGTCACCCGCCGTGGGAACGCTCGGCAGAACGGCGATGCGATTATTGCCCGTGTCGGCAACGTAGAGTTCGTCGCTCGAATCGAGCGAAATCAGATGCGGACCGGCGAGCACGCTGGGAAGCGATGAATTAAAGTCAGGCTGGCCGAATACGTTGCTCGCGGCCTCGCCGGATTGAAAATCGCCGCCGGTCTTTTTGAAATAAAGAACGCGATTCGCCAGAGGGTCGGACGCCACCAGGTCTCCCGCGGCGGTGAACGCCAGCCCGTAGGCGCTGCTCATGGTCTGCGCGCTCACGTCCTTGATAGGCTGTCCAACGATGCTGGTCTGCCCCAAAACCAGGTTCGCCTGCGGCAGTCCAGCGGAGGTTTGCGCGAATGGCGCCGGAAACCGCAGGACGCGCGCGTTGCAGGTGTCGGCGACGTAGAGGTTGCCATTGGCGTCCACGGCGAGGCCCTCGGGCGACCAGAGCCCCTGCGCGTTCGCTTCGGTGGGGCTATTGGTCGGGTAATTCACCAAAGCCGTGGCTAGGTCCGGCTGGCCGATCACCAGGTCGGCGGTCACATCCGCGTTTACTTGGGCGTAATCGCGATACGCCAGCACGCGGTTGTTGAGCGGATCGGCAATATAAAGATGCGGCGGCGTGGCGGACCGGTCGATCGCCGCGCTGCCTCCCACGAGAAACGGCAGCGATCCATTCACGCTGCACGATTCCGTATTGCCGCTAAAACCGAATTCGCGCCCATCGATCCGGTTGAGCGAATTGTATTCAAAATCGGATTGGCCGAGCAGGCGCGTGGCGGCGGTAAAGCCTCCGAGCTGCTGTTCGGGAAACGCGAGCACCCGATTATTTCCGGAGTCGACGACATAGAGGTTTCCCACGCCATCCCAGGCCGCGCCCACCGGACCCCCGACGAATGGGTTGGGCTGAGGACCTGCCAGCGTGGCCGCGGTGGGTTGCGCCAAACCCTGATTGGACTGTGTGCTCGCGAAATCAACCTGTCCGAGGACGGTCTTCGCGGGTGGCGAAAAAGCCGAGCTCTCGGCCGGCCATTGCGCGAACGGGTTATAGCCCAGGATTCGGGCGTTGCCGGTGTCCACGACATACGGATTGTTTCCAATAAAGAAGACCGCTTGGGGTGGCGTCTCGCCGAGCGTGCTCGCGCTCACCAGCGGGGCGTTCGGGGTGGTGACAACGCCCATTACGCGCACGCTATCTTGGCCGATCGCAAACGGTGGGGCGTAAACCACCACGCGGTTCGCATTGTCAGCGATAAAAAGCCGCCCCTGGGGATCGAACGCGAGTCCGGAGGGCTGCCAGAGATAGTTCTTTCCGCTGCGCGTTACATTGGCGGGCAATGAAGTGGAGGAGAAATCGTTCTGCCCCAGAACCAGGATGGCCGCCGGTTGATTGGGAGCGCCGATTGCGAGCGCGCTGGCCGGATATTCGAGCACGCGATTGTTGCCTGCGTCCGACATCCATAGATTGCCCTGCGCGTCGAATGCAAGCCCAGCGCGATAGACTCCACCGCCGGTAGCCAGCGACAGCGTGCTGGCGGTGGGCGCGGTTTGGCCGCCATTCGCCGAATTGCCGCTGAGATCCGGCTGGCCGATGATCAGATCGACAGCCAGTAAGTCGCTGGTTTGTGCGAAAGGCGGGGGATAGCGCAGCACGCGGTTATTGCCCGCGTCGATCACATAAAGATTGCCCTTCGCGTCGACGGCAAGACCGACAGGACTGGTGAGCCCGGTGCTCAAATCGCCGCCGGGACCTTCGGGAGCGGTGGAAAGCAGATCGCGCTGTCCAATCACCAGATCCGCGTAATCGCCCTTGGTAAAGGCCGCGGCATTTTTCCAGGCCAGCACCCGGTTGTTTCCGAAATCGGCCACGTAGAGAATGGGAGGCGTAACCGAAGTGTCCAGCGCGACAGCTTGCGGGTTATTGAATTCCCTGCCCTCTACCAGATTCGGTGCGATCGCCGTCAGCACGCCCTGTTGCTGCAGAACCGCCTGTCCAACAATTCGGGAAGGGGCTGGATCGAAAATGGTTTGCGCTCCAGCCACAACGGCAAACAGAAGCGCTGCAGAAACTAGTCTTGTGTAGGCCACGAGGGTTATTCATTTGTGGCCTGTGCGTCCGAAATTTCTCTTCAATAGTGGCTACTGCGACGGCTTCACCCAAAGGATCAGCGAATCACGCACCGCCACGCCGCCGATCTCGAGCGTGAACGCGGCCAGATCCGGGGACGCCATTTTCTGGCTCGGCTTGAAAGATCTTCACTTGTATCGCCCAGACGCTGTTCACCGAGCCCGGGTCGGATTGGGCCGACACCAGTTCGACGTCGCCAGTTACGCTGACCGGAAGCGCGAGTGGCGTGGCGGAAGACGTGACAGTGCCCGTGTTCGGCTGGCCAGCGGCTAGTCCCAAGCCATTCACAAAGATCGTCACGGTGTCGCCCACTGCCGCGGGATTGTCGCAACTGTTTTCGGATCCATCCGCGTTGAGCGCCACCGCAAGCAGGCCGTTGGTGATGGTTGCCTGGCAGGTGGCATAGCCTGGGATGACAAAAGCGCTGGGCTGGATGGGCGTCGCCATAAAATTACCGCTCCCTACGATTGCGGAGCCGTTGGATATGATCATTGGGAGGCTGGGGTCGCCCGCGACTTGATAGGGAACTTGCACATTGATCTGATCGGGGGACGAATAGAGAACGGGCGCGAACAAGCCGTGGATGTCCACCCTGGTCTGGCCCAAGACGCCTGGGACCTGTCCATCTTGCGGTTGGAAGACCATGCCCGGATCATCCCCAATTCCACGGCCGAACAGCGACACCAGTTGTCCGGGGGCAAACTGCGCGAGCGGCGCCAGGTCGGCGGCATCGGTGGCACAGATAAAAGCCGGCGTGGTCGAAAATGGACTCAGAAATGCCACCGATGTTCCAACCACCACCGCGGCCGTGTCGCGCGGGAGCCCGAACATCGCGAGCACTGGAAGAGGGACAGCATATGGATTCGCCACCAACCCGTAGGCGAGCTGGGTCTCGGTGAGCGAACTGCCGTCGGCACTGAGCCGGGTGAGGAACGGCGCGGGGTAAAGAAAGCTCGGGCGGCAGGGATTGGGGCTCGGCGGGAGTCCCGGAAAATCCTGCGATTCGGCGAAGCCCGCCAGGTTGATATTGCCTGCGCTGTCCACTGACATGGAAGTGATCGAATCCTCACCCGAACCGCCCAGGTATGTTGAGAACAGCAGATCATTACCGGCCGCGTTCAGTTTGGTCACATAACTGGTGGTGGGAGGAACGGGAATGGGCATGCTCTCAAGGATCGGATTTTCCGCGTTCGAGGCCGGCGGTAGATTAGCGAAGCTCGTATTCTGGAAAGCTCCCAATGTAACCGGGTAATCGGAGGATTGGGTGTACCCCGCTACCACCACGTTGCCTTCGCCATCTACCGACAGACCTGCCGGCGTCGCGCCATAGCTCCCGCTGAGCCACGTGCTGTACACGAGCGCGGTTCCAGCCGGATTTAATTTGACGACATATTGGTAGAAACAGGGCAGCGCGATGCCTCCATCCGGAGCCGTGTCACCGCCGCAGACCTTGGCGGAGGGAACGCGGGATTGATACGCTCCCGAAGTGACTGCAGCGGGTAATCGGACTGTTCGCTGCCGGCGACGTATATGAAGCCCTGGCTATCGACAGCGATGCTCGTGCCGCCGCCCCCCCCGGTGACAAACACAATCTGCCCGCTTGAATTCATCTTGAGCACGAAAAATCCATTGCCGCCAAAATTGACCACTGGCAGCGCGCCTGCGGTGGAATCGAAGAGTCCTTGTCCGGTGAGATAGACATTCCCCGCAGCGTCCGCGGCGATGCCCAAGAAGCTAGGACTCGACGAAGACGCATTCAGATAGGTTGCGTAAATCACGTTGCCGTTCGTATCCAGGTGCGCGAAGAAGCCCGTGTTGTTCCCTGGAGATGCGGTGTTCTGAAGTTCGGCGGCGTTTGGGGTGACCGGAAAAGACGATGTCGATCCGGCGATCAGGAGGGATCCGTCCGGCGCCACGGCCAGCGCCCCAACCGCGCTATTGGAGAAGGTCTTCCAAAATGCGACGGGCCCGCCAACGCTGAACACTTTTGCGACGAAGCCGCCGGCCGATGTCGATCCCGCGATATAAAGGTTCGACGCGGAGTCTTGTTGGAACGCCGTGACGGTTGGCTGATTCGGCAACGTCAGGATGCTTAAGAGGGCGCCCGCCCACGACGGGCTGAGAGCGGACAGGAAAAAGACCGGGAAGAAGATGAGCGAGCGCATTTCGCCTCCAATCAGAGAATAGGCGGAGACGCGGGCCGCAGTCAGTATCTTACCAATGCGGCTGGATCTCTTTCAGTCGCCGATACACCAGCGCCACCGGCAGCCCGACCACGTTGAAATAGTCCCCTTCGATGCGATCGATGAACTTGGACGCCAGCCCCTGGATGGCATACGCGCCCGCTTTGTCCATCGGCTCGCCACTGGCGGCGTACGACTGTAGCTCGCTCTCGGTGAGTGGGACGAAGCGGACGCGCGTGCTGGCCGTATCGATGATCGTCCGTGACTCGGAACGCAAGCAGATGCCCGTAATCACCTGGTGCTCGCGTCCGGAGAGCAGCCCGAGCATTCGCAGCGCATCGGCGACATTGCCCGGCTTTTCGAGCACCTGGCCGTCGATCACCACCACGGTGTCGGCGCTCAACACCACTTCACCGGAATGCATCTCGACCGCGCAAGCCTTCTCTTCGGCCAGACGCCGCACATAATCGATAGGCGATTCATCGGCTCGGCGCACTTCGGGAATATCGGCCGCGCGCACCACCAACGGAATCCCCGCGTCGCGCAAGATCTGCTGCCGGCGTGGCGACTTGGAAGCTAGAACCAGCACGCCTGGTTACATGGACTTTCGTGCCATCGCGGGCCCAAGCGCATGCCCTCCGGGACCGTGCCCGCCGGTAGGTCCAGGCACCGTCTCCTCAGGCGGCGGAATCTTCTTGGGGCGCGCATCCAAGCGCGTCAGGATCAGCTCCTCGCGCGCCTTCTGGAACTTGGGCGTACCGGCCTTGACGCCCGTGGCCAGCACATCGCGCTCGGTGACTTCCTGCGCCGTCGGCAGGTATTTGCCCAGATAATTCTTGATACGGTCATGCACCAGGCGTTCGGAAGAATGCGCCAGCAGGAATAAAACCTGATCGCCCGGTGCGGCGGAGAGCAATTGATACACCTTCGACGGCCTTTGCAGCTTGGCCGACTTCAAGTCCTTTTCGAGCTTCTTCGCTTTCGCTTCCAGCTTCTGCCACTGATCCACTTCGCGCCTGGTCAAACCGATGTTCTTGATAAACGCCGCGCGATCCTTGGCGGGCAGTTTCTCGGTGAGGAAGTAGAGGAACAGGCCCATGCTCTCCAGGTGAATATCGATGCCGAAGGGGACCAGTTGCCGGGCTTTCTGCAGCTTTTGCAGCCCCGCGTGATTGAGCTTGGCGCCGGCCAAGTCCGGCGAGAACAACTGCAGCAGCTTTTCTTCTTCGAGCAGGCGGATGATGTCGGCGCAGTTGGGTTCGTTGGCGATGTGCCGCAGCTCGTCAAGAAGATCCTCGGAGGGGATGCGCGTTTCCAGCTGCGCTTCGCGCGCATTGTCATACTGCATCTTGGTGCGCTCTTCGATGGTAAAGCTCAGCCGCACTTTGAAGCGCAGCAGACGCAGCAAGCGGATGGGGTCGTCGTAAAGAGTGTAATTGCTGACCGCGCGCAGCTCCTTGCGCTCCAGATCGCCCACGCCGTTATTGGGATCGAGCAGCAAACCGCGCGACGCCGGATTGAGCGATAGCGCGATAGAGTTGATGGTGAAATCGCGCCCGCGCAGGTCTTCATGGATGGTGGCCGGCTTCACGGTGGGTTTGGCGCCGGGCTTGGCGTATTTTTCCTGGCGCGCCATTCCGGTGGTGGCGTGCACGCCGCTCGGAAAAATTAAATGCGCCAGCTTGCGGTTATCGTCTTCGGACAGAATCTTGGCGCCGGTCTTCTTGGCTACGGCTTGTGCTACTTTGATCGCGTTGCCTTCGATGGTGAAATCGATATCCAGCATGGGAAAGCCGCCCAGCATGTCGCGCATCGCGCCGCCCGTCAGGAACACGTTCAGGTTGGCGCTGGTTGCGGCGGCCTGAATCTCGGAAACCGCCCGGCTCTGGTCGGCGCTCAGGTGGCTCTCGAGCATAAACATGTAATCGCTCATCGCTTCGATCTCTCCAGTAAACATCGCGCGCCGAGCGGGCCGCGATGATCTTCTCCCCGATGCGGGCGCCCTCCCGCGCGAAAACCCCTTCAAGCTCTCGGATGATGCTCGTCCACGGTCTTGCGCAACCGGGAACGCACTACATGGGTATAAATCTGGGTGGTCGAGATATCGGAGTGCCCCAGCATGCTTTGCAGGCTTCTGAGGTCCGCTCCGCCTTCCAGCAGATGCGTGGCGAAGGTATGCCGCAGCACGTGAGGCGTCAAATTGTGGAAAATTCCCGCCTTCTTTCCGTAGCTCCCGAGCAACTGCCAAAAAGCCTGCCGCGTCATCGCGCCGCCGCGATTGGTAACGAACAGGAACGGGCTGGCCCGTCCTTTCAACAGCAGCGGCCGGCCATTGCCCAGGTAGTGTTCCACGGCCAACAGTGCAGCCTTGCCCACCGGAACGATCCGGTGCTTGTTGCCCTTGCCAAGCACCCGCACCACGCCCATGTTTCTCTCCAGTTCCGACACTCGAACCCCGCACAGCTCCGAGACGCGGAGACCGGTGGCATACAGGAACTCGAGCATGGCGCGATCGCGCAGGCCCTGCGGCCTGGAGCTGTCGCAAGTCGCCATCAGATCGTCGATCTGCTTTTTATTAAGGTATTTAGGAAGACTCTGCCATTGCCGGGGCGCGGCCAGGTGAGCGGTTGGATCGGCGTTCAAGGCGCCTTTCTCGATCAGATGAGCGTAAAAATTGCGAAGGGTGGTGATGTGCCGCGCGATGGAGCGGCTGGCCATGCGGGCCTTATAAAGTGAATCGATATAGCGCCTTGCAGGATCTGGGCTGGCGAGCGCGTCGCCGGGCCGCAACGATGCTGCAAACCGCTTTAAATCAGCATGATAGGCCGCGATCGTGGTTCTCGAAAGGCCCTTCTCGATACGGCAAAAATCGAGAAAGGACGCTATATGAGCCGAGATCCTGTCAACGGATCGCATTCTGCCAATGATACAATATCCGCAAATTTGTTTGGAAGAAAAGTAAGCAAACGGTTCTAAAGGAGGGATTTGGGGGTCTCAACCCACAAGAAGGTTCTGGTTTCGCGCTTTGACCGCGACACCCTGTCGGGCTTCGTCAATCCCCAAGGCTATCTGCTGTCCGACGGCCTGGAACTGATGACACAGAGCGGTTCGGTGAGTATCGTGCCCTACGACGAGGTGAAGCTGGTGTGTTTCGTGCGCGATTTCCAACAGGGCGAGCCACGCAAGGAACTGCGCCTGTTCACCACGCGGCCCAAGCTGGAAGGGCTGTGGCTGCGTATGTATTTTCGCGATGGCGACACCATGGACGGAATTCTAGCTAACAACCTTTTGCAACTGGACACGTTCGGTTTTTCCGTTGTGCCGCCCGATCCGGGATTTCAAAATCAGCGTATCTTCGTCCCGAAGGCAGCGCTTTCGCGCATCCAGGTGCTGGGCGTAGTGGGCAGTCCGTTACGCACGCCCCGCAAGCCGAAGCCGACGGCCAAGGAGCAGATCGAACTCTTCTGAACCACTCGCCGTCAGGAGTGTTAGAGCTTCCGCACGGCCTCCTCCACCTGCCGCGCGAGCGCCAGGTAATCGTCGCCGGTCAAATGAAGCGCGGGGCCGAATGTGATATCGACGCGGCCGGGGCGAGCCATCTTCCAGCCCTCGTGCAGCACGCTGTCCATGCCTTGGAGGCGGAGAGGAACCACCGGGATTCCAAGCTTCGACGCAATCATCCCGACGCCCGGTTGGAACGGAGCGATCTCGCCGGCCCGCGTCATCCTGCCTTCGGGGAAAATGAGCAGACACCATTTGTCGTTCGCGAGTTCCCCAATATAGCGCAGCGTGGCGAGCGCGCCCGGCTCGCGCTGCGGGATCGGAAAGGCGTTAAAGAACAGCGTGGATAGATAGTAGTTCAGGCTGTTGGTGAAACTGTGGCCGTGAAAATGTTCTTCGAAGAATTCCTTGCGCATGGCGGGCGTCACCCGGTAGCGCCAGCGCGCGGGCAGCGCGTCGAGTATGCCCGGCACGTCCATATAGCTTTGGTGATTGGACGCGAAAATCACCGGGGGTTCGAGATTCTTGAGATTTTCGAGGCCGTGCGCATGGACGTGAGCGAAAATATGGTTGAGCGGCAATAGAAATCCCGGCAGAAAAATGCGCCGTGCCGCTCGGGCCAGAGCGCTTCGATTCCAGGTTGGGAAATCGGTGACGTCCTCCGCGGGCGTGCCGGTGATCTCCGCCTCGTCCAATCCGAGCGCGACCATCCGCTCCACGCGCTCAAGTGACGTCAGATTCTCGAGAGGGACATTCAGATCGGCCATCGGCGCAGGCGGAGGAGTTCCTCTGGCGATTTCGTGTCGCTTCAACTTGCCGGTTCCCTCCGTGCGTGGAAATTCGTCGTAAGGCCAAGTTGAAAAACTACGGATGCGTTGGTAATCGGCCAGGCGCGCGTTGGCGCGTCGCACAATTTCTTCGGCGTTCGCTCCCGGTTCCAAGATGAGCGCTGCATGGACGCGATCCGTTCCTATCACCGCGGCATCATGCACTCCCGGCTGCTGCTTCAACACGTTCTCCACGTCCTCCGGAAAAACGTTGAGGCCCTCGGGCGTCACGATCATTTCCTTCTTGCGGCCCAGGATGGCAAGCTCGCCGTTCGCCTTCAGTTCGCCGATGTCGCCCGTGTGGAACCAGCCGTCTTCAAACGCGCGCGCCGTCTCTTCGGGATGCTG
Organism: Bryobacterales bacterium; assembly: GCA_963735145.1. Classification (GTDB taxonomy): domain Bacteria; phylum Acidobacteriota; class Terriglobia; order Bryobacterales; family Bryobacteraceae; genus Palsa-89. The sequence continues at coordinate 500,987 of CAVTJS010000005.1, read as the reverse complement.
GAAATAGCCGGAGGTGACGTTTTCGCCGCGCACCAGGATTTCGCCGTCGGGCGCGATCTTCACTTCCACGCCGCCGATCGGTTTGCCGACGCTCCCTTGTCGCGCGTGGAATGGATGATTGAGCGTGACGATGGGCGCGGTCTCGGTAAGGCCGTAGCCTTGAATGACCAGAAATCCCAACTCGGAGAAGAACGCTTCCAGGTCGGCGGGCAAAGGCGCCGCGCCAACGATGAAGCTCCAGAATTTCCATCCGAACAGGCGATGCACTTTGCGATAGCGCCACCAGCGAAGCATCCAATGAATTTTTGCCGGTCGCAATCGTTTCAGTTCCGGGAACGTTTGCATCAGATGCGCCCGTAGTATTTCGAGAATTTGCGGCACGGACACCAGCACCGAAATGCGCCGCGTGCGAATCTGATGCAGGATTTCGTTGGGATTAAAGCCGCGCATGAAAACCACCACGCCCGGCAGCATCGGCGGAATGAAGGTCGCCATGGCCTGGCCGAACATATGGCTCAAAGGCAGCAGATTCAAGAATCGAATGGGCGCGAAGGGGCGCGCGTAGCGCAGGTACTTCTTCACTTCGTTTTCGACCGGAACAATATTGGCCAGAATGTTGCGGTGCGTGATGATGACGCCTTTGGGCTCGGCGGTGGCGCCGGAGGTGAAAATGATTTCAGCGGTTTGATCTTTTGTGACGATTACCGGCTGGCCGGACGCCGCGGGCGCAGGGCCCTCGTACAGGCCAGCCTCGTCGCCTGTCAGAACCAGGCGCGCTTCGACGATCGCACGAATCTTTTCCACAAACTCGGGCGAAGAGCGATAATCGATCGGAACGACGATCACGCCTTCAAGGAGGCATCCCCACAGCGCGATAATCCATTCCGGCCGGTTTTCGCCGTAGAGGATTACCTTTTCGTCTTTGACAATACCCTTCTCGCGCAAGCGCGCCGCAAACGCCCGCGCTCGCTCGGCGATCTCGCGATAGCGAAAGTGCCGCGCTTGGAAACCGTCGTCATGAATCAGGAACTCGTCATCGAAACCGGCGAAGTCATGAAAGAAGTCGAGCAGCGTGTCACGCGGCATCCGCTTCCATTATTCCTTCAATGCCTTGTCGAGATCGGCCGGGTCGTCCAGCAGAATCCAGGTTTGAATGGAAACGGGCAGGCTCCCATGGGCCAGCAGATCGTCATGAAAGCGTTTCAGCGTAAACCCGGCGCCCATTTTGTCGCGATAACGTCCCAGCAATCGCAGGATCTGAAATTTTCCAGTGATGTACGTCATCTTTTGCGTCGGATCGCTCGCCGCGCCGGCGGCTTCGCCCGTGGCCGCTTCCTTATCCAGGCCGCCGGCTTCCATGAAGTACTTCACGCCTTGATCGAACGTCCAGCGTCCAGTGTGCAGGTTCACGTCCACGCCGACACGCGCCGCGCGATAACGCGACAGCCGCAGAATCTGGCCTTCCGCCGCCGATCCCGGTGCATAGAAGCCGCGCCGCAGAAGCATCTCCTCGCTGTACAGAGCCCAGCCCTCGATGAACACGTTGTCCTCATGATGCCGCCGGATTTCGTCGGCCAAATGATTCGCGATGGAAAGTTGCAGGAAATGCCCCGGAGTTCCCTCATGACTGAGCAGCGGCCGCGGCTCTTCGATGGCGGCGCGAATGTAGAAATTCTTGCTGTCGGGCGCGTAAGTAGGAATGAAATAGAAGCCGCTGCTGTCCTGGTCGTAGACTCCGGGGGCATTCATGAATCCGCCCGGGCTGGTTGGTTTGAACGCTTCAGGGAGCTGGCGGATATGGAAAGCTCCCACATAACTGGGGATCGTGATCAGGTTTTGCACCCGCAGAAATTCGAGAATCTCCCGCAACCGGCCTTCATAAGCCTCGAGGAATTCCTTCTCGTTGCGCGGGATGTTCTTGCTGCGCAACGGATCCGGATTGGCCATCCCGGGATTCGGCAACAGCGCCTCCAACCCGCTGTAGCGCGCCAGCTCCGCTTCACCCAGCATCGCAAGCTGAGTGGCGTCGATCGGAAGCAGGTACACATGATGCAGCAGGTAGTTGTAATTATCCACGCCCATGGGCCGAAACGCGGGCATGCTGGCCAGGCGAGCCTGCAAATCGCCAGCGAAAGCGTGAATGGACTGCAAGGCCGCATCTCGTGCCTGGATAAATTGCGCGCGCTCGGCCGGAGAGAATTCGTCGGCCAGCGTCATCAGGCTTTGGGTGAAGAGAGGATCGATGTCGCGCGCCGATTCAATCGCCAACTCCGCGTACAAGCGCACCGGCGCGGTCAGGTTAGCCTTGGCTTGGACCAGCATCGCGGGCATGGCGCGCAGCCGCTGCTCGGCCGCAGCAGCGCGATGACGATGCGTGTCGTAATCTTTTTGCAGCAGCGAAAAGATCGCATTGCTGCACTCGTCGACATATTTTTGCGGGTTGGCCTGCTCGGGCTTCAGTACGCGCGCGTCAAAATCCGGAAGTTCCAGCTGCGCGAGAAACAAGGCTCGATCGATACGATCGTCTTTCGACCAGCCGGCGGTGTGCATGGCGCGGACGCGCTCCAGCAACTCGTGAATGTGCCGCGCACGGGCCGTGACTGCCGCGGGCGAGTAATCGGTCAGCTTGCCATCGTAAGTGTGCAGCCCAGCGCCGCTCGCGTCCACCGGAAGCTCGCGATTCTGCCACTCGTAATAATCGTGTGCCAACTGGCGGAGTGTCGCCGGATTGTCCTGCGCCAACAGCGCAATCGAGATTCCAGGCAGTAAACCGATTGCGCGGGCGAACGCGACCATGCGTGACATAGCCACCATGATAAACTCCCAGGCATGAAATTCCTCGCCTTGTTCGCGTTGGCAACCCTGGCACTGGCCCAGACTACGCAGCAGCAGCGCCAGGCCGCGACTGACGATCTGGTCACGGCCAATCATATCCTGGCGTCGGAAGGCATCCTGGATGGCTACGGCCACGTGAGCGTGCGCGATCCGGCGAATCCGAATCACTATTTTCTTTCGCGATCGCTGGCGCCGGGATTGGTGACTGCGGCGGACATTATCGAGTACGATCTCGACAGCAATCCTATCAACGACCATCGCCAGAGCTATCGCGAGCGGTTCATCCACGGCGAGATCTACAAGGCGCGTCCCGACGTGATGGCCATCGTTCACGATCATTCGCCGGCCGTGATTCCGTTCAGCGTCAGTTCCGTGCCGCTGCGCGCGGTATCGCATATGGCGGCGTTTATCGGCGAGGGCGTTCCGGTGTTTGAGATCCGGGACGTGGACGGGATGACCGACATGTTGATATCGAACCCGAAGCGCGGACAGGCGCTGGCGAAGGTGCTGGGAGCGCATCCGGCGGCGCTGATGCGGGGACACGGCGCGGCGGTAGTAGGTGCGACGGTGAAGGAGGCGGTGGGCCGCGCTTACTATCTGGATTTAGACGCACGCCTGCAGGAGCAGGCCATGCTGCTGGGCGGCAAAGTGACTTACTTCGAGCCCGAAGAAGCCAGGAAGACCGCGCCGCAGGATGGCTTCGAACGCGCCTGGGACGTTTGGAAACGGAAGGCGTCAGGAAATTGAGTCAACAATTACAAGCAGGTAATGGCCCTCTTTCCGCAAAAGCTTGACGGCGTCGGCCCAGCCTTCGGACCCCGGTTTGTTTTCCCTCCGCAGACGGTCGCTCGCGGACCGTGCGAGTTCGCCTAGCTTCCTTTCGTACTCCGGTTGGTCAATTTTGCGCTCGAATGCCAAGTTCACTTCCTCGATATCCGGCAAAGTCCAGCCAGTTTCTGAAAAATAAAGCATTTTGCGCTCGACGTCCGAGAGCGCAACGCCCTGGCGCTTCGCCTGGTCAACGATCTGGCCTATCAGAAATTCCTTGGCGTCGCGGACGGTGGCAAGACGGTTAGTCATTCGCGGGTTATTATTCACATCGTAGCGCGGCCAATGATCTGCTTTAGACCCACGCAGTGCGGGAAGAAAGCTAGCGCAGAGCGCCACCAAGCTCAGCCCGATTGCGACGCCGCAGAACGTCAGCGGATCGGTATTGCCGACGCCGAACAGGACGCTGCTCAGGAACCGGGTGAGGAAGAAGCTGGCGATGACGCCGATCGCGATGCCTGCGATGGAAAGAACCGCGCCCTGACCGACCACGGATCGCAGGATATCGCCCGGCTTGGCGCCCAGAGCCATGCGAATGCCGATCTCGCGCGTGCGCTGGGTCACCGAATAAGAAATTACGCCGTAGATTCCGACTGACGCCAGCAGCAGCGCGATCCCCGCAAACGCCGCGAGCAAAATAAGCAAGAAGCGGCGCGACGCCAGCGTCCCCGCCACGATCTCGTCCATGGGCTGGATGCTGGACACGACATCTTCGGGGTCGGCTTTGCGAACTTCGGAGCGCAGAACGTCGCCGAGTGCCAGCGGATTGGACCTGGCGCGCAACACGATTGCTTCCGAGGAGCCCGCAATCAGTTTTAAGAACGGGTCGGGCAGTTGCATTAGCGGATAGTAGGCTTGCAAGTGGAATCGGTCTGTCACGTCGTCATCCAGCCCGCTGTGCTTTACATGCCCCACCACGCCGATAATCTGGCTGGGCAGCCCGGTGCCCACCACCACGCGCTTGCCAATCGGATCCTCATTAGGGAAAAGCGCGCGTGCGGCTGCTTCATCAATCACGTTTACGGGCTGGCTGTTCCGGCCATCATGCTCGTTAATGAACCGGCCGCGGAGCAGCGGAATCTTCATCGCTCGCAGATATTCGGGCGTGGTGGGATAGAGAAGGACGATGGGCAGATCGAGCTTGGATTTCGGCCGGGGCCGTCCCACCACCCAGATCGGAGCAGCCTCGTCGTCGCCCGCCATCGGGAGATTATCGATCAGCGCCGCCGATTCGACGGCGGGAAGATGGTTCAGACGCCGCAACAAATCGTCCATGGATCTTCGAATGGCCGCACCCGAGGCGCCGGCGGAAGGCGACAGCGACAATCGCATCACCAGCATGTTGCGCGGATCAAAGCCAGGATCGACTCCATGCAGGTTCCCGAGCGTCCGGATCATCAGAACGCCGCCCACCAGCAAAGGCAACGCCAGAAACACTTGACCAACAACCAGAAGATCGCGAAGTGAGTGATGGCCGGTGACGACGCCTCGTCCCGCCGTGCGAATTTGGGAGCGCGAGAATTGGAGCGCGGGCGCCAGACCGAACAGAAGACCGGTGAGCAGGGCGGTGCCGAGAGTAAACAGGAGTACGTGGCCATCCAGCCCGATCCGCTCCGAGCTTGGAATGATTTGCGCCGCTGATTTTTCGAGAAATGCCGTGGTCGCCGATGCCAGCAGCATTCCGAGCAGGCCGCCCGCGAACGCCAACAGAAGGCTTTCGGTCAGCATCTGGCGAACAATCCTGAGCCGGCTAGCGCCCAACGCACTGCGCATGGCGATCTCCGGCTCGCGCGCCGTGGATCGAGCCAGCAGCAGGTTGGCCACATTGGCGCAAGCGATCAACAGCACGAAGACCACCGCGCCCATCAGAAGATAGAGGCCGCCACGCACGTCTGCCACCAGCACATCCTTGAGCGGGGTTACGGAGACGCCGTGTCCTCCATTGGCCTTCGGATATTCTTGCGCCAGCGCCTGTGCGATACGAGCGAAGTTGGCGCGGGCCGCCTCCACGCTCACTCCATTTTTGAGCCGTCCGATCACGCGAATGCCGGGGTGGAAGAGGCGATCTTGCATGGGCGGCTCGGTGGCCGCCTGGCCGAGCGGTACCGCCACGTCTTCGGCGACCGATCCATGAAATGGGAATTCAAGGCTCGCGGGCAGCACGCCAATCACCGTGTAGGAGGTTCCGTTCAATACGAGATTGCGGCCCAAGATTCCGCGATCCGCACTGAAGCGCCGCCGCCACAATGCTTCGCCGATCAATGCGACGGGCTTGCCTCCGGCGCGATCTTCGTCCGCGGTGAACGTGCGGCCGATGAGCGGAGCCACGCCAAGAACGGCGAAAGTGGACGCCGACACCATCCGGCCGCGCAAACGCTCCGGATCGCCCGAACCGGTGAAGTTGAAGTTCGCCCAGCGCAGTGCGGCAAGATCTTCGCAGGTGCCGTTGAGTTTGCGCCAATCCAGATAGTTCAGATAAGCGGCGGAGGCGTGCGGCACTTGGGGCATGGTCTCAAAGAGGGTAATCAGGCGGTCAGCCCGCGGATAGGGCAACCCGCGCAGCAGCACGCCGTTGACGACGCTGAAAATGGCAGTGTTCATGCCGATGCCGAGCGCCAGCGCGCCAATCACGGTGACGGTGAGCGCCGCGTTCTTGCGCATCGAACGCAAGGCGAAGCGGATGTCTTGCAGAGTGCTATCCAGCCACTCCGTAGGCCGGACATCGCGGCACTCTTCTTTCACCTGCTCGATTCCACCGAATTCGAGGCGGGCTCGGCGATGGGCTTCCGCTTCGCTCATGCCTTGCTGCACGTAGTTCGCTACCAGTCGCTCCAGGTGAAACTGAAGTTCGCGATCCAGTGGATCCTCATTCATGAGGCTTCTCCAAAGTTAACGATCAACCCGATGGCCGTGGCCAGCCGCTTCCAGTTAGCGGTCTCGGCATTCAGATGCGAGCGCCCCTTGGCGGTGAGGCGATAATATTTGGCTTCTCTACCGGTTTCCGACTCTTTCCAGCCGGCCGTCAGGAACCCCTTGTTTTCGAGGCGATGCAGCGCCGGATAAAGCGAGCCTTGCTGCACCTGCAAGACCTCGCGCGATATCTGCAGGATGCGCTGCGCGATGGCGTAGCCGTGAATCGGCCCGAGCGCGATGACTTTCAGAATCAGCAGATCGAGGGTGCCTTGCGGCAGATCGGATTTGGGCGGCATACCTTTGGCTTCTACATATACACGAGAACGTGTAGAAGCGCAAGGGGTCTAAGGCAGGAACTTACGCGCCAGCTCTTCGGTGGCCTTCATCAAAAGATTGCCATCCAGACCGACGGCGACAAATTTACAACCCAGCGACAGGTAATGGCGAGCCTTTTTTTCGTCGGTGGTCAAGATGCCCGCGGTGTCGCAGCCGACGCAGATACGCCGGATCGCGTTGTCGATAGCCATCTCGACATCGGGGTGCCCGAGATCGCCCAGGTGCCCGAGCGCGGCCGACAGGTCAGACGGCCCGATGAACACTCCGTCCACACCCTCAACAGCGGCGATCGCATCCAGATTATGCAGCCCCTCGCGTGTCTCCACCTGCACCAGCAGGCACATCTGATCGTTGGCTTCGTGCAGGTAGTTCGGAATGCGATTCCACTGCGAAGCACGCGCCAATGAAGCGCCGACGCCGCGAATGCCGACCGGCGGATAGCGCATGGCGGACACCAGGTGCCGAGCCTGGTCGGCGGTTTCCACCATCGGGATGAGCAAGGTTTGCACGCCTATATCGAGCAGTCGCTTGATCAGTTGGACGTCGCCCGCAACGGGCCGAACCACCGGATGTACGGGGTAAGGGGCCATGGCCTGCAATTGAGCCAGGATGGATCGGATGTCGTTGGGCGCATGCTCCGCATCGATCATCAACCAATCGAAGCCCGCGCCCGCGCAGATCTCGGCGCAGACCGGACTGGCCAGGCCAAGCCACAAACCGATTTGCGCGCGCCCACCACTTTTCAGCGCGGCTTTGAAGGTGTTCTTCTTCATTTCCATAAGCGTCATTTCATATGCGATCAGTCAAAGTGGCATGAGATGCATCCGAAGGGTCCGTAATCGATGTGGAACGTGTCGCCACGCCGCGCGGGCACCGGACGAGTGAACGATCCGCCCAGGATCAATTCCCCTTCCCCCAAGCTAACATTGTGCGCTGCAAATTTGTTCGCGAGCCATGCTACTCCATTGGCGGGATGATTGAGCACGGCCGCGGCCACGCCCGATTCTTCGATCACGCCGTTGCGATAACAAACTGCCGAAACCCAGCGCAGATCGGTATCGAGCGGACGGAACGGACGGCCGCCGTGAACAAGGGCGGCGCCCGCGGCATTGTCTGAGATGGTGTCGAAAACTTTGCGCGTTGCTTTTGTTTCAGGATCCACTTGCTGGATGCGCGCGTCGATGATCTCTACCGCCGGCGTGACGTACTCGGTGGCGCTCAGCACATCGAAGATGGTGCAGTTGGGTCCCTGGAGCGGCTTGGCCGAGCACGAACGCCAGCTCCACTTCCAGGCGCGGCACGATGAAGCGCTCGGTGGGAATGCTGGAGCCGTCGGCGAAGAACATATTGTCGAGCAGCACCCCGTAATCGGGCTCGTTGATGTTCGACGAATACTGCATCGCTTTCGACGTCAGGCCGATTTTGTGGCCTTGCACCGTGCGCCCGGCGCCGGTCTTCAACTCCACCCAGGCCTTCTGCACCGCGTACGCATCGTCGATGGTCATGCCGGGATGCTGGAGCGAGAGCTGGCGGATTTGGGTCCGCGCGCGTTCCGATTCGTCCAGCCGCTTGGCCGCGTCGCGAATACTGATTTCATCCAACATGCGAATCTTCCTCCGGACTACTCGATGATCGTATTCTTCAAACTTCCGATGCCTTCGATCTCGGTCACCACTTCATCGCCGACCTTCACGTCGGCCAGGCCTTGGGGTGTGCCAGTTAAGATGATGTCGCCGGCCGACAGAGTCATAAAGTCGCTGAGATAGGCGATCAGCGCGGGAATGTCGAAGATCATGTCGCGCGTGTTGCCTGCTTGCGTTACTTTACCGTTTACCAGCGTTCGCAATTGCAAATTCATCGGATCGGCGACATCGCGGGCGTCCACTAGCCACGGACCAAGAGGCGTTGCGAAATCGCGGCTCTTTACGCGCAGGTTGGGGCGATAGAAGTTTTCCAGATAATCGCGGATCGCGTAATCGTTGGCGACCGTGTAGCCGGCCACGAATTCGTAGGCATTCGCCCTGGTCACTTTGCGGGCTGTTTTTCCGATCACCACCGCCAGCTCGCATTCGTAATGCATGTACGTCACACCGCGCGGGCGGCGCGTCTGGCCGCGATGTCCGCACAGGCTTTGCGGGCCTTTCAAGAACACGAGCGGCTCGTCGGGGGCTTTGAAGGCGAGCTCCTTGGCGTGATCGGCGTAGTTGAGACCGAGCGCGAAGATGGTTCCAGCCTGGATGGGCGGAAGCCAGACCACATCTGCTTCGCGCACTAGCCGCCCGTCGGCCAATCGCAAGCAGCCGTTCTCTTCAACGGCATGATGGATTGCGCCCGCGTAGGCCACACGCGCGCGCTTCATTCTGGAACAACCTCGTTCTCGAGCGCGGGCAAGCCGTCGATTTCTACACGCACGCGATCACCGGCGTGGGCGAGCGGTGCATCGGGCGGTTCGCCGACCAGAACGATATCGCCGGGCTCGAGAGTGAGGAACTCAGTGATATCGGCAATCAGGCGATCGACGGGACGAACTAAGCCTTCGATGCCCGCGCGGCATCGGAGCTCACCGTTGATCAAGATTCGAATTTCATCCGGCTGTCTCGCGATGCTCTCCGAACCAATGACGCAAAATCCATCGCGGCAGCGCTGGCGGATCGCGGGCCGAAAATAAGATTCATGCGGTATGCTCACATCGTTGACCGCGACATAACCGGCCACCTGATTGGCGTAAGGTCCAATGACGATTCCGAGGGTCCCGGCCATTTTTAGCGCGGGCACGTTCGCGGGCGCCAGGATCGGCGCGCCTGTGACGTTCCAGGTGTTGCGGGGCCGGAGGTAGAGCACCGGTGCGACGGGCCGTTCGCCCGCCAGCCGATCCAGTTCGTCACTGAAGTTGAGAGCAACGCCGTAAACAGCGTTGACGCACCCGTTCAGATGCCCATCTCCTGAAAAACTTCCCGCGCGATGCGAAAGCTGTCCACGGCCGCTGGCACGCCGCAATAGATGGCCGCTTGCAGAAAGAGCTCCTGCAGCTCCGCTTTGCTGACGCCGTTGGCGATGGCGCCGCGCACGTGCGCGCGAATCTGATTGGGCCGGTTCAAGCCGGTGAGCATCGAGAGCGTGACGATGCTGCGCGTCTTGCGATCCAGGCCCGGCCGCGACCAGATCTCGCCGAAGCAATACTGATTCACCAGCTCTTCCAACGGCCGGTTGAAATCGTCCGCCGCGGCCCAGGTCTTGTCGGCAAGCTCCGCGCCGAACATATCGCGGCGGATGCTCAGGCCCTTGTCAAACGTTTGCTGATCCATGAATGTTAGCCGATCCCACATTATATCCAGGGGCTCGTGGCTGGTGGCTGGTGGTTAGTGGCTGGAAGTCACGAAATCATCCATTACCGCTTTGCGCAACAAGTTCGGCGGCAAAAGGCCCTGCGACAGGATGAAATCGTGAAAGCGCTGGACGTTGAACTTAGGCCCGAGGGCCTGCTCGGCGGCTTGGCGAATTTCGAGCAATCGCGTGAAGCCGTCAAAATACGAGGGCGCCTGGCCGGGCATGCGGAAGGTGAAGCGCTCCACTTCTTCGGTTGCAAACGCGGGAGAGCAGACCACGTCCTTTTCTAAAACCTGCATGGCCTGCTCGGGCGTAACTTTGCCCTGCTGCAATTCCGGATCGAGAAAGGCTCGTGCGGCGCGCAGCAGCCGGTAGTCGAGCGAAACCAGCTTGGCGTCGTCCGGCATGTAGGGCAGCATGAACCATTCCGAATAAAGCCCCCAGCCTTCGACATTAGTGCTGTTGAAGGCAAACAGTGCGCGCGCCAGCGATACTCCGCGCTCCACCATGGCGTCGAATTGCAGCTCATGGCCGGGACGGGCTTCGTGCGCGGTGAGCGTCCAGGATGCGGCCGCAAAACTGAAATCGTCGTACTTCAACGTTTCGCCGCCTTGGCCGGTGGTTTCGAGCGGCAGCACAAACTGCCCTCGCTCGCCGTGATTGGCGATCAATGGCGGAGGCTGCATATGCGGCGCGGGCTGCTGCGCGGTCTCGGCGGCGGACGCCAGGCGAATGATGGCCGGCCGATCCGGCAGCGTAATCAAATGCTCGCGCCGGAGGATCTCCTCGATTTCGGCGAGCCGCTTTTGGTAGTGCGGCAACACCTGGTCCCCCGGAATCTGCTGCTTCTTCAACGCGGCGATGACGTCGCGATAATCCGAAGACGGCAAGTGGCGCTCCTCGGCAACCTTGACGGCGATGGACTGCATTTCGCTCTGTAACTGCGCGAAGGTCTGATGGGCCAGGCGCGTGAGTTCGTCCGGCGAATAGTCGATGCCGTAGTTTTCGAGCGCAATGGTGTAGAGCTCCGGAGGAAGGCGGAAATCGGTGCGCGCTTTGGGCAGCACTTCCTTGCGAACAAAATCGTCGTAGGCCCCGAGCTGCTCTTTGAGCTTGGTGAATGCCTCCTGATAGCCCGCCATCTTGTATTTTTCTAGCAGCAGGCCGATGCCGGTAATGTAGGCCTGCGTGTTTCCAAGATTCTTCTCCACTTCCACCTTGGAAGGTCCAACAAGGCCGGGCGTGTTCAGTTTCTCGCGAAAGCGCTCTTCGGCCTGAACGGTGAGCGGTTGAAATCCGGACTCCAGGCCCGTGTACTTGCGCAGCCGAACCACCGAGGCGGGACGGCGATTCGCCGCTATTTGATCGTCCAGCAGGCTCTTCACGCCGAAAAAGATGGTGCCCGCAACATCGTTATACGGCAGCAGATTGCGCTCCGACGCTTCCGAGGAGCGAATGTTTCGATCCGCCGCGGCCAGCAGGATTTCCAGATCCTGACGAACCAAAGGATCCTTCTCCACCGCAAGACGCTTCTGCAATTGGATGCGGGCAACCGCTATGTCTTTTCGAAAGCGGGCAGGCTCGCCCGGCGACAACGTGCTGATTTGCTGGTCCAGCCCTGGGACACCTTCCGCCGCAGCGTCCTCCGGCGAATAACGCGCCATGATTTCGATGAGCAGTTGGGCATTCTGGTTGCTCCTCGAAACCCAAGCGGGCGGATTCTGGGCCCACGCCGCCACAGCAATCAGCAGGACGAACAAAAACAACACGCGCATAACTTAAGAGTATCGGAACGAGAGGATAGGGACGAGCGCTTAATCGCGCCAGATCTCGCGCGCGGTCTCCACCACCAGGCGCAGCTTCTGGAACTGTTGGTCCATGGTCAGCGCGTTGCCCTCGCTGGTGGATGAAAATCCACATTGAGGGCTGAGGCAGATCTGATCGAGCGGAACATACTTGGCGGCTTCGTCGATGCGGCGCTTCAAGTCGTCCTTGTTTTCCAGCTCGCCGCGCTTCGATGTCAGCAGGCCCAGCACTACCTTCTTGCCCTTGGGGACAAAACGCAGCGGCGCGAAAGTGCCCGAGCGCGCGTCGTCGAACTCCAGGAAATAACCGTCCACCTGGAGTTCTCCGAAGAGGGCTTCAGCCACATGATCGTACCCGCCCGAAGCGGCCCATGAGGAACGGAAATTGCCTCGACAGAGATGCGTGCAGATCGACATGCCGGCGGGTTTCGCGGCCAGAGCTTCATTGAGCGTCTTGATGTGCCGGATATGCGCGTGCTCGCCATCCTCCCCCATCTTATTCACCTGTTCGCGCTGCGCGGGATCGTTCAGGTACGCGAGACTAATGTCGTCCAGCTGCAGATAGGTGCAGCCGAGGTTCGCGAGTTCGGCGATCTCCTGGGCATACACCTGGGCCAGATCGTGCCAGAACTCGTTAATGTCCGGATAAATTTTAGGATCGATGGAGGCGCGCCCGCTGCGGTAGTGCATCATGCTGGGCGATGGGATGGTGAGCTTGGGGGTCGCGTGGGTCACCGACTTCAGGAACGCAAAATCGTCGCCGAAAATACACTTGTCTAACTTGAGCTTGCCCTTGATCTGCAGGGCGGCGGGTGTGAATTCGATGACGCCCTGGTCGTTCCGGAATTGAACTTTGACATTGTCCTGCACCTTGGCGGTGCCGCCCACCTGGTAGAGGAAATCCATGTGCCAGGAAGCGCGGCGGAACTCGCCGTCGGTGACTCCTTCCAGGCCCAGTTCCTCCTGCTGGCGAACAACGTCGCGGATCGCCTGGTCTTCGACGCGGCGCAGATCGGCTTTCCCGATACGGCCATTCTTTTCGTCTTCGCGCGCCTGTAACAACTCGGGTGGACGGAGCAGGCTGCCGACGTGGTCGGCGCGGAAGGGTGGTGTTTTGGTTTGAACCATCGAACCTAGCTTACTGAAATCCAATTGGCCGCGGATGCCGGCGGCTTCAGCGCCGCTTGGTTTTGAAGAGGTATTGATCCAGTTCTACCGCGAACTCGTGGTGGACACAGCGAGTTACGCGGCAGTAGACGATGAGCTGCAACGGGGTGATTCCGTGCAACAGGGACGGCCAGTCCACGGTCACTTGCAAGCGCGAGCCTGCGGATACGTTTGCTTTGTCTGAGGCGATCAGCAGGCCGCGACTGCTGATGTTCACGGTTCGGCCGACGCCAACGAGCGATGGACCGCCTGAAAGAGTGCGATATCTGACACTCAATCGCAACGGATATCGCGATCGCGATCTCCGCTCCAATCCAGCGTCAGATTCAGGTTGCACGGTGTTTATCATTCTTCGCACACAGCGGTGAGGTCCTGATGGCGTATGGAATACGTTTCAATGACAGAAACGGATTGCCAAAACCGTCAATTAGATTCTGCTATCATCCGCCTCGTTTCGTTAGAGTATCATGCGCAACACTTCGCCACGGGCTTCAACTTGCCGGCTCTACGCCGACTCTCTCAGCCGCCCGGAATTTTTCTCCAGCAGACGCGAGATACTGGCGTCGCTGGATCCCGCGTTTTCACCAGACACGCAAGCCGATGCCGCTTCCGAGATCCGGCGCTGTTCCCTCTCTTTGCGCTCCTGCCATTCGCGAAACGTCGCACGCTCGCGTTCGATCTCCTGCCGGGCACTGGCGATTCGCATCTGATACTGCGCGCACATGGCTTCCATCTCTTCGCCCAACCGATCGTTGTCTCCCAGCTTGATCTTTTCAAACTCTTCCAGACGCCTGCGCTGGGCATCCTCGTAATCGTTCAACACCCGCTGGCGCTGCACTGCGTCCTGCAACATATCCTCCACCGCGACGCCCGCGGCTTCTAAAGCCATCATCAAAGCGCTGTGTTTTCCGGCCGGCGACAGCCCGTGCAAGTGCTCGCTGGCGATCATATCCGCCACTTTCAGGATGTCCCAGGTGGCGGTGGAAGAAGCGGCCCTAAAGGATGACTTGTGGTAAATGTCTTCGAAGGATGACAGCTTCGTATTCTCAAAGGAATCGGTCCGATTCCGTTCACTGATACCGGGCACTGGCGGCCTGGCCTGTGACTCAATTTGCTCTTCCGCGGGGGCCGTATACCGACTCTCCGGCGAGGAAGCTTGCAAGAACTTCCGGAACATGATCCCTCCCTTGCTGCTGAAGGTGATTGCATAATACTAGCACAATAGGGTGCAATTACACGGAACAATTGCTCAACTTAATGATGCGGACCCGTACCACTATTCCTATTGGTTCTAGCCTTGCCTGCGGGAAATGCGTTTGGGGATCCGGCTCCCTCATGGTCGCGGTTCAGTAACGGTTCTGAACCGCGCGCGTGAGCAAGCGTTTTCCCTTCTTTGCGCGCCCTGTTGCCTCGATTCGCTGAGAGTGTTTGCCAAGCGCTGACACTATTGCTCCGTAGCAATATCTCCCTGGTTTTACTTGAAATGGTTACGCGAGGTGAGTTGGCGGCCGCGGTTGCCGGGGTCCGAGGAGACGGCGCCGAGCAACATCCGCAGGTGGAACGCTAACCGCGAAAGGCTACAGAAATGATACCGGGACACAATCCGGGCGCTCCGCGGAAGAAGCGCCCGCCAGGAGCACAACTGATGACTGCCACAAATACGCAAACTCTCTCGGCTCTGGGGCTCGATGTCGGCACCAGCCGTATTGTCGCTGCCCAGCGCCAGGACAAGGATATTCAGTTCGATACGCAACTGAACGCCTTCGTCAACATTCCATTTTCCAAGCTGACCCAGAGCGTGCTAAAGAAAGAGCACATCCCGCACCTGGTGCAAGACTCCGAGATCACCGTCTATGGCGACGAGTCCGAGCGCTTCGCCAATCTGTTCCACAAAGAAACGCGGCGGCCCATGCTGCGCGGGGTACTGAATCCGGACGAGGCGGGCAGTTTGATGCTCGTCCGCCAGATTGTCGGACTGGTGATGGGTGAAGGCGAGGGGCAAGGCCGCAGGATCTGCTTCAGTGTTCCAGCCGCGCCCTTGGGCGCCACCGACGAGGTGAACGATCACGAAACCAGCCTGAAGACCATGCTGACCAAGCTGGGCTACGACGCACATCCCATCTCGGAGGGCCTGGCCGTGGTGTATGGGGAGCTAGAGAGCTCCAATTACACCGGCATCGGCATCAGTTGCGGCGGCGGCCTGTGCAACGTTTGCCTGGCCTATCTGTCGGTGCCGGTGTTTAGCTTCAGCATTCCGAAAGCCGGCGATTTTATCGATTCCAGCGTGGCGCAGCTGCGCAGCGAGCCGGCCACCCGAATCCGGACCATCAAGGAAGAATCGTTCCACTTCAACGGACATTTCGTGAACAAAATCCACCAGGCGCTCAGCACCTATTACGACGACGTGATTCAGGCGCTGGTGGCGGCATTGCGGGATCAGTTTGCCAGCGTGCAGAATATGCCGAAACTCAACCGTCCGATCCCGCTGGTGCTGAGCGGCGGCAGCGTGATGCCACCAGGATTTCGCGATCGTTTCGAAAAATCGCTGCGCGAGACCGAGCTTCCCGTAGCCATTGCGGAGGTTCGGATGGCGTCCAATCCGATGGTTTCTACCGCGCGCGGGGCGTTGGTGGCGGCGTTGAGCGAGTTATAAGCTACACGCTGACGTGGATGTTGCCCTCCACGCACCCGCTGCGCTAACATCCGGCAGCAGCGCTTGTGACGAATCGAAGAACTCCCGCGGTGGCGTGGATTGAGCTAACGTCGCGCTGTCCCTTGCGCTGCGTGTTTTGCTCGCGGGAGACCCTGCGAGGCGCAGGCGAGGACATGGATTTCGCGCTTTTTGAGGCGCTGGTTCGAGCGCTCGAGCGCCCCGAAATCATTCGACTGAATTATTCCGGCGAGTCCGGCAATTATCCGCGCCTGATTGAGGCGATCGCCACAGCCAAATCTTCGTCGGCGCAAGTGGAAATGGTGACATCGCTGGTCACTATTCCCTGGGAAGTTATCGACCGGTTGCCCGCTTCGGGCCTCGATCGCCTCAGCGTGTCGTTGCACACGCTCGATTCCGGTCAATTTAGTTCCCTGTATGGCGGCGGCACGCTGCAGGCTCTCGAGACTCGGCTGGAGCGGCTGACTTCCGCTTGCCAACTCCTGCCTGACCACGCCCCGATGATCGATCTCGCGATGGTGGCCATCGATTCGAACGTAGACCAAATCGCCGGGATCGCGTCGCTGGGCGAACGCCTGGGCGCTCCCATTCTTTCCATCCATCCCGTCCTCCAACGCGAGGGCGTTCCTTATCGCCCGCAAGGTGAAACGCGTTCCGACGGACACCTGACACACGAATTTCTCGCGAGAGTCGAGACCAACGTGCGCGCGGCCTCGGCCAGTTCCGGCCTGATCCAGGTCGGTGTCGCGCGGCCCAAGCGACCCGCCACGGAGGAATGCGACGATAGCGCGTTCTTCTGCGAACAGAACCCGTTTGAAACCGCGCATGTGCTCGCTAACGGCGACGTCGTGGTGTGCGAAGTCCTGGATAGAAAACCGATGGGAAGTCTTCGCCATTCGAGTTTGGCCGGAGTCTGGAATGGCGCTGCCTACGAGCGCTTTCGGCAGTCGTATTTAGAAGGCGGCGTCGAAGAGTGCCGCTCCTGCGTGTTCCGTCAGCCGAGCGAAGCGGTGGGACCGCTGCGGACGCTGTGGGGATGGCACGCCCGCGACGCAACGGGAGCTTTGTGGTCGCGTCCCGATGCCGGATTCTCTTGCCGAGGCAATGGACGCCGCTTTATCGCGCTGGAAGGAGCGCTTCCGCCCGCCGCCCGCGCGGGCGATCAAAATTCGCTGGTAATATCTCAGGACGATCAAGCCGTTGCGCGCATCGTAAATGAAACCCGTCACCTGCTCCATTTCCGCGCTTCTCTCCCGCTTTGCGCCGACGGAGTGACCGAATTCGTGACGGCGGTCCAATGTGCCCACTCACCCTGGCGCTCAGGCCGAAGTAAGGACGCCCGCCAGCTCGGGTTCGCGTTGTTTAGCGCGGAGACCTGCGATACAGCTCTCCGTTCGGAGCGCAGGCGGCGGCTCCGGCTCCCGCTAATGCCCGACGCGAAAACAGGCGCAGCCGATCTGGTGCTGGGTCTCATCCGGTTCCTGGAATCCCGCCTACCCGATAAAGAACCGCCTCTGCCGCGTGCGCATTCCTCGCCGCCTCCCACCCTGAGCGTCGTGATACCTGAACGTGGCAATCCCGCGATGCTGGGCAATTGCCTGGAAGCGCTCCAGCACGCCACCGGCCGGCTTTCGATGGACGTTCCCGTGGTGGCGATCGTCAATGGCGTGAGTCGCCCGGCCGATTATGCCCGCGTCAAAGATCGCAATCCGCGCTGCAAGTTTGTTTTTGTCCGCCGTCCGCTAGGATTCTCGGCAGCCATACGCACCGGCATGAGCTACGTCTCAACGGGATGGACTTACCTTCTGAATAGCGACGTTCTGGTCACCCCCGACGCGCTTTTGAATGCGCTCGATTGCATCGGACCCGATGTTTTCTCCGTCGCCTCTCGCGTGAAGATGGCCGGCGCAATGGCCGAGAAGGAAACCAATCGCACGCGGATCAGCCTGGAAGATGGCTTGGTAAATCTGGTGGAACTGAGCCCTCCTCCCGGAACCGCCGTCGTGGAACACGCCTACGCGGGCGGCGGATCGTCGCTGTTTCAAACCGGGCTATTGCGCGAATTTATCGCTGAGACTCGCTGGTACGATCCGTTCTATTGGGAAGACGCCGAGTGGGGCGTTCTGGCCCGCCGGATGGGATTCCGGAATCTGTTTGCCGCTTCCTCCTCGGTTCTGCACCACGGAAAGGCAACCGTGTCGCGATATTACGATGCGGATGAGATTTCGCGCATTTTCGAACGGAATCGGATTCAATTTCAGCTGCGCTGTGGAATGGACGCCGAACTGGAGCCGTTGCGGGGAAAGATCGCCCATGCGCCATGGAAGACTATCGTTGAGCTGCTCCATCCGGGCCGGCTTCTGTCCGTGGCGCGCGCCCGGCATCGTGTGCGTCCTGGTACTGCCCACCCGTAACCACCCGATAACTTGGAGGATCTAACGAGCGAATGCGTCCTGCTTGCCCGATCGTCTTGTGCGCTCTCTGGTGGAACTGCCACGTGAGCGTTTTGACCTATCACAACGACCTGGCGCGAACCGGCCAGAATCTCAATGAAACGCTGCTCACTCCAGCGCGCGTCGGTTCCGGGCAATTTGGCCAGCTCTTCAGTTATCCGGTAGACGGCCAGGTTTACGCTCAGCCGCTGTACATGCCGGGGGTGATCGTCCCGGGAAAGGGAATCCACAACGTTGTTTTTGTCGCCACTGAACATGACAGCGTCTACGCGTTCGACGCTGACAATAATCTTGGCGCGCCGCTATGGCACGTCAGCTTTCTAAATTCTTCCGCGGGCGTCACGACAGCGTCCGCCACCGACGTGGAGTGCGGCTCCATCACGCCCGAAATCGGCATCACGGGAACGCCCGTCATTGACCCAGCCAGCGGAACTTTGTATGTGGTTGCGATGACCGAGCAGGCATCCGGCGGCACCTACACGCACCGGCTGCATGCGCTCGATGTCGCAACGGGCGCCGAAAAGCCGGGCAGTCCGGTAGCCATTCAAGCTTCCGTTCCCGGAACTGGCGACGGCAATACCACGCTTCAATTTCAGCCTTGGTTGTACAAAGAACGCGCCGGGTTGCTGCTGCTGAAAGGGGTGGTGTATACGGCTTGGTCGTCGGAGTGCGACCGGGGGAATTACCACGGCTGGATCATCGGCTATGATGCGGCGACGCTGCAGCAAACCGCCGCCTACACGGACACCCCCAACTGGAACGCTGGATCTTTCTGGCAAGGTGGCGCGGCCCCGGCGGCGGACGCCAATGGCAACATTTATGTTGTGTCGGCGAACGGCACCTTTGACGCCAATCTGGGCGGTTCGGATTTGGGCGAAAGCGTCCTCAAGCTATCCAGCGGCAGCAATCTCGCGGTCGCCGACTACTTCACGCCCTACAATGCCGACGCGCTGAGCGACCAGGATTTGGATCTCGGCTCAAGCGGCGCGCTGTTGCTGCCCGATGGGAGCGGTAGCGCGGCTCATCCCCATTTGCTGATTACCGGAAGCAAATCCGGCGCCGTTTATCTGCTGGATCGCGATCATTTGGGACATTTTCAGGCCAAGGGAAACGGCCAGATTGTTCAATCGCTCCCAAGCGCGGTGGGGCCCATTTTCGGAATTCCGGCGTATTTCAACAATACGGTTTATTTTTCCGCGGCGCACGATCAGGTGAAGGCTTTTTCGCTTCAAAATGGCCTTCTATCCGCGCTTCCTGTTTCGGCCAGCAGCTCGACATTTGGCGAGATGGGCACCGTCCCCAGCATCTCTGCTGATGGCGCTCGAAACGGAATTCTCTGGACCATCGATCCAGCCGGCCAGCTCCACGCTTTCGATGCGGCTGATCTTGAGTCTCAGCTCTATCAAGGCAGCGTGGGATCGTACATCAAGTTTTCGACGCCGACCATCGCAAACGGAAAGGTGTACGTCGGCACGCTCGACAGCCTGGTGGTGTTTGGCATGCAAAACCAGCCGGCGGGCAGCGTGGCAGTCCAATCGGAACCGATCGCACCCGGCTCCATCGTTTCGTTGTTCGGCTCCAACCTCGCACCGCGTACCGCGCTTGCTTCCACCACGCCTTGGCCGCAGATTCTGGAGTTTACCTCGGTCTTCATCAACGGAATCGCCGCGCCGCTAGGCTACGTGAGCCCTACGCAAATCAATGTGCAGGTTCCCAACGATACGATGCCGGGACAAGCCATCATTACCGTAGTGATCGGCGACCGCGTTCTGCCGCCGGTGGAGATGCCGGTGAAAAGCGCAGTCCCGGCCGGAGCCGGTGTACATTGAGACGGTGACCAAACCCATCGTTACGCTGACCACCGACTTCGGCCTTTCGGACCACTTTGTCGGCGCCATGAAAGGCGTGATTCTCGGCATCCAGCCCGCCGCGCAGGTGATCGACATCAGCCACGGCGTTGAGCCCTACCAGATCGCCGATGGCGCGTTCACCATCGCGCAGGCTTACCGTTACTTTCCAAAAAAGACCATTCATGTCGTGGTGGTGGATCCGGGCGTCGGCTCCACGCGGCGGCCGCTGTTGGCCGAGATGGCCGGCCAGTATTTCGTCGCCCCGGACAACGGCGTGCTTTCGATGATTTTTGCGCGGGAGAGCCCGAAGGTCCGGCACATCACCAGCGAGCGCTTCTTTTTGCATCCGGTGAGCCGAACATTTCATGGACGGGACGTTTTTTCGCCGGTGGCCGCGCACCTGGCCGCCGGAGTGAAGCCCGCTCAGTTCGGCAAGCGCATCGAGGATTATCTCCGCGCGTCTTTCGATAAACCCGCCCATACCGGCCAGCACACCCGGACAGGAACCATCCTAAAGGCCGATCATTTCGGAAATCTCGCCACCAATTTCCACATCGATCAGCTTCCCACCATCCGCACGCACGCCTTTTCACTGAAAGTGGGCTTGCAGGCCATCACGCGCCTGGCGCTGACCTTCTCCGAATGCGAGCCCGGCGAGCTTTTCGTCATCGTTGGAAGCTCGGGATATCTGGAAGTGGCCGCGAGCCAAGGCTCGGCCGCAAACGCGCTGGGCTGCAGCGCTGGTTCGCCGGTAGAGCTGACAATTTACTAAATACATTACTGCCAGTACTAAACTGCGTGTTTATAGCTGGGCGAATCAGCATATAATGGCTCGACCTATAAGGATCAAAATGATAATCGCCCGGCTGAGGCCTCTGCTACCTCTCCTAATCTTGGGATTTACAGCGAATATTGCGCTCGCGCAGCTCTACGAAGCCGACACTGGCAGCGGCAGGATTCTCGAATTCACCCCAGCCGGCGTCGAGAGCACCTTTGCCTCGGGGCTGGATAAGCCGGTCGGCCTGGCCTTTGACCCCAGCGGCAACCTTTACGTAAGCGCCGCCGGAAGCGGCAAAATCCTGAAATTCACGTTTGGCGGGGTGAAAAGCACATTCGCTTCCGGGCTGAACAATCCGTGGGGACTGGCGTTTGATGCGAGTGGCAATCTGTTCGTGAGCGCATCCGGCAGTGGACAAATCCTGAAGTTCGCGCCGGACGGGGCGGAGACTACCTTCGCCTCCGGGCTGAGCCAGCCGTTAGGTCTGGCCTTTGACGCTTTCGGCAATCTCTTCGTCGGCACTTCAACCGGCGCGCCGGGCGGAGGCGAGATTCTGAAATTCACACCCAGCGGAGCCCAAAGCACCTTCGCGACCGGATTGTTCACCCCAAGCAGCCTCGCCTTTGACGCGAACGGAAACCTCTATGCCGCCGATAGTGGCGCCGCACATATCTACCAATTCACGCCCGATGGCGCGAAAACCACTTTTGCATCCGGGTCGAGCAGCTTGGGCCTGGCCATTGACGCCACTGGCACAATCTTCAGCAGCAATGGAATCGGAAATATCTTCAAGTTCAGCCCTGGCGGCACGGCGAGCACGTTCGCCAGCGGGCTGAGCCATTCCGGATTGCTGGCGTTCGCCCCGCTAACCTCGTTGTATAGTTTCGATTTCTATAGTCTCGCGGATCCGTCGGGACTCATTCAGGCGACTAATGGCAATTTCTACGGGACAACTCAAGGGGACGGAAACGGCACGGTTTTCGAACTCACGCCGGGCGGCACGCTGACGACTCTCCACTTTTTCTGCACCCAAAACGGATGTCCAGACGGCGCGGACCCCCAGGCGGGGCTTATCCAGGCGAGCAATGGGGACCTTTACGGTACGACTGCAGGGATCGGCTCGAACTATGGCACCGTGTTCAGGATCACGCCCAGTGGTGCGTTCACAAATCTCTACACCTTCTGCACACTAGATGCATGCGCGGATGGCCAAGGCCCTAGCGCGGGACTAGTCCAGGCCACCAACGGGGAACTGTACGGTACGACCGCAGTTGGCGGAGCATACGGCCAGGGAACGGTCTTCAAGATCACTACGGGCGGTGCGCTGACAAGGCTGTACAGTTTCTGCTCTCAAGCCGGGTGCCTGGATGGTGCAAACCCCAATAGCGGACTTGTGCAGGCCTCCAACGGGGAGCTGTACGGGACGACAGCAGGCGGCGGAGAGTACAGCCAGGGGACGGTCTTCAAGATCACTCCGGGCGGCACGCTTACTACGCTTTATACCTTCTGCTCCCAACCAAATTGTACCGACGGCAAAAACCCTAACCCACTAATCCAGGCCACTAACGGGGAGCTTTACGGCACAACCAATGAGGGCGGGACTTACCAAGCCGGCACGGTCTTTAAAATTACTCCTGGCGGCGTGCTAAGTACCATTTACAGCTTCTGCGCCCAGGAACAACTTTTCGTGTGCGTAGACGGCGGATATCCGCTGGCCGGGCTCGTTGAGGCAAGCAATGGGAACCTCTACGGGACAACGGCCGCTGGAGGAGCCTACGACGGCGGCATGATCTTCGAAATCACACCGAGTGGCACGTTCAGCAGAATTTACAGCTTCCTCTGCACCCAGACAAACTGCGCGGACGGCGAGGGCTCCGAGGGAGGGCTGGTCCAAAGCTCGAACGGGAAACTATACGGGACGACACTTGAGGGCGGCGTCTACGACAAGTCCGGAACAATCTTTAGCCTGTCTGTCGGTCTGGGCGCGTTCGTGAAAACGTTGCCGACTTCGGGCAAAGTGGGCGAGACGATCAAGATCCTCGGCAACAACCTCACCGGTGCGACCAGCGTCACCTTTAACGGCATCCCCGCCACCTTCACCGTCAACTCATCGAGCGAGATCTCGACCACGGTACCCGTCGGCGCGACCACCGGCAAGGTGGAAGTGCTCACGCCCGGCGGCACCCTCTCAAGCAACGTCCCCTTCCGCGTACCGTAAGAATCGCGCTACACTAAGAAAACTGCTTCACTCGAGGTCATGACGCCCGTGAAAACCCCATTCGCACTCTGACGACGCTTTCGTCTTGGGCGCTTCCATGCCGCCCCGGTCAGCCACAGGGTTTTCAAATTGTCTTGAGGTTTTCTTATGAGTGACAGCAGCAGTGCAATCCAGGTTCGCACCCCCGGCATCTGGTCCTCACTGCGCGAAGCGGTGATGGGCTCCAGCCAGGATTTCACCGAAGGCAGCATCAGCCGCGCCATCATTCTGTTGGCCGTCCCGATGGTGCTCGAGATGTCCATGGAATCGTTGTTCGGCGTGGTCGACGTATTTTGGGTTTCGCGCCTGGGCGCCGACGCGGTGGCCACCGTCGGGCTCACGGAAACCGCGCTCGTTGTGGTCTTCGTCATCGCGATGGGACTCAGCATGGGGGCCACCGCTCTGGTGGCGCGCCGCATGGGCGAAAAGGACGAGCGGGCCGCCGGTGCGGTTGCCGTGCAAGCCATCCTCATCGGCCTCGCGGTGTCGGCAACCACCGCCATTTTCGGCTATTTCTTCGCACCGAACCTGCTGCATATCATGGGTGGCTCGGCTAGCGTGGTCAAGCTCGGCTCCGGATATACACGCATGATTTTCAGCGGCAGCGTCACCATCTTTCTGCTGTTCCTGATCAACGCCGTTTTTCGCGGCGCAGGCGACGCAGCCATCGCGATGCGCGTGCTATGGATAGCGAACATCGTAAACATTTGTCTCAATCCGTGTTTGATCTTCGGCCTGGGTCCGTTTCCGCGTCTGGGTGTCACGGGCTCCGCCGTCGGCACCACCATCGGGCGCGGCATCGGCGTTCTATTGCAACTTTGGGTGTTGACTTCGGGCCGCGGACGGCTGGCGCTCCACGCCTCGCAACTACGTGCGGATTTCGTGCTCATGTGGCGCCTGATCCGGCTGTCGTTGAACGCCATGTTCCAGTACATGGTGCAAATGGCCAGTTGGATCGGCATGGTGCGAATCATCGCCAGTTTCGGAAGCGACGCCACGGCCGCTTATACCGTCGCGTTCAAAGTGATCATCTTCGCCATTCTTCCCTCCTGGGGCATGAGCAATGCAGCCGCCACGCTGGTGGGCCAGAATCTGGGCGCGGGCAAACCCTCGCGCGCGGCGAGCTCGGTGTGGCGAACGGGGCTCTACAACATGGTGTTCCTGGGCATCGTCGGCCTGCTGTTTATTGTGTTCGCGCCTGGGATCATCGGTCTGTTCACGTCCGATCCCGCGGTGGCTCCTCTGGCCGTCAGCGCGCTGCGGCTGTTCAGTATCGGCAATATCTCCTACGCCTACGGGATGGTGATTACGGCAGCCTTCAATGGCGCGGGCGACACGGCCACGCCCACCGCCTTGAACCTGGTGTGTTTCTGGCTGTGCCAGATTCCGCTGGCATGGGCGCTTGCGTTCCACGCCGGGCTTGGCCCGAATGGCGTATATATCGCCGTCGTTTTTTCCGATTCCCTGCTCGCGGCCCTTGGAATCCTGCTGTTCCGTCGGGGAAAATGGAAGCAGGTAACAGTGTAGATGGCGGCCGATCCACGCACCTATCTTGCCGAAGAACGCACCTATCTGGCGTGGATTCGAACCGGCATCGCGCTCATGGGTTTTGGATTCGTCGTCGCCCGTTTTGGCCTGTTCCTGCGTGAGTTGGCGTCGCTCAGAACGCTTCCGCAATTTGAGACTTCCGCGTTAACGGTGCCGCTCGGAACGGCGCTGCTGGTGGGCGGCGTTCTGGTGAATATTTTGTCGTCCATCCGGCACGTGCGCGTAGTCCGCGCGCTCAACACTGATGCCCCGATTGCCACCAAACCTTCCACCATGGGAATCCTGGTGGCGCTCGGACTGGCCGCCGCTGGATTGGCAATGGCTGTTTATCTGATCAAGGAGTTGGCCACCAAATGAATTCAGGAGAAGGAATCGTCAGCAAAGCGAGCAAATATTCGGTGCCCGAAACGCTGCATCGGCTGGAGACCATTCTGACCGCGAAGGGCATCAAGATTTTCGCTCTGGTGGATCATAGCGGCGAAGCCGAAAAGGCGGGATTGAAAATGCCGCCCACGCAATTGCTCATCTTCGGCAACCCTAAGGGCGGCACGCCGGTGATGCTGGCCGCTCCCACTTCGGCTATCGATCTGCCGTGGAAAGCGCTGGCGTGGCAGGATGCAAGCGGGCAAGTATGGCTCAGCTACAACGATGCGGCGTACATCCAGCGCCGCTTCGGCCTGAGCGACGAAGTCATGAAGCCACTCGCGGGATTGGGGGCGGTGATCGAGCAAGCACTGGCCTAGACGCCGGGAACCCGCGACCGGATCCGTTCGTATCGCTTGAACACCAGCCAGCCGAGCACCGCGAAAAACAGGCTTCCGCCCACCACTTTGAGTTCGAAAACGATCGTGGACGCAGACTCGGGCGGCGGAATTGCCGACAAAGCAATGGCGATCAACGTCACGGCCATTCCGGAAACAGCCGCCACTCGGTTCGCGAATTTAAATCCCGCGGCGAAAATGTACACGAACGGAACGAACGTCACGATGAGCATCATGTCCACCATGATTTGGTAAGCGGCCCGCACCGTCTCGCCCAGTTGCGCCATCAGCAGAAAAAGCGTGGCCGCCACCGCTTGCACACCGAGCGACACGTAGGGAGTGCCCCAGCGCGGATGAGTGCGGCCAAACGCAGCGGGCAGGTAGCGATCCAGCCCAATGGCATAAGGCATGCGCGTATTTCCGGCGATCCAGGTGTCGAGTTGGCCCGCCAGCGCGAGTCCGATCAGAGTTGCGAGCAGAATGGAGATTACCGGCGCGCCTAACTTTTGCGCGATGGCCGCGCCCGCTTGCGCCAAGCCCGTCATTGGGCTGATGTTTTCGGGCGTTAACAGCGCCAGCAGCGCCGCAGTCATGCTCATATAGAAGACTGCCGATATCACGCCGCTGATGACGGCGGCTCGCGGGAGATCGCGAACCGGATTGCGGATCTCGGCGCTCACGATGGGCGCCAGCTCCAGTCCGACAAACGCAAATGCGATTTGCGACCAGAAGTTGATCGTGCTGAAGTTCGCCTTGGGCAGCAGATCGAATTTCGTGGCGATGCCGTAGCGCAGCCCCGCGCCGATGGCCAACACCCCCAGCACCCCACCGATCACGAAGGTGGAACTTCCGCCCAGCGCGGAAATCCATTTGGCCACTTTCATGCCGAAAAAGTTAGCGGCGAACGCGCCCCACAGCACCGCGAGTGTGACAGAAAGGGCGAAAGTGCGATCATCGGCGAAGCGCTGGCCCAGCCCTCCGAATGCGTACGCCGCCATGCTGAGGCCGGCCAGCAACAGAGACGGAAGATAGAGAACCGTGGAGATGAAATAAAACCAGCCGCACAGGAAAGCGTGCCGGTCGCCAAAGGCGCGCTTGGTCCAGATATACATCCCGCCTTCTTCCGGGAATCGCCGCGAGAGGCTTGAGATGACGATTGCCGACGGCAGAAAGAAAAAAAGCGCGGCAACAATCCATAGGACAAATGATCCGGGCCCGGCATGCGCGGCCGCCGCAACCCACCGCAGGCTGATGATGGCGCAGATGTCGAAGAAGACGAGATCTCTCAGCCGCAGCTCGCGCCGCAAGGCTATGGCAGACATGCGTCGCGCTGAATGACGATTTGATCGAAGGCCCAGAGCAGCTCCTCGCGGCTCGAATAGGGACCGGGAGTATAGGCTCGCGATTGAATGCCGGCCTGCGAGAGTTCGACAATGCGCCAGTCCTGGCGGTTCGTGGTATCCCAGAACTCGATGGCGTCGTCGGCGACAAAATCCGGTTTGGCCAGTTCATCCGGATGGAAATAGAATTCGCACAGCACTTCCGTGCGGTCCACCGCTCGCGGCCAGAGCGTGTGAATCATCATGTAATCCGGATGCAGGCTGAGCAGCAGATTGGGATACACGGCGTAGTAGCAGACTTTGCGCCGCTCGCTGTCGCTTAGACCTGGCAAGTAATCCCGCCGCCTCTTTCCATCCATACTCATCGTTTCAACTGCCCCGCGAAAGCCCATGGCGCCGCCGATGTAGGTGGGCTGGGGCGCTTCGTTATCGGAACCCAGATAATCGGTGAGCCTATTCAGGGATGGGTGCAATATCGGGCAATGCAGGCATTCATTATAATTTGCGACGATCAGCTTCCAATTTGCGTGTACATCGTACGTGATTCGCTGGTGGAACCGCAGTTCCGCCATACGCCAGGCAGCGAAGCGTGTGGGTAAATCGGCCAGCTGCGCCTTCAGCGGCTCGGGGTGCGCGCGGGCGTTGAGGAAAATGTGACCATCCCAAAGATCGGTCTGAAGCTGGTGGAGCGGGTAATCCAGACGCTCAAATACGGAAGCATCCATGTGGGGCGCGCCCAGCAGGCATCCGTCCAGCCCGTAGGTCCAGCCGTGGTACGGGCATTGAATCCGCGCTCCGAAATTGCCCTGCGCGGTGGAACACAAGCGCGTACCGCGGTGACGGCAGACGTTATAAAACGCTTCCACGGAGCCGGAACCGGCGCGAACCACGATAATGCTTTCGCCGGCGATCTCGCGCAGGAAATAATCGCCCGCGTTGGGAATGATGTCCGCGCGCCCCGCGCAGATCCAGTCCTGAAAGAAGAAATTCTCCATCTCGTGACGGAACAGCGCGCTGTCGGTATAGTAGCGCGCGGGCAGTGTTTTCGAAACGGTGCTCAAAGATCAATGTTAAGGCACGGGCGGCCGTCGTGCGTGGCGGGTCAATTTTCCGTCGGCTTTTGCTCGGCGTGATCGATTACCAGAATCGGTACAGGCCGCTTCTTCGCTTCGAGCTTGAGTCCAAGCTGCTTCTCGATGGCTTCAAACAGCGTGACGGCTCCGGTTGGGTCGGACGCCACTCGGCCCGTATCGCTGGCGCTGGTAGGCGCAGAACCGGCTGGCCCTGCCAGCAGCCCCGGGCCTCCTCCCGCGGGCGTCCGGGTGAGGCCGATGGCACTGAAGCTCAGAGTGAAATCGTAACCGCCCTCCAGTCCCGTGGCATCCAAAACCGGACTATGAATATAACCCGACGCAATATTCTGCAGTTTTCCCGCAAATTGCGCCATGGTCATGTTCTGGCAGGTGACTAATCTGGATAATATGGGAGTCTTAATTCGGGGATCCTTACCGTCGGGCCCCGGCCCTTCCTTATATTTCGTGCGGCTCGCGGGATCGGACTTTTGCATTTTGGGCTTCACCGCCACCAGAGTATAAGCGGTAACCAGACGATCCTCGGTATGCGTGGTCATCTTAAAACGCTCCACGATCAGCGCGCGAACCATTGCCCACAGGTCATCGATATCCACGTCCGCCACCGGCGCCTTCGCGACAATGTCATAACGATCTGTTTCCATCCATTTCGGCACGCCATCCAGCATGTCGTCCCTCAGGTTCCACGCCTGTTCGATCAGGAACTTGAGAGCAATGCCGGCGATGTTTACGCGTCCTCCCGGCTGAATCCGGATCATTCCTCCCCGGAAATCAGGTGGGGTGGGCTTTAAGTCGGCCACTTCAAATTCGGTGGGGCGCGGGGGAATGTGCAGTTTCTCGGCGACATCGGGCGAATTGGCGGAGGGCTTCTGGTTCACACTGTCCACTGCGATTACGGGCATCGGAACTTCCACCGGGTCAAGCTTCAGTCCGAGTTGCTGTTCCATCGCATCGAAAAGTGAAAGGGCGCCGGGCACGGGACCGGTGGGAGTGATCATGCCCCGGGGGGTGAATTTCAAATCGAAATTCCACGCGCCCTTCAGCTCCGTCTCGTCCACCACCAACCGGTCGTTCAGATACTGTGGTGCAAGGAAAATGGTGGTGGTTAGCGCTTCGGCAAACTTGGCCATGGTGATGTTAGCGCAGGAGTACGAGAAGAACGGCGGCGGGGGAGGAGGTCCGCCGGGAGATGGTGGCGGCGGAGGCGGGGGCATGGCTCCGAACTTGCACCCCGTTTCGCCCGAGCCGTCGGATGATTTCAACGAGGGGCGTTTACCGACTTTTATCGCATAAGCAGGCACGGGCTTGGTATCGTTGTGAACAGCCAGTTGGAAGCGGTCGGCGAGAAGCGCCCGGAGCATGGGCTTCGCAGTATCAGATGTGGTTCCCTCAGGCGCCTTGGCAAACACGTCAAAACGGTCGTTCTCGAGCCAGTTCGGCCCGCCCACAACGCGTTCGGCCTCGACGCCGTAGGCTGTTTTAATCAGGTCCAGCATGGTGGCGAAGCGGATCTCATAGATTCCGTGCCGAAGCATGGGGCCTCGCATATATGGATTGTCGGTGGGAGGGCTCACGTGGACGTCCGCGAGTTCGAATGTAGCTTGGGTTGCTGTTGAAGTGGTTTGGCTGAACGCCGGAACAAGAAGAAGAGCCGCCGCGATACTGAAGGAAGCGAAGGTTCGCGTCATCACCCGTTACCTCCTATGACGTGTGAGATGCAGGGTTTGACGATGTCATTCCCGTTTTAGTTTCGGTTCATTTGATTTGGCCACAGATGAACGCAGATGAACACGGATGAATGCAGTTGCAGTGAATCGGCTTTTATCTGCGTTTATCTGTGTTTATCTGTGGCAAACATCCGGAACGCTACTTTCCGATATCCCGGTGCGTTTCTTTCACCTTAAATCCGGCGCGCGCCAGCCGCTTGCGGATTTCACTCGCGATCATCACCGAACGATGATGCCCGCCGGTGCAGCCGAACCCGATAGTGAGATAGCTTTTACCCTCCCGAATATAATGCGGGATCAGGTAGATCAGCAGCTCCGAGATGCGTTCGACAAATTCCACTGTCTGGGGAAACGATCGGACATAACGCGCCACGCTGGGATTGCGCCCGGTAAGATTCTTGAAGGCGGGAATGTAATTCGGGTTGGGCAGGAAGCGGACGTCGAACACCAGATCGCTGTCCGGCGGGACTCCATGCCGGTAACCGAAGCTGGTGATATCGATCCGGATGCTGGCCTCGTTGCGTCCGCCGCTGAACTTCTCCCCAATCACCTCGCGCAGTTCGTGCACGTTGAACTTCGAGGTATCGATAATGTGATCCGCCACGCTGCGAATGGGCGCCAACAGCTCGCGTTCGGTGCGCAGGCTCTTTTGCACCGTCGCCTCGGTACCCAGCGGATGCGGACGCCGCGTCTCGCTGAAGCGGCGCGCGAGCGTGCGATCGTCGGCTTCCAGAAAAACCAAGGTGGCCGGCGTGCGCTTCCGCAGCCGCTTAAAGATGGCCGGGAATCCGGCGAGTTGCTCACCCTCGCGAATATCGATCACCAGCGCCGCGCGCCGCACATGCGCCGAATCCTTGGCCAATTCGGCGAATTTCGGAATCAGCTCAATGGGCATGTTGTCCACCGCGTAGTAGCCCAGATCTTCGAAAGCTTTGAGTACGGTGGCTTTCCCCGACCCGCTCAATCCGGTGATGACCACCAGCTCCGGGCCCTGCGGCTCCGCCTGGCGAGCGGCGCGCGTGGCCACGCGGCTAGCTTGGCCACCAGCCGACGCTTTGGCCACTCGCTGACTCTTTGGCACTAGCTTTCGATGAGGTCGAAGTGGCCGTCGGATCGGCGCATGAGAACCGTGACGCGATCGGTTTGCGCGTCGCGATAAACCAGATAATCTTGCGATGCCTCCATTTCGAGCATCGCCTCTTCGAGCGTCATGGGCTTGCTGCCATCGGAGTGATTGACGCGATACACCTGCTTGCGCGCCACCTTCCCGACGCCGGCGGCTTGCTTGGCGCTGTTCCCGGCTTTGGCTGGCTTAGAAGCGGAGGCAGGCGGCTGCAAAGTTGCGCTAGCCTTCTCTCCGTCGGCCTCCTTGTCGCGGACGCGCTTGGTGTCGCGCCAACGGGCCCGCAGCTTCAGAAGCTGCTTCTCCAGCCGGTCGAACGCCTCGTGCGCGGCCACCGCGACATCGCCATCGGTGGCGATGCCGACCATGGCATGGTCCCAGGCATTCACCGTGATTTCCACCTTGTGCAGAAATCGTTCCTGCGTTAGTACAACGTGCGCTTCTTTTTCACCGCGCCGCTCCAAGACTTTCGAAAGCTTTTGCAACTTGGCTTCCAGCTTGGCACGCTGCCGTGGGGGAATTGCTTCGAAGTTTCCTGTATAGCTGATTTTCATCGGGATCTCGCTCGCGGGGGACTGAAGCTCAGGCGCGGACCCGGCGCTGGTGAGTGGAAGGGATTTTCATGTCTTCTCTATACTTGGCTACGGTCCGCCTGGTCACGTCGATGCCCTCGCTCTTCAATCGAGCCGTGATTTGCTCGTCGGTTAAGGGGTGCTGAGTGTCTTCCTCTTCGATCATTTTCTTCACCCGGCGCTTCAGGATCAATAGAGGGGTGGCGCTTCCGGCGGTGCCTTGCACGGCTTCGGAGAAGAAATACCGGAGCTCGAAAACACCTTGCGGCGTATCGGCGTACTTGCTCGCCACGGCGCGGCTCACCGTGGAAGGATGCACGCCAATCTCTTCGGCCACTTCCTTGATCATCATGGGCTTCAGCGTATCGATGCCATGCTCCAGAAAATCCAGCTGCCGCCGCACAATGGACTGACAAACTTTCAGGATGGTCTGTTTGCGCTGCTCGATGTTCTTGATCAGTTGAATGGCCGCCGCGTACCGGTCCTTGACGTAATTGCGGATCTCCTTGCTCGGCTCCTGATCGCGATCCAGCATCTTGCGGTACTGCGCGTTCAAGCGAAGCTGTGGAAGATCGTCGTCGTTCAACTGGATGATGTACTCGTCGCCTTCTTTGAAAATGTAGACGTCCGGCTCCACCTGCCGCGCGCCCTGGTCCGAATATCGCAGGCCAGGATAAGGGTCCAGGTGCCGGATCACATCCAGCGCCATTTGCACGTGCTCCAAGGGACGCCCCAGTTGCTTGGCAATTTCCTTGACCTGGCGGGTCTCAAGCAGCTTCAGGTGATTCGCCACGATCTGCCACGCTACGCCGTCTTTCCCGTTGCGGCTCTCCAGCTGCAATAGCAGGCATTCGCGGACATCCTTGGCGCCCACGCCCGCTGGATCGAGCGATTGCACGATCCGCAGACCCTCCTGCACCTCGGCCATCGAATGTTGTCCGGAATCGGCAATCTCTTCCAGCGTCGCGGTGAGGTAACCATTCTCGTTCAGGTTGCCAATAATGTTGTCGGCTGCGTCGCGAACGTCTTCCGACATCACCAGCACGGCTAATTGGGAATGCAGATAATCGGCGAGAGTGACCGGAGAGGAGAGGAAGGTTTCAAAGGAAGGCTTTTCTACTGTCTCTGAAGCGGGACTCTTGTATCCGGGATCCAGGTAATCGTCGAAAAAGGTTCCGAAATCGATCTCGTCGAAAGGGTCCTTCTCGGTCTTTTGCTCCGGAACGTCCGTCTCGGTGGCCGGAGCAGCCGCGGCCCCGTCCGCCGAAGGAGTAGCCCCCGCGTCGAATTCGGACTCGACTGGCGAAGCTTCGGGAATTCCGGCCGCGATCTCGGGCTCTGTACCCGTGCCATTCACGGTCTCCAGAATCACCTGGTCGGAAGGATCGGCAACGCGCTCCGATTCGAGAATCGACTGGATCTCTTCCGGCGAGAGCTCCTCGATGCCGTCCACCGATTCTTCAAGCACCGGATTCTCAGCGATCTCCTGCGTGATCATGTCCTTCAACTCCAGCCGGTTTAGCTGGAGGACCGTGACCATCTGCACGAGCCCGGGAGTAAGGATCTGCTTCTGCGAGACCTTCAGCTGTAGTCTGGGCGAAAGCATCGACATCTGTAGCCATCATAACACCGGCCCGCCTGCAAGTAACCGGCCAATTCAAAAGAGGGCGCCCGGAGGGGGAAACACTTACGCGCTCAATAAATTTGTACGCTGGATACGGCTCCGTCGGTCAGATGCACGGTACCAAACGGCGAGCCATTGGCCCAATAATGATAGATCTCGACCAAATGGCCATCGTCATCATCCGTCGTAATGCGGTCTTCGGGTGAGCCGAGTTTCAGCAGTTGTTCGCGCTTCATTCCCGGCGTCACCTTCAGCAGTTCGACGGCAGTCAGTTCGGGAGGCGAGGGCGGAATGGGATTTTGAGCGGCCACGGCGACGGGTTCCGGCGAGGGTGCCGGCTTCACAGGTGTTCTGTTGACAGCCAACATCTTGACAGGCGACGCCGGCTTGTCGGGTGACGGCGGCTTGCTGGGTAAAAGCTTGGCGACTGCTACCGGTTGCGGCGAGGGTGCCGGCTTATCGGCTGAAGGCTGGGCGACTGCTACCGGCTGAGGCGAGGGCGTCGGCTTATTGGGTGCAGATTTAGCGACGGCGGCCGGTTGCGGCCAAGCTGTCGGCTTATCGGACGAAAGCTTGGCGACGGCGACAAGTTGCGGCACGGATGCCGGCTTGCTCGGTGAGGGCTTGGCGCCGGCGCCTTCGCAATTCGCCGGTGGAGGCGTAGGGTCCAACAGCTTGGCCTTGGCGATGTCCGCGGCGGCCCGCTGCTGCTGCCCTAAATTGCGCAGAGCATCTCCCCGGCGGTAGAGCGCTTTGGCATAGTTCGGGTTTAGCCGAATGGCCTGGTCATAATCCTGAACCGCGCGCTCGAAATCACCTTTGGTCGCGTAAGCGAAACCCCG
Organism: Bryobacterales bacterium; assembly: GCA_963735145.1. Classification (GTDB taxonomy): domain Bacteria; phylum Acidobacteriota; class Terriglobia; order Bryobacterales; family Bryobacteraceae; genus Palsa-89. Next base: position 467,139 of record CAVTJS010000005.1, on the reverse strand, counting down.
GTTGCTGAAAGCCGGGAAAAGATTCGGGTTCAGCCGGATGGCTTGGCCGTAGTCCGCAATGGCGCGCTCATACTGGCCCTGGCAGGCGTACATCGCGCCTCGGTTGCTAAATGCCGCGGCGAATTTCGGATCCAGAGTCGTGGCATGGCCGAAGTCCGCGATGGCCTGCTCGTATTGATCTTTGAGTGCGTTCACCACTCCGCGGTCGTAATACGCCAGAGCGTATTTCGGATCGCGACGTATGGCTTGGTCTAGGTCCCGAAGGGCGCGATCGTATTGGTCCTTGCGGGCATACGCGGCGCCCCGGTTTTCAAAGGCTTTGGTGATCTGTTCTTCCGTCTCCTGACCCGAACTCAGCATGGCTGTACAGCCGGCGATCGCGATATCGGGATCATGCGAGAAGCAGCGCTTCGCATCGGCGCTCTGGCCAGCCGCTACGCTCGCGAAGCCGACCATTTGTATCAGAAAGAGCTCTAGTACCCAGGTGTTCCTCATTACTTATAAGGTCTGCACAAATCTACGCAGAACGCATAGAGGGAAACCCTTAGAAGCGGCTGAAAAAGGTCCTACGCCCTTCCTAGTGGCTTAATCCCACGCGAACTGGCATGGCCTGGAAGCTAGGCTCGGTGCGGACCAGGTCTAGATCCGGCTCAACGCCCATCGAGCACAGGTCCGGGTCGCGCACCGCCAGCGCCTTTTCCAGGCACTCCAGCGCCAGATCCTTCTGGCCCAGGCACGGCAGGTAGTATGGCGGCGCGTTGGGACGGTGCGCCAGTTGTTGTCGAGAGTCTCCAGCCGCGAGCACGCGGTTGTCCAGAAGAAACAGCCGCTCCAGATCGGCGGCTGGGGACGCTCAAAATCAAAGCCACCAGACCAGCTCGGGCACACTGACCGAGGAGATCTATTAATTTTAGAACCAAGTCTTGCTATACTAATCGTTTAACGCTCCGTAACGGCGAGGTGTCAGTGTGTTTATCAGCGTCCAGGAGCTGGAACTTAAGAAGGTTCACTTTGATGTGGCCTTCCCGCCCGGTGAAATCGGTTTTCAAGACGACGGCGACCGGTTAAGTCAGGCTACCCCACTCCAAGCGGAAGGTTCCGCGGAGCTTCTCCCGCACACTTTGGGGGAAATTCGCGTGCGGGGACATCTGGCGGTCAGCATGCGCTGCGATTGTAATCGCTGCCTGGAGCCGGCCCAGTTTCCGATCGATTCCAGCTTCGATCTGTTTTATCGTCCGGCTGAGGCCGAAGCGGGCGACGAGGAAGTCGAAATTGATGAAGGAGAAGCCGAAATCGGGTTTTATGAGGACGGCGGCATCGATCTCAAAGATGTCCTGCGGGAGCACGTCCTGCTCAGCATGCCGATGCAGCGGGTTTGCAGCGCCGATTGCCAGGGCATTTGCCCCGTGTGCGGACAAAATCGTAACCTGATAAAGTGCGGGTGCGAAGCCAAGCTGGTGGACGAACGCTGGTCCGCTCTCAAGAAAGTTCAAGTTAAAGGAATATAAGATGCCGAATCCAAAAAGACGACACTCCAAGGAGCGTACCTCCACGCGCCGGGCCCACGATCATCTGAAGGTCGCCGGCCGCGCCGAGTGTCCCAATTGCCACGAGCCGAAGTTGCCCCACCGCGCCTGTCCGCATTGCGGCCGTTATAAGGGCCGCGAAGTGATCGAGGTTGCGGAAGAATAGGGCAGCGGAAATCGTCATTCCATGGTGACCATCGCGGTTGACGCAATGGGCGGCGATGACGCCCCAAAGACAGAGGTGGAGGGATCCATTCGCGCAGCTCGATCGCTGGGCGTCCGGGTCATCCTGGTCGGCAAGCAGGATATCGTTCGCGCCGAACTGGAGAAGCATGAAACCGGCGATCTTCCCATCGAAGTGCTGCACGCGAGCGAACAGGTCACCATGGAGGATAGCGCGGCCAAAGCGGTTCGCCAAAAGCGCGACAGCTCCATTCGTATCGCGGCTCGCCTGGTGCGTGACGGCCGGGCGGATGGCGTAGTCTCGGCGGGCAACACCGGCGCCGTGATGGCCACCGCCAAGCTGGTGCAGGGCATGCTCCCCGGTGTGGACCGCCCGGCAATGGCTGCAGCCTTTCCGACGTTAAAAGGTACGCCCGTGATCGTGGTCGACGTGGGCGCGAACGTCGATTGTTCGCCCCGCATGCTGGCGCAGTTCGCCGTGATGGGCGACATCTACTCGCGCGTGATTTTTCACACCGAGCGGCCGCGCGTCGGGCTGCTTTCCATCGGCGAGGAAGAACACAAGGGAAATGAGCTGACGCGCGCCGCCACTCCGCTGCTCAAGGCGCTGCCCATTCATTTCATCGGCAACGTGGAAGGCCGCGATATTTATGCCGGCGAAACCGACGTGATCGTCTGCGACGGATTCATCGGCAATGTGGCGCTGAAGGTGAGCGAAGGCCTGGTGGAAATGGTTTACCAGATGTTGCGCGAATCGCTGGAAGCCACCATCACGCGCAAGATCGGCTATGTGCTCTCACGCACCGCGTTCAAGGAATTCAAGAAGCGCGTGGATTATTCCGAGTACGGCGGCGCTCCGCTGCTGGGCGTCAAAGGCGTGTGCATTATTACCCACGGCCGGTCGAATGCCAACGCGATCAAGAACGCCATCCGCGTTGCCGCCGAGTTCGCCGAGGGAAAGATCAACGAACAGATCGAGGCCGAGCTGGCCAGCGGTCAAATGGCCGTCGCCGCAAAAGCGGACTGATATGATTCGCCCCGTGCTGATTGCCTTCTTCGCGCTAGCCTCCGTGGCCATGGCCGCCGAAGACCCCGTGCAATGGGCGCTCACTTTCGATGCAAAATCCGCGGCGCCCGGCGGGCACGTGCTAGCCAAGCTGACCGGAACCATCGAGCCGCACTGGCACGTTTATTCGATGACGACGCCGCCCGGCGGCCCGAATCCAACCACCGCCAAAATTGCCGATAATCCCGCGGTAGCCGGGTTTCAGATTTACCAATCCAAGCCGGTGCGCAAGCTGGACCCGAGCTTCGGTATCGACACCGAAACATTTTCCGGGCAGTACGTCCTGTTGTTCGATATCCAGCTGAAGAAAGACGCGGCCACCGGGCCAGCCGATATCGCCGCGAACTTTCGCTATCAAAGCTGCAACGACACCATCTGCCTGCCGCCGAAAAAGAAATCGGCGATGGCGTCTTTGACCATTGACCCGTCCGCGACGTCACAGGCGATCATCATCCCCGCGGGCTACACGTTGGTGCCAACCCCTGTAGGGACATCGACCTCTGCTCCCTCCGCGTCAACATCGCCCACACCCGCGCCAACGCCGCCGGTGGCGTCAGCCTCCGGCTTCAGCCTCCTCTTCCTGCTCACGGCCTTCGGGGCGGGCATCGCCGCCATCTTTACTCCCTGCGTCTTCCCCATGATTCCGTTCACGGTTTCTTATTTCCTGAATCGCGAGACGGGAGCGAGGCGGGACGGCGTCCTCCAGGCCCTGGCCTTTTGTCTCGGCATTATCGTTTTTTTCACTGGAATTGGAGCGTTGCTGAAGGTCGCGGTCGGATCGGCGGGCGTGGTTCAGCTTGGCAACAATCCCTGGGTGAACGGATTCATCGGAGCGCTGTTCGTCGTGTTCGGCTTGAGCCTGCTCGGCGCTTATGAGCTGGCGCTTCCATCCGGACTGCTGACCAAGCTCAACCAGGCTTCCGAAGGCGGCGGCTATTTCGGCTCGCTTCTCATGGGCCTCACCTTCACGCTGACATCGTTCGCTTGCATCGGGCCATTCATGGGGTCGCTTCTCGCGGGCTCAGTGCAGGGCGGAGGATTGCAGCCGGTGGTTGGCATGGCCGCGTTCGCGACAGGCCTGGCCGCGCCTTTCTTCGTGCTCGCTCTGTTCCCGTCGTTCCTGCATAAACTGCCCAAGAGCGGCGGCTGGCTGATGCGGGTGAAGGTGGTGCTCGGATTCGTGGTGCTCGCCATCGCGATGAAGTATCTGAGCTCGGCCGACCAGATCCTGCAAACCGATTTGATTTCGCGCGAAATCTTTCTCGCTTCCTGGGTGGTGCTGTTCGCGCTGCCGGGCCTCTATATGCTCGGGCTTTTGCGGCTGGAGGGAATCAAACCGGACGATCATCTCGGCGTGGGCCGCGTGCTGGTGGCCGCGCTGTTCCTGACGTTCTCCATCAGCCTGTTGCCCGGACTCTTCGGCGCATCGCTCGGCAACGTGGAAGCGTTCATCCCCGTCCAGGGCAAGGGAGTGGCATTCTTAGGAGGCGCTGGATCGCCCGCCGCGCCGGTGTGGATGAAGAACCAGTATAAAGAAGCGCTCGCCAAGGCCCGCGCCGAAAACAAGCTGGTATTCATCAATTTCACCGGCTACGCCTGCACCAACTGCCATTGGATGAAGGCCAATATGTTCCCGCGTCCCGAGATTGCGGGACTGTTGAAAGATTTTGTGCTGGTGGATCTTTATACCGACGGTACGGACGCCGAATCGGAGCAAAACCAACAGCTCGAGGAAAAGCGTTTTCACACTGTGGCCGAACCGTATTACGCCATTGTCGACCCGGACGAGCACATCATCGCAACGTTCCCGGGCCTGACGCGCAACGCCTCCGAATTCGTAACGTTCCTGAAGCGCCGCGGAGAAAACAAAGTGGCCTCGCGCCTTTAGCGGCGCCGGTTTCTGACTCGTTTGGCCAGATACAGCTCCGTCGCCAGGGTTTCCTGTTCCCGGTCGCTCGCCGCCTGCCATGCCTCAAGCGCCTTGCCTTTCAGCCGCTCCAGCAGCTCGGCATTTCTGCGCGTTTCGATCACCCTTTGGCGCTGCTGCTCCACTTGCACTTCCACCTGCCGCTGGCTGTTTTCGATATCGCGAATTTTGTCGCGCACATGCAAGCGGTAAGCATCCAGGCTCTGCAGGTGGGTGGCCTCGATCGACGGCTGTCCTAGCACTTCCCGCTCGCTCCGCGTGCGCTCGGATTCGATGGCCCGCTTTTCTTCGCCGAGCCTGCTCAGCTGATCGCAGATTTGCTCCAGTTTCAGCTCTTCGAGCGCGGCCTGCCCAGCGCGCCAGCGGCGCACCCGTTCGAGTGGGAAAGAGAACCGCTTCATTCCGCGCGCTTGGCTAATTCACTCAATCCGGCCATGGTTTTCTCGAAAGGCGCTTCTTCCCGGCTGTCCTGCTTCAGGAAATCGAGCAGCAGCGGCCGCACCCGGATGGCCGCGTCCAGCTTCGCGTTCGAGCCGCTGGCGTAGGCGCCCAGATTGATCAGGTCCTGCGAACGCTCGTGCGTGGCCATCGCTTCCCGGACCTTGATGGCCGCCTCCCGCTGCTCCGGCGTACACAGGCGCGGCGCCAGCCGGCTGACCGACTGCAGTATATCGATGGCCGGATAGTGTCCCGCCGCGCCCAGTTCGCGCGACAAGACAATATGACCGTCCAGGATGGCCCGCACCGCGTCGCAGATGGGTTCGTTGAAATCGTCCCCTTCCACCAGCACGGTGAAGAACCCGGTGATGGAGCCGCTGCGAAATCGGCCGGCGCGCTCGAAGATCTTCGGCAGCAGGTTGAAGACCGAAGGGGTATAGCCTTTCTGGCTGGGCGGCTCGCCGGCCGCCAGCCCGATTTCGCGCTGCGCCATGGCCAGGCGCGTGACGGAGTCCATCACCAGCAACACGTCTTTGCCTTGATCGCGGAAATATTCGGCCACCGCGAGCGCCACAAACGCGGCGCGAATCCGCAGCGGCGCCGGCCGGTCCGATGTGGCCACCACCACCACCGATCGCTTCAGTCCCTCCGGGCCCAGCTCTTGCTCGATGAAATCGCGCACCTCGCGATTGCGCTCGCCGATCAGCGCGATCACGCTGACATCGGCGGAGCTCCTCGCGCGCCATCGCGCCCAGCAGCGTGCTTTTGCCGACGCCCGCAGCCGCCGAAGATTCCGATGCGTTGTCCCTTGCCGCAGGTCAGCAGGCTGTCGATGGCGCGAATGCCGGTCGAAAGCGCCTCACTGATGGGTTCGCGATCCAGCGGCCCAGGCGGCGCGGCGTAAAGCTCATAGGGTTCGCCAGCCCGCAATCGGACCTAAGTCATCGAGTGGCTTGCCGAAACCGTCGATCACGCGGCCGAGCAGTTGGGGACCCACCTCCATCCGGGCGTCTTCCTTGCGCGCCGACAATGGGATCGCCCAGGTGCAAGCCATCGGTTTCCTCCAGCGGCATGGACAGCACGTGGCCGTCGCGGAAGCCGATCACCTGGGTGCGAATCAGGCGGCCCGTGCGCGTAGAGATTTCGCAAAAATCGCCCACCGCCGCTTCGGGCCCCTTGGACTCCACCAGCAACCCGACTAATTCTGAGACGCTGCCCGTCCAGCGGCAGGTCTCGATGCGCGCCAGCTTCTCGCAATAAAGTTTCAAGTTCATGAGCTGCCGCACCAGGTCCACGAAGCCGCGCTCGATCTCGGCCAGTTGCGTGTCCACCGACGCGTCGAGCGAACCGCGGCCGGATTCGAGAATCACGCCGCCCGGCGGGAGGTTGGAATCGGCCAGCACCTCGACGCGATAGGGCAGTCCCATCTGTTCGAAAAATTGCTTCACCATGGCCGCGTCCTGGCGCGAAACACGCACCTGATGCAGCTCGCGCGACTCCATTTTGTCCAGCGCCGCCTTCACCAACCCGAGCAATGCCTCAGGCGACACCGTCAGCTCGCGATGCAGGATACGGCGCGCCACCGCCAAAGCCAGCCCCACTACGTCCTGCTCGGCTTGGCGGCGATAACGCGCGCGCGATCCGGCCAGTTCCTCGATGCTGCGCGCCAGCTTCAACTGCATCGCTTCCACCTGCCCGGCCAGGCTTTGGCGGCTGGCCGCTTGCCCTTCCTCGAAACGCTTGCTGGCGGGCCGCAGCGACCCGCTGTTCGGCATCGGCCCCCGTGCGCGGGCCAGGCAAGCCCGGCTCCGAGATGTAGCCGGCCGGTTGACCATCGCCGCGTGATCGCCTCCGCCGAAGAGACCCGGCGCCAGGCCACCGGCTCGGTGGCGATGGCTCCGCCGCGCATCAGCCTAGACGACATACTGTTCTCCGACCGTTCCCTTCAGGCTGATCGTCCCGTCGGCTTCCAGTTGCCGGATGACGGCGATGATCTGCTGCTGCGCCGCTTCCACTTCCTTGATCTTGATCGGCCCCAGCGCGTCCATGTCCTCGCTGCAGCATCTCGGCGCCGCGCTGGGACATGAGCTGCAGGATATGATTCTTCAGTTGTTCGCTGGTGCCCTTGAGCGCCACCGTCAGGATCTTGCGATCCACCTTGCGCCAGCATTTCCTTGATGGCCTCCTGGCTCAGCAGCAGCAGGTCTTCGAAGACGAACATCAGATGCCGGATGGTTTCGACCAGCTTGGGATCGTTCTGCTCGATGGCTTCCAGGATTTCCTTGCTGGTGCCCGAGTCCAGGCGGTTGAACATCTCCGATACCGCGCGCACGCCGCCATAGGATTCGCGGCTCAGCTCGCCCAGCGATTTCAGCCGCTGCCCGATAATAGCCGCGATCTTGGAGATGATCTCCGGCGAGATCTGGTCCAGGTGCGCCATGCGCAGCGCCACGTCGGCGCGCAGCTCTGTGCGGAAGCGAGATCAGCAATCCGGCCGCCTGCGAGGCATTCAAATGCGAGAGGATCAGCGCGATGGTCTGCGGGTGCTCGTTGTGGATGAACTTGGCGAGTTGCTGCGGATCGGCTTTCTGCAGCGTGTCGAAATTGGCCAGTTCCGAGCCCAGCGTCTTCACCAGCCGGTCCACCAGTTTTCTCGCGTGCTCCGGCCCGAACGCGCTCATGAGCATCTTTTTCGCGTAGTCGATGCCGCCCTTGAGCACGTAATCGTGGGCCATCGACATCTGGTAGAACTCTTCGAGAATTCCTTCAGCCTGGTCGTTGCTGATGGAGGTGATGCGCGCCACTTCGTGGCCGATGGCCTGCACTTCTTCTTCGTCCATCTGCCGCAGGATATCGGCGGTGACCTGGTCTCCCAGGACGATCATCAGAATGGCGGCTTTGCGGATGCCGGGAACATTGGGCGCACCACCGGCGGTTTCCAGGTTCTGAATCATCGCTTCACCGCTGGACGCCTGTCTGTGTCATTTTCAATGTGGCCCATCATTTTCATGTGGCCATCGATTTCAATGGGCCTTGTCAATGTTTGACTTCGTCGCCGGACTCGGCCATCCAGGCCCTCAGGACGTGCGCCATGCTGGCGGAATCCTTCTTGGCCTGTTCGCTGATGTGCTTGGTCAGCACCGCGGTTTTCTTAGTAACCGGCGGCAAGGCCAAGGCATTGAGCGCCTCGGTCTCCTGCCGCTGACGCTGCGCCGCCTGCTCGGCGAGACGGCTTTCAATCTGGCCCTGGATCTGATCGGGCGTGGATCCGCCGGCCAGCTCCCCCGGCAGTTCGGCGCCGTGGCGCGAGCTTTTGCCCATACGCAGGATCAGCACCAGCAGCGCCAGCAGCAAGGCCGCTCCCACTCCCACGCCGATCACAAAGACCCGGTTCTTGAGAAATTGATCCTGCCAGGTGGGTGGCGCCACAGGCGTTGGATTAGACGGCGGAAGCTGTTCCGGATTGAGTGTCAATTCAAACGGCAGGGTCTCCACCACCAGCTGATCGCCCCGCTCGGGGGACAAGCCAATCACCCCGGCCACCAGTTCGTGAATCGCTTTCAGCTTATCCGCCGACGGCGCTTCGACTATTCGCTTGGCCTTTGGTCCGGCGCCTTCGTAACGGACGTCGGAATCCACCAGGAGCGAAACCGACATGCGCTTGATGGTCCCCTCCGGCTCGCGGACGTGGCGCACCGTGTGGCTGGACTGGTAGCTGATGTTCTCGGTCCGGCGCGCCACCGTGTTGCCGGTCGAGGCCGGGCGCGGGGCGGGCCGCGGCAGCGTGGACGGGGTGCCGGGGATGCCCGCGGCCGAAGATCCGCCGCTCATGTCTTCGGTCTTTTGCGAGCTGACCATCACCGACTTGGTGGGATCGTAGGTCTCCTCGCTTTGCTCGGCGCTGGTGAAGTCGCATTCCACCGATGCCGTGGCGCGGAATTTATCCGCTCCGAGCAGCGGTTCGAGCGTGTGATTGATTTTGGCGAGCAGATCGTGCTCCAGTTTCTGGCGGTACTCGATCGCGGCTTCCGATGGCTGCGGATCGTCGGGCGAAGCCGGTTTGCGCGCCCGGTTCAGCAGGTTCCCACGCGTGTCCAGCACCGAGACCGCCTCGGGAACGAGGCCGTCGACGGCGCTGGCGGCGAGCTGACAAATGGCCGCGACATTCTGCGGCGACAGTTGCGAACCAAGACGCAGCTTCACCAGCACGCTCGCCTTGGCCGGCTGGCGCGAGTCCAGGAAGAGCGAATCTTTGGGAAAAGTAATGTGGACGCGGGCCTGCTCCACTTCGGCCAGCGACATGACGGAACGCTCCAACTCGCCTTCGAGCGCGCGATGATAGTTCACCTGCTCGGTGAAGTCGCTCATCCCGAAGGTAGTCTTGTCGAACAGCTCGTAGCCGATCCGCCCGCTCTTGGGAAGGCCCGCGGCGGCCATCTGCAGCCGCAATTCAGCCACTCGCCCGGAAGGCACCAGTACTACCGAACCGCTGTCCGATAGCCGGAACTCCGATCCGTTTTCACGCACCTTGGCCAGCACCGCCCCCGCGTCTTCGGGTGACAGCGAGCTGTACAGCGGGCGGAAGTCGCGTTCGCGGTTCCAGCGCGAGAAGAGGGCCAAGCCTCCAATCACCGCCGCCGCCGCCAGAACCAGCGAGAGCGTCTGTTTCCAGGTCAGGCTCTCCAGCAGTCGTTTAATCTGATCCATGTTCGCGCTATGAGTTCAACCCAGCTTGTATTTCGTAACGCCCGGTCGCCAACCCCTAATCCCCACTCCCCTATCCCCTCCTACATCTGCATGCGCATCACTTCCTGGTAGGCCGATACCACCTTGTTTCTCACCTGCAGGAAAAGGTCGAACGACATGGCGGCCTGCTGGGTGGCCAGCGCTACCTTATGGACCTCTTCGTCCTCGCCTGACAAAAATTTACCGATACTGGAATCCGCGTTCGTCTGGAACTGCTCCACGCGCCCGATCGCATCGGCCAGCACGGAGCCGAATCCGCCAGGGGACGCGGTTCCGGCGGACGGCGTGAGCGCCGGAATCGCCGCGATAGGCCGGATGGAGGTGATGGGGAGAGACATGCGGGGTTATTTCAAAAGATCACTATTTTAAAAGATCACTATTTTAAAAGATCAATGGAATGCAGGATCATGTCCTTGATCGCCGACATGGCAGCGACATTTCCCTCGAAGCCGCGCTGCGCGCTGAGTAGATCCACCATATCCTCGGCGGGGTTCACGTTGGGGTATGCGACATAGCCGTCTTTATCCGCGTCGGGATGGCTGGGCTGATAACGTCTCTCTCCTTCGGTCTGGTCTTGAATAATATCGGCGACCTCCACGCCGGCCACTCCGTTGCTTAATTCGGTTTGAAAAACCGCGGAAAAAGGCGATGTCTGGGGCGCGCTTTCAAAAACCACGTCTTCTCGCTTGTAGGGGCCGCCTTCGGGAGTGCGGGTGGTCTCGGAATTCGCCAGGTTCTGCACCAGAAGTTCGGCGCGCGTGCGCTGCGCGGCCATCCCGGAGGCGCTGACCGAGAGCACCGAGAACAGACTCATCCGGCACCCTCCTTGATCGCTGACTCCACCGTCTTGAGCTGCGCCTTCATCAGGTTGGAGGCCACGTTGAAACGCAATGCGTTCTCCGACAGCAGCCGCGTTTCACGGTCCAGGCTGACGTTATTGCCGTCGCTCTTGATGACCAGACCTGGAGTATCCACGACGTTGGGAGACTGTCCTTCGGTTAGACTAATGAACTCGAACTGGAAGTCGATGTCTTTGGCCTTATACCCGGGAGTATCGATATTGGCGATATTAGAAACCACCAGCTTCTGGCGAGCACTGAGCAAATCCATGTAGCGCTCGATCTGGTTGGTTGGTACCGTCTATCACGTACCGGTGTTAGCAAGCGCGCGGCCAAAGTTATGGTGTGCTTTATCAGCAACTTGTATTAGAGAATGCGGGCTCTGCGGAGATCTTGGGGGACAGAATCCTGCCAGTGGCAGCGAATTGGCGATCTGGCGGGATAGTACTTTCTGTGACCTTCGACTTTCACAAATAGTACTAGCATGAGTACTGGTTCACAATGGGCCTGAATGCGTATAAGGTCAATCCCACCTTATACCTAAGTGAGTTCACCCAGTTAGTTTAAGCGTTACCTGAGATTGATTACGTACCAGTACCCCTGTAGAATCTAGATGCGGATGGTCGATACACTATATATGAACGAGACTTTTACGACCGTGGAAGACAATGGAGTTCGTCACACACCTGCGGAGCCGAGGAAGGGCATGATTCGAGTGCTCATCGCCGACGACCATCCCATCGTCCGCGACGGGCTGAAGAAGCTCCTGAGCCTGGAGGAGGACTTCACAGTCGTGGGCGAAGCATCGGACGGATGCGAAGTGTTGGACCGGGTGCAGGAACTGGATCCCGACGTCCTGCTGCTGGATCTGCGCATGCCCAATCTGGACGGGCTGTCCGCGCTGCAAGCCCTGCAGCAAACCAACAAGCGCACGCGCGTGATCGTGCTGACGGCGTCGGAGGACAAGAACGAATTCGTGCAGGCCATGAAACTGGGATGCTCCGGCATCGTGCTGAAGCAGACCGCCCCCGAACTGATCGTCAAAAGCATCCGGAAAGTTCATGGCGGCGAGATCTGGCTGGATTCGCACACCACGGCAGCCGTGATGCGGCAGTTCGCCGCCCCGGGCGAAGTCGGCAGCAGCGGCGGTTCGGGCAAAACCCGCGAACGATCACCACTCAGCCAACGGGAACGCGAGATCGTCCAACTGGTGGCCCAGGGCTACAAGAACAAGGAAATGGCCGAGAAGATGTTTATCAGCGAGCAGACCGTCAAAAACCACTTGCACAACATCTTCGACAAGCTCGGCGTGTCCGACCGCCTGGAACTGGCCCTCTACGCCATCCATAAAGGTCTGCACCTGGCAGCCGAACGCTAAACTCCCGCCGCCCCAAAAGCGTCCCGCCCCAAAAGCGTCCCGCCCCAAAACCTGTCCCCTCTTTGTCCCCCCGGAGGGCTGACAAATTCGCCGGCCCCATTGCTCCCCTTAGCTTCCCTACCGTCCTCGCCTCAGCGCTTTTTTCCGCTTCTTTTGGTACTTTCCACCCATTGCGGTCTATTCGGCTTGGGAATAAAGTCCTTGGTACGGAGCATACCAGATCATGCGAACCTCGCTTGTACTTCCGTTGCTTTGCCTCGCTGGAGCGGCTGCGCTCCCGGCTCAAACGCCAGTCATGCATAAGGTGGTGCCTGAGAGCGGCAAAATCGGGTCGGTTCTCAGAATCCAGGGCACCTTCCTCGACAAGACCAAGGTGGACGAAGTCTATCTGACCGATCATACCTTCGACATGAAGGTCAAGGTGCTGGAGCAGACCGAGGACTACATCGAGTTCCGCGTCCCACCCTTCGTCAAGCCCGGACGTCTGCAGCTTCTGGTCAAGACCGCCGGCAAAGACCCCGTGCTGCTGGAACAGCCCGTCTATATGACGGTGGAAGAGCCCAAGGAGAAGGAAACCCTGGCAGCCGCCACAGCGAACGACGCGCCGCCACCGAATGGGACGAAATAACCAAAACGCAGGTGGCCACAGATGCACACAGATGAACACAGATTGAAGACAAAAACTTATCCGTATTCATCTGTGTGCATCTGTGGCCAGATTGCTTTTTTCAGCCCTTTTAGAGGTTGAACCGGTTGTCGGAAACGAACGCCGGGTTCCACTGCACTTTGGCGGGTTCTTTAAACTCGGGATTTTCTTCCTTGAGCAGCGCGACGGTCGCCACCACGGCGGCATCCTTGGCTTCCTCTTCATCCACGGCGGTGATCTCGGCCTCGTGGTGATTGTCGCCGAGCAACTGCAGCCGCCAGGTGGAATCCCCGGAAGCCTCCAGAAGCAGCCAATACGGCCCTAAACGGGTTGTGAGTTTACGAACCAAGGTGGGAGATGGCAAAAGCGGGCGCGCGCTTTACCAGCGCGGGCCCTTACTGCGTCCACGGTTGGAGCCGCCGCCACCAGGACGACCGCCGCCGCCGGGACGACCACCGCCGCCACCGGAGCGCTCCTCGCGCGGGCGGGCTTCGTTGACGTTGAGGTCGCGGCCGTTCATGTTGCGGCCGTTCAGACCGGCAATGGCATTGGAGGCTTCATTACGGTTGGTCATTTCCACGAAGGCGAAGCCGCGGGGCTGCCCGGTGTCGCGATCGCGCACGATATTCACTCGTTCCACGGCGCCAAATTCATTGAAAGCTGCTTCCAGGTCTTCCTGGGATGTTTCGTAGGAAAGGTTTCCTACAAAGATGTTGGTCATGCGGACACTCCTTAGCTGCGGGAACGCGGCAGCATTGGTTCACGGTTACAGGCGAGCTGGCGTACGCCGGAACGCGAGGCGAAGTCGCGAGCAAAATTGACTGGTTTTTATGGTAGCACGCCACGCGCGCGGAACCATACATCCTTACGGTTAGCGGCTGCGGTTACTTGTCGGGTGGGCTGAGGGCCTTCATCTTGCGTTGGAACTCCGGGTACATAGTCTCGGCGCCGCCCAGCGTCGCGGCCAGCGGGAGCCGGTATTTCTTAGCAAATTCGGCGACAAATGGATTTTCCCCGGGTAGGAAATTGGGTACTGCGCCGCGCGGCTGGTTAGCGATTTCAACCACCGACTCGCAGGGATACAGCCAGTTTTGTCCCTCTTCGCTGATGCGATGAAAAACCTGGCTTCTCACAAAGGGCTCGGTCAACGTCGCCGGATCGGTTACTTCGCTCACGTGCACCAAAAAATCCCCGTGCCGCATGAAGTGCTCGATCAAAGTGGCCCGATCGCTCTCCGGAAGACCGTTGCGTCTTAAGTATCCTTCCTTCAAGTGAGTTGTATAGACGGTCAGGGTGTTGCCTTCCCATTTGCCGGTGGAAAAGCCCATCCAGGTATGCGCGGCGGCATCGGGAGGATGGGGTCGGTTATCCATCCACACGGTACGATTCTGTTCATAGGTGCTGATGTACATCCGGATGTCTTCGAGCTTTTGTGACTGAGAGTCGCGCTCTTCCCAGATTCTGAGGTTGAGCGGCCCGCCCAACAGGTACGGGGCTACGTGAACCTGGCACTGATGTTCCGGGACGGTGACCCGGGAGGGGCTCCACGCGAGGCCGACGGCGCGCGCGGCTTCGTTGATCGGAACGCCCAGGAAATCGGCGATGGCGGGGTTGCCGGTGCTCTCCTCATGCGGCTCAGGCGCCCAGGCGCCGCTCAGATCGATGCCCGGCTGGCCGTTGAACGAACCGGAAAACTGCGCCCACGCTCCCGGCGCCTGGGCCAAGCCCGCGCATATCAAAATCAGTAAGGAACTGTGCCTCATAATGCGACCTTTATCTGCTGGCCGAAGCGATCAGGCTGCGGTAAATCGAACTCACGAAATTGCCGGCTGTGCCTGGCCCATCCTGGGCGCTCCAGCGGGCGTCGTAATCCTTGGTGAACCCGGCTGCCTTGATCTGTTCGAGCGTCATCCCTTTCTTGATCGCGTTTTGAACCCGATCTCGCACGATGGTCACCATGTCGCGGTATTCGACGACATCGAACTCGTCGGAGATGCGGCCGTGACCGGGGATAATGTACGTCCCGCCTTCTTCTTCATGCTTGGGAATCGCGATATCGACCACGTTGTTGAGAGCGTCGATCTCGCCTTGAATGCCGCCGCCGCGTTCCACGTCGATGAAAGGATAGCTATCGGTATTGTAGATATCGCCGGTTGCCACGACGTCGGAGCGGCGAAAGATCACCAGGCTATCGCCATCGGTATGCGCGGCGGGCTGCCAGCGAATTTCCACCGGCTCCTCGTTGAAGAAGACTTCCTTTTGGCCCGATACATAGGTGTCGGTGGGCCAGGCTCCGGCCGGCGCCGCCGCCTTCTGGCCAGTGGGAGCGCTCAACCGGTCCAAAACATTTTCGTGCGCCAGGATCTGCGCTCCCTGCCCGGCGTCGGCTATATCGCCGGTGACGTTTGCGCCCGTGATGGTTACTCCGATTTTGCGCAAGGCTTCGTTACCACCGGTCTGGTCGGGATGCGCGCAAGTGTTGACGATATATTGCAGCGGCTTATCGGAGAGCTTGCGAATGGCGGCGATGAGCTTGTCGGAGTTCTGCTCCAGGCCGGTGTTGACCAGCAGAACGCCGGTGTCGCCGATCTGGACCGCGACGTTCCCGCCCAGGCCGTGGATCATATAAACGTTGCCCTGAACGTGGATGGTGGTGAGGTCGCCCTCCACGCGATAATCGTCCCAGGGGAACTGGTTCTTCTGCGCGCGCAGGACGCCAACCGCGCCCAGAATGCTCAGTGCGACAACCGCATGTTTCAAACTTCGTTTTGCCATTTCCTCAGCGTGTTCCCTCGGGGCCGCCCAGGCTTCGCAGCACGGCTACAGTGCTGTCGTGGGGGACCGGCAGGCCGAAGCTATCCTTGCCCATCGCGATGTCGAGCGGCGTGAATCCTGCTTTGGACTTGGCATCCAGCTTGGCGCCATGTTCGACCAGGAATTTGACCAGTACGTCGGAGCCGCGGTTCGCCGCTCCGTGCAGCGCTGTCTCGCCCTTGGCGTTCGGCTGGTTGATATCCAGACCCTGCTCCATGCACAGCTTCAAAGCCGCCAGAGCTTCGGCGTCGGTGCCTTGCGTTTGTTTGTCGCGATAGCCGATGCCGGCGGCGAAGAGCAGTGCGTTATTGCCGTCTTTGGTGGCGAGCTTGGGATCGGCGCCCGCCCGCAACAGGACTTGCATGGTGGCCGTGTCTCCCGATCGCGCGGCCCGCATGAAGGGCGTCGCGCCTTCATCCAGCGCGACATCGCCGTAGTCCATGCCACTGCGGCCGGGAAGATTATGCGTCAGCTTCGCGTTTACGTTCGCGCCGTGCGCGAGAATGGCTTTGATCAGATCGGCGCTCGGCAGCGGGTCCATTTCCTTGCGCATGGGCAGAGCCGACCAGTCCTCATTGCGCGCATCGATGGCCGCGTAAAGCGCCGCGCGTCCCTTGACGTCCGTCACGTTGGGATCGGCGCCGCGATCCAGCAGAAATTTGGCGAACGTGTACTTCTTGTTCATGATGGATACCACCAGGCCGCTGGTGCCGTCGACGTCGGTTTGATTGATATCGACACCCAAGTCCAGCATCACTTTCGCGGTATCGACGTCGCCTTCACGAGCCGCGAATAGAAAGGCCGTCAAACCGCCTCGGGAGATGGGAGAGATGGAAGAAGCGGTGCTCAGTTTGGGAATCTTTGTTTCGCGGAATGAGGATTGAACTTTCCAATCGGCGCCGCGTTGGAGCAACAGCTTCACGACCTCGGGATGGCGTTCGGCGGCGGCCCACATCAAAGCGGTTTGGCCGCGATACGCTTCCTTGGCGTTCACTTCGGCGCCATGTTCGAGCAGAGCCTTGACGGCATCCGGATTTCCGGCGCGCGCCGCGGTCATCAGAACCGTCTCCCCGTCGGCGGTGGTGCGGGTGTTCGGGTCCGCGCCGGCTTTCAACAATTGCTCGATGATGGTGGCGTTGCCAAGCGCGGCGGCTTCCGACAGGGGCGTCGCTCCATATTGATTGACTGCCTTCGCGTCCGCGCCCGCCTTGAGTAGCAGGCCCACTGTTTCAGAATCGTTCCAGTGCGCCGCCCAGTCGAGGGCCGTTGTTCCGTCCGGCTGCGCGGCATTGACGGCCGCGTGCTGTTTGAGCAACGCCTGAACAGTGGCGATGTCACGGTTCTGGACTGCATCGGCCACAGGACTGGTGGCGGCCAGCGCCGCAAAACTGGACAACAGCAGAACGCAGAGTGTCTTCATTGTCGACTCCGATTATTACAGCTCAGTCAGCAGGCCGGTGCTGTCTCCTACGCGCTCCCGGGGCACCCCGGCCTTGTCGAGAATAGTCAGCAGCAGATTCGCCATCGGCGTGCCTTCCGGATATTTCAGGTGACGCCCGCCCTTCAACCTTCCGGCCGCTCCACCCGCTACAAAAACCGGCAAGGGCGCATGATTATGAACGTTGCTGTTGCTCATTCCGCTTCCAAAAAGAATGAGCGAATGATCCAACAGGTTGCCGTCGCCGTCGGGCGTGGCTTTCAGTTTGCCGAGGAAATAAGCCATCAGTCCCACGTGATAGGTGTTGATCTTGGTCAAGTTCTCCAGGCGCTCGGGATTGTTCTGATGATGCGAGGCGGGGTGGAAGCCTTCCGAGATGCCGAGCATGGGGAAGGTTCGGTAGCTGACCTCGCGCGCCATCATGAAGGTGGAAATGCGCGTGATGTTGGCCTGGAATGCCAGCGCCATCAGGTCGAACATGAGCTTGGAGTGCGCCTGATGATCGTCGGGAATGCCCGTGGGAGATTCGGGAACCGACAACGTGGAATTGGCGTTCTGTTTTTCGGCGAGCTGAATGCGGCGCTCGATTTCGCGGACCGTATCCAGATACTCGGCCACCCGATTGCGATCGGTGGGTCCGAGACTGCCTTCCAGCTGCCGCACCTGGCCCATGACCGCGTCCAGAATGCTGTGCTGTTCTTCGATCCGCTCCAGGCGTTCCTCGCGAATTCGCGCCGTCGCCGAACAGGCGGTTGAAAACCACGCGCGGGTTGATTTCCATCGGCAGCGGCGTGGTGGGCGTGCGCCAGGAAATGGTATTCATGTAGGCGCAACTGAACCCCACGTCGCAGGATCCCACCAGTCCGCTGAAATCCTCGGTGGCCAGTTCGAGCGAAGGCAGCGGCGTCTCGCTGCCCGATCTTCTCGCGCCGCCATCTGATCGATGGTCACGCCGGCCTGGATGTCGGCGCCATCGGTGCGCTTGGGATGCACGCCGTTTAAGAAAGACCGCTGGAGATCGCGTATGATCGCCGCCGTTGTCTCCGGGTCCACCGGGCGCGGCCATCTTGTGCGCCAGGTTGGTGACCACCACCACCTGATCCTTGAACGGCTCCAGAGGAGTCAGCGTGCGCGACAGCTTGAAATCGGCGCCCTCGCCCTCGGGCGTCCAATTGGCCATTACCGCGCCATGCGGAATGAAGCACAGCCCCAGCTTAATTTCGGGATTTGCCGCGGTCTTCGCGAGCGGCGTCTGGGCAGGCAGCATCGAATCGAGCAACGGAAGCGATAAGGCCGTTCCCATACCACGCAACACGGTTCGTCGAGAAATATGCTTCTTCGTGATCACTCTCATGCTGCGGCTCCTTATCGCGACGCGTCGGTTGCCGCGCCGGCGGTCTTAATTTTCATGTCGAACGGAATGCTTTCCACGGTTCCAAGAACCAGCGACGAAAATCGGAAATCTTTAGCTTCCGCCGCATGCACGATCTGGCGGACGGCAGGCATGTCGTAATACTCGAACGCCGCGCCCCAGTGCATAGGTCAGCAGCTTTTCGGTCATCACGCCCACAAATACCTCCGGATGGTCCGCGAGCATCTTGCGCAGCGCCACCGGTCCGTCAACCTTCGTGCCGTTGTATAGCGTGCCTGAGGGATCGATGGGCGTGCCATCGTCCTGGGTGCGCCACTGGCCCACGGCGTCGAAATTTTCCAGCGCGAATCCGATGGGGTCCATTACTTTGTGGCAACCGGCGCAAACCGGATCCGCGCGATGCTGTTCCATGCGTTCACGCAACGACAGCGTCTTGCCCTCGCCATTTTCCTTGAGTGCGGGGACGTTGGGCGGAGGCGGAGTGGGCGGAATACCGAGCAAATTCGTGAGAATCCATTTGCCGCGCTGCACCGGGGATGTTCGATTGGGATACGAAGTCACGGTCAGGATACTTCCCTGCCCCAGCAAACCGCGCCGGTCTTCTGACGTCAGCGCGACACGGCGGAACTGGCTGCCGTAAACATTGGGAATGCCGTAGTGACGCGCCAGCCGCTCATTGACGAACGTATAATCGGCGTTCAGCAAATCCATCGCGCTGCGATCCTCGCGCACGATGCTTTGGAAGAAAAGCTTGGTTTCTTCGCGCATGGCCTGGCGGAGATTGTCGTCGAAGTCGGGGAAAATTTGCGGATCGGGTGACGAGTTCTTCAGGTTGCGCAGGAACAGCCACTGCTCGGCGAAATTATCCACCAGCGCCTCGGCGCGGTCGTCAGCCAGCATGCGCTTCACCTGTTGCTCGAGAACGGCATGCTCGTGCAGCTTGCCTTGGGCCGCGACGTTCAACAATTCGTCGTCGGGCGGGCTGCTCCATAAAAAGAACGACAGGCGCGAGGCCAGCGCAACGTCTCCCAGCCGATACGCCGCGCCGCTGGCGAGATCGACAGGATCGGGCTCAAAACGAAACAGGAACTCGGGACTGGTGAGGATGAACTGAAGGGCCGATTCGATTCCAGCCTCGAAAGTGCCGTGGCTATTGCGACGCCGCTGATAAAAACTAAGCGGCTCTTCCAGGTCGCTATCCTTGAGCGGCCTACGATACGCCCGGCGCATCAGCGTCGCGATGATCTTGCGGGCACACGGCAACTCGTCCTTCCCATTTTGCGGGGTGCAAACGAAGATCTTGGCGCGCGATGGCGTACTGCCGGGGCCGGTTGGATTCAGCGGTCCTTCCACTGTGAGGCGGTCCACCGACGGATCGCCCATGATGTCCAGGCCATCGATGGTGGTTCGCAAGAACGGCTTAATCAGGTCGTCCTTCTCGGCATGACTCCGCAGGATGGTCGACGCGGCGATGACATGCGTGCCGGCTTTCAGCGGAAGCCGAACGGTGAGCTGCTTGTCGAGCTCGGCGCCAAAAGTGCCCGGGTTGGCTGTCATCCTGAGAAATTCGTCGTGCCCGCCGGCCGTTACCAGCCGCACCTGATTTCCATCCACGCTGATCTCGATCTGATGGGCATCCTCCATGCCGCGCATCAGGTCGAAGGTGTTCCGCCACAGGCGCAGTTTGATCACATATTCGGCGTCCAGCGGAGCATAATGATGCACCACAATGCCGCCGCGAGTTCCAAGCGGCAGTCCTTCGATATGCTGGTCCTGGGAAAGATCGGGCCGAACGCGGTAGGTGGCCGTCGCCGGGGCGATATTCAGATTGCCCACCGCTTCGCGGCTGATGTTCCAGGAAGCGGAAAGATAGCGCTCCATGAGCGATGGCGACATGCGCAGGACGTCGGCGATATTATCGAAGCCGCTGCTCTCATCGTCGGGCGGCAGCAGCGCCGTGGCGTCCACGTTCAGAGCCAGCAGATCGTGAATGGCGTTAGCGTACTCGGCCCGGTTTAAGCGGTGCATCGCGGCGTGGCCTGGATTGGGTTTCGCCACAGCCGCGCGATCGAGCGAAGTTTCAAGGAATGCTGCCAGAGAGTCCGCCGTTGCTGGATCAGGATGAGGCACTCCCTGCGGCGGCATGGAGCCCGTGCGGAGTTTGCGAATTACTTTTTCCCAGCTCTCGGCAGAGGCCGGAACGTCGGCCAGACTGGCGTCCTGAAGCGAAAGCCCGCCGGTATGCAACTTCGCGCTATGGCAGGTAACGCAGTATTTATTCAGGACGGCTTGTTGCGCGCCGGGCGCTTCCTGCTGAGCGAAAGCGACCACCGCGCTCCCGACAACAGTTACTGCCCAGAACCCGAAATCGCGAATTTGTCTCACTCTTGTCTCAACCTGGGACCTAGTAATTGATTGTATCGCCGGGCTGCATGCAACGCACTATTCACTTTTGATTTGGGCTATCACCCGTGCTGAACTCCCCTGGGTGGGTGAATTTGCCGCAAGTGTGCAATATAATTGGGGTGCCATGAAAAAGACAATCGGCATCACGCTGGCCGCCCTTGGGTTGCTCGTGCCAGCGCTCCCATTATCGGCGCATCACGCCTTCGCCGCGGAATTCGACGTCAACAAACCGGTCAAATTGCAAGGCACCGTGGTAAAGATTGAAATGGTCAATCCCCACTCCTGGTTTCACGTTGCCGTGAAGAATCCGGATGGGACCACCACGGAATGGGCCATCGAAGGGGGCTCGCCCAACGCGCTCATCCGCCACGGATTTACCAAGAGTTCCATTCCCATTGGAACAGAAGTTATCTTTGAAGGCTTCCAGGCCAAAGACGGATCGCACCGCGCCAACGGCCGCGACATCACGTTCCCGGGCGGGAAGAAGATTTTCCTCGGCTCCTCAGGACCCGAAGGTCCGCCGCCTGACGCGAAGTGACCTGACGCGAAGTGAAGAAGGGCGAAGTAAGCAGATGCCAGGTAGCGAAGGAGAGCACTATGCGTGCAAAAGATTCTAAGAACATCCGGATTCTGATTGGCGGCGCATTCGCGCTGTTCACGTTCGGCTCTGCGCTGAACGCGCAGTTACCACCCGTGAAGCCAGGCCCCACCCCCAACGAGGGGAATTTCTTTATCGCCACCCCGCCCGGCTGGGTGCAGCCGAAGACCCCTTGGGGCGATCCCGATCTGCAAGGAATCTGGCCCATCTCTTATGTCGGCACCGTGTCCCTGCAGCGATGCGTGCCAGCTTTCGGCGCTCGACCGCCGGCCGGCAGCCCGCCCTGCGATCCGCACAAAGCTTTCCTGACAGCCACGGAATTTGACGCTCTCCAGCAGAGGGCCGCCAAGCAGACTGACCGGGTGAAGCAGGACCTCGAGGAAGGCGAAGCCGCGCGCATTTTTCGGGACGGGGTGATGGACACTTTCACTCCTCAGCGTCAAACGTCGCTCATCATGGATCCGCCCGATGGCAAGCTGCCTGCGATGACACCCGAAGGCAAGAGGCTTTCCGCGGAGATGAAGAGCAGCTGGCCGCTTCCCGGCGAAAAGCTAGCGTTCGATTCTTATACCGACTTCGACAGTTGGGATCGCTGCATCACGCGCGGGTTGCCCGCATCCATGTTTCCGTTCCGCTATAACAACGGGCTGCAGATCATCCAGACGCCTGGTTATGTGGTGCTGCGTATGGAAATGATTCACGAAGCGCGCATCGTGAAGCTCAACGGCCCGCCGGTATCTCCAAATATTAAGGAATGGCTGGGCGTATCAAACGGACATTGGGAAGGAAACACGCTGGTGGTGGAAACCACGAACTTCAAGCCAGGCGCATCCGCCACCAACACCGGCGTGGGGGGCTCGCCGCCCGGAAACCGTTTCCCGATCAGCGACCAGATGAAAATGACGGAGCAGTTCACGCGCCTCAACAAGGATTTTCTGATCTACACCATCACAGTGGACGATCCGGTGGTTCTCACACATTCCTGGACCGCGCGTTTTCCATTGAAGCTCGACAACAGTTTTCAGATTCTGGAATACGCGTGCACCGAAGATAACACCATGATCCCGCATTGGATCAGCACTTCGCGCGCCGAGCGCGCCCAGGAGGCTGCGAAGGCCGCCGCTGCGCAGAAGGAACAACACTGATGAAAATCCAGATCGCGCTCAGCGTCGCGGCAGCGCTGGCCGCCATTTCCCCGTCGAACGCGCTGGCCGCGATCTCGGATCCAGTGAAGACATCGGACGGCCCGCTATCCGGCGTCACCCTGCCTTCGGGCGTTCGCGCCTTCAAAGGCATCCCGTTTGGGGCGCCGCCGGTAGGCGATCTGCGTTGGAAACAGCCACAGCCGGTAACGCCCTGGAAGAACGTTCGCAAAGCCGACGCGTTCGGCGATGTTTGCGTGCAGCGGCCGGCGCCTAAGCGCGTTCCCATCAATATCGCCACCGATCTGCCGGATTCGCCCAAGATGAGCGAGGACTGCCTCTACCTGAACGTGTGGACGGACGCAAAGAATGCCAACGGCCGGCTTCCGGTGATGGTCTACATGTACGGCGGCGCATACACCGAAGGCGCCGGATCCTACCCGGATAACGATGGGGAGGCGCTGGCCCGCAAGGGCGTCGTGGTGGTCACGTTTAATTACCGGCTGGGACCGTTCGGATTCTTTTCGCATCCCGAGCTGACCAAGGAATCCGGCCACGACGCGTCCGGCAACCAGGCGCTCGGCGACTCCATCGCGACGCTCCAGTGGGTGCGGGAGAACATTCGTGCGTTCGGGGGCGACCCCAACAACGTCACGATTTTCGGCCAGTCCGCCGGCGCCTGCATGGTGGCCGCATTGGTCGGGTCGCCAGTCGCCAAAGGCCTGTTCCATCACGCGATTTCAGAGAGTGGCCAATGGATGGGTCTCGGAATGGCTCCCATGATGCCGCTCGCGCGAGCCGAGAAGTTCGCCGCCCTTGGGCCGCCTCGTTTCGGACCGCCCGGAGCGCAAGCCCAGCCCGAGCCGGAGAAGCCCCTTCCCACGCTGGCTGAACTGCGCGGCCGTTCCACCGAGGACGTGATGAAGACCATTCGCGGAGCCGGGATGATCATCGACGGCTGGATCGTCCCCGAAGACCTTTCGCTCACTTTTGAGCACGGCAAGCAGAACCCGGTGGATGTTCTGGTCGGATCGAATCATGACGAGCACTTGGCCATGGGCGGGCGCGTGGAGTTTCGCGACACGCTGATGTGGTCCATGCGGCTTTTCGCCGAGCGCCAGACGGCCATCGGACGGCATGCCTACTGGTACCTCTTCACGCATGAGCCGCCGTTGGAACCTGGTGTCAAAAACCTGAAAGCCACGCACGCCACCGAAATCCCCTATGTCTGGGATAATCTCAGCAAGCCGCGTTTGATCCCGGATCTGAGTTCGCCCCAGCTTGCCGCGGCGTCCAAGCCGGACCAGGAATTGGCCGACATGGTCTCATCCTATTGGGTGAATTTCGCGAAGAAGGGCGACCCGAACGGAAAGAATCTCCCGGAGTGGGCTGCGTTTAAGGATGGGGCCGCGCCGCATATCCTGGGCGAGGTCAACGAGATTCCCGGTCCCGATGTCTTGAATCCGTACGACGCGAAGTACGCGAAAATGCTGGCTACGTTGACTGGTACGTCAGCGCAGAAGTAAAGAATCTCCCCCGAAAAAACCTGCACGCCGCTCCAAAGAAGTATATGATGTCTACCGGACTTCGCCGGATAGCGTCGGCTTATGAAACTGAGCGGCATCGTCAGTCCGTTGGTTCTCGCAGTCCTCGGGCCGGTTCTGTTTACGGTTCCCGCCCACGCGTTGAGTGTGTGCGCCGATCCGGATTACCTGCCGTACTCGAATAGAACCAGCGCTGGATTTGAAAACAAAATTGCCGAGGCGGTTGCCAAAGCGCTCGGTGAAACCGTCGACTACACCTGGGCGAGCCACCGCGGCCATGGCGGATTCCCCCAATTCCTGGCGACTACACTGGACGCCAAGAAGTGCGATGTGGTGATGAGCCTTCCGTATGCCAGCCGGGAGGAGCTGACCACGCGGCCTTACTATATTTCCTCCTATGTATTTGTGTTCGACAAGAGCAAGAAATACGACATCACGAGCATGGATTCGCCGGTGCTGAAGCGGGTGAAGGTGGGGTTTGAACGCGAGACGCCGGCTGAGGACGCTCTCAAGATGCGGGGCATGATTCCGGCGGCGATCGCCTTCGACGTAGCCACTGACGACGGCGAGTCGCCGGCCCTGATGTTGGATGCGCTGAAAAACGGAAAGATCGACGTCCTCGTCACGTGGCAGCCGGCCATCGGCGCCTTCTTGCGCGCCGCTCCGAATCTCGACGTTGTGCCGGTTCCGAATGAACGAGCCTTGGGGCCGCCGGAACAATTTACCTTTCCTATGTCGATGGGCGTCCGCGCCGGCAACGATGCTTTGAAGAAAAGGCTCGATGACGTGATCGCGAATCACCAGGCGGAACTCACCATGATCCTGACCGAGAGTGGCGTGATGTCGACTGCGCCGCGGCAAGGGGGCCAGTAACGTTGAAGCTCGCTGTCATTTTCTTCATCGCGATAACTGCGATTGCGCAGGATGGCGAGAAGCTGATCAAGGACAGCGATTGCTCTTCCTGTCATGCGGTAGACCACCAGGTGGTGGGACCTGCCTATGCGGCTATCGCCAAAAGCCATGCTGGACAAGCCGACGCGCCGGAGAAGTTGGCGGCGAAAATACGAGACGGGGGCGGGGGCATGACGCCACATCCGGATTTGACGGACGCACAACGCGTCGCGATGGGGAAGTGGATTCTCTCGCAAACCCAGCCGCCGGCTGCTCCAGTGCAAAACGACGCGAAGACGTATTCCTACACGCTGAAAGATGGCACGAAGGTCAGCCTGGATTTTCCGCTATTTCTGGAGGGCCAGGAACCCAAAGTGACCAAGGAAGTCTTCCACGGTTACCAGCTTTTTAATTCCTACTGCTATCGATGCCATGGCACGGACGCTGCCGGCAGCCAGCTCGCGCCCGATCTTCGCCATTCGCTTACGGCCGGAATGAATCAGCGCGATTTTCTGTCGGTAGCGATGACAGGGAAAAAAGAACAGGGAATGCCCGCATGGGCGGGCTTCCTCAGCGAGGACGATGTTGTTCACATTTTCAGGTACGTAAAAGGACGAAGCTTGGATCTGGTGCCTCCCGGCAGGCCGCCGTCCGCGCAGGATTAAGAGAGGAGTTCTTGAAATGAACGGAATGAAACAGCTCTGTTGCTTAGCGATCGCATGCGTGACATGCGCTGTCGCAAACGAACCGCTCCAAAAGGATTCCCAGGATCCCAACCAGTGGGTGATCCCCTTGGGCAACTATGCTGGGAACCGGCACAGCAAACTGAACCAGATCACCAGCAAGAACGCCGGCAAGCTGAAGGTTGCCTGGACCATGTCCACCGGCACGCTGCGCGGGCAGGAAGGCCAGCCGCTGGTGGTGGGCAACATGATGTACTTCGAAAGCTCGTATCCTAACTTCGTCTACGCCATCGACCTGGACAACGTCGGGCGGATCGTTTGGAAATTCGCTCCGGAGCAGGATAAGTTCTCGCCCTCGGTAGCGTGCTGCGATCTGGTGAACAAGGGCGTGGCGTATGCCGAAGGGAAGATTCTCATTTCCACCTTGGACACGCATGTGTATGCGCTCGACGCGAAGACCGGCAAGGTGCTGTGGAGCGCTCAGAACGGCGATCCGCAGCTAGGTCAAACCATGACCATCGCGCCGCTGGTAGTGCATGACAAAGTGATCGTGGGGATCTCGGGCGGAGAATACGGCGTGCGCGGGCATCTCACCGCTTACGATCTCAACACCGGCAAGCTGGTGTGGCGCGCCAACAGCGTCGGTCCCGATCAGGATATTCTCTTCGATCCCGACAAGACCGTGGATGGCGCCACTCAAAAACCGGTGGGCAAGGATTCCAGTCTCAAAACGTGGATGGCGGACGGGTGGAAACTAGGTGGCGGCACCACCTGGGGCTGGTACACTTACGATCCTCAGCTGAATTTGGTGTACTACGGCAGCGGGAATCCGGGAACCTGGAATCCGGGGCAGCGGCCCGGCGACAACAAATGGTCCACCAGTTTGTTCGCGCGTAATCCCGATACCGGCGTCGCGGCATGGGTCTATCAAATGACTCCGCATGACGCCTGGGATTATGACGGCATCAACGAGAGCGTTCTCACCGACAGCGTCATCGACGGCCAGACCGTTCCGACCATGACCCATTTCGATCGCAATGGTTTTGCTTACGTATTGGATCGCCGCAATGGCAAGCTTCTCCGGGCCAACAAATTCGATCCGTCCACCAACTGGGCGGAGAAGATCGATTTGCAAACCGGCCGGCCGGTGCTGAACGAAGCCAAGATGACCAAGGAAGACGTCAACGTCAAAGACATCTGTCCGGCCGCGCAGGGCGCCAAGAATCATCAGCCGGCTTCCTACGATCCGAAGAGCAAGCTATTTTATCTCGGCACCAATCACATTTGCATGGACTACCAGGCATTCAGCGTGAAATACCGAAGCGGCTTTCCTTATGTGGGCGCGACGCTGAGTATGTACCCGGCCGACCACGGCGATGTCCGCGGCAGGCTGATCGCATTCGACCAGGTAACCGGCCAGACCAAGTGGGCGGTGAATGAGATGTTCCAGGTTTATAGCGGGCCGCTGACTACCGACGGCGGCGTGCTCTTCTATGGCACGCTAGATGGTTGGTTCAAGGCCGCCGATCAGGCCACGGGAAAGATTCTCTATCAATTCCACGCGCCCTCGGGCATCATCGGCAATCCCATCACTTATACGCACAAGGGTAAGCAATATGTTGCGGTGCTCACTGGCGTGGGAGGATGGGCCGCGATTGGTCTCGCCGAGGGCCTCACCAAAGGGAGTGAAGGGCTGGGCGCCGTCGGTCTCACGTCATCGCTCGCCGACTTTACGAACCTGGGAGGAACGCTGGTCGTTTTTTCGCTGGAGTAGACGGCCGGCAAGTTGATCGGCCACTACGAAAAATCCAACTCGACGTACTGTCGGCATCGCGCGGATTGAGAATCCCTCGTTCCACCGCCGGCGCAACTGCGCAGAGGTTGCTCTGGTAGGCGCTTGGCGTCAACCCTACCGAAAATAGGCGGGCGAGTGCCCGACATCGAACCTCCCTGTTCGTTCGCCGACCCCGGACTTGCGAGCCGTTCAAGATTGCCGCGCCCACGACCCTCCGGATAGTACCAACGTACCCTTATTACTGATATAGAAATGGCAAGAACGGCCTCTTGTTCCGAGGGGTCTATGGGTTCAACAATCTCTTGAGACTAATCTACATGCAGATATTTCGCCAGCGTTTGATGGTGGGCAGCGCCGCCGTGATGGCTTGTGTCGCTCTTTTGACAATCTTGCCGCGCCCGGCCCACGCGCAGAAAAAGATGTCGGTCCCAGCCGCTCCCGCCGGGATGAGCGTCATTAAGCATGTAGTGTTCATTGTTAAGGAGAACCGCAGCTTCGATAACTATTTCGGCCAGTTCCCCGGCGCCGATGGCGCAACTACCGGCGTCACTTCCACTGGACAGGTGATTCCTCTATTGCCCACCCCCGATCAAACGATGAATGATATCGACCACACCTTGTGGGGCGCCCTCACTTCCATGAACGGCGGGCTGATGAACGGCTTTGACCTGATCGATGGCGCCAACACCAACGGCAATTTTCTGTCCTATACGCAGATGACCGAGGCGCAAATACCCAATTACTATGCCTACGCCCGGCACTACGCCCTCGGCGATCATATGTTTTCGTCCATCCACTCCGATAGCTTTCCGAATCATCTTTACACCATCGCCGCAACGTCGGGCGGAGTAATTACGATTCCCACCACGCCGGACATCGCCGGATCGGACAAAAACGCATGGGGCTGCGACCAGCCGCCCAGCGCTAGCGTTTCCGTGCTGGATGATGAGGGCGAGATCACCAATGTATTTCCCTGTTTTGATTTCGAGACACTCGCCGATACCCTGGCCGCGGCCGGAGTTTCGTGGAAATATTACGCTCCTTCCGCCGGAGAAAGAGGCTACAATTTTTCGACTTACGATGCCATCAACCACATCCGAAACGGTCCGGCGTGGGCGCAGAACGTGCTTCCGACGGCGCAATTTATTACCGATGCCCAGAATGGCAACCTGCCCGCGGTCAGTTGGCTGGTATCGGGGCTAACCAGCGAGCATCCCCCCAACAGCACCTGCCTGGGAGAGAACTGGACTGTCAGTAATCTGAACGCGCTGTTAAATGGACCGGATGGAGACAGCACAGCCGTCTTCCTGGTGTGGGACGACTTCGGCGGTTTTTACGATCACGTGACGCCGCCTGCCGCCGATCAGTATGGCCTGGGCCCCAGAGTGCCGTTCATCATCATCTCTCCGTACGTGAAGCCCGGAACCATTACGCATACGCAGTACGAATTTTCGTCGGTACTGAAGTTCATTGAAGAGCGTTTTCAACTTCCGTCCTTAACCAACCGCGACGCCAACGCCAACGACATTACCGACGCGTTCGACTTCTCTCAGACTCCGGTGACGCCGCTCATTCTCCCGCAGCGCAGCTGCCCGGTGCTTTCGACGCCGCGCCTGTCACTGGGAACTCTTCCGGTAGGCACTACCGGTAATGCGACAACCATTCTGGTCACCAATTACGACACCACACCGCTTCCCATCAAGAGCATCCAGACCAGCAGCGAATTCCCGTACACCACCCATTGCCCGCCTAAGCTCTTGGCCGGCGCCTCCTGCAAGATTGATATCAGTTTCGATCCGGCGGGTGTTGGCCTGCGCAGCGGCACGGTCACGGTGACCGACGGCGACCCGACGAGTCCGCAAGTGGGCCAACTCACGGGCATAGGCTCGGATCTGAAACTGCAATTCCCCAGCCTCACTTTTAATACCGCGCAGGTGCTTGGAACCTCGACTCATGAATCCCTGTATGTGACCAACATCGGCTCCTCGGCGAAAACAATCACCAGCGTCTCGGGAACCGGCGATTATTCGGCCAAGAGCAACTGTTCCAAAGCTTTAACAGCAGGGTCGCGGTGTCTGGTCACCGTAACGTTTACCCCCACCCAGACAGGCCCGCGTTATGGGTACCTCATCATCAACAGTACCGACGCTGCCAGCCCCATGAACATCCGGCTGGTAGCCAAAATGGCCACCGCTGTCGGTCTTAGCGCCGCGAGCCTCACGTTCTCTTCGCAGACCGTCGGCACTTCCAGTTCGCCCCAGGCCATCACCCTCACCAACGCCGGCAATACCGTTCTCAACGTCGGACAAATCCAAGCCACTGGCGACTTCAAGCAGACCAACACCTGTGGCACCACCGTGCAGCCGAACGCTAGTTGCTTCATCGACGTCACATTTTCTCCGAGCGCAAAGGGGCCGCGAACCGGCACATTAACCATCGTCGACAGCGATGCCAACAGTCCGCAGAGTGTTACTCTGTCGGGCACCGGAATGTGAGCCGCATCGCGAACGGATGCAGGATGACGATAGGGGATGGCGTCTCGAGTTTACAAATCGCGGAAGCGCGAGGTCACGTTGAAATGTGCCTTGCAGTGAATGATCAAAGCTGACAATTGACCGAGAGCGTGCTCTTCGCCCGTCTGACATGTCCGCGCCGGAGTGCTTGCCAACGAGCGTTCCCGAGCCTGGCGTCATCAAAGGCCAAACGAGCTTTTACGGCCCATGTTCTCTCGTGGAGCGAGTGATGCTCAATCCGCGGGATGCCGCAACGCGTCCGCGTGGATCAACAAACATTACGGCGTTAGGGAGGGTCGATCCGATAGACTAGAGCCCGGGCCAATGACCTCAAATCGAGAGATGGGACATGAAGATCTGGCCAGGTCTGAGCGACCGACACGTGTGGGTGAACAACCCATACTTTGCTTGCATCACGTAACGAAAACGTTCAGGCCTCGGCGCGAGCGACGTGGACCAGGCGTCCGAACAAGCGCACGTGCCGTCGATGACCTTTCGATCTCAGTCCACCGTGACGAGTTGTTTGGTTTAGTCGGCCCATCCGGGTGCGGAAAGACCACGACGCTTCGCTTGATACTCGGGCTCGAAACCGCCGATTGCGGCCATGTTTCCTTCAACGATCACAACATCACTACTGTCCCCGCAGAGAGGCGTGGTTTGGCATCGTTTTCCAGAACTATGCCCTCTTTACGGAGCTAAACGTATTCGAGAACATCGCCTTCGGTTTGCAAGCCAAGGCCACGAGCCGCGACGCGATCCAGAATCGAGTCGAGGACGTACTCGCGCTCCTCCGGCTCCCAAAAACAATCGTGCAGAAGAGACCCCAGGACCTGTCTGCCGGTGAGCAGCAGAGGGTTGCCATTGCCAGGGCGCTGGTGATCGAACCCGAACTTCTTCTATTGGACGAACCCCTCGCCAACCTTGATGCGGGATTGCGCAGGCATGTCGGGGAAGAGATCCGACGACTCGTCAAGCAACTTAAAATCGCCGCCATCTTCGTAACCCATGACCAGACCGAGGCCTTCTCGTTGTGCGATCGAGTGGCAGTGATGCGAGATGGCAACGTCGTTCACACCGGCACGCCAACCGGTGTTTACGATCACCCTTCAGAACCTTGGGTAGCCCAATTCCTCGGATTTCAATTGTTTTCCGCCAAAAGAATCGGCGTGGCGGCGAATTCCAGTCTAGAAATCATGCTTGAAGAGACCGGATGGAACCTCCGGGCGCGTATCACTCCCCAAGTGCAAAACGCTGACCGCCTGATCGTTGCTGTTCGACCTGAGGACGTTCGAATCGTGCCGGGTCAGTGCCTTGCGAGCACCTCCTGCCTCACGCCCGCCAAAGTTCTCGAAGTATCTTTCGGGGGCCCTACGAGTAGAGTTCTCCTTGGCGTCGGAAAGGGAAAGCTTGAGGCTCTGGTCCTTCGAGGTTGTGAACCGTCACAGGGTGACGCGTGTGGGGTTTCGATCTCGCCGGACTGCCCTGTTGTTTATCCGAGCCGATGCTGACACAGATCGCGACCACCGCAGATTCCTACCGAACGCTCTCGCGTGGTCGCGTGGCTCTACGAATTGCCGAAGCGTAACGAGCCAAAGGGGATCAAAGCTGAAAATTAAACGAGAGCGTGCTCTTCACCCGCCTGACACGTCCGTCCACCTTGAATGGTGAAAACGACCATTTCCGCAGCGCCCTGACCACGGCGTCGCTCAATATCGGTGAGCCTTTTGTGATCGAGACATTCTCCACCTTGCCGTCCACACCGACAACGAATTCGGCAACCACCTCCCCGCTCATCCGAAACTGACGGGCTGTGGCGGGGTATTCCGGCTCCTGATGGACCACCGCAGCCTCGCGAATGGCGTGGGCGCTTATGACAACTACGCCACTGTCGGCATCGCGCGTCGTATCGGGGTTTCCCTCACCACGAGCGACCACGGCCACGAACAGAGCGGCAGATACAATTGCAGCGCAGCATTGAAGAAAGACCTTCATAACTCTTAAAAGATCGTCCGGTCTCTCCCCTCCCTGTATAGTCCCAGGCGGGCAGCACGGCCTATACCGGACGCCAAAAAAGACCTATTCCTCCGCTAGGCATGGACAAACTTGCCCGGAGTGCCGATTGTTTTCAACGATGGACCAAATTTCTGAGCTCGCAACACCCAAGAAAGAAGCGGTACGGAAAACCAGGTCTCTAAGTAAGACCCTTACCCTGGCGGTAGTAGTGGCCACCTGCATCATCCTGGTGATTACCATTTGGTTCAGCTACTCGCAGGCCCGCAACGCGCTGGAGCAACAGAGCAATGCCGAGGCCCTGAAGCAGGTCCAGTCCACCGCCGACCAGTTCGATGCTTATCTGGACCGGGTGGCTGTGCTGCCGCGCGCCATCACGGCTCGCAAGGAAGCTTCGGGGATGAGTGAAGCCGCCAGCGGCATCGTTCCGTTCCTGGCCCGGCTTTTGGACAGTCTTCCGCCTGAAGAATCATTTGGCGTGTACCTGGCGAAGGAGGGCGTCACCACCGGTCCCGACGCCATGCCATGGGTAGACCGCAACAGCTTTCCCCAGGCTCTTCAACCGAAGGCCGGCCCTCGCGACCGTTCCAAGGAGTGGTACGCCGGAGCCAAGCGTACCGGGCAGATGTATATTTCGGAGCCTTATTTCGATACCGGCGGCTCCAACGCGGAAATCGTAAGCGTCACCCTGCCTTTTTATGACGCGGCGGGAAAATTCGGCGGCGTAGCGGGCGCGGATCTTTCACTCGACCTTATTCGTGCCATCGTCACTTCTCTGCGCTTCCGCCCGGACAAAATGGGCAACACCAGTGCGTCCAACGCCGCACAGGACTACAGCTTTCTGATCACCCGCTCGGGGCGCATCATGGCTCATCCCAACGCGGCGCTGTCGATGAGCGAGAATTTCGCTGGAGCCGACGTCCGTACGGTTCCGGGCGGCAACTCGATCGCTGCGCGCGATTCCGGTTTTGATCGGCTTCTGGACAATGGCGTTCCACGGCGCGTGTACTGGGCCAAGGCGCCGCTCACCGGATGGAAAGTGGCAATGAGCATTCCCGAAATGGAGATTACGGGATCGGCTAGCCAACTGGCCGTCCGAACCGTGGCCGTTGCGGCGTTGGCCGTATTTCTTCTGGTAGCCGTGATCTGGATCGTGGCGCGGCGGCTGACTGAGCCGGTCCGCCGTCTTACGTTGGCAGCCGAGCACGTCAGCCAGCAGCGCTACGAAACCGCGGACGAGTTGGATCGCGTGGCTGGACGCCGTGACGAACTCGGCCAACTGGCGCGCACGTTCCGCAACATGGTGGGCGAAATCGCCACTAGGGAAGCCACGCTGCGCAGCGCCGAAGAAAAACTCCGGCAGAGCGAGCTGCACTATCGCTCGCTGATTGAAAACACTTCCGACATCATCGCGCTGCTCGACCGGCAGGGCCGCTTCAAGTACGCCAGCCCGTCCATTGTGCGGATTCTCGGTGTGAAAACCGAAGCGGAAGCCGGCGCGTTGGGCGATTTCTTGAACGATAAGGGAAAGCTGGCGTTGGACGAAGCCATTGAGCGTTCCGCGGCCGCCTGGGGCGCATCCGAACAGGTGGAAGTGGACGCGCAACATTCGAGCGGCGCTATCCGGACGCTGGAGGTCTCGCTGCATAACATGCTGGACTCTCCAGCGGTGAACGGCATCGTCGCCAATATCCGCGATATCACTGAACGCCGGCGCGCCGCCGATCTCAGCCGCGAAAAGGAAGCGGCGGAAGCAGCCAACAAGGCCAAGAGCAATTTCCTGGCGAACATGAGCCACGAACTGCGCACGCCGCTCAACGCCATCATCGGCTACAGCGAAATGCTGCAGGAAATGGCCGCGGACGACGGCAACGACGATTATCAGGGCGATTTGAAAAAGATCCATTCGGCCGGCCAGCACCTGCTGGAGCTGATCAACGATGTGCTGGATATTTCCAAGATCGAGGCCGGCAAGATGGACCTCTACATCGAAAGCTTTTCCCTCGATCAAACCATCGAGGAAGTGCAGGCCGTGGTGGATCCGCTGGCCAAGAAAAATTCGAACCAGTTGGTGATCGACAAGCCGCCGGAGATCGGTTTGATTCGCGCCGACGCAACCAAAGTGCGGCAGTGTCTCCTAAACCTGCTCTCCAACGCGTGCAAATTCACTTCCAATGGAACGGTTAAGCTGCACGCGGTGCGCGACGAAGGCTGGATCACCTTCGAGGTTTCAGACACGGGCATCGGCATGACCAAGGAACAAATGGCCAAGCTGTTCCGGGCTTTCCAGCAGGCCGATTCTTCCACCACTCGCAAGTTTGGCGGCACCGGCCTGGGACTCGCCATCAGCCGGCGATTCTGTCAATTCATGAACGGCGATATTACCGTCCGCAGTGAGCCGGGGCAAGGAACCACGTTCACCATGCGCATCCCGGTGGAAGTCGTGCTCGCGCAGCCCGTGGAGGGCCAGGGCAAGCCGGAGCAGGAAGCGCAGAGAGTATCGGAATCGCTGCCGGCCTCGGCGGCGGTGGTGCTGGTCATCGATGACGATCCGCTAGTTGCCGATCTGCTGCGGCGCACGCTGGTGAAAGACGGGTACCGCGTGGAGTATGCCGAAAATGGCGAAAAAGGGCTGCAGCTCGCGCAGCAATTGCGTCCCGACGCCATCACGCTGGATGTCATGATGCCCGGTATGGACGGATGGCAGGTGATGACTCGCCTGAAGTCCGACCCGGAACTGGCCGACATCCCAGTGATTCTTTTATCGATCGTCAACGACCGCAAAACCGGTTTTGCGCTGGGAGCGACGGAATATCTGACTAAGCCTTTAGACCGCGAGCGTCTCACCGCGGTGCTCGGGCGAATTTCGAATGGTCGCGGATCACGGCTGGCATTGGTGGTGGACGATCTTCCCGAGAATCGCACGCTGCTGCGTGGCGCACTCGAGCACGACGGCTGGACCGTGGAAGAAGCGGGCAATGGACTGGAAGCGCTGGAACGGCTGGAACATCGCCGGCCGGACGCGATTCTGCTGGACCTCATGATGCCTGAAATGGATGGCATCGCTTTCGTGGAACGGCTGAGAACCAGTGAGCGCAACCGCTCCATTCCGGTGTTGGTGGTGACCGCGAAAGACATCACGCCGGTGGATCGACAACGGCTGTCGGGCGGCGTCCAGGCCATTATGCAGAAGGGGGCGGTAGACCTCAGCGAATTGGTATCTCAAACCAGGGCGCTGCTATCGGCGCGCACTCAAGTCGAAGTCGCGGAGCAGGACGAGGCTCTGGCCAGAACCTAACACGATGCTGAAAAAGGCCAAAAACCGCTTGCTTACGCGCCACCCGTCCAGTCTCCTTCGAGTCGATGTTCTCCAGTGCTGCCGGCGCGCGGCTCGGAATTGGGGCCGGTTGTTTCCAGGTATGTTACCGAGCCGCGACCGTAAGGGAGTCGGAGCTGCAGGCCTTTTTCCGCAGCCTGCTAAACGAAAGGGGCATTTATGAGAATCCTGATTGTTGAGGACAACGAGATGAACCGCGACATGTTATCGCGGCGTCTAGAACGCAAGGGCTACTCCATCACCATGGCCGTGGACGGCGGCGCCGGAGTGGAAAAGGCTATCGCCGAAGTGCCCAATCTCATATTGATGGACATGAGCCTGCCGGTGCTGGATGGCTGGGAGGCGACGCGGCGGGTGAAGGCGAATCCGCAAACCCGGCACATTCCAGTGATCGCGCTAACGGCCCACGCCATGACCGGGGACCGCGACAAGGCGATGGAGGCTGGATGCGACGACTACGACACCAAGCCGATCGACCTGCCACGGCTGCTGTCGAAGATCACCACGCAGCTTGAAAAAGCCAAGACGCTCCATGGAGACTGAACTTGCGCCAGGCATTCCGCAGGCCTCGGCACTCAAAGCGCCTGCGGCCTTATCAAAGATCCGGCACGATTTCAAGACGCCGCTCAACCAGATCATTGGCTATGCGGAGATGCTGCTTGAAGACGCTGCCGGACGCGAGGCGGCCGAGACTGCCCTCCGCCGGCTGCTCGATTCCGCGCAGGCCTGCCTGGAAGTGCAATCGCGTTTGCTCACTCGTGAGCCCGAAGAGATTCGTCCGGAACATTTTCTAGAGCTCAAGGAAGATCAGACCCTCCGCAGCGGCTATATGCGGGAAATCCTGGCCGAGCTGCGCGCCGAGCCTGCGTCGGAAGAGTGGACGCATGACCTGGACCGGTTAGGCATCGCAGTGTCGAATCTCGGAGCGCTAGCGCAGCAGCTCTCGGCGCAGGGGACGCTGGTGGAAGACGCGCCGCCTCCCGCAGCCCCAGCCCCCGTCACGCCTCTCTGGCTACCCGGGTCCGAATCGGGAACCGAGCCAACGGCGCGAACCGGCGGCCGAATCCTGGTAGTGGACGACAATGCCGGAAATCGTGACATGTTGTCGCGCCGCCTGGAGCGTGAAGGTTATTCCGTCGACACGGCGGAAGACGGACGACAGGCGCTCGAAAAACTGGAATCCGGATCGTTCGACCTGGTGCTGCTCGACATCGTGATGCCGGAGCTGGATGGTTTCGCAGTGTTGCAGAGCATCCGTGCGAACCAGCGCTGGAAAGAAGTGGCCGTCATCATGATCTCGGCCCTCGATGAAATCAAAAGCGTGGTGCGCTGT
Source organism: Bryobacterales bacterium (assembly GCA_963735145.1). Lineage (GTDB taxonomy): Bacteria > Acidobacteriota > Terriglobia > Bryobacterales > Bryobacteraceae > Palsa-89. The sequence continues at coordinate 430,514 of CAVTJS010000005.1, read as the reverse complement.
ATCGAGATGGGCGCCGAGGATTATTTGCCGAAGCCCTTCGATCCGGTGCTGTTGCGCGCGCGCATCGGAGCCATTCTCGATCGCAAGCGGCTGCGCGACGAGGAGCGCTTGCGTACCGCGCAGGTGGAAACGGCGTTTGAGGAAGCCGAGCGTCAGAAGCAGGTGGCTGAGGGCATGCTCCGCAATATTCTGCCGGCGAAAATCGCGCAGGAGTTGCAAAGCGCCGGTACTGTGGAGCCCATGTATTTTGAGGACGTCACCATCGGGTTCACGGACTTCGTCGGCTTTACGGTGGCCACCGAAAAACTGGCGGCGGAAGAGATCGTCGGCCTGCTGCACGAGTATTTCACCGCGTTCGATCACATTGTTTCGCGCTATGGCCTGGAGAAAATGAAGACCATCGGCGACAGCTACATGTTCGTAAGCGGCATGCCCGACCGGCGGCCGTCGCACCCGGTGGACGCGGTGCTGGCGGCGCTGGAGATGGTGGAAACGGTGCGCGCCATGGCGCGGCCGGACGACGGCATCGAGTGGCAAATGCGCGTCGGATTACACACCGGGCCGGTGATTGCGGGCGTGGTGGGCATCCATAAATTCGCGTTCGACGTGTGGGGCGATTCGGTGAATTTCAGTTCGCGCATGGAATCGAGCGGCGCCCCGAATCGCGTGAATCTGTCCGAGCGGACTTACTCCCGCGTCAAGGATTTTGTCCGCTGCACTCCCCGCGGCCGCGTGCTCACCAAGGACGGCCGCGAGGCGGATATGTTCTTCGCCGAGGGCGTCCATGAGAAGCTGATCGACGAAGGCGTGGAAGGCATTCCGGCCGCGTTCGCTCGGCGATATAAGATCTATTTCCAACAGGCCGTACGCGCATTTCCGTCTTTTCTGTTGCGGCCGGAATCGCGTCCCTAGGGCCTCTAATGAGAGGACACGCAGTTCCCGTCCGCCGTCAACCAACTCTGGGTAGCCGATATCACCTATATCCGGCTGGAGACCGAATTCGTCTATCTGGCTGAATGAAACCACCATCTTAGGCTTGACGGAAGGTAAGGTGCGGCCACCGGCCGTTGTTACGCAGTCCTGACCGAAGCAGGTATCTTTTAGATACTTGTGCGGCGGCTCTGGTGGCCTTACACTCTGCAATACAATCATGAGCACACAATATCGCGGGTTTATGGGCGCCGGAGTCCTGGCGGCACTGGGCATGGTGTCTTTCGGCCAGGCGGCGGCTGCTACGCAAAATTGCATCACGTCCCTCAGTCATACGACCATTCACGCCAATCTCGTTGTGTCGGCGCACGCGGTCTGCACGCTCACCGATGTGACGGTGAATGGAAGCGTCGCTGTAAACGGCGGGAATCTGACGGTCACCGGCGGAAAGATCGTGGGCAATGTGATTTCGGACGATGGAGGCGTCGTGACGATCACGGGGACGGCGATTGATGGGGGCGTGCAAAGCTTGAACGTTGCGACGCACCCCGGCTCACTTAGTATCTCTAGCGCCAGCGTGGACGGAATTCTTGAGACGGTGGATGATCAAACGGTCGACTTGTCGGGTACAAACGTCGTGGGCAATGTGGTTATCGGACAGACGCTTGGCTCCGTGACCCTCCAAACGAATAATTTTTCTTATAGCGTGACGGTGGCAGGTACCGCCGGCCCGTCAACAATAGACGGGAACACGGTTCTGTACAATTTGACGCTCCTGTCCAATAACGCCCCGTCGGTGTTAGGCAATACCGTCGACGGGAGCATAACCTGCATCGGCGACACTCCCCCGGCGACAGGTCAGTGCACCCACTAAGCCGGCCGATCACGCGCCCCTCGCGCGGCGTTTGGCCAGGATGGGCCGCAGCTCTTCGGGGTGCTGCCGGACATAAGCCAGGATGTGATGGCGCTTTTGCCGGCCACGGCTTGCGTCGTCAGAACCATCGGGGAATCTCGGGAAAAGATCGGGTCGCGCCGACACTCGCTCGAAAATGGAACGCCAGCGTTTCTTGACCGTGGGCAACCCGATTTCGAGCTGCTGCGCCAGTTCCTCATCGGTCAGCCCTGCTAGCGCGGTCTCAAGAAGCCGCTGATCCGCATCCGGGAGACGCAGCACGGGTTCCTGATACTGAAAAAGCATGCCCGTGATATGCCCCGGCAACGCTTCCTCGCGAGTCACGATCGCCAGACACCGGTCGCGGTTCCAGTTGGATTCCGGATGCTGCGAGTAGAAATCGGAAAAGTCACTGACGATGCGCCAGGTCCTTGATAGCTCCAGATAGGATAGACGCTCCACTGCATTTACGGTCTCTGTCAAAATGCGATTCAGCCGGAATCCCCTATGGGCCTCCAGGAAAGAGGATGCCAGTGCGGTTTGAACCTCCTCCACCTGACGGGGCGTGAGAATTCCTTTGCGCCATTGGGGAAATAGGTCCACCAGATCCAGACCGCCGTCCAAGTTCCCGGTGCCGAGTTGGGCCTCCGTTAACGCGACGGATTCGCTGGAAGCTACGTTGGCGCCCACAGCTACGTTGGCGCCCGCAGCTATGTTGGCAATGATGCGCGCGTTCAGCCCCGGTTGCGGGTGCAAAAGCTCCTGATCCGCGAACGGGCGGGTCACAAAGACGCTCGCACCGAAACCTACGATGCGATGTCCCGCGATGGGCGGGTCCGCTTCAACGACCGCGGATTGGAAGGAGCGGAAGCGGATCAGCTGTTTCCAGACCTTGAGCGCCCGTTCCTGGCCGACAATCTCATACCCCGCGTGCTGGGGATCAATGTCAACGCAACTGGGGAGATCCTCTTCGCGAACCACGCGCCAGAACATCAGAAGCTAGCATACTATCTCCTAAACGGTATGGCCTTAACATCCCCACGAATGCGAGCGACACAAGCGCAAGCGCCTTCGGCTCCGGTGTCGTCGCGGTCGGTGTAGCGTCGATGACAATCGACGAGAGCGTACCCGTGGGGTCGGTAGAAGTTATGCACCGCGAAGCGACACCGTCGTTCATACATTTGGTCACGTTTAACCCGATCGGTGACCAAGAGTGCATTGTTGACGCATCCCCAGTCACATTTTGCTGTCATTGCTGCCATCGAGTGGGCTCAATCCGGACGAAGGACCTACCGGTAGAGATCGTCCAGTTGAAGGCAAGGCCGTCCACCGAGCCCTGAGATCACGCATTCCGCCGAACATCGATTGCCGCTGCCGATTGTCATCACATTAACTAAATTTTGGCTGCCGGCCGGAACGGCCACTCCGGACGTGAAACTCACCGTATCGGAGCCATCGTTAATCATGGTCGGCGGGACAGGATCGCCGAATAACGGTCCCACTAGAAGTATTCCCAATCGCTTGGGAGCGCGTTCCGCAGCGCGTTAGTACGGTGTTTGACCTCCGGTTGCTCCGTACACTTCCCCGCTCACGAAGCGAGCCTCATTGGAAGCAAGAAATACGAACAGAGGCGCCAATTCCACTGGCTGGGCGGGGCGCCCGAACGCACTCTTCTTTCCGAAATTCTTCACCTTTTCGCCAGACATGGTGGACGGGATGAGCGGCGTCCACACCGGTCCCGGCGCCACGGCGTTCACGCGAATGCCCCTGGGAACCACCATTTTCGAAAGAGCCTTGGTGAAGTTGACAATAGCGGCTTTCGACGGGGCATAGGCCAGAAGCTGTGGACTTGGATCGAGCGCCTGAATGGATGCTGTATTGATGATGCAACTACAGCCTGCATGTGTGGAAGAGCGGCCCGGCAGAGCCAGAACATGGCGTAAAAGTTGGTTTTGAAGGTGCGATCGAGTTCCCCGGTCGTAAAGTCTTCAATGGAATCGTGAGTTGTTTGGAAACCGGCGTTATTCACCAGAATGTGAAGCGCGCCAAACTCATCTCGCATTTTCTCGATCAGATCCTCGCAATGTTGTTCGGACCGGATATCGAGGGCGAACTGAGCTGATTTGCGACCCGCGTCGCGAACCCACTTCAGCGTTTCCTTTGCGTCGTCTTCTTCCTCAGGTAAGTACACGATACCGACGTCTGCGCCTTCACGAGCGAACGCGATGGCTACAGCCCGTCCAATGCCGCTGTCCGCGCCGGTGATCAGGGCGACCTTCCCCTTGAGCCTTCCTAAACCCTGGTAAGACTCTTCACCGTGATCGGGGCGGGGATCCATTTGGGCCTCCGAGCCCGGATAGTCCTGCTTTTCGTCCGAGAACGGCGGCTGATGGCCTTGAGTCCGCGGGTCCTCGATTGCTCCAGATTGCATGATGGGTTTGTCAGACACGGTGGCCGGGACCTGGTCGGGCTAACTGGATTTCTTCTTTTTGGGAACTCGTGCGCCAGACTTTCTCGCTTCATTCAACGCGATGGCAACAGCCTGCTTGCGGCTCTTCACTTTCTTCCCGCTGCCGGATTTCAGAGTGCCGCGCTTGTGTTCGTGCATTACCTTTTCTGTTTTCGCGCGTCCCTTTGTGGACGATGACGATCGCTTCTTCGAAGATGTTTTCTTAGCCATAGAGCTCCACCCGGTAGATACAGGCTCATAGCGGATTGTTTCAAAAAGCGAAGACGTCGCGAAAGGGCGCGGCAGTGGCCTTGGCCAAAGCCGCTGGTCCGCGACACGTCACGGAGGTCACGGAATCATCGGTAAGCGCCGCGGGGGGCCGGCTAGAAGTGAGCTTCCGAAAGCTCAACAGGAAGCCGCGTGGATTTACTGCTCGATTTTCGTGGGAAACATAGCCGGATCTGCGGGTGTCTAACTCCGACACTCGCGCACGGTTTTTGCCGTGATTCGCCTACTTTCGAAGGAGAAACAAGTGAAGATACTAGCGATAGTTTTAATAGCAGTGGGAATAGCAATCGTCGTCTGGGGAGGGTTTGGATTCCAGACTCGAGAGAAAGTGCTTGATGTTGGTCCAATTCATGCCAGCAAGGATACGGAGCATCATGTCCCGTACGGGCCGATTGCCGGAGCCTTACTCGCAGTGGGAGGTGTCGTTCTGCTGGTCAAAACGAAAAGCTAATTGGGCAATCTCTTCCTGCCTGGCAGTAACCGGCCGACGCTCGAATGCCTTGCGGCCCAACGATTCCAGATCGCGTTCCGCATGGGATTGCCGAATACGCCTGCTCAAATAAGGCATCCACGTTCTTCACGTACAGCAGCACGCTTACGGGCGTCCCGCCGTAATACTTGGGCGAACGGGCTCCTGATTCGGCATTCTCATCGGCTAACATGATCAGGGAGTCACCGATCTTGAGCTCGGCATGACCGAGCTTTCCATCCGGCATTGGCATCCGCATCATTTCCACAGCTCCGAAAGCGCGCTTGTAGAAATCGATAGCCTCTGCTGCTCCGTCGCAGATGAGGTACGGTGTGGCCGTATGATACCCCTCAGGAACAGGTGGAACACTGTTTGCCATTGGTTGTCTCCTCGAACCAATCCTAGCCCCTATCTCTCGCCCTGCATCCAGCCCAACCTCGCCGCCGCAGTCCGGTTGCCGTCGCGCTCGCATTTCCCTTCAGTTCGCTCCCTCGATGCGGGCCATGGCGCATTCTTCTGCGACCTTTAGAAAGTTCAGGACCTTGGCATTCCCCACGATGTACGGGTTCGGGCTGCCGGGCGCGCCTTTGGCCAGCAGCGGCAAATTGATCTTGGACCGGTCCCAATCGGTATGGTTGGCCAGGATGATATCCGCTCCCGCCTGCTTCACGATTCCGCTGAATCGCTGCGCAGACTGGATGTAGAGCTGAACGCGTTCCCGATCTGGATTCAGCCCCACGCCGCCCCACAGAGCGGCAAGATGTGGCGTCCCATGGTCCTTTACCGGAAACAAAGTGGAGATGGTGCCCGGCGTGTGACCGGGCGTGATGTAGAGCGTCAGGGTGGTGTCGCCAAGTGTGAGCTTCTGGCCGTCAGTGGCTTCGATGTCCCGCTTCGGCTTCGTGCCGATGGTTCTCTTATCGAGCACATCCCAGTCCGCAGGAGACATGATCACTCGCGTACCGTAATGTTCCTGAAGAAACCTCGCGCCGCCGTCGTGATCGGGGTGAGCATGACTGACCACGGCGTATTTGATATTGGCTGGGTCCAAACCCATCTTCTTCATTCCGCCCGCCACTTCGTCTTCCACCGAATAGTCAAAGATGGTGTCGAGGACGATGATGCCCTTAGACGTCGTGATGGCCCACACGGCGTACTCGGATTGGCCGAAAAAGTAGAGGTTATCGAAAACCTTCACCGGCTCGGCGTGCCATGTGGATCGGTCCGGCGGACCGGTGGGCCGCGGGCCAGCGGGGCGCTGCGCTGGAGTTGCGCGGGGCCCTCCAGGCCCGGGCCCGTAACATTGAAACGTGAACAGATTCTGAAAATCGTCTCCAGCCGCGGCTTTCGCAGCCGAAATGTGCGCATCGGGAGTATCGGCGGATTGAGCCGCCAGAGTGCAGGCGGCAAGCAGTAAGCCAAGCGCGATTCTCATAAACCTCCTTGTGATTACAGGCTGAAGCACGAGATTATCATGATATGATCCGTGTTCAGATGATCAGACAGATTTTGGCCCTGGGCGCACTGAGCATTCCCCTGATGCTATTCCCGGCCGCAGCGCAACAGTCAAACTGGACGCCACCCAAGACGCCGTGGGGCGAGCCGGACCTGCAAGGGATCTGGCCCCTGAATCATCTGATCGCCACGCCATTCCAGCGGCCCGAAAAGTACGGCGACCGCCGGTTGATGACCGATGAGGAATACGCCGCCGCGCAGAAGGGCGCCGAAGCCCGCAACAAGCGATTCGAGTCCGGAGCGATCCCGCAGGCCGATTCCGGCACCCAGGTGTTGCGCCTGACGTCTTTGATAAGCGAACCGGCGAATGGACGCTTCCCTGCCCTCACGCCGCACGGCCAGGAGCTGTACGAAAAAATGCACGGCAGTTACAAGCCCGGCCAAACGGTATTCGACACCCCCGACGATTTCGATAGCTGGGACCGCTGCATCACGCGCGGCATGCCGGTTTCCATGTTGCCGCGCAATTACAACAACGGCATCCGGATCATGCAGTCGCCGGGCTATGTTCTGATTGTGCTCGAAATGGCCCACGAGGTCCGTATCATTCCAACCGACGGACGCCCGGCGCTCGATCATGCCATCAAAGAGTGGTTAGGTGAATCGCGCGGACGCTGGGAAGGCAATACGCTCGTGGTGGAAACGACAAACTTTAACGGGAAGACCGATATGACCAACGCCGGCGTTCCCGGTTCTCCCCCGCTCAATCCGACTTCGGAGAACATGCGGATCACCGAGCGCTTCACGCGGACGGACAACGATACGATCGAGTATCAAATGAGGGTGGAGGACCCGGAAATAGTGGTTAGTCCGTGGGCGGTCGAGTTTCCGTTAAAGCTGGATAACAAGTATCAAATGTTCGAATATGCCTGCCACGAAGGCAACACGGCGATTCGCGGTTACATCGAGACGTCGCGTTTCGAGCGGGCGCATCCGAAGGCGAAGTAGGAGTTCCATACTCGTCGCTATGCGGTTGCCCTGGTGTACAGACAGGCTTAGCCTGCCGCCCGTGGAAATCACCCGGCGCTAGAATGGGTTTTGAAGAGATTTGCGAGACGCGATTCGATTTTACGTCGACCCCACGACCGGGCTGCCTCACATCTACAACCATCACGTGAATGAAGACGAGGTCATCGAGGTGCTGGAACAGCCAGGCGAGGATCGTCCGGGAAAGGAAGGTTCAAGGATTGCGATCGGGCAGACCGCTGCGGGTAGATATTTGCGGGTGATCTATGTCGCTCCCACAGAGAGTGATGATGTGTTCGTCATCACCTCGTACGATCTACGCGGAAAGCCTCTCGCGGCGTTTCAAAGACGGTTAAGGAAGAAGCGGAAATGAGCCAAAATCGGTTTCCATTTGGATGGGATCAAGCAAAGGTCCAAAAGGTCATCGCCCATTACGAAGGGCAGAGCGAAGAAGAAGCTCTATGCGAGGACGAAAAGGGCGCGGAGCGTGCGCCGGACCTCTCCGATCACGAGACCTCATCGAGCGGTCGCAGTCGGATCTTCATCAGTCATTCGAGCAAGGACAATGAATTCGCTTCCTTAGTCGCCCAAGAGTTGCACAAAGCGAACCTCGCTCCCTGGATCGATAGCGCAAAGATCTTGGCGGGCGATGACATCCTCGAAGAGATTGGAGGGGGCCTCAAAACGATGGACCTGCTCCTCTTTCTCGTCTCTCGCAACGCTCTGGAGTCGCCCTGGGTGGACCGCGAATTGAAATTCGCGTCAATGAAAACTATTAAGGACAAAGAGATTCGTATACTTCCCTTCATCATAGACGACACGCCAATCGATGATCTTCCGTGGTATGTAAGCGCTCTGCACGCGCGACACGTAGCGCCCAATTCGGCAGGGGCAGGCGAAATCCTCCGCCAGGTTCAGGATGTCCTTAGGAAGCGCGTACCGCCGCCGTCGCAGGAACATTCAACGCGCGTTGAAGTCAAGGGAGATCGGCGCGTCGATCTCCTGATCAACGCCGTCCAGCTTGCAGACTGGGCCGCTGCGGAATTCGCTGCGCTGGAAATCGTCAAGACAACGGATTCCAGCGGGCGGAACGAACTTTTCGACGCGTTGCTTGAATATCAGGACCTAACAGACGACGACCCGCGATTCTGGGGCGCGTTGCACACGATTGAGTGTTGTATACGCTTGGCGCCTTGGCTGATCACCCATAGCATGATAAGCCGGATGGCGAATCATTGGAACTTTTCGGTGAGATCCTCGGCAGCCGCAATCTGCTTGGATCTCGCGCACGCCGCTCCAGATCGCGTGCCGTTTGACGTCGTAGCTAAGCTGTCATCCTTCGACGAGGATTGGTACGTCGAGACGCCGGCCACTAGCGCAATCAAGGCGATGGCGAGGACATTCCCAACTGTGCTCAAGCTCTTCTTTAGCCGCATCCACGGTCCGTCCCTAGACGAGCGGCAACACGCCGCCTATGCGCTCTACGACATCGCATCCCAGGAACCCGAGATCTTAAATGCAGATGAGCTCCAGGATGCCTTACTACATTTACGGGCCATTGGCGATAATGACACATACCGGCGCATGGCCAAGGCGTTATCTAAGGTCAAAGCCGTTGAGCACAGGCCGCAATACCGATACGGATTCTAGCTGGCCGCTGGTTCACTTGTCCTGCCCGTCCTTATTTCCCGAACCGCCAAGATCCATCTTCCTGCCGTCCGGAAACTCGATGCTTCGCGAACTTCCGCGTAGCGAGCCATCCTTCGCCTGAAAGGCGACCACTTTGATCCTGGTGCCGGCGGGGAGCGAATTCCTGTTCCAACCCAGGCGGAGCAATACCGATGGCGATCCGCCTTCAATTTTCCAGCGTTCCACCGTGCCGTCCGCCTTCGTCACGTCGATGGTCAGCCAGGAATGCGGATTCACCCATTCCATCTGGACCACCTTACCGTCCAGCGTGATCGGCTTGGTGGAGTCGAACTCCGCGGAAAACGAATGATGCGCTGCCAGGGGCAATCCCGCAGCCATCAGCAGGCCGGCGCTCACTGCAACTTTCAACAATCCTTTGGACACTATTCTGACTCCTTATTTATTCGGTTGAAGCAGATCATGATACAAGAGCATATCTGTGAACGGAACGCACTTATGTTCCAGTAGCTGCGCCTGGTTGTCGATCAAACGATATAACGGCATCTCGATGGTCCAGGCCCTGGAGAACGTCTGCGGATCCTCGAGCGTAGCCTCATACCAGATGTGGTTGACGTCCAGAAGCTTGAATCGCTCAGTTACCTTCAACTGGTTAGAGGCAAAGTTTCCAGCGCGATCCAGCCACGACTGACCGTTTTGCGAGGTGGTGGTGATAACCAGAACATCGCCTTCCCAAGATCCGTTGGACTTGCCCATCCATGAATCCACCGGCAGATCGGAATGATCCTTCATGTAAATAATTCTATTCGTGGCGGCGAACGGGTAGACCATGAGTAAGTCGCCGTCGCCCTGGAAAATCTGGAACGGCAAATTCTGGTATGTTACGCGCGGCACTCCCAGCATGTAACACTTCGCTTCGGGATCGGCGGCCGGCCATTTGGAGCGGTTTTCGTCGCGCTTCTTGAGCGCTTCAGGCAGGTACGGAATGGTACCTCCTCCGCGCAGAACGCTCCGTCCCGCCGGGATAGCAGCGATCGCGCCGAGTTGCCAAAAATCTTTACTCAATCCTTCCACCGGATGGGCCTCCAGATTCCAATAGGCCGTGTTCAGCGCCTGCCAGATGCCGTTGAAGTTCGGATGTCCCGCGATGGTTGCCGGCCGATCCAGTTGCTGCCCTTCAGCAGATCTCGCGACGAATATCGTTGTTGCCGTCACGATCGTGAGGATGAATCGATGCTGCAATCTATAACTCATTCTAGTTAAGTATATTCACGTGGCCGCCTGCCCTACTTACGGAACAGGAAAGTCAGCAGGAACGCAACGAGTCTGAAATTCAGAAGCTTGAGAGCATTTCGTCCCTCTTGCGGGGTCAGTTTCGCCGTCATGGGCATGGAGCCGAAAACTTTGCCTTTCATTACCAGCGCGTTGCCGTCTCGTTCAAGCACCGTCACCTGCATCAACTCGCTGTTGTCCTGCCCGTAGATCTTCATCATCGCCCGCGCCCGATTTTATCGAAATCAATTTTCATGTCGTCGCACATCTTCATGGCCGTGGCACGGCCCGCGCCAAATACTCCGCCGCCGGGGTGCTGAAACGGTCCTACTAAATAAAGACGCTCCACGCCGGGTACGGTGTTCAGGCCCAGAGCGGGTGTTGGCCGGTGCGCGCCGGATTGATAAATGTAGGGCGCGGCGCCATGGACGTCGCCTTTCTGGAAGCTTGGCGAGGACCGCTCGATATCCAGCGGACTGTCCGCCACGTACTGGATAATATTCTCCGGCGTGATGTTGTCAATGAATGGCTTCATCCGGGAGAGCATCGTCTGGGCGAAGGCATCCTTGGCTTTGTCCCAATATTGCGGTCCTCCATCGGGATGCGAGTACGGCACATAGTCCCAGACGTGAAGCGTGGCTTTGCCCGGAGGGCAGCGCGTCTTATCGAATGTCGACGGGGAGGCCAAGCCAAGCAGCGACGTGTCGGGCATACGCCCATACCGTAGTGCGTCGAAATACTGCCGCAAAACGTTCATGCTCGCGGGCATCAATTCCGTGAAGTATGCCTGGTTGGCGTGTGGCCCGGCCTTGAACCGGAGCGGCTCGTTCAAGGCCGCGTGAACCGTGAAGCAGGAATTTGCCGAAACCTCCACTCGCTCCGCGGCGTGGGCCACTGTCTCGGCGACTCCCGGGACAAAACGGCGCAGTAAGTGCGGATGGATGGCGCCAATGACAGCATCCTTTGCTCCATATTCAGTGCCATTGACGGATACGCCGGCCGCTCGTCCGTTCTTCACCACAACCCGATCCACCGAAGTGTTGTTGAGCACCTTGCCGCCGTGAGCCTGGATGCATCGAATGAGCGAGGCTGTCAGGGAGCCGCTCCCGCCCACCGCTACCCCGATACCGTACTGCTCCATGAAGCCGAGAAATACGAAGATGCCGACTCCGGTGCCTTTTTCCTCCGGTCCCGTGAGGTTTTCCCCCACCATGCGGGTGAAAAACATCTGGACGTTTTCATGCTCAAAGTTCTCGACGATGATGTCGTAGGGGCTTCTCTGCATGTAGGCAAATAGCTCGCGGCCTTCGGGGCTCTGATCCAGCAGGGCGAACATGGCGCCCAGCGGAATGGGCGGCGTGTAGAGCGAGGCCGACAGCATCGGAAGATAGCGCATGGCGGTCTCGGCGAATTTGAGGTACGCGTCGGCGTCCTTCTTCGAAAATTTGGCGATCTCCTGGTAGGTTTTATTTCGATCGCGATGCAAGCCGATGCTGGAGCCGTCTTCAAAGACGCACAGGAACGGAACGTCCGGGTAGAGGTATTTGAGGCCAAAATTCGAGAGCAGCTTCAACTCATCGTTCTTGATCAGCGGGTTCGCCTGGATGAAAATGTGCCCGGTGCTGAATCGGTCGTGCAGGTATCCGGGACCGGTAAGCTCGGCAGTGACGACGCCGCCGCCAAACCATTCGTTGCGCTCCAGAACCAGTACCTTCTTGCCCGCGGCGGCCATATACGCGGCGGCAACGAGTCCGTTGTGCCCGGACCCAATCGCGACAATGTCGTAGTTTTCAGGCATTTGAATTCCTCTTGTTGGTCATCCTGTCCTACATCATAAACGCCGATGATGTTCAGATGATTCAACAACACTAGCACTTCGGCCTCTCGCTGGAAGCGCACCATTCACTTAGCTCGGTCGGGCGCCGTGCCTCGACTTCCTTTCGCAAGGGTTCGAAATTCCGTTGCATCCGATCCGCGCGACGGGTCGCAGCCGTTTCTATTTCGAAGGCTTCGACAGGCACTCTTTTTCGCGTCAGAATCTGACTCTGATTCTGAGAAAGGTGCCTCGGCGTTTGACGCGATGGCGCAGGCAGGGCACTCGAGACGAGGCAATGACGAGTGAGTATACGATCATCGGGCTTGAGCGAAAAGAGCAAGCGGTTCTTAGGCTTCAAGAAGGATTGTTGAGCCCTGGCAGTAGTTCACTGAGTTAACGATGGTTTTGCGGGAATTATGCGGGATGGCGAGTGGGTAACTTGCTTCAAGTACTTGATTTCAGTGGTGGGCCCGACAGAACTCGAATCTGTGACCTCTACCGTGTCAAGGTAGCGCTCTAACCAACTGAGCTACGGGCCCGGAGGCTCTCCCAATATAACATTCCGCATCCGCAGCCAGCCGTTATTGCGGCATACGAAACCGGTCGCGGGTGGCCACACTTGGGGTAGGATGTGCGTAAGCTACTCGGGCGGAGGAAGGCAGAAACATGTGGGCATTGCGGCAATTGGATTGGGCCTTTCAGGACGCGCGCCACGCGTTCCGTGGATTGCGCCGCAGCCCGGCGTTCACCGCCGTGGCGATTGCTTCACTCGCGCTCGGCATTGGCGCCAACACGGCCATTTTTTCCTTCGTGAATGCCATTCTGCTCAAGCGACTGCCCGTGCCGGAACCGGAGCGGCTGGTCACGTTGACCCGAGTGTGGCCCTTGCGAGAGGTGGACGAACTCGCAAACCAAGCCCCGGCGTTCACCGGCGTCTTCGGCTGGTTGAGCCAGCCCATCAGTTTTTCCACGGGCGATAAGGCCCAGTGGGTGAACGGCGAGATGGTAACCGGCCAGTATTTCCGGATCCTCCAAGTGCAACCGGCGATCGGAAGATTGTTCGATGACGCCGACGTTCGGAACGCAACGGGAGACCCGGTGTGCGTCCTCGGCTACGCGCTCTGGCAGCGCGAATTCGGCGGCGATCCGCGCGTGGTGGGGCGAAGTGTGTTCCTGAATGGGCACGCCTATCGCGTGGTCGGAGTCACAGCGAGCGGGTTTTACGGAGCCGAACTGCAGCACCGCTTCGATGTCGCGGTTCCGGCTACGCGAATCGGAGATTTTATGCCGCTCTTCGCCGGCGCTTCGGGCGCCCAGAGGCTGGCCAGCATGTCATGGTTAAGTTCGATGGCGCGGCTCAAGCCCGGCATCACCCGAACGGAGGCGCAACAGCAGGCGCGAACGGTGTTGGGGCAGATCGATCCAAGGAATCAAACAGAGCTGCGTTTGGAAGACGGAAGTCAGGGGTTCAACACCATGCGATCGGCATTCGGCCGGCCGTTAATCGTATTGATGGGTGTGGTTGCCCTGGTGTTGCTGGTGGCTTGCGCCAATCTCGCCAACTTGCTGCTGGCCAGGGCACAAGCGCGCGCCCGGGAATTTGCGGTGCGCCTTTCCATCGGCGCATCGCGGGCCAGGCTCATCCGCCTGCTGATCGTGGAAAGCCTGCTGCTGGCCGCCGGCGGCGGTATCGCGGGCGTAGCGCTGGCGTTCTGGATCAGCCAAACTTTGCTGGCCTTTCTGAATGCCTCAAGATCCGCGGCCTACGCGTTGCACGTTGCGCCCGACGCGCGCGTTCTTACGTTTTCCATCCTCTTATCCTTTGCGACCGCGATCCTGTTCGGATTGGCGCCCGCCTGGCAGGCGACTCAGCCCGCAAGCCACGCCCCCAGCCGGGTCCTGTTGCGCCGAAGCCTGGTTGTGATTCAAATCGCATTATCGCTGGTCATTCTTTTCGTCGCGGGATTGCTGACCAGGACTCTGCGCACCATGGCGACCGCCGATCTTGGCTTCCAGCCGGATCGCGTAATTGTGCTGAATGTCGATCCCGCGGCCAACGGCCATTCCAGTTCGGAGGCCTCGATCATCCTTGACGAGATGTTGAAGCGCACGCGCGATTTGCCCAGCATCAAGGCGGCCAGCCTCGCCTACAGCACGCCCAACGGTTCCGTGGAAATCTCAATGCTGGTCCAAGTTCCCGGCTATATTCCCAAGGATGCCCGCGACGGCGTGGCACTTTTCAATTTTATTAGTCCCCATTATTTCGAGACTTTGGGACAATCTATGCTCCACGGCAGGGATTTCGATGAACGAGACAACCAGAATAGTCCGCGAGTCGCGATTGTGAACCAGAAATTCGTCCGGCATTATTTTGACGGAAAGGACCCAGTGGGACGAAAATTCCGCGAAGGCACAATCGACGTCGAGATTGCCGGCGTGGTCACAGACGCGCAAGATCACGGCGTCAGGGACGGTCCCAAGGAAACCGTCTACATTCCTGAAAAGCAGGGCCAGACATCCGGGTTAACGCTTTTGGCGAGAACCTCCCGCGATCCCGAGCGGATCATTCCTTCCTTGCTTGGTATGATTCGAAGCATCGACCGGCGCATGCCCGTCTTCTCCGTCCATATTCTGGATGTGGATGTGCAAGCCGGACTCTCCACCGAGCGGATTCTGGGTTATCTTTCTACGCTGTTCGCCGCGCTCGCGACGCTGCTGGCCGGCATCGGATTGTATGGAGTGCTGGCGTATTCGGTAGCGTGCCGCACGCGCGAGATCGGAGTCCGGTTCGCGGTGGGCGCGCAAAGGAGCGACGTCGCGGGCCTGTTTGCGCGCGAAAGCTTAGCCTTGGTGCTGATCGGACTCGCGATCGGCGGGCCCGTGGCTCTGGTCTCCACGCACGCTCTGAGAAGCTTGCTCTTCGGCGTTGCCGCGACCGACTTAGGGACGCTGCTTCTCAGCGTCATTGTGCTCGCGCTGGTGGCCCTTCTGTCGACCTCGATTCCGCTGTGCCGCGCGGCGCGCGTGAATCCCGTGATTGCGCTCCGGTGGGAGTGATGCAGACCAGCTTCCTGATCCGCCCGGGCACCCTGGCCGACGCCGAAACCGTGATCGCGCATCGCCGAGCGATGTTCCTCGAAATGGGATATCGCGATGACGACGCGATGAACCACATGTGCGAAGCATTCCGGCCGTGGCTGTTGCGGATGATGCAAAGCGATCAATACCTGGGGTGGTTCGCGGTCGACTCCCAGGGCGCCGTCGCGTCCGGCCTTGGCTTGTGGCTGATGGATTGGCCTCCGCACATGCTCGGACCGGGGCCGTGGCGCGCCAATATTTTGAACGTGTACACCCGGCCCGAGAGCCGGCGCAATGGACTGGCGCGGAAGTTGGTTGAGACTGCAATTGACTGGTGCCGCGCCCACGGCATCAGCACCGTGATTCTCCACGCGAGCGATGCGGGCCGGCCGCTCTACGCGTCCATGGGATTTCAACCCAGCACGGAAATGCGCATCGTGCTGAAGCTCGATTAATTGCTTATTCTTCCCGCAGCGCGACGGTGCAATCGACTGCCGTCGCGCGGCGCAGAGGAACGTACAAGGCAACGGGAGAAATCGCGAGAATTGCGATGGCGGAAACTGCAAGCGTCAGCGGATCGCGAGCCTGTACGCGGAACAGCAGAGCTTCCAGGAACCGGCTCAGCGCGAAAGTTCCCGCCAAACCGATCGCGAGTCCAAGCGCTACCGGAACCATACTTTGGCGCAGGACCATACGGCCGATTTCAGCGGGCGACGCGCCGATCGCCATGCGAATTCCGATTTCGCGCACGCGCGACGCCACCAGGTTGGAGAGCACTCCATAAATCCCCATCATCGCCAGCAGCAGGGCCAGCGCCGCGAAAATTCCGATGAGCAGCGTGTTGAATTTACGCTCGGCGAGGAGGTCGTTACTGTAGTAATCCATGGTCAGCACTTTGTCGGCCGGAAGATCGCGATCGATCGACCAAACGGCGCTTTGCAGCGCCTTTCCATAGGATTCCGGTACGCCCCGCGTGCGGACCACCAGGGTGGCCGCGCTCACCTTCAGATAGGGTGAAAACATCTGCGGCCGCTTTCCGTTCTCCGCGCCGACGGGAGTAAAGTCGGACACCACGCCGACGATTTCCGAACCGCCCTTGTTTCCGGTCATTCCGTTCAGAAGCCGCTGGCCCAAAGGATTTTCGTCGGGGAAGAACTTTCGCACGAAGTCCTGATTGACAATCGCAACCCGGTCCTGATCCTTTTCCGCTTGCGCCAGATCGGCGTCCGTGAAGAAGCGGCCGGACACCAGCCGCAATCCCAGCACGCGGAAGAACTGAGGATCCACATGGGCGATATCCGATAAAGGCGTGGCCTCTGGCGGTGGCTCCGGACGACCTGCGATTTTGAAGCCTGTCAGCGAGATTTGATGCAGCGGCAGGTTGTCCACCACGCTCGCCATCGTTACGCCGGGAAGCGCACGGACGCGATCCAGCAAGCCGCGGAAGAAGCGCGATTGGCTCTCGCCGTCCGGGTAACGCTGCTGCGGAAGGCTCACTTCCAGGGTCAGCAAATGCTCGGTGTCGAAGCCGACGCCCTCAGCGAGCAATTGATGGAAGCTGCGCAGCATCAGCCCCGCGCCTGCCACCAGGATCAACGCCAGCGCCACTTCGATAGTGATCAAAAACTGGCGGCTGCGCAAGCGAGCGGCCGGTCCGCCCCAGCCCCCGGCCGACTTCAGCGTTGAATTGATATCGGCCCCGGAGGCCGCGACAGACGGCGCCAGACCAAACAGCAAAGTGGTAAGCAGGCTGAGCGCGGCCGCGAAGCCGAACACGGCCCAGTTAATTCCGATCAGCTCCGGGCGTTGAATTTCGGGCGGCTTGAGAGCCAGCATTCCCTGGACGCACCAGTGCGCCAGCACAAGACCGGTGACGGCTCCGGCCATGGAAACGAGCAACGATTCGGCGATCAGCTGCCGCAGGACACGCCCGCGCGTGGCGCCCAGGGCCAGGCGAATCGAGATCTCGCGGGAGCGCAACGTGGCGCGGGCCAGCGTAAGATTCGCAAGATTAGCGCAGGCGATCAGCAGCAGCATCCCCACCGCGGCCAGCAGCACGTACAGCGCGCGGTGAAGTGTCGGAGAGGTGTCCTCCACTGCAAAGGGGAAAACCGAAACCGTGAAGCCCTTGTTATGTTCCGGGTTCAGCTCGCCGAGCCGCTGTTCAATGGCGGTCATCTGGGTGCGGGCCTGCGCCACCGTTACCCCCGGCGCCAGCCGCGCGGTTACAAAAAGCTGATGTTTTGTTTCGTCGCCCAAATTGTTCCAAAGGCGCGAGAGCGGCACCCACACCTCCGGCTTCATTTGACTCATGCCTTCACCCAGCGCCGGGAGGTGAAAGCCCGGAGGCAGCACGCCGATGATGGTATAAGCCGTGCCGTCGAGCGTCATGGATCGGCCCAACGCGCCCGGATCGCGATGGTAATGGGACTCAAAGAACTTGTCGGTGAGCACCGCCACGCGATCGTTGCCTTTGCGTTCCTCGCCTGCACCGAACAGCCGGCCGGCGCGCGCTCGAACCCCAAGCAGCGGAAATAATCCGGCCGAAGCAAAGCCCGTCTCCACGCGGTCCGGGCGCTCGATGCCGGTTTCGTTCAGGTCGAATTCGCAAAAGGGCGCCATTTCGCTGAACACCGTGTTCTGGCGCTGCCAGGCCAGGTAGCTGTAGTGCGTCACCTGCAGGCGGCTGCCCGGCGGGTCCGGCATGTTGGGGAAGCGCTCCCAGACCATCACCAGGCGCGAGGGGTCGGGATAGGGGAGCGGCTTCAGGATAACGGAATCGATGACGCTGAAGATGGCGGCGTTGGCCCCTATTCCCAGTGCCAGAACCGCAATGCAGGTGAGCGCATAGCCGGGGCTGCGCCGCAGTGTCCGAAGGGCGCCCAGGAGTTCCGTGAACCCGCTCATGCTAGTACTTTCGCCTCATCGTAACACCAAGACGTTCGTCAGGCACAGACACTACTAAACCTCCCAGCGCGCTTTGCCGAAGTTACAGAGGATCATTCCGGCTAGCCATGAAAATCCTCCTCTTCATCGTGTCGGCACTGGCTGCGATGCCGTGGTCCCTCCCAGCGGGCGACGCCGAAGGCTGCCTGGATCTGAAGCTCTTCCCCCGATTCGAAGGGTGTGTCATTCAAGAGTGTTCGGCAAAGCATCACGATCCTTTCGATAGCGACGCGAGCGGCGCGCCCGTCGATTCCCATACGAATGCTCTGACATACTCCTGCCCGGCCGGAAACCTCCAGAAGATGCAGCGTGATTTCGACACCCAGCTTCGCAAGGCCGGCTATCAAGACATCAACCTGGATAAGAGCGATGACGCCAGCCCCACGTTGACTGCGCGGAAAGGCTCGCAATGGATTCGCTGGAGCGCGAGTACCGAGGATGACGCCACTACGTACTCATTAACAATCGCCAGTGGCGCCGGCGAAAAATTCAAAGCGGAGGCCTGCGCCCAGCCCGCGCTGCTTTCCCCGTTGAAGCAGTGCGAGGTAGTGGAATGCAATTCGAAAGCCGAAGACTCGGTGGCGATGCGCACCGCGCAGAAGCAGGAAGCGTCGCTCAGCGGGAACGTGCAGACGGTAACTCTCGCCTGCCCCGCCTTGTCCGCTGCACAAACTTTTTCGGCCGCGGAGGGTGAGTTGAAAACGTCCGGCTTCGAGATTCTGTTCAGCGACCGCGAGCAACCCGAGAGCGCCTGGTTAACGGGACGGGCGGGCAAGCGCTGGGTGGAATTAGTGAGCGCCCCGGACGGCGAATCGATCTCCTACGCCCTGACCGTGGTTCCATCGGCGGAAGTGCTGACGGCATCGGCGCCGGCGCCAAAAGCTGCCGAATATTCGGCGCCGACCCCAGTGTCAGAAGTACCGCGCGTGCCAACGCCAGCGCCAGAACCCCTGCCACAGCAAAGACCAGAGCAAAGACCGGCGCAGGCAATGGCATCCCCGCCAGTGAGCCTTCCCACGCCGACCCTAACGGCGCCTCCCACACCACCAGTAACCGCGCCCGCTCCCAGCGTAACCGCGCCCGCTCCCAGCGTAACCGCGCCCGCTCCCAGCGTAACCGCGCCCGCAACTCCTGGATTTGTACCGCCCGTGCCAACTCTCCAGGTGCCCATTGAGGCCACTCACGACCGCATCTATAGCGTCGTGGGCGATGTAGTGATTAACATGCTGGTGGATGTCGACGAGCACGGTTCGGTGACCAAGGCCGTGCTCACCGGCCGCATCACGAAAGACGTGCTCAAGCTGCAGAGCGCCGCCCTGGAAGCCGTGTCGCACTGGCGCTTTGAACCCGCCCGGCAGGACGGCCGCATCGTGCCCGCGGTCAAGATTCCCGTGCGAATGCATTTCTTCGGACGCCCGTGGCGTGTCTAAGCCGATTTACTCCACCAGCTTCAGGCTCGCCACCTTGATCGTGTCGCCCTGGATCTCGCCCGTAACTTCCACTTTGAGATCGTCTTCTTTTTTCGACGCCCGCAGCGCGGCCAGCGCTTTGCGGCTGCCGGCGGCATCGAATTTCAGGAACTTGTTGTCGTAGGTGAACACGCCATAACCGCTCTTCTCGCAAGCGGGCATGAGCGCGCATTGCCGCGTATGGGCCTCGGCGACGATCATCCCACCTTCCAGACGCGGCCCGGAAACGATGCGTACTTCAGCTTTCGACGAGCACATCTGGTCGATGAGAATCCCTTGTACTTGAGCGGCGGATGCCACTGCGGCGAAGCTGGCCGCGAGGGCCGGAACGCACAGAGACAATCGAACTGACACGGAGTAGCCTCCTGGATTGAAAAATTGCGGCGAAGACCGCCTCTCCAAATTTTTTCACTTTCGCGAAGGACCGTCAATCGGGCCGGTCCTGTAGCGGCGGGCCGCTCGCTTACTTCAACACGCTACTTCAATTTGTCGGCTACTTTGGCGAGCGCGGCGTTGGCGCAGGCAGCGTCTTTTTCTCCACCCGGAGCGCCGCTGACCGAAACCGCGCCAATGAGCTGATTGCCCACCTTAATCGGCACGCCGCCCATGGCATTAATCGTTCCAGGCAACACCGGCGGAGGCGCTGGAGTGCCGGCTGGCAGATTGGGCGGTGGACCGGACGGCCGTCCAAACGCCATCACACTGTTGGCTTTCATACGGCCCACTTCCACGGTGGCCATGCCCGCGCCGTCGTCCCGCAGGAATGCCTTAAGGATATTAGCGCCGTCTACCACGGTGACGGTCACTTTATAGCCATCGGCGCGGCATTGGGCCAGAGCATCCTGGGCAATGGTTTGCGCTACATCGAGCGTGAGCACTTTCTGCGTGGGAAGGCCTTCCTGAGCGAAAGCGCTGAAGGTGAGACTTGCGACGCCGGACAAAATGGCGAGAGAGCGAGTGAATGTCTTGGTGATCTTCATCGGTGTCCTCCGGATTGGGATGTTCAGCTACCGGTAGACTGTGGCGTAGCGAACTCGAACGCGGTTACGAAAACCACTGTAAATTCCTTGGGAACTCTACGCGCGGCGGTGCATCATAGTAAGCGGGCAGGTGTTTAACGCCCCAAGGAGGCCGGAAGCATGAAAACCTTCAGGCTGGCCGCCGCTTTCAGTTTGCCACTTTTGTTGGCGGCCGGATTATTCGGACAGGAGCCGCCTCAAGCGCCCTATCCCCCTCAGGCACCCGACCAGGGAGCTCCTCCCGGACAAGCTCCGCCGCCGGCAGCCCCGCTCAATCCACAGGAGCTTCAGGATCTGGTGGCTCCAATTGCGCTTTATCCGGACACTTTGCTCAGCCAGATCCTGGTGGCGAGCACCTATCCCATCGAAGTGGTGGAAGCGCAACAGTGGTTGCAACAACACCGTAACCTCAAAGGTCAAGCGTTGATGGACGCGGCCAAAGAGCAGAATTGGGACCCCAGCATCCAGGCGTTGGTTGCTTTTCCCGATGTTTTGACCCGTTTGAATCAAGATATTCGCTGGACCACGGATTTGGGCAATGCGTTTTTGGCGCAACAGCCGGACGTGATGAACGCCGTGCAGCAGTTGCGGGCCAAAGCCGAGGCGAATGGTAAGCTGCATTCCACTCCGCAAGAGACCGTGACCACTCAAACGCAGAATGGTCAAACCGCGATCGAAATTCAGCCGCCGGAGCCTGGCGTAGTTTATGTCCCGAATTATAATCCCGAGTGGGTTTGGGGACCGCCCGTATACGGGTATTATCCGCCACTGCTTTATCCTGGCTTCGACGTGGGATTTGGATTCTTCCCCGGCATTGACCTAGGCTTCTATTTTGGAGGCGGCTGGGGTCTCTGGGGCGGCTTCGGATGGGGCTGGGGACCCAACTGGTTTACAGGCGGGATCATATTGAACGGCAACTTTTTCCATCGCTATGGATTCTCGGATTTCCATGGTGGACTAGGCGGCGTTTGGGCGCACAATCCGGCTCATCGCCTGGGAGTGCCCTATCCTAATCGCGCCGTGGCCAGCCGGTTCGGTGGTGCGGCCGGTTTCCGCGGCGCCGGGAATTTTCGAGGCGGAGAAGGATTCCGCAGTGGTGGAGAAGCAGCCCGAGGTGGAGAAGGATTCCGCGGTGGTGGAGAAGCAGCCCGAGGTGGAGAAGGATTCCGGGGTGGAGAAGCAGCCCGGGGTGGCGACAGAGGCTTCGCGGCGCCGGAGCGTGGCGGCAGCCATAGCGCCTTTGGCAACATCCATAACGGAGGCGCCACGCGGATGGAGAGCGATCACGGATTCTCCAGCATGGGCCATGGTGGCGGCTTCGGTGGCGGCGGGTTCCGGGGCGGCGGTGGATTCGGCGGAGGCGGAGGTGGATTCCACGGTGGTGGCGGTGGAGGCCGGAGGTAACATGACCACAAAAACATTTGCAATGTTTATTGTCGTGGCGGTCGGCAGCGCCTGGGCCCAGGCGCCCGCTCCAGCCACGACACAGCAACCCAAGGCAGCGCGTTCAGCCGCGCCGAAAATCGCGCAGAAGACATTCGATTCGCCCGACGCTGCAACCCAGGCGTTGATTGAAGCCGCGTCGAAAAACGACACGGCTACGCTTCGGGCGGTGCTGGGATCGTCGGCCAAAGGCATTCTCACTTCCGGCGATCCCAAGCAAGATGCCTCCGAACGTGCGGAATTCGCGAAGATCGCCAGTGAAAAACACAAGTTGGAACAATCGACGATGAACTCGCACATCATGGTTCTCGTGATCGGCGATCAGGAATGGCCATTTCCCATTCCACTGCTCCATGAGGGCGACCATTGGCGTTTTGATCCACAGCGGGGCGCCGTTGAAGTGGAAGCGCGGCAGATTGGCGCGAACGAATTAGACGCCATCCAGGCTTGTGCCGCCTACGTGGGCGCGCAACAGGCCTATGCCGCGAAGAAGCGGTCGGCGGCAGGCACGCCCGAATATGCGGAAACCGTCGCCAGTTCACCAGTACCGAAAGAATTCGCGGACGCGGCCGGACAGAATCCCGCCAAGCCATACCACGGCTATTATTTCCGGGTGCTGAAGGAACAAGGCCCCGACGCGCCGGGTGGCCAGCATCCCTACATGATGGGGAAAGCCATGATCGGTGGTTTCGCGTTGGTGGCGTGGCCGGCCCAATACGGGGTTACCGGCATCCACACCTTCCTCGTAAATCAGGAAGGCGTGGTCTACGAGAAGGACCGGGGAGCACGAAGCTCGACGCCGCCGGCGAACTATAATCCAGGCCCCACCTGGAAGCCGGTGGAATAAGACTCGATTAAAATACGCGGAGAATGTCGCCCCGTAAGCTTCTCCGCCTGGCTCTCAGCATTGTCATTCTGGTTCTGTTGTGGACGCGCATCGCGCGTCAATGGCGCTACGAATCGCACTGGTGGCTGGTTGGCAGCTTGATGCTTTCCGCGCTGCTGCTCCTATTGGTTGTGTTCCTTCTGGTAAGTTCTTTTCGCAAGCCTCGCAAGCCTCGAGACGATGTTCCCAAGCGGCCCCTGGGCCTGGATTCTTAGCACTCCTTCAATTCTGAGCCGCGCGCGTAAGCAAGCGGTTTCAGCGACGTTTCCAGATCAGGCCCTGCCCGGTGGGCAGCGAAAGCACTTCCACCTCACGAATCTTTGTAGCGTTGTCAATCGCTCGAGCCGTTTCGTCGTATCCGTGGCTGGCATAATCATCCAGCAAAACCAGGCCTCCCGGCGATAACCTTTCCCAAAAGTACTCGAATGCGGCGCATTCCGGAAGAGCGGCGTTCATGTCCAGGTGAAGGAACGCCACCTGACTCGCCCCCAGAGTTTCCAGCACCTCCGGCACGACTCCGGGCACAATCTTGACGTTCGGCCATTCGGCATAGTTCGTCCGAACCCGTTCCAGATCGGTTACGTAAGCTCCCTTCTCTATCGCGTTCTCGGCCACCCTCCTTTGTCCCCGCTCCACCTCTTCATTGGAATACTGCGACAGCACCGGCCCGCGGAACGTGTCGATGAGAACGAACACCTTCTCCACACGGCGCCATTCCAGATGGTGCATGATCGCGGAACTTACAAATCCAGCGTTCACTCCGCATTCCACAAAATCGCCCGGAACACCGAGAGCGCATCCGGCCGCCCACAGCGCCACGTGAACCCGCCACTCCATCTTTGGATCTACGCCATTGCCCGCCTGAACGCCACGCTGATATGCGGCCTGGAATCCAGGGTCCCGCATAAAGTGTGAGTTGTTAAATGTGAATAGGCCGTCGCGCGCATAGACGGTTTCTTCCCGGGTATTGAAAACGAAATACCCCGCGCTTTCCAACTTCAGTCGTAACCATCTTTTTAGGGCTGGAAAGCTACCGGCCATTCCTCAGAACCTTCGTCGCAGCTCCATTCATGGCCGTACCTGAAACCAGGGCATGGATAATTCCGCTAGCGCTATCGAACGTCTCCAAAGAAAATCCGAGATCGCACCAGGGCGTCGATGGAGCCACAGGCCCGCTGAAGATGGATACCGTCATTGGCAGCGCGAGCGCTATCTCGGCTCGAATCAGGGTGCTCGATCCAGCGGCGCCGATGGAAGCATAGGGCAGCTTTACCGAAGAATTCTGCCCTGTCCCCAGAGTGAAGCTGGCAGCCTTCCCGAGCAGGTCGCCGGCCATGTCATAAAACGAAACGGAACCATCACAGCCAGGAGATGAGGGAGCAGTATTGACCAGGGTGACCTGGGCAGTTTCAGTGGGACCAAAGCCCAGCGGCGGCAGGATGATGTTTTGGGGCGAGTCCGGTTGCGGAACAGCCGGCACGGACACCTCCCCGATGCGTGCTGTGGTTGTCGTTCCCTGCGCTGCCCAACCTGGCAGGAACGCATGCGTGACGCCAGTCGCGGTGTCGAAGGTCTCAAGCGCGAAATCGACCGCGCATGGCGGTATCGGCGGGGCCAGCACATCGAACACGCCACCTTTCGCCGTGAGCCCGATCTGGGCGCTAACCACAGTAAACGAACCGCCGGCGCCCGTTGCAGCGTACGGCAACGCAGCCGAGAAAATTTGCCGGTCATCCCCAACGGTGAAATTGCTCGCCGCGCGGATGGCCGATCCGTCTGCGCCGTAAAATGTTACCGCGGCATCGCAAGTGGTCAGGAAAGCGCCCCCCACATACCCAGCCGCTGAACTCGTGATGCCCAATTCGGCGGTTTCAGTAGCGGCAAGATTCAACGGCGGCAGATAAATGATCTGGGGTTGTGCGTGGCAGACGCCACGTGCAAGAAGAAGCAAAGCGAACAGGTATCGCATAAAACTCTACGGCAAGGCCTCAATCACCCGATCGATCTCCTCCGGGCTAATGTAAAAATGCGGTGAAAACCTGACCCAACCCTGCCGGGGCGCCGCGATGATCCCTTTTTGCTTTAAATCATGCACCACTTTGCGGCTGTCGTAGCCGGGCTTTTGAAGGGCCACGATGCCCGCGCCATTTTCGGGCGTACGGTCGCCCAGAATTTGATAGCCTTTGCGGATCGCCCCGGCGGCAAGCTGGTCGGCAAGCGCTTGAACGGCGCGCCCGATGCGCTCCACGCCAGCTTCCAGTAAAAGTTCGATAGACGCCCGTAATCCGTAACAACCAATGGTGTTCAGCGTTCCACATTCATAGCGCCCGGCGTCTGGCCGCAGCGTCATGTCGCGCGAGGCATAGTCGTTATAGCCGGCCACGTTGGTCCATCCGAACTCCGCTGGAAAGATGGAATCCTGGCGCGACTTCCGGACGTACAGGATCCCGCATCCTTCCGGGCCCAGCAGCCATTTATGCCCGTCCGCAGCCAGGGCGTCGATATGCGCGGCCTCCACGTCCAGCGGAAACGCGCCCAGCCCTTGGATAGCGTCCACGAAAAAGAAGCAATTCCGCCTCTGGCAGATCCCGCCAATGGCGTTCAAATCGGCCCGAAAGCCGCTCAGGTACTGTACAAAGCTGATGGCCAGAAGTTTTGCGCCGGTGCAGGCCGTTTCGATTCTTTCCAAGGGATCGTCCGTCGAAAGCCAGTCCACCGAACACCTGGTTGCCTCCAGGCGTAGCCAGGGGTAGTAGTTAGCGGGAAACTCCTCGCGGAAAGCGACAATCCGGTCGCCGGGACGCCAGTGGAGCCCTTGAGCGACGGTGGATATACCCTCGGACGTATTCTTGACCAGGGCAATCTCGCCGCGATTGGCGCCAATCAGACGGGCGGTTACAACTCTAAGGGCCTCATAGGTATCCAACCACTGATCGTAGTGGAGTGAGCCAAATTGGAGGGCGTCCTCAGCCAGATCCTGCATCGCCTTGGCAGTCCGCCGGGGCAGGGGCGCTACGGCGGCGTGGTTGAGATAAGTAAGGTTCCGGGTAACCGGGAATTCCTGCCGATACTGTATCCAGAGCGGTTCGGCTGTCACGGTTCCGGGACTGCTATTTTGCTCGAAACCCATAATGACCACTATACGTAGAAAGCGTGTAGGTTTATACTCGACTGTAGGAGTCTCTGGATGAAACGCCTGTTGTCCGCTGGCATGAGTTTTTGGCTTGCTCTGGCGTTGGCCGCGCCGGCTCGCCTTTTCGCTGAGGATCCCGAGAAAGACCCCGACCAGATCGGCAATCGAAACGTAAGTGGGAAGGTCAACTTCTACTCGCTCGAGAAAGAAATTGCGCTGGGCAAACAACTCGCGTCGCAAGTGGAGCGGCAAGCCAAGATCATTAACGATCCTGTGATTGCCGAGTACGTCAACCGCGTGGGTCAGAACCTGGTGCGGAATTCCGACGCCAAGGTTCCCTTCACCATCAAGGTCATCGACAGCGAAGAAGTGAACGCGTTCGCGCTGCCGGGTGGATTTTTCTTTGTGAACTCCGGTCTCATTATGAAGGCGGATAATGAAGCCGAGCTGGCCGGTGTGATGGCGCATGAAATCGGGCACGTGGCGGCGCGGCATGGAACCAGGCAGGCCACGCGCGGCGAGATCGCTCAGTTGGGTATGATCCCGCTGATCTTCATGGGCGGCTGGACCGGCTACGGGCTGTATCAGGCGGCCAGCGTGCTGGTGCCGGTAGGCTTCCTGCAGTTCTCCCAGCACATGGAATCGGAAGCGGATCTGCTGGGCCTGGAATACATGTACAAGGCCGGGTACGATCCGGAGGCTTTCGTGGACTTCTTTGAAAAGATCGAGACGCTCGAAAAGCGCAAACCCGGAACCATGGCCAAAGTATTCTCCACGCATCCGCCCACCGACGCCCGCATTCGCGCTTCCCAGAAGAACATTCAGGAATATCTTAAGGCCAAGCCCGAGTACGTTGTGACGACGTCCGAATTTAACGATGTTAAAGGGCGCCTGTTGGCCATGCACAACAAGCGCAAGGTCGATACCAATACCGATCCGAACAAGCCCACGCTGCGGCGCGCGCCGGGATCGAGCGCCGGCACCGTCGACGATGGCAGCGGTAGCAGCAGTACAAACTCCGATGATGACGACCGTCCGACTTTAAAGCGCCGGCCCGCGTCTGAATAGCAGATACCTTCTCCTCCTCCTTAAACCCTGCGGCGCGCAAGCTCCGCGGGGTTTTGTTTTTAACGCGAAGCGAATCGGCCGATTGACAATCGGTGTAATCATCTGATCTGATCCTTTTATCCCCCTCGCATGCCCAACAAAGCACCAAAACCTCCACGACAACGGCCACCCTCTTCCGGGCTTCTGAAGCTTCTCAAGCCGTATCGATTCCTGGTCGCCATCCTGGCCGTGCTGACCATCGTCGCCAACGCCTTCAATCTGGTAGTGCCGAAGCTCATCTCGCGCGCCATCGACAGTTATACGCAAGGACGCTTCGTTCTCCATACCGTGGTCCTGCAGTTCGTCGTGGTGGGCGCGCTGGTGTTCCTGCTCACCTACGCCCAAAGCGTGGTGCAGACCTGGGCGTCCGAGCGCGTGGCGAAGGATCTGCGAACCCGCCTGGCGGCGAAGATCTCCGTGCAATCCTTCGCCTGGGTGGAACAGCTCACGCCGGCCAAACTGCTGACGAATCTGACCTCCGACGTGGACGCGGTGAAAGTGTTTATATCGCAGGCCATCTCCTCCATTATTTCGTCGCTTTTTCTCATCGTGGGGGCCAGCATTCTGCTGCTCTCCATCAACTGGAGGCTGGGACTGGCCATCCTGGGCGTGGTTCCCTTCATCGCCATTACCTTTCAGTTGGTGCTGCGCAAAGTACGCACGCTTTTCAGGAAGGCGCAGGAAGCCATCGACTGGCTGAACCGTGTGATCAATGAAAGCATCCTGGGAGCTTCGCTCATACGGCTGCTCAATACGCAGCAGATCGAAAGCCAGAAATTCCTGGAGGCCAACACCGAAGCCAGAGACCTGGGGCTGAGCATTCTGCGACTGTTTGCCAGCCTGATCCCGTCCATCACTCTCGCCGTGAATGTGGCCACCGTCATCATCCTGTTGCTGGGCGGCCATTACGTCATCGCCGGCAGCATGACGCTGGGCGATTTCACCGCGTTCAATTCGTATCTGGCCATTCTGATCTTCCCCATCATCCTCATCGGATTCATGAGCAACGTGATCGCGCAGGCGTCGGCTTCCTACATGCGGATCAACGTCGTCTTCAGCACCCCCGAAGAGGAGAAAGGCGGCCAGATCGTCGAGGATTTGCGCGGTGACGTCGGCATGGAGCATGTTTCTCTTTCCTTCGGCGAGAAAATGGTTCTCAAGGATGTCTCTTTCACGGTGCCATCCGGATCGAAAACCGCCATCATCGGACCCACCGCCGCCGGCAAGACGCAGCTTCTTTACCTGCTCATCGGGCTGCTGAAGCCTTCCTCCGGCATCGTCACCTACGATGGCCAGCCGATCGATTCCTATGACAAGGAATCCCTACACCGCCATGTTGGGTTCGTTTTCCAGGACAGCGTGATTTTCAATTTAACGCTGCGTGAAAACATCGGATTCAGCACCACGGTGGGGGAGCAGGATCTCGGAAAAGCCATTCAGACCGCCGAACTGGACGACTTTATCTCCGCATTGCCGCTGGGCCTGGAAACCGTCGTCTCCGAGCGCGGTACCAGCCTTTCCGGCGGACAAAAGCAGCGCGTGATGCTGGCCCGGGCGCTGGCGCTGAATCCGCGCGTGCTGCTGCTGGACGATTTTACCGCGCGCGTGGACACCACCACCGAGCGCGCAATACTTGAGAACGTGCACGAAAACTATCCCGGGATCACGCTGATCTCGGTCACCCAGAAAATCGCTTCTGTGGTGGATTACGACCAGATCATCCTCCTCATGGAAGGTGAGGTGCTGGCCATGGGAACACACGCGGAACTGATGGAGACCTCGCCTGAATATGTCCAACTCTACGACTCCCAACGGAGCACGAGCCACTATGAAGTACAAGCTTGAAACCGCTCAAGGTCCCCGGCAGAAACGCTCCCTGCGGGAAGCCAGCCGCAAGATTATTCCGCTGTTCGCTCCCGAGAAGCGTCCCTTTTCAGGCGCGCTGGCGGCCATCGTGCTTAGTTCGCTGGCCACCCTGGTGGCGCCCGTTTTTATTGCCCGCATCATTGACACCGACATACGGCTGAAGAACTCCCATGGCCTGCTGATGGGGTCACTGCTGGTGCTGGCCATTTACGTTACCGGCTCCATTGCGAGTTATGTGCAAGTGATCACCATGGGCAGCGTCGGCAGAAGAGTCCTGTTTCATTTGCGAAACGCGCTGTTTCTGAAACTGCAGGATCTGCCCGTCGCCTTCTTCAACGAGAATAAGGCTGGCGACCTGATTTCGCGTTTGAACAACGATACCGACAAGCTGAATCAATTTGTCTCCCAGGCCTTCATGCAGTTCGTCGGCAGTACGTTCCTCATCACCGGCGCCGCCATCTTCCTGGTCAGCCTGAATTGGAAGCTCGGCCTGGCTGCCCTGATGCCCGCCGTCGGGGTGCTGCTGGTGACGCGCGGAACATCGTCCTGGATCAAGCACATGAACCTGGGCAGCCTGCAGGCGCTGGGCGGAATGAGTTCGGAGGTTCAGGAAAGCCTCAATAATTTTAAGGTGATTGTTGCGTTTAATCGAGTGGATTATTTTCGCTGGAAATTCAATTCTTCCAACGAAAAGAACTTTTCGGCTTCCGTAGCCGCCGGCTATGCCAACAACATATTCATGCCTTTATATGGGCTGGCTTCTCAAATGGCGCAGCTGATCGTAGTCGCTTACGGAATTTACCTCATCGAAGCCGGCCAAACCACCCTCGGGTTGCTGATTGGTTTCTTGCTCTACGTGAACAATCTGTATGGTCCGATGCGTCAGCTGGCCACGGTCTGGTCTTCATTCCAACTGGCCATGGCGGGGCTGGATCGCATCTCGGAGGTGCTGGCGCTGGAATCGAACATGCCCGTGATCGGCGCCTCGCCGGCTGAGTCCGACTCGGTGCTTTCCTTCCGGGGCGTGTGGTTCCAATATCCCGACGGAAAAGAAGTGCTCCGCGACGTCAGCTTTGAGATGGAAAGGGGCAAAGCTTACGCACTGGTGGGCCCCACCGGCGGAGGCAAAACCACCACGGCCAATTTAATGGCGCGGCTCTACGATCCAACCGAGGGATCCATACTGCTAAATGGGCGCGATATCCGCTCCTACACACCCGCCGAGCGCGCCCAAAAGATCGGTTTTATTCTGCAGGATCCGTTTCTGTTCGGGGGCACCGTACGCGACAATATCGTCTATGGAAACGAGCTCTGCCAGAACTACTCTAGCCAGCAACTGGCGGAATTGCTGGAGAGCTCGAACCTCTCCACTCTGATTTCCCGCTTCTCGGAGGGCCTGGATACCGTGGTCACCACCAGCGGGAACAGTATCAGCCTGGGACAGAAACAACTGATTGCGTTCATGCGCGCCGTTCTGAGAAAGCCGGAGCTGCTGATCCTGGACGAAGCCACCGCCAACATCGACACGGTGACCGAAGAACTGCTTCAGGAAATTCTCCTGAAGCTGCCGGCCACCACCACGCGCGTGATCATCGCTCATCGCTTGAACACCATCGACAATGTGGACCAGATCTTTTTCGTAAATTCAGGCGAGATCACACTGGCGGGATCCATGGAACACGCTGTAGACTTGCTGCTGCACCAAAAGCGAGCCAGCTAACAGTAAACACGCAATCCCGATTCTGAACCGCGCGCCAGCAGCACACCCGGAGACCACCGTAAGTCGTGCACTGGAGAACATCGACTCGAAGAACACCGGACGGGTAGCGCGTGAGCAAGCGGCTTTTAGCAAATGAAACAACGCCATTCCTCCAAGCTCAGAATTTCCCGAGGCGAAAATCCTTCGGGAACATCCCATTCTGGAAAGCCGGAAAGAATCAGGCTGGAATTGGGCTTACGGACGCGCGCCAGTTCGGGCGCAATCCGCTCCAGCGTCGCGGCGTCGATGTTGGCGACGATCAGGTCCGCCCATTGGGGTCGAACGGCACCGGCCGATCCAACGAACATAGGAATGTTCACTCGCTCGCGAGCGATTCGAACGGCATCGGGATCGATATCGCATCCGATCACGGAACTTGCGCCCAGAAGCTTCGCGGCATCCGACAATATGCCCGATCCGGAGCCTACGTCCAGCACACGGGCGCCCGGTTGGATGAAGCGTTCCATGGCTTGCAAGCACAGCTGCGTCGCAGGATGACGTCCTGTTCCGCAAGCCATCCCCGGATAGATTTCCAGGCGTAGGCGCCCAGGCGGAGCGGGAGTCGCATGGTCCCAAGGCGCTACCAGAAAAAACCGCTCGCCCACGCAAAGCGGAGGCCAGGCGTCCTGAGTAACGCGTTCCCAATCGATGGGCTGTTCCTCACGCAGCTCGGGCGAAAACGCGGCGAAATGTTGCAGTAACGCCCCAGCATCCTGATCGCCATCGAAGAACGCCCGCAGGCCCGTGTCCTCCTCGCTTACCCCCGCCGTACCGCATTCCAGAAGTTCCGCGAGGAGAAGATCTTCGCTGTCAGCAGAGGGATGAAGAAGAAGGGAAAACAACCCTTCCAGTTTACGCTTTGGAGTTTACCCAATTGTGATAATCTGAATTACACCCTTCCCTGTCGAAGCTAGGCGATTTACGCTAGAACCCCATGGCAACTCCTGGATTTGACGAACCGCGCATCGCGACTGGTCCGTTTGCAAGTTACAATCTCGACAGCGCTTTTGACGAAATGTTCACCGCCGAGCGCCAGCCGCGCCAGCACTATCGGGCGCTATATGAACTGCTGCTCGGGCTGCCGGCTGAAGAAATGCGGCGCAAGAAGCAGGCCGCCGATGTGTCGTTTCTGCACCAGGGCATCACGTTTACCGTGTATGGCCGCGACGAAGGCACCGAACGCATCTTCCCGCACGACCTGCTTCCGCGCATCATCACCAGCGCCGAGTGGCAGACCATCGAGCGCGGCCTCACCCAGCGCATCACCGCTCTCAACATGTTTTTGCGCGACATCTATAACGAAGGCCGCTGCCTGAACGACGGCGTGGTCCCGCGCGAGATGGTCTATAGCTGTAAACATTTCAGGCGGCAGATGCGCGGCGTTACAGCGCCCAAGGGTATCTATGTCGCGGTGATGGGCACGGATTTGATCCGTCTTCCCGACGGGCGTTTTGTCGTTTTGGAAGACAACCTGCGAGTGCCGAGCGGCGTCTCGTACATGCTGACGTCGCGGCAAGTCATGAAACGCATCTTCCCGGAATTGTTCCGGCACACCGACATCCGTCCCATCGATCATTATCCGGAGGCTCTGCTCACCACGCTGCGAGCGCTTGCCCCGGAAGGCCGCGGCGAACCCAATATCGTGCTGCTGACACCCGGCGTGTACAACTCGGCATATTTCGAACACACTTATCTGGCGCGCCAGATGGGCATCGAACTGGTGGAAGGGCGCGACCTGGTGGTTCACGACAACGTCGTTTATATGCGTACCACCGGCGGCCTGCGGCGCGTGGATGTCATTTACCGGCGCGTGGATGACGACTTTATCGATCCGCTGGCGTTTCGATCCGATTCGATATTGGGCGTGGCCGGATTATTCAACGCCTATCGCGCCGGCAACGTGACGCTGGCCAATGCGCTCGGCACCGGAGTGGCCGATGACAAGGCGCTCTACGCCTACGTTCCCAAGCTGATCAAATATTTTCTGGGCGAAGATCCGATTCTCGATAACGTCGAGACCTATCTGCTCACCGAGCCCGCCGAACGCAAACACGTGCTCGCCAACCTGCATAAGTACGTGGTGAAAGCGGTGGGCGAATCGGGCGGCTATGGGATGCTGATCGGTCCGCACTCCACCGCCGAACAGCGCGAGGACTTTCGCGAGCGCATCGAAGCCGATCCCCGCAATTACATCGCCCAGCCCACGCTGATGCTCTCGCGCGCGCCCTGCTTCTTCGATGGCCGCGTGGAGCCCCGGCACGTCGATCTGCGCCCGTACATTTTGTGCGGCGACAAGGTGACCATCGTGCCAGGAGGTTTGACGCGCGTGGCGTTGCGCTCGGGATCGCTGGTGGTGAATTCATCGCAAGGCGGAGGCAGCAAGGACACCTGGGTCCTGCAGTAACTCTATGCTCTCACGCGTCGCCGACAACCTCTATTGGATGAGCCGCTACCTGGAGCGCGCCGAACACACAGCGCGCGTCCTGGGAGTGCAGCTTAATCTGATGTTGGAGCAGGACCCGCGCTCGTCGGACCGCCGCTGGCTGCGCGTGCTGGGTAGCCTGGGCCATCCCGGCGGAGTCACGGAGAATAGCGACCCGTTCACTCGCGCCCAAACCTACGCGCTGCGCGTGATCACGGGCGGCATCGCTTCGGCGCGCGAAAATGCGCGCCAGGTTCGCGAACAAATCAGCTCGGAAATGTGGGAACACTTGAACCGTCTGTTCCACGAAGTGCGGCGTATGGAATCCGCCGGCCTGTGGCAGTCCCAACCGCTCGATTACCTCACGGTCATTCTCGAAAGCTCCCACCTGGTGCAGGGCGTCACCGACTCGACGATGAATCACGGGGAAGGCTGGCAATTCATCCAGGTGGGCCGTTTCATTGAGCGCGCGGCGGCCATTGCGCGGCTGCTCGACATTTATTTCCGCGAGTTTCCCGCCGGCCAACCGATGGACTCCGGCGAGCACATGGAATGGATCGGCCTGCTGCGGAGCTGCACCGCGTTTGAAGCTTATTGCAAAGTCTACACAGCCGATCTGCGCCCGGAACGCGTGGCCGAGTTTCTGCTGTTGAACAATGAATTTCCGCATTCGGTCCGCTTTGCGGCCGACCATTTGCAGCGCTCGCTCGAAGCCATTAATCAGGCCGCAGCCAGCAAACGATCGCCGCGCGTGGCGAAGATAGCGGGCCGTCTGAGTGCCGGGCTCATGTTCACGCCGCTCGAAGAAGTGGTGGCAAGCTTGGCCGAGTTTTTCGCCGATATCCAGCGGCAGTGCGCCCGCATCCATACCGCGATTTACGAAGTCTATATCACTTACCCGGTGGAGGCCGCCATCGAAGCCTAATGTATTACAGCATCCGCCATCTCACAAAATTCCGTTACAGCGCGCACGTCAGCGAAAGCTTGATGGAGGCGCGCATGCAGCCTCGTTCGGACGGTCCGCAGCGCTGCCTCTCGTTTCAATTGATGGTGCAGCCCAAGGCCCGCGTGCAGTTCTACCGCGATTACCTGGGGAACACCGTGCATCATTTCGACGTACCGGGCCGCCACAAACAGCTCTCCATCGTCGCCGACGCGCTGGTGGATGTGCAGCCGGCCATGGCCTTGCCCGATTCGTTGGGCGAGAATGCCTGGGACGACTTGGATGAGATGATCGCCGCGGGCGACTACATCGAGATGCTGATGCCCAGCCAATTCGGGCAATCCACCGAACTGCTGGAGCAATTCGCGCACGAACTGGACCTCGAGTCGCGCGAGAAAGCGCGCCAGCACGATCCTTTGCGGTTCGTCCTGAACCTCAATGCCCTGCTCTACTCGAAGATCGCTTATGTTCCCAAGAGCACCCGCGTGGATTCGCCCATCGACCATGCGCTCGAAAGCCGGCAAGGGGTTTGCCAGGACTTCGCGCACATCATGATCGGGCTGACGCGGCGCATCGGGATTCCCTGCCGCTACGTCAGCGGCTATTTGTTCCACAAAGCGGGCGACAACACGCGCTCGGCTGAGGGCGCGACACACGCCTGGGTGGAGACGCTGCTTCCGGGTTTAGGCTGGGTGGGCCTGGATCCGACCAATAATGTGCTGGCGGGGGAGCGGCATGTGCGCACCTCGGTGGGTCGCGACTATGCCGACGTTCCGCCGACCAAAGGCGTCTACAAGGGATCGGCCGATAGCCAGTTGCTGGTGGCCGTCCATGTTGCGCCTTCCGATGCGCCTCCGCTGGAGCCCGAACTGGGCATCGAAGACTGGTCTCAGGCGTTGCGGGAAGAAGGGATTGACGCAGAGCTGGCCGCTCATCATCAGCAACAGCAGCAACAACAATAGTTATCTACTGGCAGCCGTTGAGGCCTTTCGTCAAGCAGATAGACGAGGTAGGCGGCGGCGGTATCGGAATATTGCGTTCGGTCATCAGCTTGGCAAGCAGCGCCGCAGCCTCCGGATGCGGGATAGCCGACTGCACGCCCACGCGGACTAATCCGCGCGCCCAATCGAGCGGAATCCAAGTCTTGCCGAGCAGCGCGCCGTTCACGCTGTCGCGGCTGCCTCCGTCGTGCGCGTCCAGATTAGCCCCACGATCCACCAACATTTGGATTACTTCCAGGCGGCCTTTGTGCGCCGCGCCATGCAGCGCCGTGCGGCCTTCGTCGTCGGCCACGTTGGGATCGATACCCAGATCCAGGCAC
The DNA here is from genome assembly GCA_963735145.1 of Bryobacterales bacterium. Taxonomy (GTDB): domain Bacteria; phylum Acidobacteriota; class Terriglobia; order Bryobacterales; family Bryobacteraceae; genus Palsa-89. The sequence goes on along the minus strand of CAVTJS010000005.1, from coordinate 394,878 downwards.
ATTTTGACGGCTTCGAGATTCTGCTCCGGCGACCATTCGTACGTCACGCCTTCCACCCAGCCGATGCCGGCGGCCACGGCCAGCGGCGTGACATTATGGGCGGTGAAAATCTTGGGATTCGCGCCGTGCTCGAGCAGCAGCTTCATCAGCTCGACGTCGCCCGATTGCGCGGCTCGCAGAAACGGAGTGGCGCCGTCTTCAAACAGCCACTGCATGGTGAAATTGGTGCGCGTTTCGGTGCTGTCGCCCTTGCATTCCTCGGGCGTCGATTCGACGCCGCAGATGCGAGCGTTCACGTTCGCGCCTTTGGCGAGCAGCAGCTTGATGAAATCCAGGTGATCCATGTCCGGCGCGCGCACCGGATAGTCGCCGCCTTCGATGTTGCGGTTGTCGGTGGCCAGATAGAGCGGCGTCCATCCGCCATTGTTGGGCGTGTTCGGATTCGCGCCGTGTTCCAGAAAATACTGCGCCAGTTTGTAATGCCGATTTTGAGTGGCAACCAACAGCGGCGTCCAACCGTAGAACGTTCGCTGATTGACGTCGGCGCCGGCTTCCACCAGCATCTTCGCGCATTCCATGCAATTTTCGCGCGCGGCGTAAACCAGCGGCGTCAAACCGCCGCCGTCCTTTTTGGCTGGACGCCGGAAAAACGCGACGAAATCATCCTCGGCATTGGCCTCGCTCGCGGGCGATGTTTTCGACGCGCTTTTGGGCGGCGGAGGAGGAGTTCCGTCGTTGCCGGGCCCGCGCTTGCCCAGGACGCCGAAGCTGGAATGCAAGCGCTGCTTCACCGTATTCGCCAGGTTGTTGCGGGCGTTGCGGGTGTCGATGGCAGATTGGGCGCCCACCGTCGGCGCCGTGCTCGATGAGCAGCTTCACCGCCTCAGGATGGGATTGCTCGGTGGCCCACATGAGCGCCGTGGTACCGCGCAGCTTGTCTTTGGCGTTCACGTCGGCATGCTGAGCCAGCAGCACTCGGATGGCTTCGAGATTGCCAGTGCGCGCGGCCAACATCAACGGCGTTTCGCCTTCCGGCCCCAATTCATTGGGGTCGGCGCCGGCCTTCAACAGCTTCTCGATCATCGGCGCGCTTCCGTGCTGCGACGCCAGATACAGCGGTGTAGCGCCTTCCCGATTGGCCAATTTGACGTTCGCGCCCGCCGCGATGAGCGCGTCCGCCATTTGCAGGTCGTCATGATAAACGGCCCATGCGATGGCCGTCGCGCCGTCGGCCTGCGGGGCATTGACATCGGCTTTCTTCTGCAGCAGCGATTCGACGGCCGCGCGGTCGCTGTTCATTGCCGCGTCGGCTACCAGACTCGTGCCTGCCAATAGGGGCGCGCACAACGCGAGTACGGCAGCGCAAAGTCGCGGGGCCGCTTTTCTCATGGACTTAGACCAGGCCTGGCAAACGTCCCGTACTATCGCCGATTTTGTCTTCGTGGACGCCGTAAAGATCGAGAATGCTCGCCAGCAAATTGCCGGTGGGAACGGTCTTGGAAGGGTACGCCAAATGGCGATTGCCCTTCAGTTGCCCGGACGCTCCGCCGATCAGAACGTGCGGCACATCGTAATGCAGGTGCTGGTTCGAATCGCCCATGTTGGTGCCGTACAAAATCAGCGAGTGATCCAGCAGCGTGCCGTCGCCATCGGGAGTGTTCTTCAGCTTTTCGACGAAGTACGCCAGGCACTTAATGTGATACTGGTTCAGCTTGGCGTAGCGCGCAATGGTCTCCGGATTCTCGGCGTGATGGGAGATGCCATGGAAACCGTCGTGCACTCCGCTCTCAGGATAGGAGCGCGAGGTCAGATCGCGCGCGTACAGCATGGTCGAAACCCGCGTGATGTCGGCCTGGAACGCCAGACGCTGCAGATCGAAGTGCAGTTTCACGTGCTCGTCGAAAGATTCAGGGATACCGGCCGGAATCACCACGCCTTCGGTGGACACGATGCCGGTAGCCTTCTTGGCAAGCGTCAATCGACGTTCCAGCTCTCGAATATCGGTCTCGTATTCATCCAGCTTCGAACGGTCGCTGGGGCACAGGTCCCGCTTGAAACTGGCGAGCTTGGCCGTCACCGAATCCAGTATGCTGCGATCCTGCTCCCGGCGGGCGGCGCGTTCGGCTGTGCTGCCGCCAGCTCCGAACAAGCGCTCAAAAGCCACCTGCGGATCCAGTTCCATCGGCAGAGGCTGCGTCGGGGTGGACCAGGAAATGGTGTTCGAATACGTGCAGCTATAACCTTCGCCGCAATTGCTCGAATTCGCGCCCGGATCTTCCAGCGCCAGTTGCAGAGACGGCAGCAGCGATCCCTGCCCCACATGCTGCGCGATGATCTGATCGATAGTGGTTCCATCGTAGATGTCGGAGCCGGTTGTCTTCTTCGGCTTGTTGGCGCACAGGAACGCTGCTGCCACCCAGTGATCGGCGCCAGTTTGTCCGGGAGGAGGCTCGGCCGAACTGGACCATAGCCCGCTCATGATGACGGTCTGCTCGCGGAAGGCCTCCAGTGGCTCATAAATCATCGGATATTTGAAATTTTTCGCGCCGGGCTCGGACTTGGGCTCGCCTGGGCCGCCTCCCTCGGGCACCCACCATCCAGGCGCCGCGCCATGGGGAATGAAGATGCCGGTGAAACGAGTCTTGGGGTTCGCCGCCGTTTTGACGATCGGAGTTTGCGCCGGGAGCATGGAATCGAGCAGCGGCAACGCCAGTGCGACGCCGGCTCCGCGAAGTAACGTGCGCCGGGAGATGTGTTTTTTAGTAATAAACATTTATTGCATACCCCTTATCCTGTATCTCGTCCGCTCCCTCACGGTCGCGGTTCAGTAGCCGATGCCCTCAGCGGACCCTGCCCGTTCGATGCATCCTCCTGCTTCTGATTCACCTGGAACGGCTCGCTCTTCACAATGCCTAATATTAACGATGAGAACCGGTAGTTGTTCGACTCAGATTCACGCACGATGGACCGGATCAGAGGCATATCGTAGTACTCGGTTCCACGGCCTAACGCATAGATAAATAACTTTTCGGCCACAACCCGAACAAACTGCGGCGAATAGCGAAGCAAGGCCTCGCGCATACCTTTCACGCCGTCCAGCTTGGAGCCGTCCACCAGTGTGCCGGTGGGATCGATCGGACTTCCATTATCAGTGGTCCGCCACGTTCCCACGGCGTCGAAATTCTCCATCGAGAAACCGATCGGATCCATAATTTTGTGGCAGGTCGAACAAGGTGGATTCTTGCGATGCATTTCCATCTGCTGCCGCATGGTCGGCTTGGCGCCGCCGTGAACCGCCGTGCCCTGGTCCTTCAGTGTGGGAACGTTGGGCGGGGGATCGGGCGGGTCGACACCCAGGAATATATGCATGATCGTCTTGCCACGGACCGTGGGCGTGGTGCGCTGCGGATACGATGAGATCGTTTCAATGCTGGCCTGTCCCAGCAAGCCGCGGCGCATGTCGAAGTCCGGGGTGAAATCCACACGCCTGAAATCGCTGCCGTACACGCCGGGAATGCCGTAATGTTTGGCCAGCCGCTCATTCAAATAGGTATAATTCGCATCCAAAAGATCGATCACGCTGCGATCCTCATGGACAATGCTGCCGACGAACAGTTCGGTTTCCCTCCGCATGGCGAGGCGCAGATTGTCGTCGAAATCAGGGAAGATGGAAACCGTCGGCGACCAGGTGCTGAGCGCCCGCAGGTTCAGCCACTGGCCGGCGAAGTTGATCACCAAACGGTCGGCGCGCGCATCGGCGAGCATCCGATGCACCTGCTGGTCCAACACCGCCGGCTCGTGCAGTTTGTTGTGAGCCGCCACGTCGATCAGCTCGTCATCGGGAATGCTGCTCCACAAAAAGAACGAGAGGCGGGATGCCAGCTCCAGATCGCTAATATGATACGTTTGGCCGGCCGCGACGTTCGCCGGTTCGGCCTCTTTGCGAAACACAAATTCGGGATCCGCCAAGATGCGCTGCAGTGCCCGTTCGATGCCGGTGTCGAAAGTACCGTCGTTGCGCCCCTGCTGATAAAACGTCATCAGCGTCTCGGTATCATCCGGAGTCACGGGACGGCGGAAAGCATGCCGCGCCAGTGTATCGACGATCTTCTTGGCGCAGGCCGTTTCCTGGGAGGCGTTCGCAGGATGGCAGACGAAAATCTTCTTCGCGCTGGGCGAATCGCTGGCGCCCGCCGGCTTGAACGGACCCAGGATTTCCATCTTGCCGACGTGCGGATAGAACTTGAAGCCCGGCAAGCCGCCCGTCTCGATGGTGCTTCTCAAGAAATGCTCGTCCAGATCCTGGCTGGGAGCCAATTGCGTGGCCAGGAATGTGACGCCAACGGTGTGCAGCCCGGCCTTAACCTGGAAATGCACATCCGCGGTGCCGCCATGCACGGGTTTGCCCCGCGCGACGTCTTTATCCCAGTCGTACAAGTGAACGCGCTGGCCATCCACCAGCAGTTCCAGCTTCTCGCCCGTGATTTCGCCGAACGCGGTGTTGTTGTCCATCAATCCTTTATTGATGGGGAACACCTTGAACACGTAGTCGCCGTCGGCTGGGAACTCATGCTGCACCACCAGCCCGCCGCGCGTGCCGAACGGCAACCCCTCGATGTGATAATCCTGCGTGGTGTCGGAGGGTACGCGATAGCTGGCCAGCGCGGGCTCGTTCACGTCCCCCATGGCGATGCGGCTGATCTTAGCCGCCGCCGCGGTGTAGCCTTCGAGCAACGCCGGCGACAGCGCCAAGGCCCCGGCGATATTGTCGAACCCGCGCGTGGAATCGTCGGACGGCAGATACTTGGTGGGATCGATATCCAGCGCCAGCATGTCGTGGATGACGTTAGCGTATTCGGTGCGGTTCAGGCGATGCAGACCGGGTGGGGGCAAATGCGTGGAGGCGTTCTTATCCAGCTGGCCTTCGAGCCAGGTGACCATCGATTCGTAGGTGTTCCAGCTCGGCCGCGGCATCCCAGACGGCGGCATCATGCCCGAGCGCAGCTTCCGCACCACCAGCTCCCATTTTTCGGCGTGCACGGCCACATTCGCCGTGTCCATTTTGTCCAATTCCAGACCAGCCGTCTTCAACTTCTGGTTATGGCAGACGACGCAGTACTGGTTCAGAAGAGCGCGTTCGGAGGAGGGGTCTGTGACCTGGGTGGGTGCGGCCTGATGTATCGTAGGTGACGCTTGCGGACTAGCAGTCTGGGCCGCTAGAACGGTTACAGCAGTGATGCAACCGAGAGCATGTCTTATCGTCATGGATTTTCCGCGTACCGCCCAAGCTACTGATATTTCAATGTTCCCGGCGGCAGACCCGCCGACCCGGATTCCTGCGCCGATATGAATGACGAACTCATTCATTCTATTGTTACTGACCTCGGCGGGTAACTTTGGATTAACGCGAGGCCTAAAGGCTTTTCGGAAGTGACCGATTCCCTCTTATGGACGGATCTGCCCGATTTCAAGCGGTGCTCGATCCGGGCGAACGGCTGCTTTGGACCGGGCGGGCGGTGCGCTATCAAGTTTACCCGCTGATCTTCATCTACCTGCTCTGGACGGTGGAACTTGGGCGGGTATTATTAGGCGCGGTGTTGAAGTTTGGTCCGCTGCCTGCATTGCTGCAAGCGGAACTGGCCGTTCTGGCTGCCATGTTCGCCGCAGCAGGCATTTACGTCGGGAATAAGAGCTGGAAAATATGGAACACCGAATACGGCCTTACTGATCGTCGGTTGTTCATGGCGATTGGCTCAGGGCGCGAAAAAATACGCGTGGTTGCCCTCGATGCGCTGGATCCGGTGAAAATCGTGCTCCTAGCCAGACGCGGAAAGTGGCTTCGTTTTTGTCTCCGGGGGACCGCCAGCATGCCCGCCGAACATAGGCCTCCGGTATGGAAGTACCTGATGACTGGCCAGCCCGCCGAGGGAGCCGGAAGGTGGCATGTTCCCGACCCGGAGGGCATTCTCCAAATGATTGAAACGGCGCGTACAGCCGACAAAGTAACGGCTGCCTGAGGCTACGGCGAAGTCCAGTATTTGGGCAAATTGGGATTGGTGGCCCGGACGATCTCCAGAACGGCCTGCCGGTCAGCCGGTGAAATGCTGGCAAAGGTTGGGCTTTTGTCCTTGCCCGACAGCACCTCATAAAGCCGCTGGTAAACGCGATCGCGTACCACGTCCGGCATCCCATTGAAGGCGGCGCTGTAGATCAAATAAGATAGCGGATACCGGAACAGGCGCTTCTGCAAGTCAAAGTCGCGCAATGACCGGCCCTTCGCATCGCGAGGACCGCGCTCGGCAAACGTCTTCGTAAAGGTCGAGACGCCTTTCACTGGCTCCTTCAGCGGCTCCTCGTCGACGAAAAGCATATAGCCGACCATCTCTTCGATTTCGGTGTTGATCCTGTCCCGTGCCGTGGGTTCGAGCGTGCCCTTCCCCTCGCGCAGCGCCATTCGAGCGTCCCACCCGATGCGCGTCATCAGGTTGATCATGCGGGTCTGGTGCTCCAGCGTTAGAAGCGCGACGATATCGCTGGTGGGCGCCAGGTACCGGTCGGTATTAAAAAAGCCTGCGAGACTGGTCACGTTTTGCGTGCCTTCCTTCGATGCGCGACCGGGGTTCAGCGGATCGGCCAGTTCCAGATTGTTTCCCAAATGCACTTGCGACCCCGTGGTCCCGGTGACGTACCAGCCGCCCCAGCGCTCGGCCAGGCTGGTGCGGTCGTCAGTGATGAACGCGCTGCCATGCGATTCACGCGCTTCGGCATCGGTAATGGGATGCACCGAGCTCACCAGGATTCCCGGAATGCCCATGGTGGGCGCGCCCTGGTGGCAGCGCAGACAATCGTCGCGGCGAGCGAACTCCGGGCGGAGGGATTGCTCGGTGTCCAGGGTGTAGAAAACCGCGCCCTGCCTGGGATCGATGGCCGAAAGTTCCAGCACTTCGCCGTTCTGCACAAATCCGACGGCCGTGTCGTCGTTAAAATAAATGGCGCGCGGCGTGCGCGGCGAGATGTGCGAGGTCTGAATGCTGGTTCGCGAAAATACCAGCACCTGCGAATCGATGTTGATGCCCAATTGCTTTAGGAGGGCGGGCAGATAGCCCCAGCCGTTGGGCGCGTAGTCGAGCTTGATCTTTTGGCTTTCGAGCTGTTTCTCAAGGCGCGCGATGGGATCGGAAACGGGTCCCGCGTATTGGATGGCTGCATCGTCCAGCGGAACATAGAACGTATCCTCTAATCTGTCGGCCAATACTACAGAGCTCACAGCCAACACGGCCAAGCCACAAACCAGCGCAAGACGCATCCGATGCCATTCTACCGCCTTAGCCATCCATGTCCGAAAACGGCTAGTCTCCGGGCGCGACGGCGCTTATTATCAAAGAGCGTGGAACTGAACCGCGAAATTTGCCGGAGGGCCCGTCTGGCGCGCGATGCGCGTTTCGACGGGAAGTTTTTCATCGCCGTCCGAACCACGCAAATTTTCTGCCGTCCAGTGTGCCCGGCGCGATCGCCCCAGGAACTGAACGTCGAGTATTATCCGTCGGCCGCCGCGGCACTCCAAGCTGGATTTCGCCCGTGCCTGCGCTGCCGTCCGGAAAGTTGGGGCACCCCGGTCTGGAATGGAACGTCCACCACGGTGGCGCGCGCGCTGCGGCTGATCGAGGAAGGGGCGCTGGACGGCGCCGGGGAATCCAGCGGAGTGGACGCGCTCGCAGAACGCCTGGGGATGGGATCGCGGCACCTGCGGCGCTTGTTCATTCAGCACTTGGGCGTAGCGCCCATCGCCGTCGCGCAGGCCCAGCGGCTGCTCTCCGCCAAGAAACTGATCGACGAGACGACGCTGCCGCTCACCGCTATCGCCATCGCCTCGCGCTACGGCAGCATTCGACGCTTCAATGCCGCCTTTCGAGCCACCTATGGACGCAGCCCTCGCGATTTGCGGCGCGGGACCAAGCGCGCCGCGATGAGCGGGCCCTGCACGCTGCAACTGCGCTTTCGCCCGCCATACGATTACGACGCGCTGCTACATTTTCTTGCCAGGCGCGCCATTGCGGGAGTCGAATATATCCACGGCAACATCTATCGCAGAACTTTTGTGCTGGACGGAGAGCCTGGCTGGCTTGAGGTGCAGCCGCATGCATCGCACGCTCTGACGCTACGCGTGGAATCCGTTGGGCCGGCTGGATTGCTGCGGGTGGCGGCTCGGGTGCGCCGCATTTTCGATCTGGATGCCGATCCGCTGGCGATTAATTCCAGCCTCAAGCGCGATCCGCTGCTCGCGCCTTTGGTGAAGACACGACCCGGTCTACGCGTGGCCGGTGCCTGGGATGGCTTCGAACTGGGGGTCCGCGCGATTCTCGGCCAGCAAGTGAGCGTGGCGGGCGCTTCCACTCTAACAGCGCGACTGGCCGCCAGGTTCGGACAGCCGGTTCCTTTTCAGGTGGAAGGTCTCGAATACATTTTCCCGGCCGCCGATGAATTAGTCGCAGCCGATCTCGCGATCGGAATTCCAGCGGCGCGCGCCGAAGCAATCCGTGAGTTTGCACGAGCCGTGGCTTCAGAAGCGATCGTGTTTGACGGCGGTCAGGATGCGGGCAAATGCATCGAGCAACTGTGCGCGATCCGCGGGCTGGGACCTTGGACCGCGCAATATATCGCCATGCGCGCCTTGTCGGACCCCGATGCATGCCCTAGCGGCGACCTAGCTTTGCTGCGCGCCACCGGGATGAAAACGACGACGGAACTGGAGCGGCATTCAGAGCGCTGGCGGCCCTGGCGCGCTTATGCGGCTATGCACCTATGGCAAGGAGGCCACGATGTTCTACAGCTGGATGAAAAGCCCTATCGGCGCGCTGCTGCTGGCGGCGGATGATGCCGGCCTGCGCCACATCATTTTCGAAAATGGTCGCGAGCCCGCTATTCCCGATCCCGCGTGGCGTGAAGACGCGGCGCCGCTCGGCGAAACGATCCGGCAATTGCGGGCTTGGTTCGCGGGCGAACTACACGAGTTCGATCTGGCTCTCGCGCCCGAAGGACCAGCGTTCCATCAACGCGTTTGGCGCGAGTTGTGCAATGTTCCGTATGGAGAAACGATCTCCTACGGCGACCTAGCGAGGCGCATTGGATCGCCCAACGCCTCCCGCGCCGTGGGACGGGCCAATGGAGCTAACCCGATCCCAATCGTCATTCCTTGCCACCGTGTGATAGGGAGCAACGGCAAGCTCACTGGCTATGGCGGCGGCCTTCCGAGAAAAGAATTTCTGCTCGCGCTGGAACGTAAACAGCTTGCCCTGCCGTTGGCCGCGAGCGCCGCGGCGCCTACGCGTGGCTTCTGAGCATCGGTTTGCCTTCGTGCGCAACGAGAAGATCGTGCATGTCGTTGGCGTGCTCCTCTTCGTTGGTGAGAATGGCTTCCATCATCACGCGCGTAGTGGGGTCCTTGTCTGCGAAGTATCGAATCAGCTCGCGATAATGCTCGCATGCGATCCGCTCGGCCACCAGGTTCTCCTTGATCATGTCGACTAAGGTTGCACCCTCCACATACTGCGAAGCCGACCGCGACGCCAGCCCCTCGGGATTAAAATTCGGCGTTCCGCCCAGCTGATTGATCCGCTCGGCGACCTTGCGCATATGCTCGCGCTCCTCATTGGCGTGCTGGTCGAATTCCTCCTTCACGCTATCGCTCGAAATGCCCGTGGCCGCCACCGCGTTCATGGTGTAGCGCAGAACACAGACGATTTCTGTCGCCAGCACGGCTTGCAAAATGTCGATGGTCTGTTGGACGTCGCCTTGATAGTCGGGCGTCACTGGCCCCTTTTCAAGGCTGGTACGCGCCCGCTTGCGCAGCTCTTGAACGTCCGTCAGGAACGGCTGACTGTTGGTTGTCTTGCTCATTAAATTTTCTCCGATCCAAATTAGAACAGCTTCTTGACTGCCTTGCCAATGCCTTTGCCGATCTTGCCGGTGCCCTTCACCGTGCCTACGGTGACGTCCTTGCCTGCCCTGCCCGCGCCTTTGCCGAGCGACGTGGCCGCGTTGATCGGATGCAAGGTTACCAAATCCAGCGCGCCCTTGCCGGTGCCTTTCGCCAGATTGCCCGCGCCCTTGGCTGCGCCTTTTCCGATGTCGCCCGCGCCGCTGCCGATCTCCTTGCCGGCCCCGCGGTCGTGGTTGGAACTATCGGACTGCGCCCAGACGCAAGCCGATACACTTAGCGCCAGCAAGACGTACTTCATCAACCGTGAGACGCACGAACCCTCCCGATTGATGCATGGCGCTGGAAAAAAATGTTAGCAAAAAGTTTACCCTGGAACCGTGGGATCCGATCAGGCGGAGTTTGCCGTTCGTTGTGAATGGGGACTCCCAGGCGCCCGCACGCTGGGGGCCATCTCCGATGTCCTGGTGATCGTTGACGTGCTTTCCTTTACCACTGCGCTGGACATTGCAGCCGCGCGCCGCGCCGTCATTTTTCCTTATCCGTTCAGAGCTGAATCTGCCGCCCACTATGCTGAGTCGCTGGGTGCCGAACTTGCGTCTTCCGACCGCACCCGCGGCTTCTCGCTTTCACCCGCGTCGCTCGGAAGTTTGCCGGTGGGACATCGGTTAGTGCTGCCCTCACCCAACGGAGCTGCCTTGTCCTTTGCGGCGGATCACGCGGCCGTGCTGGGGGCCTGCCTGCGAAACGCGAGGGCTGTGGCGCAAGCTGCGTCGGCCTTGGGCTCGTCCATCGCCGTGATTCCGGCGGGCGAGACGTGGCCCACGGGTGAGCTTCGGCCGTGCCTGGAAGATTGGGTTGGCGCGGGCGCCGTGATTGCAGCCCTCGCCGGGAATCGGTCGCCCGAAGCCGCCCTCGCTTGCGCGGCGTTCCATCACTTCCGGGATGGCCTGGGGGAAGCGCTGCGCGAATCGGTGTCGGGGAAAGAACTGATGGAACGCGGTTTCAAATTCGACGTCGATATCGCTGCCCAACTGAACGTCAGCGAGAATGTCCCCCGGCTCCGCAACAAGGCCTTCGTCGCTCTGACCGTTTAGCGTACAATCACCTCACGAAAGGAACATCGATGCGCATCACGCCTCTTTCCACCGGCATTCTCGCCGTTAGTCTCGCTATGCTTGGGATTGTGAACGCACAGGCCCCCACCACTCGCGACTTGCACTTGCGGGGCGGCCGCTTTCAGCCGCTCAGTTACGACAACATGACGCCCGAGCAGAAAAAACTGGTCGACAGCATTCTATCCGGCCCGCGCACGTCGCTGGATGGGCCGTTCAACGTGCTGCTGCGCAGTCCCGAGATGGGCGACCTGGCGCAAAAATTTGGCGCCCAGATGCGCTTCCACTCGTCGCTCCCACCGCGGCTGAACGAATTCGCCATCCTGATCACGGCGCGTCATTGGACGGCACAGTTTGAATGGCAGGCGCATCGCAAGTACGCGGTGAGCGCCGGCCTGAGCCCCGCGGTGATCGACGCGCTGGCCGCCGGCAAGCGGCCGTCATCCATGCAGCCCGATGAAGAGGTGGTCTACAACTTCTGCAGCGAGGTGCTCACCACCAAACATGCCAGCGACCGGGCGTTCCAAGCGGCGAAAGAGAAATTCGGCGAGCGCGGCGTGGTGGACATGCTGGGGGTGATGGGCTATTACCAGTTCGTTTCGATGCTGCTGAACGTCGACGGCTACCCGCTGCCGGGCGGCGCCCAGCCTGAGCTTAAGCCGCTCCCTTGAGATCGTTATTGCATCGCCGGCCCTTAGTGGCCGCCGCTTGAGAGCTTGCGGTAATATTCGGCGACCGAATCCTGATAGCCGGCTGGGATCTTGGCCGGATCGGGATTGCGGATGGTGCCGCCATGGCTTTCCTCGAGTTGACGGCGCAGCTGCAATTCCAGCGCGTCCACACCGCTGACGAGTTGCTGGTGCATCTGCTCCACCAGGGCGGGATTTCCGGGGAAGCGGCTGGGGTCCAGACTGCGCATTTGATCGATCAGGGACTGCAACTCGCGGCGCGCCTCGGGAGTGTCCTCCACCACGGCGCGAACCTGGTTGAGAAGGTTCAATCCCTGGTCGATCTGGCGCTGGGTGTCGGCCGGGTTGGGACCTTGTTGCGGCGCGACGGCCCGGCCTGAGATGCGCGTATTGCCGGTGTCATAGCCGCCATTCGGATTGCGATCGCGATTGGCGGCGCCTCCGCCCGGATTGCCTACCGGACCGGCGAGACGATTGCCCAACCGGACCGCCCTGGCGTCCGCCGGCTTGGCCAGCTTGTCCGTTGCTGCTGTCCGGCCCGCCTGACCGGGTTGTCCGTTGCGGTTCAGTTGTCCGGTTTGGAACTGTTGGCCATTGGGTTGACCCGTGGGTTGGTTGCCGGGCTGAGCCGCCGAGGCCGCGCTGAGTTGGTCGCGCAGACGCGATAGATCGTCCATGGCGCGGTTGAGCGCGGCATCTTCGGAAGCGTTGCTGAGCATTGCCCAGGGCGCGAGCCGCGTCGCGCGACCTGCTGGCCCAGCTTCTGCAGGTCGCTGGTGAGGGCGGTTTCAGCCGGATCGGAGAATTGGCCGCTGCGCAGCCGATCCGAGCTGCGCTGCATGCGCGTGCCGAGATCGTTTTCGTCCATGCCATCCAGCGCGCTCCGCAATTTGCCGGAAGCGGCCGGTTGCGTAGGCGCCAGCTCGCGCGCCGCATCGCGCATTTGCTGGGTAAGGCGCGACAGGTCGTCGCTCACCTGTTGGCGATCGTTCACCATCTTGTCGATTTCCTGCGCGGTCGGGATAGTGCTGCGGCTGGCCGGCGGCGCGAGCGGCGTTCTGCTGCGCCATCAAGTCGCGCACGTGATCGGCTTGCTGCTTCTGCCTGGCCGCCAGTTGGTCGGCCGTTTGCGCCATCGAGTTGAGGCGGCCGGCGGCGTCCTGCTGCTCCAAGCCGCCCAGCAGGTCGGTGGCTTCGCGCAAGCGGTCGGCGGCGCGGCGGGAATCGGCTGCGCTGGCACTCTGGGAGACGGCGCGGCGCATATCTTCGTTCGCCTGGCGCAAACGGTCGAGCGCCTGCTGGGCGGCCTGTTGACGGCTGTCGGCGGCCTGATCGCCAGACTGCTGCCCGCCGCGCTGAGCCCCGCTTTGCCCGGAACTGGATTGTCCGGAACTGGATTGCCCGGAAGCTGAACCGCTCTGGCTGCCCGGCTTTCCTTGTTGCTGGCCTTGCTGCCCTTGCTGGCCTTTTTGACCAAGCTGTTGCTCCATCTGTTGCTGGAGCTGCTGCGCCTCGCGCTGCAACATCTCCTGCTGCCATTTTTGCTCGGCGGTCTGGGTGCCGTTGCGCTGCTGCTGGGCGAGATCCTCCTCGCGCTTGGCCAGTTCGTCGAGCTTCTTCAGCGCGTCGTCGATTTCGCTGCGCCTTCTGTTCGGCGCTGGTGGCCGCGCTTTGCGGAGTCTCGTATTGATTCTTCTCGGTATCGAGCTCGAGCTCGAAGAGCTGCGCCAGATCGCGCGCCGCGCCGCCCCCGCCGCCTCCGCCGCCGCTTGCGCTCCAAACGCCACCTGAATTTGCCGGAAGGTGGCTTCGGCGCGCAGCAGAAATTGCAGCGCCTTCTGCTCGTTGGGAATGGCGTCCTTCCACTTCTGCTGCTGCAATTGTTGCGCGGCCGGCTCCATGGCCTGGGACGCGGCGATCATATCCTTCTGGAAATCGCTGATGGCCTTCACTTCATCGGTCAACTCGCGAGCCTGCAGGCGGCCGGAAAGCGAGACGGCCTGATCGCGCAAGGTGGATTGCGATTGCGACAGGAGCTTGGCGATGTCGGTGGCCTGCTGTTGGGTGGAGTTCTTATCGCCCTGCTGTTTGAAAGTCTGGGAGATGATCTCCTTCTCGCGCTGCGAGATCTCAGCGGATGGATCGCCACCACCGCCGCCTCCCCCACCACCACCGCCGCCTGTTTGCGATTGCGAAAACTCGCGCTCGAACGGGTCGGCCTGGATGAACATCATGTCGGTGTGGGCTTCGGCGTTGCCGTCCTTCGCGGTAGCGTAGACGCTTACCAGATCGCCCGGAACGAGCTTGAAATTTTCGAGCGAAAGCGTGGTGGAGCCGTCGGCCTGTTTCTCGCCCTTTTTGCTGGAGCAGATCCACCGTCGTCTCGGGGCCGCCGTTGACCGAATAATGCAGCGCGACGTCGTGGAGGCCGTACTCGTCGGTGGCCTTGGCGGCAACGGTGACCTCTTCGATGGGGCTGGCGTGATAATCGCCGACCCGGACGCTGCAACGAAATCTGCGGCGGATTGGCTTTGCGGGCCTCGATGAAAAAATCCTCGCTGACGCGAACGGGCTGGCCCTGCTCAACGCCGGCGACGTGATAGACGCCGTCCTGATCCATCTTGACGGTGCCGTGATAGACGTTGTTCTGCGCCGCCGGTGAGCTGGATCTTCTGGCCGTTATCGAGCTGGATCTGGCCGCCGGGCAGCGGGCGGTCGGTGGAGATATCGAGCTCGGCTTCGGTGCCGGTGACGGCGCGCAGATCGCCGCCGCGCTCCTCCACTTCGGACGGCATGCCGGTCCAGGCGGGGTAATGATAGGTGACGCGAATCTGCTTCACCGCGGGCAAATCGGTGACGCGAATGTTGTAGTGCTTCGAGGTCATCGCTCCGGCGGTGACGTAATACTCGACGTTCTCCGGCAAACCGGCAAATAGAAATTCATAGCCGCCCGCGAAACTTCCGGCCGCTTTGGGCAGCATCGCAATCTCTTCCCACTTGGAAGAGCTCTGAAAGCGCGCATGCACTTTGACGCTGGGCGACGCGCAGGCCGGTGGGGAGGGCCGAAACCATCTGGTCGGCATGGCGGCGTACGACGGCGTCGCCGGGAGTGACGCGCAGGTCGTAGAGGGCGGGCTTATCGTGGTGCGGACCGGTCCAAAGCAGCGAGGCGCCGTAACCGAGGAAGCCGGGGCCCGCGGCGATCATCCAGAGCAGGACCGCGAAGGCGCCGACGCCCGCGCCGAGCGAGGTCCAAAGGCGAAAGTCGGTGACGAATTGTTTGGGTTCGGCGGATTTGGCGACACCGAGTGTGTCGTCCGCGAGCAGCTCGATAAAAGGATCATGGCCGTCGCGTTCCGTGAACGTGGTGAGGCGCTGCTGGAATTGCGGGAAGGCGGCTTCGGCGGTTCCGATGGCGCGGCGGCGGGTTAAGCGGCGCAACGGCAGCGCCAAACCGGCGGCAGCGGCGATGGCTAAAATCAGTATCAGGGCGAAGCGGGCGGCGGTGACGCTGCCATCGGAAAAGGCGCGCGCATTGGCGATGATGACCAGCACCAGCGTCGCGACCAAAGCGCCGCCGGTGAGAATGGCGAAACCGCGCAGCACGGTGCTCCAGCGCAGGCGTTGTTCCAGTTGCGCAATGTATGCGTGAAGCTGTTCGCGGGCAGTCATCAAAGCCTCCAACGGCGCGGCTTACGTTAACAATTGAAGCATATCGCATTGGCGTACACTGGTGACGGATCGCACCCTTTCAAACCCTATATGGAACCGGTACCGAATGCACGAGACGTGGACGCAGGCGCGGAGCTGACGGCGACGGGATTGGATTTGTCATTGAGGACCTCTGATGTGGTTGTTTCACGGGCGTACGCCGATATTATGCGCCGACTGGGGGATGTTGTTGGCGGAGAGGGAAGATTCGGACGCTGATTGCGGTGACTCGCTACTTGATGTAAATGGCCGCGCTGATCGCCCCGCCCAGTTCGCCCAGCTTGGCGCCGTGGCATGCCAGACACGAAGTCTCGTAATATTCGGGGATCAGCAGGCGATAAGCTTTTCGGCCGTTTAACTCGGCCTCTTGCTCCACGAATTCGCCTTTTTTCCAGGCCGCCGATTGAAACTTGCTCTTGATCGCCTGATCCTCCCAGGCGTCCTGCAGATTGGACTTCCCGCGAACCAGCTTCATATATCCAAGTTGGCCCGCTTTCTGGTTGAAGCGCTCGGCCACCTGGACGGCGAACACTGCCGGCGGGCATTCCGCTGAGCCGCGGCCGGGATCATTCGCGACTTCTTGCATGCCTTCCATCTCGGCTTGAAGCATCTGGCCTTCCGCGGATGTCGGATCCAGGTTTGGAACGGGATGGCCGGTTTGTTGGGCATATCTCGCCTTGACGAGTTCGACCAGCTTCTGGCCGCTTCGATCCTTCTCCGCGGGACGATCGGAAATAACCTGTCTGGCGGCGTGCAGCAATGCAGTCAGATGGAGCAGGACGGTATGATCGATCGCTTCCTGCGTGCCCATCTCCTCCGGCATCACCCGCTCCAGCAGCTCGGGCGAAACCGAGATTTCCCCGGTGAACGGCCGATCATGCGAGGCGATCAGCAGGATGGACACCGCGACTCCGGTTGCAAATACCCCCATCGCGGAGGCGGCGGCGCCTCGATTATCGACGTGGATCATCGCAATGGCGATCAGAGTACAAATCGCCTGCAGCACCAGGGCGGTCCATTTCACCCAGTTCACGCTCGACCGGCTGACGATGATCCTCTGGCGACGGGCTTCGATGGCGGCTTCGAGCGCGGTGACGATTTCGCGCTGAGCGGTGACTTGGCCTTCGCTATGTGGCGTGACAGCCAGGATCGACTGCAGCTCCTCTGCAAGTGCGCTCGGTGTGACGGCCAGCGATGCCGATTGCTGGGCCATCAACGGCCATTCGTACGTCACTGCATCATGAATATGGCGGCGCGTCAGTTCGCGCAAACGCGTTTCCGTTTCGCCGGGAAAACTGGCGGATAGGAAAACCACCGTACTTAGCTCGCTGGCTTCGCGGTTGACGGCCGCCTTGGCGTGATCGATGTCGTTCCAGACCTGGGAAGCGACAAAGGCGACCAGCAGGCCGAAGATGATGCCGAGCGGAGGCAGCATGCCGGCCGAAACGCCTTTAAAGATGCCGCTCCGCTTGCCCGCTGCAATGCGCGTGACGATGGTGAAGATTAGCCACGCGGTCAAGTAGGTAAGGGTGGACACGACAAGGGCCATCCAACCCACGGGGAGGCTCTCGAGCCACTCGCCCATGTTGCTCTCCTCGATGGTTTCGTGCTGTCAAGTCATGATAGCAGTCCCGCAGCCACCCACCTTCAAAACGAAAGAGCGCGACATTACACCGCGCCCTTCTTTTTTCGTAGCGAATCGGGATCCGCCTAGAACACGCTGGGAAGCACCGGGGTGCCTTCCAATTGCACGGCTTGCAGAGCATTCGGGTCCAGGCCCAAGGCCTGCAGGATGGTGGGAGCAATCTGCAAAGGGCGGGATTCACCGAGATTTCATAGAGTCGTAACGCCCGCGTATTCCTTGATGAGATAGCATTCTCGCTGAGGTTTTTCTATGAACGCGAGAAAGCTGCTATCGGTGACAATTGCAGCAGCGGTAACACTATCGGCGGCCGACACAAGCACGGTGGGGTCGGGGAATATCAAGCATGTGCTGCTGTTGAGCATTGACGGGATGCATGCCGTGGATTTCTACAACTGCGCGCATGGGATTGCGGGTGTCAAAGGCGGCAATACTTATTGTCCCAACCTGGCGGCGCTCGCCCAGACTGGAATCAACTACGTGGCCACCGCGTCGTCCATGCCTTCGGACTCCTTTCCCGGACTTGCGGCTTTGGTCACGGGCGGCTCGCCCAAGACCACCGGCCTCTACTACGACGTCGCGTATGACCGGGCGCTGGATCCGCCGACCACCACAACCGGCACGGGCCTGGCGGGCGGAACGTGCACGCCCTATGCGACGCCGACCGGAACAACCACCGATAACGACCAAGGCATCGATCTGGACGATACCAAGCTGAATGGAGGCGCACCGGGCGCCAGCCTTACCGATGGCGGCATCGCTTCGATTGATCCGAAGAAACTGGTACGCGATCCGGCGGCCGGCTGCGCGCCCGTGTACCCGTGGAACTTCGTGCGGACCAGCACGATATTTAGCGTGGTGCATGGGGCGGGCGGATACACGGCTTGGATCGATAAGCATGCGTCTTATTCATTTACGGCTGGGCCGGGCGGCACGGGCCTGGATGACTATTATTCGCCCGAGGTGGATTCTACCGTCATGCCGTTGCCCGGGATCAAGACTTCGGAAGGCGGTTCGTGCGCCACCATTCGCGACCCCGGCGCCGATCTGTCATCGTGGACCAACAGCTTTCTAAATATCCGGTGCTACGATGCGCTGAAGGTGAACGCGTTGCTGAACGAGATTGCGGGCAAGACGCACATGGGCGCGCGGGCGCAGATACCAGCCGTCTTCGGCATGAATTTCCAGGCCGTGTACATCGGAGAAAGTCTCAACGAGCCGACGGTGGGACCGGGCGGTTATCAGAATGCGGCCGCGCTTCCCAGCGCCGAATTGCTGGGTGAAATTCAGTTCGTGGACGACTCCATCGGAGACATCGTCAGCGCACTGAAGACCGCGGGACTGTATGAGAACACGCTGATCATCGTCACGGCGAAACACGGGGAGTCGCCGATCGACCCCACTCGCTACGTAGCGGACGGTACAAACACGCCGGCCACGCTGCTAGGCAGTGCTATCCCATTCTCAGAGTCGCCGTTGAACACGACTGGGATCGGCGCGACGGAAGACGATGTGTCCGTGCTCTGGCTGAAACAGGGCGCGAGTGTGACCGCGGCAGTGGAGCTGCTCGAGAGCAACGCGACGGCTATCGGGCTAGGGGAGATCTTCTATGGGCCAACGCTGGCGCTGAATTATAACGTGGGCGGTTTCGGTCCGGGGCTGGATTCGCGATCTCCCGACATTATCGTGACGCCGAACATTGGAGTGACGTACTCGGGGAGCACGACGATGATTGGGGATCATGGCGGGTTCTCTCATGACGATACCAACGTCATGCTGCTGGTGGCTAATCCGAGCTTCACGGCACAGACCGTATCGGCTACCACGAGAACCGCGCAGGTGGCGCCGACCATCCTGAAGGCGCTGGGGCTGAATCCGCAGTCGCTCGACGCAGTGCAGGCAGAAGGCACCCAGGTGCTGCCGGAGGTGGCGGCTCAGCTCAAAAACTAATTTACTCCTCGCGCTGCGTGCCGAGGTAACGGCTGGCCAACACCGATTCGGAAATAGCAGCGGCGAACGCCAGCAGCATCACGTACCACCAGAAGCTTTCGGGCGCCTTGGTTTGCGATGGCGCGCCGGACGCCGATGCCTCTTGCGAAGATGAGGCGCCCTTGCCCCGCCACAAAGCAAGGACATCGTCGGGGATCACGTCGAGATTCGATTCTTTGGGATCGGGATTGACGCCTACTTCGTCCTGGCGGCCATTGGCGAGGCGAAGCTGATAGTAGCCGGCCTCGGTGAGCTGGAACGACTGCGCAGATGCGGCCTCGCCGAGCGTGAGCGGACGCTTCCCTTCGGGATCGGTGACCTCGACGCCTTGCGCTTGTTCCCTGGCATTGCGGAGTTCGAGGTAGGCATCCACCGGCCGCGCGCCGCCCTGGCGCTCGCTGCCGGCCAGATAGCGCGCGGTCTGTTCGATGAACGGGACGAAGGCGGGATTCAGGGGGAAATCGTTGGTGAGATTGTCGAGCCCGGAGGTGAGCAGCACCACGCGCCCCTCGCCGATGCGTTTCTCAAGCAACAGCGGCGTCTGATCGCCCAAGCGAACGATCACGCGCGCGGCACCTGGACCAGCACCGGGATCGACATCGAGAGCGTAGAAAAACTTCACGCCCGGCCAGCCGCCCGCCTTGGCCACGGCGGGATAGGAGGAATCGCTGGAGCCGACCGCCATGAAACGATCGGGAACGCGGTTGTAATCGCGGGTCTCAATGATGTGCGCGCCGAAAATCGGAATCTGCGAGCGGCCGCCGGCGGAGGTGCCCGCGGCGATCAGGAGACTACCGCCGGAGCGCACGTATTGCGTGAGCGAATTTTCCAGCAGCGACGGCAACGAATTGAGATCGGAGAGAATGATGAAAGCGTAATTGGACGGCTTGCGGTCGGCGGCCTCGTTTACGTTGATCGATTCCAGGATGAAGGCCGATTGCGCGGCCGCCGAAAGCGCGGCGCCGATGTAGAGCGGCGAACGGTTGTCGCCGTAGTTGTGGATCAGCAACGCTTTTTGCGGGTCGGAACGCTCGACGGCAAAGCGGCGCAGATCGTCGGCCGGAAAGCCGTCGGCGGCATCGATCTTTACTTCGCAGCGGCTGAATCCGTAGGGCACTTCGAGCGCTGGGAAGTCGACGGTGGCGCGTCCGTTGGCGGGCACGGCGACGGTCTTGGTGGCGGTGGTCTTTCCGTTCACCACCAGCGACACGGTGCGTTGCGCGGCGGGAGTGCCGTAGCCCGCAATCACGGCTTGCACGTGAACCGGCTTGGCGTCCTTGCCCCAGACCTGTCCGGGCGCATCCACCGATTCCACCGTCCAGTTGGGCTGGGCCTTGGTGACCACGGCATGCGTCACCAGTGTGACGTTGGCGGGCAGCGCCATGTCGGAGAAGTTGGCGGCCAGTTCGCTGCGCTGCATGTCGCTGAACAGATGAAGCTCGATGGGAGTATGGACCGATTCGGCCATGGCGCGCACGGCGCGCGCCAGCTCGCCGAAATTGCCGTGGCCATCGCCGGGCTGAATGGCCTGCACCGCGGCGCGCAGCGCCGATTGATCCTCGATGGGCTGAGTCATCATCCGCAACTGCGAGCCAAACGCCGCCACCTGGGCGCGCGCCGCGCCTTTTCCGGACAGCACAGTCATGGCCGCGTCTTTGGCGTCGGCCAGCCGGGTTCCGGCGCGCATGCTGAAGGAATTGTCGACCACCAGCAGCACCAGCCGGTTGCTCGCAAGCGCGGCCGCGTTGCGATTGATGAAGGGATTGGCGAAGGCGAGAATCAGCAAGCAACAGCCAGCAGCAGCCGCAGCGACAGCAGCAGGATAATAGCGCAGCCGGCGATGATGTGTTGAGCTTGCGTGCGCGACTCGAAGAACATCAGCGAGGGCACCGGCTTCGGCGTCGATTTTGCCTCTTCAACAAATGCAGGTAGAGCGGAAGCGCGAGGCCGGCCAGAGCGGCGAGGAACCAGGGCGCGAAGAGTCCCATGTCAAACGATCCCCCATTTCCGCCGCAGCCACCATTCGGAAAAACGCAGCGCTATCAACACCAGAAAGACCAGCGGCAAATCCCACAGATCCTTGGTCTCGCGCATGGTCACGCCGGCTTCAGAAAACGGAATGCGCTGGGCGAGTTTGCCGAGGTCGGCGGGCTTCCAATATTGTCCGCCGGTTTGAGTGGCGAGGCGTTCCAGCAGGTCGCGATTCTGTTCGGTGTGGAAATTCTCCGCCACGCCATCCATGCGCTGAAAGGTTAAAACGTCGCGGCCCAATTCCGTTACCGTGCCGGTCGTGCGCTGGGCGGTCACTTCGGTCAGATAGGCGCCGGTCTTGGGAGCGGACCATGCGGCTTGAAACTGGCCGGGATTATCGGGCACCGGCGTCATCTCCACCAGCGCGCTGACGCCGCTCGGGCCCAGGATATGCGCTTCCACTTTGGCATCGGGAGCGGGATTGTATTGCTGATCGCGAACGTCGGCGGTGAGAGTGACGGCGCCGTTGTCGAGCAGCATCTGAGCGGGCACGGAAGCTGTCACGTGGCCAGGGGTATCGGAAACCAGCCAGCGCAGCAAGCTGCTGCCAGAACAAATCGTGAGCCGTGTCGCCCAGCGGCAAACTCATCTGCCAGCGCCAACTGCCTCCGGTAGCCATAATCGCGGTGCGGCCACGGCCGAAGTTTTCGGTGATCAGCAACGGCAGCTTTCGGCCTTCGGGCGTGATCATGTTGGCGAGCACGGCCGCGCCCGGCTTGGGAGTGCCGGGATCTTCATAATCCATCAGGTAGGGCAGCTTCTTCCACTTGGCGGCGTTCGCGGCGGGGTCGTCGACCAGGCGCGTGATGATGCTATCCACGCCAGCGGGCGCGAGCTCGGCAGTGGTATGCGTGGTGCCGTTCCTGGGATCGGCCTCGCGATGAAATGTGCCCGCCTGAGTCGGCAGCGTCGGTCGGCAACAGGTCGGTCAGCGTGCGACGCGTTCCAGCCGCCATCCGCCAGCGAGAACTGGCCGCCCAGCAGCAGCAGCCCGCCGCCGCGGCGATCCACGAACTCGCGGATTAATTCCTGCTGGGCGGGAGTGAAATAGCCGGCTTCCACCGATCCGATGATCAATCCCTGATAGGCGAAAAGATCCTCCGGCGCGAGCCGGAAAGCCGTCGGCCAGCTCTTTGGGATCGGCAATTCCCTGGCGGTAGATCTTGTTTTCGCTGGTGCGGACCATGGAGGCGATCTGCACCATGCGGTCGTCCTCTTCCGCCTGGCGGATAAACTTGTACTCCCAGCGCGGCTCGCCTTCGATATAAAGGATGCGGCGCGCATCGGAGCCGACGTTCACCACGCGGGTCAAGCGTATTGTTGGCCGTGTTCTCCTCGCCGGGAAGCGGAGCGGCCGCGATCTGCAGCGTTCTGCGCGCCGGCGCCGCCGATATCGAACATCAGGGTCTCGGTCTGCAGGTTGCCGTCCGGCCCCAGGGTGACGGTGCGGGCTGCCAGGACTTTGGTCTGGCCGGTGCTGACATCGCGCACCGTCAGGTTGATCTTGGCGCCGGCGTATCCGCGCTGATGAAAAGTGATTTTGGCGGCGAGGCGCGAGTCGGCCAAGGCGCGCGGAGCGACTTCGGCATCGTCCAGCTCCACGTCATGCGCGGCGCGCTCGCGTCCGAAGCCCACGGTGTGAACGGGAATGTGGCGGGCGCGCAGCGCGCTGATGGCGTCCGCGCTGATGCCGCCGGTGTTGTCGTCGCCGTCGCTGAGCAGCACCACGGCGCCGATGGGCAGGTCGGAAGTCTCCTCGCTCAACTGCTTGAGGCTGTCGCCGAGGCGCGTGGAAGGCGCGGTGGGCTTGCAGGTCCTTCAGGCTGTCGATGCGCGCGGGCACGTCGTCGACGCGGTAAAGCCGCGTTTGAAACGACTCGGTTCAGGCTGGCGAGCACGCCGTTCTGAAGCGCCTTGAACGGCCTGGGCCTGGCGGGTGGAACCGTCTTCGGATATCGCCATGCTGCGCGAGTCGTCCACCAGCACGGCGATGATGTTTTGTTGCGGCTTCAACTCGGCGACGGTGATGGCCGGCTGCCACAGCAGCACCAGCAGCATCGCGGCCAGCAGCGTTTGCAAGCCCCAGATGACCCAGGCTCGCCAACCGCGCATCACCGGCGCGGCTTGCGCCAGGCGCGAGCGGATCAGCCAGGCCAGCGCCACGGCCGCTGCCGACGATCGAGCAGCACCAGTATCCACGTCGGCCATGCGCCCAAGAAGGCAAACTGGCCGCGCTGCATACACCGAACGCGGATACTTAAAAAAGAATTCGAACATGGACCCGTGGGCTGCTTGCGGACTGGGAGAAGAGGCGCGGGCTGTTCATCTTGAATATTTCATTAATGGGTCATGGAGTAGGTAATGTAATTGAGGACGATGCGAAAAGCAAGTCCGGAAAACTTCTCGGGGTACTCCGGGCTGTCGGCCCACTCCCAGGCGTCGCCCAGATGCATGTTGGCGCAGATGGCCACCATGATGCGCCCGTGATCGTTGCGGATGGCGCGCCACTTGGGCACGTAGCCGTCCTTCTCATAGGTGCGGCCGGTGTTGACGTAGACCTCGCTGGGGATCTGGAACTTTTCGTTGATGTCGTACAGGACGTGGTAGATCTCGTCTTCGTCCTTGAGATCCTCGACGGGCCGGTCGGGCAGCACCTGGCGCATGCCGGCCATGAAATGCTCCCAGTCGTCGGTGCCGTGGAAGTCGTCCACCATGAGGAAGCCGCCCTTTATAAGGTAATCGTGCAGGCGTTTGGCCTCCTGCGTCGGTGAAGGTCCAGGTGTTCACGTCGACGGCGTAGATCCAGGGGTAGTCGAAGAGATGGTCGCTATCGAGATCGGCGACGTTCAGCGGCGACGGTGAATTGATGCGGGTCAGGCGGCGCAGGGCGATCAGGCAATCGTTGTCGGCCTTGGGATAATCGCGCGACCAACCGCCGCCAAAGACAGCGAAAGCCCGCAGCTGCCGCCGCGGCGTAGCGGAAGTGTACTGCAGGCGGCTCCAATAGAATTCGGAGGGCACGTTGGGTCCGCTGTAGTAGTCGAATTGCCTGCGGCCGTACCCCTGGTAGCCGCCGCCGAACTGCATTGCGAACAGCGAGAGGGCGAGGAAGAACAGGAGGGGCCGGACCGGGTTCATTGATGATTGCCTCGGGCTCGATTAAAGCGTATCAGAAAGCGCTGTGGCATCGGGAGCGGAGTGCCGAGGGCCGTTAGTCGCCGCTTTCTTTAGTAGCGCAAACGGCTGCTTGCCGTTTTCGGCAGATGACGCTGCCTCTGGAACCGTCAAACTTCCTGTCGCAGAACGCAAAGCCGAGCCGATAATTCAAATTTGTTCCTTGACATTCTTTTTCCTTCTTGTCTACTCCTCGTAGAGGTAAGATTTCAAATGAAAATCGCGATCGAGCTGACTGCAGGTGAACTCGCCAATCTCATTATCAACTGCCGATCATGCGCAACCCATGGGGAATATTATGTTGGCGTGCCTCTCCATCCACAAAGCAGACTGATCCTTGACCAAATGGCGGCCGCGGGCGGACCGCCCATGGAACAATTGACCCCGCAGGAAATGCGCGCCGATCGCGCCGCGAAGGCCGACGCAATGGCCGCGGCTTGCGGACCCGTCCAGGAAGTTGCACGGGTCGAAAGTCGTACGTTTCGGGACCGGCGCAGCCGATTCCAATTCGCGTCTATTGGCCTGAGAGCGGCAAGAATCTTCCGGCGCTCGTCTACTATCATGGCGGCGGCTGGGTCGCCGGTACTCTGGATAGCCATGATCGCACCCTGCCCGCTCTGACGAACGCGTCGGGTTGCGTTGTGATCTCGGTAGATTATCGTCTCGCGCCGGAACACAAATTTCCCGCTGCCGTGGAGGATGCTGACGCCGCAGTCCGATATGTCGCCGAGCACGCGGCGAGTTCGATATCGATCCCAAGCGAGTGGCGGTGGGTGGCGATAGCGCGGGAGGGAATCTAGCCGCGGTTGTTTGTTTGATGGCGCGCGATCGTGGCGGACCGAAAATTGCTTTTCAACTTCTGGTCTATCCGGGCACCAACTACGACGACGATAGTCCCTCTATACATGACTTCACGCAAGGCTATTTCTGACGCGGCCGCTGCTCGATTATTTTTGGGGGCACTATCTCAAGCCCCAGGATGGCCGTCATCCGCATGCCTCGCCGATGAAGGCGCAGTCATTGGCGGGCTTGCCGGCCTTTGTGATCACCGCCGAATGCGATCCGATTCGGGATCAGGGCGAGGCTTACGCGCAACGTCTGCGAGAATCCGGCGTACCGGTTTCCCTGAAGCGCTACGAAGGCGCGATTCACGCGTTCTTCAATCTGGCCGGCGTCGTCGATTCCGGCAAACAAGCCATTCAAGACGCGGGCCACGCGTTGCGTATAGCCCTGAAAACCGGCCTCGGCGCGTCTGCGTCTTAAGTGTCGCTTCTTAACAGGCCGCTGAAAAAGTCCAAGAACATAGCTGGCCGCGGATCAATGCAGGTAAACACCGATTGAAAACAATAAAGTTGAGCCTGCCTTATCGGTGTTCATCTGCGTTTATCTGTGGCCAAATTGCCTTTTTCGGCATCCTGTTAAATGTCGTAGTACAGCGCGAACTCGTAGGGATGCGGGCGCAGACGAATCGCATCCGCTTCGCTCTTCCGCTTGTACTCGATGAAGGTCTCAATCAGATCTTCACTGAAGACGTCGCCCTTAAGCAGGAAGTCGTGATCTTCGGCCAAACAATCCAGCGCCTCTTCGAGTGACGATGGCATCGAAGGGACGCTCTCCATCTCTTCCGGCGATAGGTCGTAAATGTCCTTGTCGAGCGGCTCGCCGGGATCCAGCTTGTTCAGCACGCCGTCCAGGCCAGCCATCAGCATGGCCGCGAACGCCAGGTAAGGATTGGCCGATGGATCGGGCGGGCGGAACTCCACGCGCTTGGCCTTGGGACTAGCCGAGTACATCGGGATGCGGCAGGCGGCCGAGCGGTTGCGGCGCGAATACGCCAGATTCACCGGCGCTTCGTAGCCCGGCACCAGGCGTTTATAGCTGTTCGTAGTGGGCGCGATGATAGCCGACAGCGCCCGCGCGTGCTTCAACAAACCGCCGATGTAGTTCAAGCCCAGCCCACTTAAGCCCGCATAACCGTCGCCCGCAAAGAGCGGTTTGCCCGCGTTCCAAATGCTCTGGTGGGTGTGCATTCCGCTGCCGTTATCCGCGAATAACGGCTTCGGCATAAAGGTCACCGTCTTGCCATGCAAATTCGCGGTGTTGCGGATCACATATTTGTACACCAGCATGTTATCCGCGGACTTCACCAACGTGTCGAAACGCTGATCGATTTCGCACTGCCCGCCGGTGGCGACTTCGTGATGATGGCACTCTATGTTCAACCCGCACTGCAGCATGGTTTCCACCATCTGGGCGCGCAGGCCCTGATAGTGATCGGTGGGCGGCACCGGGAAGTAGCCCTCTTTGTAGCGCGGCCGGTAACCCAGGTTGTCGGCCTCGCGCCCCGAATTCCAGCGGCCCTCCTCGGCGTCGATGAAATAGAATCCCGAGTGCTGATCCTGATCGAAGCGAACGTTGTCGAAAATGAAGAACTCCGCTTCAGCCCCGAAATAGGCCGTGTCGCCGATGCCGCTGTTCTTCAGATACATTTCGGCTTTACGGGCGATCCAGCGCGGATCGCGATTGTAGCTTTGCCGGGTGATGGGGTCGATCACGTCGCAGGTCATCACCAGCGTCGGAATTTCATAAAACGGATCGGTGAACGCGGTGCCCGGATCCGGGATCAGCAGCATATCGCTCTCATTGATGGCGGCCCAGCCACGGATGCTGGATCCGTCCATGCCGAAGCCTTCCTGGAACGAATCTTCGGAGAGCTCGCTGATCGGGTAGGAAACGTGATGTTGTAAGCCGGGAATATCGCAGAACCGCAAATCGAGTTGCTTCAGTCCATTCTTCTTTGCGTACTCAAGGACTTCTGTACGGGTCATGGAATCTCCTGACTGAGGGGTTTGGCGAACCTTTCACGATATCGCAATCGGCAAAACTCGCTCATATATTTTTTGAATCGAGTCCATAAAGACACCTGATAAGATTAGTAGGTAGCCAATCAATGCGGTCCTTCGTAGCCAACACGATCCCCGCGAAGAAAATCTCCGCAGCGGAATTATTCCCCGGAGCTTCCTTGTGGCAGCGAATACTTCGGACCATTGTCATAGTGGAGCATCCCATCGTTTTCTGGGTGATTGGTTCGCATCCAACAACGTGCAAAAGGTGAAAACGGGCCGCAACGAACCCTGAACGCGAAGCCATGGAGATCGCCGTTCGACGTTCGGAAAACCGTTTACGGGTGGCCCTGCGGCGGCCTTCCAGGACGCGATCAATCGTGTGCGCGCGCACCGTCCCGGCAAGATCCGCTAACAGGCACCTGAAAAAGGCCTCTTGTCGCTCCTTCACAGTCGCGGTTCAGAAGGGCTGCCGCTGATTCCCAAGCTGTTACTGAACCGCGCGCGTCAGCAAGCGGCATCGAATGGCCCTTTTTCAGCGTCCTGCTAAGAATCGGGTGTGACGATTCCATGAACTTGGTATAGCGCGGCTTGGCTGCGATAATGGCAGCGTGCCGGAGCCGCTGATTGAAGCAAGACAAGTAGAAAAGTTCTACGACCAGCCGAGTGACAACCGAATCCAGGTGATTGCGCCGCTGGACCTCGCCATCTATCCGGACGAGATTCTGACGCTGCTGGGCCCGTCGGGATCCGGCAAATCCACGCTGCTTCGCATTCTTACCGGCCTGTCGCAGGCCTCCGCCGGCCAGGTGCTGTGGCACGGCGCCGCGGTGGACGGACCCTGCGAGAACGTATCCATCGTCTTCCAAAGTTTTGCGCTCTTTCCCTGGCTCACGGTATTGGAAAACGTGGAGGCGCCGTTGAAAGCGCGCGGCGTTGCCGCCCAGGATCGAACCACTCGCAGCGTCAAAATGCTCGACTCAGTGGGATTGGACGGTTTCGAGAGCGCCTATCCGAAAGAGCTGTCCGGCGGCATGAAGCAACGCGTGGGTTTCGCCCGCGCGCTGGTTGTGGAGCCGGAAGTGCTGTTCATGGACGAACCATTTTCAGCGCTGGATGTTTTGACGGCCGAAAACCTCCGCAGCGAACTGTTGGAACTGTGGGAAGACAAGAAAATGCCCACGCGCGCCGTCTTCATCGTGACGCACAACATTGAGGAAGCGGTCCTGCTAGGCGATCGGATCGTGGTTCTCGGCAAGAATCCGGGGCGCATCCGCACAGACTTTCATGTCGATCTTCCCCGCCCGCGCGACCGCAAGCACCCCCGGTTCACCAAGATTGTCGATTACATTTACCAGGTGCTTACCAAATCCGACAGCGACCTCGCGGTTCCATTGTCGGGCCCCGCGGCCGGCACATCCGCTGTCGCGCAGGCAAAATATCCGATGCTGCCACACGCCCGCACCGGTGGCATCGCGGGATTCCTCGAAATTCTCGCCGATCACAACGGGCGCGAGGATGTCTACCAGCTGGCTGACCTGCTGTCGTTTGAGATCGACGACCTTCTGCCCATCGTGGAAGCGGCGGCCCTGCTCGGATTTGTGAAGTTGGCCGAAGGCGACGTGGAGATCACTCCCGCCGGCCTGGAATTCGCCAACGCTCTCATTTTGCGCCAAAAGGAGCTGTTCCGGAACGCCGCGCTCGAACACGTCGCCCTGCTGAAGCAGATCAAGCGCGCGCTGGAATCGAAGTCCGATCACACTCTCCCCGACGAATTCTTCCACGACATCCTGGACGAGCACTTCAGCGAGGAAGAAACCGTGCGCCAGCTCGAGACGGCCATCAATTGGGGACGCTACGCCGAGCTATTCGATCACGATTCTGAACGCAAGCGGTTTTTCATTCCCGAGGAAACGCCGAGCGAGCCGGAGAAAATGGAAGTCGGAACAGAAACATGAAAGTTCCAGAGCTGTCGCGCTCGCTGATACCGGACCGGACCTGGAACCTTTTCATGGACGCGATCGTTTTCGCGGGCTTGTTCGCCACCGGTTACGCGGTAGTCGCCGTGGCGCGCTATTGGTTCAGCGCACCCGTGGCTGCCGTCGAGATTTCGCTTTCGCCCGCCGCGCTTCCGCGCTACGCGTTCTATTCGCTGGTCCGCATGGTCGTCGCCTATTTGCTGAGCCTGCTGTTTGCAATCGGGTATGGATATTTCGCGGCCTATCACAAGCGCGTGGAAGCGCCCATGCTCGCGGTGCTCGACATCCTGCAGTCCATCCCGGTGCTGAGCTTTCTCCCCGGGGTGATGCTGGCCATGGTCTCCTTGTTTCCATCGCGCCAGCTGGGCGTCGAGTTCGGATCCATCGTGCTCATTTTCACCGGCCAAGTGTGGAACATGGCCTTTAGCTTTTATGCATCGCTGAAGGCCCTGCCGCGGGAACTGATGGAAGCATCGCGCGTGTACCGCTTCGGAAAACTCCAGCGCTTTCTGCAATTGGAATTACCGCAAGGCGCCATCGGATTGGTGTGGAACTCCATCGTCTCGGTAGCCGGTGGCTGGTTTTTCCTGATGGCCTGCGAAATGTTCGTGCTCGGCAAACGCGACTTTCGACTGCCCGGCCTCGGATCCTATTTGCAGTCCGCCGCCAGCGCGGGTGACACCGCCGCCATCACTTGGGGCATCGCCACCATGATTGGCGTCGTCGTCATGATCGATCAATTGGTCTGGCGACCCGCCATCGCGTGGTCCGAAAAGTTCAAACTGGAGCAAGTAGAGAGTTCCAGCGCCCACGGCTCGCCAGTGCTCAACCTGCTGCGCAAGTCGCCTCTATTAACTCGCCTGCGCGAGGGCGTTACCACGCCGTTTGTGGACCGTCTGTATCTATCCGCGGCGCACAAGCCCCAGGAAGCCGCCGCGCCTCCGTCAACGTGGCAAAGGGCCTTTACAGCCTTGGCGGGCATTATTGCGCTGCTCCTCATTCTGCACGGAGTGTTCCAAGGTCTGCTGCTTCTCAAAGGGATTACGCCAGCCGACTTTCTCACTACCCTCGAAAGCGCGGGCGCAACGTTTCTGCGCGTAGTGGCGGCGCTTGTTATTGCATCGGCCTGGACCATCCCCGCGGGCGTCGCCATCGGTTTCAACCCGCGGCTGGCCAGAATCGCGCAGCCGTTGGCGCAAATCGCCGCGTCGGTTCCGGCTACCGCGCTATTCCCGGTTCTGCTGCTGGGTTTGATCAGTCTGGGCGGCGGCTTGAACACCGGCTCCATTCTGCTGATGCTGCTGGGCACGCAATGGTACATCCTGTTTAACGTAATAGCAGGCGCCATCGCCATCCCTTCCGAATTCCGCGAAGTGGCCGAGGTCTACCGCTTCAGCCAGTTCGATCGTTGGCGCATCGTGATTCTGCCCGCCATTTTTCCTTACCTCATCACGGGTCTGATCACCGCATCGGGCGGCGCTTGGAACGCAAGCATCGTGGCCGAATATTTCCACTTCAAGGGACAGGTGCTGTCCACCTTCGGACTGGGCGCTGAAATCAGCTCAGCCACCGACGCGGGAAATTTCGCTCTGCTTCTTCTTTCCACCATCGTGATGGCCACTCTGGTGGTATCGGTGAATCGCCTGGTGTGGCGACCGCTCTACCGTCGCGCGGAGACGCGCTATCGCCTGGAAGCCTGATTTCCCGGTGTCCGTCACGGTGCTCACGACGCGTTAGATTAGGATTCCACCAGCCTACCTGCCGCATCGCAGCAATGGCCGTTTTTCGCCCAAGTGGCCTCGTCCTTCGGCGATTCGTAAACACTAGCGGGCAAGGCAGGGGTTACAGGCAAAGCCGCTTCGGTCTTTGCCTTGGAGTGACCGCAACAGAACTCGCTACCGCTGCCTTAGGCTGATTCAAGATGGCCGCAGACTATCCTCTGGGGCCGTACGGCCTATTATGTAAGCTTGGCACAGACCATTTCCAGCATTCACAATCAATATGTTGGAGTTCCAAGGTTCTAAAATGAGGCAAGGCCATGAAAAAGGAAGCGCGCAATCCCGTGAACCGCAAGCTAAGTGAGTCCGACGGAGCGCCCGCCAATCCCGCCGGCGCATTCTCGGGGGAGTTGGTCACCGAGATGTTCGAGTACGACGGTGGAAGACAGGTCACGGTGTGCGTGCCACCGGACCCGCCCGAAGCAATCGTCTTCGCCGGTGACGGTCAGGGAATCTCGAAGTGGGGTAGGTTGCTCGAGAAGGCCGATGTACCGTCCACAATGATCGTCGGAGTACATGCGCTGACCGATGAGATGCTGCGTCTCCATGAGTACTCACCGGGCTTTGAGCCTGAGCGGTTCGCCGCACACGAGAAGTTCTTCGTCGAGGACGTTCGCCGGTGGACGGAGTCGCGCTTTGGCGTGGAGCTCCCCGCTGAATGTACCGCCGTGTTCGGCGTCTCGGCAGGTGGAGAGCTGGCCCTCGCTCTTGGGCTTCGACATCCACATGTCTTCGGCGTGGTCTTGTGTGCCTCGCCTGGCGGCGGTTACAAACCGCCCGGCATTATGCCGAGTCCGCTTCCGCGCACGTACCTTGTCGCTGGCACACAGGAGCCGTTCTTCCTCGCGAACGCAAGGAGGTGGGCGGAAGCGCTGCGCGATGCAGATGCGGATGTCGTCATGAGTGAGCGAGCCGGGTCGCACGGTGGCGCATTCTGGCGGGAAGAGTTTCCGCTGATGGTGGCGTGGGCATTCGGACGATGACGCATCTCGGTGTCTCATCGGCGGTCTGATACAACAACTCTTCTCGTATGATCATCGCCAGGACTGGCACTACTGGGTAACAGAGGATACTTCTGAACTGTGTACGCCTCTGCCGAAAGCTCACAGATAAATCCGCCTGACCAAACTACTCCTCCTGATGGCGAAGGGGTTTACTAATCCTTCCGGACGTATAGTCGCCATCTCGCGGAACTGCCCCTCTCGCAGCTTCTCCGTGAGTGGTCAGCTTTTAAGCAATCCAGCCCGGGGAACGCCATTCCTCAGCATTCACCCCACTCCCTAATCGATCTTCCCCTCCCACCCAACAACTTCCGCCACACCGCACGCAAAATCGCCAACCGCCCGTGCTAAAACTGCACCCGAGGTCATCCATGACAAACCCGATCCCCCAACCCCTAACCCCCAATCCCCGACCCCTAAACCCAGCCGCTCGCACTCGCGCCAACCGCGCGAACGCGCTTCTCTCCACCGGACCCCGCACCGCCGCCGGCAAACAGCGTTCTTCCCAGAATGCCCTCAGCCACGGCCTCACCAGCCGCTCCCCCGTCCTCGCCACCGAGGACCCCGCCAGCTACCAGCGCCACTGCCGCCAGCTCTTCGACGAACACCAGCCCGCCACTCCAACCGAGACCCAGATCACTCAGGAACTCGCCGACACCGCCTGGCGCCTCAACCGAATCCCATTCCTCGAAGCCGAGCTTCTCTCCCAAACCCCCAACCCCCAAACCCTAATCCCGCAGCTAGCCACCCTCGGCCTGCACTCCCAGCGGCTCTCCCGCCAGTTTCAAAAAACCTTGGGCATGCTCCGCGAAATCCAGGACGAGCGCCGTCGCGAGCAAGAGCGCCAACTGAAACGTGCCGCCGCCCTCCTGGAACTCCACAAACGTAGAGGGATTCCTTACGACCCCGTCCAGGATGGCTTCGTTTTTTCAAAAGACCAAATCGAAGCATTCGCCCAGCGCCTGAGGCGCCTAAACGAGTCCCGCCACATCGAACACGTACTGTTCCACATGCAGCCGCCCATCCAGCGACCGCAAGGAAAGCCCCAAGCGAACAGCGACCGAGACGCGCGATCGCATGGAAGCTTGATCCTCCATCCTGCATTATCATAAGTAGTCATGTCACGTACCCACATCCTCGCCCTGCTCGCGATCGCCACAGGTTCTCTGTTCGCGCAAAACGCGCCGCATCACCCGCCCAAGCCGCCAAAATCGCTGCGGCTTTACGTCTTCGATTGCGGCGTCCTCACCCCAGCCGACGCGAAATCATTCGGCTTCGACCATGTCGCGGAGTTGAAAATGTCGGTGCCCTGTTTCCTGGTAGTGCATCCCAAAGGAACGATGATGTGGGACGTGGGCGTAGTTCCCGATAGCGATTTCAAAGCCGATGGCGCTCCCGTTAACCAAGGGATGATCTCGGTGACGAAGCCGCTCAAGCCGCAACTCGAAGCCATCGGGTATGAGCCGGAAGACATCAAATACATAGCGTTTTCGCACTATCACATCGATCACACCGCCAACGCCAACATGTTCGCCGCTTCCACCTGGCTGGTGTCGCAGCCCGAGCGCGACATCATGTTTTCCGACAAGCCCGCCCCCGTGCGCGTCGAGAAAAACTACAGCGCTCTCAAGGACAGCAAAACCACCATCATTTCCGCCACGTCCGATTACGATGTCTTCGGCGATGGAACCGTGATCATCAAACCCGCGCCAGGCCATACGCCAGGCCACCAGGTGCTATTTCTGAAGCTCCGTAAAACCGGCCCTGTTCTGGTGGCGGGCGATCTGTATCATTACAACGAAGAGCGCTTTACCGACCACGTGCCGAATTTCGAGTACAACAAAGAGCAGTCCCTCGCCAGCCGCGCCAAAGTCGAGGAATTCCTCAAGACATCCGGCGCGCAGCTTTGGATCGAACACGATTACGCCGCCAACGCCAAGCTGAAAAGATCGCCGGCATATTACGAATAGGCCGGACATTCATCATGGCGAAACTCCAGCTCACGCTGGCCTGCTGGAATTACGATCGAACGCGCGCCTTGCTCGAAGGCCGGGTGAGCGTTGACGGCGTCGAACTGAACTATCTCAATCTGCCGGTGGAAGAGACCTTTTTCCGCATGCTGCGGCATCAGGAGTTCGACGTCGCCGAGATGTCGCTGTCGTCGTACACGCTGTCGCTGTTCCGCGAAAATCCGCCCTTCATCGCGATTCCCGTCTTTCCCTCGCGCATGTTCCGGCACTCCTGCATCTACATCCACGCCGCCAGCGGCATTCGCGAGCCGAAGGACTTGATCGGCAAACGCGTCGGCAGCCCCGAATATCAAATGACCGCGCCGGTTTGGATTCGCGGCATCCTGAGCGACGAGTACGGCGTGCCCGTCACCAGCCCCGAGTATTTCACCGGCGGCGAGGAGCAGCCCGGCCGTCCCGAAAAGATTGCGCTATCGCTGCCGCCCGAGTTTCGAGTGCAGCCCATCCCGGCCGCGAAAACGCTATCGCAGATGATCCACTCCGGCGAAATTGACGCGCTCTTCACCGCGCGCGCCCCGTCAACATTCAAGCGCGGCTCTGGAAACGTGCGCCGGTTGTTCGAAGATTACCAACCGGTGGAGCGCGACTATTATCTGAAGACCAAGATCTTCCCCATCATGCACGTGGTGGTGATTCGTCGCGACGTTTACGAAAAACATCGCTGGGTGGCACAGTCGCTGTCGAAAGCATTCGCACTCGCGCAGCGCGACACCTACGAGGATCTGCACGAAATGGGAGCGCTGAAGGCCATGCTGCCCTGGCTGGTGCAGCACGTCGAAGACACCGAAAAGTTGATGGGCCGCGACTTTTGGCCATACGGCCTGGAGCCGAACACTCATGTGCTACAGACTTTCCTCCGCTATTCGCATGGGCAAGGCCTGGCGAAGCGGCTGCTCACGCCGGCTGAATTGTTCGCGCCGGAATCGCTCGAATCATTTAAGATCTGATCGCAAATGACGCCGCAATGGTGGACGCTCAGCCGAGGCGATCTCGACACCACCATCGCGCAGCTAGGCTTCAACCTGGCACAGATGGTGATCCCGGTTTTTCTCCTGCTCCCCGTAGGAATCCCAGCCGGATTTAGCGTCACCCATCTGCTGCCAGGCTACGCTCTCGGTTTCTTAACTGGCTCACTGGGCTTGGTCCTTCTAGCCGAACGCCTGGCGCACCGCGAATCGCGAACCAACGTGACGGCGCACGTGTACGGCAACAACGTACCAGCCATCATCGCCTACACGCTATCGATCATGTTGCCGGTGTACCTGGAAACGCACGACGCCAACCAGGCATGGAGCATCGGCGCGGCGGCTGTGGCTTGGACTGGAATCATCAAGCTGGCCGCAGCCCCTTTTGCCGGCGTCTTCCGCCGATTCATTCCCGCTCCAGCCGCCATGACGGTGTTCGGCGCGGCCATGTACAGCTATCTGGCCCTGGTGCTTCTGCAGCGGGTTTTCGATCAACCGCTCATCGGCCTGATCGCACTCGCCATTATCTTCGCCAGCGTATTGGCCGGCATCCCAATCACTCGCTGGCGCATTCCGCCGTTCTTAGCCGCCTGGATCGTGCCGCTGGCCGCGGGACTAGCGATCGGATACGTGCATCCAACGTGGTCCGGACTCTCGTTCCAGCTTCCATTCTCTGCTGTGAGGGAACCCTGGCGCGCCCTGACACTCGCGCTGCCTTATCTTTCGGTGATCGCACCCATTGCGATTTATCAAGTGCTGCAAGACATCGCCTCGGTGGCCGGAGCCGCGGCTGTCGGCGACGATTACGACGTCCGCGCCGTCCTGGCTTGCGACGGCCTGGGAACGCTGGTATGTGGTCTCGCGGGCAGCGTGATTGCGCCGGTAATCTATGCCATGCACCCGCCGTACAAAGCGGTGGGCGCGCGCATCAGCTTCGCCTTCTGGACCCCGA
Organism: Bryobacterales bacterium; assembly: GCA_963735145.1. Lineage (GTDB taxonomy): Bacteria > Acidobacteriota > Terriglobia > Bryobacterales > Bryobacteraceae > Palsa-89. The sequence continues at coordinate 359,042 of CAVTJS010000005.1, read as the reverse complement.
TGCTATTTCTCGCGGTGGTGATGAGCGGGCTCACCATTTTTGTCGCGCAATTATTTCCCTGGCCGATCCTGGCGGCCATCATCGCTTACGTCTCAATTGGCGTCGGCATGGCGACGTTGCGGCGCGTGGATCCGAAATACCTGGCCGCCGTGTTGCTGGGCTTCGTGCTTCCGGCCGGCGCAGTAGTAGCAACCGCCGTGAATTCAGCCCTGCCCGCGCTCGGGCTTTCGGCTGCAAATGCCGTGGTACAAGCCGCGCTCAACCGCTCTATTTACTGGTCGTCAGTCTTGGGATTAGGCAATGGATTTCTGTTCCTGGTTTTGGTGGTGGCCTCGGTAATCAGCGAACTGATCGACCGCCGCTTCCAACGCGCAGCCATCTGGTGCCTGGTCGCCGCCCTCTTCTCCTGGTTCGGATTGATGCACTCGGCGCTTCTGCGCTGGGGCGCGCAACCGGACTACGCCCTGGGATGGCTGGCCGCGGCAGCCATTGTTTACTCCGCAGGTTGGTGGAGAGGCGATGCGATCAATTCGTGAAACACCGTATCCAGATCCGTGAAACCGTGCCCTCGCGCGCCCGCCAGATTCGCGGCCAGTACTTTTGCTTGTTCCAGTAGGGGAGGAAAGCAATCGAAAACCTGTCCATTATGTTCCGTGCACCCGCCGACGGCAAAAATGTATCGATCCGATGTCTCCAGCTGATCGTTCACCACGATTCCGCGATTCACCTCCAGCCCCGCATTGCGCGCCAGCGTGACATTGGGTTGCAAATTCGTGGCGATCACCACCAGATCAGCTCCGAACTCTTCGCCGCTTGTGAACCGCACCGCTTCCACCCGCCGCTCCCCGAGCACGGCCTCAATCTGCGAATCGAAGGAGCCGCCCGATTCCACCACTACCACCTCGCAGCCGCGCTTTCGCAACCCGCGCGCCGCTTCCTCCGCTAGCCAGCCGCCGACCACGACCGCACGCACCCCCGGGCCAGCGGCCTCCGATATCTTTCGGGTATCGTCCAAAGTGCCAAAAACAAAAACGCCGGTTTTGTCCAGACCCTCGATGGAGGGAATCTCGGGGCGCGACCCAGTGGCCAGGATCAACTTGTCATAACTGGTCCAATCGCCGTCGCTGCTGCGAACCGCTCGATTCAGCCGGTCGATCTCCTCCACCCGGATTCCCAGGCGGGTCCGAATGCCATATTCTTGATACCACTCGATATCGTTTAAAGTGATGCTATCGATGTCGCGCTCGCCGGCCAACACGCTGGAGAGCAAAGTTCGGTCATAATTGGCGTGGGGTTCGTCGCCAAAAATGGTGATGTCGAAAACCTGGCCGCTCTTGAGCAGCTCTTCCGCGCAAGCCACCCCGGACATTCCGTTGCCCGCGAAGACTAAATGTTCACACCGGGGTTCGTTCATTCCAAACACTGCTTGCCATTCAATAGTTCCTTACTTTTTCTTGAAGGCGGTGAAGGTGCTCCGATCGAAGAGCACGTCTTCGGAGGCAAACGGACTCCGTTGTTGTGACAAACTTCCATCACGGAAGAAGTCACTTTAAGTATATTTGGGAGCTGATTGGTCGTAAAGAAGAAATTTTCTATGACTCGCATTCATAACCTTGCATAACTCTCGCAACTCTTAAGGCCGGTCTGCTACTTTGGGCTAAGGAACCCGGCCATGACCATAAGCACCATCGGGCATTCCACACATCCCATTGATGAATTCATTGGAATGTTGCAGTCGCAGGGCATCCAGCGGCTGGTGGATGTTCGAACCATTCCGAAATCGCGCCGCAACCCGCAGTTTAGCCGCGAAAACTTGCCGCCCAGCCTGCAAGCCGTGGGCATCGAGTACCGCCACCTCCCGGGTTTGGGCGGGCTCCGTCACCCCCGCAAGGATTCTGTGAATACCGGCTGGCGCAATGCATCCTTTCGGGGCTACGCGGATTACATGCAAACCCCGGAGTTCGGCCAAAACCTGAAGCATCTGATGGAACTCGCCTCCCAAGTCCCCACCGCGATCATGTGCGCCGAAGCCGTTCCCTGGCGATGCCATCGTTCGTTGATTGCCGATGCCCTGGTCGCGCGCGGCATTGCGGTGCTCGACATTCTGAGCGCCATCAGGTCCCAACCGCACGCCATGACGCCGTTCGCCAAGGTGGAGGGCGAGCGGGTTTGCTATCCAGGCGAGGCCTCGCTTGACTTGCCGCTTTTCAGCCCATTAGAATGAAGCCGCTAACCCGCTCGATACCGCGCCGTTATTTTGGAGGTTTAAAGTGCGAAATCCTCTGCTCCCAGCAGTTCTTTTCATTGCAATCGCATTGCCGCTTCTTTCGATACAGGCAGTCGCGCAGGTCGCGAGCACCCCGATTCCCCGCACCCCGGACGGCAAGCCCGATCTGAGCGGCCTATGGGACCATCCTTTCGTGATGGACATGAGCAAGGACCTGGAGGATTTCCAGCACAAGCCCAGCAACAAGTGCGGCGCCGAGATGACCGGCTGTAGCCAAAAAGGGACCGGCGGCGAGCTCCCCATGACCGCCTGGGCCGCCGAATGGACCAAAAACTACGATCCCGCTCGCTACGATGCCACGGCCCATTGCAATCCCATGGGCTACACGCGATCGATGAACGCTCCTGTGGCAACTGAGATCGTCCAAACGCCGAAGGAGATCGTGTTCCTACACGAATCGATGTTCGCGTTCCACGTTGTTTACCTGGATGGCCGTCCACACCCCACGGCGGATGAAGCCTTGGAGACCTTTTGGTACGGGCACTCGGTGGGCCATTGGGAGGGCGACACGCTGGTGGTGGATACCGTGGGCCCGTTCTTTGCCACGCCCAAAATGTTGCTCGATACGCGCGGCCATCCCGTCAGCGAGGACCTGCACCTCATCGAGCGCTTCCATCGCATCGATGCCACTCATTTGGGCTACGAAATCACGGTGGACGATCCCAAAATGTATACCAAGCCGTTCACCAATGTCCGGACCTGGGTATTGATGCCGAAGGGCGAGGAGGTTCTAGAGTATGTGTGTACCGAGAATAATAAAGAAGTGGAAGAGCATCATGTTAAGTAATTGAGCGCCGCCTCGATGTGCATGGCGGTGGTGTTGATATAAGTCAATCCGTCGTACTCAAACGTAGCCAGCATCTTCTGCTCCGGAAACGCAAGCGGCAACTCGGTGCAGGCCAGGCACACCACTGGTTGCGTGTTGAACGGGCTCTCGAACGAGATTCTCGCAATCCGGCCCAGTCTCTCGGCCGCCCCCGCTGCCCTTCCAAGCTGTAATTCCGCGATCAATTCCTCCGTATTGGTCCTGGATTCTTCATCGCGCGGCCCCTCGGCCCTCACGCCATGCCTGGCGAAGGCCTCGCGAAACTCGGAGGATTGCATGGTCAACTCCGTACCCAGCAATAAAACCTCGGAAGCCCCCAGCCGCGCGATTTCCTGGGCGGTCACCTCCAGAATGTTGATGACGGGAATTCCGATGCCGCGCACGATGGAGGCGAAGCGATGGTGTGGCGTGTTGCTCGCGATCACTGCGAATTCCGCGCCGCTCGCTTCCAAACGACGCAGCGCCGCGCGATGATATTCGTCGAATATCGCCCAGGATTCTTCGTCGCCGTCCATGCCCAGGTAAGCGACGGCTTTGTTCAGGTCTAACGATTCGATACTCATTTCGGGCGTGGAGCCATACCGGCGTTCACTTCGACGGCAGATCTGGGAATAGTAATCGACGGTGGATAACCAAGCCACACCGCCCACGATTCCGATTTTCTTCATAGCGCAGACGGCAAGCCGAACGTTCCATCCACTACCTCCACGAAGTTACGTTCTTCGCGCAGGATGATCCGCTGGCTTTGTGCCATATCGAAATTCTCACGCGCCTCCGGGTCCGACTTCAAGCGTGCGCGATATGCTTCATAAGCGGCCAGGCTGTCGAAGGCGATCAATCCCCAGGCGACGTAGTTGGTGCCTTCGGCAGGCAGAAAATATCCGATGAGGTGTCCCCCGCAGCGCGGAATGATGCGACCCCAATTTTCGACATATTTCCGAAAGCCCTCTCGCTGGAAAGGATCGATTTCATAGCGGATGACGCAGGTAAGGGTCATAATCGGCAGTATGCCACTTGCCCGGCAGGAACACTTCGTTTAGCATCAAAGTATGCATGCTGTTTCGAACCTGGCGGTGGCCATTGGCGAGCCGGCGCGAACCCGCATGATCTACTACCTGCTGGACGGGCGTGCGCGAACCAGCACCGAACTGGCCCTGGTGGCCGGCGTGAGTCCATCCACGGCGAGCGTCCATTTGGACCGGCTCAGGAGCGAGCGTTTGGTTAAAGTGTTCGCCCAGGGAAAACATCGCTACTACAGCCTGGGAGGGCTGGACGTCGCGAGAATGCTGGAGGCGTTGAGCGTTTTCGCCGGAGGCTCTCGCGGAAAATTCGTGCCGAACACTCCAAGCAGGCTGCGATCCGCCCGCACTTGCTACGATCACATGGCCGGCACGGTTGCCGTGTCCATGCACGACCGGTTCCAGGCGCTGGGATGGTTTTCTCCCCGATACGATCTCACTCCGGAGGGGGCCAAGGCTTTTGCGGCTCTTGGCATCGATCTGGATTCAACTCGACAGCTGCGCCGTCGCTTCGCCTACGCCTGCCTGGATTGGAGTGAGCGGCGGCCGCATGTCGGCGGAGCGCTGGGGGCAGCTCTCTTAAAGGTCGCCTTGAAAAGAAAATGGGTGACTCAGGATCTGGACAGCAGGGCCCTCTACGTCACAGGCTTTGGCCGGCGGGAATTACTGGCTCGGTTCGGACTGTCTGCGCCTTCAGAACCCAGTGCATCGCCGCCATCACGATGGCAGAAACAAGCGCCGGAACCGCAGCCACCTGGAACAGTCTCTGGGAGGGCAAATGCTGGCTCATCAGCACGCCGCCGACTACCGGTCCGATAATCGCTCCGATTCTTCCTATGCCCAGTCCCGCGCCAATCCCTGTGGCTCGCAAATCCGTCGGATAGTAAGTGGCCGACAAAGCGTTGATCGCGGTCTGCCCACCCGCCACCCCATAACCAGCCAAAAAGACCACCAGGAATAGCATCCCCAGCGGCAGGCCCGGCTGGCCGATCTGCGAAATCGTGATACAGGCCAGCGCAAAGCAACTGGTGAGCACTCCCACGAACCCGAAGCGCTCTACCAGGAAGCCCAGCGTGAAACCTCCGATCATTCCAGCCAGTTGCTCCATGGTTCCTACCAGCACCGACGTCCGGATGCCGTATCCGGCCTGATTGGCGACTGTCGGCAGCCACGTCGCCAGGAAATAGAGATTCAGAAGATTCATGAAGTTGATGATCCACAGCAAGATCGTTCCGGTTCCCCGGCCTTCGTGGAACAGATGGATCCAGGGAACGCCTTTTCGTTTGGTCTCTTCCACGAAATATCGACTGGCATCCGCGGACACCGCCGGATCGATGCGCCTGAGCCAGCGCGAGGCTTGTCCCAGTCGCTTCCCATGCAGCACCAGGAACTGGAGCGACTCAGGGAGCGCGAAAATCATGATCGCCGCGATAATCAGCGGCGCGGCCGCGCCGAAGTAAAACACCGAGCGCCATCCGAAACGTGGGATCAACCAGGCCGCGATAAATCCGCCAAAGGCCGCGCCGGCCGTGAATCCGTTACCCACGATCATCATGATGGTGACGCGCAGCTTCAGCGGGCTGTATTCTCCCACCAAGGCGACCGCGTTCGGCATGATGGCGCCCAGTACCATCCCGGCCAGAAAGCGGACGATGAGCATTTGTTGCACGTCGGCCACGCGAGCGGTGAGAAACGTCAGCGCCGAAAAACACAGCGTAACGGCAATCAGCACCGGGCGGCGTCCTATTTTGTCCGCGAGCATGCTGAACAGCAGCGATCCCACCAGAATCCCGAACAGGCCCGCGCCCGCCACGCCGCCGAACTGCGCCCTCCCGATGTGCCACTCGCTCAGGATGGAGGGCGCGACGTAACCCATGGCCTGCACGTCGAATCCATCCATAATCAGGCAGAGGCCGCACAGGATACACAGGCCGAGTTGAAACCCGCCCAAGCTGCTGTTAGCGATGACTTCCGAAACGTTGACCCGCGCCGAGCTTTCCATGCGAGATCCAGTATATAAGGTCACCGGGCAGCTTCACTTCTCCGTCGCGACGTACACGCCATTCCAATCCTCTGCCGGGGGAGCGTTCTGGAATTCGCGGCAGCGTTCCAGAAGCACGGCTGCGGGTTTGTCGGAAGGGCGAAGGCGCAATGCCGCTTGGTACTGTTCGGCGGCGCCCTGAAAGTCTCGCTCCAGGTAGTTTCCCAGGCCTTCGACGAACAGCCGGCTTAACTCGCGTGCAACGGCGTCCTCTTCATTGGCGAGGCACAACGGCTCCCACACTTCCACACACTGGCGCTTGCCCTTCACTTGAACCACGCCCACCGGCCGCGCGATGATACCCTGGCGAAGCGCTTCGCCAGTTGGGTCGCTCATCAATATTTCAGTGCCGTACAGCTTGTTCAAACTTTCCAGACGCGAAGCCAGGTTCACGGTGTCCCCCATCACCGTGTAATTGAAGCGGTCGTGCGAGCCGACGTTGCCCACCAGCACGTCCCCGGTGGCGATGCCGATGCGAGCGCGAATATGTTCGAATCCAGCGACATCGGGAGCGGCTCGCAACTCGGCCAGCTTGCGTTGCGATCTGAGCGCCGTCTCGCAGGCCCGCGCCGCGTGATCCGCCGTTAGAGCGGGAGCTCCCCAAAACGCCATGATGGCATCGCCGATAAACTTATCCACCGTCCCGCCCTGCGTTGCAATCACCTGGGTCATCTCGTCGAAGTAGCGGCTGAGCAATTGCACCAGTTGATCGGGAGCCATCGTTTCGGCCATCGACGTCATACCCGCAATGTCGGAGAAATAGACCGTCATCTCGCGCGTCTGCCCTTGGAGCGTGGCCTCCTGGCCGGACTCCAGCATGGCCCGGACCAGGTCTCTCGGCACGTAGTAAGAAAACGATCGCAGGCTGCCCTTCATGTGGAGCAGCGATTCATCCATGGTGGCCACTTCTTTGAAGATGGTCTTCATCGGAGGGCGAACGCTGAGTTGAAAATCGCCCACTTCCTCCATCTCCGACGCCAGCCGTGTCAGAGGAACCGAGATGCGCCGCGCCAGGATCAGGGTGAGGAGCAGGCCGATACACAGAGCGACCACGGCAACTGTGAACGCAGCCTCGCGGTTGCGCGTCAACACTCCCATGAAATCCGATTCGGGAGCGTAGGCTCCCAGAAACCAAGTGGGCCCGCCGGCCACCTTCAGGCGCCGGTATCCGGCCACATATCGCTGGTTCGCCTGCAGCACGGAGAACTGCTCCTCCAACTGCGCTTCCTTGCGGGCTAAGAAGGCCTGGAAAACAGGATCGGGGACATCGGCTTCCGTCAACAGCTTGCCCGCAGTTCCCTGCCCGGCATTCTCCACCAGCCGCAACCCCGGGAAGGCGATCACATGGCGGTCTTGATCGAACATGAACACCTTTCCGCTTTTTCCGAAATGCAGTTGACTAACGAAATCCGAAAGGAAATTGAGATTGAAATCGACGGTCAAGACGCCCAGCAACTTTCCTTCCTTCGAGTAGCGAGGGTCCGCACAGGTAATGCCCGGCACCCCCTCGTCGTAAAAAATGACCGGCCCCACCCAGACCAGTTTCCGGGCTTGCTGAGCAGCCTTGTAGAACTCTTCATCGCGTGGATCGTAGTCGTTCACGGACTCCTCATAGTGCCGTTCCCACGCCCCGCCGGCCCCGGCCGTGTAGTCGTGAACCCGGCCATTGCCCTTCAGCGTGGTTTGGCTCACGTGCAGCGAACCGTCCGGAGCCCGATAAGCCCCGGTGAAGTCGCCCATGGCATCGCTGTAACTCGCCCAGGCGAACGCAGGATTGGCCCGCAAGATCTCGGTAAAGTGGCGAGCAAGCACGTCCTGGTCCTGCCGCAACACTCCATTGCTCATGAGTTTTTCGGAAAGCTGTGCCGCGATCATTGCGCTCTGCAAGTGGTTTTGGACCCGCGTGTCCAAACCGGTAAGAAGCCCGTGGACTTGTTCGTCGGTGAGTTGGACGATCGCCGCGCGGGTGTTTGCCAGGCTGGCCCAGGACACCGACGCGATGGCGCCGCCTATCAGCAAGCTCACCGTCACTCCGAGTCCCACGCGGTACTGGAGTCTTCTGGAATGCCTCTTGTCAGCCTTCGCCATGTGGTTAGCATACGGCAGGCTTCAGTTCTGGTAAACCTGGAGGATGGCAACTCGAACGGGGAAGCGCGCGAAGCCAGTGAAGAAGGCCGTGGTCAAGAAAACCGTCGCAAGAAAGAGCGCGAGAAAGAAACATTCGGCCAAAAAGTCGAAGCCCTCCGTTTTCCGGGTGGATCTGTCCGCGTTTCCGCCGGAATCCGTGGTCTCGAGCGAGCTATCGCTCTGCGTGGCCTGCGTCTGGCAGATCTTCACTCATGCCATGAGTCTGGCGCCCAAAACGGCCCTCGCTGAAATCAAGCGCTACACGCCGTCGTTTGAGGAACTCACATCCGCCGCGCCGGTGCGTCCCTTCTTCGCCGCGCAGGACGACAAGCAACCCTGCCCATATTGTGGAGCGCCGTCCAAATGGCACGCCCGCATCGCTTCTCATCGCATCGAAAGCGGCAAAGCCACTGATACGCTGCGGCGGAACCTGGTAAAGTCGCTGCCTACTTCCGGGGATCAGTTTGTTGTCCTGGAGCAGAAGGCCACGCAGCAGCACGCCTTTTTCGAATGGCTGGAAAAGATCAGCGTCAATCTAGACCTGAACGATCCAGCGTGGCTGCGCGATATTTCGTTGCATTACCTCGGCCGCAAAGAGCCCAAAGTAAACTGGCAGGCGGAATTCGCGGGAGTGCACTCTATCCGGCGCTCGCGGAGACTGGCGCCCGAGCCCGAGCACGACGCGCCGCTCAAGCCCTGGGAGGTGGAGCACGGACGCCTGTACCTGGCGCCCATGCTTTTCGACGAGCTGCTGCTGGTGCAGTATCTGGTGAGCCGGTCCCAACTGGCCGGCGGCTTGACGCTGGAGCGTCGCTATACGCTGCCGGAGTTATGGCAGAGATTACGCCACTCGGGCTACCTGCGTTCCATCGGCGTCCAGGCCAACAATCCAAGCGACGCTTTGGAACAAATGCTGGCGCACCTGAGCGGCGGCGAGGCTTCGGCGCGTTACTACTACATTGTCGACCGCCGCGAGCATCTGCAGAAGGTGAAAGCGCTGCAAAAGGAAAAGCCGCGCGCACGCGCCGCGGGCGGCTGACCAAAAAGGTCGCGACAAAAAAGCCGCGATAGGTTGTCAACGCAAAGTAGAAATGTCCTATTCCCTGCAAAGTAGAAATATCCGGTTTTGACCGTGTTGGCGGAGGGTGCGTGATAGTCTGACTTCGATTCTCCGGGGAGTCGCGCTCCTGGGGAAGATTCAAGGCCGATGCGACGGGGCTGGCTCCGAAGTAATCGGCGGCAAACCCTCGGTCAACCGGGCCCTGCGGGGTACCCTCCGAGGGTTTTGCTTTTGACTTTGACATTCTCATTACTTGGGTGGAGTCTCGGAGCGGAGGCCTTGAATAGAGAAAGCGCGAAGCTGCCGGGCTGGGCTTGCCCGGCTTTCCTTTTGCGTTGTGGCGGGTTTTCAGAGCGACTCCGGCTTGGCGGAACCTTCCGAGGCCTGCCAGATCTTGGGTGACTTTTTCAGATCGAAGTTCTTACACCATGCACTGGCTGGGCGAGGTTTCCCCGTACGCCGCGCTGGGCTGGGCGCCTTCGGTGCTGGAAGCTTGGGACGCTGCTCGCAGATAGAAACACGCAAGTAGCGATCGCCGAATCGAACCGCCACAGAACCGTCTCGGCGCTTCTCGACCCGCAGCACTGCGCCTCGCAGTCCAGTGCGGATGTCCTGGCGGGCGATCTGGTAAATCTTCGCATCCAACTGAATGGTGTAATCATTGTTCACCCGCCGGCTTTCCACGTGGCTGAGAATCGCCGCCAAATCAGGCTGCTTTTCCAGCGGCCGGTGAGCATCGTCGGCACTGGCCGGCGTCACCGCCAGAGTGGCGTTGACCCAGGGCAGAAACTCGGTTTCCAGGTAGTGGTTGGCTTGTTCCAAAGTCGTCACTCCCGCGACGCGCATCCCCTTCACCAGCCGGTCCTGAGCGGTAGCAAACCCGCGCTCTACCCTCCCTTTGGCCTGCGGGCTGTGCGCTGCTATCCAGGTGATTGCCAACTCCCGCAACGCCCGACCGATCTGCGTCGGCGGCATTTCCACCCTATCCTGCTCCACTCCGGGCTCATCCCGCCTGCGTTTCTCCGCCGTCTGAAAGAGGCTCGCCTTGTCGGTGTAAAATGCGAGCGGCCGCCCGTGCTTTTTCAGGTAGCTCTCCAGCAGGCTCATGTTTTCCGCCGTTGAGTCGCTGCCCACAAAGCGAGCGAACCACCGCCCGGTCGCATCGTCAATCATGTTGATCAGCAAGATCTGTGCTCCGCGCCCTTCCAACCAGTCGTGGTCGCTGGTGTCCCACTGCACCAACTCGCCCCAGCGGCTGCGTCGCGGACGCCATGCATGGATCTTCTCGATCCGCTGCTTGCGCGCTCGCCACAGCTTGGCTTGAATCATCCACTGCCGTACCGTCTCCCGGCTCACCGCGATGTTGTGTTTCTTAGCCAAGTATTCCGACGCCAGCGTCGGGCCAAATCCCCGGTACACCGCACGCGACAGGATTGTCACTGCCTCCCGCTCCAGGTCGGCATCCATCTTGCGATTGGATGGCAGCCCTCGTAACGCATGCACCACAGCTTTATCCCCACGGCGTTTTAGAGCTCGCAGGAGACGCCTCACGTGCCTTTCCGTAATCCCCAGCTCCTCGGCCGCCTGCTTCTGGGTAATCAGTTTCTTCTTGGCCTTTTTCAAGGCCACCAGCCGGTCCCGCTCGGCCTGCGTCATCAATAGTTGTCCTTCTGCCACCTCCCCAGCCTGGAGGTCGTCAATAGGACATTTCTACTTTGCGCAAATAGGACATTATCACTTTGCGCCGACAAAAAGCCGCGATAGGTTTGACGCCTCTACCAGCGTGCGTTAGAATCTAACTGCGGGGTGGAGCAGTCTGGTAGCTCGTTGGGCTCATAACCCAAAGGTCGGTGGTTCAAATCCATCCCCCGCAACCAACTCCACATTAGGCCTTAATTTCAACAATCCACAACCCATAACCATCAGTTTGGTCTCTTGCTGGCAGGTCTTGTTACCGCCTGCTCGGCCACTTTTTCTACCAAACCTTCTACCGGTGGCTCTTGGCGCTTGCCGAACATCATTTTCTCCAGCTTGCCGGAAGCGTCCCGCCTGGACTGCGGGAACAGGTGGCCGTAGGTGTCGAAGGTGATCTGGATGCCGGAGTGCCCGAGCTGATCGCAGACGTACTTCGCGCTTTCGCCTTGGCTAATCAGCATCGACGCGAAGAAGTGCCGCAAATCGTGAAAGCGAATGCTGTGCAACTTCGCAGCCACCGCAACCGGTCCAAAGATCGAAGCGTTGAAGAAATCCGGGTCAACAAACGGGTAAGTGCCAGCCGAGAGCCCGGCCATCTCAGGCGTGAAGATGAATCCTTCCTCGTCTGCGGCGGACTGCCTAAGTTCGGCAAGCAGCTTTAGCACTCGTTCTCCTACACCCACCCGGCGAGTTTTCCTGCTCTTCGTCGGGCCAATCTTCCACTCCCATTTGTGCACGCCATCCTGAGCCTTCACCTTGCTGATCGACCGGCTGACGCTCAGTTCCCCAGCGAACCAGTCAACGTCACGATACTGCAACGCCAGAATCTCGCCGCGCCGCAATCCGGTGAATGCGTCGAGAAGGATAATGTCATGAGCGAGCCTGGCGCAACCATGTTCCTTCGCCATTTCTTGCGCAGTTTCGATCAATGTCCATACCTGCTCAGGAATCGGCGGCTGGATCTCCGCCGAAGTCTTCGACGGCAGTTCGACGCCCCTTGTGGGGTCATGACGAATGTAGCCCAGCTTGATTGCACTCGGCCCCTTCTTGCCAACCAGCATGACGCGCAGGAGGGTTATAGCATTTCTTAAGCTCTTCACGGACAGACTGCCTGCCAAATTGGACGCTAGGCCTTGCACGTGGTGCAGGTGAATTTCGTGAACTCGCAACTTCCCTAGACGCGGCACCAAATTTTGGCGAATCAGCGACCCGTATGCGGATGCCGTCGATCCTCGAATGCCAATCCGGTCCTTGATCCATTGTTCGGCGAAAGACGCGAAGGTAATGCTCCTGGGCGCAATATAATCTCCCCGATTAACTTCGACGAGTACTTCGTGCAACTGCGATTGAGCCTGATCGTAGCTGCGAAAACCATGGCCTGGGCTGCTGCCCTGCATCTTCTGCTTCCCCTCCGAGTCTCGATACTTGATGAAGTACGTGCTGCCCTTTCGGACTACACATCCGCGCTGACCCTTCATTGATTTGCTATCCCTTCCATCCCAACGTAACGCCGATTGTTCACGCGCTTTCTGGGCTTCCGCAGTGAGGGTCGGGTTGGCTGGCCATCGTGATGATGTCATCTAAATCAGTTTCGGTGAACCGAATGTATTTTCCGAACCGATGATGCGGAATCGCGTTCTTCCGCGTTCGCTCATACAACCACGTTGGTTTCAGATGCAGCATCCTGGCGGCGTCGTCGATTGTGTAAAGCCTGACTCTTGCATCTGGAGGATGCTGGGTGGTGCCGACCATGCCTGCTGGCTTATCCCGATTAACGTCTCCGTTGGCTCCCGGAATATTGTTACTGGGAACACGCGGGTCTAGATCGGTACGCCGACCACGGCTTACGTTCTTATTGCCCTTACGAGGGGTAAACATATTTCGTGCCATCCTTATTCACCAGCCCCCTCTGGCGCAACCGGCTCAGGAGTTGGTACACGTTGTTGGGAGAGCAGTGCCGCGCTTTGGCAATCTCGCTCGGCGTCAGCGGGCCGCGCTTCTTCAACAACAGCAAGATTTCCTTGCCTTCTGGTCCGGCTTTCAGTTCTACTCCTTCGTTGACGACGCACACTCCTGGATTCAATCCGTCGGCATTGAAGCCGATCCGCAACATTGTCCCTGGAATCGATCTTCCTTTGACTTCCATCAGCTTATGCTCCGGGCTGTGACTGTCCTCCATCACAATCCACCAGCCATCGACAGCGGCAGTAATACCAGTTGTGCCCAGCACTTGGTCTGCGGCGTATGGAGATGCCGCTTTGCGGAGGTGATGCGCCAGAACCCCGGTGCAGCGATGCATGATGCAGAGTTGACGTAACGCGCCGAGTTCCTGATAATCGGCCGCTACCCAATCCTTGGCTTTGCGATTGGAGCGAACCGCCATGTAGGGATCGATCACCACAAGTTGATAAGGTTTACCGAGCCTGCGCGCCTCTTTCAGCTGCTGGTCTAGTTCTCGGAGTCCACCCTGCCTGAGGGGCTTCTGGGAATGGACGAAGTTAATGTTCTTCAGCGCTTGATGGTCATCCGCTCCGATCCGCGGCACCAAGAGATGCAGGCGCCCATGCAGCTGCTGAGGATCATCATCTAGTTCAAAAACAAGCACTCGGCCTGGCGTTACGATAGGCCGCCCAAGAAACATCCGGCCCGATGCCACCGCGATGGCGAGTTGCAGCACCAACCAGGTTTTCCACGACTTGGGTCGCCCAGCAACTAGCGTCAGGTGCCCGGCCAGCAACATTTCGGGCACAATACAGGTGGGCGCCGCGAAAGTCTGGGCGTACAATGTCGCTGCGTCCATCGAATGAGGAGTTGGAACACCTTTGCTCGCTCGTTTTTTCACCGGTGCACCAGCAACTTTGTTGTGTCACGACTCACGCCCCACAACTCCGCGTAGAATTGCGGTGAAAAGTGCGGCTCAACGACCGTCGATTTCATTTACTCGTCCTCATCCTCATCCTGGTCGCGGCGTGCCCCGAGATATTTGCTTTGCAGCAGATGAGCAAAAGCCCGCTTCGCGCGGGTGGACAGGAGGGCGAGCGTCAAGCCCTTTTTCCGCTGCACAAAAACCCGCCCACCAATTGCAAGCGTCGCCTGATATGGACCGTGCTTGCCCCCGATTTCGATCGCATCCAACAACTGGACCAGTTCGTCGATCGATCTTGGCCCGCTCAATTGCAGCCATTCGCTAAAACTAGTTATCGCCATGCCGCAATTCAAGCATCAAAAGCACCACGTTAATAGACATCGCGGCAGGCACTACTTCACATGTACTTTTGAGGGTCGAAAATCAAAGGAGCCGGGTCAACGCAGAATGGTCAGTTCCAACCATGTCCTGTCTCCCGGTTGGACTCCAACTTTTAAGTACACTCCTACCTAAAACAGTACGTATGTGCGTTTTGAATCAGGCAGAATAAAGTACGCGGGCCCATGGAGTTCGCGCGTGGATTTTATTGAATGCCAGTTCGCTTGAAGCACAGCTACCGCGCCAGAGTTGCCTATCTTCGGGCACTGGAAACAGTCTCCCGAGAGTTGGTGTTTGAGAGCCTCTCAGAGGCGGTTCGCGCGATGAAGAAGTACATTGCCGAGGTTCGGACAACATGGCCCAACCCTGACGATCGGTTGTTATTTGCGGCAGGAATGGAATGGAACAAATCAAGTTCACTACCAGAGCAGATTCTGCCAGTCCGGCACGCACTAGAAACTTGGCAGGAGCGTTATCAACCAGCTTGCGCAGCGACGTGGGTGATGGACGCGGCATTGCAGACAATTACACTTGCGGCTGCGCGGAAACGTAAGCGGCCGAGTGAATGGATTTACTTCCCCGCCGAACTGGAGTATCCAAAATTTTCGCCACGCTTCAGCGAAGCCGCATGGTCCGGGACAGAACGTGAGCCGTGGTGCCAATTCCGCGAAAGGATGCACAAGCAATTCAATCAACAGTTGAACAAGTACCGTAGCCTAATGCGTTTGATCACTCCCATCACGCCGAGCCAAGCCCAGCAAAGGGCAGCTCTTTGGCTGGCTCGTTATATGTGTGGTGATACCTGGGAAAGGATCTGGAAGGACGATGCCAGCGAAGATGTGGCAAAGTCGCGCGTCCGCAACCCTGCAATCATTTTGGCAGACCGTATAGGGTTAGACCCACCGGAGAGGGCGCCTGGGCGTAGACCTGGGTCGCGGAACCGGCGCAAGAGAGGTCTCCTAGTAGAGACCGCTCCCAAGTCTGACCCTGATTCGTACCTATTTTGGCTCAACTAGGCTGCTCCGTCGGTTCTTGGTATTTTGGCTCACCGTGGTTGATCTCCCGCGCGACGTTCGGCGCCTTTGTCCTTCCGGTCCCATCGGGCGAGCCGGGCGGCTTCGATCCGTCGAACTGTTCCATACCCGGCTCCGACACCACGAGCAATGGCTCGCAAACTCACACCTCGGCGACGTAAGGCCGCAATAAGCACCGGGTCAAGATCAGTACATCTTGGGCGACCAACTGGGCGGCGAGCGGCCAGCGGTGCCTCCTTGAGTTTCGACAACAGCTTGCGCGCCAAGTTGCGTTCCGGCAGGCAACCCACCACCCGGACATCAACCTGCTTGCGCTTTATCAGTTGGGTAAGCTTCCTCAGGGAGCGGAGGTGAGAGGCCTTGGACGCTCGGCGTCGCTTATTCAACTGCGTGGTGAACTCATCAACGTCTGACTGCACCAGCACGACGCTGCCGTCGGGACATTTTTCGAGCGCCGCCAGCGTAGCTTCGTACGCAAGAGCAACGGCGTCAGCATCGGCGGATGCATTTGTCGCCTGGAGGTGCTCGCTCTCACCGTCACACCACGCGAAGCCTTGCACCGGCATTTGCTTGTCGCTCACCGCGATGTAGATGCCAGTGAATTTGTGCTGGCCCTTTGAGACGTTATCGTCTGGCGGGTCCAAATCTTCATCACCCAGTTTGAGAAGCTGGCCTTTGATAGTCCGATCAACGTCGTTAGAACGGCTAGCGGTTTGATGGGGTAGAAGGTCGCCGCCAAACCGGAAATCGCCGCCGTCAGAAAGTCCGTTCTTCGCGACGTAGTACGCGCCCCCTCTGGAATCATCGTATAGATCGATTCGGCAATTACCGAACCGCCGGACGGCGTCATCGGACAAAGCTCGAAGATCCGCGTTTTCGAGGCCCGCGACCAGCGCGTGTATATGCAGGCGACCCTGATCGCCGCGTGCCTGAGCCAATATCCAGCCAGTAGGTCCCTGGTCGATTCGGCGAAGCGCATTCAGCCAAGCTTCCACGTCATCAAGGGCACTGGCTGGAGCGCGGGTATAGCGGAAACTGATGGTCATGAACAAGTGCCAATCTGCCAGTGCGCTGATGTAATCGCCGTATTCTCGAACGGTATTGCGCCGCCGTGCGGCTTCTTGCGCCATGCGGGTTCCATCGCGTCGGTGATCGGTCAGCATAGCCAGCTCCACAAAAAGGCTCTGGGCGCGATTAGGTCTGGCGCAAATCTGGGTTCATAGGGCTCAAAGCTACTCTGCATATACACTTCTTTCCAAGGGGCAGTATTGCGCTAGTTACGAGAATGAAAAAGATATGGCCACCCGCGAGGTTGGTTGTGTACATTTCGACGGTCCTCGGCGTTAGGTACAGACGATCTTCCAACATGGGGGAGCGTTTCGTGATGGAAACCTGGAGAACTTCTCGAACTTCTAGCGCCGCATTCGGGCGTCACGGGTCATTGCGGCGGGCAGCACTTACATGAGCTTCGGACAGTTTCTTGGGGCGCAGGAAGAAATGTTACAGTCCTGCGTCCGACCAAAGCGCCCGTACAATCTCCCCGAGTTTGGCTGGCTCTTGTGTGCGATAATCCTTCGTTTTCCGAGCGCTCCCCCGAGCCAGCCTTACAGCGTCATTTGCAACTTGCCACCAACAGGATCTGCCCTACGATTTCCGTGCGGGGCCTTCGGACGTCGGTATGGTTGGCTATCCGCGATCTTTTTCAACGACTATCTTTCCGCCCAGGTCAAGGTCGGACAGGATCTGCTGAATCTCCGCCTCAAGCGATGCCAAGGCCGAGGTTTCGATTTCAACGGTCAACTCGACCCGAGCTTCAAGCCCTTCGGCAGATCGCAGCTTCGGAATGATCTTCGAGCCGAACCGGTTCCACAACTCCGGCGGTACTACGCCCTTTACGCGCAGCACTGTCTTCGCGGGGACTGCCGCGATGCCGCTATCGATCGCCGGTGGCTTGCCGGAATCGGAACGGACCAATGTGAACTCGGACGGCGCCGGGATCGCCTCCGTCATGGTTGCGTGAACGGCGGCTGCGCTGGAGGCCATCGCGCTGGCTCGGAGCGCCTTGGCCCGATCCTTCCTGACAACGAAAGAGTCGTAAACGAACTCGATCTCTTCCGGCGGCAGTGTCTCGTTGAACCAGAGCCGATTGAACCCGCCTTCCGGGCGCTCGCCCGCCGCGAATCCAAGCTCACCGCGGCCCACTAATTCCGGGATCCTCTCCCGCAGAACTTTGTCGGGATCGACAAGCCGGGTCAGCGACCCGTCCAAGAAGCACTTCCGTAAACTCGCCAGAGGCCACGCTCCCGATTCCTTGAACGCAGCGGGCCAGTTCCGCTCCAGGTAGCTGGCGCCTACGCTGTCGTTCAACCGGCTCTCGGATTTCAGGGCCGCGAGGATCCGGCCGCCGAGCGTCTCCCCGCTACTCGCGTGGCCCGACCCAAGATCGATCACGCGCAGACCGTCTCCTTCGCCCGAATCCGCGATCACGACAAAACGGTAGCTCGCCCACACTTCCTCGACCAATCCTTCCTCAGCGTCATCGAGACTTTCCTTGACGCCTCGCAGATCGGCCGCTTGAACATCTGTGCCGAGCGTACCGTCTGCCAGCTCCTTCTGAACGCGCCGCCAGGCGAGCACGAGTTCAGCTTTCTCACGCAGCTCCTTGCCGGCTTTCTTCACGCACCACACAAGCGCCGCCGGATAGTCGCGAGCCGATTCGCCTCGTTTCTGCGTCCAATCTCGGATCATTTCCCGCGTCGCGCCCGTTGGCGCCCACTCTCGATCGGGACCGACCACCACCACCTGGAGTCGCGGCGAGTTGTCGATGTCCACGGACTCGGCTGGGAAAGGCTCAATTCTGATCGGGCTGTTCTTCTCGAACTGCTCCCGCACCACCTTCTGCATCAACGGCCGAACATCCTTCTCGAAGTCCAGCGACGCCTTCCGGTCATTCACGACCTTCTTCAACGTGGGCTGATGGTGGATTCGGAACCCGTCATTCGAGACCTTGCGAATGTAGAAGGCCTTCGCCTCCAGATTCATGGCCGCGGAATCGATCGAGGTCGTATCCACCGACGGCCCGCCAAGTGCGAATCGGAGCTCCGGCAAGTGAGCGATCCGTTCCCGCTGACCACCGGACGACTCAAAGAATATGGTCGTCCCCACGCGGCGGTGAATGTCCTTCAACGGACCTTTGGTATCGGCATCCAATGCCCGTGCCCGCGCCATCGGACCAGCGATATCAGTTTCGATCGCCGTTGCCAGCCGAGACTCTCCCACCTGACCCAGTACTGCGCCGCGGAATCCCATCACATGCAGCGGCGCAGACCCTAGCGTTAACAGCGGCTCAACGGTCTGTTCCTGGTGCTGTTTGGCAAACGCCCAGGACACCCATTGCGCCAACATCGCCAAAGTCCCGCGTGTCTGTTGATACTGCGGCAGGGTTTGCCACTTTCTTTGGAATACGGAGAGCGTGGCCGGATGAAAGGGAAAACAGGTTTCAAACCGGTCCCGCAGGAATTCCCGCGCCTTCGCCCCGGTTGTGGAGGAATCTACCGCCGTCCATTCCGATGGGAGTTGCGCGCGCCGCTCGAAACACCAGTCCGCGTAGATCGTGGCAACCTGCCGTCGATGCTTCTCCGGCCCCAGCGTTTCAAAGAGCCGCCGCCGCACGACTTCGCTGATCTCGGCTTCATCATTAGCGATCAGGTCCTTAGCCACGCGCCGCACAACCTTCGTGATCTTGTCCTGCCACTGCAAGTCCCAATCCGTCATTTCGACCTGGCTTCTCGGCAAGCTGATAACCGCCGCGCTGTGCGTGGTGCCCGTCATGGCGACCGTCAGGTTCTGCAGAAACGCATAGAACCCATCAGTCAGATTCCGATGCCGATTGCAGAAGTTGAGCACCTCGTCGCAGAGAATCAGGACCCGGCCACCAGCAGCCTCGAAGAGCCGGCCCAAGGCTTCGGTTCCGGGCGCGGCGTGTTGGGCGGCGGGACCCAATGCCGCAATTCCGGCGGGGCCAGCGAGTTGGTCGGCGAGGTCCAGCCATGGTGTCTCCAGCCCAGGCTTCGGGTCCCATGCGTTTCCAACGAAGGCGCCAACCTTCGCCGTTGGACATTCAGACAGTCCCGCTGCCGTCAGGAGATCGCTTACGCCGGAGTAGTCGGCCGCAGCTTTGCCCGAAGTCGCAAGGTGATAGAGCGTTGCCAGAGTGTGGGTCTTGCCGCCGCCGAATTGCGTCACCAAGGTCAGCACAGGGGACGCATTTTGCGTGACGCCACTGAGCCGCTGGAGCACCATGCCCGCATGTTCTTTCAGCGCGCGTGTGAAGACGTTCCGAAGAAAGAACTTCTCCGGATCGCGATAGTCCTCCGTCCCTTTCTTGGCAACCACCTGCTCGAGGTGGATCGCAAATTCGTCGGGATTGAAGGACCGCCCCTGGCGCACCTCGTCGCGAGGGATCGCGACTCTGTACCAGGGTTCAAGTTCCGGCATCCAATGTTCCTTTCAAAACTAGATCGTCAAAACTCCCGATCCTACTTAGTCTCTAATAGTAATCATCGCGGCGCAGCAAGCAACATCGCGTCCAGCAGGCGCTTTTCTTCGCTTTCCTTGGGATATAGCGCCGACAGTGCGTTCGCCAGCCGCAAAAAATCGGGGCTACGCTCGGTCTCGGACTTGAGCAGCGACCGGAGCGCGTTCGCCCTGCCGCTCGCCTGCAATAGCATCGCGGCGTGAACGCGGTCCAGCGTTGTGGCCTCCCGCCGCGTCTTCAGCGCATCATCAGCGACCCCGCCTTTCTTACGCCCACGCGTTGGCGCGATTTCCGGGACACCAACTTCCACCAATCCGGCTGCCGAGAACAAGTCCAACTGCTCGGCACCTCTGGCGACCTTTTCGATTCGCTCGGCGGCGAGGTCCGCACCGGCCTCCCCGAAAAGCTGTTGTGAGCGCTCCCGAACCGGAAGTAGGCGGACGATGCCCTTTTTTGTCTCGACGATCCGGCCCTCCCATTCGGATAGGTGAATCCCCAGCGGCTGAGCAAAGCGCCGCGCTACATCATAAATGAGAGTGAAACCGGGTTTCTTCTTTCCTCCAGCTTCCTCCCCTTGTTCATCTTCGGAGTCCTGGGGCTCCTCTTCCCCGGCCTCAACCGTTTCGCCTAGCTGGTCGGCAGTTGCTTGAATCGTCCACAAGAAAAGCGCGGTAAGACGAGCGTCTTCTTCCAAGGCTCCAGCTGCACCGTTACGAGCCTGCGCTTCTGGAGTTCCGAGAATTTGTTCGAGAGCAACACGGCCGACTACCTCCCAAACCTTCTCAAGGTATTCGGCGAGTGTCTTCTCAGTACCATCTGGCGTCTCGACGCGCACGTAGCGAGAGAACACCTCGAGAGCCGGACCGATGCATGCAAATACAAGGTCGGCACCACGCACACCTTCTCGCTCAAGGCGATCCATCCAATCACCAACACGTTTTGGGACCTCGCGCAGAACCTCACCCCAATCTCCGGTGACGTCCTCGATTCGTGGGCGGCACACAAGATGGACGCTTGTGGCTAGAGACGCCGTCTCTCGAGCGTTCAGCCTTGATCCCCGTTCCGTTGCGATCGGCCACGATGCAGTGATCGTCCAGCCGCCGCGAATCATTCCAGATAACAGAGCTTCCCAACCCTCGGTAGTCTTGTGAGCAAAAACGACCGAACCGATACCGTCCTCGCGAAGGACTCGGCGGCCTTCTGCGAAGGCACGTGCCACTGCCGCTTCGTAGAAACCCGCATCTTTTGTAGACGTACTCAAACGGTGTGGACGATCAACTACGATCTCACGCTCTTTGGGCGTTGTACCGTTCTGGAGTTCCGCGGAGCCAAACAGTTGGCTCCCGGGTAGGGTGCGTTTGAGCCAGACAAAGAAGAAGTCAGATAGGTGTGCGTAGGGGACCGCATCATAGTACGGAGGATCAGTGAACCATACGTGAGCTGACTCGTTTGCCATCGGATGATTTGCGGCATCATACATGCCAGTTTGGCCGACGCTTAGACTGCGTGAGGCCTCGATTACTTTAGAAACCCATTCCACTGCCGCCGCAAAATTCGCAGACTGTTCGCCCATCGGCAGGATTTCGCAGAAATCCCATACCATACCCAGAGCTTGTCGAGCAAATGTGCTGCTGACAGCTTCAATTGTCTGGAGCCACCTCACGAGGCTTGAGGTCTGATCAGCTAGGCGACCAACGGCAACGGCTAACCCGTTACTGCAAGAGAGATGGCTTTCAAGATTTACCAACCGCGTGATCGTCACCAATGCGAGCTTTTGGCGCGCGGTAAACAGATCGCCCCAGCGATTCATACCGTAGATCGGCACGCTAATCCTTCGCAGTTCGTTAAGAGAAATCTTTTCTTCTGGGACTGGGCTGAGCCCCTTGCGGCCTGTACTCTCCCACTCCGATTCAATCTTCTTAAGGCGCTGTTGGGCCAGAAACACGTGGCGATAATCCGCTTCGCACGCAAGCCGATACCCGCGACCCGCGACGTCGTTACTCAAGGTCACGATTGCAAGCAAGAAGGCACCACCAGTACGTCGTCCTGTCTCATCGAAGCTAACATCCGCACCTCCGTGCTGGGCGGCCAGCTGGGTGCGTACTCGCGCTGGTGGCAGTGTGACGTTACAGCAGGGACAGGTTGCCTTTGCTCGGCTTACGGTTCCGGATTGCACTTGGGCTTCGCTCTGTGGTTCAACTATCTCGAACTCCAATCGTGGCGGTTTCCCGTTTGGTCGAACGATTCTATAACGCAGCGCCCTGCGCCGATTCGCCTTCTTCGCCAGCCAGAAGGATCGCAACAACGGAATCTCAGCCCCGCAATGTGGCTTTTCGCACCGGACCGTTCGTGCCCATAGATATGCGATCGGTGTCGCGCCGTCCTTATCTGGCGGGTAGAACTCCGCCAGCTCTTTTTCAGCCGCCGACTTCACCCTGGCCCCGGCTTGCCGAAGTTCCGAGGCGAGCGTTGCACCGTGTCGGGGAATGTCTTCGAGCATCACCTTCAAAATCAGACAAGCCACTGGGTTAACATCGCTCGCGTACGCGTCGCAGCCAAGACGCAGCGCTTCGAGCGGAATCGAGCCACCACCAGCGAACGGATCAATCACGGATGGCGTTTCCTCGGGGTGCGCGGCTTTGACTAGAGCACGAGCGGTTTCCAGGTAGGTGGGATCAGAGGAACGGTCCCAGTTCGCAAAGTCCGCGATGAACTTCAGGAGTGCCTCACGCAAGTCCTCATTTTCAGGACCGAGCTTGTGCCAAGTCTTAGCCAACGCCGTCCGTGCAGCCACTCTAAACTCGTCTGGGCATGCTTGGTCGCATGGATCAGGAAGCAGAAGCGCCATCAGCATGGCGCGACACGCTGCCAGCGGACGCCGTGCCCACCAAAGGTGCAGCGTGGAAGGATGGCCATGCCGGATGGACTTTTCCCTTCCCGAATGCTTCGAAACTTCGGCAATGGGAAAATCGACCTCGGCCAGGCGCTTGCATTCACGGGGGATCATGGATCAGCTTTCCAGTTGCTCAACACTGAGCCGGTAGTGTTCGATCTTCGTGATTTCGTGCCAGTGGAAACGGCCCGGATCACGGATTGGTTCGCGGAGCACTGGTTCATCTGCCTTGCAACTGGTCACGACGTACAACCAGTAGCAGTCCGGACGATCCTGCGCGACACGGCGTTCGTTCGGCGTCAGCATCACGTCCCCGGTCGCGTTCCCGATTCCCTTAATCTCAATGAGGCGGAGTTCACCCGAGTTCAGATCGATGCTCGTGATATCGTATCCGAGGTTTTTCTCGTGAACATCGTGGACTACACGCCCCTGGCTGCGCTCGAACGCCATTACGGTCTGCATTGCGGTTTCTTCCACTTCCGGATCAGGCCGAAGGTTCTGGAATTCCGGTTCGTCTCCTCGTGGGTGAGGTAGCACAAGGACGCTCGTGAGGACGTCCACGCCCTGCAACGTCAATGCTCGCTGACGATCGAGTTCTTCCTTCCGGGCCTCGCGCCGATTCAGCAGCTCCTCGTGCCGCGCTTCAGCCTGGGCGAGGAGCCCCTTGGCGCCTTCGTCGCCGCGTTCGACGGCATCGGCAAAACGGCCAATACTTTCATCCGCCTTTTGCAGCAGTTCCGTCAAGGAGAGTTGGATGTGGCTGGTCACCCGCTCTACTTCCGCGAGCCGATCCCGGCGTACCTCTTCAATGAACGGCTGCAGGACATTCTCGTGGAGCCACGCGTTGGGCGTAGGCGCATAGGCAATCGCCGGCAGAGACGCGGGCAGCGAGCCGGCCGTGAGATTTCCAAGGACCATCGCGTCCTGGAGTTTCACCTCGCCCGTTTCCGACAGCTCGACAGCGAAGACGCGCTCGTGGATGATATTTCCAAGACCGTCGACGATTCGCGAGCGAATGATGTCGATTCGGACGGGTTGGTTGTGAAGCATTGAAAAGTAGCAGGCGCCTTGCCGCAACGTCTCCTGACCTTCCGAAAGAATGTGCCGCCGCACGGCTTCGAACAGCGGATGACCCGGAGTCACCCACTCCAGCTTGTTATCGTCGGCAGTTTGCCGATCCGTGGAACATCGCGGATAACGAGATGCAATCGCGCCGAATCGCCAGCCGTTTTCCCGCTCGTACCGGCGCAGCGCGACGGGTGTCGCGTTCGGCAAATCGAAGGCATGTGGCAGCGATGGCACGGCGCGAAGGTTGAGAGAAGCGAAGGTCGCCGCGTCGAACAGGAATCGCGCGATTGTCTCCGGAACAACTCGGTGCTCCTGCGCCAGTGCCCGCCGCTCAATCAGCATCTCCAGGTTCAGATTCTTAGTGGCGAGACCTTCCAAGGCGTTCTGACAGATGGAGCGGAAGTGACCCTCTTCCACGTTTCGAAGAAGGCGGTCCTCCAGATCAGCGTCACCCATCCTTCCGGCGTAATAATCCCGGAGCACACGCTCGACGTGGGTCGCGGGGAGCACTTCTCCCACTACGTTGAACACCGAATCGTCATCGAGGGCGTTGCGGATCTCCTGTAGCTTCTCAAGCAGCTTTCGGAGAACCTGACCCTCGATTGTGTTCGTCGCGACGAAGTTGAAGATCAGACAGTCTTCCTTCTGTCCGTAACGGTGAATGCGGCCCATCCGCTGCTCCAGCCGGTTGGGATTCCAGGGGATATCGTAATTAAAAAGGATGTGGCAGACCTGGAGGTTGATGCCCTCGCCGGCCGCTTCTGTCGCGACCAGGATCTGGATCGCACCTTCGCGGAATTGCTGCTCGGTCCAGAGGCGCGTGTTCTCTTCATCGCGGGACCCGGTCTTCATGCCCCCGTGGATGCAGCCGACCTTGAATCCCCAGTCGCGCAAGCGACCCATGATGTAGGTGAGGGTGTCTTTGAATTCCGTGAAGATTAGTAACCGCTTAGAAGGATCGGCGAAGAAGCCTTCGGCTTTAAGCAGCTCTTCGAGCTTCCGGCGCTTCGCTTCCTCGGACCCCTCCTCCACGACTGCGGCGCGCTTGGCGAAGACTTTTAGTTCCTCGATTTCTTCGCGGACTTGCTCTGCGTTCCTAGCGATGCTGACCGCCGCGAGTTGGTCCTCCAGGCGTTCGCGGTCCACATCTTCCATCTCTTCCATCTCGTCGGCGTCCGGGATGGCAAAGTCCGTTGGGAGCAACCTTACAACATCCTGCGCCCGTTTCAGGGCTTCTTCGAGTCGCCGCGCCCTGTTCTCTAGCGATCGCCGGAGGGCGAATGTGCTGGAGGCCAAGCGGCGCTGGTAAAGGGACATCAAGAAACTGATGGCGCGCGCCCGCGGATCGTCGCCCGCGGCCGCGGCCTTGGCGCTCTCCCGCTTCACGAATCGGGTGATTTCCCGGTACAGCTCGAATTCCGCTCCATCGATGCGGAAGTCGGCCGTATGCGGGATGCGCTTCATGAAGATCTTCCGGCAGGCCCACGATCCATCGGGTTCGCGATGCGGGAAGTAGACCATCGCTTCCTTCGTTCGGCGGAGATAGAAGGGCGCGCGCCGCCGCTCCATGGCCTCGCGGATTGATTTCACGTCGGCGAATACGTCGGCATCCAGTAGTTGAAGGAAGAATGAGAAGTTTTCGGGATCTCCCTTATGCGGTGTGGCGGTGAGGAGCAGAATGTGGTCGGTTGCATCGCGGAGCAATTCGCCCAGCCGGTATCGCTGGGTTTTGTGCTCGGGATCGGACGCGGACATCCGGTGAGCCTCGTCGATGATCACCAGGTTCCAGGCCACCTGCCGGAGTCCTGGGAGCACGTCCGTCCGCTTGGCCAGGTCGAGCGACGTGATTACCTGGGACCGCTCCAGCCACTGGTTCACGCCGTACTGCTCGCGGATGTCGCTTCCGCGAAGCACTTCGAACTTCTCGTTGAATTTGTCCTTCAACTCGCGCTGCCACTGAAACGTAAGGTTTGCCGGGCAAACTATCAAGATGCGGTCGCAGAGGCCGCGCAGCTTCAGTTCCCGCAGCAGAAGCCCGGCCATCACGGTCTTTCCGGCGCCAGCGTCGTCTGCGAGAAGGAAACGAACCCGTGGAACCTTCAACAGGTAGTCGTACACAGCCTCAAGCTGGTGAGGCAGTGGATCGACGCGGGAAATTGAGAGGCCGAAGTACGGATCGAATTCGTAGGCGATTCCGAGGGCGTAGGCCTGAATCGCTAGCTTGAGCAACTGCGGATCGCCGTCGAACGACCGCGTTGTTTCGACGATCCGAAGGAGGCCAAGATCGCTCTCAGACAACTGGACCCTACGAAATTGGTGGGTTCGGCTTCCAACCAGGCCAATGGTCCAGACGGCCGCGCCTCCAGACCGGACGGTCTCAACGAGCATCGGCTCGTTGAAGAGCGGTCCGACCAGAAGCTGGCCTTCCTTGGGGATCGGAGGTGACGCCATAGCAGCGGGATTGACCCTTCACTTTAATCCATTCCTCGTCGCCATAGGTGGGTAACATGAGCAAAAGTGTGTGACTAAGTCGTGCTGGGCACCCGGGGATCGCTCCAACAACCATGCGATAGGTGCGGACCCGCCTGGGGCTATCTTAAGATTTGATGGCAAAGAAGACAGGGAAAAGGCTCGAAAAGAAGGTCTTCGCGAATCTCAGGCGGTTATTGAATTCTGGACGCTTGCCGCTGAACCCACAGAATTGTGAGGTTCACCATCAGAAGAAGTATTTCTCCAAGGATCGTAACGCGAATGTCCAGTTCGACGTGTCGCTGGAAATCTTTCAGAATGCTCCAAACGACGCGCCAATATCGATCTGGTTTTTTGAATGCAAAGACTACGGCGGCGCGGTCGGCGTGGAGGACGTTGAGGAATTCCACACAAAGCTTCAACAAGTCGGAGCAGACAACTCTACTGGCTTCATGGTGACTCCGAGCAAGTTCGGAAAGGCCGCCAAGTCGTTCGCAAAGTCCAATGGCATCAATCTGGCAATCTGGGCAGAAACAGACAAGCGGCGCGTGCTTCTGACAGCGGAATTCGCCAAACCCATCGATCCGAGCTGGCTTCCATTCGTACTGGTTCCGAAGAACGAGCTCAGTATGTTGCTCGGTACCACTTCCCCAGTCGAATCTGTAGGGTTGTTGGGACTCAAGATTATCTTCTCTGGTAACCGCGTCGAGGCGCTCGCACCGTTCCGACCCGATTAGCTTCTCCTTGTCCGTTCGAAAGGCGAGGCGCTCCTTCTGGTGCTGAATGACGATACGGCTGGCATCTATGATTTCCGTATCCGGCGGATAGCCGACCTGTGTCCTGCTGGGCTCAACCCGCAGTATTGAATACACTGGAGCGGCTCGAATCGATCACTGTCGAAACTGGCACACCCAGTTGCTTTGCGATCGCCCGCCAGCTTTGGCCTGTTTCTCGAAGCCGCACAACTTCGTCCCGCCGGAAAACCCGCTTGGGTCTGCCCAACTTCTTACCTTTGGCCTTGGCAGCACGAACGCCGCCGACTGTACGTTCCCGAATCATCTCCCGCTCGAATTCCGCGAACGCGCCAAAAATATGCAGCATAAACCGGGACATCGGGTTGGATTCATCGGTGTCGATGTTTTGCGTCACCGCGACGAACCGGACACCCATGGAAACCAGTTCCTGCACACTTTGGAGACTCTGTATTAGGCTCCTGCCCCATCGGTCGAGCTTCCATACCAACACGGCAGCAAATCGACCCTGGCGGGCCTCTTTCATCAAGCGGTCCAACTCAGGACGGCTCGCCTTTGCGCCGCTCCAGCCGGTATCGACGTATTCGCCCGCAATCTCCCAACCACGCCGCTGGCAGTGGTTCCGGAGTTCACGCAGCTGCATTTCACAATTCTGATCCGTCGTGCTGACGCGGGCGTAGAGTGCGACTCTCATGCCTCCAGTTTAGCGCCGTTTGGTTATATAACTAAGGTATGTTATATAACATATCCATGGGTAGGAAACCGCAAGGGCTTGGAAAGGGTGACGAGCCAAAGAAGATTCGTGACTATCCCACGCTTCTGGTCACCATCCGACCCTCCATGAAGGCCAAGCCGAAACGCATGGCCGCGCAGGAGAAGCGGCCTTTGTGGAAGGTGATCGATGCCGCCATCGAGTTGTACGAACAAACCCACTAGAAGAAGAAGCGCCGGACCTCACGATGACAGCCGCGCCAATCTGTACCGGGACGCCAATTAGCTTAGACTTGTGAAATGCCGCTGCTGGGATTTTGGTACGCGCAGATTGGCTCGGTAGCGCCGAGAGGGTAGACATGCAGCCACCCCCTTTCGGCCATGTTGTACGATAGCCGTTGCTGAGTTTTGGCACGGCTAGGCCCATTCGTGCCGATGAGATGGGACATTGGGGCCGTCCTCAACTCCAGGCCATCCTTTTAGCGAGCTATGGTTGGCCGATTTACCGGCTCAGTCCACGTTGGCCAACGGCGCTCTGCTCTGGTTCGACCTGGCCGTTCCAAGCACCCGAGTCCAAAACGTGCTAATGTCGGAGCCGCTCGCCCAACAGCGCCGCCCCAGCAAACAATCTTGCATCTGGCAACCTCTCCGCCCGGCGAGGATCACCGCGACGCCCCGTCGTTGGAATTTTGACTGTTGGACTCGCGGGAAGCTCCTATCCATTGAGGAACGCTAGATGAGACCAATCGTATTGTTGTTCGCGACCATGGTTTTCGGGAGTGCCCAAACATCGCAGTCCGCTTTCGGTATACAGTACGCCACCTATTTTGGTGGGCCAGGGAGCAAAACTACGTGCGCTGTCATATTGGATGCTTCGGGTAACGTCTACCTAATTGGCGCTACAACTTTCTACAAATCTTCCAGGAACTGCTGACTCGTTCCAGCCCACTCATGCCCAGGGCATCCCGGCAACAAGGATGTCTTCATCGCAAAACTCGATCCTACGGGTACTCGTCCCTTGTGGGCTTCCTATTTGGGCGGCGATCAGGATGACTACCCTGAATCCGCTGGGGTGGACAGCCAGGGAAATGTGTACGTGGCCGGAGCAACAGACTCGTCTAGGGCGACATGCAGCACCTCGCTACCGAACCATGGCCTGTGCATACAGTTCGACGATTCCTTGCTCCGTCTGGCCCAGCGAAACCGCCACCCCGCCCAAGGGTTGCCATCCTTGCTGTATAGCTGCGTTCACGTCTTGTTGTAATGTTCGCCTGTCGGTACCGCCAATGACTTGATAGGATTGGATCATTCTATGAGTGTATTTGACGGCTACCTCAGTCGCGCGGAAAGCTCAGGTGAGGGAAAGCAATGCTCGGCCGCGCGTTTCACAAAGGGTACTTTGTGAGACAAGCGCGGGAGGGGCTGGACTGCCCCCCAAGCGTGAGACAGGGGATAAATCGATCGTGGCGGCGGTGCGCAAATGCAGACGTGCTGCTTTCTTTGGAATGAAATGATTAGGGAATCGGGTTGCACGAGTTGCCTTATTCAGGGAACATAGCAGCCAAGGTAACTAAATCCGGAATCCCCACCTCTAATCACCACAAGACAATTGCACGTCCAGTAACGTGGCTTCCTCAATAACATCAACACCTTCCGGGGCATTGATAGCAATGATAGTCATCACAATCTGATTGGGTCCAACATGAGGCGTTTGAACAGTTAGCGTAGTCAGAACCGCACACTTCGCCAGAGGGACAACCCGCTTGGGTCCTTTTCTTGCTCGGGCCGGGTTCGCCAATTCGGTGTAACCGGACGGAAACTTCCTGTATTTCCGTTCCCAACCTGAGCGGAACTACATAAATAGTTGCACCGGTGAAGCCTTCCTGCACGGCCTCTTCGGACGCTTCCGTCGGAGAGCGGCTCATTGATCTAACTACGCGACCCGTTTCGGCGCAGCAGCGCACAATCCTCGGAAAGACGCTCGCCTGGATAGGGCACCCGGAGAGCCTTCTGGCCGCGCTCAACCTTATCGATGATGCCTCCCCTCAGCCCCTCCCGTACGAGATTTTCCGGGCCATGGAGGAGGTGTTTCTGGAGAAGCGCCCCTACGGCGGCAATACCCAGTCGTACACGCGTGTGCCGCGCGCGGCTAACGAACTCAAAATCCGGCTCTATGAAATGGCCAAGCGCGATCCACGGCGCGCGAAAACTGCATACGGCCTGCTCGCACAAATCGAAGAATGGCGTCTGGAATATGGAAGGCCACCCTCAGAGCCACGTCATCCATGCTTGGAATCCGGCGAGATGTGGCCTCCGATCGCACCGGCGGCGCCGCCGAATCCAGCAGAAGCGGCGCCCATCACCACTTAACAGCTGAACGCTAATGGCAGATTGCCTTGCTACTCGCTGGTTTGTTGAAGGTTATGCAAATGAAAGCTGTTCGGGGTTAGTCGCAGATGTCGGGCAGCAACGTTCTCGGCGAGTTGGCGTGCCCAACCCTTTGTCCGTGCCGGGATCCTTTCAGGCGGGCGTCGTAACACGATTATTTTCGTTCTTGAATGAGTCTATGACCGTCGAAACCGGCACGCCCAGATACTTCGCGATCGACCGCCAGCTTTGACCCGATTCTCGAAGCCGCACAACTTCGTCCCGCCGAAAAACCCGCTTCGGTCTGCCCAACTTTTTACCCTTGGCCTTTGCAGCACGAACGCCACTGATCGTACGCTCTCGAATCATCTCCCGCTCGAGCTCCGCGAAGGCACCGAAGATGTGCAGCATGAATCTGGACATTGGATTCGATTCATCCGTATCTATGTTTTGGGTGACTGCGATGAACCGGACGCCCAAGGAAGCCAGTTCCTGTACGCTTTGGAGACTGTTTATCAGGCTCCGGCCCCAGCGGTCGAGCTTCCATACCAACACCGCCTGGAATCGAGCTTGGTGGGCATCTGCCATCAATCGGTCCAACTGGGGGCGGCTCGCCTTTGCACCACTCCAACCTGTGTCAACGAACTCTCCCGCGATCTCCCAGCCACGACGCTGGCAGTAGTCTCGCAGCTCACGCAGCTGCATTCCACAGTCCTGATCCGTAGTGCTGACGCGGGCGTAAAGTGCGGCTTTCATACTTCCATTTTACCGCCGTTTTGCTATATAACATACGTATATTATATAACGTATCCATGGGCAGGAAACCGCAGGGACTTGGAAAGGGCCTCGAGCCAAAGAAGATTCGGGACTATCCCAAGCTTCTGGTTACCATCCGGCCCTCTGCAAAGATCAAATTGAAGCGCATGGCCGCGAGGGAGAATCGGCCTATGTGGAAAGTCGTCGATGACGCCATCAAGTTGTACGAACAAGCCCACCACAAGAAGCAGCGCCGGAGTTCGCGATGATCAGCCGCGCCAATCTCCACCGGGACGCCAATTGGCTCAGATTTGTGAATGGCCACTACGGGGTTTTGGCACGCCCAGACTGGCTCGATGGAGCAGAGAGGGTAGACATGCCGTGACACACTTTCGGCCACGTTGTAGGATGGCCTTTGCTGAGGTTTTGGCACGGCTACGCCGGTTTGTGCCGAGGAGATGGCATTGGAACTCCAGGGCCCCTTCTTTAGCGAGCTGTGGTGAGTTGGTGATCTGCCGGCACCAAAGTTCAGTTCCGGTGGAAGTGGCAGGTTGTACCTACGGCTCTTCTCGAGCAACCCGTCCATGACCTGGCCGAGCATTAAAACCGCCCGCTGGCGCAAGCGCGAAGCGAAGCTCAGATCGCAGAAGGCTGGCTAACCAAGGGCTTTCAGAGCGTTGCCAGGCGTAGCGCTGCTTTCCAATTCGTGGATCGATACTCTGTACCTCTTGCCGCTGTTTTTATCTTGGATGATGACTTCGCCGTCAGCCCTTCCACTGACCTCGGTCACTATTGTGCCCGACACGATGCCCATTGGCTTCATTGAAGGAAGCTCGCGGGCATTGATTGGGGCGCGAATCATCCAGTCCTTGTCACCCATGGGTTCTTTGGTTGCACTACCGCTTTCCATAAAAGATGCTCCTAGCGGGGACTGTAGCATAGAAACATCGGGAAGTTAGCCGAGTTCGCCCGCGACCCATTCAACAACCATCGCCAGCCGGCGACGTAATGTCGGTCCAACACGGTTGGCCGTGAATATCCCGAGCCCGACCGTAGCGGCGAGCAGTAGAACCCCCTGGAAGCCCGACGCCGGTGGCAGAGGGAAAAAGATCCAATAAACAAGCATCCCGGCGATAGCGCCAACGATGGCTCCGAAGGCCCACACGAGGTTGGCAACAACCACGCACAGCCAATAGATCGGAAATAGCACCACGGACTTCAGAATCCCGAACAGGACGCGCCGCATTACGCGCGATTCTACTATATTTTCAGGAAAAAAAACATTTCGATGGTCCAATGTTCAAGATGCAAAGGAGCCGAGATCCGAAGACCCCGGCCCGTTAATATTGAACAGCTGTCCTTAAAGGTTGGCTAGCTCCTAGCCGGGTGCTTGCCCATGTAAATCAAAACTTCGCACAACAGGATTCCCGCAGGCCGCCAGCTCCGGGAATCTTCTGGACGCACGCCACCAATAGTCGCGTACCCCGTGATTTCTTGTGCCAGCGATTCATCCGTGGTGTCAATAACGCGTGAGATCCGGTGTTCAGCAACGTCCACGCTCGACCGCGATGGCGACGACGCGCAGCCAGAACGCTGAATAGGATTCGTCGGCGCTATCACTCCTCAGCATAACGCCACGCTGAGTCCCGCATCGCCATGGATATGCACGCGAAATTCAACTCAAGAAGCGGCCGGTACCACGCTGGATCCCTGCGGGAATCCTGTTGTGCGAAGTTTTGATCATGCCGCTGGAACATTGCGATCGCGGCTGTCGCCTGAAGATATGACCGTGCGCCCGTCTCCAAGAATTCTTGACGATTCGGGTCGAGTGCCATCTTATACGCCCTCCAAGTAGTCGAACAATCCTCCGAGATTCATCAGCCGACCCGCCGAAAGGCTCGCCAGAGGCTGTGCGGGCAACTCCAGTAAGTTCTGCTCGACCGCACCTACAAAGGCCAGCGCCATCGCGGCCACCGTCGTTCCCCGCTCTCTTCGCAGGACCGGGATGAGTCGTCGAAGCGTCTGGCAGCAGTCACGCCACAGCCGTAATTCAAACCCGTGAGAGTTCTCCAGCCGCTCAACCACGAGCAAGATCGGGACGCGTATGGGCTCATGCTCCTGGTGCAGCCAGCGGAGGTAGGGCTCCTGTTTCACGAGAGCAGGAATATCAGGTGGGTTGGTTTTGACCTCGATCACCAAAAGAGCCCAGCCAGGATAGCGAATCACCAGATCAAGACGACCGCCTGGCACAACGACCTCTCGCTCGACTATTGGGATCGAGTGCTCCCACTCCACTAGATTCGGAGGAGGCGTGATCTGGAGAATCTGGAATACAAGCCTGGGATGTTGAACCTGACGCACGATCCAGTCAAGCCAGTCCGAATAAGCTTCCTCTCGCGCTGTGATGAGCCACCGATGCACGCCCAGGTCCGTCTCAAACGGATCCGCCAAGCCGTCGAGCTTCCTCGTGGACTCCGCAAGAAGTTGTTTCAGTTTCTCCTCATCGGCCACGAGCTGCCGACGAGCCGAATCCATCATCTTGCTGACCGCGGCCCAGTCGGTTGCAGTCGCAGGGGGGCTTGGCAGGGAAAGCAAGTCTGCCCATTGCCGGATCGAGGCCATTGCTGATTTATAATCTGCCATCCGATGGCTTGTTATCAGCTGTTCTCCCTCTTTTTGGACAGTCTGAACTCTACGACCGCACGCTATTACGGATGACGGAGTCTTGTGTTATCGTCGCATGACGCTGTTCCAATCGATCTTATAACCAGCAGCTTCGAGTTCCCTACCCAGTTTGGCCCGCCAGTCATCATGATCAAACGAAATATAGACAACACCGTCAAAGTCAGACGGCCGCTCGATATCGCTTTTCACGATGGCGGCAACGCGCTCGGGTCCGAGTGCTCCAATAAAAAGCCGGGTTCAAAAACAACATTTTGCCGTGCCCGGGGCTTTAGATCCGCAGCCGCGCTAGCCTTTCCCAGATCGTCTGGAGTCATCAAGACAACGGCGAATCCAACGCCAGCGGCTTCTTCACGGAATTTCGTAATGATAGTTCGGCCTTTGTTTGGCCGCTCATGGAGGATAACGGGCTCTAAACCGAGCTTCTCTGAAAGAAAGCGAGCAACAGACTCCCTAACCTCGCCGTCGTGCCCGTGCACAATGAAAACCTTGGACAGGTCCCGCACCGCTTCAGGTCCGATGGGTTCGCCCACGAACTTCTGGTTCGCAATTTCCTCCTCCAGCCCACGGACGGCCTGTTTCAAGAGCAGAATCGCTTTGCGCTTTCCATCGTTCAGATATGTTCGTACGACCAGAATCGAAGGCTGCTGTCCGAAGACTAGCGGTCCATTATCGAGACTTGCGGCTCCTTTATATCGCTTGTACGCGGCAGTTCCCTGGCCAAAGACAGCCGCTAGCGTTTCATCGATAGCAGTTTCTAGCGCGCTGACTTCCGGGCTATAGCGCGCCGAGACTGATTCGGGCCCGAAAGTATCGAGTTCATCGATGCGCTTCTGAATGCGGGAAATTCCTAGCTTCATTTGATCGACAGTCAGTGGAGCATCTCGCGGTTCTGAAGCCAAGCTTATCTCCTAATGCGTATGATAAGCCCATCGAATCACGAAAAAATGAACGCGGAACCTGATCGCGGAAACGAGACCACATCACCAAGCTCCTCCGGAGCGCGGGGATGCGTAGGTTGTTTTGCTTGTCGCGGTGAGTCGATAGCCGCGAGGAGCTTAAGCGTCGATAGGCTGGTTCGGCACTGGATGCCCTCCCGTGCCATTGCAGCATCCTTACCGACGTGTTGCCACTTGGAAGTTTCGTTCCGGCGCATCATGCCCGAACGTGATACACGGTTGGCTCAGCACGTTCGATAATTGCCCGACGATGTGCCCAAGACCGCAAAGAGCGTAGAGGTTCGTAACTTTCTGCATATGATCTCCTTGGCCGAAGTGAATCCAGCCACGAAGCCTCCGCAGGGGCTACTGGAAGCACTGGGCACCCCCGAGCCTAGCACCATCGCCTGTATTATTAGGCGGAGTGCCTCTCTGAACTTCGGCCCGTCCGCAGAGGAAAGTCACTGTGCACGCGATTTCAGACGAATAAGCTATCAGCAGCAGTCAATTGAATTGCACAAAAGAAGTGTGGTCCGGCATCGCTCCCACACCGTCGTTCCCCGCTCTCTTCGCAGGACCGGGATGAGTCGTCGAAGCGTCTGGCAGCAGTCACGCCACAGCCGTAATTCAAACCCGTGAGAGTTCTCCAGCCGCTCAACCACGAGCAAGATCGGGACGCGTATGGGCTCATGCTCCTGGTGCAGCCAGCGGAGGTAGGGCTCCTGTTTCACGAGAGCAGGAATATCAGGTGGGTTGGTTTTGACCTCGATCACCAAAAGAGCCCAGCCAGGATAGCGAATCACCAGATCAAGACGACCGCCTGGCACAACGACCTCTCGCTCGACTATTGGGATCGAGTGCTCCCACTCCACTAGATTCGGAGGAGGCGTGATCTGGAGAATCTGGAATACAAGCCTGGGATGTTGAACCTGACGCACGATCCAGTCAAGCCAGTCCGAATAAGCTTCCTCTCGCGCTGTGATGAGCCACCGATGCACGCCCAGGTCCGTCTCAAACGGATCCGCCAAGCCGTCGAGCTTCCTCGTGGACTCCGCAAGAAGTTGTTTCAGTTTCTCCTCATCGGCCACGAGCTGCCGACGAGCCGAATCCATCATCTTGCTGACCGCGGCCCAGTCGGTTGCAGTCGCAGGGGGGCTTGGCAGGGAAAGCAAGTCTGCCCATTGCCGGATCGAGGCCATTGCTGATTTATAATCTGCCATCCGATGGCTTGTTATCAGCTGTTCTCCCTCTTTTTGGACAGTCTGAACTCTACGACCGCACGCTATTACGGATGACGGAGTCTTGTGTTATCGTCGCATGACGCTGTTCCAATCGATCTTATAACCAGCAGCTTCGAGTTCCCTACCCAGTTTGGCCCGCCAGTCATCATGATCAAACGAAATATAGACAACACCGTCAAAGTCAGACGGCCGCTCGATATCGCTTTTCACGATGGCGGCAACGCGCTCGGGTCCGAGTGCTCCAATAAAAAGCCGGGTTCAAAAACAACATTTTGCCGTGCCCGGGGCTTTAGATCCGCAGCCGCGCTAGCCTTTCCCAGATCGTCTGGAGTCATCAAGACAACGGCGAATCCAACGCCAGCGGCTTCTTCACGGAATTTCGTAATGATAGTTCGGCCTTTGTTTGGCCGCTCATGGAGGATAACGGGCTCTAAACCGAGCTTCTCTGAAAGAAAGCGAGCGCGGCCACGTTCAGGAGAAATCCGAAACTTTCGGCCGCAACGTATTGCATATTGGACACAAGGCTAACCGACGGAATGAAAATGTCGGCGAAGGTTGGCGTGTCGCCATTCATAAATATCTTTCTCGCTCGTGAGGGTTCTGTCTGTTGTTAAGGGGGTAGGCTACTTCCTTTGGTTCTCAATCCGCAGCGCCATGACTGCGCTGTGTTACGATTTCGGCCGATGCAACTTTATGAGGTCGCCATTGCATGCCGCGCCTACACTACCTTTGGGGGCGAATTCGACGACTCGTTTCGCCAGTTTGTGGCCAAGACTGGCGGTGCGTTAGGCCTTGAATCGGACGATTGCGGTTCGGCTCTCATGAAGTGGCTGAACGCGTGGGGATGCCGCCAGTTCGCCAAGGATGCCCATGATGATGCGCTTGAGAGAATCCGACTGTGGGCTCAAAGATACCTTCCTGATCTGCCGGCCGAGACCAAGAGCATACTGGAACTAACGGCTCCGCGCGCAAGGGGCCGAAGCACGCCAGGCGCTGACCCAGCTGACGACTTTTATTGCGTCCGGCTGCGGTGAGAGCAAGATCGCGGAAACAGCACCTGCCCCAGTTGCGTCCCCGCCCGCGCAGGCCGCTCCCGGCGAGCTCATCGGCATCCCCGCTTCGGCGGGCATCGCAATCGGACCGCTAGTGAAACTTCGTCCCAGCGCGGTCAAGGCCGCCCCTCGAATGGTGGATAACCCCGACGCCGAATGGCAACACTTGCAGACGGCCATCCGAGAAGCACAGGAGGAGACCCGGGCGCTGTACGAATGGGCGAAGGCTCACGCTGGTGAATATGAGGCTGGGATCTTCGATGCGCAGCTGCTCTTCCTGGAAGATCCCGCATTGATCGCCAGCGCGTCGCACAGTATCCTCACTGAACGGTTAAACGCTGAATTCGCCTGGCAATCGGCGGCCGGCAAGCTCGCCGAGCGGCTCCAAGCGCTCGCAGACCCCTATGTGCGTGCTCGGGCCGCTGATGTCGCGGACGTCACGGCAAGAGTCGTTCAACGGCTCACGGGAGTCAGAAACGCGATGCCTCTCCTGCGCCAACCTTCGATTCTTGCCGCGCAGGGTCTGGCGCCTTCCGAGGTTAAAGAATTCGATCCAAGTATGGTGTTGGCCGTGTGCCTGGAAACGGGCAGCGCGACAGAGCACAGCGTGATCCTTTTGCGCGCGATGGCCATCCCGGTGGTGGTGGGCCTGGGGCCCGGCCTCTCAGCCATCGAGGACGGGAGTACCGTCGCGGTAGACGGGCAACAGGGACGAGTTTGGGTATCGCCCGATGCTGATAAAGCGCGAGAGATCGAAAATCGCCGTGAAGCTTGGCTTCGAGCCCGAAGCGCTGCGCAACAGGATCGGCACAAACCCGCCGCGACACGTGATGGTCGTCGAATCCACGTCCTGGCCAACCTCAAGAGTGTCGACGAAGCATCGGAAGCTTTAGACTGTGGGGCCGAAGGCGTCGGCCTGCTACGTACCGAGTTTTTGTTCCTCGGGCGCGAAGCCGCGCCCAGCGAGGAAGAGCAACTTATCGCTTATCGCACGGTTCGGGAAGCGGTCGGCTCACGCCCGCTCGTCATCCGCACGTTGGACATTGGCGGTGACAAGCCCGTCCCTTACATCGAAATTGGTGGAGAGGCCAATCCTCAACTCGGTTGGCGCGGCGTCCGGGTAATGCTGGGCCAGCGGGATTTGTTCCGGACGCAACTCCGGGCTATCCTCCGCGCCGGTTGCGCCCACCCCGTCGATATCATGTTCCCGATGATCTCCTCGCTCACCGAATTACGCGAAGCAAAAGCGGTCCTGAGCGAGGTGGGAGCAGAATTGGAACGCGAAGGCATTCCCTTCCAGAAAGACGGCAAGGTCGGGATCATGATCGAAGTTCCCGCAGCAGTGGCCGTCGCCGATCAACTGGCTCGCGAGGCAAGCTTCTTCAGCATCGGCAGCAACGATCTCATTCAATACGTCATGGCCGCTGATCGGACCAACTCCCGCGTCGCGCCATTGGCGGACCCCTTCCAACCGGCTGTCCTGCGTATGCTCCGCGACACCATCCAAGCCGGCCGGCACGCTGGAATCGGCGTGTGCCTTTGCGGTGAGTTCGCCGCCGACGCACTTGCGACGCCAGTTCTAATCGGCATGGGGCTCGAAGAATTCAGCGTAAGCGCCAAGCTGATTCCCGAACTCAAGCAGGCCATAGCCCGCTGGACGCTACCTGAGGCCGAAGCGATCGCGCGCGAAACGCTGGCGCTTGATTCCAGCGAGGCCATCCGCCGCTTCCTCTCGAGTGCTCTACCGTGACGGGAAGCCCCGCGCCGAATCGGCTATCGAAGCTAGAGGCCACACCTTAATTAGATCCATTTCTTACGCAGCAGCCACTCCTTCACGACTTGCGTCAGGCCCACGTAGGCGAGCAGGGTCATTATCAGAATCGGCCAGTACATATGCGGCAGGTGCGCGAAGCCCAGCGCTGAGCCGACTTGCGAATACGGTAGCCACATCCCGAACAGCATGATCGCCAATGTCGTAAGCATTAAAGGGCGACTGGCCCGGCTCTGAATGAAAGGAATCTTATTGGTTCGGATGACATGAACGATCAGCGTCTGTGTCATGAGCGACTCGACGAACCATCCGGTCTGAAACACCGGCGCACGCGACGGGTCCCAGCAATGGAATACCCACAGCATCACGAAGAACGTGGTGTAGTCGAAGATTGAACTAATCGGCCCGACGAACAGAATGAAGCGCTTGATTTCCTCGCTGTTCCAAGGCCGCGGCCGCGCAACTTGCTCTTCGTCCACCGCGTCCGTTGGGATCGGCACCTGGGAGAAGTCGTATAGGAGGTTATTCGTCAGCACTTGAATCGGCGCCATCGGCAGGAAGGGCAAAAAGGCGCTAGCTCCCAGCACGCTGAACATGTTGCCGAAGTTGGAACTCGCCCCCATGCGAATGTACTTGAGAATGTTTGCAAAGACCTTGCGGCCCTCGCTTACGCCCCCTTCGAGCACCATCAAGTCCTTCTCAAGCAGGATCAAGTCCGCGGACTCCTTGGCGATGTCGGTTGCGGTATCCACCGAGATGCTCACGTCGGCAGCCCGTAACGCCGGAGCGTCGTTGATTCCATCACCCATGAATCCGACGACGTGCCCCTGACCACGAAGAGCACGGATGACGCGATCCTTGTGGGCAGGGGATAGCCGGGCGAAAAGCGTCGCTTTCTCCGCAGCCTCGGCTAGTGCGTTATCGGACATGGCTTCGACATCGCTACCAAGAAGCATGGGGTCGGGCGACAGAGCCACATCCTTGCACACCTTACGGCTAATGAGGTGGTTGTCACCCGTGAGGATTTTTACTGCCACGCCGTGCTGGCCCAAGGCTTCGAGTGCGCGTGCCGCCGTATTCTTCGGTGGATCAAGAAATGCGACGTACCCTCGCAAGACGAGTTCGCGTTCGTCATCCTTCGAGCAGATTTGCTTCCCCGGAAGTTCTTTCGACGCCACCGCCAACACCCGGAAACCATCATTGCTGAGGCTCTCATATTCTTCTTTCAGTCCGACCATCAGTTGCGAATCCATCGGGGATAAATTTCCATCAAGTTCAAAGTGTGAGGAGTGGTGGAAGACCTCCTCAGGTGCTCCCTTGGTGAGGAGGATCGCTCTGCCTGTCGGGTCTTGCACCAAAACAGACATCATGCGCCGGGTGAAGTCGAACGGAATTTCATCTAGCTTTTTGTATTTCTCTAGAAGTGCCTTCGCATGAAAATCCGGACTATCGAGAATCGCCCGGTCGAGCAGGTTCTTGAGGCCCGTCTGGAAATGGCTAATCACATACCCATCCAAGAGCACGTCCTCGCTTTCATGGCCCATCACGTCGCAATGGCGCATAAGCACGACGCGGTCTTCCGTGAGCGTACCGGTCTTGTCGGTACACAACAC
The DNA here is from genome assembly GCA_963735145.1 of Bryobacterales bacterium. Taxonomy (GTDB): domain Bacteria; phylum Acidobacteriota; class Terriglobia; order Bryobacterales; family Bryobacteraceae; genus Palsa-89. The sequence goes on along the minus strand of CAVTJS010000005.1, from coordinate 318,859 downwards.
GTCCATGCCGCCGAAGTTCTGAATGGCATTGAGGCGCTTGACAATGACCTTCTTGCGGCTCATGGCGAGCGCGCCTTTAGCGAGGCAGACCGATACGATCATTGGCAGCATTTCGGGCGTAAGACCCACGGCCACGGCCAAAGCGAAGAAAAAGGCGCCGTTCCAATCGTGTTTCGTGAAACCGTTAATGAGGAATACCAGAGGAACCATCACACCCATGAGCTGGAGCATGAGCCACGTGAAGCGGTTGAGGCCCAGATCGAAGCTGGTCTGCACCCTTTCGCCGGTGATCGAGCTGGCCATGCTCCCGAAATAAGTGTGGGGTCCAGTCGTGACCACTGCTGCTGTGGCCGTGCCGCTCTGGACACTGGTCCCCATGAAGCATATGTTTTTGAGCTCGGTAGGTGAGCTAACCGATTTGGGCTCCGGATCGTGAAATTTCTCCACGGGAAGCGACTCCCCGGTAAGGCTGCCCTGGCTCACGAAAAGGTCTTTGGAAGAAAGCACTCGGACGTCGCCTGGAATCATGTCGCCAGCGGACAGGTGGACGATGTCCCCGGGTACCAGATCGCGGAGTCCTATCTCCTTCGGCTCGCCATCCCGAATGACAGTAGCAGTTACGTGGATCATGGCTTTTAGCTTGGCTGCCGCAGCGTCCGCCCGGGCCTCCTGCAAAAAGCGGAGTCCTGCGCCGAGGACGACCATTACGGCCATCACAGTGCCGGCGCGCGCGTCTCCGGTGGCGAAGGAAACTGCCGATAAAGTCGCAAGCAGGATCACGAGAGGGTTGCGGACGATTCTCAGAACGCGAAAAGCCCAGCCTTGAGCCTTCTCTTGCGCGATCTCGTTCGGACCCGCCGTGCGCGCTCGCTCTTCGGCCTCGGCTTGTGTCAGACCGCCCAAAGCAGTTCGCAGGTCCTGGAGCAGCTCTTCGCTGTCCTTACGAGCGGCATCCAGTACTGCGGGTGATACTTGGATATGGCGGCTCTTCCCATGGCCGGCAATTCCCGCTTCAGGCGTGGGGAGCGGCTGCCTGAGCTGAGAATCTGGCAAGTGAGATGGAGTTTCCAGCAATTGGTCACGAGGATTCATCGTCTGGTCTCGGACCCTACCGCGGCCTTCTTCGGGAGAAAAGCAGCACAGGGATATACATTGTGCGGATTCCACACCATCCAGCCGTCGGAACCAAATTCCTCCGCTGCTCGGATTTGGCGGCGGATTTCCTGCGGTCCGTAAACACGCCGATCAAAGGCGTAATCCCGGAACGCCTGCAGCCAAGGCCGGAAGTGCTTCTTATCCTCCTGGGTTCGCGCAAACGCCTTGTCCAGGGAAAACTTCACGATTTCGTAGGGGTAGGCCGCTGCCTTGCGATAACCCGGGATTCCGTATTGAAAGCCGGAAGGATAGAGCATCGGACAGACATAATCCACATCGCGTGCGATCGTTTCGATTTGCTGCCCAATGTCGGTATCTCCCGGGTTCCAGCAAACGTATCCGAAGATGTCCCCGGCGAGGAAGACATTGTGAGGAGCCAGCCGCTTTCTCGCCTCGCGGAAAAAATCGCTGATCGCCTGGACGCGATTCTCCCGATTATTGGGGCGCGAAAACACTAAGCCGCGCGCGTCGGGAAACCGCACATAGTCACATTGAATTTCATCGAAACCCTTGCGAGCAGCCTCCTCAGCGATGTCGAGGTTGTAGCTCCAGACGGCTGGCTGGAAAGGATCGGCCCAAGCCAAGTGCTCGCGGTCGCGCCAGATGCTCCCGCCGGTGTTCTTGACCGCGAGCGAAGGCTTCGCTAGCGCCAGTGGATTGTCCTTGAAGACTACGATGCGCGCGATCAGATAGACGCCCATCGATTTCAGCAACCGTAGGATCTCGTCCGCGTTCCGAGCCGGAATAATCTTTTGAGCGCCAATCTCTTGGGCCAGCGCGACGGTGCTTGGATAAGCGATCCAGCCCCGGTCGCCTTTGACGTCGATCACCAGCGCGTTTAATTGGGTTTGCTGCAGGAGGCAAATCACCGGCTCGCGCACCGAACGGGCTCCCAGTCCGAAAGAAGAGAGATAAACCGCCTTGGGAGAAACCGGCTTGGAGCGGGTCGCGGCTCCCCGTGCGAGTCCAGCCATTGCAAGAATAAAACTACGCCGCAGCATTATGGTTTTTCGGCGTTCTGCAACATTTTCCCGAACGCCTTCTTGTTCATGGAACCCTCGATCAAGAATCGAGGAAGCGCCATAAGGGAATCCGATTCTCGAACTGGCCGCCGCTCGATGGTAAAGGCTGCTATGTAGCCTGAGTGGGCGGCCATCTGCATCAATTGATCGTCATAAATGCCAAAAGGCCAAGCCAGCAGGTCGACCCGGCAACCCAGCATTCGTTCCAGCGTCGCTTTCGACTGGGTCAATTGAAATGTGACGAACTCCCGATATCTGTGGGGATCGAGCCGTAGCCGTTCGAGGTTGAAGTTGGGATGCCAGTAGGTGTGAGACTGTACGTCAAACAGCCCGCTGGCAGTCAATTCGCGAAGCTGGTCCCAAGTCAACGCGTAACTGGCGTGCGAAATCGCAGAAGGATAGATAAATAACGTAACGGGTATTCTGGCCTTTTTCACCAGGGGAAACAATTCCGTGTATACGGACTCATGGCCATCATCTACAGTGATCACAATGGAACGCGGCGCCGGAGCCGGGGCATGGCCGACCAGGAACTCGACAAGTTGCCGCAACGGAATCACACGATAGCCATTCGACGCCAGGTAATCCAAATGGGACTCAAAGGTTTTCGGGGTAATGGTCGTCGGCCCCGGCGCCGATGGATCAAATCGATGGTAGACCAGGATTGGAACCCGCACATTCCGGATTTGGTCCGACCCAAAAGCGGAGGTTACCAGCAGCAATGCCGACACGAATGCGGTGACCCACGTCATCCGTGCCGGAGGGAGCAACCTTGCCGTCAGCGGGCAGCGTTCATTCATATCGCAGAGCCTCGATCGGATCCATGTAAGCGGCCTTGCGCGCCGGGTAGTAGCCGAAGAAAATCCCAACCAGTCCGGAAAACAAAAACGCGACCAGAATGGCCGTGATGCTCACTACCGTGGCCCAGCCAGCAAAGTAGGAAATCAGGACACTCACGGCAACCCCGGTTGCTACTCCCATCGCGCCGCCGGCAAGAGAGAGCGTAACGGCCTCGGCAAGAAACTGCTCCAGAATGTCCCCAGTTTTGGCACCCACTGCTTGCCGGAGCCCAATTTCCTTAGTTCGCTCGGTGACCGAGACCAGCATGATGTTCATGATGCCTATGCCGCCCACAATCAACGAGACAGAGGCAATCGCCGCAAGCAGGATGGACATAATGCGGGCTGAGTTCTCCTGAGCGCGGAAGACCTCCTCCATGTTGCGAATCGTGAAGTCGTCATCTTCGTTCCACTGCAGATGGTGGCGCTGCCTCAGAAGACTGCTCATCTGATCTTCAGCGTCCTGGGTTCGGCCCTCTTTGGCCTGCACCATAATGGAGCCGACTGATGCGTAGTTGGCTTGGCTGACGCCAATGATTCGTTTCTTGGCGGTACTGATGGGCATCAGGATGACGTCGTCCTGATCTTGCCCGCTCGGCGACTGACCCTTTGGCACCAACGTTCCGATGACCGTAAATGAAACGGTCTTTATCCGAATAACCTGTCCCACTGGATCTGCGCCGTAGAACAGGTTATCGACCACTGTTTTGCCCAGCAGGGCCACTCCGGCGGTGGATTCGACGTCGGTATTGGTAAACGGTTGGCCTTCCTGGATCTCGATGTCACGAATGGGAAGATAATCGGGCGTTGTGCCCAGCACTTGCGTCCCCCAGTTGCTGTTGCCGTAGACTGCCTGAATTCCGCCGCGCACAGCCGGCGTCGCGAGTGCAACCGCATCACATTCCCGAGCAATCGCTCTCGCATCGTCTTCGGTGAGCGTGGGGGCATTTCCGGTGCCCATTCGGATGCCCGAGCTGGTGAGGCTGCCGGAAAGCACGACGATCACATTGCTGCCGATGGAGGCGATTTGCTGCCGGATCCGCTCTTCGGCACCGCTACCGACGGCCACCATGGCAATGACGGCCGCCACGCCGATAATGATCCCGAGCATGGTGAGCGCGGATCGCATTTTGTTGATTCGCAGTGCGTCGAAGGCGATGCTCAGGCTATGGAGAAGCTTCTTCATGGCCCCACCTCGACGCCTGCAGAGCGAAGCTCGCGCGCAGCCTGACGCGGCTCCTTCACACGCTCGTCATTCACCAGAAGACCGTCTCTGAAGCTGAGAATCCGCTGCGCAAAGCACGAGATGTCGGACTCATGCGTCACCACCACAACGGTAATTCCGCGTTCCTGATTCAGCCGCTGAAAAATGGCCATGATTTCAACGCTGGTGCGGGAATCGAGCGCGCCCGTTGGTTCATCCGCCAGAATGAGCTGCGGATTGTTGATCAGGCTGCGAGCGATTGCTACGCGCTGTTGCTGTCCGCCCGAAAGCTGGCTGGGGCGATGGTAAGCTCGTTCGGCCAAACCAACGATGGATAGGGCTTCCATGGCGCGTTCTTGCGGGTCGCCGGCGTCTTCGTCGCCGTAAAGCAATGGCAATTGTACGTTCTTGATAGCGGTGGTGCGCGCCAGCAGATTGAACTGTTGAAAAACAAACCCGATTTTCTTGTTGCGAATCTCCGCCAATTCGTCGCGATCCAGTTCACCGACGCTAATCCCGTCCAAATAGTATGCGCCGGACGTTGGCCGGTCCAGACAGCCGAGGATATTCATGAAGGTCGATTTGCCCGATCCGGACGGTCCCATGATGGCGACGAAGCTCCCGCGGTCGATGATCGTCGACACGCCGCGCAAAGCATTCACCTCAACCTCACCCAGCAAATAGGTCTTGGTGAGGTCTTCCACTCGGATTAATTCGCTGCTCACAAAGCTGTCCTTCAGAGTCCAAACCGTCGACTGCTGCCACCCTGGGCTTGCGGTGTGGCGGCCGGCGTACCCTTCATGCCCACGACGACCTTTTGCCCCTCGCGCAACGACCCGGCCAGAACCTGCACATAGTTAGGATCGCTGAGGCCGAGCGATACGCGCGTTGGCTTCGGCTGGCCATGCTCGTCGAGCACATAGATGGTCTGCATTTGTTGGCCCTGTTGCGCGGGTCGCTGACTCGGAACCGGCGCCGGTGCGCTCTTAGCGCTCGCAGCGCGGAGATGAAATCGCAGCGCCGCCTTCGGAATCCTTAGCGCGTTTGCCGCATGTCCGGTGAAGATCGTCGCGTTTGCAGTCATACCCGGGAACAGCTTCAGGTCCGGGTTCGACACCGCGATCACGACGTCATAGGTGATCACGTTCTGTACGTTAATCGGCGCCTGGCGGATTTGCCAAACCCTTCCCGAGAAAACCTGACCAGGATAAGCGTCAACCGTGAAGTTGGCCTGCTCGTCCAATTGGATCGAGGACACGTCGGCCTCGCCGACATTGGTGTCCACCTGCATCTTCGTGAGATCTTGAGCGATCAGGAAAATGACAGGCGCCTGAAACGATGCCGCCACGGTTTGGCCGACATCCATGTTGCGGGATTCAATTGTGCCGTCTACCGGTGCGGTGATGCGCGTATGATCCAGATTCAGTTGCGCTTGCGCCAAGATAGCATCATCCTGCTGAGCTGTGGCCTCGGCTTGTTGCAACTGTGCTTGCGCGACATCGACAGCTTTCCTGGCCGAATCGGCCGAAGCCTCCGCAGCAGTCAAGGCTGCTCTCGCGGCATCCACGCTGGCCAGGGCCTGATCGTAATTGGCTTTGGCTGTGTCATAGTCTTCCTGGGATGTGGCGTCCTGGCGCAGCAGAACTTGCCGGCGATCCACTTCCACTTTGCAAAGATCCACGACGCTCTGGGCCTTCACAACACTGGCCTTCTGACTCGCGACATTGGCAATCGCACTGGCGAGATCAGACTGGGTTTTTGCGAGGGACGCCTGCGCGGTGGTTACCGCAGCCTTCGCCGAGTTCAGCGTGGCCTTGGCTTGGTCGACCGCCGCTTGGAAGGGAGCAGGATCGATGAGCGCCACCAACTGGCCTTTTTTTACTTTGGTGTTGAAGTCGGCATAAAGTGCCGTGATGTTGCCCGACACCTGACTTCCTACTTGAACTGTAATCACGGCGTTTAGGTTGCCGGTGGTCGTGACCGTGCTCTCAATATCCCCGCGGTCCACCTGGGCGGTGACATATTCGGTCTTGGGAAGATTCCAAACGTAAATGGAGGCACCGACCACCACCGCGACCACAATCAGAGCCGCAGCAATTAGAAACCATTTCTTGAATTTACCTTTCTTCCCCGTTTTTCGAGCACCGCTGGGGACCTGCACCGGAGCCAGGACCGGTATCGTGGCGCTTTTAACTTCATCTGCGACCTTCATCCGGTACCTCATCTGAAGTGGTGCACGCCTACTGCCCGATCAAGTCATTGGCATGGCGTAATTTACAGGCCAGTACAGTTAGGCCAAGCAGCGCAGGTGCGCCATTTAGCGCAGGAGTCTCCGGAAGCGGCGCCGCTTACTCGTACGTCGAGCAACAACTCGAGTTACCAGGCGATTGGTCGGGCAGGTGCATATTGCAGTCGTAGAAACCGAGGAATGTCATGAACCGTTTAGTTCTGCTTTCACTAAGCTGCTTTGCGTTGTCGCCGCTGTTGGCCCAGGCGCCCACGCCCGGCGACGGGAATTGGCCGCGAGAAATCGATAGTGGAAACGTTCACCTGGTTATCTACCAGCCCCAGGTTGACAGTTGGAAAGAAAATAAGATTTCGGCCCGATCTGCCGTGATCGTCACGCGAAAAGAAGACCCGACGCAGATCTTTGGCATCGTTTCGATCAATGCAAGGACCGAGGTTGACAGAGAAACACGGCTGGTATCGTTCGAGGACATCGCCATCAAGGATGCGAATTTCCCTTCGGCTGCTTCCTTGCAACCGGCATTGCTACAAGCCGTCCGTGACAGTGTTCCGAACTGGCCACGAACCGTTTCGCTCGATCGTCTGCTGGCCGATCTCTCGATTACCCAATCCGAGGCCCAAGCTGAATCCATCCGGTTGAAGAACAATCCGCCCAGGATCATTTTCAGCAGCGCTCCGGCCGTATTGATCCTGATCGACGGCGAGCCGGTGTATCGGCCGGTGGAGGGCACGCGCTACACGCGTGTCGTCAACACTCCGGCACTGCTGTTGTTTGATTCCTCAACCCAAACGTTTTACCTGGATGGCATTCAATGGTGGATGACGGCATCGTCCCTGAACGGTCCATGGACCGCGGCGCCGAATCCGCCCCAGGATCTGGATGAGATCAGGCAACAAGCAAAACAGAGCGAGCAAGAGGAGCCAGGCGTGCCGACACCGAACATCCCGGCAGGGAATCCGCCGGGGGTTTACGTGAGCACGATCCCTGCGGAGCTCATTGTCACACGCGGTGAACCAACGTATGCTCCGATTCCCAAAACGAGTCTACTCTACGTCACAGATTCTGACAATGACATCTTCATGGACACCAAGAGCCAGCAATACTACACGTTGCTGGCGGGCCGCTGGTTCCGCGCCAAATCGCTGGAGGGCGCTTGGGAGTGGACGCCTGGCGAGCAACTGCCGCGCGATTTCGCCAAGATCTCGCCCGATAGCCCCAAAGGCCACGTGCTGGCTTCGATCCCGGGAACAGAGCAGGCTCGCGAGGCTGTGATAGCGAATCAGATTCCTCAGACTGCCACGGTTCGACGCGCCGAAGCGAAGCTGAACGTTAAGTACTCTGGTCCGCCGGAGTTCCGGCCGATCGCCGGCACCGACATGGAGTACGCCATCAACACCTCATCGGAGGTGATCCACGCTGAGGGACGTTATTACTCCGTCGAACATGGCATCTGGTTTGTGGCAGACGATCCGCAAGGTCCTTGGGCAGTGGCGGATATGATCCCGGCGTGCATCTACACGATCCCCGCAAGTTCACCGCTATTCCACGACCGCTACGTTTATGTCTACGGCGCCACGCCCGAATACGTTTACGTCGGCTACACGCCGGGCTATATGGGAGCTTTCATTGACGATGGTGTCGTGGTGTTTGGAACCGGCTGGTGGTACCCGGGCATGTGGTGCGGCGACTTTTGGTGCGGCTGGCCTTGGACCTGGGGCTTTGGATTCCAGTTCAGCTATTGGGGCGGCGGCTGGTTCTGGCGGCCCATCGGTCATTACTGGTGGTATTACACGACGCCGGTCGTGCATCGCGCTTTCTACGAACATTGGAACCCGCATTGGGGTACGCCAAACCGGACCTGGGTTCGCGGCAATGTGAACGCGTACAGTCACTGGCAAGGCAATGCCGTTGTGGCGCACACCTTTCAACCGCGAGGGACGATCTCGCCACAGGGCTTGGCCGCGCGTCCGGATGTGTATGCCGGCCGCGACGGTCAGGTTTACGAACATCGTTCTGAGGGTTGGTATCGGCAGAACAACGCCGGCGAGTGGCAGAGAACGCCTGCGAACCCCGGCCTGGAGCAACAACGCGAGTCGCGTTCCTTCGGCCAAACCCGCCAAAGAGAATTCGAAAGCCGCGGCCAATCACCCGGTATACCGCGCACAGTCGCGCCGCCCCGGATGAGCGCGCCACCCATGCGTTCGGCGCCTTCCGGCGGACGCGGCGGGCATCGATAGATGCAAGCGCACAAAAAGGAGCCCACAGGTGGAAAACTTCATAACGGATTTCGGCATCGGGATGGCGGACATCGCGCGTGTTGGTGTCGCTCGGGGAACTCTTCAGGGCGCTCAAGCCTGAGGGAGTCGGCGTTGTAGACGGATTTGCCATCACCTCCGACGCCTATTGGCACCTCTTGGACCAAGCGGGTTTGCGAAACAATCTCGATGCGCTCTTTGAGAAGTTCAATCCAGAGAATGTTGAGCAACTCGCCGAGCGCGGGCACGCAGCTCGCGCCGCGATTCTACAAACTCCCATTCCCGAGGATTTGAACCAAGCGATCATTGACGCGTACCACCATCTGACCAGCAGAATCGGCCGCGAGGTTGAGCTGGCTGTCCGCTCGTCGGCAACCGCTGAGGACCTGCCGGAGGCATCCTTTGCAGGAGCCGCTGAGACGTTTCTGAATGTACGGGGACCGGAAAATCTGTTACGCGCCGTTCATCAATGCTTCGCTTCGCTGTTCACGGATCGAGCCATCAGTTACCGTGCGCGACTCGGCTTCCCGCAGCTCAAGGTTGCATTGTCCGTGGGCGTCATGCCAATGGTTCGCTCCGACCGGGCGAGCTCCGGCGTGATCTTTACGCTCGACACCGAATCCGGTTTCCGCGACGTAGTGACCGTGACCGCTTCCTACGGCCTCGGTGAATTTGTAGTGCAAGGGGTTGTGACCCCCGACGAGTGGCTTGTATTCAAGCCGACATTGACGCAAGGCTATGACGCCATCGTAAGCCGTCGCCTGGGATCGAAGGAAGTACGGCTGGTATACGCGCAAGGCACGCGCTCGACGCAAAGCGAAGCCACCCCGCCAGAGGACCGTCAACGTTTCTCGTTGCTTGACAAGGAGGTGCTGACCCTCGCTCGTTGGGCATGCCTGATTGAGAAGCACTACTCTCAATTGGCCGGTCGCCCGATGCCGATGGATATTGAGTGGGCCAAAGACGGGATCACGGGTGAACTATTTGTGCTGCAGGCGCGCCCTGAGACCGTCCACTCAGCGAAACCAAGAACGGCGACCGCGAGCGTTTACCGGCTGAAGGGAAGCGGTGGTAATCCTCTGGTCATCGGGCAGGCGGTCGGCGAGAAGATTGGTGCCGGGCCGGTGCGGGTGGTGCGCGAGGTCGGGGCCTGGGCGCGGTTCGGGACGGCGAAGTCCTGGTGGCGCACAACACCGATCCTGATTGGGAGCCGGCAATGCGGCGGGTCGCGGCAATCGTCACCGACGAAGGAGGACGCACTGCCCACGCGGCAATCGTTTCCCGGGAGTTTGGAATCCCCTGCATCGTCGGCATTGGGAATGCGACCACCGCACTCACAACAGGACAGGATGTGACTGTTTCCTGCGCTGAAGGTTCGGAGGGGCATGTCTATTCCGGCCGTGTTGCATTTGCTGTCGACCAAATTGATGCCGCGGCGGTTCCCAAGACCCACACCAAGATCATGCTTACGGTTGGCGATCCGGGCCAGGCTTTCACATTTTCAATCATTCCCAATGGCGTGGGGCTCGCTCGCACGGAGTTCATCATCACGAACCACATCGGAATCCACCCGATGGCTTTGTGCCGATTCCCAAACCTCAAAGATCCGGACGCTATCGCGGAGATTCAAAAACGAATCGGCAATGACGACGCTAGGGAGTTCTTCATCCGGCGGTTTAGTGAGGGTGTAGGGCGCATTGCAGCCGCGTTCTATCCAAAACCGGTCATCGTGAGAACCAGCGACTTCAAGACTAACGAATACGCCCGCCTGATCGGAGGAAAGGAATTTGAACCGGCGGAAGAGAATCCGATGCTCGGATTCCGCGGCGCGTCGCGATACTATCATCCCGGCTACGCGGAAGGGTTCGCTTTGGAATGCGCAGCGCTGGCGCGCGTCAGGAAGCAGATGGGGCTCAGCAACGTCCTGGTGATGATTCCGTTTTGCCGCACGGTGGAGGAAGGCAAGAAAGTAATCGAAGCCATGCGCGGCAATGGCCTTATCCCAGGTGAGAACGGGCTGCAAGTGTACGCGATGTGCGAGTTGCCCTCCAACGTCGTGCTGGCCCGGGAATTCCTCGAAGTCTTCGATGGTTACTCGATCGGCTCTAACGATTTAACCCAGCTCACGCTCGGCTTGGACCGCGACTCGGGCACGGTGGCGCGCCTGTTCGATGAGAACAATCCTGCTGTTCGCCGTCTGATCGCAGATGCCATCACAGCCGCACATCGTGCTAGAAAACCGATCGGCATTTGCGGCCAGGCGCCGTCCGACTTCCCGGAATTCGCTGAGTGGCTTACGGGACAGGAGATTGATTCCATATCCCTAAATCCAGATACGGCCATCAAGACCGCATTCTCGATCGCGCGAGCCGAATCCCGGCTCGTTGGCGCCCCGGCCCGTTGATCGCTCTTAAACGGCTTCTGATCCGGGGCGCTGCATTCCGAGTGCTGCCCATTTAGAACTTAATCTGATTCACAACACGGTGGACACCTTTCACCTTTTTGGCGTCCGCTGCAGCCGTTTCCTTCTGAAGACTCGAATCGACATTCCCTTCGAGCGTCCCTACTCCGTTGTGTACCTGGACGCTGATTCGCGTCAGGAACATCGCTGTCAAGCTTCAGGGCTTGTCGAATATCCCGCGCGATATCGTCGTCCAACCGGCCGGTGTGTTTTTTGGCTGTAGCTGGCATTTCATCCTCCCTGCGGCTCGCAGAGTGCACGCCGAGTTCCCTCGACCGATCAAGCATTTCTGCCAATCTGCCAGAAGCCGCGAAGAATCATGAGGTGAAATGACCGTCGCAAGGTTTGGCTGTGGTGTGGCACCCACCCTGAGCCTATTCACGCAGAATTGAGAAGGCGAGAAATAAACCTGCCAGACCGATCGACGGCAAATAGTCGTATTGGCCCTTTCGGCATAGGTCCTACGTTTGCAACCTACAGGATCTGAGGAGCGCGCATGCCAGGTATCACCAGGACGCCTGCAAGGTGCTCAGTTCTCACCTAAACGAAAGGAAAAACGCAATGGCAGAAGTCGCTGTAGTGAAACACCCAAAAAAAGAGGGACAGGAACTCACCCGTGCGTTCGGGTTTGAGACACCGCTGTTCCGCGCCAACCTGTTTACCGTGAATCCATTTGCCCTGATGAGACAGTTCACCGAGGAAATGGATCGAATTTTTGGCGCGGCCCCGCAACCAACTGGGAGCGGCGCCGCCTGGGCTCCCACCATCGAGGTGAAGGAGAAAGAAGGCAAACTCCTGCTGACGGCCGAGCTTCCTGGCGTGAAGACGGAAGACGTGAAGGTCCATATCGATGGAGACACGCTGGTCGTCGAGGGAGAAAGGAAGCACGAGAAAGAAGAGAAGCGTGAGGGCTACTATCACTCCGAGCGGAGCTATGGCGCCTTCTATCGCTCGATCCCGCTGCCGGAAGGGGCGAAGGCCGATCAAACCGCCGCGCAGTTCAACAATGGCGTGCTTGAGGTGACGGTACCGATTCCCGAGGTCAAGGCTAAAAGGCAAGATGTTCCGATTCAGGAAGCACCAAAGCCCAAAGCAGCCTAACTGACGTCCACATCGACGGAGCGGCCCGGCTAAACGCGAGGCGTCTGGCTGGGCCGCATCTTTTTTCTTACGGCAGCATCAGCTCCAAACCGTCAAAAGCCACTCGGGCTTCTACACCTTGTTCAACGCTCAGCGTGCGGAAATCGGCGTTGATGGTTCGAGAATCAGCTCCGACAATCTGCGACCCGCAGTGTGTGATCAGAGCTTTCTGCACGCCCTCTAAGTGACACCAACCCAGTTGCGTTCGGATGGAGGCATGTCCTATGAGAGAACCATCCCTCTTCCGGATGATCGGCCGGCGCAGTGAGGCGCCGTCTCCCACATACATTCGAATACCGGAAAGGGCCTTGTGCTGCTCGTAGATGGAGACCAGATCCGGCACATAGAAAATGCTCGTCCGGCCCGCGGTGATTCGATATCCGACAGCCGGCGCACGAAGCGAATGCTCTACCGGGAAAGCCTCAAATACAATGTCGTGGATACAAAAAGGGACGCGTGGTTCCACGAACGCTCGATCCGCCAGCGGAAACCGCTTCAGGAGCCGCCAAGTCTGTTCCGTAGCATAGATCCGACATGGCGCGCCGTTCTTCAAACCCCAGGCGTGATCGGGATGGGCATGGGTGAGCACGATAGCTTCAGGCTGAATCCGATGCACCCTGCGAAGCCAGTCTGCACCGCAGTCGATCATCACTCGATGGCCGCGATAGGAAATCTCCAATGAGGAGTGCATGCCGTGGAGTCGACTTTTGATATCGATTTCACCGCGGGTTCCCAGAAACTTCAGTTTCACAGTCCGGTCCGGCCCACAAGGGCTATTCTTCCTCAGTGGGCCAATGTGGGGACCGTCGTTTCAGGGGCGCCAGCGCCTTCTCGTCCACTGGCTCAGGTACGAGCTCGCAGTTCAACGCGACCTCGGTGGTCTTGGAATAGAATCTACCGCGCTTGATCGTGCACACGAAGGCCGAGTTATCTTCTGTGAGCCGGATGTAGATGTCCTCGCCGAAAAGCGTTTTCATCGTAGTATCCTCATTTCCTCTCGGAGTGCTTTCGTCATTGATCAAAGCACCCGGAGTGCCACCTGCGAGATCTTTCGACTGGCTCGCGACGTGCAACCTAACATTGAGCGGATATCAACGCTGCGGGTCAAAAAGGGGGGCACAATGCCCAATTGGAAATATTTGCTGCTGATTCTCCTGGTCCTACTAGCGATTACGATTCCACTCGCAATGAGGTTCAGGTAGTCCCTTCGTCCTTGAAGCAGAGGCCCGCTGACATCTCCGTCCGCAAATCGAGGTCCAGCCGCCCATGAGCAAGCACTTCCATTTGTTCGGGCCCGTACATCTCTTGATCTTGGCATCCGTACCCGCGATTGCGATCCTACTTTCAATTGCCGCGCGGCACAGCCGAGCATCCGCGCACTGGACTCGATACACGCTTGGCAGCCTTCTGGCTCTCAATGAACTTGCGTGGTATGCATACAGGCTGCATTTTGAAGGATTTCGGTTCCCGGAAGGACTTCCATTAGAGCTTTGCGATTTGACTTTGTGGCTCACAGTATTCGCGTTGTTCACCCTGAACCCTATCGCATTCGAGATAGCATATTTCGCCGGAGTTGGCGGAAGCGGGATGGCGTTGCTGACGCCCGATCTCTGGGCGCCGCTTGCCTCTTATCCAAGCATTTACTTTTTTGGGGCGCACGGGATGGTTGTGGTCTGCCTCCTGATGCTCCTGTGGAGCAAGCAGGCTAGGCCGCGTCCAGGCGCTCCATGGAGGGTGTTCGCCGCGTTGAATACCTATGCCGTGGCGATAACCGTCTTCGATGGAGTCTTCAACACCAACTACATGTACCTGTGCCGCAAGCCGGCCGGTACCTCGATCATCGATTTCCTCGGTCCGTGGCCGGTTTACCTGTTTGGATGTGAGGTTATTACGCTCGCAATCTTCTGGCTGCTTTGGCTTCCAATCCGTTTTGGACGCGTTTGGATGGGTGGTCATGAGAGTGCTCGGACTACAGAAAGGGGAATCATTATGCTGACAGCAAAACTAAAGGAGTTTCTCGACGCCAATCAAGTGAAGTACAGCGTGCTGACGCATCCCACGGCGTACACTGCCCCAGAAATTGCTTCGCTGGCTCACGTCCCGGGCCAGGATCTCGCAAAAACCGTGATCGTCGAGATTGACGATCATTTCGCGATGGCAGTTCTTCCGTCATCCCGGCATGTGGATCTTTTGCTATTAAAGGCGTCCGCGTATGCAAAGACGATTCGCCTGGTCGCAGAAGAAGAGTTTCGCGACCTGTTTCCCGGCTGCGAGATCGGTGCGATGCCTCCTTTTGGGAATCTCTACGGCATGCCCGTGTTTATCGATGAAAGCCTCACGAAAGATGCTGAAATCGCTTTCAACGCGGGAACTCACACCGAATTGATCCGGCTGGCCTACCGAGATTTTGCCCGATTGGTTCAGCCTACGGTCATTGGATTTGCGGCTAAGGCAGCCTAAGGGAACCCAATGAAATCCGATGCACAGCTGCGGCGAGACGTTGAGGATGAGCTTGCGATGGAACCAAGCGTCGATGCAACGGCGATAGGCGTCGCGGCAGAAGACGGAGTGGTCACGCTATCGGGGCACGTCGCGAGCTATTCAGAGAAGCTGGCAGCGGAGCGCTGTGCCGCCCAAGTGTTGGGTGTCAGCGCCGTCGTGAGCGAACTCGATATAAAGCTCCCCGGCTCGAGCCGGGTGACCGACGAGGAGATAGCGCGGGCTGCTATGAGCGCCCTGGCATGGAATGCTCTCATCCCGCAAGACCGAATTAAGATTGAGGTGGGAAGCGGCTGGATTACCCTGGAAGGCGATGTGGATTGGCACTATCAGAAGGCTGCAGCCCACGATGCTGTCTGTCACCTGAGAGGCGTCACAGGAGTTACTGACAAAATTGCCCTAAGGCCAGCGAGCGTAAGTAACGCGGTCAGGGCGCATATCGAATCGGCGCTCGCCCGGCGCTTTGGCAAACGTTTGGAGCATGTCACTGTCGAAACCCGCGGTGACCACGTGATCCTGCGAGGCACGGTGGGTTCGCTTTCTGAACGCGCTGAGGTGGAAAGGGCGGCCTGGACCACGCCCGGCATCTGCCACGTCAACAACAACCTGGCGATCGAACGCAAGAGCAAAGCCCTCGCGCGCTGACGATCCTCAGACCTCCACGGAGGCAGTGGTCCGCTTGGCGCTCTCTTCGAGGAGCTTGAGGACTTCAGTATCCTCTATCGGGAGGAAATTCGAATACCAGTCGCCTACGGCGAAAAATGGATCAGGCGTGGCGAGACAGATGCATTCGTCGACTTTCTCACGCAGCTTTTCTAGAGCCTCGACCGATGCCACTGGAACTGCCATCACGATCCGTTTTGCTAACCGCTTTTTGGCAAAGGCAACAGCGGCACGCATTGTCGATCCCGTCGCCAGCCCATCATCGACCAGAATCGCCGTATGCTCTTTCAAGTCCAGCGCCGGGCGCCCACCACGATAAAGGCGCTCGCGGCGTTGGATCTCAGCCCGCTCGCGGGTGATCGCTGCCTCAACATCCCTATTGGTCAAATCGAGGGCATGAACGAGTTGCCTGTCGAGCACCTGGGTATCGTCTCCGGCAATTGCCCCCATTGCCAGTTCGGGCTGGAACGGAACACCGAGCTTGCGAACCACCACCACGTCCAGTGGAGCATGAAGGGCGCGAGCTACTTCGGCCGCAACAGGAACCCCACCGCGCGTGAGCCCTAAGACCACGACATCAGCCTTCGATTTGTAGTGGGCGAGTTCCTCCGCCAAAAGACGGCCCGCTTCCGAACGATTTTGGTACGGGAGATCTGGCTGCATAAAAGCACCTTCGGCCGAGGCTAGGCCTCCGCTTCTACAACCGTATGCGCCAGGCGGGTCAGTTTGTGGCCAGCCAGGCGCTCGATGGCGGCGACGTTTTCCTCCAGCTTGTTGACCGCACGGTCTTCGTCTTCGATCTGTATCGAGGTCATCACATGGTGGGAAGAGGACTTGGCCAGCGCGTAGCATTGCTTCACTAGCCCCATCACCTGGTCCCAATCGCCTTCGATGCAGGTGCCGAAGGGAGTCAGCGAGTACGGTAAGCCGCTGGCGTCCACGATCTTCAGGATCTCAGCCAGGTCCTTGCTCAGATGAGTGCCTCGTCCGAGCGGGTTGATTGTCAGTTCGACTAACATGATTCCTCCTACTCTCCTGAGGACAGTTGCACGTGATCTGCCAGGATTCTATTTCCACCGGCGAGTTCGCTGTGCGTTCCAGATCCTTTCCGTCGCCAGTCCCATGGCAGCTTCGCGCATCGATATACCCTCGCCGCGCGCCTTATTAATCGACAACGTGGTGTTCCGCCGGATTTTCTCATCGATGGATAGGAACGCTGTTGTCTCGTTGCCACCGTGAAACTCCGTGACTGCGCAAATGACGCCCCCGGCATTGACGACGAAATCGGGCAAGATCAAAACGCCGCGAGACTCCAGGATTGCCTCCGCTTCCGTGGTACACGGGATGTTGGCTCCCTCGGCAACGATTTTCGCTTTGAATCTGCCAATATTGTCCTTGCTCAGCACATCGGGCCGTGCTGCGGGAATCCAGATATCGCAAGGAATGTCAATAATTGCGTCTATACCCGCCTTGGTGCCCTGTGGAAAATCGGTCACCGACTGGCCGGTCTCCTTCAGCGCAATTAATCCTGCAACATCAAGGCCTGCCGGACAGGACACCGTTCCACGCCTATCGCTGGCGGCCACCAGCACGCATCCCTTCTGTGCCAGAAACCGCGCAGCATGTTTGCCGACTGCCCCGAAACCTTGCACGGCTACTTTGGCGCTCTTTAAATCGAGGGCAATGGCGTTCGCCCCGACATCCACGGCAGCGGCCAAGCCGAAACCGGTGGCGCCCAGCTCATCAAGCGGGATTCCTCCAACTTCCCGGGGCAAACCAGCTGCCCGGCCAATCTCGTCGTGCATCCATCCCATCGCCAGTTCATTCGTTCCCATGTCGGGGCCAGGAATGTAATCCTTGAGATCGGCGATAGCTCTCGCGAAAGCACGAATCAAGTGCTCCTTGTCACGGAGCGGCATTCTAGGATCGCCCAAGATTACCGATTTCCCTCCGCCGTGGGGAAGGCCAGCTGCGGCATTTTTGAGCGTCATCGCGCGGGCCAGCCGACAGGCCTCCTCGGCACTGACATCGGGCGCCATGCGAAGGCCGCCGACCGCAGGACCGCAAGCTATGTTGTCGATAACAACAATCGCTTTCAGACCGGCCTAACACAACGAAATGTGAAGTATTTTGGCGGGCCCGAAATCATCCATGAATCCAAACAAATCTTCCATTGATTAGATAGCCTGCAGGACGCCTGCCAGTTTGGACGGCCTTCGTCACCGGAGATTGGAATATCAACTGCACTTAGTCAGATTCAGGCAAGGAATGTGCAAGCTCGAACTCGGCTCCGCTGGTCAGCAACGCTAGCGCCGGTGTATGCACTGATTTGGAGCGGTTTAGGGCAAGCACAGCAGCCGCCTAAAGCCCCGCCTGGTATTGAGGAGCAGACCAGGAAGAACGCCGCGTCGCCGTGCCTGGAACCGCCGCCACTCGTGAGCTTGGACCAATATCAGGAGCCGTTCCAAAAGCTCGTGGGTGCGTTCGGCCGCACATTGGAACGCAAGTCGGCGACGCAGCCGCACTATAAGCCAGGCACGCTCCTCTGCTCTCTTGAGCCCCAGGACAAATTCATTCTGTTCGCCCACGATGCGTTTGACCCCTTGTCGCTTCTCGGTGCGGGTTTCTTTGCCGGGGTCGATCAAGCGCACAACCGGGATCCCACCTTCGGGCAGGGCGCCGAAGGCTACGGGAAACGATTTGGAGTCGACTTGGCCGGCCAAACGTCGTTCCGATTTTTCAGTGACTTCGCATACCCTACGATATTCTCGGAGGATCCACGTTACTACCGCCTCGCCCACGGCAGCGCTCAACGTCGTCTGCTCCACGCAGTCGAGCACACATTCGTGGCGTATCACGACGATGGCAACCACATGTTCAACTATTCCGAGTGGATGGGCGCCGCGACCGCCGTCGCGGTGAGCGATGGGCTTCATCCAGGCAACGAACACGGTTTGCGTCCCGGCGCTAAGTGGACGAGTTTCGCCGTGATGACTGACATGGGCTTGGACGTACTCCGGGAATTTTGGCCCCGAAATCGCCCGCAAGCTCAAGATGCCGTTCCGCGAAAAGCAGGAGCCACAAACTGATTCTCGACCACCCACCCTTTGAGGGAAATCGCGCACCCTGGATGGTGGCAAAGCACTCACTATGGTGGTGATGAACGTGCCCTTAGAAAGACATGCAAGAGCAGATTCTTGAGACACCGACGGAGCCGCGCCGCCCCGTGCCAGGCGAGTCCGAAGCGCGTGCGAGTAAGCCGGACGAAGAGTCGCTGCGGCTTCACGCCTTCTATCAGGGGAAGATGCAGGTCGTCCCCAAGTGCCCGATTTCCGATGCGCGCGATTTTGCCTATTGGTACACGCCGGGCGTGGCCGCGCCGTGCCGAGCGATTCAAGCCGAGCCGTCCAGAGTCTATGAATTGACGAACAAGGCGAATCTGATTGCCATAGTATCGGATGGCTCTCGCATTCTCGGTCTGGGAAATATCGGGCCACACGCGGGTCTACCGGTCATGGAAGGCAAGGCGCTGTTGTTCAAGTATCTAGGTGGTGTGGACGCTGTCGCGCTTTGTTTGGCGACTCAGGACGCACGGGAATTCGTTCGCACAGTGCAGCTTCTTGAGCCTGCTTTCGGCGCGATTAATCTCGAAGACATTGCACAACCTCGTTGCTTCCGCGTGCTCGAAGAATTGCGCAAGACGATGTCGATTCCTGTTTGGCACGATGATCAGCAAGGATCGGCTACCGCACTCCTCGCGGGACTGATTGGAGCGTTAAAGATCGCCGGGAAGCAAATCAGCTCAATTCGAATCGCGATGATCGGTATGGGCGCGGCCAACGTCGCGATATACCGGTTACTCAAGGCGTATGGCGTCGATTCCGCGCAGATCGTGGCCTGCGACAGCCGGGGCACTCTACACCGAAACCGCGGCGATATCGAGGAGCGCCAGGTAGAGTTCGCGGAAAAGTGGGCCGTATGCCGGGAAAGCAACCCCGATCGAGTGACTGGCGGCATCGAAGAAGCGCTCCGAGGAGCCGATGTGTGCATCGCCTTTGCTCGTTCGGACCCGAAACTGATCGATCCGGCGTGGATCCGTACCATGGCTAAAGATGCGATAGTGTTCGCCTGTGCAAACCCGGAGCCCGAGATCTGGCCGTGGGATGCCAAGGCCGCTGGCGCTCGCATCGTGGCGACGGGCCGCAGCGATTTCCCCAACCAACTGAATAACTCACTCGTTTTCCCCGGGATCTTCCGTGGAACATTGGATGCGCGAGCGGCGACGATCAGCGACGATATGGCACTGGCTGCGGCGATGGAACTGGCGCGATGTGCCGAGGAACGCGGCCTCACAGAGGACTCGATCCTCCCCAGCATGGCCGATTGGCAGGTAGTCCCCCGCGTGGCCGCCGCGACCGCGGTCAGGGCGCAAGAGTTGGGCTTGGCACGCGTCACAAATACCCGTGAAGAATATGTCGAGAGCGCGACGCAGCGCATCATGGACTCGCGGCGCATGGTTCGTGTGCTGATGCGCGAAGATGTGATTGCCCCGATGCCTCCTCCCCTAGTTACTTCAGGCGAACGGACAAGTAGCGAGTAAGTTCGCTCAAGCTGGTGAGCTTCCGGTAGTCGGATTCAGGAATCTCGACGTTCAGTTGTTCGTGCAGCGCGATCATGAAGTTCAGAAAATCGAACGAGTCGATGTCCAGCGCCTCTCTCAAGTTTTCTTCCGGGAGGACTTGATCGAGGTCGGCCTCGGGAGCGATCTTCCGCAGGATCTTGTATACAGCAGCTTTGATCTCCGCCTCACTCATAGCTTCTCTGGTTCTTGCAGACGCTGATTCAGCGCGGTCAGAAACTGTGCGCCGCGGTGGCCATCGGTCGCGCGGTGGTCCCCGGCGAGCGTGGCGCTCACAACAGGCCGGATTCCCAACATCCCATTTTCCGCCCAAGGCGACTCGATCACTTTGCCGAACCCAATCAGCGCCACCTGCGGCGGATAGATCACGCCGTGCACGGTCTCTACTCCGAGATCGCCCAAGTTGGTGATCGTCACCGTACCGTCCGTAATTTCAGAACTTCGCAGTCGGCCGGCGCGCGCGCGCGTGATCAGATCCCGCAGGGCCTGCATCAGTTCATCCAGGTTCTTCCGGTTCGCATCCATAATCGCAGGGACCACCAGACCACCCTCTCGCAGCGAAATCGCAAAGCCGATATGCACTGCCTCCTTTGGCTGAAGCTGATCGTCGATCCAATACGCGTTGAGTTCGGGTACATCCTTCAACGCGCGGGCGACAGCTTTGATAAGGAGGATCACACTCAAGAGCCTGTCCTTTACGGAACGCTTCTGATTCTCCGCTTCTAGGAATTTCAGAGCGCGCTGAAGATCGATCTTGGTTTCGAGATAGTAGTGGGGAATCTCGCGATTGGACCTTGCCATGGCGGCGGCGATGGCCCTTCGTATACCAGCCCGAAGTTCAGGTACCGCAGGCTTTTCCGGCGGCGCTTTTTTCAGAGCCTCGGCGGCTCGCTGGATATCGATCTCGCTGATCTCCCCATCCGGACCCGTGCCCTGTACGCCGCTCAGATCGACGCCGAGTTCTTGAGCCACCCTGCGCGCCAGCGGTGAAGCCCGGACTCGTGGCGCGGGAACCGTGGGTGCGGGAACCGTTGGCTGTGGCGGAACTTTTTCGTGAACCGGCACCGCGGCCTCGCCTTCTTCCCGGATCACTGCGAGTACCGCGCCGACTGGCAACGTATCCCCCGCCTTGGCGAGAAGCTGTTCGACCACGCCGTCGTGATAAACCTCAACCTCGATGTCGGCCTTCTCGGTTCGCACTACGCCGATGATGTCGCCGCGCTTCACGCGGTCGCCAGGTTTGACGCTCCACTCGATGAGGGTGCCTTCCTCCATGTCCGCTCCCAGGCTCGGCATGCGGAACTCAGCCATGTCTGCTCACCTTAGCTTCTACAGCAGCGACGATGGTTGAAGCCTGAGGAAAAGAAGCATCCTCGAGATGCTTCGGATATGGCGCAGGCACTTCCACACCGCAGACTCGTTGAACCGGAGCATCCAGGTCGTAGAAGGCTTTCTCTTGGATGCGTGCGCTGATCTCCGCGGAAATGCCACCGCTGCGCCAGCCCTCGTCCACAACGAGCGCGCGGTGAGTTCGTCCAATGGACTCGATGATCGTGGCATCATCCAGAGGACGCAGCGTTCGCAGGTCGATTACTTCCGCTTCGATGCCATTTTTGGCCAGGGACTCCGCAGCATCCAAACATCGCCAGAGCATGACGCCGTAAGTGATGATCGTGATGTCCCGGCCGGTGCGGCGAACGCGCGCCCGTTCAATGTCCACGGGCCCTGCATCTGCCGGTAATTGCCCTTTCATGTTGTAGAGGCTGGCGTTCTCGAATATCAGGACCGGATCCGAATCTTCCAGGGCCGGCGCCAGCATTCCGCGCGCATCTTCGAGCGTGCCAGGTGCCAGGACGCGAATTCCAGGAATGTGCGCGAACCAGCCTTCCAGGCTGTGCGAATGTTGCGCGGCCACCTGCCGGCCACCTCCGGTTGCCGTCCGGATTACCAGCGGCACGTTGAACTGGCCGCCCGACATGTGCAGTAACGTCGCGGCGTTGTTCATAATCTGATCTAGCGCGAGCAGGCTAAAGTTGACGGTCATGATTTCGACGATCGGGCGCATACCGCCCAGCGCCGCGCCAATTCCCGCGCCAACGAATGCGGACTCCGACAGAGGCGTGTCGCGAATCCGCTCCGGGCCGAATTCCTCCAGCAAGCCTTTGCTAACCGCGAAGCATCCGCCATATCGGCCCACATCCTCGCCCATCAGGAAAACGCGGTCATCCTTGTGCATCGCCTCGCGGATCGCTTCCCTGATCGCATCGCGATACGTGATCTGGCCTGCCACTGCGCTCATGCTGGCCTCCGTTCACTGTAGACGAACCGCTCCAGGTCGGCTAGCGGTTCCCAAGTTCCCGCTTCCGCGTAAGCCACCGCGTCGTCGATCTCCTTTGCTACGCCGCGTTCGATCTGCTCGATAACAGCGTCGTTGAAGGCGTCTTGTTGCTTCAACAACGAGACGAGATTCGAAATGGGATCGCGCGTCTTCCACTCTTCAACCTCTGCCTTGCTTCGATATAGTTCGGGATCGTACATCGAGTGAGCGCGAAAACGATACGTCCTGCACTCTAAAAAGACTGGGCCGGATCCGGCTCGAATTTGTGTGACCGCTCGCTGCGCCGCAGCCTCGACGGCGAGAACATCCATTCCGTCCACGGCCTCTGCGGTGATCCCATAAGCGGCTGCCTTCTTCGTCACGTCGGTCGTAGACTGGGCCAGGTCCAACCGCGTACCCATCGCATATAGGTTGTTTTCGCACACGAACAATACGGGTAAGCGCCAGAGTGCCGCGAGATTCAAACACTCGTGAAACTCGCCCTCTGCCACGGCGCCGTCACCGAAGAAACAACAGGTAATCCGGCGCTGCGACCGCATCTTTTCCGCAAGCGCCAGACCGACTGCGATGGGCAGACCTCCGCCGACAATCGCATTGCCGCCATAGAACCGAGTCTTCGCATCGAACAGATGCATCGAACCGCCTCGCCCACGGCTGCATCCTTCCTGCTTTCCGTATAGTTCCGCCATAATCGAGCGGGCAGAGATTCCGCGGACCAGCGCATGGCCATGCTCGCGGTACGTTGCGACGATGGCGTCGTCAGGGCCGAGTGCCTGCACCACCCCAACCGCTACGGCCTCCTCGCCGTTATAGAGATGCAAGAAGCCTCGGATCTTGGTTTCGGTGTACAGCTCGGCGCAGCGCTCTTCGAAACGCCGAATACGCACCATCTGCTTCAGGCATTCGATAGCGCGAACACGGTCCATTTCCGCCGGTGCCTGGGCTTCAAGTTGATTGCTCATACAGATGACTCCAACGTCGATGTGTCGCCTTCGGGCAGTCCGAGTTCGCGCATCTTAAGTAGCCGGCGCATAATTTTACCGCTGCGCGTCTTCGGCAGACTCTTCTGGAATTCGATTTCTTTCGGTGCGACCACCGATCCCAGCTTCTTTCGCGCGAAGCCGAGCACGTCCAGGCGCAGCTCTTCGCCAGGCGAGAAGCCTGGCTTGAGTGATACGAACGCTTTCACCAGTTCTCCAATGATGGGGTCAGGCTTTCCGATCACGCCTGCCTCTGCTACGGCCGGATGCTCCATCAGCACGCTCTCTACCTCGAACGGGCCCACCATGTGACCGGCCGTCTTGATGATGTCGTCCGCGCGCCCAACGAATTCGTAGTAGCCGTCGGCATCGCGCCGGGCCAGGTCGCCTGTGATGTACCAACCGCTCTGAAAACATTTCCGGTAGCGCTCTTCCTCATGCAGGTAACCACGAAACATAGACGGCCAGCCAGGCTTCAGGGCAAGTTCGCCGTTGACACCGGGCTCGGCGATCGGCTCAACAGCCCTTTCATCCAACCGTCGTACAATCGCCGCTTCCACGCCCGGCAGCGGCCGGCCCATAGATCCTGGCCGGATGTCCATCGAGGGGAAGTTCGCGATCATGATGCCGCCCGTCTCAGTCTGCCACCAGTTGTCGTGAATCGGTAATCCAAGCGCCTGCTGTCCCCAGACGACGGCGGCTGGGTTCAGAGGCTCTCCGACGCTTGCGATGAAACGGAGCTGTCGCAAATCATACTCCTTGCGCGGCTCGATTGGCATCCGCATCAGCATACGGATCGCAGTGGGCGCGGTGTACCAGACACCCACTCGCTGCTGCTGCAGGATGCCGTACCAGCGCTCCGCATCGAAGTCGGCTTCATCAACGATGTTGGTCACGCCCAGCACGAGTGGTGCAATAATGCCATACGAGGTGCCAGTGACCCATCCTGGATCCGCCGTGCACCAAAAGATATCGCCAGGATGCAAATCCAGTACATACTTCCCCGTCATGTAGTGCATGAGCACAGCTTGATGGACGTGAATCGCTCCCTTTGGTGTACCCGTGGTGCCGCTGGTGAAATGGAGTAGCGCGTGTTGCTCGGGATCAGTCGGAGGAATCGTGAATTCGCTGGATGCCGCCGCCAGCCGCTGCGGAAACGAGTACACGTCTTCAGCCAGGTCTTCGTCGCTGTCGGCCAGGAGAACATGTTTCAACATCGGCAGCACTGCGCGCAACTGTGCCACGTTTTTCCGATACAGGCGCGTGGTGGTCACCAATACTTTTGCTTCACCTTTCGAGAGCCGTTGTCGCAGCGGCTCCGGACCGAATGCCGAGAATAGAGGACAGAACACGCTGCCGTTCTTGAGCGCGCCGAGCGCGGTAACGTAGAGTTCGGGAATGCGGCCCGCGAGGGCAAATACCCCGTCGCCTTTTCCGATCCCGAATTTCTGTAGCAGGTTGGCGAAGCGATTGGTCTTCTCCTTCAAATCGCCGTACGTAAAGTCCTCAACCTTTCCCACTTTGCTAAGCCAGCGGATAGCCAGGCGATCGCGGAGCGCACTATTGGCGTGCCGGTCGACGGCTTCGTGAGCGATGTTCAAGCCTCGGCCGCCGGGCAGCCCCTCCAACTCCCGCCGGATGGTTTCCCACGAAAACTCGGCGCAGGTTTTCTCGTAGCAGGGAAGGTTGGGAGGGACCTTCCAGGAACTTGGGTCCTTTTTGATTGGCTCCCAAGACATACTCTTGCCTATGAAATCAAGAGCACCTGAGATGCCAGGAAACTATTGAGTGACCGAAATCGATCTGCGCAATCTCGCGCCGCCTTACTGCGCCGCTCGGCCCAGTGCGGGCGGTGACGTTTGGGTCCCCTCGCGCCCGAAATCGTCGCCGAGCAGCAAAACAGGCGTTTCGAGGCCATGCAATAGCGCTTCAAGGGCATCGGGAGCATTGAGCAATTCCCGGTGCGCCAAAACTAAGAACACTGCCCCTTCCTCTATCACGGCGCGCCAGAGGCCGGTTTTCTGGTCCGGGTCCATCTTTCGGTATCGTAGATCGAGAGATTGGCCCCGCATCAGATTCCGGATCTCCTCTAGTTTCTTCTCATGATCCGCTATGCTGACAAGAACCGTAACGCCTTTAGCCCCGCCGCTTGCCAATTTGGCAGCGACAAGTAAGGCGTTCTTGGAACCCGCTGAGCCATCGTAGTAGACCAGTGGCCCCAGGTTGCCAAGCGCCGCGCGTTGCGAGATCAACAGCAGGGGAATGCTGCTTGTGGCTAGTTCGAGGGCCGTGGAACCGATTCGCGGCGTCAGCCCAAACGACCAACCCAACCGGCCGATGGCGACCACGTCATTCTGGCTAACGGCGGCTCGCAATGCGGACGTGACCTGGCCGCGTACGGTTCGAAATGACCATCGAACGTGAGCGCGTTGCGCGACGGCCGCCACTGCATTTCGGATTTGCTCGGATTGCGCTCTCAACTGACATTCCATGATGGACCGGTTTAGAGGAACTTCGTTAGCGGTCGTGTATGCGATTTCTCTAGCGGAGGTTAGTTCCGCCATTCTGAGGAGCTTAACATCCTCGACAAACAAACCGGCCAGTTCCGCCTCCATCCTGGCCGCTACATCGACGGCCATGTCCAGCGCCGCCAAGCTGTGCGGCGAGGCATCCAATGCGACCAGGATTCGCCGGATCGCAAATGTGCTGCTGGGAGGGCTCACAAAGGTCCCTCGGTCTGAATTCTTCGCCCTGCCGCCAGCCGTTTCTCGGCCAGCTCGATCAGTCGGGATTCGACTTTGTGGTTAACGCTTCCATCGGGAAACTTTCCAGAGGCGTCGCGCTCTTCCGCCCTTACGCCGGTCAGAATCTGGATGCCTTCGTCAATCGTCGCCACCGCGTAGATGTGAAAAGTTCCGGATCGGACGGCGTCGACGACATCGCGCCTCAGCATCAGATGCCGAATATTGGAGCTTGGGATCAGCACTGCCTGTCCGTGCAGATGCCCACGGCCTCTGCACAGATCAAAGAAACCCTCGATTTTCTCGTTGACTCCGCCAATGGCCTGAATTTGGCCGTGCTGATTGACAGATCCAGTCACAGCGATCGATTGCTTAAGCGGCAGACCGGAAAGCGCAGATAGCAGCGCATAGAGTTCGGCGGAGGAGGCGCTGTCTCCTTCTACCGCACCATACGATTGTTCAAACACCAGACTTGCCGACAGCGACAGTGGATGATCGGGAGCATAGCGCGCTCCGAGAAAGCCCGAAAGAATCAGCACGCCCTTAGAGTGAATGGGACCGCTCAGCTCCACCTCGCGCTCAATATCGATCACTTCGCCCTTGCCAAGTCGAATGCGCGCGGTAATTCGGCTGGGGTGTCCAAAAGCAAAATCCGCCAATTGGAGCACCGAGAGTCCGTTGAGTTGGCCGACGCGTTCCCCCTCCGTGTCGATAAGGATCGTTCCCTCTAGAAACTCTTCGAGAAGGCGGTCCCGCAGCCGGTCAGCGCGTCGAATTTGGGCGTCGATGGCCCGCTGAACATCGTCGGCTGTCACGACGGGCCGCGCTGCTTCACGAGCCCAGTGATCAGTTTCGCGCAGCAGGTCCGTGAGAGTTTTACGATGAGACAGGATTTTCCGTGCGTCTCCCGCGAGCCGGGAACTCTGTTCGATCACACGCCCGACGGCTCCCCGGTCGAACGGCAGAAGAGCTTCCTGGCGAGCGATGGTTCCGATCAGCCGCGCGTACAGAAGATGGGTGTCAGCGCTTCGCTCCATACGCTCCTCGAAATCCGCCGCCACTTTGAACAGCTCACCGAACTCGCTATCGAGGGAAGAAAGCAGGTAATACAGCGATCTTTCCCCGATGAGAACGACCTTCACATTCAACGGGATCGGCTGCGGTTCCAACGTGACCGTACTTGCCAGACCCATCATCTGTCCGAGCGATTCAATACGAATCTGGGACGAGTGTAACGATCGTTTCAGGGCCTCCCACGCGTAAGGCTGAACCAGCAGCTTATGGGCATCCAGAATCAGATAGCCACCGTTGGCCCGCTGCAAGGCCCCAGCCCGGATCAGATCAAAGTCAGTCGAGAGCGCCCCCATTTGAGCTATGTATTCAATCGTGCCGACCAGGTTTTGATGGGTTGGATGGTCCTCGTACACAACAGGCGCGCCATGGTCTCCACTGTGGTCCACGAGCACGTTCACTTGGTAGCGCCGGAAGAAGGTAGGACCCTTGGGCCCGCGAGGTAGGAACATTCCGATCATCGCGGGCAGTGGGTGCTCTGAGGGCGCTAGAAATTCATCAACATTGCCGATCACGTCCTCCCGGACTTGATCTAGAACGGAGGCCCTACCAGCAAGACTCCCTTAGGAATGCGGCCGCCGAGCTTCTGATATTTCGCCGGTTGGCGCAGGAAATCGACCACTTCCTCGAGTTCCAGTTTGGCCTCGTCGACTCCCGCCACGTCCTCAAAGGTGACCGGAACCCGGCTAGACTGGTCGTAAATCTTAGCTTGGTTCTTGCCAAAAGTCAGAGGTCCCTTCACCTGAGCGATACGACGCATCCCAACTCCGTAAATCAACGCAATGAATGCGAACGGAAGGAGCCAGGCCAGTGCGCTCCAGATCCAAGAGGGGCTCTCGATGTGACCTCCAAACTTCACCGGTTGTGCTTCCAATTCCTTCAAAAGCAAGGATTCATCTACGCCGGGCAGGCGAGTCGCTTTGATGGTCCGTTCGGTGGCTGGAGTGGAATGGTTGGAATCGTCTTTCAGGATGCCGATCAGCTCTCGCTCGGTAATCTGGACATCGCTCAGTTTGCCGGAACGAAGATCAGCCAGGAACTCGCTATACGACACCTGTTTGGGGGCTTCGAGGGGGATCAATTTCTGGATGAAGAAGACCGCCACTATGAGCAAGATAATGTTGACAGCTGTAAATAGCCAGCGGTGCTGCTGTTGACGCTCCATCTGCGAGATCTGATGCATGTGGCCGACCACTGAGTCCCCAGGAGTATGGTGCGGCAGATGCACTATTCTTTCCGTCCCGCTGGAGGTAAATGTATATGCGCAACTTACATCTGATAGCAGCAGGCTTGGCAATGGGCGGCATGCTCCTAGCTCGAGAAGAGGTTCCAACGCCTGCCACTCCGATTAAACTGACCGTGACCGTTGAGGCACGCCACGGTAAAGAGGTTCCACTTCTGAAACCGGGAGACGTCATGGTGTTTCAGAAGAACCAGCGCCTTCAGGTGACGGATATGGAGCCGTTCGCGGCCCTCGAACTCTACATTCTGATCGACGATGCCTCCGGCATGAGCCTGGGTTCACAATTGAACGATTTGAAGCAGTTCATCGAAGCCCAGCCGGCGGAGACCTCCATCGGAATCGGTTACATGCGGAACGGAACGGTGCAGTTCACCGAACCGCTGACCGCCGACCATGCGAAAGCAGCCAAAGGTCTGCGATTGCCGCTCGGCTATCCCGGCGTGATGCCGAGTCCGTTTCTATCGCTTAGCGATCTGATCAAACGGTGGCCGGCAAGCGCGGCACGCCACGAAGTTTTACTGGTAAGTAGCGGCATCGATCCGTTAGGCGGTGGAGTGGTCGATCCCTACTTGGATGCCGCCATTGAACACGCCCAGCGAGCTGGAATCGTCGTATACGGGATCTACCAACCGGCGGCCGGCCACGGTGGTCACAGCTTTTGGCGGATGAACTGGGGCCAGAACCACCTGGCGCAGATTGCAGAGGAAACCGGCGGTGAGTCCTACATGCTTGGCTTTGGGCCGCTGGTTTCCTTCGCCCCCTACCTGGCAGAAATGTCGGAGCACTTGGCTCATCAATACGTGGTGACGTTCCTGGTCAAGCCCGGAAACAAGGCTGGATTCCAATCGGTCCGGCTCACCACGGAGGTGCCGAATGCGGAGATAGTGGCGGCTGGAAGAGTTTATGTTCCGGCTGGCCAGTAATGACCGGTCATCCAGCGCGCCTTCGGTCTGCTCGATGATTGAGCCATCCGCTCAGCTTCACCCACGGCCACGTGTTGATCACCGATCGCGCTTCGACCCATCCGCGGCGCGCTTGGAACACTCCGTAGCGGATCTGGTCGAGCTGCGCAGTGCTGTGTGCATCGGAGCCAATTGCGAGCAGGACGCCCGCTTCCTGCGCAGCCCGCGCCATCAGATCGTTCAAGTCGAGGCGATACATAGAAGCGTTAATCTCAAGGGCCACGCCCGTCTTGTGCGCCGCAGCGACGACACGCTCGAAGTCCAGCTCCAGAGGTTCGCGTTCGCCGATCAGCCGGCTCGTGGGGTGCCCCAGAATATCTAAGTGCGGATTTCCTAGCGCATCGATTAACCGGCCCGTGATCTCATCTTTGTTACGACGAAAGAGCGAGTGAATTGAGGCGACCACGATATCCAGCCGTGCAAGAATCTCATCAGGATAGTCCAGCTTGCCGTCCGACAGGATGTCGACTTCTGATCCGATCAAAATGTGCGGCGGCCGGTCACGCCTTTTCTTTCGAAGGCTGTGGATTTCTTCGATCTTCTGTCCCAGTCGATCCAGAGCCAGTCCGTGCGCAATACGTTGCGACGGGGAATGATCGGTAAGCGCAATATATTCGTAACCGAGTTCGGCAGCGTGGTCGATCATCTCCTCAATCGTCGCTTTGCCATCCGAATAGGTGCTATGCGTGTGTAAGTCGCCCCGCAGATCCTTCACTTCAATGAGCTTGGGCAGACGCCCTGCTAACGCAGCTTCGATTTCACCGCGGTCTTCCCGTATCTCGGGCGGAACGACGGGCATGTGAATAAGAGCGTAGACCTCGGCCTCGTCTTTGCCGCCAACTCGCTTCTTGCCAAGAAACACGCCATATTCGTTGAACTTCAGTCCCCGTTCGCGGGCCAGCGTGCGCAAATGGATGTTGTGCTGCTTTGACCCGGTGAAGTACTGCAATGCCGCGCCATACGACTCTCGCGCTACCGCGCGAATGTCCACTTGGATTCCTCCCTCGACGATCACCGTCGCTTTTGTGTCGCCGATCCCTAGAATTTGTTTCACCAGGGGCAATTTCACGGCTTGTTGGAGTGCGCGAGGGTTGTCCTTCGAGATGATCAGGACATCGACATCACCGATAGTTTCCCGCCGCCGGCGAAGCGAGCCAGCCACCTCGGCGCGCTCAATGAGCTTGATTTTGCAAAGCTCAGTCAGTAGGTTTTCGGCCAACGGCAGAGCGACACCAAGTAACATTCGCTTCTGGCTGGCGGCCCACAGATCGATCCCCCGTCTGATATTGTGGATCTTCTTCTGGCCGAATCCTTTGAGTTTAACCAATGCCGCTTTGTCGAGACAGGTCTTCAGATCGTCCAGGCAGGTGACATGAAATTTCTTGTGTAGCAACGCCAGTGTCTTTGGGCCGAGCCCGGGGATGCTCATTAGATCAATCAAGCCGGGCGGGATTCCCTTACATTCTTGGTCATAGCGCTTCACTTTTTGAGTGCGGATGTACTCATCGATCATCTCGGAGAGGTCATGTCCGATACCCGGGATCTCTTCGAGCTTGCCTTGTTGGGTAATCGAGGCGAGGTCCGCCTCCAGGTCCCGAATCGACACTGCTGCCCTCTCGTAGGCCATGATTCGGAAACGGTCTTTACCCTTGAAGGCTAGAACCCGAGCCATACGTTCGAATATGCGCGCAATCTCCTCATTGAGCATGGTGATTATTCCCTTCTCGGCGCCGCGAATCTCATGGTGCTAAAACCAAGCGCGCTTCGTGCCTCAGCGGTGGCGCGGTCGAGTGCGGTTTGTATTTGTTGGCGGGCATTTTCAAGCGAAGCGGCGTCTTCAAACCGCGGGAAGGTGAGAGGCTCGCCGCAAGCCACAGCAATTCGCCCATACGGCAGAGGATTTCGCGCGTCGTCCCACTTATGCCGTTCAAAGACAGAGGGACTGCAATCCGCGCCGACCGGGATGAGGGACACACCAGTCGCAGATGCCAATGCGA
The DNA here is from genome assembly GCA_963735145.1 of Bryobacterales bacterium. GTDB lineage: Bacteria > Acidobacteriota > Terriglobia > Bryobacterales > Bryobacteraceae > Palsa-89. Next base: position 287,402 of record CAVTJS010000005.1, on the reverse strand, counting down.
CGGCCCCGACCCTTGCGACAAACGGTGGACCACTGCCATCGGGAGAAATTAGCGCCGCCGCGCCTTCGCGAACTTCGTTCGCAATCTCAATCAGAGCTTCCCAGCCGCCATGTTCCGAGTCCCCTCGGACGACTTCGAAGCCCAGCCACCGGCAGAACAGCGCAACACAATCGCCTCTCGCATCGCGGGAGACCATCAGCTTCACTGCCATGCTGGGCCTGCGAGCGCTAAACGCCACGAGAAGCGAAGGAGCGCTTCCATGCCAGATGGCGAGCACCGACCCTTTAGGAAAATCCGGCCATCTATAACTCCCCACCGCCACGATTTCGCTGGTAGCGCGAACAGCGCGCGCGTATCCGTACAACAGCAGCGCCGAGAACCTCACCGCGACCCAATGGATCGGCGGCAAGAACCGCCGGATGAGCTCCAGAGCGATATCCACCGTGCGGGTGATGCGGTTCCTTCCGACTTTGTGAAACTCCGCCGAAGAAATCGTTTTGGATCGCCGACGTAGTGCTGTCAGCCTTCTGATTTCCGCCGCGACGTCGTCCGGCCCGTTAGGCCCGGCTCCGTATAATGAATCTTGATGAGTGGTTTGCATCAGCTTCGCTCCCGCCGTGTTGGATTGGCTTTGAGCGGCGGCTCTGTGCGCGGGCTCGCGCACCTGGGCGTCGTCAAGGTTTTATCCGAAGCCGGTATCCGACCGGCCGTCATAACAGGAACCAGCGCTGGCAGCTTGATTGGCGCCATGCTTGCGGTCGGCATGGATTGGGACGAAATCGCGTCATTAGCACGCGGGACCTTCTGGCCCAAGCTGCTGCACGGGGAGACGCTGGAGCGCTTTTGCACGGAGCACCTGCCTGCCACTTTCGCCGGGCTCAAGCTGCCGTTCGCAGCCCTCGCGACTCAATTGCCCGAAAAGCAGGCGGTAGCGATCACCACAGGCGACCTTGCTTCCGCGATCAGCGCGAGTTGCGCCCTGCGTGGAATCCGGCAGCCGGTCCAACGCGAAGCGGCGGCATCGCCTGCGTTCTGCCATCGGAAGCGTGCCGGGCGATGGGTGCGGACTTCATTATCGGCTCCGATGTTTGGGAAGTCAGCTCGTTATTGCGCGGCGTAGGCATTGACCCTCATCATCCGCGCGCTGGCCGTACTTACCCAGCGCATTATCATGCAGCGGTTCGCAATACGGATGTCCTCATTCATCCCAGAGTTCCTCTTACGGGTTATGTGCCCGGTCCTGTGGCGATCGGTCGTATGATTTCGGCCGGGGAGAAAGCCGCGCGGTTGGCCCTCCACCGATTCGCGGCGCAGGCTGCCTGATCCGATTTCACGCATTTGTCCTACACCCCGGAAGGAAACGTTTCCGCGGGTTCACCGACGCCCCATTCCGATGTCGGCTCTAGCGGCTCCACGGCCCGCGTCTGGTCGACGTGGATCACGGCGTCGAATTGATCGGACAGCCGTGCATGGAAATAATGGCTAGCGAGCTCGGACTCCGGCCGGTAGATGACCCCAATGGCCCGCTCCCACATGGTCTCGCTCAGTCCCCGTGAGACCGGCGTACCTGGTGGAAGCGTGAGCAGAAAAGACGGAATCAGCAACTCGTGAAATAGCCACTCGCAACTGCCCGGCATTGCCGGACGAACCCGCTTCCGCTCCGCCTCGCCGCCCCAATTGGAAGCTGCTGTAACGGTCCCCGTGTAGGTGGTGAAGCCAATCAGGACCGCTTCACGGCCGTGCTTTTCACGGACCAGTTGGCCGACGTTCCATTCACCCTGCCGGCCCATTTCGGTGGCGCGCGCATCGCCCAGGTGCGAATTATGCGCCCACAATACGACCTTAGGCCGATGACCTTGGAGAGCAAAGTGTTCTACTAGAAAGTCCAGCGTCTCCGCCATATGCGCATCGCGGAGATTCCAGGAAGATACACGCCCTCGAAACATCGTGCGGTAGTATTGTTCGGCGTTCTTCACCAGTCGGGCATTTTGTTCGGCATAGAAGAAATCATCCGCCGCAATCCGACCGTCGCGCCGGGCGTACTCCGCGGCTCGCCTTTGCAGGTCGATGAGCTGATTGAGCACTTCCGCCTCACACGTATGACTTAAGCCAAGCCCGGCCGCATAGCCGTACTCCTGCGGATCTTCCCCGAAGCTTTCGAAACAGGCATAGCGGCGGCGAGCCCTCTCGGCTCCCGCCGGATCCACCTTATCCAGATAATCTAAAACGGCCTCGATGGAAGCATGCAGGCTGTAAAGATCCAGCCCATAAAACCCTGCCGTTCGGCTGCCGGCGGACAGCGAGTCGTTGTACGAGCGGAGCCAGCCGATGAAATCCAGCACGTCTGCATTGCGCCACATCCATGCGGGAAAGCGTCTGAACCCGGCCAGCGCTTCGGTCGCATCGGCGTCATTAGTTGCACCGCGAACATATCGATTCACACGATAAGCATCCGGCCAATCCGCCTCCACTGCGACCACAATAAAGCCTTTTTCCTGAATCAGGCGTTTGGTGATCTGAGCGCGATGCCGATAGAATTCGTGCGTTCCGTGCGATGCCTCGCCGAGCAGAACGAAACGTGCATCGCCGATAAATTCGAGCAGACGATCATAGTCGGCCGCGGCACCGATCAAGGGCAAGGCCGCATCGTGAACCAAGTCCGTAACGATAGGCAGAGTTGCATTGGTCATTTCCATAACCTTCCTCTACAACAGGAGCAACTTGCGAGCCAAACGGCACCACAACTGCACACTTTTAGTTGGCATGATGCAGAACGTAGAAATCGCGCGTCGTCTGGAAGAGGTGGCCGATCTTCTCGAAGCTCAGCGGGCCAATCCGTTTCGTGTCCAGGCCTATCGCCGGGCGGCGATGGGTGTCCGGCACTTAAGGGAGCCTCTGACCGCGATCTGGCAGAAGCAAGGCGATGTGGGTTTGCGCGCCGTTACTGGCGTCGGCGAACGCCTGGCTGCTGCGCTTCGGACTTTGGTCACCACCGGCCGGTTGCCGATGCTGGATCGATTGCGCGGTGAAACGGATCCGGTGGCGCTGCTCGAATCGGTCCCCGGGATCGGAGCTGCTTTGGCTGAGCGTCTCCATCGAGAGTTGGGCATCGACTCACTGGCAGATCTGGAGGCGGCCGCCCACGACGGACGCTTGGCCGACATCGGTGGCATTGGCAAGAAGAAACTCGCGGGGATCATCGACACGTTGTCCATGCGCTTGGGCAGAGTGCGTCAAGCTGGATACGTCCACGAGCCAGACGAGCCGCCTGTCGGAGAACTATTGGATGTAGACCGCGAGTACCGCGAGAAAGCTGCCTCTGGCGAATTGCCCAAGATCACGCCGCGGCGCTTGAACCCAACGGGCGAGGCATGGCTCCCGATCCTTCACACGCATCGCGGCGACCGAAACTACACCGCGCTCTATTCCAACACGGCTCGCGCCCACGAACTCGGCCGTATCCGCGATTGGGTCGTCCTCTACTACGACGGCGCGTTCGATGAACGCCAAGCCACCGTGATCACGTCCCACCGAGGCGTTCTCGCCGGCAAGCGCGTCGTGCGAGGCCGGGAGCAAGAATGCCTGCGGTACTACGAACCGGCGTTCACGCCATTGCCGGCGTCGGCTCCGCAGCCCGTATCTTGAACTGCTTATCCAGCACCGCAAGTTTTTCCATGATCCCGGTATATTCCAGCTCCGACATCGGCAGCATGGCTGTGCCGAAGAATCCTTGCCGGCGCATGTCGATGGCTTTATCGGAGACATGCTCGCGAACCCTATTCCAGAACGGGTGTTCGAACCCATCGATGGGCTCCGTCAGCTTGCCATGATGGACACAGAATCCGGCGCAGCTAACGATGGGCGGCCCATCGAAGTAGCTGATACCGGTATTGAGCGTGACCGGCATCAAGGGCATCTGGTGCGAACCGCGCATGCAACCGGCTACGAAATGGCCGATTGCAAAGGGCGCCAGCACTTCACCGGTGGCAGGAAAATCCTTCTGGACGCGCACCAGCATGACGGGATCGTCCTTGCCCGTGTACTTGCCTGCAATGTTATGCAGGCGATGCCATCGGATTTGCCGCCATGATGGCTATGAGCGATATGATCGACGTGCCCGATCTGCATGCTTATTTGCAGGACCCGCCAGCGCAGAAAGAACAATCGGTGATCCCACTTCCTGTTCTGGAAGCCGACAGCTTCGCAGTACAGGAACGCCTACTCGTGATGCGTGCGCTGGAAACGGCTGGCGGTAATCAGACTCAGGCTGCTCGCATTCTGCGTATTAGTCGTGACAGGCTCCGGTACAAGATTAAGAAACACAATCTCGACGCCGCCGATTCTGGACGAGCCTCAACAGCTGCGATTTGATAACGCGGTGCGGCTGCGAGCAAAGCGCTTCATGTCGCCTTGACGGCGCCCAGCGCTCGTATGCACGCTCGGCAGAATGCAGGAAGGTCGTCTGGCGCACGCGAGGTTATCAGGTTTCGGTCTACGACCACTTCGGCATCCTGATAATGGGCGCCCGCGTTGATCAGGTCATCTTTGATCGCGAAAAAGCATGTTGCCCGTCGACCGGTGAGAATGCCCGCCGAACACAATACCCAAGAGCCGTGACAGATGGCGGCCACCAGCTTCCCAGCCCTGTTCATGTCATGTACGAACTGAGTTGCTTTCGCGTACCGGCGGATGTGGTCTGGTGTGTAACCTCCAGGGATGATCACGCCGTCGAATTCGCCCGAGTAAGTGTCGTGATATGCCTGCTGGCTCTTCACGGGATAACCATGCTTACTTGTATATACTGTGCTGGCCTCGGCAGCTACGATCACTACCTGCGCGCCCTCCTCCTGGAAGCGAAGCAAAGGATACCAGACCTCCAAGTCCTCGTACAGGTTGTCGACAAAGAGCGCGATCTCGATTTTCTCGAGTTCCATGTCAGACCAGGTTGGGTAGGCGACTTTCTCGGCGTTCGGCGAATCTGGAAAACGCAGACGATCTTTCTTGCGGACGATCTCCAGCACCGGCTTCGGCTCCGGATTGAAGAAATACTCCAGGCCCACACTGAACACCATGGCGATGCGCAGAAGCGTAGCTAATGTGGGGTGCATCAGATCCCGCTCCAGTTTCGAGAGCAGAGCAGGCGAAAGACCAGTGTGTTTGCCTAACTCCACCAGCCCCATGCTCTTGCGCAGGCGCAGGCGCCGTATTTTGCTTCCAATCGCTGAATCACCACGCTAAGAAGACGGCGCTGCTCGGGCGCAGGTTGCTCCAAGAATAGTTCGGCCGCTCGACTCATCAACTGGAGCAGATCGATCGCCTGGTCCATGGAGGCGGGTGTGGCTCTCTCGACCTCCTGTATCTTGCGCAACAAGCTGTTCTGCTGTAGGCGCAAAGTTGCGGAATGCTTATCGAAGAAATCCTGCGTGATGCGCCCGTCCAGCTTGTCCATGTACATGGTCCCGACGCTCCCCTGAGCGTCGCGTTTTAGGTCAAAGGGATTGTCAAAGGAAAAAGGTGTCCGATAGCGCGGTGTATCGAATCCATAGGCACGAAAAACGTCTATAAGAAGTCGAAACGAATGTTTCATTTGACCCTGAGGCGCACGTGTCGCTTGACCAGCTGCTTATCGCAATACGTCGGTCAAACGATCCAACTGAGACCACATATCGAAAGGTTCGGCTGATTCGGTACAGGCTCGTCTGAGATTTCCGATTCCCAAATGGAATTGAGTCGGCCGCGCACGCACGCAGCTGCGCACCGAACCTAACGTCCTTTCTGGCGATTTCAGCGCCTTTAGGACGGAGGATTTTTTGCTGCAAAATCCCGGCATGATAAGACCGCCCGGTGACGTGGGACGGAAACACAAGCCCGCTTGTGCGATCTCCACGCCACGTAAGCAACAGCTGCGCGAATACCGGATCGAGCGGGATTTCGTCATGGGAAGCTTCGGTTTTTACTTTGCCGATGCGCCCGCTGACAACGCCCTGCTGAACCAGAATCAGGCCTGCGGAAAAGTCGATATGCTCCTAGCGCAAAGCCAGGACTTCGGAAACCCTTAATCCGGTGCAGATGGCGACGATAGCCATTGGACGCTTAAGGTTATCTGTCGCATGGGACTGCCGGGCTCGGCATGGTTGCGATAGCGGTATTCCCACATTTCCGCGCCTGATTTCCTTTGCACCTTGCGGAGGCTTCCCTCCGGGTATCTGTTACGCGTGAATTTCAAGATCATCGCCTGTTTCCACGCGGAACGGTCGGCACTCGCGGTTTGTTGGATTGAATGCGTCCAAGTGACTATTTCCGACGGGTGCCGGCTCGCAGCGCGAACGCGAGCCTCGAATCTGCCATTCACCCTTTTGCGACGGCGCCGCTTGAGCACGGGCACCTCAATGAGCGTGGGTTGGTTCGCCGTTGCGAGACGCACTGTGATTTCTCCGTAGCCAGATGCCAGACCAGAAGGAGGAGTTATATGACAGTTCTCAGGCGGTATTTCACGCAGTCCGTGCCAAATGACGCAGCCTCTGAGTACTCCAACTGATAAGAGGCTAAGGATTCTATAAGGGCCAAATACTCTCAATTTGGTACCACAGTTGCCGTGACCGCCAGAGGATGCATGCATGTGGGGCCGAAATATTCAGCGGATAGACAAAGTAACACGGGCTACACATCTTACTCCCACCAGACGCTGCGCGACTTGTTCAGCCGGACAACCTCGACCACCCTCTGTTTTGAACGACCGAAGCTTCGCGATGAAAATCGTTGGCCTGGTCTCAAGCCTGTTTTCACGAACAGACTGAGAAGGAGAATACAAAAATGAAACACAAACTCACAATGTTCTTGATGCTTGTGCTGACCGCCCTGTTCGCAGCGCAGGCCTTCGCCGCAATTCAGTTTTCGGTGAATATCGCGCCACCACCCATCGCAGTCTTCGATCAGCCTCCCTGTCCTGGCGACGGATACATCTGGACGCCAGGCTACTACCAGTACGGCGATTATGGCTACTACTGGGTGCCGGGTCAATGGGTTATCCCTCCCGCCGTTGGACTCCTCTGGACTCCCGGTTATTGGGGCTTCGTCGGAGGCAGGTACATGTGGAACGCAGGGTATTGGGGTCCCCAGGTCGGCTTCTATGGCGGCATCAATTACGGCAACGGCTATTTCGGCTCCGGCTTCACGGGTGGACGTTGGGAAGGCGGCGTGTTCCGGCATAACACGGTTATCTCGAACGTGGACCGCAACAACGTGCACAACACTTATGAGGACCGGTCCGTGGTCAGGCCTGTCACGGGTCCAAATCACGCGTTCAACGGGAAGGGCGGCATCACGGCACAACCCTCGCGTGGCGAAGTAGCGGCAAGCCGCGCGCCTCACCAGGGCCCGACACCGGCGCAAGCCTCGCACGCGCAGGAGGCCCACAATAACCATCTGGCAGCTCATGGAGCGGCACGGAGATAGGGAGTCCAACGACTGAAATTGGCTGCCGGAGCAGGCGATAGCAACTCAATCTCAAACCAGGACGAAAGAGAATCGAGCATGTTCAGAGACTTTAAAGCATTCGTGATGAAAGGCAATGTTCTGGACCTCGCAGTGGCCGTGATTATCGGCGCCGCGTTCGGAGCAATCGTGGTTTCCTTGGTCAATGACATCGTCATGCCGCCGATCGGGATGGTCCTCGGGCACGTGGACTTCAAGGATCTGTTCGTCAGCTTGAACGGCCAGTCCTATGCAACCCTTGCGGCGGCAAAAGCTGCTGCGGCCCCCGTCATTGCCTACGGACAGTTTCTGAACACGGTAATCAACTTTCTGATCATCGCTTTTGTGATCTTCATGGTCGTCCAGACGGCTGGCAAAATGCAAAAGCCCGCGCCCGTCGCGGCGCCGACAACGAAAGATTGCAAATTCTGTTTCCAGCCGATCCCGATTCCCGCGACCCGCTGCCCTCACTGCACTTCGCAGCTAACCGCCTGAGAAGGCCAATTCCAACAAAGGAGCAGAGCCACGCATCATGTCATCCATTAAAGCTGGGAGCCTCATCATATTTCGCTTGCATGCCTCTCGCTGAGTACCGCATGGGCAGACCAGGTGGTGATGAAGAACGGTGACCGGGTGACCGGCAGCATCGTCAAGAAGGACGGCAAGAACCTCACCATCAAGACCGAGCAATTCGGCGTCGTCACCACGTCGTGGGACCAGGTCGTGTCCGTATAGACCGACAAGCCGGTTAACGTCGTGCTTTCAGACGGGAGAACCGTGCAGGGAACGATTGCCACCACGAACGGGAAAATGGAAGTGGCAACCAAAGATGCGAAGCTCAGCCTGGATCTGGCCGACGTAGGGACAATCCGCAATGATGACGAACAGCAGGCGTACGAGCGATTGCAAAAACCTGGCTGGGGACAGCTTTGGACTGCCGCGGGCAGCGTCGGATTTGCTGGTACCACCGGCAATGCAGAGACCATGACCTTCACCACCGGCATCAATGCAGCCCGAGTCACCAATACTGATAAGACCGCTCTCTACTTCAACGCCATCGAAGGGTCGGCTCTGGTCAATGGCAAGAATTCGAACACCGCGAAAGCGGTCCACGGCGGGCTTGAGTACGATCACAATCTGACACCACGCCTGTTTCTGAACACCTTTAACGACTACGACTACGACAAGTTCGAGAATCTGAATCTGCGCTTTGTGGTCGGTGCGGGCCTCGGATTTCACGCCGCAAAAACGAAGCGCAACCTTCTGGATCTACTCGGCGGCATCGATTTCAACCATTCCAGTTTCAGCACTCCCCTGATACAGGATTCGTCCGAAGTGTATTTCGGGGACGACTACAATTACAAGCTAAGCGCTGCGACTTCGTTCTACCAGAACTTTCGAATGTTCGAGGACCTGACGAATACAGGCGCTTACCGTATGAATTCCGGTGTCGGCGCCGCCACGAAGATCTCCAAATGGCTTACATGGAATTTATCGTTGAGTGACATCTATCTCAATCACCCGGCTCCGGGCCGCAAGACCAACGACTTTCTGTATACCACCGGGCTCGGAGTGGCATTTGGGAAGTGATTCGGAGCCGTGCGGCCATCCTTTCGCGGGGCCCCGTGCTCTGAGTTCCCCTGGTTGAGCTACTCGCGGACACGGCGGAAGGGGCTGGCGGCACGCTGGCGCAAATGGAACGTGAATGCATCATCCTCGTTCTCAAGGAGACCGGCCCTGTGATCGGCGCGGCAGCCCACCCGTCCGGGGATGCCGCGCACCACCCTGAACGCCAAAATGCGCAAGCTGAGAATTTCCCGCCAAGATCTTCGGTCATGCGGATTAGGGAGCATGGAAAGCTGATTTTCCTGCTCGCGGCGTCATCCGCTGTCTTCGCTCAAAGCAACGATTTCCCCGTCACATCTCAGAGTCCATCCAGCAGACCGGACGTCCGCCAAATTGTGGAGTCATCGATTGCGGCAACACAGCGGAGCTGGCGAGGGCGGTTCCAGTACAGCTATATGGAGCGCGATGAGGATCGGCGCCTGGACGCAGGAGGGCGCATGAAGTCCGAGGAAGTGGCTGTCTTGCGAATGATTCTGGTTAACGGTATTCCGTTCGAGCAACTCGTGGAACGCAATGGGCGGCCTCCATCGGCCCTGGAGGAACTGAAACAGAAAGAGAGGTTCGACAAGTTGAAGCGTCTAACTCCAGAGCAGCGGGCCGAGCGATTGCGCAAGGAGGATGAGGAAGCGAGCGTGTCTCTCGTCGCCGAAATACCCAAAGCTTTCGATTTTCAACTCGTGGGCGAGGAAGTAGTCAAGGGCAGGCCGGCTTATGTACTGGACGCGACGCCTCACTCCGGCTACCACGCGCAGGGCAGGTACGGCAAGATATTCTCCAAGCTGGAGGGCAAGCTGTGGGTTGACAAGCAGGACTTCGGATGGATCAAGGCCAATGGGCAGGTGATTGAGCCGTTCTCGTTGGGATTATTCCTGGTGCGTCTGCTGCGCGGATCGGAGATTGCGATGGAACAGACGCGCGTCGACGATGGGAACTGGGTGCCGGAGCACGTGGAGGTCCGCGCGGCTGCGAAAATCTTCTTCGTGAAGAGTCTCGTGATCGATCGGGTTCTGACTTACTCGGAATTCAGGCTGGCGGAAGCCGGCGTACCCGTTGTGCCTGACAACCGTCAAAAACAGCGGTGACCCCGGGGGGAAGGAACCGTCATGATGCGAACCGAGACACGGTTGGTTCAAGCGGCGCTCCTCTGCTTGATCGTGCCTGCGTTCTATCGAGCCCAGATTACGGATCGCCTCGACTTCTCGCTCCGTGCGCTGGAGGCGGAGCGCATCGTCGATGTGGACGGGCAGGAGGTTGCGTCCCCGGAGACAGCTATCGTGGGCGGTGCTCCGCCAGGCTTGGCTTTACCTGATACCACTTCGCAGGATGCCGCTTTACCGGGTGCACCTTTACCGAGCTCCGCCCCGCACGAGGAAACCACAAAAAACGCGGCAGCCCCGTGCCTGGAGCCGCCGCCGCTGCTCCGATGGCAAGACTACCACGGTCCATTCCAGAAGTTAGTAGGAGCCTTCGCGGGGAAACTGGAGCTCAAATCAGCGCATCCTCCGCATTACAAACCCGGAACGGTACTGTGCTCGCTCGAGGTGAAGGACAAGTTCATGCTGTTCGTTCGGGATACGTTTGATCCAATCTCATTTCTTGAGGCCGGCTTCAACGCAGGTTTCGATCAGGCATCTAACCGGGACCACGCGTTCGGACAACGCGCCGATGGTTACGGCAGACGCTTTGGAGCTGACTTCACCGGACAGACAACGTGGACGTTTTTCACGGATTTCGCCTGCGCTTGGCCACGCGAGCTGAAATCGGCCGGCGGCCTTGGGTGCGAAACCTGCCAAGCGTTGAGTATATCGCGGAACACATTGCAGCGGTTTCAATGTCCCACCTGCCGCTGATTGCTTGAGTTGATTCTGGCCCCACACTCAACTGTTGTGGAATTTCACGCACTCGCTCCGAAATTGTCTCTGGGGCCTTTCACAGAATTGCGAGAGCCCAGTCCTTCGGCCCGCAGCTAAGCAAAATGCGGCATGCCTGGGAGATATGGCCCTTGGACAGGCCTGAGGAGTAGATGTTCTCTCGTGGCAGCGAGATGGTGACCCGCGTGCCTCAACATCCAGCAAAAGACTAAGATCCCTACTGTGTTGTAGGAGACAACATGAAGCGGAAAATTGCAGCTTTCCTTTGCATGGTAGTTCCAGCCGTCTTCGCTGGAGAGCGTTACAAGGTCACATATGATGGCGGGTCGATTCCCGAAACGAAGGCAGGAACTGGCTTAAAGACGTACATCGAAGCAAACCAAGTCCGTTTCGTTAAGGACAACGAAGACTTGGTAACAATGCCGGCCACCGCCGGAACGGAAATCAGCTATGGCCAAGATGTTCACCGACGAGTGGGATCCGCAGTTGCGGTTGGCATGGTCACGCTTGGGGTGGGTGCACTGGTGGCGCTCAGCAAGTCCAAGAAACACTTCGTTGGATTGACCTGGGCCAATGGAGAACAAAAGGGCGGTCTCGCGATGCAGTGCGACAAGAACGAGTATCGCGGCATCCTAGCTGGATTGGAAGGGATAACCGGCAAGAAGGCTGTTGACTCGGACACCTTGAGTGTCAAGAACTGATCCCGAAATGTTCACGAAACCATAGGAGCGTGAAACATAGCCAATCTAAAGAGACCGGTGCCTCCATGCACAGAGATCAAATCTTCGCTGGGCCATATAAGCGGGAAGCAGAACGGAGCGGTAGAACAATGATCGAGAAACCACCACACATCGAGGCGTCAAAACCGGTCGCGGACGGAAAGCCGAATGGCCACGGAAGTCGCGACGTCATCCAGGAAGTGCAGCCGAGGGTAAGGCTTCCGAGGGGAGGGCGCCCAAGGCTCCCAATAGGACGCGTGATTGTTGGAGCGATCTCGGTCATCGCTATCTTGGCGCTCATCCCTAGCTGGATACAGAAATGGCTGTGGATGCGGCAGCTCAACTACGTCGGAGTCTTTTGGACACTCTTCTCCCTGCGGTGGGAACTTTTTGGCGCGACTTTCGTGATCGCACTTCTGTACCTCTGGATAAATCTTCGCGCTGCGGCGAAAACCTGCGCCACGTTCCGCGTAATTAGTTTGACAGGCGAATCTGCCCTTGCCGCAAAGCTCGGAATCCAGATCTCGCCCGCGGTTTTGAATCTGGCCATGGGCGCGGGGGCTGCCATCGTCGCTCTGTTCTATGCGCTCATGTATTATGCGCGGTGGGATACGTATCTTCGCTTTCGTTATGGCGGATCCTTTGGGTTGTCCGATCCTCTCTTCGGGGCTGATGCCGGCTTTTATGTGTTTCGTCTTCCCTTTTATGAGCTTCTGCAAAGCAGCCTGACCACGTTGGCGGTGGTCACGTTTCTAGTTGTCCTGGCCTTCTACGCGTACTTCGGATCGCTGGGGTTCAGTCGCCGCAGACCGGTGGAAGGCTGGAGCGCGAAGGCCACTCCACATTTATCCATCCTGTTCTTCGTCCTGGTCGCCAGTTGGGGATGGGGGTTTTACCTGGATCGCTTCGAACTGCTTTACTCCACTCAGGGAGTCGTTTACGGCGCCGGTTATACAGCGGATCATGTCACCCGGATCGCCTACTGGATCATGATGGGTGCTGCGGCGGCACTGTGCGCGTTCCTGGTGCTCAACATCTTCCGCCCCCGGTTCAGAGCAATAGTCATCGGATTCGGAATTTACGCGGCTTTGTACATCGTTAGTGTCTGGCTGGCGCCGGCCCTCTTTCAGAGGTTCACTGTGCAGCCGAACGAGCTGGCTCGCGAGACTCCGTATCTGAAGAACAACATAGAGTTCACCCGGAAGGCCTACAGCCTCGACACGATTCAGGAAACATCCTACCCGGCGCTGGCCGACCTGACGCCCGAGGTGATTGCGAGAAATCAAGATACCATCCAGAACATCCGTCTGTGGGATTGGCGCCCGTTGCTTCAGATGTATCAACAGGCCCAAGAGATACGGCTCTATTATCAGTTTTACCAAGCTGATGTGGACCGCTACCACCTACCGGATGGCTATCATCAGGTAGTGCTTTCTGCCCGCGAACTCTCCGTGGAGCTCCCCGCTCAAGCCCAAACCTGGGTTAACCAGAAGTTGCAGTTCACGCACGGTTATGGCGTGGTCATGAGCTTCGTCTCAAAGACTATCGGGGAAGGCTTTCCGCAGTACATTCTCAAGAACATCCCCCCCGAATCCGCCTACGGCCTAAGTCTAGACCAGCCTTCCATCTACTACGGCGAGTCGATGCCGGGATATCGGATTGTCGCGACCGGCGTCAAGGAGTTTGACTATCCCAAGGGAAATCAGAATGTCTACACGAGTTACGCCGGAGCTGGAGGTATCCCGCTGGACAGCTTGTGGAAGCGGCTCTTGTTTGCATGGACTCAATTCGATGTCAATATTCTGCTCACCTCCTATCTTCAGCCCGAGAGCAGGATTCAGATCTGGAGGCGGGTTCAGGAACGCGTGAAGCAGATCGCTCCCTTCTTACGCCTCGACCAGGACCCCTACGCCGTGGTGAGCGAGGGCAAACTGTACTGGATCCAGGATGCCTACACCGTCTCGGATCACTTTCCCTATTCCAGCCCCCACGCGGGCTTTGAAGCAGGGTTGAACTATATTAGAAACTCCGTAAAGGTCGTTGTGAACATGTACGACGGAACCGTCCGGTTCTACGTGATGGACCCTGACGACCCGGTCCTGGCGGTCTACCGGCGTGCGTTTCCGGGCGTTTTCATGAATCTGAATCAGCTTTCGGCGGATCTGAAAACGCATCTGCGGTATCCGGAGGATCTCTTTTCCATCCAGGCCGACCAGTACAGAACATTCCACATGGCGATTCCACAGGTCTTCTATAACCGGGAGGACCTCTGGGTGCTCCCGCAAGAGAACTACGCCGGCAATATCGCCCCTATGAAGCCCTATTACATCCTGATGAAGCTCCCGGGAAGCGATCAGCTTGAATACCTCCTCATGACTCCATTCACGCCGCAGAAGCGAAACAACATGATCTCCTGGTTGGCCGCCAGGTGCGATTTCCCCGAATACGGGAAGATGCTCTTTTACCGCCTCCCCAAGGAGAGGCTGATCTACGGGCCGATGCAAATCGAGGCGATGATCGATCAAAACACCACGATCTCCCAGCAGCTGACCCTCTGGGACCAAAAAGGGTCGAGAGTCATTCGTGGAAACTTGATCCCCGTTCCGATCGAGAACGCATTTCTCTATGTGGTTCCGGTCTATCTGACGGCGGAAGGCACAGACTTCCCCCAACTCAAGCGAGTAATCGTGATTTCGGATGACAAAGTGGCGATGGAGCCTACTCTCGATGATGCAATCCAATCCGTCTTCGGTACGCAGCAACCCCAGAATCCTGCGGAGGTGGCTCGCCCGCAACCGGAATTAGGCCAGGCGAGGGCAGAATTCGATGAGGCCCAGAAGGCGATACAGCAGGGGAACTGGGAGAAATTTGGCAAAGCGATGGAGGCGCTCAAGCGCTTGCTGAACGGGCCGGCACAATAGAGTTCAACAATGAGGAGTCATTTTTGCAATTCCAGGCATCGGGCAGCTATTAATAGCCGGTAACCGGCAACCTTTTCCTGCTGGAGTTGTGGATGCGCGCACGGATCTCACCTGTGGCAACAAAGAGGTCATCCTGAGGTTCGTCGGAGGAGGACTGCTTCAGGGCTGAACGATCGCAAGCGTGAGTACCGCCTTATGAAGATCAAGAGCATTCTTTTTCCCGTGGATTTTTCGGATCGTTGCGCCGCAATTGTAACTCATGTTGAGGCTGCGGCACGGCAGTTCGGTGCTTCAGTGACTTTGCTACATATGGTCGAACCTCTGGTGATGCCGTATGGCCCGATGGAAACATTCGCTTTTCCGGGACTGCAGCCTGCCAGCCTTGTGGCTAAAGCGGAAGAAATGCTCGACAGCGTCGGAGGTTCCGCTTTTGACGGTGTGGCAGTAAGGAGAGTTGTCGAGACTGGCGACCCCGCCTTATGTATCGCGAGGCTCGCCCGCGCCTGGAGCATCGGGCTGATCATGATGCCGACGCGGGGACGCGGCGCCTTCCGTACCGCCTTGTTGGGCTCGGTCACGGCCAAGGTTCTTCATGATGCGGACTGCCCGGTCTGGACGGCGGCTCATGTGGAGACGCTGAGTGAAGGTCGGCATATCGAGTGGCGGAATATTATCTGTGCCATCGACCTCTCTCGAGAGAGTACCCATCTGATTCAGGCTGCCCAGGATCTGAACCAAACTGTCGGTGCGACTATCCGCATCGCGCACGCTGTGCCCGGTGAGGAGGCCCTCCCTCAGCGCCTATTGAACGCGGAGTTTGAGCTATACCTGAAGCAGGAGGCCGCCAAGACCATTCAGGACATTCAGTCCGACGCAGGCACGAATTTCGAGGTCTGTATCGAGACTGGTGAGGTCTCACGCGCCATCGCCAGTTGCGTCCGGCGGCATGATGCCGACCTGGTGCTGGCCGGGCGCGGACTCGACCGTGGCGTTACACGTCTTCGTAGTCACACCTATGCAATTGTTCGCGATGCAGCCTGCCCTGTGCTCAGCATCTGAAGACTATAGCGATGGCGCGCGTGGGACTTGGGTGTTGGTGCGGGAAAAAGAGCGATTTGGGGATTCAATGCCCGCTGGCTGCCGGTTTTTCTCGGTCTGCGCGAGCCTGACGGCAAACTGCTTCTCGCGGCGTTGGGCCTGGTCTGGGCCGCCGTGCTCGCAGGGTTTGCGGGCGCATCGATGCTTTCGGCGCTGCTGCTTCCCGTTGCCGCTGTCACAGCACTATTTGCGGTTCGCGTGTGGCACAAGCCAGTCCGGGCAGCGAAGACTGCGGGCGTGCACTCATGCTTCCCCTGGTTCATACGGATCGCTTACACGTGGCTCCTGGTCGCTGCCGCGCTGTGGGTAGCGGCGGCGTGGGCGGATCATGGCGGCGGGATCTGGGGTGCGGCCCGGCACGCCCTAACGGTCGGATTTATCTCCACCATGGTGTTCTCTATCGGCCAGCGCATCCTGCCGGCCTTTGGAGGCGCGCGGGTTCTCTATAGTCCGCGGTTGATGCTTGCCTCGCTCGCAGCGCTGACGCTGGGATGCACTCTGCGGGTGAGCGCGGAGATCCCCGCTTACGAATGGAACTCCCAAATTGCCTGGCATGTGCTGCCATGCTCCGCGATCGTCGAACTGCTCGCGGTCACGCTGTTCGCGGTGAATCTGTTGGTCACTCTCGCGCGACCGCCCGCGCATCTTCAAGGCCATGATTCGTATCAAGCGCGTGCTTGAAGCTGAAGCGCCACGAAGACTGTCACGTTACTCTACGCTGCGAGCGATTCAGACCACAACAATGCCATCGTTCTGCGAGACTACTTATTGACGCGGCTGCGCCGGTTTGACGGAAAGAAGATGGTCAGCCGTCTGGTACACCGAATATGATTGCATTCGATGCAGCGCACAGAGCTGTCCACTATCCGCCCGATCGCCGGTTTCGTATCTGGGTTCGGCCATCAGTCCTGATCGGAGCCGCTTGTGCGATCTTGGCGTTGATTGCAGCGGCCTGGATCGAGGTCGCGGCATCCGGAATGCCTCCTGTTCCGGCTGTTCCCCAGATATACCCCAACAACTTTGCAGGACCGCATGGCTTTCCCGCGTGGGTACGCTACTGCCACTTCTTCAACTTCCTCTTTGTGATGATCCTGGTCCGCAGCGGGCTTTCGATCCTGATGGACCACCCCCGTCTCTATTTCAATGACGGCTGCATGCCGGGGAGCGAATGGATTCGGCTTACGCCCTTGAAGGTTCCACGCGACCGCATCTGGACCGCGAAAGATGATGCGCGTTATATCTCGCCTCTCGTTGGCACGCCGGGCTACCGCCACACGATTGGCCTGGCCCGAGTGTGGCATTTCATTGATGTGCACGGTTTCATTGGCACGGGCATCGTTTTTATCGTCATGCTCTTCACAACGGAACAATGGAAACGGATTGTACCGACTTCGCCGCTGGTTCTTGTGCAGGCGTGGAATACCTTCGTGCACTACGCGACATTTCATTTACCACCGGAGCCGAACGGCTTCTATGGCTACAACGCGTTGCAACAGATCGCCTATTTCACAGTAGTGTTTGTGTTCGGACTGCTAGCGATTGCGACCGGCATCGCCATGTCTCCGGCGGTGGTCAACAGGTTTCCCTGGTATGCGCGGATATTCGGGGGCCGGCAATCGGCCCGTTCTATCCATTTCTTGACAATGTTCGGTTTCCTTGCATTTTTGATCGTGCACGTGACTCTGATCGTGATGACGGGATTTGCGCGCAATATGAACCACATTGTGATGGGTACCGACGATCAGAACCCTGCCGGAATGTACTTGGGATTCATTGGAATCGGTGTCGTCGTACTCTCATGGATCGTGGCGCACTACATTTCCTGGAACCATCCGCGGGGAGTGCAACATGCCCTGAAGTCGGTGACGTACCCAATGCAGCTTCTTACGCTGAACCGGCTCTTGCCGCAGCAGAGGTATACGGAGGAGGAAATCTCTCCGTATTTCTGGCCGAACGGAAAGATGCCGCTCCGGGATGATTGGAAGCACATGGCGGAGAGTGGATTTGACAGTTTCCGGTTAAAAGTGGGAGGGCTAGTCAATAACCCGGTTGAGCTTTCTATCGCCGATTTGGAGCGCCTGGGTGAGATTGAACACATCACGATGCATCATTGCATCCAAGGGTGGAGTGGCATCGCCAAGTGGGGCGGGATTCCCATGCAGAAGCTGATTGATCTCGTGCAGCCGAAGGGGGAAGCAAAAGTCGTCGCTTTTTTCTCCTTCGGCGAAGCTCTTTATGGCGGACCCTATTACGACACCCAGAGCCTGGAGAACGTGCAAAAGCCCCAATGTCTGCTGGCCTCAAGAATGAACGGGCAACCGCTTTCGGAGGTGTACGGGGCACCTCTGCGGCTGCGAGTGGAAAACCAGCTTGGCTATAAGATGGTTAAGTGGATCGAGCGGATAGAATTCATCGCATCGGAAAAATCGCTTGGCAAAGGAGAAGGCGGCAAAAACGAAGACGATGAGTATTTCGACCTGCTGCCGAACATTTGATGCCGGATCGAGATGCTTTCCCGCAGGAACATGGCACTTCCGACCACATTTCTTCTTTCTTCCGAAAGTTGCGGCTCGATTGGCTACTGCTTCACTTTCCGCCGCGGCTTGTGCGCGCCGTCTACGTCTTTGTGAATGGCTTCTTGACGATCGGATTGCTCGCGCTGCTGGCGCTCGTGAGCCGGAACCCCTTTGTCTTTCCGTCGCTGGGGCCGACGGCATATCTCCTGTTCTTTACGCCTCTGGGCAGAACCTCAAGCCCGCGCAATACCGTCATCGGCCATGCGATCGGCCTCCTCTGCGGGTATGGGGCTTTCGTTGCCACCGGCGCCGGAGCCATTCCGTTCGGAGAGCATCCGGGAATTTTCTGGCCCAGGGTCCTCGCCGCGGCGCTTTCGCTCTCGGCAACAGGCGCCTTCATGGTTCTTCTCGATGCCAGTCATCCGCCGGCGGGAGCAACAACGCTCATCGTTTCCCTCGGGATTATTTCGAAGCCGCGCGAGCTGGCCGTCATCGAGGCGGCGGTATTCCTCCTGGTTGCTCAGGCTCTGGTGATCAACCGGCTCGCGGGACTGCCATATCCGATGTGGAGCGCTTCTGCTCAGTTCGACACTGAATGATCCCGCTACTGGTATCGGTGCTCTGGTCAGGATCGGATCATTGTTAACAGCATCTTGAACCTGGTGATCGCCTTGACCGCATGCGGCTGGTTCGCCGGCAGGAGCACTGCCTCGGTGGCGTGAATACGCAGCATCTTGCCGGAAATCGTGATGTCCGCTTCGCCCTCCAGGACGTGTACCAATGCGTCAAATGCCGCAGAATGTTCGCTGAGCCCTTCGCCCTCGTCGAAGGCGAACAGTGTCACCGTACCGGTCGTTCGTTTGAGCAGTGTTCGGCTGATAACGGACCCGTCCTGATAATTTACAAGGCTCGCGATGCCGACGACTTCTGCGGCAGGCATTTCTGCCTTGCTCTGTCCCTTTTGCAAGTCCATGCTCGGAATCTTTCCGCTCAATTACGATGTGCCGTGCAGTCTCAATTCGCCGCCCGCCGCGTGCGCTTCCTTTTCAAGGCGCGCCCAGAGTTCCCGAAAATCCTGAGCCAATTGGCGGTCGATCAGCGGAGCGTAATACAGGGGAGGGCATTCCCTTTCATCATGGACCGGGCATCCATCGTGCATCATCTTCTGGGAGAGCGCCACCTGTTTAAGAGTCACCTCGTAGCGCCCGCCGCAGACGACACATGGAATCACGATCGCGATCGAGTCGAGGATATCCATACGCCTGCTCCCATTATTCCTCTCGCCTTCGAGCCTCGCAACATCTCGACGTAATCCCTGCCTGAGCTTCAATCACCAGGCCGCTGGAAAATCAGCTGCGTCTGGCAGACTCAGCCTGTGTGACCTCGGCGCGGCAGGTTCCCCCCTCAAGTTCTTGTTCCTGGTTTTCGAGATGTTCCCGTCGGGTTCTTCCGGGCCGATGATTTCAGGAGCCGAAGTGCTGCGCCTTTGTGAATGGCGACGTGATCGGTCTTATCGCTCTTGATGAAATACTGGGGCTCTGCCCGGGTGGCGTGATGAGTATAGCCCTTGAAGGTCACGTCGGAGACGACTTTCTTCATGACCGTGCCGCGAACCCGGCCTGCCTCCGAGTTCCATGAAACGCGGTCGCCGCGTTTGAATGTCTTCGACATCGCTGCCGCCGCTACCGGACGGGAGATACGTGCCAGGCAATGGTCAGGAGAAAAGCGCTGTCAACGATGCCTTCAACGTCATGAGGAATACCGCGTTCCAGCGTCAGCATTTGACCAGCCGCGAGCTCGGAAGATCCTTCACCTGTATTGAACCGGATTCGTCCGTCCAGGGTCTGGACCGAGATTCGCCCTTCGGCCTTATGCTTTTCCGGGCGGCCGCCCGCCTTGATCACGATGAGGACCACGCGGAGATCGGGATATTTTGCCAGCGTCTTTGCTGTATGTCCGGACTGCCAGCGCCCTTCGGATCGTAGCTGCGCGATCTCTCGATTGAGGTCCAGCGTCAATAGCGGCGCGGCGAGGGTCCCGACTTCGTGTTCTCGTCCTGTTTGTGGATTTTCCGTCGCCGCCATGATTTCACCTCGCGTTTGAATGTCTGGTACTTCCATTCGAGCACATCGGGAATTCTCCATCAATGTTCTTTCTGATACAACCTAGAATCGCTCGCACGGCGGTCGGCGGAGCTGGGGTCTCCTGGTCTCATCCCCAGCGAGAGCGATCATCAAAGCTTAATATGGGTTTAGCAGACGTGAGCCCGTTCATCGCACATTGAAAGGAGTTGGAGTATGGCAAGTCGCGCGACAAGCTTAGACCCGAAGGCCATTGATAGAAAGGACGCCGAGACTCTCGCCCAGCCGGTTCCCCCCGAGAACCCGGCAGGAACCGATATCGCTGCGCTCGCATACCGGCTTTGGCAGGAGCGTGGCTGTCCAATGGGATCGCCGGAGGAAGACTGGTTCAGAGCCGAGAGCGAATTGAAGCACGGCGCTGTTGCAGCGAAGTAGGCTGAAACTGTGCGTCACACTTGATGCTTGTGTGGCCGCCGTACCGGGCGTGACGCCAACGTTCGCCAGAAAGCATGTTTTGGATTTTGTACCGATTTTGTACCAAAACTCTGCTTTTGAGGCTTTTGACGACTTCAACGACTTTTTAGAATCAATAAGTTGCGGGACTTCAAAATCCTGTCAAGTTCGTGGTTCGAGCCCATGCCGGGGAGCCAAACCTTTCGCGTCAGTAAGTTACAAGCGATTTTTCGTGACCCTGTACCGTTTTTGTACAAAGACGCATTGCGCGTAAATCGCTGTAGTGATTGTAGATAGCCTTCTGGCATGGATTCGAAAATGGAATCCATGATCGTGATAATCCGCCAGGGAGAGGTTGCGCCTCTCCCGGCAGACACTTTTGCTCACTACTGCTTGGGCGGAAGAAACTCCAGCCCGACCTTGGAAGCGGCTTCGAGCAACCGGGCCATGAACTCTCCGGTCATGGGCGGCATCGCCGCCGAACGATCCTCGACCGGATAAAACGCCTCTTCAAAAAACTTCTCCAGGCCCGCCGGTGCCACTACGAGCAGGACCTTTGCGTCCACGTCGCCGGTGTTCTGAAAGGAATGCACGACTCCGCGGGGGAGGCGAATAAAATCTCCTGCCGACGCGGTCTGCGTCTTCCCGCCAACTTGAATGGTCAGTGTCCTTTCCTGCAGGTAGAAGCACTCCTCCTCGCGGTGGTGAATGTGCGGTGGATTACCTCCGCCGGGCACGACCGACACCTCCGCCATGAAAAAGGCGCCGCCGGTTTGTTCACCAGTGATGAGAAACCTGATCTCATCGATCGGGCTGCGATAGGCCTTGCCGGTTCCCGCAGGCACATACTGGACCTGTCTTTCCCCCGCCGCCGCGGCGGCTCCATTCACCAGGGGTGCGGGAGGGTTGCTGTCGGCGCGTCCGATCGAATCGGAGTCGGTGACGGAAGTTTGATGTGTAGTCATGTGAGTTCTCCTTAGAGCCGCCTGATTCTCTTACCGGCTGCTCACCCCGTAATGGGAGAGCAGGCCGGCGGATTGTATCGTCGTTTTTGAATTTTTTTCGCACGGGTTAAACTAGAAGCCGGTGTGACCACCCCAGCTGATACCGTAGCCCGGCTGATGGCGAGCTTTCGCAACGGCGACCATGACGCTGCCGGCCAGCTGGTCGAGCTTTTCTACCCCGAACTCCGGCGAATTGCAGCCGCGCGCATGCGGTCCGAGCGACCGGATCATACGCTCCAGCCCACCGCGGTCGTGCATCAGCTCTATCTCGAACTGGTCAAAGTCAAAGCCCTTCGACCAGGTGGCTCGGACGGAGCGAATGAAAAAGCCGCGTTCCTCGGGCTGGCGGCATACCTGATGAAGCAGTTGCTAATTCATCATGCCCGCCCGCTCTCAAAGCGCGCGGAGAAAACGGAGCTTCCCGACCTGCCTGGCCCGCATTCGTCCGCAGAACAATCGCTCGTCGAAATCGAGGATGTTCTGAACCGGCTTGCAGCAGTCAATCCGGCGCTTCGGCGTGTCGTCGAACTGCGTGTCTTCGAAGGCCTGACGCGCGAGGAGATCGCTCGCGAAATGGGTTGCGGCACGGCTACAGTCGCCCGCCATTGGGGCTTCGCCCGGAACTGGCTCGAAGAAGTCTTGACTGAGACGCCTGCACCGTGACAGACGAACGCTGGCAGGTAACCTACGCGATCTACGAAGCCGCCGCATCCCTCGCTGAACCGGAGCGGCATCAGTACGTCCACGCTGCGGCCCCGGATGCGGAAATCGCCGGCAAAGTTTTGGCCATGCTTGGCGAAATGGAGACTACGGCCGAATCGAATGGTTTCCCCGAACCCGCGAATACGAGGGAAGCTGCCCTCGCTCCGCCCTTGCTAGCCCCCGGATCTCATTTGGGTCCATATGAAATCCTCGACTGCGTTGGTCAGGGTGGCATGGGCCTTGTGTATCGAGCTCGCGACCCGCGACTTGACCGTCAGGTTGCCATAAAGCTCCTGTTGCCCGACATGGCCGGCGACCCGCAGGCGCGCGAACGCTTGCGCCGCGAAGCTTTGGCCGCCGCTGCGCTCGATCATCCGTTTATTTGCAAAATCTTCGAAATTGGTGAAGACGGTGATGCGCTGTTCCTGGTCATGGAATATATCGCGGGCGAAACTTTGCATCGCCGCTTGCAGGACGGCCGAATGCCTCTCTCCGAGACGCTTCGAGTAGCTGGGGAGATGGCGGATGCCTTAGAGGAAGCCCACGCCAAGCGGTTACTGCACCGCGATCTGAAGCCGAGCAACATCATGATCACCCATCAGGGTCACGTGAAGGTTATGGATTTCGGTCTGGCCAAACGGATCGCGGATCAGCCGCACGACGACGACTCCACCGTCTCCGTCGAGATGCGCTCCGCGCAATTAACGGTTCCGGGAATGCTTCTCGGTACTCCGGACTACATGTCGCCGGAGCAAGTGAAAGGCTTGACGCTCGATGTACGCTCCGACTTGTTTTCTTTCGGCGTGATTCTGGCCGAGATGATCAGCGGCCGCAATCCATTTCGCAGGCCATCGATGATGGAAACTCTGTCCGCAGTGCTTCGCGATTCGCCTGATTTCGGCGGTGATATCCAGCAAGGCGTGACGGTTCAGGGGTTGGTTGTCATGGCCCGCCGCATGCTCGCCAAAGATGCCGCGCAGCGCTACGCGTCCATCGCAGAGATGCGCGCCGATCTTGCAAGGCTGGCAGCTTCATCGCAAACCGCCGACGCACCGATCCCCGCGGAGAAGCGTACGGGCGATAGCATCCGGCCAATCGGGCGCGACGCGGACCTGAAGCAGTTGACCCGGCAATTGGAAGAGGCTCTCGCCGGGCGCGGCTCGCTAATCCTGATCGGCGGCGAACCAGGCATCGGCAAAACCCACCTGGCTTCCGCGCTGCTGGACGCCGCGCGCTCGCGTGGCGCGTTTGCAGTTACTGGCCACTGCTATGAGATGGAGGGCTCCGCTCCTTACTTGCCGTTCATTGAAATGCTGGAACACAGCGCCCGGAGCGTGCCGCCCGATACGTTCCGTTATGCCCTCGGCGACGATGCCCCGGAAGTGGCCAAGCTGATGCCGGAGTTGCGGCGCATGTTTCCCGGTATTCCGCCGGCACTGGAGTTGCCGCCGGAACAACAGCGGCGATTCCTTTTTAACGGGTATCGCGGGTTCGTGGAACGCTCGACGCGTCTGACACCGATGATGGCTTTGTTTGAAGATCTGCAGTGGGCCGATGAGCCGACGCTCTTGCTGCTGCGGCATCTGGCGCAGACGGTAGCCGGAATGCCGATGCTGATGATCGGAACGTATCGCGACGTAGATTTGGAGGTCGGGCGACCGTGCGCCAGGATGCTGGAGTCGCTGTTGCGGCAAAAGCTCGGCACGCGCATTTTGCTGCGGCGTTTGCCAGTGGCCGGAGTGGAGGAGATGCTGACGGCGCTGGGCGCGCAGCAGCCGCCGCCCTCGTTGACGCGCGTGGTGTTCGAAGGGACCGAAGGCAATCCGTTTTTCGTCGAAGAGGTATTCCGTCATCTGGCCGAAGAAGGCAAGCTGTTCGACGAAGACGGCGCATTCCGCCCGGGTCTCAGGGGGGACCAACTGCAAGTGCCGGAAGGCGTGCGGCTCGTGTTAGGGCGGCGCCTGGAGCGGCTGAGTGAGGATGCGCGCCGAATCCTGACCACAGCCTCCCTGATCGGCCGAGTGTTCTCGCTGGAACTGCTGGAGGAGCTCGAGAAGACCCAGCCTGACGCGGCACTGGAGGCGATAGAGGAGGCCGAACGCGCACACCTTGTGGAAACCGAACGGCGCGGCCGGCAGATCCGCTATCGCTTTGTTCACGAGCTGGTCCGGCAGACGCTTTCCGAGACGCTGTCGGTGCCCCGCCGCCAGAGGCTGCATGCGCGGGTGGCCGAAGTGATGGAGCGGGTATACGCACCCACCATCGACGCGCACGCCTCCGCGCTGGCGCATCATCTGTACCAGGCGGGATCTTCCGTAGATCGGGAAAAGACGATCCACTTCCTTTCGCAGGCTGCGACGGAGGCGAGCAAAGCGGCCGCCCACGAAGAGGCTCTGGATCACTTGGAAAACGCTATTTCCCTGCTCGACGACGAACGCTCGGCACGCGTCGCCGATCTGCATGTCCGCCGCGCAGGCGCGCGGGGGAGCCTGTGGCGGCATCAGGAAGCCATTCAAGAGTATGAGCGCGCGCTGGCGCTCTACGACGCATTGGGCGAACACCTGCGATTCGTTGAAACCTGCGCCCCGCTCGCGATTTTCCTTTCGCGGACCGGGCAACTCCAAGACGCGAGGAAGATCGTGGATCGCGCCGCTCGACACGCCAAGGATGCCCCCGCTTCCATCCGATGCGCCTTGTTGGCGCTCGAAGCTAATACTGGGGCTTCGGTTGGTGAAATCGATAGAGCTCTTGAGCTTTTCGATGAACTGCACAAGAATTCCGAGAATGAGTTGCCCCCGCGCGTCATTGGTCTTGTCACCGAGCAAGAAATGTATACTCGCTACGACGCCGGTCAATTGGATCTCTGTGAGGCGGCTGCCCGAAAAGCGTCCCGGATCTTTGAACAAGCGGGCGATGTCTGGTCGCTGGCCGATGTCGCGATAGGACTCTATTCGCCGCCACTCCAATCCGGCCGGCCAGCGGAAGCGGAGGGGCTGATATACGAAGCCATTCGCCACGCCACACAAGTTGGACATGACGTTGCGAAGTTTTGCGCGCTCTGCGCCCTGCCGTTGATGTACCTTGCCAAAGGAGACCTGGAGAGTGCCGAGCGAGCGGCCAGAGAAGCTCTAGCGTTTGCGGAGTCCTGTCACTTCGGATGGCTGTTCATGGCCGAAACGAGCCTGGGTGGCATCCTTCTATATCGAGCCCAGACCGAGGAAAGCCTCTCGCTGTTGACTAAAGCCGTTCGCGGCCCAACAACCCATTTCAGCGGTTTTCCACAGGGACTGCTGGCTTTGGGCATGACCGCGGCTGAGAAGGATGGCGCGGCGAATGCCTGCACCGCCGCAATGCGATTCCTGCCCCGGCCGGGAACCAGTCGGGGAACCGGGGCGTGGCATGCGGTTCTTGGTCTTACCGAAGCGCTCTGTCTCTGTGGGCGTCGCGAAGAGGCCGGAAGTTTGCAATTAGAAGCGGAGAAAATCGCCGCCGAATGGGACTGCAACATGGTGGGGTTCCCTGTTCTGACCGCTGCCGGTATCGCGGCAGCCTGCGCTCGCGACTGGACCCATGCGGAAGCGCATCATCGCGCGTCCATTGCACGCATGGAGACCGTGCCCTATGTTACGGCACAGCCGATCGCCCGCTACTGGTATGCGGACATGCTAGCCGAACGTGGAGGCCCTGGAGATATCGAGGCGGCCAAGGCACTACTTCAGGCTTCCATCACTGCGAGCGATGCGATCGGGCTCGTGCTGTATGCCCGGCTGGCGCGACGAAGGTCCGCACAATTCAAGTAAAAGAGTTCCCGAAAAACGACTGAAGCGAGATGCGTCGCAAGATTTGGTGGAAAACTTTTTTGTACCGATTTTGTACCAGATGCCTGCTTTTGGTGCTTTTGACGACTTCTGCGACTTTGTAGAATCAATAAGTTACGAGACTTCAAAATCCTGTCAAGTTCGTGGTTCGAATCCATGCCGGGGAGCCACCTCTTGGATTCAATATTTTACAAGACAACTGCCGCCTCTCCAAATTCCGTTTGGGGTGTCTCCCTCGACGATCTCCGTATCTTTCCTTCGGCTTAGCTGGTTCGAACGCCTCAAATTCTCAAACGGCTCCTCGAACTGAGTCTGCAACTCGCCGTGCCGCCAGGCCGCCGACTTGAGAACCATTCTGAGGAATGCCTGCTTCTCGTGCGGTGGCTGAACCACAAACAGATCTGCTGCGCGGCTGGCTAGCTCCATCAAGTCGATAGCGCCTTGGACCCGGGCCGGTGCCCCAGCGCGGAGCTCCTCAATCCGTTGTTCGAGGGCAGTTGCTTGGTTCCGGCATTCGAGCGCCTTGCGGTCGTACATTTCGGGGCTGATGCGACCTTCCAGCCGGTCATCGTAGAGAACATCCAGTTTCGACCCGAGCCTGCGGTGTTGTTCTTCCAGCCGCTTCACTTCCCGCTCTCGGGCGGCCTGTTCGTTTAGATCGGATTCGGCGACGGACTCACGCAGCCACTTCAAAACTGCTGGCGGGATTACCAATCCCTTGAGCGCGGCGGCGAACTGGTCTTGCACTACCTCCTCCCGCGCATAGGGCTCCTCGCATTTGCCGCGATGTCCGGTGCAATGGTAGTAGACGTACTTCTGTTTCTTCAACTCGCCCACCAAACCACACCCGCAATGGCCGCAGCGGATGAACCCCGTGAAGGCAAAGTGGTGCTTGATCCGATGCTGTTTCGTTTGGGCGCGTCGATCCAATAGGGCTTGAACGCCTGCCCAAATCTCGTGGCTTACAAGAGCTTCATGCTTGCCCTGGTAGGTCGCGCCGTCCCAGTCGAAATCACCAGTGTAGATGCGCTTGCGAAGGATCAAGTGCAGAGTGCTCCGATGAACTCGCCGGCCTCCAATCGTCCATCCCTCCTCCCTCGCCTTGGCTGCGAGTGTCTTCAGGGAATACCTGCCCATGTGGAACTCCTCAAATAGACGGGTAATCGTTGGGGCATCGTTGTCCGGTACAATGATGCGCCTTCCGTCCGTCCCTTCCACGTTGCGATAGCCTGCCGGTGCATTGCTCGGATAAAGGCCGCTCTTGGCCTTCTGCAGCATTCCCTTCAGTGTTTCCTCACCCAAGTTTTGCGAGTAGTTCCGGGCCATCAGAACCTTGATGCCGTGAATGAACTGCTCTGAAGACTTGGAGTCCGGCGACAGGATCGTGCCGTCCTTGACGAAGTGGATCGTGACGCCGAGCTCATCGACGGTGGCATAGTCCGGAACGTTCCGGTAAAGCCGGTCCGTTTTCTCCACCAGGATCGTTTGGCACTTACTACGGTTCTTCTTCAAAAACGCGAGCATCTGGCCAAACCCAGTGCGGCCGCTGGTACTGGCTGATTCCACATCGACAAACTCTTGGACCGCTTTCATGCTTTGCTTGCGTGCGTAATCGCGCAGCAAATCCAACTGGGCCGGTATCGAGAAGCCTGACTTCGTAATCAGACCTATTGTCGCCTATCAACGGGATTCAAATTGGGAAGTGCTGGATCTCAAGAAGCCCAGCGCTCGCCTTCGGGCGGGGAACAGTCGCCACGTTCGTTTGTCTCATGAAGTCACGCAGGCTATTGCCCAGTTGCGGGACTATGGTGACTACTTCAGAAACCCTGAAAACACCCAGCGAGTGTTCCACGCCCTGGGACACGCCCTCCGATACCCAAGATTAGCGGTGCTCATCGGTCGCCTTCGTGAATCCAATGTAGAAGAGCTTGAGAAGGCTCAGTCCCGAGAACCCAATGTGCGGATCGTAACCTACGACGAAATTCTCCAACGACAACAGCGAATTGTAAAATAGCAGAGTCAAGGCATATCTAGAAAGGGCCGCGGAAGCAGTTAGCGGATTACTAATGAAAAGTCGCCATCGCAACCTGAATCTTCGCCGCTTCGCGCTGCGGGCGTTCTCAGAATGCTGGGGGTATCGTTACTAATCCCGGCGCTACCTCTTTGAACCATACACTCGGTGCTTCTTGCCGCCGTAAAAACCAATTTATCAATCGCTACTCTCTTATCGAGGCGAACCATCGCACAGCAGATCCTAGCGACGAAAAGTTATTCTTATCCGATAGTCGTGCGGCGGCACATCAAGTTTGTGAGCGTGCGGCAGATGCGGAGATCCAATTCCTTCGATTCGAGCAAGACCGCAGCGCGCCTCGCGATCTCGATATCATTCAGCGAGCACAGGTACCACGCGATCACCAAGGCTGCTGGTTGTTCTGTGCATCCATCAAGCTTCTCGTATCCGCGGAGAAGGCTAGCGATCTGTCGCCGCGAAACTGAGGAGAACAGGCTAACGTCTCTTCTTGACCTTAGACGCATGGTTGCTAAGGCTTGTTCGGCCACGTTACGCATCGCCTGGTTTGGATGGTTGCGCCAAAGCCAAAAGAGACGGCCGATGAGATTCTGATCCGCGGGCGGCGTCCACTCGGTGATGGTGTCCAGCATTTCTAGAGCCAGCGTTGCAGAACAGCATTCCGCTGCCGTATCTCTGAACAGCATTCTTACCAGCGCGGGTCCAGCGGCTTCAAGGTGCGCCGCAAATTGGCCCTTATCGGCATAGGCAAGAAGATCATCGCATAGGCAGCAAATCCCTAACGCCCCGGCCACTTGCGCGCGCTGACTTCGGCTCCGGCGGACGGGTAACGGTGCGGGAGTAAATGGAGGCGGTGTTTCTGTACGAAGGCGGTCTACATACGTTCCGCAAAGTTCCCGTCGACGGGCGCACGCATAACAAGGACGCCTGGACGTGGATGGGCGATTCGGTGGGCCGCTATGAAAACGGCGCGCTCATCATCGACGTGACTGGCTTCAATGACGAGCAGTCCTGGCTCGATTCGGCGGGGCATCCGCACAGTGAGCAGCTTCACTTGATCGAAACCTACCGGCGGCTGAACCGGGACACAATGCGCTACACCGTGACGATTGATGATCCGAAGGCCTACACGCGCCCTTGGACAACCTCATATATCTATCGTATGCGGCCCGGAATGGAGCTCATGGAATATTGGTGCACTGAGAACGAACGCGATGCTCGGCACATGGTTGGGAAATAGCCTCTCGTCGAATCCCGCATAGCTCCGGAACGGACCAGAGTTTCCAGTTTGTGTGCAAGCGCTAGCAGACGAGCTATGCGGGGAGCGCGACCCTTGGGTGGTTCACCAAAAAGCCCTGATCCGAACGCTGGTAGTCGCGCATTATGCCGCGACCAGAGCTTGTATTCAAAGCAACTGGAGTCTTGCCTTGGAACACCTAAGGCCCGGAGCTCGACTCTAACAGTACCGGTGACACGAGTGAAGCAAACACTCTCGATTAGAGCAGGTATCAACCCCGCAGGATCGTGAACGAACGCCTTCCAATCCTCGTTGGAGAGTTGGAGCACCCTGCGCATTTCCTCCGTGCTCAACCGCACGCGCAGTTGGCTCACCAGTGACTCTTCGATTACGCTGGCGGAGACCGATTTGGCGGGACACACACCCCATCCCTTCTGCACCGCATTCCGACAAACGTAATACCGATAACGGCGTCCCCGCCGCACCGAATAGG
Source organism: Bryobacterales bacterium (assembly GCA_963735145.1). Lineage (GTDB taxonomy): Bacteria > Acidobacteriota > Terriglobia > Bryobacterales > Bryobacteraceae > Palsa-89. The sequence goes on along the minus strand of CAVTJS010000005.1, from coordinate 257,361 downwards.
TGGCGGCCATGGGCTTCTCGCAATGCCCGCAGAAGAGCCGGCCACCCAACAGCGCTTCGGAATCTCGCTCTTTAGCGAGGTGGTATTTGCTACGCTCGCGGTTCTTGAATTCGGCATTGACGCTGTCCCACACTTCTGGGTTGACTATTGCAGCGTGTTCGCCTGGATAGATCACATCGCGGTACTCGACTCGTCCGGCGTAGATAGATTCGTCAATAGATAAGTTAAAGAAGCCTTAGTGAAGGGCCGGCCGGGGTGTCTGCGGCCACGCTTAGATTTCCAAGATTTAGTTCTCCATTCCCGTTGGGTCAGTTCCGTAACCACTGCTGGGAGCGAGCAATGGCGACCATATAGCTCAAAAATATCGCGGACCCGTTCGGCCTCTTTTTCGTTTACGACCAGTCGGCCCCCGCGTGGGTCGACATCGTAACCCAGAACCGGTGTGCCTCCGACCCATTTGCCTTTACGCCGCGCGGCTCCCATTTTGTCCCGCGTACGCTCGCTAATAATTTCCCGTTCGAACTGTGCGAACGAGAGAAGGATATTCAAGGTCAGCTGGCCGAGCGAGCTCGTGGTGTTGAATTGTTGCGTAACCGAAACGAAGGCATCCGGACGAGGCTTGGATGCGGCAGATGGCGCGCAATGCGACGGATGAAAGTTGGGGACACTTGGAGCGCCGGCGATACGCACTGCATGACCGGGACTCGAAGTTCTGTGCCTCGTTCCGGGCGACGCTGGTAGCCGGCGGGATCAGGCCCATTCAGCTGCCGCCGCGCAGTCCCAATCTGAAGGCCTTCGCGGAAAGATGGGTTCGCTCGGCAAAACAGGAGTGCCTTTCGAAGCTGATCTTGTTCGGTGAAGGCTCGTTGCGACGTGCGCTGCAAGAGTTTGTCGAGCACTACCACGAAGAACGAAATCACCAAGGCAAGGGGAATGTTTTACTGTTCCCTGCCGAAAACGACGGGAGTCGGCGGCAGGGCGCAATCCGGTGCCGAGAACGCTTGGGTGGACTGCTCAAATACTACAGCCGAGCCGCATGAGTATTTTGACCATACGGGATCTGCTTATCTACCCCCGCAAGCGAGTTCTTAGGCTGCGGTACCGCTAACGCTGAACCGAAAAAACATTCTAGGATCTACTCACGCTCCCATGGGCAGTTTGTCAATTTGCTCCAAAACGCGCTTTCCATCGACTCCTGGATTCCTTAGAAAAGTTCGATAATCATTCACGAAGGGGAGCCGTTGCTTGCAGGTGAACCGTTGCCCGAGCTTTTTTCGCCCAGCCAGCAGATAGTCTTGGTCGATAGGAATGGCAATTGATCGACGCTTGCGTACGCGCCGGAATGCCAGTGGGCATCACCCGCACGCTACTTTCCTCCATTCTTCGCGTCCAGGTAGGCGATTACATCCGACATCTCCTGCGCGTCAAAATGTGGCCACGCGATGCCTTTTCCCTGCATTTGATCGAGCATGTGCGGCCCGTGATGCCATAGCGCCGAGACCATTGTGGCTCCCGTGAAAGATTGGCCCGTACCGGTGAGAACAGGAGCGCCGCTTGAGGCATCGTTGTGACAAGTGGCGCAGTGTTTCGAAGTGAACAACCGCTCGCCCACCGACGGGCTGCCCGAATCCCTGAAGAACTCTCCGGCCCAAAGATAGCTGACCAAATCGCGCATTTCTTCGACACTGAGCTGAGGCGGATTGGGTGTCATTCGCGGCTCATGGTTCCACATCTCTACCGCGATGTCGGTGAGTGTTTTGTTCTTGAGCTGGGGAGCAAGCTCCAGCCTGTCCGCGTGACACGCCGCGCATCCCTTTGATTGAAAAAGCGCCGCGCCATTGGCACCCGAAGTGATTTCGAAGCTAGCCGCTGCTCCACGTTCCGTCGGCAAGTTCCGCAAGTACACCAGCATGTCAGTCAGTTCCTGCGGCGTTAATTCGGCCCAGGGTAGCTTGCGGCGTGCGAACTCTTCGCGCATGGTGGCGGCGTGATTCCACATCGCGTCTACAAGCGCCATGGGATGGCCGATCGATTCCCATTGGGAAACGGGCTTGGCTTCGGCCAATTTCGGTTCAGTGAGGCCGTGGCATTCGGCACAGTGTTTCGAGGAGAAGAGCCGCTTACCGCGCGCAGCGTCGCCGGGTTTGTCGAAAAAACGTGCCGAATAGAAATAGGCGAACAGATCATCCGCTCCCTGCTCACTCAGATCGCCTGCGTGTACGTTGCGGTCGCGCATCGCGGCCCACATCGTAGGGGCGTGGTTCCACATGGTCGCTGCCAGCGACGCCGGTGTGAAGTCGCGATCGATGCGGAGTCCCAGATCGGGCGCGGTCTTCCCGCCTTTTCCATTGACGCTGTGGCAGTGAACGCACGAAAGCGTTTCGAACAATCGCTCACCCCGCGCCGAATCGGCCGTGAAGCCGGCGGCCTGAGCCGCGAGCGCGGAGACGAAAAGCAGAACTAATGTCCGGTACATCGGGTAACCTCACTCCGGTAGTGACCAGGTGCGTCCGGAATCCTTCATAAAGAACGGAGGGCCGGAAGGTGACCGAGCCTACTCTTATGTTTTGAAGCCAATATGGAGTGTGTGAGATTCTCTAGCCGGGACTGAATCCTCAAAGTACGTATCGCGCTGTGATCCTCGTGAAATCGAAAGGGGCGGTATCGCCAGAATGATCCTTTGAGCCACGGTGACGCCATCTAATTGTGCATAGAAGCACGGCAAACGACGTGCCATATCCGGTCGTGCGAGTTCCCAAACCTCCGCAGACCGCTCAGGCTACACCGCCCCCTCTGTTGTCAGGTTCTATTCGGCACCTCCTTCACGAGAGAACTGTCCGGCTCCCTTGGCCGCGTCACATCGCTTATTTCCGTAGGGTTCCGACAGGATAGTACTCCGAGTCACGCAGCATGTCAATGGGAGTCGTGCCCAATCACACCTACCCTTGCAGGTAGCTCCGAGCCGACCAGCGGAGGTTGGAAAGTGTCCATCACGAAGTAGCCGAAGCCAATAGCGGGCACAGCCGGATACTGACTCGAACTATGATCGAGCGGTCAGCCAACGTACCCGTTCAGCCAACGTACCAATGACGGTGATGCTCAACTGGCAGATGGGGTTGAAGAACAGAACGCTTGAACCTAGCCTAAGTTCAAAGGTCCGGGTAGTTCCTCTACACGGAATGTGAGAACGTTGGTCGGGATCGGATTCTCAATGGAAGGGTAACAACGTACTGAAGCAGAATCGCGTAATACGCACCCCAATAAGACGTCACACCCCCTTGCGTGCAATCTGAGAGGGGCGTATGATTTTTCCGGTTCTCGAAGGAGGTGTTATGGGAAAAATCAACATCGGCCGGGCCCTCCTGGGCGGCATCGTCGCGGGGATCGTGGGCGACATTCTAGGGTATGTTGTGGACAGCGTGTTACTCGCCCCACAGTGGGGGGGCGCCATGAGGGCACTGGGTAAAGCGGAGTTCTCTGTCAGCCAAGCCGTTGCGTTCAACGTCATTGGACTGGTCTATGGAATCTTGATCGTGTGGCTTTACGCCGAGCTGCGACCGCGCTACGGCGCCGGGCCGAAAACTGCTATATACGCGGGACTGGCGGTTTGGGTCGCGGGAAACCTGCTGCCCAACGCTGCGTTCATGTGGGCCGCCCACCTCTTCCCAACCCGGCTTACTGTGCTGACGACTGCGGCAGCGATCGTCGAATTAGTAGCCGCGGCATTGGCTGGCGCAGCTTTGTACAAGGAGGGCACAGGTTCGGCGCAATCCAATGCGGCGCGCGCCTAGCTTCCGCAAGCTGATCCGGACCTGCTTGCTGGCCGTCTGAAACCGGATTGACCCCGACCAAAAATCTGCCCGGCGTGAGGTAACCATGGAAGGCTGGATTGTTTGCCGGGGTTATGCGAGCCGGTAATTACTGGCCTAACGTAACGCGCGTATTGGAGCCCTCAAGATCGGTTGCACTATTTGTATCGGAGCGCCAGCTTCATCAAGCAGTGAGCGGTAGGTGTGGCGGAACGTGTGCCAGCCTAGCTTTGGCATGCCGATTTCAGCGCCTTTAGGACGGAGGATTTTTTGCTGCAAAATCCCGGCATGATAAGACCGCCCGGTGACGTGGGACGGAAACACAAGCCCGCTTGTGCGATCTCCACGCCACGTAAGCAACAGCTGCGCGAATACCGGATCGAGCGGGATTTCGTCATGGGAAGCTTCGGTTTTTACTTTGCCGATGCGCCCGCTGACAACGCCCTGCTGAACCAGAATCAGGCCTGCGGAAAAGTCGATATGCTCCCAGCGCAAAGCCAGGACTTCGGAAACCCTTAATCCGGTGCAGATGGCGACGATAGCCATTGGACGCTTAAGGTTATCTGTCGCATGGGACTGCCGGGCTCGGCATGGTTGCGATAGCGGTATTCCCACATTTCCGCGCCTGATTTCCTTTGCACCTTGCGGAGGCTTCCCTCCGGGTATCTGTTACGCGTGAATTTCAAGATCATCTCCTGTTTCCACGAGGACCGGAAGTGAAGCGTGCAAGAACCACATCTTTGTCATAGACGGCGCGCCTTATTTCGACCACAGAATCAATTCGCAATCGTGCGGCCTCCATTTGGATCCGCCAGGTTCGCGGCGGAACTGGTTGCTGACCACCCACGGGACGTAGAGATATTGTGGGTCCTCCACGATGGATGTAATCACCATGTATTCCTGGCCGGCGTCGGCGTGAATATCATAATATTCCGTCAGCACCGCATTCGCGCTGAACGGCACACCGTTGTTGCGGAGGTAGCCGGGCTTCAGATGCGTCGTGACGACTTTTAAAGTGCCGCCAAGCTTACGTGTATCGGGCGGAGCCGATCCCACCGGAGTTTGTCCACGGAATCCAGGAGTGTTTGGATCCTGAGCGCTGATCTTCGACGTGTAAAATCGTGTGATCTGCGGAGATTGCCACTGGGCCACCGAACTGCCTTGCAATGTTGCCTCCGCCTCGGCTGGCTGGCGCGGCGCTGCGAAAGCGAACAGCCGCGTCTGTCTTCCAGCGTCAATCTCGACTTTCAGCGTATTGTCGTTGTTCCAGGTGATGTGCACGCGGCTCGGCTGACGCATGACGGCGGGCGCGCCATAAGCCATGCATTGTTTCCCTTCGGCAACGTCTTTGGCGGCGTCCCACGTATCAGCCACCTTCCGCGCTTCTGGCGTTAAAGGGATGCTGTAATAGTCGCCCTTGGGCGCGGTCAGCATACGGTAGCGCCAGTCCTCAGTCACTATGGAAACCCAATAGCCGGTCAAATCGATAGGCGCGGCGGCTTGGGCACTCATACCTGCGCCCGGAGGTGCTTGCGCGAACATCGCCGCCGACATCGAGCACATCGCAAGAAATGTCGCCGTGAAATTCGGTTGAATGTTCATCGTGATTCGCTCCCAGCCGGCTTGAGGCTGTTATAAATGGACGCAACGAACATCGCGCCGGTCCAGGCCGGCTGGCTGTAGCGGCCGTCGTAATCCCGCGTGACTCGCGCGGCCTGTACCTCGCTGAGCGATTGCCCCTTCTTGATGAGGTCGGCCACCCGGTCGCGAACGATGGTGACCATGTCGCGGTATTCGGTCACATCGGCTTCGTCGCATAGCCGGCCGTGTCCGGGGATCACCATCGTGCCGCCCTCCTGCGCGATCTCAGGAACGGTGAGTTCGAGCAGATGATTGAGGGCCTTGATCTCGCCTTGAATGCTCCCGCCACGCGCCAGGTCGATCACCGGATATCCGGCGGTGCTGAAGATCTCGCCGGTGCTGATCACATTCGAGCCACGAAAAAAGACGATGGCGTCACTGTCGGTGTGCGCCGGAGCTTCCGAGAAAATTTGCACGCCTTCGCCATTGAACGTGAAGTCTTTCAGCCGTTCGAAGGTCATCGTCGGAAGGCCAAGTGCGGGTATGTGCGCCTCTGGGGCGCTAAGGCGCACGAGGACGCCGTCCTGCGCGTAAATATTCACCTCGGCGGCGCGCGGTCCGTTGCCCCCTTCTCCGCGCGAGCTGCCAGCCTTGCTGAGAACGGCGTTGCCGCCTACGTGATCGGCGTCGGCGCTGGTGTTGACCAGGTAGCGGATCGGCTTATCAGTGAGCTTGCGAAGCTCCGCGAGTACGCGGTCTGTCATGGCCGCGGGACCGGTATCTACCATGAGGACGCCATCGTTGTCACGATGGTCGCCGACTTGCACGGTGATATTGCCTTCATCACTCGCGAACATATAGACGTTGCCGCGAACGAGCAGCACCTCGATGCCGGATTGCTGCTGGGCCAAAGCCAGACAAGCCAGCAGGGGCATGTGAAGGAGCGCTCTCATTTCTCCGGCTCCTTGGCGGTCGCTTTCGGCACCGAGGTGCCATCGTGCTCTTGTTCGAATTTGTTGAGAAAAATTCGCGGCGATGGAATCGTCATGGTCTTCAGCTTGTCGCGGTACTCGGGATACATGGTCTCCGCGCCCCCGCGAGTCGCCTCGAATGGAATTCCGTACTCTTTCGAAAATTCGCTGACCACAGTGTTGGTATCCGGCAGGTGATGCGGCACCCAGCCGTACGGGCGCGGTAGCTCTGGCGCCGGCTGGCACGCAGCCCCATAGGCATGCGGCGGGGCCAGCGGCTGATAGGGATTCCACACGAAACTCTCAGTTCTCAGCAGAGGCTCGGTGAGATAGATCGGATCGTAAGCGAGGGTCGTGACGGTGAGGTATTTGTCGTGCAGGTCAAAAAATTCGGTCAGCGTGGCCGTGTCGTTGAACGTAATACCGTTCCGCCGCAGATAGCCGGCCTTGATATGCGTGGTCACCACCTTGAGCGTGTCGCCTTCCCATGTGCCGGTCGAGAATCCGCCCCAAGTGTGCGCGGCGAAGTTGGAAGGATGCGGGCGCCCGTCCATCCATATGGTTCTGGTGGCGCCACCAAAGGTGCCGTCAATAACGTAGGCGAGCAGCCGGCCAGTGGAGGAGTCTATCTCCGCGTGAACGTTCAAATTGGCGGGCCCGCGCATGCTGTAGATCGCATTGTGCGGGATGCACTGGTGCTCCATCACGGAGACAAGATCGGCGTCCCAGGAATCGGCGTGATATCGGGCGGCGTCGTTGATCGGGATGCCGGTGTAATCGCCGGGAGGCGGTCCGGGGTCGGTGCGCTCCAGTTCGTCCTCGTGATACATACCGGACCACAGCCCCACCAAGCTGAAGCCCGTAGATGCCTGGTCACGCTGCGCAAGCGCAGACACACACGTCAGAATGATTATTCCTAGTAAAGGCCCGATTCCCCGCATAGAGTTCCTGTTCGCCGCGTTGTAGGTGGCGCGAGAATCATTGTATATTCTTTCGGGCCCGGATGAGCTCCTTCTTTTGGGGAAATGTCACATCCGACATGTCGCGCGGACCGGACCGCTTACAATGATGCCACCGGGCAATGAACATGCCCGCGACATTTTGTTCCATCGACGCTTGACCACATCCGATAAGATGGACTTCTGAATTCGTTCTGGAGGTCAAGGATGACCAAGATCCTGGCGCTCATAGTCACGCTCTTCTGCTGCCGTCTCACGGCTGCGACGAAAGAATTGAACATTTACCTAGTTGACGTCGAAGGCGGCGGCGGAACTCTCATCGTTGGACCTGCCGGCGACTCTTTGCTAATCGATACGGGTATTCCGGGAGTGGAAGGCCGGGATCCTAAACGGATCCACGATCTGGCGGTGAACGTTGCGCACTTAAAGAAAATTGACTATCTGCTCATCACGCACTGCCACGGAGATCATATTGGCGGCACGCCTGAGTTGTCGAAGCTCATGCCCATCGGAAGATATCTAGACCACGGGGAATTGACCCTGGAGACCGAAAAGCCCGCCATGCTGCAGCTCTGGAACAACTATAAAGCGGTGGCTGGCGACAGTCGGACGATTCTGAAACCAGGAGATAAAATTCCGCTCAAGGGAGTGAACGTCACTGTGGTATCTGCCGCGGGAAAAGCCATCACGAAACCGCTTAAAGGCGGTGGGCCGAACCAGGCCTTGTGTCAGGATGCGCAACAGAAGCCCACCGACATGGACCCCGAGAATGGTTCCAGCGTTGGAATTGTGCTGAGCTTCGGTCCATTCCGGTTCATTGATTTGGGGGATCTGCCATGGAAGCAGGAGCAGCAACTGGCATGCCCGATAAACATGATCGGCCCGGTCGACGTCTATCAGACTACTCACCATGGCCTTGATCGCTCGGGATCGCCGCAGCTTGTTTGGGCGCTTAAACCGCGCGTGGCGGTGATGAATAATGGTTCTCGCAAGGGTGGCGCGCAGTTCACTTTTGAAACTCTTCGCAAATCCCCGGGCTTTAAAGATCTTTGGCAGGGACACTTCTCCTTGAACGCCGATAAAGCGATCCAAAGCGACGAGAAGATGATTGCTAACATGGAGCCGACCGGCGAATGCAAGGGCTATTGGCTTCAAGTGAAAGTGCAATCCAACGGCAAGTACACGGTCATCAATAGCCGGAATAATTTCGCCAAGACTTATTCGGCAAGAGTCTCACCGGGAACCTGACGTGTATTACTCAGTGTTGGCAAAGCGACGCGAGAATGTTCGCTGCCCAGTTAAAAACTAGGCACGAAGTGGCCCAACCGGTGCCATCAAAGGATCGTCAATATCGCATCGATGAACCGTCAACAGATTCTAGGGCGCTGAATCGGTAGGCTCCATCCTTTATCAGCGCCCTCAATTGAAACTGCGAGCATCCAAGCTTGGAAATGGCCTGTCCTCTGATCTTCCATGCTACTGAGAAAGCACGTCGATTCACGCAAATTTCACCTCAATTCACGGGCTGAGCCTTGCCCTGTGAGTGGCTAAGTTTATACTTGGCAAAAAGCCGGGCTCCTCGATGTTCCCGGATGGAGGTCTTGTGCCACAGTGTGTCACTTACTCCCGACATATTTTTGCAGGCTTTGCCCTGCTTTTGCTCGCCACTTCCGCTCTGAACGGGCAGGCCGCAACGGTTACTATCCTTGGCACGTTAATCGATTCGTCTGGGGAGGCGTCCAGAGGCAACTGTTCAGGCCAGGAACACCGGGGGCAAACCCTAACGGTACAAACATCACTGAAGCCGGAGTTGGCTAGCGGTATAGCGCTTTCTGTTCGCAACAGTCAAGATCTCGCAAGATTACCGTACGTTACTGCTCTAGGTTAGCGATAAGCGAGCAGCCTCGGCGCTGCACACTTGGGGTGAATATCTATGTCGATACAATTCAGACTGTTCACTGGATCACTTCTCCAGGAACTCCTCGTTTGCTTGTCCATTTTCGGTTTATGCCTGGCGAATGTTTACGGGCAGGCCACAACCGCCACGATCCTTGGCACGGTAATCGATTCGTCTGGAGCGGCGATTCCCGGCGCAACTGTTCAGGTCAGGAACACAGGGACAGGTCAAACCCAAGAGGTTCAAACCGACGCTCAAGGGCGCTACCGCATTCCGGAGCTGGGGTTGGGCGAGTACGAAATCCACGCCTCGAAGGAGGGTTTCTCGACGGCAGTGCGAACCGGTGTACCGCTTACGGTTGGCAGCCAAACTGTTGTCGATTTTTCGCTGAACATAGGACAACAGCAGCAAACCGTGACGGTGGAGGGGGCAGTTTCAGAAGTAGAAACCACCTCGGCGGCTGTATCCAACCTGGTGGAACAGACTCAAATGCGGGAACTCCCGCTCAACGGCCGTAACTTCGGCGAGTTGATCTTGCTCGCGCCGGGCGTGCAAGCCGTTGCGGCAGGCACCTCCTTTTACGGAAAGACCGACAACTATTCGATCGCCGGGTCCCGGCCCGAAGGCCAAGCGTTTCTGCTGGATGATGTCAACGTCTCGGGGTTTTGGAACCATGGAACGGGATCGGGCGCACTCGGTACGCAACTGGGCTTGGACGCGATCTCTGAGTTTCAGACCCTCACCAACACCTACAGCGCTCAGTTCGGCGGAAGCGGATCGGTGATTAACGCGGTCACCCGCTCCGGCACCAACAGTTTTCACGGCTCCGCGTATGAGTTTCTCCGCAACAGCGCCCTGGACGCTCGCAACTTCTTTGACCCGCAGAATATCGCACCGTTTCGCCGCAACCAGTTCGGAGGAACTTTCGGCGGCCCGATCAAAAAGAACAAAATGTTCTTCTTCGTTAACTACGAAGGGTTGCGGCAGTTGCTCGGCGAGACGCAGGTCGCCTTTGTTCCGGACGCCAATGCGCATCAAGGTCTACTGCCTTGTGCCTCGGCGCCAGGCGCGCCGTGCGGAGCAAACGGGCTCGCCAATGTAGGAGTGTCTCCGAACGTGGCGTCCACTTTGGCGCTTTTCCCGATACCAACCAACGAGATTGGCGGAGGAATCGGTTCCCTAACCGAGGTGGCGAGTCAAATCGGCCATGAAAATTATCTCCTGGCCCGCTTCGACTACTCGATTTCCACAAACGATTCGTTGTTCATGCGTTACGTCCGCGACACCGCCAACCTGGTAGAGCCCTTCTCGGGATCCAGCATTCCACTCTGGCCGGAGACGGATGTCACGGCGAATCATTACGCCACCATCGAAGAAAGACACATCATTTCACCTACTCTGATCAATATCGCACGCATCAGTTTTATCCGGCCGGAGGATTCCGCGGCGGCGACGGCAACCCTCGCGCCGCTGGAGTACTTTCCTGGACGAGAAAATGGCAGCGTAACGTTTGGCGCCGGCTTCGGAAGCGCCAGTGTTAGTTCGATTGGGGACAATCAATTGCTTCCTTTTGGCCTTCCCGAAAACAAATTCTTTTATGGCGATGACGTCTTTTGGACTAAAGGCGCGCACAGCATAAAGTTTGGGATGGAAGTGGAACGCGTTGATAGCAACACCTACGCTCCGTTCCTGTGGGGCGGCCAGTGGACCTTCCCCAGCCTTGCGGCGTTTCTGCAGGGTACGGCGGCCACAGTGGTATCGGCCTTCCCAAACCAGGATGACGGCTATAAGGATTTCCGCGAGCTTTTCCTTACACCGTACTTCCAGGACGACTGGAAAGTGACTTCGAAGCTGACACTCAATCTCGGACTCCGCTACGAATACGAGACCAACCCGTTAGAGGTCAGGCATCAGATGACCGCGTTCCTGGATCCGCCGTTCGGGGGCTTCCAGCCAGTGACACACGCCTTTTACAAGAACCCGTCGACGAAAAATTACAACCCGCGAGTCGGATTAGCCTACGATCCGTTCAACGACCATAAGACATCCATTCGCGCAGGGTTCGGGCTGTTCCACGATCTCTTGCTGCCGCGCCTTTACGATCCGGGTTACTGGCTCAATCCGCCTTACGCCATCGGCGTGCAGTTGCAACCGAATTACCCGACACCATTTGCTGGAAACGGCATTCTGCCTCCGCAGGCCTCTCAGGTGGAGGGAATGAACTACTATTTAGACAACACGCCTTACGTCGTTCAGTATAACTTCAATATCCAGCGCGAGCTGGGGGCCGGAAATATTCTCACCGTGGGATATGTGGGGTCTGAGGGAGTTCACTTGATACAAAGCGTCGATGAGAACCCCCCCAGGATCGTCAGCGGCACCATCTACGACCCGGTCTTCGATGCGGAGCTTACATCCTCCGGCAGCGTCCAGATCCCGAACGGGGGCCGGGAAAATCCCAGCCCCCTGGTGGGAGCTCTCAGTGAGAAAAACTCCATCGGCCACTCTCACTACAACTCGCTCCAGGCCAGCCTCAATCGCCGCTTCAGCCACGGCCTTCAAGCGCAGGCTTCGTATACTTACTCGAAATCGATCGATAATGGATCCACCACCTATGGCTTGGAAGGGGCGCAACAGGACCTCTCGAATCCATACAATGCCGCGAACGATGTCGGCCCGTCGTTATTCGATCACAAGAGCAGTTTTCGCGCCAGCTTCGTTTACGCGCTTCCGTCCCCCAACCATATTTTGCTAAATGGATGGCAATGGAGCGGAATATTCACCGCAGTTACCGGCGCTCCCATGGACATACTGGACGGACCAACCATGTCCGGCGAGACCAATGACCGTCCGGACGTTAACCCAGCTTTCCACGGTAATCCGGTAATCGGCGACGTAAATCAATGGGTGAATCCGAACGCGTATTTGCTGGAGCCGGTAGGTACCCTGGGAAATCTCGGCCGCGATACGGTGATTGGACCCGGAATGTGGAGTTTCGATACCGCTGTGATGAAGGACACAAGGATCACAGAAGCGTTACGCGTTCAGTTCCGCGCGGAATTCTTCAACATCTTCAACCATGCCAACTTCAACCCGCCGCCGAATCTCGGAGTTTTCATTCTGAATCCCAACGGTACGTCGACCGTCAACCCGACGTTCAGCCAATTGACTTCAACCTCCACCACGTCGCGGCAGATTCAGTTCGGGGTGAAGTTCTTATTCTAAGGCGCGCAGTTCCGATTGCCGCTACTTGATCTCTACCAGCTCGATTGCTTCGCGGCTGGGTCCTTCGATCATAACGGCGCGGGTGTCGCCGAGCAGGTAGGGTTCAAGAAACTTGACGCCTTCCCGGCGCAGTTTCGCTATCCATGCGTCCAGGTTGACGACACTAAGTCCGATATGATCGGCTACATGACCTCGGCTGCTTACCAGCGGCCGGTCGTCTTGCTGCACGTGCCAGGTGAGTGCCACGTCCCCGAAGATGACGCCCGCAGGCTGGCGCAACATGCCCAGAACGTATCGTAGGAATAACTTCCGTCGGCGCCGGTATCGACCTCGAACACCTCGGACATGTCGTAGCAATAGTGCTCCAATAGGTTTCGCAGCAAGACGTCTGATTCAGGTCCGATCTTCGAGATCACGAGATTGAGCGACGGCATGAGGTTGGGCAGTCAGTCAGTTGCCGCATCGAGTTACATCTGGATGTCCCGTATCCGGCACAGCTTCAGTTTACTTCCGCCGGGCCGAGCGTCGCGTCCGCGAATCGGGTGCGAAACATCTTGCGCGACGTGCTTGTCGCCGGGGCGGAGTAATCGGGTGCCTTGGCGGGATAAGACGCGCGTGCGCGAAGAGCCAGTCGACGCTACGGACTCCACCCGTCTTTGTCAGCCGAACCATTACGACAACGAAATGCACCAGAAGGACCAGGAACCCGCGCATTCCGGCAATCGTACCAAGATCCGCAAATCGTTGATTTTGGCTGCGTTCAACCCGTTCCAGAAATGCCCGGCGCTCACGTTATCGCTACATAATCTGTAGTGCTGAGAGCTGCGCCCCTTTCTCGTACCACTCGACAACTAGTGGCGGCACCGTGCGAGTGCGGTGCGCCAAATTACCCACATTATGGGCGAGTAAGCACTGGGTTCTTAGAGCCGCGTCGCTCAGCCCCAGCTAGCAGCCCAGCCGGTTACGAATTCTCACTTGGCCGCTGCCTGGAGCGACTCGATGTAGGCGGTCAGGTTACGCACGTGCGCATCAATGACCTTCGGGTTGGATTTTAGGTTATAGAATACATCACCCCAAGCTGGCATGTCGGGAGTCCCATGCGCGGGGATCGGTCCTTTTGCTATAAATAGCATCTCTTACGCGCGCCACCGGAAATTTCCCTGCATTCCGCTGACTTAGCAGCGTCAGATCGGCCGGTGGTACCCGTACCGACTTGTCCGCTGAGTGAGCATCGTACAGGGAACCGTTGCCCTTCGCGTCAACACCGTGACACACCGAGCAATATTCGCGGAACAGCTCTTTGCCTGCGGCCACGTTCACGTGCAGGCGCGTTTTGGAGGCCTGCTGGGCATCGGCGATAAGGCCAATGCCGATAGTGAACGTTAGAATTACCACCCTCGTGTAGTGCATGAGCCACCTCCTTGCAGGGATTCCCCAAAATCCGCCGGGAAGCCTTATCCGCCTTCAGTGAAACTGCAAGTCTACAACCAATTTTTCTAAATGGGCTTCGCGCCACTCGCCGCAGATACGATGATTTATTACCTGGATCGCACGGAGCTCGGGATCGCCGCACCCGGCTTGTCCAAGGAGTTTGGTTTATCGCCGGCGGTGATGGGCGTCCTGCTCTCGGCGTTTTCGTGGGCGTATACCGCAAGCTAAATCCCCGGCGGAATCCCCGCTGGAACGCTTTGGCAACAGATTCACTGGAGCATCAGCGCGGCTGGGAGCAGGTGTGCAAGGTGTACACTACGGCTGGAAGGAAACGGGGGTTGGTATGAGTCAAAAGGCATTCTCGCTGACTGCCGGGTGTTGTTCCTTCTGATCGCCCTCGGCCACATGCTCCGGATCGTCTTCCGCCTGTCGCTCGTCGTGGAGGGCGTTTCGCTCCCGATGTGGGCCAGCGCGACTGCCGTGGTCATCACGGGTTTTCTTTCCTACTCTGGCTTGCGGCTGGCACGGAGGTCTCTATTAAGGGTGTGAGCCCGTTGGGAACCCGCTCAGGCCCGATGCGTTAGCTCCTCGGCACAGCCGGGGTGACCACAGTTGCAGGATAGTTCCAAAGTCTTTCCGGCGTCTTCGCAATACTGGCTGCAATATTTGCTGTCCTTCGCTGCCATGCAGTTGCACGCTGGATGGGCACATTTTTCGTTGTCTGCCATATCTTGGCCTTCGTATTCGGTCGTTGCCTTCGAGGTTATGGCAGCTCAACGGGTGGCTGATGCCGCTGCTCCGGTGTGCGCCGCAGCAACAGCTGCGCTGTCAGAAAAACCAATCCATCTCGTCACCTTCCCGTTTCGGACCGTAAATATGTGCGCGACGGGAGTATCGATCTTCGCTCCCGTGCTGCGAACCTTCGCCGTGTAGCGCGCGATTGCCTGGGCGACCAGCATACTCGGCTCAATCGCTAATTCGCTGTCACAATCGAGCTTCGAAGATGTTTTGGCTACACACGGCAATGATTCATTGCGTGGAATCGCCCTTTCTTGAGTCAGGTCACTCAGCCTTGGCACTAAGGTTGCTGCGAAGAATCCACCTCGGATCCGGCACGCCGATTGCTGGATTATCGCTAGAACCGAATTGCGAAGGCGTGCATCAGGCTGGTTCGTGAAAACCGAGGACATGGGTTATGTCGGCAGTCAGTTTAGTGCAGGGGGCGGCAGACCGAAAAGCTTCATTAGAAAGACGCCCGGCC
Source organism: Bryobacterales bacterium (assembly GCA_963735145.1). Classification (GTDB taxonomy): domain Bacteria; phylum Acidobacteriota; class Terriglobia; order Bryobacterales; family Bryobacteraceae; genus Palsa-89. The sequence continues at coordinate 242,227 of CAVTJS010000005.1, read as the reverse complement.
CCGGCAAATTCGGCGACGAAACGAGCCGGGGGGGGCTGGGTGGGGATTCGAAGCCTACTAGCCGAGTTGGCCGCCTTTCCCGTGCGCATCATGAGAATCGATAACAAGCAGGTCGTGATTGCAGACCTCCCCGGCCTCAAAAAGGAGGAAGTCAGAGTTGAACTGACCGATAGTGTACTCGTCATCGAAGCCGAGCCGAACCGCGAGTGGGAACCTTTCTTTCGCAGGGCTGGACGTCGGGTAATTCCGCTACCCGATGGCGCTAGAATCCACCGTGCAAAAGCTCAGTTGAAAAATGGAGTATTGACGGTGTCCGTGCCGGTATGGAACGCAAGGGAAGGTCGCAGGGTTTCGGTGGAAGAAGTTCTCGATATCGAGCCTCAACAACCTGACTGCCGCCAAGCGGCGCGAAAACCTGTCTCGCCCATATCAGATGAAAAATACGCGGCTCAATGACGTGATCGCGTTCGGAGCCCATCCGGGATGACGTTGAAGCCGTGATGGGCGGAGAGTTAGCCTAATTGGTCGAGAAGGGGCGCGTGAACGATTCGGATTTCTTTTCCAGCTGACACATATCGGGTGATCCGCCCAATCGCGGCTGACACGTGGCGCTTTTGTCTTGTCGGGCACGAAGCCCGTGCAATAATCCGTAAGGATGCTTCATGGAGGAACGCGAGCATCCGCTCCGCGTGCTGTGGAGTAAGTTCTGGGCGCCGGTTCTGTAGAGGATAAGGGGGAGCCGTCCCTCTATTGCACCCCTGCACGACTCTATGGCAGAGCTGGTGCGGAAGATCCGGAAGATAGTAAGCCTGGTGCGGCTTCGTCAGAGCGAACAAGGCCCAGCGATGCGATAGGCGTGCTCTTCCGGCGTCCGGTGCTCGGTCTTCACGAAATTCTTTTCCGGCCAGTTGGGGGAGGTGAGGTGCTGTCATGAGGTTGACTGCGGAATTGGCAATGAGACCTCACTTCACTTGCAGCGATTCGATGTACTTAGTGAGGTTACTAATCCGCTGCGTGACGATGGCCGGGTTATTCGAGCTTACCGATGAGAGAACAGGGCCCCAGACCGGCATGTCTTTGGACCCATGCACGTTTTGGGTCACATCCCGTATCGAACTCATTACGTGCATAGCCGGGAATTTGCCGCCATTCTTTTGAGCCAACAAGGTTAGGTCGGCAGGCTGCATCTTGAGCGCTGGGGCTGCCGGGCCATTGCCTTTTCCATCCACACCGTGACAAGATGCGCAATAGGCGTCAAACATTTCCTTCCCTGAAGCGGCTGAGGTTGGCTTGCGGCTGAGGTTGGCTTCGCCGGAACTTTCTTGATAGTAGTTTCCTGGGCCGGCAAAAGAAGCGAGCCCAAGAGAAACGTGAGCAAACATGCGATTCGCATTTGTCCCTCCTTGAATGAACAGAGCGCTGGTGTGCATATTTCTTGCATGTGGACGGCCAAGTGTTTGCGCTCGGCGTCCACCTCTGGGCTTTCACGACACACGTTTGACTGCCCGTTTGTTGCGGGCTTCGCTGATTTCTACACTGTCGCGGGGCTCGCTTTTGCCCCTTCCTCGATTGTTACTTCGCGAATTTTCTTTTTGACCTCGGGGGACCGGCATCGAGACTTTCAAGACGCCGTTGTCCAACCCGGCCTATGCTTGATCCGTCTTGGCTCCCTCCGGCAGCGGGATTGACCGGTAGAAGTGACCGTAACTGCGTTTCCCATCGATGGTAACCCTCCCGATCCTCTTTGTGTTCCCGTTTTCTCGCCCTCGATGATGAGCGCCTCATCAGTCATCTCAACCTTCACGTCCTCCTTTTTGAGGCCGGGCAGCTCAGCTGTCACCATCAGGGTGCCATTGCACTGATGGATGTCCACTGTGGGCGCCCAACCTTCCGTCGATGCTGTGGCCCCGCGGAGCACTCGATCCATTTCGCGGGTCATTTCCCGCATCCAAGAGAATGGACTCAATCCAAACGTATCTGTCGAACGGGGCGAGTGAGTTACCAGGCTGTTTTTTCGCCGTGAAGCAAGCCGGGATTGAGTGTGGCTCGAAAAAGGACGGCCGCAGTAGGTTCCCTAATCTATTATTCATCCATCTGATGAGTTAGGTGTGTGATCCTACACAGCGCTCCCGATTCAAATGCTTATAACTGGGCAAGGAGCTTCGCGGATGATTGCATAAGCCGCGCTACGGAGGCGGCCAAGCACCCTCTGGACAACGCCTCGCCCGATCAGGATCAAGTCTGCTTCACGTGCCAGGGCAGCATCGCGTATAACATGCTCAACTCTCCCGAACCGCAACAAGATATCAAGGCTGGTGCCTGCTTCGGATTGTAAGTTCGAGATGCGTTGTTCGGCGGTATCCAGTAGAAAACCACGGAGCGAGGCAGGCTCCTGGCCGGGCGGAATCGGCTCGGCCGCAGGTAAGACATGGACAACCTGGAGCTCAGCTTTCTGTTCGATGGAAAACTGACCCGCCCATCGGAGTAGCGGCGCATCTCTTGGATCGGCATCCACGGCGCATAGAAACCGGCGCCAGCGGTAATGATTCTGAGACCATAGTTGATCCGTGTGAACCCCCGTCCAGACCGGACGATCCGTGACATGCAGAACCCTTGGCAGTCACCGAGCCCAATAAGAACCTGCGGAATGGCCCATATCCGTGCGTTGGCATCATGACAAGATCGACTTTTTGATCGTGAGCATATTTCGCAATCTCTTTCGCGGGGTCCCCAAGCTCAATCGTCCGTCGGACACAAAGGCCAGTGAGATCGGCTGATAGATGTTGGTTCAGTTGTTCCCTCCGCGAGTTCATAAGACTCTCGAGGTTCACCATGGGTTCGAGAACGATCGCGTCCGGCGTTCCATACCCCATCGGAAAAAACTCGGCTGCGTGCAGTAGGATGACCTCTGAGTGGAAGCGCTCCGCCATGGCCTTGACGAAGGGAGCCGCCTCATGATCTTGCTTGGAGAAATCCACGGGAAAGAGAATCCGCTGGAAAGTAATCATGGTGCCCTCAAGCGTCGAACTTGCAAGTCAGCAGCCAAGGCGATGAGAAGCGAGCCGACTATTGGAATTCCACTTGCGAATTAAAACGGCTATAGGAGGTGTGTCCATGGCCACATATGCTATGGTAAGCCGACTCTCGCCGGAAGCTTTTCGGGATCCCAAGGATTTCAAGAGGCTGGCCGACGATGTGTCAGCCAGGATCAAGAAGGAGTGCCCCGAGATTAAGTGGCTGCACAGCTTTGCCACGCTAGGCCGATTTGACGTCGTCGATATCGTCGAGTCGCCCGACGTGAGGCAAATCTAGAATGCGGCGATGATCATCCGGGCCTATGGCCATGCAACGACCGAGGCGCTTTTGGCCACGCCCTAGAAGGAGTTCCTCAAAGAGCTGTAGCCAGTGTGTCGTTGGCCGCCCCCTTGCGAAAAGTGACTGGAGGAACAAATGGATTTTCAACGTAACCCACGGGTGTTTCGGGCTTGGCGCGTCGAGCGATTGAAGAATCGCGGCTTTGGCAAGGATAGCTCGACCCGTAAAGCTTCACGGTGGAACAGAAGGCGCGGTGTTCCAGAATATACTCGAAAAGGTCGCTAATGGTGATAGTGCGCGTGGAATGCTATTCGGGCTACAAGGCAGAGGAGCGCCCCGTACGATTTCGACTCGATGGCCAGGACCACATGGTGGAAGAGGTGCTCGATCAATGGCATAGTCCGGATGCCACCTACTTTAAGGTACGCTCGGACGACGGCAACACCTATGTGCTCCGTCACAGTTTGTCGCCGCAACGGGATGCCTGGACCTTGGAGTCCTTCCGAAGGGCCTAGCATGAATGCTCCGATGGCGGAAAGCACCGATGCCATCGAGATCGACGGCTCGATCGGCGAAGGCGGAGGGCAGGTGCTCAGAACTTGCTTGGCCTTGTCGCTTGTGACCGGCAAGAGACTGCGGATCAGAAACATCCGTTCGCGGCGTTCAAAACCTGGTTTGATGCCACAACACTTGAAAGCGGTGCAGGCATCTGCGACCGTTGGAATGGCGCAAACTGAAGGCGCTCATCTCGAGTCCCAGTCGCTGATCTTCGAGCCCCATGGCATCCGCTCCGGGCAATTCCACTTCGACATTGGAACTGCGGGATCCACCTCACTCGTGCTACAGACGATTCTGACACCCTTGAGCTTTGCCAAAGAACCCTCATCAGTTACGGTCACAGGGGGAACTCATGGGCCCTGGAGCCCGTGCTTCCATTACCTTGATCTGCACTGGATTCGCTACATGCGTGCGCTCGGGTTCGATCTTCAACTCGAGATGGAAATGGCTGGTTTTTATCCGCAGGGCGCCGGCATCGTTCACGCAGCCGTTCGCCCGGCCCCTAGCAGCGTGAGGTGAAACTGGCTGTTTTCACTGCGCGACGGTAATCATCTGAGCCGGGTCGGCAAGAGTCATTAAGTCGCCGAACCTTGTGACGAGTGTCGCTGGCGTAGACCAGCCGCGGATAGAGGCGAGCACGGCCGAAAAAATGGCAGCCCGTGTACTCGCCAAGCCACGCGGCGTGCCTTTTCCGAACAGTTGTCGCATTAACAATCCAAGATTGGCCGCGCCCGAGTGCACCACCAAGCGCTTGAGAATGTTTTCCCGGCCGCGCAAATGTAGGCGACGCATCCCGCCCCGATCATACAAGTGTTGATTCCATCGCTCCAGCTTCTCGCCGCGCTGGCGTAACAGCCGGAGGCCTCGCTCTCCACGAATGCGCCGTCGATTCGCATACACCGCTTGTTGTTCCCGCTGTTGCCCTCCCCACTGTTGCGGTCCGCGATTGGGTTCCGAGCAGTACGTGCGCAAGCCCCACTCGGTGAGTTCGTTTACCAGCGCGCGACTGTGATAACCCTTGTCGGTGACCACTTCGCGCGGCCCGTCCGTGCTGACCTGCTTCACAACATCATCGCCGTTGGCATCCGCCACCACACTCGTGATGCGCTCGCCTGCTTCGGCTACCGTTTCGGGAATCGTTGCCGTGTCTCCAACGTCTGCCCCGTGCAGCGTTACGGCGACAATCGCCCCGGTCTCCATGTCTACCGCGTGCTCGGCCTTGTGAGCCAGATGCGTGCGTCCATCCTTCATCTTGGTGATGCGCGCATCGGGATCGTGCGGATGCGTCCAGTCATCGTTGGAACCCTTCTTGGGCCGCTTGCGATCCAACTTCGCCAACTGCTCACGCGTGGGAGTTTCGATGCCGCTTTCTTTGGCCAGCCGCACCAGAAACTCCTCGTAGCGCTCTCCGGTGTCGCGCCGCACAATCGACCGTAGCGCCGCATTGGCTTCCAGAGTCGTCGCGTCTACCCCGATCGTCGTCCCCTTCAGCAGCTTCTTTTCGGCCAACACCTGCAGCACCCACTGGAACACCGCCTGATGCGTGTCCACATCCATCAGCCGCCGGGTGCGCGAGATCGTCGAATGATCCGGCACGCTTTCGTCCAGCGCGATCCTCACGAACGATCGAATCGACAGACTATCGCTGGCCCGCCATGCGATTCCGCGCTCCGAATCGATCCCTTCAAAATAGCCCACCATCAACAGCCGGAAATAGATTCCCGGCGACAAGCCCGGCCGGCCCACCTCACCGGCGTAGAAATCCTCGCAAATCGTTTCGACGTACTCGTCGAACTTCTTCTCATCCAGAATCTGATTCAGCCGTTGGTAAAACGGATGGCTTGCCCCTATCGGCAGCGCCGCAGTCGGTGTCCACAACCTCTCTTGCCGAACGCGCTTCTTTCGTCGTCCCATCGCCATGTTTGGAAGACGATCAAACTACGTCCAAGGTCACACAGGCAACGGCGTTTCACCACGCGCTGCTAGGGTCTTGCCGATCAGCCTGATCGAGCGGGGCGCCTTGAAAAGGATCCACGGCATTTCGGCGGTCGCGAATCTGGATGTCAGCGTCGCGGAGCGACAGCGGAACCAGGCTTTGGGCAGACTCGCAGACCGGTTTCCGAATATTGATATCACCATCGAGAAGATGCCGTCGCTATTTCGGGGAACCATGTTATTGCTCATTGCCGAATTCGAACAATCGCAGTGCTGCTACTTCGGGCTTGGCGCGCGAGGCAAGCGGGCAGAGGGGGTCGCGGATGAAGCTGTGGACCAGCTTTTGGGGTTCTTTGCTACTGATGGCGCAATCGACGAGCGGTTGGCAGACCAACTCATCTTGCCCCTGGCATTTGCGTCCGGAGCCTCGGAGTTCCGCACTTCCAAAGTGACCCAGCACCTGCTAACCAATGCCGAGGTGCTTAGGACCTGCTTAACAATTGATATTGAGGTAGACGGCGGTATCGGCCAACCGGGACTCATCCAGGTGAAAGGAATTGGGCCTCCCGCGCGCAGATCGTGATCGTAGTGAGAACTTGTGAAAGTGAAGAAGGAACCTAGCCGCGCCTGCTTTCGCTTCTATGCCGAACTGAACGACCACCTTCCGCCGGAACAGCAGTACAAGACTCTAGAAAAAGAATTCTTCACGTCTAGCAGCCCGTCTCTAAACCGTCGGTTTTTGACGCACGAAGAATTTCTCGGTGGGCGCACCGCCTTCGACGTGGTATCGGCGCGGGAGCAACCTGCAGGGCCCTCTCAGAATGGCAGAACCCAATTAAAGTCGAATACAGCCGCAAAATCGTAAACCTGAGCCGGCCCCAACGATCATGCGCCGCTCGCGGCTTGCCCGCTCCATACAGAGACCGCATCAGCAGCGCCAGATTGCAGGCCGCCGCCTGAATTAGTAGCTTCTTGTGAACGTTGTGAAGACCTCGAACATACAGTCGATCCATACCTCCGGTATCGAACTGATGCGCGAAATTCCGCTCCACTCGTTCGCCTCGACCCGCCTGCAAACGCTTGCCTCGCGCTCCGGAAATCCGCCGTCGATTCGCATACACCGCCGCTTGTTCGGCCGCCTTACCTTTCCACTTCCGCGCGCCACGTTCCGGCTCGGCAACATAGCTGCGCAGTTTCCACTCGGCCAGTGTCCGCATCACTTCATTACTGTGATATCCCTTGTCGGCCACCACCTCTTCGATCCCAGCTTGGTTCACCGTTCTCTGCACCGCCTGCTCGGCGACTGCTATGCCGGCCTCCGCCACCGTCTCGCCGATCGAGTCGGTGTCGCCCACCGCGCCACCGTGCGTCGTGAGTGCCAGGATTGCTCCGGTCTCCATATCCACCGCCTGTTCGGCCTTATACGCCAGAGCAGTGCGCCCATCTTTCAGCCGCGTGATCTCGGCTTCTACATCCGCCGGATTGACCCATTCCTCGTTCCGCATTCTCTTGGGCCGCTTGCGGTCCATGCGCCGCAGCGCCGCTGCATCGCTCGCTTCGCCCCCCTCAGCCTGGGCCAATCGTTTCAGATACTCGTCATAACCTTGCTGCGTGTCTCGCCGTACAATCGACTTCATCGCCGCGTTGGCTTCCAGCGTGGTCGAATCGATCCCGATAGTTTTGCCTTTCAGCAGTCCGCCACGCGCCAACCGCCTCAACACCCAGCCGAACACCTGCTGATGCGCTTCGGCGCCGATCAACCGCCGCGTACGCGAAATCGTCACGTGATCCGGCGTTCGCTCGTCCAGCCCGATCCGCAGAAACTGGCGCAGCGTGAGGGAATCGGCTACGCGCCAGGCGATGCCCCGTTCACTGTCGAGCCCCTCAAAGAAACCGATCATCATCAGCCGGAAATAAATCCCCGGAGCCAGCGACGGACGCCCCAGCTTCTCGTGATAAAACCCCCGGCAGCGGCCTTCACAGAAACGGTCGAAACCCTCCTCATCCAGGACCCGGTTCAGCCACTGATAAAAAGGATGCCCAGGCGCTTCAGGCAGCTCACTTTGATACCACAGCGGCTCCTGCCGCTCAAGCCGTTTGCGTGTGCCCATCGCCATAGCTGATTTTAAGCCGAAACATGTCCATTAGGAAATGGTTTTTAGACACAGGCTGCTAGCACCGTGAAGGACATGATTGAGAGCTTTGGCGTGCCCCACACGGAAATCGATTTGATCGTTGCAAACGGCCAATCGGTCGATTTCTCGTATCCAGTTAAACGTGGCGATCGGATCGCCGTTTACCCGACCTTTGAGTCCTTCGACATCGCTCCGGAGCAGCGACTCCGGCCCCAGCCACTCCGGAATTCGAAGTTCATACTCGACGTGCATTTAGGAAAACTCGCGGCATATTTGCGTATGCTCGGATTCGATGCCGAGTACGGGCGTTCGTTTACGGATGCGCGATTGGCGCAAATCTCCGCCAGCGAACATCGAGTCTTGCTGACGCGCGATCGTGCCCTGCTCAAGCGAGGCGCCATCACGCATGGCTACTGGGTGCGAGAAACCAACAGCCACCGTCAAATCGCCGAAGTCATGCACCGATTCAACTTGGCGCGCGCCGTTCGTCCGTTTACGCGATGCATGGCGTGCAATGGCGCACTAGAGCCGGTCTCGAAAGACCAGGCGCAAAACCTGGTTCCCGAACGTTCGTTTGAGCGATACAAGGAATTTCATCATTGTGAGCAGTGCGGCCGCATCTACTGGAAAGGATCGCATTACGCCCGCATGCGTCGTTGGATCGAAGAATTAGCCCCCTGAGTACGTGCATGGGAACGATAACCCACAGGCACCACGAAGAGCACCTGGCGATCACGACATCGGTTGGCGTCATCTTCGCGGGGCAGCCGCCAGACTTGGCCGGGCAAGCTCCCCCCTTTATCCGGCGACCCGGCAGATGGAATTTGATCTGCACTGATCGGGTCAGGTTTGATTGTCGTCCGCCGATTGGAACGCAAGAACAGGAGGACTTGCTTCATGGGACTGCCAAAGCTTTTCACCCGAGAAGTCTTCATCCGTCTTGAGGGCGACGAGACGTTTGCAACAACTGTGAAATATGGATGCTTCTATTCGAAAACGGAAGAATTTAAAGTGGATTGGGAACCTTCAGCTACACTCCAGCAGAGCGCCTCGCCCAGCCCAACGTATCTTGTCCCACCGGCGACCATGCCGCCCAAGAAGCAAGGTGCGTGAGGCCGCGCTGAGTGTAATTACCCATCCAGATCGAGCAATTGTCGGTCGTCAGAGGGCTGACACTTAGCAAGGAGAACAAGAAACATGATCTCTCCATTACAGATTGAATTTCATAACACTCCACCTCCAGAACCTGTTGAATCGCGTATCCGGCAGGAATTGGCGGAGATCGAAAAGTTCTACAACCGGCTGGCAAGCTGCCGCATAGACGTAGAGGCGCCCGAACACGAGCGCCGTGGCAGCGTGTGCAAAGTCCGAATCGACTTAGGCCTGCCTACGGAGGACGCAAAAGCATGGGCGGAGCTGCAGGGCCTTGAAGCCGGGCAAGGCGCGGACCACATGCTGGTGAATGCTCAACGCAAAGATGCCGCCATGGCGGTACACGCAGCTTTCAATGTCGCGCGTCGCCGTCTGAAGGATTTGGTGACCGTCCCTTCGAAACACTCGTGATCGGGTAAATCCTCCCGAATGTCACTCGACAGCTATGGGAGTCGCTATAACGCGCATAGCTGCATGGAATCTCAACTGCTCACACCAGGGGCGACTGTTCTGCCCCGGCGTTCTGAAGCCAATGGAGTTCGCTTTGGTGCCGAGAAACGCAGCCGGTCCGAGAGAGGAAGTCGGTTATGGGAAAAGGAGCAAGTGCAGGTTTCTGGATTGCCAGCGTCGGCGTTGGCGCCGGATGTATGTATCTGATGGATCCGGATCGCGGGCGGGCACGGCGAGCCCTACTACACGACAAGGCCGCTAGCGCCTATCGTGAGGTTCGGACGTCGGTGGAGAAGGCTCAGGCCGACTTGGCGAACCGCGCGCATGGTTTGCTCGCTCAGGCGAAATCCGCGGTGCAGCACGAGCCGGTGGAAGAAGATCAACTCATCGCTCGCGTGCGCGCGAAACTGGGGCGGTTGGTATCGCATCCGCACGCGATCGATGTGTTTGCACACGGCGGGGAGATCACCCTGAGCGGCACCGTGTTAGAAAATGAGGCGCAGGACCTAGTCTCTGGAGTGGGCGCAATTCACGGTGTTTCAAGAGTCTGTGATCATCTGCTACGCCCTAGCGATGCTGAGCACATTGCAAGTTTGCAGGGCGGCCGGGAACGTCACCCGGGAAGGCCGCTAGTCTTTCAACGCAATTGGCCGCCCGCGCTACGGATGTTAGCTGGCGTTGCAGGCGCGAGCGTTGGACTTTATGGTTTGCTCAGCTCCAGCCGAGCGGTCAAAGCGGTGGCGCTGCCGTTTGGCGCGGGACTGTTGGCGCGGGGAATCTCAAGTGGCAAACGAAGGGAGATGGCGCAATGAAAACAACTGGCGAGTTAATTGAACGTAGTGTCCTCATTCCTCCTGCCGGACTGGAAGGGGATCTGGTGATTCCGGAGAAAGCGACCGCGGTCATCGCATTCGCGCACGGCAGCGGCAGCAGCCGGCATAGCCCGCGCAACCAATATGTCGCGCGAGTATTGCAACAGGGCGGGTTGGGGACGCTCTTGTTCGACCTGCTCACAGCCCAGGAGGAGCGGATTGACGTCCAAACCGCAGAGCTCCGATTTGACATTGCCCTGCTGGCGCGGCGACTGTCAGAAGCGACCGCGTGGCTCAAGAAAGACAAAGATACGCGGGATCTGCTGGTCGGCTATTTCGGAGCCAGCACGGGCGCGGCGGCAGCACTGGTCGCAGCGGCTCAGCGGCGGGGCGATGTTTTCGCCGTAGTTTCGCGCGGCGGGCGGCCGGATCTCGCGGGTGCATCCCTGCCTTTGGTCCAAGCCTCCACGCTGCTGATCGTCGGCGGTGAGGACACGCCAGTGATCGAAATGAACGAGGATGCATTCCGACAGTTGCGCATGGAAGAGAAAAAGCTCGAAATTGTCTCTGGCGCAACGCATCTGTTCGAAGAGCCTGGCACTCTTGAAAAAGTTGCTTCGCTGGCACGCGATTGGTTTAAGCGGGAATTGAGATTCGTGGAGAGTCGGTAAGTTTAGAGCTCTATCGCAACCTAGTGGCTCGTCCCAGTGATACCTACAGTACGAACGGAGCGTCTTTATGATGTGGCCGATAATCAAGGATTGTTTGCGATCACTGCCGAGCAGCGCGAGGAGTTGCAGAGTTGGGCGCAGTCGCGCAGTTTGCCAGCCGGATACGTGTCTCGGGCGCGACTGATATTAGCGCTGGGGGAAGGCAGGACCTATCGCGAGATCGAGCATTCGCTCGGTGCCAGTGCGCCGACCGTGTCGAAGTGGAAGGCCCGGTTCGAGCAACTGGGCATGGAAGGACTGCAGGGCCAGCACCAAGGCAGCAAGCCGCGGCGCGCCACGCCCGCGGTGCAGGGCCGCGTAATCCGACGGGCGCAGCAGAAGCCCTCCGATGGCTCGACGCACTGGTCGGTGCGCAAGCTGGCTGAGGAGTTGGGCGTCAGCAAGTCCACAGTGCACCGCATCCTGGCGCAGGCCAAACTGCAGCCGCACCGGCTGGAGCGCTATATGGCCTCGAACGATCCCCAGTTCGAGGAAAAGGCCGCCGATATCATCGGGCTGTATGTGAATCCGCCGCAGCACGCCGCAGTGTTTTGCGTCGATGAGAAGACCGCCATTCAAGCGTTGGATCGGCTCGATCCTGTTCTGCCGCTGTCGCCGGGCCGGGCCGAGCGTCACGGCTTCGAATATTATCGCCACGGCACGCTCTCGCTGTACGCGGCATTGAATGTGAAGACCGGTGTGGTCGAAGGCAAAACCGCGCGCCGTCACACCAGCGCGGAGTTTGTCGCGTTTCTCACCGAGTTGATCGCCAAGGCGAAATGGGCCCGCGAGATTCACATCGTGCTCGATAATTTGTCGGCGCACAAGACCGAGGCCGTCGAGCAGTTCCTCGCCAAGCATCCCAAGGTGCGCTTCCACTTTACCCCGACCTACTCATCGTGGCTGAATCAGGTGGAGCTGTGGTTTGCCAAAATCGAGCGTGACGTGATCGCACGCGGCGTCTTCACCTCCGTCACTGACCTCAGGCGGAAGTTAATGAGATATATCCGCGCTTACCAAAAGCGCGCCCGACCGATCCGCTGGACCTATACCGATCTAAAACGCCGGATCATCACTAAGCGAATCACTGGGACGGACCACTAGTGTTGTGGTCAATTCGATCGTCCAGTAGTCTCTTTTTCGCGTTCCGTCTTCAAGGCGTTTCGTCCTAGGTAGGGTTCCCTTCGTGAACGCGACATTCTGGCCGGCTGGAGGGTCGTTACTTGCCGACGATGCTGGTCACCTCTATGGAGTCGCCCGTGAGCTTTCCAGCAAGCGTGACGTTTTGCCCGGCATATTTTTGAAGATCGTCCAGGTTCTGGTTGTCAATCTGGAAGACCTTGCCCTTGCTCACAAAAACGTATTTGCTGCCCATCTTGATGCACGCGAGTGTGCAGTCCTTGTCTGACGCCAGGTCGGAATGGGCCGCCCTCATCTTGGCGTGGCTTACGCCGCACGTGCTATCCGAGATCTTCCCGGCCCAAGTGGCTCCGAAGCAGGACGTTGCCAGCAATGCCGTGGCGAAGGTAATTTTGGAAATCATTGAAGTACTCCCTGACGTTAGACAGGCGCAAGGGGAAAGTGTGTCCAGCAGATCGTGGCGCTAAGGACTCCGCAACAGGTCTAACGATCCGCGTCAGGCAGCCAGAGACCGAGCACACGGTCAGCGTCGGCAAGCTCCAGAGTTGGCTGGACGGCGGCGGCAAAAGCCCGAATGAGCAAGTGGAAAAATCGCGGCTGAAAGAGATTCTGCCGAAATAGGTCAGCGGGATCGCTCCCGTGCCGCGTCGGGCGGCCTTCCAAAAAGCCTACAAGCCAATTGATAGATGTCATCGATGTCCGTGACAATGCGTTCAACGATGATGTGGGTATTTTTGCCTTTGGCTTCGTTGAATAGTTCGGTCAGCGCTTCTTTTGCTCGGTCCCGCTCCTCAACAGGATCAATACCCTTCTCTGCCTCGACCACCTCCTTGGCCAATTCGAGCATCGCTTTTAGGAATTCCAGGCTCGTCAGGAACCCCTGCTCATGGCGCTCTTTCACCTTTTCTAGTCGATCGCCGAGTTCGGTGAATTTAGGATTGCCCAGATGTTTGCGAAGACGGGCGACGAGTTTGATTTCGATTTCGCGACCCTTCTTGGCAGGATCGGCAGCTGCAAGGATCTCTTCGAGCACCTGCGTAAACTGATCGTGGTAGGGCACCGGACAGAAATGTCCCGCAAACCGCCATGCCTGGTCCATTACGGGAATGGGCAGCGGTGGCAAGCGCATTCGATCACAGGCGCTCATCTAAGAATGCGGATAACTGACGAACAGCGCCTCATGCAGGCGCAATTCTTCACGGGACGGCGACAAATAGATATTGTTCCGCGCCGAACGTCCCGGCCGGCATCGTTAAGATTGTACTTGAATGCCGATAGAACGAGACGCGCGGGCTGAACAACTCGACGAGTTGGAGCGGTTGCTGAGTCTGTGCGAAGTCCAAGCCATTCGTTCAGGGGCGCCGCTGCCTCTGGGCGCCTCGGTCAGAGGGAATGGCATCAATTTCGCGATCTTCAGTCGGCACGCCAGTGGCGTTCGGCTCGACTTTTTCGACCGCGTCGACGCTTCCATACCCGCGCGCAGCATTCTCCTTGATTCTGCACGGAACAAGACCGGCGATATCTGGCATGTCTGGCTGGAGGGGATCAAACCAGGGCAGCTTTACGGATTCCGTTTCGCCGGACCTTACGCTCCGCATGAAGGACAGCGCTTCAATCCGGACAAACTGGTGGTCGACCCTTATGCCACCGCGATCGCGCCCGTTCCGGGCCGCGACTTTCTCCCAGCGCTGGGCTACGATCCGTCCTCTCCTCAAAAGGACCTCTCGTTGTCCGCGGACGACGATGCTGCCACCGCACCCAAATGCGTCATCACGCATCCGGACTTCGACTGGCAGGGTGATCAGCCGCTCCGCCGCACCTGGGAATCAACTGTCATTTATGAACTACATGTGCGGGGTTACACGATGCACCCCAATGGAGCCGGAGTTTCATTCCCGGGAACGTACCGCGGGCTTGTCGAGAAGATTCCGTATCTGAAAGATCTGGGCGTGACGGCGGTGGAGCTGATGCCGGTCCAGGAATTCAACGAGCACCACCTGTTGCGGGTCAATCCACAGACCGGTGAGCGGCTCCGGAACTATTGGGGGTACGATCCACTCTCGTTTCTTGCTCCCAAAGCGTCGTACGCCAGCGTGCGGGATGCCGGCGCGCACGTGCTCGAATTCAAGGAGATGATCCGGACTTTTCATCAGGCCGGGATCGAGGTCATCCTGGACGTTGTTTTCAACCATACGGTCGAAGGCAACGAACTGGGTCCTACGGTCTGCCTCCGCGGCATCGACAATACGATTTACTACTGGCTCGACGACGACAAGCGCTTCTATCGAGACTTCACCGGCACGGGACAGACGATCAACGCGGCCCACCCGGTAGTGCGCGATCTCATCCTGGATGCGCTGCGTTACTGGGTGATGGAAATGCATGTCGATGGCTTCCGTTTCGATCTCGCCTCGGTGCTCGGCCGCGACCGCGGCGGCCACGTTCTGGCGGACGCGCCTTTGCTGGAGCGCATCGCCGAGGACCCCATCCTGCGGGACGCGAAGTTGATCGCCGAGGCCTGGGATGCCGCGGGCGCGTATCAGGTCGGGAGCTTCTCCGACCGGCGCTGGGCGGAATGGAATGGCCGCTTTCGCGACGATGTGCGACGGTTCTGGCGCGGCGACGAAGGCATGATGAGCCTCTTCGCCAGCCGCATCTGCGGGAGCTCGGACATCTACCATGGATCGGGTAAGGGACCGGAGAGCAGCATCAATTTCGTCACTTGTCACGACGGGTTCACACTGAACGACCTGGTCAGCCATTCGCATAAACACAACGATGCCAACGGAGAGAATGGCAGAGATGGGGCGCCCGAGAACTACAGCGCGAACTACGGTGTCGAGGGGGCATCCGACGATCCCGAGGTCGAAGCGGTGCGCGTCCGGCAGATCAGGAATTTTCTGCTGACAATAGCCATCTCCCGCGGCGTCCCGATGCTGCTGGCGGGAGACGAGTTCCGGCGCAGCCAGGGAGGGAACAACAACGCCTACTGCCAGGACAACGAAACCAGTTGGGTTGACTGGGCTTTGCTCGAACGGAACCATGAAGTGTTTGAGTTTGCCCGCGGCGTGTTTGCATTTCGCCAAGCGCACCCGGTCCTGCGGCGAGAGGGTTTCTACAGGGACGACGAGGTCCGCTGGTTCCAACCTTCCGGCGAGAGTCCGGACTGGTTCGACTCCCGCCAAAAATGCCTGGCCTGCCTGATTCGCAGCGATGACGAGGCCGGCCTGTTCCTGTTGTTCAACGCTAGCACGCAAGCCGTCAGCTTCGCAGTGCCTCCGCGTGCCGGTGGCGTCTGGCGCGTGGCCATCGACACGGCTGTATCGGTGGTGCCGGGGTTCTACAGGCCGGGAGAAGAGGCTGCCCTCGCGAGTCCGGCGAGCTATGTGGTGCAGTCACGCTCCAGTGTGGTTCTGGGTGCTCGCTGAAACATTTGCACTTACGCCCCAGATCTCGCTCGCGTACTCTGTAACAGTGCGGTCGCTCGAAAACTTCCCCATCCGCGCGACATTCAAGATCGCCATTCGTGTCCAGACGCTTCGGTCGCGGAACGTGCTGCCGGCCTTCTCCTGCGCTTCCAGGTAGGGAGTGAGATCCGCCAGGTGGACATGCTCGTCGCTGGCGTCCAGAATGTTGGCGAAGATCCATTTGAACAGCTCCGGTTCCTGCGGACAAAACAGGTTGGATGAAAAACTGTCGGCGACTCGCTTCACGCGCCAATTGCTGGCATAAAGCTCCCAGGGCCGGTAAGACTTCTGTTCGCGCATTGCCCGGACTTCGGCTGCCGTGAGGCCGAAGGTGAACATGTTTTCCGCGCCCACCTCTTCCCGGATCTCGATGTTGGCGCCATCAATGGTGCCGATGGTGAGGGCTCCATTCAACGCCAGTTTCATGTTGCCGGTTCCAGAGGCCTCCGTTCCGGCCGTCGAAATTTGCTCGCTGAGATCGGCTGCCGGAATGATCTTCTCCGCCAGCGAGACGCGGTAATCGGGGATGAAGGCAACCTTGAACCACTGGCAGGCGCGCGCATCCTTGTTGATAGTCCGCCCCACGTTGTGAATCAACTTGATGATCTGTTTGGCGAGCCAGTAGCCCGGCGCGGCTTTCCCGGAGAAAATATACGTCCTGGGCGCCGCGGGTTCGCGTCCATCTTC
This sequence comes from Bryobacterales bacterium, assembly GCA_963735145.1. Classification (GTDB taxonomy): domain Bacteria; phylum Acidobacteriota; class Terriglobia; order Bryobacterales; family Bryobacteraceae; genus Palsa-89. Next base: position 225,866 of record CAVTJS010000005.1, on the reverse strand, counting down.
AATCAACGACAGATATTCGTCGATGATATGCATCACATTGAGCAATTGCCGCTTGTAGGCGTGGATCCGCTTCACCTGAATGTCGAACAGCGAATCGGGATCGACGTTGAGCCGAAGGGCGTCCTTGATAATGCCCGCGAGTCTCAGTTTATTCGCTCGTTTGACGTTCTGGAATTCCGTCTGAAAGCCCGGATCGCCTGCGTGAGCTTCCAACTGCCGCAGTCGGCAGAGCTCCGTGATCCACCGGTCGCCCACCACGCCGGTGATCAGATCCGCCAGTCCCGCGTTCGACTTCAAGAGCCAGCGCCGCTGCGTGATGCCGTTCGTTTTGTTGTTGAATCGCTCGGGGAACAACTGAAAGAAATCCGGCGCGAGCGACGTCTTGACCAGCTCGGTGTGAATTCGGGAAACGCCATTGATCGAATGGCTTCCCACCATGGCCAGATTCGCCATGCGTATTTGTTTGGGAGTGGACTCCTCGACGATCGACAGGCGCTGGATTCTGCCGGCATTCCCTTCGCGACCGGCGGACGCCTGCTCCAGAAAACGGCGATTGATTTCGAGAATGATTTGCAGATGCCTCGGGAGCACGGTTTCGAGCAGTGGCACCGGCCACTTCTCCAGCGCTTCGGGCGCCAGCGTGTGATTGGTATAGCCGAGCGTGGCGCGGGTGATGTTCCAGGCCTCTTCCCACCCCAGTTCTTTTTCGTCGACCAGAATGCGCATCAGTTCCGCCACCGTCAGCGCGGGATGCGTGTCGTTCAGCTGGATCGCGACCCGGGATGCGAACTCCTGGAACGAGTCGTGATCTCGCTCGAATTTCCGGACGATGTCCCGCAGCGCGCAAGCTACCAGAAAATACTCCTGAACGAGACGCAATTCCCGTCCCGCAACAATAGCGTCCGAAGGATAGAGGACTTTCGAAATGGTTTCCGATGCGATCTTCTGCTCGACGGCTTTGAAGTAATCGCCATCGTTGAAGATCTGCATATCAAAGTCGTGGGAGGAGTGCGCGGAATAGAGCCGCAGGAGATTCACTGTCTTTCCGCCGTAGCCGGAAATCAACATGTCACAGGGGATGCCGACGAGCAGCTTCCAGTCCATCCACATGGGGTTGTAGTTGCCCTGGCGGTCGGTCGAATGCTCGATGCGTCCGTAGACCGGCACGAAACAGGCTTCATCGGGGCGCTCGATCTCCCAGGGAGAGCGCCGCGAGAGCCAGTTTTCCGGCTTCTCCCGTTGATAGCCGTTGTCTATTTCCTGCTTGAAAAGACCGTATTCGTAGTTGATGCCGTAACCACAGGCGGGCATTCCGAGCGTAGCCAGCGAATCCAGAAAACAGGCGGCCAGACGGCCGAGACCGCCGTTGCCGAGGGCCGCATCCTGTTCGCTGTCCTCCACCGATTCCAGATTCGCGCCCTGATTGCGGAGAGCCTCGCGGTATGACTCGCGAATCCCCAGGTTATGAAGGTGATTTCCGAGCGACTGTCCCATCAGGAATTCAATGGAGAGGTAATTGACCCGCTTAGGATCTTCAAGGCGATAGCGCGCCTCGGTCTCGATCATTCCGTCGATGAGCCGGTCCCGGACGGACAAGGCGACGGCGTTGAACAAATCTGTTGGCGACAGCTCCGGCCACGCTCTCCCCAGCGAATACGCCGCATGGCGCCGCAGGGACTCCTCGATCGCCGGGACGCCCGCGTGTGATGAATTCCCCGGGCTCACGCTCTGGGTCGTACAACCCTGTGGAGCGACTCCCGCGATTGCGCTGCTAGTGTTCAAAAGCGTGGACGGCCTCCTCTCTGGTCCCGGTGATATCGAAAACGCGGTGCATGCGTACCAGCTCAAACGCCGCGCGCACCTGCTTCGACATGCCGCAAAGCTTCAAGTCGCCGTTCTTCGCGCTCAACTGGCGGAGACAGGACAGGATGGCTCCCAGGCCGGAACTATCCACAAAGCGCAGGCGGCTCAGATCGAGCACCAGTTTCGTATTCGCCTGCAGCGTCGACGCGATGTCGCGCTTGAATTCGGGTGCGTTGCCGGCATCCAGTTCATCCACTGGCATGATGGCGACCGACACGCCGTCCAGCTTTTCGACAGGTATTTCCATTACGATTGACTCCTCGCATTCCTGGTCTTGGTGAGGACCACACAGTTCCGCCCTCGTTCGTCGCGGTAGTAGCGCACCTGATCCACGCTGTGGGAGATGATGTAAGCGCCGCGGCCGGACTCGCGTGAGGCGTCGAACACCGGCGTCAGCGCGGCCGACGGATCGAACGGGTCCCCGAGATGATGCAGGCGGATCGAGATAAATCCCGGGAACGCCTCACCTTCGAGGTGGATCCACTGATCTTCGCGACCATGATAGGCGTGTTTCATGATGTTGCTGGCTGCTTCGTTGACCGCCAATTCCAGCGCAGCCAGGCGATCTTCATCCATGGGCGGTCCGGGCAGGTTGCGGCAAAATGCCCGCACAAATTGGCGCACGTGCCGGAGTTCTTTGAGAGCGCTCGAAATCTCGATTTCCGCCTGCGCCAGAGGCACCTGCTTCTCCTCCACCCGGATCGCCACACTGGTCAGGTCGTCCGTCAGCTGGGTGGACCCCGAAAACTCGAAAACAGCCTTACGGATGGCTTCCACCAGAATGGCAGGTTCCAGGTCCCCATGGCTTCGCACGAATTCCACCAGGCGCTCCACTCCATAAAGATCTCCCGACGGGTTACGGGCTTCGGTAATGCCGTCCGAAAAGAAGAGCAGCAGATCTCCGGGCTCGAACGCCACTGTGACCTGGTTGTAAATCTCCCCCTCGCTCACGCCGAGAGGCAGGTTGTCGCCATGCAGCACTTCGCAAATTCCGCTCGCGCCATGTAAGAAAACGATGCCTGTGTGCCCGCAATCGACCATCTCTAGAGCGCGCTTGCCGACATCCAGCCGGACATAACACAAAGTGACGAAGCTGTCCAGATCGATCAAGTGCCGAACGACGTCGGAATGGGCCAGCATCACGATATCCCTGGGTTCCGGCAGATCGCCTGCCTTTGAAAGCGCCATCAGGTGGCTCAGCGCTTTCAGAAAACTGCTCTTGGTGGCCGCTCCCAGCAGCGCGGCGGGGATACCCTTTCCCATGACGTCCCCCACGATTACATCGAGGGACTGATTCGGATGAGTGAGGAAGATATAGAAATCGCCGTCGATACGCTGCGAAGGAACGGTCAGCGCCGCTACCCTTAGCCCTGGGACATCCTGCGGGGGCTGATCAAGCAGCAGGTTCTGCTGGATGCGGAAGCCGACTTCGACTTCGCGTTCCCGCGCTTGTTCCAGTTCTTTGTTTGCCGCCTGGAGCTGGGCGGTTCGCGCCGTGACGCGCTGCTCCAGTTCGGCGTTGAGAATGCGGATCTCGCTCTCGACGCGCTTCCGCTCCGTGATGTCGAGGAACGTCACCACGGCGCCGATTGCGCTCCTTGCGCTCCCGTTGCCTGGCGACTCGGCGCCGCGCATCGGATGAGACCAGTACTCGACCGGAAAGAATGTTCCGTCCGCGCGCCACATCACTTCGTCATCCACATGCACGTAGTCGCCCTTTATAAGCGCCCGGTATGCCTTGCATTCGTCCTGTGGCAGCGCCCTTCCGTCGGTCAGCCGATAATGGGCCAGGGCGTGAAGATTTTTCCCCAGCAGGCTGCTCGCGTCGCTGTAGCCCAGCATGTTCGCGGCGGCCCGATTGACCCACGTGCAGTTGCCTGAGAGATCGACGCCACAGATCGCTTCGGCGGTGGAGTCGAGCAGGAGCCGGATGTGCTCTTCCTTTTCACGGAGCGCCGCTTCACTGCGCGCCCGCGCCGCCCTCGTTCGAAGAGTGCCGATTCCAAATGCCAGGTCGCTGGCGAGCTCGCTCAACAGCGCCACTTCCTCGGCGCCGAACCCATCCGGCTCAGCCGCGTAGATCATGATGGCCCCGAAGGTCGCCGCGTTGACGATGAGAGGGATGGATACGCTGGAACCGTAGCCCCGTTTCAGAGCTTCGGCGCGCCAGGGGATCATCTGCGGATCGGTGGCGATATGTTTTGTAACCGAGGTTGTGCCGGTACGAATGCAGTGGCCCGTCGGGCCGCGGCCCCGCTCGGTGTCCGCCCACGTGATGTTCAGGGTGGCGAGGTAACCGGCTTCGAAACCCGCCTGGGCGATCACGCTAACCGACTTCGCCGCATCATTCTCGGCGCGGCCCACCCAGCAGAGCCGGTAGCCGGCCTCTTCCACGATGAGGTTACATATCTGCTGCAGCAGAGTAGCCTCTTCGGTGGCGCGAATCAGGGCCTCATTGCACTTGCTGAGGACCCGCTGCGCTTGATTGACCCGGAACAGCCGCTCCTCGGCCCGGTGACGATCGATCACTGAGCCCAGCACATTGGCGACGGTCTGGAGGAAGTTCACTTCGTCGGTGCTGAAACTCCGACGGCGGCGGGAATGGACTGCCAGCACGCCATAAGGACCCGCGCCGGTGGAAACGACGACGCTCGCGCCGCTCACCACTTCGTGCTCGTGAAGCAGCGCCGTGCCGGCGAACCGCTTCTCGGTTCCGAGATCTTCCACGACCACCGGCTCGCCGGATTGCAGTGTGTAACCGGCCTGCGAGTCCGTACCGAGGCCGACGGTCGCATGACCGACATATCCCGGCTTCCATCCGGTGCCCGATATCATCAGGAGCGCATCGCGATTAGGAAGCAACTCGAGCACCTTGCAGTAATCGACGCCGAGCGCCTGTGCCACCTGGTTAGCCACATCGTCCAGCATCTGGGACAAGGGCGCGCCCCGCAGAGCGCGTTCACCGAGGTCGGCCACCACCGACTGAAGGTGCGCGAGCATCCGGATCTCGTTCTCCGCCCGCTTGCGTGCCGTGATGTCGTAAATGGTTGACCGGCTCGAGACGTAATTGCCGGCGCTGTCGGTGATGGCCGTGGCGCTGAGCAGCACGGGCAGGATCGAGCCATCCTTGCGGACCATGTCGAACTCGAGGTCCCGGACCACTCCCTGCGCTTTAAATCTGGGAAAGTTCTCCCGGAAAATTTTGAGGCTCTCCGGCGTAAGGACTTCGGCGAAGTTCCGTTTTCCGATCAGCTCCTCGCGCGTGTATCCCAGCCAGGAGAGTTCGGTGTCGTTCACACGATCGAAGACGCCGTCCTTGTCGAGAGAGTGGTATCCACACGGGGCATGGTTATAGAGGTCCAGCACTTCCGCCGCGGACTTTTGCAGCGCCTGCTCCGTCCGTTCCCGCTCGATCATCATGCCGAGGACATTGGCCACGGCGTTCAGAAAGTTGACCTCGTCCGCCGAGAACGCCCGGCGCTTCGTGGTGTGCGCTCCTAGTACGCCGTACGGGCTTTCACCAGTGGGGATGATGACGCTCATGCCGCTTACGACGTGATGCTCGTGCAACAGGGGCGGCCCGCTGAAACGCGTTTCGGTCCGAAGATCTTCGACCATGACCGGGCGGTCGGACAGAAGTGTATATCCGGCCTGGGAATCGGTGCCCGCTCCAACGGTTCCATGGCCGACGAGCCCTTCCTTCCAGCCGACGCCCGATCGAAGGAGCAATGCCTTGCCGTCCGGAAGAAGCTCCAGCACCTTGCAATACTCCACATCGAGAGTCTGCGCGACAAGAACGACGGCCTTGTCCAGCACCTTGCCGGAGTCTTCGCTCCGCAGCGCTTCCTGACCGATCTCAGACACCGCAGTCTGCAGGCGCGCCAGCAGACGTATTTGGTTTTCTGCCTGCTTGCGTTCCGTAACGTCGTGGACCGTGCCGCGAACCAATACAACCTGACCGTTGCCGTTACGCTCCACTTCGCCCCGGCTTGTGACGCACCGGATCGCGCCATCGGCACGAATCATCTCCAGATCGAGTTCGTAGGGGGCTCCGGTCTGCATGGCACTTTTTATGGCCGCGTCGAGTTGAGCCGAACTCCGCGCCGTGTAGAACCTGAGTTGCTCCGCGTACGACGGCGGCGGCAGCACGGGGTCGCGCCCGGTAATGTGCAGGAGACCGGCCGACCAGATTACGCTGTCGGATCTCGAATCCCACCACCAGCTGCCGAGGTGCGCCATGCGCTCCGCTTCTCTGAGTTCCTGCTCCCGCCGGTGAAGAACGCCTTCGTTTTTCCGGCGTTCCACATCGCCGCGATCCACGAGATAGCCGTTCCAGATAGCAAGACCGGACAACAACGTCATCATCGCGACGACCATCAGACTGAGCGCACCCCACGCGGAGAGTTGCCCACCCGATAAGGCTCTCCAGGAAACGGCTCCAATCACGATAGGAATGATCACACTGGCCGGCAGCAAACGCCGTGTGAGCGCGCCCCCGGCCGTGGAACTGGCCAGCAATGCCGGCACCCCCCGGTCGATGCGGACCGCGAGCACGGCCACCGAAGCCACCAGCAACGCAATGGCAGTCTGCAGAGCGATGTGCGTGTAGGAGATACGAGATCCGAGGATAAAATCGAGAAGTCCGGCGATGGAGAGCAGTGCTGTCAGGGTGGCGAGGTACTGGGCGGGCCAGTGGCGCCGCGATCCCCATGTGAAGCCTTTGTCCAGCAGAAGGAGCGCGAGGCCCAGCAGAAGGAAGTCCGCGGCCGTGATCGCGGACATCAGGCCGGGGTGAATACCATAAAAAGCGTCCGTTGCTGGTTCACGGAACAGCACTTGATCGATACCAAGGTCCCGGCCGGTGATGTACTCGGTCAGGCTGAGCAGACCCACCAAAGCGATGAATGCGGCCGTGAAATGCCCGCAAAGCATTCCTCTGTGACCCTGGTTGTCTTTGCGCACCAACCAAAGAGACAGACCGAGCAGGATCAGACAGACAGCCGCGTTCATCTTGATAACCGGATGCCCTGGAATGATGCTCTTCAGGACGGCAATGCGAAAGATTATCCCTGCGAGAGACAGAAGCCCGGTTGCAAAACAGAACAAGCTGGCAAAACCGGTAAGAAGACTCAGATGTCTGACCACACGAGGATCCGGCGGCACCACCAGGGGCTTTCCCACATAGGTGCTGATTGGGTGCATGGCGACGACCACCCCGATTACGTTTCCGCCGGCATCCCGGTAAAGCGACGCATCGCACAGGACCGAGGTATTGTGTCCGTCACGGTGGTGCATTTCCATCGCGTAGCCCCGAAGGGCGCCGCCGCGAAAGACCTCCTCATAAGCCGCCCTCGACTTCCCGGGCTCCCGGAAATACTCCGCGAAGTCCGTGCCGATGAGTTCCGCGCGGGAACGGCCGGTTACCGTCTCGGCGCCGGCATTCACGTCATTGACTCTGCCGTCGGGGCCGATGCTCAGAAGCGGATCGACAATCGCCTCAAGCAGGCTTCGGTTGTAGGTACTGGCCAGCCTCGCCTGGCTTTGGCTGGCCTCCGCCTCCGCGGCGCGTTGTTTGGCCCAGCTCGAAAGATGTCCGGCAGTGAACGCGGTGATGAAGAAGGCCCCGAGCGCGATCCAGTTCTTCGGGTCCTCGATCGTCAACGTGTAAAGCGGCGGAAGGAAGTAGTAGTTGAGGAGCAGCATGCCCACTACGGAGGCAGCCAGACCAGGCCAGCGTCCCCACACGGCGGAAACAAAAAGAATGACCAGGAGCATCGCCAAAGCCACGGTCATTTCATTGATATGTTCGCGGAGCAGCGCACAGATCCCCGTCACCGCCGTTACGCCCGATATGCCGGCTATGTAACCCATACCCTGGGACTCGAGCGTTCTAGACATCGCTCTCGACTGTGCATCTCAAGGGCAAACTGCATCTGCAACAAGCCCTTTGCCTACATCGAGATGGCCAGGAAGCCGATGGCGATGCCAGGCTGGTCTGGCTCGTTGTCCGAATTTCCCGCAAGCCTTGGCGGGATTTCACGCAGGCCGGCATGGTGATGTTGGCGAGAGTGCCGGGAGTCCGCCGCAGGTGCGTGGCGGAATTTAGCAAAACTGAGGCGCGCCAAGTACGAATACGATCTACTCATCGTCTGGGAGCAGTTACCCCCAAAACAGTTCTCTGAACGCTTTCGTTTTATCGCGCGTGTCGTTTCCAGAGATCACCGGTTTCAGATGCACCACAGGCTGTTCGGAGACGCTATGGATGGTTACAGTGGCGTTCGCGACAGGCGCTCCGGTGGGGTTTCGGGCCATTCCCTGGATATCTCCCGGCGCGTCGGGATCGGATGCGGCAGCAGATACACAAAGGCCCAGCATCGCTGCCCCAAGCCAAAGGTGACGACTTTTGGATTAGAATCTTTGGTCCTCCGGAGATCGAATTTCTAGACTTCGAGTTTCCCCTGGAATTGCATCTCCTCGACGTTGAAGGTCTGCGACACTTGTAACCGGCCGATCAGTGCAACGAATTCCACCGTGCCTTGTGTTGATCACAATCGGCCCATTTAGCCTGGTCTCCATATGGCGTCGTGAACTTTGCGCCGCGAGGGCTGTCGCCCAAATCAGCACCCCTAAAAGGAAACGATAAGCAACGTGGGTTTGCACTATGCCCTCCAGCGGCGGGTCAGATCACGATGATGACCTGACCGGGAATTTGTGTTGACGGAAGTTGTAAGCCAGTCGAAGCTTGAAAGCAAGGTTCGTAGCCTTCCTTCGCCTGCTTATCAGGATCTCGATAATGAACGCCCGAGACATAGGCAACAGAAGGCGCCGTCACCGGTCAACGCAAGCGCCAGTGTCGCATCCATGTCCTTCAGTGGGCCGCTGACTTTGGCAAGCCCGAAGTAGAGCAGCTTGATCCCTTGCCTAGTGAAGAGGAAGTTGGCGGGCTTCAGATCTCTATGCGTGACGCCCTTTCGATGTGCTGCATACCAGACCTCGATTGTGTTTATGACAATCGGCCCATTTGGCGTCGCGATGCAAATGCCATTTCTTCGAGCCGCGCATCGTTCTACCAAACCTTCTACCCAAGCCAGCAGAAAAGAAGAAAAAACAACAAGAAAGATCGACGGGCACGAACGCGTATGCCTCTGACTCACAAGAAACATCGCAAACAGATGGGAAGCATGAGTGAAACTCATAACCCAAAGGTCGGTGGTTCAAATCCATCCCCCGCAACCAACCGAATCAATCAGTTGCGCGGATTTGTGAGCGTCACCAACCCCATTAACTCCCAATAGCAGCAGCCGGGTTGTTCCGGTCGGCAGTTTCCTTCGATTTTGCTGCTGTTTAACACCATCTCAACAACTTTGCTGTGAGCCTGACGCTTACTGTCCGTCATGGCCTTACCGTAAATGTTCATCGTGGTCTGGATGCTGGCGTGGCGCATCAACTCCTTTTGGACGGTGAGAGGCGCCCCAGTTTCATCCAGCCACGACCGATAGCTGTGCCGGAACGTGTGCCAGCCGATATCGCCGCCGATCCCGGCTGCGACACCGGCTCCTCGAATGTGCGTCTTCTGAATTTCCTCCTGGTGGTAGGGTCTGCCCGTCACCGGATTGGCGAACAACCATCCCTCCGGCGTGGAGAACGACCGTTCCTTGTGCAGCATAAGAGCCTCGATTACGGCCGTGTCTAGCGGAACGCTATCCCGTGAGTACTCGGTCTTTACGTCCCCGATTCTTCCGTGAACCACGCTCCTTTGGATGAGCAGCGTCATTCCGGGAAATCGAAATCCTGCCACTGAAGCGCAACAATCTCGCTGACCCGCAGGCCCAAGCAACCTGCGATCAGCACCATTGTCCGGAACGGCTCCCGGATCAACGGCAACAAGGAGTGGAACTGTTCAGGCGCGAGAACGCGAGGCGTTTTCAGACGCTTGGTTCCGCCCTTGACCCGAACTAGCTTAATCGGGTTCTTGTCAATCAGTTCCCATCTCTCAGCACACTGAAAAATCGTGTGCATAAGGCTTCGGACATGGCTCTTCGTCTTCGGGGCCAGAGCTAGATTCCTTAGCCAATCTTCGACCGCCATCGGCTTAACGGCACTCATCGGCGTCTCGGCCCAACGCGGCCTGATCTGGTTCTTGATATACGACTGGTAAGCAGCCCTTGTTGAATACCTTCTGGCATTTCTTCTTGCTCGTACCGTGAGATCACGGCTCCAAAATCCGCAGCACCAGCCGCAGTTGGTTGCTCTGCGTTGAGCCGCAACAGAATTGCTTGCACCATGGGAGACTTTCTCGCGGCGGATCCGGTCGGATACTCCTCCCGCGTCCCAACCATGACGGCTCGGCGCTGGCGTTCGCCCCGAGCATTAGGTTCGTAGTAGCGAAATTCCCATACCTCCCTTCCTTTTCTCCGTTCTCTGGTCTCAAGACTTCCATACTGATATCGCGTGCGCGTGAACAACGAAATCCTTCCTTTCGCGTCAACGGCACGAGTGGCTCTTTGAGCATAATCTAGAACGAAGCCACTGATCCAGGGCGGAGGCACGGAAACGCCAAAGGTCGCCGATGCGGAACGCGGGAACTACGCCTTGTCGCGCCATCCGCTGGAGGGTCTTTGGATGAATTTGTAGTAGGGCGGCCGCTTCCTCCGTGTTCAGAACCCGCTCGAAAGTCGCGCTGGGTGATTCAGGTGATCGTGAATCCTGACTGGGCACCATAGAACTCACCGTCAGTCCGCTCCCGGGGAGGGTGTGCGCTTCGAACTCCCAGTTACCAGAAGAGCCGTGCAGACCGTTTTGCTTCGACGTTCGTCAGCTGGCCGCTCACGACTTGCGACGGGCAGAGTTCCTTCGTCGGATTGCGTGTTCTGTCTGTCGTGCTGGTTTTCGAGAGCCTTTCCATCTGTCGGAGCCAGGCAATCAGCGCGCTGCCGCACGCCCAGAGCTCCGACCCGAGAAAGGTCATTCGTCAAGGGCTGTGTGATCGTTTCTGAAAACAACCTCCGAAAGTACTGAGCAAGGATCGCTGAGACAAAGCTCTTACCTACGCCCCCCTTCCCTTGCCATACCAAATGGGCGGATGCCTGCGTTCCATTTCCACGAGTCTCTGATTTTGTCATAATGACCTGCCTTTCAATCGATGAAGTTCTTGTTGACCGAGAAGGGATCGTACTCGAATCCCGACTGTTGCTTTTTCTCTCTCTGTTCCCGCAGATTTCTAGACGGATCGGAGCGTGACGGATCTGCTTCCTCGCGGCCCGCGCTCGCTTGCGTGGGCGGTTGCGGCCGTGATTGCGACGCTTTCTTCTGCTTTCGCCGTAGCCGGGAAACGTAGACCCGGAATTGCGGGTATGGAATCTCTAGCCCGTCAAGCGTGGCGGCCTCCCAGACCTCCCTGAGTTTCATTCCGTTTGCCAGATTCGCCTGAATTTCTGCCCAGGCCGCGGCAACCTGCCCGGTACTCGTGCCAGGTCAAACCGCTAGCAGCGAGCGCAGGTTGGCAAAGTCCGATCTTGATTTTCTTCGGCCCAGCTTTGGCGTAGATTCCATCGAGTTCGCCAGCATCGCTCTGTCACCTTATAAAGGAAATGGCGGAGGGGGTGCGGGACGCTGAATTTGCAATTTTTTTATGTTTTGCAACCGATTGCAACAGTTTGAAACCGTCTGCAACAATTTGGGTGGTCAAATCGGTTTCGGCAACAGTTTGAAACCCTTTGCAACAATTGGGCCCCCAAAGACCTCTCTGAAGGCAGCCCAAAATGCGTAGTGGAACATAAAGGGTTGTCTGACGCGTTGGTTGAGTTTATTGAGTAATCGACTCATTCCAGGTTCTTAACACGCGTCAGACGCACACCCAGATCGTCTGCCGTTTGTTCACCGGTCACATTTTATCTGGGAAATCGCGTCCCGCAGGGCCTCCGCCATTTCCTTTATAGAGTGCGGAGGCAATCATGCCAGACGAACGATCCGGTTAAGTGTGGATGCCGATGAACGACTTCAATCGGCGGTGAAACTCCGGGGCTACGCCAACCCGAGCGCTTTCCTTCGAGCGGCGATGGACCAGGAATTGAAAGGGCGTGAAGAAACGATGCTTGGGTCTGAGGAACGACTTGCCACGAGCATGGACCAAATCAGTCGGGAGATTTCCCGGCTTGGGCGAGCACAGCAAGCGTTGTTCGCGTTGGTGGACAGTCTAGCCAAGATTTTGCTGACCTGCATTCCCGAGCCGGGTGCAGAGGCAATGGAAGCCGCCGTGACAAGGGCGAAAGGGCGTCACATCCGATTGCTGAAAAGCGCAGGCCAGGCGACAGTCGGCGAGTCGCAGTCGGCGTTGCAGGAGCTGGTGAACCGTGGCGAACGATGAGGAGCGGCGGTTTCGACTGCGGCCACGGAAGCCGGTTGCGCGGACCGAGCGGATCGCATTGGCTTCGGCTTATAAAACCATAATGCACTACGCCGGGATGACCAGCCGAGGTCGGCGATCGGGTGGACATGGCTCCGGCCGCACTCGCCCGCATTCCAGCGAAGCGCTGTAGGTGTTACTTACGCGAAGGGTTCGACTAGAGGTCAGTGGCGAGCCCATGGAGGTTATGTCGCTCGCGAAAGCGCTACGCATGAGGGCGATCCCTGGCGCGTCAATGCTCGGTACCCGAAGAATCGACCTGGAGACGCTGCGCCGGGAAACTCGCGCCTGGATTGGCCGGATGAATCGCTCTCGTGTCAGAATCAACTGGCAGTTCGACCGCAAGGCAGCCCGGCGCAAGTTTCATTACAAAAGCAGGCGATCATAGATGTAGGTGTCCACCGGACGGAACAAAGCGTACTCACTCGTGGCGGGACTCCTGTTGCTAATCGGAGCGCTCCTGTTTCTCAACGACGCTGTCGCCAGCTGGTGGGCAGCCGGCTTCCCGGCCAGTCGCGAAGCTTACGTGCGACGCTTCTACTGGGAAGTTTCTTGTCTCGGGCTTATCTGTGCTCCCGCAATTGGGTGCCTTCGGATCTGGCTGAAGCGCCGCGGAATCAACTGAACTTCGCCCGCAACGTGATCCGCCGTTCACTTAAGCAAAGGAAATCTTTCAGGCAGTCAAAGGCCTAGCCAACGGAGTTCGCGGGATTTTACGGTTTTACGAAGTTCTTAAGTGGATGTTCCTTCGCTTCGCTAACTCTGATTAAAGCAGAACGCTACGGGGTCCAAGACAGCCTTGCGGCTCAAGAATGGCGAGTTTTACGAACCTTCGGACGCAGAAACCGGCAACGCTTAAGTCCAACTCAGCTATCGCGTTTGCTGGCCCAAGCTTGTGATGAGCTCATCAATGCTCTTTTGGACGGCATGGCCCAGCTCGATCACGACGGAGTTGACACTGCGTTCATCGACTTTCAAGGTCACAGCCGCGTCGCCGGTCCAGTCCGTGCTGCCGGTTCGCAGATTGACTAACTCGGCGGACAGTTTCGCCGTGACGCTGACATGGCCACCGTAGTCGGTTTCCTCGAGCCGTCCGAGGCGACCAGCCATAAGGTAGTTCTGCTGGCTTTGGGCGTTGTACTGCGTGACCGACGAAAACAATCCTGAGGAGCGCAGCGATTCGATCATTGCCGAGGTGACCATTTCTGCCGGATCGTTGACCCATCGATGATATTCGTAGAAACCAATCTCTTCGGGAACTGGTCTATAGACGATTTTCTTCTGCCGAATGTACGGCGCACTCTCGAACTGTCGGACTGCCACCGTGCCGAGCACGCGAGCATTCGCAGAATGCGCCGGCGGTGGGGGAATTTCCATCGAGTAATACTTCGGATACAAGATCTTGCCCCCGCAAGCAGCCAATGCAAACAGCGCCAAAGCCAAAGCCGTCGTACTTGCCACAGTCTTCATGGTTGCGTGCTCGCTTCCTGCGGGATCTTTCGGTCCTTCGGCTGTCTGATTCTGATCAGGCTCCACGGACGCTGCTTCAGCGAGTCTGTGAGTTCATTGAGGTTGTCAGTAACGGCCCGGATGTTTTCAAGGGTGTAGGTGAAGTCCTGATCTTTGGCCCGCATCGAAGCTCGAAAGTCGACCAAGAGGCCGCGAGCCTGATCCAGTGTCTTGCTCAAATCGGCCAGATCCTTCTGAAGCGGTTCGCGGAGATCTGTAATCGTCCGGTTCCCATTAACGACCGTGGCATTAGCGTTATCCATGACTGTGCCCGCTTTCGCGACTACTTGGTCGGCGTCATCCGCCACCTTTTGAACTCGGTCGGTAATCTGGTCGACTTTCGGCGAGAGTCGCGCAATCGTCGCATCCGCGTTGTTTAGTATCGCCTGAATGTGCTGCTGATTCGGTTTCCCTGTGATCTGGTTCAGGTTTGCGATCAGCGTGCGCGCGTCACCGGTGATGTCATTCATGTCCTTTTCCGCCGAGCTCAGAACTGAATGCGCGGAGTCCGCCAGAGTCGCGAATTTGCGTTCCATGTCGTCCACGCTGACTGTTTCTTGCGAGGGGATGACACCGCCCGGCGGTATCCGTGCTGCATCGTTCGATCCCGTGCTGACGGAGATCACGGGACTGGTTACCAGCGTTACCGAACCTAATTTAGCCACAGAATTCGCATTTATCGGAGTACCGGTTTTGACATCCATCAGAATCTCGATTCGAGTTGGGTCCTGCGCATCGGGCTGCACCGCGGTTACGTTGCCGACTTTAATCCCACCAAACAGAACGTCCGCGCCGGGTTGGAGTCCACCCGCATAACGGAAGTAAGTCTTATAGGAGACGTGTGCGCCGCGGATCGTAGCAGTGCTGATGCGATAGACGCTCACAAGCAGCACCGCGGCGCTGACGACGACAAACAATCCGACCTTGGCTTCAGTCTTCACGTCTTGGCTCCCGAGATGCCCGCAAGTTCTTCAAGCCGCTGCTGTGCCAGCGTGCTGGTGCCGATTGCATCCGGCTGCCGGTCGAGAAACTGCCGGATGCGGGAATTCGAGTCGGCGCGAAATTCCTCCTTACTCTTTACGGCGATGAGCGAGCCCTGATATAACATGGCGATGCGGTCGGCAATCTTGAATGCGCTTGCCAATTCGTGGGTCACGACCAACATCGTCATGTTAAAAACGCGCTTGAGCAGTAGGATGAGTTCATCCAGGCCAGCCGCGACAATCGGATCGAGACCGGCGGAAGGCTCATCGAAAACGAGAATTTCGGGATCGAGCGCAGTCGCCCTCGCGACAGCCGCGCGCTTCTTCATGCCTCCCGAAAGCTCTCGCGGCATCTGTTTGCCCGATTCACCCAAACCCACTGCGGCCAGCTTCATGTAGGTCATGATTTCGATAATCGGATCCGCCAACGTGGTTAACTCCCGGACCGGCAGACTGACATTTTCTTCAATCGACATTGAATTGAACAAAGCCGCCTCTTGGAACGCTACGCCCATGTGGCGCCGTATCGATTTCAGCTCTTTTTCAGAGCAGCGATTTATGTCGGTCCCCAGAACCCGCACTGTTCCTGAGGTAGGCCGCTCCAGCCCGATGATGTGCCGCAACATTGTCGTTTTCCCGGAGCCGCTGCCGCCGAGCAGCACCATCACCTCACCTTGCTCAATTTCCAGGCTGACTTGATCTAATACACGTTTGCCACCGTAGACAACCGTCAATCCGTCAACTGAGATGATGGGGGCTACCATGCGCTAATCCTTCCGCACTAAGTAGAAGATGGCGGTGAAGAAGGCGTCGGCGAGAATAACCAAAAACGTAGACCGCACTACCGCCGATGTGGTGGAGCGACCGACCGCGTCCGCCGCGCCCTTAACTGTAAACCCTTCTCTGCACCCGACCTGCACAATGATAGTCGCGAAGATCAGGCTTTTCAGCAACCCGCTCACGACATCGCGCATATCAATCGAGTTGTAGATGTAGTCGAGATACATGCTCAGCCCGATCTTCGTTTCGATGTACATGTAAGCCGATCCGGCAAGAATCCCGAAAGCGTTACTCATGACGGTGAGACATGGAATCACAATCATCGCCGCGACGTACTTCGGCGTGAGGACGAATTCGATCGGATCAATTGCCATGGTTCGAAGTGCGTCGATCTCACTGGTGACCACCATGGTTCCGATCTCGGCCGAAAACGCAGAGCCTGACCGGCCACTCAAGGCAAGGGCGGTCAAGAGCGGACCAATTTCGCGTGTGAACCCAATCGCCACCGTATCCATGACATACTGCAACGCGCCCCAACGGCGGAGTTCAGAACCGATTTGCATCGCCAGGATGAATCCGATGCAAACGGACATGAGCGCGATTGTGGGAAGCGCGTCCACTCCGATCGCGACCATTTGCTGCATGGCCGTTCGCCAGCGTCTGGGCTTCCCACGAATCGGAAGGACATGCGGGATGGCTCGCACTCCCTCGGCAAATTGCATAGTGAGTCCGCCGACGTACGCCAGGCCCTCGATCACGCGACTTCCGATCCGTTCGAGAAGCTTCATTTGCCAACCTCGCCCGCGATATCGAACAAATGATCGAGGTGCGTGATCTCGAGAAGATACCGGGGTTGATCGTGCAGTCCTTCCAAGATCATCTGGCCACGCTGCTTTCGGCAGATCCTCGCCGCCTCCACCAGGGTGGCGACCCCCGACGTGTCAACGTAAGAGACGTCGGAGAGATTCACGTGCAAGACCGGGGGCTTACCACGCAGCGCCTTACTCAGTGCGGACCGCATTTCGCCGGAGTTTTCCACGGTTATGCGGCCATGAAACTCAACCTTGCCGGTCGCTTTCGTGTTCTCAGACGCCGATCTCGTTTTCCGGAACTCCATGGGAGATGCGTGGCTCATAATTGCGCACTCAGGTCACACGATCCGATGCCTCTTTTCTTTGCCGTTTGGCATACTCAAGAACATCGAACGCCGGAACGGCGCGCTCTGGAAAGAAGCTGTTCAACGCGGAAAGCTCGTCGCTGAAAATCTCGAATTCTTTGTCCAGCCCGGCGCGTGCGATCAGGTCCATGTGATCCCAGCGGACCTTCAAAAGCTTTAATGCTCCGCCGGCGTATCGGATCCTGGCGGAGCACCACTTTAAGCACGTCAGGCCGTCTGCATCGATGTCCATTACGCTGTCGCAGTTGAGAATCACGTTTACCGCACCGGCCTCAGTCAAGGTGGTAATCCGCTCCCGAAGGCGAGCTTCCGAAGGGCCGGCGGCAATATGGCCGTACAGGTCCAGAATCCTGATTCCCTGTATCTCCCGTTCGTGAATCTCCAACTGCTCGCGTGCGTACGCTAGAATGTCCTTCAGCTTGGTCTGTTTTTCTTCGTAGTCCCGGTGTATCTGTTCCACTTGCGCATCCAGACTGGCCTTGACATCTGCGCTGGCATTATCAGCTCTTTGCTGTAGTTCCTGAATCTTTGCTTGAGTTTGTCTTTTTACTTGCTCGGATATCTGCTTTGCCTGATTCGACTGCGCTTTGAGTTGAGAGTTCAGCTTATCGATCCTGGCGTGAAGTTCAGCCTTGCTATCGGCCTTCGTCTCTGCGAACTCCTTTTTCAACAGATCAATCTCAGCCCTGATCTCGGCGTGCTCTCTGGCCAGTTGCTCGTACTTTGCACGTTCCCTGGTAGTCCGATAGACGACTCCGCCCAACGCTTCCATCCGCACGTCCACGGGAGTGACCCACTCCTCGCTAATGTCAGCCAGCAGTGCAAACTTGCCTGGACTCAAGGAATGCAGGACAGAGGTGAGAAGATCATCGTTCACCCCTGTTCTGCAAATGTCAGCGGAAACTCCCACCGCTGATCCTACGGCTGCGCCGATTCCGACGCCGACTGGGCCTCCAAGCAGGCCAACCAAGCCGCCGATCGCGGTCCCGGTCACAGTACGAAGCGGAAAATCGGTTTCGGTGTGTGGTATGTAGACCGTTCCGTCTGCGCTCCTTTCGACCACAGCTTTCGCGTGAACCGAAAGGCTGCCTTCGCGTTCAAGCTCGGCGAGGGCGCGCGAGCCTTGGTACGCTTTTTTTTCGTCGTCAAAGACTACCACCAGCATCTTGTCCACAGCCGTCTCCTTCCGGAAAAGCGACCCGCTGTATTAGTGATGCACGGGTTCGCGTTCTTCCTGTTCCACCTTTGCCGCGGCACCCCTCAACTTCTTCGCTACCAGGTGCCTCAACTCCGCGTCCATGCGTTCGTAATCCTGCCGGATCTGTTGGGCTCGCGCGTTCAAATTATTCTTCACGTCTGCCTTAGCCTTGGTGGATTTGTTGTGCAGGGCCTGAACCTTCGCATCGGTTTCGCTTTTGATTTGCTCTGACCTCAGCTTGGCTTGCTCCAATCTCGCGTCGAGTTCCGCGTTGAGCTTATCGATCTTGGCCTGAAGTTTTGCTTTGCGCTCGGCGCGGGCATGGCTCTGCTCGGCTTTATACTGTTCGATCTCGGCTCGCAGCGTCGCAATTTCTCTGGCTCTTTGCGCCGCTTCAACGCTCCCCTTCGGAGACCGAAAGACCGTCTCCGCTCCGAGCTTTTCCATGGCCACGTCAACGGGGGTGACCCATTCCTCGCTCACATCGGCGACCACGGCGAATTTGCCGGGTTTCAGCGTGGCCGAAACATCGTCGACGAATTCCGCACTGACCCCAGCCTGGTAGAGATCACTGAAACCGCCAGCTAGCGTGCCGGCTACCGCCCCAATCCCCAGGCCCACGGGGCCCCCCAGCAGCCCGATCATCGAGCCGATCGCCGTGCCCGCTACAGTCCGAAGCGGGAAATCGTCAGCGGATTGTTTGAAGGTAACCGTGCCGTCAGCGTTCTTCTGTAGAACCGCTTCAGCATAAATTGAGATGCTTCCTTCGCGATCGAGTTCCTTGAGCGCCTGGGAGGCTTCATAGGCCTTCGTTTCGCTATTAACGACAACAACAACTAGTTTTTCCATGATCTATGTCCTTCCTCGATTTGTTAAATACGTCTACACTTGTGCCAATACTGCCGCGCCTTCCGCGGCTTCCTCTGATTGCGTTTGAGACTTACGGGATCGAGATGCACCTGCCGATTCCTGTGCCAAAGCAGCTTCAATCGCGCTGCCGTCCACGGTTTCCTGCTCGAGGAGTTGCTTGGCCAGCGTTTCCAACGCGCCATGATGCTCTTTCAGGAGGCCCTGGGAGCGTTTATATTGCTCGGTCACCAGGCGCTGCACTTCCTCGTCAATGACCTCGCGAGTTTCCGGGCTAAGTTGCGAATTATTTTCCACGGATCTGCCGAGGTACTGCATTTGTTGACCCGCGTAACGCACGGATCCAAGCTTCTCGCTCATGCCGAACTCCGTGATCATGCGCCGGGCCAAGTCGGTCGCGTGGCCGATGTCGTCGCTCGCTCCAGTGCTGATGCATCGGAACTGCACGGTTTCTGCCGCGCGACCGCCCAGCATCACTGCGATTCGGTCCTCAAGCTCCTCTGTAGTGAGTAAATAGCGATCTTCAGTCGGGGTTTGCATCGTATACCCCAACGCTCCCCTGCTATGAGGAACGATGCTGATCTTCGCAACCGGCTCCGCATGAGGAACTAGAGCCGCGACCAGCGCATGACCCGATTCGTGGTAGGCGACCGTTGTGCGTTCTTGGGCATTCATAACACGGCTCTTCTTTTCAGATCCAGCGATTACATGTTCAATGGCCGTTTCGAAATCGCTGAGCGCCACGCCCGAGGCTTTTCTGCGCGCGGCCTCCAACGCCGCTTCATTCATCGCATTTGCCAGGTCGGCGCCGCTGAATCCGGCCGTGATCCGAGCAGCCCGGTCGAGGTCGAAGTCCGGCGCCAGCTTTACGTTCTTGCTGTGGATTTTCAAAATCTGAACACGGCCGATAAGATCGGGATTACCGATAGCGATCTGCCGGTCAAAGCGGCCCGCGCGCAGAAGCGCGGAATCGAGCACCTCGGGCCGATTGGTCGCGGCCAGGATGATCACAGGCGCGTTCGTATCTGTCTTGAAGCCATCGATCTCGCCCAACAACTGATTGAGCGTTTGCTCCCGCTCGTCGTTGGCGCCCAGACTGGCTAAGCCCCCGCGTTTCTGGCCAATCGCGTCGATCTCATCAATGAAGATGATGGCCGGCGCCGATTTGCGTGCCTGCTCGAACAAATCGCGCACGCGCGCCGCCCCAACCCCCACGAACATTTCCACAAATTCTGAGCCGCTGGTTTCAAAGAAAGCGACTCGAGCCTCGCCGGCCGTGGCTTTGGCCAGAAGTGTCTTACCGGTTCCAGGCGGACCCACCAGCAGAACGCCCTTTGGAATGCGTCCACCGAGCGTGGCAAATCGCTCCGGCTCCTTTAGGAACTGAATAATCTCCTGCATTTCCGCGATGGCCTCATCTGCTCCGCCCACATCTTTGTAGGTCACCCTGACATCTTCGGGCTTGACTTCGATGGCTTTGCTCTTGGACACGCCAAAGATACTGCCGAGGCCTCCGCCCATTGCGCCGCCGGATCGCTGCGCGACGAAAGACCAGAAAACTGCCATCAAAACGAGAGGCAGAACGTACGACAGCAACACGCTACCTATGAGGTTTGGAGGACGTTGAAAGCGGTATGATACGCCCGCATTTTGCAGCTCTTCGACTAACTTGGGATCGCTTTGACCTACATACACCGTATTGAACGGGACATTGGTAGCGGATCCATCCGCCTTCTTGCCCATCATGACGCCCTCGATCCGCCTCTCGCCGATGGTGATGTCGGTGATCTGATGGTCTGCGAGCTTCTTCTTGAAGTCGCTGTACGAGATCTCCGTCGTACGGTATAGCCAGGGAGCTAACACCAGCTCTTGAAACAACCAAAGAAACAACAAGCTGGCTAACCAGAAGCTGATATTAAAGGCCGATTGGCGGCGGTCTGGCTTCTTCTTGTCGTTTTCACTGGATGGGGTTCGCAACGTCGATTTCATCGTTCCCTCCTTCGGCACAGTTGTTCATGGGCCGCCAATCTTCAGCCGCGGGTTATCGAAAGTTACAGCTTTAGGCCGGCGTCGGCCGGTACTCGCCGAATTTGGGCAACGTGTGAATTGCCATCGCGAGACTGACAAACGACGCGCCGTCGAAGATCATGTCCACGCCAATTGCAAAACCGATGAACCAAACGCTGGAAACTGGCCATTGCGCAAGCAACATGATTCCTAGCGCAACGGACAGAACACCGGAGAAGGTCGCCCAGCCCCATCGGGGGAATTTCAACATAGCCGAGCCGATTCCACGAAACAGCCCGCCGACGATGAAGAACGATGCGAGAATCAGCGTGACGCTTGCAGCGCCGATGTCGGGATATCGAACCAGCAAATAGCCGGTGAATCCTCGCAGGAGAGCGCTGAGAAAGTACAGGAAGAAGCCGCTCCACGTGTGAACCCGAAACGCCTGAATCAGAGCGAAAACTCCGCTAATCATCAGGAGCCATCCGAGCACTAACATTGTGGCGAACGTGGCGGTGATGTTGCCTACGATACAAATTGCGCCGAAAAGCATGAACATGATCCCGAGGATCAAAAACCAGCCCCATGAGCTGCGAATCTCATTCACGCCGGCGAAGAATGGGTTGTCCACGAATTCCTCTCTCGACATATTGATCTCCTTGCGTTGGCTGGAGGACCGCTCGCTGTCGCGGAAACGGTCCGTAGAAGTTAGCTTCTGGGTTGGAGGATCGTGCAGCCATAGCTTAACCGTATCGTCATCTCAGCAACGGCCACTTACTCCAGCCAAATCGATTTACCTTAGGTCTTCGTAGGTGAGCGATGCATTTTGACTTCCTAAACGCAGCTCGACCGCAGACCACTTGCTACACCGAAAAGAACGTGCCGAGTGCATCCCCGGTGAAGCGGGTGCCGTTGGCAGGTACCATTGGCACGCGCCAACGTGAGCGCTACTCCGGTTCGCTGAAGCGCTGGTTCGTTAGTTGCATTTGTGGACGCTTAGACTTGTGGGGACCGGCGAATGCCCGGAACGCGTAGCGGCCGCGAGTTCTACCCGGTGAGCTTTCTTGAGAACAATCGCTAACAACGGTATATTGATGGCCATTCTGGGCCATGCCCTCATTGGTTTGTCGTTACTTTGGGATAAAGTGCTACTGGGCCGGGGGACGACGACAAATCTGGTGTCGTACGTTTTCTGGTTGGGAGCCATCAGCATCTTCGGACTTGCGCTTCTGCCGTTTGGATTCAGATTGCCGAAGCCAAGCGTCGCTGCAATAGCGCTTAGTGCCGGAGTGTTAGATCTGCTTGCCACGTATTTCTATTACGCGGCGCTCAAAGCAGGAGAGGCCTCGGAAGAACTTGCTGTGATGGGCGGTTTTACGCCAATAGCCACGGCCCTAATCTCGGTTCCGCTCCTAAAACAGCCTGTCGGAGGAAGAGCAACTGGATTCATTCTCATGACACTAGGCGGATTCATTATGTTCTTCGCCGACAAGACCCCAAAGAAAAAAATGCTGCCGCAGGTGCTGATCGCCTCGGTCGCGTTCGGAATGGCGGATGTGCTACAGAAAATTGCTTTCAACCGCTCAAACTTCGTTACCGGATATGTGTTCTTCACCCTGGGAACGTTCGCCGCGTCTCTTGGTCTGCTGATCCCGCCATCCTGGCGCAAGCAGGTCTTTGAGCGATCCAAGCAGGCGGCTCCCAAACGCAAGTTGTCCTACACGATGAACCGCTTCATAGCGGGAATCGGCTCATTCCTTGTGGTTATGCACTCAGCCGCACGAGCCCCGCAATTGTAGAGGCGATCTCAGGCGTACGTTATACGGTGATCTTTTTGGGCGCGCTCGCAATCAGTCTAATCCGGCCGGAGTGGTTCAAAGAAACTTTCACCGGGAGGATCCTGGCGGCCAAATTAGCAGCCACAGCCCTGATCATCGCCGGACTCGCGCTGTTTGGTGTTCATGTCGGCGGCGGAGTCGAGGCGAGTTAGCTGGAAGCTGAGTGAAGTAGCACAACACCCCTGCGCGAGACCACGCAGATTTGCGGCGCAGCAGTCAAACGCTTATAAATGGACACGGCGCGCGCCGGACGATGGCATCCGCGTGGCCGGCCATGCCCTGTGCGCGGTGCCTCGTCGCTCTGGCTTATGGCCAATAAACCATGTATTCCGATTGGCGGTCGGGAAGGAGTACAGACGGATAGATAGTCTTTCGCCGAATGCCTGCGCGAAGAAGGCTGCGGTTGAGGAATTGAACAAATGTTCGCTCTCGGCAGACTCAGCCTTGCGAGTCGCAGGATCACCGGAAGTTATGACGGGTTTCACTTCGATGCCGGGCGTTCCGCTGCTCCAAGTTGCTCTCGCCGTGTCGGGGTGGCGTCCAACTCGGCGTCCGCCGCGCAGCATGAGAAGCATAAAACGAACGCTCGGCCATATGCACTTCGCGAGAACTCGTGCTCATGCGCCACTCTCAAAATCGACCGCTGGCGTTTCTGGGAGAAGGCATGGCCAATCACTTGCCTTGGCCAATCACTTGCCTCTCAGTATTACGTTCGGAAAGGAGGATTATCGCACTATGGCTACATTAGCGGATACAAAAACGAGAATGGATGAGGCTCTTCTCTCGGACATCATTCGCGAGTTCAAATGGGACCCGCAAATCACCTCCAAAGACATCGGCGGGTCGATCAAAGACGGGGTGGTGACGCTTTATGGGTTTGTCTCCAGCTATATGGAGAAGGACGCCGCCGAGAGGGCAGCCAAGCGGGTACGAGGGGCGCGGGCCGCAGCGAACGATCTCCAACTCAAGCCCAGTTTACACGGACGGACTCTGAGATTGCGCGAGACGTGGTCCAGGATATGGTGAACCACATCTTCCTTCCAGCGGATAAGGTCACGGTAACGGTACGGAATGGATGGGTGACGCTGGAAGGCACCGTCGATTGGCAGTATCAGAGGAAACTCGCTGAAGACAGCGCGAAAAAGATCAGAGGCGTAATGGGTATCACAAATAATATTGCGCTTAAGCCTCGCGTTTCCACTACCGACGTAAAGACCAACATCGAGCAGGCGCTACAGCGAAATGCGCTGGTTGATGCTCATGGTGTTTCAGTTCAGGCCGATGGCACTCTCGTACGACTGTCAGGAACAGTCCGTTCCTGGGTGGAGAAAGAACAGGCTGATGAGGCCGCGTGGTCGGCTCCGGGCGTCACTTCGGTCGACAATCAAATCGCAATCATGCCGTAATCCGGTCGAACGCTTGGGCAAGGGACAAAAATGGGACTGATCCCTTTATCGGATGCGTCGCGGAGGCCTATGCATTTCCCGTTCGTGACCATGTCGCTCATCGCGATCAACTGCTTTGTTTTCGTGCTGGAGTTGATGCGGTGACACGTTTGTCATGAACTGGGCCGCCGTCCCCGCGGATATTCTAGGGGGAAATCACCGCTGGATTACGATTCTCACCGCTATGTTCCTGCATGCCAGCTGGTCGCACCTGATCGGCAACATGGTTTTTCTCTGGGCGTTCGGCCCGGAGATCGAGGACGCCATGAATCCGCTGCGGTATTCTGCGTTTTATCTGCTGGGAGGTCTCGCGGCGATGTTGGCGCAGGTTGCCGTAAGCCCCGACTCGAAGGTCCCCGCGCTCGGCGCGAGCGGCGCTATTGCCGCCGTCATGGGCGCGTTTCTGGTTACATTTCCCAGGGATCAGATTCGGTCGCTGTTGTTCATATTTATATTCGTGAAGGTTACGTACATCCCGGCGGCGATCCTCATCGGTTTCTGGTTTCTCACTCAGCTTGGGAATGTGGGCGTGGTGGCAAATGCGCAAACCGGTGGCGTGGCTTACGTGGCACATGTCGCGGGGTTCATTTTCGGTGCTGTGATGGCGCGGCGGTTTGAGGACCCCGAACGGCTCGCCGAACAACAATAAAGGCGGTCCAGTAGGGACAAGCGAATGACGATTTTTGTCCTCTCTGTCATCGGTTGCGCTGTGGAGTTGGATGCGGCGACTGGGCCCCTTCGGCCTGCTTCTCGTCGGCATCTTTGACAACGACCCCGTGTTCGGCGCGCCGCCCGGAACGATCGACCTTTTTCGTCATCCTTCTATGCGCCGGGAGCCGCGAACTGTGGGCCCTTTATGCTTTGACTGCCACCGTCGGCGAGGTCATCGGTGGTTATATGGCTTACTGCATTGCCGAGAAGGGCGGCAAGCAAATCTTAAACAAAAGGATCGGCCAAGCTCTAGGACAACTGCGACCTTCTATTGTCCAATCTCGATTCGCTACTCCCAAATGAGATCCGATGGAAAATGAGTAGGGACTGACATAGGAGCAGTGACAAGTGGCTCCGTACTCTACCCAGCGGCCCCCGGGGAGGTGGGTTGGACGCCGTGAAGTCGGCATTCTGCATGCGACCGTGTTCTTTCCACAGCGTCGCGCAATCCCAACGCTTCCTCCGTGCTTGGTTGAATCAATGCAGTTAAGAACCTGCGTTTTAGAAATCGATCCTTCAGCGACTCCGCGTCAAGCGTAAATGTTGACGGTGGAGTTTTTGTTGCCGGTGGTTGAACCGTTCGTGGAGCCCGTCGTCGAGGTGGAACTTTGCTGTTCCTGCAGGAGCGCGAGCAATTGTCGGATCAGGCTTTGGCTCTGCGATGCCTCGGCTTTTTGGGTGGACTGAATGTCTGTCTTAAGTTGAGTAAACGCGCTCTGCGCCTGGCTTAAACTGCCGGACGAGAGCGCTTGGCCGAGCGCGCTGAAATCGTTCGCGATGGTGTCGGACCCACTGCTAGAGCTGGTGCTGGATTCAGTGCTCGACTGGGCCGTGGAAGTTCCCTGACTTTGGAGCGACTGTTGGAGGTTTGCAAATGCCGATTGCGCTCCCGAAAGGTCGCCGGATTGGAGCGAACTGGCGAGTTGCGCGTAATCTTGCTGCACCTGCTGCGCGACGCTTGACGCCTGTTGTGACGTGCTCCCCACGTACTGATCCTCCCCCTGTGGCTGGGTTTGAGCGAATGGGGTGGCGCTCTGCAAGTCGCTCTGCAATTGGCTAAACGCACTCTGAGCCTGGCTAACGTCTCCCGATTGGAGAGCCTGGCCGAGCGAGGCAAAGTCACTCTGGATGGTGCTCGAACCGTTCGAGCCGGTGGCCGAACTGGAAGAGCTTTGATTGGCCGGCAGTAACTGTTCAATACTCGCGTACGCGGACTGCGCACCCGACAGGTCGCCAGATTGGAGAGCGCTGGCGAGTTGTTTGAAGTCCTGCTGGATTTTCTGGAACGGATTCTGCTGATACTGTTGCGACAGGTCAGCGATCAAGTTAGAAGAGAGAGCCGAGATCGACATATGCATTAACCCCCACACACGTCTATCGCCGGCCAGCAATCAGAAGTTGAGGCATTCCGCAAGTTCGTTGCAAATCTTAACAATTGGGTTCTTCGTCACACTACTTCACAAATTAAGCGTACTCGGCTCGGTTTTGCCAGCCGTCCTTTTTCCCAATTGAGGTGGGCGCCACTGCGGCACCCTCTATAACGTCGTCGCATGCTTATACTCCTGTTCACTCTTGCTCTCGCGCTTGCATCAGCCGCGGTGAGTTCAGCGCAGAACACTGGCTCTTACACCATTCGGCCCGTGGTTGGATCGGGTTCGCAAGGCGATGGCGGGCCGGCAACATCCGCTTTGCTCGACGGGCCGTATGGACTGGCGCAGGATGCCCAGGGCAACATTTATATCTCGGAATCAAACGCCGGTATCATCCGCAAGGTTGATGTGAACGGCATCATTGAGCGATTCGCTGGTTCGGGCATCTTGGACGATGGTTTGGAAGGTCAACCTGCACTGCAAACGGACCTCATCTCGCCGGGATCTTTGCTCGTGGACAGCGATGGAGGCCTGATTTTCACTGATACCGGGTCTTGCAGGATTCGGAAGGTTCTCACAAATGGGGCCATTCAGGATCTCGTCGGCACCGGACGGTGCTCCGGATCGAGCGTCGGATTCCCCGGTGGAGGAACGATCAGCGGGACTTATCCGCCACTTGAAACAACGATTGGCATCGTGGGGGGAATGATTAAAGACGCCTCCGGGCAGTTGATCTTCAGTGATGTGAGCGAAAACGTCGTTTGGAGGGTTGATTCGGATGGATTTGTACGCGTCATTGCGGGCACGGGCTCCCCAGGGTTCAGCGGTGACACCTATTCGGCTACCAGCGCCTCTCTAAACTCGCCGCACGGAGTGACGCTAGATAGCGACGGTAACATCTATATTGCCGATTCCGGGAATTGCAGGGTTCGTGAGATCGATGTTAGCGATGGCGACATCGATACAGTGGCTGGGAACAGCTCCTGCGCGTCGGTATCGTCCAATTGGAATAACTATTCTTTAGGGACTCTGAACGGGCTCGCCTACGACGCCAGCACCAATACGATCCTGATCTCATCCCCAGGTATAGGGCGCGTAGTTCAGATGAACGTGGGTTCGCAGGGACTTTCAACCGTCGTCGGCAGCGGGAATCCCGGGGTTGCCGATTCGTCGCCGCCGTTGCAATACCCGCTCAATCAACCCGGGGACATTCTAATCTCAGGATCCAGGGTGTTGGTTGCCGACAACACTGCGTTTCGCGTCTTGCAGGTCCAAGGCAATGCCGTTACCGCTTTTGCCGGTATGTGGCCCCAACTCCCATCGTATACTTCCGCTTCCTCCGCGCGAATGCTGCGCCCGTCAGGGCTATGTTACCGACAAGATGGATCCGTGTTGGTCATGGATGCGGACGCGGGCCGCATTTTGGCCTTCAGCAGCCCGAACCAACTCGCGGCCATTGCCGGAGAGGAGTCTCCAATGGGCTATTCGAGTGGCGATGGCGGCCCGGCACTTTCGGCTCAACTCAACCAGCCCCGGCGCATGGCGTGTGATTCGAAGGGCAACGTCTACGCGACGGAGAGCAGCGAGATCCGCCTCATCGATTCGCAGGGAATGATCCAAGCTGAAGTCACCGCAGTCCAAGTTGGCGATCAAGTATCCAGCCTCAACGATCCTACGGGTATCGCGATTGATCCCGCGGGCAGGCTGGTGTTTTCCGACGCCAGCTTGAATCAGGTGTTTCGTGTTGACTTTAACGCCCGAACCACCACGGTAATTGCCGGAACAGGCACGGCAGGCTTCGGGGGGGACGGCGGTGCAGCCAGCAGCGCTCTCTTGAATAGTCCTGGCGATCTCGCATTTGACTCGAAAGGAAATCTCTATATCGCGGACCGCGCCAACGGCGCCATTCGGGAAGTTTCCCCAACTGGCATTATCCAGACCATTGCAGGAGCCTATTTTGGCTTCAGTTACTCGAATATATCCGGCAGTCCCGCCATCTCGGTCAGCCTGGGGACCGTTTATGGAATGACGATCGATGTAAACGATCAGATCTACCTGACGGAAACTTCGCGCCTCAGTGTTATCAAAAGCGATGGCAACATCTACGTAGTCGGCGGCTATCAAAGCCAAAGCAACTCCGGAGAGGTCAGCTATGTTAATGGCCCCATGTATGGCTGCGATGGTGTGACTACGGATCCCAAGGGCCGGGTCTACGTCTCTGTTGACCAAGTGGGCCAGGTGATGATGGTTCTCCCGCCGGGCGATCCAGGGCCGCCACCCGCGATCGGTGCCACGGGAAGCGCGTCGGCCTTTGGAGCATTCACGTCGGTTGCTCCCGGATCGTGGGTCGAGATTTACGGGGCTAATCTCGCGTCGACCACGCGTTCCTGGGCGAGTTCGGATTTCACTGGCAATCAGGCTCCCGCCGATTTGAGTGGAACCACCGTTGCCATCGGAGGTCAGTCCGCCTTTATCTCTTACGTCAGTCCTAACCAGGTAAATGTGCAGGTTCCCTCCGGTGTTTCCGCGGGAGCCCGGAGCATTACCGTGACAACCGCGGCGGGAACCAGTGCGTCCTATACGACTGACGTCAATTCAACCGAGCCAGGACTCTTTGCTCCGTCAGTGTTCCAGATTGGCGGGATGCAATACGTAGGGGCCTTGTTTGCGGACGGCTCCACATATGTCTTGCCGCCGAACGCCGTCTCCGGTGTGACGTCGCGTCCGGCCAATCCTGGCGAAACGATCATACTCTATGGAGTCGGATTCGGGAATGTGACTCCGGGAGTGAACGCCGGAACTATCGTTCAGAAAGCGAATATGCTCGACCTACCTCTGCAGATTCTTTTTAACCAAATTCCAGCCACGGTCACTTAC
Source organism: Bryobacterales bacterium (assembly GCA_963735145.1). Classification (GTDB taxonomy): domain Bacteria; phylum Acidobacteriota; class Terriglobia; order Bryobacterales; family Bryobacteraceae; genus Palsa-89. Next base: position 196,836 of record CAVTJS010000005.1, on the reverse strand, counting down.
GCCGGACTCGCGCTCGATGAGGTAGGCCTCTATCAGTTCAACGTTGTAGTTCCCAGTGGATTGCAGGCCGGGGCCGTTCCGATAACGTTCACCCTGGGAGGCAGCCCTGGCAATCAGGTTCTGTACACGGCCGCCGGTAACTGAACATCGCTGGGCCAAGGCGCGAGTCCCGATTATGGACTTCGTCACAAGACTTCACAAATTGCGGGAATACGCAGCGTTACTTCAGGCCGTCTTCTAGGAATCGATTAGTAAAGCTTTCAAGTTCTGAAAACTCATCAGGGACCTATTGCGTGGGGGTGTGTCTTGCGTTGTGTTCCAGTTTTGTTATTCGTAGCTGCAGCCGCGTTCGCCCAGGAGTATACTGCATCGCTTTCAGTGACGGTCACCGACCCCAGCGACGCGGTGGTACCTAAAGCTCACGTCGCTTTGACTGACAACGCACTGCAGCGCGTATTTGAGGCGGAGACAAATGCCGGGGGCTTGGCTAGTTTTGCGTCGTTGCAACCGGGCCAATACTCGCTTGAGATCACTAAGACCGGCTTCGACAACCTGCGAATGCCTGGCATTACTCTGGCGGTCCGGGATCAACAGAGACTTTCCGCGAAGCTAAAGCTATCTGCGGGCACTACGTCGGTCACCGTGACTGCCCAGCCAGAAAGCGTGTCCACCGACGCGTCCATGGGAATCTCAGTGGATCAAAATTACTTCGAAAATCTACCCGTGAACGGACGGAGTGTCGATGCGTTGGTGCTGATGGCGCCAGGTGTCACGAGCGGGGCCGGCCCGGGCGGCGATTTCAACGCCAACGGAATGCGTTCGAACACGAATTACTACACGTTGGACGGTGTGAGCCTGAATGGATCCGTCGGCGGGGGTGGGCCGGGCCCAGGAGGTCCAGGAGGCGGGTTTGGCGGACCACCGCCGGGTGCGGGCAGCGGAAGCGCTACGTCCAGTGTCTCGCTGGAGTCGATGCAGGAAGTGCGTGTCCAGACGTCGTCGTTTGCTCCGGAATTCGGACGTTCTCCGGGAGCTCAGATTAGCATGACAAGCCGTGGAGGAACCGATGTTTTTCACGGCTCCCTCTACTATTATTTCCGGAACCAAGACCTTGACGCGAATGACTGGTTCGCCAACAGCTTCGGATATGGACGGGCCGCATTGAGACAGAACCGGGTTGGCGGAACTCTGGGGGGGCCGGCCATCAAAAACCGGACGTTCTTTTTTGTCGCATATGAACACCTGAGTCTAGTCTCCCCTTCCACGATGATTAGCAGCGTACCCGATCTGCGCAGCCGTGAGAGCGCGCCAGCATCGATACGGGCTTTTTTTAATGCATTTCCGCTCCCGGATGGCCCGGAGCAAACCGATGGCGCCGCCGAATACCACGCATTACTTGCGAACCCGTCCAGGTCGGATTCGGCGAGCCTTCGAATCGACCATACGATCAGCAGTTCGATGACGCTATTCGTCCGCTATAGCCTCATGCCAACCAGCAGCCTGACGCGGGGAGGATTCATATCCACCGCCAACACACTGACTCATCAGAATTCCAATTCGCAGACGGCCACGGTGGGTCTGACTAGAAACGGCACCTCCGAATGGGTGAACGATCTCCGGTTCAACTACTCACGATCGAACTTCCTGAGTTTTTCGACGATGGATGATTATGGGGGCGCTACGGCACTCGCCGATTCCTCGGTGTTTCCCGGCGGCGTGACCTCTAGTACCGGTCAGTTCAACCTCATGTTGCTGGGTATCGGCGGCTATTCTTTTGGCGGCCGCAATAAGAACCAGCAGGTCCAGTTGAACATCGTAGATAGCTTAACGAAGGCAGTTTCCTCGCACACCCTAAAGGTCGGAGTCGACTTCCGGCTCATCATGCCGACCTACTTTCGCAATCTCTATTCCTTAAACGCAACGTTCAACGGCATAGGCGGTGGCGCCGGGGCACTCACTAGCGGCGAAGCGACCAACGTCCAGATAACATCGAACCTCCCGGCTGTTTATCCCATCTACGCCAACTTCTCGACCTATGCGCAGGACACTTGGCGGGCTACTGACCGAACCACGCTCACTTATGGTTTGAGGTGGGATATCAACCCTCCACCGCATGTCCGGCAAGGTCCAACTCCACTGGCGCTATCGGACGACTACATCGCGGGCGTGACTCAGAACACACCACTCTATGCAACCGTTTGGCACAACGTGGCGCCGAGATTTGGCCTTGCTTACTTGTTGGACGACACACCAGGGAAGCAACTCATCCTGCGCATGGGGGTTGGGCTCTTCTATGACGTGGGTTATGGCGTGACCGCGAGTGCATTTAACGGAGCGCCGTACTCGAACGTCCGAACCATCTCATTAGCCGATTTCCCCCTGTCGGTAGCGGACATGAGCGCTCCGCCGATGCCACCCACGCGGCCCTACGGGCAGATCACGGCGGCGGAGAACAATCTCCAGTCGCCTCTTGTGACGCAATATAACGCAACCTTGGAACGCAGCTTCGGCGAGAACCAGACGCTAAGCCTGGGATACGCGGGAAGCATGGGCACGCGGCTGCTGCAAACGCAGACCCAGCCGTCGTTCGGAGACGCCTACAGCATTCTCATTTTGGCGAGCAACGGGGCCACGTCCAACTACAACAGCCTGCAAGCTCAATTCCGACGCCGTTTGACTCGGCGTCTCCAGACCCAGTTTAGCTACACCTGGGCCCACTCCATCGATAGCGCATCCAATGATATTGGAGGCGGTTTCGCTTCTTTCCTTGGGAGCGGCCAGCGGGGCAACTCTGATTTTGACATCCGCCATAGTTTGAACTGGTCAGGATCTTACCGTCTGCCCGGCCCGGACTCACATCTGCTAAAGCCGCTGCTTGGGAACTGGTATGTGGACTGGATCGGACAGTTCCACACCAGCCTGCCGTTCGACGTACAGTCAATCACTACAGAAACCAGCGCCAGCTCTGTAAGCGCTAACCAAGCGGGAGGCCTCTTTGCCCAGGTGAGGCCCGACTATACCGGAGCACCGATTTGGATCAGCGACCCGAACGCGCCGGGAGGTAAGAAACTCAACCCCGCCGCGTTTGCGGTTCCGAGTGACCAGTACGCACAGGGAGACTTGGGACGAAATTCGCTGCGCGGCTTCAATTTCAGTCAGACCGATCTGTCGCTGCGGCGGCAAATTACGCTGTCCGAAAAATGGAAGCTGAACATCTCTGCCCAAGCATATAACGTTTTCAACCACCCTAACTTCGCCAATCCGTCTTCAATGCAAACCTCGAACCTTTCGAGTCCCGAGTTCGGGCTGGCGACTCGAACCGTGGGTGGTGCGGTTGGCGGTGGTTCTCTCTACCAATCTGGCGGACCCCGCTCCATTGAGCTGGCAGTGCGGTTTCAATTCTGAACACGACTATTCCCAGACACGAAAGCATAAACCCCAATGTATCGATGCATGAAGATTCGATCGAGCGCGACGCTCCTCGGGTTGGTTCTAATAAGTGTCGCCGCGCTATATGGACAGGCGCCGACAGCGCAGCAGCCCGCTCAAGATTCAGAGACCAAGACCCCATCTGGAACATCAACCAGGAGTTCGCAGTCTCCCGAGACTGAGACCAAGCCGCGGGCCAGGCGGTTCTCCTATGGGGCGCAATTGCGGTGGTGGTCTGCACAGCCATTTGACGGCAAAGGTATCGAGGTGGGAGACAGCACGACCAATATCAGCCATGCTTATGACACCACGTCTGCCTCAGGCAGGTGGGGCATTGGGCCGGTGGTCGATATGACCTTAACGAGTCATATTGTAATCCGGGCAGAAGCGTTCTTCGGGCATTTGCAGTACTCAAAGGTGACGCAGGTGTACACTGGCACGCCCACGGACGGCACCTTGAACGTTACCTACACGGAGCACACCAGGACGGGCTATTGGGATTTTCCGTTGCTGGTTCGTTATCAAAACTCTTCGCGTTCAGCTACCACCTCCTCGTCGAATTCTTCGACGGGCCCGAAAATAAACTTTTCTTTCAATCCGATTCTTTCACATGGATTTGTGGAAGCGGGCGCGATTGTTCGCCAACTCACGACCGTCCGAAGCGGAAACGACACGCTCGACTCGGACAACAGCACCGCTTACAACGAGATTCCCACTAAGGCCAACCATTCTACGGTGGAAGGGGCAGTGGTGGGCTTGGGGTTTCGTTTCGTAGACGAATTAAATCTGAAGGTGATGCCTGAGGTCCGCTACATACTATGGTCTGGACCGACGTTTGAGTCGCAATCTACTCTCTCCCGGACGCGCCAGCTAGAAGTAGGATTATCTCTGGTGTTCTGATTCGCGTCCTTCGCCGGGCTGAGGATATCGAAGTTGATATCCCACGCCTCGAACGCTTACGATCATGTTCTGACCGGTTCGCATCTTGCGCCGAAGCCTGCTAACGTGTTGGTCCACCGAGCGATCAAAAGGCGTTGGGAGGCGATCGTAAAGATGCAGGCTTAGAGAATCGCGAGAGACGACTTGTCCGCAGCACCGCATAAGTTGCTGTAGAATTTCGCATTCCATCACTGTGAGACCCAGCGGTTGCCCTCGAAAATGGGCGGAGCGATCTCCAGGAAACAAACAGAGGTCTCCTATTTGAATGGCTTCCGTGGCGCTACCGGAAGCGCCTGCCGACCGCCGCAGGATGGCCCGAACTCGAGCCAGGAGCTCGTCGGGAAAGAACGGCTTTGAGAGATAGTCGTCTGCTCCCAGATCCAAACCGGCGATTCGATCGCTCCGCTCCGCCCTTGCGGTCAGCATGAGAATCGGCAAGGATGACTCGCGACGAATTCTACGAAGCACTCCCAAGCCGTTTAAGCCTGGAAGGGTCACGTCGAGAATCATCAGATCATAACCGCCCGCTTCCGCACGAGCCGCGCCGCGGTCCCCACTCAACTCGAGGTCGACGACAAACCCCGCCTCCCCGAAGAACTGTTTCAGCATGGCGCACAGTTCCGCATCGTCGTCCACGATCAGCAATTTGGTCTGAGATGACAGCTGGTGAACCATTGCAGTTAACCTTGCTGACTCCGAGGGAGTCTAATTTCCACGAGAAGACCCGGTTTGGCGTTCTCCGCCGAAACCGTCCCCCGGTGTACTGCAATCGCGCGCTGGGCGATCGCTAGTCCGAGACCAGTCCCCTCAGAGCTTCGTTCGTCGCTCGGTTTGACGCGGTAGAAAGCGCGGAAGATATCTCGCAGGGCCGACTCGGGAACCCCCTTTCCGTAATCCCGGATGCGGATAAAGACGTGATCTGCGTCGCCGCTCGCCGAAAGTTCCACAGCCGATCCAGGAGGACTATGCTGAAGGGCATTCCGGAGCACGTTCTCCACCGCCCTGCGCAGCAACTCGGAATCACACGCCAAGCTGCCAGGCTCAAATAGCCTGACGGTGAGTTCACAGTGTCGGTTCTGGGCTTCGATGTCACACCGATCGGCGATCTCCGTCAGGATCGACTCCAAGTCGATCGTATCGGTGGACATCGTTGCAGGATCGATTTCGGCCCGCACCACATCCAGCAGTTCATCAACCAAGTCGTTCATGCGGTACGCCTCGGCTTCGATTCGATCGAGTGCCCCCGGGGCGTCATGTCGGCCTAGCCTTATTGCTAGTAGCAGGCGTGCCAATGGTGAGCGCAGTTCATGTGCGATATCTGCACACAGTTGTTGATGGGCCTCCACGAGGGATTCGATGCGATCAGCCGTATGGTTGAACGATTTCGCCAGACGCCCGATCGGGTCGTCGGATTCGGTGGCCGCTCTCGCGCCGAGTTCTCCGGATCCGAAGTGATTTACAGCCGCCTCGATCTGGCGAAGACGCAGTGTAATGTACAACCAGACAGTGCAGCTCAGGAGAAACAAGAAGGGCACCACCCACAGCGATGGCTGAATTGGCAATGGGGTTGGATCAGACGGGGGATTCAGCACACAGACGGTCGATGCGAATTTGCGGAGGACGATTGGGCCGCGAGGGGGGAAAGGGAAGCGTCGCTGGCTGGTTGTCGTGAGCCAAGCAGACCGATCAGAGCCGTCTGCCAGATCATGCCCCCGGAGATCGAGCAAATGCGGCTGTATTCCTAATCCTTGATCGATCCACAGCAGCAGCAGCGATAGGCGCTGGGATCCACCGCGCCAATAGACTGCGTCGGCCGCTGCGCATAGACTATTGAGTTGATGTCGAACAACGCCAAAGTTCGATGCATCATGGATAGCTACCAGAAAACTTCCCGCGCCAAGGAAGAATGTGAGGAGAAGCCATAGATTCAGTCTGGCTTTCCCGGCGCGGGTAACTGGAGTCTGGATGGAACAGCGGGTCACAAATATTCACAAAATCGTGATCTATCGAGGTGCCGCAACACCCGTGCGGAGCGTCTGTTGAGCAAGGAGTCTTGCAGCGCCTTATGATCACGCGACGCATTGTGCTTGCCATCAGCCCGGCCGCGATTCTCGGATTGCGCGCTTCGGCTTTTATGCCCGATTCGTGGAACGATAAAAAGCCGGAAAGTTGGTCCGAGAAGGATATCCGTCAAATTCTTACGAGGTCGCCCTGGGCAAAAGAGGTCACGGTCGATTTCGGTGACGGCAACGGCGGCCCGTTTGGCGGCGCACCGGGAGGTCCGCCCGGCGGCGGTGGCCCCCCGGGAGACGGCCCTCCCGGTGGCGGCGTGGGTGGTCCAGGTGGCGGTGGGCCGCCAGGAGGTGGCTTGGGCGGTAGCCCCGGCTCTATGCCAGAATTCAGGATTGTTGTCCGTTGGGATTCGGCGCTTCCAATACGGCTCGCTTCCAAGACTTCGCCGGATGGCGTTGCGGAATCCTACCTGATTTTCATCAGTGGATTGCCCATGATTGGCGGCAGATCCCGCCGCTCGGGGGAAGCAGCAAATCCGGGAACAGTTACTGAGGCGCTGAAAGATAAAACGTCGCTGCAACGCAAGGGCAAAGATCCGATTTTCCCGCAGCGGGTTGAGACCATCCAAAACTCGGATCAAGAGGGCATACGGTTTAGCTTTGCGCGACATCCTGACTCGATTGCTCTTACCGACAAGGATGTGACGTTCGTGACGACCATGGGCCCCCTCCGAATCAGGGCAAAGTTCACGTTGAAGGACATGATGTACCAAGGTCGTTTGGAACTGTGAGTAAACTGCAAATCTAGACTGATCCACCTTATTCATCCAGAAACTGTGCTTGCCGTAGTTGGCTAGCGCCTAATCGCGGCTCGTTATCAACGTATCTGGAGGCTTGGACTTGAGAGGACGCAAGCGAAGGCAGGGATCGCAAGCGTATACTTGGCCGCAGTCGACGCACTGAACTCGATAACAGAAGTCGGCGTCGATGTGGGTCGTCCTTCCGCAGGCACAGTGGATGTCCATGAAGACCGTACTGGCGTTCCAATGAATGTAACCGCCGGAACGCCTTGATTTATTCTGCTGAACGATAAGAGTAAGGCCGTTGCGTGAATCCCCCGTTCGTCTTGCGAGAGATTGGTTCGTTGTTTGAGTAGATCGGATCATAAAGCTCGATTTGATGCTAAAACGTTAAACGCAATTGAAGACTAATCTTGCGGTCGTAGGTGCTGGTACCACCCTCCGGACCGAAGCCCCCTTGCAGACTGAGCGATTGTCCGAAGAACGGTGAGGATAAATCACCATTCGGACTGGCGAAATTCGGATGATTCAACACGTTCATCGCCATGGCGCTCAGCGTCAAGTTGTATCGTTTGGCCGATGAAGAGCCAAAGATCCCCGAAGGCGGTGGACCGCCTGGAGGGGGACCGCCGCCGCCCGGGCCACCTCCACCTGGACCGCCACCACCACCAGGTCCGCCGGGGCCGGGCCCGCCGCGCACGCCACCCATCCCGGGCGGAGGTGCGTCTTTGTCAGCCGGGCCGGACTCGCCGAAATTTCCAAAGCCCCAGGTGCGCGACACGCGCATGCTCAAGTTCACCGCGGCCGGGCCGCGCCCGGAGTTGCGTTCGATGGTTGCTGTCCCAGGGGCAGGGTTGAGATTGAAGCAACCGTATCCTGGTTCGTACTTCAGCGATGTGCCAGTACAAGTGGCGGCCGATAGGTTGACGAGTGCGGGTCGTTGTACGGCGCTGCCGTCACCGTCTGGATCAGGCAACCCGGTAGTGATGTTATACGGTGTTCCGCTGCTCACATTGAAGAAAGGAGTGGCGGTGATCTTCCACGGCAGAGGGATGCCGGTACCTAACACGGCCCGATGCCGAACGTCGCCAAACGAGGACGGCCCCCATTCCGCGCGCAGATTGTACGGGTCCGCGGGCATGCCCTCGTTGTCGTCCTTTCCATACGAGAGCGCGTAAAAGCCGAACAAGAAGAGCCTTTTGTAGTTCACCGTAGGATTGATGAACAGTTGGCTGGTCCTGCTGAAACCGACCGATTCGGTCAAGATGCGCACTGTATCGTCGCCGTATGGATAAATATCCGTTCCCGCGAGCGGGGCGTTCGAATCGGTCTGCCGCAGGAGATGAACGCCGCGGCTGTTGATATAGTTCGCGCTCAAACGCACGTGACTGTTGATCTGGCGGTCCACTCCGATGTTGGCTTGATAGAGTCGCGGCGCCTTCAGACTAGGATCGAGCAACTGAAGGGTTTGGGGTTGCAGAGTTCCGGCAAGTGAACTGAGCGAGGGAATGCTCGGGAAAAAGTCCGGATTCGAAATTAAGTAAGACTGTTGCGTCACCCCGTTGTAGCGAATGGCATTGAGCGTGTTCGTATCGGCAACGCGGTCGTAAAAGGTTCCGAACCCTGCGCGCAGCACGGTCTTGGCAGCTTTCTTGGCCCCTCCGTCGATCCCCCATGCGACTCCGACCCGCGGAGACCAATCCCCGAAATCGCGGATGTTGGTCTGGGTCTCATACCGGAAGCCATAACTCAATGTAAGGTTCGGTCGGATCCGCCAGTCGTCGTTCGCGTAAAGGCCGATGTCGAATTGCGCCACGCGAGTGAGCGGTGTTCCGAGGTTGATGGAGAAGAAGGAAGCGCCGCCGCCCGCAGCGCGGATCTCCGATGCGGTATATCCCTCCTGCTGCAGGAGCAAAGTGAGCTGATAGGCCTGCAGCCCGGTCAGTTCGGTCGATGTCCCCGGGATTGGCTGGCCGTTCGCATCCAACTCCTCGCCGAGCCCCCCGAGAAAGCTAAATGTTCCATTGAAATTGGTGAGCGCGGTGTCGTTGTTGAACGATTGGCGTAAGCGCGCCCCCCACTTGATGGTATGGGTCCCATGCGTCAGGGTCGTCATATTCGACAATTCCCATTTGTTGGTAAGGTTGTTGGAATCGCCGACGGTGGCACTGCCGCTCGTAAATGCGCCTGCTACGGAAGTGGATGGCGCATCGCCAGCGACGGAGTAAACGCTGGTGGTCCGCATATATTGAAAGCGCGCTTCATTAATCAGGGTCGGGCTGAAAACGGCCGTTTCGGTGGCCTGAACATCTTGTTCCGTGGTGCCCTGGTTGTAGGCCGTGGACGGTAGATTGAAACTCCCCGCGCCTTGGTTGTCGAGACCGATGCGGAGGTTTTGATAGCGCACCACCAGCGTATTGTTTGCGTTGATCGCGTAATCCATGCGGGGACTCACGCTGGTGCGGGTTTGCGGAGTCAGTAAGGCCTGATTGACGGTCTGCGGAATCAAGCTGGCATTCAGATCGGTTGCCAGGATGAACGCATTCTCGGTGATATCGCGGCGTTCAAAATCCAGCGTAAACGATGCTTTGTCCTTCTTGATCGGGCCGCTCAGATTTCCGCCGAAGAATAAGTTCTTGTAAGGCGGCAGCGACGACGACTGCGTATAGAGGGGGCTACGCGAATTGAAGTACTGATCGTTGTATTGGAAGAACACCTGACCGTGCAGAGCGTCGGTTCCCGGCTTGGTGAATATTTCTATGCGGCCGAAACCCGGGCGGTCATATTCCGGCGAAAATGGATTGGAATTAATCCTTACCTCACGAATCGATGATTTGGGAGGCAGATTGCCGCCTGTAAAGCCGTCGATGTAGATCTGTCCGCCTTCTGGGCCGGCACCCGGCCCAGCCATGGCTTGCAATTGCTGCGCCAGTTCGTCGGGATCGTCGGAAAGCGCTTGCAGTTCCTTCTGTCCCAGTACCAGTGCGCCGCCGTTGGATGTTGGATCCGTGTTCACCGAGACCCTGTTGGCTTCGTCCTCCACGTTGACTACCTGCGAGGTGGCCTCGATGGTGAGTTGTAGATCGAAGATTGTTGGTCCCTTAATCTCCAGTCCGGGCCTCTGCCCGACGGTGAAGCCTTTCGCGATAACACGCACGTTGAATTTGCCACTGGGCAAGGTCGGGAAAGTGTATTGCCCGCTCGTATTTGTGGTTGCGCGTTGTTCGCCGCCCGGCCCGCGCAGTTGTATGAGAGCGTCGGGCACAAGTGCTCCAGATGGATCGGTAATGATCCCGTGCAGACTGGAGGCGACCGATTGGGCCCGCAGCCCAAATGGCGAAGTAAGACTGACAACGCACAATATATGTAGACACAGCTCTCGTAAACTCTTCATGAGTGAATCCTTTGGACAAACTGCGGGTTCTCTGGAGTTAGATCTGCGAACCCGTTACGGGCCCATACCGGACAGACCTATGCCTCCCAGCATGCCGCCCATATCCATAGCCCCCGGTGGCATCCCCTGGGGAGGTGTTCCGTCGCCACCCACCCCGTTGATCGCGCCCGCTCCGGCACCGGATTGCGCCGTGGCCATCCGAACCAACATTTCCGCGTTTGTGAGAAGCATGATTCCAGTGACCCGATCGCTGGTTACGCCCTTGGTGCTAGAAACGACGATAGTCTGGCCGGGCTTCACGTCTTCGATGGTTCCCGCGGGCATCATCTCTACCATTTGCGCGAGAGTAGGTCCGGTGCCAGGAGGCATGGCATTCAGACCTCCAGGGGGTGGTCCAGCACTGAACGCCACCGAAGGTGGGCCACCTCCCGGGGATCCGCCCATGCCAGGGAGGGCCGGCATTTGCTTGATCCGGGAGTCGGGCGTCAGCTTGATTACTAGAGGTTTACCGGTTCCTGTTTCCTTAATGGTGATCTCCATCGCCGCAATGTCCACGGAGACCACCGAGCCGGCCGTGGTCAGAAATGTTCCGAACACTACTTCGTCTGCCACTATTGCCAGACCGTCTGGAGTCTTCTCGCCGCGCGCGCGAAGCTGATCACCCACGCTGATTTCATCTAACTTGCTTGGTTTGGCGTCGGCGAACTTGACGGAATCCGGAGCATATCTGCGATACTTTGTCAGATCGGACACCGTAACGGTCGGTCGGATTTCGCCTTGGAGCGATCGAATCCGCAAGGTAATTGTGCTGCCACTCTTGGCGGCAACGATCCCGGAGATTCCGCGTGCGTTCCAGTCCTGGCGATCGGCTTCCTCATGTTTGCTGATATCCGCAGCGGACATGATGATGATGCGGCGAACATTTGTATTCTCGGGCTCCAATGTGACCAGAACGCGGTCGCCAACCGCCAGTTCGCCGACGCTCACCTTTACTGCGTTCTTCAGGGTCCTCTCTCCAGGCGCCACTCTCAGCGCGACGGTGTCGGCCGTGAGCTTCACGTCAACAGCGGCGGCATTGTCCGGCTTGATTTCTACTTCTATCTCGGGCTTGAACGCCGTCACTGTGCCGATAAAGGACTTGGTTGCCGGCGGTTGCGCCGCCACCGGCGGCAGTGCAAAGGCAACCAGAACTAGTGCTGATGCTGCGGCTTTCCTCATTTTCTCTAGTGAACAACGCTTCGGCATTCGATGCGCCTTAAGTTTTGTAAAAGTGAGCTCCGGATTTGTCCGTTGCGGCGGAATTTGAGGTAAAGTGGCATCACGACAACGGGATGGAAATACGACCTGAGACTGGCGGTTCTCTTCAATCGATCCTTCTGGTTGAGGACGATACCGAGCTTTGTTCTTTGATGAACGACTTTCTTTTGCCCCAGGGGTTCCGCCTGGAGGCAGTGTATGATGGCCGGCAGGGTCTGGCTCGCGCTCTCGAAGGCAACTTCGACCTTGTGATTCTCGACGTCATGCTGCCGATCCTCAGCGGTTTCGAGCTGCTGCGTATGATTCGAAAGCGCAGCATAATTCCCGTAATTATGCTGACCGCCCGCACGGCGCAAGAGGACCGCATCACCGGCTTGAACGCGGGAGCGGACGACTATCTTCCGAAACCCTTCGGCCCTGAAGAGCTGTTGGCCCGCGTCCGGGCAGTGTTGCGGCGGGTTGGAAAGGGGGAAATGCTGGAGCCACGAACGATCTCAACGGGAGGGGTTGAACTCAATCCGCAGACCCGCGAAGTCTGGCGCCGGGGCGAAAGCGTCGAAATCACCGCGATTGAATTTGACATTCTCGAGTTCTTGATGCGATCGGCAGGCCGCGCTGTATCGCGCGATGAGCTGACGGCGATCCTGTACCAGCGCGAGTCCACGCCCTATGAACGCTCGCTGGATGTGCATATTAGCCATCTGCGGAAGAAGCTGGAAGGCGCGGATAGAACGCTGATCCAGACCGTGCGAGGCGTCGGATATCTTTTTGCAGCTCGCCCCGAGCAGTCAAAAGTGGGACACGCCAAATGAGATCCGTCTATCTAAGGATTTTGCTGTGGTGCTTCGTCACCCTGCTGCTCTCGCTAGTCGCGTTCGTGATGGTTTCGACTTTCGTTTCAGGAGCGGCGGCAAGGGGAGGATTCATCACTGACATCCACGCGTGGCAGACAGCGGATGCGGTGCGGGCATACGAATCCGGCGGCGCGACAGGACTGGGCGCATATTTGGGAAACCTGCATAGCTTTATAAAGGAACATGACTATCTCACGGATGAGGGTGGCAAGGACCTGCTGACGGGCGAAGACCGATCCGCTTTGTTGAAGCTTGCGCGGCCGGCATCGGAACGGCCGCAAGAGTCGAATGGCCACCTGGTGATGGTTACCCCATCGCGCGACAATCGGTATCGCTTGATCAGCCTCTTGCCGCCACCCTTCGGCATCCAGAGCCTGCTCCCTTACTATTTTCTGATTCTGGTGGCCATTGCACTGGTTTGTTGGATGTTGGCGCTGAACATCGCCAGGCCATTACGTGATCTGTCTCGGGCAGTGGAGCGCTTCGGCCGCGGCGACCTGGACGTGCGTCTAAAATCGCGCCGGAAAGACGAGATCGGCGAACTGAGCAGAAGCTTCGACCGCATGGCGGAGCGCATCGGAACTCTGGTAACGGCCGAACGGCGCTTGCTGCAGGACGTGTCACACGAACTGCGATCCCCGCTGGCGCGTTTGAGCTTTGCAGCCGAACTCACTCGGAGGGCGCCGGATCGAGACGCCGCAGTGGGGCGGTTGAAGAAAGAAATTGACCGCCTGACAGACTTGGTCGGAGCATTGGTCGAGGTGACGCGTGCCGAAGGCGATCCGTCGGCCACCCATTTGGAGCCTCTTCAGTTGGGCGAGCTACTTCGCGGTGTGGTTGACGATTGCAGGGTGGACGCCGAGGTGCGAGGGTGCAGCATCGGCGTCATAGGCGAGTTCGATCTCACTCTACAGGGAGACCGGGAATTGCTGCGCCGCGCAGTGGAGAACGTTGTTAGGAACGCGATCCGGCATACTCCGCGGGGAACTACCGTGGACGTCAAGATGGAAGCTGCCGATCAAACCGTTCGTATTAACGTTCGTGATTCTGGCCCGGGAGTTCCCGAGGAATTGTTGCCTAAGATTTTCCAACCGTTCTTCCGCGTGGACGATTCGCGCGACACTTCCACGGGCGGCGTAGGGCTTGGTCTTGCAATCGCGTACCGCGCCGTCAGCGTCCATCATGGGCGCTTGTGGGCTCAAAACGTTTATCCAGGGCTGAGCGTGATCATTGAGCTTCCGCTGGCGGCGTGACCGCCGTCAATCGCTGCACCTGGATGGGTCTCGTCACGATGCCTGCCAGCGTTATAGAATCCCCCGGCGCGCCTTGAGTCGATCCTTGCGATGCAGTGAGGGTGGCCTTTACCGAGTCGTCTCCCGCACTTAGCGCGGTGAAGGGCACGTGAGCCACTGTGCCGGAATGCACTGGTGAGAAGCCTGGAGTCGCTGACACTACGGCTTGGGCCGCATCGTTGCGCACATCGAAGACCAGATGATCCGTGCCGGTGCTATCCGGCAGCTCACCGATCTGATCCAGCTGCACCGGCCGGGAGCTCCAGTGCAAATGAATGGCGGATTTGGAGAGATCCTGCTCGCCCTCCAAATTCAGAGCGACAGTGAACTGCACGCCGCAACAGAGTACAGATGAGATGGCTAATTCTGAAGTCATCCCCCACGTCCAAAACGACCCGTTCGCCGCTTGTTTCGGACACGGCAATCGGCGCCAGCCGCAGGGCGGTTCTTTCGTGCTGAGCCATGGAAAGCATATTTGGTCCTCTGCAAGGAATGACGACGGCGGGAACCTAGATGACGCGAAGAGAAGTGTAAGGAGTGTTATCCACCGGTCCCACGCAAGGCGCTGACGGCCACGCCACTCCTACGGCTCGAAACCAGTAGCCCTCGCCGCGAACCGTGATGATGTAGCGCGGCGTTTGCGGATTCTCGTCGAGGTTTTGCCGAAGCCAGGCGAAGTGAGCGTCGACCGTGCGGACGCCGGTGAAGAGCTGGTTGACGGAAAGCCGACCGTCTTCGCGGAGAGGGTCGGCGACTGCCGTCGAAAGTAGGCGCAACTTCCTCCATGAAGAACGCCATCTCCGCTTTGACATGTGCGTGCGGCTTTCGCCGACCCGTCCTCAAAGGTTGAGGACATTGTCCCAGGCGTGTTAGCTCCTGTCCTGGCCATCAGGCACCGCCTTTCAATGGCGTGGCACGTTCAGGCGATAACGCTGCTGTCCCCCGACGTGCATTGTCAGGAAGGGAGCCAGACATGTCTGTCGACTCCGGCCTTCGGCCAATGCCTTGCGTTCGCCGACTCCCATTCCTTGGGTCGTAAACCCAAAGGTCAAAATCGACTCCCATTCAACTCCCAATACCGGTTCCCGAGGGTTACTTAAGGCTCTTTCGAGGGCCACTCGTGCCTTGTTATTAACTACATAGCCAAAGCCAAGTACGCTCATAACCCAAAGGTCGGTGGTTCAAATCCATCCCCCGCAACCAACCAAATCGATCGGTTACAAGTTGCCAACCAAGTCTCAAGACCATCCTAGACCACATTAACTACGGTTCCGGGTTTTCCTCGACAACCGCATCCGCCGTTTGTACCGGCAGGACCATTTGAACTGCTGCCTTGCAGGATCAGATGGATGGTTGAAATAGACTCAAAGCACGGACGGCCAATACCTGCCCTGGGTCTACTAGGAGTTGCACCGACTGGCGCGTGCCAGCCGTCAACATGTCGCTAGACGAAACAAGAAAAGGGGACCGGGATTATCGGAATTGCAATCACAATCTGCGCTCGCGCGGATTTACCTGTGCTTGCCGGTCGCGGTCGTTTTCAGATTCTCAGAGAAGAACGGCAGGACGCTGCTCTCAAATCGCTCCTTCACGCGGTTCATGTGATTGCCTTCGTAGGTTTCGAACTTGTGCGGAACTCCAACCTCGGTGAGCGATGCGTCCATTTCCCGGTTAGAAGCCGCGAGACCATCCTGCAGACCCACATCCATCATGAATGCGTGGTATTGCTTCAGATTTGAGATGTACTGATCAACCATCGCGAGCGGCGAGTTAGCGATCCATTTTGCCGCGATCTCGGGCCGTACGGCGCCATTCTCCGTCGGGAGGTCGAAAAATTTGGGAGGGTTCTGCGGATTCGGCGACCAGGCGGCCGCCTCAGCGGATAGAACGTTCCCGAAGCCTCCAGGTCCTCTGCCGGCCGGCCCCGCTTTTCCAGCTTTGTCCTGGTTCTCGGGGGTGGCCGCGGGTTGCCGCTGCGGGGGGCGGGCCGCGCCCGGGTTGTTCATCAGACAGCAGGAACTCATGGCGTAAATGCTGGAGTACATCTCTGGGTACTTCATGGCAAGGCGCAATGTTCCATAACCACCCATGGAGTGCCCGGCCAAGCCGCGGCCGTCGCGGTTTCGAATGGTGCGGTAGTGGCTGTCGATGTAGTCCACTAAGTCGCGAGTGATGTACGTCTCCCAGTCGCCGGTGGTCGGCGAGTTGGAGTACATGCTGCCACTGTAAATCGTATACGCGTCGGGATTCACGAGAATCATTTCTTGGACCGTTCCGTCGGTCATTTCCTTGTCCGCGGTGGCCGGGACGGTCATCAGGTTCCAGTAGGCTTCAGCCTTGACGCTGTATCCATGCAGAAAATAGACCACCGGATAACGCCGGTTCTTGGCGCTTGCGTAGCTAGGCGGTAGGTAAACGAACACGTCGCGATCCGGCGAATCGCCCTCCAGGTTCCCTTCCAGCGATTTTCCGTGCACTTTGATCATTTCGACCGTGCCCTTCTTGTCAGGGTTCGCCGCCGCCCGGGCGCTAGTCTCGGGCCAGATCAAGCCAGACGCCACCGCGATCAGAACCAGCGGCAGGATCCAGTTGGAAACTAAGGGAACCGATTTGGATTTCATAGTCATCTCTGGTGCAGTCTACACTGCCGGCCTCCCGCGTTCAAGCCAGGACGAGGCCAGCCGTTGTGATGGATGGGAGTTTCTCGCTGCGGTCAGTGGCGCGCGCCGACGTGGCATCGTGGAAGAGCCAGTGCAGACAGCTGACATGCGCGATATCAGGCCTCTCCAACGAAACCGCGCACTTGGACTAGAATCGTAGGGATATCATTTATGATGCAGCTTCCAGGGGCCACGACCGCGGTCGCGCTTTGCTCCGTGCTGATCCTGCCGCGATTCATGTACGCCGCGCCATCCTCTTGCGAGGAACTCTCGAAACTCCTGTTGCCGGAAGCGTCGATCACACTGGCGCAGCCAGTAGCGGCGGGGGAATTCACACTCCCTGAAAACCTGCGGCCTGACCAGTTGAACGCTCCTGGGGTGAGGCCCGCGGCCGGCGTTCTCAAGAAGCTCCCTCCGTTCTGCCGCGTCGCTGCAACCCTTAAGCCAACGCCGGATTCCGACATCAAAGTCGAAATCTGGATGCCGGCAAACTGGAACGGGAAGTATGAGGCGGTGGGGAATGGCGGATGGGCCGGCTCAATCACTTACGCCAATATGGCCGAGGCGCTGCTGAACGGCTACGCCACCAGCGGCACCGACACCGGTCACACGGGCGGAAGCGGCAGTTTCGCCCTCGGACATCCGGAGAAATTGATCGATTTCGCGTGGCGCTCCGAGCACGAAATGACGATCAAGGCCAAGGCGGTAATCAAAACGTTCTACGGCAACGATCCCAAGCTTTCCTATTGGGTGGGCTGCTCATCGGGAGGCAAACAGGGGCTGAAAGAGGCCCAGAACTTTCCGGACGATTACGACGGCATCGTGGCGGGCGCGCCGGTACTTAATTGGACCCATCGTTCCATCGAGGCGCTGTGGGTGGCCCTGGCTGCATTGAAAGATCCAGCGAGCTACATCCCGCCGGAAAAATATCCCGTCATCCACCAGGCCGCGGTCGCAGCTTGCGATGAGCGCGATGGGCTTAAGGACGGCCTCATAAGCGATCCGCAGGCTTGCCGCTTCGACCCCGGAACGCTCGAATGCAAGGAGGGGGATAATTCCCAGTGCCTGACGCGCCCGCAGGTGGAAGCAGTTCGCAAGATCTATTCCCCAGCGCTGAACCCGCGCACGGGCGAACAGTTGTCTCCACGGTTCGAGCCGGGCAGCGAACTAGGATGGCGCGCCATCGCTGGTGGCCCCGCGCCGTTTTCGCCTGCCAATGACTATTTTAAGTACGTGGTCTTCCGAAATCCAGACTGGGATTGGCGAACTTTCAATCTTGATGGCGACGCGACCCTGGCTGATCGAGTTGATAATGAAACAATCAATGCAACCAGCGCTGATCTGAAGCGGTTTGTGATGCACGGAGGAAAGCTGATTCTTTATCACGGTTGGACCGATACCAACATCACTCCCGCGGCAACAGTGGAGTATTTCGAAAAAGTAAAAGCACGGATGGGAGGCTGGGACGAGACGGCTCAATCGGTCCGCCTGTTTATGGTTCCTGGCATGAACCACTGCGGCGGAGGCGAAGGCCCGAACGTCTTCAGTATGACAAGCGCCCTGGAACATTGGGTGGAAGAAGGAAAGGCGCCCGACCAAATCTTCGCATCTCATCTCACCGCCGGGAAGATGGACCGCACGCGGCCGCTTTGTCCCTATCCGAAGATGGCTCACTATAGTGGAACGGGCGATCCAAACGATGCCGCGAACTTCGTGTGCAAATAGACCGCTCAATTGCCTCTGGCCGATCGAAGTTACGCTTATAGCGCAGTCTCAGTTTCCGCACCGGATGTCTTTTGGCGGCAGGAGCAAGGCTGCGCAACTACAAGATGACGAAAGCTATTCGAGTGTTAACCATGCTGGCCTCCCCTCTCAGGGCTGGTACCCGTCCGCCATCCATTTGGCGAAGAGCTCAATCCGGGGTTGGGGCCAGGGACCTTGTCCTCTTGGCGGCGGTGGCGGCATGACAGCCCCGCCGATGCTACGAATCCGGTCGTAGATGGCCGCGGCGTGTGCTTTCACGTCGTCATAATTTGCGAGATTGAACGCCTTGCTCATGGCGTGAATGTCGCCTTCCGTAAAGAGCGGGCGAATATCCGCTTGAAAGCTCGTCTGTTTAGCCATAATTCACCTCAAAGATGCTGTAAACGGAGCCATCGGGCAATCGGTCACCGGCCCCGGCCGCGATGATGCGGTTGATCCAAGTCGTATTTTTTGGAACTTAAGGACATACGCCCAGCACGGGATCGCAACGCAGTTCAACTAGCCGGTCCCATCGCCCCGCCCCAGGAACGCGGTTGATTCACCGACGAGAGCATAGGGACTTAGCCGCTACGCCGTCACCAACGTTGCTTCAGATCCGTATACCAAATCGGCTTCGTTGTTTTTGCCCAAGATGCGAAGAGCGGCAGCCGCCACGTGATCCGCCGTGAAGCCCAGATGAGCAAGAACCTCCTGGCCAGGCGCCGACGCCCCAAAGCGCTCCACACCAATGACCGAACCCTCGTCGCCCGCCCAGCGATGCCATCCTATCGATGAGCCGGCCTCCACTGTGACGCGTTTCTTGATGCTTCGCGGAAGGACGCTTTCACGGTAAGAGTCCTCCTGGGCCTCGAACAGGCTCCAGCTCGGCATGCTGACTATGCGTGCCTTCACTCCGAAATTCTTCAGCTTCTCACGCGCCAGCACGCAGAGACTGACTTCGGAGCCGGTGCCGATGAGGATCACATCCGGAGAACCGCCGTCGACGTCCGCGAGCACATAGGCGCCGCGTGCGACACCGGGGTCTTTGGCGCCGCTGCGGTCAAGATGTGGGACTATCTGCCGCGTCAGCACTAACAGCGTCGGACCGTTATGTTGAATTGCAAAGGCCCAGGCCTCCACGGTTTCGTTCGGATCAGCAGGACGGATGACCGTAAGGCCTGGAATTCCGCGCAACCCGGCCAGGTGCTCGATTGGCTGGTGAGTGGGGCCGTCCTCGCCGAGTCCGAGGCTGTCGTGCGTAAAAATGTAGATCGCTTTAAGATGACTCAGGGCTCCCAGGCGGATGGCAGGCTTCATGTAGTCGGAAAAGGTGAAAAACGTCGCGCTGAAGGGAAGCACGCCGCCGTGTGCGGCCATTCCATTGACGGCGGCTCCCATGGCGTGCTCGCGAACACCGAAAGCAATGTTCCGCCCGGCATAGCTCCACTCCCCGCCCACTGCACCCAGCGTTCCCGGCCCCGATACTTCAGGCGATTGGAAGTCTCCCAGGCCCTTCAGGGGCGTCCTGGTGGACGGGTTCAGGTCCGCTGATCCGCCGATCAGGTTGGGGATGTGTTTGGCCAGAGCATTCATCGCTTCGCCGCCCGCGGCGCGAGTTGGGATCGGTTTATCGGTGGGCTTCCATTTGGGGAGGTCGGCGTCCCAGTTTTCCGGGAGCTTGCCGCTAACGATGCTCTCGAACTCGGCGGCTTCCTTTGGAAACGCTTGCTTGTATGCATCGAACTTCTTGCGCCACTCGTCCTCCATTTGCGCGCCATGAGGAACCGCCTGACGGAAATATTCCACCGAGTCCTGGGGCAGGTAGAACTTCTCCATGCTTGGCCACCCCAAGGCTTTCTTGGTGGCTAGTAGTTCCTCTTCTCCCAGCGGATCCCCATGCGCGGTGAAGTTGTCTTGCTTATGAGGGCTGCCATAGCCGATGTGAGTCCGCGCCAGGATTAACGATGGCCTTTGATCCTCGGCCTGGGCTTCGCGAATCGCGGCGGCCACGTCTTGGGTGTCATTGCCATCCGGAACCACGCGAGTGTGCCAGCCTTTCGCTTGGAAGTGTTTTGCCACATCCTCGGTGAAATCGATTTCGGTGGCGCCAGCGAGCGAAATGTGATTCTGGTCGTACAGATAAATGAGTTTCCCCAAACGCAAATGTCCGGCCAATGAGGCAGCTTCCTGACTGACGCCTTCCATCAGATCACCGTCGCCGCAGATCGCGTAAGTATAGTGATCTACAATTTTGTGTCCAGGCCGGTTGTAGCGCGCCGCGAGCCAGGCCTCGGCAATCGCCAGGCCCACGCCGTTTCCGAATCCTTGCCCAAGTGGTCCCGTGGTGACCTCGACGCCGGGCGCCAGGCCACGCTCAGGATGACCGGCCGCCTCGCTCCCCCATTTTCTGAAATGCTTGATCTCTTCGAGAGGCAGGTCGTAGCCGGAAAGGTAGAGCAGGCTGTATAACAGCATCGACCCGTGTCCCCCGGACAATACGAAACGATCGCGGTCGAACCACTGCGGGTTCCGCGGGTTATGCTTGAGAAACTGCGTCCAAAGAGTGAACGCCATAGCGGCAGCGCCCATCGGCATGCCCGGATGACCGGCGTTCGCGTTTTGCACAGCGTCGGCCGACAGCATTCGGATCGTGTTGATACACAGGTCTTGCAGCTCTCTATTCAGCTTCGGATTCATTCCCGCCTCCACTGATGCACGGGAGCAATCGCGGGACCATTCAGATCGAGCTGCCTTCTCAAGTTCTTGGATGGAGTCCGTTGACTGAAGTCGATCCTCCGACACAGAAAGAGACAGGACGGTCAATGGAGGAACCATTTGCTGCAAGCCTTCAGTACAGCTTCTGAACGGAATTCGTCGTGCAAGCAACACATCGGAGGAGCGTGAAAATGAAGCCGTTGCAGCAGATTCTGTCCGAGGCCGATCAGCAGAAGGTTGCGGTAGGACATTTCAATATCTCCGATCTGGTGGCGCTGAAGGCAGTGTACTTAGCAGCCCGCGAGCTTAATGTGCCGGTTCTAGTCGGTGTCTCTGAGGGCGAGCGCGACTTCATCGGCGTTCACCAGATCGCCGCGTTGGTCCGCAGCATTCGAGAACAGGACGGCTTTCCCATATACCTTAATGCCGACCACACTCATTCGATCGAGAAGGCTCGTGAGGCGGCCCAAGCCGGCTTTGACTCAGTGGTGTTCGATTGCTCCGCGTTGCCGTTCGAAGACAATGTGACCAAGACGAAGCAGGCGGTCACCGAGATGAAGGCGATTCACCCTTCGATTGTGGTGGAGGGCGAACTGGGTTTCATCGGCAGTTCTTCTTCAATTCACGACAAGATTCCCGAAAACATGAGTCCGATGACCACGCCTGAACAAGCCAGCGAGTTCGTCCAGCGCACCGGCGTGGATGTGCTCGCGCCGGCGGTGGGCAATATGCACGGGATGCTAAAGAGCATGGTGGAGGGCAAAACCAAGAAGCACGTGGATCCGGCGCGGATCGCGGCGATCAAGCGCGCTACGCGAAAACCTCTCACGCTGCATGGAGGATCTGGTACGGACGACCAAGGGTTTCTGGGCGCGATTGAAGCTGGAATCACCATCGTCCACATAAATACGGAATTGCGGGTTGCGTGGCGCCGAGGGTTGGAGTCCGCGCTGGCGAAGAAGCCGGATGAAGTGGTCCCCTACAAGCTGCTGCCGGATGTGGTCGAGTCAGTCAGACAGGTGGTGTATTCGCGCCTCCGGCTATTTAATACGTCCCTCAAGGGTGCGGCCGCACACTAGTCGTCACGGCAGAGGGCGGGAGCCTTGCGTATTTGCCTGTTCGCGGTGGTGTACGCTGAATCCTGGAACAAGGATATGACAAGGCTCTCCGTAGCGGGGTTCGGGCTCGTGCTTCTGTTAACCATCGGGTATGGACAGGGCCCAAAAGCGGCGAGCCGTCCCTTCGAACTGACCTGGACCGAAGGTAGATGCATCGGATGCAAGAACGCCGCTGGGCTCGGAAAGATTCAATTCGTCAGTCGTAGCGAAGTCTGGGGAGTTGGCTTCAAAGACGTGCTAAATGAGGTGAATACGATCGTTGTCCAGAGCACGGACGCCGGGCGCACCTGGACGGAAGTGCCCCAGAGCCAGCAGTACACCGACCCAGACGGACGACTTGCCTTCTCGTTTCTGGACGCAGCGCGCGGCTGGATCGCGCGGTGGGACAGCATCGTCGACGAGACAGAAGTGATCAGTACGCGGGACGGCGGTGAGCATTGGCAGCGTGTCTCCCAACAGTTCCTGCAAAGCATGCAGTTCATTGATGATCGCCATGGGTAGGGAACCGTGGCCGACAAGTTCTTTCGTACGAATGACGGAGGCCACTCTTGGGTGGAAACCAAGATCCCGGATATCGGTTTCATCTATCGCATGGTCTTCCTCACGCCCGACAATGGCTGGATCGCCGGCGTCCATGGAAAGGATTTCCTTGTGTTCCGAACCGTCAATGGGGGGAGGGACTGGGAAGAGTCCCGAACGACTCCACCGCAACCACCGGAAAGGGTAAGTGATCTGTTCTTCCTCGATCAACAGCGCGGCTGGCTCACTGTTTGGAATCACATCGGTGAGGGCACCTATTTGTATTCCACGGTTGACGGAGGAAAGTACTGGACACCGGATCCTGATTTATCGTTTCAAGGGACGAACAAGAAGGCAAGCGTGGTGCGATTTACTTCGAGAGAAAGAGGCTTTGTCCTTTTCTTGGAAGGCAAGGGGCAAAGCAGGCTTGCGTACACGGCGGACGGGGGGACACATTGGCACAAGCAGGCTCTTCCAAGATTCGTCGATGATTGCCAAGTTTTCGAGGGCGATCTCTTGTGTAGTGCTGAGCCTGGATTCCGCCTCTTGACCCTACATCCGAAATGATGCGCCGACGACGCCCCTGCGCGACCTACGGACGCGGCTCACTATTTTCCGCTAGTCAGGCCGATTAATTTCCATCGCGATCTGGTCCGCCAGCCGGGTTGTCAATCGGTCAATCTGACGAAGCAAAGGGACGAATGTCGCGCCATGCTCTGAGAGCAATAGTCGCGATTCGTCCACGCGACACGATTCCCCTATCTGCTCCAGCAGTGCTACGGAGTCCGCAGACACAGGGCTTCCTTGCGACGTCTTACCCTCCATTTGATCCGCTATATTCTCAAGCAGTCTGAGCAGAACACTCATCATACGCCTGAAGGGAGGCAATCACAGCCTGCGGCAATTCGAAGCCCGGCAATTGAAGACGGTACTTGAAGGGATGCACTCCGCATTAGAAAGAGCGCCCGCAATTGGGGTTGCCATCTCCGAATGCGGTCGCGCAAAGCCAGGTCGTGGCGCCGCGAGGGGCCGAATTCGAGAAGAACCCCATCGGCAAGCGATCTCACGTTATCGAATTTAGTGTTGATCGTATCGTGAAGGGCTGAGGTGCGCTGGATGGCCGACCGGATGTCAGGTGAAACTGGTTCCCGTGCGAACTGAGCTAACAGACGCAAAGTGGAAATAAACACTCTCCTCATCTCGACACTCGCCGAAGCGCTCCAGATTTGATCGAATATCAACCACATCATCAGCAGCCCCAGGAAGACCCCGGCAACGCGGTCCCTTGCCACGGAGAGCGACGTCTCCCTCGCGAACTTCTGATTTATGTTGATCACGTAGAACACCGCGCCCAGTTGCAGCCCGAAGAATGATAATCGCGGGCTGGACGTCATGAACCACGCGGCCAGCGCTGTGACGAGGATGAAAAATACCGTGAATCCTGCAATCGAATCGACGTACGGCAGGATGAACACCTGGGCGCTCATGCCGATTACAAGGCCACCCACCACGAAGCCCGCGAAACGCAGGACCTGTCTCTGTCGAGACGTACCGATCGTCGAGACCGCGGTTAAGAAACAAGTGAGCATCACCGGTATGGCCATGCCCGGCCAATCGACGGCGTTATAGATGACGTAACACGCGCTCACTGCAAAGCACCCTTTCAGCGCGAACCTGAAGGTGCTCTGGGTTGACGAACGCGTCGGCGGCGAGAAAAGCTTTGATCTTGGCATCTCTTCTGAAGGCGCTTGATACTCGTCGATGGATCGGGAACCTGCAAAAGCCTGAGGGATCAGCGCGATTGTATTCTCCATTTCGCGCAGCAACGGCACACGATGCGGTTCCTCTTCTGTGTTCACCTGGGCGTTCACCTGAATCGAGCCTGGAATTCGCCGGGACATTAGATCGCCGCGGATGCTCGCGACGGCCGCCGCCAAGTTCCGCAAATGCTCCTGGTCCAAATGCTCCTGATCAAAGCTGGAAGGCTCGAAACTGAGCTGCGTTAGCGCTGTCGTAATGTCCACGAGCCTTCCAACCAGCGCTACTACACCGCTCATCTGTACCCTGTACTGGGGCGAATAATCTGACCGCCGCAAAGCGCGCCGCAATGTTGATGTTCCAAGCATGCCCAACCGGATGACCTTTTCTTCGGTAGCCGGATCCACCGGGCGCGCTTCGGAGTAGCAAATCAACACGCTGTGAATCGCGGCTAAACGGTCGGCGACGGGCACGACGATATCGTCTCCGGGCCGCATGCGTCCAAAGGCCAGCTCCACCCCGGAGGTAACGGCGACTGCTATGAAGGCCACCAAGGAAAGCCAAAGCGTATCTGCGACATTGGTTCCAGCCGGTACATGCCGGTCCCAAATGGCAACGGCGATGGAGATCACCAAGGCGAATGCCACAAAAGCACCGTAGTTGGTTACTACTGTGAGCGCATAGAAGGCCAGGAAGAGCGAACCGATGTTCCAAAGAAAGTGAAGAAGTGGGACGCTGACAACAAATTGGACGGAGACCAGTATATAGGCCACGCCGGTTGCAGCAAGAAGGAGTACCGTTCCCGCCGAGGTCAGAGTGGCCCGAGGGCTTTCGCGCGAAATGAGCAGCGCATAAATGCCGCCTAGAAACGCATAAGGAATGCGAAACGTGTTGCAGATGATCATGACCAAAGTTGCAGCGAGAACCATGCGCGCCACGGTCACGGCCCGGCCTGGATACGGAGCGAGTTCATGTTTCAGGAATTCCCATAACCACGTGAATGGCTGGGGTGCGGCCGGTATGTCGCGCGCGAGAGTGCCCACCCTCAACGTCCTCGAATCACGACAACCGCTGACTCGCTCACTCGAAACAAGTCCGGCGGAGGGTTTTCCACACGAACGCGAACCGGGAAGCGAGTGGCCAGGTGCACCCAGTTCAGGGTTCTCTGCACATCCGGAAGAACTGGTCCTAAACGGCCCACCACGTCCGCATCCGGAGTCACCCCGAAGCCGACGCTGTCCACCACGCCCGTGAAACGGACATCCGGTTTGGACATCACATAGACCTCGGCCCGCATTCCGGGAGCGATGTGCTGCAACTGGCCTTCACGAAAGTTGGCGACCGCCCACCACGTGCGCGCGTCGATCAGTGTGAACACCTGCTGGCCGATGTGTGCGTAAGCGCCTTCTGAAATCGTCAGATTCGTGACGCGTGCCGCAAACGGCGCATAGACCCGGCAGTTGTTGAGATTGTAGCGGGCTGTCTCTACAGCGGCGGCTCTTGCGCCGCGCTGGTTGACCAATGGTTCGAGCGTGGTCACCGCATTCTGTGCCTGTTCGTGCTGGGCCTTGCTCTGCACCAGCATTGCCCCGGAGCGTTCCTGTTGAGCCAATGAGGACTGCAATCCCGCCTGCGCCAGCCGCAGTTGAGATTCCGCCTGCTTCAGAGCTTGATGTCTCCGCAATCTCCGAAGTCCTCGCCCGATCCACCTGATCCACGGTGACAAACTGCTTCACCAGCAAAGGCTCAATTCGATGCAGGTTGTTATTCGCATAGGTCCACTCCGCTTGAGCGCGGCTGACGCCCTGTTCGGCGTTTGCCACGTCAGCCCGGGCCTGATCCACCGCCGCCGCCGATCGAGTGACGTCGGCTTCTGTGCCTTGAATATTTGCCTGGGAAACGGAAACCGCGCTCACCAGCGCCGCGATTCTTCGCCGCTCATCCGAGATCTGTCCTTCGAGAGCCGCCTGCTCTGAAATTGCGTTCTCCAGAGCGTAGCGAAAAGGCCGGTCATCGATTTCGTAAAGCAGGTCCCCTTGCTTCACCAACTGGTTGTCGCGTACATTCAGGCGCAGGATCGGCCCCTCCACCTGGGGCGCAATTCCGATGAAGTTGGCGAGTATCTCGGCATCGTCGGTTCGTGGATAGGCATTCACGTGATACAGCACCACAAGCCCTAGCGCCACCGCGCCAATCACGATAGCAGCGCTCAGCACACCTCCGAGCACCCTTCCAATTTTCGTGTCGGCGCCAAGTTTTGTATCAGTGTTGGACGGTCATCAGGATTTTCCTCACTATCGAAATAACGCGAGCCAAAGCGCGAAACTAAAGAGCGCCGTCAGGCTCGGATAGGTCAAAACTGGAAGCGCGATCACAATATGAAGACGCGACAGAAGCCATCGAGCAGCTACCGTGAGCACCAGGCCCAACGCCAGGCACGCAAGCCAGGCTGGAAAGAACGAACCCAGAACATCGAAAGAAGGAGCCCGCCCGCAACCCGTCAAGAAGAACGCTGCGAGCATTGACCCCCATTCCGAAATGCGCCGACATTTATTAGTGCTCATGGCCGAGCCTTCCTAGTGTTGGATTGGATCGCGTCGCCGGAACGGAACGCCAAATCTGCCAGGGTGGCTAGTACCTGCGTCCGCGCCAGGATGTCCGCCGAGCGGGCTTGGGCGAGAACCTTCTGGGCTGCGGTGACGTCCAACAGGTTGCGAACGCCGTAATTGTAGGATTCAAGAGCGGCGGCATAGGACTGGGTGGCGGAGTCCAGCAGCGCGGTGGCGGCCTCGCGCTGGCGAAAGGCGGTGTTCAAATTCGAATAGGCGGTCCAAACTTCGTCCTCGATGCTATCGCGCGCAGCGTTGACCTGCGCCTCGGCCCCGCGGATCTCGGCTTCTGCCTGCATCAGGCGGCTTCGACGCGCGCCTCCGTCAAACACGGTCCAGTTTAAGCTTAGAGCCAGTCCGCCGGTTAAGTCGGCGGTATGTCCCATGCGCAAGCGTTTGCTGTTGCAGGTAAAGCGATTGAGCGCTCGGGTTGGCTCTGAAATTCAGGCTAGGATAGTACGCAGCCCGCGCCTCTTTCCGCTGCGCCTCCGCCAAGCGGACGCCGGCCACCTCAGCCTGGAGGTCTGGCCGCTGGTCGAGAGCGCGATAAATCGCACTGCTCGACGGTCTCGCCGATCGACTCGGGAGTGGGTACTTCGCTCAGCGGCTCGACGCGAATCATTGTGGCGGCAGGGGCTCCCAAAGCTGTAGCTAAATCACCCCGGCGACTTTGCTCCGCGCCCAACACTGCCTGCAGATCATATTGCGATTGCGCGGTCGCACTGCGAGCCTCCAGAACGTCCGGCAGAGTTGCCAAACCATTCCGTAGCCGCTCCTCCGCGGCTTGTTGCACCGCCTCCGCATTGGCCAAACTTGCTCTTGCGGCGGTGTCCTGGGCCGACGCATTCAGCAGGCGATAATAGGCCTGCTGGACCTGAAAGATGAGTCTCCGGTGAACGTCGTTAAAACCGAAGTTCGCTGCCAATACTCGCGCGCTCTCCGCGGCGATTCGGCCGCGACGGGCCCCGAAGTCAAAGATTGTGTAGTTGAGATCCAGTGACACCTGATCCGCCGTATCCGTGTGGCGGTAAAACCGGGTGCCGAGCGGAATCTCCTCGCGATCCACACCCGTGAGCGCCATAGCAGACAAGGTCGGATATAGTTCGCTGCGTGCGATTCCGAGGGCTGCCCCTTGGGCGAGGGCGTTTTCCCAAGCGACGCGAGTCTCGGGATTGTGGGCTTCAGCCAGATCGATCAATTCCGCCAAGGAATAGGCCTTGTCGGGTTCGATGGGAAACGCTGGTTGACGAAGACGCGCCCCGTAGTTTGTGATTTGCCGTTCGTCGGAGCTGTGCCATGGGCGATCGGGCGATGCCGGCGGACTTTGAGCGAAGACGGGAAAGGCAGCCATCAGAATCACAAGTGGAATCGTCAAGCCGTACGAAGACAATGCGCGCCTCTTTTTGAAAGCTCTCAAGCAGCACTCCGGTTTGACATCAATTTGCGGGACCAATTCGATACTCCCGGACGTTGGCAATAATGCGAGGTCGGCACTCTTCGCGCTCCTACCGTCAGCGGCCACTTCGCGCGTATCCGTCCAGCGGCTGCTCTCTTTGTGTGTGAAGAGCACATCAGGCTCCATTCAATCGTTTTTCATGAGGCCCTCCGTGGTCAGGCCAATCGAGATGAAATGCAATCCGAATTTCCGCTGCAAGAACCCCATGAAAAGCACAACAAACGCGGAACTGGCATCCCCGGCCCGCGCGATCGGCTGCGGCTAGAATCTGGCATCCAGGATCCGGTAAGACGTGAGCGAGGCGAGAGATCAACGTGCGGTGTCGGCAGTCCGCCAGCTACACATCAGCGAGATCACCGCCGGGACCGATCCGGGGCCGCCGAACTACTCGGGTAACTCTTTGGGCCACTCACGTACGGATTAACGCGCTCATAAAATCGCCACCGTCGATCGACGTTGCGGGTCCGGCCAATGCGCACGCTCTTGCCAATGGCACCAGCAATGCGCTGCCACCGCGAGCCAAAGTGGACCATCGCCGTACAAATCCAGTCCAAATCGGTCAAACGGGTCGCGGCGCCGGAGCGTTGCAGCAAGTCGATTCTCTCAAGCGTTTGGAGGGCACGTAAGAGGACTCCGCCGCCAACGCTATGTGAATGAGGACTGGAGGTGACCTCTCCGGAATCTGAGAGGTGCGGAACGGCGGAGTCGACGTGATCCGAAACGCCGCCGGCGTGATTACGGAACACCGCTTGCGATCCCTATTAGTTCATGCACGTGCTCGGCTCGTGCGAGATTATAATCATCAACGATACCGATGTCTGACGCGCGGCTCCCTCGCGATGAGGGGTTGAGCAGCGAAACACGCGCCGGTTAAACGGGACACAACGTTGTCACCGGCGCACTTCTATTCGTTGAGGAATACCGAACATGGTGCCCAATACGAATTCGCCTGCCACTGATCCAGAGCAAGTTTCATCGAGAAGCTGCATTTGCCCCCCAAACCTCAGGGGCCTGTCGCCGCTCGAATCGATCTCGGGAGGCCACCGTCCTTCAGGCGGCAGCGTCCTTCGAAACCCGATGGACTTCCCTGATAAGACCGGTCTCCACGTCGAAAATAAAACCCCGCACAGGAACTTCTTTGGCGATCCACGGATGTGATCTGACCTTCTTAATCTGTTCCCGTGTGTTCTGTTCAGGATCCTTGTAAGAGAAGAAGCGCATCGGAGCGGGCGACGCGTCGCCGGTTAAAGCAGTGAGTTTCGCGTTCAGCTCATCGTCCGTGAATGTCGTGAATCCGCAGCCGGTGTGATTGAGGAGCATGATCTCCTTCGATCCGAGCACACGGGTGGAAACGACAAGCTCTCCGAGCACATCTTCGGTTACCGCTGGCCCGCCGGTTCGGATAACGTCGAGATCGGCGTTGCGGCAGCCCCAGCATTTCAGAGAGGTCTGAAAGCCTGGGATCCATGCAGGTTACAACTGCGATTTTGGGGGCTGGATGCGCCCCCAGTTTGCTATCGTACTTCTTCGCATACATCTGGTTCGCTTTTAGCGCTTTGTCGATAAGACTCATCGTAAATCTCCATATCGGGTAGTGAAGTTGGCCAGAAGAACCCCGGCGCGGGTGCAGCCCCCGGCCACATGAATCAATGGTTGCAAGTGCGGGGCCTTCGGGACAGCGCGGTCTTGGGCTCGCAAACTTGCCGCCGCTACAGCATCTGGAAGACGCTCGCCGGTTTCAGGACAACTCGGGGTACGACAGCTGGCGAATATCCGACGCGGCATTTGGACGGATTGTCAATCTGTGTTCATTCTGAAGCCTGCCAGAAAATCCCATGGCATAGCCCGATGCTTAAAACGCCGCTGAAGCTCAGGAGGCAGACCGGAAGGTATCTCCGCATGCGGCAAACACTCATCGCGGAGTTGAATCGCGCACTTCGCCGCCGCGACAAGCGGTTCATTCACTTTGCACCTGACGTGGCGATTGCATCGGCCCCCCTCCGCTGCTTCGGCGCTGCCCGTAAACATCAGAGCTGCGAGAAAGGTATCGCCATCACACGACTTCTCGCAACACGCGGACTGGTGGCCAAGAGCGGTTTAGCGGCATGTGGAACAAGTCCGTTTCGTCACCGGCGAGCGAGTGATCTGTCGACACCGGCAACGGAACTAAGAATTGTGTCCACCACAACATCATCGCCACGCGACGAGTTCATCATGAGATCGTAAATCTCGCGGAACGGCCACTCGAGTTTGAAGTATTGTTTGATGTACGCGGCCCGATCTTGGTCGACGGTCTCGACCAGCACGTGGGCCTCTTCCTCGGTCTTGCCCATGTCACGTAACCGCTGGATCTTTTCTTCAAACGGCGCATAGATGAACACGTGAAAAGCGTCCGGGTTGGATTGAAGATAATAGGCCGATCCGCGTCCGACGATTACGCAATTGCCTTCTCTGGCCGCATCGCGCACGACTTTTTCCGCGGCTTCGCGAATACAGTCAGCATCCACCATCTTCACCCGGTGAGCCTGCATTGTGCCTTCGAAGCTGCCGCGTATGAACGCCTTGAAGAGCCTGTAGTGCAGGGCATCGCGGCGCTCCTCACGCTCCTCGACCGCCGGGCAATCGCAGCCCGTGATGCGGGCGATCTCGATGGTCAGCAGCTCGTCCCACAATTTCCAGCCAAGCCGCGCCGCAAGCGTGGCGGCGATTTCCGCCGCGCCGCTGCCGTATTCGCGATCGATTGTAATGACCTTGATCATTCAACAGCCCTCGCCAAATAGCTTCGCTAACCCACAGCCATACCGCCACTGGCCTTGGGATCGTTTTTGCGAACGATGAAGGCGAGCAGAAACATTATGCTCGCCGCGATGGTCAGCACCCAGAAAATATCGATGTAGGCGAGTGTCTCTACTTGTCCTCCCATAGCTCGGTAAAGCAGACCGTAGGCCCGCTTGGGCGCGTCGGCAACGCTCGAGCCGGAGTGCACCAGTCGCAGGCTCAAAGCTTTGACCTGGTTCTGAACAGACCGATCGAACGGAGTGGTATGCTGCGACAGCACCACCTGGTGAACTTGCGCGCGCCGCGCCAACAGCGTCGTGACCATAGAGGTTCCCACGCTGCTGCCGATATTGCGCATGAAGTTGATGATGCCGGCCACGCTATTGGCTTTTTCGGCGGGCATCCCGATGTAGCCCGCCATTGTTACGGGAACAAACAGAAGGCCCAGGCCCACGGATTGAATCAAACGCAGCACGGTAGCCGACTGGAAACTGATCAACGTATCCAGCCGCACTGTGGAGACATACATCCCGATCGCCAGCGCCAGCCAGCCCGCGGCGATGATGTATTTGGCTGGATATTTTCCGGCCAGCACGCCCACGATGGGCATCAGCGCTAGCACCACCGCGCCGCCGCCCGACAGAACCAGCCCGGCATTTTCCGCCGTGTATCCCAAGACGGTCTGGAGAAATTGCGGCATCGTCACCAGTGCGCCGAATAGCAGAACGCCGAAAATAAACATCATCAGGTTGGCAGTCGCGAAGTTGAAGTTCTTGAACAGATGCACGTCGATGATGGGTGTCTTATGACGCCACTCCCAAATAACGAGACCAACCAGACAGACCACCGAGACGATCACCAGGCGGGTGATAAACCGGGAGCCGAACCAATCGTCTTCCTGTCCCTTATCGAGCACCACTTGCAGCGCTCCCACGCCCAAAGCAAGCAGCGAGATACCAATAAAGTCGACGGTCACGCCGGCCCTCTTGGTTCGCCGCAGGAACGGCGGATCTTCTACCAGACGCATGACCAGGAACATCGCCAGAATTCCTACCGGCAGGTTGATGAAGAAGATCCAGCGCCAGGAATAGTTATCGGTGATCCATCCGCCCAGTGTCGGTCCGATGGTGGGCGCCATGATCGCTGTGATTCCGTAGAGCGCAAACGCGAGGCCCCGCTTCTGCGGCGGGAACGTATCGGCGAGGATGGCCTGCGCCATGGGCTGGAGTCCGCCGCCACCGGCGCCCTGGATAACGCGAAACAGGAGCAGCATGTTCAGGCTAGCGGCGCTGCCGCAGAGGACCGAAGCCACTGTAAATATGAAAATGCAGACGATGAAGAAGCGTTTTCGGCCGAAGAGGCTGGCCAGCCAGCCGCTGATCGGAAGGACGATGGCATTGGACACCAAATACGACGTGAGCACCCAAGTGCTCTCGTCGTTGCTCGAACCGAGGCCCCCCGCCATGTATGGCAAAGCCACATTGGCGATGCTGGTGTCGAGCACCTCCATGAACGCGGCCATCGCGACCACCACGCCGATGAGCCAGGGATTGAATTTCGGCCGCCAGGGAACGCTCTGGCGCCGAAAGCACGTCGGCGCTACTGGACATAGACTTTCGGCTCCACTGACATGCCGGGTCTCAGCCGATGGTCATTGTTTTGGTTGGGATCGATATCGATCCGGACGGGGAGGCGCTGCACTACCTTCACGAAATTTCCCGTGGCATTTTCCGGCGGTAGCAAGCTGAGCAGCGAACCGCTGGCGCCACCGATACCGGTGACTCTACCTTTGTATTCACGGCCGTAAGCATCCACACTAAACGTGACTCGCTGGCCCGCTTTCATATGGCGTAACTGGGCTTCCTTGAAATCCGCCGTGACCCAGATGTCATCCAAAGGTACGACTGCCATCAACTCCTGGCCCGGTGAGACGTTGCTTCCCACCTCGACGCTCTTCTTTTCGACGATGCCGCTTACCGGCGCGACAATCGTGCAGTAGCTGAGATTCAGCCGGGCCTGGTCGACGGCAGCGCGTTTTTGAAGCACCTGGGCTTCGGACGTTTTGGCGCGCGCCTGGCTGATGGCTACCTGTTGCGGCGCAGTTAGCGCGGATTGGATGGAAGCATCCGCCTGCGCGATGCGCGCATTGGCCTGATCGATGGCGGCCTGCGCGACGCGGACATTATCCTCGGCTTCGGTGACCGCTGCCCGGCGTGCGTCCACGGTCGCGTTCGCGGAATTGGCGTTGTTAACCGCCGTATCGTAGATTTGCTGCGAAATTTCATCCTTGTCCACCAGCTTCTTGTACCGAACCACATCGTCCGCATTCTTCTTGTAGGTTGCCTCGGCCTCGCGCACATTGGCCTGGGCAGTAATCAGACGCGCCCGGGCCGCGCTCAACTGGCGCTGGGCGCCGAGCAACGCCGCGACCGCGTCCACTTTGCCGGAACGCGCCGAGGTCAACTGGCTGCTGGTGGTGGTCGAGGTAACGGGCACATCGGTGCGAGAGCCTTGGTAGCTCGCCTCGGCGGCGGCCAGATCCGCCTCGGCTTGAGCGAGCGCGACGGTGTAGTCCTTGGGATCGATACGGGCCAACACGTCGCCGGCTTTCACGTAACGCTCATTGTCGACGGGCACATCCACGACGTAGCCGTTGATCCGCGCGCTGATCGCGTTGATGTTGCCATCGACTTGAGCGTCATCAGTAGATTCGTACGCGCTGAAATACCTCCAGGCGTAAAACGAGCCGGCGGCCACCGCGGCCAGGGCGATCAGCAACACGATCGCGCGAACGAGCGTTTTACGCCCTCTACGTGGCGACTTGGCGCGGAAGGAATCGGCTGGCCGCGTGCTTGCGGCTGGGCTTTCTGCGGTTGTGACATCAGCCATGGCTACTTTACCTCCATGAATTTCTGAATTCGTTGCTCGGTAGACCCCAGGGCGCGCGCGAGTTCGACCTTCGCCAGGTTGTGGGCGTACAAGGCGGCAATCAAGTTGTCGTTGGCCACGGCAACCGATCCCTGGGCTTGCACCACCTCAATGGTGTCGGTGACTCCGGACGCGAAGCGGTCTTGGGCTTGCGTCAGGGTCTGGTTCGCGAGGTCGAGATTGCTCCTGGCGACAGCTACCTGCTCGGCGGCCGACTGGATGTCAAGCAAAGCCGCCCGCACCTGATAATCGATCTGGCCGCCAAGATCGGCTAGCTCATCCTGCCGCTGCTTCAACGCCGCCCGGGCTTGAATGATGTCGCCGCTGATTCGCCCACCGTCGAAAATATTGAATTT
Organism: Bryobacterales bacterium; assembly: GCA_963735145.1. Lineage (GTDB taxonomy): Bacteria > Acidobacteriota > Terriglobia > Bryobacterales > Bryobacteraceae > Palsa-89. Next base: position 162,219 of record CAVTJS010000005.1, on the reverse strand, counting down.
CGCGAAAGCTTGAAACGTGAACGTTCCGTTGGAATTCGCGGGCGTCGTTCCCGATATCGCCGTAATCCGCGGCAACGCCGAGGCTCGGGTAGCGCTCGGCGCGAGCAGCACTGACGGAATTCTCGGCGGCGCGCACGGAGGCTTGCGCGCTCTGGAAATCGGCGCGCTGTTCGTAAGCTGTGCGCAGCGCCTCATCCGGAGTCATCGCAGCCAGCGGCGAGTAGGGCTCTGTATCGGCGATCGTAAGCTCTTGGCCCGGCGGCAGGCCGATCACCCGTCCCAAAGCCAACTTGTCTTTGGCGACCTGATTGTTCTGCGCGATCAGTTGCTGTTGTTCCTGCTGCAGCTCGACTTTGAGCCCGCAAGTACATCAATCGCCGCCGCGGTTCCCGGCGCGGTGCTGGTCGGCGGTGCGGTCGTAGATGGCCTGGTCGGTTTCCACCTGCGCCCGTAAGGCTTGCACCCGGGAAGAACCGGCAATCACGAGCAAGGTAAGCGTTGGCCACAGACTGCACCACTAAGTCGCGAGCGTCTTTAAACGACAGTTGAGCGGCGCGCTCGCCCTCTTGGGCAGCACGATAGCTCTTGCGGAGGCTGTAATCAAAGACGCTGAACGAGGCGTAAGCGCGCGCATCGGTGTAGTGGAATGGGCCGACGACTGTCGGAGTAGTAAAGCCGCCGGGGAGATGAAAGTCGATCCCGTGGCTTGGCAAGTCTATTTGCTCGACGTTCTCGCTTACTTCCCCGGTCACTTGCGGCAGGAGCGCGCTCAGGGACCGCAGCCGCTCACCGCGCGCGATTTCGCTCACCTGTCCGCTGAGTAGTAGACCGAGGTTGGTTTTTAGGCCGCGATCGATCGCGTCACGAAGCGTCAGCGTCACGGGAGTGGGAGAAGCTACCCCGGTCGGAACGCTGCCTTGAAACTGAGCTTGTTGTCCGAAGAGCGCCGAAGCGGCGAACAGGGCTACAAAAGCACTGATCAGCCAGTGGGTCCACCCCACGTCCATTCGAACGTGAGCAACGAGGTTAGCGCCGTCATATTCGACGGCGATGTTCCTGGGCTGGCCAATCAATTCCGCCTTCGGCTCGGTAGCGGAAATGATTCGCTCGGCGTCAGCGAGACTCATCATGATGGCTCCTTGTTCATCCATTCGGCTTGTGTCGTCGTAGCTGTTGTTCCCGACCAAGCGCCGAACTCTTACCGGCTAAGCAGCCTTGCGAGCTGCGAGCAATTCCATCAGCGCCTTGGCCGCGCCAGTCGACGAAGCCGGATTCTGGCCGGTCACAGCTCGACCGTCAACTACCGCGAAGGGTGCCCAGTCGGCTGCCTTCTCGTGGATACCGCCGATTCTTTTCAGCTCGCCTTCAACAAGGAAGGGCACGACGTGGGTCAAATTCACCCCGGCTTCTTCGCCGTTTGTAAAGCCGGTTACGCGCTTGCCTTTGACGAGAGGCTGGCCCTGAACCATTACGCGATGGAAGACACCCGGCGAATGACAGACAGCGGCCACGGGCTTGCCGGAGTTGTAGAAAGACTCGATCAACGCGATGGAATCGGCGTTATCGACGAGATCCCACATTGGACCGTGGCCTCCCACGTAAAATATAGTATCGAAATCCTCTGATTTCATGGCGGAGAGCTTCACTGTCTGAGATAGTTCCTTCTGTGCCGCCGTATCCCGCTTAAACCGAGTCATCGCGGGGGTCTGATTCTCAGGCAAATCGCTCTTGGGATCGATCGGGGGCTGTCCTCCTTTTGGCGAAGCCAGCGTCAGTTCGACACCAGCGTCCCGGAAGACAAAGTACGGGGCCGCGAATTCCTCCAGCCAGAAGCCGGTCTTGCGGCCAGTGTTGCCCAATCGATCATGCGACGTTAGCACCATCAGTATTTTCATGTCCGTTCTCCTTTGTTTCGCTATTACGGCCGACTGCGAGCGGTGGTCACCGCAAGTCGCGCACCACGACGAAGATATAGAAACGAAAGACTGAAGCAGAGACAGTCGTACACGATTGTTCGCGGGCCGACTCAGCGGGTCGACGCATCCGACTTTTCCGTCAACGCCCCGACACCGACTGCCGTCATCCCCCGCTTATGTCCCGCGTATCTTTGAGATACTACACGCGGAACGCCTGGAATCAGATCTGCAAACCAATCGACGTCGGCGCAATACTTAACCTTGAAAGATGGATCGCCCCGGCGAGAAGCAGCCCCGACAGGAGCGACGGTCGCTCGTTCGTTCCGCCGTGTATATTTCCAGGAAGGCATCTTGATGGCACAGCTTCTGTCAATCAATGTCGGGCTTCCTCGTGACGTGGCATGGAGGGGCGAGAAGGTCCACACCGCGATTTGGAAACAGCCAGTCCAGGGCAGGATTGCAGCCCGTCGCCTGAATCTGGAGGGCGATGGACAAGGGGATCTCGCTGGGCATGGAGGCGAACACCGCGCGGTGATGGTGTATCAAATGGACGCTTATCGCTACTGGGAGGCCCAGCTCGGCCGCAACGATTTTTCATTCGGACAGTTTGGCGAGAACTTCACAGTAGCCGGCTTAGCCGATGATGAGGTTTGCATCGGCGATCGATACCGCATTGGAAGCGCGCTCTTCGAGGTTACTCAGCCGCGCGTCACATGCTATCGCGTGGGTATCAGAATGGCTGAGCCGGCAATGGCTGCTCTGCTCGTTTCACATCATCGGCCTGGGTTCTACTTTCGCGTGCTGGAAGAGGGTGAAGTCGGCGCTGGCGACGAAATCACGAAAGTGGCGGATGGCCCCGAACGCATCACAGTGGCCAACGTTGATGCCCTCCTGTATTTGCCAAACCCGTCGCGCGAACAACTTGAACGGTCGCTGCGAATTCCGGCACTCAGCCAGGGCTGGAAAACGTCTTTAGAGGCAATTGCAGAGCAGAAGACTTCGGAGGCAGGGAATCCCGGGCTCAGGGCCTCAAGCGGCCCGCCACCAGCCTGGCCGGGTTTTCGGCCATTACGCGTCGCCAGAGTAGATCGAGAAGCCGCCAATGTGGTCTCGTTGTCCATCGAACAAACGGACGGGGCACCTCTGCCGGCAGCTCTACCTGGACAGTTTCTCGTTCTACGGTTGCGCACAACACCCAACGGCCCAATGCTGCTCCGGAATTACTCGATGTCAGGCATGCCCGGCGCCAGGACTTATCGGTTAAGCGTCAAACGAGAGACGAACGGGGTTGTCAGCTCGTATCTCTACGATCACGCACTCGCGGGCGATATTTTGGAGGTGAGCGCGCCTCGGGGCGGTTTTATTCTGAGATCCGGCGATGCTCCCGTCGTCTTGCTCAGTGCCGGCATCGGGGCAACGCCCGTACTCGCCATGTTGCACTCGCTGTCCTCCGCGGCATCGCATCGTGAGGTCTGGTGGATCTACGGAGCGCGTAACCGCGCAGAGCATCCGTTTGCAAAAGAGTCACGTGGACTCTTGCAAACCCTGGTAAACAGCCGAAGCCACATTGTCTACAGCAAGCCCGATTCAGGGGATGAACCCGGTGTCGATTACGACTCGGTTGGGCATGTGGACACGCCGCTGCTCGATCGGCTGGGTGTAACTCGCGATGGGGATTTCTACCTGTGCGGTCCACCATCATTCCTTAAGCAAATGACCGAGGGCTTGAAGACATGGGGTGTCGATTCCACACGAATTCACGCGGAGGTGTTTGGGGCGGAAGCGCCGATCACACCAGGAATTGCGCCATCCTCCCACCCGCCGGTTCACGCTCCCGCAGGGGAGCCCGGCATCGGACCGCAAATTTCATTTACACGAAGCGGGCTCACGGTTCCGTGGGATTCACGGTTTTCCAGTTTGCTGGAACTTGCGGAAGCTTGCGACGTTCCCGCACGGTGGGCATGCCGCACAGGGGTCTGCCATACCTGCGAGTGCGCGTTGATCGGAGGAACTGTCCAATATCAGCCTGATCCGCTGGAGCCACCAGCCGCCGGGAATGTGTTGATCTGTTGTTCGACGCCGTCTGGCGATGTCGAGGTTGATCTGTGATTGTGAGGCCACCTGCTCTTTAAAGGCTGCTGAAAAAGGCAAAAAACGCTGGCTCACGCGCCACCCGTCCGGTGTTCTTCGAGTCGATGTTCTCCAGTGCACGACTTCCGGTCGTCTCCGGGTGTGCTGCTGGCGCGCGGCTCGGAATTGGCACTGCATGCTTGCAGGTATTTTCCGAGCCGCGACCGTGAGGGAGCCGGTGCCGCAGACCTTTTTCAGGAGCCTGTTAGTTTAGATTAGCGCTCGCGAGATACGGAGGGCGCTGCCGGGCGGTCGTTCATGTCCGGCGTCATCTCTGGTTTCAATACGCGACGGGCGCCATCATTAGCGACGAGAGCTGTATGAATTCCTTCTCAGCGCGGAACCGGTCGTCGTGGGTGAACCCAAAAGCGCCGCCCTGTTGCTCTTGTCGAGCCGGACCTGGCGCCGATCTTGAAAGGATCTTTCCTGACGGAAGCCAAGCCATGTACTTCTCCAGTGGATCGTCGGACTACTCGCGTAACCTCTTTGGACCACTCACGTACGGATTGCCTCGCTCGTAGAAGCGCAGTTTGCGATCCACGTTGCGCGTCAAACCGATGCGTACACTTTTGCCGATGGCGCCCGTTTTCCGCCCGCTCGTTGCGAGCCAGAGCGGACCGGCGGCGCACAGATCCAAACCATCCTGCCGGAGATCAATCTGCATCGCCTGCGTGAGCCGGCCTGGCCCCCGGGCTAAATCGAGCAGGCCTGCCACGCCGCGGAAGCGTTGCATCCGATCGATTCCCTCGAGTGGTTCGAGGGCACGCAAGAGGACTCCCGCCCCGACTCCGACCGCCTCGCTCGTCACGTTCAGCATGAACGACGAACCGTAGGCGAAATATACATAAGCGTGTCCTGGGCCAAGAAATAGTGAGGCATTGCGCCGCGTTTCTCCCCGAAATGCGTGACCGGCGGAATCGCCGACCGGATAAGCCTCGGTCTCGACGATGCGCCCGCTGAGCCGGCCATCATCGGTATCATGGACCGCTACTTTTCCAACCAGGTAGCGTGCCAACTCCACAGTATCCACCGGGAGTTCCGTTCGACGGAGACGCCGAAGACGACAAGGGGGAATTGTCTCGCCTACGCGTTTCATTTTTCAGTGCGCTACTGCGGAGCCGGCTGTGTCCGAAAGCGGCTGCAGTTCGCCGAGCATGGTGGGGATAAGCTCCGAAACGGTCGGGTGAATGTGCATGGCCCGTTGAATGACCGTATACGGCGCTCTGGCGTACATCACGTCAAGGATCGAGTGAATAGCCTCGTCGCCACCTGTTCCAAGAATGGCAGCTCCCAGGATCTCGTGAGTTTGGGCATCCACGATGATCTTCATAAATCCCTGCGTCTCGCCTTTCTCAATGGCGCGACCAACCTTCGTCATCGGCCGCCGCCCAATCAGCGCGCGGCGACCGCTTTTGCGGACTTCTTCCTCAGTCAAGCCCGCGCGGCCGAGCGGAGGATCAATGTACAGAGCATAGGCGGTAATACGATCGCTGACCTTGCGCGGGTCATCGTCCAGAAGATTCGCCCCGACAATTTCCGCATCGTTAAAGGCTGTGTGGGTAAATGCGCCTTTCCCATTGCAATCCCCTAATGCCCAGATTCCCGGGACGCTGGTGCGTAACTGGTCGTCCACAACAATGTACCCGCGTTTATCGACGGCAACACCTGCCTCTGTGAGACCAAGGTCATCGGTATTTGGACGACGTCCCACCGCCAGCAGGACGTGGGACCCGCTTACCTCGCGATCGCCACTGGCGCAGTCAACATGAGCGACAACGTCCTCGCCGCGCCTGGAAAAGCCAATACAAGTTGCGTTCACCCGAACGTTGGCGCCTTCGTGCTCGATGATCTCCTTGATGGCGGCCGAAACATCCTCATCCTCGTCCCGAGCCAGCCGTGGCGCTCTCCCGATAATGGTGACTTCACTTCCAAACCTGCGGTACATTTGCGCGAATTCCAGGCCGACGTAGCCGCCGCCTACGACGATCAGGTGACGCGGGAGAAAGTCGACGTCCAGGATGGAGCTGTTGTTAAGGTATGGGACTCCTTCGATACCAGGCATCTCTTCGATACCAGGCATCCGAGGCAACGCGGCGCGACCGCCCACGTTGATGAATATCCGATCCGCAGTTAGCCTCTCCGAGCCAACGCTTACCTCCTTCGAGGACTCGAAGCGACCGTGTCCCTGGTACACGGTGCAGTTTGTCATTCCTCTCAGCCAGCTCTCCACGGCAGTTCTCGACTGCCCCGAAATCGCGTCCTTCCTCGATTTGACGAGCTTCATGTCGACGTTCACCGGGCCATTGTTAACTACTCCGAAATCGGCTGCGCGACGAACCATGTAGGCCGCATGCGCGCTTGCGATCATTGTTTTCGTGGGTACGCAGCCAGTGTTGACACACGTGCCGCCGAACAATTTGCGCTCAATGATCGCAACTTTCATTCCCGCCCCTACCAGGCGCTGCGCCAGGTACGGACCAGCCTGACCGGTTCCGATGATAATCGCGTCGTAGGTCTTAGTCATTGAACTCCTTTGTCCGGCGGATTCGGCACCCCGATTGCACGTGCGGGGCCACAGCACCAGCAAGGTCCTGGGCTCGGAAAATTGCAGCCTCCACTGTCATCTGAATGATGCTGTCGATTTCAAGAGAACCGCCTGACATGGCGGCTGACGAATCTCAGATTGATACACCAGCGGATCCAGTGACCTGCACCCGTTGCCCTAACACCCAGAGAACGCCCGTGAGAAATTCGGCAGCGGTTCATCTCTGTCAACAGTCGGCTGTCGGTGTCAGGCAGAGGACTTTTCCGGCTGGGTCAGCCCTTCGATGGACGGCAAACGTCTTGCTTTCGAGAACCTTGAATCACTCCATCGGGCGTTGGCATCGGGCGCTGCGGACTTGAAAGGTACAGACGGCTGTCTTGGCGTCAGATATAGAGCCGTGCGGTCGGTGACCCGCTCGCTCACAGCCCGAACCTCCGCCGAGTGGCGTCAGAGGGGCTCGCCTTTTCGCATGCATTTGGACGAAGCCATGGAGAAACTCTTCGCAAGCCACAATGATGAGGAGGCAATGTGACGCATCATGTTGGGCTGAATCAGGAGCAGCAACACCAGGAGTTTTAGACGTTCCAGCGTTCCGCTTCGTGCCATTATCCAGACTCTGAAAATAAAGGCCCCACGATCGACCGCTGCTGTCGGGCCGAGTCAACTGATCGATGCGATACGAGTTGCCGCGGACCTTCAATCCCGCTTCAATGCGGCTTCACGCGATCCGCGTAACCCATTGGCTCCGCCACGCTGGCGCCTCGAAGGGATCCGCGAAATACTGTGTCTCGTGCACAACCTTACCGTTGCGGAACTCCATAATGCTCACGGTGAACGCTGGCCGCCCCTGGTAGGTGATGGTGTATTCGGTGATCCAGAGGTCACCGTTTCCGAGAATTCGCTTGACGTTGAAACCGGACGGCTTGCCTGGATGGTGACTGCGCAAGGCCTGCAAATTGCTTCGCCCGAGGATTCGCTCCCCTGACTGCGGATAATCACAAATGGCATCGTCAGCGTAAATAGTGTGTTCCGCGTTTGCATCGCCGGCTGCCGACGCCTGCCAGTGTTTATTCAAAGCTTCACGTATTTGTTCGTCTTGCATGATCATCTCCCTTGTGGAATGAAACCCGGGCTGCCGATCTTCACTACTTCATTGAATCTGTGTCTAGTTTGAATTCGATTGATTTTCATCAAGCGCCTCTTTCAAAGGGCGATGATATTGAAATTCTCCCGCGCGCGGGCCGCAGTCCTGGGCGCTGCCAAAAATGGCTGGATTTTCGAACAGCCCCGGCCTTCCGACTTGCACAACGGCCGGCTTGATTCTCGCGGATTCGTAGATGGGCAACAACACATCCAATTGCTGTTCCACAACTTGGTGGCAACAAAGATGCCTTCCCACTTCACGCTCATTCCGATATCTTTCCGCGCAATCGAAGTGTCGAAATCCAGCTTCCAGCGCGTCGGTGGTAGCACTTATCGTCGCGGCTGCATCGGGAATCAGGGTGCCACAGCCGAGTGCGGGCATATGCCCAGCTCCGTGGCTAAGCGGCATCCTTATTAAAATCAGAAGACTCGATCACGATCACGCCTCGTAGACGCGGCGTCTCCTCAACAGTTCGCGGCGGCATGGCACTGTTCATCCGCCAACTGCCGAATGGGGCGCTGCCCTCGGGGATCGGCGTGTTTCAATTCCAAGCTTTCGCATCTTATAAATCAGCGTAGTACGCGGCAATCCAAGCCGATTGGCCGCTCCGTCCTGCCCTCCGATCAGCCAGTCGGTTTGCTTCAATGTTTCCAGGATATGCTCCCGATCGGCGTCGGCAAGCGTGCGTGAAGCGCTCTCCGAGCTCTGCTTCACCGTCTGCTTCAAGTCCAGCGGCAGACGCAGCACCGACCCGGGCGAAAAGAGCACCGCGCGCTCGATGAAATTCTGTAGTTCGCGAATATTGCCTGGCCAGTCGTGCGCTTTGAGGACCGCCATCACTTCATCGGGAATCAAATCGATGGGCTTGTTGAGGCGGGCAGCAAATTTTGCTACGAAGAACTCCGTCAGCGGCGGGATGTCCTGAACGCGCTCACGCAACGGAGGCAGGCAGATTGGAATTACGTTCAACCGGTAGAACAGGTCTGCCCGAAACAGCTTCTTGGTCACGAGTTGCCCGAGATCCTGGTTTGTCGCCGCCACCACCCGCACGTTGACCCGGACGGTCTGGGTGCTACCCAAACGCTCGAACTCCCGCTCTTGCAGGACGCGTAAGAGCTTGGGCTGAAGTTCCAACGGCATGTCGCCAATCTCGTCCAGAAAGAGCGTGCCCCCATCCGCCATCTGAAATCGCCCCTTGGTTTGTGTGCACGCGCCCGTGAAAGCGCCTCTTTCGTGGCCGAACAGTTCGCTCTCCAACAATGCACTCGGAATCGCTGCGCAGTTAAGGGCCACAAAACGGCTGGTTACGGCGAGGGCTAGCCTCATGAATGGCTCTCGCAATCACTTCTTTTCCGGTGCCCGTTTCGCCCTGAATCAAGCACAGCGGAGTCCACTGGCGCAACCATGTCTATCTGATTCAGCACAGCCCGGAATTTCGGACTGGATCCGATCAAATCTAAAATAGCCATCGTTTTACTCCTTGCTAGATTGTGCTCGGAAAGCATTGGTCAGAGCCGCCTGAATTACTTCCAGTAGGTCCACAGCGTCGAACGGTTTATATAGAAATTCAACGGCGCCCTCGTCGAAGGCTCTCCCTTGTGTTTCAGCGCTATAGCGGCCCGATATAAAGATCACCGGCAAATTCGGGCGCTCCAGCCTGATGCGACGCTGCACCTCAATACCGTCCATTCCAGGCATCCAAACGTCGGTGATCACGCAAGTTGCCGCGGCTAGCGATCCCGACCGCAGGAACTCCTCGCCCGACGAGAACATTACAGGTGCGTAGCCGGCTGATTCTATCAGGCTCTCCATGGACTCTCGAACTCGACGATCATCGTCCACGGCCACCACCATCTGTCTTTCAACGTTTACCATTTACAAGAGCATCTCCAACTACACATCGAGAGTAGCGGCAAGAGTCGAAGATGACAATTATAGGTTTATTTATGCAGGCAAGAATAGCGCGGATAATCTTTGAGGATTATCCCGGCAGAGGGGTTTTGATGGGAAGTAGACGCGTGGGAAACGACAAACTTAGGAGACTGCTGCAGTGGCGGCGCAAGGATGCGGGATGGGGGCTGCTCTGCGGAAATACGTCTATTTCTCCCGAGAATTGGTCAGTGCCGACTGGATTATTGCGAGAAGGTCTGCGGCATCAAAGGGTTTATATAGAACATCAACGGCGCCTTGGTCGATAGCTATCTGTCGAACTTCAGCATTATGGTGCGCCGATATTAGGATCACCGGCAATGTCGGACGTTCGAGCCTGATGCGGCGCTGCAACTCAATACCATCCATTCCAGGCATCCGAACGTCGGCAATCACACACGTCGCCTCTGCCATGGCTCCCGATTGCAGGAACTCTTCGGCGGACGAGAATACTACAGGCGCGTATCCGGCTGATTCTAGCAGACTTTTTATGGATTCTCGAACTCGAAAGTCATCATCCACCGCGGCCACGATCGGTATTACGTCGCTTGCCATGGCGAAGAGGCCCCCAACACACCGATCATACCGGCAACTTCGAAGGCCGGCTATTATAGGTTTATTTAGACTGGCCAGCGGCTCGGGCGATTCCGAGTTGGTCGGCCATTCGGACGAGGTCGGCGAGCGATTTAGCGGCCATTTTTCGCATGATCTGGCCCCGGTGAACCCCGATCGTGATCTCGCTGGTTCCCAGATCGGCGCCAGTCTGTTTGTTGGCGAAACCTGCCACCACGAAGGGAAGAACTTCCCGTTCGCGGGGCGTGAGAAGGTTGTAGCGCCTCTGCAACTCGGCGAGTTCCGATCTCTTCTGCCGCGCGATTCGATCCTGATCGATGGCGGCCTGAATCGCTCGAAGTAGTTCCTGATCGTCGAACGGTTTTGGAAGGAACTCGATCGCCCCGGCCTTGATGGCGCGCACGGAAGAAGGGATATCGCCGTGACCTGAGATGAAGACGATCGGCGGCGTATCTTCGTCCGATAACTGCTGCTGGAGTTCCAGACCGCTGGCGCCGGGAAGTTGCAAGTCCAGGACAAGGCATCCGGGAACTTCCGGCCTTTCGAATTCCAGGAATTCCGCCGCCGAGCCGAAGACGGCGACTTGAAGTCCCGCCGAGGAAATGAGGCTGGACAGAGCTTCCCGCACACGCTGATCGTCGTCCACAACGAAGACCAGCGGGCTGTCGGAATTCATATCGCCGCCGTGGCCTGGACTGGAAGACTAAAATAGAACGTCGTACCTGAGTCTTCACCGGATGCCGCCCACAGCCGGCCGTGGTGGGCATCGATGATGGAACGGCAAATCGCCAATCCCATGCCCATTCCGTTTTCCTTGGTAGTGAAGAAAGCGTCAAAAATTTTGTCTGGATCCTTCACGCCAATGCCGCAATCCCGCACCTCGACCAAGACCGTTTCCGGGCTGGGACGTTTGGAACAAATGAACAGCTTTTTAGGACGATCCACGACCGGGTCCATTGCCTCGATCCCATTGAGAAGCAGATTGAAAACCACTTGCTGCAACTGCACCCGATCGCCCGCCACAGGGGCCAAATCCTGGCCCAGATCCGTCTCCACGACGACGCGCCTTCTGTTAGTCTCGCCATTCAGGAGGTGGAGCACCTCGCCGATGACCTCATTCAGGTCGAGTTCGATCTTCTCGATGGCTGCCTGTTTGAATAGCGCACGGATGCGCCGCACCACCTCTCCGGCTTCCTTGCCGTCACGAACAATCCTTTCGGCGGCTTCGTGCGCTTTGGCCATACCTGGAGGCTGGGCTGCGAGCCAGCGCAGGCAGGCCTGACCGTTCGTTACCACGGCAGCCAGAGGCTGATTAATTTCGTGCGCGATAGCGGCGGCAAATTCGCCAACCGTAGCAGTCTGTATCGCGCGCGACAATCGCGCCTGACTACCTCGCAGGGCTTCCTCCATATTCTTCCGGTCATCGATATCGATCAGCAATCCGTACCAGCGAACCACTCTGTCTTCGCTGTCCCGCGCGGCCTGGCCGAGCGCCCGAAACCATCGGTAGACGCCATCGGACCGGCAGAGCCGGCATTGAACTTCGAGCGGCTGGCCGGTTGCGACAGCATGGGCCCACGCCTGCGCAGTCGGCTCTGCATCATTCGGGTGGAGAAGGTTCTTCCAGCCGAGCTGCGCCCAAGCGCCAGCGCTGGTGCCGGTGTAGTCCAGCATCCGCTGGTTCAAGTAGTTCAGTTCGCCGTCCGGAGCCGCGCACCAAACCATGCCAGGGATCGTCTCGATGATCAGGCTGAGATCGCGCTCGCTGGCCCGTAGGGCTTCCTCAGCCTGCTTCCGCTCACTGATGTCGCGGATGAAGCCCGTAAAAACCCGCTGACCGTTGTTGGTGACTTCCCCGAACGAAACCTCAACGGGAAACTCCTCTCCATTTTTGCGACGCGCAATCAACTCGGTGCCTTGCCAGTTAATATGCCGATGACTGGTTTCCTGGTAGCGCTTGAGGCCCGCCTTGTGCAAGTCCCGCAGGTATTCCGGCATCAGTATTGTCAGCGGTTGCCCAATCAACTCCGACGGTTCGTAACCGAATGTTCTTGTGGTTGCGTGATTGGCAAGCAGGATGTCGCCTCTGTGGTCGATACTCACCACGACGTCGCTCGCAGTTTCGACAACCACGCGATGGAATTCGTCCCTGGTCCGAACTTGCGTCTCCAGCCCATCCAGTATCACCCCGACCTCAGCCCGGGTTAGCTCACGCAATCTTGATTCCGCCTTTTCGCGCGCGTTAATTTGCGATTTGAGGTCGTCGATCGTCCCCAGAGTCTGATACGCCAGGGAAGCGAACTGCCCTAGAACACTCATGAGCCGCTCATCTTCGGAATCGAACCTGCGACGATCACTGTGCATCATCGCCCATATCGCGCCGACGGCCTTGCCTCGGACGTAAAACGGAACCACTAAGCACTCTTCGGCCGCGGGCGAGACAGACATCAAATAGGGGTAACGTCGCTCGAAGTGCCGGAACAGCAGGGTACAATTACAATCAAGTACGTCTCCGCAGGGACTGAAATTGCGCGGCGCCCCACCGCCCACGTGCTCTTTCCACATGCCCTTGATGGCTGGCCAATAGAAGCGTTGCCCTGCATCGTCCGGGGTCGCGCCGTCGGACGTCAGTAAACTGATACCCGATGAGTCAGCGTCAGTGACACCGAGGATCGTGTCCGCCAATATTTCAAGAATGGTGTGCCGCGACTCGGCTAACGCGCTGGCGAGCGCTACCAGCGCGGCGTTCTCTTTCGCGTGATCGGGCGGGCGCGACGGGCGCTGCTGTAGCTGCTCCGTGCAGAGGATCGATTCCAGGGAAGCCGCGCCATCTGGAATTGAACTCGCCAGAGGAAGGGCATTCTTGGATTGGACGGGTTGGGCCACGTTTCTGCCTCCATGAGGTGTCGGCTGCGCGCGCCTCAGGACTTTCGAGGCCATGCCCGCCGGCAAAGCCGGCAAGTGGCAGTGGAGACGCCGCGAGCCTCGCGGGTTCAAATGTTAGCGCCCGGCTTTTGCCGGATTGCCAACCCCACCCTCTCCCGCACCCGACCGATGCACGTCGTGGGCAACTGAGACTAAGTTCGGAAAAAGAGAAGCCAACACCGAGCGCAACTACGCAACTATTATACGCGTTATGCACGCCAGGCAATGTTGCGATCCTGTTTCGCTCAGATGATGGATTGCACGCGGCTCATGCAGCACCGGAATCGGGACTTGGCCGCCTCCAGAGCCCCCGTGGTCGGAAGAGAAGCTGTACCTGGGCGCAAGGAAACATATTTACCTGAAGCGGACTTGCGTTGCCGCGATTTCCATAGGGGCTGTCGTGTCGCGTCAGTTTAGGTTGACCTCACTCGTTCCCGCGTCCAAGCTTTCAGTATGCAGGGAAGCGCTTGCATTGGAGTCACGGCTCGATGGGAATCAGCGGCTGTCTCGGTCCCGGTTGCAAAAACTTTCCATGGCCGGCCTCACACGCTCGAAACTCGCGGCCAATTTAGGCAATTCCGCCGCTGCGGCGGCAAGATCGCCAGCCAAGCCTGTATGTTCCAGGTTCCGCGCGATCTGTTCGATCTCAATTCCACCCACGTTGCCCGCCACTCCTTTGATGGAGTGCGCGACCAATCGCAATCGACTGGCGTCTGAGTCATTCACCGCTTGCGCCAAGAGCGCGATCTGGCGAGGCATGTCGTCGACAAATCCACGTACAATCCGGTGCGCCAGATCTTCGTTTCCCATTAGCCGTTCAACAAAATCCAGCACATCGAACGCGCTGGCGATTTCAACCGGGGTGGAATTCGGGGCAGGCCCTGGCACAGGCGGTGGAACCGGGGATGAATCGACACGAGCCGGGATGTCAGCCGTCCAGTGCTCGATGGTCTGCTCGAGCAAAGCAGGTCTGAGCGGTTTCGTCACGTAATCGTTCATGCCAGCCGCTAAGCACTTCTCGCGATCGCCAGCCATGGCATGGGCGGTGGTGGCGATGATGGGAATATAGTGGTTGCGAACGCGCGTATCCGGCCGGCGAATTTGTCGCGTGGCCTCGAAACCATCCATCTCGGGCATCTGGCAATCCATCAGCACCAGGTCGTAGTCGTTTTCCGCCAGAATGCGTAAGGCGCTCCTGCCATCGGCGACAACATCGGCCCGATATCCCAGCTTCTCTAGCATTCCCAGCGCCACCTGCTGATTGATCTTGTGGTCTTCCACCAGGAGCAGGCGTAGCTCCTGGCGTTGTTCCCGGCTCGTTCGCGCTGGATCGGCGCTGGCGCGCTGCGGCGTGAGCGGGGGGCCGTAGCCTAGAATGGAAGCCAGGCAGGTGCCCAACTCGCCCTGCTTCACCGGCTTGCTGACATGCGCGGCAAATCCCAGACGGCGCCAACGCTCCCCTTCGGTGGACAGTCTGAGCGGTGTCAGCAGAACGCGCGGCGTGCTGCGCAGCTTGGGATCGGCGTCCAGGAGAACTCCCAGTTGTTCGCCGTCGGTGCCCGGCATCTCCAGATCCAGCAGTAAGGCATCGAAACGATAGCCGCTTCTTAAAAGTTCCAACGCCGTTTTAGCGTCTGGAGCCTGCGCTGCGTTAGCTTTCCAAAGCGCCAGCAGTTCCATCATCAGGCTGCGGCTGGCCGCGTTGTCGTCCACCACCAGGATCCGCCACCCGGCTAGAGAAAGCGTCCGCGGACGCCGCACGGCGGACTCCCGCTCCATTTCAAGAGTGAACCAGAAACACGAGCCTTTGCCCTCCTCGCTCTCGACACCCATTTGGCCACCCATGGTGTCCACCAGCATCCGGACAATGGAGAGGCCGAGTCCGGTTCCTCCGTAACGCCGGCTGGTGGAAGCATCCACCTGGGAAAACGGTTGAAATAGCAGGTTGCGCTTATCTTCGGGGATGCCAATGCCGGTGTCGCGCACCTCGCAGCGAATTCTTTCGGCAGCACCGCCGCCTTCCCGCTTCAGCCGGATCGAAATCTCACCGGCCGCGGTGAACTTCACGGCATTTCCAGCCAAATTCACCAGAATCTGTCGCAAGCGCGTGGCGTCGCCGAGCAAGCGCGTGGGAACATCCGGCTCGATGAAGATCAGCAGTTCCACTCCCTTCTCCTGGCACTTGACGGCCGTCAGATCGGCAACTCCTTCCACCAGGCTGCGCAAATCAAAGGCGGTTTCCTCCAGCTTCAATTTGTGGGCCTCCATTCGGGAGAAGTCGAGAATCTCGTTGAGGATGTCCAGCAGAGCTTCTGCGCTGTCACGCAGCGTCTCGGCGCGCTTGCGCTGGCGCGGGTCTAAATTACCGCCCAATAACAGTCCGGCCATCCCCAGAATTCCGTTCATGGGGGTCCGGACTTCATGGCTCATATTGGCCAGGAAGGAACTCTTGGCCTGGCTGGCCGCGTCGGCTTCTTCGCGCGCATGAATCAATTCCGCCTCGTGGCGTTTGCGTTCGGTGACATCCTCGGCGATACCAGCCACTCGGATTACTTGGCCGGCTTCGTCGCGAATGGGGAAAGCGCGGCCTCGGATCCATTTCTCCTGCCCGCTCGGCGTTCGGATTCTGTACTCGGGCTCGACCGGTTCGCCCTGCATTTGCCTGGCAAACAACAAACGGGACTGTTCCAGATCATCGGGGTGGATCGCCTCCAACCGGGAGTCCGCGTTTTGATAAACACTCTGGCAGCTCCTGCCCCAGACCTGTTCATAGGCTGGGCTGACGTAGAGGAACTGGTTGGACCCCGGAGTCATCAACCAAAAGACTTCGCGAATGTTTTCCGCCAGCTGGCGAAATTTTTCCTCGCTGCTTTGTAAGGCTTGCTCGGCTTGCTTGCGCTCGGTGATGTCGTGCAGAACCGTGGAGATGGCTCCCACCTCGCCTTCCGAGTTCCGGATCGGGCCAGCCGTAACCGAAATGTCAATCCTGCGTCCGTCTTTGCGACGGCACAAACCTTCGTATTGCGGGACCGCATTGCCGCGCAACACTTGCCCGGTGATAGACGCCAGGCCGCTCAACCGCTCGGGGTCCACTAGCATGGACACGTGCTTTCCGATCGCTTCGGCGGCCGCGTACCCGAAAACTCGTTCCGCGCCGTGATTCCAGGTGAGGATAATGCCGTCGGGTGTGTAGGCGACGATAGCATCCTCGGAACTTTCCACGATTGCCGCAAGCAGCGTGCGCGCTTCCTCCGCCGCCCGCCGCGCGGTCACGTCGCGCTGGATAGCAATATAGCTGATAATTTCGCCGTCCGAATCCTCAACCGGAGTGATTTGTACTTCCTGGTTATAGAAGGACCCATCCTTGCGCCGGTTGATCATCTCACCGCACCAGGTTCGCCCAGACCGAATGGTGCTCCAGAGTTGTTCGTAAAAGGGCTGGGAGTGGCGGCCCGATTTGAGGATGCCCGGGGACTGACCCACGGCTTCCTTCAAGCTATAGCCGGTGATCGTGGTGAATGCAGGATTCACGAATACGATCTTCCCACTGGGGTCCGTGATCACGATGCCGTCGGCGGCCCGCTTTACCGCCGCCACCACGCTGGCCCGCACGATAACGTCATTTTCCACGCTGCATCCCGCTGGATCGAGGCCTCTGCTCCGCTTATCGTCCGGCTAAGGAATTCCATCCTGGCTCACTAAGGGAAGAGTACGGTCGATATGCCCAGTAGTTCGAGCGATGTTCCCATGGATACTCCAACCATCCTCGTGGTCGACGACACCCCAGCCAACCTGGATGTGGTCCGGAGCATTCTGGAGGCAGAGGGCTTCCACACGCTGACCGCCAGCGACGGGCCAGCGGCCCGCGATCTCAGCCGATCCCGGCAGCCAGACCTTATTTTGCTGGACGTGGTGATGCCGGGAGAAACAGGTTTTGAAACCTGCGCGCAGCTGAAATCCGACTGCGCCACCGCCGACATTCCCATTATCTTTTTCTCGGCTCTGGATGATGTCAAGAGTAAGGTGGCCGGCCTGAAGATCGGCGGCGTGGACTACATCACCAAGCCCGTGCATGGAGAGGAAGTGCTGGCGCGCGTGCGGGTACATCTACGAATCCGGGAGACCAATCGCGCGCTGGTGGGCCAGCATCGCGCGCGGCTGGAGCAGTTGCGCGACGCCCAACAGGCCATCCTGGTGCGTCCGGAAGATTGCCCGGGAGCGAACTTCGCGGTTTATTACAGGCCACTCGAGGAAGCCGGTGGCGATTTCTATGACGTGATTCCGTTGGGGGACGGCATGTTCGGCTATTTTGTGGCCGATATCAGCGGCCACGGGGTCAGCGCCGCGTTTCTCACCTCGGCCGTGAAAGCGCTTTTACGCCAGTATGCCGGACCCGTATTCTCGCCCGAGGACACCATGCGCGGCGTGGATTCGGTAATGGGACAGATGCTGGGGGAAGAGCAATATCTGACGGCCTGCTACGCGCGCCTGAACCGCCAGACCCGCCGGCTCACTGTGGTCAGCGCCGGGCATCCTCCGCTGATCGTAGTCCGCCGCGGCGGCGTGGCCGAAACCGTGGAACTCGAAAGCGACCCGTTGGGAATGTTCGGAGCGGCCATACTCCGCCGCCGGGATCTGCGGGTCGCAAGCGGCGACCGCTTCTTCATGTGCAGCGACGGCTTGATCGAAGCTTCGGCGGGCAGCGGCCGGCGGGAGGGGCTGGAGCGGCTGGTGGATGCCTGCGTTCGTCACCGCGCGGCGCCGCTGGCCGAATCGGTCGAGCTGATTGCTTGCGAACTCCGGCCGCTCGAACAACGTGTTACTGACGACTTGCTGCTGCTGGCCGCCGAGTTGGGCCAATGAGCCAGGTATCGCGCGTGGATTATGAAATGCGCCGGGCCATACCCGCAACTTTGGAGGCCGTCGAAGAGTTTCTGGCCGATTTCAGACGGCAGGACCAGGGGCAGCTGAATCGGGTGGATGGCTTCGCCGCCGAGTTGCTGGTGCGCGAGGCGCTGACCAACGCCATTGTGCATGGCAGTCATACCGATCCAGGCCAAGAGGTCCGCTGCTTGGTGCGGATCAAGCGCGGGCGCCTGCTCATCGCGGTTGACGATAGCGGCGCTGGTTTCGACTGGCGGGCGACCCGGAGCAATGCGGCGGGGCTGTCGGATTGTTCCGGCCGGGGGATCGAGATTCTGCGTAAGTATGCCAACCGGGTCCGCTACAACGACCGCGGCAACCGAGTGACCATCATCAAACGCCTGGTGCTGGAGGAGGTTCATCCATGATCGCGATCACAAGAGAAGCCAACAAGGCGGTGGTCCGCCCGGCTGGAGACGGCATCGTGGCTGCTTCGCTGCCCGAACTGCGGTTGAAGATGCGGGAAATGGTGGAGGCGGGCGTGCGCGAACTGGTACTGGATTTGACGGATGTTCGCATGGTCGATTCGAGCGGCATCGGACTGCTGATTTCGGCCTTCAACTCGCTGCGCAAAATGGGCGGCAACTTCGCCGTGATCCACGCAACGCCCGAGATTCTTGAGCTGTTCCGGTCCATGCGCATGCACCAGCATTTCAGCGTAACCGGGGATTGAGGGCCGGACGATTCAGGTAAGCGAGACGGAAAGAGCGGGTGAGATGAGCGAACTGAACATCGATGACGAACTGGTCCACGACTATCTGGCCGAATGTCGCGAGCATCTGGCGACCATCGAGACGGACCTGCTCGCCATCGAGCAGCAGGGCGCCGCGATCGACGAACAACTGGTGAACCGCGTCTTCCGCGCGGCCCATTCCATCAAGGGGGCGCCGGTTTTTTCGATCTGGCCAAGATCCGCGAGTTGGCGCACAAAACCGAGAATGTACTCGATCTGATCCGCTCCCGGCAGATGGTTCCGACGCCCGAGGCAGTCAGCGTTCTGCTGATGGCTTTCGATAAATTGCGAGAACTGATCGGCAATCACCGGTCGAGCAACCAGGCCGAGATCGGCGATTTCGTTGCAGCGCTGATCTCGCTCACCGCCGGGAGCCTGCCGGCGCACGAGAAAGCTACCGTCACCGCGCAAGTGAAGGTGGAGCTGCCGGACGCGAATAAACACATCGCGGTTTCGGCTTTCGATTTAAGCCAGGCGCGCAAGGGCGGCAAGTTTATTTACCTGATTGAATACGATCTGATCCACGACATCGAGCGGCGAGGCCAGACCCCGTGGGAGGTATTCAAGCGCCTGATCAAGTGCGGCACGATTCTTGAGACGGTGTTCGATCTGGACTCGGCTGGAACGCTGGATGACGAGCCCTCGAACGAACTGATGCTGGAGGTGCTGTATGCCACGGTGCTCGAACCGGACATGTTGGAAGGGCTGGTTGAGGTACCGCCGGAACGCCTCCATGTGATCGAAAAGAACGGTTCCATCCGACCGCTGGGAGAACCCGCCGCCGTGCCACCTGCCGCAGTCCATGCGACGCCCGCGGTAGTCCATGCGGCGCCGGCGCCCGGCAACCCACTCGAGGACGCTCCGAAAGTCTCAGCGGCCACGGCGCTTCCGGCGAGTGAGACCACCATCCGGCTCAATGTCACTCTGCTCGATTCGCTGATGACGCTGGCCGGCGAACTGGTGCTCAGCCGCAACCAGTTGAATGAGTCTTTGTCCCGGCAGGACGAACACGGCATTCGCTCCGGCGCGCAACGGGTAAGCCTGGTCACCTCCGAACTGCAGGAGATCGTGACGATGACGCGCATGCAGCCGGTGGCCGGCCTGTTCAGCAAGTTTCCGCGGCTGGTGCGCGATCTGGCGCGGGACCTGGGAAAAGAGGTGCAACTCAAGCTGGAGGGCGCGGACGTCGAGATCGACAAAACGATTCTCGAGGGTCTCAGCGATCCGCTCACTCACATGGTGCGCAACGCGGTGGATCACGGCATCGAGCCGCCCGCGGCGCGAACCGCCGCCGGCAAACCGGCCATGGGAACGGTGACGCTCAGAGCGTCGCACCAGGCCGGCCAAGTGATGATCGAGATCTCAGACGACGGCCAAGGGTTGGCATCGGAAAAGATCGTGGCGTCTTCGATCGCCAAGGGCCTCATTACGCGGGAACAGGTGCAGAGCCTGTCGGAGCGCGACAGGCTGGCGCTTATTTTCCTGCCGGGCGTCTCGACGGCCGAGAAGCTAAGCGACATTTCCGGACGCGGTGTCGGTATGGATGTGGTAAAGACCAACCTGGACCGGCTGGGAGGCAAGATCGAGATCGACTCGGCGCCTGGCCGGGGTTCCGGCTTTCGCATCAAACTGCCGTTGACGCTGGCCATCATTCCCTCGCTGCTGGTATCGGACGGCGGGGAGCGCTATGCCATCCCGCAGGTGAATGTCGGCGAGTTGATCCGCATTCCGGCCGCGCAGATGGGGGAGCGCACTGGCCGGGTGGGCGACGCGGAGATTCTCAATGTGCGGGACCGGCTGGTGCCGCTGCTCTATCTCTCCGACGCCCTGGGAGTGAGGCGTCCCGAAAAGGCGGCGCAAGCGCTGAACGTGGTGCTGGTGGACACCGGCGCCTTCGAATACGGCCTCGTGGTGGAGCAATTGCATGAGACCGTCGAAATCGTGGTGAAGCCGCTAGGGCGACACATGCAAGGTCTGCACGACTATGCCGGCGCCACCATTCTGGGCGACGGGCGCGTGGCGGTGATTCTGGACGTGGCGGGATTGGCGGCCCGCGCGAAGCTTTCGGCCGGAAAAGCGGAAACCGCAGCCCGCGGGACCGGGGAACAGAACGCTTCCCAGCCAGGCGCCGCGGGGAGCGAACAGCACGCGCTGCTGTTGTTCCACAACGCGCCCGGCGAAAAGTGCGGCGTGCCCATCGAGCAAGTATCGCGCATCGAGCGAATACGCCCGGCGCAGGTGGAGACCCTGGGGGGACGCCGCACCCTGCAGTATTGTGGCGCCAGCCTGCCGCTGGTGAGCCTCGACGACACCGCCAAGGTGGGCGAACTGGGCAGCGGGCAGCGCTGGGTGGTCATCGTTTTCGAGAGACTGGGCCGTCCCTTGGGACTTTTGGCCGCCGAGCCTTTGGACATGGTGGAAGCGGCGCTGAACGTCGACACGGTCACGTTACGCCAGCGGGGTATCGCGGGGTCGGCCGTGCTCGAAGACACCACCATCCTGCTGCTGGATATTTTCGAGCTGGCCGACGCGGTGCGGTCGGCAGGGGAATCCTCGGGGGAGGCGACGTTCCGGGATACACCGGGCAAAATTCCCACCGTGCTGGTGGCCGACGATTCGGAATTCTTCCGCGGCCAGATTCAGCGCCTGGTAGAAGCGGTGGGATGCCGGGTGCTGGCGGCCGAGGACGGGCAGGCGGCTTGGGAAATCCTGGACCAGCACCCCGGCGAGGTGGATCTGGTGGCCACCGACGTGGAGATGCCGCGGCTGGACGGACTGGCTTTGACGCGGCAGATTCGCGCCGATGGGCGCTTCCCTGGGTTACAGATCATCGCGCTGTCTTCTCTGGCTGGAGAAGAAGAGATCGCCCGCGGCCTGGACGCAGGCGTGGATGAGTATCAAATCAAACTCAACCGGGACGAATTAATGGCGAGCATTCGCAAGGCGGTAGGAAGCAAAAGCAAGCAGACCGTCCCCCAGGAATGTCGGGCATAAAGGAAGATTATGAACAAGTTCACGAACATGAAAATCGGGAAAAAGCTGGCGCTCCTGCTGGCTTCCGGAATCGGGTCGGTGGTGTGCATCGGCGCCCTCAGCTTGTGGGCCTTGAGCGCCGTTCGAAGCACCGAAGAGCAACAACAGGTGGAATCGGACAAGATGATGAGCGCGCAGCGCGTAGGCAGCGACCTGGGGGCGGTGAACTCCA
Organism: Bryobacterales bacterium; assembly: GCA_963735145.1. Classification (GTDB taxonomy): domain Bacteria; phylum Acidobacteriota; class Terriglobia; order Bryobacterales; family Bryobacteraceae; genus Palsa-89. The sequence goes on along the minus strand of CAVTJS010000005.1, from coordinate 140,196 downwards.
TTGTCGGCCACATCGCGCTGAGCAAGCATTGCGAGATATGCCACGGGAACACGGCCGGAGGTGACCGAAGCAATCAGATTCATATGGCCCAGGAGGCCCGCTCGCTGATGAGCGACTTGAAGACTCAGGAGAAAACAGCGGAGGGCCAGAAACTGGCGGGCGGCCTGGAAAAGGCGGGTACGGCTTGGCTGGATGCAAATCAGCACGTACTGGAGCTGAGCCGAGGCGGGAAGAGCAAAGAGGCGCTGGCGGTATATGGCACCGACAGCGTTCCCAACGTCGGTCCGGTGGACGACGCGCTTACAAGTTATCTGAAATGGCAGCAGCCACGGCTGGCGGAGCGGCAAGAACACGCCGCCAGCGTGTCGCGCCGCATGCCCATTCCCATTGCGCTGTTGGCGCTGGTGGCGGCGGCCATAGCCACTATTCTCGGGACCGTGGTTACCCGCAGCATTGCGAAACCGCTCGCTGTAGCGGTGGCATACCTGGATGATGTAGCCGGAGGGCAGCTGGCGCACGACGTCCCGCGGGAGTACCTGGATCGCAAGGACGAAATCGGATTGCTGGCCGGGGCGATGCAAACCATGTCCAACAGTCTGCGCGATGTAGTGAAGGACATCACCGGAGGAATTGAGGTAATCACTGCTTCCTCGGCCGCGCTGTCCGCCAATTCGACGCAGATGTCGGACGGGTCTCATCAGGCCTCAGGCCAAGCTCACGCGGTGGCGGCGGCGGCCGAGCACATGACCGCCAACGTGATGTCGGTGGCGGCCGGGATGGAGCAAACTTCGACCAACTTGGCGAGCGTGGCCTCGGCCACCGAACAGATGACGGCGACCATCGGCGAGATCGCCGGCAATTCCGAAAAAGCGCGCCGCATCACCGAACAGGCCACGCGCCAAGCCGCCAGCATCAGTGAACAGATGAATCAGTTGGGCGCGGCGGCGCAGTTAATCGGCAAAGTTACCGAGACCATCACCGAGATTTCCTCGCAGACCAATTTGCTGGCGCTCAATGCGACCATCGAAGCGGCGCGCGCCGGTTCGGCCGGCAAAGGATTCGCGGTGGTGGCCAATGAGATCAAGGAACTGGCCAAGCAGACCGCCGCCGCCACCGAAGACATCAAGGGCCGGATCGCGGGAGTGCAATCGTCCACCGCCGGCGGGATCGCCGAGATCGACAAAGTGTCGCAAGTGATTCACGAGGTCAGCGACATCGTGTCTTCGATCGCCGCGGCGATCGAAGAACAGTCCACCGTAACCAAGGACATCGCGCGGAATATTGCGGAGGCATCCACGGGCGTGCAGGACGCCAACAAGAGGGTGGCTGAAAGCTCGCGGGCTACCGCGGACATCGCGCGAGAGATCGGCGGTGTCGACCAGGCAGCCGGGCAGATGGTGGAAGGCAGCGAGCAGGTCAACGTCAGCGCCACCGAACTCTCCCGGGTGGCCGAACGGCTGCAGATTAGCGTGCAGCGGTTCAAAGCCTGAGAGGGGGCGGCCATCATGTCGCAGACCACCACTACGGCCACGACCTCGACCACGACCACGCCTGGGGGGCAGACCATTCTGCTGGCGACCTTCTTTGTACGCGACGCGCTGTGCGCCCTGGATGCCACAGAGGTGCAAGAGGTGATCCGGCTGGGGCCCGTTACCAGGGTGCTGCATGCCCCAGACGAAGTGCTCGGGGTGGTGAACCTGCGCGGCAAGATTGTGACCATCATCGACCTCGGCCTGCGGATTGGGTTCCCCAGGGCGGTGGCGGGGCCCGACACGCGCATTTTTATTGTGGAAGATGAAAACGAATTTATCGGCCTGCTGGTGGACCGCATGGACGAAGTGGTGGAGGTGGAGCGCGACCAGTGGCAGCCGACACCGGCCAACGTGCACGGGGCGCAGGCTCGGTTCTTCAAGGGGGTCTGCCGCCGGCGCGACCGGGTGATTACACTGCTGGACGCCCCACAGATCTTGAAGGCCGAGGAATGAGGAATAGCAATAGGCCACTCAGTGGACTGAACCGGCTGTCTGAAACCTGGCAGGCTGCCTCGGATATGGCGCGCCGGATCGGCACTCGCGAGCAGGCCGCGGGGCAGATGGTGGAAGGCAGCGAGCAGGTGAACGCCAGCGCCACCGAACTCTCGCGGGTGGCCGAACGGCTGCAGATTAGCGTGCAGCGGTTCAAAGCCTGATGCGGTGAGGAAAACGATGCCGAAACCAGGCAGGCACTTGATCTTCAGCAAACCCATCCTGCTCGGCCTGCTGGCGCACGGTGCGGGGAGCCAGCCATGAGCATGCGAGTTCTGGTGGTGGACGACACTGTTGTGTACCGGCGCATCGTATCGGAGGCCCTGGCCGGAATCGCGGGCGTGGAGGTAGTGGGCACGGCCTCCAACGGGAGGCTGGCGATGGCGCGCATGGCCGCGCTCCAGCCGGATCTGATCACGCTGGATATCGAAATGCCGGAGATGAGCGGCATTGAAGTTCTGGAGGCCATGGGCGCCGCGTGCGCCAAGACCGGGGTGATCATGCTCAGCTCACTGACGGTGCGCGGCGGAGAAATGACGGTGCGCGCCCTGGAACTGGGAGCCTTCGATTTTCTGACGAAGCCCGAGGGAAGTTCCGCGGAGACGAACTTGGAACATCTGCGCACGCGTCTCGGGCCGATGATCCGGGCCTTCGAACGGCGGCGGGACATCCGCGCGATCCTGAACCGGCAAAGTTGCGAGGGCGAGCCGGCCAAAACTTCGCCGCTTTCCCCAGTGGCCGGCGCCGTTCCCTGGTCCGGACGGGCGGTGCGTCGCAAGGGTCCACCGCTGGTGCTGATCGGCGTGTCAACGGGCGGTCCGGGCGCATTGGTCGAACTGGTGCCGGCGCTGCCCGGGGATCTGGGAGCACCGGTATTCATCGTTCAGCATATGCCGGCACTGTTCACAAAGCCGCTGGCTCTGAGCCTGGATAAAAAGAGCGCCGTCCGGGTGAAAGAGGCCGAGGATGGCGAGGCGGCCGAAGTCAATTGGGCTTATGTGGCGCCCGGAGGCAGGCATATGAGAATGGCCGCGGGCCAGAAAGGGGAAGTGATTCTGTCGATCACCGACGATCCTCCCGAGAACGGATGCCGGCCGGCCGTGGATTACTTATTTCGCTCGGCGGCATTGAATTTTCCGGGCAGATCCATCGCCGCGATTCTCACCGGGATGGGCCACGACGGGACCGACGGCCTGCGGATACTCAAGCGGAGCGGCTGCTTCTCGATCGCCCAGGACGAAGCCAGCAGCGTGGTTTTTGGCATGCCCAAGGAAGCCATCCAAGCCGGCGTGGTGGATACCGTGGCGCCGCTCGCCGCCATCGGCGCAGCCATAGTCCGCGCGGTGCGCGAGGTCACGGCTTGATCCGGCTTCTCCCCGACGAGCAAAAGAGCCTGGCCGAATACGTCTACGCGCTGTGTGCCATCACGCTCGATGAGTCCAAGGGATACCTGATCGAAAGCCGCCTGGCGGCCTTGGTGGAAGAGACCGGCTCGAATAGCTATAGCGGACTGTTGCTGCGGGCGAAATCGGATGCGAGCAAGGCGCTCGATCGCCGCATCGTGGACGCCATCACGACCAATGAGACGTTGTTCTTTCGCGACACCTCTCCGTTTGACCTGCTGCGCCATAAGATCATTCCGGAGCTCATAGACCGCCAAGCCCGCGCCGGGACGACGGCCATCGGTATCTGGAGCGCGGCGTGCTCCACCGGCCAGGAACTCTACAGCATCGCGATGCTGCTCAAAGAACTGCTGGGCAACCCCGCGCGTTATGGCGTGAGGCTGCTCGGCACCGACATTTCCGACGACGCCGTGGCGCGAGCCAGCCGGGGGGTGTTCAGTCCGGTTGAGATTTCGCGCGGCCTGACCGAGGAGCAGCGGACGCGCTACTTCACCCCCGTCGCCGGCGGATGGCAGATTCGCGACGAGCTCCGCGCCATGGTCTCCTTCAAGAAGCTGAACTTGACGGCGGACTTCTCCCAGATCGGACGATTCGACGTCATATTCTGCCGCAACGTGGCGATCTATTTCACCGAGCGGGACCGGATCTCGTTGTTTGGACGGATGGAGCGGGCGCTGGAGCCGGAAGGCAGCCTGGTGATCGGCGCCATGGAATCGCTCAACGGAATCTGTCCGCAGTTTGAATCCAAGCGCCATCTGCGCTCGGTGTTCTACCAGGTGAAAGGCCGGAAATGATCCGGACGGATGAGTTCACGCAAGAGGAGTAGCCTCGCTGTGCCGATAAATAAGGTATGGCTACTACAACAGCGACCCCATTTGTGACCTGGAACGATTCCTGGCTGGTTGGTGTCAAAGAGGTTGACGCTCAGCACAAGCACCTGGTCTCGCTCCTGAACCAGTTGCATGAAGCGATGAGTCAAGGGCGCGGCAAAGACGTGCTGGGAGGCATCCTGGACAGCTTGGTCCACTATACCAAAGCACACTTCATGGCCGAAGAAAAGCTGATGGAACAAAGCAAGTATCCAGACCTCGTCTCCCATAAACGTGAGCATGTGGAACTGACAGAAAAAGTATTGGAATTTCAAAAGAACTATACAGCCGGGCGCATCGCGCTGGGAGTTGACGTGATGCAGTTCCTCGGCTCGTGGTTGCAAGGCCACATCCGAGGGAGCGATAAAAAGTACGTACCTTTTCTGCATGCCAACGGCGTGCGGTAAAGAATCACCCTTACGATTCGGGCCCAGCGCAATCCGTGCCCGGGCACTCGCTATCCGGATGGCTCAGAGGCCGTAACCGGCGCTGCCGCCGCCAACGCTCACCGCCCCGCCGCGGAGAAGTCCTCGCCGATGCTATATAATTTCTCCCAAGCAATTCCGACGGCAGCGACGAGGACAGCAACAGGCCAGGAGAAAGCCTCATGAAAAGAATCGCGATGGCGGCAGCCCTGCTGCTCCCGGCTACATTATGCGCTCAGTGGCTCCACTTCCCTACACCGGGGATTCCGCGGACCGCCGATGGCAAACCGAACCTGGCGGCTCCCGCGCCCCGGACGCCAGATGGCAAACCCGATCTTACCGGTCTGTGGGCCATGCCCGTGGATACGGCGGTTGGCAATATCGCGGTCCGCAATACCGGGGACCTCAAGCCCGCTGACGTTCAGCCTTGGGCCCAAGCATTGGTTCGGCAGCGCGCTTCCAACTTCGCCAAGGACAACCCGCGTTACCGATGTCTGCCCGAGGGTCCGGGCTATGCGACCGGCGCAGGAGGCATGAAGAGGATCGTCCAGACGCCAACGATGATTGTCTTCCTCAACGAAGATCTCACTTACCGTCAGGTCTTCATGGATGGCCGGGCGTTAGAGACCAATCCGAACCCGAGCTGGATGGGATACGCGGTAGGCCACTGGGACGGGGATACGCTGGTGGTCGAGAGTTCGGGATTCAACGACAAGACATGGCTCCTCGACGGCTATCCCCATACCGAGGCGTTGCGCATGACGGAGCGCTACCGGCGCACCGATTTCGGCCATCTGGAAATAACCGTGACGTTCCAGGATCCCGGGGCTTACTCCAAGGCTTGGACCGTGCCGGTTCGAGCGCAGTTGGCCGCCGACACCGAGTTGCTCGAATCCGTCTGCAACGAAAATAACGATAGCGGACAAGAGCACTGGGTCGGCAGGCTCACCGATGACGAGAAATCGGCGGTGAAAGTCAGTCCTGAAATACTGGCGAAATATGTGGGCTTCTACAAAGGGCCGTACATCCAGGGCCCTCGCACAGTTGAGGTTAGTGTCTCGGGCGATCGACTGTTCATCAGCGTGAACGGAGGGCCGAAGCAGCCTATTTTTCCGCAGTCGGAAACCAGCTTTTCCGGCACCGGACTGACGTACCGGTTCATCCGGGATGACCGTGGCGTCGCAACGCACATCATAGAGGGTCACGTGTCTGGCGACTACAAGTACGAACGCCAGAAGTAGCCTCGCGGAACTATTGCTTCCGCTCGAACTTCACCAGCCCGTCGCGATAATCGATGGTCAGCGTAAAGAGGTCCAGCACCGGCAGCCCTAGAAACCCCGAAATCTCCGTACCCAGCCGATGGCTGAGATCCCAGGTATCGAACGCGGTCATGCCCAGATTCTTCTGCTCGAATCCGGCGAACTCCAGCACCAGATTGCCCGTCTGATACACATCGCCAACTCGCCCGTTCAATCCGCGCAGCCCGGTCTTGTCGTCGCGGCTGATCTTGCTCACCTCAGTCGCCAGCTCGTAGGAGATGAGCGTGCTCGCGGAGCCGGTATCCAGCACGAACAATCGATTACTGGCATTGCCCACCCGCACCGGCACCAGCAGTAAATGGCCGAATCGAAACACGCGCGTCGCGTCCTCCATCCCCGGGCTCACTGTCCTATCCCCAAACTCCTGGCCCAGGCGAAAGCCCGGCAACGGATTCAGGCGCAGCTTTCCGCCCGCGAAATCCAGCGTGATCAGAAACTCGCTCATCACGTTCGCGCCGATCAGTCCATCTTCGATCCCGATGAAGCTCTGGTCCGCGACATTGATCACCGCATCGCGATACTCCACGCCACCAATCCGAACCCGCTCCGCGATGGCTCGATAACCGCCGGTCTGCTTGGCGTTATCGCCGATTCCAAGGACCGTGACATCGGTCACCCGCACCAGGCCTAGCCGCTGGGCCGCCGGCTGCGACAGCACGATGCCGGAGGCGCCGGTATCCAGCACCAGCCGCGCGGGTTTGCCGTCCACCAGCACATCCAGGCCATAGGTGCGCATGTGCGTCGCGCCGCTCACAAACGCTTCGAGCGGAACTTCCGACGGCTGATAGGGACTGGCCAGCGCCGTCGGTGGACGGCCATTCAAGGCTTTGGCAAGCTCAGAGCGCTGACGGAGTTCATCCAGCTGCTTGGGATCCACAATCCCGTTCGCTCCAGCCGCCTTCGCCAATTCGGCGTAGCGATTCAATGCGTCCGCGCGCTCCTGGCCGCTCAGCCGCCCAATCCATGCCAGCAGAATCCGCGGATCGTTCGGATTCAGTTGGTAGGCGCGATGAAAATCCTCCACCGCGGTTTTGTTCATGGACATGCACTCGGCCACGCGCCCCAGCCCCCACCACGCCAGCGCCAGACGCGAATCCCACTCGATGGCGGCCTTAAACTCCGCATCCGCTTCCGCGAATTCTCCGCGACGGAACCGGACTTCGCCCGCGAATTCGTGAGCCGCCGCCGACTGCGGCGCGTCGCTCAGAGCTTTCTGCGCCAGCCTCCAGGCCGTCGCCACGCCGTCATTGGCCAGAGCCTTGCGTCCGGTGGCCAGCGGGTCGTCCAACGGCCCGGCGCTCAGAAGCACGGCGGAGCCGAGAATCAATAGACAGGGGGCTCTCATGACCTCTAAAACCTAAGTCTATCGCGCCGTGAGTTTTTGTGTTATCGTACACCTAGCCGTCTCACTGAGACGTCTATGGAAGGAAGCAAACCATGGCCCGATCTTCCGACTCGCTCCTCGGAGCGCTCGATCTTCTCGTGCTCAAAACGCTCGCCCGCGGCCCCAATCACGGCTTCGGCATCGCGCTCCACATCCAGACCGTCTCCGAAGGCTTGCTGCGCGTGGAGGAAGGCTCGCTCTACCCCGCCCTCCATCGCCTGGAGCGCGATAGATTCGTCAAGGCCACTTGGACGCAAACCGAAAACGGCCGTCGCGCCCGCATCTATAAGCTCACCGCCGCCGGACGCCAGCGCCTGGAAGAAACGGAATCGAACTGGGACAACGTTGCGAAAGGCGTGGCCCGTGTCTTGAGGTACGTATGAAACGTATCTGGCATACTTTGTTCCGGCGCTCCCGCATCGGTGCCGATATCTCCGAAGAGATCCAGTCTCATCTGGCGATGCGCGCCGACCTGGAACGCGCGGCCGGCCTTAGCAGTGCCGACGCCCAGGCTGCGGCACGTAGGAAATTCGGCAATGCCACACTGGCGCTCGAAGACACGCGTCAATTCCACCTTGTCCCGTTTCTTGAAAGCGTGCTGCAGGATCTGAGCCACGCTCTGCGCCAGCTCATTCGCAACCCGGTATTCTCGGTCACGGTTCTGTTCATCGTCATGCTCGGTATCGGCGCGTCCACGGCCGTTTTCACCGTCGTTGACGGCGTACTGTTCCGTCCCGCCCCTTACGCCAACCCCGACCGTCTGGTCGCGTATGGGATCAAAGCTCCCATCGAAACACGCGAATTTCAATTCGGCTTCGACTATCTGTATTGGCGCGGTAAAATTGCCGCGTTCGAAGCCGTCACGTCCATGTATCCCGGCTCGCAACCGTGCGATCTCACCGAAGCCAATCCAGCGCGCCTGGAGTGCGTGCACGTCGAATCCACCTATCTTCCGCTGTTCGGCGTCCAGCCCATGATCGGCCGCAATTTCACGCGCGATGAAGATCGATTCCAGGCGCCGCGCGTCGCGCTGCTCTCGTATGGCTTTTGGCGATCCCGCTACGCCGGCCAAACGAACGTTTTGGGCCGTTCCATGTCGCTCGACAACTCGCCCGTGGTCATCATTGGCGTTCTGCCCAAGAACTTTATCATGCCCACGCTCGGTCAAGTCGACGTCATGCTGCCCCAACAATTAAACGAAGCGGGGGAAATTTTCCCGAATAACGGCACGACCATGCGTACCTTCGCGCGTCTTCGCCCCGGCTGGACTCCCGCGCAAGCCGCCTCCGCGCTCGCACCCATGCTGCAGCGCGATCTTGCTGGCGCGCCCATTGCCTATCGCAACGAGATCCATATCGGCGTACGGACCCTCCGCGATTGGCAAACTGGCGACCGCCGTCAAGCGTCCTGGGTCCTGCTGCTCGCGGTTCTCGCCGTCCTGTTGCTCGCATGCATGAATGTCGCCAGTCTCCTGCTGGCGCGCTCCAGCAGCCGCCAGCGGGAGTTCGCGATGCGTCAAGCTCTGGGCGCCAGCCGCTCACGACTCGCCCGCCACGCCATCACCGAAAGCCTGCTGCTCGGCCTCTGCGGAGGAGCGCTGGGCTGCGCGCTCACTCTGTTGCTGCTAAAGATCCTGCTCGCCACTTCGGCCAACAGTATCCCGGGACTCACCGCTGTCCATTTCTCAGTTCGCATCTTTGTTTTTGCCGCTCTGTTATCGCTGGCCAGCGGCCTGATCTTCGGAATCCTCCCGGCCCTACGCCAGCCGGGACTGGAAGTATTCACCGGATGGCGCACCACCTCGCCGAGAAGAACCTTCATTCGCGACGTTTTGGTGACGCTTCAAATCGCAGGCTCGCTCATCATGCTTACCGCCGCCGGCCTGATGCTGCGCACTTTGTGGAAGCTCGAAGGCGTCCCCCTCGGCCTGGACAGCGAGCACGTGGTCACAGCGCAATTCACTTTGGGATCCACTTACAACCCCGCGCGCCTGCGGGCCTTCTCCGACAGGCTGGAACAGCGGTTACGCAATCAAACCGGCGTCACGAGCGTTGCCTTGGCCGACTCCATTCCTCCCGGCGGCCCCATCCGCGGTATGCCGTTCTTCGCGCTTCGCGTCGCCGGTCATCCGCCTTTTCAGCAAGGAGTGGGGGGCATGGTTCCCTGGCGCGCCGTCTCATCCGATTATTTCCAGACCTTCCGCGTGCGCCTGCTTCAGGGCCGCGCCTTCCAGGCTTCCGATGCCGGCACGCATCCGGTTCCTACCATGATCTTGAGCCAGTCCCTGGCCCGCAAGCTCCTGCCCGGCGAAAACCCCATCGGCCAAAGTGTCACGCTCAGCAACTCGGGAACGTACACGATTGTCGGCGTGGCCGCCGATGTGCGGAATTCCGGCCTGGCGGGCGCGCCCGATCCCGAGTTCTACATCGATCGCGATCAATTTTCCAATTTCTGGGTGCGCGGCGTCACCGGGAATCACTTCGCCATCGCCGTCCGCAGTCCCTTGCGCCCGCAATTCCTCGAATCCTGGCTGCGCGACGAGATCCACGCGCTCGAACCCGCCGTTCCCGTCGACGTAATGACCATGCAGGACCGCGTGCGCGACTTCGCACTCCCGCAACGTTTTCACGCCATATTGTTCAGCCTCTTCGCGGCCATCACGCTGCTTCTGGCCGTCAGCGGACTTTATGGATTGGTCCGCTTCCTGGTCGCCCGCCGCACCCAGGAGATCGGCGTTCGCATCGCCCTGGGCGCGTCGCCCTCAGGCATCGCGGCGATGGTTGTCCGCGCGGCGCTGCGGTTTACCCTGGCTGGAGCAGCCCTTGGAATCGCAGGCGCGCTCGCAATCAGCCGCTGGCTGGATTCGATGCTGTATCAAACCTCCGCGCGCGATCCCGCCACCATCGCGATCGTGGCCGCCCTTCTCGTTTCCTGCGCCATTGCCGCGGCCCTGGCTCCCTCGGTGACGGCCGCCCGCACCGATCCGATGATTGCGCTGCGCACCGACTAACGCGCTCCTCCACGCATCGCCTGCCAGAAACGTCTTCCCTTCCAAGTAAGGACGTGATTAGACTTATCGCGGTTGCAGCGCTGGTGGCTTTTGCATCCGGCGACGTCGCCGGCCAGCCGGGAGCCTCATTCGAGGTTGCGTCCATCCGGCTGAACAAATCCTCCGGCAACAGGGGCGATATGGATTTCCCGCCGGGCGGCGAAAGATTCCGGGCGACCAACGTCTCCCTCGGCATATTGATCCTGACCGCGTACAACGTCACCGTACAACAATGTTCCTGCCAAAACCCGGCCTTCCCGGTCCTCTCCGAAAGATTCGATGTTCAGGCTAAGGCCGGACATCCGGTGAAACGGGACGAAATGCTCCGGCTGCTGCAATCTTTATTGGAGGACCGCTTCCAGCTGGTTGTGCGCCGGGAAAAGAAAGAGCTCCCCGCCTATGCTCTGGTGGTGGAGCAAGCAGGACCCCGTCTCCACGTGAGCGACGCGCCGCATAGCGACGACGACGCACCTCTCAACCCCTACCGCGCAAGGGGTCTTGAGCCCAGCGCCGGTTACCTCGTTTTCAAGGACGAAACCATGGCGGATTTCGCTTGGCGGCTGTCGACGCTAGCGATCCTCGGCGGCCGCGTGGTGGTGGATAAGACCGGCCTTGATGGGCGCTACGATTTCGATCTGAAGTTCGCGCCGGATTCGCCCGATGCCGATGGTCCTTCGATATTCACCGCCATCCGGGACCAACTCGGGCTTAGGCTGGCGGCCCGGAAAATTTCGCTGGAGGTCCTCAGCGTGGAACGCGCGGAGAAATCCACCGATAATTAGACGATGAAAGCGGAATTGCTGCGATTCAACGGCGCTGCCGAGCGGGATCCCGCCATCGATGCGTGGATGAAAGAACACGCCGGTGAATTGGGAGCCATCGCGCATCAGTGGTTTGAGGCGATGCGAAAATGCGGGGACGAAGTTCGGGAGCTCTTGCATGACGGCTGTCCGGTTGCATGTCTGGGAGATGTGCCCTTCGGCTACGTCAATGTATTCACTTCGCACGTAAACGTGGGGTTCTTTCAAGGCGCGGCGCTGCCGGATCCGGCCCGCTTGTTGCAAGGCAACGGCAAGTTCATGCGCCATGTGAAACTGAACCCGGGAACACCCACAAACGCGGCGGCCCTACGCAGCCTCATCGATATGGCGTACTCGGACATAAAGGCGCGCGTCGAAAACGGCCAATGAGCAAAGTTAGAGTCGCGGCGTTTTCGATTTCAATCGACGGGTTTGGCGCAGGGCCTCGCCAAGACGTGGACAATCCCCTCGGGGCACGCGGCTTGGAACTGCACGGATGGTTCCGGGACACGGAGGTATTTAGGAAGATCCATGGTCAAACTGGCGGGACCCAAGGCGTCGATAACGACGTGGCTGCTCAGTCTTTCGAAAATATCGGCGCCTGGATCTTAGGCCGCAATAAGTTCGGGCCGGGTCGGGGCCCTTGGAACGATGATTCCTGGAAAGGGTGGTGGGGCGACAACCCGCCTTTCCATACGCCGGCGTTTGTACTCACGCATCATGCGCGATCTCCCCTCACGATGGAAGGCGGCACCACGTTCTACTTCGTGAACGATGGACTGGAGGCCGCTCTCAAGCGAGCCAAGGAAGCGGCCCAACACAAAGACGTCCGAATCGGCGGCGGCGTGTCTGTGATTCGCCAGTATCTGATCGCCGGCGAGATCGATGAAATCCACTTGGCCCTGTCGCCGGTGCTCCTGGGCGAAGGTGAGCATCTATTGTCCGGAATCAATCTCCCTAAACTCGGCTTCACCCCGTTCAAGACCGTCTTTGGCGAAAATGCAACGCACATCTTTATCCGAAAGAGCTAGTGGAATTGATCACTGAATCTTCGCCACCGCTCCGCTGGATTCATACACCGAAAAAATAGCTTCCGTCACGCCTGGCAAATTGGTGAAGCTGCTGAGCGCCACTCCGGCCAGCTGAAGGTTCAGTCCCTTGGAGGTGAGCGTTCCATACCCATCGGGCGGAATCAGATTCAGCATCGCCGAAGGAATGGTGAACTGGCCCGTGGACCCGTCGGCAGTGCACACAAATTCTGAAAACGAAATATCGGACCCGCTGGGCGTCAGCGGAACCCCGGCGTAGCCGAAAATGATCACGATCGGAAATGCCGCGCCGCCCGTCCAATTCAAAGTCAAATCCTGCCCCAGGCTGACCGTGCTTGGAATATTGGTGGGCGTTACGTTCGCCGGAAGAGTCAAGCCCCAACTGAAAGCCCCGATGTTCGATCCGCCACTGCCGGAGCCATTCGAAAGCGTATAGGATCCGGGTGCAACCCATGTGGCAGGCGGAGTGGCGAGGGTGCCAAGGAAATCGCCTTTTGCAGTTTCGCCAATGATCTTCGATCCCGACGGGCCGGTAATAGTGAGCTGCGCGCCCAGGCCCAGATAGGTGGATGGCGCATAGGGATCGCTCACCACAAACGATCCTCCCTGCACCTCGTAGGCCGCGCAACTGCCCACCGAAGGCGCGAGGTTTCCAACCAACGATCGGATCAGGCTGTTCAGAGGATAGGTCCCAATGCCGCCCAGGAACGTGTCGGGCAAATCGCCCACCCGATACGCCTGGATGCCGCCCACGGTCAGGGAACCGCTCGTCATTGCAGCTTGCACATTTGCGCTCGTCAACAGGCCGTAGGTGTCGCCACAGGTGTCTTGTCCAGCCGGCGCAACGGCCAGCGTGGTGACATTACCCGTGACGCCGCTCACCGCAACCGCGATGGATGTGCGGCATCCGCTGACTCCGGCCGGCACGGTGAAATCGATCTGATCCAGTCCCGGAGATCCGCCCCCTCGCCCGGCGTAGCTTACTGTCGCCGTTTGGTTTCCCACCAGCACTTGCGTTTCATTAGCCAGGTTGATGGCCTGCGTGGCGGTGGGCGGCTCTGTCTCGTTGCCGCTAATCGGACCCATGCCGGTGCCCCACAACGTCAAAACATCGCCGGGATGCGCCGGGTGAACCAACGTGATGGGCGTGTAGGATTGATCGGTGACCACCGCCGGACCGAATCCCGCGCCGTTCAGAGTTACCGTGCCGAAGTTCGCGCTTTGCACCTGGATTGTGAACGATGCGCTCGCGCCCTGATAAGTGACGGTCAGCGTGCCCGTTCCCATCGGAGTGGGCGAAGGCAGAATTGCGATGAGCTGGGTGGCCGAGCTATAGAACATGATGCAATTCTCCACAGTGCCGTTGACGGTCACTTGCATAGTGGTCCCTCCGATGCCTTGCGTGGTGGGCAGGGGATAGCTTTCCGCTTGGACCGGAGTGGCCGGGCCGAGTCCGGTCCCGAAAACCGTGAAGAGAGCGCCCTGCGCGACACCGGAGTTGGGCAAGGAAGGCGGCAGGTAATTCGCGGCGTTTACAATTGCGGAAATTCCCGGCGCCGCGGCCAGAGCGGCTGCAAACCCGCAGGCCAATCCGATGATGCGGCCGAGTCGTAATGACATGGTTTGATTCCTCGCTCTGGGAGGCGGACTTCCATGTCAGATGCCCTCACCTGCCCTACTGCTCCGCGGCCGGACCAATATCGGCGCTTTCATACAGGCGCTGGAGCTCGTAGGCTGTGGGCGTGTTTTGAACCATCTCCTGGGAGTCGTGCGCGAATTTGCGCATAATCTCTAACAGCTCCCATTCGCGACCGATTGAGACGTACAAATCCACGCCACCGAGCAGGAGCGCCAAACAGTCGTCGCCGCGCTCGCTTACCTGCTGACGCAACTGGCGCAGGGCCGTAAGGGAATCGGCGTGTGGCGGATGACAAGGCATTACAAAGCTCCTGTGTTTAAAACGAAACAGACGAACGCCCGGTTTCGACTGCTTATAACAACGTCGGCGGAATCTCCACTCGCTCGGCGAGCACTGCTCCGCGCTTCAAGTAAATCAAGTGTGTGAAATTCTCCGTCGGCGTCGTCGCCACGCTCACCAACTCCCAACCATCCCTGCCCACCTCGTTGAGGAATTCCTCCAGCAGCAAAATCTTGACGCTATCCTGCACATTAAACTCACGGACCATATATTCCCATGTCATGGTGTGGTTTATAAAACGCATTGTACCGATAAGCCACGCTCCAGTCTAGAGAGTCTGACCAGGCACCCTCAATGAGTCTCCATCCATCATATTTTCTGCTGTCAGGACTTGACAAAAATCTTCGGCCATGGCAATATCGAAATCGGGAAAATTCTCTGAGAGGGCTGGGACAAAGGTCCCGGCAACGGTTGGAAGCAACCGATCCTGGAAGCTCCGAGAACGCTTCCAGACCTGCCGTCCCCTCCTCCCTCCCTCTCGGCCAAAATCCAACGATTGAGTTGAGGAGATGTTATGTTGAGCACATTCGTTAGCAACGATGTTCGACAGACGTTGGATCAGTTCCGCCGTTCTGTCGACCAGATGTTTGAAAACTTCTACGGCCAGACGGTGCCGCTGACTTCCAACACGAGCAGCGATCGCACTTGGGCCTTCAGTCCGCTGCTGGAGTCTGGCTGGAATGACAATTCCCTGAACCTGCGCGCCATCCTTCCCGGAGTTTCCGAGAAAGACGTGCAGGTGACGGTACAGAACAATCAGCTGGTGATTCAAGGCGAGCGTAAGGCGCCGGAAGGTTTCGATAAGAACGCCTTCACGCAACTCGCCTACGGCAAGTTCTCCACGGTACTGACACTGCCGTCGGGCCTGGATCTCGATCATGTGAACTGCCGCCTCCACAATGGCATCCTCGAAATTCAAGTGCCCGTCCTGGAGGCTAGCAAGCCAAAACAGATCCAGATTCAGACCGCAGAACAGCGCAAAGCCATCGGCGCCTGACTTCACGGGTGGTGCTCGGCGAACAGCCGGGCACCGCTCTCAGAACGATCGGAGACGTGCCAGAAAAGCTGGAAACCCGCGCAGTTTGCTCCTGGGCCGAAGGTCCCCAACTACTCACGCCGCCGGTGGAAAAGGCGATCCGTCGCGCCAAGGTCACACCGGGCTGTGCGGGCAGCGGAATGGGTAACTTCGCGAACCGTGCCTCCTAACATGATGTGGATGGAAGCCCAGCCTGCCGCTTCTTCGACGCACTGATCCGGCGTTCGGCGCCGCAACTGTAGTGGAGAAACCTGGAATGCGCACCATAAATCTTATCCGTAAAAGCTTGGGTTATTGTTCAGTTCTCATCGTACTGGCGGCAGGCTCGGCCCAGACGCAACTGCAAGTTCCAAACCGGCCCGCCGCGGCGTTGTTTCAAGGCCAACAGGGACAACAGAAAACAGAAGTCTATTTTGACCCAGCCACTCAACTGGTAACGGCAAAAATCCTTGTTCAAGATCCGAACGGCTATTTTATTCCCAACCTTCGCCGGGAGAATTTCGCGGTTTATGAGAACGGCGTCCGGCAGCATAACGCGACGGTTGAGATAGAACATGCGCCAGTGACGCTGGCGGTGCTGCTCGAATGGGGTGGCCGCTACAAAGCCGTGGCCGACGCGCTGTCGGACGAAGTGCCGCGGGCCGCGCGTCAGCTGCTGGACGACCTGGGACGCGAGGATAAAATCGCCCTGTTTCGATACGGCGACCGGTTGGAATCGCTGGCCGATTTCTCCTCCGGACACGATGCGCTCGACGGAGTGATTCTTGGTCTTGGCCGGCCCGAATTTTCCGAGCTGAACTGCTACGACGCGCTGGCCTCCACAATCCACTCCATGCAGAGCATCGCCGGCCGCAAAGCCATTCTCGCGATTTCCTCGGGTATCGACACCTTCAGCAAAGCCAAGTTCGAGGATGTGTTGGCGCTGGCGCGCAACAGTGGAACACCCGTTTACGCGATCGGCATCGGAGAGTCACTGCGCGCCTCGGTGAAATACTCCTCGACCGCCGGTCCCTACACCAAGTTGGACTGGAGCCGCGCCGAAGAGGAGCTGCAGGAAATCGCAAGAGCTTCCGGTGGACGCCTGTACGCTCCCGAATCGACATTCGATCTCGCCGGCATTTACGACGACATCATGGAGAACCTGCGGGTGCGCTACGCAATCACCTACAAGTCCACCACGGCTAGCGATCCGATGACGGCCCGGACCGTGCGGGTGGAATTAATCGATGCAAAAACAGGCGGCCCCTTGGAGATCGTCGATTCAAACGGCAAATCCATTCGCTCCAAAATATTTTTCGAGAACAGCTATATCCCCCACAACGCCTCGACAGCGGATCTGAGTAAGAGTAAGACGCCTGCTGTCGCATCGGCGGGGGTGCAATAGAGCTTTGGTACCAAGCTATGCGCGTTGAACCCATAGCCCCTGAAGGCCATGAGGGAATGGCTATTGTCGGCCCGTGAAAATCGCAATAACATCTGAACCAGAGACGATTTTATGAGCCGAGCAAAGCTGATGATTGCAATGTATTGCCTGAGCGGCGGACTGGTGTCTGCGATTCTGGCGGCGAGAGCCCATGACGGCATTCTCCTCGTGGCATTGCTTCCGGCGAACCTCTACCTGGTATATCTCTGTTGGAAGTTATCTCAGCCGAAGTCCGAGAGCTCCCCCTGCGAGCGATGCCTGGCCTGCCAGAAGAGTATCGGGCCGCTCCGCAGATTGTCCCATCATCGCTTCTGCTGCGACGAACATCAGACGCAATGGCTGGATGAACTGGACGAGATCGCTATCGAGCGGTTGCAGGCCGGCCGCAATGAAACGCCGGCATTGAAACTGCGCGAGCCGGCTTTTCACCAGGCGGATTTTCATCAAGAAAGCGATGTCCAGGGTGGAGATTTCGCGCTCGCTCTCGCCAATCGATAGTTCGCTCTACCGCGATACGCTCTCGCGTGCCTTCGGCAACTTTTCGAGATAGACTATACCGAAAGTGCCTAAACCAGAAATGCATTCTTCATCCGTGGTGTTGTGGGCGTTGGTGTCGATCGTCAGTTTGACGCCCCTGGCCGCTCAGACCGCATCCAACCAATGCGCCGCGAACCCAGCTTTAGCCGACCCCAGTTCCGCTTCGGCGTGGAACGGCTGGGGAGCGGACATTTCCAACTCGCGTTTCCAAACCGCTCAGGCGGCGCAAATGGACGCGGCCCAAGTTCCTCGTCTCAAGCTGAAATGGGCCTTTGGGTTGTCGGGCGCCAAACAAGTGTACGGCGAGCCAGTGGTGGTGGGCGGACGGGTCTTCTTCAGCGCCGATACGGGCTTGGTCTATTCAATCGACGCCGCCACGGGCTGCCTGTATTGGACGTTTCAAGCCGATGCCGGCGTCCGCTCCGCGGTGTCCATCAAGACCGGTAAACCGTCACCCATGGCCTACTTCGGCGATCAGAAGGCCAACGTCTACGCGCTGGACGCCACCAAGGGAACGCTGATCTGGAAAGCTCGCGTGGACGAACATCCCACCGCGCACATCACTGGAACTCCGCAGGTTTTCGAGAATCGAGTGTACGTACCGGTGGCATCGTCGGAAGAAGGCGACAGTTCGCGTGCCACATACCCGTGCTGCAGTTTTCGGGGCAGCGTGGTGGCGCTGGATGCAGCTACCGGTAAGCAACTCTGGAAGACCTGGACTATCGCGGACATCCCGAAGATCGTTTCGAAAAATGCCAATGGCGTCCCCCGCTGGGCGCCGGCCGGCGGCGGCATATGGAGCGCTCCTACCATCGATCCCAAACGTCATGCTCTCTATGTCGGCACCGGCGACGCATACACCACTCCCGCGCCGAAAAATACCGACGCCGTGATGGCGCTGGATCTCGATTCAGGCAAAATTTTGTGGTCCGTGCAAGGCACCGAGAACGACGCGTGGGTGGTGGGCTGCATGAGCCCGAAGCCACTCGAAAACTGTCCCAAGGATTTTGGGCCGGATCAGGATTTCGGCTCGCCGCCCATTCTGCGTGACTTGCCCGGGGGCCGCACTTTATTGATCGCCGGCCAGAAGAGCGGAAACGTGTGGGCTTACGATCCGGATCACCAGGGAGCCGTGGTGTGGCGGACGGCACTGGTGAACAACACCAAGGAGTTCGGCGGCAAGATCGTGTGGGGCGCGGCGGCCGACGATCGTAGCGCTTACTTCGGGCTGGGCGAAGGCGGCGTCGCAGCCGTCGATATTCGAAATGGCGAGCGAAGATGGTTCACGCCGCTCTCACCGGCGGAAGGGCGCAGCAAGCATCCGGGGCAGGAAGGACCGGTGACTGCCATGCCCGGCATCGTCTTCTCGGGCGGATTCGACGGCGTGCTCCGGGCCTTGTCGGCAGCGGATGGGAAAGTGGTCTGGCAATTCGATACGGTGCGCGAGTTTCAGACCGTGAACGGCGTTGCGGCGAAGGGAGGCTCCATCGGCGCGGCAGGACCGGTAGTGGCCGGCGGAACGCTGTTCGTTCCCTCCGGATATGTCGGAGTCCAAAACAGCATGCCTGGAAACGTGCTGCTCGCCTTCACCGTTCCATAGGAGTAACACGCACGCCCGAGCGCCGAGGGCTTTCTGCGGTGAACTACGGACCCTCTCGCGCAATCTGCGACAGGCTGCTCAGCTTTGCTTCCAGCATGATGAGCAGCACCAGCAGGAAAACCATGAAGGTGCCGACCAGAGGAAGAACCATCACCGCTTGAATCCCCCACGCCTCCGCGAAGTAGCCGAGCAGCCACGGCGCCAGGAATCCGCCGGTCATCGCGAGCGAAAACAGTCCGTTGTAAAAGCCGGGATGATAATACGGAAAACGATGCGCGATTTTCTCCACCACCAGCGGATAAATGGAAGCGAAACCGGCGCCGACAAATAAAATGCCCATCACGGCGCCGAACAGATTGTTAGTGGAGCTCAGCACAGTCATCCCCAGCAGCGCCGACACGATGGATCCAATCAGCAGCAGAGCACGATTCACGCGCTTCAGCACCAGTTGCGAGATGATGCGCCCCACCAGCAGCGACGCCCAGTAGAGCGCGAGCAGCAGCAGGGAATCCTTGGGGCTGATGCCCAGTCTGCGAATCAGGAACAGCGGCAGCCATCCCGCCATCGACCATTCGTTGCCGAATTGAAAGAATAGCAGCAGGCTGAACAGCACTGCGCCGGGATTTCGAAAGTCGCGCAGCACCTGCCCCTGCCGAATACTCTGATAAGTGGGATGCCCGGAGAAATTGCCTTTGGAGCAAACCACCGCGTACAGGCCAGGCAGCGCGGCGAACAAGATCAGAATGCTGGGAACGGTGTAAACGTAATACGTCCCGGCCACCAGCAGCGCCGTCAGTAAACTGCCCGATCCGAACAGAAGCCCGGCGAAGTTCACGGTGGCCGCGCGATCGATCTGGTAGATGGGCGAGATGGCGTGGAAGACGCCCGCGTTGAGCATCCCGGTGCTGAATCCGATACACAGCACGCCCCACAATCGCCACACGGCCGGCGCAGGCGGTGAAGAAAGCGCCAGAAAAAGAAATCCGCCACAGGCCAGCAGGCTAGCCAGGACCATGACGAATTTCAAACCGCGCCGGGGAAGCAGAAAATGCGCAACCCCCACCGACAAAAGCAGCCCCAACGCCAGGATCAGAAAATAATCGCCGACTTCGGTAAAGCTCGGACGCAGGTGGTAGCCCCACACGGGCAGGATGGCCCCCAGGAATGACATGAGTATTCCAGAGACCAGGAACGCGGCCATGGCGCGCCATGCATCCCGTGCCGCGGGATCGTCGCCGCCGGGGTCAAGCTGCAACTGAGCGACGCTCGACATCAGACGTTCATTGTACCGCCAGTCCTCCCGATTCCCGTAGCGCCGGGCCAGGGCTCTCTTCCAGAAATAGGATCTTCCGACGGACGATTCTTGAATTATGAACTACTTAACAGGCCGTCAGGGTGGTGCACGAATTGCTTTTTCCAACGGCAAGTAGGGTTAGATCTTCTATGGCTACGGGAGTTGCCTCTTGGTTTTCGTCGATGCCCCGCAGGGAATGCGGGGCATTTTTCTATCAGTAGTGTTCACAGCCAACACTACTTCAAGATATAGTATCCCTCCAGAAAGTGTTTGACAGACATCTAGTCGAGTTTTATGATGGTTGCATCACTGAGAAAGGAGGTGGTCCAGTCTAACATGGGTATATGTAGTGACTGTAGCTTTAATTCCACGCGCGAGGTGGCCGACTCTTAAAGTCGACCTGTGAACGTTCAGGTTTCGTTCAGTGACGAAGCCGCTGCTCCTGTGGACCGGCCGCTTCCCTGCGCGATACTTAATGTAATACCTGGGATTAACCTAGGCTACCTGCCCCCGCATCGCCTGTTCGGCCTGCGGGGGTTTGTATTGGTGCCCGCTTGACTTGTGCGCTACACTGAAGTTTCGAAAGGATTCTGTTGCAATGAAAGCCGCTATCCATCCCGCCTACGAAGAAATCAACGTGATCTGCGCCTGCGGGAGCACCTTCAAGACCCGCTCCACCCACAAAGGCGACATCCGCGTGGAAATCTGCTCCAGCTGCCATCCCTTCTTCACCGGCCGCCAGAAGCTGGTGGACACTGAAGGCCGCGTCGACCGCTTCCAGAAGAAGATGGCGAAATCCAAAGATCTGAAGGATAAGAAGGAACTGAAGGACAGCAAGAAGCAGCCGGTGGCGGCGCGCTAACAGCGCTTAGCGCTTCTGCTGGTCCTGCTGTTTGGCTTTGTCTTCGCGCTCTCGGTGCAGCTTCTCGTACTTGGGAAGTTGATCGGCGGTCAAGATGGTGCGTACCCGCTGGTAATGATCTTCCCCAATTTGCCGGATCTCCTGATTCTCGCGCTCGCGGGCCTGGCGGAAGCGCACTTCGGTTTGATCCAGCATCGCCTTTAACTTCTCCACCTGATCGTCGTTCAGGCTTAGACGCGAACGGGTTTCTTCGATGTACCGCTGCCTCCACTCGTTCGGAGGCACAGGGGCGCTAACGCTTCGAGCGGTGGGTGGATTGTAAGTACGGTACCCCAGAGCGCCCACTACGCCGCCGCTCGCAAACACGAGTAGAAGATAGAGAGCGACGGGTAGGTTCCTGCGCGTCATTTTCCGTTTGGTTCAGCGTAGTCGATCCGAATGCCGACGGCTGCGAGGTTCTCGGCGGGATTGGCGTCGGCCAGCACGTCCACGTAATTCCCGGTCACGCCCTGTCGATCGGGGGTGGAGACCGGCACTTGGAGGATGATGCCCAGCAGCAGGCAGATTGCCGCGGCGGCGGCCACGAATACCTGAGTGAGCTTCTTCATGCGAAGCAGGAAGAACTGCCGGGCTTCGATCTTGCGCCACAGTTCCGGCATGAAGTTCACGCCTGGTTCGGGATCCGGCAGAGCCGCTCGATATTGTTCGAACAAATGGTCCAGTTCTTGATTCTGATCCATGCGCGTCTCGGCGCCTCCTAAAACTCTCGACTATTCTACCCCTTCGCTTACTCTCCGGCCTTGCCGCCCTTCCCTTTACGAGAGGCTTGGTAGGCGTTCAACACTCTTTGACGCGCCCGGAAGAGCCGAACCTTTAAAGCATTTTCGTTCACCGAGTAAATCTTTTCAAGCTCTTTCAGCGAGAGCCCTTCCACTTCTTTCAGCGTCAGAAGAATTCGATCCTGCTCAGAAACCGACTGCAACAGCGAATCCACCAACTCCTTGACTTGCTTTAGACGCTGTTCCTCGCCAGAAGCTTTCCCTCCGGCTGCGGCGTCGGCCATCATTACCTGCTGCTCGCTCAGATCCGACATCCGCGCTTCATTCCGCCGGCGCTGCTTTCGCAGATAATCATACGAAGCATTCACTGTAAGCCGGTACAACCACGGCTCAAATACTTCCGGCGTCCTGAGCTGATCGAGCGAATAATACAGCCTCAGAAAAACTTCCTGGGCTACGTCCTCCACGTCTTCCGGCCGCCCGATCAGACGAGCGATGGTACCTAAAATCCGCTTCCTGTATGCAATGACCACCTGATTGAACGCAGCATCATCGCCCTTTTGGGCTTTTTGAATCAGCTCGAATTCAACCAGCATGCAGGCCTTAGTTTCACCAGCCGCCTGCTCGCAATTAGAGGCGTACCAGCAAATTGTTAGGTTACAAGGGCTTGGGACGGAAAGCAAAGCATTTCCAGAGAACGGCGGCCGTGACCGGAAGAGCATTCGGGGGGAAGGAATTTCAGCAGGATCAATTATTTGCCCCAGGCTAGGCGTTCCGGTACCGGGGCAGGGCCAGCGAGGAGCGTTCGCGGCCCCGTTTCTCTTTATGCGGCTGAACCGAAACTTCGGTCTGATTCTCGGTGGCGGATCGAAGCCACGGAGCGCCGGGAGTTTTATGTCGCACAAAGCGAAGAATCAGCGCGATCGCGCAGCCTAAAACGGCGGCGGCGGGGAACATGTACCTCAGCAGAGGAATGCCGATGAAAAAAATCGCCATGCTGCCGATGGCAAAAATCAAGCCGACGAAGCCTCCGCCCACCGCCAGCTTCGATACGTTAATCTGCGGGCTTCGGGTGTCGTCTTCCATGGTCGCCTCCGGCATAACGTTAGCACAGCGCGCGCACCAATCCTATCAATCTATGCGCTAATCGCTGACCTCTGCAAGGGCGCTCTCCAGTTCAGAAATGTTCGGGGTTGATTACCGAGAGCCCCTCCAGCCGAGCGACCTCACAAAGTGTCGCATCTGCGGCGACAAAATTATCCACCAACTTCTGATTCCGTAGTTCCAGTGCGACAGCCAGTTGAAGAGCATCGAGAGCACGGAGACGTGACTCGAAGGCATAACGTTCAACGAGCAACTCGGCCATCGTAAATTCCGATTCCCCGATGGAGAAAACCTCCAGCCGTCGCGTCACGACGTCTCCTCGAAATTGGCGCAGGAATAGCCGTGCATCTTCCCGGTTAATGGACTGCGTTCGCACTTTGATCGCA
Organism: Bryobacterales bacterium; assembly: GCA_963735145.1. Classification (GTDB taxonomy): domain Bacteria; phylum Acidobacteriota; class Terriglobia; order Bryobacterales; family Bryobacteraceae; genus Palsa-89. The sequence continues at coordinate 116,875 of CAVTJS010000005.1, read as the reverse complement.
AACGCCGATGTTAGTTCGGCTAAGGTCAGGCGGGAAACTAGAACCAGGTTTTCCGGAGCGTTGACGATCTGATCGACGGCCTGTGTGCCAGCCTCCGGATGATACAACTTAACCAGGGCGCTGGAATCGAAGAAGTGGCCGGCCAAAGATCAACGTTCCCCCCGGTCGGCAACAATTTCAGCAGCCATTGATCCCTCAATTTTCGCCATCCGACGTCGAACTTCTTCCAGACCCGGGGCCGGTTCGGCATCCTGTAATTCCCGCTTTACGTTTTCGATGTACTCCACAGCTAAGGTGGATCGGCCCAGCGCAGGCGCGGCCTTGACGACGCTCACCAGTACCCGCTCATGCTCCTTCAAATCCAAAGGCTGCAGCGGTCGCAGCACCCCGTTCTCGTAGACGGCGTCAACTCGAAGCGGCATGATCCATCGTAGGCCGAAAATTCACGCGGGGACGTTGACAATTAACCATGTGATCGTCAGCGCCATACTAAAACCGCTCTGTCTCTCCCCGCGCTGTGCGTCCTCGCAGAGTAGTAAAGGTCCCAATCAATCGGCTGGCGGCGACGCGTGGCCTAAGAGCCTCGGCCACCCCGCCCGCTCCGTAAGGACGCCGAAAAGGCCGAGCGCGAGGAGAGGCCCACTGACGATAAGGCTAATGGCAAAGTAAGCCAGTAAGGACATGTTTCCTGGACCGGCCCTCGAAAACTCACGGTCAAGCAGCACGCCGCACGGGAAGTAAAGTCCGGCGACGATCAGCCACCATCCGGCAATTTTCCGGTACCACAGAGCGACGATACAAATAGGCAGGGGCGTGTCATAGGCCAGGAGGAGCGCAATGATGCCTGGCAAAGTGTCGTTCCCTCCAAGGGTGAAGATCGCCCGCATCGATGCGACGCACGCCCAGAGGGCGGCGAAGATGCCAAATCCAAATACTCCAAAACTAATGTTCCGTTTGCCGTTGTCGCTCAGCATCCGACCACTTTACTATGTCGCCGCAACAAGTTAGGTCTGCGGGCGACGCCATGTTAAAATCGCAGTGGTCTCCCCCGCCGCGCCTCGCCAACGCTGTTAGCACGATGGATTTTCTTAAAGGTCTCAATCCGCAACAACGAGCCGCCGCGTCGCACGTCGAAGGTCCCCTGCTATTGCTGGCCGGGGCCGGAAGCGGCAAGACGCGCGTGATTACGCATCGCATGGCGCACCTGATGAGCGAGCACCGCGTCCCCGGCCCATGCATACTGGCCGTTACGTTCACCAATAAAGCGGCGGACGAAATGCGGTCGCGCGTGAACAACCTGCTCGGCGGCCCGGGCAAAGATGGCCCGTTCGTCTCCACCTTTCATTCCTTCTGCGTGCGATTGCTGCGGCGCGACGGGGCCAGCCTGGCCGAAATCCGCAACGGCTTCACGCGCCAGTTCACGATCTACGACGCCGACGATCAGGTGGCCGTCGTCAAAGCTGTCTTTCGCGGACTGGGCCTGGACGAAAAGTTCATGCAGTACCGGGCCATGTGCTCGTGGATCAGCCACAAAAAGAGCCGCAAAGAATCGCCGCAGGACGTTTACGGCGCCGCCACGGATCAGCAAACGTCGCAGCTGGCCTCCATCTACGAACAGTACGAAGGACGGCTGCGCCAGGCCAACGCGCTCGATTTCGACGACCTGCTGCTCGAATCCGTCCGCCTGCTCGCGCACGACGCCGATCTGCGCTTCCAGGTGAATCGCCGCTTCGAATTCGTCATGATCGACGAATACCAGGACACCAATCGCAGCCAGTATGAACTGATGCGGCTGCTCACCCAAGCGCACAAGAACATCTGCGTGGTGGGCGACGAGGATCAGTCGATCTACGGCTGGCGCGGGGCCGATATCCGCAACATTCTGGACTTCGAGCACGACTTTCCGAACGCCACGGTGATCCGCCTGGAACAAAATTACCGGTCGACCAAGAACATTCTCGAAGCCGCCAGCGCGGTGGTGGCCAACAATACCGAACGCAAAGGCAAGTGGCTGTGGACCGAGGCCGGCGCGGGCGAAAAGGTCGGCCGCTTCGAAGCCTTCGACGGCGAGCAGGAAGCGCTGTTCATCGCCGACATGATCGACAAGCTGCTCACCGCGAATCCCGGCGATCGCGCCGCGGTGCTGTACCGCACCAATTTCCAATCGCGCCAGATCGAAGAGGCGCTGCGACGTTACAATCGCGATTACGTGGTTCTAGGCGGATTCAGTTTCTATCAGCGAGCCGAAGTGAAGGACGCGCTGTCGTATCTGAAGGCGGTGATCAGCCCGCAGGATTCCGTGGCGCTGCTGCGAATCATCAACACGCCCGCGCGAGGCATCGGCAAAAGCACCATCGAGCAGATCGAGCAGTACGCATTGCAGCACGAACTGAGCGTGTGGTCGGCCATCGGCCGGATGCTCGAAGAAAATCTGTTTCCGGCGCGCGCCGAATCGGCTCTGCGAATCTTCCAAACGATGATGAGCGAACTGGGAACGGCCGCGGGCGAAGGAAAAGTGGACGACCTGCTACGGCAGATCCTGGAACGCACCGGATACGCCAGAATGCTCCAAGCCGACAACGATCCGGAAGCCGAGTCGCGCCTGGGCAACTTAAACGAACTAGTGAACGCGGCCTCGGAAGCGGTGGAGCGCGGCGAGAACATCGCGGAGTTCCTGGATCACGCGGCGCTGGTTTCAGACACCGACAATCTGGACGAGCGCGCGCCCATTTCGTTGCTCACCCTGCACAACGCCAAAGGCCTGGAGTTCCCGATCGTGTTCCTGGCCGGAATGGAAGAGGCGCTGTTCCCGCACATTCGAGCGCTCGATTCAAAAGCAGCGATGGAAGAAGAACGGCGTCTCTGCTACGTCGGCATGACGCGTTCCGAGAAACGGCTGTTCCTCACCTCCGCGCGTTATCGCAGGCGCTTCGGAGGAGGACAGCAGGAAGCCACCATCCCCTCAAGATTCTTGCGCGAAGTGCCGCCAGCGCTAGTGGAAAACCTCGGGCAGTCCCGGCAGCGTCCCGCACCGCAAGTGGACCTACACGCCGAACAGCACGAAGTACGAGAAGCAGCCAAGCGCAATCTCTACACCGGCAAAACGTACAACTCGGTCGAAAACATCCAGCAGTTCTTCAACGAACGAGGCAAGCCGGCAGCCACCAGCCACCAATCACCAGCAACCAGCCACCAACCACCAGCCACGCCCCCAATCCCCAAGCCCCAATCCCCAATCCCGCAAGCCCGGCCCCCCGCCGGGCGCAGAGGCTTCCGCGCCGGCGCCATGATCCGGCATCCCAAATACGGCCGGGGAACGGTGCTGCGTCGCGAAGGCGATGGCGAGGATGCTAAGCTCACGGTAAGCTTTCCCGGCTACGGTTTGAAGAAGCTGGTGGAAAAGTACGCAGGAATCCAAGAGGACTGAAAAAATAAACAGGAATGAACACCAAGCATATTGCAGACAGAGCGGAGCGCAAGAAGATCAAGCGCGCGGCCCGCAAGAAAGCGGCCCCCAAGGCCAAGCGCGCATCCGGAGTCGCTCGCGGCTCGATGAAGAAGAAAGTACAGCATATGGCGAAGGGCCAGAGGAAGCGCTAACACGTGAACAGCCGCTTGCTCACGCGCCACCCGTCCCGGTGTCCGTCAAGTGGATGTTCTCCAGTGCACGACGACCGGGCGTCTCCGGGTGTGCTGCTGGCGCACGGTTCTGAACCGCGACCGTGAGGGAGCGGCCAATCGATGAGCCAGCTCCTCCGCACCAAAAGCATCGATGCCCTGATCGCAGCTTCTGAAGAGCCCGAACGGCGGCTGAAAAAGTCGCTCGGGGTTTGGAGCCTGATTGCGCTAGGCGTGGGAGCGGTCATCGGCTCCGGTATTTTCACCGTCACGGGAACCGCCGCCGCGGGCGAGCATTTCCTGGCTAAGTCGATTTTCAAGGCGCCCGTTCTAGACCTGCTGCTGAGCGGCGGCGCCGCGTCCACGCTGAGCGGCCGGCTGGGCGCGGGTCCCGCCATCTCGGTGTCGTTCGTGCTGGTGGCCATCGCCTGTGGATTCGCCGCCATCTGTTACGCCGAACTGGCCTCCATGATCCCCATCGCCGGCAGCGCGTACACCTATTCCTACGCGACGCTGGGCGAAATCTTCGCCTGGATCATCGGCTGGGATTTAATCCTCGAATACGCGTTCTCTAACATGAGCGTGGCGGTAGGATTCTCGGCCTATCTCAACGACCTGCTCGACAACCTGTTCCACTTTCACTTACCCGCACAGCTCTCGCAGCCCATTTTTGAAGAGGGCCAGCGCACCGGCGCCTGGTTCAATCTCACCGCGTTCATCGTGCTGCTGTTGCTGAGCTACGTGCTGGTGCGCGGGGTCCGCGAGAGCGCGCAGACCAACAATACGATGGTGGTGATCAAGGTGGTAGCCATACTGCTGTTCGTCTTCGGCGCCGCGCATGCCATCAACACCACCAACTGGCATCCGTTCATGCCCAACGGTTATTCGGGCGTTCTTTCGGGCGGCGCCATCGTCTTTTTCACTTATATCGGATTCGATTCGGTTTCCACCGCGGCGGAGGAATGCGGACGCCCGCAGCGCGATATGCCGATTGGAATTTTCGCCACGCTCGCGCTCTGCGCGCTGCTCTATGGCTCGGTGGCGCTGGTGCTTACCGGCATCGCCAATTGGTCCACGCTGAACAACGACGCGCCGGTGGCGAACGCGCTGAAGATGATCGGCATGAACCGGCTGCGGCTGATCGTCACCGCCGGAGCGCTGCTCGGCATGCTGTCGTCGCTCCTGGTTTTCCAATACGGGCAGGCGCGCATCTGGTTCGCGATGTCGCGCGACCGCCTGTTACCCGGCATCTTCTCACGCGTGCATCCGCGCTTCCAAACTCCGCACATCAGCACCTGGGTAGCCGGCTTCGTGGTCGGAATTCCCGCCGGGATCTTCGACGTCAGTTGGTTTGCCGATCTCTCCAACATCGGAACCCTGTTCGCCTTCATCCTGGTATCGGCCGGGGTCATCGTGCTGCGCAAGAAGCAGCCCGAACGCAAGCGCGGCTTTCGCGTGCCGCTGGTCCCGCTGCTGCCGGGGATCTCCATCTTCTGCTGCCTGGTGCTCATGCTCAGCCTGCCGCTTGAAACCTGGCTTCGTTTTTTCGTCTGGCTGATCATAGGCTTGTTCATCTACTTCTTGTATGGCAAAAAGCGCGCGGCCGAATTGGCGTAAGTAGTACTTCGATAAGGACGGTACTGGTACGAAAGGTTCAATTCTCCTATTCAGCGTTTTTGAGCCGTGCTCCAACATAAGTGGGCTTGGAGCTACACGCCGACAACCCACAGCCAGGGCCGGTTTTCGAACCTGCCGGGAAAGCTGCCCATTCAGCTGAAATCGAAGCTGTTAGCCTCCAGCCAGACGATCCAGCCGCCGAGTGGCCGAACGATACGGGTATCCAAATCCTTCGGGCCACCCGGTCCTGGATCCAATATGGGACGGTGGGGTTCGCTGTAATCTGCATTCTTATCGGTGCAGTGGAGGCACTGTTTGGGCGTTAGTGCTAAGTGATTCCCCTTACTTTTTAACTCGTATCAGGTGAAAATTCGATTGCAACCGCGTAGAAGAAGAGGGAAACTACTAAAGGAACTAGCTCACTCCTCCGAGGGCTATCCGATGCCCGCCTCATTCCTTGCGGATGGGGCGGGTAAAATTTTTTAGAGCCCGCGCATCGGAGGGGCCTTGAGTCACGGTTACTTCTCGCGCTAAGATGAATCCGGAAAACGTCTCAGAGGCTAGGAGAAGTAACACGATGTGTGACTATTCGCTGCATACGTATCCAAATCGGCTGGCGGCCGATGGAGAAAATCTGGTGGTTCATCGTTTCGGTGCGGGATCGCTCGGATTGGCATCTCCGGCGGATCTCGCCCCGGTGATTTCGGCGGGCAAGGCGGCCGGCGCAACGTTCTGGTCGCAAGTCAAAGCATGGTTTCAAGGACGAAACCCGAAGTGGGAAGCGGAGAAACGGGTTCCCGCCGTGTGTGTTCCGCCCGGCGCGCGGCTGATTCTTTCGGACATTCCGAAAAGCTTACAGCGCGAACTTGGCGTCGGTGAAATAGAGGAAGTGCAGTTCGTCCAGACTACGGCCGAGGTCAACACTTACCGGGACGCGGTTCGCTTCAAGAACTGCCGCCAGGCGCTGTTGCAGCAACTGCGAGAAGGACAGCGCGTACAGGTGGTTTCGGTTGGGGCCGAGGAATTCGAGCCTGCCGAGACAGCCGCCTGGACGGTCTAAGTCACTAACTTTCAGCTTCCCGCCGCTGGCCGGAAGTGCAAATCTACCGTGTAGCCCGCCAGATCCACGTGCACGATGTAGAGGATGTCGATGTTGACGGCGCCTTGGTTGACGCCCACATGCACATCCTCCGGGTGGACCGGCAAACCCAGGCCTGCGGCTTGGTTGAGCACCTGTGCGCGCACTAACTCCGGGGGTCTTTTGGCCGTGGCGGGATCGTCCACCAGGTCGTTGACGTAGCTTTGCAGCCGCCAGTTCGCCGCGTAAGGCGGAACCAGGAGCACGCCCAAAGTCAGAAGGATGAGGAGCACCACACCACCCGCGATCAACCGCGGGAGGCTAGCATTCGGCAACGGAGCCATTCATTTTTTGATTATTCAGCGTTTACTTCCCTCCAACGCTTCCAGTTCCTTCCAGATATCGTCGCCGTGGCTTTCCCAATCCGAACTTTTGGTTGTTATGCGAACCTCCGGCACTTTGAGCGTGCCGTGACCGTACAAGCAGATGTATTCGATGCGCGGTTGTCCGAATAGCAGCATGTTGGGCCAGGACCCTGCGCTTACGGGCATGCGCAGGCGGCGCAAGCAGGTGCGGCAGCGATAGCGCTGGTCCCAGACAATCAGATACACCACGCCGAAACAAGCCAGGAAGAACAGCAGCATTACGCTAGTGAAGCCAAGATCGTGACCGAACGGCTTTTGTTCGAGACCCAGGTACAACACTGGGCCCCGGAAGCCCAGGAGGATGGCGGCCCAGACGAAACGCATCAGCACGGCGCCGGCTGCCAGCTTCAGCAGCAAAAACCCCCAATACTTCATGATCATTGGATTCCTTTCGCCTGCTACGGGTTCCCGCAACTCATAATTCTTAATCGGCTCCGAGCTAGCTCTTCAGCAGATTTCGTGCCAAAAATAATACGTTCGCCGGACGCTCCGCCAGTCTCCTCATAAAATAGGGATACCACGCATTGCCATACGGAACATAGAGCCTCAAACGATAACCAGCCGACACCAGGCGGCGTTGCAGGTCGCGACGGACGCCATACAGCATTTGAAATTCAAAACGATCCGGGGCGATGTTTCGTTCCCGAATATATCCTAGAGCACGGTCCAGAATTTTCTCGTCGTGCGTTGCAATGGCCGGATACCTCCCATGCTCGAACAATTCGAACATCAAGCGAACGTAGTTGGCATCCACGTCCTTCTTGCGCGGGAATGCCACATCCGGTGCTTCGCGATAGGCACCCTTGCACAGCCGCAGCGGGATCGATTTCCTGCACAGCTTTTGAATGTCGCCCTCGCTTCGATATAAATACGCTTGAATCACCCCGCGAACGCTGCCGTATCGGGCATGCAGATCGGATACCAGATCCAGCGTCCGGTCCACGTAGGCACTCGATTCCATATCCACTTCTACCATCACGCCCATCGATTTGGCACGCGCCACTAGGCATTCGACATTGGTCCTGCACGCGTCGGGTGAAAAGTCCAGACCGAGCTGGGTGAGTTTGACGGACACCGTGCCGCGCAGGTTGAGCTTTGCGATCTGGTCCAGCGCCGCCAGATAAGCGTCCCTGGATTGCTCGGCCTCTTCGAGCGAAGCGACGCTCTCGCCCAGATGGTCCAGCGAAGCGAGATAGCCGTCGGCATTCAGTTTTTGACACACCGCTACTTCGCGTTCCAGAGTGGAACCGGCGACGAAGCGCGACGTCAGCCGTTCGGCGGCGGGTGAGGTTTCCATCCAGTGACGAAGCCACGGCTGGCGGGAAAGCACCAAGAGCAGGCTGCGGAGCACTCATCCACCAGGATACTAGGTTCTTTGGCTCTGATCGATGAATTGTGCGTTAATTGCAGCCTTGCTGCTCGGCGAGGCTTGAAAAGTGCGCTGCCATCTCCGGCGCTCTGGCGTCGGCGAAAACATCTTTCAATTCCAGCAGGGCCTTGCAACGGTTTCGCAGCACGACCGGACACTCGGGATTCAGTCCTTCGCCATCGCTGGTAAAGGCACAGCTGCCGTCCGGCAACCGTGAATAAGCGTCTCGCAAGGCCGAAACGATGTCCGCCGTCGGACCCGATACCAGCGCCCTCTCATCGAGCGCAACCGTGGCCGAACTAAAATCGCCCCGTTGGATGTCGATGCGAGCAATGGCCTGGTAGGAGTCTGGCGACGTGGGATTCAACACTCGCTCGTAATGCAGCGCATCCATGGCCCGCGGCAGATCCCCGAGTTCGGCGTAGGTGGCCGCCAGATTGAAATACAGAACGTCGTCGCCCGATCGAAAGGCGAGCGGAAGACCATGCGCGAGCTGAGCATCGTCAAACGCCTTTTCGCGCACGAGGGAAATATTCTCGGCGTGCAATAGGACTTGGAGCGATTTCAGGTACCAGATGCGACTCGACCCCTCGAGGTCCCCTTTCTTCCGGTAGTACACGCCTAGGCGGCCCGGGGTGCGTTGGTCGCTGTCGACAGGCGGCACCTTGGCGAGAATGGCCCATGCGGCTTCGCCTTCGCGGATGGCTTCGTCGACATTGCGGTCCTCGGATTCCGCAAAGAGCTTCCTGGCGCGCAATTCGTGCGGGCGGAAAGATCCGGGCGCAACTTTGACATCGGCCGTCGCGATGGTCAGGTCGTTGTTCCAATCCCTGTTGCGAATCCAGGTGCGCGCCAGGAACAGTACGATGATCGCTGCCAACACGGCCACAGGAACGCGGCGATCCTTCAGCCGAAAAGCCAACGCCGCCACTGCGATGGCGAAACCGATGGATGGCAGGTAGAGAAAGCGCTCCGCCATGGTGGCTCTGACCACCAGGAGGTTGGAGGTAGGCAATAAGGTGAGTGCTGCAAAGCCCACGCACCAGAGCATCAGCCGATCATTCTTCCGGTAACGCAGGACGGCCAGCGCGGCGATCGCGAAAATGGCTGCCAGCGCGGCCCATGCTCCGAGGTCGCCCACGCCCGAGATCGGAATGGCGTCGTAGCTATAGTCGGAGGAAAGCCGCACAGGAAACACCAGCAGCCACAACTCCATGCCAATTACTTTGACAGCCGTGAACCGTGCGGCCCAGAAACCGGCGTTCGTCAGCGGGTTGTCGAGAAAGTCGCGCTCGGGCCACGGCTCCCCAGCGAATACACGCCAGCGGACGAACCACATCAGAATCAGACTGGCTACCACGGCGCCGTAGAGCGGCACTTGCCGCAACATGCTTTTTCGGTCGCTGAGATTAAAGCAGATATCCCAAAGGAGGATGAGTGCCAAAAGAACAGCGCTATTTTCTTTGCAAAACACGCCGATTGTGGCAATCCCGAACAGCGCTACAGCCGCGAGCCAGTGTCTCGAGCGAACGTGAACGTAGAGAAGAAGCCCGCCGAGGACAGCCATGGCGGCGAGCAAATCCGCGCGCCCGGCTACATTCGTTACGGACTCGGTTGTGATGGGATGCACCGCCCACAGAGCGGCGGCAAAGAAAGCGGGCAGCCTTTGGCGCAACAATCGCAGCGCGAGGCCAAATACCAGCCACACGTTCACCAGGTGCAGCAAGAGATTCAGGGCGTGATATCCGGCGGCGTTGTCTCCCTCGCCCATAACGCTGTAGTTCAGCAAATAGGTAAGGGTGGTGACGGGACGATACAGACGGTCCGCCGCACTTGGCCACCAGTAATGTTTGCTCAGAATGAGGCCGACATTCTGAGCGGTAGCGGCCTGGACGCGAAGATCGCTGATTACGGCTCCGCCATCGCGCGCAAATCCCAGGCCGAAGGAATTCGACCAGGCGATGAGAACGAGCGCAGCCAGCGCGAGATGGACTTTTAAATCGAATCCGCCGTCAGGCTTGGCTTTGCTATCGGACTTGGCTTTCACCGGCCCGCGGAAGCTTCCGGCTCTTCGTACAAATATTTGATGTCGTGCTTGTACAGAAAGAGGTTGGGAGCGTCGTCCCGCGTGACGCGAATGAAATTGGAGTCGTAGAACTCGATGGTGCCCGACACCTCTTCATTGCTGCTCAAGCGGATGCGCACGGGGATGGCTTTGTCGATCAGGTAGCGAAGGTACTTGACTTCCTCGAAGGTCTGCTCCGGAGCTTTCGTCTTGGCCTTGCTCACGGCTTCCTCCACGTCACTGCCCGAATCCCGGTCGACCCTCATTGGCTTCCCCATAATATCCGCTGCGTGTGCTGACTCGCAAACCACGATTCGCCGCGGAGCCTTGCACCGTGACCTTCAACGTATGATAGCGATCCTTGCCGGGCGGAACGTCCTTGGGATAGAAAGCGATGAAATACTGGGTCCGCAACTCAAGCAGGATGTCGTCGAAGGCGCGATCCAGTTGCGCGCCCAGGGTGGGAGTGAAAACATGGCCGCCAGTTCCAGCGGCCAGCGTGGTGAGCGCATTTTCGCCGCCCACGTTGCGTCCCGCGTCGTTGGTGATGGGCACCACCAGCACGGGAAAGAGGATGGTGTCGGCCAGTTGCGCGGCCTCCAGCGCCTGATGATAATCGACGGTGCTGGTGGTGTCGCCGCCGTCTGTGACCAGCACCATCACGTGCCGGCCGTTGCGGTATTCCAGCTCATGCGAGGCCAGGAAGATGGCGTCGTAAAGCGACGTTCCGCCGGAGGATTTAAGCTGCTTCAGCAATTGATCTACACGCGCGAAGCGCCTGGTATAACCGCTGCGCAGCGTCACATCGCTGTTGAAGCTGTAGAGCGCGACGTTATCGTCGGGATTGCCTTCGCCCAACAGCGCCTTGAGAAAGCGACTCACCGAATCCAGTTCGTAGCGCATTTCGATACCGGTAGAGGCGCTGGTATCCACCATCATGGCGACCGACAACGGCTGCTCGGTCTGGCGGTCGAACACAGCGATGTCCTGTTTCACGTTGTTGTCGTATACCGTGAAGTCGCTTTTGTTGAGCGAGCCGATGAGCTGGCCGGCGGCATCCTTCACCGTCACCAGCATGCGCACCAGGCGCACGTTCACTTTGATGACGCCATCCTGCGTCAAAGCGGGGGCGCACAGGCAGAGCCCGGCCAAGAAGCAAAAGACGGCCGGGCGGATCATTTTTTCAGGACGGACTCGTCCCATTCGCCTTCCACCCAAACCTCTCCGTCCGCGAAATATTCCTTCTTCCAGATCGGCACCAGGCGTTTCAGCCGGTTAATGCCTTCGAGCGCCGCTTCAAACGCGGGTTTGCGATGCGGCGCCGTGACCACGATGGCTACGCTGGCTTCGCCAATTTGAAGACGGCCCAGGCGATGCACCATGGCGACGCGGCCGATGGCGAACGCTCGAACGATTTCGCGCCCGATCTCGGCCATGGTTTTCACCGCCATCGGCTCATAGCACTCGTAGTCCAGAAACTTTGTGGCCCGGCCTTTGGTGTTGTTTCGCACCACGCCTTCGAAATCCACCACGGCACCATCTTGGCCGCGCAGCAACTGCCGGACGATGGCGGCGGTGTCGATCGTGTCGCGCGTAAGAGCGAAGAAGCAGCCCGTCGCGGGGTCGTCGATCGAATGAGTGAAGCGGCCGGAGCCTCCGCTGACCGGCGGCAGGAATGCGATCTCGTCTCCTTCGCGGATGGCCGCGGATCGATCGCAGAATTCCTGGTTGCAAGCCAGGACGATGCTCGCTTCCAGATCCGTCAGCCGCGGGAACTGGCGCGCGTAGCGGGCGAAAACGGACTCCAGGCGCGCGTCGTCCGCCACCTCGATGTGGTCTTCCGCGCGGCCGACGATATCCTTCAACATGCCGAAAAACAGCACCTTAACGCGCACGATTGTCATAGTAACAGACGGTCCGGGCAGCCCCGGGTTTCGTTCACGTTGATCGGATCGAGTACACTGGGCACCGTCAAGATAATGAATCCCAAGTTGCATCGTTACGCGGTTCTGATGGCGATCAGTTCGCTGATCCTGATCGCGATTGGCGCCTACATTACCAGTCAGGCGACTGGCCGCCAACCGGCCTCGCACGGGATACTGGATGCGGTAATTCATAAGGACGTGGCGATTGCCGTGGGCGTCCTGGCTCTTGGACTCGCGGTTTGGCAGTTACCGCAGCAGGTATTTCTTCTGGTTCGGATCGCGGTGGGCGTCTTCGCGCTGGAGGGTTGGGTTGGATGGTTGGGAGTGGCGCTCCTGCACGCCAGCCTTGCACCCGTGGCGTTCGCGCTCTTCGTTGCGATCGCCATCGTTACCTCGTCCGGCTGGAATGAAGCGCCCGAAGTGGTGGAAGACCGGGCCGCCCCGACACTGCGGCTGTTTGCGATTGCCACTCCGCCGTTGATCCTTCTGCAAATCGTGCTCGGCGCGGCTTATCGTCACAAGCTGACCGGCCTATTGCCTCACCTGGGTGGTGCGATGATCGTTTCGATCGCCATCCTGGTATTGGCGATGCTGATTCTGCAGCGGCATCCCGAGCATCGGAAGCTATGCGCGGCCGCGACTTGGTTGATATCTATCTTGCTGGCGCAAGTGGCGCTCGGAGTGACGGCACTCATCATGCCCCTGCTGAACGTAAGCCCGACGGTGGTGATAGCTGGCACCGCATTGCACGTGGCGGTCGGATCTCTCACTCTGGCTGCGAACCTGGCGCTGACGATGCAGGTTCTGCGCAGTGTGCGCCGCGCGCCAAGCGGACCGGGGGAGAAAGACGCGCTGATCCCGGCGGCTCTGCCGTAGCGTTCAGCAGGCCGATGAAAAAGGCCAAAACGTAGGTGGCCACAGATGAGTTTGCGTTATCGGGGTTCATCCGTGTTGATCTGTGGCCAGACTGCTTTTGCTCGGGCAGAACGGCACTCCCACTCGGGCCGGTATGATGGTGCCATGCAGTCGATCGAGATCGACCCCGAGCTCAACCGCCTTGCTCTCGCGGAGGCCGCCCAACAGTATCCCGAATTCGCCGAGCACGCCTTGCGCGTCGTCGCCCGGCCGCTTTCGACCGGATTCGCCTGGCAAGTTGAGTGGAAGGGAGCGCCACCATCCGGTCAACAAGCCTGGGAGTTTCAAAACACGGCGATCCGAGCGTACAAAAGACTAGCTAGGGTCGCGGATTAGCGCCTTCGAGATGGCATGTTACAATCCGCGCATGTGCCGGCTCTTAGCGCTGTCTTGGGTATTGGGAACTATCGCTCTGGGAGCCGTTTCCGCCACCCTGCCGCCCGATGCGGAGCGGCAGCTGGCGCGGGAAATATATAAGGACATGATCGAGATCCGGTCGGGCTATACCACTGGATCCACCACTCCGGTGGCTGAAATGGTAGCTACGCGATTGCGCGCCGCTGGATTTGGGGAGGCCGATATTTTCGTGGGCGGCGCCAGCCCCAAAAAAGCCAACCTGGTGGTGCGTTACCACGGCACGGGAGCGCTGAAACCAATTCTGCTGCTCGCGCACACCGACGTGGTGGAAGCGAACCGGGAAGATTGGAGCACCGATCCGTTCCAGTTCATCGAAAAAGACGGCTATTTTTATGGCCGCGGCACGTCGGACGACAAAGCGCAAGCCGCCGTCTGGATCGCGAATCTGATTCGCTACAAGCGTGAGGGATTCAAGCCGGACCGCGATATCATTGTCGCGCTCACCGCCGATGAAGAAGGCGGCGGCCCCTACAACGGCGTCGAGTGGCTGCTCAAAAACAAGCGCGAGTCAATCCAAGCCGATCTCTGCCTGAACGAGGGCGGCGGAGGCGTGATGGTTGGCGGCAAGAAGATCGCCAACAATATTCAGGTCAGCGAAAAGTCGTACGCCGATTTCAAGTTCGAAGTCCACAATAGAGGCGGCCACAGCTCGGTGCCCCTGCCGGACAACGCCATCTATCGACTGGCTACGGCGCTGGAAAGGCTTTCGCGCTACAGCTTCCCGCTAAAAACCGACGAGGTGACGCGCGCCTATTTTCGCGAAATGGCCAAGGTAGAGGACGGATCGTTAAAGGACGATCTGGCGAAAATTGCGGACGGCCCGCCCGAAGCCGCCAGGGAAGCGATGCAACGCGTGGCATCCGTATCGCCGCGCTGGAATTCGATGCTGCGCACCACTTGCGTGCCCACGGAACTGGCCGGCGGCCATGCGCTGAACGCGCTGCCACAGCTTGCCACCGCCAACATTAACTGCCGGATCTTTCCGGGCGATTCCATTGAATCGGTACAAAAGGCGCTGCGGCTGGCCATTGGGGACGACCAGGTTGCGGTTCATGTGCAAGGCGATGTGGACGTAGGTCCCGCGTCACCCATGCGCAAGGACCTGCTCAAGGCGGTGGCTCGCTTGAGCGATAGCATGTGGCCCGGCGTGCTCACCATTCCCGTGATGAGCACGGGCGCCACCGACGGCCGCTATTTGCGAATCGCTGGAATTCCCACCTATGGAGTGTCAGGATTCTTCGGCGATCGCGACGATGTGCGCGCGCACGGACGCGACGAGCGCATGAACGTCAACTCGTTTTACGAAGGGCAGGCGTTTCTGTATCAGCTAGTGAAGGACCTGTCCGCCATCCAGTGATTACAGGCTGCTGAAAAAGGCCGAAAAACGCGGTTCAGAATTGCGCGCACGTGTTCGCAAGTGTTTACCGAGCCGCGACCGTGAGGGAGCCGGTGCCGCGGTCCTTTTTCAGCAGCCTGTCAAAGGACGACGCTCAGCCGTTCGTCAAATGGGCTTCCCAACATCGGCTGTAGCTTTTGACGCATCGCTTTGGTGTGAGCCGCCTCCAGGTGCGCGTCGAATGCCGCCTGATTGTCCCAGACGGAAACGATGGTGAAATGATTCTTGCGCGAGACATCCACCAGCATTTCGAAGCGCACCACGCCTCTGTCCTTGTGGCTTTCAGCCGCGTACTGCTGTAGGAGCTTGGTTGCGTCGACGATGTAGTTAGGAGTGACATCGACGTGCGTGACCACATACAGCTTGGTGTCCTGCGCGGAGAGGACGAAATTGGCTGCCAACAACAGAAGGGCTGAGAGGGAAAGTCGCATGGCTTCTGATAGTCTACTCCCGATGGATCTGGATCGTCTGGAAGCGTTGAAGCGCAAGTTTGGCGGGGATGAACAGGCAGCTTTGCCGGGCTTGCTGCGCCAACTGGGCCGCGCGCGCTTCCAGGACGCTGAGTCACTGATTCGCTTTCACGAAGCGCTGCTCTTTTTTCGCGCTTATCCGCCGGGCGCGGAAGTGCTGCGGTTGAGCGACGAATTACTTCAGGCGGTGCCGAAAAAGATCGAGCAACTGCGCCGCGCGGGCGTGGATCTGACGCCGTTCGAAGAACCCGATGTTTCGGGCATCGCGGGAACGGCGTTTTCCGCGCTGTTCACCTATGAGATCACGCGCTGGCTGGCGGAACATCATCCGAAGGCGGTGGAAATCGATTGGGATGGCTATGACTCGGCGCTGCTCGGGCCGCTGCTCGGCTGGCTGCATCCCTTCGCCGACGAAGACCTGCTAGTGGAGGCGAACATTCCTTATATGGATTGGTTTCGCGCGGCGAAGCCTGGAGCGGGCACGGATTTGCGCTGGTTGCTGTCAGAAATCGACAGCGCGGAGCTGTTCGAGCGGGCGAAAATATTCGTCCGCTGGCGGCTGGGCGAATCGAGCGCTACTCGGACCAACGGGCGATTGCCCGACCGTCGCAAGTTTTTCTATCACGACGCCGCGCTAATTCGCCGCGCCGATGTATCGCTTGCGAGCGAACTGGCATCGCCCGCGCTCCCGATCGAAAAGCTTAGCCGCGACGAAGGCGAACGCATACTCGATTTTGAGCGCGAGACTTCGGCCATGCGCTATCGCGAGTTGCACGGGTTTACCTACGGCGATCCGGAGCATGTGATTCGCGCGGAGTTGGGACGCGGTGTCGAGGTTTTCGTTGCGGGCGTGCCGCCCGAGCATCGCTTGCCGTTGCGCGCCTATCACGCCGGGATGTTTTTCAAGAACGGCGTCCCCATCGGCTACATCGAATGCCTGACGCTGTTTGATCGCATGGAGGTGGGCTTCAATTTGTACTACACGTTTCGCGAAGGCGAGACTGCCTGGCTCTATGCGCGCTTGCTGCGACTGTTCCACCAGTTGCTGGGCGTAACTTGCTTCTCCGTGGATCCGTACCAGCTTGGATTTCACAACGACGAGGCCATTGAATCCGGAGCGTTCTGGTTCTATCGCAAACTCGGGTTCCGGCCCGCGAGTCCGCAGGTGGCTGAGATTTTGCAGCGCGAAGAATCGAAACTGCGCGCCAACCCCGCCTACCGGACGCCAGCTCGAATTTTGCGACGGCTCGCAGATGGCTCGATGATCTATGAATCTTTGGGATCGAGCGCGGGCGACTGGGATCGGTTTGAAACGCGCCGGGCCGCGATGGCGCTCCATAAGTCGCCGTTCCCGCCCGCGATTCAACGCGCGAAAAACGCGCCTGAGGAATCCGCTTACGTGCGCGCGCTGCAGAACGACCGAGCCTTGCACCGGCGCATCCTCAAGTTAGGATCTGGGCCGAATATTCGAGAAACACTATGAAAACGGCACTATTCATAATCTTTCCATTTCTCGTTGCCGAGGCGGCCCAGCCAGCGGAAGTCGACCGCTTTTGTCACAGCGGCGATTGCGACGTTCTAGCTGTCCACCAGGGCGAGGTGAAGTTGACGGATTCACTGCGAAGCCTGAACCTTGGCGACTACGTCCCAGCGGCTCAATACCTTGTTCCTCGACAGGAAGCGCCAATTCGTAGCTTGGTTTCGACACGCCGCTGGCGTATTGTTGTGAGCGCGTACCTGGACCACAGCGATGAGTCCGAGGCCGGTCTGCGAGTTCGATTCTTTGGACCCGAAGGAAAGCTTCGGGCGACGGACCAGGTGCTCATGGGGCTGGAACAGATCAGGATCGGGCGTCTCTTTGGTGGTGATGATGATATTCTTGCCATCCAGTCCAACGAAGAGCACTCGTACAATTCTCGAACGGACATTTGGCTGTTGCCGGAGCATGGTGTGCCAAGGCGACTGATCGATGCAAACGCAACGTTCGGCAAATTCTCTAAAGATGGCGGGGATCGAGGCGGTGTCTGGATCAGCCGCCAGACGTATGACGGCGTTCATGCCGAAACAAAGGGCTGGAGGGACGAGTTCTGGGCCTGGGATGCTCGGAGCCAGTCGCTAGTCCTTCATCAATAAGAGGAATCAAGAGGCGCCACGCCCGCCTGCGCTAGGATAAAAGCCGTGGAGCGACACGATGAGCCGTCCAGCGCGGCCGAGCGGCCAGCGCCGGTACCGGCGCCCTGGTACACCCTGAAAGACGACGAGCTGCTCCAAAAGCGCATCTGCGACCTGGGCGTCCGCATCGCAGGCAGTGAACTGGAAGGCCGCATCGCGCAGCTTTATGATGAGCTGGGAGCGCATGGGCTGGCGTTTCGTCCGGCCTGCTACCTGGGCGACGAATGGTTTTCCCCCGCCGGTTCTCCGGCCATCGCGATTCCGTTTTATCTGGCGCATCCGCGCTTGAAAACTCTCGAGATGCACCAGATGCTGCAAGTGGAAGGGGGCACTCCCGAGTGGTGCCAGCAACTATTGCGTCACGAGAGCGGACACGCCATCGATCACGCGTACCGCTTCTCCTCGCGCGACGATTGGCGCGCCGTATTTGGCAGCCCCGAAGCCGAATACTCGCCCGAAACCTACCAGCCGCGGCCGTACAGCAAAAGTTTTGTGCGAAATCTGCCGAATTGGTATGCACAGGCTCATCCCGATGAGGATTTCGCCGAAACATTCGCGGTCTGGTTGTCGCTCACCCCGGAGCAGTGGCGCGAACAGTATCGCGGCTGGAAGGCGCTCGACAAGCTGGAATTTTTGCATTGCCTGATGGAAGAAGCTCAGAACACAGCACCCTTAGTGAAGCGCGGGCGGCGCATCTATGAGGCCAGCCGGCTTCGAAAAACTCTGGCGCGTTACTACACGGAGCGGCGCAAACTGTACGCCGAGGACTTCCCCGATTTTTACGACGCGGATCTACGCGTTATATTCGAAAATGGGGAGCCGAACGGAGAGTCTGCTGCAAAAGTTATGCGACACACTCGGGCGGCGCTGGTGGGATCCATCGTTCGTTGGACCGGACAGCACAAATATACGGTGGACATGCTGGTGCGCAAATTAATCCATCGCTGCCAGGAACTGAAGCTGACCATTCCGCCGCCGCTGGATCGGGCGCGCGTCTCGTTTGAACTGGCTGCGTATCTTGCGGCCATGGTCACCAATCATCTGCACACCGGCCGCTTCAAGAGGTCTGTGTAGACAAGTGAAGGTTCTGGTTTTATTCGACGTGGCTTATCATCTTGGCGCCGCCGCCGCGTCGGGAACCTTCTCTCCGCAGGAGTTGAAGGAAGAAGAAGACAAACCCACCGAAGCCGACGTGCTGGCATGCCTGCAGCGCTTGGGTCACGAGGTGGATACGCTGGCGGTGTTCGACGACGTGGCGTGCATCGTGGAAAAATTGAAGACTTTCGCGCCGGAGGTGGTGTTCAATCTCACCGAGTCCTTCCATTGCAACCGCGCTCACGAGCCGAATATCCCCGCGCTGCTGGAACTGATGCGGGTGAGGTATACCGGCGCGCGCCCCGACGGCCTGATGCTTTGTAAGGACAAGGCGCTGGCCAAGAAGGTGCTGGCGTATCATCGCGTGCGCGTTCCGCATTTCGTCATCTCTACCGAGCAGCGTCCGCTGAAGCGGTTGCGGCGCTTTGTGTATCCGGCGTTTGTGAAGCCGGTGGGCGAGGAGTCGTCGGATGGAATCGCGAAGGCGTCGTTTGCGAAAAGTGAAGACGAGGCGCTGGAGCGCGCGCGCTTCATCCACGAGAAGTTTCACTGCGACGCGCTGATTGAGGAATATATCGACGGACGCGAACTATATCTGAGCGTGATGGGCAATCGGAAGCTGACCGTTTTGCCGCCGCGCGAAATCTTCTTTCATGAGGTTCCCGAGGATACGCCGAAGTTTGCCACGTTTAAGGCCAAATGGGACGACACCTATCGCAAGAAGTGGGGCATCCAGAATGGGCCGGCCAACCAGCTTCCCGACGGTGTGGAAGAAAAGCTGGCGCGGCTGGCGCGCAAGGTGTATCGCGTGTTGAAAATCCGGGGCTTCGGCCGAGTGGATGTGCGTATCACGCCAGCCGGCGAGGTGGTGGTGATTGAGGCGAACCCCAATCCATCGCTGGCTTGTGAGGACGATTTCGCGCAGTCGGCCGCAACGGCGGGGCTGGCGTACGACACACTGATCCAGAAGATTTTGGATACGGCCTGCGCGTAATTAAGTCGATTTCGAACCTACTTAGTACCAAGTTCTCACTATTTCTTTCACCTCGCCTGCCGATCAGTATTGGCTAGAGGAGCAGCTTCTGATATATGACGCCGGCTGTGTGGTAGCCGCGTCCGCGATTCAGCAGCCGCTCGGTAGCGTCCTGGTCCCTAATTGAGGGGTCGGTTCCTTGTCCGTCCCCTCACTTTTTTCCGCCGCGCCCGCCTCAGAACTCCAGCCGCGCTTGAAACGCGATCATGCGCGGGGAACTGTCGCCGCCCAATCCAACTCCCAACAATCCCGTGGGCGGCGACGTGGAGTAGCTGAGCGCGCCGAATCCGGTTTGGGTGGAAGGCTTGCCGGGAATTCCGGCGTAGACGACATTAGGCAAGCCGAAATTCGGATGGTTGAACACATTGAAGAATTGGCCGTCGATGCGCAGCTTCACGTGTTCGGTCAGTTGGAACCACTTGGTGAGGTACAGATCGCTCCAGACGAAATCGGGACCGCGCAGCGCGTTTCGCCCGAGGTTGCCGAACTGGCAATTCGCCGGAGTGTCGCCGCCGGCGCAGGCGCCGGTGCTCGGATCCACTGCCGAAACGAACGCGTTAGGATTGAGCCACTGGATGGTTCCCGGCTGCGTGACGCCCGGGACTGGCGAATTGTGTCGTAGAGCGGCACGCCGGGAACCACGCTCGCGTACTGCGGGCCGCTGCCCTGGACGATGCCGTTTCCGTTCGCGGAATAGGGCGCGCTCAAAACCGAAAACGGCAATCCGCTATGCCAGAACGCGGTGCCCGAAAGCTGCCATCCGTTCAGCGCCCGGCCCAGCACAGGATCGCGGACTTTGACCGGCAATTGATAAACGTACTGCGCGGTGAAGTTGTCGCGCACGTCGTAATCGCAGGGGCCGTATTGGCGGCCCAGCTCACCGGGAAGCGGCGAAAGAATAGCGCCGGCGGCGAACGGAAGGAATCCGCCGTTGGAGACCGTATCCATGCAGCGGCTCCAAGTGTAGTTGACCTGGACTTGCAGGCCGTGCCCCAGCCGCTTGTCGGCCGTTAACTGGAGACCGTTGTAATGGCTGTTGGCGCCGGTGCTCAATTGCGTTACCGGCACCGAAGCGCGGATCGATGGGCTGGCCGTAAGGAAACGGCGCGAAGCAGCCCTGGCAGACCGTCTGATAGCCGTTCACCTGCGTTTCATACGGCTGGTTCACGGCGCGCGTTCCCACATACTGAGCGCGCAGATTGATGGTATTGCCGATCTGATGTTCCAGGGCGAAGCTCCACTGCATGAAGTAAGGCGCGTGGAGCTTGCCATCCGGAACGGCGGTGATCGAAATCGGCGGAAGGCAGGCGTTGCGGATTGGCCAGCGGCGAAGCGCAGGAAAGCTCGCCCTGCGCGAAGCCGGAGATGAATTGCTGATTCGCGGCCGCGGTGGCATCGATGGCGCTGTTCGGAACTCCCGGAGCAATAGCCGTTCCACCCACCGTGCCCAGCAGTCCGCCCTGAAAGGTCTTCGAGTAGGGAGGATTGGTTCCCACGGTATCGACCACGCTGCCGGGCAAGATATCGCTGAACAGGCCGAAACCGGTGCGCAGCACCGTATGCGGCGCGATCTGCCAGGCGATCGCGGTCCTCGGCTGCAGGATAGCCAGCGGGCGTTGAAGCAAACACGTTGGCGAGATGCGTCTGAATCACCTGGTCCAGCGGCTGATTCACATCGTGCGAAATGGAAGCGAACGACCCGGCGAGGCGCGCCACGGCGTCGTGCGGATTCAGCGGATTGGAATTGTACGTATCGCGGATGCCGAAAGTCCAGGTGAAAGTGCGCGTGACCTTCCAGGTGTCCTGCGCATAAAAATCCAGATTGAGGAAGTTGTAGGGCTGCGAATCGGCCAGCGGAAAGGTTTCCGAAGCCGTGGATGCGACGCCGTAGATGAACTGCGGCAGGGTGGTGTAGGTGACCAGCGGAACCACGCCCTCGCCGAAATCATAATCGTTCAGCCGGAAGATGCGGGTGTTGGTTCCGAAACGGAATTCGTGCGATCCCACCGTCCACGCGAGATTGTCGTTGATGAAGAAGCGCGTGGCGCGGCGGCCCTGCACCCAGGTATTGTCGAGCCCTCCGAGCGGTGTGAACGGCGCATTGGCGCCGCTGCCCTCCAGCACGATAGGAAACGCCGCCAGTGTCTTTTCGAAATCGGCCGGTCCGAACAGGCTTTCATACCAGGAGAACGCGGGGTTGAAGTAGTTCACCAGATGCGCGGAGAAAACATGCGTGTAGCCGGAGGCGAAGGAGTAAAGCGGCTGCGGAGAAATCGGCGTTGAAGATCGGATTGATCGGATCGGTGTAAGCGGCCTGCAGTCCGGTGTCGGACTGAAAGCGGAACCAGGCCATGTTCGTGGTGTCGATGTTGTAGTCGATGCGCGCGGTTTGCACCTGCTCGCGGTCGTCGCTGGAATGCGAAACGCTCTGCCGGTTGGCGCAACCGTTCCCATTGGGCGGATTGCCGCTCGCGGCGGCTGCCGTCGCTGTTGAACGGGCAGCCCAGAACCGCGAGCGGAGTGCCCGCCGTGTTGCCGTATAGCGAAAAAAGCTTCTGGTAGAACGGCACAAGTTGGGGCGCGGGCTGATACGTCGATCCAGTGATGGCGTCCACACCGCCGCGCGGCAATTGCTGCGAGCACGTAATTCTCAAACGCCGGCGTCGGCACGGTGGTGGCGGTGACGATCGGCAGCGCGATCCGCACCCATTCGGAATCGAAAAAGAAAAACAGCTTGTCGTGGACGGATCGGCCCGCCCAGACTTCCTCCGAAGTGATTCACCGTGGAGCGCGGCTTATGATTCCCGGGCGTAGCGTTGGTGAAGAAATCCGCGGCATTGAACCTCGAACCGTTCCAGAGCTCGTATAAATTTCCGTGAAACCGATTGGTTCCGGATTTGGTGACGTAGTTCACCTGGGACGCGCCGTAGCGGCCCTGATCCACCGCATAGGAAACCGTGTTGACGGTCACCTCGGCGATCGAATTCAATCCCAGCACCAGATTGGTGGAAAGGCCGCTGTTCAGGTTGGTCAGCGGATCGTTGGTCTCCAGGCCGTCGACAATATAGCCGTTCGAGAGCGAAGGCAAGCCGTTGAACTGGACGTTGCCATAGCCGTTGGTGCCGCCGACGAAATCGTTGCCGCTTCCGGCCGTGTTGATGAGCGCTCCGGCGGCGAACTGCAGCGGATACGTCAGGTCGCCGCCCGGATTCGGAAGATCTTCGAGAGCGCTGGCGGTCAGGGTGGTCGTGGTATTGGGATTCTCCGGATTGATCAGCGGCGCCTGCTCCCGCACCACAACGGTTGCGCTGGCCGATGCGATGTTCAGCGTGAAATCCACCGTTTGCTTTTGGCCCAGTTGCGCGGGCACGGCGTTATTTCGCTGCGCCTCAAAGTGCTCCGCCTCGGCGCTCACCGAGTAAACGCCCGGCTTGAGCTGGGGAAAACTGAACCGCCCGCCATCGTCGGTCTGCACGGATCTTTTCAGCCCGTTCTCCAAGCTGGTGACGGTAACGGTTGCGCCGGGGATGGCCGCACCGGTGGGGTCGGTCACCGATCCGACGATCGCGCTGGTAGTCTCGCCCTGCGCCATCGCCAGGGCGGGTAAAACCAAGAGCAAACCGGCCAGCACGCTTGCTTTAGGCATGGCTAAATACTAAACAAGGTGCTTGCGCCGCGTCAAGCAAAATCGCGCGCCGCGATGTTACTCTAGGGTTTAGTGCCACCTAGGAACAACGGCCCGTATAACACGGAATCGGTAGACGATTATCTAAAAGCAATCTTGGAATTGGGCGGCGCCGAAGAGCAGCGCGTCACCAGCAACGCTCTGGCGCAAAATCTGGGCGTTCGCGCCGCTTCGGTCACCGGAATGCTCCAAAAGCTGGCGGCGCAACATCCTCCGCTGGTGAAATACGAGAAGCACCACGGCGTGCTTTTAACCACGGCGGGCAAGCTGCGCGCTCTGGAGGTGCTGCGCCACCATCGATTGCTGGAACGGTTCCTGCACGATATTCTGGATTATTCCTGGGACGAGGTTCACGACGAGGCCGAACGGCTGGAACACTTCATCTCCGAGCGCCTGGAGGACCGGATCGCGGCGAAATTAGGCGACCCTGAAACCGATCCCCATGGGCACCTGATCCCGGAGCGAGACGGCGCTCTTCCGGCGCGCGAAGAGGTGCTGTTGTCGAAATGGGCCTGCGGCGTTCCCGCCGTGATCAGCAGCGTCTCGGATCGCGATGCCGCGGCCTTGCGCGAGATGACGCGTCTGGGATTAAAGCCCGGCGTCGCGATTACCGTGGAAGCGGGCACCCGCAATGCTTCTCTGCGGGTCCGCATCGGCCATGGTTCGGATTCCGTCCGGTTGAGCCAAACTCTAGCCGCCGGGATCTCCGTGGTCGCGAGTGGGTTCCATTAAGAATACTGCGTTGCGGCCCTTCGTCCCATTCTTTCGAAACCCACACCTGCTCACCATCGCGGGCAACTATTGGCGTCGCGAGTTGGACGAGCGGCGCTTTCCGGTCCAGACCAAGTTGTATGACACCGAGCCGGGCGTCCAAATCCTGGTTCATTCGCAAGCGCCCGCCGGCCAGCCATTGGCCCAATTGATTCTGGTTCACGGACTGGAAGGATCCAGCGCGGCGGGGTACGCGCGCAGTTTGGCCCAGGCCGCGCTCGAAGCCGGTTGCGCCACGCATCGTTTCAACATGCGAAGCTGCGGCGGCACGGAACATTTGAGCGGCGGTACGCTCTATCATTCCGGCCAGACGTCGGACCTTTTGGCGGTTGTCCGGCAGCTTCCCCGCGGCGCGCCGATCTTTCTGGTGGGCTTCTCGCTGGGCGGCAACGTAGTACTCAAGCTGGCCGGCGAACTGGGGGGTTTGGCATCGGACTTAGTCGCCGGCGTGATGGCGGTTTCCACGCCGATCGACCTGGCGGCCTGCGTCCAGCAACTCGACAAGCCATCCAACATCATCTACGCGCGAAGATTTGTGGCGCGCCTGAAAGAGCGCGTGCTCGCCAAGGAGCGGCTCAACCCCGGTCTGTTTGATATAAGCGGGCTCCAGCGGGTGCGAAACATCTACCAATTCGACGATCGGTTCACGGCCCAGGCGTTTGCTTTCGGCAGCGCCGACAACTATTACGCTACGCAATCGTCGAATCAGTTCCTGGATCGCATCCGCGTTCCCACACTCGTGGTGCAGGCCAAGGACGATCCGCTCATCCCCTTCGCCGTCTACGATCACCCGGCGTTTCGGACGAATCCTCATCTGCGCCTGCTGGCGGTGGAGCACGGCGGCCACCTGGGCTTCATCTCGAAAACCAGGCCGCGCTTCTGGCTGGACCAGGTTCTCGTAAACTGGGTATTGGAAGTAAGGAACAAGCTACCAGCCGGCATCGTCTCTTAATCCAGTGGGAAATAATTCACGACAAACCGCGTCCTTTGGGGAAGCCGCGGCCGTGGCGGCCGATTCGCTGCGCGCGAGCAAGCTGCGCAGTTTCTTGACGCTGCTCGGCATTATCCTGGCCACCACCACCCTGATTGCCGTGATGTCGATGATTCACGGCATGGACGTATATATCGCCAACACGGTCTCCAGCATGGGGTCGGACGGGTTCCGCATCGTCAAAATCGCGTTTCTGGGAAATTTCGATCCGAAGAAGTACCTGCAGATGCAGAAGAGGAATCCGGAGTTGAGCCCCGATGAGTTCCAGTACCTGAAGGACCACGCCACGCTGGTGAGCGATTTCGGAATGAGCGCTGGCCGCTCGGTGAGCGTCTCGCTGGGATCGCAAACTCTGACCAATGTCTCTTTGAACGGCGGCACAGCCAACTGGGGCGCGCTGGGCGATACCCAGGTTGCCGCGGGCCGCTATTTCACCGACATCGAAGACCGGCATCGGAGCGCGGTGGCGGTAATCGGCTCGGACCTGAAAACGAACCTGTTTGGGGACGCAGATCCGGTGGGCCGGGAGTTCAAGATAGAAGGCCGGCCATTCACTGTGGTGGGCGTGGCGGAGGCGAAGGGCAGCGTCTTCGGACAGTCCCAGGATGCCTTCGTCGACATTCCCATCGAAACCTACTTCCAGATTTATGGCTCGCGCACCGGCATTCGCTACGCCGCGCGCGCCTCCGATCAGAAGGTGCTGGAGCAGGCCAAAGACGAAATGCGGATGCTGATTCGCGCCCGGCGTCACGAAAGTCCGGGCCAGGACGACACCTTCTCGATTCTCTCTTCGGACGCTCTGGTAGGCGCATGGGACAAGCTGACTAGCGCGATAGCCGCAACGGCTGTCGCTGTCGTATCGATTTTTATGGTGGTGGGCGGCGTGGTGATCATGAACATCATGCTCGCCGTGGTGAGCGAACGCACGCACGAGATCGGTATTCGGAAATCGGTGGGCGCGCGGCGCCAGGATATACTCAATCAGTTTCTGGTGGAGTCTTCCATGCTGGCTGGAATGGGCGGGTTGATCGGCGTGGCGCTGGCTTGGATTGTCGCGCTGGCGGTTCGAAATCTCACTTCGGTTCCCATGGCCGTGCCCCTTTCGGCGGTTCTGGTCGGCGTGGCTCTTTCTACCGCGGTCGGCCTGTTCTTCGGAATTTATCCCGCGCAGCAAGCATCGAAGCTGGATCCAATCGAAGCGTTGAGGGTAGAACGATGAGACGCTTGCTGACGCGCGCGGTTCAGAATGCCGCCTTCCGAACCGCGACCGTAAGGGAGCGCTGCAGCGCGATCAAAAGCCGCTTGCTAACGCGCCGCCGGTCCGGTCTTCTTCGAGTCGATGTTTCCCAGTGCACAACTTCCGGTAGTCTTCGAATGTGCTGCTGGCGCGCGGTTCCGAATGGCGTATGCGTGAGGGAGCCGGTGCAACTATGACTCGCGTGGAACTCGGCTCCGCGATTGGCTTGGCGCTGGCCACGGTGCGCGAGCACAAGATGCGCTCGTTCCTTACCGTACTGGGTGTCATTATCGGCACCGGCACCATCATCGCGGTGGGTTCCATCATCGCCGGCCTGGATGGCGCGGTGACAGGCGTCATACGGAGCTTCGGAACGAATACCGCCATCATCTTCAAATTCCCGGTCGGACTGCACAACGCTACCGCCGACGAGGTGCGGCGCAAGCCGATCACGTACGAGGACGGCTTGGCCATCGCCAGCCGCTGCCCGTCGGTGCAGTATGTGAGTCCCTATTTGATCCCGAACACTTTTGGAACGGGGCCGCAGATCAACATCGCGCGGTATAAAGGCAACGAGCTGTACAACGCCGACGTTTCAGGGACCGAGGAATCCTACGCGCTGAGCGGCCAGGCGGAGATGGAGGAAGGGCGCTTTTTCACCGACGTCGAGAACCAGCACCGCATGCCCGTCGTGGTGGTAGGCGCCGACGTGCCGCGCGCGCTGATGAATGGCGAGGATCCTATCGGCAAGTGGATCGACGTGAATGGCCATAAATTCGAGATCGTGGGCGTCATGAAGCGGTCCGCCACGTCCTTTCCCGGCCAGGACGACATCCGCGTCATGCTGCCGTATTTCAGCATGCACAAACTGTTTCCCGCGTCCAAGGAAAATCTGCTGATGGTTACCGCGAAGCCGGGCCGTCTGGCCGCGGCCGTGGACGAAGCCACCGCGGTGCTGCGCATCCAGCGGCATGTGCCCGCCAACAAGCCCGACGATTTCTCCATCTCTACGTCCGATCAGTTGGTGGAGCAGTTCCACAGCGTCACGGCGATCGTCGCGCTGGTGATGGTGGTGATGAGTTCCGTGGGGTTGCTGGTGGGCGGCATCGGGGTGATGAACATCATGCTGGTTTCGGTGACCGAGCGCACGCGCGAAATTGGCATTCGCAAGGCGATCGGCGCCCGGCGTGCCGATATCGTGCTGCAGTTCCTGACGGAAGCCGTGGTGCTCACCGGATTGGGCGGCTTGATTGGAATGACGTTCGGATGGTCGGTGTCGCTGGCGTGCCGGCTCATCTATCCGGCGTTGCCCACCGCGGTGCCATTGTGGGCGGCGGCATTGGGCGTGATTGTGTCGGTGGCGATCGGGCTGTTCTTTGGGATTTGGCCGGCGAACAAAGCCGCGCGTTTAGATCCAGTTGTGGCTCTGCGGTACGAGTGATGGATGCTAGCGGGCGCGGCGGGCTGGTTTGGCTTTTCGGGCAGCTTTCTTGGCAGTTGCCGGAGCCGCTGCCGCCTTCACCGGACTCAATGGCCGATTGCAATGCAGACAACGCAGCATGTCGGACCGGGTGGAGAGATGGCACGACCGGCAGTAGATTTGCGGCAGCGAAACGGTTGTGAGGCCCGGCAACATTTTATACTTAATATGTTTATCGGTTGAAAGCCTGCTTTCTTTAGGGGATATTTTTCCTGGGTGCCCCTGTGCTAGAATTAACGGCTATGATGTGCCAGGAACGCATTCGTCTGGTCGCTGATTACCGGGAGACAACGCGCACTTACGCCGATTTTGTGCGCAAGATGACAGATCTCGTTGGTTTGGGAATTGAAACGGAAGTGGATGTGCTTCGCCGTTCGTGCCGCTTGGCATGGGACGCAGCCGAGAAGGCCCGTTTGGCGCTGTTTCGGCATGAAGCCGATCACAGTTGCAACCGCAGCGACTTCCACGCATCGTCCGCCGCCGCAGGTTCACAGCGCAATTAGCCGCCTGCGGCTGAACAAGACACGCTTACTAACGTGCGCGGTTCAGTAGACTCTTTGCGATACAGAATCGCGCGCGTTCGTGCCGCTACTCTATACTGGTCTTTTCGGACTCTGTCTTGGACAGGATGCTGAAAGAGACCAAAAATGGCGATGCGGAGTGGCACGCACGCCTGGAAAACGTGATGCGAGCTTCGCGGGCCATCCGCTCCGAAGTCGCGCTGGTGATTTCTGAGAGCAGCGAGATGAGAATCGCATCGCGGCAACTGCGCAGGGACAGTCTAGGAACCTCCCAAGGGAGCGCCGCCTACAGGCAAGCTCTGAACCGGGCTAAAGTTCAACGGCATCAGTGGATTGCTCATGCCATCGCGCAGGTCTTGTCCCGCCAGGGGTATCCGGCCTTCGTGGCGGAGCAGCCACACGATAGCGCGTCGAGCCAATAATCGAATTAAATAAGCGCAATAATATTCTTTTTTCGCGCACGGAAGTTTGCTAATGTAACCTAAGCTAACCAACGGTGCAGCGATGCCGAAGAAGATACCGCCCGCAAAGCCGGAACAGAGCGCGGTGAAAATCCCGGCGCCGCAGGAGAGGGTAAGCTCCGCCGAATCCGTGCCGGTGGTCGGCGTGGGAGCTTCGGCTGGGGGACTGGAAGCATTCCGAGAATTCCTGGAAGCGCTTCCCGACAACACCGGCATGGCTTTCGTGCTGGTGTCTCATCTCAGCAAGACTTATAAGAGTATGCTGAGCGAGTTGCTCTCCAAAGCCACGCGAATGCCGGTAGCGGAGGTGCGTGGCGAGACGCCGGTACTGCCCAATCACATTTATGTGATCCCACCCAACGCCACGCTCGCGATGGAAGACGGCGGCCTGGTGGCGCGGCCGATCCAGGACGCCAGCCGCGCCGGCATGGTGATCGACGCTTTTTTCCGCTCGCTCGCCGAGCGCCAAAAGAGCCAGGCCATCGGGGTGGTTCTATCCGGTACGGGCACCGACGGAACACTGGGCCTGGCGGCCATCAGAGCCGAAGGCGGCATTGCGTTCGCGCAGGATCAGCAAAGCGCCAAGTATCCCGACATGCCTCGCAGCGCCAGCGCCCAGTTCGGCTCCGCGGACTTTGTTTTGCCGCCGGCTCAAATCGCCCAGGAACTGGCGCGCATCGCCGGCCATCCTTACGTGCGGCGCACGCAGAATGAGGAAGAAGGCGAACCAGAGACCCATGAATCGCAGTTGTCCGGCATCTTCCGTTGGGTGAAGCGTTCCACCGGAGTGGACTTCTCGCGCTACAAGCCCACCACGCTGCGCAGGCGCATTCTGCGGCGCATGGTCCTGAACAAAGTGGAGACTATGGGACTGTACCTGAAGCGGCTGGAAACCGATCCGGCCGAAGTGGAGGCGCTGTATCGCGACCTGCTCATCAACGTAACCTCATTCTTCCGGGACCCGGAGACTTTCGAATACCTCAAACGCGATGTCCTGCCGGATATCATCAGACACCGGCATGGCGATTTGCCGATTCGCGTCTGGGTTCCCGGCTGCGCCACGGGCGAGGAAGCGTATTCCATCGCCATCCTGTTGATTGAGTCGCTGCCAGCGTCCGGAAACCAGCCACCCGTGCAGATCTTCGCATCCGACATCAGCAAACAGGCCATTCAGATCGCGCGCGACGGCCATTATTCCGGCAACATTGGGGCGGATGTTTCGCCCGAGCGCCTGCAGAGATTCTTCACCAAATCGGACGGCGGCTATCAGATCGCCAAACAGGTGCGCGACCTTTGTATCTTTGCGGTTCAGGACGTTACCAACGATCCGCCTTTTTCCCGCATGGATCTTATTAGCTGCCGCAATCTGTTGATCTATCTGGGAGTCCCGCTGCAAAAGAAGGTGCTGGCCGCATTTCACTACGCACTGAATCCGGACGGCTATCTTCTGTTGGGAAGTTCGGAAAGCGTGGAAGCGGGTTCGGACGCGTTCCGGCAGATCGACAAGAAGCATAAGATTTATTGCAGGCAGATCACCGCGGCTCGGCTGCCCTTGGAATTTCACCCAGCCGCGGTGATGGAAGAAGCAATTCCAGTCCGGCAAAATCTCGTTTCCCAACCTGCCATGGACTTAGGCCGGGAAGCCGACCGCATCGTTTTATCCCGCTATTCTCCGCCGGGAGTTCTGATTAATTCTTCCTTCGACATCCTTCAATTCCGCGGCCGTACCGCTCCTTTTCTGGAGCAGCCACCCGGCCAGGCGACTCTCAATCTGCTCAAGATGGCGCGCGAAGGATTAGCTATCGAGCTTCGCGCTGCATTGCATAAGGCTAGGAAAACTGGGGGGCCGATTCGCAAGTCCGGAGTGCGGTTACAAAGCGGCTCCGGCCACGCGGAGGTGACGCTCGAAGTGACGCCCCTCACGGATAAATCCGCTCCCGGCGGCGACCAGGCTCCCAACTTCCTGGTGCTGTTTGAAACCGCGCCGCAGGAGCGAGCCGCCGGCGCGCGTGCTGGAAAAGGCGGCGTCAAGACAGGCCAAACGAAAGCCGCCTCGGGGGCCCAGCGCGAGCTCGCGGCACTGCGGGGAGAACTGGCCGGAACCCAGAACGATCTGCGCTCCATCATCGAAGAACAGGAAGCTACCAATGAGGAGCTGCAATCGGCCAACGAAGAGATTCTTTCGAGCAACGAAGAGCTGCAGAGCACCAACGAGGAGCTGGAAACGGCGAAAGAGGAGCTGCAGGCCACCAACGAAGAACTGATCACAGTCAATGAAGAGCTGCAAAACCGCAACGCCGAGTTGGCCAAAGCGAATAGCGACCTGACCAATCTGATTGAGTCCGTAGATGTGGTCTTTGTGATGCTCGATCGCAACCTGCGGATACGGCGCTTCACTTCCGCCGCGCAGAAAGTTTTGAACCTGATTCCCACTGACTTGGGGCGGCCGATTGGCGATATCAAGCCTAACCTTCAGGTGTCGGATCTTCAGGGTTTGATCCGCACCGCCATCGCCAACTCGCACCTCAGCGAGGAAACCGTGCAGGACTTGAGCGGACGTTCGTATGTCATGAAGATCCGGCCCTCCAAAACGCCGGACGGGAAAATCGAAGGCGCCATTCTGACTCTCACCGATATCGATGCGCTGCTGCGCAGCCAGGAGAACCGCCAGAGCCTGGAGACCAGCTTGCGTTCCCTGCTCCGGGAGCCTCCGGATTTGTTGCTAGCGGTGTCGCCCGAGGGCCAGCCTCTGTTCATGAATCGTTCCCTGCTGACGAGCGTAGCTGGCGCTGACCGATCCATCTTCGAATATCTGACGGCGCAAGATCGGGAACCGGTCCGGCGCGGTTTGCGGCAGGTGCTTGAGAACCGCGCGCCCGTGGAAATAGAAGTTCGAAGTTTTGCGCTCGCGCCAGCCAAGGGCCCCATCATCCTTACCATTGAACCCATCCTCGCCACCGAGGGCGTGCTGGCTTTCGGGGTCAGAATGAAGAAGGCATCGGCGCCTCGTGATACAGCCTCACGTTCGGCTGGTAGCCCGCAGTGAGATGATGGTTCAGTCAACCTTATGGATGTAAGAACACCGGCCTCACTTTGGATTGAGGCGGCTCAGAAGGCCATGCAGATAGAGGCCCAGGCGGTGGCGCGCGCGGCTTGCCGTCTGGACGGGAATCTGAGCTGCGCCATCGATCTGATTCTGGCCAACCCGGGGAAACTGGTGGTCACGGGCCTGGGCAAATCGGGCCATGTGGCACGAAAAATCGTCGCGACACTCTGCAGCACCGGAACTCCGGCCGTGTTCCTGCACGCCGCCGAGGCTGCGCATGGGGATCTTGGTCTTTATTCGCCGGGCGACCCGACGTTGATGGTTTCAAAAAGCGGCAACACCTTCGAGCTATTGCAGCTGATTCCTTTTCTGCGGGAATTGCCGTCACGGCGCATCGGCATTCTCGGCAATCCTTCAGCTCCGCTGGCGTCTGAAATGGACGTGGTCCTGGATGCATCGGTGGAACGCGAGGCCGACCCCGACAATCTGGCTCCCACCGCCAGCGCAACCGTGGCTCTCTCGCTGGGCCATGCTTTGGCTGTAGCGCTGATGCGCGCGCGCAACTTCGGGGTGGACGATTTCGGGCGCTTTCATCCAGGTGGACATCTGGGCCGCAGTTTGCGGCTGACGGTGCGCGAGGTGATGCATGGCCGCGATGAGATTGCCATCGCCCATTCCGACGATTCATTGAAGCAGGTGGTCATCGCGATGACGCATTATCCGCACGGCGCCGCCTGCGTGGTGGACGCCTCCGACCGTCTGATCGGCCTGGTTACCGACGGTGACGTGCGCCGCGCGCTGCAGGCGCATGACGATATTCGCGGACTTCGCGCAGCGGCGGTTATGACAGCCAATCCGTCGACCATCGCGCCGGACGCTCGCCTGCAGGAAGCTCTGCGATTGATGGAAGATCGGCCGTCGCAAATTTCCGTTTTACCGGTGGTGGATCCAACTAGCGGCGTCTGCCTGGGTCTGCTGCGCCTGCACGACCTCTACAGAGCGAGTCCGCTGGTTTGAGCCGCAAAAATTGACCCCGTTTGCCCACGTTCCGTACAATGGTTGCGATAGCCGTGCGCGGGGTTGGCCTAGCGGTTGGGCGTCAGCCTTCCAAGCTGATTTACACGGGTTCGATTCCCGTACCCCGCTCCAAGCCTCAGGTAAACAGACTCGTTTCTCCTCGGAAGCGATTTGTTTGCCAGAACATTCTCTTGGCCGTTCTGGCAGGCTGGCTAGACCGGCGTGGCCCATCTTGCTCTATACAACGCCTGGCGAATCGCCCAGCTCAATGAACGAATTCGTGTGTAGTCATTACAAACTGGAAAGGTCCTCCGCACAAGAGGCTGTTTCTGCTTTCTCGAAGGAGAGGCAGTGCTTTTGTACCGCTCCTACTAATCGGATAAGGACACAACATCACCGCGCGCAAGGAAATTGACCCCATTCGGCGCCGTTCCGTACAATGGTTGGGACACACCCGTTGGTCTAAATGCTGGCGTAGCTCAGTTGGTAGAGCATCTGATTTGTAATCAGAGGGTCGGGGGTTCAAGCCCCTCCGCCAGCTCCATTCAAATAAAGAAGTTAGGTGATTGTTGGGGCAAGGACGGGCTGTACTTTGGGCTGTACTTTTCATCCGTAGACCCGAGATCCTCGCTTTCCAGGACCTCCACCTGTCCAGGATGTTTCTCGTCTTTGGCTGGCTCCGGGTGTAGCCGCGGGGGAGCATCGGGAGTGGATTCAGGGCATCGAGCAAGAAGGGCGGAGTACAGCCCGCATGGTGACTGAGTACAACCCGCGGGCGTCCAGCTCTACGCTAATTGCGTCCTGGTCCCAGCCTTGCGCGACCCCTTCACGTCCTCAAATCCCACAGTCAACCGCTTCCCAACCGCCAACAACGCCTGCTCCGCATGCTCCAATCGAGACGCATGATTGAGGTTCAGGAGCCGGTTGATCTGAGGCAGCTGGCATCCCATCCGGCGTGCCAATTCGGCCGTGGCAATGCCCGTCGCCTGCATTGCTTTATACAACTCGATCTTTGCCTCGCTCAATGCCGGGAGGGTCACCCACTTGCCTTTGAACTTCTTCGGTACTGGTGGCGGGTCGGGGATGGGTTCGCTGTCTGCGATTGCGCCCATGAAGAGGGTTTCTAGGGCATCCGCGGCGTGGGCCAGGGCATCGGCTTCATCGGTTCCGAAGGTGTGGACGGGGAGCCCGACGAATGTAACCAAAATATATTCCCCGTCTGGGGTTAACTTGGCTGGGTATTGCAGCATAAAGGTGGTCTTTTCAAGTTTCAAGCGGGGAGCCATTCGTCCTCCGCGACCCGCGTAACTCTCCAGGTCCGATTATCACCCACCGGCGCTGCTTTGAAAACTACATCCCGGTCTCGGCCCTCCGCCAGTATCGTAAGCAAAGGCCTCATGGCAGTGCGGACGGCTCCAAACACTGAGCGACCAGTACATGGGGAACCTCTGGCCTGATCCGATTTCATACCTGTTCCCGGCGATCCCAGCACCGTGGCCAGGCCGGAGAGCAGGAGCCGAATGTGGAAGATGGCATTTAGAATCTGTATTGGTGGCGGGGAAGATTGAGACAGAAGCAGGTTGAATTGTTTAGGTGGTGATGTTTTTCACTTGAATACGGCAATGACCTTGTCCCATGGTATGGAGATTCCGACCTTCGTGCAAACGAGTGCTATCAGCGCGAGCATACTCAAACGCAAGAGCCACCCGATCCCCTGCACCGCCTTGGAAGATGCGTCCTCCATCGGCACCCCGGCCCTAACCAGTACCTTGATCGGGATTGACACCACCGCGGCCGTCAACCAAATCGGGTTGCACATTCTGCGAACTGACATGCGCCGATACTCTTCAAAGCCCCCGACCGCTCGGTCTAAAGTGTGCATGATCATCGTGAAGAACTCCTGGCTCTGCTCTCCTCGTGGAAGCTCAAAGTATTCATCGATAAGATCGTAGGTCCGCTTGACTTCTTTAAGGGGAAGGCCTGGCTGAGCGAGATCGTGCTCGTACTGGGAGTGAGTTACTGCCGCTGAGATTTCAACGGCATCCAGCACCGAGCTAACCAGGGGCACCAGCTTGTTGATCTCACGTTCAATGGCGCGATATTTGTCTTTCTCCGCCACACCTGGCAGCAGCCGATCGAGAGGAGGTGCATCTTGAGCGTAAAGGCCCCAATTGTCCCGGTGGATCAGAAGACCTTGAAAGCGCTTGAGCCACCGAAGACACTTGTTGCATTCCCAGTAAGACGGGAGTGGCCTGTAGGGCGGTCTTAGATTCGGAGTAGCCGGTTCGGAGGACACAGACGCTACATCTTCTCTTCTTGAGGATCGCACGCCATCCCTGGCCTTGGTCTATAACATCCTGCCTCATTCCAGTTTGAAGCCAGACTGATGACGTTTTGCTTGACTTCCACCGAGACCCTATGTAGAGTTGCTAGTATGGATCAAGGTATAAACCTCACAACCCATTCTTTGAAGGTGTTACGCCTATTTTTGGAGGACCCCCAGGTCGAATTGGCGGGAGCCGAGGTAATGCGTTCCAGCCAACTAGCATCAGGTACTGCCTACCCGATTATGTTGCGCCTGGAACGCCAGGGATTGCTCACGTCCCGCTGGGAAAAAGGCGATCCCGTTAAGCTTGGCCGCCCGCGGCGCCGCTACTACGCAATCACGCCGCGAGGTGCTGCTATGACGCGCCATGCCCTCGCGGCGTTATCTGTACCGAGCGCATTCCCACTCCCGGAGGCACTGTGAATATAGACGCATTGTTTTATTGGCCATTTCTTGCGTCCCTGTTAGCAACAATCTGCGCCGCGATACTGATTGCAGGGACGAAGGGTGTCGGCCGCCGCATCATCCGTTGGACGACCTCGAAGTTTCCGAAAGCTAACGATACAGACAGGGTCCGGGAGGAACTCGAAGGGATGATCATGAACGATATGACGAAGAGAGAACGCGCCGGGCTTGCCGTTAATCTCCTTGCAAACTCCCGCGCCCTGAGGCGGGAGCTAGCAGAACGAATAGCCGCGGAACTCCCGCACGATAAGGAAACTCTCTCATTAACCAGGCTTTGGAGAATGACCCGATTTAGGGCGGCGGAGATACGACACACTTCGAAGGATCACAGGGTGAGGATGGAGAAACTGACAGACGAGATGATGGAAACGGTACGTTTCGTGGAGGTTCGAGCGACGAAAGATCAGAAGCTGTTTGAGACCTTAGCTCACGTCGTCGAAATGCACTCACGCCACCTCGACCAAACTGCAAGAACCATATCACACTATAAGTCGATTACCGAACTACCATTCTTCGTTAAACTTTTGTGCCCAGAGTTTCTTTTTCTGGCCAGGGAGATGAAGAAATATGAGAACGTCCATGCGCGGGAAGCCCAAAACAACACGATTCTTCGAAAATTGCTGCAAAGAAGAGATCCGGGGAATATCGCCGGGGCAAAATGACATGACCAAAGATATTGTCAGCAAGTTGCGTGATCACCTTTCCCGACCTCTTGACACCGAATGCGCTGTCGTTTATCTCCTAGCGGAGGTTCGGAAGCTTCTTGATCGAGACGATCCTAACCACGTAAACCTGGCACTGTGGATGTATTGCCATTGGGCGCTGCACGTGGACCTCACAAACACAAACACTACCTTGCACTTCCTTGAGCTACTGGACGACTACATCACCGCTTACCTGAGTGATCTAACACCGAACAAGCCCGATACATTGCACGACTCGGAAAAACGGCTCAAGGAGTTTGCGTTCTGGGAGTCATTTCGTTCGCAACTGCGTGCAGTATTGCGATCCTATTCACTGCCTACAGAGTTTTGCGACGATGATCAATCGTGGTTCGCCTACTTATCTGCCTATGCCGGAGTAATCGAGGACGGAGCACTATCTTCCGAGAGTAAGAGGAAAGACACTCTGAAGGCTGTTGATCGAGTCGTGTTCAAGAAAGGCGATGAGCCGGTCTCTCCAACCCCCCACCTTCCGTTCATTATCCAGTGGGATATCTTTTTGAAAGATGGGCGGGAATGTAAAGTATCGGTGGAGGCGGAAAGGGATCTAAAGACAATTTCTTGGAATTGTAGACTGACAAAGGCTTCCAAGGCCACCGGGACGGCCCACTAGTGGGCGAACCTTTTCATCGGACGCCGACCATGATTAACGATCGTTATAAACTGCACACCCCGACGTTAGCGATCAGGTCACTACCGGAAGGAAAACGTGTCCCTGTGACGGTTCCTCAGAATGCGCTTTTGAGGGTTGCGTCAGGACCTCTTGATGGAACCCGGCTCGTTGACGTCGAATGGGAGGGAGAGATGGTAATGATGTTCACGGTGGATCTCCGAGAGCGGAGTTCCAAAATCGGACTGATCTAATCGTATCTGGCGCAGACCTAGCAAACCAACGCGACCCGTCGATTGGAATGACTGTTTCGCGGTTGTCGGTACGCAGGCACGCTCTTGTTAGCCTTCCCTGGAATGATCCAAGTGGACAGAAATGGGAGGCATGCCGACGATGTCGTAGGTGCTGGAAGCGACTCCTAGTCCCGCCTTATTGAATTCCGCCAAAATTTCGCGGCTCATTCTATCTTTCACTTCGCGCACACCGTATTCCCTGGTGATGAAGCGCACTGACAGCTCGATCCAGTTGTCTGTCAGCCGCACGAATATCTTCGGTTCAAACTCACCGCGTTGTACAAAGTACCGCCTCTCCAACTCAGCCAAAGCCTGCTCGCCGATGTCCTGGAACTGTGATGTGAATTTGGCCGCCGCCGCAATTATGATTTGCTCCGCGCGTTGCACATCAGATTGGTATGAGATTGGAATCTGCATTTCTTCCCAGATGAAGGGGAAGTCGCGAGTATAGTTGTACACCGGCGTGTCGAAGATCTTGTCGTTGGTAATGGTGACGATCCGGCCGGTGTACTGGCGGGCCCTTACCCACATTCCCGGATCGTCGCCTTGAACTGGAGGCGGCTGTCCCATCTCCATGATGGTGGTTTGTATAAATCCCAGTTCAATCACGTCGCCACGAACGCCGCCCATCACGATGCGGTCGCCGACATTGAAGGTGTTTCCGCGCAAGATCACCAGATACGCGGCAAGCGCGGTAATCACACGCTGAAGGGCAAATGCCAGTCCGGCGGTGACAAGCCCCACTGCGGTGGCCAACCTGGCCGGATCGTTGAACCAGATGGAACAAAATCCAATGATCAGCAGGGCTACAGAAAACAGATGGATGCCTTGCTTAGTCCAGAAAGCGACCCGCCGAGAGCGCTGCCGGAGAATGACACTGGCCAAGGCTCCGATCGCCCACGCAAGAAACCAGACCAGCGCTATGAACGCGAGGGTGAACAGCAGCTTCTTGCCATTCTCAGCATTGACGCCGACCAATTTCACGCCGAAAAGTTGTACGGCGCCGTTCGGTCCGACGAACTGTAAAACCCGACTCATGGGCCTAGCGGCGTCACCAGACCGGGGATGGCAGACACATCAGGTAGATGCGCGTTAGGAACCGGTCGTTTCGTTCCATCGGCGCCGGGCGAATCCATGGTGCTGCATCACGATCGTAAGAACAGCATTCCAAGAAGGCCAAACGTGGCTACTCCAAACGTCAACCATGTCACGTAGTCTCCGACATGACCGCTGTGAAGATCACGCACCATTCGTAAGGGCGACGCGATTCGATCCAGTGCTCGCCGCCCAGGCTCCCAGAGTAAGTAGCCGAGCGCCAGGCCTATGCCGGCAAGAATCGCGATTACACCATCCACCGCGTCGAACGGCTTACCGGCGAA
This sequence comes from Bryobacterales bacterium, assembly GCA_963735145.1. GTDB lineage: Bacteria > Acidobacteriota > Terriglobia > Bryobacterales > Bryobacteraceae > Palsa-89. Next base: position 78,276 of record CAVTJS010000005.1, on the reverse strand, counting down.
TGAGGCCCGGGCGACCAATGGAACGCCATCCAACACGCGTCGTGCATAACCAGTACGATCTTCAAATCGGATGGCTGCGGCCAGCGTTGCGCTCTGCAGATTGGGCAATATTCCTATGAAAAGCCCGCCCGTAACCAGCGCCATGGCGGGAATCCACATCACCGCTGAAGTGTGGTTGTGACCTTCTTTCGTATCGGGGCGATCTTCGATCTTACCCTCGGTTGCATTTTCGGATTCTTCCAATCCCCATCCCCCGTATGTTCGCGCAACGAAGCGAAACACCGCTCCAGACGTTGCAATGCCAGAGACCACCACGATCCATGCGATCCATCCATATCCCACACGTAGCGCGCCTTCGTGTATCAGAGTTGCACCTGCGGCTATACCGGATAGAGGCGTTCCAGCCAGCGCGGCCGCTCCGCACAGAAAAGCCACCGCCGTGACGGCATCGGCGCGAGTTTCAGCTTCAGTTCCCTCTCGTCGACGGATTGGCAGCGATGCAGCACGATTCCAGCGCACAAAAACAATCCGCCTTTGGCGCCTGCATGGCCAAGAACGTAGAGCGCCGTCCCAGCTAGCCCTTCCGGATTCAGCAAGCCGAACCCGATCAGCATCACGCCCATGTGGCTAATAGTCGAGAATGCCAGCAACCGTTTCAGGTTGCGCTGCGAGAAACACATAGCAGCTCCCACCAGAGCGGTGAACACGCCCAGGGAGCCGAAGATGGCGCGCAAGGCCGGCGCCGAAGTCCCGAGCGCCCCTGAGAAGATGGTCCAATACACGCGCGCCACCGCATATAGGCCGAGTTCCACCATCACACCCGAAAACAAGATGCAGACGGGAGCCGGCGCAACGGCATGGGCGTCGGCGAGCCAGAAGTGGAAGGGCACCACGGCGGCCTTCACAAGAAAGCCGAACGCAATCAATGTGAACGCGCCTACGACCAGCGCGTCGCTGGTTCCGTGAGCGAGCGCGCGGCCGATCTGCGCCATATTCAACGCGCCGGTGCGAGCATAAACCAGACCAATTCCAGTCAGTACGAAATAAGCGCCTGCCGTGTTCGTTACCGCGAAATTGAACGCCCCCTGGACCGGCGCTGGATCTTCGGTCTTGTATCCGCAAAGGCCGTAAGCAGCGGCGCTCATCAATTCAAAGAACACGAAGAGATTAAACAGGTCGCCCGTCAGCGCGAAGCCGCACATTGCGGCCAGAAATACGAGCATCAGAACATGGTAGAGGTTACCGATAGTGTCGAAATATTTCGACGAAAACAGCAGCGCCGCCAGAACAAGCAGGGCCGCCAGCGCCGCAAGTCCGGCGCCGATCGGATCGATGGCGAAGGAAATCCCGAGCGCGATTCCCTTCCGCGGTTGCCACCCTCCGAACCAGTAAACAAGAGTATTCGCGAGAGAACTGCGATGCAGTTCGGCGCAGCACCCGAGCGTCGCCAAAGATGCCGCGACGGCGACGAACAAAGCGGCCCGCCGTTTGATGACATGGTTCAAGCCTGCGAGTAGCGCTGCAATTAACAGGGGAAGAGCGACGGGCAAAGCGGTAAAAGGCCCCATGCTAGCCTTTCAAATCGCGCAGCTTGTCCGGATCGATGACGCCGTGCCGCTTGTGAACTTGCACCACCAGCGCCAGAATCAGCGCAACCACGGTCACTTCCACGACGATATCCGTTAGCATGAGCGCCTGCACTACTGGGTCCACTGCGGGCGTACCTACTGGAATGTCGGCGAATATCGGAGCCGCAGCGCCAGTTCGATAACCGATCGCGAGCAGAAGAACATAGGTGGCGGATTGCAGAACGGCCAGGCAGATCACCAAGTGAACCATGTTGCTGCTCGTGATGATGCCGTACAGGCCCACCAGGAAGAGCCATGCCGCCACGACGTATGGCAGATAGCTCATTCTTCCTTGACCTCGAGCGTCTCCTCGAGATACACCAGCAGGACCAACACTAATCCGCCAGTCACTTCGAGTCCTACGCTGGCATTGATCAGTGGAATGGTGCCGCCGGAAAGAATGGTCCCTTTCGACCCAAGCGGCAACACATTTTGCAAAAAGGCAGCGCACGCACCCAGGCAAGCGAGCCCAATGGCCGCATACCCGCCGCCTCCAACCGCTTCCGCAATGTGCACTAGCGTAGGTGGCGCGGCTTTCCGAAAGTCTCCGAATTCTCCCGCAAGGTACAAAAACAGCGGCGCCGTGGCCAGGATCACTCCGCCCTGAAAACCGCCGCCGGGCGTGAGTTGGCCATGTGTGACTACGTAAACGCCAAAAACGACGACGGCGGGCAAAAGAAGCAGAGCCATTACACGAACCGCATCGCTGATCGGGACTGCTTGCCGTCCTTGGTCGCGGTCTTCATGCCGCTGGCGAGGCTCATTTTCCTGGGGTCGGAGTAGCAACAAGACACCCATCACGGAAACGAACAGAATGAACTCCTCGCCCAATGTATCGAAACCTCGGATGTCGAAATTCACTGCGGTCACCGTATCGGTGACGTTCCGCTCGGGCACAGTCACGGCATTGACAAGGTCGCCATAGGGGCCGCGATACTGGCCCGTGGGTGGAAGGCCTGCAAAGCTGCACCCTAGCACAATCGCGAGCGCAATCGCGCTTCCCAGGAACAACGTTAATCTACTTTTCAGATTCATCTTCCTGCTTTTTGATTTTCGCAAGGGCCAGCAGAATCATGAGCGGAAGAGCAATGGCGCCGATCACAATCTGCGAAAATGCCACATCCGGCGCCTGAAACAGCACGAAAACAATGGCTAGCAAAAGACCGTAAAAGCTGATGAGTATCGCTTGCGATACCGGCTGGCGAGTGAGGACCACAACCGTTGCCGCTACGCCTACGAAGATAAGCGTGATGGCCTGCAGGATTTCAACGACGCTGATGCCCGCGGTCATTCCACATCCTCAGTCACCTGGATGTTTTCTTTCTCGCTGGGCGTCCAATTACCAAATTCGCGTACCCTCGCGGCGCGCGCGGTAGCATGCGAAATCACGGGATTCGTCCAGAAAACTATTAAGCCGGTCACCAGCGTTTTGATGCCGGCCTGCGACATGGATTTGTGGATCACAATTGCCAGCACCACGGCCACCAAACCCACCGTGGCCGCGGGGTAGGTGTACTGAATGCGCTGGTAGACGTCTCGCACCAGTACCATTCCCAGCGAGGTCAAAAGAAACGATGCCATTCCTACGATCAGGAAAATCCATACGACGATACTCGCGGTGGTCAAAACCAACGCTCCAGAAAACGCGCAAACACGAGTCCTCCGCCGAGTGACAGTAACGCGAGCGCTAGCGCTAGGTCGGTAAGAAAGTCGCGGTTGAAGCCTATCGCGAGGAGCAGGAGGATCACGATGGCCATGTTGCTTCCCGCTTCCAAACCAACCAAACGATTAATAGCGTCCCCACGCGCACAGATTGCGAACGGCCCCGCCATACAGAAAAGCACGAAGAGCGCCGTCACGAGCCACGGATTCATGCGGACTCCACGCGCCGGACGATGTGGGGCAACGGCTCGCTGCGAAGCTGGTGGAACAAGATCACGCCGGATTTTCGATCAATACCGATGATCAGCGAATTCGGTGGCAGCGTTCCAAAAATAATGGCGAGCGCTCGCCTGGCAGCTGACCTGCTGTCGGCGCCGGTGGCATGAAAAGACGCCAGACGAAATGCGGAATGTCTGCGCTTCTTTTGTGGTATCGTCCTCGCCAACTCCTCAATCAGAATCCAAGTGCCGTGAAGGATCAAGGAGGGTAGACGCCAGGCTTGAAGGAGAGCCTGGAACGGCGGGCTAAAGCAAAGAGGCACTGCTCGTGTGGAGACCTGGAATGCCAGGACGCCGGCCGCGGCGGCAAATGTTCCGAAAGCCCATTCTTGGGCGTTCAGACTGGCTGCGAAGATCAGCCACGCAACGAAAAGGAACGCCCACGCACTAACGCCCCAAAAAGCCGTTTTCACACTAGATAAGATGCGGTACTGCCGAAAACGTAACGTGTTGGCGCATCAACGGGCAAAGCTGTCCGAGGATCTCCAGATTACGGCTAGGAGAAGAATGGCCGGCAGAATCGCGACAAGCAAAGGCGCGCTCGTGTTAAGAATTGTGGCGAATGCAACGGCGGCGAAATAGAGCGCCAGCATCCCAATTAACAGGGCGACGTGTTGTTCTTCGGCCTTCTCCTCGGGCGTGTGTTGTTTCCGAAGTAGCCGGACAACTCCCAGCATGCTGGCGGTAATGGTCCCGGTGATGAACGTAGTCACCACTCCGGAAACCCTGAGGCGGCGAACCACCACACTCTGGACGGCGAGAGCCATAGCTGCGGTGACGATGAGGGCGCCGTGGACCAGATATCCAGTCCGCGCGGGGCCCATTAGAAATAGCGCGGCAAACATTATCAGCAAGAATAGTTCAGCCGAGAATCCGATCCTCATAACGGAGCGGCCCCGGTCCTCTCTTTCGAGGATCAGAAGGCCCGCGATGATGCATCCGATCGCGAAAGCGAACAACGCCAGCAGCGACCGGCCGGCATCCGGAAAATCCTTCTGCACTAAGTGAATTCCCAGCAAAACGATATTCCCGGTCATGTTGGCGGTAAAGACATGTCCGCGAAGGTAGCTAAGCCCGTCCAGCATCCCCGCGATCCACGTTAAAAGCAGCAGATTGGTAGCATAGGATTCGGCCTTTGAAGTATCTTGTGCGAGCTTGCTCATTTCGCGATGTGCCGAATCGGTCACCCAAATAAATCCAGACCTGCTTCCAAAGATTCAACCAGGCAATGTTCCGTGATCACGCCCTCCACTTTGACCGCATGTTGAGACCCGCCGTTCGATGACGCCGGCGCGACCACCAGGGCGACGGACGCGCGCTGGAAATGCATTGCAGAGAGGATTTCCGCAAAAGGCGCGTCTGGGCTAATCGTTACGAAATCTTTTCGCGCGATGGATTCCAGTTTGTCACTGGAGGAGAAGTGGCTGTTTGGGGAGCATTGGTCTCGAATGATTACTCCGATAATGTTCTCTTCCCGGCCCGTGACAACCAGCGCTCGGGGAGGCTCGCCGTTGGCCGTCTCGCCGACGTCGGCCATGGTTTGCGAGACATTCGCGAGAACGAACGTTTTGTCCATGATCTCGCTAGCGCGCCGGACGAAATGCAGATTAGCCTGCAGCGCTTCGGGCATGGTGTGGCCGCGCAGCGCCAGCTTTCGGGTGTAAATGCTGTCACGCACCAGCATGCGTCTTACCGCATAACTAAGCGCCACGGTGATCGTCAAGGGAATAATGACCCGGTAGTCCATAGTCATCTCGAAGATCATCACGATGGCTGCCATGGCCGCTCCGGTAGTGCCACCCACCACGCCGCCCATCGCCGCCACAGCGAAGCCAGGAGCGCTGATGTCGAGGGATGGGTAGATATGATTTAGCACCACGCCGTAGGCAGCGCCGAGTGTTGCGCCGAGAAAGAGCGCCGGGGAGAAAACTCCGCCCGATGCTCCCGATCCCAATGTGAGCGACGTGGCGACCAACTTCAAAGCAAATAGAAACAGCAGCAAATAGAGGGAAATCTTGCCTCCAGAGAGAACATCCTGGATGGTGGAGTAACCGACGCCCTCAATGTAGTAATGGCCAAACCGCGCCAGCATCAGGTACATCATCACGCCCACAGCAAGCATGCCAAGGCAATGCTGGACATAATAGCCGCCTTTGATTCGCTTCTCGAAGAACTCTTCAAAGGCGTAAAGGGAATGGATGAACAGCGCCGAAACCAACCCCATCAGCAACCCAAGGCCGACGTAGCAGATCAGCACCCATGGCTTCGCAAGATGGAAGTACGGAGTTTGGAACGCCGGAATCAGGAACGAAGGGTGAGGGCCAAAGAACAGCCGGCCGATGTAAGTGGCGGTGGCCGTCGAGATGGCGACTGGAACCAGGGTTCTTGCGCTCACTTCATGCATTGTGATTTCGAGCGCGAAAAGCACGCCGCCTACCGGCGTGTTGAAAGTTGCGGCGATCGCACCGCCGGTTCCGGCTGCGATCAGAGTAATTCGCTGCCATAGGGATAAGCGTAGTATTTGACCCAAGGTGGAACCGAACGCGGCGCCAATTTGGATGATTGGTCCTTCCCGCCCAATGGACCCTCCACTCCCGATTGAGATGGCCGATGCGAGGGACTTTACCAGGGCAACGATGGGGCGAATGATGCCCTTGTTGTAGTAAATGGCGTCCATCACCTCCGGAACACCGTGGCCCTTGGCCTCCGGCGCAAAGTTTTTCACGAGAAACGCCACTGAGACCGCTCCTACGACCGGAACCAAAATGATGAAAGCTCCCCACGGACTGGGCGGCGTATGGATGGTGGCGTCGTAGGAGAACGAAAAGCGGCCCAGAAATAACAGATTGTGAAAAAGCGCTATCAGCGCACGGAATGCCACGGCGCCCAGCCCCGCGATGATTCCAATGACGATGGCCGCCAACCATAAAACAAGAGGCCTGAGGGCGATGTCATCCCTGACCGGCCTGGCAAACCATTCCATGCGCGGGCTAAAGCTTCTCTCAGGCAGCCGCATAGTACCAAGTGTGGGAACAGTTTGCTCCCGACTATTCCAATCCGACCGTGAGACGTTGCGGCAGCGCGAGGTTCATCCTATTCCCCGCGATTCATTCACGGCGAATGATGGTGTCATAGTTACTCTGACACCGGCACCATTATTGTGGGCGACGGCGCTGGACGGAGCCGGAGTTATCGCAATGGGCTTTCCACCCAGCCGCGTTAGTACATCGCTTTCGGCGATTAGAGTCTCTTGCTGAATAGAGATGGACGAGCAGAGAGTATACGGCACGCAACTGATTCGCTCCGGGGGTATCTAATAGATCGACCCCAAACCGCCCATCACGGCGGCTATGGCGTAAACAAGCCCGCTCATCCCGATCAAGTGAGGCACCAGACTGACAGGAATCAGTAGCATCGAAAAGACTACGATGCGTTTGGCGGTGGACCCTCCGGCGGGCTCGATGACAGGCAGCATGCGAATTCGGCCCCTGGCATAATCCTCGCGATACATCCACGCGATCACGTAGAAGTGGGGGAATTGCCAAACGAATAGGATGAGGAAAAGCGCCAGGGCTTTTAAAGTAAGGTTCCCACTGGCCGCGGCGAAACCGATCAACGGAGGCATGGCGCCGGGCACCGCACCGATTGTAGTGGACGCGGCGGAGATGGTCTTCAGCGGGGTGTACAGAAAAAGATAGGTCAGCAGGGTAAACAGACCGAGCATTGCCGCCAGCGCGTTGGTCCCACGCCACAGCCAGACGAAACCAATGGCAGATAGCGCGACGCCGAATACCAGCGCGTGGCTGCGCTTCATACGGCCTGCGGGAATGGGACGCCGGCGAGTTCGATGCATGCGCGCATCGGAATCTGCCTCCCACCATTGGTTCAGAGCGGAAGTCCCGGAGGCCATCAAAGCCGTTCCTATCAGGACATGGACGAGTGTGAGAAGAGCGAAGCGCGGCCGAGAGCCGAACAGATAACCCACCGCAGCGCAGACCAATATCAGCGCTGTAATTCGCGGCTTGGTCAACTCGATAAAGTCCCGCATCGGGTTCAGCCTTTCGTCTTCGACGGATCGATTGATATCAACTCCGTCGCACGTTAGACGCGAGCCGCCTTCTCTATAACGGTGAATTCGAAACAATTCATTTGCGTACACCTCTAACTGATCGCAGGCCCCGGCACAGTGAAATGAGTACGGCAACTGTCGAGCAGCATCTAACCGAACTTTGGGAAACACCGAAAAGCGTTTACGGCTGGTTTTCTACCGTTGACCATAAAGCATTGGGCATCCGTTACCTCGTCACCGCATTTTGCTTCCTGATTATCGGCGGGGTGGAAGCGCTTCTGATGCGCATTCAACTCACACGCGCTAATCAGGCGTTTCTTAGCCCGGAAACCTACGACCAGATCTTCTCGATGCACGGAATAACCATGATTTTCTGGTACGCGGCGCCCATTCTGTCAGGGTTCGCAGTGTACCTGGTTCCATTGATGATCGGCGCGCGAGACATGGCATTTCCACGCTTGAATGCGTTCACCTACTGGTCGTACCTGCTCTCCGGCATACTTCTGTATGTCGCGCCGTTAATGGGGCAGGCGCCGCATGCTGGATGGTTCTCGTATGTGCCGTACACAAATATCCGTTATTCGCCCAGCCACGGCATGGATTTCTACGCATTAGCGCTGATCTTTCTGACGATCTCAACCACCGGTGGGGCGACAAACTTTATTGTTACCATCCTGCGCCTGCGCGCGCCCGGCATGGCGATCAGCCGCATGCCGTTGTTCCTTTACAGCACGCTTACCATTTCCTTCGTCATCCTGTTCGCGCTGCCGGCGCTGACCGTCGCCTGTGTCTGTCTCGAACTGGATCGCCGCTCGGGGACGCATTTTTTCGATATTTCCGCGGGCGGCAATCCGATTCTTTGGCAGCAGCTCTTCTGGTTTTTCGGTCACCCCTGGGTTTACATTATTTTCCTGCCCGCGACGGGAATGCTGTCTCTCATTGTCCCGGTATTTTCACGACGGCCGATTGTCGGATATCCCTTTGTCGCTATTTCGACGATCCTCACCGGCGTAGTGGGGTTCAGCGTGTGGCTGCACCACATGTTTACGGTTGGCATGTCGGACCTGGCCATGAGCTTTTTCAGCGCAGGCAGTATGACGATTTCTATCTTCACCACCGTGCAGGTGTTCGCCTGGGTGGCCACTCTCTGGAAGGGGCGTCCGGTACCCACCACCTCCATGTATTACGCGCTCGGTTCCATCGCCTTGCTAGTGATTGGAGGCCTGAGCGGCGTATTTACCGGAATCATCCCGGTGGATTGGCAGGCGCACAACACCTATTATGTGGTCGCCCATATTCACTATGTCCTCATCGGCTCCAACCTGTTTCCCGTGTTCGCCGGCTTCTACTACTGGCTACCCAAGATGACCGGACGCATGATGAACGAGAGGCTCGGCAAGTGGAGCTTCTGGGTGATGTTCATCGGCTTCAACCTGGGCTTTTTTCCGATGCACATCGTTGGCCTGTTTGGTATGCCTCGGCGCATTTACACGTATCAGTCTGGCCTAGGTTTGCAGCCGATGAATGAACTCATGACTTTTGGCGCTTTCTTGCTCGGGATCGGGATATTGATGAGCATCGTCAATCTGCTGGTCAGCATGCGGTCTGGCCCACTGGCGGGAAAAAACCCTTGGAATTCCGATGGACTGGAGTGGGAGACCGATTCACCCCCCCAGCCCTACGCTACGTCGCACATTCCTACCGTAATTTCCCGCCACCCGCTGTGGGACGATCACGACGAAGAAGCGGACCCCGATGACGACCGCCTGTTAGATGAAGCTCGTCTAACGCTAACCACCAGTTGGCTGGACGCGCGTCCATTGTCGGTGGCAACCATGCCCGGCGACAGCATCCTCCCCCTTTTGTTCTCACTGACGATGTTCGCGTTTTTCATCGCAATTATTTTTCAGTTGATGTGGCTCGCGCTGGCCGGCTTGATTGCAACTTTCCTGATCGGATGCTTCTGGATGTGGCCGAAGCCCCTGAAGGGGGAACTACGAGTGAAGGGGGAACTATGAGTTCCACAATATACGTTCCTTCCCACAGTGCAAACAGCGGGAAAACGCCCGCGACAACCTGGCCCATTGAAGACCGTCGCGGCATTTACGCAATGTATACCGTCATTGCGACGGAATTTTCGTTGTTCGTATGTCTCTTTGCGAGCTACTATTTTCTAGGCAGCAACAAGGACCGCTGGGCCTTCGATCATCCACCCAAGCTGACCTTAGCAATCATCATGCTCGTGGTGCTGCTTCTCAGTAGTGCCGTTCTGCATTGGGGCGAGCAACAAGTGAAGCTCGGACGGTACGCCGCAGGCCGGCTTGCAATATTCGCAACCGTGCTTCTGGGTTTGGGCTTCTTAACTCTCCAAGGCTTTGAGTACGCAGATCACTGGAAGACTTTAACACCCTACAGCGATACCTACGGCTCGATTTTTTATACCATTACCAGCTTTCATGCCGCCCACGTGATCGTCGGACTTCTACTGCTTGCTTATGTCGGTATTCTGCCCCGCTACGGTCCGACACTTGCGCCGCCTTACCGTCCGTACCATACGGTTGCGCTCTACTGGCATTTTGTCGACTTCGTCTGGATATTCATCGTCGGGTTACTTTACGTAGCTCCCAATGCTCTGTATGGCCACTGATTCCAATCGCAGACCGCCCGAAGAAACGGTGCCCACCAGCAGGCTTTGGTTTGGCGTGGGCGCGTCGGTGTGGGCATGGTTCGGCGTTGGGATAAGCGACATGTTCATCACCTGGCAAGCCTGCCTGCACCAGGAGGATTTTGGAGGCCCGAGCGCCCACCCCGGCGCGCGCGTGCTTTTCTTCGTCTTCACTTTTCTTCTGCTGGGCCTGGCGGCTGTGGCGGGACTTACGTCCTATAAGGATTGGCACAAGCTCTCAGGAACATCAATGGTGTTGCGGGCTGAAGCTACCGAACGCAAAGCGTTCATGGCGTGGGCGGGTTTGTTTATCAGCTTTACTTTGGGCGTGGGCATCGTCTGGCTTTGCCTGCCGCTGTTCATTCTCCAGATGTGCATCAGGGCGCGATGAGCGGACATCGGACGTGTATTGCGATATCCTGGCTGGCCGCATGTTGCTTTCTCGCCGGCTGCATGGGTGGCAAGGAAACCAGGGGTTACATGGTTCGCATGAATGGCGACCCAGGACATGGAAAACAGTTAATTCAATCTTACGGCTGCGGCTCGTGTCACACCATTCCAGGCATCTATACCGCTCGTGGAACCGTAGGTCCGCCGCTGATGTTTTTCAGCCGCAGAACCATGATTGCAGGAGAACTGCCAAACTCGCCGGACAACCTGGTGCGCTGGATTCGAAATCCGAAAACGGTTGAGCCCGGCACAGCCATGCCGGATCTTGGTCTCAGCGACTACGATGCGCACGACGTCGCCGCTTACCTGTACACACTGCGATGAGCCAATACCGAGAGGGACAACCATGCGTCGAATGAATTTACTGAACCGCGGGCCTGAGCAAGCGGTTTTGCTGCTCTGCGTAACCATTGCGTGGACAGCGCTCGCGCAGAGTAATTCTAAACCAATCACAGTTCCGGGATCGCGGCCGAACATCAATCTGGTCGCTCCCGTGGCGAACGGGCAGTGGATCATGCCCGCGGGCGATTACGGAAACACGCGCTTTAGTCCGCTCGACAAAATCAACACCGGCAACGTGCAGAACCTGCATGTTGTAGCTACCGCGGCAACGGGAATACCGCATGGATTCGAAGGCCAGCCCCTGGTCGTTAATAACACGCTCTATATTGTCACCCCGTATCCGAATAATCTGATCGCACTCGATATTACAAAATCGGGATTTCCACAAAAGTGGATCTTCCACCCTAATCCCGATATTCGTTCGGTCGGAATTGCCTGCTGCGATATTGTCAACCGGGGTGCGAGTTTTGCCGATGGCAAGATCATCTACAACACGCTTGACGATCATACCGTCGCGGTGGATGCCAACACGGGACAGAAGGTTTGGGAGACCGAAGTAGGCGACATCAAGCTCGGCGAGACCACCACGATGGCCCCAATTGTAGTGAAGAACATCGTAATCGCCGGCAATAGCGGCGGTGAGCTGGGCGTTCGCGGCCGCATCACGGCGATGGATTTGAAGAGCGGCAAGATTCTTTGGAGAGCCTACAACAGCGGATCGGATAGCGACGCGCTGATCGGCGCTAATTTTAAGCCGTTTTACAAAAAAGATCAGGGTAAGGACCTCGGCATCAGCACGTGGAATCCGGGACAGTGGAAAATGGGCGGCGGTACGGTCTGGGGTTGGCTCTCGTATGATCCGGAATCAAACCTGATCTTTTACGGATGCGGAAATCCCGGCGTGTGGAATCCCGATATGAGGCCGGGCGACAACAAATGGTCCATCACCATCTGGGCCCGCGATGCCGACAGCGGCCAAGCCAAGTGGGCGTATCAGGTGGTACCTCATGACTCCTGGGATTACGACGAGATTATGGAGAACATCCTGATCGACATGCCGTGGCAGGGCCGGATGCGCAAACTGCTACTCCATCCCGGGCGCACCGGCTTCATGTTTGTGCTGGATCGCGAAACCGGACAGGTGCTCTCGGCCGAGAAATACGAGCCGGTTAACTGGGCAAATTACTACGATTTGAAAACCGGGCTGCCGGATATCAATCTGGATAAACGCGCCCACTTTGGCAAGTACACTACACACATCTGCCCATCCTCCACGGGCGCGAAAGACTATATTCCGTCGGCATTTTCGCCTCGCACCGGATTGCTTTATATTCCCGCTCACAACACGTGCATGGATTATGAGGGCACGTCCGTGAATTACATCGCCGGCACGCCTTATCTTGGCGCGAGTGTACGCATGTATCCGGGACCGGGTCGATATCAGGGTGAACTGGTGGCTTGGGATGTGGCGAGCGCAAAGAAAGTCTGGAGCGTAAAAGACGCCGACCTTCCCGTCTACAGCGGCGTGCTGGCTACGGGTGGCGACCTGGTATTTTACGGAACCATGGAAGGATGGTTCCGGGCTGTGGACGCCCACAGCGGAAAAGTTCTCTGGGAGTTCAAGACCGCCTCGGGAATCATTGGCGATCCAATTACATTCTCTGGTCCGGATGGCAAACAGTACGTAGCCGTCTATTCGGGAATCGGTGGCTGGATGGGTGCAACGGCGCTGCCAGACATATCCACCGACGATCCCTACGCTACCTTGGGCGCAACCGGGGCCATGAAGAAGATCAAGGATTTCGTTCAACCGGGAGACCTGCTTTATGTGTTCAGTTATTAGCGCGCTTGCAGTGTTAGCCGGTTGCGCAACGGGTCTGTTCGCCGCACCCCCGGCATTGCGCGTCTGCGCCGATCCCAATAATCTGCCCTATTCCAACGAACAGCAGCAGGGTTTTGAGAACGAGCTGGCACGGATGATCGCTAGCGATTTCAGTCAGCAGGTATCGTACACGTGGTTTGCGCAGCGCGGCGCCTTCTTTCGCAGAACCTTGGATGCCGGTCTGTGCGATGTAGTGATGGGCGTGCCCGCTGGTATGGAGAACGTAAGCACAACGCGGCCTTACTATCGTTCTGGATACGTCTTCGTTTCGCGCCGCGATCGTAATCTCAACATCCATTCTCTTGAGGATCCTCGCCTGCGCCGGCTTCGTATTGGCGTACACATCCTCGGTGATGGCGACAGCGATCTTCCGCCAGTCCAAATGCTCACCAGCCGGGGACTGGTTCACAATCTGGTCGGCTATAGTATCTTCGGCCATCTGGACGAGAGCAATCCGCCGTCCGACCTGATCAAAGCCGTAGAAAAGGGAGAAGTAGATTTAGCGGTCGCATGGGGCCCGATGGCGGGATACTTTTCTCTGCATTCTTCTTCGCCCCTCGATCTGGTTTCCATCGATAACGACCCATTGAATCCGGCGCTGCCGTTGGCGTTTGACATTGCTATCGGCGTTCGGCCCAGGGACCAAGAACTCAAAGCGCGGCTGGATGCGGAACTCGTCCGGCGCCGGCTGCAGATCGCGCACTTGCTTGACAGCTATGGTATTCCACAACGCGCTTTGCCCACGCGTGCGAATGAGGAGCAATAACGATGAAATTCGGTATTTTGCTCATCGCGACGGCTGTGGCCACACTGGTGACGGCAGCTTGCAGCACTACGCCGAACTCGGTGGCGGCAGCGTCGGAAGCACCCATACCAACCACCGTTGGCCCCGTTCCCGGAGGCGTCTCCGAAGTGAAACCACGCATGAACCCCTATACCGGCAATGCTGTCGCCCTGCAGGAAGGTCTGCGGCTTTTCAACTGGTACAACTGCTCAGGCTGTCACGGTGGCCACGCGGGCGGAGGCATGGGACCAAGCCTCCGAGACGCGGTATGGATCTACGGCAATCGCGACGACCAGATCTTTGACTCGATCGTCCAGGGGCGCTCCAAGGGTATGCCAGCCTGGGGGACCAAGATTCCCGAAGACCAGATTTGGCAACTGGTTACTTACATCAAATCCATGCGGACGCCCGAGGAGCCGGATCCGCCCGTTGAACCGGCGGATGAGAACGTGGGCGGCCCCACCGGGAGCATCCCGAACGCCCCCAACACCCCGGTTGAGAAGGACCCGCAGTCGCGCTGATTAAGGAAGAACATGCGTCGTTTTCTGATCGCCAGTCCGCTGGTCGTGCTTTTAACGGGATGCGCCACGGAGCAGTCCACCTTCGATGCGCATGGACCGGCGTCGCAAAGCATCGCGAACCTTTCCTGGTTCATGACCATAACGTTTCTGGTGGTCACGCTCATCATGTGGGGCCTGATTGCATGGGGGTTTGCAAAACGCCGCGGCACTCTTGAAGAACATGCTCCCATCGATTCTGGCGGAGGCCAGGCCTGGATCGCCATTGGCGGACTCGCGGTGCCGCTATTGATCCTGACCGTGATTTTCATTCTGGGCCTCAGGCTGCTCGCGGCTTTTCCAATTCATGGAACCCAAGGGAGCATGGACGGTATGTCCATGAAGGCGGGCATGCACGCGGGCGCCGAAGAGAAGCCGGAGATTCTCATCGTCGGCCACCAGTGGTGGTGGGAGGTCCATTATCTGGATGCCAGCTCAAATGATGAGTTCACCACAGCGAACGAGATTCATATCCCAGCGCATCGTCCCATCAACATCGAGTTGCAATCGCGGGACGTGATGCATTCGTTTTGGGTGCCTAGCCTGCACGGCAAGGTAGACCTGATTCCCGGCCTTCCCAACTTTATTCGAATAGAAGCCAGCAGTGCCGGCGCGTATCATGGACAATGCGCTGAATATTGTGGCGCGCAGCACGCTCATATGTTGCTGCTGGTGGTGGCGCAGGAGCCGGACGAGTACAATGCCTGGCTCGAACAGCAACGTAAGCCCGCTTCCGAGCCAACCACCCCGGATGCGATTGCCGGGCAGCAGACCTTCCTTGCGGGTCCGTGTTCGCTCTGCCATCAGATACGCGGAACCCTCGCAGGCGGGAGTGTTGCGCCCGATTTAACCCACGTCGCCAGCCGCCAATATATCGCGGGGAATTCGTTTCCGAATAATGACGCTTATCTGGAAGCTTGGGTCACGCACGCCCAGTCTCTCAAACCGGAAGCACTGATGCCCGATATAACTCAGTTCAATGGGCAGCAGCTTCGCGGCCTGGTAGCCTACCTGCGCCAACTTCGCTGACTCGACACATTTCGATGAAGGAGATCATCATGTCCGCCCGTCGTTTCTTTCCGTTCTTAGCAGTTTGCCTGCCTTGCCTCGCACAGTCGACACCCAACTGCTCTGCGTTGCCCGATGCCGCGCGCCTTCGCACCACCGTACAATCCGTGGTTCGCGAGGGCGCATCCAAGAACGGCGGACTCGGGAATCAGGAATGGGCCGTTGTTGTAAACCGCGATGGCATCGTGTGCGCCATCGTTTTCAGCGGAAACACGCGCGGCGATCAGTGGCCGGGCGGCCGGGTCATCGCCGCTTCCAAGGCGAACACGGCGAACGGTCTGAGCAGCGACGATTACGCTCTCTCCACCGCGAATATTTTCGCCGCGTCCCAGCCCGGACAAAGTCTCTACAGCCTGTCGACCAGTGCCCCACCCAATGCGAATGCGGTGTTCGGCGATCCCGCCACGTTCGGAACGCCCAACGATCCAATGGTGGGTAAAGCCGTGGGCGGGGTTATCGTGTTCGGTGGAGGGCTTCCACTTTATAATGGAAGTGGGAAAATCGTTGGGGGACTCGGCCTCAGCGGCGATACCTCCTGCACCGATCACATTATTGCCTGGAAAGTACGCCACGAGCTGCATCTGGACGTAGTCACCATGGGACCAAGCCCCGAGCACAACGACAACATGATCCTCGACTTCAAGAACAATTGGAGCGCCAGTGGATTCGGACATCCTTCTTGCAAGGGCGGCGTGACTTCGGACAGCATCATCAACGATCTATCGAAGGAGTTTCCCACCGGGCCGGCAAAGAAGTAAGTCTTCGCTGCGGGAAGCTACCGTTCGCATACTATCTTTTACTTGTCACTAGCTGGCACGGTGCCAGCTTCGGGAGAGACCGGCGATGGGACAAGTGTCAAACGTAGTGCGAATTGCAAATCCGCTGCCAGGTGGTCGGGCCTACACCAGCAGACGCTCGGCCGAGCAATTTATCCGGCGTGGCTTGGCAGCCCGTCGCCCTGATGGCGCAATCCACTTCGTTGACCAGCAAGAACGCGTGCCAATGACGCCCCCGAGGATTCGCGAATTTTACGATTGGCGTGGAGACCGTGTGCGGCTGGACCTCTGCGCCAACCCGGCGAGGTGCGATCGTGATCCTATCATTCGCCCAGGTCCGTCACAGGCTCGGTATTTCCGATTCCACCTTGCGACGCTTGCTGCGCCGCGGAGATCTTAGGGCTTGCCGGGTTGGCCGTCAATGGCGATTTGAAGAAACTGACTTGAGGGACTATTTTGCAGCGCACGCTAATCGCGCAGCCTTTCGCGTAACGGTACCAATGAACTCCAGGCCTGACTCGATTGACACGCGCGCGGAAGCGGTATGCTCCGCGCATCCAATACCCGATGCAGATGCTGAGGTGCTGCGATGAACGAAAATCCATTCGCTCAAGAGCAGAAACCCCGGCAAAATCAAGGTCTGCGGCTGTTGGACCGGCTGGAAGCTATGGAACGGTTAAGATTGAAGCCTGCCCACTTCAGCAAAGTCGTGTCCAGAAAGATCAAAGGATTGCCACCAGTTGCGTGTGTTCGCATCGGCCGGCGACAATTGTTTCGGCTGGACACGCTCGAAGGTTGGACCATCGAAGTAGAGGCGATATCAGCATGCAAAAAGGCTCATTGAAGGTCGTAAAGGATCGCCACGGCGTCAAGGTCTTTGCAAAACGGGCGCGGACGGACGCGCATTCTGGGGCGTTATGCCGATTTATCTCGCGCCCAGGCTGACGCTGAACGGAAGAAAATCCTCGCTCCTTTGAAGGGTAAAGAGGAAGCAGCGGCAGCAACGGTGGTCACACTTCGTCGCTACGCCGAGGATGAATACCTGACAGTAAAAAGTCGCGTTTGGAAAGACTCCACGCGTGGCACAACAGACCAAATCATCGAGACCCATATTCTCCGACAACTCGGCCGCTGGCGCTCGGGCTGATCACGCGTAAGGAGCTTCAGGCGCATCTCGATGCTAAGGCACAAGATAATCTTTCTGCGTCAGTCGTCGGGCACATTCGCTGGCAATTGGTCGCCATTTTCAAAATGGCCATGGGCGATGGCATCATCACGATCAACCCGACAGACGGCCTGGTGGCGCCCACATGTAAGTCCTTCGGCGAAAAGCGGACCATCACGGTGGACAATATGCGGCGCGCCCAAATGGTGCTCGATATCCGGGAGCGGCTTATCTTTCGTCTCGCCGTCTGCGAAGGCCTGCGCCCAGGCGAAATCGTTGGGCTCCAAGTTGGCGACTTTCACAATGGGATGATTCACGTTGAGCGCAGGATCTATCGCGGCAAGGTCGACGTACCTAAGTCTCGACGATCCCGCCGCCTGATCCCTCCAACTGAAAGCACGCAAACACGCTATTACAGAACCGCTTGCCGGCCGGGTGGCTCTTCCCGTCAGAGGCCGGCAGTACACCGCTGAGTTACTCGAATATTTATCGGCGCCAGATCCAGCCAGCCCTAAAGACCCTGGGCTTAGGAAACGTGAATTTCCAGGTGCTACGCCGCACCTGGGTGACCGAGTTTAGCGAAGCCGAACGTGATCCCAATCGCGCTCTACTCGCTGGGCATAGCGTTGACGTTCGCGAAAATGAATACCGCCAGGCGCAACCCGCCGTCTTGAAACGCGCTCTGCGAAAGCTCGACAGGCGGCTTCAATGCGCCTGTGTCGTATGTCGTACCGGGTGGCGGTCCGCAAATAACTGATTTTATGGAGCGGGAGACGGGACTCGAACCCGCGACGTCCAGCTTGGGAAAACGGATCTCGATTGTAAATAAAGGACTTAGGCGTTCAAGGCGCTCTTTTCTGGTCAAGGAAGTCTTTTATTTTCAGCGGTGGATTTTTGGCAGCCCCCTTAATGAGGTAATCAAGGTAACGAGATTTCGCGAACCATCGCGACCTCCGTCCAGTTTTTGTTAATGTCCACTACTAGTGGACATGATATTATTGTGGACAAATGGGCGGCCGAACGACTCACGAATCCGAACCCATCAACCATCTAAGACAGATTCCGTTTGTACGTGACCTCCGTTACGTGGCCGCACCAAATGGAACGGATCGGGGATACGAC
Organism: Bryobacterales bacterium; assembly: GCA_963735145.1. Classification (GTDB taxonomy): domain Bacteria; phylum Acidobacteriota; class Terriglobia; order Bryobacterales; family Bryobacteraceae; genus Palsa-89. Next base: position 59,828 of record CAVTJS010000005.1, on the reverse strand, counting down.
GGGAAAATCGAAGTTCAAACTCCTTCGGGCCGCTTTCAGCTCCTGGTGCATGCCAAACGATCTTTTCTGCCTCGCTCTGCTGTCAATCAGCTTCTTGCTTGGGTCAAGCAAGTGGGGACCGGGAAGCCGTACGAGATTATTCTGCTGGCACGTCACATCCCTCGTCCGGTTGCGGAGCGCCTTCTGGAAGCCCATGTGAACTTCGCCGACGACGTGGGAAACATCCATCTCGCACTGGGGGACCGCTACAATTGGACCGTCGTTGGCAAACCAGCGCTGGCACCCTTGTCAGAGCGGCGCCCTATCAGTGCCGCTCAGCTCCAATTACTTTTCCAGCTTGTGACCTACCCTGAATCCACGAACTGGCCCGTCCGCCGACTAGAGACAGCAGCCGGCATAAGCAAAAGCAAGGCTGCTCAAGCTCGAATAGAGCTGGTTGCCGAGGGTCTTCTCGCCGCGAAAGGTAAGGGGTATCAACTCGGGCCAAAGAACTTACTGGCTGAACGCCTGGTCTCCGGCTATGCACAAGTGCTGCGTCCAAAACTCGTCGTTGGCAAATTTCGATCCGCCGAAAAGACAGCGGAACTGTTTCTGAATCGTCTTCGCAAAAGCGTTCCTCCGGGAATCAGATATGCGCTCACGGGCGGGCCAGCCGTGGATCTCCTGCAACACTTCTATCGGGGGCCAGACGTGCCGTTATTTATCGAACCCTCCTCCCGCCAGGTAGCGCAGGAACTTCGGCTTCTGCCAGACAGCGATGGGCCGGTGACTTTGTTACGGGCGTTCGGAGAAGTGGTGTTTTGGCAACAGCGCGATAATCACATGCTGGCGCCACCGTGGCTGATTTATGCCGAGCTATTAAATAGCAACGATCCGCGTGCACACGAGGCCGCCCGGGAGCTTCAACACGAGTTGTCGCTATAGAGGATTGTGCTAACACAGGCCCAATTAGAGGATCTCGCCCAAGTTCACGCGATCGCCGACCGATTCAAAGCGGATATCGTGATCATCGGGGCAGCTGCCCTGCTTTGTTTCATGGACATCGGTCGGTTCACAAGAGACATCGACCTCGTCCTGGCATTGGATCTGGAAGGCTTCACGGCATTTGCCGACGAACTTAGGACTCTTGGCTGGATTGAGGAGGAGCGCAGAGAGCATCGCTGGCGCGGGCCGAGTGGTTCGATTATAGATTTACTGCCGGCCGGTCCCAACCTTCGCCAAGCGAGACGGATTACTTGGCCCAAGAGCGATTTCGAAATGAGCCTCGTCGGTTTCGAGCATGTCTTTGTCCGGGCGTTGCCGTTCACATTCGCCGAGGGACTCCAATACCGAGTAATCCCTCCGCCGGTCATCGCCCTACTGAAGATCATCGCTTTCATGGACGATCCACATCGTCGCAAGAAGGACCTTCTCGATATCGGCGAGTTGTTCCGTCACTACGAAGCGGCAAGTGATCGTATATTTAGCGACGTAGTTTTCGCTGCGGGGTTGGACGACATCGAGTACGCCAACGCTTTCTTGCTAGGCGTAGACATTGGGCTCATTGCAACGGATGAGGAGGTCGAAATCCTAAATGCGTTTTTCGGCGCTCAGGGCGTATCCGACGAGGAACTGCGGGAGTTAGACCCAGAGGATATTCGACAACGCGGAGAAGCACGATTCCAGCAGCAACTCCGAGCTTTTCGGAAAGGCCTGGAGCAGCGCTTGACCAAGTAAACTTGCGCAGTTGGCACGGCACACGTCATCCTGTTCGGATGTGAAAAGAGGAATTTGAGCGTCGTGCGGCGGAAATGCGCGCGCGTCGCTTCACCCCCGGGGCGACCCAAACAGCGCCAGTTAAGCAGGCCGATCGACGAAGAGCCTGCAGTTCAGCTCCGAACGCACCCATGTTAAACATCGTCGATTTGCCAACGGCGTCGCCATATGGTTTATTGCGCGAAGTCTGGAACGCGCACTGCAGGCTACTGCTGAACCGTGATGAGCGTGGTTGATGGCGATTGTACTCCCGCCACTGTTGCGACAACCGCGTAGTCACCGTCGGCTAAGTTGGAGGGAATCTGGATTGCGACCTGATAGAGTCCAGCGAATGCCGATGCTAAAGCGGCCCCGAGTACAGTGGCGGGCGTGCCTGCCACAGTTACGTTGACGGGACTCGCGGTGTTGTAGGTGGCGCCTGCGGGAACAACCGTTCCGATCGGGGCAGCAGGAGTTGTCTCGCCAAAACCGGTTCCCCACAGAATGATCGTATCTCCGGGTTTGGCGGGAACTGTTGTCACGCCGGGGAATGTGCCGTTTTTGACCGCGAGGCTGTAATCGCTTCGAGTAGCCACGGCGTAGGTGCCCCAGAGAAAGAAAGCCGGCTGTGCTGCTTGTACCGTCACACTCGCGGCCGTACTGGTTCCAGCGCTGTTGGTTACCGTCACCGAGACATTCCCGGAACTAATATTTGGAGCGAGCGCGTTAATCTGTTGTGGACTTACGTATGCGACATAGGCCGGCGAGCCGCCGACATTGACGCTCACGCCGTCGAGCGATTGCGGCAAGACGCCATTGACGATCGCGCTGGACCATGTATCGGTCTGAAGCGAGAAGTTGGTGCCGCGAATGGTGATCCACGAGTTGGGGGCGATCCCGGCTTGAAAACTCGCGCCACTCACTACGCCCGAATTGGCGGCAATAGCAGGAACGACATTCGGGAGCGCGTAGCGGAACACGGTTCCCTGGTCCGAGGCTCCGCCCTGCTGGGTGGTCCCGTAAAGAGCCCCGTCGGGTCCCTGAATCAAGGAGCCCGATGCGCTTACTCCATCGCTTCCATCGAAAGCATGAAGCGTGCTCAGAGTGCCGGTTGGTGTAAGTTGAAACAGCGTGCCGGCAGCTGCGGGACCGCCGGCTTTGGTGGTTCCATAGAAGTTGCCGTCAGTAGCCTGGAGCAGACCATTCGGACTTGCGCCGTCCGCCTCATCGAAGGCGTGCACGAGCGAGTATGCACCACCCAAAGTCAGTTTGAAGATTACGCCTTGGTGCGAAGCCCCGCCTGCGGCCGTTCCATACAAGTTCCCATCCGTTCCTTGGAGTAAAGGAGCGGTCGGAGCGATTCCGTCGGCGCAGTTCTGCTGTTGGCAAAAAATATAGAGGGGGGTAACGGCGCCGGAAGGAGTCATTTTGAAAACGAGGCCTGGCGCGCTGGAAACATTGTTGCCTTGCAGCGTGCCATAGAAATTGCCATCGGAGGCTTGCAGCAAGCCGCTCTGCGGACCTGTGCCCTCTCCGGGATCGAACGTATACAGTGTCGTGAGAGCGCCTGAGGGCGAGATGCGGTAAACGGTGGGAGGAATTACTCCAGACATCCCTGCAGTGACTCCATATAAGTTTCCATCCGTAGCCTGGATTAATGTGCCGATCGGATTGTAGCCCGCGTTCTGGCCGGAAGAACTGAAGCTCACCAGACTGGTAAACGCGCCCTGCGGCGCAATGCGATAGAGAGTGCCGTTACCGCCCCCGCCGCTGAGTGTATTTCCATAGAAACACCCGTTGGAGGCTTGGACCAGTCCTCCGAAGGGGGAGCTGCCATCGGTGTTGGCGAAGCTGTGAAGCGTCGTCAGCGTGCCTGACGGCGTCAACTGGAAGACCGTGCCGACGTTGTTGGCGCCTCCAGATTGCGTCGTGCCGTAAAAGGTCCCGTCGCTCGCAAGGGTGATTCCAGAGCTTGGCGCGACGCCATTGGCGCCGGAGAAATTCACCAGCGTGGAGAAAGCCGTAGACGGCGCGGCAACTGCGGCGGCAAAGTTTGCCACCTGGTTCGCACTCAGATTGTTGAAGCTCACGCTCGGCGGAGTAAATGTGTATCCAACGGCGAACGGCGTAACGATATAGTCGCCGCCAGGCGTGACTGCCTCCGAATACTGTCCAGAGGGTGCTTGCGTGATGGCAGGGACTCCATTGATGCTCACGGTCACACCTGCCAAGCCGACGCCCTGCAGGGTCACCACACCAGAGATGGCGTAGCCCGCCAACTCAGCGGTGGTGAAGCTGGCGACAGCTCCGTTGACGGTTCCCGCACTGTTCGAGGCGAACGCCTGAAAGTAGTAGGTTGTTGCTGGCGTCAGACCGACCACCTGCAGCGAAAGCAGCGCGGTCCCGGGAGATGACCCAACGTCCTGATTTACTGATTTAGCGTTCGTCATCGAGCTGTTAGTGCTGTAGAGGAAGCCGGCCTGCGTGTCACCGCCATTCGGGTTAATCGACGCGGACAGCATAGCGGTATGATTTGTGACCATCGATGCCGAGCCGGTGACGACGCTGGGCGGTTGTACCTCAGAATTCAAAGTCAGTGTGAAGAGGATGCCATCGTTGTATTCCCCTCCGGCCAGCGTGCCGCCATGAAGATTACCGTCGGAACCCTGCATCAGCTCACCGTGACCCATGAACGAGCCGTCGAGGCCATTGAACTTTTGCATCGTTGTCATAACGCCTGCGGGAGTCACTCTAAAGATGGTCCCGGGGCCGATGTTCTGCAACAAGCCGTAAAAGTTGCCGTCACTCGCCTGGAGCAACGCGCCGGGTTGCGTTCCTTGAGTGGAAGAGAACCCGTAGATCGTTTTTAAGACGCCGGCCGGAGTGAGCTGGAAAATCGTCTCGGAAGTAGTGCCGTAGAAGTTTCCGTCGGTGCCTATAATCAATGGCCCAATTGGTCCGGAGCCCGAGAAGCTGTAGAAGCTAGTGAACACGCCGGCAAGCGTCAATTTGTAAACCATGTGGCTGGCGCATCCGTACAAATTGCCGTCGGCGCCTTCCACTAAGCCGCCGGCCGGGATGCCCTCCTCCAGAAGTGAGAAATTATGCAACACAGTCAGCGTGCCGGAGGGCGTAATTTGGAACAGGGTTCCATAAAGTCCGGAACCGCCTTCGTTCGTGACGCCATAGAAATTCCCATCGCTCGCCTGAAGGAGAGAACCGCTGGGGTTGTAGCCGTCGCTCATCGCGAAGCTATAAAGCGTCGTTAGAACCCCGGCGGGAGTGATTTTGAAAATCGTGCCCCCGCCTTCCGTCACAAGATCGCTGCTCGCCCCACCCGTCGACGTCGTGCCATAGAAATTGCCGTCGGTGCCTTGTGTCAACGAGACCGGGTTGGCTCCATCGGGGTCCGGGAACTGGGCATTTCCCGCGAGCGGGGCGAAGGTGTAGATCGTGGTGAGGGTCCCCGCGGGCGTGAGCTGAAAGATTGTGCCGTACCCTGAGCCTCCGACGTTCGTCGTTCCATAGTAGTTCCCGTCGGAGGCCTGGATGAGCGCGGTCGGGCCGGTGCCATTCGCATCGTTAAATGTAATGACGGTTGTCAGTGTCTGAGCCGGCAAAGCAAGAGGGACAGCCAAGACAAGAAGAATGCTTTTGTACATGATAAACCCCGAGCCTAGAGAAATAAAACGTGGATCAGCACGCGATGGATGCCGTAAAAGGTCAGGAGAAATTGCCACTATAGCAGGTAAAAGGATGCCGTTTCTTGCTCGGCCTTCTGGAGGCCGCTAGTAGCCGCCCAAGGCCAGTACTGGGATGCCCTCTGCCGAGTTTTTAGTTATGAACAGGAAGGACCGCCGAATTGCTCACGCCACTGGTTTGAACCAGCACTAACTGCAGGTCCCCATTCGGAGCGTTGGCCGGAACCTGAAAGTTTACCTGAAAGAGCCCGACTAAGTCGGGCGTCAGACCGGCAAAAAGAATGTTAGTTACGCGCGCGCCATTGAGCGTCAGCGTTGCGCCGTCGAGAACCGTGGCCAGTTTGTTCGACGGCGAGGCTGATCCGGATGGCACGGTCTGGTTCGTGAGTCCCATGCCTGCGGCATACATCACAACGTATTCCCCCGGAGCTGCGGGAGATGTTTCTGACACCAGACTGTTGTCTCTAGAATGCTGCGCGATGATGCCGCCATAAGCGAACTGGGCGATGCCTGGCGCGTCGCTTGTCACCTGAATCGAGCGCGGCATGGTCAGCATGTTGTTGTTGTTGACGTAAACCTCATATACCTTCCCCGCCGGCAATTCGAACGGGATCTGCGCGTCGATTTGTCCCGAGCCCACATAATAAAGCGGTGCGGCGATGCCTCCTATGAATACGGAAGTCCCACCAAGACTGGTTGACAAAGGAGTGTTTTGGGCCTCCGAAACCTGTGAACCGAGGTTGGAGCCGTACATCTGGACAATCGTCCCGGGCGCAAGCGGAGCACCAGGCTCCGCTCCAATTGCGAACGCATTGAGGATGCCGTTTTCGTCCAGGATTGGCGCAGCCGGGTTGGGGGTCACTTGGCCGCTGACCTGAGAGGAGGCGGCCGCCAAACCATTAGCCGTGGCGCTTGCTGTGATGGTGAGTTCCTGGGCCGAGGCGCCAGGCACCCAGGTGCCCGAATAGATACCGCTTGTCGTGTCGACGGCGTTCAACGCGAGCGCTGGATCGCCGTTTGAGAAAGTCGCTTCCACGAGTCCGTTGGTGACAGGGCGGCCGCAATCGTCGACCAGCACTACCGTCAATGGCGTCGGCAAACCAGCCGATTGAGAAAAGTCGTTTACGAGGCCAGTCTCGGTTGGTACCAAATTAGCTGGTACGCATGTGGAAGAGCCTGCTTGGACGATCAGCGTCACATTGACCGTGCTCAGAGAAGCGCCTGAAGCGGAAAAGCTAACGCCGCCATTGTAAACACCGGGCGCGAGACCGCTCGGATTGACAGATAAACTCGATGAGGCGGGCGATGCGGCCAAGGCCGAGCCTGTCGCGGGTGAAACAGCGAGCCAGGAGCTATCCGCCGACGCCTGATAAAGGACCGGGGTGGTGGAACCGGTGTAGACATTGACGACCTGGGCGGACGGAGTGGCGCCGCCGGAGGCTGTAAACACGAGCCCGGATGGTTGCGGATTCATAGGAACTGCGCTGGCCGTCGTACCGACATTCAGCACGACGACAAAAATCCGAGGCGAATCGGCGGCATCGGGCGACGTGACCTGAATCGCAGCGTAATAGGCCTGAGGCGCGAGCGAGGCGGCACTGGAGTTGATGGAGAAACTCACAGTTCCAGGATTCGCTTGAGTTGAATTTCCGCTGGTGGTACTTAGCGTCAGCCAGTTCGCTCCCGGGAGCAAGGCCGCGGTCCACGCGACGGCCTGGCTACCGGAAACAACTACCTGGAACGATCCGGCAGGATTGGAGGGCGCTCCGCCCGAGGACATTTGGAACTGGGTTCCCCTTGGCGCAAGTCTCATGGTGGCGTTGGGAGTAATCCAAAGCGTCAGTGGGATGCTGCTGCTACTGGGTTCGCCTGTCAACGTGGCGACGAAGATTGTACTTCGGTGGAAACCGGCTTCGAGACCTGCCGGATTGACTGTAACTGTAACGGGAATGGGCGGTCCGGCCTGAAGGGTGCCAGGAACGCCGGTGATCGAGACGAAATTGTCCGCCGCGGTGATCGAGTTTACGATGAACGTTCCGCTACCGGTGTTTTGTAATTCGAGATTTTGGGAGATCGGCTTCGGGGCGGCCGAAGATGCTGAGTAGAAAAGCGTACTGTTTGTGACGAGATCAGGACTGACCCTGTTGGCGAAGTTCACAGAAACATTAATGGTCTGCGCGCTACCAGCGCATGGACTTGGGGCGATGCAGGTCACGAGAATGTTGGTTTGGGTGTCGCGCACTAGGTTTAGGGCCTGCGAATTGAGACTGAGATTGATTGTCCCGGGTGTAGATCCGCCTCCCAACACGTTGAGCCATGGAACAGCAGGGGATACGCTGACTGAATAGTTGAGAATTACGGAGGGTGTATTCGATTCTACTGTGAGCCTGGTGCTTGTGGCGGGCAAGCTGACCTCGTTCTGACTGGTGTCGAAGTTGAGGCCGACGGTCAAAGGCAACGAAATTGCGGCCTGCGAAAGGAGAAGGTCGGTCCGCGCAGGATTAACCGCAATCTGGAAGGAGCTGGAGGCCGACTCCTCGCTGGAGTCAGTCACAGTCACCTGGAAACTGAATGTGCCCGTAATTCCCGAGAGTGTGGATATGGGAGTACCGCTGATCACCCCGTTGGAGAGCACTAGTCCGTTTGGCAGCGTCCCTGCTATCTGAAATTTATATGGCGGGGCTCCGCCGGACGCAGTTAGAACCTGTGCGGGATATGGCGATCCGGCAATGGCGTTGGGTAGCGGGGACAAACTAGTGAGGGTCAAAGGCTGGGCTCCAATGGTGAGGACAAAAATCGACGAGGCGGAGTTACCGACTGCGTCGGTCACTTGAGCGGTGAAGGTGAAGACGCCAGCTTGGTTTGGACTGCCTCCAAGAAAGCCGGAGTAAAGACCAGATCCCGTTAGCGATAGGCCCTGGGGTAAGTACCCGCCCAGGATTGACCATGTGTACGGTTGCTGGCCGCCTGTGACAGGCAGCGTGGCCTCATAGCTGTTTGAGACCACCCCAGCCTGTAGGATAACTTTCGATCCGCCGCCCCCGCCCGTGATTTTGGGAAGGTTGGGCGTAATGGTTAATGGAAGCGCGATTGAAGCCGTAGTTCCACCGCTTGAGACCGAAATAACAACTGAAAATGTTCCGAAATCTGTGGGCTTACCGCTCAGCGTCGGCGTCCCGCTGAGGACTCCGCCGCTGCTCATGGTAAGTCCAGACGGCAATCCAGTGGCCGACCAGGTGTAGGGCCCCAATCCATTGAATGCGCCCATGGTGATCGGCGCATACAGCTGGCCTGCGACGCCATCTGGCAGAGGCGTTTTGAGGATGGTGAGTGGTCCTAGCGATCCAGGACCAACAGCCAACACACGCACGCGGCCGTTGTTGACGTCGGCGAAATAAACGTTACCTGCCGAATCGATGGCGATGCCGTCGGGACCGGCCAAAGCCGCGCTCGTGGCCGGCCCCCCATCGCCGCTGAAACCCTGCGTTCCGTTTCCCGCGACTGTGGTGATGGTTCCGTTTGAGACTCTTCGAATGCGGTTGTTGTTGAAGTCGGCAATGAGAAGGTCGCCAGCAGAGTCCAGCACGATTCCCGTCGGACCGGACAAAGCGGCGCTGGTGGCGCGGCCCCCGTCACCGCTGAAACCCTGCGTTCCGTTCCCCGCAACCGTCGTAATGGTTCCATTTGAGACCTTTCGAATGCGGTTGTTGTTCAAGTCGGAGATGTAGACGTTGCCGGCGGAATCCACGGCGATGCCATAGGGCTCGGATAGCGCGGCGCTAACTGCCGGGCCGTTGTCGCCCGCGAATCCGTTATTGCCGTTTCCGGCTACCGTGGTTGCGGTTCCATTAGACAGCTTCAAGACGCGATTATTCCCGGAATCCGAAATATAAACGTTTCCAGCCGAATCCACGGCGAGACCTCGGGGCGAGTTTAACTGAATGCCAGCGACCGGCGTGCCAGGGCCGAAGCCGCCCGCGATGGTTGTGATGATCCCGTTGGACACCATCCGGACGCGGCTGTTGTCTGTATCGGCGATGAAAAGGTTTCCTGAGGAGTCGACTGCAAGAGCGAAAGGGTCATCCAGTTGGGCGCTGGTAGCCGGACCACCGTCGCCGCTGGAACCCGGCGTTCCTGTTCCAGCCACGGTAGTCACGATTCCACCAGATAACTTTAGCACGCGATCACCAGAAACGACGTACAGGTTCCCGGCTATGTCAATGGCGACGCCATAGCCGCCCAAGGAGACGCTGACAGGGCCGCCCATTGAGTTCGCCTGTGCCTCATATCCGACAACCGTTGCGATCGTGTACGTCTGGCCGACGACACCGGCGGGGTGTGCCAGCGAAAGGATAAAGAGAAGGGTGCCGAATCCTAGAGTACGATTACGCATAAAAATGGACATCGTTGATTGTAGCGTGCAGCCCATAATGCGCTTAGGTTGCAGTCTAATTACAGTCTTCTCGCAGATTACTCGCCAAAAATCAGCTGGTGGCTGCCGAACTTGGGTGAATGGCGAGCTGTATCAGGTTCTGCGGTAGAGCTACGGCAGAATGTTAATGCGCTCGACGTTCTTTGCGCGCATCTTGGCTGCGTCCCTGAAACCGCTCCCAAACGCGCGCGGCTTCTTCGTCACGACTCGCGAGGACATGGGCGTAGACTGTCGCCGTGACGTATGTGCTTGAGTGTGCTTCTTGACCGGCTCGATTTTACTTCTACATCCCTCGTGGCTCGCGGGAAGCCGTCGGAACCTCGCTACTCGCGGCCGCTAATAGTTTGCTTCGAAGGTGGGTCTTCCATTGCTCGATAAATAGGTCAAGGGCGCGGTAGGGCGCCCACACCAGAAAATGCTAGTTCTTCTCGGCGGACCGCCCAGCGAGCGAAACCGCCACCAGGTTGACGCCTTGCAGCTCCAAGTATCCTTCCCTAACAAGAGCGTCGCGATGTGGCTCAACCGCTGCGCTCATTTCGTCAGTTACACGAGCAAAGCCAAAGAGTCGACACACGGCGCTTGGCACCTGGGTGGGGACGATGCCATAGGATTCCTCCACGACGATAAGAATCGCCCGTCGAACTTCTTCAGGAGCAACAAATTCGAGCTTGCGAGACGTCGCGGGCAGTTCGCTGCGATTCCGGACCGGCGGTTGTTCCATTGTGGACCCCCATAGAAATTCTTCCCTTTTGACGAAAAGCTTACGGTCAACGCCCACGCGCACGGCCTGTTCGAATGCCTGCTGTATTCTGTTCCCAAGTCGCTGAATACCCGCGCCGTCAAGCACGCGCCGCACCGCCTCCATCCAGTGCACTGGGCTTTCCACGTTTACTACTTGGGCGAGGAGTTCCGCCAGTTGGGTGCGACTACCAGGTGCATATCGACGTCGCCCAGTTGTAGGTGCACATGAGCACATTCGTATGATGTGATCGATGGGTTCCGAGTCGATTGTATCGGTGCAAGCAAGGGTGGCGTTCCCATTGACTCGGTTTCTTCGGTGGACCCCAGCGGATGCGGCGGCGCTGCTGTCGCAGTCTGCGCCACTTCAATGGCCTGCACCACTTTGCGAAGTTCCTGGTCCGGACTATGGAACCAGTCGGTGGACCATATACGGTGAATCCGCCATCCCAAGCCCACCAGAACGGCTTGACGGAGGCGGTCTCGGTCCCGCGCAGACCGGGCGCTGTGATAGCGCGCACCGTCGCACTCTATGCCCAGCAGGTATCGTCCAGGATGAGCGGGATCTACGACCGCGAGATCAAGGAAGAATCCCGCACTGCCAACTTGCGTATGAACTTCATAACCAAGAGCAGTCAGCTGCCGAAAAACTTGATCCTCGAACTCGGAGTCCGGCAGACGGTCGGTCTTAGTCGGTACATCCATTTGCCCTTTCTGGGCATAATTTAAGAACATCTTTAGCGCAGCCACCCCCGCTGAATTCGTTTTTGTTAGGTCGATGTCGTCGGCGCAGAGCGTCGTGAATACCTCACAGCGCTTACGCGCTCGACTAATAAGGACATTCAGACGGCGCTCTCCGCCAGTGCGATTGAGGGGACCGAAACTCATTGCCAGATATCCCTCTGCCGTACGTCCATAACCAATGCTTATGAAAATAACGTCACGCTCATCCCCCTGCACATTCTCCAGATTCTTTACGAAAAACGGTTCGTGAGGAGAACCCGAGAAAAACGTCTCGCAGGAAGGGTCCTGACGGCGCTGCAATTCCACCTGCGTTAGAATTGCATCCATTTGAGCCATGCTGAATGCAGCGACTCCCAGCGTGTCCCAGCGCTCCGGCGGAAGTTGCATCTGACTCCGCGCGTGTTCCATTACAGCCTTCGCGACCGTCTTGGCTTCTATAGGGTTTGTCCGCGTGCGACTACGTTCGTACGGAGCATTCTGTAGTCGCCGGTACACCAGGCCAAGCTTCTCTCTGTCCCGGTCCGGGCTGGGAAACACGACTAGCCGGTCGTCGTAAAAAAGATGATTGGAGACCGTGATTAAGGACTCATGGCGGCTGCGATAGTGCCATCGGAGCATACGCTGATGTGCCGGGCGAGAACAAAATAGTCCGAGTACGCTCTCTATGTCCGACGCCGCCGTGTCTTCATCGTCTGATTCAGCTTCGTCCGTTGCCATCAGGGAATCGAAGAAGCTGGTAGGCGGTAATTGCTTACTGTCACCGACCACCACTACCTGGCGACCGCGCAAGATAGCTCCGAGCCCGTCGACCGGCCTGACCTGACTCGCTTCATCGAATATGACTAGCTCGAACGTGAGCCCTCCAGGGGGAAGATAATTGGCGATAGACAGCGGACTCATCATGAAGACCGGTTTGATCGACTGGATCGCATGGCCCGCCTTCGATATCAAGCCGCGAATCGGAAGAAACCTCGTACGCTTTTCAAATTCCCGCCAAAGTATGCCGACCTCTCCCGCTCCGCCACCTGGCGGCAACACCTGACCATGTTTGAACGCCAGCAGAGTCCGGTTGTATTGCAGTTGCAGGAGATCGAGTCTGCAAAACTCCGCGACGGTGTTCCCGTGCCGGATTCCATCGAAACTGGCTAGCGCGTTTCGCTCCTTGAATGCTCGCTCCAGCAGCGTCGATAGCCTCAAGCGTTCATAGAGCGGAAGGAGTAATGCACCAGCGTTTTCCCAACGGGTAGCGACTGCCGCAATGCTCTCTAGTCCTTCTTTATTGCATTCATTCGATATCTGATTGAAGGCGACCAAATCGTGTAATTCGTCGACGTGGTCGCTCTGACGGAGCCAGCGTGAGTCTAAGGTGGAGAACGGCTGGCTAGCCAGCGGGCCTTCGGCAAAGCGCGATTCATCGACCTGAAGGCGGGCGACCCAGGCGTTCACGCTTTCCTCATAAGCTCTTCGCGCATCACCAAGCTCACGAATCGCGGATGCAACGTGATGGTCAACGGCGATTCGTTCTCGATCAACGCACCAACTAGCAAGCGTTCCCTGATGGATGCCTTTCCAAGCTTCGATGGCCCAATTTGCTTGGGAATCGATCAGATCCCAATCCGAGTCCACGCCCTTCCACGACGTGGCGAACAGCTGCGCCATCTGTTCGGCGGCCTGCGCGGTGCGTTTAACGCACTCGGCTGATTCTACGATGGCATCGAGCAACTCGATCTGCGCAATCTGATCCGACGGTGCCGGGGTTGTACAGATCGCGGCTAGAGTTTTCTTGGCGTTCCTCCACCGTCTAGAAAGTAGCCGCCACCAGCGACCACCCAAGTCGGCCACACTATTTCTTGTTTCAGAAACATCCATGCGCCAGGCCTCTGGCCGCAAAATCGCTCCATACCGCTGATGGAGATCTCGGTACCGTTTGCCGACGGCGACGGCGTCCCGGATCTGTTGCTCGTGAGAGAGCCACTCTGGGGAACTCAAGTTCAGCCCGCCGAGGGCAGGGGCACTAACGACGTATTGCGCGGACCGCCAGAGGATGTCGGCCTTGAGCTGAGTATCTGGGGCCTCGGCAGAAAATCTCTGCGCTAGCGATTTCGCCGACTTTTCAAAAGACACACAAGCGGCGCTGGCGCTGATACAACGCTTACGAATCTCGTCCCGATCGGTTGGCAGCACAATACTCAACTGGCTGCCCCAGAACGCGTGTCGAATAGGGACGCCGGTTCGCGCCACCCGGTCCTGCAATTGAATCACGGGTTGTGTCCGACGGATCGTGTCCTCTGCCGTCCAATCCGCTATGCCGTCTACTTGTATCGGCGGCAGATCCAGGCCCTTCAGAGCCGTCTGGGCTGCGAGAATTTTTCCGTAGGCCGTGCAAGGGTTCTCGCCACTGGCGCCGATCGGCTCGTTGACCGCTTTGCAGTATTCGTTCAGACGATTTTTGGCATCGCCCAACAGACTAAGTTCGGCCTGCGATCGAGGAGCCCCATGGCGCTCGCCCAACGCCGTGCGCCTTAGTTCCTCGATGATGGTTTTCTTATTTGTTCGATTGCTGTGGAGCTCTAGGCAGCCCGCTCCAAGCCCGACGTGATCCAGTCTGCGTTTCACAACGTCGAGCGCTGCCATTTTTTCTGAAACGAACAGTACTCGTTTACCTTCCGCGACTGCGCCGGCTATGAGATTCACAATCGTCTGTGACTTGCCAGTTCCCGGAGGGCCCTGAATGACCATATCGTGGTGGTCTAGAGCGTCCAGAACTGCGATCGTTTGGGAGCTGTCCGAATCCACGACGTGCAAGATTTCTCTGTTTTGAAGTTGCTCATCAAGTGAACAGTCGTCGCGGTAGTTTGAGGAGGACGCCTGAAAGCCGTCTTCTGCCAGCAAGGCCTGGAGAATTCCATGATTTAGGATGGCGTCCGCCGTCGGCCACGTCGCAGGGTCGAGGTCGCGGTACATCAAGAATTTGGCAAACGAGAAAAACCCGAGTGAAATCGCCCCTGTGTCAACCGTCCAACCAGCCTGGCCGCTAATCGATAACTCAACTTTCTGGAAATAGGCGGCGACATCTAGCAGCCCGTCTCTAAACCGTCGGTTTTTGACGCACGAAGAATTTCTCGGTGGGCGCACCGCCTTCGACGTGGTATCGGCGCGGGAGCAACCTGCAGGGCCCTCTCAGAATGGCAGAACCCAATTAAAGTCGAATACAGCCGCAAAATCGTAAACCTGAGCCGGCCCCAACGATCATGCGCCGCTCGCGGCTTGCCCGCTCCATACAGAGACCGCATCAGCAGCGCCAGATTGCAGGCCGCCGCCTGAATTAGTAGCTTCTTGTGAACGTTGTGAAGACCTCGAACATACAGTCGATCCATACCTCCGGTATCGAACTGATGCGCGAAATTCCGCTCCACTCGTTCGCCTCGACCCGCCTGCAAACGCTTGCCTCGCGCTCCGGAAATCCGCCGTCGATTCGCATACACCGCCGCTTGTTCGGCCGCCTTACCTTTCCACTTCCGCGCGCCACGTTCCGGCTCGGCAACATAGCTGCGCAGTTTCCACTCGGCCAGTGTCCGCATCACTTCATTACTGTGATATCCCTTGTCGGCCACCACCTCTTCGATCCCAGCTTGGTTCACCGTTCTCTGCACCGCCTGCTCGGCGACTGCTATGCCGGCCTCCGCCACCGTCTCGCCGATCGAGTCGGTGTCGCCCACCGCGCCACCGTGCGTCGTGAGTGCCAGGATTGCTCCGGTCTCCATATCCACCGCCTGTTCGGCCTTATACGCCAGAGCAGTGCGCCCATCTTTCAGCCGCGTGATCTCGGCTTCTACATCCGCCGGATTGACCCATTCCTCGTTCCGCATTCTCTTGGGCCGCTTGCGGTCCATGCGCCGCAGCGCCGCTGCATCGCTCGCTTCGCCCCCCTCAGCCTGGGCCAATCGTTTCAGATACTCGTCATAACCTTGCTGCGTGTCTCGCCGTACAATCGACTTCATCGCCGCGTTGGCTTCCAGCGTGGTCGAATCGATCCCGATAGTTTTGCCTTTCAGCAGTCCGCCACGCGCCAACCGCCTCAACACCCAGCCGAACACCTGCTGATGCGCTTCGGCGCCGATCAACCGCCGCGTACGCGAAATCGTCACGTGATCCGGCGTTCGCTCGTCCAGCCCGATCCGCAGAAACTGGCGCAGCGTGAGGGAATCGGCTACGCGCCAGGCGATGCCCCGTTCACTGTCGAGCCCCTCAAAGAAACCGATCATCATCAGCCGGAAATAAATCCCCGGAGCCAGCGACGGACGCCCCAGCTTCTCGTGATAAAACCCCCGGCAGCGGCCTTCACAGAAACGGTCGAAACCCTCCTCATCCAGGACCCGGTTCAGCCACTGATAAAAAGGATGCCCAGGCGCTTCAGGCAGCTCACTTTGATACCACAGCGGCTCCTGCCGCTCAAGCCGTTTGCGTGTGCCCATCGCCATAGCTGATTTTAAGCCGAAACATGTCCATTAGGAAATGGTTTTTAGACACAGGCTGCTAGGTCATCGGGGTCGGGTAACGGTGGAAAGTTCTTAATGCCGAAGCTCTGCTTGAGCTTCTCAGCAAGGGAAACATTCTCGCCCAGTTCTTCCCCCGTATATTTCAAGTGAAACCGTTCTCGGGCGCTAGACCGTTCGAGTTCTACCGGGATCAGTATCAATGGAGCGCGGTAGAACTTATCGCTTTTGTCTTCCTCACGCCAGACGAGCATGCCCAAAGCAAGGTACAAGGTGTTAACCCCCTGTTCCTCCATCGAAGTTCGCGCGGCGTGATAGGTAGCGAGAAGTCTATTCTGCAGTTGAGTCGATGTGTAAGGCGTCTGAAGACGGAGGCCCTTATGCCTGGTCGACGCGGCAGAATCGTCCCCAGGTTGTGCCAACTGTTCTTCGCCATTTTCCGCGTGGCCGCTTACCTCGCCCGGTAGAAAAGTGAAGTGCTTCTCTTCGCGAACCAGAAGCTGAAATACCTCGGGGAGTGTTTCGTTAATTACGTCAGCGCCCTTCGCTCGCAGAGGACGGTAGTTGAGGAGTGTATTACGTAACCCGAGATCGAGCAGATCCCGGCGGGCGACCTCAAGCGTCACAGCGAGGTCGCCCGGCTTGTTTTTAGCTGGAGACATCAGGATTTCCGATAGCTGACCTCTATTTCAACTGGCGCGAAATACGCCTCGCATATCATTCGGCACTGCCGTTAGCTCCTTGCCGCCCAGGAACGTCAGCCTCACTGGCAGCCGCGCTTCTACAGGCGTCGAACACCTCCGCTGCGTAAAGGTCTCGGATCATTTTCAGGTGCTCGGGGTCGGAGAGCGCCCAACTCACGATTTTCGGGTTGCGTTGCAGCCGGTCAATCAGCAGATCCTCATACTTGCGATCAAAAACAAATCGCCAAGTGTCCAGCTCATTCACCGTTGACGCTTGCTGGAGGCCCGCGTCCGCCACGGCGTCCCTTTTGGCTTGCTCGAAAACCAGTTCATCGCCCTTGGTGAAACCGGTGCCGAAACGGTCATTGACCAGGTCGATGACGGTGGACAGCTCGGTTTCTGGCGACTGCTCGCGACCGGTTCCGATGGACGTAGGTCCCCTGAGTTCGCCCCGCCCTCCATCGTCGAGCGAAATGCGGCCCTCACTAATTTTCTGCAGACGATAGTACTTGAGCAGAACATCCTCGTCGAAGTCGTAAATTGGCTTGCCGCTCTGGGGCAAACGAACCTCTAGAAACCGGAGGTAAGTGAAAAGCTTCTCCAGATCCGTATCCTGAAATGGAATCACCTGGCTCAGGAACCCATACAAAGAACGAAACGCCCCCACCTTACCGCGAAACTCCTCCTGCTGCTCGTTCGACAAAGCTTCAAAGCGCGGCGCCGCTTTGTCTACGATGGAGTACAGCAGACCGTTATCCGCTTTCGTCAGCGCGCGCCGGGCCCGAAAGAAGATTCCGCAAAGCTGCTCCACTTCCTGCGCGAAAAACACCTGACGTTCGGCCAAGTCATGCTGAAGTTGGTACAACTGATGCACGTCGGCTTCTTCGCCGATACTGGTGTCCTCGAAGTAAGGCTGAAATGCCTTCTGGATGTCTTCGGCATCGTTCACGAAATCGAGGACAAAGGTCTCTTCCTTGCCCTTGGCGGTTCTATTCAAACGGGACAGCGTTTGGATCGCCTGCATGCCGTCCAGCCGCTTGTTCACGTACATCGTATGCAGGAGCGGCTGATCGAAGCCGGTCTGGTATTTGTCGGCCACCAACAGGATGCGATACTCGGCGCTCTCAAACCTATCCGGAAGCTCGCTTTCCTTGAAGCCATTCAGTTTCGGTTCAGTCCATTTGTCATCGGTATCGGGATCGACGATCTCGCCTGAAAATGCGACGAGTAACCCGACCGCGTAGCCCTTGTCCTCCACCGCTCGCTGAAACGCTCGATAGTATTGATAAGCTTCGAGGCGGCTTCCGGTAACTACCATAGCCTTGGCTCGGCCGCTGATCTTGTGCCGCGTGTGACGCCAGAAATGTTCGAGCATGACGTCGACCTTCCGGGCGATGTGATGCTCATTCAAGCTCATGTTGGAATCCCGGCACCAAGCAGTTACGACGCTTGAACAGGCGTTGAAATTGAAGGAAGGGGTTCGACCTGCCTTAACGAGGTAAACAAGGTAACGTGATTTTTGAGGAGTCCGCTAAACCCTTGAAAAAATGGAGCGGGAGACGGGACTCGAACCCGCGACGTCCAGCTTGGGAAAATGGGCCATGTTTTGTTTTCAGTAATATAACTGCGCAGGGCGTTGATTCAGGGTATCAAAAACGCCAATAAAACAGTATCCCATTTCGGCTGGTGTGCTAATGGAGGGTTTTTGGAGGGTTAAAGACGGCCCTCGGGGAAGGTCGTTTCGACACCTTCAATGCTGGAGCGTTGCGCGGACCGTCCGCAGATCCAGAAACATCTTTTGTGGTCCCGTCGCCGCGGCACCCTCGATGGGCACAAAACCATATCGTGCGTACCAGCTGACCCGATCCCTGTAGGCGTCGGTGATGATGCAGCGACAGCCAACTTCATCGGCCACGCGCAAGCTGATGCGGAGTGCTTCTGAAATTAGCGCATGTCCAAGTCCCCGGCCTGCGAATCGCCGATCCACGGCGAGCCGCGCTAGCAAAATCAGTGGCAGATCGTAAGGAGGCAGCCCGCGGACATACTTCTTCGGAAACATATCGCGAGGCACGCTTGCCATTGCCAAAGTAAAGTAGCCGAGCACGGTTCGTGGAGCGTCCTCATCGAGAGCCACATAGCTTACACCGATCGAGCTCTTCTGCTGATTGGTCCAGGCATGACGCCTGAGATAGTTGTTGAGGGCGTCGTCACCACAATCGAAATTCTCCACCTCATCGTGTTCTTCGAGGCGGCGAATGACAATGGCCATTCAGTCCCGCATAGCCCGAATCAGGGCATCCGTAGGGCGGTTCGCTTCCGCTGCAGATGCGAGTTCAGCAAGACTTTCCAGCTCGCGCCCAGTCCATTTGATATCCACACGCGGCAGGACAAGGTCCGGAGCCACGCGTTCCAGCCGCGGAAAGAGCAGCACGTTTCGCTCCCCGCTCGCGCTCTCGCTCATGATCCGGTGCCCCAATTTCCGCTCCGACACGGCCCACCGAAATAGCGCTACGGCATCAGATAGGAAGTCGGTGTTGCTGCT
Source organism: Bryobacterales bacterium (assembly GCA_963735145.1). Lineage (GTDB taxonomy): Bacteria > Acidobacteriota > Terriglobia > Bryobacterales > Bryobacteraceae > Palsa-89. Next base: position 40,758 of record CAVTJS010000005.1, on the reverse strand, counting down.
GAGCTGCAATTCTTCTTTGAGCAAGCGTACCGAGCGATCTTCTGCTGGAGCAAGGTCAGCCTGGAACTTGGCTTTCCGCCGCGGACTAGGCGCTGGAGCCTCAATTCGTTTTTTTCTGGTCTTCAGAGCCATTGCCTACCTTCAGATTCCCGAGACATATATTCACTCCAATTATACTCCCAATCCTCGTCCTAAATAGAGTCGAACCGGATGTGAGCCTTTCCGTCCGCTAAGAGACCCTGTGGCGACGAATGTTCTGCGGCGAGCCCTACTACCACGACCGGCGATGGGTTGTCGTACTGCCTGCCGCAGTAAAGGGTGAAAGTCCGGGCCTTCCCGAAGGGCCTCGGAAAATATCCAGAAAGCTCTGTAAAGATGAAAGGCGCCGCGTAGAATGCCAGGTTTCGGTTTCACCCTTTATTTTCTGTAGATTAGCCGCCTCACTGCCCAGTTTACTGGTCGTCTGAGTTCATCCGAAATCGTGAGATTCGGATGGCTCACGTCAATCTCCTCAAACAGGTCAAAATCGATGATCGCTGGGTGTTGTGATCGATACCCAAGAAGGCCAACGGACAACGCGATTGGAGCGCTTTGCCGGATGGCAACTACTTCATCGAGTTTCGTGAAAAAGGGAAACGTCGCCGCTTACCCGCGGGAGCGACAGTCGCCCATGCGCTCGAAGTCCAACGGCGAAAGCACGCCGAACTTGAAGCGATCTCGTTCGGTATCATTGTGCCTCGACCTCGCACGGAGGAGTTGCCAAAACCGATACTACTCGATGGGCTGATCGATCGCTACCCGGACCAGATCGAAACCCTCAAGAAGCCCAACACCTTTCGCAAATACAATGCGGTCCTCAAGCGCTTCGCAAAACACTTTCCCGGCCGAACTCTGGACGCGGTGTCCGTCGAGGACCTCAACGATTTTATCGTGACGCTGAAGAAAGGCGGAATGTCGCCCAATACGGTTCTGCACAACGTCATCATCATCGCCCAGTTCTGCAAACGCAACGGCCGATCCGGAATCACCCGGCAGGTGCGCTTGCCCGAACGAATCTCATGGCTTCCCCGCGAGTACACGCAAGAGGAACTGAACAAGTTTCTAGGCGCCTGCAATGACTCGGAAGTCGCGCTCTTCTCCACATTTCTGCTCGCTGGTTTCCGTGAGCAAGAGGTGATGTATTTGGGTTGGCCCGATGTGAACTTGCCCTTGCGGACCATCCGGGTGACTGCGAAGCCAAGCTTGGGTTTTTTCCCGAAGCGCTGGAAGAAAGGAAGGTCCCCGTGCCCGTACGCTTGGCCACTATCCTCGAGCGCCACCCGGAGGCGAATAGAAGTGTCTTTATGTTTCCTTCGCCAACCGGGAATCGCGAGCAGAATATGCTGCGTCTTTGCAAAGCGGTCGCCAAACGGGCCGACCTTGATCCGGCAGCGTTCGATTTGAAGACATTTCGATCCACTTACGCGACGCGGATGCTGCGTCAGGGTTTCGATGTAAGGACTGTTCAAGACTGGATGGGGCAGAAGTCGTTAGAGACGACGATGCGCTACCTGGTTCCCGCAACGGATGTGCACGATCATTTGGATGAAATCGAAATCCCCGGAGTCACAGAATCTGCGGTTCCCAAGAAAGCGCCGGGCAGTGAACGCCTACTCGTGGCCCGGCGGAGGAGGATGCGGCGATAGACTCGTTCTACTTATTGGCCTCTTTCTGGCGATTGAGTTTAGCCAGTTTTCATTCTGAACCTCCGGTTGACGCTTAACGGTGTTCAAATGGTGTTCAGCATTCGCATCGCAATCGGCTAACCATTCGCGTTTCGACTCTCAGATCAGGACTCGGCAGTGACTTCCACGCCGGCGGGGGAAGCGATGGCGGCAACGATTTCATCGGTTGTCACGATCGCACCAGCGTAGTTTGGGAGATTGACTTCGAGAGAGGCGTGCATCTGCTCATCGGAGTAGCTCGCGGTCGCGTCTTTCACCACCGTGACCTCATAGCCGAGTTCCGCAGCATAGCGAACGGTAGCCTCCACACAGGTGTGCGCGATCAGTCCCATGACGATGACTTTGTGAATGCCGTGCTTCTTGAGCTGCATATCCAGATCCGTGTTGGCAAAGCCGCTGGAACACCAATGCTCCGCGGTGACGACATCGCCCGCGTGAGGCGCGAACTCGGCGCGGATCTCGCCGCCCCAGGTACCGTATTCGAACGCCTTCCGCGACCATGCTGCTTTCTGAATCGGCGCGATGTACGTCCAGGTCTCGTAGTCGCCAGGACGATATCGCCGATGCATCGCATAGAAAACCCGGACACCGGTCTTTCTCGCCGCTTCGAGAATCTGCTGCATATGAGGAACACACTGGTTCCTTTCGGCGACGGCCTTTATGCGATCCCAGATCTTGCCGCCCTCGGAAATGAAGTCGTTATACGGATCGATCAGGACAAGTCCGGTGATCTCTTTCTCATAAGTCAGTTGCGCCATGTTCCCTCCGGTCAATCTCGACTTCGTTGTAAGGCATGACGTTCGATGCTTTTTGCGAACATCGGTGTCTCCTGCAGGTTGTGGGCCTCCGCAAGCGGTTTATGGGCACCCCGGAACACGTCCAGCGGTATCCCCTGGCTGCCGAGGAAGTCTAACAATTCCGGCGGGGCACAGGTTTGAACCGTATTTGTAAACTCGCACGTCCTATCGTCGATCTTCCTCGCTGCCAGATCCCATATCACGCCGATTTTCGTACGGCCTGTGGGCGTGAACACGTCTGACGTGGAAGCCAGTCTTAGATGATCGGGTCGCGCGACCTCTTCGATGTAGTGCTGTACGAACAGGCTTCCGCCGAGTATCTCGACGTTGATCGACATCCGCCGGCCGTCAGGCGACGTAGTTGCACCGGCGGAGCAGTGAGCCGGCGAGCACCACTGGTATTCCGACTCGGGCAGCGTAAAGCACCACGATGGAATGTCGATCTTCTCAATCGGGGCGTTGATAGTTGCCGAAAAACTCGACTTGACTAATTCGTTGTCTTCCATTTCTCTACTCTCCTTTCGCCTTGTCTAGATGTATTTCCGGTCACCGGCCTTATGTCGGCGACGAGCCGCCCAAGATGATCTTTACGCGGGTTATCGGTGAAGCTCGTTGCGACGCACTGCAACGTCTCATGTCCACCCTACCTATGGAATTTGCCGACAGGCTCCGCAATCTGATCCGCCGCCGTATCCGGCAGACAATCACCGGATTGCCCGTCGGCATTGAGCGAGGTTGCCAAGCGCACTGCCGCCGCGATCGTGACCGACAAGAAATGCCTTCCGATCTCAGGCAGTGTATCCATCCGCTCAAACTCGTCGAGCCAGTCATCCGCCGCCCGCCGCGCATGCTCAGCACCGAACACCTCCGACACCGCTCCCATGAAAGCGCCCAGTTCACGCTCGGCGCTCGCCATCATATGCTCTCTTGGACTCATGCTTTCTTCCCAATTGCGATTACCCGACTGGGGTTTCCAGGCTCAGCCTGCAACTGCTTCAATCACCCGCAGGCCAGCCGAGGATTCGTCTTTCAAACGCGAAGATAGCCCGCCCATCACTTGCACGAAACGTTCAATCGACCGCCCAGAGCGTCTTCGGGATAAATTGGAAATTCCAAGCCGCTCCATTCTGGCCATCAAGGTTGTTCTCGGCAACCCCAGCCGCGCTGCGGCTCCATTCGGCCCACCGACAACCCAATTGGTCGCCTGAAGTGTTGCCGTGATATGCGAACGCTCGGCATCGGCTATCGTCCTGAAGCTCGTTGGCTCGGCCGCCGCTGGAAAACGGGCCGGTACAGCTTCGGCGGTTGTCAGAAGCTCCGTGGTCTGCCGACTCAGCTCAGAGCCGGTCGTCATGATGACCCCGCGCTCGATGACATTCTGCAGCTCCCGGATATTACCCGGCCAATCGTAGTGTTCCAGAGCTGCCATCACATCCCGCGGAATCGTCGCGACTACTTTGCCCTGCTGTCCAGCAAACTTGCTGACAAAGTATTCCGTCAGTAGCGCGATATCGTCCCGCCGTTCTCGCAAGGGCGGAAGCGTCATCGGAAACACATTCAATCTGTAATAGAGGTCAGCGCGGAACCGCCGTTCACGAACCATTTGTCCCAGGTCCTGATTCGTCGCAGCAATTACCCGCACATCGATCTCGAGTGTCTGACTGCCGCCAAGGCGCTCAAATTGCTTCTCCTGAAGAACCCGCAGAAGTTTCGGTTGCAGCTCGAGCGGGAGGTCTCCAATTTCGTCAAGAAAGAGCGTTCCCCGATCTGCAACCTGGAACCGCCCGATGGTCTGATTCGCAGCGCCGGTGAAAGCTCCTTTTTCGTAACCGAAGAGCTCGCTCTCCAGCAGAGCACCCGGAATGGCCGCACAGTTGAGCGCTACAAAGCGGTTCCTGCGCCGAGGGCTCACTTCGTGAATCGCACGGGCAATCACTTCCTTGCCGGTGCCAGTTTCTCCCTGAATGAGGACGGCAGAGTCCACCGGCGCCACCAAATCGACGTTATCGAGCAGAGCGCGGAATTTCGCGCTGGATCCAACCAAATTCAGCGTAACCATCGTTATGTCTCCTTTGCTTGATTAGGAAGGGGTGTTGACTCCTTCCAAGTCTTGTTCGTTGCCTCGTTGAGTAGCCGCTCATCGAACTCGAAGTGCGGCCTCGATTGCAGATGACAAAGCCGTATCGCTGAATGGCTTAAGCAGGAACCCCGCAGCTCCCTGTTCGAAAGCCTTCGCCCGGACGGCCTCGTTTTTAAGCGCTGTAATGAAGATGATCGGAATCATCTGGCCTCGAAGCCCTAATTCCCGCTGGAGGTCGAGTCCGGTCATACCCGGCATCGCGACATCTAGAATCAAACACCGTGTCCCGTTGACGCAATCGGACGAAAGAAATTCATCACCCGAGGCAAAGACACGGGCTTCGAAGCCAAGCTCCTTTAGCAGGTCGGGCAGCGAGTCACGCAGCGACTCGTCGTCATCAACCACAGATACAAGTGCACGTTGCAAGTGCCTCCTTTTTGCGGGACTTCTTTACTGACAATAATCCGTTAGCGTCGCGCCGTCCATTGTACTTAGGTATAGGCCTCGCTGCCGATGCACCGTCAGGCGGCGACCAAATCGCTATTGATACGGCGCCGCCTGCCACGCCGTTCGCTTTTGCGGAAGAGAATTAGCTTGTGAGCATTATTGGAGGCCCACCCACGAAAGCAGTGGCGACACCTGCGTCTAATTGTTTCGTGGGGGCGGCCTCTGATGTAATCGCCTAGTGGACACGTTGGGGCGGCTGACAACATTCCCCCGAGCTACCTTGGACTTGTCCAGCGCACTATCGTCGTCATCCCAGCCCTGTCGAAGGATAGGCTCGCATTGATAGCTTTTGGTCCTTAAGACATCGTTGGGCGGCGCACACGGTGAAAGCATCCACGGGAGCCTGGTTTCGCGGGGCGATCAGGTTTTCAGGGTACGTGTCACCCGGAGCGTTGCGGCTATTTCGACCAGTTTGGCTAAAGAGTCGGCTTTCATCTTCTCCATCACCCGGCGGCGATGTACTTTCACAGTAATCTCCCTTATGCCAAGCTCGTTAGCCACCTGCTTATTCAAAAGTCCGCTGACGACTAAGGACATCACCTGCCGTTCTCGAATACTAAGGGAGTCGTAACAATCGCGAAGCGTCTGCAACTCTGCGTCTTGATCAAGCGCAATGCGGCTCCGATCGAGTGCCTGCCGGATAGCGCTCAACAACGCGTCATCCGTAAACGGCTTGGTCAGGAATTCGACCGCGCCCGCTTTCATCGCCTGAACGGTCGACGGAATGTCGCCGTGGCCGGTGATGAAGATGATCGGCATGTCCGTCCGTTCACCCGCGATCCGTTGCTGCAAATCGAGACCGCTGAACCCCGGAAGGGATAAGTCCAGAATCAGGCAGCTTGGCACAAGCTCTCGTGGCCGGGAAAGAAACTCAGTCGCGGACGCGAAGATCTGCGCCTGCCAACCTTCGTAGCGAATCAATAATTCCAGGGATTCGCGCACCGACACATCGTCGTCTATGACGAAGACAATGGGAGTGGGGTCCGGCATACAGGAGTGCAAATGCGTATTAGACAAAGACATTTTAGGTCTCTCTCCGCCGGGTCCTTTTGATAGTAACGCCTCAAATTGGCGCCCAGCGCTGAACACTTAGAAGAAGCCATTCCGAATCGGACTCATCGCCGACGACCCGCTAATCGAGCATTGCCGGAGCCGCCCCCGTGATACTCTCCGGACCGCGAGGAATGGAAAACCAGAAGGTGGCGCCTTCCCCATCGTTCGGTTCCATCCGGATCCGGCCATGATGTCTCTCGATGATCGAGCGGCTGACAGAGAGACCAATGCCCATACCCCCACTCTTAGTTGTATAGAAGGGATCAAAAAGCTTGCCCATGTGCTGAGGGTCAACTCCCATCCCGGAGTCCCGCACGGTCACGCGCACACAGTCGCCGTCATCTCGTTCGGTTCTGATCAGCAGTGTTCGCGGGCGGTCGTCAAGCCCCACCATCGCATCGGAGGCGTTCCGGACCAGGTTCAGGATGACCTGCTGGAGCTGCACACGATCGCCATTAACGAGCGGGAGGTCATCGGCGAGTTCCGGCCTCAGAGTCACCCGATTCCGGTGAAGATCGCTTAGCGATAGTGCAATCACTTCCCGAACGGCCTCGTTCAGGTCAAGCGGCGCTCGCGCGAATTCCTTCTTCGTGAACAGCGCACGCAATCGCGCGATCACATCCGCGGTGCGATTGCCATCGCGGATGGTCCGCCGCGCCGTTTCGCGGGCGCCGTCAATGTTGGGAGGATCGCCACTCAACATTCGAAGACACGTACTCGCGTTGGTGATGATGCCTGAAAGCGGCTGATTGATCTCATGGGTGATCGACGCCGTCAACTCACCCAGCGTGGCGACGCGAGCCACATGAGCAAGATCGGAGCGGGCCTTTTGCAGGGCCTCCTCGGCAATCTTGCTCTCCGTCACGTCTTGAATGGCGCCACTGAACAGGGGTCGACGCGTACCTTGCTCGATGACACGGGCGATGCCACGCAAGTACTTCGCGGTGCCTCGGGGGGTCACAATCCGAAATACGAAGTCGACGTCCGTGCCCGTCATGGCGCGCGCGATCACAGCGTCGAACGACGGCTGATCGTCGGGGTGGACGAGATCGCGGAACATTTGCACCGTGAGCGTCGTCGCGGGATCGATCTCGCAGATGCGGAAGGACTCTTCGGACCAGATGTGGACGTCCGCCGCCAAATCCGCGACGAAGCTGCCCGTCTTGCTCAGCCGCTGGGCTTCGGTGAGATAAAAGTGAGTCTGTGTGAGCTCCGCCTCCACACGTCTCCTATCATCGATATCCGTGTTGACTCCGCACCACCTGACGATGTTCCCTTTCTCGCCCTTCAGCGGATTGACGCGGAGGAGAAACCAGCGAAACTCTCCGTCGTGACTGCGCAGGCGCGCTTCCGCCTCTCCGGCTTCTTCGGAAGCCATGATGCGTTGCCACGTCGCCGCCAAACCATTCAAGTCGTCAGGGTGGACTGCCACCGTCCAGCCCCAATCCTTCGCCTGCTCCGCAGAGAGCCCCATGTAGTCGAGATAGCGTTGGTTGAAGAACTCGGCGGAACCATCCGTTCGCGCCGACCAGGCTAGCGCCGGAATCGTATCAATTAACAGTCTAAGATCGTGTCCACTTGCGGGGACGGTGTCCTCGGCACGCTTCCGTTGGTCAATGTTGAGGTCGAGGTGCGACTCGCGCTCGGCGACCTCCGTAGCACCTCGCCTCGGTGGGCCCAGAAGGCGCGCACGTTGCAGCGCCATGGCCGCCCGGCTCGCGGCAACGTCTAAAAGAAAGGACTCGGTCTGTCCCGGGAAGTCCGCCTTCTGGGCGCCAGCGATAACGACGCCGAATTCACCCTGGAGTCCCAAGGCGGCAGATGATATGGAGAATTCCATGTCGCCGATGGACAGCCGTCTCCTCGGAGGCCATTTCAGCGGGACATCCGCGAGCGACATTTCAAGCGCTTCACCAATCTCACGAGCAGAGATTGAACGTTCCAACGGTTCAGTGACTCTCGCCGTCTTAATAGGCAGCCCACCGTCCGGGTCGTCCAACCGTACGAACGCAAAAGCCAGGCCGAGCATCCCGACCAGCGTCTCCAGCAAGATGCTGACAACCTGGGCCGGCTCTCCACCCGCGCGGAGAAAGGGCAGCGCCATCAGGCTTTCGAGATCGTTCAGAAAGCCGCGTAGTCGCTCGGATGTCGCTCGATTCTTCATGACCTACTAATTCTCGACTTGCGGTGCGCGGCGCTCAGAAAGTGAACCGTGCGTCCAGTTGAAGCTGACGTCCGGTTCCGACGGTAGTGAGTATTCGGCCGACATTATCGGCGAAACCGCCAGCTGCATCTTTGAAGACCGCGTCGCCGTTCCCTCCCAGGGTAAGGGGGCTTTGTGTATTAGTCGGAACTCCAAGATTTGGGTGATTGAACAGATTGTAGGCTTCCACTCCGAAAATGATGCTGGCGCCTTCCTTCAAGTGGATGCCCTTCCGCAGAGCCAGATCGAATTGCGCAAAGGCGGGACCGCGCAAGATATTCCGCCCGGCATTGCCGAACTGACCGGGAGCCGGCAAAGCAAATGCAGTCGGATTGAACCAGCAGTTGGGTGTACCTACTTTGGCGCCGTTGGGACAAGTACCCGTGTAAGGGTTACCAACCAGGTTTGGCCTTTCCGAAATCACTAAGGATTGCAAATCTGCATTGTCAAAGGGGAGCACTGGAGTAAATGGGAGGCCGCTATGAACGTTGGTAACAGCCGAGACCTGCCAGCCACCGAGGAGACGTCCGCGTCCAGGCAGTTCGTAAACGACATTTGCCACGAAATTATGCCGAATGTCAAAGTCTGACGGGCCTCGGCTTCCCTTGCGATCGAAAATGTTCTGAGATGTGGGAGGATCGTTCACAGATTCCACGTTTAAATCCACCGAAGCATCATCTACGGAGTGCGCTAATGTATACGACGCCTGCCAGAAAAGGTTATGTGCATAGCGTTTCGAAACGGAAACCTGAAAGGAATTATAGAAGGATTGCCCATCGGTCAAAACCGTTAACAGAGGTGATGGCAAGTTCGGATTGTAACGATGGCCTAACGCCGGCTCAAAGGGGTTCTCCTCGGCTTCGCGGGTGAGGTGATTGCCGCGGGTGCCAAAGTATCCCGCGCTGAGGATCATGCCCTGCGCGAGTTCCCGTTCCACGTTGAGGTTATACTCCAGTGCATAGGGGAACTTCGGGTAGTAGGTTGTCGCCAACACGTCGAGCGGTTGGGTCAGCGCAGCATTCTGCGGGCTTAGAAACTGAGGGAAAACGAATTCCTCCAGACCGAAGAAAGGCGGTAGCAACCTGTCGACGCTGAACAGGATTGCCGGGAGCTGGTCGCGATAGATGCCGAATCCGCTCCGCACCACAGTTTTGCTGTCGCCGAAGACGTTCCATGCAAAGCCTGCCTGTGGTGACAGAAGATCCAGCGGTGTCCCGGCAAATATCTTGCCGACAGTGGGCGCGGAATCCGTCGCCGGGTTTGGAAAAGCTGATTCACGGCCGAATGCCTCGGTCGGATTGGAGTAGAAATCGTAGCGCAATCCGACATTTACGGTTAAGCGGCTGTTCACGCGCAGGAAGTCCTGGGCAAAACCAGACGCGATGTTTTCACGGTATCCGCGGTCGGAATTGGCGTTGGAGGGATTGACCCCCACGTATGACAGGGGCAAACCTTTAAGGAAGAATTCGAGAGCAGGGTTGTTGCTGGATGCCTGCAACCCGAAGGGCGTCAGGTCCTGAAAGGTATATAACCCGTTAACAACGAAATCCAGCGTCCCATTGTTTTGGAGCCTTCGGAGCTCCAAGCCGAATTTCAAGGTGTGACGACCAATAATACGCGTCAGTTGGTCCTGAACCTGATAAACGGTCGAAAAATCACCTATAGGAGATTCCGGGCTGTTGCCTAACAGGCTCATACCCGCAATATCGATCATTCCGAACGGTCGGTTAGAAACCAAAGAAATAGACAGACCCGGATGCGTATTATCGATCGAAGAAGATGCGGTTGTTCGGTTGACACCGAAGCGCAACTCGTTGATCAATCCGGGTCCGAATGTCGTGCGGTCCTGAACAGTGGCGTACTGATTCCGCGCCAGGTGAAAAGCCGGGAATCCCGGCACGTAGGTGCCCGGCGGCGTCCCGACATAAGGAACCAGAGAAGAACTGTCATCTATGGTGTAGCGCGCGAACAGCGAATGAGCGCTGGAGAAGTTGTGGTCGATTCGAACCAGACCATGGTCCTCGCGTGTGCTGCTCTTATTAGCGGTGATCAGTTCGCCGGTTCCATCCCCATTGCCTGGTCCGTTCGAGGGAGGCAGCAGATTCAGAAACGGTTGTATCAGAGGATTGATCGGAATGGCGACACATCCGCTGGGGGTGGTGTTGCTGCAGGCGGACGTATTACCCGCGGATGGCAGCAGTCCTTCATGGGCGAGGGCATCTGGTACCGTGGCAATTGCCGTGGATGCCTGTACCTCGCGAAACCCCTCATAGTTGACAAAGAAGAACGTGTGATCACGCTTCATTGGCCCTCCGATTCCGGCACCGAACTGATTGCGGACGAACGGCGGGATCGGACTGTTGCCCAAATCGAAATAGTTTTTAGCGTCGAGTGACGCATCCCGATGCAATTCCCACAAAGATCCGTGAAATTGGTTACTGCCTGACTTGGTTATCATCTCGATGACGGCGCCACCATGCCCGCCGTACTCCGCGTTGAAGGTTTGGGTCAAAACACGGACCTCCGCCAACTCATTCAGACCGAGAAAAAAACCGGAAGCGCCCGCGGGCGAATAGCCGAAGACCGGATCGGTCGCATCCATACCGTCGATCAGAACGTTCGTCATAGTCGGACGTATACCATTTATTGACACTGGCCCAGCCTTACCGTTCGAAAGCAACGAAGGAGCACTGCTGGGGTTAGGAGCGACGCCAGGCTCCAGCGCAACCGCGCTGAACAGATCGCGGTTGTCGAGGGGCAGCTCCGTCAGGCCCTGCTCTGGAAGTACTCCATTGATAGTCGACGTCCTGTTATCGATGCCGGCAACGTTCGCACTGATCGTCGTTTGCTGTGAAAGGTCGCCTATCGCGAGTTGCGACTTTATCATCATTTCGGCAGCCGAAGTGAGCTCAACTCCTTCGCGAATCTGTGATTGGAATCCTGTTTTTTCTATGCGAAGAGAGTAGTCTCCCGTTGGCAAGCCGGCGAAATGGTATCCGCCGGCCGTGTCAGTAAGAGCGCTACGTTTCAATCCAGTGCCTTGGCTGACAATCGTAACGCTGACGCCGGGGACAACGGCGCCACTTGGGTCGGTGATGGTGCCGGAAACAGTCGCGAGCTGAGTTTGCGACCACGCACACATCGAGGAAAAGGCCAATAAAATGATTAACAGCGCGCACGGCGGGTGCGAAGTAGATTTAGCGCGCGCTAATACGTTACCGACCGGTCCTGAGTCAGCCTTCCGGGTCTGTTTTCCGCCGTGGAGTCGGCGTCGGCGCTCTTTCGCTGACAAAACGCCTGATCCCTGATCCCGGCTTCCTTGCACTCCCAAGATAAGGTCCCGATGAGTCGCAGGAATCGCCCTGATCGAACCAGACGTAAATGTCTTTCTTACTGCGAACTCCATTTTGCCTTCCCACTCCTTCAATGGCTGGTACACTTCACGTCGCCTTGTCGAACTAACGGGCGGAATCGCCGGTTGCGAATTGTCTTCCTCCCGTGCGGCAGGGACGCATTCCGGGGTCGCCGGCAGCGAGCAGTCTAGGTTTTGCGTTTCTGTGTGGGCCGGACAATCTCGATGCGGCGCCATCCAAAAAAACGCGCGTCAAGTGAGTCTGGCAACGGGCACCACGACTCTCCTTTCCTAGCGGCGTTCATTTTTTCCGGGCCGCGCCGCCTCTAACTAATGTCCTGATTCTGCGCTGCATCACTCCGAAGCCGCAACCCTGAATCGGTTCTGGGGACTGACTGAATAGTTGGAATTGATTGACTATTTCGAGTGAACGACCGAAGGGCCTACCGCTAGAGTGTCAGGCGTCTTCGTCCGAACAGGAGGGCATCGATCGACCAGGCACCAGGCCCGAGCATCGCCAGTGCAAGTCCCACGGAGGCCAGAAGGATTAGGGCCCAAGGCTCGTCGGTTCGAGAAAAAGCGGTCCACACTGCCAGCCCAGCCAGCACGCCGCCCGCAATAGGTGTGCATAGACCGGCGCAGAGGAGCAAGGCAACTGCGCGCTCGATCACCGCCGTAGACAAGGACCGGTTTAAAGCCAGTGCGCTTCCGCTAAAGTGGAATGCTGTGATTGCCGCGCTCAGCCGGAGGAAGAGGAGTCCCATCCCAGGCCACCCACGGGCAAAAGTCGAATACAGGCGCTGCACCGAAACTCCCTTTTAAAGCATAAGCACTCGGTCAGGGAGTCGAAACCCTAATAGAAGGCGGGATCTTCACTCTTTCGAGTGATTACAGTTCGATGATTCCCCGCTTCAGTCCAATGGTCACGGCATGCGTCCGGTCGTTTGCCCCCAACTTGTCAAGGACGTTCTTTACACGGCTCTTGACCGTTTCTTCCGAAATCGAGAGCTGGGCCGCAATCTCTTTGTTGGCATTGCCGGCGGCGATCAGCCGCAGGACTTCAATTTCCTTGGGTGTCAATGCTTCTTCCCCCGTGTGCTGGGCAAGCTGGGCGGCGGCCTCCGGAGTCATAACATTGCGCCCCGCATAAACCGCGCGGATGTTGTCTGCCAATTCCTTATGCATTACAGCTTTTAGCAGGTAGCCCTGTGCTCCGGCTTTGAGAGCGCGGAGAACCTGTGCGTCACCGGCGTAAGTTGTCAGCACGATAATTTTTGAACCGGGAAACTCGTCACGGATCGCGAAAACCGCGTCGACACCATCCATCTCGGGCATCTGCAGGTCCATCACTGTAATGTCCGGGCGATGAATACGAAACTGCTGGATGGCCTCGCGTCCGTTCGACGCCTCGGCGACGACCACGATGTCCGGTTGAACAGCAATCAGCCCGCGGAGTCCTTCGCGGACAATTGGGTGGTCGTCAGCGACGAGAATCCGAATTTGGGGATGACCTGCACTCACCATCCGATCATCTCTTATTCCATCTCAGTGGCCGCGCGGAAGAACTTCGGAGCGAACTTGGGAACTGGGCGGCTCCCCATGTAGGCACTGGAGGCGGGAATGGTCAACTCGATTTCTGTGCCGGCCCCGTCTCGACTCCAGATTTCCAGCTTGCCGTCCGCGATTTCGGCACGCTCTTTCATGCTATGCAAGCCGAAGTGTCCCTCGCGCCCGCCCGCTCTCAGGAGTTCTGGATCGATGCCCTTTCCATCATCCCGGATGCGAAGGCGGAATCGCTGTTCCTCATATCGAATTTCCACTTCGATGTTCCGCGCCTGCGCGTGCCGGAAGGCGTTTCCCAAGGCCTCAGCAGCAATGCGTTGAACTTCATCTCGCCGGGTCGGATCCAGATTCCGAGGCTTGCCTTCAACCTCTACGCGGAACGCGGGAAAGATCGAGTTGCTTTCACGGGCCGTGAGTTCTTCGCCGACTGTCTTTATGGCCGCGGCAAGATCATTAGTCTCGGTCGTGGACGAGCGTAACGCTTGCACTGCATCCCGGCCTTCTATGATCGCCTGAGTGGCCGCGTTGATCGCCTTCTCCAGTTTTTCTCGTGCCTCATCCGGACGCGACGGAAGAAGGCTGTAAGCCGTTTGAAAGTTGAGCAACAGCCCGTGGAAACTTTGCAGCAAAGTGTCGTGAAGCTCGCGGGCTATGCGTGTTCGCTCGTTAACACGTGCTTCCAGCTCTTCGGCACGCTTGCGGTCCGTTATATCTACGTTTGAGCCGACGTAGCCAATGAATTTACCATCGGCGTCGAAGCGCGGCACGTCAGTGTCGACAATCCATCGATATTCGCCGTCATGGCGGCGGAGCCGGTACTCGTGCTGAAACAGCCGCCGCTCGCAGAAGGCGGTGATGCGGAACTCGAAGCAGCCTTGCAAATCTTCGGGGTAGATGTCCTCGGCCCAGCCGATCCCGAGCGTCTCGTCCATCCGGCGCCCCGTGAACTCGAGAAAGGCCTTGTTGACGAAATCCAACTCGCCATCGACGCCAGCCGACTTGATCATCACCGGTGTGGAGTCGGCCATGACGCGGAAACGCTCTTGCGATTCGCGTCGAAGGAGGTCAACACGTTTCTCTTGGGTAACGTCGTGCACAATACTCAGGATCTCAAGGATCGTTCCCGCCGGGTCGCGCACGGGAGAGAGTGTCACCGCAACGTCGAGCTGCCGACCGCCCTTGCCCACGCGGATCGATTCGTTCCGGACCATCCTCCCGTTCTCTGCGAGGCGACTAATTAATGCGCGCTCTTTATCGACGAGCGCGGGCGGAATGATCGTGAAGATTGGGCGGTTGATGATTTCGGCTGCCGTGTACCCGAACATCCGCTCGGCCGCAGGGTTCCAAAGGGTTACGACTCCATCCACTGTCGTGCTGATGATCGCGTCGCCGCATGATTCGACGATCGCAGAAAGCAGCGCCGGCGGGGCGTTGGCTGATTTAGGACTCACTGGCTGACCTCCTTGATTCGGCGGGTCTCGACTTGCGTCCGAGCGAGAAGCCCAGTCTGGTACACGTCGAACCCTGCCTCGAGACGCGCTGGTCGCCCCAGCATCGTTAAGGGCGGTGACAGCGCCCGAGACGCAATCAACTTCCGCTTTGCGCTGGCTCGGGTTCGGCGGGCATTTGCCAACCCTACATCGGGGCCCGGCTTCGTGGACGGGGGCACCTTCAGCGCGGCGGTCCTCTGCCTCATGCCTCATTCTCCCACGAAGAAATGCTACCGAACTGGTAAGCGTCGTGCCACTCGTTCCGGCTCGGGCAGGGCTCCAGCCGTAACGAAACTTGATGTTCGCCTCGTCGGGCCGGATCAGCCGCTCAACGATTGCCGCTCAACGATTTGCGAAAGCAGTCGATCAGCAGTATACTTGGATGCTGATAGCGAACCTCGTGGGCCGCATCCGCTGGTATGGAATAGCAGAGGGACACGCGAATGCCGAGTCTCAACCGCGACGATTGGATTGATCTCGCCAGAAAGCTGGACTGGGATTATTCGTACGTCCGCGAGGAAGATGTATTTCCCGAAATCCTGAGCGGCCGTCCCTGGCTTCCACACGCCGAGTGGCAACACTGGGACGAGCCGTATCGCACGAGCTATGAAGATTACGTGGACACCCAGTCCATTAAGGACGCTATCTTCCATGGTGTACGGGATGCCGTTGGCGGCATAGAGGACTTCGCGAAACTGGATCGGTCTTGGCTCAACGGGTTGAAGCTCCACGCAGCAACGATGGCGTTCACAGAGTTTGGGGCGGGGATGGGCGACATTCGCGGTGCCCGTTTCGGGCGAGACGGGGCCTGGCGTACGATGGCACTATTCGGCGCGCTTGATGAGTTCCGCCATACCCAGATCCCTTTGCTGCTCATGCATGAGTTGGTCCGCTGGGACCCCCAATTCGACTGGACGCACCGGTTGTTCCACACCAACAACTGGATGGCAATCGCGATGCGACACCTCGTCGACGAGATGTGCGTTGGGACGGACCCTCTAGAATTCGCCATCGCTACCAATCTAGTACTCGAGACGGGCTTTACCAACCTCCAGTTCATCGGACTCTCGGCGGTGGCCCACGACGTCGGCGACCGGATGTTCGAGAAAATGGTCACGAGCATCCAGACCGACGAGGCGCGCCACGCCCAGATCGGTCATCCGGTGATCGCGACACTGATCCGTCACGACCCCGAACGGGCCCAGTATCTCGTCGATAAGTGGTTTTGGCGGAGCTGGTGCTTGTTCGCCGTGGTCACTGGATTCAGCATGGACTATCTAACGCCGCTCGCAGCGCGGCGAACATCGTTCAAGGAGTTCATGGAGGAGTGGATCACCGACCAGTTTCAAAGGACCTTGACAGCGTTCGGCTTGAAGCGTCCGTGGTACTGGGACTTCTTCATCGAAGCGCTCGACACTTATCACCACATGGTCTATGCGAGCACGTACACCTACCGCGCGACGGCATGGTTCGACTTCGCGCTTCCTGGCCCGGAAGAACGCGCGTGGCTTCGCGAAAAGTATCCACGCACCTGGGATTTGATCGACCCAGTGTGGGAGCGGATTACGGAACGCTGGCGAACGAGTGGGCCCGGCATTGAGTGGTCTACGCAAGGGACAGCCGTGCCCGGGTTTTGCAATCTGTGCCAGCTCGTGCTCTCAAATGGCACTCCGCGTGCAAATGCGGCGCGCGTCGTCGAGTACCAGGGCCGAAAATACATTTTCTGCTCCGAGCCATGTGCCTGGATCTTCTCGCGCGAGCCGGAACGCTACGCGGACCACAAGGGCGTCGTGAATCGCATCCTTGCCGGCGAGGCGCCCGCCAACGCGGTTAAGCTCACACGAACATACTTCGAGGTGACCCCGGAGGTGCGGGGCAAGGACATGTTACGTGGGCGGTACCCGTGGCTGCGGGCGCATCGCAACGACTCGGGTTCGGAGGTGTAGCACATTGCTCGTGCCACTTTACGGCTTTCTCGCTGGTGACACGCTCGGGCTTGTCGTGATGGTACACGACGACGAACGCGTTCGTGCAATCGCTGAGCAACTCCAGTTGGCGGCTTGCGTCCGGGTTGCGCCGCGAGCCCACGCCAAAGTGTACTTCCAAGGTCAACGACTTGATCCAGAGCTTACTGTATCCGAAGCAGGCCTCGCGCCGCTGGACCGCGTCGACGTAGTTCCGGAGGAAGGGGACTGATGGCGTTCAGGCCCTTAATCGCGGCTACTGAACTCTGGGATGGCGACATGACCGCCCGCCGCGTTAATGGTCAGGACGTTCTTCTAGTCCGGCTCAACGGAGTTGTTCACGCCTACGAGAATCGGTGCGCACATCTCGGCGTCGCTTTGAGCGAGGGGCGACTGGATGGAATCGTACTTACCTGCCGCGCCCACCACTGGCAGTATGATGTCCGTGCCGGCAGCGGCATCAATCCCGCGACGGCTTGCCTCAGGCGCTTCGCAGTGAAGGTCGAGGGCGGCACGGTTTTCGTGGATGTAGACGCGCCCAGCCCTGACGGCCCAAACACTGAGGACGATGGTGATGGCGTGGGACCAGTTTTGATCGGCCGCCCTAGCGGCCACGCCGTGCTCGCAGCTATTCGCCGGCTGAACCCGTCTGCCGAAATCCACGACCGTGGCTCTTATATCCGCGTGCTCGCACCGCGCCGCTGCATGGTGACCCGCAGGGCTATTGAAGAGATTCTCGGGCAGTCATTCGACTTTCGGGCCGAGCTGGAAATCATGATGCCCTCCTTCAAGGGCAGAATGCGCCTCGATGATGACGAGGCGGTCTGGACATTCGAGGATGACGCCATGAGCGGGGCGGAAGCCAACAAAACGCGGCGCAGCCAACCGGAATTGATTCCCAATGTGGTGCCCGCCTTCAACGGCAAACTGCGTCCCGGCGACGACGGGGTGGTCAATACGTTCGAGGCCGGCGCCGTCACCGGAGCGACTGCCAGCCAGACAGAGCGCGGCCAAAAGGAACTGATCCCGAAGAGGACGTACTGGCATCTGAGTGACCTGGGTCGCAAGCCGACAGACTACGACATTGCTACGTCCCGGCTCCACTACTGGACGGCCCGCGGCTTCGAGGTGAAGGCACCGGTCAGCGAGTGGTACGAGCGCTATCAACGGGGGTCCGATCTCCGCTGCCGCGACTGGGAGCAATGGGGTGATCCGCGGCGAACGACATACACAACCTACACGACGATGCAGCGCACCCGCGAAGCGTTTGTAAGCGGGCTCCTGGAATCGATCAGCGGTGACTACGACCGGGATCTTTCGACGCAATGGGTGGCCGTGCTCGACCGCGTACTCGCCCCCCTTCGATATCCCGGTCACGGCTTGCAAATGGTCGCTGCGTACATCGGTCAGATGGCCCCGAGCACACGTATCACCATCGCCGCCACATTCCAGGCCGCGGACGAAATGCGGCGCGTCCAGCGGCTCGCATACCGGATGCGTCAGTTGCAGGTAACCCATTCCCAGTTCGGGCGTACGGCGCAACAGACCTGGCAGGACGATCCGATCTGGCAACCGCTCCGCGAAGTCATCGAAACGCTCCTCGTAACATGGGACTGGGGCGAAGCCCTCGTCGCGCTTCAGTTCGTGCTGAAGCCGGCCCTCGACGAGCTGTTCATGACGCAGTTCGGGCGACTCGCTCGCGCCGGCGGCGACGACGTGTTGGATCGCATGTTTTTTTCTCTCAACGAGGACTGCGCGTGGCATCGCGCCTGGAGCGGGTCGCTCCTGCTGACGGCCATCCGGGACACGCCCGCGTCGATCCCCGCGGTCGAGCGTTGGATCGAGACCTGGGTGCCGCGCGTCAGCCGCGCCATCGCAGCGTTCCACCCGATTTTCGATGAGATGCTGCCAGGCGGCGAAGCGCGCTTCGCAACAGTGCTCGGCGAGATCGAGCAATTCGGGCAACGCTACCGCGAATCCCTTTTCGGCCGTCGCGATCTCCTGCCCGAAGAGTCGAGGTGATGGCCCATGCGTTCCCTTTATCCCCTAAAGCAGATTTCGTCGACAACGACGAGTGACATCAGCCGAGAGCCTTTGGGACCCCGGCGTTCGCCGTAATCTGCGCAACGCCGACGTTTTCGAAACTCGTTCCATGCCTCGAAGCAATCGTGTTTGCCACTATTGCTAAACCGCAGATCCTTCGTCGGACTGGGTGCGGGTCCTGTTCACTCGGCAAATCGTTAGCCGTGTGACGACCAAACGTCACTTCGCGGCCCGACCGTTCCGTCGAGCCCAAACTTCGACATATCGTCGACACCTCAGACACCGAAAGCCCGCAAGCACTTTCGCGTCAATCGCATAAGGCGAGAGGCCGGGATGGCGCACTGCATGCAGTCATAGGAGTTGACCGAAAGGAGTAAGACCCTATGACCCAAACCGCTGTTGCAGAACGAGGCAGCAAGCAAGCATCTGATAACACCGCCATTCGCCCATTCCAGGTGAGTGTTCCGGAAACTGAACTGACCGAATTGCGCCGGCGCATCAACGCAACCAAGTTTCCTGAGCGAGAGACGGTTCCAGATGCATCCCAGGGCGTACAGCTCGCAACGGTTCAGGCGCTGGCGCGCTATTGGGCCACAGAGTATGACTGGCGCAAAATCGAGGCAAAGCTGAACGCGCTGCCGCAGTTCATCACCGAGATCGACGGGCTCGACATTCATTTCATCCACGTCCGCTCAAAGCACGCGAATGCGTTGCCGCTGATCGTTACGCATGGATGGCCCGGCTCAATCACCGAGCAGATGAAGATCATCGATCCGCTGACCAATCCCACCGCGCACGGCGGGAAAGCATCCGACGCGTTCGATGTCGTGATTCCGTCGATTCCCGGCTACGGTTTTTCCGGCAGACCGGCCACGACCGGATGGGACCCGGCCCACATCGCGCGTGCGTGGGTCGTGCTGATGAAACGCCTTGGATACACGAAGTTCGTGGCGCAGGGGGGCGATTGGGGTGCGATCATCACCGAACAAATGGGTGTGCAGGCGCCTCCCGAACTGCTCGGCATTCACATCAACATGCCAGGCGCGGTTCCGGCCGAAATTGACAAGGCGGCATTTACCGGTGCTCCAATGCCAGACGGTCTCTCACCTGAGGAAAAACTCGCTTTCGAGCGGCTGCAATTCGTCTACAGCAAAGGCGTCGCCTACGGCTACCAGATGGGGTTGCGCCCGCAGACGCTGTACGGAATTGCGGATTCCCCCGTCGGCCTGGCCGCCTATTTTCTGGACCACGATGCGTGGAGCTACGCGCTGATCTCACGTGTCTTTCAGGGAGAATCCGAAGGCCTCACGCGTGACGACATTCTCGATAACGTCACGATCGCCTGGTTGACGAACACGGGGATCTCCGGAGCCCGCCTTTACTGGGAAAACAAACTCGGGTACTTCAGTGTCAAAGGCGTTTCCATCCCGGTTGCCGTAAGCTCGTTTCCGGACGAGATCGATCTGTGCCCGCGCAGTTGGGCGGAGCGGGCGTATCCCAAACTGATCCATTACAACAAGCTGCCCAAGGGCGGCCACTTTGCGGCCTGGGAACAGCCGAAGCTCTTTTCAGAAGAGGTTCGCGCGGGCTTCCGATCGCTGCGGTAGGGTTCTTCACAACAGAGGAGAAAATACGCCATGCCTAACACTTCGCAGTTCAATATCGACCGTACCTATCCGGGCCTGTGGACGATCACCTTCAGCAACCCGCCGATCAACATATTTGTTCCCGCAACGATCGTCGAATTGGGAGCGCTAATGACCGACCTCGAGGCGGACCCGTCCGTGAAGGTCGTCGTGTTCCAGTCGGCGAATCCCGATTTTTTCATCGCCCATCTCGATGTATTCAAGGCAGCTGAACGGCCAGAGGCGCTGGGCCTTTGGCGCGAGTTTGTCCTTCGCCTCGCGTCCTCGGCAGTGGTGAGCATCGCCAAGATTCGCGGGCGCACGCGCGGGATCGGCAACGAGTTTTTGCTGGCCTGCGACATGCGCTTCGCCAGCCGGCAAAACGCCCTGTTCGGCCAACCCGAGGTGGGCGTCGGACTGGTCCCGGGCGGGGGGGCGCTGGAATGGCTACCGCGCTTGGTGGGCCGTTCGCGCGCACTTGAGTTCGTGCTCAGCGCCGACGATTTTAATGCTGACATCGCCGAGGCCTATGGCTGGGTGAACCGCACGCTGGACGATAGCGACCTCGACGCGTTTGTCGATACGCTGGTCCGGCGTCTCGCCTCATTCGAGCGTGAAACGCTAGGCGCGGCGAAGGCCCAGATCAATCGGTTCGGGATGCCGACGGCTGCGGAACTCCAGTCGAGTAACGAGATGATCTTCCCAATGCTGGCCTTGCCAGATGCGCAGGCGCGCGGTCCCAAGCAGCGTGGTCTCGGTTATGGTATTCCGAGCGACTTCGAATTGAACTTCGGCCGGTACCTCCCTGCGTTCGGGCGGGCGGACGTCGATCACACGGATACGCAGCCCGCCTGATCGTCGCCCTGGATTTCTGAACTCGGCACTGACGTTCGACAGTCAGCCAGCTCCCCATTAGGCTTCTTGAGTCGCAGCTAGTCGCTCATCATTGAACGGAATTTCAAGTCCTGGTAAGTCGTGCCGCGTCGCACCCCGTTTTGCGCGACTTCCTTAGAAGAGAGGAGAAAATACGCCATGCCTGACCATTCGCAGTTCGACATCGACCGCACCTATCCGGGCCTGTGGACGATCACCTTCAGCAACCCGCCGATCAACATATTTGTTCCGGCAACGATCGTCGAATTGGGGGCGCTGATGACCGACCTCGAGGCGGACCCGTCCCTGAAGGTCGTAGTGTTCCAATCGGCGAATCCAGATTTTTTCGTCGCTCATCTCGACGTCGCCAAGGCGGCGGAGCGGCCAGAGGTGCTGGGTCTTTGGCGCGAGTTTGTCCTGCGCCTCGCGTCCGCGCCAGTTGTGAGCATCGCCAAGGTTCGCGGCCGCACGCGCGGAATCGGGAACGAGTTCGTGCTGGCCTGCGACATGCGCTTCGCCAGCCGGCAAAACGCGCTCTTCGGCAACCCCGAGGTCGGCGTGGGATTGATCCCGGGCGGCGGAGCGCTGGAATGGCTACCGCGCTTGCTGGGCCGTTCGCGCGCACTTGAGTTCGTGCTCAGCGCCGACGATTTCGACGCTGATATCGCCGAACGCTATGGCTGGGTGAACCGCACGCTGGACGATTCCGCCCTCGACGCGTTTGTCGATACGCTGGTCCGGCGCCTGGCATCCTTCGAGCGTGAAACGCTAGGCGCGGCGAAGGCCCAGGTCAATCGCTTCGGGATGCCGACGGCTGCCGAGCTTCAGTCGAGCAACGAGATGATCTTCCCGATGCTGGCCTTGCCAGATGCGCAGGCGCGCCGTCCCAAGCTACGCGGTATCGGTTACGGCGTTCCCAGCGACTTCGAATTGAACTTCGGCCGGTACCTCCCTGCGTTCGGGCGGGCGGACGGTGATGACTCGAAGAAGCACGCCGACTGATCGTCGCCCTGGATCTCTGAACGCGGGGCCGACGTCCGCCAGCTCCCCATTAGGATTTTTGAGTCGCAGCGAGTCGCTCGTCATTGAGCAGAATTTCAAGTCCTGGTAATTCGTGCCGGCTCGGCACAGAAAGAGGTAGACATGAAACCCTGGAAAGTAGCTTCGCTGATTCTGATTGCGCTTGCGGTAGCAGCCGTGGGATACGGGTCGATTCTTGTGCGACGAGGCTTCAGCGCACTGGCGACACCGTCAGCGATTGAGGAGTTCGCGGCCACAACGGCACGCAAAATCGCCGTGCCATCAGCTTCTCGCCAACTTCGCAATCCCATCGTGCCTTCAACGGAGAACATTCGGGGAGGCATGGAACATTTCTCCTATCATTGCTCCCCGTGCCATTCGAACGACGGAGGGGGCCAGACGGTATTCGGCAAGGGCCTCTATCCGAAACCACCCGACTTGCGCGCAGCCGGGACGCAGAACAAGGGCGATGGCGAACTCTACTACACAATTGAAAATGGAGTTCGCTTGAGCGGCATGCCAGCCTTCCACGGAACGCACACCGTCGCGCAAACCTGGCGCCTGGTTTTGTTCATCCGGCACTTGCCTCAGATCACGCCCGAGGAACTCAATGAAATGAAGGGGTGGGACCCGAAGAGTGAGGCGAATCCAGCCCATTTCTGAAGGGCGGGGAGCCGTCCGGAATCCTGCGGGCGAAACACACCACCACTGCAAGAAGAAACACCATGAAAGAAAGGAGCGCCCGATGAAAGAACCAGACGACCGGTCGCGCCGTTGCTTTCTCAAAGCGAGCTCGATGTTGGGCCTGGCAGCCGCGTTCAGATCAGCAACGATCGGCGAGGCATTTGCAGATTCGCAGTCCAATACTGGTCAAAAGGAGAACACCATGGCCCAAACCAGTGCTACACGAGCAGCCGACAAGACGGCTATTCGTCCGTTTCAGGTGAATGTTCCAGAAGCAGAACTTACCGAATTGCGCAGGCGCATAAACTCGACAAGGTGGCCTGATCGGGAAACAGTCACGGACGAATCGCAAGGTGTGCCGCTTGCGACAATTCAGGAACTTGCCCGCTATTGGGCGACAGACTATGATTGGCGCAAGATCGAGGCGAAACTGAACGTCGTGCCGCAGTTCATCACCGAGATCGATGGGCTCGACATTCATTTCATTCATGTTCGTTCGAAACATGAAAATGCGTTGCCGCTGATCGTCACGCACGGATGGCCCGGCTCAGTCATCGAGCAGCTAAAGATTATCGATCCACTTACCAATCCTACGGCACATGGCGGGAGCGCATCGGACGCCTTCCATCTGGTGATTCCGTCGCTACCGGGGTTCGGGTTTTCAGCAAGGCCGACGACTGCCGGCTGGGGTGCCGAACGCACCGCGCGCGCTTGGGTCGCGTTGATGCAGCGCCTCGGTTACACGCAATTCGTGGCACAAGGCGGCGACCTGGGTGCGGGCGTTTGCACGGCGATGGCCAAACAGGCGTCTCCTGAGTTGCTGGCCATTCACACCAACTTTCCGGGAACAATTCCATCTGACATCGCCAAATCGCTTCAGGTCGGCGACCCACCGCCATCCGGTCTCTCCGCCGACGAAAGCCGCGCTTACAAGCAGCTCACGGTACTGTTTGCGAAGCGACGCGCCTACGCACAGATGATGGCAACGCGCCCGCAGGCATTGTATGGATTGGCGGATTCGCCGGTCGGCCTCGCCGCCTGGATGTTTGACCACGGCGATGGTTATGACCAACCGGCGGCGGCGATGACCTCGGCCGTGCTCGGGCGTACCATCCATGGATATCCGGCGGGCGATCTGACACGAGACGATGTGCTCGACGACTTTACGCTGTACTGGTTGACGAATACGGCGATTTCCGCGGCTCGCTTCTATTGGGAACTGCACCTCAACCTTTACAACGCCGCTGACGTCTCCGTACCTGCCGCCGTGAGCGTCTTTCCTGGTGAGAACTACCAGGCCCCGCGCAGCTGGACAGGGCGGGCCTATCACAAGCTCATCTATTTCAACGAGCTCGAGAAAGGCGGACACTATGCGGCCTGGGAACAGCCGAAGCTCTTTTCGAAAGAAGTTCGCGCGGGCTTCAGATCACTGCGCGCCTGAGCGGTCTGAGAGGGATCGGCGCACGCGCCATGCGAGCGCTGATCCAACGTGGCACGGGGCAAGCTACCTGAATCGACGGCGACCCGCGGCGGCTGACCGGCGACAAGGTCTTCATCGATGTCGGTTCGCATGCGGCGATGCCGAGCATTCCGCGCCGTTGGTGCGTGACGGCGGTCAGTGGAGGCAGATATGAATGTGAAGCTGAATAGAGAGCTCGAAGAGCTATGCATCAACACGATCCGAATGCTGTCGGCCGACGCTGTCCAGAACGCGAACGCCGGTCATCCCGGCATGCCGATGGGCGCTGCTGCTATGGCTTACACTCTTTGGACGCAGTTTCTCAAGCATAATCCTCGGAACCCGCGGTGGTTCGACCGCGATCGTTTCGTATTGTCTGGCGGACATGGATCGATGCTGTTATACAGCCTGCTGTATCTGTCTGGTTACGACCTGCCCCTCGAAGAGATCAAACATTTCAGAAAATGGGGGAGCAAAGCGGCAGGTCACCCTGAACGTGGTCTAGCGCCCGGCGTCGAGGTCACCACGGGACCACTTGGGCAAGGATTCGCAAACGGCGTGGGCTTGGCGATTGCTGAGGCGTGGCTCGCGGCGCGCTATAACCGGCCCGGACACAAGATCGTCGATCACTATACATACGCGATCTGCGGCGATGGCGATCTGATGGAGGGCATCAGCCAGGAAGCTGCTTCATTGGCCGGACATCTGCAGCTGGGAAAACTCATTTACCTGTACGACCAGAACCACATTTCCCTCGCTGGAGCCACCGAAATCGATTTTACCGAGGACGTGGCAAAACGCTTCCAAGCGTCCGGCTGGCACACTCGCGTGGTACCGGATGGCAATGACACCGAGGACGTTGGGCGCGCAATTCACGAAGCCCAGGCCGAGGATCAAAGGCCATCATTAATCCTGGCGCGGACTCACATCGGCTATGGCAGCCCCCATAAGCAAGACAACTTCACCGGGCATGGGGACCCGCTGGGAGAAGAGGAATTACTAGCCGCCAAGAAGGCCTTGGGGTGGCCAAGCATGCAGAAGTTCTACTTGCCCGAGGACTCGGTTGAATATTTCCGTCAGGCGATTCCTCATGGCGCGCAAATGGAGGACGAGTGGCGTAAGAAGTTCGATGCATACAAGCAGGCGTTTCCAAAGGAGGCCGCCGAGTTCGAGAGCATCGTTAGCGACAAGCTCCCGCCAAACTGGGACGCCGATCTCCCCAAGTGGAAGCCCACCGATAAACCGATCGCAACTCGCGCGGCAGCCGGCGAAGCGATGAATGCTCTGGCCAAACACATTCCCAACCTGATCGGCGGATCGGCAGACCTGAACCCGTCGACCAGGACGGCCCTTAAGGGTCTGGGAGATTTCCAATCGCCCGAAGTGTCGGGGCCGGGAACGCTGGGCGCGGTCGGCGGGGAGTGGAGCTATGCCGGGCGGAACATTGCCTTCGGTGTTCGCGAGCACGCTATGGGAGCCGCTGTGAATGGAATGGCCGCACACGGCGGAGTGCTTCCCTTCAGCGCGACGTTTTTCACCTTTTCCGACTACATGAAACCTGCCATTCGCCTGGGGGCGCTGAGCAATCTTAAAGCGATCTACGTGTTTACGCACGACAGCATCGGACTGGGGAGGATGGCCCGACTCACCAGCCAATCGAGCACCTTGCCGGCTTGCGCGCAGTTCCAGGGCTTACGGTCATCCGTCCTGCTGATGCGAACGAAACCGTGGAGGCGTGGACTTTTGCAGTTCAACATGACGGTCCGACGCTGTTAGTGCTCACGCGGCAGACAGTCCCACATCTTGACCGCAGCGGGGCGAAAGACCCAGGCGTCGGCACGCGGCGCCTATGTACTCGCGGACGCCGAAGGTGGTTCTCCGGATGTGATCCTCATCGGCACTGGCTCCGAAGTCAGTCTCTGCGTGCTGGCGCGGGAGAAGCTGAAGAATTTCGGAGTGAAGGCACGCGTGGTCAGCATGCCGAGTTGGAGCCTGTTCGAGACCCAGGAGGACTCTTACCGTGAAAGCGTCCTTCCGCGAAGCATCAAGAAACGCGTCACGGTGGAGGCCGCCTCACCGATAGGATGGCATCGCTGGGCGGGCGACGAGGGTTCGGTCATTGGTGTGGAGCGCTTTGGGGCGTCGGCGCCTGGCCAGGAGGTCCTTGCTCATCTGGGCTTCACGGCGGATCACGTCGCAGCTGCCGCTCTTCGCCTCTTGGGCAAAAATAACGAAACCGATCTGGAATACGGATCTGAAGCAACGTTGGTGACGGCGTAGCGGCCAAAGTCCTGATCCTCTCGTCTGTGAATCGACAGCATTCCTGAGCAGTCGTCTGCCGGGTCGACCTGGATTTTTCATTCGAGACCACATAGACACGTTAGCGAGGAGATTCTATATATATGAGCGCGATAACTTCAACACCGATAGACGCAGAAGCGAAAAAGGCACCCACGTTCGGTAGGCTCTTCTTCCTGGACCTTAGTGCCGGCCGCGTACTGTCCGCAAACCCTGATGGCTCCGATTTGAAGACCATCATCAACGAAGGCCGGAGGTTGCCCGATGGCCTAGTGCTCGATGTCGCCGCTGGGCACATCTACTGGACCAATATGGGTGATCCCGAGAGGAACGATGGCTCGATCATGCGGTCGGATCTCAATGGCAAGAACATGATCACCATCGTTCCGCCTGGCGGCACGTTCACGCCGAAGCAGCTCCATATGGAGAAGAGGAGCGGCAAGCTTTACTGGTCGGACCGGGAAGGCATGCGGGTGATGCGAGCAAACCTGGACGGGTCGGAAATCGAAACTCTCGTGGATACGAGCCTGGGCGATTCGCGACCGGGACCAGATCCGAGGAAATGGTGTGTCGGCATTGCGGTGGACACTGACGGCGGCAAGTTCTATTGGACGCAGAAGGGTGGTCACGACGCGGGTTTCGGTCGAATTTTTCGGGCTAACATCCAAGTTCCACAAGGTCAGTCCGCCGAGAACCGCAGGGACATTGAGCTTCTTTATGACAATCTTCCGGAGCCGATCGATCTGGACCTCGATCCGGTTCATCGGACGCTGTATTGGACCGACCGCGGGGACCCGCCGCGTGGCAACACGGTGAACCGTGCACCCATGGACCCGGAGGCCGAAAATGGCAAGGAGCCTGAGATCCTTTTCACCCATTTGATGGAAGGCATCGGCCTGGCTTTGGACCTGAAGGGCGATCGAATGTTCATTACAGACTTCGGCGGCTCGGTCTACAGCGCCAATCTCGATGGGTCGAACCGGAGGACGTTGCTGTTTGCGGAAGGAAACCTCACCGGCATTGCCTACGCGGAGGTGCCGTCCGGATATTGAGCGACAACGCCGGGAAGGGCGGTCACTATGCAGCCTGTGAGCAGCCCGAGCTGCGTTGAACACAAATGCTGCCGCTACGGCGAACGCTTAAAGGAGAGAACGAAAATGTTGAAGGAAATAAATCACAAAAGCGGTACACAGCAAGCGCCCGGCCGCGTTGCTCAAGCCGTGCGTGCAGGCAAGCGGCCCGACGATGCGCAAGAATTTATGACGCCGCTTATAGCTCGGTTCAGCAAACCCGGCCTTGACCGGCCTGGAGGCTATGGCAGCTGGCCGCTTCCTCGCGGATTGAATGCCGTGAAGTGCAACTCGAAACGAGGGAGAAAGGAAAGGCGATGAGCGCACCTGCGCGCAAACAGGTTCTGATTCTCGGTGGTGGGTTCGGGGGACTATATGCTGCGCTCGGGCTGGAAAGAACGCTCGCCCGTAAACGCGACGTAGAGGTGACCCTGGTTAATCGGGAGAACTTCTCCCTCTTCACCCCGATGCTGCATGAGGTCGCGGCTAGCGATCTCGACATGACACACATCGTCAACCCGCTTCGGAGGCTGCTGAGCCACGGTCAGTTTTTTCATGGGGAAGTCGAGCGCATTGACCTCATCTCGAAAACCGTGACCGTCGTCCACGGTGCGAAGCGCCATGGTCATGAGCTTAAATACGACTATCTCGTCCTCGCTTTGGGATCGATGACGAATTTCTTCGGCCTGCCCGAGCTTGAGCACAAGGCCATGACGATGAAATCGCTGAGCGATGCAATTCATTTGAGAAATCAACTCATCGATCTTTTGGAGGAGGCCGATTTTGAGTGTGCGGCCGGCTCTCGGCCCAATTTATTGACGATCGTTGTTGCGGGCGGCGGGTTTGCAGGTGCGGAGACCGTGGCTGCGGTTAACGATTTCTTGCGCGAATCGCTCCGCTTTTACCAACACCTTGAAGAGGACATGATTCGGGTGCTTCTGGTTCATCCCGGCGATGTAATCCTGCCGGAGCTAGGTCCAAAACTGGGCGCATACGCTCAAAAGAAATTGGCGGAACGAAAAGTCGAGATTAGAGTTGGCACAAGAGTGGTCCGTGTGTTTGAGGATGCCGTCGAACTGAGCGACGGGTCTCGTATTCCGGCGAATACCGTGATTTGGACCGCCGGAACCTCCCCGAATCCTCTGATTGCCACGTTGCCATGCAAATTGGACCGCGGACGAATCGTAACAGACGACTACCTAGAAGTGCTGAGTTGGCCGGGCGTATGGGCGCTGGGGGACTGTGCTTGCATTACGGATCGCAGGACCGGACGGCCGTACCCGCCGACGGCTCAGCACGCGCTGCGGCAGGGTAAAACAGTAGCCAAGAACGTGACTGCGGCCCTTTGTGGCGGCTCGAAGCGGCCGTTCTCATTTTCCACCCTGGGTTTGCTCGCATCCATCGGCCGGAGGACGGGTGTAGCGAACATTCTTGGGATTAACTTCTCTGGCTTCCTTGCCTGGTTTCTGTGGCGCACGATTTATCTGAGCAAGTTACCTCGCTTGGAGAAAAAGGTCCGTGTGGCCCTGGATTGGACGTTTGATCTGCTCTTCAGCAAGGATGTCGTCCACATCGATGACCTCCGCGCTCCAACTGTATCCCGCGTCGAGGAAGAGCCAGAGACTGTTGTTTTGGCATCAGAGGAGTAATCAAATGCTATGTCAGCCGGGCGCCCGATTCACTCTCCGCGTCGGCGGCGGGCCCACTAGAATTAAGACAATCTGGCAAGGAGCCTGAGATTGGGTTCACCCATTTGATGGAAGGTATCGGCCTGGCTTTGGACCTGGAAGGCGATCGAATGTTCATTACTGACTTCGGCGGCTCGGTCTACAGCGCCAATCTCGATGGGTCGAACTGGAGGACGTTGCTGTTTGCGGAAGGAAACCTAACCGGCATTGCATACGCGGAGGTGCCGTCCGGATATTGAGCCGCTCGACACCTTCTATGTAAAGGACGGCGGCCCTCATCAAGCAGTTCCTCGCTGCTTAAGGTGGCCACCTAAAGGAGATGAATCTTATGAATGCACCGGAAAACTTCGATACCCTCGTGCTGGGCGGGGGCACAGCCGGCAAATTGGCGGCCTGGACGATGGCCAAAGAAGGAAGGCGAACCGCCGTGGTCGATCGGAAGTATATCGGCGGATCGTGCCCGAACATTGCCTGCCTGCCGAGCAAGAATGTCATTTATTCCGCCAAGGTCGCCTCGCTCGTTGGGAGGCAGCGGGAGTTCGGGATCGAGACCGGGCCGATCGCCATCGACATGGCGGGAGTTTACGCGCGCAAGCGCGACATGGTGGACGGCATCATCCAGGTTCATCTCGACAAATATCGCGCGGCACTGGACAAGGATCGCGGTGATGAGCTCATCTTCGGCGAAGGCAGATTCGTCGCCCCTCGCACCGTTCACGTAGCATTGCGCGACGGGGGCGAACGTACGCTAACCGCGGAACGCGTGTTCGTGAACCTCGGAAGCCGCGCAACAATACCCGACGCGCCCGGCTTGCGCGAAGCCAAGCCGCTGACCCATATCGAAGCACTGGACTTGCAGCGGCGTCCCGAGCACCTGATCGTCTTGGGAGGCGGCTACGTCGGCCTGGAACTCAGCCAGGCTCTGCGCAGACTGGGAAGCCGCGTAACGCTGATCTCCCGCGACTCGCAACTTGCCTCCAACGAAGATGGCGATATTTCGCTAGCGATTCTGCAGCTGTTCCGGGACGAAGGCATCGATGTGATGTTAGACACCGACGTGCTCGGTGTCAGTGGCCTTTCGGGCCGACACGTGAGTCTTCAGCTCCAAAGCGGCGAGGGCCCGCGAACCGTGGAGGGAACCGACATTCTCATCGCTCTTGGACGCACGCCTAACACGAGCGGCATCGGGCTCGAGAAGGCGGGAATCGAGGTCACCGAAAAGGGACACATCCGCGTGAACGATCGGCTGGAAACAACCGCCGCGGACGTCTGGGCGATGGGAGATTGCGCGGGCAGCCCATACTTCACGCACGTATCGGAGGACGACTTTGCCATCATTCACGAAAACCTGAACGGAGGCCAGCGCACCACGCGGGACCGCCTGGTTCCGTCCTGCGTCTTCATCGATCCGGAGCTGGCGCGTGTCGGCCTCAACGAGTCACAGGCGCGGGAAAGATGTGTTGCCTACCGGGTTGCATCCGTGCCGGTCGCCTCCGGCTGGCGGCCCTGGACCATTTCTGAGAAACGCGGGTTCATGAAGACGCTCATCGACGCACACAGTGACCGCATTCTCGGATTCACGGCGTTCGGGCCGGAGGCCGGCGAACTTATGGGTACGGTTCAACTCGCGATGCTGGCAGGCCTGCCGTATACGACTTTGCGGGACGCAATGTTCGCGCATCCGACGATGACGGAAGGGCTGAAGGCCTTGTTCATGAGCGTGCCCGAACGTCTGGAGAACCATGCTGAGCAGTTCCAACACGCGCGAACAACCGCGGATTGAACCGAAGACCGACAAAGGTACCCTGAGCGCTGCCGATAGCCTGCGTCTTCACTGGCCGGAGTACCTGATGGAAGCAGGAGAGGCGGGCCTGTACCTGTTCTCTGCGTGCACAGTTGCCACCTTGTTATGGCACCCCGCTTCGCCAGTCCAGCAATCCCTCCCAAGCGACGCTGTTCGCCGGATGCTGATGGGCTTGGCGATGGGAGCGACGATCATCGCTATCGTGCTCTCACCGTGGGGCAAGCAGTCCGGAGCGCACTTCAATCCCGCTGTCACAATCACGTTTTATCGATTGCGGAAAGTGGCGTTATGGGATGCGGCGTTCTACTGCGCCGCGCAATTCCTGGGCGCAGTGGCCGGGGTGGCGCTCGCTTCGCTTGTGCTGGAAGGCGCTCCGGCTCACAAAGCGGTCCGTTACGCCGCCACCGTACCGGGTATTTACGGCGACACTATCGCGTTGGTTGCCGAGCTGGCGATCTCGTTTATCTTGATGTGCGCGATCCTGTTCGCGTCCGATCACGAGGTCCTGGAGCCTTATGCACATTACTTTGCCGCCATCTTGGCTGCGATATACATCGCCTTCGAATCTCCCCTATCCGGTATGAGTACGAATCCCGCCAGGACGTTCGGCCCCGCACTGTTTGCCAGTTACTGGCACACTCTTTGGATCTATTTCATTGGGCCGCCCTTAGGCATGCTGGCGGCGGCTGAGGTTTTTCTTCTGGCCCGTGAAGGCAACGGTCCGTATTGCGCGAAGCTGCATCACCACAACGACAAACGCTGCATCTTCCGCCACTCGGGACCGGACCCGACGACGCCGGCAAGATGATGGCAGCTTGCTTGCACATGATTGTCGAAGGAAACATCGGAGTCTTATTATGAATTTTCCACATTCATTTAGCGCCGTGGCGATGCTCTGCGGGGTCGCCATGATTGCTTCAGGGGCAGGAGACGAGGGGCGAATGCCTAACTTGGATGGTGCAGTGAGTTGGCTCAATTCCACTCCGTTGAGCAGCAAGTCTCTGCTCGGGAAGGTGGTGCTGATCAACTTCTGGACGTACTCGTGCATTAACAGCCTGCGAGAGCTGCCATACATGAAAGCCTGGGCTGCCAAGTATAAAGATTCTGGCTTAGTGGTGATCGGCGTCCACGCGCCTGAGTTTGGTTTCGAGACAGATCCGGCCAATGTGAAGGATGCTGTGTCTGACTTGAAGGTCTCGTATCCAATCCCGATCGACAGCAACCATTCGATATGGCGGGCCTTCCGCAACGAATACTGGCCCGCAGACTACTTCGTGGATGCAAGGGGGCGAATTCGTTACCACCACTTCGGCGAGGGTGACTATGAGCAATCCGAACGCGTTATCCAGGCACTACTTAAGGAAAATGGGGCCACTGGTCTGGACGAGAACACGGTACGTATAACGTCTGACGGGGCTGAGGCGCCACCGAGCGAAGATGTGCGATCGCCCGAAACCTATGCCGGCTACGCTCGGGCGGAGAACTTCGCGTCGCCGGGAGGGATGGCGCAGGACTCACAAAAGAGCTACAGCCTACCGACGAAGCCCGCCTTAAATCAGTGGGGACTCGGCGGATCGTGGAAGGTAGGCGTCGAGAGCGGCAAGCTCGAGTCGGCGCCCGGAATGATTGTGTTTCGGTTTCATAGCCGCGACCTCCACATGGTCTTGGGCCCGGGGAGGAACGGGACGCCAGTTCGCTTCAAGGTGAAGCTGAATGGCGCCGCGCTCGGCGACGATCATGGTTCCGATTCCAGCGTCGATGGCGCGGGCGAGGTTCGAGAGCCGCGGATGTATCAGCTCGTACGGCAGAAGGGATCAATCAAAGACGCGGTGTTTGAGATTGAATTCCTTGATCCCGGTGTCGAGGTCTTTTCGTTCACATTCGGCTAGTCAATAACAGGAAGTCGGATGCGCCGTCTGCCAAGCCGAAGAGGGACCGAATTTGCGCAACTGCGAGGATGAATCGCTTGTAGCATTTGCTGAGATTGACGGTAATGAACTGAATGCGTATTGGGAGCCACTGGATTTTGAGTGACCGGCAGTGGGTGACCCGAGCGAAGGCCAGTGGCGCCGATGGATCGACACGGCCTGGACTCACCGGAAGATATCGTCCCATGGCGAGACGCACGGTCCTGTCCAGGGGGCTCACTCCATTCGCTGGTGCGAACCTTCGCCATTCAACTAGCCCGCCTCTATGGCGCTCGCGTGATCGCGACAGCATCGGCGAAAGACGCCGAGTTCGTACCGACTCTTGGAGTGGAGCAGGTGGTCGATTGCAAAGCGTCTCGCTTTGACCAGCACGTTCGTGACGCGGTGCCCGTGCGAGAAGGCGCTTGCGGAGACGGTTCGAAACAGGACACATGGAAATTCTGTTCGCTTACGCCGGCATCACCGACATGCTTCCACTTGCCCACGGGGATGTGAACGCCTTAGATCGCTCCTTCGGGCCTAAAGGGTCCCCGCTTCTTGATTCAGGTACTCCTGCCCCTAACGGAACAGACCCCGGTTCGGAGCTTTGGATGCCGTCGCGAGGTGGCCGACCCCGTAGTCTTATTTGCTTCGGACGAGTCCGTGTTTCACCGTGGGCAGATAACTGGTAATCGATGGCGGCATTAGGCAACCTCTGAGCAATCGCCGCCCGTGGCAACCCCCAGCCAAAGACTGACATTGAGCGGCGTGTCCGCTCCATTTTGACAGATTCATTCGGATTGTGAAAGCAGACCTCCTGCATCCTCAGTGGATCGCGCGCACCTTTGCTTGCGGTCCGGCGTGATTGTCGGCCGCCGCCGAGCGCACTGCCTTTCCGGTCTGGCTAAGCGCCGTGAGCAAGGCGTCCCGCGACACGCGGCGAACAATGGGTTCTGCGACAAGGCGTAGGGCGGCCGGGATATCGCGGCTCAACGCCATCGCTTCGACCTCCACGTAAACGCCGCCATCTCGTTCTTCAAACCGGGACACGCTGTACAAGCGCCAAATCAGCCCTGTGCCTCGGTCTTCAGGCAAAGTGTGCTGTCCAGCGACGCCGTATTCGGCGATTTCCTGAATCCGAGTCGTCTGCGAGACGCAGTATAAGCGCCGCTCGTCTACCTGATTGTAGGAAGACTGATAATCGCTATCCAGCGCTAATTTCGAGAAGAGCGATTTGTTCATCAACATCATCGAAAAGCGGTCCTCGAGATCCCCGAGCGAAAGCGCCCGTGACGAGATGACGTTGGGATGGTAGAACACCTGGTAGTGATCGTAGTCCCGCAAGACCGGAAGTACATCGGAGATGGTTACGTTGGGAAGGAAGGCAGCTCCAATCCAATCGTGAATCAGTCCGGAGGGGACCTTTAATGGGATTCGGGGGCCCGCAGGAGAGACGACGATCTCTCCTTTGCGTACTTTCGAAAGCCGATCCGTAGATTCATCGACCCACAGGAAGGGACCTTCAGGGTTCGAGCTCGGTTCGATGCGCGCGTTTGCGGTTCGAAGATACTCGTCCCACGCCTCCAACGTTTCGGATTTGAGGTTGGCTGCTCGCACCACTGGCGACGCGGTCGCCGCGGCCAGAGCGAGGATTGTTATCGGCAAGCGGAGGAAAGCTGACATATGAGTAACCTGCGCCATCCGACTGCATTCTCGCCGCCAATGTGCTCACCTTAGCATCCTGAACAGGTTCGCGCATCGGACAGGGTTTGGCCGGCAACGAATGTCGATGAAATGCCTAAGGGCCGTCGTCCATGGTCGCCTACAGCGTCTGTTCGAGTGCTCTGAGGCGCACGCGAATCATAGGGATGCATCGCTTAATCAGACGGCAACCCGCGTGCCCTATCTTCAGCGGTTTAACATGCTAAGAACACGTGATCGGCTCACAGAACTTGACGCTCACAAGCTAAATCGCCGGGGTGTCCTCCTTATATGGCGGCGCTCTGCGCCTTGGCGCTTGCTATGCATTAGCGTCAGTCTCACCGCTTGCTCGTCCATTTCCATGGGCCAACAGAGTTCGCTTGGTCGACCCTCCGCAGCGGGAAATCACTGAGGAGGTAAATGCCGATAACTCGCAACAACCGGAAGGCAAGCGGCTGCTTGGCATCATCCCCAATTACCGCACCTCGCCGAGCCTCCAGAATTACAAACCCCTGACCGCCGGCGAGAAATTCAAGATCGCGTCCCAGGACGCCCTTGATCGCGGTACCTTCGCGCTGGCTGCCTTGGTCGGTGGCGAAAGCCAGTTGACCAACGGAAATCGTTCGTTCGGGCAAGGAGCCGCCGGTTTTGGAAAGTACTGGGGCGCGTCCTACGGCGATTTCGCCATCGGTGACTATATGACGGAGGGGATCTTCCCGACACTGCTCCACCAAGATCCTCGCTACTTTCGACGCGGAGCCGGAAGCGGATGGTCCAGGCTCGGTTACGCAATGGGCCAAATCTTCTGGACCCACCGCGATTCAGGCGGGACACAATTTAATTATTCCGAAGTAGTCGGGAACTCGGCTGCGGTAGCAATTTCGAACGCCTACTACGTGAATAACCGGACTGCCGGCGAAGCCGGGTCGAAGCTCGGCTTGCAGATCGGCGTCGACATGGCCGGCAATATATTGAAGGAGTTCTGGCCGGACTTGGAGCGCAAATTCGGGCGAAAACACTCGCGAGACAGACTTTCAGCAAGTCGATGATGAGCCTGGTTTCGCGAACCGGAGAGCAGGTCAGAGAATGCATACATTAACGCACTTCTTGTTCCAGCATGGCTATCTGATCGTATTCTCGGGGGTGCTTGCCGAACAACTCGGCCTACCCTTCCCGTCGGGTTCGCTCCTCCTCGCGGCGGGCGCGCTCTTAGGAACCCATCGCTTGAACCCCGTGGCGGTTCTCGGAACCGCGGTCACGGCTTCCTTGATAAGCGATTCGGTCTGGTATTGCCTGGGACGGCGGCGCGGCGGAA
The DNA here is from genome assembly GCA_963735145.1 of Bryobacterales bacterium. GTDB lineage: Bacteria > Acidobacteriota > Terriglobia > Bryobacterales > Bryobacteraceae > Palsa-89. The sequence continues at coordinate 4,538 of CAVTJS010000005.1, read as the reverse complement.
CGATTCTGGGACACGCTTGCAGGGTTTCCTTGGATCCGGATACGTGCGTTTCACAAATGCACGACTTCTATTCCAGATACGGGGCCAAGGCTCTTTTGTTCTGCAAGTTTATACCGGGGTTAGGCACGCTTGGACCACCGATGGCGGGCTTGGTGGGCCTGGCTGCCATGGAAATTTCTGTCGCTTGACGCAGGTGGCGCCTTCGCCTGGGCCGGCAACTACGTCCTGCTCGGCTGGCTGTTTCGCACCCAGTTGGAGACTCTGACCGCAGGAATGGCGCGGTTCAGCGCGTTGTTCGGTGCCCTTATTGGGTTGGCTCTGGCAGCTTATGTTACCGCTAAAGTTATTCAGCGCAGGCGTATTTACCGGACTTTGATGGTTGCGACAATCACTCCGGGCGAACTTAAACGGCGAATGGATGCTCGCGAGAATCTCGTGATCCTGGACCTGAGAACTCTGGATGAACGACGCGAAGGCCGGATACCCGGGTCACTTCAGTTCGATCAGGACAAGCTGAGCTCGATACTTCCGGAGATGCCCCAGGCTGAAGTGATTCTTTACTCTTCCTCCCCTAACAAGGTGGAGAACGCTCGGGCGGCTTTGCAACTAAAACGGGGGGGGCGTAAGGCGCGTCCGGCCTCTGGAGGGCGGATTCGAGGGCTGGCACAGCCTGGGTCTGCCTGTGGAACAATCGGCCGCGCAGGCTGGGCCGATTTAGAGCACTCAAGGCGGGCGGGGACCATGCCGTCAGGGCGACAATCGCAGTCAGCAGGATCTGTTCCGGTTCGTCGGATATGAAGCGCCGAAGCGAGGACCGAAGTGCGCCGGGTTCCGTTTAGATTCGCGGCGACCGGTCAATGAACCGTGCGAAGGGCGGGAATTTCGACCGAGGATGGGCGATAGTTCAAGAGGACATTCGGAGGTTCTCTCCATCGGTTGACCTCAAGCTCTCCATCGGATTCATCTTCTGGCTGATCCGATGCGAATTATGGGTGCGGAACAAGTGGGATTTGGCAATAGCCGCAAACGCCGATGCCCCAAGCCGAATACTGAGAGGGGCACTTTCTAAACGATCGTGACTCCACGGCTCGCCCAACCGATCATCGATTCGTCTTCTCGAACAGTTGGTTACTTCGCGCCTAGCCGAAAGACTACGCCTGCCGAATAACGCAAGTCGTTTTGATGACCACCGAATCCCAAAACACTCGGGAATTGGGTCATCACATACTCGACCTGAATCGGCTTAATCGCGAGCCCTTCCACCCAACGATCTGTGACTGCCAACTGGTCAAGCTGGACGTCACGGTTTGAGCCTCCTAAAATCAATAGCTTGCAACGTTCAATTCGCGACCTTATTAATACATCGGAGGGTCTACTTCAAGCCTGGTCCATGGTGAGTGGGCAGGATCGACCGCAAGTAACTAAAAAAGTGGCACTTACAGCAAAACGTAGGGTTTGGAGGGTGGAAGTAATTCCAGTAAGTTATTGAAACTATGGAGCGGGAGACGGGGTTCGAACCCGCGACGTCCAGCTCGGGAAAATGGGCAATGTTTTGTTTTCAGTAACATAAATGCGCAGGGGCGTTGATTCAGGTACGAAAAACGCCAATGGCGTGTTAATGGAGGGTTTTTCGAGGGGTAAGTCGACCCTCGGGAAGGTCGCTTGTTTAGGGACAGCGAGATGGCTCCAACCATGAAAAGCTTTGGAAGGTCAACCCACCCAATTGCCCATCCAATTTGCGCTCGGCTTAATCGGATTCCGAAGGCCGGTCGGTGGCAACTCGCGCAGGCGTACCCGGCGGTAGAGGCTGGCATTCTACCACTGAATTACTCCCGCGTTCTGTCAAATCAGCTATTTAGCTGAATCCGTTAGACTTCCTAGACCGACGTGCCAGTCTATTCCGTCCATGCTGTCTATCCAATACTACCCGTTTGGATGCCAAAATGGACAGCAAAACAGACAGCACAGCAGCCTGAGAATCGCGGGTTTCCGCCATTCCCATGCTGTCCGTTCATGCTGTCCATTTCGCTCTCCAAAGCTCGTTCCAGGCACAATATAGCACAACGCACAAAGGGCGGGGCTCGTGGACGGCCATTGCGCCTGCCTTGGGCGCAGCCCGACGGCTTCCAAAGCTTCTTTTAATTCTCCACACTTCTAATGGTTTCAATAATTTGGGGCATCTGCTTTTCGCTCAAAGCTAACCCCAACGGCTCCAACACAAAGAGTTTTGCCACGGTGCGATGGGATGAACCCCTCCATTGAGACAATCTGCGATTGACACACCTGCAACGTTTGTCAATTGCGAGTTTCTCATTTTAGGGGTTCGGTCCAGGAGAAGGAGGGGCGCTCGGTAGATGCAACCGAATCTCCGAGCAAAGACTCCTAGTAGAAGCGATTGCTTGCGCGAAAGAGATACGAATATGCGCCGGTATCGGGACTTTCTGTCTTCTTCAGCCCGAGCACCGCGCCAGCGATGCCGAACAATGCTCCGACGTAGTCATGGCCCGCCAACTTCCAGAACGCACCCGTCATTCCCAATCCGAACGAGGCAGGCTGCTTCCAAACTTTTCGGCTCGTAGTCTTGATCTTGTTGGCGAGTTCCTGGAGTTCTTCGCGACGCTCGGCCAGTTCTTCCTCTCGGGCTTGGGCGGGCAGCGCCGCAAGTTCCCGCGTAAGGCGATGAATACCGCGGATGTACCTGCGATACTCCTTCAGATTCTTTTGCGAAAACCCAGCACTTCGTCCATCGGGACCAGTCGCAGATCGACGGAAATCGTTTCCAGGTCGAGGGCGACTACATGCGGAGCCGATGGCATATCCGGCAACGACAGGAGTTCTTGAAGGGCATGAACCAATTGCGGCCGATCCGTGGCGGGCGAAAGCTCCGCGTCAAGTTTCTCTCCATGTGGGCGAAGAATCTGCGACAACAAGACCAAGATTAAGGAGCGCACCATAGGCTGCATCGGAATCGATTTGCCGTCCTCGGAATCGCGAGCGAGACCCTTTGCTTTAAGACTTTCAAAGAGCTGTCTTGCCAATGCTTCTTCTCCAAACCCGCCGATGCGCGAGTACGAAATCTCATGAAACTCACCGTTCTTGTCGAATTGGTCCAGTGCGCCGGAATTGATGATCTCGGTCATCGCAGCCGAAAGTTTTTCGGTCGCAGTTTTATCGACAATCTTCTCCGGTTCAAGAATGTGAAGTAGCCCCTGATCGAGCAGCGGAATCGCTACGGCAGGGTCCTGGGCCTCTGGCTTGCCGTGCAAATAGTCTGGCAGCAAGATGCCGATGCCATCGAAGAAGAGGATCATCGTTTTGATCCAATCGTCGTAATGCCACATCGGGCCGGGATAATAGAGGGCTATTTCCTTCGACTGGACCTCTTCGGGCATGGGAATAATGATACAGTTTCCTTCGCCCCAAAGTCGCTGCGTTCGCTAGTTGGTAAGAGGCCGTGCCTTCCAAGGACTACCTCGAAACACTCCGTCGGGCAAGCCGGACCGACTGACAAGGAGAAGACTACCGACGCATGCCGGCGATTTCCCGGCACCAGGATGCCGGTCCGGGTTCTGCGTCCGCAATCGCGAATGAGAACGTGCGTCTGGTGGTGCGTGTAAAAGGCTTCGCCAATGTAGACATGCTCCTCGCCGTTCCGATCGACAAGGATGATCTCGCGCGCGAAGCTCATGCGCTTCCCCTTCCGGGGGACTGCCGGACGAACCGGATGATCTCCCGTGACGGTGTAGCAAAGTTTCTGGCTGTCGAAGATTGTTTCGAATGATTTCGAGGCGACGACGCGCCGCACTTCGGCGGAGCCGAATTCGTCATCTTCGTCGTACACGGCCTTTTCGAGTACGACGACGCAGCATGCGTGCGGATTTGTGATGACGTACCGCCGGAAGGTGGCGTAATGCGAACCGCCATATTTGGTCTTCAGCGCCATCGGAACTTTGATGCTTGAAGCTCTGGTCGTGGGCTTCAAGGGAAAACCCTTCGCCCTGGAACAAGACTTCCGACGCAAAAACGTTCGCTTCGCGCTCGAAGAGATCGGCGATGTCGGGAGTCGAGCGTTTTCTCGCAGTCGTGAATCAGACGGTAAACCTTGTTTTGATGCGGGATCGTCCCGTGGCCGGCTTCGTGGAGCTTGATGAACGGAATGCGTGGCTTCGGCGCTTCGCGGTCGATCACGACGAGTCTTTCCTGCGACTCGAACAGGCCAAGCACCTTGCTCAGCGCCGACTTTATCGTGGCGAGGCCGGCTTTGGCCCTTTGCATGAATTGTCGCAGCGTGCTCTCGTTGAGGACCTCGTCGTCGACGACCGTAAGCTTCGCCGCGGCGAGCAGGTCATCGATTGGTGTTGGGTACCTTCCTATGGCGGACGCCTCCCGGAGAGCAATCTGTCGGCATACTTCTGGACAGTCGCGAGTTGGTGCAGATCGAGGAGGGAGTCGTCCGGGCGGGTCATTTTCGTTTCTGCTTCCGTATGAACGCCAGGTATTCCAGCAGCGCCTTCTCTTCGTCCGGCGTGAGTCCCTGA
>CAVTJS010000004.1:0-323071 GCA_963735145.1 Bryobacterales bacterium | reverse complement strand
CCCCAGTGAACGGCGGCCGTAACTATAACGGTCCTAAGGTAGCGAAATTCCTTGTCGGGTAAGTTCCGACCTGCACGAATCGCGTAACGATCTGACAACTGTCTTAACAATTCGCCCGGCGAACTTGTGGTTCCGGTGAAGACGCCGGATGCCCGCAGCAAGACGGAAAGACCCCGTGCACCTTTACTATACTCTATCAATGAATTATGGGGTGCTCTGCGCAGAATAGGTGGGAGGCTTTGAACCCGGGATTTTGGTCTCGGGGGAGCCAACGGTGAGATACCACCCTGAGCATTCTGTGATTCTAACTTACTCCCGTGATCCGGGAGAAGGACATTGGTAGACGGGTAGTTTGACTGGGGCGGTCGCCTCCTAAATTGTAACGGAGGCGCTCGAAGCTTAGTTCACTCTGTTTGGAAATCAGAGGTCGAGTGTAAAGGCATAAACTAGGCTGACTGCGAGACCAACAAGTCAAGCAGATGCGAAAGCAGGACTTAGTGATCCGGTGGTTCTGTATGGAAGGGCCATCGCTCAACGGATAAAAGGTACGCCGGGGATAACAGGCTGATCGGAGTCAAGAGTTCACATCGACGCTCCGGTTTGGCACCTCGATGTCGGTTCATCGCATCCTGGGGGTGTAGAAGCTCCCAAGGGTTAGGCTGTTCGCCTATTAAAGCGGTACGTGAACTGGGTTCAGAACGTCGCGAGACAGTTCGGTCCCTATCTGTTGTGGGCGCAGGAGATTTGAGAGGGCTTGTCCTTAGTACGAGAGGACCGGGATGAACCAACCTCTTGTGATCCAGTTGTCACGCCAGTGGCATAGCTGGGTAGCGAAGTTGGGTCAGGATAAGCGCTGAATGCATATAAGCGCGAAACCTTCCTCGAGATGAGATCTCCCAAGGGATAATACCCTACGAAGGGCCGTGGAAGACTACCACGTTGATAGGACGGATGTGTAAGCGTAGTAATACGTTGAGCTTACCGTTACTAATAGCCCGTTCGGCTTGACCATAAAATTTATTGTAGATACAAACTCTACACTTACTTGTTGCCCATCAATATTCATAACTCTTCGCTCGCTGAGAACCGCGGCTCATCGCCGTGGCCCAGAGAGCAAATCACTTTTGGGTGATTGTAGCGCAGGGGTCCCACCCGTTCCCATCCCGAACACGGAAGTTAAGCCCTGCAGCCCCGATGGTACTGCACGCGCGAGTGTGTGGGAGAGTAGGACGTCGCCCGATTAAACCAAGAAAGCCCGGTCAGAAATGGCCGGGCTTTTTCATTGGAGTTATCTCAGGCTATCAGGAAATTTTCAACAACATGGCGTGGACCAGAGATACGTGGCGAACCTCACTTGGGGTGAGTTGCGGCCGAGACATCCTGAGGGCGCCGTTCAGGCCCATATCGCTGAGATCGAGCCGAACCTCGAAGAGCTGCGCTCCAAACTGACCGACGAAGATTATTGGAATTTGAAGCTCCTTATCCACACCCATGACAGCTTCAAGGCCGAGTCTGAGATTGGGGTGCCAATTTCGCATCCGAAGAGCCACGCCTCGCTCGCGCGAGCGTTCCTCGCGGAATACTGCGATGACGCTGATCCGCTTTCAATGGTTCAATATCAACGATGAGCCATTCGCGCTCTATCGGCAATTTGAGTAAATATAATCTGGATCGCCTCAGAAGGCATGCTGAAGGTCGCCTTCAACATCATCGACGGCTGCACCAGCGGTAAATGCCACAGCACTGGGCTGTTCCAGCAGGTTCGTGCCCGTGTCCAATCTGAATTCACCGAAGAGCCACCAGCGTCCACGTTTAACGACACACCGCCCGCGGTAGCCGGCTTGGCGGCTCTCTTTCGACTGACTGACTTCTTGCTCCCGTGGGTTATTGATTTTGGGGCGGCTGGTGGGATTTGAACCCACGACATCCAGAACCACAATCTGGCGCTACTACCAGCTGAGCTACAGCCGCCGTACGGATTCTAGTTTAACATCCCGCGTTTTGGTCCGCGAGTGGTCCGCGAAAAAGTAACCAACACCAGGGGATAACCCCTTGAAATCTGATTTTGCCGAGCCTGCCATGACCCCGTAGGCCATTGGCGCGCGTTGGTCTGTACCAAACAATGAAAAAGTCGTTTGTTTACTTTAACATACTCTGGCTTAACTGTGGTTAATCATGGCGTAACATACTGATTCAATGGCATTTAGTTCACAAAACTCGATCTGAAAAATGGCACGAAGGCGCGCGTGATTCCCATGGAGTCACTGGGGTAAGTGTAAAAACAGATTTGTGACCAATATCCACTTTGTTGTCATTGTTTTGTGAGATAGGCGACTGTACACCTCGATTGGGTGACATCCGTGACAGCCGTGACAGCCGTGACAGAAGCGAAAAGCAGAGTTGTCACGGTATAACATGCTTATTATGTTAGTGTTACAATGATCGTGACAGCCGTGACAACGTTTTCGGTGATGTGTGTGTCTCTATGGAGTGACGTTGTGGATTCTGAGCGAGAGCCTACTGCTGGCTGTAGCCAGCATTATCTTCTACGTACACATAATCTAAAAAAGTCTGTCACTGTTGTCACTATCTCTCTATCTGGTTGAATAAATAGTTACTTACACCGTGACAGAAGTGAAAAACCGTGTTGTCACGGCTTGTCACGGTTGTCACGGCCAGCTTACCACTTAGTCATCTGGTCGCCGTCGCTGGCATCAGGCTCAGCATCGTCACCGTCACCGAAGAGCCGCCGTGAGATCGCATACACGCGAACGGCTGGCTCACCCTTCACCACTCGCTTACGGATCGTCAGTGCGCTGCCTTCGCATTGCAGCATTCCCTGCTGGCGTAGCGAGGCGATCACCACCTTGGCGCTAAAGTCTTTCAGCAAGGTGTCGGTCAGTGTCGTCGGTCTGATGTAGTAGCAGTCCTTGTCGCGCCAGCCGAGCAGTTCACTGGGTAGGTTGTCACCAGAATCGATTTCGTAGAACTTTAGCGGCTGCCGCTGAATCTCTTCTACCAAGTGCGCGATGCCACGCGCCGCATCGACACCAGCATTGTGCTCGTCGATTTCACTGCGCTCCCCGCGCCACGCCTCGAAACAAGCCAGTGCCGCAGGCCGTCCCTTCAGGCCAGCCAGTGATGCCGAACTCTGTCGCGAGTTCTCCGGCCGCCGCGATGACGGCGAACGAATGGCACACACGGCCTACTTCGGCTGGCATTCGTCCCAGCGCACGTCTCGAAATCTTTGATGGTCTGGTGGACCGATTGTAGGTGATGGTACAGACCAAACATCGATGGCGACGTTGGGACAAGCTGTGCCTGTGGTGGAATGTCACTCGGCACTAGCTTCGATACGAACTCCCGAAAAGCCGTGCCGTGGTAGGCCAGCGCGTTCGCCTTCAGGCTGTCGGCGAACTCTTTCCCACCCGATGCGCCGTGCAGGTCTTCAAACATCCCGTGCGCATTCGCTGGCATCGGCACTGCCAGCAACCGCACGTCGATTCCACCTTTGGTCTGGACATCGGCGGTCTTGGCGAACTCATGCGCGTCCAGTTCCCCGGCTGACATCAGAACGATGCGCCAGACTCGCACCGGCCGCACCTCTGAGTTCTTGTCCATCCGCGAACGTCCGATGCCGTTGATGAGCGAATACACGGCCTTCATGATCTCTTTGGCGTTGGCACCACCCAGTTCATCGAAGATTAGCGTACTATCACTGGCGCTCGCGGCGAAAACCTCTTGACTGTTAACCGTGCCGTTCCAGGCGCGCACATACCCCATGACACCGTTGCCACCGCCTATCACGCTCCCGGCCGCCATGAGCAGGCTAGTCTTGCCACGCGACGTTGGGGAAATGAAGTGCAGGCCGATTCCAGCTAGACCCAGACCGTGGAGCAGCGGTCCGGCGAATGCCGCTGATACGGCCAACGTCAGGCGTGTATTGCCTACGCACTTCGCACCGATCTGCTCGCGCCAGTCCGCCAGTGTGCCTTTGGCGCGGTAGTAGTGTTCGGCCACGTCCAGCCGCACGCCTTCCACGCCGTAGCTCGCACCAGGCAGCACGTAGGCTATGGAATCGTCCGGCAGCATCAGCCATCCCGGTTTGTTCGCAGCGTAAACCTGACCACTCGAAGGAAACAACGCCAGCATCTCAGCCACGGCCTTAAGCTGGCCAGGATAAATGTAGAGACCGCGATTCGCCAGTGCATCGACACCGGCCGCATTCCAGGAAAGCAGGTTCAGGATTGGCATCACCGCCTCACACGGCTTGCCGTGCTCATCGGTCCAGCACACCAGACGGCCGCGCTGCGTTCCATCGACAGTGGCGAGTTTGTGGACACTATCGACGAGGCCGCAGAGTACCGTGTAGCCTTTGCCTCTCTGCTGGAAGATTCGCCAGTGGTCGCCGTGCTTAGCCTTGAAGTAGGTGTTTCCGGTGGGTTCGTCTTTGAACAGCCGTTCGTAGCCGTCCGCTTCAGGCGCACCAGCTTCCCACTTCATGGCCGATTGCGTAATGCGGTCGATGTCTGCGTCTGATCGGTCACCGTCGCACATAGCGGAGTTCAGCATGCTAATGTGCGAACGAATGCTGGCCTCCGAATGGTCCAGGTAGCGCATCTTGCCAGCGACGGCGATTAAGAAATCGTCCACATTGGACGCTGCGTGTAGCTGGCCTCTTTCATCAGCACCAAACTTGAATGGGTCGATTCCGTAGGTGTCGCCGGCTGTCGTGGAACTCCGCGAATTGTTCGGCGAACTCGCTGCTTTCCGCTTCCGTCCTTGGCGCTCAGCTATCAGTGCGACGGCCGCACCGATGGCGTCCGGTAGCGACTGTATCTCGGCTGGCGCGCCATTCCACCTCTGGCCTGTGACCGTGAAGTAGCGGCCGTGGTCGTAGAGTTCAAGCGCATCGTCAGCTTGCGGCTGATCGGTCATTGGCGTCTTTTTTCCGCTGCCGGTCAGTGCGCCTTTGGCGAAGATTTTTATTCCAGTGCCAGACGGCGACACTTCCATGTAGGTGCTCTCGAACGAATCGAGGATTGGCTTGGACCATGGCTTTACTATGCCGTCCGCTTCCAGGCAGTCGTCTAGGTCGATGCCGACGTACGGATCGTCTTTGGCGAAGACGTAGCCGATGCCTGCGAATCCGTCCGAGGCCGCAGCCGCGCATGCCACATCAAAACTGCACCATGTGGTAGCGTCGTTCGTCTTCGCAGTTCTACCATTCACCTGGAATGGAACTTTGGTCTTCTGGACTTCGCCAGTCTTTTCGTTCTTCTTCTCTTGGAAGCGCCAGCAGACCCACTGACGCCGCTGCTTGAGTTCTGGTGGAATGTTGCTTGCGTCGATCATCTCAGCTCTTATCCCGGTCCTCAGTCCGTATTCCGCCGCGTTTGCGTGCGCTCCACTGACTGCGACCACCGATTAGGTTCCCGTTGGCGTCCCTTACGTATTCTGGCATCTGCTGCTCAGGCGGTGTTCGTGGTGGTCTAGGTCCACCGAACGACACACGCCGACCATCAGGCAGCAGACGGGGAATGTCCAAGGGGTTTGTGTAGTGGCTCGCTGCCTCTTCTGAAATAGCCAGTGGCAGTGCCTCAAACTCTTCCCTGCTTAGACTCCAAACTTCCAGATAGTCCGGATAGATGGTGGGGTTCCGCACGTCATAAGTTCTGTTGTCCATTTTTGATGCTCCTTATTTCGTTTTACGCGAGCAGCCGTTGGCAGACACCATTGACTAGCTCGGACTCTCGCGCCGTACTGATAACCGTGTAGTTCGCGGTCATCGCCTGCGAGACGTGGCCTACGAGCTTCCCACTCTCGATTGGTGATGCACCGCTGGCTTGCAAGAGGCTAGTGTGCAGGCGCCGGAACGTATGCCAGCCGGAACCCACAGGCATTCCCAAGCGCCGCAAGACAGGCCGGACGCGGTATTGCAGCACCGACCGCTCATCGACTGGCTGCTGGCCACCGAAGATGTAGCAGTCTTGTTCAGGACGCCAGATTTGCAGGTCGGACATGAGCGGTCTAATCCAGCGCGGCCGTGCTGACGCGACCGACTTCGGCACGTCAAGGCCAGTCCCTCGATACCAGCGCCGCACCACGGTAACCGTCTCGCGCTGCCAGTCAACGTCCGACCACTTCAGCGCAATCGCTTCGGACACTCGCAAGCCGGTGATGGCCAACACTTGCACCAGCAGGCGCGTATTCGCGTCCAGCGCCTGGTGTAGCGTGCCGTCTTCTTGCCGAGCTTCACGCCGATGGTTGCGTTGTAGTCCAGCAGCCGCCATTCCACGCCAGCAGCGAGCACGGCCGACAGTGTGGCCATGATTCCCTTGCGGGTGGACCATGAGAGCTTGGCAAGGCTCGCAGCGAACTGTTCAACCTGCAACCGTCCGATGCGGTCGATGGCGTAATCAGCGAAGTAAGGCGTCAGGTAGCGTGCGATGTTCTCGCGATAGAACCCCTGCGTGCTGAGCTTTAGTGCAGGCAATCGTAGTTCATCGAAGCGCGTAACTAGGTCGCCGAACTTCATTCCGCCAGCGTCCCTCAGGTCGCCGTGATTGGCCTTGGCCAGCAGTTCCAACCGCTTTTGGCGCGCTTGCTTCAATGTCATCTCATCGCGGTAGCCGACGACAAAGTTCTTCCGGCGAAGGCCGCTCGGTGTTTCCACGAATAACCGAATCCTCCAGTGTGGACGGGGAACGTCCTTTCGCAGTTCAAGGCGTGGCTGCTGGTAGTTCATGACAGCAGCATTATGCACTACAGACATGGACGGTTCAATAGTATTTTTGGTCCGTGTGCGGTCCGTATGTGGCTAATCGCGGGATTTTCGGAAGAAATCGGAGTGATTCGGCCAGAACCACAATCTGGCGCTACTACCAGCTGAGCTACAGCCGCCGTACGGATTCTAGTTTAACATCCGCTACCCCAACCCCGCCTTCTTCCAAAGCTGATTCACGCGCTGCTTCACTTCATCGGGCATCCGGATCACGTCAGGCCACGGCCGGACAAAGCCTTCCTCCTTCCATTTGCGAGTCGCATCGATACCCATCTTGGATCCGTAATTGGGCAGCCGGCTGGAATGATCGAGGGAATCCACAGGGCCCAGAACAAACTGGATGTCGCGCTCCGGATCGATGTTGTTCAGCGCCTTCCACGCCACCTCGCCGACGTCCTGCACGTCCACGTCTTCATCCACCACCACGATGCACTTGCTGAACATCGCTTGGCCCAGTCCCCAAATGGCGTGCATCACCTTGCGCGCGTGCAGCGGATACGACTTGCGGATCGAAACCAGAATCAGGTTATGGAACACACCCTCCGCGGGCATCGAAATGTCACGAATTTCTGGCAGCTGCAAACGCATCAGCGGCAGAAAAATGCGCTCGATCGCCTTGCCCATGTAGAAATCCTCCATCGGAGGCGGACCGACAATGGTGGTGGCGTAGACCGGATCGTTCCGATGAGTGACGCATGTTACGTGGAACACCGGGTACTCATCTTCCAGCGAATAAAACCCGGTGTGGTCGCCAAAGGGGCCTTCCACGCGATTCTCGCCGATCTCAACATAGCCTTCCAGCACGATCTCGGCATTGGCGGGAACCTCCAGATCCGACATCTCGCACTTCACCATCTCTACCGGCTTGCCGCGCAGGAATCCAGCCATCATCATTTCATCCAGATCGGGCGGAAGAGGCAGAATAGCCGCGTACATCGTAGCCGGGTCCGAACCAATCGCTACGGCAACGTCCATCCTTGCGGTTTTACCTTCTTTTAGTAGCCGCCGGTAATGCTCCGCTCCATGCTTGTGCGTTTGCCAATGCATGCCTGTGGTTCGCTCGTCGTAAACCTGCATCCGGTAGCAGCCGCAATTGCGCTTGCCGGTGTCGGGATTGCGCGAAAACACCATCGGAAGCGTGATGAACCGGCCGCCATCCTGCGGCCAGCAATGCAGAATGGGAAGGTTGTTCAGGGAAAAGTTGTCACGCCGGATAACGTCCTTGCACGGGCCTTTCAAAACCATCTTCGGAAAAAATGCGCCCACTTCAGCCAGCTTCGGCAGCATCTTCAGCTTGCCGATCAACCCTTCCGGCATGCGCATCTCGAGAAATTCGTAGATGCGCTGCGCGATCGATTCCACCGAATCCACTTCCAGCGCCAGCTCCATGCGGCGCATGCTCGCGAACGCGTTGATCAGCACCGGAATGCGGCTGCCTTTGGGCTTCTCAAATAGCAGCGCCGGACCGTTGTTCTTGACGGATCGGTCGGCGAACTCGGTGATTTCAAGAAACGGATCCACCTCAAACGAGATCCGCTTTAATTCCTTCTTCTTCTCAAGCGCATCAATGAAGTCGCGCAGGTCGCTATATGCCATGGAGAGAGCTCACGTTTTACTATGATGGAAATTCACTCTCATGACAAATCGAACCGCTTTCATCACCGGTGCGAGCCGGGGCATTGGACGAGCGTGTGCTCTGGCATTGTCGCAAGCGGGCGCGCGGGTGGCGCTCGCGGCGCGCAATACCGCGCAGTTGGAGGAGTTGGCCGGCGAAATTCGCGCCCAAGGACGCGAGGCGTTTGCCGTCCCCATCGACATGACCAGCGCCGAATCCATCCACGAAGCCTTCGCCAAAACCGCGAAAGAATTCGGGCCGGTGGCGATCCTGGTGAACAACGCCGGCATTACCAAAGACGGTCTCGCGCTACGGATGAAAAAGGACGATTGGGACAACGTGCTAGCGACGAATCTGACCGGCTCGTTTCTTGCCATCCAACAAGTGCTGCAGCACATGATGCGCGAGCGCTGGGGACGCGTGATCAATATCTCATCCGTGGTGGGCCAGATGGGCAATCCAGGCCAGGCCAACTACGTTGCATCGAAAGCCGGTCTGATCGGGCTCACCAAGGCGCTCGCGCAGGAGATGGGCAGCCGCAACATTACCGTCAACGCCATCGCTCCGGGATTTATTGAGACTGACATGACGCACAAACTCTCCCAAGAGTTGAAAGACAACATGGTGGGCCACATCCCGTTAAAGCGCATCGGATCGCCGGAAGACGTGGCCGCGGCGGTGCGATTCCTGGCCAGCGACGAAGCCGCCTACATCACCGGACACGTCTTGAACGTGAACGGCGGGTTGTATATGTAACCGCATTTTAATGCTCCGTTCATTGCGATAACGTTGTTCTCACCCTGACAATGAAACTATGGATTCTTTGAACGAAAAGATCCGTGTGGGCCTGGTGCAGATGAGCTGCGCCGTGGATCCCAACGAGAATCTGGAGAAAGCCATCTGGCGCATTCGCGAAGCGGCCGGACGAGGGGCGCAGATGGTTTGTCTTCAGGAACTGTTCCGATCGCAGTATTTCTGCCGGGAAGAAAACGCCGAGCTGTTCGCTTTAGCTGAGCCGATTCCAGGACCCACCACGGAGACGCTCGGCCGCGTGGCGCGCGAGCTCGGAATCGTGATTATCGCGTCGCTGTTCGAGCGGCGCAGCGCGGGCCTGTATCACAACACCGCCGCGGTGATTGGCGCCGATGGCGAGATCGAGGGCATCTATCGCAAGATGCACATCCCCGACGATCCGCTGTACTTCGAAAAGTTCTATTTTACACCAGGCGATCTCGGCTTCGTTAATTTCGACACGCGCTTTGGACGCCTCGGCGTGCTGGTCTGCTGGGATCAATGGTATCCGGAAGCCGCGCGTCTTTCGAGCATGGCCGGTGCGAACATTCTCTTTTACCCCACCGCTATCGGCTGGCATCCTTCCGAAAAAGAGCAGTATGGCAAGGCGCAGTTGGATGCCTGGCGCACTATCCAGCGCGCGCACGCGATCGCCAATGGAATTTATGTCGCCGCCGTCAATCGCGTCGGATTCGAAGGCCCTCCCGATCATGGCCTCGAATTCTGGGGCTCGTCCTTTGTCGCCGATCCGTTTGGCCAGATCGTCGTTGAGGCCTCCACTTCGAACGAAGAGATTCTTGTGGCAGAGTGCGATCCGCATCGCATGGAGGAGGTTCGCCGCGGCTGGCCCTTCCTGCGCGATCGCCGCATCGACGCATATGCTCCGATCTTGAAACGGTGGCTAGATTGAATTGGCGGATGCCCGCCGAGTGGGAACCGCACGAAGCCACCTGGCTCGCTTGGCCGCATGAACGTTCCGATTGGCCGGGCAAATTCGCGCCGATTCCCTGGGTTTACGGCGACATCGTAAAAAGGCTGTCGCGCGTGGAGAAGGTTCGCATTCTGGTGGAAGATGCGGCGCTCGAAAAAAGCGCCCGGCGCGTTCTCGCCAAATGCGCCGCGGACATGAGCGCGGTGGAGTTTTTCCGCTGGCCGACCAATAGAAGCTGGACGCGCGACTACTGCCCGATCTTCGTCCGCAATCCAGCCGGCGAGATCGCCATAACCAATTGGCTCTTCAATGGCTGGGCGAAATACGACAATTGGCGCGAAGACAATCGCATCCCGAGCCGCGTGGCCAAGCGTTTCAAGGGGACCCGCGAGTTCGAACCCGGCATCGTACTCGAAGGCGGCAGCATCGATGTCAACGGCGCGGGATTGTTGCTCACCACCGAAGAATGCCTGCTGAGCGAAACGGTGCAGGTGCGTAATCCCGGGCTCAGCCGCGCCGATCTGGAGCGATATTTCGCCGACTATCTGGGCATTCGCAAAACCATCTGGCTGAAGCAGGGAATCGCCGGCGACGACACGCACGGGCACATTGACGACGTGGCGCGCTTCATGGATGAGAAAACGATTGTGACGGTTGTCGATGAGTCGCTGCGCGAGAATATGAAAATTCTTCGGCAAACCGGATTGCGGGTGGTCACGCTGCCTATGCCCGCGCCAGTGTATTTCGATGGCCAGCGGCTTCCGGCCAGCTACGCGAATTTCTATATCGCAAATGGTCTGGTGCTGGTGCCGACGTTCAACGATCCCAACGATCGCGTGGCGCTCAACACACTCGCGAAGCTGTTCCCGTCGCGCGAAGTCATCGGGATCTATTGCGGCGATCTGGTTCTCGGTCTTGGTACTCTGCACTGTATGACGATGCAGGAACCACAACCCTGAGCCATGCATTATCTGGACCTGGCAACGATTGCGCTCTACCTCATCGCGATCACCTGGTTCGGAGCGCACTTTCGCAAGAGCCAGCACAATTTAAAAGACTACTTCCTGGGCGGCCGCAACGCTCCCTGGTGGGCGATCGCGCTGTCGATTGTATCTGCGGAGACCAGCACGCTCACCGTCATCGGCACGCCCGCGCTTTCGTTTTCCGGCAATTTCCAGTTTCTACAACTGGTGCTGGGCTATCTCATGGCGCGCATCGTGATCTCCGCGCTATTTCTGCCGCAATATTTCCGCGGCGAAATGTTTACCGCATACGAGCTGATGCGCCGTCGATTCGGCGAACGCATCCGTCGGCTGACAGCGGCGACATTCCTGGTGCTGCGCGCTTTGGCCGAAGGCGTCCGCGTGTTCGCGATCTCGATAGTAATTTCCATCGTCCTCGGCACCGGCGAAATCGTCTCCATATTGGTCATCGTATGCCTGACTTTGTTTTACACCTTTGAAGGCGGAATGACGGCGGTAATCTGGACCGACGCCGTCCAGATGTTTTTATATGTTGCGGGCGCCACCCTCAGCTTCGCGGTGATCCTGCGCGAGATTCCCGGCGGCTGGCCCCATGTCAGCGCGATGGCGGATGCCGCGCATAAATTCCAGATGTTCGATTTCCGCTTCGCCTGGACTCCCGAGTTCTTCGCGCGCAGCTACAGCTTCTGGGCTGGACTAATCGGCGGTTGCTTCCTCACAACCGCCAGCCACGGAACGGAACAGTTGTTGGTGCAACGGCTGCTGGCGGCAAAAAACGAACAACAAAGCCGCGCGGCCCTGCTATCCAGTTGGGTGGTGATCTTCTTTCAGTTCGCCCTGTTTCTCTTCATTGGCGTCCTGCTTTTCGTCCATTATTCCGACAACCGATTACCCGCGCCCCAACCGGCCGATTCGCTTTATCCAAAGTTTGTCTGGAACAACCTGCCGGCCGGCGCCGCCGGACTGGTGATCGCAGCAATTCTGGCCGCGGGTATGTCCAATCTGAGTGCCGCCCTGAACGCCCTCGCTTCCACCACCGTGATGGATTTCTATAAACCGCCAGCCTTGCGGCGCGACCCCGCCAGATCCGATGCCCATTTCCTCGGCGTGGCTCGCTGGGCTACGGTGGCGTGGGGCGCGATTCTATTTCTGGTGGGACTGGTGGCGCGCCACGTAGGGTCGGTGCTCGAAGCCGGGCTGGCCATCGCATCCATATTATATGGATCGCTTCTGGGAGTCTTTCTGCTCGGGCTGCTGACCAAGCGGGTGCAGCAAAACTCGGCCATGATCGCGATGATCGCGGGTTTGCTGGTGATGATTTATGTGCGCTTCGAGACCAGCATCGCCTTTACCTGGTACGTAGTCATCGGAACTGCCGCGACATTTTCGACCGGTTACGTAATGTCGCTATTCTTGAAAGAACCCCAGCATGATGGAAGCCACCCACGATAAAAGCGGTCTGAAACGCGAACTGGGCGTTTGGAGCGCCGCCGCCATCGTCGTGGGAACAGTGATCGGCAGTGGCATTTTCCTGGTGCCGAGCAGTATGGCGCGCAGTGTCGGCTCGCCCGCCAAGGTCTTCATCGTCTGGATTGCCGGCGGATTACTTTCGCTATTTGGCGCACTAAGCTATGCCGAGCTCGCTGCCGCGCTGCCCGAAGCCGGAGGCGAATACGTTTATCTGCGCGACGCCTACGGTCCGCTGTGGGGCTTTCTGTACGGCTGGACGCAGATGTGGGTGGCCAAAAGCGGGTCCATCGCAACGCTGGCCACGGGTTTCTACATCTATCTGGCCAATTTCCGCCCGGAGCTCGGAAAAGTCTGGCTGGTGGCGCCGGTCCCATTGGGCGAAGGCGGGTCGCCGCTTCCCATTCGCTACGGCCAACTGCTCGCCATCGGAGTGATTATGCTGCTGGCGCTGATCAATTACTTTGGCGTACGAGTGGGCGGAAATGTGCAAGTGGCTACCACCCTGCTGAAAGTGGGTCTTATCGGCGCGATTATCGTGATTGGGTTAGGATCCGGGCTGGGCAGCGTGGCCAATTATCGTTCGTTGACGCCCGCGCCCGGGGGAATTCTCGGTTTCTTCGCCGCTCTGGTGGGCGCTTTATGGGCCTACGATGGCTGGAACAACGTCACTATGGTCGCCTCTGAGGTGCGCAAGCCGCAACGCAATCTGCCCCTGGCGCTGATCGTGGGCACGCTGGCAGTGATCGCCATTTATCTCGCGACGAATCTCGCTTATTTCTACGTCCTTCCCGCCGGAACTGTGGCGTCCACAGATCGGGTGGCGGCGGAGATGATGCGCCGGATTTTGGGCGCGCCCGGAGCGGCCGCAGTCAGTTTGGCGGCGATGATTTCGATTTTCGCGGCCCTCAACGGCTCCATTCTCTCCGGTTCGCGGGTGCCTTTTGCGATGGCGCGGGACGGGCTTTTCTTCCGTGGTGTGGAGCGAATTCATCCCGTCCATCGAACGCCCAGCGTTTCCATCCTGCTATTAAGCGCCTGGGCCTGCCTGCTGGTACTAAGCGGCCGGTATGACCAGCTCTATACCTACGTGATTTTCGCCAGCGCGATCCTTTATGGAATGGCCACAGCCTCGGTAATTGTGCTGCGTTTTCGCCGTCCTGATATGCCACGTCCCTATCGCACCATCGGCTATCCGGTGGTCCCGATTGCCTTTGTGCTCGGCATCGCTTGTTTAATCGCCTCCACGCTGCGCAGTTCACCTCGGGAATCCATTCTTGGCCTGCTCCTGATTTCCCTCGGACTGCCGTTCTATTTCTATTGGAAAAAGCACCCTTCGGCCTAGCGCCCTTCATTCTGGCTTATGAGACCTGGCCGGATAGTACAGAAATGTCCTTCGAGCGGCCATATTGTTCGGTTTACCGAACAAGAAGCTTGAAAACAGGATCAAAATGATGTACAAAGTTTATTACGGATCAACGAGATGACATGCTCTTGTTCGCTTTTCCGAACGAGAGGTGCTCTAAGCGGTCAATTTTTTGGGAGAGGGATGAATGGACATTAACAAGATGCTGGCCGATTTGAGGCTGGAGCGGGAACAGATCGAAGAAGCGATCATGACCTTGGAACGGCTGGCTCGCGGCCGTGGCAGGCGTCGCGGACGTCCGCCGGCCTGGATGTCGCAAATCAAGCGGCGAGGCCGCCCTCCCGGAAGCAAGAATCGGCCGAAAAGCGAAAAAAGCGAACCCAAAGGCTCGGCGAAGGTCGCCGCCGCCTAAGGACCTGGGCGCAGCCGCGCTAAACGAGCCATTACTCTTATTGGCTTGCACCCGGACACTCTTGTCCGCGAGCGATGGATTCCTATCCACCGCTCGGGCTGCCGCCTAGCGGTACAGCAGATACCGTTCCCTGCGCTGGACGAATCCGGCTAGGGAGCTCTGCATGTCCTGAAGGATGGTTCTAGGATCGGCGCCATCCTTCAATGCCTTCAACACCTCCTGGTTCCCAATCAGGAATCGATTCTCCTGCCACGCAATTTTCCCCGGATAGAGCTGGTTCAACGCGTACGCAACTTCCAGCCCGAGCCTGGTGCTTTCAAAAGTATCCCGGTTGTTGATGACAAAGCGCACGCCTTGAATCGTCTTCCCGGAGAAATTCGAGGAAGTGGGGCGGAAGGTTGCCGGATATACTCGAACTCCAGGGATAAAGCGGCTGTTTAGGAAGCTGGCCAATTCGCGGCCTTGCATCCAATCGGCGCCTATTAGCTCAAAAGGGCTATCGGTTCCGCGGCCCACCGAACAATTCGGAGACGCTTCCAGCATCGCGATTCCCGGGTAAAGAAGCGCCGCGTTGAGACTTCGCATGTTGGGCGACGGGTCCACCCAGGGGAGTCCGGTGGCGTCGAACCAATCCCCCCGATCCCAGCCTCGCATTCGAACCACGCGAAGATTCAGCCCTAGCTTCCGCTCGTCGTTTGCCATGGTCGCCAATTCCCCCAGCGTCATTCCATGGCGAACGGGGACATCGAAGCATCCGGTGAACGATTCCAGATCCGGGTCCAGCAGTGGCCCTTCGGCATGCACGCCGGTGATTGGGTTTGGCCGGTCCAAAACGAAAAATGGCAGATGTTTTTTGGCTGCCTCTTCCATGCTGTACAGCATGGTGCAGGAGTAGGTGTAAAAGCGCGCGCCGACGTCCTGAATGTCGAAGACCAAGGCGTCGACATTGTCCAGCATCGCGGGCTGAATCCGGCGTGAGGAAGCCTGATAAAGGCTGAAAACCGGCAGACCGGAGGCGGGATCCTTCGAATCCGAAATATCGGAACGATCCTCGGCGCCGGCTAATCCATGCTCAGGAGAAAACAGGGCCGTTATCTTGATTCCGGCGGCCAGCATGAGATCGAGATTTCGCCGGCCCTCCCGGTTCACGCCGGTCTGGTTGGTGATCAGCCCGATCCGTTTGCCGCGCAGTTCAGCGAAATTGTCCTCCGCCAGAACGTCCAGTCCGGTAAGGACGTCGGTCTGTCGGTTCCACTTCGCGATGCAGGCCCGGACCGGTGATGGTCTCGTTGTAGCCGGTAAGTTTCACGCTAAGAGCCGTGATCCCGAAGGATGCGGCCGCGATGGTGGCGATCCGGCTGCGTAGCGAAACCACCGAATGGCCGCGATGGGGATGCACGGAGTTAGTCAAAATAATCACGTAGGACTGGCTGAACGGATCAATCCAGATCGACGTGCCTGTGTAGCCGGTGTGGCCGTAGGAACCGATCGGAAATAATTCGCCGCGATTGCTCGAATAGGGAGAATCGATATCCCAACCGAGGCCGCGCAAAATCGGCTGGTCGGCGGGGGATTGCGGGCGTAGTGAACTTCTGAACCGTTGCGGCGCTGAACAGGCGGACGCCGTTCGCCTTGCCCCCCATCCAGCATCATTTGCGCAAATTTGGCGAGATCGGCCGCGGTGGTGAACACGCCGGCATGGCCCGCCACTCCGCCCATGTAGCGCGCCGTATCGTCATGCACCTCGCCGCGCAAGGGCTGGCCGGTAGCCGGATTGATTTCGGTGGGAGCAATGCGCGGGCGCAAGGATGCCGGCGGCAAAAACATCGTTTCGTGCATGCCCAGCGGCTCGTAAAAGTTTTCGCGGGCATATTCGTCCAGCGTTTTTCCGCTGAGCCGATGCACGATTTCGCCCAGCAGAATAAAATCGATGTCGCTGTAAACGAAACGCACGCCGGGCGGGCCGGTGGGTTTGTCGGTGAGCGCGCGCTGAATGCCGGTCTGATAGCCGCTCCAGGCCGGTTTCAGATCCAGATCCGGCCGCAGTCCGGAGAAATGCGTCATTAAGTTGCGAATCGTGATATCGCTGTGGCCGCCCTGAAAATCGGGCAGGTATTTCGTCACCGGATCGTTCAGCCGGATTTGGCCTTGCTCGAAGAGCCGCATGATGGCTGGTGTGGTGGCGATCACTTTGGTGAGCGATGCGGCGTCGAAAATGGTATCGAGCGTCATCGGCTCGCGATGCGGGATGAGCGCCCGGCTGCCATAGGCTTTTTGATAAGCCACGTGCCCGTTGTGCCCGATCAGCACCACCCCGCCCGGGATCAGCCCGTCCTGGACCGCGCGCTCCATCTCGCGATCCACCGCGGCTGCGCCGGAAAAGGGCTCTTGAGCGTAGAGCCACATGGCTGATAAGAGCACGAGCAGGATCTTCATTGCATCTTGGCGGCGATTTCGTCCAGGAATTTTGCCAGATCGGCGTCCTTCGAAGTGATGCCCTCGGCGTCGTGCGTCGTCAGGTCGATGGTGACTCGGTTGTAGACGTTGAACCACTCCGGGTGATGTCCCATCTTCTCGATCCCGAGCGCTGCCGTGGCCATGAATCCGAAAGCGTGGATGAAGTCGGCGAATTTGTATTCCTTGTGCAGTTTCCCGTCGACGACAGTCCATCCGGTGAGACTGGAGAGGGCTCCCGCGAGCTCCGGGCCGGAAAATCTTCGCATGCCTTTATTATCGCGCCGCGCTTCATCGATCCAGCTCGATTAATTTGAGGACGGCTTCTCTATTTTATCGATAACGAAAAACCCGGATGGTCCCTTGATCGATTCCAGCTTCAGCCCCAGCTGTTGCTGAATGGCGGTAAATATGGACGGGCCCGGCGGATCCGCTTGCCTCGGTGCGTCTCCCGGATCGGAACGCGGTTCCTCCAAGTCCGGTGTCCAACGCAGGTCAATATCATATCGTTCGGGCAGGTTCGTCTGATCGATGACGGTGCGGCCTAATCGGGTTCCAAGAAGACTGGCAAACAGGCCCAGCCGCATGCCACCGGCTACCAGAGTGCCTGGACCGAGGTTCACTCCGCCGAGTGGGCCCGCGCCCGGCGACTGGTTCGCTGAGGGCTTTAGCTTGGGGCCATGAGATCCCACGGCGAGAGCATAAATGGAGGTTTCTCCCGTTTCCTTGTGCAGTACGAGTGTGAATCGATCTTCCAGAAGCGATTTGAGCATCGCCGTCTCCCGGCCCTGATCGGCCACCGCTTCCTCGGGCGTTCCCTCCACATCGAAGTGTTCGGTGTCCATCCAGGCCGGCCCTCCGTGGATCTGGAAGGGCTGAATTTCGTAGGCGATCGCGATTAGAAGTTTCACCGTCACGTTCCGCGCGAGAAACCGGCCGGGAGTGAACCAGAACCCGCCGTGGTCCTTCGCCGCGCTGGGCTTAACCGACGCGACGTCGAATTCCAGGCGAGCCGACGGCTTTTGATCCTGGGCGGACGCAGAGGCGATCGCCAACACAACGCCCATCAATTTCAAGCCCATGCCGTTTTTCATTCTATCTTCCCGGGCTAAAATATTTGGATGAAGCTGGAAACTCGCGCCAACGTAAGAATAAGCTGGCTGGGAGCGTGCGTGTTGGCGGTGGTTTGCGTCCTCACCGCCGCGGCCGCCGACAGCGACATTCCCAAAGTCTTCCATAATCCAACCGCCGATCAGGATTACATCAAGCGCGAAGCGATGATCCCCATGCGCGACGGCGTGAAGCTGTACACCGTGATCGTGCTGCCCAAAGGAGCTCAGAACGCGCCGATCCTGCTGACCCGCACACCGTACAACGCCTCCATGCGCGCCGCTCGAAACAACAGCGAGCACATGCTGGCGATCCTGCCGCAGGGAGATGAAGTGTTCGTCCGGGCCGGCTACATCCGGGTCTTCCAGGACGTACGCGGCAAGTACAAATCGGAGGGCGAATATTTTATGACGAAGCCGGTCCGCGGGCCGCTCAACCACACCTCCACCGACAACGTGACCGATGCCTACGACACGATCGACTGGCTGGTGAAGAACACGCCGGAATCGAATGGACGCGTCGGCATGATTGGCTCCTCCTACGAAGGCTTCACCGTCGTCATGGCGCTGCTCGGTCCGCATCCGGCCTTGAAGGTGGCGGCTCCCGAAAGTCCCATGGTGGACGGATGGATGGGGGACGACTGGTTTCATTACGGCGCGTTCCGCCAGAACGACTTCGATTACGTCTCCGATCAGACCACAGAGAAGGGAGAAGGCAAGGACGTTCCTCGCGGCGCCTATGACGACTACGAGACCTTCCTGCGGGCCGGTTCGGCCGGCAACTACGCCCGCCAGCATGGCCTGGAACAACTGCCGTGGGATGAGAAATTGATCGAACATCCCGCTTACGACGAATTCTGGCAGGGGCAGGCTCTCGACAAATTGGTTGCCGAGCATCCCTCGCAGGTCCCAACCATGTGGATTCAGGGCCTGTGGGACCAGGAGGACATGTGGGGCGCGATTCATTGCTACATGGCGCTGAAGGCGCGCGGGCAGGCCGATCATAACTACCTGGTGATGGGTCCTTGGAGGCACAGCCAGGCGAACTACGATGGATATAATCTTGGCCCGTTCAAATGGAACGGCGACACCGCTCTCGAGTTCCGGCGCGACGTGCTCAGACCCTTCTTCGATCAGTACCTCAAAACCGACACGCCCAAAACGGAGACGCCGCCGGTCTTCATCTACAACACCGGCGAGAACCACTGGGATCGCTTGAAGAACTGGCCGCTGGCCTGTGAACAGGGCTGCTCCGCTCCGCTGAAGCCGCTCTATCTGGAAGCGGATTCCGGCCTGGGATTCGAGAAACCGGCGGGCGCCGAAGCTGCGGATTCCTACGTGTCCGATCCCGCCAAGCCGATTCCCTATGTCCCGCGCCCGGTTCGCTTCGCCGATTCGGATCGTTGGAAGCAGTGGCTGGTCAGCGATCAGCGGAGCGTGGCCGACCGCACTGATGTGTTGAAGTATGCAACCGATGTGCTCACCGCGCCGGTGCGGATTAGCGGCGCGCCCATTGCCGATCTTCACGCCGCCACCAGCGGTACGGACGTGGATTGGGTGGTGAAACTGATCGACGTCTTTCCGGACGAAGTGCCCAGCCAGCCCGAGCTGGGCGGATATCAGCTGGCGGTTTCGATGGATATTTTCCGCGGCCGGTACCGGGAGAGCTTTGAGCATCCTACGGCCATCCCTGCGGGCAAGCCTCAGGAATATCGCTTCGCCCTTCCCACCACCAACCATGTTTTTCTGCCGGGGCATCGGATCATGGTGCAGATCCAGTCCAGTTGGTTCCCGCTGTATGACCGGAATCCGCAGACGTTTGTGCCGAATATTTTCTACGCGCAGCCGTCGGATTATGTGAAGGCCACCGAGACCGTGTTCCGCTCCCCAGACCAGGCGAGTGCCATTTTGTTGCCGGTGGTTCCATAGCTCATGAGATATTAGGGATGTGCCCGGCCCACTCCCCCGTCTCCGTTTGGGACTGGATTTTATTCCGTCCTCCGACCCCCAGCATCCTGGCCTATTGATTCGCGATCCGCTGAAATTTTCGGATGCCATGCTGCTCATCCCGCCTCAACTGGTGGAGTGCCTGGCGTGTTTCGACGGCGAGCAGACCAGCCTGGATCTGCGCGGGAGTCTGGTTCGCATCACTGGCGAGATCCAGATCGGAGAACTGGAAAAACATCTGTGCGATACGCTGAGCCAGGCGGGGTTTCTCGAGGACGAGACCTTCGAGGCGCAGCGCGTGGCGCGGGTGAACGAATTCATCGCGGCGCCCAAGCGCGCTCCGTCCCACGCCGGTTCGGCCTATCCGGACACGGCCGACGAAGCACGCCAGAGCATTGCGGAATTTATGCAAGGCGTTCCACCCGCCAGTTCCAATGGAGCTGGGGAAGACTCGCTCCTGGGCATCGCCGCGCCGCACGTCAGCCCCTTTGGCGGCTGGGAATCTTACCGCGATGCTTATTCGGCTCTGCCTCCCACGCACCAGGACCGCACGTTCATCGTGCTCGGCACGTCGCATTACGGCGAACCGGACCGCTTCGGCCTGACGCGCAAGCCTTTCGTAACGCCGTTCGGTGAAACCATCACCGACGGGCGCCTGGTGGACGAACTCGCCCAAGCCGCGCCGGATTCCATTCGCATGGAAGATTACTGCCATGCCATCGAGCACTCCATCGAATTTCAAGTGCTGTTTCTGCAATATCTCTACGGCCCGAACATTCGCATCCTTCCGATTCTGTGCGGCTCGTTCATGCGCAGCATTTATCAAGGCGGAAAGCCGGAAGGGACCCAGCACGTCGAGCGTTTCTTCGATACTTTGGGCAATCTCTCGGCCAGGGAAGGGAACAAGCTGCTGTGGGTGCTGGGCGTGGATATGGCGCACATGGGGCGCCGCTACGGGGATCAGATGATCGCGCGCGCCGAGCAGGGCGAAATGGCCGCTGTTGCCGAACGCGACAAGCTGCGGATTGAGCGGCTCACCCGGTCCGATGCGCACGGCTTCTGGGATCTCGTCCAGGAGAATCAGGACGATTTGAAATGGTGCGGTTCGGCACCCATCTATACGTTCCTCAAGGCCGTTCCGCAAGCTCGCGGCACGTTACGGCGCTACCAGCAGTGGAACATCGATGAGCAGAGCGTGGTCAGCTTCGCGGCGATTGCCTTTCGGGGCTAGTTAGTACTAAAACCTGCCCGTACTGTGTTTCTATAGCATCCAACGTCTCTTGGGATTACTGTGGAATCGTGAGACATTCATACGCACTGACGTGGGGCCGTTGATCCACTTCCGACCTGCGTAACCTCGCGTCCGTTACCACCGACATTTGAAAAAGCGAAACCCGCTTGCTTACGCGCGCGGTTCAGAACCGCGACCGTAAGGGAGCCGGTCCTTTAAACTGCGCGTTTGGGCAACTGCAGTAGGTATTTGCACAACGAATCCAGATCCATAGCCGAGAATTTATAGGGCGGCATGATGCTGCCTTGCGTAACGCTCGCTGGATCGGCGAAATGTTTTTCCAGCCACGCCCGATCGTGACGCAGGCCCACTCCATCCAGCGCCGGCCCAAGCGTGGAGCCCGTCCCATTGATTTGATGGCAGGCGTTGCAATGGTTCATCTGATAAACCATTGCGCCTTGGGTTGCGAAATCGGGCGCGGTCAGCAGCGCGGCCTCGTTCTGCGGAGTCAGCGTGAGCACGAACAGCGAGAGCGCATTTAAATCGGCGGCGGGCCGATCCACGGGCGGCATTATGCTGCCGGGCACGATTTGCGATGGGTTCTTGAAGTGCGGAACCATCCACGCCACGGTGCGGTGCTCCTTCGGCATCTTCGTCAGATTGGGACCGATGCCGTCCTTGCCGCCCACCGGATGGCAACCGGTGCAGCCTTGTTTCTTGAAGATTCCCAAGCCGGCCAACTCTTCGGGATTCAACCGCTGCCATGGCGCTAACGCGGCTGGGGTTGGGGATTGGGGATTGGGGGTTGGCGCGGCTGTCGCCGCAGCGGCCTCGGGCGTTTCGGTGGCCGGCGTCTCGGTATCGTCGGCCGATTCCTGATTCTTCGGCGTGGTTACTACCGCCGCGGTGGTCAAGCCGGTCCAGGCGATGGCCGCTAGCAATACGAAGGTGATGGCGAAGGTTCGTTTGCCCAGACGGATCATCGGCCCGCGGTCAATAAAGGGAATCAGGAACAGCGTCAGCACCGCCACGCCCGGCAGAACCACGCTTCCCACCGTCTCCAAAGGCCCCTTGAAGAACTTCAGCGTCTGGAAGAGGAACAGGAAATACCATTCCGGCCTTGGGATGTAAGCGGTGTCGGTGGGGTCCGCCAAACGCTCGAGGGGAACCTTGGCGACCACGGCCATAACGAAAAGAATAATGAAGGCGACGGCCACGCCCACCGTGTCCTTAAAAACCTGCTCGGGAAAAAATTTGCGCTTGGGGGCCGTATCGCCGGGAGCAGCGGCGACGCCATGCTTGCGCACCAGATAGATGTGGATGCCGATGAGGATGATGGTGAGCGGCGGCAACAGGACCGTGTGCAGCGCGTAGAACCTCGAAAAAGTGACGTTCCCCACGGCTCCCTGGCTGCCCAGCAATCGCAATAGATACGGCCCGGCGATGGGCGCCTGCGATGCGATCTGGGTGGTGACTACGGTGCCCCAATACGCGCGATTGTCCCACGGCAGCAGATAGCCGGTGAGTCCGAACGCGAGCGTGATCAAGAGCAAAGTAACGCCCACCATCCAGGTGGCCTCGCGCGGTTTTTTGTACGCCCCGTAAATGAACACCTGGATCATGTGCAGCACCACGATGATCAGCATCATGCTGGCGCCCCAATGGTGCAAGCCGCGGATCAGGGGGCCGGCCGTCAGCTCCGTCATGATGTACTTCACGCTGTTGTAAGCCTCGCCCGGCGTGGGCGCGTAGTTGAACGCGAGGAGGCCGCCCGTGAAGACCTGAATCACGAAGAAAAATACTGCCATGCTGCCGATGATCTGGTGCCATCCGGCCGAGGCGGGAATGTCTTCGTAGAGAAAGTTCTTGATGGCGCTTTCCAGGCCGGTGCGATGTTCAAGCCAGTCGATAACGGTTCGCATGGCTTAAGCGTGGGGCTCCACCGGTCCGATATCCAGCTTGCCGTCCTCGATTTTCGTCATGTACCGATCCAGCGGGCGCGGCGCCGGGCCGCTCAACACCTTTCCATCGATGGAAAAGACCGACGTATGGCAAGGACAGATGAAAGTGTGGCTGGGATCGTCCCAATGATAGGCGCAGCCGAGGTGGGTGCACTGCGGGCTGAATGCCACCACGTCGTTGTTGGGCTTCTTTACCACCCAGGCGGTTGCTTTCTCGGTGGTTACCTTCCATCCATCCACGCGCTTGCGCTCGAAAGCGATTTCGGTGGGAGCGCCGGCGGGAATGTTGGAAAGGTCGGTGGTCTGTACCCATTGCGCCTCTTTCCGCAGCTTGGGAGGGAACAATAAGTAAATGGCCGCCGGGGCCGCCAGAGCCGCGCCGATCAAGCCCATTACGCCGTTGATGAATCCGATGTAAAAAGCGCGCCGGGTGGGGGAGACATCCACGGCCGCATGTTGTGTTTCGTTTGCCTGGTCCATCATTCCGTTCTTATGGTGTGCGCAGCGACGAGCGGCGATGAAGATGCCATTGCCACCACAAACATTCTACAAGACGTGTCTTTTGTTACGGATGTTACGGCAAGTTAAAGAGCCCCATCGCCGCGATCGTCGTTGCGGATGCGGATGGCCTCCGCGACGTCGTATACAAAGACTTTGCCGTCGCCGATCTTCCCGGTGCGCGCCGAACGCACCACGGTCTGGATTACCTCGGACGAGCGCTCATCGGACACCACCATCTCGATTTTGACCTTGGGCAGCAAATCCACCTGATATTCCATGCCCCGGTACACTTCTTTGTGGCCCTTCTGGCGTCCGTGGCCGCGCACTTCCGAGATGGTCATGCCGTCGATGCCGATCCCTTTCAGGGCTTCCTTGACGTCTTCGAGCTTATGCGGCTGGATAATCGCTTCGATCTTTTTCATGGCTCACGTTTCGAGATTATAACCTTCTTCACCGTGCATGCTGACATCCAGGCCTTCCAGTTCCTGGTCGGCCGAGACACGTACCCCCAGGATGGCATCGCAAATCTTGAGAATCACGAGCGTCCCAACGATGGCCAATCCGTAGGAGATGGCCACGCCAATCGCCTGATTCAGCACCTGGCCGGGCTGCCCGTCGATCAGGCCGAGTGGAAGCGGTTTGCCCGCGCTGTCCTTCAGACCGTCGTTGACGGCCATGGTGGCAAAAACTCCGGTTAGAATGGCCCCCACGGTCCCGCCGATGCCATGCACGCCGAAGGCATCCAGGGCGTCGTCATAGCCGAACTTGCTCTTCACCGCGGTCACCATGAAGAAGCAAACCATTCCGGCCAGGAACCCGATCAGCAGGGCCGGGAACGGCTGGACGAATCCGGAGGCCGGCGTGATGGCCACCAATCCCGCCACGGCGCCGGAGATGCCACCCAGCACGCTGGGCTTTCCGTTATGCAGCCATTCGACGAATAACCATCCCAGCGCTGCCGCAGCGGTGGCGAAGTGCGTGGCGACGAAGGCGCTGGTGGCGAGTGGCGATGCGGCCAGCGCGCTGCCCGCGTTGAATCCGAACCAACCCACCCATAGCAGGCAGGCGCCAATGACGCTGAGCACCAGGCTATGCGGCTTCATTGGTTCCGACTGGTAGCCTTTTCTCTTGCCCAGGTAGAGCGCGCACACCAGGGCCGAAACGCCCGAGCTGATGTGGACCACCGTGCCGCCAGCGAAATCGAGGCACGGGATGCGGCCGCCGGAGAATGCGTTGAGCAGGCCGCCCTTGCCCCAAACCATGTGCGCCAGCGGGAAGTACACGATGAACAGCCAGAGCACGGAGAACAGCATCATGGCGCTGAATTTCATGCGCTCGGCAAACGCCCCTGAGATGAGCGCGGGCGTGATGATGGCGAACATGAGCTGATAGATCATGTAAGTTTGTTGCGGAATGGTGGCGGCGTAGTCGGGATTGGGCGCCGCGCCGACGCCGTTCAAGAACAGGTAGCGCAGATCGCCGATGAAGGGCAGCCCTTCGCCGAATGCCAGGCTGTAACCCACAATAGCCCAGATGACGGTGACGATCGCCATCAGGATGAAGCTGTGCATCATGGTGCTGAGCACGTTCTTGCGGCGTACCAATCCGCCGTAGAACAAAGCCAGGCCGGGCCCGGTCATCATCAAGACCAGCGCCGCGCTCACCAGCATCCAGGCATTGTCGCCCGCGCTTTGGGCGGATTTTACGGCGGCTTCCAGATTGGCGATCCGGGTTTCGGTGGCGGGAGGGATGGATTGGGCGAGCGCCAACGCAGGCGCAAGTAATGCCGCCCGTACAACTCGGTAGGGCATAAGGTCTATTGTTACCTCAGGTGACGCCGAAACTGCAATCGGATTTCTGAATTAAGCGCATTCCGACTTTCGATTAGCCGCCTACACGCAATCCTTATCCGAAACGCACCGCAATCGAGCAGGGCTAGCTGACCCGGCAAACAGGCGGAGTTGCGCCCTACTCGCCCGCTGCGTTCATATGGTGAATTTCGCCCGGTTCCACCGCTTCTATGGCTGCGGCTGCGAATGTCCTGAACGATCAGTCCCGCATCACCCATTGCGCCAGTTCCGCCAGCTTTGGCGTTTTGCCCTGGGAGAGAATGCCGATGCGGAAGATGCGGGCCGCTATCCAGATGGCCGCCCAGGCGTAAGCGATTACGCCCACCAGGCTTAACCACGGCTGCCACCAGGGAACGCCTCCCGGAAGGGCCTGCCGCAGAAGCATCACCACCGGCGTGAAGGGCGGGATGAACGACATCGTCACCGCGAGTGGTCCGCTGGGTTGCAGCATGATGGCGCTCAGCAAAAACATCGGAATCATGATCGGCAGCACCAGCAGGAATGCCAGATGCGCGGCGTCCTGCGGCGTCGCGCATGCTGACCCGAGCGCCACGCCCACGGCCGAGAGCATCAGGACGTCCCCGATCAGATACGCAAAAAACCAAGGAAGCAACGCGAGTGGCGCCAGTCCGAACATTGCCATACCGGCCAGCACCAGCAGCCCTCCGATGATATAAAAGACGGAACTGGTCAAGGATGTACCCAAGGACGCCAGCAATTTGCCCGTCATGAGTTCGAATGGCGATGCGGAACTCAACAGCATTTCGAATACGCGCTGGGTCTTATCTTGCGCCACCGCACCCAAATTGGGCGCCGCGCCCGCCAGAGTGATCATGATTAACAGAATGACCAGGAAAAACGGAACGGCGCCGGCCTGTATGGGATTTTTCTTTTCACCCTGCACGATTTTGCCGCTGGCTGGATCTCTCGATACCGGATTCATGGACACCACGCCGACGTCGCCCAAGACGCCTGGAACGCGCGCCGGATCAACACCTAGTTGCGCCAGACGGACGTGGCGCAGACCATCGTTCACGGCGGCGGGCAGCCACACGCCGAGTTGATCGATGAGTCCGCCGGAATTGGTGTAGTAACGGACCGGTTCCTGCTTGGGATCGCCCGATGGGCGAAGGGCATCGGACGAGATATCGACGACGGCGAACAAGTCGCCTCGGCGAATTTGATCGGACAGCGATAACAGTTGGGCCGTCTGGCCGGCTTCGGGCGTTACCTGCTCAAAGGAAAAGCGAGGCACGCCCGAGTTCCCGAACGGGTTGTTGGACATCGCTTTGCGGATGGATTCCGCGGCCTGAATCACGGCGGGGGCGGAGACGCCGGTGTGATCGATCACAGCAATGCGCGCGTTCCTGGCGTTCCCCCGGTTCGCCAAGGGTAAGACCAGAAATCCACCGCCAAACAGCAGGGGAAGAAAAATCAGACCTATGAGATAGGCCTTGCTCAGAACCGTTTGCAGGTAGTCGCGCTTGGCGATGAGGAGGATTCTACGCAACAGCGGCCTCTTCCGATTGCGGGCCGGCGATGCGGACAAAGATGTCGTGAAGAGATGGCTTGATCACCGAGAACGAAGTGATTGGCGTGCGACTTACTAGTGTGCGAAGGACCTGCTGAGGATCGCAGCCACGGGCCATTCGCAACTCCTGGACCTGGCCCAGGTCTTTGATTTTTTCTATGCCGGGCAGTTCGCCCAGGACGGACGCGCCGCCCTCCACCTCCACCCGGATGGTGTCGCTGCCATAACTGGACTGGATGGACCCGAGCGTCCCGTCCAGGACCTTCTTGCCCCGAAAAATCATAAAAATCGAATCGCACAAGCTTTCGGCCACGCCCATGTCGTGGGTGCTCAGGATAACGGTGCAACCGCGCTGGCGCATTTCGAGAATCGCACCGCGAATCGAATCGGCGCTCACGGGGTCCAGTCCGGTGAACGGCTCGTCCAGGATCAGCAGCTTCGGCTCGGGAATCACGGTGGCGATGAATTGGACCTTCTGGCTCATTCCTTTGCTGAGCGTCTCCACTTTGTCGTCGGCGCGGTCGGCCAGGCCCAGGCGGTCCAGCCAGGCATTCACTTCGCCGGTGACATTGCGTCCACCGCGCAATTCGCCATGAAACTCCAGCAGCGAACGGACGCGCATTTTCCGGTAAACGCCGCGCTCTTCGGGAAGATATCCGATTTCGGTGGAACGAGTGCCGGAACGCTCGTGCCCGAACACCCGAATTGTGCCCGAATCCGGGTAAAGAATGTTGACGATCATCCGCATGGTGGTGGATTTTCCGGAGCCGTTGGGGCCGATGAATCCGTAGACGGATCCTTCCGGAACGTTCAAGGAGAGCCGGTCCACCGCGATGACAGAATCGAAAGTCTTGGTAGTTTCGCCAATTTCGACCGCGAACATTGCCCGGATGCTATCACATTTGGACGTGAGGTCCGGGTTTTAGCGGGGTACCGAAAAAAGCAATCTGGCCACAGATGAACGCAGATAAACACGGATAAAACAACATCAAGTTCATTTGTTTTCAATCTGCGTTCATCTGTGTTTATCTGTGGCCACCTGCGTTTTGGCCTTTTCATCGTCCTGCTAACTTTCGGGCTTGGGCTGCTTCCACTTGAGACCGCCGCTAAACTCCAGCCCCACGATGTATTTCATGGCTTTTCGGCTGCAACTGCGCACCGACGCGGTACCGTGCAGGTCCAAGTCCGGGCATTGAAAGGTGACGTAGGTTTGTCTTTCGATCTGCTCGGACACCTCGACACTCATGCCGGAGACGGAAATATCCAGGCTTCGGCCCTTTATGAACCGGTCGACGCCACTGCGGTCTGTCCAGACGATCTGGACGGGCGAAGAGGCATGGGCCCGGTCCTCCCTGCGGAGTCCACCTTCATGGCTCATCAGTTGGTTTGTAGCACTCTCCGCCAGTGCGAAGCAAGTGATCCAGGCGCGCGCGCGTAAGCTTGCGCGGCTCATTTCGTTGCTGCCGGCAGACGCGCGGCGATGAACCCATGCATGAATTCGAGCTCCCCAAACAGATTCCGCGAGCTCAACAGCAGCGAATAGAAGCGCAGGATCTCGTCGAGAGGATAATTCATGGTTGAGCCAGCCTCGCGCGCCTGCGCCGCCTGCTCATCGAGCTTGGAGGTCATCGCCTCGAGATCCGGCCATTCGGGGTAGAGTTTCCCCGCGGCGATGCTTTTGGAAAGCGCATCCAGCGCCCGAGAAATGCCCTCCTCCACATCGTCCAGCGCGATTTCGAAGTTTCGGAAGTACGTGTCCGAGGCGCTGTTGGCAAACTCCAGAGTGTCCACGGCATGAAAAATCCGGTTCACCTGATGGGCCAGCACAGCCAGCGACTCCCGCTCTTTCATGGGCCCGAAGGATTCCTGCAGAGCGAACTGCAGTAAGTCGATATTCCTGTGAATCGCGGCGGAAACTTCGGCCTTTAACGGCTCGATGGCCGGCGTGGGCTGCCCCCGGTAGCTGGACATGACAGCCAGGTACAGATCTCGCAGCTTCATGAGTGCGTCGGCCAGTCCCTGCCGGACGCGGCGGCGCGCATGATTCGGCCACACGATCAGCGACACCGCGAGCGCGATCAGGATCCCGAGCGCTACCTCCGAGAAGCGGTGCAGCGCGATCACCCACGCCGAGCTGGTTTGCCCGACCAACATAATGATGGCTACAGTCACGGTGGCCAGCCGCTGGCTTTCCGCCAAATGGAGCACGTCGCACACCAAGAATGCGATCGCCACCGCGAGTGCAAAGGCCAATGTGTTGGCGCCCCAGAGGGCGAAGAAGAGCCCCCCAATCACCGCGCCCACCGCTGTTCCCGCCAGGCGCGTGCGCGAAGCACTCAAGGTAGCCCCGACGTTGGATTGCATCACAATGAGCGCGCTGATCGCGGCCCAATAGCCCTGCGGCAGATGGAAAAGGTTGGTGACCCATAGCGAGATGACACCCGCGACGGCGGTTTTGATAGCCTGTTTAGCGCTTTCCAAAGAGGCGGCGCGCGAGAACATGCTCTATTCTCGCTTGGCGAAGGTCCGTGATAAACTGAGACTGTATGGCAATCCCCAACGTAAAGCGTTTCCGCCCGTTCTGCCCGTCCTGCAACGAGAGTTTCACGGTGATGGCGGTCCTGCCCAAGGACGCCAACGTGGACGCCTATCTGAACGACGTCGTGGCGCGCCACGATCACAAGGCGTTTCAGGAAGCCAAGCTGCAGCATTTCAAGATCCGCGTCGGCCAACAGAAGCAGAAAAAGGCGAAGTAATTCGCGAGGCGCCCCTGTTTTCGCATTAAAATGGGCCCATGGCCACGCCCAAGTTAACCGTATGGATAGGCACCCGTAAGGGTGCCTTCGCATTTTCCACCACCAATCGCAAGACCTGGAGCGCAGACGGCCCGCATTTTCGCGGCCTGGAAGTGAATCATGTTTCTCAGGACCCTCGGCAACCCCAGCGCTTGTACGCGGCCGTGAACAGTGGATGGTTCGGGCCCCACATCCACGCCAGCACCGACGGCGGCAAGACTTGGAAGCTATCGGAAAAGGGGCTGGAGCTGAAGTGCGTCCCCGATCAGTCCGTGAAGCGCATCTGGCATATCCGGGCCGGCCATGCCGACGAGCCGGGCGCGGTTTACTCGGGAGCCGATCCGGGCGCGCTGTTCCGCAGCGGCGATTGGGGCGAGAGCTGGGAAGAAGTTGCGTCGCTCACTAACCATCCGACGCGCGCGCAATGGAACCCGGGAGCGGGCGGCATGTGCCTCCACTCCATCCAATGTCTGGGGCAAGGCAGAATGGTGGTGGCCATCTCGGCCGCAGGTGTCTTTCGCACGGCCGACGGCGGCGCGACGTGGGAGCCGCACAATCGCGGCGTACGCGCGGATTTTCTGCCCAATAAGCTGCCGGAAGTGGGCCAGTGCGTACACAAGCTGTTGGCGCATCCCCAGCAGCCCGAGGCGCTCTATCAGCAGAACCATTGCGGCATTTATCGCGGAAAGTTGAGTGGCGACCGCTGGACCGATATTTCGCGCGGGCTGCCTTCGCGCTTCGGGTTCGGACTGGCGGTGCCCGCGGCGGAGCCCAAGACGATGTTCACCGTGCCTATCGATTCGGCCGAGTATCGTTGCAATCCGGAGGGCAAATTTCGCGTGGCGCGCACTCGTGACGGCGGGAAAACGTGGAAGCTCCTCTCGCGAGGCCTGCCGCAGCGCAACGCTCATCTTTTGGTTTTGCGCGAAGCGATGACTTCCGACGATATGGACCCGGCGGGCGTGTATGTCGGCACCAGTTCCGGCCACGTGTTCTACACCCGCGACGCTGGGGAGTCCTGGCAGACCATGGCCGATACCTTACCGCCCGTGTATTCCATTTCCGTCGCAGCCGCGTGAGCTATTTCGCGGGTGGTGCGCAGACGAAGTTCTCCGCCTCGTCAATGCTGCCGCTGCCTTTGTACTTCGCTACCTGCGGATAGGCGCACAGCGGACGGGTTCTCGTGGCGCGCGTCGCGACGATGCGCTCGGGAGCGTGGCCATCCTCGCGCCAGGCGGTCATCGCGCTCATCACATCGAACCTGTTCGGACCATCGCCTCCGCCGCAATGCGCCATGCCGGGCGCCATGAAGAGCCGGATGGAATCGGCGGTCTGGCTCTCGCCGCCGAGAGTATCCATCACGCGCTTGTAGTAATTGACGGTGGAAAGCGGCGCGACATTTTGGTCGGCCCATCCGTGATACAACAGCAGCTTTCCTTTGCGCGAGAAGAACGGCTGCAAATTCGCATCGGTGGCGTTGATAGTCTCGTGATCGATCTTGTCCGCCAGCGCCACGTCGCTATCGAAGTTGAGCGTCTTCCAATCCCAATTCGGATCTTTAAACACCACGTATTTGAAATGATCTGTGGTGGCTGAAAACGGCTGCGGACCGGCCAGCGTGGCCCAACCCAGCTCTGCGCCCGGTTCCAGGCCAGGATAAATTTCTTCTCCGGTGCGGGGATTGCGGGAAGGCGAGAGAATCTTCTTCACCGTTTCAATCTGCGGCGCGGTCAGGCATTCGGAAGTATCCGCGCCCTTGCATGCGATGGCCTGAGCATCGAAATGGCACTGCGTGGGGTCAGTGATCAGCCCGTCTTTCAAGCCGTCCAGCGCATCGCAGGCGTTGAGCACCGCTTGATGAATCGCCGGATATTTCGCGGGAGGAATGTAGCTGGCGGGATCTTTCAAATTGGCGTGCGCGATCCACAATGTGGCGAACGCCAGGTGCGTGCGTGGATTGGCGGGCGCTCCAGCGACGATCCCGTCGTAATCGTCCGGAAAGCGCTGCGCCTCTTTCAATCCTTGCCGGCCTCCGGTGGAGCAGCCATTCCAATAAGACATTCGAGCGGGCGTTCCATAAAACGCCGCGATGATGGCTTTCGACTTCACCGTCATTTCGTGCTCGGAGCGATATCCGAAGTCTGCTACTTTCTCCGGATGCCCGAGCGCGAAACTGCCGCTGCCTCCTACGTGGCCGGTGTCTGTAGAAGACGTGGCGTAGCCATCGTGCAGCGCCTCCGCCATTGCGCCGTAGCTGATCACGCCGGCCCATCCGCCGTTGCCCACCGCCTGGAATTTTCCGTTCCATCCCGACGCGGGAAGCCAGACTTCGATCTTGATATCGGAATCGTCGCTCGGCTTCAACGTCGCCGCGATACGGCAGAACGCGGGCAGATCCTTGAACGCCACAGGGAGCGCGGGTCCTCCTCCGAATGTTCGGCCCGGCGGCATGAACTCACCCGCTGCGACTCGCTCGGCCCGAGTGATGGTGGTGTTCGGCAGCGCGAGCGCCGCCAGGCTTTCGCAAGTGGCGGCCCTGGCTTCGGAAAACAAAGCGGGCGCTGCCAATAAGCCAACAGCCAAAAGCAGCTTCATGGTTTCTCCTTAGGTCAGCTTCAACAGCCGGCGAGCATTCCCCTCGTAGATCTTCTGCTTGTCGGCCGCGCTGATATCCAGGCCTTCGATGCAGCGGATGGTCTCGCGAATGTAAAGGCCGGGCTTGGGTTCGAACGGCACGTCGGAAGCGAAGACGCAGTGATCCACGCCAAAAAAATCGAGACCGTTCCGGGTGGCTGCCTGTCCGCCGAACAGCGCCGTGTCGGCATAGAAGTTGCGGAAATAATCAATGGGGCGCTTCTTCATGGATTGACGGAGCGACACGTAATCTTCATCCGATGTGCGCGAGCCGAGCACGTCCCAGCCGAAGCCGACGCGCCCTTCGAAATACGGGATCATTCCACCCATGTGATGCGTGACGATCCTCAGATGCGGATGCCGGTCGAATAACCCCGAGAACACCATGCGCGACATGGCGGCGCTGGTTTCATAGGGCCAGCCGAAGGTCCACCAGATTTCGTACTTGGATTTGGTCTCGGTCTTATAGTCGGGGAAATCGGCGCCGCGCGCGGGATGCATCCAGATGGTAAGGTCGCGGTGCGCTGCGTGGTCGAAGAGCGGCGCGAACTCAGGCAGGTCCAGCGGCTTGCCCGCGACATTGGTGTAGATCTGGAAACCGCGCGCGCCCAGTTGATTGACCGAGCGGTCGATTTCCTCCAGACAGGCATCGACGTTGTTCATCGGCAGAGACGCCCCGAATCCGATAAAACGGTCGGGATATTTCGCCACCAGCTCGGCCAGGCCATCGTTGGCGATGCGCGCAAATTCTGGCGATTTGTCGGGCGCGGCCATGGTTTCCATGGGCGGCGCGGGCAGCGTGAGAAACTGGCAATATTCTCCGAACTCGTCCATCACGCGAAAGCGCGCGTCCAGATCCGCGATGGTGGGCACGTTTCGCACGCGTTTGCCCATGTCCTTGCCCGCGAGCCCGGCCTCGATGACGTCGTGTGCGTAGCGGGGCGGAAAAAAGTGATTGAATAGATCGATCTTCATTGGCAGCGTCATTATATCGAACGCCCCCGGAAGTTCGAAACGCTATGGATCGCATGCGCACCATGTGATAGACTGGTCCCTTTGCATTCGGGGTGCGACGCAATTGTTGTGCCCATGGAAAGGAATCATCATGAGCCAAAGCCTGGAAGATCTCTTAAAGACCAAGAATCCCGTCGACCTCTTGCGTAATTCGCAGATAGGCGCCTACGTGTATCCCGTAGTGCCCGCCGAATACTCGAACTGGCGCGACGAACAACGCGCGTGGCGCGACAGTTGCGTTCTTTTCGACCAGTCGCACCACATGGTCAACGTTTACATGGAGGGACCCGATGCGGTGAAGCTGGCTTCCTATCTCGGGTTCAACAGTTTCGAAAAATTTCCCGTCGACAGAGCCAAGCAGCTTGCTCCCTGCAGCTACGACGGCCATGTGATCGGCGATGGAATCCTGTTTCACCTGGAGCCCAACAAGCTGGTGTTCGTGGGACGCGCCCCGGCCGCCAGTTGGATCGAATTCCAGGCCGAAACCAGCGGATTCAAAGTGACCACCCAAAAGGACGACCGGTCGCCTTCCAATCCCGGCGGAAAGGCCGTGATCCGCACTTGTTATCGCTACCAGATTCAAGGGCCGAACGCCTGGCAGGTGATTGAGAAGCTGAACGGCGGACCGCTGCCGGAAATCAAGTTTTTCAATATGGGCTACATGAACATCGCGGGACGGAAGGTTCGCGCGCTGCGTCACGGAATGGCCGGCGCTCCCGGGTTGGAAATTTGGGGTCCCTACGAAGAGCGCGAGGAAATCCGCGCGGCGATTGTGGAAGCGGGCAAGGAGTTTGGCCTGACGCAAGTTGGCTCCCGCGCCTATGCGACGAACACGCTGGAGTCGGGCTGGATTCCTTCGCCGCTCCCGGCCGTCTACACCGGCGACAAGATGAAGGCGTACCGGCAATGGCTGCCCGCGGCCAGCTACGAAGGCACGGGCTCTTTGGGCGGCAGTTTCGTTTCGAAAAACATCGCGGATTATTATGTGACGCCGTACGAAATGGGCTATGGACCTTTCGTCAAATTCGACCACGATTTCATCGGTCGCGAGGCTTTGGAGAAAATCTCCAAGGAGCCGCAGCGCAAGAAAGTGACCTTCGCCTGGAATGCCGAAGACGTCGCGAAGGTGCAGCGGTCTATGCTTGGCCCCATCGAACAGCGCTACAAGTACATCGACCTGCCGTTGTCCAACTACGCTTCTGCTTCCTACGATCAGGTATTGATCGGCGGGAAACTGGCGGGCCTTTCGATGTTCAGCGGTTACAGCTACAACGAAGGCTCCATGCTTTCGCTCGGGATTGTGGAGCACGACGTCCAGATTGGCACCGAAGTCACGCTGGTTTGGGGCGAAGAAGGCGGCGGGACCAAGAAAGCTACCGTGGAGCGCCACAAGCAGACCGAAATCCGGGCCGTGGTCAGCCCCGTACCGTATGCCAAGACAGCCCGCGAAGAGTATGCGGCAGGTTGGCGAACGGCGATGGCGGTGAAGTAAGCCTAGACGAGCTCAATTGTGACGCGGCGGCCCACGATCGCCGCCGCGCGCTGCAAACTCGATAGCGTGATGTCGTCCTTGGCGCTGAGGAGCCGGTCCACTTGCGTGCGGCTGGTCTTGAGCAGCGCAGCCATTCTGTTCTTCGAGAGTTTTTTCTTCTTCATGGCCTCCGCGAGCTGCCAAGCGACGACTTCTTTGACTGCCAGCGCTTGCGCCTCTGCGAAGATGTCCTCCTCCTTGAGGAAGTCATCGACGCGCGAACCCAGGTGTTTCTTGCTCATTGCTCCAGCTCCTTCTTGCGCTTGCGCGCCAACGCCAAGTCCTCACCGGGCGTGGCCCGCGTTTTCTTGATGAACCCATGCAGCGCGACGAGGTGCTCACGGTAAAGGCAAAGCAGCACTCGCGCCGTGCGCTTCGTCGGCAAATCGGTCCGAACTTTCCATCACCCGCTTCCCATCGGACGGCATAACGGCATCCCCACAGGCCATCGCCACTGCGCCCGAAGCAGGTCCATGCCTATGGCTTGGCGTTCCTCTGCTGGCAGTTCCTTCAGCCATTCCCGCACAGGCTCGTTTCCCGAGATCGCGCGGAACAAGACAAGCGGGATTTCCTTGGGCTGAGGATCTTTGGCGATTGCTTGTACCTTTTCTAGTGCATTGTACCTTAAAAGGTGCGATGCGGGATCGCTTAAACGGTGAGTACTTGTACGGCTTGCTTGAGCGACGTCAGCGGATCGCGCGTCGGCACAAACTCCTGCGCGATGTAGCCTGGAAAATTCAGGTCGGCGATGGCCTTCGCCACCGCATGCCAGTTTACTTCCTGGGTGTCGTCGATCTCGTGGCGGCCGGGAACGCCGGCGCAATGAAAGTGCGCGATGTGTTGGATGTTGTCGCGAATGGTGCGGATCAGGTCGCCTTCCATGATCTGCATGTGGTAAGCGTCGTAGAGCAGCTTCACGCGCGGTGAATCCACGCCTTTGATGACGGCCACGCCGTAGCTGGTGTGGTCGCCCTGATAATCCTTGTGATCCACTTTGCTATTCAGCAGCTCGATGCACAGCGTGACGCCGTGATCCTCGGCGAATTTCTTCACTCGGTTCAGGCCGGTGATGCAGTTGTCGATTCCTTCCTGGTCGCTCATCCCGCGCCGCGCGCCGAACAGCGTGATCACGTTGGGAACCTTCGCGTCGGCGGCCCGGACGATGCTCGAGCGCGCCTGTTCTTCCAGTTTGTCGTGATTGGCTTTGTTGTTCCAGCCTTCGGTGAAGGCGCCCGCGCCCTGTACCATCGAAGGCGTGATGCCGTATTTGCGCAGCACGGGCCAGTCCTCGGGCGCCACCAGATCCATGCCCGTGATGCCTAGGTCAGCCGCGGTGCGGCACAGATCGTCGATAGGGATCTTGGCGTAGCACCAGCGCGCGACGGACTGCTTCAAGCGTCCGGCGGATGCAGGGGCCGCACGCAGTCCTGCCGGAACAAGCGCTGCCGCGGCGCTCGCTTTGAGGACGTCTCGTCTTGTCATGGAAAATGCCTACTGGGCGGCGGCGTCGGTGAAGACGATGCTGTCTTTCTTCGCCGTCAGTTTCGCTGTATCGATGCCGGGGACTTTGGTAAGGCTGTCCCAATCCTTGAAATCGCCATGGTCGGTGCGATACTTGACGATCGCGTCGGCGTCCTGGGCGGTTAACTCGAGTTGGGTCTGTAGATCCATGGAGGTCGCCTTATTGACATTGGTCTTGGAGGGCAGCGCCGGGAAATTCTTGGCCAGGTAATCGACGATGGTGGCAAGCTCCTGGGGAGTGCCGGTTGCGCCGCGCGAAACCATGTAGTCGACAATCGAAGACCATCCATCTTTCGTCGCGTGTTGCGCGACCACGACGTCCAAGCCGTGGCAGCTTCCACAGGTGTTCTCCACTAAGTCCTTCCCTTTGCCCGCCGGCAAATCTTGCGCTTGGGCCACAAGAACGGAAATGGCGAGGAAGGGGATCAGGAGTGCCGCTCGATTCATATTGTTCATCATACTCGTATGGGCGTGCCGCGCGCTATTTCGGTTATTGCTTTCGGTACCAGCCCACGGCCTGGCGGGCGCTCACTCCAGGAGCGTCGAATGGCACCACAGTGACGCCGGCCAATTGCATGGAACCGCCGGGAACGGCGGGCAGCCGGTCATTTGTCAACAAAAGACCTCCGGGCTTCAGCATGGCGCCTGCGTTCTCCAGCGCCAGAGTCTGTTCGAACGCGTCGTAGTAGACAAAAATGTTGGTGCCCACGATGAGATCGAAACGATCCGCCGGGGCTAGATTGAGGCGTTCGAGAACGATATTCAGATCCATCGGCTGGCACGCCAGAATCACTTCGGGACGGATTCGCACCGCTCGCGTCTCCAGCCCT
Organism: Bryobacterales bacterium; assembly: GCA_963735145.1. Taxonomy (GTDB): domain Bacteria; phylum Acidobacteriota; class Terriglobia; order Bryobacterales; family Bryobacteraceae; genus Palsa-89. The sequence goes on along the minus strand of CAVTJS010000004.1, from coordinate 285,812 downwards.
GGGAAGATCTGCGGAGGAGCGATGGGCGTGATCGGCGCGCCCACCTGATTGCCGAGCGATTTCCAGTAGCTAATCAGCTCCGGCGGCCACGGACGCGCAATGTCGCGCGGCAACTGGACGACATAGCCAACGTCTTTCGAGGCGCGGTCGCGGGCGCGCTGGATATGCTGGATTACCCGGGAGCTGATGTCGAAAATCGATATCGACGCGCCGCCGGCTTCCGCCAGCTTCAGCCGCATAAGCGAATCGTACAGCGCAAACGGTTGCACAGTTTGCTGGGGATAATAATCGTAGGCGGAGTCTTCGTTCTTGTCGATAAAATCGAGTCCCGGCCCAATCACGGCCACGCGCGCCACCCGGCCTTCGCGCAGAACGCCGCGAGCTTTGAGATCGCGCAGCGTCTGTTCGATGGAAAAATCCGGGATGATGCTGGTGTCGAGTGAAACTCCGCGGTCGCGAAACAGGGAACCCCGGTCCAAGGGCGACGACGGCTTCACGTCGGCCGCGCGCTCGGCCAGCGTCTTTCGCTCCTCCACCACCCGTTGGAGATTCTGAAGCACGAACACGCCGGCGGATTTCGGATCGTCCGCGTCCACGGCCTCACTTCGCAGAAGCCCGCGAAGAAAAATGAGGCGCTCGTTGTCGCCAGGATTGCCAAGCCCCGCCACCAGATCGTCTACGCGGGCTCGCAAAATCCCGGCCTTGGAAGCCTCGGTGAGGCCCTCCATCTTGATCCGCGGCTGGCTGGTGAAGGAGGTGCCGTATAACAGAAGATTCACCATGGAATCCAACTCGCCCTGCTGCAGGCGCGCGCGAATGGCCTGGTCCTGTTTGTGCGCCCACTCCATCCAACGAGCTTCGTTCGGGTTCTTGAGTGCGGCGGGGAGGGCGTTTCGCTGATCCTCCAGGATTGCCTTGACGTTGGCATAAGGAGTAAACGCCCGGCCTGCCGCGAGCAAGCCGAGCGTTGTGGTGAAGATCAGCCAGTATTTCGACAGCACTACATCAGTAGATCAGAACGAGAAGCGAGCGACCAGAGTGCCAGTGCGGCCCTGCAGGTAAGGAGGCGTGCCGTAATAGGTACCGGGCGCGCTATAGGCATCGATGACGCCGAAGCCACCGGAGAGGACGCTGGCGCCATTCGGCAGCACCCCGCCGCGGACCACCGGGTTTTGCGGGTTTGCGGTAGTCGGATTGGGCAGCAACGTCCGATTGAAGATGTTGACGAATTCGGCGCGGATAAATAGATTGAATTTACCCTCCGGACCAAAGCGGAAATTGCGGCCGAGATTGGCGTTTTCGGTCGGGATGCGCGGGCCGCGGAAATCTTTGTAGAACACAGTGGTGGCCGCGCAAACGCCACCAGCGGGGCATGGCGCCCACGCAGCGGGATTCAGCACCTGCGTCGTATAAGGACTGAAGGTACTGTGATCGTTGATGTTTACGCCAGAGGTGTACAAAGGCTGCCCCGCGACGCGAATGTCCTCGCTCGGAAGGAAGTTCAGAGTCGGGCTGGTGGGAGGCGCCAGGAACTGGCCGCTTTGGTAATTGGCGAACCAGCCGACCTGCCAATCCTTCGCCAGCCAGTGAAGGCCGCCTTTGGTCGGGATGAAGGACGCTCCGGGCACGGTGTAAATCGCGTTGAAGTTGAGATCCTGAATCGGGATCTGCTGGATCTCCCACACCGCGCTCTGCGAATTAAAGAAGTCCTGGCGATAGGGTTTCACGTAGCCCGCGGCCCAAGTGTATGTACCTCCAGCCTGCAGACCGTGAGAGAAACGCTTCGTCGTGCTAAGTTGCAGAGAGTCGTACTTGGAGGCGCCGGTTGGGGAATTCGAGTCAAGAATACCGCCGTATTGCGGAAATGGGTAAAGGGCGCTCTGGAGCGAGTTGGTAACCGGGAAACCGCCATAGGGCACGAACCCGGCGTGCCCGGACTGCGCCAGCCGCGCCTGCACCGCGGAACTGTTCAGCGGCTGAAGGGTCAGCAGGTAGTCGGCATAATTGTTGGTTCCCGCGGGACCAGTTCCCGGGTACGGATACAAACCGAATTGCGCGTAGGTTTGCGGCGAGATTTGAGCGGTTTCGGTAGTATTTTCGCCCGTGCCAGCCACTGTACCGTAGGGGCCGCTGCCGAGCCAAACAGCATGATTACCTACATACGCAGCTTGGAAGATCAGATTGCTGGTGATCTGCTGCTGAATGCTGAAGCTGTATTGGTTGATGCGAGGCGGGCGGTTTTCCTGCGAATCGGGCACGTAGGGATCTGACACGCCAGGCACTCCAACGGTGCCGGGGATCGGGTAAACATAAGGATTCAAGCTCGGCCAAGTGGGAGTCGGAATTGCGCCAGGCGTGGCGATATTTACATAGGGGTTCACCCCGGACAAAGGATAGACGCCAGGAGTACCGATTGTGGCTCCGGCCGGGCTGGCGACGTACTGATAAGTGAAACCCCATCCGCCACGAATCACGGTCCTCGGACTTAACTGGTAGGCGACGCCGAGTCGCGGCCCGAGCGCAAATGGGTACGCGGACTTGTAGAACGGACAATTGCAAGTGGCAGCATACTCAACTGCCCCGAGTGCACCGCCCGCACTGGCGTTTGGTAGGGTTGGATCTAACTGTCCCAACCGGCCATATTGCTCACGCTCGGGCGTCGCGTAATCCCACCGCACTCCGTACGTCACGGTCAGATTGCGGCGTACCTTCCAGGAGTCCTGGACAAACAGCCCCCACTGCTGGTTTCCTTCCCGGTAAAACTCATTCGGAGTCTGCGTGATGGAGGCATAGTCGCCGAGCAGGAAACTGGCGAAGCCGAATCCCATGTTATATCCGTTAAAGCTCGAGGTCGGAATGAATGGTTCTGCGGTTGCCGAAGAAACGCCTTGCGGGTTGGTAGCCGCCAGCGTCACTCCCGAGAAGGCTCCGGTATAAACTTGCTCGAGGTACAATTCAGCTCCGAACTTGAAGCTGTGGGCGCCTTTGATCCAGGTGACGTTGGCATTGAAACTCGGCTTCTCCTCGTAGTTCTGCGATTGGATTTGAGCGGAGGTGCCGACATTTTGCATACCGCCGAACCCTGAGTACGTGTTGCCGAAATAAGACGCGGTGCCGCTGATGCAATTCGGCAGGGCGCCGGGGCCTTGCAGTTGGCCGCACATGCCGGTAATGCTCGGGAATTGGCGGTCCTGCACAAATCCGGAGAGATCGAATGCGGAAGGATTAAAATCCAGGAATGGCGCCCGGTCGCTGAAACTGGTGTGCATGTAGCCTACGCCCAGGTGGAGCAGGACGGTCGGGGAAATGGTGCGGTCATAGTTCAGCCGCGCGATCCAGGTAGGAATAAATGTTCCTCGATACCCGCCGATTTCGGTAGGCAGGCCATCGGCGTTTCCCAGCGGATAAGATATCTGGCTTTCCGTGTTGTTCCTGTCCCAGTAGAACGACAGCTTGTCCTTTTCGGAGATGATTTCATCGATCTTAAAGGTCGGGATCGCGGAGTATCGTCCACCGTGGATGATCCCGGCATAGTTGCCCACCAGGTTGGAGTTGGTCGGTTGGGGAAACAGAGCCAGGAACGCCGCCGAGCTGGGACTGATCATACTGGCCGGAATGACATTGTTCGGAAACGGATTGGCATATCCCAAACCACTGGAAGTGACGCCACGCGTGGTGGGATTATAGATCTCATTCGCGTAAATTGGCCGCCCTAGAGGATCGGTACCGATTGGCGCAGTCGGAATACCGTACGCGGCGCACAAACTACAAGTCCCATTCGCCGAGATAGCCGAAAAGTCACCGTTGCGCATCGCGGTGGTCGGAACGGTGTCGGTAAAGTCGTACGAAGTACCTTCCAGGTACTGCTCATAAGCGAAGAAGAAAAATGTTTTGTTCTTACCGTTGTAGAGCTTGGGGATGATGATCGGGCCGCCGAGGGTGCCACCGAAATCGTTGCGGCGGTTCAGGGGCCGGTAGGGTCCCGTGCCAGTGGTGTTTTCAGTGTACGGGTCCGCGGCATTTAGGTCTTCGTTGACGAAATACTCGAAGGCGGTGCCGTGGTATTGATTCGTCCCCGACTTCATGGTCATGTTGATGACCGCGGTACCGGCCTGGCCGTATTCAGGAGCGTAGTTGCTGGTCTGATACGCAATTTCTTGAACCGCATCGGTGTTCGGCTGCGCCATCTGGGTGTAATCGTAAGTATTGAAGATGCGGGACGTGGCGTCTTGACCTTCGATGCGCATCGTCTCGCCGAGAGAGGGGACGAACGCGTTGGGACTAGCGCCCGGCGTAGTCCCGCCCAGCCCATTCACGGTAACCAGTCCGCTGCTGTTGTACCCGCTCACACCTGGAAGCGTGAGAAGCGTGTTGTAAGGATTGCGGTACCCTGAGGTGCCAGCGTTAGTGGTTCCGATACCTAACAACGGCAGGTTATCCATTTGCTCGAGAGTAACGTCAAACGTCTGATCGCCGGTCTCGGTTTTGAGCAGCGTGGCTTGCGCCTCTACGGTGATGGACTCCGAAGCAGCGCCTACCTCCAGAGGGATGTCTTGCCGCAAGGTCTGCGCCGCAGCGACAGCGAGGTTGACGTGGTTATAAGTCTTGAACCCGGAAACCTTTGCCGTGAGTTCGTAGGTGCCGACGGGCAAATTCGGAATCGTATAGTTCCCCGCGCCGGTGGACACCGCGGTGTAAATTGCTCCGGTCTCGGCGTTCTTGGCTTCCACATTCGCTCCGGCAACTGCCAACCCAGTGGGATCGGTAATTGTGCCCGTGATCGTTCCGGTGCCACCTTGGCCGAACGCCAGCGGAATAGCGACCAGCCAACACAGCGTGATCAGTACGACGGCTACAAACATTGAGCGCATACACGTCTCCTCAGACTTTGAGTTAAGCGACCCGACCCGGCACGCGGCAAGATTATGCCACGAAGCAATACGAAATACGAACTTTGTCGAGCATATTCCATTTCAATGTCGCGGTCAAGATGAAATTGAAATTTCAGTGCAGATTTTGGGTGTCCGTTGTATGCAGCCAAGTCAGGTGTTTGACATCGCTGGCTGGCCGGATATACACTGGCCCCGCTGATGAGAATCGCAATAGTATTGCCTGTCCTGCTGGCATTGCCGATGCTGTTGCCGGGCCAAGGCGGGCGCGGCAGTTGGAATACATTCGGAGGCGATGCGCAGCGCACCGGCTGGAACAAAACCGAGACCGATCTCAACGCCGACAGTGTCAAACATCTGAAGCTTGAATGGAGCGTCAAGCTGGATTCCGATGCCAGGGCGCTGAGCAATCTGACTGCGCCATTGGTGCGAGCCAGCATCGCGACGCCGCATGGCGTCAAGGACCTGGTGATTGTCGCGGGAATATCGAACAAAGTGTTCGTCGTGGACGGCGACACCGGGAAGATGTTCTGGGAGAAAACGCTCTCGGCCGAAGGCACGCCCCAGCGCCGCGATAGCTCGCTGTGCCCCAACGGATTGACGGCCACGCCCGTGATCGGCCCGGTTCCACGCACCGGCGGCGCCGCGCCAGGATTCGGCCAGGCGCTCTATGTGCTGGCGAGCGATGGCAAGCTCCACGCCTTCAACCTGGTGAGCGGCGAAGACGTTCTGCCGCCCACGCCTTTCGTGCCAGCGTTTGCCAAGATGTGGAGCATGAATCTTGTTGACGGGATGCTTTATGCCACGACCTCGCAGAACTGCAATGGCGTGAAATCGGGCGTGTATGCCATGGACCTGAGCAATTCCGATCGCAAAGTTTCCTACTTTGAGGCAGGCACCAATGGAGCGGGAATCTGGGGCCGGGGCGGGGCAGCCATTACTTCGGACGGCCGCGTGATCGTGGAAACGGGCGATGGTATGTTCGATCCGGAAAAGAATCAGATGGCGGATTCTGTAATGTCACTTTCCCCCAAGGATTTGAAGCTCACCGATTACTTCACGCCGCGCAATCGATCGTGGATGACCAAGAAAGATCTCGATATGGGCAGTATTGGTCCCACAATTTTCAATTTTAAAAACTGGGAGCTCGCGGCCACCAGCGGCAAGGAAGGCGTCATCTTCTTGCTCGACACCAAGTCGCTGGGTGGTCCGGATCACCGCGTCCCGCTCTATCGCAGTCCGCTGTTCGCCAACGAGGAAGTGAACTTCGCGGGAAAGGGATTTTGGGGCGCTTTCTCTACTTGGGAAGATGCGGCAGGAACACGCTGGCTGTACGCGCCTGCCTGGGGACCTCCCACGCCCGCGACGAAGTTTGCGTTACAGCATGGCGAGACTCCAGACGGCAGCGTGATGGCATTCAAAGTGGAAGAACAGTCGGGTAAGCCGGTGCTGGCTCCCGCCTGGAATTCGCTGAACATGTCGGTGCCCACGCCGGTGATCATTGCCAATGGAGTTGTTTTCGCGTTGTCCGATGGCGACTCACCGGTGCAATTCGGATCCAGCGGCAATCTGCTAAGCGTCGAAGATCGAAAGGCCAAGGCGGGCCACGCCATTATCTATGCGCTGGATGCAAAGACCGGCGACGTGCTGTTTTCAAGCGGGGATACCATGCGCGGATTCTCGCACTTCAGCGCTCCCGCGGTGGGCGGAGGCCGCGTGTATGTCGGCACCGAGGACGGCATGTTGTATGCGTTTGGATTGGGCATTCCGCAGCCGTAATCGTTCGGCCGGCATCTTCGCGGCGCTGTTGGTTCCAACGCTGGCGGGCGGCCAGGCTTTCCAGCCAGTCATTTTCAAAACAATCTTTGACGGCAAAACTCTGCACGGCTGGGATGGCGATCCGGCGTACTGGCGCGTGGAAGACGGAGCGATGGTGGGCGAAACGAAGCCCGGCGCCATCCCCAGGCAGAACACGTTTCTGATCTGGCGCGGCGGCTCGCCGTCGGACTTCGAACTTCTCGTCAAGTACCGGATCACCGGCGGAAACAGCGGCATTCAATATCGCAGCGCCGAGCTTCCCGGCGTCCGCTGGGCAATGAAAGGCTATCAGGCCGACATCGACGCCGCCCAGCAGTATACGGGGCAGATCTACGAAGAGCGGGGCCGTGGATTCCTGGCATTGCGCGGCCAATCGGTCTCCGTTGAGACCGGCGCCAAGCCCGCGCTGCTGGGATCGTTAGGAAACGATGCGGAGCTGAAGGCCGGCATTCATGTGCCGGGATGGAACGAATATCGCATCATCGCGCGCGGCAACGTCTTGATTCAGATTCTGAATGGTCGTGTGATGAGCACGCTGATCGACGACGACACGGCGAATCGCAAATTGAATGGCTTGATCGGAATACAATTACACGCCGGTGAACCTATGAAAATCGAAGTGCGGAATATCCGACTGAAATGACGCCCAGCGACCATATTCGTTATCCAGTCGGCCGGTTCGATTTCAAAGATCCTTTCCGTTCCGAGGACCGTCCGCTATATCTTTCGCAGCTCGCCGAGGCGCCGGCGAAACTGAGAGCGGCGGTTGCAGGGCTCTCCGACCACCAACTCGATACGCCTTATCGTCCCGGTGGCTGGACGGTGCGGCAGGTGGTCCATCATCTGGCCGACGCGCAGGTGAATTGGTACATTCGCCCTAAGCTCGCGGTCACTGAAGACGTCCCGATTACCAAAACGTATGCGGAACAGCTGTGGGCCGAACTTGCCGATGCGCGCACCAGTCCCGTGGAGCCCTCGCTCCAGTTGTACGAAGGGGTGACCGCGCGTTGGTGCAGATTCTTTGAGTCGCTTGCTCCCGGCGATTGGTTGCGGCGCTTCACAAATCCCGAATGGGGTACGCTGACTGTCGAGGACACTCTGAGAGGCATGGCCTGGCACTCACGGCATCACACCGCGCACATTACTGAACTGCGCAAGAGGATGGGCTGGTAGCGGACGCCGAATTATTCGGCGCACCCTAACTTCTGGACGGCAAGATCCTTGGCTGCGGCAGCCAGATCCGCGCGCCCGGCGCGTGTGTACGTCTCTACCGCTGCTGTCGATCCGGCGCAGAGATGCCGATGAACCACCTCGCAGGACGGATTGAGCGTCCACTGGCCGTCCTTCTGAACCGCGGCGCACCCTTGGGGATCCAGGCCGTTTCGATAGAGCCGCACCAGTTGCTCTCTGAGCCCCGGATCGTTAGTGATGATCTCGCCTTCCATCAGCGCCACCAGGCCGTCGTCCACGCGGTTGGCATGCAGCAGCACATCGGCCAATTCCAGATACATGGACGCGGAGAATGGCGCGAGGTCCAGCGCATATCGCGCGTGATCTAATGCACCCTGGCTATCGCCGAGACGCAATTCCGCTTCCGACAGCAGGCGGTACGTCTCGGCGTAGCGGACTGGCCGTTGGTTATCGCGTCGACTGTAGGCCTCTACGATCCGCCGGCAGTGTTCCAGAACCGCGCGGGCGCGCTGGTAAGCCTGCTGGGCCTCGGCGGGGGCCACCATTCTGCCGGCCGCGTCGTTGGTCAGCATCGAATCGCCCTTGGCCAAATAGAACGTCCCCGCCTGCTCGAAGGGCGGCGCGTAATTATCTAAGTCGGGCAAGGGCTCTAGCGGCGCGAGCGCTTTCTGGGATTCGGCGATGATGCTGTCGATATCGCCGTGCGATTGGTACAACACGGCTGCGAGCGAGGCGTGCCCCTTATAGCTGGCGGGTGCGGCGAGCGCGGTGGCGCGCGCCAGACTCAAATCGTCGTGCCAATCGGCGTTGCGCACCCAGGTCCGAATGGCCAATAGCGCAACAACCAGACACAGCACCGCCGGCGCGATCCTCGCATTGGTGAGCGGCAATGCATAGACGGCCATCACCACGCATGCCGCGATCGCGATGGCCGGCAAATAGAGAAACCTTTCGGCCATGATGGTGCCGATCGGAAAAAGCAGATTCGCCGTCGGCAGCAACGCCAGCGCTGCAAATCCAACGACGAAGACGACCACTCGATTGCGCCGCAAAACAATTACCGCGGTGATGACGGCCGCCAAAGCGATCCAGGCCAGCCAGTCCGACGCGGAGCCGTGCGCCAGCGGAATCTCGGCGTAGGAATAATCCGCGGACAGTTTCGCCGGCCAAGCGAGCAGTCCTAGATACCGCCCTATCACCTTGAGCGCCGTGAGCCGGGCGGTCCAGAAATCCGCCGCCACCAGGGGGTTGTCGACGAACGGGAGATCCGCCGGGCTGGTGGACCCGATCACTACCGATCGCGCGTACCACATCACGAGCAATGGCGGCGCGATCGCTGCACAACCGAGCAAGAGCCCTCGCAGATTCTTCCGCTCTTTCCACCACACCAGCTCATACAGCACGATGACGCCCAGAATCACCACCGCGCTTTCCTTGGAAAATACGCCGGCGAACGTCACCGCCATCAGCGCCGCAAGCCACATCCAACGGCGCGCGCCCTGTGCTTCCGTGCTTTTCAGATAATAGAGAAGCCCGCTCAGCACCGCCATGCAGGCGAGAAGATCCACCCGCCCGATGATGTTGGTAACGGATTCGGTGAGCACCGGATGCACGGCCCAAAGAGCCGCCACGAACACGGGCGGCCAAAATGTTTTTAGGAGCCGGCGCGCCAGCGCATACACCAGCAGCACATTGCCTAGGTGCAAAAGCAGATTGATCCAGTGATAGCCCGCTGGATGGTCGCCATTGCCCAGCACCGCATAGTTGAACAGATAAGACAGCGTGCCGAAGGGCCGGTATAAGCCGCTCTCGCCATACGGCCACCAGTACGTGTGTTCGAGGATCAGCGCGAGATTTTCAGCGCTTGCCTCACGAATGCGTGGATCTTCAAGCAACAGGAGCTTGTTGTCGAAAACGAAGCCGGCGCTGAAGGAGTTCGAATACGCCGCAAGAGTGAGGAAGCCCAGCGCCGCAAGCACGAAAAGCTGCCGGGGTTTAGTACCGGTCCTCATCCAATCCGAGATGTTCCACCATGTACTCAAAATAAGGACCATCCACCAAGAAAATCAAAAAGATTTCGTGGACGATGTGAATTATTTTGCGCGTGGCATAGTCGAAGTCGCCGTCTTTGACGGTCAGCGTGATCGAAACGGTTCCCCGCTTATTACCCGGCGCCAGGCGCGCCTTGGCGGGATTGACGCGGCGATGCTCGGGCATCTCATCCGACTGCCGCAGCTTCAAGAAAGCTTGCAGCTCGCGATACATCGGGGAGCGCGCGGGCACCCCGGGCAGCACTTCAGGAAACCGCAGCGTCTTTTTCTCGACATCCAGGAACAGTTCGAAAGGACGGTCGTGATGCCACACCATGCGATACGTGGCCTTCCCCTTGGTTCCCGGATGCGCGCTAAACCCCCGAAAAACGGCCTTCTCGGCGTAACCTTCCAGAATCCCCGTGACGATTCCGACCGGCTCCCTTACGGTCGCGGCTCTAGTGGGCAAGCGCTCCCACACTCGGCTCGGGATTGATGATGTTTCCCGGAGGGTAATCCTTGCCCGAAGTAAATTCTTTCAGCGCCTGCACATTGATCAACGTCGACACGCGATCCTTGGCGGCCACTTCGTAGCTGGTCTTGAGCGCCTTGCGGAATTCTTCCTGCGTGCGCACATATTCGCCGCGCGCGCCCAGTCCCTCGGCCATTTTGTCGTAACGCAGATTCTCCTGGAAGAGATACATGTGCATCGATCGCGCCGTTCCCACCGCGCTCGGCCACATACCCCAGGCGTTGTTGTTGAACACCACGCACACCACCGGGATCTTGTATTTGGCCGCGGTATCCAATTCGAACATGCTGTAGGTGATGCCCGCGTCGCTCGTGATCACCAGCACCGGCGCGCCTTTGTACGGCGCTTGCGGACCCACCCCCAACTGTACCGCCGCGCCCGCGCCGATCATCATCGCCAGGTCCGGCCCCACAGCCGAGTATTGATAAGGACAATTCACTTCCTGTCCCGGCCGATAGGCGCGCAGCCATCGCGCTCCGCAATTGCCGATGGTCCAGCCGCCCCATCCGGTGACGGTCTGCTTGGGATCAATGTTGCCCTTGTACAGAAAATCGTGGACTTCCTTGCAAACCACGGCCTGATGCAGCGTGTTGGTGGCCTGGCTGTGCTTCACGCCCTGATCGTACTCGTCGATCAATCGCTTCTCGTACTTTTGCCGCGCCGACGCCAGCTCGCCCACCCACGCGTCGCGCTTCTTCTGCGGCAGATCGCTGGCCAAGCCCTCCAGGAACGCCGCCTCGTCGGCCACGATTCCCAAATCGAGCGGCCAATTGCGGCCCAAATCCTCCGCCGTCGGATTCACGCGAATGGCTTTCGCTTCCGGATTGAATCGCCACTCCTGCTTGGTGGGCATGCTGTACTGGCCGACAAACACCACCAGGTCCGCGCTCATGAACGCATCCGGCGACAGGCTGGCCGACAGCCGATGCTCATCCGGGAAGTGCCCACGCATCGGACCCGAGGTCACCACCGCGATCTCGTTCTTCTCGGCCGCCACCATCAGCGGCTCCCAAGCTTTGCGGAAAAATACGCCGTGCCCGGCCACGATCACGGGACGCTCGGCGCGATTGATCATGTCCACCGCAGTCGCCAGATCCTTGGGCGCGGGATGCGGGCGCGATTCGGTGCGATATTTCTCTTTCCCGTAATACTCTTTCAACTGCGTCGCCTCAGTGAAACGCGCGCGATAAATCTCGCCGGGAAAATCCAGATGCACTGGTCCCGGCACGCCGGTCTTCAAGTTGCGAAACGCATACGCCGCGTACTCATGCACCCGGTCCGGCGCGATCAGCCGCTTGCCGTATTTCTTCAGCCCTTCGGTGGTCGGCTGCTGATAACCGGTCTGAATGAAATATTCGCGATCGTCAGTGGCGATGGTCACGTTGCTGGCCAGCACCAGCAGCGGCGTGCGCGCGCGGTGCGCCACCGCGATATTCATAATCATGTTGGTGAAGCCCGGGCCTTCGGTGCCTGAACACGCCACCACTTCGCCGGTGCAGCGCGAAAAACCGTCCGCCGCCGACGTCATGGAGCCTTCCGAGCGCCCGCCAAAGGCCGGAATCCCCGCCGCCGAAATCGCATTGATGATCTGGTAATTGCCCGGACAGCAGAACAGCGCGGCCAGGTCTTCGTCCTTGCAGGATTTGGCGAAAACTTCGGCGCCCGTCATCCCGCCCTTCTCGCCGAAGTCGCCCAGATGCGTGGCTTCGGCCAAGCTGTCGGTAATGTCTTTGGGAATGCGAATGGACGGAATGGGAGGAGTGGTGGCAGCAAAGATTTTCCCTGGATTCACCAGCGCGGCCGCCGCGGCGCCGGCGCCTAAGGAAGCAAACAAGCCGCGGCGCGATGGACGGGATTCCTCCGGGGCCGCCTCGCCGGTCTTTATATCTTTCTGAATTTCCTTGTTCTTGGTGTCGCTCACGTTGCGTCTCCTCTCATCGTTTTCCGTCGTCATTTTCCAGCGTCCTGGACAGGGGGCCGCATGGATGCCGGCCACAGGCTGCGGATGAAATTCACCAAATTCCAAATATCGGTTTCGCTATCGAGCTGCGATTTGAACGCGGGCATCTGATCGCCCGCGCCATCGCGGATGCTATGAAAGATCTCGCCTTCGCTGGTGCCGCTTTTGTAGAGCTGCGGAGATGTGAGATCGGTGGCGTCGGCAATCAGCGATCCCTCGGCCTTGCCGTTTTCGCCGTGACAGGTGGTGCAATTCTGCATAAAGATCACGCGGCCGCGGTCGATGGATTGCTTGGTATCGGCCACCGGGCTCTTCAGCTTCCGCGCCTCTTCGCGAGTGAGTTTGGCTGGCGCGTCGCCTGCAACCAGGAGCGCGGCTCCGCACATGAGAAGGACCATCGCTCCCCACCTTCTTAAGTACAACAGCGGCAAGCTCCTTTATGCCCGGGAGGGGCTTAGACGCGTTTATCGTCGCAAATGGCGGACTCCGCCGTCAATAGCGGTGCGATTTCCGCCTGAGACTCGCCGCCCTGTGACCGATATGTACGCCAGAGATGGCTGGTGTCCAAATACTGGTGGTGGAAGACCACCCGATGCAATCCAAACTGGTGAGCTTCCTGCTGGAGGAAGCCGGCCACACCGTCCGCACGGCCGAGAGCGCGGAAAAGGCGCTGGAATTGTTGCAATCGTTCCACCCGGATCTGATTCTGATGGATCTCCAGTTGCCCGGCAAGGATGGCCTGGAGTTGACGGGAGAGCTCAGGCTCGATCCGGTCCACGCCCTCACGGCCATCGTCGCGCTCACCGCCTACGGCGATCCGGCGCATCTGGCGAGAGCCCGCGAAGCTGGATGCGACGGCAGCATCGTAAAACCCATCGATCCCACCACCTTCGCGCACCAGGTGCGGAGACATTTGGGCGACGTTGTTGAGGAGACGGATGCGGACGCCCGATGTGACAGCGGCGATCTTCTCGCGCAGGCCAGAAACGATTTCCTGGCGGAGGGACTGGAACAGTGCGGCGCCATCCTGAAAGCGCTCGACTCCGATCCCGACCGGGCTGTCCAGACGCTATGGAGGGTGCTCCACCGTTGGGCCAGCCTGGGAGCCACCTTGGGCTTTCCGGGAATCCCCGGCCAGGCGCTGAAGTTGGAAGCTCTGCTCATCCCTGGGGACCTTTCAATCGATGAGATCAGAAAGGCCGTCGAAACCACGCAGCGGAGGTTTAGGGCAGCCACGCGGTATAAGCCGAGTCTGCCGCTGGAAGTGATCGCCGGCTTGCGGGATGTGCGGATCGGGCTGGTCGATTTTTCCGAAGACCAAGCCAATCGTATCCGGCGAGCGGCGACGAGCGCGCAGATTCAGGTTGCTGTTGAGAGGATGAAGAGCAATTCTATCGAAAATCAGACCGCGTACGGCGCGCTGATCGTGAATGAATGCGCCCTCTCGGCTCAGGACGCGCTGCGCCGGCCGCAGTGGTCGGTCCCGGCGGTATTCATTGGCTCCCGCTCGTCGTGGCTATCGTTCTCCAGACTGCCGGCGCGCGCGTACGATTTTCTGATCGCCCCCTGGGACGCCGAAGAGGTTCTGGTGCGCGTGTACCGGCTCATCGCCAAGGCAGCGCCGCCCCAACCCACGCGAGATTTGCCGCATCTACAAAGGAGACGGCTTCGGGTTCTCATTGCCGACGACGATCCGGATATCGTTTTGCTGGTGTCGGAGGTGTTGCAGCAATCGGAGATGGACTGCGACGTCGCCCGCAGCGGTAGACAGGCAGTGGAAGCGGCTCAAAAGCGCCCGCCGGATGCCATCGTTCTGGATGTAAACATGCTCGATCTGGATGGATTCGAGGTTCTCAAGAAGCTGCGCGACAACGCGGTTACCAGCGAAATTCCCGTCCTGATGCTGACAGCCAGGAGGGACAGGATTGACATTGCCTTGGGATTCAGCCGTGGAGCCGACGATTATATGGTCAAACCGTTCAAGCCGTCGGAGCTCATCGAGCGTGTGAATAAGATAATTACCGCGCGCCGTAAGTCGCGCGTCCTGCATTCGGCCCCCGCGAATTGAGGGTCCTATTTGAACGCCAGCTCTTGAAGCAACTCGTCTACCGAGATCACGGAACCGGCCTGGATGGATCGCGGCGCGTCCCGATACGCGATGGCACCCGCATATTCGGGAGCGGGATCGAAATCATGCAAAGTCCACGCGCGTGCTGCGTCGGGGCTTCCGCCGAGCGACACCATTCGCGCGCCAACGCCGGGCTGAAGCGTCACTCGAAAACTGTCCAACGGAATCGAGAGTCCGCCTCCCATGGCCTTGATATAGGCCTCCTTACGGGTCCAGCAGTGGAAGAAGGCGGACGTTTTGTCGGCCTCAGGAAGCTCCTGCAGGTCGGCCGTTTCGTCGGGCGAGAAGAACCGGTGCGCGATGCTTTCCAGGTCGTGGAGGGGTCGATGTTGTTCGATATCGATTCCGATCTCACAGCCGGTGGTGAAGGCGCAGGCGGCCAGGTCGCTTGAATTGGACGCGTTAAACCGCAGCGCAGACGCGGCGTCGGCGAGGGCGGGTTTACCTTGGGGCCCATATGCAAAACGAACTTCCGTGGGCCCGACGCCCAGGTAACTCGCCAGCAGGGCCCGCAGCGCGGCGCGTCCCAGAACAAACGCGCGGCGATGGCGGGGGAAGCGAAGCCGTTCGGCGCGGTCTGTTTCATCCAGCGACAACCAGGCAAGCGCTCGCGCGAAATTGTCGTCGGAAGCGTCTAGCCGCACCAGCCATAGATGAACCTCCGTGGGACCGGGATTTCGCATACATCCCAAGGTACACTGACGGCCTTGCTGGTTCGAACGTTATTGGTTCGAGCGGCGGCGAGCGGGCGACGGCGGCCCCACTACTCGAATGGATTCGCTGGCCGTCTCCCCGTCTTGCTCGGATAGTTCCAGACGGATGCCCAGATCCGAGCTGTTAGGCCCGTAATACAAATGCCCGGTTTGGATGTCGGAAGGATTCAGTTGAATCTCTTTCACCTCGCCGCCATCCCGGATGGTCAGATAGCCGCCTTGGGAATTGGCCACGGTGTCTGAATTGCGATCCCAAATAATCTCCAGCAGCCCTCCGGCCCTGTCCAGTTGAAGGCCGATCGGACCGGAGACGGTCACCGGGCGGGTTTGTTCGACCGGTGCGGCGTGATGGCGGTACAGGTTTCGTCCGTCCATCCACCATAACGTCACGCCGGCTGCGATAATCCAGGTGGCGGCAATCGCAAGCCACGAACGCCAGGAGCGACCGGGGGGCGGCGGGGGATTCTCCCCTGACCAATTTCCGCCGCCGCCTTGAAATTCATCCTCCCCTTCAACTTCGGCATATTCGTCGTTTTCCGCCTCTGCCCGATTAGGGGAAGGAAAGGGCTCGACGGTCGCTTGTTCCACGCCGGCCTCGGCGGCAACCGGCTCGGCGGGCAGCGCTTGATCTTCGCTTAACATAGCGTCCGGTGTCGCTTCGGCGGCAAGTAGCTCGACGGGCAGCGTTTGATCGGTGGCGCGCCGGAACAGCTTCTTCCAGAACGGAGCGTTCGGTATCGTCTCGGCGGCGACCGGCTCGACGGGCAGAGCTTGATCCTCGCTCAACATAGCGTTCGGTATCGCCTCGGCGGCAACTAGCTCGACGGGCAGCGTTTGATCGGTGGCGCGCCGGAATAGCTTCTTCCAGAACGGAGCGTTCGGTGTCGCCTCGGCGGCGACCGGCTCGGCGGGCAGGGATCGATCCGCGCTTGACATAACGTTCGGTATCGCCTCGGCGGCGGCCGGCTCGACGGGTAGGGATCGATCCGCGCTGGGCGATTGTGGAACTTGCGTTATCGCTTCGGCGGCGACCGGCTCGACGGGCAGAGCTTGATCCTCGCTTAACATAACGTTCGGTATCGCCTCGGCGGCGACCGGCTCGACGGGCAGGGATCGATCCGCGCTTAACATAACGTTCGGTATCGCCTCGGCGGCGGCCGGCTCGACGGGTAGGGATCGATCCGCGCTGGGCGATTGTGCAACTTCCGTTATCGCTTCGGCAACAATCGGCTCGACAGGCAACGCTTGATCCGTGGCGCGCCGGAACAGCTTCTTCCAGAACGGAGCGTTCGGTGTCGTCTCGGCGGCAACTGGCTCGAGGGCCAGGGACTGATCCACGTTAGGCGAGACTGCAACTTCCGGCGTCGCTTCTGCGGCAAGCGGCTCGACAGGCAGCGCCTGATCCGCGCCAGGCCACAGTGGAACTTGCGGTATCGCTTCGGCCGCTATGGGCTCGACGCGCGGCGCTTCCTCTGTGGCAGGTTGGGACAGGTTCTCCCACAGCCACTCCCTTGGAGCTTGCTGCGGAGCTTCTGACAGAACTTCCGGCGTCGCCTCGGTGGCAACCGGCTCGACGGGCAGCGATTGTGCCGCGGCAGGGCGGAAGAGTTTGTTCCAAAGATTCCGCTTCGGGACCTCGGCGGGTTCGCTTATACTGCTGTCCTTCAGCGGGGGCGCCTCAGTGAATTGGCTGGCAACCGTTGGCTGGGCCGGTGCCTCCAAAACAATTTCGGGAGCCGCATTCGTAGAAGCTGAAGCTTCCGCGATAACGCCGCTATTGGCTACAGCGCTCAGCGGCACTTCCTCAACACGCTCGAAGATGGCCTCGATTTCCGCGCCCGCTGCGGCGCGCTTGGCCCGTTCCAGCCGGTGCCGTTCCTGCAGCGGATTTCCCGGCACGAAATGCAGCGACGTCGCTTCGCTGGGTTGCTCGGTGGCTCCCCATTGCGCTCGAAGGATGTCGGCGTTTAAAGGAAACTCGCCGTATTCCTCGTCCACTTTGGCGCGCCACGATGGCCGCAAGAAAAGTCTTCCCGCATAGCTGCGGTCCAATCCGGATCGGATCAGCAGGAAAACGTTGGGAGTGCGTTTGAGCAGCCGCTTGGCGCCCTTCAAATCTTCCTTTTCAATTTCCGGCCATTTCCCGCTTTGGGAACGGAAGAATCCCACCACGTACAAAGAAGAGTTGGGCCTGGTCCACGATTTGATCATCTTGGCCAGGCGATCGTTGTTCCAGAACCCCGGACCGACAGACTCGCTGGTATAGCCGGCTAACTCATAGTCGTGAACAGTGACCGTTGAGCTATACCCGGTTGACAAGCGTCCAATGAGAAAACCCAGGACGTCGCATGGCGTGCTCATGCCGAGCCCATATCGAATATCGTCTTGCATCTTCTCGACGACATGGATCGGAATTTTGATCGAAAGGGGCTTCTTGTGAATTTGCCAGCCGTAGATTTCGACAGCGGGTCTCGACGCGGAAATGTCCCTGCTGCGGCCTAGACCTTGGGCAAATGGCCTAGGGCCCAGCCAACCACCGGCTTGAAGTTTTTGAGCAGGCTCTCGCTTCATCAGCGTAAGTATACGGCCCATCGGGCGATTCTCGGCTCTACGTTTCGTACCATTTGTACTATCTGAAAGAGCTATTCGTCTTCGGGAGGCTACGCGGTTTGGGCCGGCGCGCCAAACGCGGACCGCACCACCGCGCTGAAATTCCGGATTTTCTCGCAGGTTCTTAGTCCGGGATTAAGCGGAATGGGCCACCGGGTACCATCACTCGCAGCCGGTACTGGCGAAACTTTTCGTTCGTAACAACACGGGCCGCCTTGCACCAATCCGGGTGCCGGGCCATCCAAAGGTACAATGGCAGCGTGGCCACGCTCACGTTCGAACAGGCCCGCCGGTGTGTCCTCGAGGAGCTGCGCGCGTCCGGATCCGAACCGAAAACCGAGCTGATCGGACTATCGGAAGCGGCTGGGCGGGTGCTTGCCTCGCCGGTCACCTCAGACCGCGACTACCCGACGCTCTCGCGCTCGGTGCGCGATGGCTTTGCGGTGCGCGCCGCGGACCTGCCGGGCGATTTGTTTATCATCGGGGAAGTGCGCGCCGGTGAAGTTTTCGCGGGTGAAGTTCAGCCGGGCCAAGCGCTCGAAATCATGACCGGCGCTCCACTGCCGCGCGGCGCGGACTCTGTAGTCATGGTGGAGCACTGCACGGTTACTGGAGATCGCGTTAGCATTGCTCGAACGCTCGCTGTTGGCGAGAATGTAAGCCCTCAGGGCTCGCAGGCGCGCGAGAATGAAGTGCTGCTCGAAGCCGGCCATCGCTTGGGCTTCGCCGAAATCGGTCTGCTCGCCATGGTGGGCTCAACCAGAGTGCCAGTCTACGCGCGTCCACAGGTCGCGATCCTCGCCACCGGCGACGAGATCGTGGAAGCGAAGGAAACGCCGCTGGACTATCAGATCCGCAACTCCAATGTGGAGTCTCTGGCGGTTCAAGTGAGGCGCGCCGGCGGCTGCCCCACTATACTGCCTATTGCCCGGGACCTGTATCAGTCCACTCGCGAGCTAACCGAACACGGTCTGCGTTTCGACATGCTGCTGCTCTCAGGCGGCGTCTCGGCCGGCAAGTACGACATCGTGGAGCGCGTGCTGGCGGATTTAGGCGCCGAGTTTTATTTCGATCGCGTCCTCATTATGCCGGGACAGCCGCTGGTGTTCGGCAAAGCGCGCGGCAAGTTTTTCTTCGGGCTTCCCGGGAATCCGGCCTCCACCATGGTCACCTTCGAAATCTTTGCGCGCGCAGCGGTAGAACTCCTGGGTGGCCAAAAGGAGCCATGCCTTCCGCTAGTGTGGAGTAAGTTGTCGCAGGATTTTGGCCAGAAAACCGGACTCACGCGATTCCTGCCGGCCGTCTTGAGCGCGGATGGCGGCCAGATAACGCCCATGCCATGGCAGGGCTCCGGCGACGTGCCGTCGCTCGCGCGCGCCAACGCGTTTCTGGTGACGGAACCCGATCGTGAAACCTGGACGGCGGGGGATTGGATTCGGGTGCTGCTGAAATAACCCATGACCACCAAACGGAAGCTCAGCCACTACGATGATGCGGGCGTGGCGCGGATGGTGGATGTCTCCGCCAAGTCGCCCACCAGGCGCACCGCGCGCGCGCACGCTTTCGTGAAGATGCAGCCCTCGGTGATCGCGCAGTTGCCCAGCAATCCCAAAGGCAATCCGCTCGAAATCGCGCGTGTGGCGGGCATATCGGCGGCGAAGAAAACTTCCGATCTGATCCCCCTTTGCCACCCGCTCATGCTTTCTCACGTGGACGTGGAAGTGACGCTGGAAAGCGACGGCGTGCGGATTGTGTCCAGTGTCGCCACCATGGCCGCCACCGGCGTTGAGATGGAGGCTCTGACGGCCGCGTCGGTAGCAGCCCTCACCGTCTATGACATGACCAAGGCGCTCGATAAAGGCATCGAGATTCAGAATCTTTATCTCCTGGAAAAGACCGGCGGCAAAAGTGGCGATTACCAGCGCGCCGCGGCGGCGCCCGAAGCATGATCCGCGTTGCGGTGATTACGGTGAGCGACTCGGCGGTGGCCGGAACACGTCCGGATCTTTCCGGCCCCGCACTTCGTGAGCGCGTGGAGTCCTTCGGATGGACCGTGAGCGCGGTAGAGTTGGTGCCCGATGAGTCCCGCCTGATCGCGGACGCCATCGGCCGCCTGGCGAATTCCGGCGATGTTTCGGTAGTTCTGACCACCGGTGGAACCGGCGTGGCTCTGCGGGACGTCACACCGGAAGCCACGCGTACCGTGATCGAGCGGGAAATCCCCGGCCTCGGCGAACTAATGCGTTCCGAAGGGCGAAAATTTACGTCTAAAGCAGTGTTGGCGCGCGGGTTGGCGGGGGTGCGGGGACGAACGTTGATCGTGAATCTGCCTGGATCGCCGAAGGGCGCCGTGGAGTCGCTGGATGCCATCGCGCAACTGATCCCCCATGTTGTGGATCTTCTGGAAGGGAGGACGGCTCATGATGGGGATGTGCCACACTAGGGTTATGCGCCACGCGCTGATTTTCCTCGTTTGTGCGGCTGGGTTTGCTCAGGTGCCCGGGACGCTGGACCCGGCCAAGGCGCCCGGCGCCGCGCAGCCGTCCGCACCGCTCTTACCCCCGCCTGTTTCAACCGGCTCTGGCGATGCAATCATCCGGGCGACGACCACTGTCGTGATTGCGCCCACTACGGTACGGGACCGTAATTCCGAGTTCGTCAACGGACTCCAACTGCAGGATTTCGAACTGTACGATAACAACAAGCTGCAGAAGATCAACGCCGACGTGCGGGACGAGCCGCTTTCACTCGTTGTGGCGGTGCAGCGCAGCTCCAACCTCACCGACTTCTTGCCTAAAATCCAGAACATCGGGCCGATGCTCAACCAGTTGGTCGCCGGCCAGAACGGAGAAATCGCGGTGGTGGGTTTCGATCATCGCATGATGCTGATGCAGGATTTCACCAGCGAGGGCGCCAAGGTGGCTGAAGCGATGAAGAAGATGACGCCGGGCAGCTCGAATCACGCGGTGGTTGACGTCGTCAATTACAGCATCCGCATGCTGAAAAATCGCCCTATCGATCGGCGGCGGGTGCTGCTGTTGATTGCCGAAAAGCGGGACCGGGGTAGCGAGCTGCGGCTGCGTGAAGCGCTCACCGAGGCACAGTTTGCCAACGTGTCTATTTATTCGCTGGATATTTCCACCGTCGTAGCCGCTCTTACCGACAAGGGCATGCCGCCGCGTCCGCCATCGATTCCTCCGGAGGCGCAGCACCTTCCTGGCGGCTATTCCGCCACTCCCACCACCGTTGACCAGAATTACTACATGGGCAACTACATTCCGATCTTCGTCGACATATTCAAAGGGGTGAAGAGCATTTTTGTGGACGATACGCTGGACGTTTTCACGCGTTTCACGGGCGGCCGTGAATACTCTTTCGTCGGGGAGCGGAGCCTGGAGAAGGCGGTGGAAGGCATTAGCGACGAGCTGCACAGCCAATATCTGCTAAGTTATCAGCCCAATAATCAGACTGAAGGTGGATTCCACGACATCAAGGTGATCGTAAACCGCCCCAATCTGGAAGTCCGCACGCGTCCTGGATATTGGGTGGCCGCGCGGCCTGAGTAAACGTCAAACGCACTCCGTGAATGTGACGCTCCACGGCGTGGTTGCTAGATCCAGGCGCGCCACCGTCACCGGTAGTTTGAAGCGTCGCGGCCCGGCGCTGCCTGGATTGATGTAGAGCACGCCCGATCGCTCCGTGCGGCCCGGCTGGTGCGAATGGCCGCTCACCACGATTTGAATGCCGGCCGCCGCCGGATCCAAGTCCAGCTCTTGCAGATCATGCAGCACAAAAATTGTGGCCGGGCCAGCCTCGACGATCGCGGTTGCAGGCAGTTCTGACGCCCATGCCCCGCGATCGATGTTTCCCCGCACTGCAACCACCGGCGCCAGTTGCGCGAGCGCGTCAAGAATCTCCGGCTTTCCCACGTCTCCGGCGTGAATGATCAGCTGGGAGCCACGCAGCGCGGCGAGCGCTTCCTCGCGCAAAAGTCCATGGGTGTCCGAGATCAGCCCGACCGATGTAACGCGCCCGCTCACTCTTTCATTTTGAGGGTGAAGTAGGTAATCTGCGTTCCCGGTTCCAGCAGGATTTGATGCGGGGTTCTGGGCGGAATATGCAGGATATCGCCCGGCGCCATCTTCTGCCGAGTTCCGCCGTCGATAGAGGGTGCGCGCACCTCGCCCGGCGCCGTGGTCTTGGAGTGGGGCATGGTCCCGCCCACGATCAGCGTGGCCGCTCCCGACACCACCACCATCAGGTCCGCGTCGGTCTTATGCAATTCCGCCGCGCCGGAGCCTTCGCGATGCACCATCACCGCGCGGTCGGCGCCGAATTTCGCCAGATCTTCCGCCACCACCTTCTGGGCATTCACTTTCGGCGCAAGTGTCTGCTCCATGCTCTTCAATTTCTCCGCGCTCCAATATTTATATCCGGCGGGCTCAGCGCCTACCAGCGGCATCATTAACAGCAGTCCGATGAATTTTTTGACCACGCTACTACGCTACCGCAGCTTGACCCGTCCGGCCCGAAACTGACATACTGGCTAACCATGCGACGTCTGTTTCCCCTCGTTTTCGGAACATTCTTAGCGGCAGCCACCCTTCTCTCCGCCGCAATTTCTAACCCCGTCCGCATCGATAGCGGTTTGGTTTCGGGCGTTACCGGTTCCACCGATGAAGTGCGCGTCTATAAAGGCATCCCGTTTGCGGCGCCGCCCGTCGGCGAATTGCGCTGGCGGGAGCCGCGTCCGCCGTCTCATTGGGAAGGCGTGCGTAAGGCCGACGAGTTTAGCCCGGTTTGCATGCAGATGCAGCGCGGCCCAGCCGGCGCGTCCGGACCCGCGCCCAGTGAAGATTGCCTTTATCTCAACATCTGGACCGCGGCGAAATCCGCCGCAGAGCGCCGTCCCGTCATCGTTTGGACCTATGGCGGCGGATTCACCGGAGGCGCCGGATCGCTCGCCATGTATGACGGCGATGCGCTGGCGCGAAAAGGCGCGGTGGTGGTCACCTACAATTACCGGCTGGGAATTTTCGGATTCCTCGCGCATCCGGAATTAACCAAGGAATCCGGGCACAACGCATCGGGCAATTACGCCATGATGGACATGGCCACCGTGCTGCGCTGGGTGCAAAAGAACATCGCGAATTTCGGCGGCGATCCCAAGCGCGTCACCATCGATGGCGAGAGCGCCGGATCGATGCTGGTATCGGCGATGGTCGGCTCGCCCCAAGGCAAGGGCCTGTTCCAGCGCGCCATCGGACAAAGCGGCGCGTGGATGGGAATCAACATCGGGAAGATGACCACGCGCGCGCAAGCCGAAGAAAACGGCGAAAAAATGGTCACGGCTCTGGGCGCGAACTCCATCGCCGACCTGCGCTCTAAACCCGCCGACGAGCTGCTCAAGAACGCTCGGGGGCAGTTTGCCATCATCGTCGACGGCTGGTACGTTCCCGAAGACCTTTCCATCACCTACGCCAATCACAAACAGAACGACGTCGATGTTCTAGTAGGGTCGAATCATGACGAAGGTACGTTCTTCTCGCGACCAGGCGTTTCTGTGAAAGCCGAGCAGTTCTCAGGCACGGCGAAGCGCCGCTTCAGCGATATGGCGGACGCATATCTGAAGCTTTATCCCGCAAGTTCGGACGCCGAGGCGGGCACCTCGCAACTCGCGGCTTTCCGCGACGAATTCGGCTGGGCCATGCGCGAATGGGCGCAGTTGCAGAGCGAGCGCGGCAAAGCGAAAGCGTATCTTTATTACTTCACGCACGTTCCTCCCAGCGCTCCCAACCAGCCGTCGCGCGGCGCCACGCACACTGCCGACCTGGCGTACATGTTCGATAACCAGCCGCCCAACGTGATGTGGACCGATGTCGACAAAAAGCTCGCCGATACGATGTCGTCCTATTGGGTGAATTTCGCCGCGAACGGAAATCCCAACGGCAAAGGCTTGCCCGAGTGGCCGGCCTACAACGTGAAAAAAGGCGCGAAAAATATCGTGCTCGGCGACACCGTGATGGTGGGGCCGGGAATCGATCCCGCGATGATCGCCTTCTACGATTCCTACTATGCGAAAGTCGCAGCGGAGATCAAATCGGGCGCCAATCCGGGCGTCAGCGCCGGGAGCCGATAGCCGAGGGTTCCCGCGCCGGATCATCGGCGTGGAAAAGCTTCTTGATGCCTTGCCAGTGCTCGTAGTAATTGCGCTCCAGAATCTCCGATTCCAGGGCGAACTTCGTCGGCCGCACCACCATCTGCGTCTCAAATAGGAACGCGAGCGTGTTGTCTAAGTACTGCGGTTTCGCTTCGGCGTTGCGGCCGCGCTCGTAAGCGTCGTTGTCCGGTCCATGGCCCGACATGCAATTGTGCAAACTGGCGCTGCCCGGAATGAAGCCTTCGCGTTTGCCGATGTACTCGCCGTGGATCAGCCCCATGAATTCGCTCGCGACGTTGCGGTGAAACGGCGGCGGGCGGAAGGTATCCGTCGCCACAGTCCAGCGCGGAGGAAAGCATGCCAGCTCGATATTGGAAGTTCCGGGAATCGCCGTCGGCGCAGCTAGCACGCAATAAATCGACGGATCGGGATGATCGTAGGTCACCGTATTGATGCAGTTGAATTTGGTCAGGTCGTATTTGTAGGGCGCGTAGTTGCCGTGCCACGCCACTACATCCAGCGGCGAATGGTCGATCTCGGCCTCCCACAAATTTCCGAGAAACTTCGCGATTAAGCGAAAATCGCCCTCCCGGTCCTCATACGCCGCGACTGGCGTAAGAAAATCGCGTGAGTTCGCCAAGCCCTGCGTTCCAATCGGCCCCAGCTCCGGCAATCGCAAATGCGGTCCGTAATTCTCGCAAATATAACCGCGCGCCGCGTCGTCCAAAAGCTCCACTCGAAAACGAATGCCGCGCGGGATGACGCAGATCTCGCCCGGTATCACGGGAAGGTTCCCGCACTCGGTGTGAAACTGCAGGCCGCCGAGCTGCGGCACAATCAGCAGT
The DNA here is from genome assembly GCA_963735145.1 of Bryobacterales bacterium. Classification (GTDB taxonomy): domain Bacteria; phylum Acidobacteriota; class Terriglobia; order Bryobacterales; family Bryobacteraceae; genus Palsa-89. The sequence continues at coordinate 260,936 of CAVTJS010000004.1, read as the reverse complement.
TCGCCATCGGCGTCGTAGAAGAAGCGATCCCGCATGGACGAATTGGCGGCATAGAAGTGAATGGCCGCGCCGGTCTGCAGCGACGGATCGCCATTGCCGCCCAAGGTGGCAATCCCTGAAATAAAGTCGGTCGGCGTCTGGGGAATCGGCAGCGGCTGCCAGCGCAATTGATTCGGAGGGGCCGATACTTCGTTGAAAGGTCCGCTGCGAATCAGCCCGCCGGGAATTTCGTGAAACGGCTTGTGCATCGCCGACGGCCGGATGCGATACACCCACGTCCAGCGGTTTGCGCCGCGCGGCGCGGTGAAGGGCGTGCCGGTGAACTGCTCGCCATACAGCCCGAAGGGAGGCTTCTGCGGCGAATGCTGGTGCCGCGGCAGAGCGCCCGCCAGCGCTTCGGTAGCGAATTCATTTCCAAAGCCCGATTGGTATTGCAGTTCACCCGATTGGTATTGAAGTTCGGAAGACATCGCACCTCGAACTTTATCTCTTGGGGCGAGTGGCGTCAACAGCGGACCACTCCCTCACGGTCATGGTTCGGTAACGCCGGTCTAGCAAAATCGCAGCGTTTACCGGGCCGCGCGCCGGCAGCACGCTCGTAGACGAGCCAAAGTTGTCCACGGGATCAACATCGACTTGGAAATACCCCGGTCGTCGTGCACTGGAGAACATCGACTCGAAGAAGCTGGACGGTGGCGCCAGCAGCGCGCTCGTAGACCGATCCGGCAAGCGCCGATTTTTTTGAACCTCTATGTGGTGCGCCGCAGTCCGATCGCCTGGATGATCCGAACCAGCGTAGAGCCTCACTCGCTCAGCGCCGCGATCGAGCGAGAACTGCGGCAGTCGAGCGGAGGTCTGCCGGTTACCGGAATCCGTTCTTTGAACGACGTGGTGGCGCGATCCACAGCCCGTCAGGATTTCAATGTCGCGGTGATGAGCGTCTTTGGAATATCCGCGCTGGTGCTCGCCGCCATCGGCCTTTACGGGTTGATGGCCTATTCCGTGGAACAGCGCACGCAAGAAATCGGGATCCGCATGGCGCTTGGCGCTGAGACCACCACGGTCCGACACATGGTGGTATTTCAGGGAATGCGGCTGGCATTGATCGGAGTAGCGATCGGAATCGGGGTCGCGTTCGCATTCACGCGTTTTATCTCCGGCTTTCTTTACGGAATCAAAGCTCTGGACCCTATTGCTTTCGTCGTAGCCCCCGTGGTCTTGAGTGCGGTGGCGCTGTTGTCGGTTTGGATTCCCGCACGCCGGGCCACCCGCGTCGATCCAATGGAGGCCTTGCGCTGCGAGTAAGTTGGCTTACTGATGGCGCGCTTTTAGAACCCAATGCAGTGTGTCAGCGCGCGCATATCGTCTCTCTGTTTGTCGCTCTTCCGGCTAGATCCATGAAAAGCTTCGGCTTCTCAGATGGCGCACGACGTGCTCAGTTGGGAAGCCAGAAGGCCCGAAAAATTCACTCGGAGGCAACGCCATGACCAAGAATGTAAAGGGACTTTGGATGCGCTTCAACAATCCATCAACGAAGCCATCCTAGAATCGAACGATGTAGCCGCAGCCATGGCGGCGCTCAAGCGCACCGGGAAATGTCCGGTGTTCTCCATCGAGGTCGCGCTGGAAGATGCGCCAGTTCCGGCCGCCGAGCCGGTTGCACCGTCGACCCTCTCAGAGGAGCTGGTATTGAGCGACGCGGACGTGCAATTCTTAGCCGCAATTGGAATTACCGACCCGAGTTGGTGTTGTAGCACCCCCCAATCCGGTACGGCATAGTACGAAATCGGTACTTCATGAATGCCGATTTGGTCCATTATTCCAAGAAGTGGATGGGCCGAGCATAGTTCAGAAAGCTGGTAACTGGACGCCCCCGGCGGGGGCAAACCAGCCCATCCACACCATACCAACCCAGGCCACACCAACCCGGGCCATGTCGTTTCAAACAAATATCAAGCCCCTCGTGATGCTGGGGCCAACCGAAATCCAGTTCCTGGAATACCGGCTGGACGTGGTTACATCCTGGCCTGAATCGGGAAGAAAGCGCGCGGCGCTGGAAGCCATCTATTTTCGTCTAAATGGCTCCCCAGGGATTAGCGAGACCTAAAGTAGTTTCTCCATTCCGGCGATACCTTAATCATGCGCCCCGATCGCCGATTTAATCAGCGCATTTCCACGGATTTGCCTGTTCGGCTTACACAATTAGACGACGGCGTGGAGTGGCCCGGGCAGCTTCAGGACATCTCCGACTCCGGCATTTGTTCGATCTTTAAGGACCCGCTGACGCCCGGCGCGCTGGTGAAGCTGGAGATCCTCGGCCTGATCCTGTACGGCCACATTGTCTACTCCAATCCGGAGGACGACGTCTTTCGCACCGGCATCTTCATCGAGCCCGCATTGCTCGATACCTCGAACCTCACCAAACTAGTCAAAAATTACCTGATCAGCGCCGGCGACCGCCGCTAGCCGCCCGCCACCCGGCGCCCTCCTTCCGAGGACCCAGCTACGCGATAATCTCAGGCATGGAACCAGAGGCTGCTTACCCGGCCGCCCGCATTGTCGCGCCCAAGGTGCACGCCTACTTCACCCGGCAGCGCCAGGAAACCAGCGCCGGCAATGGGCGGCGCATCGCAAGCCTGCCCGATACCGCCGCCATCCAGGCCATGGTCGACGCCGCCTTTTGGGCCAGCCTGCGCCGGGAAGAGGGCTTCGTCCCCAAGGTCTCGCTCGCCTTTCTGTCGCCCGGCGAGACCAAGAGTCCCCTGCTGTTTGAGCGCCCCCTGCCGCTGGATGCCGGCGCATTGACCAAAGTTGCGCCCGCGGTGGAAAGGCCTGGGATTCACCTGGGCGTCTCGCACGGCCCCGCGGGGCTCGCCGTGTGGGGCGCTACTCGCGCTATCCCCAGCCTGTGCTTCGTCGTGGAAGTGGCGGCGCCCGGCTTGATCGTAATCAAGCATCACAGCAGCGAAACGAAGGGCAAGTTCGTCAATGTCGCCGTGCTAGAAGGCGATCAGGTGAAAATTGTCGACGAGCGCGCCGCCGCCATCCCGGATTGCCCGGCCCTGCTCACCGCGTTGCTCGGCTCCGAATCCCCGGCCGCCTGGGTCTCGCCGGTGAACCGCCCGGTTAATGTGCTGGTGCAACTTGCGGTCTCCATGCGCGCGCACGGGCGTGGTGGATCGCTCCTGGTGGTTCCCTCCTCAGACGATGGCTGGCGCGAATCCATCGTCTCGCCGATTCCGTACGCGGTATCGCCGCCCTTCTCGGCTCTGGCGGAGCTGGCGCGCGCCTCGGACGGTGAAAGCGACCGCCTGAATCGAACCGTGGACGCGGTCGCCGGGCTCACAGCCGTGGATGGCGCCGTCGTTCTCACCGATCGATATGACGTCCTGGCGTTCGGTGCAAAGATTACGCGGCGAAGCGGCCATCCTCAAGTGGAGCAAGTCATCGTGAGCGAGCCCATCGAAGGCGGCGAGGCGGCCTTGGTTCACCCCGACAAGCTCGGCGGCACCCGGCATCTTTCGGCCGCGCAATTCGTCCACGATCAGCGCGATGATCGGCAGGGCTGCGCCGCGCTGGTGGCATCTCAGGACGGGCGCTTCACCGTGTTCCAATGGTCCCCCTGCGAGAATATGGTGCATGCCCATCGCATCGAAGCGCTGCTGTTGTAGAGGATTAACGCCATGCTTGACTGGGGTAGGCTAGCCCATAAGCGTAGCCTCAATCTTCAGGCGAGGACTGCGACTATTACGCGGCTTCGATCACACGCAGACGACCTTGGCGGCGCCTGCGCAGGGATTTGACGATGATCTCTACGTCCCGACCTAGCGCGTTGAGCCAACTGGCAAGCCGGTCGATGGTGACGCTCTCCATTCGGCCCCGGAACACTTTGGAAAGCGTCGGCTGATCTGTGTCGCAGAGCCGCGCCGCTTCCTGCTGCGTCAGTTTTCGCTGCTCGATAGTATCCTTGATGGCGATTATCAATCTGCTCTTGGCGGTGAGTTCCGCCGCCTCGGCTGGCGTGAATCCAATATCGGCAAACACGTTGCCGCTGCTTTTCTCAAAAGGGATTTTGGCCATGTTTAGTCCTTCCTATCTAACTCTCGTGCGCGCCGTAAGCGTACGGCGATCAATTCTGCATCCGGCCTCGGCAGACCGATTCCGGACTTGGATTTTTTCATGAAGGCGTGCAGCACATAGATCGCCTTCTTGAGATTCACAACGTACATCATCCGATAGGCGTTCCGGTCGAACTCTCTCGCAACTCGTAAACGCCCGATCCAAACTCAGACAGGGGTTTTATGTCGAGTGGTGTCTTGCCTCGCTGCAATTCATAAAGCCTGGACCCGAAGGAACCTTTCACTTCGCGCGGCAAGGTTGAAAGATCGCCTTTGCTGCTGGCAATCCAGACGACCGGTCGAACTAACGGCTGGTCTGGCTGCTTCCTCCCCTTCGTCGCCGGCGTTGCCTTTCGGGTTTTCTCATCACGCATGATTATGGCAATTTTGACATAATCATGTCAAGCCCGCCGTGCATCTAGTGTCTACACCAGCAACCGCGAATCACCAGTCACCAGCCACGGTCCTCATCGGATAAGCTATAAGCACGCGCGAAGGAGCGCTTCTTGCGCATCGAAGGAGGCCCATGAAGACAGCAGCGTTGCGGATTTTCGCGATCGGTGTGGGAGTGGTGTTGCTCACCTCCGCCTACACCCGCATGCATTCCGCGTCCGTGATGGCGGACGCCGCCCAAGCATTCCTGAGTTCGCTCACCCCCGCCCAGCGCGCCCAGGCCACCTTCCAATTTCAGGACGAAGAGCGCTTCGATTGGCACTACATTCCGAAAGCGCGCAAAGGCCTCGCATTGCGCGACATGACGCCGGAGCAGAAGCAGTTGGCGCACGCGCTCCTGGCCGCCGGCCTCAGCCAGCAAGGCTACATAAAAGCTGTCAGCATCATGAGCCTGGATGAAGTGCTGAAGGTTCTGGAAGGCGGCAAAGGTCCCCAGCGTGATCCGGAGGGCTATTTCTTCACTGTTTTCGGCGAACCGTCTGCGTCCGGAACCTGGGGCTATCGCGTCGAAGGGCATCACTTGAGCCAGAACTTCACCATCGTCAACGGCAAGGTGCAGGGTGCGCCCAGCTTTTTCGGGACCAATCCAGCGCAGATTCTGGAGGGCCAGCGCAAGGGATTGCGGGTTCTCGCGCGCGAAGAAGACCTGGGCCGCCAGCTGGTGAAGTCGCTCACCGCCGATCAGAAGAAAACCGCCATCGTCAGCCAAGACGCGCCCAAAGAAATTCTCACCGAAGCGTCGCGCAAAGCCGCGCTGAACGGCCAGCCGAGCGGTCTCATCGCCGGCAAAATGACCTCGGCGCAGCGCGCGATCTTTCAAAGCTTGCTGGACGAATATTGCCAGAACATGACGGACCAGATCGATGAGAGGCGCGAAGATCAGATCAAGAAGGCGGGCGACAACATCTACTTTGCGTGGGCCGGCGGCGAGGAGCCTGGAGAAGGGCATTACTATCGCATTCAGTCGCCCAGTTTCCTGGTGGAGTTTGACGACACCCAGGATCACGCCAACCATATTCACTCCGTTTGGCGCGATTTTAACGGCGACTTCGGCGAGGACTTGCTGAAAGAACATTATCAAAGCAGTCACCGGTAGCTTGAAACTTTCCCGCCGACTTTTCGTTGCCTCCCTCGCCGGCGCGGGCGCTTGTGTAGCGGCCGATCAAGGTCCGGCGTATCCATCGGAGGCCAAACGCTACGCCGACGAAGCCACCGAGAACATCGTGATCCGTTTGACGGACCCCGCTCACCAGAGCTGGCTGCCCGCCTGCTACTGCCGTCCCATTTCGCGCAAGAGCGATTTTCTGATTTATTCGAGCGACCGCTCGGGTGCCGTCCAGGCCTACCGGATGGATTTGAAAAGTGGGCAGTCCCATGCGCTGACCGGCACGCCCGATCTGGTACCCGCCTCGTTGACGCTCGCGCCCGGTGAGCGCGAGTTCGCCTACCTGGCCGGGCCGTCCTTGTACCTGAACCGCTTGACCGGCGGGCACACCCGCGAAGTATATCGCCTGGAAGAAGGCTTCCATTTCGGAACAGGTTTCAGCCTCTCCGAAGATGGCCTGGTGGCGGCGCTAGTGGAAGAAAAGCCAGGGATGAGCCGGTTGCGTCTGATCACCATGCGCAATGGCGGCGCGGAAACGCTGGTGGAATCGCCCGATCCGATGTCCGATCCGCAGCCGCGTCCCAAGCGCGCCGGCCTGCTCTACAAAAAAGGTGACGAGCTATGGGTGGTGAATTACGACGCCGCCCAGAATCGGAAACTGCACATCAGTCCGGGCGGCCTTGCGACGGCTTTGTGGGCCGCCGATGGAAGAAGCGTCGACTATCTCAATGTGCCGGCCGACCGCAAGCAATTGAACAACATTCGCGAATTCACACCCGATACAAATGACGATCAGTTTGTTACTTCCACCAGCCAGTTCGTTACTTTTAATCGCAACAGCGATACCAGCGTTTTCGTGGGCGCGAGCGGCAGTAAAGCTTCGCCGTACGTGCTGCTTCTGGTTCGATCGGTGAAAAGGGAGCTGACGTTGTGCCAGCACCGCTCGAGCGATCCGCGGCAAGTGACGTCGTTCTTCTCCCCCAACAGCCAGCGCGTCGTGTTTCAAAGCGATCGCGATGGCAAAATGGCGATCTATTCCATCGCCGTGGACCGCCTGGTGGGGGAGACTGAAACGGAAGAGCCCTGAACGTTATCGATCAATCGAACGCTTCCCAGCCAGGCCGCCGCGGCGATGCGCACCGGTCCGCTAATTTGTTCCACCGGTATCATGCTCGAAGCGTCGACAACCTCCAGGTATTCGACGCGAAACTCGGGATGCTGCTGCAGGTGAACGATGGCCTTGCCGCGAACCTCGTCCGCCGACTTGCAGCCGCTCTGGATGAGATCCGCCGCAAGCTGCAGAGCTTGATACAGCGCGGGCGCCACTTTACGTTCGTCGGCGGTCAGTCGCTTGTTCCTGGAGCTGAGCGCCAACCCGTCCGGCTCGCGGATGGTGGGCACCGGAACAATTTCCACCGGTATGTTTAAGTCCGCCGCCATCCGTTGGATCACCGCGAGCTGCTGCGCGTCCTTTTCGCCGAAGTAGGCCTTGTTGGGCGCGACGATATTCAAAAGCTTGGCAACCACGGTTGCGACTCCGCGAAAATGTCCAGGCCGGAACATCCCGCAAAGATGTTCGGAGACGCCTTCCACTTCGATGAAAGTGTTCAGTGGCTGCGGGTACATCTCCTCGGTAGCCGGTGCGAAGATCAGATCGACGCTCAGTGCGGAGCAGAACTCCGCATCCTTTGCCAAGTCGATCGCATAGGCTTCATAATCGTCGCGCCGGTCGAACTGAATCGGATTGACGAAGATGCTCGCCACCACGACGTCGCAATCGGCGCGGGCGCGGGCCATCAGCGCGCCATGTCCTGGGTGGAGGGCGCCCATGGTCGGCACCAGGCCGATGCTGCGATCGCGCTGCCGCGACGGTTCCAGGCGTTTTCGGATTTCCGTAATAGTGCGGACCAGCTCCGTATTCATTCGCGGCTGGCGGTGGATGCCGGGAAGCGAAAGCTGTGCTCGGGATCGGGGAACTCGCCGTGCTCCACTTCGGCGATATATCGCTTGGCCGCGGCGATCATTTCGTCTCCCAGGTGCGCGTATCGCTTGACGAATTTCGGCGCGATTTCGTCGTATAATCCGAAGGCGTCGTAGCTCACCAGAACTTGTCCATCGCAATGCGGGCCGGCGCCGATGCCAATGGTAGGAATGGCGAGCTTGGACGTGATGGCCGCCGCCACCTCCACGGGAATGCATTCCAGCACAATGGCGAACGCCCCCGCCTGTTCCAGCGCGAGCGCATCTTCCACCAGCCGGTCGGCCTCATCCTGAGTGCGTCCGGCCACTCGATAACCGCCCAACTGATGGATGGCCTGGGGAACAAGCCCGATATGCGCCATCACGGGGATTCCAATTTCAACCAGGTTTCGCACGGTGTCGGCGGCATGTAAGCCGCCCTCGATCTTCACGGCGGAAACTCCGCCCTCTTGCATCAATCGTCCGGCATTGCGGACGGCGTCAGCGCGGCTCGCCTGCCAACTCAGAAACGGCATGTCGGCGACCACGAACGCGCGCTCGGCCCCGCGCGCCACCGCCCGGGCATGATGGACCATAGCGTCCAGCGTCACCGGAATGGTGGTGTCGTATCCCAGAACCACCATGCCAAGCGAGTCACCAACCAGAAGAGCATCCACGCCGGCGCGATCCAGCAGGCGCGCCATGGTGGCGTCGTAAGCGGTCAGCATGGTGATCTTTTGCCCCAGTTGCTTCTTGCGCTGGAGATCGGGGATGCGAAGACGGTCGTGAGGCATAGCTAGATCTGTGATGCCGCAAGAAGCCGCTCAGTCGCAGCCGCGCGCTCGGAGCACAAGCCTTTTTTTCGGGCCAGTTCGAGCGTTTGGAGACCGGCGGCGCGGTAGAGCCGGGGGATTGGGCCGGGTATGTTTTCGAGAGCGTCAAATGAGCCGCAATCGTGGACACGTCGCCGCGTTCTAGCGGACCGGTCAGAGCGGACCCGGGCCCTTGCCGCAGCGCGTTCTCCAGGCTGGTTCTGGCCAGCGGCCCAAGCGCCTGCAGCGCGTCGTCCGCATTTACGCCAGCGGAGATCAACAGAGTCTGCGCGGCCGAAATCAGGGCCGTGATGTAGTTGCTCGCCAGCACCGCGGCGACGTGATAGAGCGGCCGGCGATCGGAGGGAATCCGCAGAATCCGCCCGTTTGCGGCGCGGGCGATTCGTTCGGCCCATTCGAGGGCCGGAGCATCGCCCGAGATTGCGAATGCGGCGCCATGGAGTGCCGAAGAGCCGGATTCGGGGTCCGATATCGTTTGCAGCGGATGAATTGCGCCGCAGGAAACGCCGCGCTGCGCGAGCGCATCCAACGCCTCCGGCCCTTTGGCTCCCGAGGTGTGGAGCACGATGCCCGACCGCACATCGAGCAGAGCGGCCACGGATTCGAGCGCCGAGTCAGGTACCGCGATCAAGATCCGACCCGCGTGGTGGCTGAGATCGGAATAGCCGGCCGCCTGCACGCCCGGGCCGATAAACGCGGCGGCATTGCGCGCATGTTCCAGGCTCCGGCTGGCCACAAAAGCCACCGGCTCGCCCTGCTCCGCGAGCAGCCGGCCGAGCGCCCGCGCCACACGGCCCGCGCCGGCGATCCCGATGGGAGAACCCGAAAAATCGCTAAAATCCTGCAAATTTCAGTGTAGCCGGTATGGCCCTCGCATGCCCCCCTCTAGTTTCGGGCGACAATGGACGATTGGTAATCGGAGGATTCCTTGACCACTAAAATTTCCCTGGGACTTACTTTGCTCGCGTGCTCCACGCTTTGGGCCGCGGATTTCCTGCCGTTGGACGTCAAGACCGGTGAATGGCAGACCACCGTGACAGGCCAGATGACCGGCATGCCGCCGATTCCGGACGAAGTGCTGAACCGGCTCACCCCCGACCAACGGGCGAAAATGGAAGCCGCCATGGCCGGCAGAAACTCCAAGCCCACGGTTTCCAAAAGCTGCCTCACCAAAGAAAAGCTCGAAAAGGGATTCAATACGGGAGACGAATCCACCAAGATGTGCACCCGTACCCTGGTCTCTTCTTCGGGCGGGAAGCAGGAGCTCCGTATGGAATGCGCCCGCGACAACATGAAGAGCACCGGAACCATTAAGGTGGAAGCGGTGGATTCTCGGACCGTCAAAGGCTCCGTCATGATGGCCGCCACTAGTGGAGATCACACCATGAACATGAACTATTCGTTCGTGTCGAAATGGATCGGCTCGGACTGTACCGACAAGTAAAGCTGCCTAGCCAAGCGTTACGAGGTAATCCTCGAGCTCCGGCGGCAATGGCGATTCGAGCGTGATTCGTTCGTCAGTGCTGGGGCTGGTGAAGGCGATCTGTCGCGCGTGTAGGAAATAGCGCCCCAGCTCGCTTGCCGGGGCGCCATAGAGTTTGTCGCCCACCACCGGATGCCCAATGCTCGCCAGATGCACGCGGATCTGGTGCGTGCGGCCGGTGCCGATTTTCACCTCCAGAAGCGTGAATCCTTGCCAGCGTTTTAAAACCTGGTAAGACGTGATGGCTTGCCGGCCGTGAGCCAGGCGCGCGGTCATGCGGACGCGCCGCACCGGATCGCGTGCAATTGGGGTGGTAATGCGGCCCTGGTCGCTCATTACCCGGCCATGCACCAGCGCGATGTAAATCTTCTCTACCTGGCGCGATGAGAATTGCTCCGCCAGATGGCGATGCGCGGTGTCGTTGCGCGCAATCAGGATCACGCCGCTGGTGAAGCGGTCCAATCGATGCACGATCCCCGGCCGCAGGTCGCCGCCTACGGTGGAAAGCTTCCCGAAGCGGTGCAGCACCGCGTTGACGAGCGTCCCGGTGTGCCGCCCGGCGCCGGTATGAACCACCATGCCCGCGGGTTTGTTCACGGCGATGACGTCGGCGTCCTCGTACAGGACTTCGAGCGGGAGGTCTTCGGGCGCGGCACGCAACGGAGCCAGCTGGCCGGGCTGAACGTGGATGCGCTCGGCGCCTTTCAGCAGGTATGAACATTTTACCGCTGTGCCATCCAGCAGCACCCGCCCTTGCTCAATCCAATCCTGCAAGCGCGCCCGGCTGTATTCGGGCAGCCGCTCGCGCAAGAACTGATCGATGCGTTTCCCGCGATCCGCCGGCAATGTTTCCAGCCACAAGTCCCGAGCCACCAGCCACAGTTATATTCAATAGGTGATTCCAAGCGCAATCCGAAGCGACAAATTTGTCCTGGCGCTCTTGTTCCTCGGATTGCTCATCGCGCGCCTTTGCCACAGCGGAATCGTTTGGGTGGAGGAGGCGTATCCGACGGCCGCTGCCATCCAAATCCTGCATGGAAAATCGCTCTATCGCGACGTGTGGTTCGACAAGCCGCCATTGTCCGCTTTCATTTATTTGCTGTGGGACGCGCGCGTCGGAGTGCTACTTCGAATCGCGGGCGCGGCCTTCGTTTTCGCCTGTTGCTGGATGTTGTGGCGCTTCGCGCGCGATCTGTGGGGTCCTCGCGAAGGTTTGGCTGCAGGGCTGCTACTTGGATTCTTTCTCACTTTCGGCATTCCTGCGGCGGTGATGGCGCTAGCGCCCGATCTGCTGATGGTGCTGCCGCATATCGCGGCCGTCTATCTGGCGTGGCGCGGCCGGGCACTCCTCAGCGGATTGGTCGCCGGCTTCGCTCTGCTGGTGAACGCGAAGGCATTTTTCGTCCTGGCGGCCTGCTTGTTCTTCGCGTGGCGCGGCGCCGGATGGCTGGTCGCGGGCTTCGCCATCCCGAACATTGCGGCGCTGATTTGGTTTGGCCGGCCGTATATCGATCAGGTGTGGCGCTGGGGCGCCCTGTATTCCGAACAGGGCTTCGCCTTCGCCACCGGTTTCGTCCGAACGGCGAACTGGGCGGGTTTTCAGGCGGCGCTGGTGGTGGGCGCGGCCTTTGCGCTTTGGAAAGAAGGCCGCTGGCGCTGGAAAATGATCGCCTGGCTGCTGCTCTCGCTGGCCGGCGTTGCGGCGGGCTGGCGATTCTTTCCGCGCTACTATTTCCAACTGCTACCCGTGATGGCGCTGCTTGCTGCTCGAGGCTACACGTTACTCGGCAGGTTCCGCGCCGTCCTGCTGGTGCTTTTGTTGATCCCCCTGGTTCGCTTTGCTCCGCGCTACGTCATGCTCGCCGACGACTTACTGCATAACCGGCCAAGTAACTGGAGCGATCTCGCGCTCGGCCAAGATAGTAAGGCGGTGTGCGATCGGATCGGCCACGCCGGCACATTATTGGTCTGGGGCTATCGGCCCGACGTTTTCGCCTATACCCGCATGCCCGCGGGCAGCCGTTTTCTCGATTCGCAGCCGCTCACCGGCGTACTCGCCGACCGTCATCTCACCAGTTCACAGCCCTTCGCGCCGGAATTGGCCGCGCGCAACCGGCGCGAGTTGATTGCAAGCGATCCCACCTGGATCGTCGATGGCCTTGGGCCGCTGAATCCGGCGCTTGCGATCACCAATTATCCAGATTTACGCGATTGGCTCGCCAATTACCGCGAGGTGAGACGGACCCCCTTCTCGATCATCTACCGGTTGAAATAAACCCTTACTTGCCGCTCCAGCAAGCTACGCGTTTTTCAAGAAACGCAAAAATCCCCTCCTGCGCGTCATGCGCCAGCGAATTGAGCGTCATCACTTCCTTGGCGTAGGCGTACGCTTTGGGTTGGTCCAGATCGATCTGCGCGTAGTACGCCTGCTTGCCCAGCGCGACCGTGAAGCTGCTGGCCTCCGCGATGGTACATGCCAATTCGCGCGTCGCGGATTCCAGTTGGGCGGTCGGCACTACACGATTCACTAGCCCCCATTCGGCGGCCGTGGCGGCATCCACCAGCTTTCCGGTGAGCAGCATCTCCATGGCGCGCTTGCGTCCCACCGCTCGCGAGAGCGCCACCATGGGAGTGGTGCAGAAGAGCCCGATCTTCACGCCTGGAGTAGCGAAGGCCGCCTGATCGCCCGCGACGGCAAGGTCGCAAGTGGCCACCAGCTGGCAGCCCGCAGCCGTGGCGACGCCTTGCACTTCGGCGATCACGGGCTGGGGAATGGATTGGATCTTCGCCATTAATTCGGTGCAGACGTCGAATATGCGCCGGTAGTCGGTGACCGTGCGCCCCGCCATTTCGCTCAAATCGTGGCCGGAGCTGAAGACTTTGCCGGACGCTGCCAGGATGATGACGCGGAGGCTGGAGTTCGCAGCGAATTCGTCCAGACAGCGGATCAACTCCAGCATCAGACCGAGCGAAAGAGCGTTGCGGCGCTCAGGCCGGTTGAGCTTTATGATGCCGAGCGGGCCGTCGACGGTCGAGAGCAAATGTTGGTAGGGCATAGACAGTAGAGATGTCCCTCCGCGGCCATCGCTGCTTCGCCCGGCGTGATCTCCGCACCGGTTTCGATGTGCAGGATGTCCGTATATCCAGCGTCGCACAGAAAAGCGACGATTGCGCTCGCCTTTTGCCGCTTTTCGCGCATGGTCTCGCCGTGCATTTCGAGAAATAGCGCCGGATGGTACGCGTCCAGCGTGGCGCGGGCGCCTTGGAGCGCTTCCAGCTCCCAGCCTTCAATATCGATCTTGATGAGATCGGGCGCGGGCAGGGAAGCGGCCGAGATGTCGCGATCGAGAGTCGTAATCTCGACCGGCTGCGAGAGCTGGGCAGTCGCATCGGGGCTGAGAGTTCCGCCGCCCGCCATAGCTGGAGTATAGTGCAGCGTGCCGGCGCTGGGCTCCGCGCCCACGCCAAGCTTGCGCACCTGAACGTTCGCTAGGTTGTTGAGCCGTATGTTTTCGATCAGCCGCGCGTGATTGCCGTCGTTCGGCTCATACGCGATCACTTCCGCGGCGTGCGATGCGAAGAACAGCGTTAGAATCCCGTGAAACGCACCGACATCGTAGATCACCAGGCCGTCGAGCGGAAGTTCCCGCCAGAACATCTCTTCCTTGGTCGGCTGGGACCAGGCCGGCGTCCACCCCAGCCCTCCCCGGCGCTTCATTCCTCGATTCAATCCGTGCCGGACCGTATAGGTGACGCGATCGAACAGCCGGCGGCTAATCCACGCGATGGCGCGATGCCGCAGCGAGTAGTGATGAAAGGGAAGGTCGGCGGCGTCAGTCAAGTTCAAGGATCTCCCGCAGCGCGGCTTCCACAGAGCGGAATTCCTCGGCGGGAATTTTTTCGATCAGCCCGGTAAGGCGTTCCTTGGCGATGGCGCGCACCTGATCGATCACCGCGACAGCCGGCTTTCCCGAACAAGTGACGCTCACCATCAGCGGCGGCGCCGAGCGCGGTGAACTGCTCAGCGGTACCACCACCACCGTCCGGCGGTGCTCATTGATCACGCTGTTGCTGATGACGACGCAGGGCCACGTCTTATTGATCTCTGAACCGATGGTGGGATCCAGCCTCGCCCACCAGATTTCACCGCGCCGGGGCATCTTCGGCGCCGGCACGTTCCCAAGGCTCCGGCATTGCATCGGTAAGAGCGTCGAAATCGCGCTCGATTTCTCTCACTTCTGGATCTTGATTTGCGATTTCGCAGGCGCGAATCAGGCGTTTTTCCCGCTCGGCCAGCTTTTCGGCGATTGCTTCAGCCACGTAACGGGAACGGTCCCGGGCGGGAACCCTGCGTGTGAAGCTGGAGGCTAAGGCATCGGGGAGTGTGAAGGTCATTTTGCGGCTTGCCATACAGCCATACTAGCATAAAGCCAGCGGGGTGGCTATTCGCCGTCCCCGCCTCCCACCTTCAGAACCGCCAGGAAAGCCTCCTGCGGAATCTCTACCCGGCCCACCCGCTTCATCCTCTTCTTGCCCTCTTTTTGCTTTTCGAGCAGCTTGCGTTTTCGCGAGATATCGCCGCCATAGCACTTCGCCAGGACGTTCTTGCCCATCGCCTTGATTGTTTCGCGCGCAATTACCTTGTTCCCGATGGCGGCCTGCAGCGCCACCTCGAACATCTGCCGCGGGATCAGCTTGCGCAGGCGCTCAATCAGGAGTTTCCCGCGATCATAAGCAAACTCCTTGTGCACGATCATGGACAGCGCGTCCACCGGTTCGCCCGCCACCAGCACGTCCAACTTGACCATGGGCGACACGCGATAACCCGAAAAATGATAATCGAGCGAGGCATAGCCGCGCGACGCCGATTTCAGCCGATCATAGAAATCCAGCACGATCTCGTTCAGCGGCAGCTCATAGAGCAGCAGCACGCGGCCGGTGCCGATGTATTCAAACTTTTTCTGTGTACCGCGCTTTTCTTCCAGCAGCTTCAGGATCTCGCCGACGTACTCCTCGCGCGTGATTACCGTCGCATCGATGATGGGTTCTTCAATCTGCTTGATCCCGGAGGGGTCCGGAAACTTGGACGGGTTTTCCACTTCGATGACATCGCCAGAAAGCATCGTGATCCTGTATCGCACGCCCGGCGCCGTGGTGATCAGGTCGATCTGGAACTCGCGCTCCAGCCGCTCCTGAATAATTTCCAGATGCAGAAGTCCAAGAAAACCGCAGCGAAAGCCGAATCCCAGCGCCACCGAATTCTCCGGCTCGAAGTTGAATGCGCTGTCGTTCAAGCGCAATTTTTCGAGCGCATCCCGTAGCCGGCCGTGCTCGTGCGATTCCACCGGATAAAGCCCGGCGAACACCATCGGCTTGATTTCCTGGAAGCCCGGCAGCGCCTCGGAAGCCGGATTCTCGACGCTCGTCACTGTGTCGCCGATCTGCGCGTCGGAAACGGTCTTGATATTCGCGAACAGGAACCCGGCTTCGCCCGCCGAAAGCTCCTCGCAGGGAATCGGCTTGGGCGATTGATAGCCGAGTCCGTCCACTTCGCAAATCGCGCCTGTCGCCCACAGCTTGATCTTCTGGCCAACGCGGATGCGTGCCGTCCACCACGCGCACCAGAATGATCACGCCGCGATAAGGATCGAACCAGGAATCGAAAATTAGCGCACGCAGCGGCGCATCGGGCGAGCCCTTGGGCGCAGGCACCAGGCGCACCACCGCTTCCAGCACTTCTTTGATTCCGATTCCCTGTTTCGCGCTCACCAGGATGGCGTCCTGCGCGGGCAACCCGATTAGCTGCTCGATCTGCTCCCGTATCTTCTCCGGCTCGGCCGACGGCAGATCGATCTTGTTGATCACCGGAATGATCTCGAGATTGTGATTCAGGGCCAGGTACGTGTTGGCCAGCGTCTGCGCCTCCACGCCTTGCGACGCATCCACCACCAGCAGCGCGCCTTCGCAGGCTTGCAGGCTGCGTGAGACTTCGTACGTGAAATCGACGTGGCCGGGCGTGTCGATCAGGTTGAGCTGATACGTTTGTCCATCGTCGGCCTTGTAATTCAATCGCACGGCGTGGGCCTTGATAGTGATGCCCCGCTCGCGCTCCAGATCCATGGTGTCCAGCACCTGTTCCATCATTTCGCGCTGCTGCAGCGCGCCGGTGGCTTCGAGCAGACGGTCGGCGAGCGTCGACTTGCCGTGATCGATGTGCGCGATGATACTAGAAATTCCGGATGAAAGCGGGATCCATGCGGTAGAATGAGGCCTGAAACTCAAGTATCCCATATCCCTCCAACGTGACCGAAGGAAAACACACTGAAGAGAACGTAAACGCACGCGGCTTGAAGTTCGCGGTGCTCTGTGCGCGCTTCAACAGCTTCGTGACAGACCAGTTGCTGGGAGGCGCGCTGGATGCCTTGAAGCGCTCGGGCGCGGCCGACCAGGACATCCAGGTGGTGCAAGTGCCTGGCGCCTGGGAACTGCCCACGGCGGCGAAAGCTGTAGCCGGCGGCAGCAAAAAGCCCGACGCCATTATCGCTCTGGGCGCCGTGATCCGGGGCGATACGCCGCACTTCGACTACGTGGCCGGGCAAGCGGCCAGCGGACTCATGACGGTGCAACTGGAAACCGGCATCCCGGTGGCCTTCGGAGTTCTGACCACCAACACCATGGAACAGGCCGCCGATCGCGCCGGGGGGAAAGACGGCAACAAGGGATACGATGCGGCCATCACTGCTATCGAGATGGCCGAGCGCATTCGCAGCCTGCGACAATAGGGCAGATGGCGGCACGTCACCGATCACGCCAGCGCGCACTGCAAGTGCTCTATCAATGGGACATGACCAAGCGCCCTGTCGATGAGGCTATCCGCGCCTTTTATGACACCCTGGACGCGGACAAAGTGACCGAGGGGTCTATGCTTGGCGTCGAACCCATGGAAGAGGCGGACGACGAACCTCCCGCTTTGGGACGCGACGAGTTCATGGAAGAACTGGCCCGGGGGGCATCGGAAATGGCGTCCGATATCGACCACCGCATCGCCGAAAAGTCCGCGCACTGGAAGCTGGAGCGCATGCCCATTGTCGATCGCAATATCTTGCGCCTCGGCATCTACGAAATGAGCCGCCAGGACACGCCGGCCGCGGTGGTGATCGATGAAGCGCTGGAGCTGGCGCGGCAATTTTCGGGCGAAGAGTCGGTGGCGTTCATCAACGGCGTGCTGGACGCGGTCCACAAGGAAATCGGGAACATCCAGCAAGCATGAATATCCTGATGGTGGCTTCCGAGGCCACACCATTCGCAAAAACAGGCGGATTGGCCGATGTTTTAGGCGCGCTTCCGCTGGCGTTGGCCGAACGCGGCGAACAAGTAGCCGTGATCCTCCCCGCGTACCGCGAAAATCGCTATCCGCAGCCCACGCGCGAGGCGTTTCGAAATCTGTGGATCCCCCTCGGCCCGGGCTACATGGTCCAGATCCAGCAGACCATCATCCAAAAAGGGGAGCGCGGCGTCATTTACTATTTCGTCGAGTGCCCTGCGCTCTACGATCGCGATGGAATCTACGGTTCTTCTGGCGGCGAATTTGCCGATAACCATCTCCGCTTCGCCGTGCTTTCGATGGCGGCCCTGGGCGTGGCGCGCCACTTGTTCCGGCCGAACATTCTGCACCTGCATGACTGGCAGGCCGGGCTAACGCCGGTCTATATGCGCGAACATTTTCGCGGCGACCCAACCTTCCTCGGCGTCAAGACGCTGCTGACCATTCACAATCTCGGTTACCAGGGGCTTTTTCCGCCGGAGGTGCTGCCGCACATCGGGCTGGACTCAAGATGGATGAACCCGGAACAACTGGAGTTCTTCGGCCGCGTCAATTTCCTCAAGGCCGGTATCGCGTGGGGCGACGCCGTCAGCACCGTCAGCAAGGGCTACGCGCGCGAGATTCAAACACCGGAATATGGATTTGGTTTGGACGGATTTCTGCGCCGGCACGGCCCCATCACCGGAATCGTCAACGGCGTGGATTACAACGAGTGGAATCCCGAGCACGACACGCACATCGCGCGCCACTATTCGCCCGGCGATCTTTCGGGCAAGCGCGCGTGCAAACAGGCGCTCCTGGCCGAATTCGGGCTCTCGCAAGATAATCTGGACCGGCCGTTGCTCGCCATTATTTCGCGCTTCGCGGCCCAAAAGGGCTTCGATATTCTGGCTGACGCGGCGGCGCGCCTGATGCAGGAAGACTTGAACCTGGTGGTGCTCGGATCGGGCGATACTGCCTAGGAAACCATGTTCCGCGCGATGGCGCATGCCTATCCACATAAAGTGGGCTTGCAGGTGGGTTACGATACCGGTTTGTCGCACCGCATCGAGGCCGGGGCCGACATGTTCCTCATGCCCAGCCGTTATGAGCCCTGCGGCCTGAATCAGATTTACAGCCTGAAATACGGTACGGTTCCGGTGGTGCGCGCCACGGGCGGCTTGGATGATACCATTGATGACAGTACCGGATTCAAGTTTCGCGATTATTCGGGCGATGCTTTGTTAGAGACGGTGCGCCTGGCTTTGAAGGCGTTTCACGAGCCTTACGCCGGGCAGTATGGCGACCAATGGGTGCAGAGGATGCGGCGGGGCATGGAGAAAGATTTCTCCTGGAACGCCTCGGCCGGCGAGTACGTGGACTTGTACCGGCGGCTCTTGGCGGCTTGAATCTTTTTGCCGGTAGCTACATCAATTTGAAGGGGAGCGATAGCAAAAAATATGGCTGGTGCGAATACATTGACATTCACGGATGCGGGCTGGGATAAGGACGTTCTGAACTCCGACGCCCCGGTCCTGGTGGACTTTTGGGCGGAGTGGTGCGGGCCGTGCCGCATGATGTCGCCGACCATCGACGCCATCGCGGAGGCCTATGCCGGCCGCGTGAAGGTCGGCAAGCTGAACGTGGATGAGAACGGCTCCACCAGCATGCGGTATAACGTCCGTGGCATTCCCACTCTCCTGCTGTTCAAGGGCGGCAAGGTGGTGGAGCAGAAGGTGGGCGCGGTCGGCAAGACCGATGTCCAAAAGATGCTCGACGCGCATGTCGCGGCGCCGGCTGTAAAGTAGCCCCCGACCCTATCAGAATTGGCGACAGCGCCCGACCGGCGAAACCGATCGGGCGTTTTCCATTTAGGCAGCCCCACAAATCTTTTGAATCGTTTAGCCGATTAGAGCATCTCTTTTCGGTATGGCGGGTAAACAAACCCTCACCCTTACAGACTCAGCTTGGGACAAAGAAGTGCTAAGCCCCGAAGGTCCCGTTTTGGTGGACTTCTGGGCGGAATGGTGCCCGCCCTGCCGCGCCATCGCACCGACTATCGACGCCATAGCCGACGCCTACCAGGGCCGCGTCAAAATCGGAAAGCTGAATATAGACGAGAACCCCGCGACGATGCTGCGATACAGCGTACGGAGCATCCCGACCCTGCTGCTGTTCAAGGGCGGTAAGGTGGTAGGGCAGAAGGTGGGAGCGGTCGGCAAGACCGAACTCCAAAAGATGCTCGATGCCCACGTCGCTGCGCCTACGGCTACTACGGCGTAGTTAGCGCCCCTTCCGACGCCGATCCCACTAAAGCAACGTACTTGGCGAACACGCCCGAGCGGTAACGCGGCTCGGGCTTTTTCCATTTCGCGAGCCGCTCACGCACCACCTGCTCCGGCACCTCCAGATTGATGGTGCGATTCGCGATGTCGATGTGGATGGTATCGCCTTCCTCCACCGCCGCGATCGGCCCGCCCATCGCTGCTTCCGGAGCAACGTGGCCCACGCAGAATCCGCGCGTGGCGCCGCTGAAACGTCCATCGGTGAGCAGCGCGACGCTGTCGGAAAGTCCCGCGCCGACGATTTTGCTCGTCACCTGCAGCATCTCGCGCATGCCCGGACCGCCGCGCGGCCCTTCATAGCGAATCACCACGATGTCGCCGGGATGAATCTTCCCAGCCAGCACCGCAGCCTGCGTTTCCTCTTCGGAATCGAAGACGCGCGCCGGACCACGCTGCTCGGTGCGCTCGATGCCCGTCACCTTGATCACGCAGCCATCGGGCGCCAGAGACCCGCGCAGGATCACCAATCCGCCGCTCTTCTTGATCGGCTTGTCGAGCGGATGGATCACTTCCTGCCCCGGCGTTTCCTTCGCCTCGGCCGCTTCCTCGGCCAGCGTGCGTCCCGTCACGGTCATGGCCGATCCATCCGCGTATCCGCCTTCGACCAGACGCTGCGCGATCACCGCAATTCCTCCGGCCTTATCGACATCCACTGCGACGAACTTGCCCGCAGGTTTCAGATCCACCAACAAGGGCGTCCGTTCGCTGATGGTCTGGAAGTCGTCGATGTCGAGCGGCACTCCGGCTTCGCGCGCGATTGCCAGCAGATGCAGCACGGCGTTGGTCGAGCCTCCGGTGGTCGCCACCGATGCGATCGCATTGTCGATGGCTTTGCGTGTCACGATATCGCGCGGCCGCAGATTGTTCTTCACCAGATCCAGCACCAGCCGGCCGCAGCGCGCCGCCACGCCGTGTTTGCGGGCGTCCACCTGTGGTACCGCGGCAGTTCCGAGCGGCGACAGGCCGATCAACTCCATCACCGTCGCCATGGTATTCGCGGTGAACTGCCCACCGCACGCGCCCGCGCCCGGACACGCCGAGTTTTCGATCTCGAGCAATTCCTCATCCGACATCTTGCCCGTGGCATTGGCGCCCAGCGCCTCATAGACGTCCTGAATTGTAAGATCGCGCCCGTGATGATGTCCCGGCAGGATCGATCCGCCGTACAAAATCAGCCCGGGCGTATTGAGCCGCAGCAGCGCCATGGCCGCTCCGGGAATGGTCTTGTCGCAAGCCACCAGGGCGACGATGCCGTCGAACATATGCCCGCGCGCCACCAGCTCAATGGAATCGGCAATGATGTCGCGGCTCACCAGCGACGCTTTCATCCCTTCGGTCCCCATCGTGATGCCGTCGCTGATCGCGATGGTGTTGTACTCCATGGGCGTGCCGCCG
The DNA here is from genome assembly GCA_963735145.1 of Bryobacterales bacterium. GTDB lineage: Bacteria > Acidobacteriota > Terriglobia > Bryobacterales > Bryobacteraceae > Palsa-89. The sequence goes on along the minus strand of CAVTJS010000004.1, from coordinate 239,942 downwards.
GCCTGCCGGATGCCTTCGGCCACGTCGACCGCCAGCTCGCGCAACTTGAAATTGCACGGCATGGTGCCGATCCAAGTGTTCGCGATCCCGATGATCGGCTTCTTCATGTCCTCGTCGGTGAGGCCAATGGCTTTCAGAAACGCGCGTGCCGGAGCGCGGTCCTTGCCCTGCGTGATGGTGTAACTGTTCAGCTTCATGGCGAACTTACAGTGTATATGATGAAATCGTGACCGCGGCCCAAATCAAGCGCTTAGCCGCTGACTGCGGTTTCGAACTGGCCGGCCTCGCGCGCGCCGAGCCTTTGCCCGACGACAGCCGCCGCTATCTGGATTGGGTGGAGCGCGGAATGGCGGGCGCCATGGGCTACCTCACGGACCGCCGCGCGCAAGTGCGCACCGATCCCAAGCTGCTGCTCGCGAGCGCGCGCTCCATAATTTGCGTGGCCAAGCTCTACAACGCGCCCGAGCGGCGATCCAACGAAATGACGGATGCCGAACGCGGCTGGATTTCGCGCTATGCCTGGGGCGAGGATTATCACCACGTCATGCGGCGCGGCCTGGAGCAACTCATCGCCAAGCTCGGCCCGGAACATGAGTACAAAATCTGTGTCGACACCGCGCCCCTGCTGGAGCGCTCCTACGCCCGCCAGGCGGGCCTCGGCTGGATCGGCAAAAATACTTGCCTCATCAATCAGGAAATCGGCTCGTGGATTTTCCTGGGCGAGATTTTGACGTCGCTCGAAGTTGAGCCCGACGCTCCCCCACCCGATCGGTGCGGCACCTGCTCTCGCTGTATCGACGCCTGTCCCACGCAGGCCATTGCTGCGGAAGGCTATGAAATCGACGCCCGGCGCTGCATTCCGTATTTCACGATCGAACTGCATGGCGCGGCGCCCGAGGAGATGCGCGCCTTGATCGGCCAGCACGTCTTCGGCTGCGATATCTGCCAGGACGTCTGCCCCTGGAATTCGCGCGCGCCCATAGCGCAAGAGCCCGCGTTCGAGCCGCTCCATTTTGCGCCGCCGCTCGATGAGCTGGCCGCCATGACCGAAGACCAGTTCCAAACGCGCTTTCGCGGCAGTCCCATCCAGCGCTCCAAGTACGCGGGGTTTCTGCGCAACGTCGCCATCGCGATGGGCAACAGTGGACTGGAAAAGTTCCGTGAGCCTTTGGAACGTCTATCGGCGTTTGAGACTCCTCTGGTTTCAGAACAAGCCCGCTGGGCTCTGGATCGGTTAGATACAGTAGATTGAGATCTTGATGGGTGTTGCACGCGCTAGTGCGTGCCGCGTCCCAGCTGTTGGGACGCATGTGTGCGTGGAAGCACGCGTTTGAAGGAGATGAGCGCGTTTGGACAAGTATCTGGTGGTATTAACCGGTGCCGGGCTCGGCGGACTGGCTCGCTATCTCGCCGGTACCTGGATCATGGAAAAATACGCCGGCCGTTTTCCGCTGGGCACGTTCGTCATCAACATCACCGGCTCATTCCTGATCGGCGTCTTGATGACGCTGCTCACCGAACGCTGGCAGCCGCACCCCAATTGGCGCTTATTCCTGGTGGTGGGTGTGCTGGGCGGATACACCACGTTTTCCAGCTTCGAGTACGAAACTTATCAAGCCGTCCGGGACGGAGCCCGCTGGATCGGCTTGTTGTACGTGACAGGCAGTGTTGTTGTCGGCTATTGCGGTGTCTGGCTAGGCGCGGCTTTGGCCGCACGCCGCTAGGGAAGGGAATTCATTGCTGACCAAAGGTCCCGCCAAGAAAGTTACGATTTTCATTAACGAAGACGCGCCGCATCGCATGACGTCGCTGCACGATGCCGTGATGACCTTTCTGCTCCACAAGGGCATCGCGGGCGCGACAGCCACTCGCGCCTTCTCCGGCTTCGGCTCGCATCATGCTTTGCACACGCCCCGCATGGAAGCTACCGCCGAGCATCTTCCCATTCGAATCGAGTTCATTGAAACCGCCGAGCGAGTGGACGAACTGCTGCCGACGCTGTACGAGATGGTAAGCGACGGCCTCATCGAGGTGCAGGACACCACGGTCGTCAAGCTGGCCCGCCCCTCCACGCCACGCGAGCCCAAACTCCCCCACCAGCGAAAAATCGGACCCGCGAAGATGCTGCGGATCTATCTGGGCGAAGCCGACAAATGGCACGATGAGCCGCTCTATGACGCCATCGTGAAGAAACTCCGCATGATGGATATCGCCGGCGCCACCGTGTATCGCGGCATCCTGGGGTACGGGGCCAAGGGCCATGAACACAAGAAGAGCTTTCTGCACGTCTCACGCGACCTGCCGATCATGCTCTCGGTGATCGACACCCCCGAGAAGATTCTCGCTGCGGCCGAAGTCGTCGAAGGAATGCTGGAAGACGGTCTGCTGGTGATCTCGGACGTCGACATGGTGCGGCTGGTTAGCAGCCTGACCCCGGAAGCCGCCGACCCGCGCGAGTGAGCGACCACTCCCTCGTTCCGTTCTGGCTTATCATATAAAAAAACAAATGTCCGTCGAAGAAGAACTGCAAGAACACACCGAACATGCCCGGGAACCCTTCGACAAGAAGGTGGCTGCCACCATGGCGATCCTCGCAGCAGCGCTGGCCGTGGTGTCCGTGCTTGGCCATATCATGACCACCGAAGAGCTGTTGCTGCAGCAGAAGGCTTCCGATCAGTGGTCGTATTATCAGGCCAAATCCATCCGGCGCTACCAGTCCGAAGTGGCGCGCGATTTATTCTCGGGTATGAAATTGAACGATCAAAGCGCGCAATACCAGAAAAACTCGGAGAAATATCGCAAGGATGACGAAGATATTCAGAAAGAAGCCCAGGGATTAGAACACGAAAGTCGTCTGAGAGGCCGCCAGGCGCTCGGCTTTCATTTCGGCGAAGTGTTTCTGGAGTTCTCCATCGTGCTCGCGTCGCTGGCCATTCTGGCCAAGCGGGAAGCCCTGTGGAAAGCATCCATATTGAGCGGAACACTCGGTGCGCTCTTGGCCGCCACCGTATTTCTTTTCCCCTCCATTGTGGATAAGCTCCAGCAGTAAAATGGTTTTGAATGATTGAAAATATTAAGCCGGGCGTTTCCGCCCGAAATGCACGTGTGGTGCTGTTCGATTTCGACGGCACGCTCTCTCTCATTCGTTCCGGTTGGATGGACGTCATGGTCCCGATGATGGTGGAGATCCTGGCCGATCTGAAGACCGGAGAATCGGAGGAGCAATTGCGCGCGATGGTGGAAGACCTGGTCTGGCGGCTCACCGGCAAGGAAACCATTTATCAGATGATCGCGTTTGCCGAAGCCGTCCAAGCGCGCGGCGGCAAACCGCTCGATCCGCTGGTGTACAAAAAGATGTACTTGGATCTGCTGTGGCTGAAGATCGAAAAGCGCGTGGAGGGTTTGCGGAAGGGCCAGACGGATCCGGAGCAGTTTCTGGTGCCAGGTTCGCGCGCGCTCCTGGAACGTCTGAAGGATAGGGGGTTGAAAATGTACCTGGCCAGCGGTACCGATGAAATCTATATGAAAGAGGAGGCGCGCCTGCTCGGCGTCACTCGTTATTTCGACGGCGGCGTGTATGGCGCGCTGGAGGACTACAAGAGCTTTTCCAAGGCCATCCTGATTAACCGGATTCTCTCCACTGCCGAGTTTCAAGGGCATCACTTCCTGGTCTTCGGCGATGGCTACGTGGAAATCGAAGAGGTGAAAAACGTGGGTGGCGTGGCCGTCGGCGTGGCGAGTGAAGAGCCGGCCTGCACCCGCGTGGATGAATGGAAACGCCAGCGCCTCATCGGCGTCGGCGCGGACTACATTGTTCCCAATTACCTGTGCGGCGACGAGCTGTTCTCCTCGCTGTTCCCTGCCTAATGCCACTCAGCACTGCGGAGATTCTGGAGGCTTTCCCCAGATACTCGGCGTTGGTGGTCGGAGACATTTGTCTCGACCGTTGGTGTACTTACGATCCTTCCACCGCTGAGCCTTCGCGCGAAACCGGCCTTCCCCGCATCGGCGTCGTTTCCTCCGACGTCACTCCCGGCGGGGGCGGCAACGTGGCCAACAATCTGGCCTCGCTAGGCATCGGCAGAGCCGCGGTGTTGGGCGTTCTCGGCGACGACGGCTTCGCGCACGAACTCACTCGGTCGCTGAACGCGCGCGACATCTCCACCGATCTTCTGGTGCGCTCCGATAAGGTGCCCACCTTCACCTACACCAAGCTGATCAATGGCATCACGCACGCCGAGGATTTACCGCGCGTCGATTTCATCAACACGCAGCCACTGCCGGATGCCGTGGAGCAGGAGGTGTTGGAGTATTTGCGAGAGTTCGCAGCCTCCTTCGATGTTGTTTTCGTCTCTGATCAGGCCGATACCCGCCGCGGTGGAGTGGTTACCCCCGCCGTCCGCGCGCTGCTGGAGGAGATCGCGCAAGCCGCCCCCAAGAAGATCATTTGGGTGGATTCCCGCGTCCGCATCGAGCGCTTCCGCTACATGATTTTGAAGCCGAACGAAAGCGAAGCGACCGCCGCTTCCATCGGATTGTTCGGCGAGGTGGACTATCAGCGTTTGCGGAATCATTCCAATTCGAAGCTTGTGTTCGTGACCAAGGGCTCGGATGGAGTGGTTGTGGTGGATGACGGCGTGGAGGAGGCTGTTCCCGCGTTTCATGTTGGCCATACGATGGACGTCTCCGGCGCGGGCGACAGCTTCTCAGCCGGAGCGGCGCTGGCTCTGGCCATTACCGGGTCCGCGATAGAGGCGGCGCGTTTCGGCAATCTGGTAGCATCCATCACGGTGAAGAAGCGTGGCACCGGGATTGCAACGCCCGAGGAAGTGCTGGCCGCCGCGAGCGCATGAGCACCCTCGCAATTGATGTCGGCGGTACGAAGTTCAGCGTCGCGGTTTTCGAAGGCAGGCGGATGCTCGAGTGCGAGTCGCACTCCACAGATCGCGAAGCTGGTCGCGATTGGATGCTCGCCAGTATGGAGGCCGTCATCAAAACTCTCGGCGCGCGACATAGCTTCGATTGCTGCGGCATCGGCTTTGGCGGACCCGTGGATTTTGATCGGCAGCGCGTGGTTTTATCCACTCACGTTCCCGGTTGGAGCGACTTCGATCTTCCGCGCCATCTGACAAATCTGCTCGGTTTTGTTCCCGTTATGGACAACGACGCCAACGCGGGGGCGTTGGGCGAAGCTTTCTATGGTGCGGGCCGCGGCTGCCGGCCGCTGTTCTATCTGACGCTTTCCACCGGCATCGGCGGAGGACTGATCGTCAACGACACCGTCTATCGCGGCGCGGATTCATACGCCGGAGAAATCGGCCATTTGACTATCCGCCCCGGCGGTCCCGAATGCTTCTGCGGATCGCACGGTTGCTTGGAGCGGATGTGCTGCGGATTGTGGTTGGAGCGCGATCATGGCCGGCCGGCCAGCGAATTGCTGCTCGATCCTGCATTTGTGGAGCGCTATGTTCTCGATTTGGCGCTGGGGCTCAAGGCCGCTATCATGCTCTTGAACCCCGCGCGCATCGTGATTGGCGGCGGGATCGCCAAAGCGGGCGACCGGTTGTTCGGGCCGCTGCGCAAGGAACTCGGCAAGCAGATCACGGCGTGGTCGCGCGCCCGCATCGATGTCGTTCCCGCCGAGCTCGGTGATGACAGCGTTTTGTGGGGCGCAATGGCGCTGGCCACGCGGCGCACCGCATGAAGCTGCCGGTGTTTTATCCGATTATCGATGCCGATCTGGTTCCCGCGGTTCCAGCGGCAGAGGCGATGCTCGATGCGGGCGCGCGCATACTTCAGTACCGGCACAAGAGCTTTTTTTCGCGAACGGCCTTTGAAGCGGCCAGCCGGATCTCGGAGCTATGCCGGCGCGCCGGAGCGCTGTTCATCGTCAACGATCGCGCCGACATCGCCATGCTGCTCGACGCCGGATTGCACCTGGGGCAGGACGATCTGGCGCCCGCCGACGCCCGGCGGATCATGCCCGCGGGGAGCATCATCGGATTCTCGACGCACAATGAGCGACAGTTGCGCGCGGGTGATGCGGAGCATGTCGATTATCTGGCCATCGGTCCGATCTTCGCCACTGGATCGAAGCAGAATCCCGATCCGGTAGTGGGCGTAGAGGGGTTGCGGACTTTGCGCGCACTCACGCAAAAGCCGCTGGTTGCAATCGGCGGCATCACCCGCCCATTAGCGCCCCAGGTCTTCGAAGCCGGAGCGGATTCGGTGGCCGTCATCGGCGATTTGATTCAAAATCCACGCACCAGCGCCGAGGAATGGATCTCGATCAGTGCTCGTGTTCGTGTTCGTGATGCTGCGAAGTAACCAGAATGTTGCAGGGCGCATCCGACAAAGCACATTTGGTGTGCTCAAACTGAATGGTGGTGTGATGGATTTCGTGCTTGCCGAGCACGTCGTTGATGCGGTGCAAAATGGCGTTGCTTTCTGAAGGCGGCATGTCTTCAATCAGCACGTGGCAACTCAAAGCGTGCGCGCTCGATCCCAGGCTCCAGATATGGAGATCGTGAACGTCGATCACGCCGTCGATCTGCCGCAAGTCGCCCGTAACCCGGTTCAATTCCATGCCGCGCGGCAGGCCTTCCAGCAAAACGTTGAGCGATTCCTGGATAATATCCCACGCGGTCCAGACAATGAGAACAGCGATCAGGACCGAGAGCACCGGGTCGATGACATCCAGGCCGGTAAAGTGAATCGCAATTGCGCCCGCGATAATTCCAACCGAGCTGACGGCATCGCCCAGCATGTGTACGAAGGCGGCCCGAATATTGAGATCGCGATCCTTATCGCGATGCAGGCCCCACATGATGGAGCCGTTGAGCGCCAGGCCGGCTACCGCTACCCAAAACATGGTCCATTCTTCGATGTGGCGGGGATGGAGAAAACGCTGCCAGGCTTCATAGAAAATGAAGACCGAGATCCCGACCAGCGTCAGCGCATTCACGAAAGCCGTTAGAACGCCGGCGCGATGATAGCCGAAAGTCTTGACGCTGTCGGCGGGCTTGGATTGCAGGTACACGCCGATAGCAGCTAGCACCAGAGCCAGCGCATCGGTGAAATTATGGCCGGCATCGGAAACCAGCGCCAAGCTTCCAGAATGAAAGCCGGCGACCGCTTCGACGACCACGAACAAAATGGTCGCGAAAAACGACCACTTCAGAATGTTCGCCGTTCCATGATGGTGGCCGTGATGATGCAATTTACGCCTTCTACTTTATTTTACCTCTCAGAATCTCGTCACTTCGGTGAAGTTGAAGCCGCGTACCTTCATGGCCGGGACCACCATGTCGAAGGCCTCTTCGCCGGAGGCGCGGACGGCGGGCGAAAGCGCTTCCACGTTATTCAGCAGTTCGATGATGCCCTGGTTGAAGCGGAAATTGCGCAGGCCCCGGGTGACGCGGCCGTTTTCGATCAGGAACGTTCCGTCGCGCGTCATGCCGGTCATGATTTTCTCGTAAGGGTCCACTTCGCGGATGTACCAGAGGCGGGTGACCAGAACACCGCGCTCAGTGGACGCGATCATTTCATCGAGCGAAGTGGATCCGCCGGCGATCACGATGTTGAGCGGCGCTTCGCCCACTTCGTTGGGCAGCGGGAAGCCGTGGCCGGTAGGCTCCACGCCGGCGCGATGCGCGCTCGATCGGGCATAGGCCAGCTCGCGCGGAACGCCCGCTTCCACCAGCGTGAGCTTGCGGCGCGGCACGCCTTCGCCATCGAAAGGCACGCCGGCTTGCAGCGGATGCGCGACATCGTCGCAAATCTGGATGTTGTCGCCGAACAGCTTGGTGCCGAGGCGATCGGTGAGAAAGCTGCGGCTATCGGCGATGGCGGTGGCGCTGAAGTCGCCGAACATTTGGCCCACCAGATCGAGCACGGCCGCGGGTTCCAGAATCACGGTGTAGCGGCCGGGCGGGATTTCATGAGGATCGCGCGAAAGGCGGGCTTTTTCGGCGGCGCTGCGGGCGAGCGCTAAAGGATCGATGGATTCACTGCGAAACCGCCGAGGCTTTGGCCCAGCCGGAGCTGTCCTCGGCCATCGCGGTGATGGAAAACTGCGCCATGGTTTCGGCGTGCCACGCAGCCACGCCGCGCGAGTTGAAGATCGCCTCCACGCTTTGGCCGGTGGAATAAATTCCGGCGGCGGTTTGGCCGAGGCTTTCAACGATGCGAATGGCTTCGGCCACGGCGCGCCCGCGATGCTCGGGCGTTGCGGCGGCTGTCGCTGCGTCGAAGCGCTTGGTTTCAGAAATCACCGAAGGTTCGTTGAGCGGCAACAAATCCGAGTTGGGCGCTGCGGAGCGAGCCAGCGCGAGAGCCTGCTGCGACGGCGTTGCGAATAGAAGCGGCATCGAAGCGATTGGTGGTGGCGCGCGCCGTTCGTCTGGTCGATCGCCACGCGAACCGAAAGCCAGCGATCCTGCTCGGCCACGTTCTGATGAATGGTATTGTTGGCGAAACGCGTCAGCGCGCCGAAATGCGCGCCGAAGAGCGCCTCGACGTCGGAAACACCTAGCGACTGCGGCGGTCTGCTGCACCCCGTCGAATAGGTCGCTCGCTTCCTTCTGAGACAGGATCTCAGCCGGCATAGGCGGCTCCCACTTTGATGTTGTGGAAGCGCGCGGGACTGGCGCCGTGGCCGGTGCCGATCACCTGCTCGGGCTGGCCCTTGCCGCAATTGGGAACGCCCCACAGCACCCAATGATCGCGATTCGGCGATGGCGGCGCAGGCATTCCAAAATTCGGTGGTGATGCCGCTGTAGGTGGGATTCTTCAGCATGCGAACGCGCTTGCCGTCGCTTGATTTCCCAGGCGATCTCGCAGCCGAACTGAAAGTTGTAGCGCTTGTCGTCGATGGACCAACTGCGATTGGTCTCCATGTAGATGGCGTGGCTGACGCCCGCGAACACTTCTTCGAGCGTTTGCTCGCCCGGCAGCAGGCTGACGTTGGTCATGCGGATGAGCGGCAGCCGCGCCCAGCCGGTGGCGCGCATGGTGCCGTTGGAGCGCGCTGGCGCCGATGGCGGCGGCGGTTTCGCGCGAGGTCATGTAGCCCACGAACTGCCCGTCGCGAATGATGTCGGCCGATTGCGCGGGCACGCCTTCGTCGTCGAACGCAAAGGTTCCCATGCCGGGGCCGTGCTCGAGGCGGGCGTCGCAAACCGCGTTCACCAGATCGGAGCCGTAGCGCAGGTGATTCAACTTGTCGAGCGTGAGAAAGCTCATGCCCGCGTAGTTGGCTTCCGAGCCGAGCACGCGATCGAGCTCGATGGGATGGCCGATGGATTCGTGAACCTGCAGCCCGAGCTGACTGCCATCCAGGATCAGATCGAAGCGGCCTTCGGGACATTGATCGGCCGAGTGCAGCGCCACGGCCTCTTCGGCGACGCGCGGCGCGTGCTTCAGCAGATCGAGCTCGTGGACCAGCTCGTAGCCTTTCAGCTGATGCTGGCCGCCGAAGGAATTCGGATAGGAGCGCTTCTGGATCTCGATCGCCCTTGAAGCTGTAGGCTTCGAATCCGGCGCCGCTCGATGGTGCGGGTCTGATCGATGACGCTGCCGATGGAGGAGACGAAGACCTGCCGGCTGCGGTGGAAAATCATGGACGTTTGGGCGAGCGTGACCCCGGGGGCGCGTCGCAGTTCTTCATCGACCGCGGTGAGAAGCGAGAGCTGTTCTTCGACGCCGACCGCGAAAGGATCGATCTGGCAGGGCGAGACCCAGGTGGCTTCGTACTTCGCTTCGGGCGCGAGCGTGACGTCGTGCTTCTTGGCGAAGGCGCTGGAGCGAGCGATGTCGACGGCCAGCGCGGCCGCGGATTCGATGCCCGCGCGGGTAAGATCGTCGGTGGCGGCGAACCCCCAGCAGCCATCGGCCAGCACGCGAATTCCCATGCCCACCGATTCGTCGCTCGAGACCTGTCCGGGCTTGCCGTTCTTGGTGCCGAGCTCGCGGTCGCGACTTTCGATGACGCGGACGTCGGCGTAGGTGACCCCCGGGCGCTGGGCCGAATCGAGCGCTTCAAGCGCAAGCTGCTTCATGCATCCAGGATAGCTGGGGGAAACGTGGGTGGCTGGTGGCTAGTGGCTAGCCATCGTTGGAGTTCTTTAAAGAGAGGACGAGACGAATGGGATTCGGAATTCGCGCGTGCGAGGTCCACGTTGGATGTGGGAAAGGTACGTGCCTGGAGAGCCAGCTAAGAAATGTGGAGGCTGAACCGTCAGGGTCGTTCCCACTCAAATATCTTTTTTTTCTCGCCGGGCCAATGACTATGGTCCAAAGTTCTCTTACGCGCTCGACCATCGATGTAACTTCAGGTCAGATTACGACGGACGAGCCCTAGGACAGCAGTCGATTTCCTAAGGCGACCAACGAAGGAATCTGGAAAGAAAAAGAACGAATGAAAAGCGCTCTCTCCGAATCAGTCGAACTTGCCAAAATCGGACTTAAAGTCGTCATAGTCGTAAGCGTTGTACTCCTTGCTCTCACCAACCATCTTCCGGCTATTGATGTCATTGTCGCGTTGTTGAAGGGGTGGAAGGTTTGGTAGCGCGGAATCCAAGGACGAAACTATTCAACTGTCGTTTGCCTGTTGCAAACTCAGTGAGTCAAAGCCGGCGGCCACCAGGTCTGAAGCATACCGACTCCCCCCGATCTGGACCTCGCCGCCATTCTCCAGGCTCGTCCGAGCGGCGGAGATTTGGGGTTCAGGAAGATGAAGCGCCTTCAGGCTCTTGACGAATGCCGAAGCCTTCAACGGTTTGGATGAAAGCTCGTCTCCTTCATGCTGAAACGGACGCGCGAACAGTCGGTACGCTCCTTTACCCTCGGATCGAGCCCAGACGATATACCTCTGACTCTCATAGTCGCCGAGCTGATCGATGACGACCGCGCCTGCGTCCGGAAAGACTGCTTGGATCTGAAGAGCGCCGCCCATGGCGTGGATATAGTTGCGGAGAGTGCTGAGATACATGTCCGCCCGCCGCTCGATGCGAGATATGGAACTCTGAGGCACGTCCAGCATTTCGGCCATGTCGGCTTGCGTAAGTTGCCTGGCGATGCGAAGTTCATCCAGAGCCATCCGTTGCAGTTCGTCGCGCACGCGCTGCCGATTGTCGGAGCGGCTGGCGGGGTCCATCTTCGCCTGAAGTTCTTTGAAGTTTCGTGCCATAAAGCCTCAGTTATCCTGCTCTATCTCGCGCAATGCCGATCGTAAATCGCGTCGGCGAGCGGTACATATTCCTCATACCAGCGATTATTCCCGGTCTTATCCCCACCGACTAGCAGCAGAGCCACACGGCGAGGGTCGAAGGCATAAAGGACGCGGTATGGCCGTCCCTCGTGCTGGATGCGCAACTCGCGCATTTGGGCGTGGCGCGACGTCTCTATCCCGGAGGAATGGGGCATTCGTAGAGTTGGGCCCACCTCCTGCAAAAGGCTGACGGTGAAATCAACGCACTTTTGTTCCGTGGCGGAAAGGCCATCCCACCACTCGCCGAATTCATTGGAGAATTCGACCTCCCAAATCAAGCATCATTATGTCATAGGAGGCATAATGTCGTCAATGCTATATTTCGAAGGTGTGGGGGTGGGGAGCATCGCGACTGCCGTTGCCGGGGTGCCGAACGGCGGCAGCACGAACTGTTCGCCCGGGTGCACTTCGCGCCCGATGCTCCGTGAACCTTTTAATTGCCGACGGCTCGGGCCACTTTCTGGGTTTCGGCTTCGACGGCTTGCAGGTTGGAGAGGGCGTCGTCCCACTTATGGTCGCGCATCGCCTCCGAGGCTTCATCCAGCAATATCTGCAAGCGATCGAGCGACGCGTCGGTTTGCGCATTGAGCGACATGCCCTTGGCGGCCAGATTGCGCCGCATCTCGTCGGCGTTCCTCTTAGCAGTGGCGGCGCGCCCGGCATCCATGGCGTAGCGCTCGCGAAGTTCCCTGGCGGTTGCCTGGTCGGCAGCGGAAAGCGCGGGGGCTGGTGGCGGAGCCGGGGCTTCTTGCGCCGGACTGGCGACGGGAGTGGAAGCTACCACCGGTCGTTCTCGAGGTCTGCTGGGGGCTGCTGCCACGGGTGCTGGAACGGCTGCGGCTGGCTGCACGACAACCGGTTGAGACGCCGATGCGCTCGGCGCGGTGGCGGGGCTTGGAGCGGCGGCGCTCGGAATCGTCGCCACGGGAGTAGCTGCGGGGACGGCGACCGGAGGTGCAACACTCGACTGTCCCTGGTTCTGTTTGGCCGGAGCAGGTCTGGTGCTGTACCATGTCGCCGCGGCAGCTACGAGCACAACTGCGATAACGCCAATCAGGATCGGAATCGAACGGTTCCCGGGAGCCTTGGCTGGCGGAGCGGCCTTTTGAGGCGAACGAGCGGGCTGGGGCGATGCCGGAACCGCGACGGGCGCCGCTGGTTCATGAGTTACTCCCGGCGCCGGACCGTGCTGCGCTCCTGGCGGCGAAAGATGATAAACGGTGTGTTCCCGGATATGCTTGTCCGTCTCAACGCCCTTCAAGCTGAAAAGGGTTTTGTAGTCGTCCGAGAGCCGGCTCACCACCTCGAAGTAAGACTGCGAAACCAGGATCTGATTCTCGGCCGCAAAGCTCATGATCCGCTGTCCGGCGTTCATTCCGTCGCCGATCGCGTTCGGTGCGCCGTTAATATCCCGCACCAGCTTCACCGGGCCCAGGTTGATGCCGATTCGCACGCGGAACGCGGGGCTCTGGTCCTTCTCATCCAGAAGCAACGAGTGCCACAGCTCGAGCGCGGAAAACATGGCCGCTTCCGGAGTGCCGAGAAAGCAGATGGCGGCGCCGTCGCCAGTGTCCAGAATGATGCGCTCATCCTCGGGCACTTTGCTGATGGCGCTGGCCAGGTAGCCGTTGAACCTTTCCTTCCACTTGATCTGCAGTTCCACCGACTGCGACGAGTAGTTCACAATGTCGGTGAAAACTACGCTGCACAGCCACGTTCGGTTTATTTTGTCAGTGTCGGCCATAGAGGTTGCGCGTTTAGTATCCGCCGATTTGCCGCGCGAACCGATCGAGCAGTGCGTCGGCGTGCGTGAGCGATTCTTCGGCGTCGGGATAATCGTGCTGATCTATTTCGTCTCGAGCGTCGCTCAATTCCGCTTCAATGCGCAGCCTGAGCGCGATGAGCTGGGGATGCAGCACCTGGCCGTCCTTACGAAGACGCGCGTCAATGGAATCGGCGGATTGGAAATTGGCAGCCGCGCGGGTGGAGGTGAGATTGAAATGATGCTTCGCCTCCTTCTCGGCAGTCCCGGTGTTTTGGGCCGCCAAAGTAGCGGCGGCGAGGAAGCACAGAACCAGACCGGCCAGAAATGTTTTCGCGCCGAGTCTCATTTGCGGACCACATCTCCCACTACCGGCGTCGCCGAGCCCTTGTAAGTGCCCATGGCGATCTTATCGCGCACCATTGTGATGGTCAGCGGGCCGAGCGGCGTGGTCTGGACGTCCAGCACTTCGCCGGTAGCCGGGTCCTTAATCACTTTGCCCTTGTGATAAACGGTGAAGGTTTGGCCCACCTGGAGACCGGCGGCCGCTCCCGCATTGATGGTGATAGTGTCGCCAGTGACATCGGCCACCAGCGCGTCCAGATCCTGGTCGCGGCTATCGGCGCCGCCTTCCAGGTTGACGTTATGGACGTCCAGCGCCAGTTTATCCACCGCGTCCATGGTGGCTTCGCCGATGATGGTTTCGGCAAAGTTGGAACTGGCCATGTTGACGCCGCCGCCCCCGAACACGCCGCCGGCGAGAAAGCCGACGCCGCCGCCCGAACTGGTGCGTTTGGATTCGCCACGCGCCTCGCCGCTCGCGACCACTTCGCTGGTTTCGACGTCGACGATGCGATAATCCAGCACCACCACCGCTTTGTTGGTCTGCTTGTAGCCTCCGGCCACTGCGCCCGCTCCAGGAACGCCGCCTCCCGCGAAGCCTCCGTTGCGGCGATCATCGCGTCCGAAAACGACAATGTCGCCCATCAGCGTCAGGTCCGCGCCCTTGATCTGGCCCACGCGCGCGCCGGTGCCTTTCTTCACGCGATTGCCTGCGTCGAAGTCCTGCTCATGGATGACTTCGTTCACTTTGCGGCGCTCCACCACGGTGAAGCGCCCATCCTGCGCGATGCGCTTGGTCATCATGGCCTGGATGCCTTGCCCGATGTTCATCTCGGTGCCGAAGATGGCCTGCACCGAGGTCATCACCGCCGAGTAATCAAACGGATCGATGGAGAGCGCCTTCTTCTGCTGGGCCGGAGCCACGCCGGCCAAAGCCGTCAGTAGTGTCAATACCCCCGCCAGCTTCATTACTGCGCTCCGGGAAGTTTCTTGCGCGCGATGAAATTGACCGCCGCGGGCTTGCCCACGTAAGTTCCCGTGGCGATCTTGTCGCGCACGCTGGTGATGGTCATTTCACCGGTCTTTTCCGTGACGGTGTCCAGCACCTCTTTGGTTTGCGGGTCTTTTACTTCGCGCAAGACTTTGAGAATCTCGAAGGTTTCTCCCACGTTCACACCGTCGTTCGCGCCCGCGGCAATCACCATAGTGCCGCCGGAAACATCGGCCACGCGGGTCTCCACTTCACGCACCGTTTTCTTCATCGTGGTGGCTTGCGTGCTCAGAATCTCACCCAGCTTATTGACACAGTCCTGTGTGGCTTCGCCGATGATGGTCTGGCCGAAGTTGGAGCTGGTCATGTCGACGCCGCCGCCTCCCGCGCCGCCCCAGTTACCGCCCATGCCGGCAAATCCGTTGCTCTTGCGGGTGGATTCTCCGCGCGCTTCCCCGGTGGCGATCACTTCCGACGTTTCGGCGTCCACCAGGCGGTAGTCGATCACCACCACCGCCTTATCCTCTTCCTTCTTGATGTGAAGCCCGGCGAACGGCCCGCGCGCGAGTGCGCCGCCCCCGATATTTGTCTTTTTGTCGTCGCGCCCAAAAACCACGATGTCGCCCGCGAGAACCGCGTCGGCGCCCGAAATGCGGCCCACGCGTGCGCCCGAGCCCTGCTTCACCCGGTTGCTGGCGTTACGGTCCTGCTCCGACGTCAACTGGTCGATTTTGGCGCGCTCCACGATCACCACTTTGTTGGCGTCCGCCATGCGCTTCACCAGCATCGCCCGGATGCCCTTGCCGATGTCCGCCTGGGTGTTGAATACCGCCTGCACCGAGCTTTTCACCGTGGAATAGTCGAACTCATCCACGATCACGCGCTTCTTGTCGGCTTGCGCTGTAGGGCCGGGGGCAACGGGCGCCGGAGCAGCTGCTGGCGCCACCGATGCCGCGACCGGTGCGGGCTCGGGCGCGGGCGCAGGAGCAACGCTCGCGGCAACCGGAGCGGCCGCCGCCGGAGCAACTACAGCCGTGGGGTCCAGCATCACTCCGATCACGTTATCGGAAACACCTGCCTGTTTGAGCTTCACCATATCGGCCGGCGAAAGATCGACGGGCTTGTTGTTCTTTTTCAGGCTCCGGATGATCAGGTCGTCGGACATCCCGCCCTTCACCAACTGGATTACCGAATCCACGGGCGAAGCAGCCTTCGGAGCGGTGCGTTTAGGAGCCGCGGGCGCCGCCGCGGGCGGGGTTTGTGCCAAAGCCACGGCTGCGATGATGGCGATGGATGAAAATAGACTGAGTTTCAATGGACCTTCCTCCTCCTGATGGTCGCTGGACCTTAATGGCCGCCGGAAACTGGCTTGGGGCTGTAATGATACTCTCGGCGGCCTCGAATCAAATCTTCATGGGACTACACGGTTGCCCGTCAGGTTCCCCGAATCGCTGACCAGTGGCGGTTTCTGCTGTTGGTTTAGTATGGAGACGGCCCGCTGCGGTGTCAAGGGGTAGACCGAGACGGCGCAGAAACAGCAGTTCGCCCCTTACTTTTCACTTGACTGCGGCCCCTTGTGCATAGATAATCTCGGCATAGATCACCTATGTGAGGTGTAATCCTTATGCGCTCAAAAGAACAGCGTGACCTCTTGCCGGGCACTTTGGAGATGCTGATATTGCAGACCCTGCGGCGCGGGGCTTTGCATGGCTACGCGATATCGCAATATATCCAGCAGACGTCCCAAGACGTGCTCCAGGTAGAAGAAGGCTCGCTGTATCCGGCCCTCCAGCGGCTGCTGCGGGAAGGGTGGGTGGCTGCCGAGTGGGGGACATCGGCGCGCAACCGGCGGGTCCGCACCTATCGGCTCACTCCAGCGGGCCGGAAACAATTGGAGCGTGAGATCGCCGGATTTGAGCGCCTGCTGGCGGGGATCGCGCGAGTGATCGGGGCGGTGGAATCATGAATCCGATATCGCGTTGGCGGGAGCGCAGGCGCGTAGAGCGCGAGCTGGCCGATGAGATGGCCGCGCATATCGAGGAACGAATCGAACAATTGATGGAGGAGGGCTCGAGCGCGGAGGAAGCGCGCATCCAGGCCCGTCGGCAGTTCGGAAATAGAACGCGGGCCGCGGAGATCAGCCGGGAAGCCTGGGGCTGGAACGGTTTGGAACAGATAGCGCAGGACGTGCGCTTTGGTTGTCGCGTACTGGCCAAGACCCCGGCGTTTACGCTGACGGCGATGGTGGTGCTGGCGCTTGGCATTGGAATGAACACGGCCATGTTCAGCGCGGCGAAGGCGGTGTTGCTCGGCGCAGTTCCGTATCCGGAGCCGGATCGATTAGTCGAGATCTGGCAGACCAATAAAGCGGGCGCGATCATGAACGCGTCCTGGCCCGATTTTCTGGACTGGCGGGATCAGAATCGATCCATGCAGCGGCTCGCCACCTACGACGGCGATGAAGTGAGTCTTTCCGGCGATTTCGCCCCGAGGCGGCTGCGCATCGGCGTGGTGTCGACAGGCTTTTTCGAAAGCATGGGCATTCAGGCGGCTATGGGACGAACATTTAGCCGCGAAGAGCAAAAACCGGGCGGCACACTAACGGTGGTCCTCGCATACGATTTGGCGCAAAAACTTTTCGGCCTGCCCGCGCAATCGATAGGCAAATCCATCCGCATGGACGGAATACTATTCACCGTTATCGGCGTCCTGCCGCGGGGTTTCGATTTTCCTTTTCGAGCGCAAGCTTGGATTCCCCAGGAATTTTTCGGAGAACCGCTGGTTCGGTCCGCGCATAACTACCACGTAGTGGGGCGCTTGAAACCAGGCCTATCGATTCGCCAGGCGCAGGGGGACATGGACGTAATCGCGGCGCGTCTGGCGAAATCGTACCCCGACGACAAAGACGACGGGATTCGCGTCGTATCGCTCTATAACGAAGTTGTGGGCCCGGTTCGTCCCGCGTTCCTGCTTCTGTTGTCCGCCGTGACGCTGGTTCTTCTGATTGCGTGCGTCAATATTTCCAGCCTGCAACTGGCGCGCGCCACCGTCCGCGCGAAAGAGCTGGGTTTGCGAGCGGCTTTAGGAGCGGGACGGGCGCGGCTGATCCGGCAGCTCTTGACGGAGGCGGTCCTGCTGGCGATGGCGGGTGGAGTCGCCGGATTCGCGCTGGCAATGGCCGGCACGGCAGTCTTGCGGAACTCGGCCCCGGCCAATATTCCCCGTCTCGAAACTATTCGCGTGGACACCGGCATTCTCTTTTTCACCGCGGCGCTTTCGATAGGAGTGGGCTTGCTTTTCGGCGCTCTGCCGGCCATCGCGGGATCGCACGCAGACGTGAATGAGGCGCTGAAGCAAGGATCGGGAAAGAGCACCGGTGCACCGCGCCTGAGGCGCTGGGGAAATGCCCTGGTTGTGACGGAGATCGGGCTGACCGTGGTGCTCCTCACCGGAGCCACTTTATTGTTGAAGAGCTACTGGAAGCTCGCGCATGTCGATACCGGACTCAGATCCTCGGGAGTTTTCACCGCGGATATATCCTGGCCGACGGCGGATGCGAATGCTGTAGATGCGAAGAAGATTTCCAGGCTGTCGAAAGCGCTGATCGAGAGGGTGGGCAGGCTCCCTGGAGTGCAAGCCACGGCGCTGGTCTTCCCTTTGCCAGTGCGTAAGGCCGGTTCCATGGGCGACTTCGAGATTGAAGGACGGCCCTTGCCCGCCGATCCGCACCAATATCCAAACGCATTTTACCGGCGAGCCACCGGCCAGTATTTCAAGGCATTCGGAATCCCGATCTTGAAAGGCCGTTCGTTCGGGGACGCCGACGATCGTTCCGAGGAACAAGTCGTCATAGTGAACCAGTCCTTCGCGGCGAAGTTCTTTCCACAGGGAGACGCCATCGGGAAGCGCGTCCGGTTCGTCGGCATGGATGCCAAACCCCAGTTCATGACCATCGTCGGCATCGTTCCCGATGTCCGCGCTTTCGGCCTCGACAAGCCAGCCGGCGCCGAGGTCTTTGCCGATCTGATGCAGCACCCGGAGGCGTCGCTCGACTCGACGCTGGTCGTCCGTGGCCCCGAAAGCGAGCAAGCCGCGGTGAGTTCGATCGTCGCATCGCTCGACCGCGATACCCCGATAGAGTTTAAAAGCATGGACGACGTGATCTCAGGAACCATTGCGCGCGAGCGCTTCCAGACCAGTTTATTGAGCCTCTTCGCGGGCTTCGCGCTGTTGCTCGCGGCGGTGGGCATTTACGGATTGCTTTCCTACACCGTGAGCCGCAGAACGGCCGAACTCGGCATTCGCATGACGCTGGGCGCGGGCCGAAAGACGGTATTGATGCTGGTTTTGTCGGAAGGCGGAAGGCTGGTGGCGGCTGGCCTCGCGCTCGGCTTAGCCTGCGCGTTAATGTTGGTTCGCACCCTCGCAAGCCTTCTGTACGGAGTGAAAACAACCGACCCGGCGTCGTTCGCGACCGTAGCGCTGGTGTTCGGAATTGTGGCGATGCTTGGCTGCTACCTGCCGGCGCGCCGCGCGTCGAAGATCGATCCGAACATTGCCTTGCGCTACGAGTAGGCGGGCGCTGTGCGGTAGGGTAATAAATTGATGATCCGCCATCTCCGGCTTGCTGTCCGAACGCTGGGGCGACACAAATCCCCGTACGTTCCTTCCACCGCGATTCTGGCGCTTGGAATCGGAATGAGCGTGGCGATGTTCTCGCTGGTGGACGCGGTGCTGCTGCGTCCGCTGCCTTTCCCCAGGCAAAACACGATTCAAGTGATCTGGAAAGTGGATCCGCTGGCGGGCGAGCATGTGGAGGAGTTGGCTTATCCCGAGCTGCGGGATCTGGAGGAGAGCATTCCGGATTTCGAGTACGTGGCCGTGATGCCGACCTCGCTCTACGGCTACGCGCGAGTGCTCCAGAACGGCAAAGCGGAACCGGTGCAAATTGAGAGCTCGCCGGTCTCGCACGATTTCTTTCGCGTGCTGGGCGTTTCCCCTGTCCTGGGCCGTGATTTCACTGGTTCCGACGATCGAGTGGGCGCCCCGCCGGTGGTGATCGTCTCCGACCGCGTTTGGCGCAATCAACTGGGCGCTGACCCGAAAATCGTAGGGCGAATCATTCGTCTCAACGGCGAAGGTCACACGGTGATCGGAGTGATGGCTGCCGGCGTTGAGTTTCCGCGCGGCGCGGGTTTGTGGATTCCCTTAGCAGGCTGATGAATTAGTTATTCGGCGAAGCTTTTTGCCTCTCGCCAACGGTCTTGTCATGAGCATTTACGTGGAGATTGTGTGCCTGAATTGGCGACTTTCCGTCGTCCAGACACACTTCTCCCCGAACTTACGCGGAGAGAACCACCGTAAGGTTCCGCATCCGCACCAGATTGTAGGCGGCGGCCGCGAAGGTGAATACCCAACCAACTTTGAAGACGCCGCGATGTCGGGTCTTGCGCAGCATTCCTACCGTCTTTAACCACCCAAATACTTCTTCGATCCGTTTTCGCTTGCGCTGGCTCACCTGGTATCCAGCGTGCCGTGTCGTGCGCCCGTCAATGGCACTGCCGCCTTGCCGATTGATATTCTGCGACACGTGCGGCGTCACGTTCCGGCCACGCATCTCTTGCACGAAGCCTCGCGTGTCATAGCCTTTGTCGGCTCCCACCGTCACGCGCTGGTCGCCCTCGATCCGCCCCGCCATTTCCAGCGCTGCGTCGCGCTCGGCCTTTCCGCTGCACAGCACCAGTTCGGTATCCACCACCAGTCCGTTGCGGTTCTCGATCAGCACGTTGCCGCAGTAGGCCAGCTTCGACTCGTGACCGCCGCTTTTTCTTGCCAGCCTGGCTTCCGGGTCGGTCGTCGATTGATGCGTGTCGTTGCGGCGCTCCTCGCCATGAAAATCAATAGTCGGATTACCCGGGTCCTCCGGTGGTAGCGTGGGGCCTTGATCTTTGCGTTGAAAACTCTTCTGACTCGCCCAGGCTTCTATCAGCGTGCCGTCCACGCTGAAATGCTCATCCGACAACAGGTCGTTGGCACGCGCCTGTTTCAATACCTGCGCGAAGAACTTCTCGGCGATGTCACCATTCAGCAGCCGGTCGCGATTCTTGCTGAACACGCTGGGCACCCACACTGGCTCGTCCATGTTCAGACCCACGAACCAGCGGAACAGCAGATTGTATTCCAGTTGTTCCATGAGCATCCGCTCGCTGCGAATCGTATACAACACTTGCAGTAGCAGTGCGCGCAAGAGCTTTTCCGGCGCGATCGAGGGACGACCCCAATCGATGTATAGTTGCCCGAACGATCGGGACAGTCCTTTCAAGACCGCATCCACCATGCTTCGGATCGGCCGCAAGGGATGATTCGCGGGAATACGCTCCTCCGGCGACACGTAACTGAACATCGCGCTTTGCTGGGTGTCTTTTCCTCGCATAGGCTAAAACATAATGACGTTGTTTTGTCTTCCTTGGTCACACCCCATCCCAATTACTTTTTCACCATCCTGTTAGGAACCGACGCCAGGGTGGTGAATCGGCGTGGCGCCACGTTTCTGCAGGCCATTGCGCGAGCCAAGCCCGGCATATCGCGCGAGCAAATTGCCGTCCAGGTGAATGCATTGTTTCGAAGGCAGGCGGCGGATCATCCGGAGGCGTACACGCGCTCGCAACGGGGAGTGGTGATGCCGTTGGTGGAATATTGGACCGGATCGGCGCGCCTGCACTTGTGGATCATGCTGGGCGCATCGCTGCTTTTGTTGATCGCATCGGTCATCTGCGCAAGCAACCTGCTGCTGTCGCGGACGCTGTCGCGGCGGTCTGAAATCGCCACCCGGCTCGCCCTGGGGGCGCGGCGCGGACAGATACTGGCGCAGCTTGCGACGGAAAGCTCATTGGTAGCCATCGTCGCGGCGGCGGCCGGGTTGGGGTTGGCGCAGGCTCTGATTGGATTTTTGGTGCGGTGGTCGCCGGGCGATATTCCGCGCTTGCCGGAAGCGGCTTTGAATCCCGGCAGCTTTTGTTTTGCCGCCGGCGCGGCCGCGCTTGCCGCGCTAGCGTGTACGTTGATCCCCGGATGGGCGGCAACTCGCTCCCGATCCTCTCTGCTCCGGCGCGCGCCAGGAACCAGGAACGTATTTATTCTGGCGCAGGCCGCGGTTACTGTAACATTGCTGGTGGTGGCGTCGCTACTGGTGTTGAGCTATCGCGCGATGATGTCGGCCGACATCGGCTTCCATAATCGCGATGCGGTGAGCATGAATCTGCAACTGCGCGGGCCCGGATTGCTTTCCAACCTGGGCTTCGATTCCAACACCCGCCGCGCGTTCTACACGCAACTGTTGAATCGGCTGCGCGAATCGCCAGGCGTTACGTCTGCTGCCGCCGTACTGCTGCGTCCGCTCGAAGGAACCATCGGATGGGACGTTTCGTACGAATTCGAGTTTGAAGCCGGCGACAAGGATAGGCGGGTGCTCCCGAAAACCAACTATGAGGTTGTCACCCCCGATTATTTCAAGACGGTGGGCACGCCGCTCGTCGAAGGGCGCGATTTCGACGAGCACGATACAGAGGCTGCCGCACGGGTGGTCATTGTCAGCCAGGCGCTGGCCGAGCGCATTCGCACCGCGGGCCATTCTCCGCTCGGATACCGGATTCGTCTGGGCATAGACACGCACAATTGGCGGAGGATTGTGGGCGTTTGTTCCGATGCGCGGTACCGCAGCATTATCCAAACCGGCGCTGATATCTTCGTGCCGCACTTGCAGGCCGAGCAGCCGACGAATTATGTGGTGATCCGCGGAACGCGATCCCCCGAGCAACTGGCTGAGTTCGTGCGCCGGATATCGGCGAGTCTGGATTCCAGTCAAGCCGTGGCGGGAGTGGCCACCATCGGCGAGCTGATCGATGCCAATTCGGCAAGGCATCGATTCAACATGATCCTGCTGTTATGGTTTGGAGTGTGCGCGGCTCTGCTGGCTGCCTGCGGCGTGTATAGCGTCATCGCGGAAAGCATGACGGCGCGAGAGCACGAGATCGCAATCAAGTCCGCGCTGGGCGCTCAGAGAGCCCGGCTGGTGCGCGAAATGGTTTCGGGCACCCTGCTGTTTGTGCTGCTGGGTGAAACGCTGGGAGCGCTGGCGGTGGGCGCGGCCGGCAAACTGGGCTCCCAGCTGCTCTACGGAGTATCGCCGCGCGATCCGTTGATTCTCAGCTCCGTGGCTGCCTTCCTATTCGTTATTTCGTTGGGTGCCGCGCTTTGGCCCGCATGGGCGAGAGCCGGTTCCGATCCCAAGGCAGCGCTTCGGGTAAGCTGAGGGGCAGATCATTGGTCAGTTCTCTGTCGGCTTTTCGGCGTGCTCGACTACCAGATACTCTACCGGCGCTTTGGTCGCTTCCAGCTTCAGGCCCAGCTGCCTGGGCAGAGCCGCGAATGCATCGGAACAATCCGGACTGATGGCCGCCGCGCCACCGTCGGGTGCGGCCAGGTGCACGCCGTCTGGCGCAAACCGCAAGTCGAAATCGTAGCGAGCGGGTAGCCCGGTCCTATCGACGACGCTGCGATTCATGCTGCGCGAGAGCATGAAGGC
Organism: Bryobacterales bacterium; assembly: GCA_963735145.1. Classification (GTDB taxonomy): domain Bacteria; phylum Acidobacteriota; class Terriglobia; order Bryobacterales; family Bryobacteraceae; genus Palsa-89. The sequence continues at coordinate 216,994 of CAVTJS010000004.1, read as the reverse complement.
GAAGTAGTTCATCGTAATGTTACGGGCTGGCATCTCGAAGCACAAAGAGCCGTCGCTTTCCGGGACCGGGCGTAGACCAGTGGGCGGAAAATCCTTATCGCCAGGATCGTGCACCTGCATTTTCGAGCCGCCCTTGCCGATCACCAGCGCCCAGGCCGATTCCTCTCGCGTCGTGGGGCGCACCTTCAGATGGAAGCGCTCCTCCAGCAGATGCTGGAGCATCACGTGAAGCTCATCGATGGTGCGAGGACGCCCGGCTCTGGCCTCGATATCGAAGCGGTCACTGCTCATCCAGGACGGGCCGTCGGAAATCTGCCGATCGGTCACGGTGTACGCAACGGTCATTAACAGGCGGAGAGGCGCGTCCACGACATGATATCCCTGGTTGCCAATCGTCGCGCGGATGAGAGTGCCTGCAGAGGAATCAGCCGCGCTTGGCTTTACGGAAGCGACTTCGAAAGTGAGCGGGTCTAACTCCGGTGTCTGTGGCTGCGCGCGAAGGGCGAATGCTAACGCGGCTCCCAAGATTAATCTGCGTTGGATCAAGCCGAGTAATCAGCTGGCTTGCGAGGCCGAGGATTTCCCGTCGCCGCCCAACGCTTCCAAAGCGGCGGCTTCGTTCGGATAAATCTGGATCACTTGCGCCAGCCGCGTCAGTTCCAACACTTCCCGGACGCGGCGATTCGGGTTTGCCAAAGCGAACCGGCCAAGCGGGCTCTTCTTGACGCTGGTGTAGATGCCGATCAAAAAGCCGATGCCGGTGGAGTCCACATAGTCGACGTGGGCGAAATCCACCAGAATCTTCACGTAGCCCGATCCCTTAAGCTCTTCGGCTTTGGTGTGCAGGTAGAGCGAGTCCTGGCCGGTGGCGAAACGTCCTTCGAGCCGAAGCACGCAAATGTCGCCGCGATATTCGAATTCCACCAACATCCTGAAGTAATCGTACTATACAACGTCCCGGATCGATACCGGACGATGGCAACTAGACGCCGGCTTGCTTGTCCGCCATGGGACCGATCACCGGCAAAACGATCTTCTCGCCGTTGTAAGTCTTGAACATCATGTAGAGCCACATGATGAATCCGCCGAGCCCGATCGTGAGGCGCAGCACCCAGCCGATGAATATTCCAAGGAAAGGAATGAAACTGAAGACCAGCGTGACCATGACAACCAAGATCCAAAGTATGATCCAGGCGATGTTGAGGAAGATGGATTGGAAGGCGTGGAAGCGGATGTTGCGGTCCTGATTGTAGGGCGCGAGCACCAGGAACAGGATGCCGGTGATGAAGCCGAATACATAGCACAGTGCCCCCGCCAGGTTTTCGGACATCCCGATGCTAGGCGAGATGTAGGGCGCTGCCGGAGGGGTTAGAGGGTTTGAGGTAGGAGGGACTTCAGGCCCCGGGGTCGGACCCGGTCCAGGCACTGCTCCTGGGCTAGGCAGAGGCGTGCCGCACTGCTGACAAAACCGTCCACTCACTGCCGCACCGCAATTCGCGCAAAAGGCCATCGGTTCCCCCCGTCAGAACTCACTGTAACGGAAGTCCGATGTCTTGGCAAGACGTTACGAGCTTTTACCGGGCTTTACAGCTAGGAGCTTAACCTTAGCCAGCATGTCTCGTCCAAACAGGTAGGAGTAACAAATATGAGTTTCCTTAGAAACAAATTCACCGCCTGGACGGCCGTTGCGGCACTGGGGACCGCCAGCTTATTTGCGGCCGCGACTACGCCGGGTAACGAGCATTGGCATCACCACGGTCGACGGGGCGCGTTCCTTTCCGCCTATCTGAACCTGACGCCGGCCCAGCAGGCCCAGCAGAAATCGATCTTCCAAGCCGCTCGGCAATCGGCTCAGCCGGTCCGGCAGCAACTGCGGCAAACGCGAGAATCGTTCCGGGCCGCGATCCAGGCCAATAATTCCGGGCAGATCCAACAACTCGCGAAGACCGAAGGCGGCGAGATGGGACAGCTTGCGGCTATCCGAGGCACGGCCATGGCGAAGGCTTATCAAATCCTGACGCCGGACCAGCAGCAGAAGTTGGCGGCGCTTCGCCAGGCTCGCAAGGCTGCCCGTCAGGGTCGTGGCGCATAGCAATTCTGAATAGTCTAGGCACAAAAAAGCGCGGAGATCTCAACAATCTCCGCGCTTCTGTTGTCTACAGATAACGGCCATTCGATGAAGATCATTCCTCTACAAACTTGCGCAATCGGCCGAGAGCGTCGTCCCATTGTTTCGAAATCAAGTCCAGGTAGTGGCGCGCATCCTTCAGACCCCGCTCGTTCAGTTCCCAGTGGCTTTCGCGCCCGTGCCGCATGCTACGCACAAGACCAGCTTCCTCCATGACGCGCAGGTGTTTGGTAATGGCTTGACGCGTTACCTTGGAGCCGGCGGTGAGCCTGGCGATCGACATCGGGCCGTCATCACAGAGCCGGAAAACAATCCGTAAGCGCGTCTCGTCGCCGAGCGCGGCGAAAATGGGCGCCAAGGCCGGCGAGCTAGTTCGCGTGCGCCTGTTTGGTTTGGGCAAGGTACGCCTCAATCAATGTCATTTGGATGCTCCAACCCTGCTCGTTCGAGGCGAAAGTTTTCGCGCGGCGCGCGAGTGGGATCGCGTCGAAACCAGACTCGGTGAGCGTGAGCAGGACCCCGTCCGGCGCTTGCTCCAGTGTAAAGACCACCAGCGTGGTCGGCTCCTGGGAATAATCGATCGCCGGATCGACGGCGCCCGGGTGCCAGCGAAAGGAAAACAAGCGCTGGGGCTCCATCTGTTCGATGACGATCTCGAATGGGATGCCTTCGTATTTCTTCTGGGCATTGGCCACTTCAGGATTCATCTTGGTGGGTACGATGACGCCGCGCATGGTGGCTCCGGGCGCGAAAGGACCGTCAAACTTCATGCCGAACCAGGTCCCAAATTCTGTGGAATCGGACAACGCCCGCCACACTCGATCGAGTGGAGCTTTCAGCAGGATCTTTTTCTCGATGCGGTCTGTGCTCATCAGCAACCTCCTGGTTGCAGATTACCAGCAGCGCGGATCAAATGCAACCATTCGGTTGCTCTGCCAGTCTACTGTCGAAGGTCCAGCGACCAAGCCGGCGGCTGGTTGCCTGAGTGCACCAACCACCGGGCCACGACATGGCCCGAGTCGACATCGCGCAGCACGCATTGAGCTGCGCCGCCATGGGTGGGTCCCGTCGAATAGGCGACCCTTTTGCCGCCATCCTGAAACTGCCAATCCCAGAAGACTTGCACCGTCGTGAAGGTATGCAGCATCTGACCGGCCCGGTAGATTACCAATTTGCCCGCTAACGGATCGCCCGGCGGATCTGGGTAGGTCATCAACCAGCCAACGGTACGATGGTCGGGTGAAATCCGCGGAGAGCCATAGGATTCCTGGCCCTTTGTCTTCGGAAGCAGAATCTCTTTTCCGGAAGCCAGCACGATGCGCAACTGTCCCTGTTCGTCCACAGCCACCGAACGATAAATGGGACCGGCCGCAAACAACCCGAGCGACGCAAGAATTAGGAGCGCCGTACCCAGGAAAGTTCTAACCATATGGCATGATATCCCGAGCGGGCACAAAAAAAGCGCGGAGATCTGAACAATCTCCGCGCTCTGTTGTCTACACCCGGCTGCGCGGCTGTTACGCCGCGTGAATGATGGGCCGGGTCTTACAAGAGTCCATCCGCTCGGCCAGCTGTGGGATCGCCGTTCTTAAGACGTCTTCCACGCGGCTGGCGTAGACGAACTCCATCTCTTTGCGAACTTCGTCGGGAAGCTCGCGCAGATCCTTCTGGTTCGCCTTGGGCATGATCACGGTATGGATTCCAGCCCGCCGCGCCGCCAGCACCTTCTCTTTGATGCCGCCGATCGGCAGCACCAATCCGGTGAGCGTAATTTCGCCGGTCATCGCGACATCGCTGCGCGCCGGCAGCTTGGTATAAAGCGAGGTTAGCGCGGTGGCCATGGTGACGCCGGCCGACGGTCCGTCCTTGGGGATGGCGCCCGCCGGAACGTGTACGTGCACGCCGGACGTTTTGAACACCGTTGGATCGATATCGAAGTCCGCGGCGTGCGACCAGATGTAGCTCTGGGCCGCCTTGACCGACTCCTGCATCACTTCACCCAACTGTCCGGTCAAGGTCAAGCCTTTACCGTCCGGGCAGCAGCGTGCCTTCGATGTACAGCACGTCGCCGCCGGTTTCGGTCCAGGCCAGGCCAGTGGCAACGCCGGGAGGCAAATCCCGCCGCGCTTCTTCCTGGTTGAAGGGCTCCGGTCCCAGCATCTCCACCAGATCGTCGACGCTGACGGTGAACGGTCCGGTTTCGCCTTCGGCAAACTTCAGCGCCACTTTCCGAGTAACGCGTCCGATGGCCGCGCTCCAGCCTTCGCAGGCCGGCTTCGCGCGTGTAGCCGGAGATGATCTTCCGCACGGTCTCGTCCGGAAGGACGCACTGTTCGGCGGTCAGCCCGGTTTCTTTGAGCTGTTTCGGAATCAGATAGCGCTTGGCGATTTCGCAGCTTCTCTTCTTCGCTATAACCGGCCAGGCGCAGGATCTCCATACGATCCAGCAACGGACGCGGGATGGTATCCAGCGCGTTGGCGGTGGTGACGAAAAGCACTTTCGACAAATCGAACGGCAAATCCAGGTAATTATCGCGGAACGTTTTGTTCTGCTCCGGATCCAGGATTTCGAGCAAAGCGTGCGCCGGATCGCCACGGAAATCGTGGCCCAGCTTGTCCACTTCGTCCAGCATCAGCACGGGATTGTTCGCCCCCGCGCGACGCATGGCTTGAATCACGCGGCCCGGCAAAGCCCCGATATAGGTCCGGCGATGGCCGCGCAGTTCGGCTTCATCATGCAGGCCGCCCAGGCTCATGCGCTCGAATTTGCGATTCAAGGCACGGGCGATGGATTGACCAAGCGAAGTCTTACCAACTCCGGGAGGGCCGACGAAGCACAGAATGGGCGCCTTGGCATTCGGGTTCAGTTTCAACACGCCAAGATGTTCCAGGATGCGCTCCTTCACATCTTTCAACCCGAAATGATCTTCGTCCAAGACCTTGCGAGCCTTCGTGATGTCGAGCGAATCCTCGGTGCTCTTGGTCCACGGCAGTTCGAGCACGTAGTCGAGATAGGTCCGGATAACGTTGTAATCCGGCGCGCCGGGGGGCAGCTTTTCCAGCCGGTCCAGCTCGCGGTTGGCTTCCTTCAGGATCTCTTCGGGCAGCGTCGGCTTTCTCCAGGCGTTCGCGCAACTGCTGCGCTTCGGCCTTTTCGCCTTCTTTTTCGCCCAGTTCCTGTTGGATGGCGCGCATCTGCTGGCGCAGCAAATAATCGCGCTGCTCCTTCGACATTTCGGTGCGAGCTTCGGTATTGATCTTGTTGCGCAGCTCCAGCACCTGCACTTCATGCATCAAGTATCGATGCATCATGCGTAGCGCTTCGGCTCGCGAGGGCGCTTCGAGCAGCGACTGGGATTTCTCGGCGTCCAGGCTAAACATCGCGGCCAGAACGAACGTCAGCCGCATAGGATCGTCATTCGATGCCAGCAATCCACGCAGCTCTTGCGGGGTGTTGGGCTGGGCCAGCGTGAGTGCTTCGCCAGCCAGTTCGGCCAGCGCGCCCTGCAGCGCTTCAATCTCAGGACCGTTATCGTCGGGCAACGGCAGTGGAGTGGCGCGGCCTTTCAAGAAGGGCTCCGAGCTGTCGAGCTTCAATAAGGTGACGCGCTCCATGCCCAGAACCATCAGTTCGAGATGGCCCTCGCCGGAACGATTCATTTTGCGGATGACGGCTTTGGTTCCGATAGCGTACAGATCCGACACCGTGGGCGAGTCCACGTCCGCATCGCGTTGGGTAAATACCAAAATTTCCTTGGACTCGGTAGCCAGCGCGGCCTCTACCGCGGCAATGGACGAAGGACGCCCCGCCGAGAGAGGCATGAGCAGGTAGGGGAACAGTACTGCACTCTTCAGCGGCAATACTGGCAGTGTGTAGACAACAGGTTGTTCAGACATTTTCGTTTCCTTCGGTGATCATCCTCACCAACAACAAACCTTCGCGCGCGGCAATGGTTACCCGCGCATTCTCTAGATTGGCCGGCATCAAAAGCGACCGTTCAAAGCGGTTGTAAGAGATTTCCATCGAGTAGTGACTGGCGCCTTCTTCCACGAATGAGTCGCGGCGAAAGCCGCTGATCGACAGGCGCCGCCCCCGGATGGTGACTGCGACGTCGCTGGTCTCTACGCCCGCCAGATCGAACTTGACCAGCCAGCCGTCCCGCGTCCGGTAAACATCAGCGGATGGTTGCCAGGGCTCGGGATGCTCTGCCAGGAGCCAATTCTTTCTCTTAGATGCCATAAACCGTTCCTAAACTTTGGATGCCGCCGGAGACAAAAAGAAGCAGGTTTCTCACTCAAGAAACCTGCTTCCCTTACGCTAAACTTCTAGACGGCCAGCCGTTGTTATTTGTTCGGAACTACAACAAACTGCGTGCCTTGGCCCCTCTTCACCAGCAGCAGCGTAGAATCGCGGTTTGCACCGGCTCTCACGGCACTATTGAATTCCGAGACGTTAGTCACCGGCTTGCGGTTCACTTGGACGATAATGTCGCCCTGCTGGAGGCCCGCAGCGGATGCTTGGGAGGCCGGATCGACCTCGGTAATGACAACGCCTTGGGTTCCCTCGGGAACCTGCAGTTGCTGGCGCAGATCCGAGCTGAGACCCTGAACCGATACACCGTTCAGAGCGCCCTTCTCGCCGCCGTTGGGGAGGTTGCCTTGGCCTTCGCCCTTGTTCTCGGCTTCGAGGTTAAATTCGCCCAGAGTTACCGGGATATCCAGGGCTTGGCCGTTGCGTTCCACCTTCAGATGAACGGTGGTGTTGGGAGCGAACCCGGCTACTTGCAACCGGAACGAGTTCACGTCGTCGGCCGGCGTGCCGTTGACGGCCGTGATCACATCGCCGACCTTCAGGCCGGCCTTTTGAGCGGGGCTGTTGGGTTCCACTTGTGCGATGGCGACTCCATGGCCGTTCGGCATACCAAAGGCCTTCGCCATCTCTGGTGTCAGCTCTTGCGGCAGGATGCCTAAGTAGCCGCGCGTCACCTTGCCGGTCTTCATGATCTGATCCATGATGTTGCGAGCCAGATTGGCGGGGATGGCGAAACCGATGCCCTGGTTTCCGCCGGTTTCACCGGACAGGATGGCGGTGTTGATGCCCACCAGGTCGCCGCGGGTGTCGATGAGCGCGCCGCCCGAGTTGCCGCGGTTGATGGCAGCGTCGGTCTGGATGAAGTCTTCAAACCGCTCGATGCCGAGTCCCGCGCGTCCCTTGGCGCTGATGATGCCCATGGTCACCGTCTGGCCCAAGCCAAACGGTTCGCCGATGGCGAGAACCACGTCGCCCACCTGAGCGCGCGTGGAGTCCGCGAATGGCAGCGTGGTGAGACCCGACTTGTTGATCTTCAACACGGCGATATCGGCATACTTGTCGGTGCCGACGATTTTGGCCGGATATTCTTCTTTGTCGGCGAACGATACTTTCACGTCCGTCGCGCCGTCCACCACGTGGTTATTGGTCAGGATGTAGCCATCCGGACTCACCACCACTCCCGAACCCAGACTGGTAGCGCGCTCCGAGCGCGGCTGTTGCTGCTGCGGGATGCGGCCGCCGAAGAACTGCCGGAAAAATGGATCGTCAAAGAGGCCTTGCCCGCCCTCGGGCTGGTCTTTCACCACCTTTGACGAAGAAATGTTGACCACCGCCGGCATGGCGCGTTTCACCACGGGCGCGAAGGTGGTAAAGGGCAATTGCTCGGCCGTTGAAGTGGCGGCGTGAGCAGTGTCCAAGAAAATGGGAATACGATGAGTAGTTGTGGTAGTCACGACGAGCGCGCCGACCAGCATTCCAATCACAGCCAGCAAAGCGGCCGTGGATTTACTGATGTGACCCTTCATAAGTTAGGCTTCCTCCAGCTTAATTAAACTTCCTCGAGAGCCGCTTCACGCTCGCGACTCGCAGTTTTAGATTCAAAAACCAGGTGACCGGCAGGGTCGACGTCCACCACAACGTGATGTCCATCCCTGACCTCGCCTCCGAGAATCCGGCGCGCCAATGGCGTTTCAATTTCGCGCTGGATGGCCCGCTTCAACGGCCGGGCGCCGTAGCTTGGATCGTAGCCCGAGCGAACCAGATGTCCGCGAGCCCGATCCGTCAATTCCAAATCGATGTGCCGGTCAGCCAGACGCTTGCGCAGGCTGCCCAACTGGATCTCTACAATCTGCTTCAAGTGCTCTTCGGTGAGAGCGTGGAACACGATAATCTCGTCGACACGGTTCAGGAACTCCGGACGGAAATGACCGCGCAGCTCTTCGAGCACCGTTTCCTTCATGCGTTCGAACCCTTCACCGGCAAACGTACCTCTATATTCCAAGATGCGCGGGCTGCCGATATTGGACGTCATAATTACGATGGTGTTCTTGAAGTCCACGGTGCGGCCTTGGCCATCGGTGAGACGGCCGTCGTCCAGAATCTGCAGCAATACGTTGAACACGTCAGGATGCGCCTTTTCGATCTCGTCGAAAAGGACTACACAGTATGGACGACGACGGACCGATTCCGTTAGCTGCCCCCCCTCTTCGTAACCTATGTAACCGGGAGGCGCGCCCACCAGGCGGGCAACTGTATGTTTCTCCTGGTACTCGGACATATCGATGCGGACCATGGCCTTCTCGTCATCGAACAAATATTCGGCTAAGGCCCGGGCCAGCTCGGTTTTGCCCACGCCCGTAGGCCCCAGGAAGATGAAACTTCCGATCGGCCGGTTGGGATCTTTCAGCCCGGACCGCGCCCGCATCACCGCCTCGGCCACCGCTTGGACCGCTTCATCCTGCCCGATCACCCGCTTGATGCAACTCGTCTTCCAGATGCAGCAGCTTCTGCATCTCGCCTTCCAGGAGCTTCGAAACCGGCACGCCGGTCCAGCGGCTGACCACGTGAGCGATGTCTTCTTCGTCTACTTCCTCTTTGAGCAGCCGTTTCCCGGACTGCTTTTCGGCCAGGCGCGCCTCCTCGGTCCGGAGCTTGCCTTCGAGCTCGGTGAGCTTGCCGTACTTGAGTTCGGCCGCGCGATTCAGATCGTACTGCCGTTCGGCCTTTTCGATGTCGATCTTTACCTGTTCGATCTGCTCGCGGAGTTCGCGCAGCTTCTGCACGCCCTCTTTCTCGGCCTGCCACTGGGCCTTCAGCGCGTCGGATTCCGACTTCAGATCGGCGATTTCTTTTTCGATCTTCTTCAGCCGGTCCTTCGACGCGGTGTCGGACTCTTTCTTGAGAGCCTCGCGCTCGATCTCAAGCTGCATGATGCGGCGCAGTATTTCATCCAGATCCGCCGGCATGGAGTCGATCTCGGTGCGCAGCTTGGCGGCTGCTTCATCCACTAAGTCGATGGCTTTGTCGGGCAGGAACCGATCGCTGATATAGCGGTTCGAAAGCACGGCGGCGGCCACCAGGGCGGAATCCTTGATTCGGACGCCATGATGGATTTCGTAGCGCTCCCTGCAGGCCGCGCAGGATGGAGATGGTGTCTTCGACGCTCGGCTGGTCGACAAACACGGTCTGGAAGCGGCGTTCCAGTGCCGCGTCCTTCTCGATGTACTTGCGGTATTCGTCGAGCGTGGTTGCGCCGATGCAATGCAGTTCGCCGCGCGCGAGCATGGGCTTCAGCAGATTGCCCGCGTCCATGGCGCCTTCCGCCTTGCCCGCGCCCACCACGGTGTGCAACTCGTCGATGAACAGAATGATCTGGCCTTCTGAGGTCTGCACTTCCTTGAGCACCGCTTTCAGGCGCTCTTCGAATTCGCCCCGGAACTTCGCGCCGGCGATCAGCGCGCCCATATCGAGCGAGACCACGCGCTTGTCCTTCAAACCTTCGGGGACGTCGCCGCGCACGATGCGGGCGGCCAGCCCTTCCACGATGGCGGTCTTGCCGACGCCCGGCTCGCCGATCAGCACCGGATTGTTCTTGGTGCGGCGCGAAAGAACTTGAATGACGCGGCGAATCTCTTCGTCGCGGCCGATCACCGGATCCAGCTTGCCTTGGGAAGCGAGCTGCGTCAGATCGCGGCCGTATTTTTCGAGCGCTTCATAGGTGGCTTCGGGATTTTGGGTGGTGACGCGCTGGCTGCCCCGGACCTCCTGCAGCGCCCGCATCAGGCGTTCGCGCGTGATGCCAAATTCACGGAATAGTTTTCCGGTGGCCCCGCCCGAATCTTCGGTAGCTGCCAGCAGCACGTGTTCCACCGAGACGTATTCGTCCTTCAGGCGTTTGGCTTCCTCTTCGGCTTGCGAGAGCAGCTTGGTGATGCGATTGGTGACGTAGACCTGGTCGGGGCCACCGCCTGAGCCGGATACTTTGGGCAGCCGATCCACCTCCTGCTGCAGCCTGGTGCGGAGGGCGTCTACCCGAATGTCGGCCTTGTTGAGGATAGAGGGGGCAAGGCCGCCTTCCTGATCAAGGAGGGCGAGCATCAAGTGTTCGGTGTCAATTTGTTGGTTACCGTGTTGAACGGCAATGGATTGTGCCGCGCGTACGGCTTCTTGTAGTTTTTCGGTGAAACGGTTGAAGTCCATGGGGTGACTCTTCCCTTGATAACAATCTTAGTCTCTTGTTATCAACTAACATAAGCATAACACCATGATGCTGATCTGGCAAGATCTCACTTTCTCTAATTGACCGTCACGCTATCTGTTGGTTTCAAAGGCGCATCCCATACGATTCGATGAATCAGCGCCGGCCCGTCGTCGTCCATCAGGAAGTAATGAGCGCCGCAGCCTGTCAAGCGAAAGCTGAGAACGCTGCCACCGTAATCTTCGAGGCCGTCGCAAGTATCGGTGATCAGTAAGCGACTGTTCAACCGGTACGCCAAAGGCGACCTAAGGGGGAAGTCGTGAAACGAAGCCAGCGGGTGGGGCGCTAATGACGCCGGAATCACCGCGAAGTCCGGCCACAAGCTGAAAGCAGCCCGCGGAATAGGCAGCCTATAAACGCGACCGGTTTTGGCATCTACAATCGCTACGCCAAGGCAAGCCCCGGAGCTTCCGCCGCAGCCGAAATTTACCAGAACGTAGTGCCCTGCAAAGTTCGGCCCTGGCCGCTGGAGTTCCATTCCTGTCTCGCCGTCAAAAGCTCCCCATCCCTTGCTCACTCCGTCACGGATTACGGCTTCGAATTGGCGCTGTTCGGGGATTTCAAAGACTGGCAGCGCGGGGACTCCTTTAAAGATGCCCTTTACCGGATAATCCTGAAACTGGGGGGGAGCCTGCGCCCACGCCGAAATGGCCAGCATTCTACCCAGCAGCACATCCAGCTTCATCACTCAACAGTACCCCAATAACAAGAGAACCAGCTTTGGGTCCGCTAGTTGAAACGCGCCAGTAGGCGTACACCGTGGGCACGCCTCGTCGGGATCTTGCGAGTATTGGGGAGTGATCAGCAGGCTGGCGCTCCGCGGGATCAAATCCCGGAGCATGGCGCTGCTCTCCGCAAATGTAGCGGGCTGCTCGGGCTTGCGATGGTCCTGCCAAGCCGCTTCCACGGCCACCGCGTCCACCGACTCTACAAAACGAAGATAATCGCGCCCATGCTGGAACGGCACGGCCACGCCCCCGGCCAGATCCAGGAGAATCCTGGCCGCTCTCGCTACCAGGTCTTCCAGGGAGACGATCGGCACGGCTCGGCTCATGGTTTGACCCGAGGCACGGAAAACATCGATGCGCAGCGCATTTTCGGCGTCGATCAACTGCAGCATGGTTTTTCCGGGCGGTGCGAAAGGATGGACGTGCCTGAAAAGGAAATCTTCAGCCAGCGTCTCGGGAATGTCGCTGAAAGCGGTGGTAATGAAATCGAGATCGTTCAAAGGGCGCAAGGAACGGGGCAGAGCAAGATTCAAGCCGTGAATCTGGAAGGCCAAGCCGCCGGTGAGCGCCCAATTCCGTACATCGTGGCGGGCCAGTTTGCCAAGGACAGTCCCAACCATACGATCCAGTATCCAATCAACTGACATTACAATGGCGGGTACGGTCAAGTAGATGGACGCCACCCACGATCCCAATTTGAGGAGTTGGATAGAATCCGCCAATCGAGGAGACAGTGATTTCCCGATTCAAAATCTTCCCTACGCCAGTTTTCGAAAACGCGGTGACGCGCGAATCCGGGTAGGCGTCGGGATCGGCGACATGCTGCTGGATGCGAGCCAGGCTCTCGCCATCCCGTCCTTGGCCGCGGTGATGGCGATGTCGCGCACGGCCCGGACGGGATTGCGCCGCCGCTTAAGCGAGTTATTGGTGAACTATTCGCAGGGCGCCGAGCGAGCCATCTTTCCGTTATCGGAAGTGGATCTGCTGCTGCCTTGCGAGATTCCCGATTACACCGATTTTTTCGCCTCCATTCATCACGCCGTCAACGTCGGCAGCCTGTTTCGCCCCGACAAACCGCTCTCGCCGAACTATAAATGGATGCCGATCGCCTATCATAGCCGCGCTTCGTCCATCGTTTTGAGCGGCACGCCCATCGTGCGGCCCAAGGGCCAGATCATCTTGGAATCCGCAGGCCCGCCGGTATTTGCGCCCTCCCAAATGCTCGACTACGAACTGGAAGTGGGCGCGTTCCTCGGTCCCGGCAATGCGCTCGGCCAATCCATTCCTGTGGCCCAGGCTGAAGATCATTTGTTTGGCGTGTGCCTGTTGAACGATTGGTCGGCGCGCGATATCCAGAGCTGGGAATACCAGCCGCTGGGTCCGTTTCTTGCCAAGAATTTCGCGACGTCCATCTCGCCGTGGATCGTCACGCTGGACGCCCTGGAGCCTTTTCGCGCGCCAGCCGCGCTACGGCCTGAGGGCGATCCACAGCCGCTTCCGCATCTACAGGCGACGGGCAACGGTGCGTTTCGAATCACCTTGGAAGTTTGGTTCCGGTCGGCGAAGATGGAAGCGCCCGTCCGCCTGAGCCAGAGCGATTTCGCGTCCCTGTATTGGACGTTCGGCCAGATGATCGCGCACCACTCGAGCAACGGCTGCCGGCTGCGTCCGGGGGATCTCATTGGCAGCGGCACGATCTCGGGCCCGGAAAAACGAAATGAAGGCTGCCTGCTCGAACTTACTCGCCGGGGCGCAGAGCCGCTCCCGCTGCCTAGTGGCGAAGCGCGGGGATTCCTCGAAAATGGCGATGAAGTGATCTTCCGAGGCTGGTGCGAAGCGTCAGGTTTTCGTCGCATCGGTCTGGGTGAATGCCGGGGCATGATTCTACCGGCTTTAAGGGCTTAGCGGGCGCTGAAAAAGCGCGCGCGGTTCAGTAACAGCTTGGGAATCAGCGCCCGCCCTTCTGAACCGCGACTGTGAAGGAGCGACATGAGGCGTTTTTCAGCTTCCTGCTAGCGGCCGGATAACGGGCGTCGAATTTTTGCCACTGTCGAAGCCCCGGCCGGCGGCGATTCAATCACTTCCAATTGGACCTCCGGGTGCTCTAACCTTGCCGCAAAAGAAGCGCGCTGGAGGATTGTATTGGCCACAACGCAAGCGGCTCTGAGTCAGGAAGTTCGTAGACACGTGGCACAGGAGCGTGCTGGTGCGCGCCGCCGCATCGATGTGGTTTTTGTGCTGGGTCTGGGAGTCGCGCTCGGTGCGATCGTCGCCGGAGTCACGGCGGCCGGCATCTCTATCAGTTATTTCTTTCAGCCGGCCGGCGCGCTGATCGTCATCGGCGGAACGCTCGGCGTAATGCTGGTCACCACGCCCAAGGATTCGCTCGTTCACTCCTTCCACCGCGTCCGAGAGCTAATCTCCACCGACGATGTGAGTCGGGAAGCGTTGATTGAAGAGATCATCGGCTATGCCAGAGTGGCGCGCCGAGGCAGTTTGATGTCGCTCGAAACTCTGGTGCCCAAGGCCGCCCATCCGTTCCTCGGACAAGCGCTACAGCTCGCGTTGGATGTGAGCAATCGAGCGGAATTGCAGGCGGTGCTCGAAACCGAGCTGCGCATGAGGGAGCGGCAAGGGGAAACCGATGCGAAAACCCTGGAAGTGGCCGGGGGATTCGCGCCCACCATCGGAATCATCGGGACAGTGGTGGGCCTGATCGAGGTGCTGCGTCACTTTGCGAATCTGCAATCGGTTGGCTTTGGGATCGGCACCGCGTTCGTCTCCACCATCTATGGCCTGGCAATGGCGAACCTGCTTTTGCTGCCGGCCGCGCATCGGATTCGCGCGCGCGTGGCGGAGAACTTCGAGATTCAGGAGCTCATCATCGACGGAGTGCTCGCCCTGGCCGACAACGTGCACCCCGCGCTGATCCGCATGCGCTTGAGCGCCTACATGCGCCAGCGGGATGTGCAGATTCGGGATGCCGCATCACAAGCCGCTCATGAAGCGTAAGCCCAAGCCCAAGTATCTGGAGTCGGAACAGGGCGGGCAGCGGGAGCGCTGGCTCATCAGCTACACCGATTTCGTCACCATTCTTCTGATCCTGTTCATCGCGATCGCGGCGCAAGGCATGCATTCGGTCGAGACGCCGCACCCGCCGCAGCCCCAGCCCAAGCCCACGAGCTCCACGGCCATTGGACCCGCGCCTGTAAAAGTTGCTCCCCATCCGCAGCCGACGGAAGCGCATCAAGCCGATTCACATCAAGCCGATCCACATCAAGCCGATTCACATCAAGCTTTAATGCGCGCCGATGAAAAACTTCGCTCGCAAGGCCTGGATTCACGCCTCGAGAAGCGCGGGCTAGTGATCAGCCTGCCGCAGGCCATTCTGTTTCCCTCCGGCGAAGACCATGTCATGCCGGCCGCGTTCCCCGTTGTTGCGCAAATTGCCGAAGTGCTCGCGAGCGTTTCCAACAAAGTGGCACTGGTGGGACATGCCGATTCCATCCCCATCCACAATAAGCGTTTCCACAGCAACTGGGAGCTATCGGCGGCGCGCAGTGTAAATCTGCTGGAGATCCTCAGCACCCGCTACGGCATCGACGAGTCGCGGCTCTCGGTGCAAAGCTACGGCTCTAACGACCCTAAGGATTCCAACGATACCCAGGCCGGCCGCGCCGAAAACCGCCGCGTTGAAATTTTGCTGCTCGACGAATCTGCTCAGTAGATCGCGCCGGTTTGGTATGGTTGATCTTTGGCCGCTCTGAATATTCCTCGCGAAGGCGCGCTGGGTCTGCTATCTTTAGGCGCGTTAGTTTATCGCCTCGATCCCGGCGTGGTTCCGTTCCGCAAAGCCACCGAGTGCAAAATACACGTCAGCGGCGGCGAGTTTAACGTCGCGGCTAATCTGGCCGACTGCTTTGGTATCCCCACCGCGATCGCGAGCGCCATGGTGGACTATCCCATCGGCCACTTGATCGCGGCGCGCGTTCGCGCCATGGGCGTCCAGCCCTTCTACAAGCGGTTCGAACACAACGGCGTCACTGGTCCGAACATGGCGACGGTGTACAGCGATCGCGGATTCGGCGTGCGTCCGCCGGTGGTATTTTATAATCGCGCCAACGAAGCTGGAGCGCTGCTGAAGCCCGGCGACTTCGATTGGAACGCCATTTTCGCGCGCGGAGTGCGTTGGTTCCACAGCGGCGGCATTTTCGCCGCGCTCTCGGCCTCTACCGGTGATTTAATCGTCGAAGCCATCCAGGCCGCTCAGGCCGCCGGCGCGGTGGTTTCCTTCGACCTCAACTTTCGCGCCAAGCTGTGGGATGTTTGGGGCGGCGCCGATCGCGGCGTCCAGGTGCTGCGCCGCATCGTTCAAAATGTCGACGTGCTGGTGGGCAACGAGGAAGACTTGCAGAAGGGGCTCGAAGTGGCGGGAGTGGACGAAGCCGTTCAGCAATTTCCGCAACTCAAAATCGTAGCCACTAGTTTGCGCGAAGTGCATTCGGCCAACCGGCACACCTGGAGCGCAGTGGCCTGGGTAGACGGCAAAACCTATACCGCGCCCAAATGCGAATTGGATGTCTACGATCGCGTGGGTGGCGGAGATGGATTCGCGTCCGGCTTCTTTTATGGCCTGCTCGCGGGCGAAGCTCCCGAGGACGCGCTCCGGCTGGGCTGGGCGCACGGCGCGCTGGTCACCACATTCCCCGGAGACACCACCATGGCTACATTGGATCAAGTGCGTGCGTTCGCGCAAGGCGGCTCGGCGCGAATTCAGCGCTAAGCTATTGGTAAGAACAGTGCTCCAAAGCGCGATTTTCTTTGAGACTCCCGAGGAGATATTCACCCGCGTCTTCACTGAGTTGAAGCCGCGCACGGCGGTTCCAGCGGTTCGCTTGAAGTTTTGCAAGTTCGCCAACGCCAACAGCTCCGTGCGATGGGACGCAAGCGGCCTGGAGTTCCGCATCACCGACGTGCTGGAAGGCGCACCTGCGACCATCCTGGAATCGCTGGCGCACATTCTGATGTCGAAGCTTTTGCGCCGGCCGTCCCCGCGAACGCACGCCGAGCGCTATCGGCGCTATCTGAATCGCAAAGAGATGCGCCGCAGCCTGCAACTGGTGAAGCAGACGCGCGGGCGCAAGTTCGTGTCCGGCCCGCAAGGCGCTACCTACGATCTGGAAGAGGTCTTCGATGGTCTGAATCAGGCCCATTTTCATGGCCTGATGGCGCAACCGCTACTCGGCTGGAGCCGCCGGCCCTCGCGCGTAATGCTGGGGCATTACGATCCGTCGCACAACGCCATCATCCTGAGCCGGCTGCTGGACAGCCCGCGCGTCCCCCGCTTGGCGGTGGAATACATTTTGTTTCATGAGATGCTCCACCTGCGTTTTCCAGTGGAGCATCGCGGCGCGCGGCGCTGCGTTCATACGCGAGAGTTTAAAGAAGCCGAGAAGCAATTCCCGCGTCTGAAAGAAGCCAAGCAATTGCTAAAAGACCGTTTGTAGTGAGAGCTTATGCGGCTTCAAACTGGCCGGGAGACAACAACAATACCACCTGGTTGCGCATGGACGTGAGAGATTCCACCAAACGATGGGCGGCTCCGCCACTCCCCAATGCGCCGGCGAAACCCAGAGGGTAGAGGGCCAATTGCAGCCGCACCGAGCAGACCGCGGCGTAAAAGCGCACCTGCTGGCGCCATAGGCGGTGCGCGAATTCCTGCTGGTCCTGGGTAGAATAGACAATCATGAGCTTGCCAATCCAGACCAGTTGGTTGAAGTCCCGCACCAGATGTCCAAGATAAAGGGCAAAAATCTTGCGCCGCTCGGCCATCAGCCGCCGCGCAATTTCCGCGCTATATCCAGGTTGCGACGCTAGAAACTCCATGTCGGCCTTCTCCAACAATCGTTCCATGGGCGCATAGCTTTCCAGACTGAAGCTGTCCAGCCATTCCAAGGTGCATTGCCCGGCGTCAAAGCGAGACGCCAGTCTCCAGAAGAGGCCCGCAAAACAAGCGGCCAGAGATATAAGCACGAGCGCAATCGGAAGGATCAATTGCAAATGCACACTTCCTCCATGCCTCTTGCTAAATCATATCGAATGATTTCAGTCAATGCAAATGGATTTGTCTTTTTTTCCGTATGATCGTCCTTACATTAGCCTTTCGCGGCGAATCAATTTCTTCCAGAACGTAAAAGGCTGGCATTGATGGCTTCCAGTTGCGCCAGCAATCTTTGTTCGTCGCCTGGATTCCAGTGATGGCCCACCACCACGCGTCTCTTCTCACCCTGCCGGCTGAGCGCGAGCAGCCAGAACAGCAGGCAAAGCACGGAAACGCCCATGTCGACGTTTCCTTTTTCACGGTTCCAGAAATAACCCAGGTTGTTGATAAATGCCATGGTTGCAATGGTCAGGAAATAGACCGCATACCCCGTGAGGTAGACCACCACATTGCGGCCCAGAGGTACGGGATAGTACACCAGGAAGGCGCTAATCAGGAGCACAAAGACGATCAGGCTGGACAGAATGGGACGCTCGAAGATGAAGAGATAGCCGGTAAGCGTGCTGGGCGTCTTCTCAATCCGTAAAGGCAAGATAGCGATGAGGATGGCGAAACCAAGCGTGATCTTGATATAGCGCCGCGCTACGCTGGCAATTCCCTGCAGGTTTCGCAAGATTACGGAGTATAATTCCAGAATTACGAACGCATAAGAACATACGATCAACGTCTGGCTGACGACAAAAATGTCCGCGTACAGCACGCCGTTCAGCGGCACCAACAGCGGAATGAACGCCTGAAAGAACTCCAGCACCAGGTAACTGAAGAAGAAGATGTAAGTTTTGTAAAGACCGCTCCACCACAGTTTGGCGCACAAGGCCAGCAGGATCGCGATTTGGATCAGGTCCAGTACCTGTTGTTCCAACGGGAGCTGGTGCATGGATTGTAGTCCAGTCTACCACCAGCTCCCGGCGGCAACAGGGACTAGCCGATCAGCCAGCCACAGGGATTACAGGGAGGGGTTGGAATATCCGCGGAAACCGCGGTGGCCAGCGCAAGCGCAACACCAACAATCAAAATCAACTTCTTCAACATGCTCAAATCTCCTCGTGATTTGGAATTGAATCCGGTTAAAATCGGGAATCACGGCAAGATTAAGCGCTCGAAGGCTTGCTAAGTCGAAGAAGCCATAGAGTTTCGGGAATCAGAACAGGGCGCGCCAGTGCGTCCGGAACGGAGTGTCTTTCCTTCCAGGCAGATCCGGTGTATGATTTCAGCTGTTGGGTATGAAATCCGAACGAGCCTCGGGCGTTGTCTTCGACCGGAGTGCGGCTGCCGACCTCTGGCGCAACACCATCTCCCAAATCCCCTCTGTCTTCGGGAGGTTGGTGTACCTGGCGTCGCTGCGAAACCTCAACAACGGTTGTTACGAACACCACGGATTAGCGTTGGTATTCGGAGAAGATGAGGCGAATAAAGCGCTGAAGAACAGCCACACAGCGGTGTTCGGCGAATGGTTATCCTTCAACATCGAGCAGCAGAAGGCAGACCTGGACCTCTATATTTCGGGCCTGTTCGAAGACAAACGCGTGGTGGTAGAGACCTGGCTCCGGCTGGCGCCCTACCGCAACCTGCTTCCAGCTTCGGTTCGGGGCGTGGAGCGGCGTCTCTACGTTGCCGACTTTACAGCTCTGCTCGAATTGTTCAAAGCCGCGTACGGCGTCGCCGCGCCTGATCCAGACGCATAGCGATCCCGGAAACCTGGCCGATCAGATCGATATCGTTGGGGTACTTGTAAACTTGCGGGCTGCAGCTCGACAGCGGATGCGGGCTGAGGATCAATTGGTCCGCGTTTAAACTGGCCCAGCCGCAAGCAAAACCCTGGCGATGTTCGAAAAAATAGATGGGCCGTTCGAACTCGTTGCTCCAACCGGAGCTCACGATCTTCTGTTGCGTCTCGTCGATGGAAATGAAGGTTCCCGGCAGCAGCAGGGGGTACATGAACCAGTCGTCAGTGCCAACCAGAGCGTAACGCTGTTCCTTGATATTCAGGGACTCAAGATACAGGAGCGGAAGTTTACCCCAGCGCTGGATCATGCGCGTAAGATAGGTGGTGCGGCGAGGATCCAGGCCTGGATCGAGCGCCAAGGGCAGCAGGACGTCGCTGGAGACGCTGCCGCGAGGGGTGTCGCCATGAAAAGAAAGGAGATGCGTTTCAGGGACCTCTACCGATGCAGCATCGGCGGGAAGTGCGCCGAGCGAAACCCCATACCATTCCAGAACTTCTTGAAAATCAAGGCGGTAGATTGCACACAGCGAGTACAGCTTGTGGATGGTGGGAACCAAATTGCGATTCTCAATCTCTGAGATCCGATTAATGAGGACTGCAAAATCGTCGTTGTGGTATTTGTCGGCAATTTTGAGGCTGGCCTGCTCCACGTCACGGACCCGTAAACTCAGCCGTTCTCGGATGCGCCGTAGTTTCTGTCCAGGATCCTCCATGATATGATGTTTTTCCCAGCGCCTTCAGCGCCTTCGAGTTTCCGGCGCAAGCACCTTTGTAAGACGTTCTACAGGGTCGAATTATAGCGGTTCACGGCGACAAAGAGCAAGGCAAGCGAGAATGCTTTGTTCGGTTTTCCGAACAGC
Organism: Bryobacterales bacterium; assembly: GCA_963735145.1. GTDB lineage: Bacteria > Acidobacteriota > Terriglobia > Bryobacterales > Bryobacteraceae > Palsa-89. The sequence continues at coordinate 196,921 of CAVTJS010000004.1, read as the reverse complement.
CGCGAGACATTACAACGGTTTATCGTTGGCAGAAAGGCTCTGGAAATAAGCCGGCTGATCGGTTTTGGGGAAAAAGCACGTCGACCCGAGCAAAGTGTAACAATGCGTAAAAATCGGAGTGACAACCAATGAAGTTGGGTCGTACGGGTATTCAGGGCGAATTGGGGGCTTTTAGCCAGGAGGCGGCCCGCCAACTTTTGGGCCCCCAGGCCGAGGTGGTCCCCTATCCCACGTTCGAATCCGTATTTTTGGCCCTGCGCGCCGGAAAGATCGATTCGGCGGTGATACCGATGGAGAACACGCTGGCGGGCTCGGTCCATGAAAATTACGATCATCTGCTGCATTTCGACGTTCGAATCGCTGCTGAAACCAATGTGCGGATCGTGCATAACCTGATCGCTCCCCCGGGAGTGCGCTTCAAGGATCTGCGCCAGGTGTATTCCCATCCGGTGGCGCTGAACCAGTGCCTCAAGTTTTTCGCCCGATACCCGAAATTGGAGCGGGTGCCTTTCTACGACACCGCCGGCAGCGTAAAGATGGTGATGGAAAAGAAGGGCCCGCAGGCCGCCGCGATTGCCTCCGATGTGGCCGCGGCCATTTACGGAGGCACGATTCTGAAGCGGTCCATTGAAGACGACCGGCGGAATTTTACGCGCTTCTTCTTGCTGTATCCATCCAAAAAGCTCCCGCCACCGCGGCGCGCCAAGGAGTGGAAGACTTCGCTGGTATTCACCACGCACAATATTCCAGGCGCTCTGTTCCGCGGCTTGAGCGCGTTTGCTTTGCGCGATTTGAACCTGACCAAGATCGAGTCCCGGCCGCTGCGGGGGAAGCCGTGGGAGTACTTGTTCTATCTGGATCTGCTGGGGCGCGAGAACGAGCCGCGAGTGCAGAACGCGCTGCGACATCTGGCCGAGATCGCGGATTTTCTGCGCGTATTGGGCAGTTATCCGCCGGGACGTTAGCTGGCCGGGTTACCATGAATCGCGGAATCCGCTCCCAACCTATCTATGTCCTCTTACCTGGAGATTAGCGAAGAGATTGCCCGCGAGGCGGGAGCGCTGCTGCGCGGCTATTTTGTGCGCCACATCGGCTTTGAGCTGAAGGGGGAATTCGATCTGGTGACGGAGGCCGACCGTGCATCCGAGAAGCTGGTGATTGAACGGCTGCAACGGCATTTCCCCACGCACTCCATCGTCGCTGAAGAGAGCGGCGGACATGCCGGCGAGTCCTCCGAATATTGCTGGTATGTGGATCCTTTGGACGGCACCACGAATTTCGCGCACGGCTTTCCCGTTTACAACGTCACGCTGGCGCTCGAAAAGGCGGGAGAGATTATAGCGGGCGTGATCTTCGATCCGGAGCGCGATGAGATGTTCACTTGCGAGCGCGGAGCGGGTTCGCAGATGAACGGCCAGCCCATCCATGTCTCGCGCGTGCCGCGCATCGAAGACGCCCTGGTGGCTACGGGTTTTCCCAGCCTCAAGCGGCATCAGAATGTGAACGTGCATTTTTACTATCAGCTGGCGATGATCACGCATGGCGTACGGCGCGCCGGAGCCGCCGCGCTGGATCTGGCCTATGTAGCGTGCGGCCGGCTGGATGCCTTTTGGGAGTTTGGCCTCAATCCGTGGGACATGGCCGCGGGCATTTTGTTGATCGCCGAAGCCGGAGGCAAGTGTTCGGACATGCACGGGGCGCCCGCGCGCTTACGCGGCCCGCATTTGTTAGCCGATAACGGCGCGGTGCACGAGGGCATGCTCGAAGTTTTCGCTGAAGTATTTCGCCGCGAATACCGCCATCCGATGCCGGTTATAAAATAACCGCTGCCAGGCGCCGGATTCCTTCGCGGATGGATCGCTCCGGAATGGAAGAGAAGCCGAGAATGAATTCGTTCGCGGGCGGGTCCGTCAGGTAGCAGGATGCCGAGCTGACCAGTTGGACCTTGGCCGCGGCGGCTTTCTCCTGAATATTCCCGGCGTGTTCGAAACGTACCAGCAAGTGCATGCCTGCTGCATCACCGCGCAACTGGACCCGATCGCCAAAATGACGTTCCAGCGATTCCACCAATGTATTCCGCCGCTCTCCGTAGACCCGCCGCATGCGCCGGATGTGGCGCTCCAAATGACCTTCGGAAATAAAATCGACTAACGCGGCCTGCTCGGGAATGGGGGTCTGCCGGTCCGACAGCCACTTGGCGCGCCGCAGCCGCGGTACCAGGCTGGGCGGTGCGATCACATATCCGATCCGCAAAGACGGAAACATCACTTTCGAAAATGTTCCGATGTAGATCACTGCGACGCCGGTGGCCAACCCTTGCAGCGACGGCAACGGCGGCCCGCTATAGCGATACTCGCTGTCGTAGTCGTCTTCGATCAACACCGCGTTGCGCCGGCGGGACCATTCGATCAATTCCAGGCGGCGCGGGAGGGACATGGCCACTCCGGTGGGGAATTGATGCGACGGCGTTACATAGACTAGACGAGCTTTTCTCCCGAGATCGCGAATCACGATGCCATTCTCGTCGATCGTTGCCGGCCGCAGCCGCGCGCCATAGCCTGCCAGGATGCGGTGCGCGCCGTGGTATCCGGGATTCTCGATTGCAACCTCGTCGCCCGGCTCCAGCAGCAGCCGCACGCAAAGATCGATGCCTTGCGCCGAGCCGTTGACGATGACCACTTGTTCGGGAGTGCAGCGCACCGCGCGCGAGCGCGATACATACGCCGCAATTTCGTCGCGCAGCGGACGGTAGCCCGCCGATTGATCCGCATAATCGAATAGCTCCGGCGCGGCCGATCGCAGCCTCCGCATCACCAGCTTGCGCCAGATCGGAAGCGGGAACAGCGCCAGATCCGGACGCCATTGCGTGAGCCGAATAAAGCCGGGCGGAGCGCTCGGATAAGAAAAATCGCGATTCAGGCCGGCTCCGTAGCGCGACAGCCGGATGGCCGGAGTGGCGGCGGCGTGCGGCAGGTGCTTGGGATCGGTCCGCAGCAGTTCCTCGGGAAGTTCGCGGCAGACGAACGTACCCGAGCCCTGGACGGACTCCAGATATCCTTCCGCGATGAGTTGGTCATACGCCTGTGTTACTGTGCTGCGCGAAACCTCGAGCGCAGTGGAGAGTTCCCGCGTGGAGGGAACCCGCTGGGCGCGCCGGAAGCGGCCCGACAGAATTCCTTGCCGCCATTGATCGTAGATCTGATGATGCAGCGGCGGGCCGGAGGTACGGTCAAGCAGCAGGGCAGCGCGCATAAGTGGACTGCTCCAGATTAACAAAACTGGATCTTTCGACCAGCCAGATGTTGGGCTAAAGTCGAACTAATGGACCAGTATCCACCCACCGAACGAACCCAAGTTCGGCGCCGATCACAGCGCGGCGTTTACGATAAAGCGCAAGTGCACGCCATTCTGGATGAAGGCTTCATTTGCCACGTTGGATTCGTGATGGAGGGGCGGCCGTTCGTCATCCCGACCGCGTATGCGCGTTCGGGCGAGCAAATCTACATTCATGGATCTCCCGCCAGCCGCCTCATGAAAGGCAAAGAAGTGGATGTATGTTTGACCGTGACTTTAGTCGACGGATTGGTTCTCGCGCGTTCCTCGTTTCACACGTCCATTAACTATCGCTCGGTGGTGGTTCTGGGCAAGGCTCGGCTGGTTACCGACATCGATGAAAAGCGGGAAGCGCTGCGGTGTTTCACCAATCACGTGATCGCGGGCCGCTGGGAAGTGGCGAAGCAACCGATCGAATCGGAGCTGAAAGCGACGAGTGTGCTGGCGCTGCCGCTGGAAGAGGTTTCGGCGAAGATTCGCTCCGGCCCGCCGATCGACGATGAAGAAGACTACGCACTGCCTGTCTGGGGCGGTGTGGTTCCCATGATTCAATCGTTCGGCGAACCGATTCCGGATGACCGCGCGTTGCCCGGCATTGCGGCGCCACGCCTCAGCGTCAATAGACGGTAGCAGCCGAACCGCCCGGCTTCAGATTTTCCACCGCGGCGCTGGTACCACGCAGCGTGTTCAGCATGGATTCCTTGGGGAAGTTTTCGAGAAATCCCTTGAGCATCCACCCGAAGGCCAGCGGAACGTCTCGCGACAATGAGATCGCCTCGCACCGCGCGTAGACTCCTCCGTCGGCCGCCGCAAAATGCCAATAGGAATTCAGCCGCCACAGAAAACCGGAATCGTTACCCACCGGCGCTTCGTCCGTCAAGGATCGATCGGGATCTTTCACTTCGGCGATGCGCGTGGAGCGCGACGTAACGATCAGGTGTTGCGGGTCTGGCGCGCGATAGCTGACGTGATAGCTGGTGTTGAGAATGACCGTCAGCAGGTGCTGTTCATGCAGGCGCAGGAACACGTCATAGTCGTCGCCCGAGCGCGCCAGTTGTTTGGATTCGATTACTTTGGGCCGGTAGTAGTTTTTGTAATTCGCGTAATCCCGCAGCGCGCTCTCGACCTGCGCAAGCGTCGCACCGGGCAAGAACATGCTGCCAATCCAGTCCTGGATCATGCCGCCGGGGACCTTAGTGTCCTTCCCCGCGCTTCCGGATTCAATCCGCATTTCACCGCTCCGGAGTGTCGAATCCTGAATAGGATCGTCCCTCATTCGCGCTTCGGATTGACTGACGTAACGATCGAACGCAGCGGAGGTTTGCGGCGTCAGCTTGGCCGAAATCAGCTTGACGGCGGAGTAGCCACACTGCGAGGCCAACAATAGGAAGGGGAGCGGAAACAAACGCGCCCAGATCACCTCTCTATTATTGCGTATTGTCGCACGCTCATAGGCTCTTGAACTTCAGGGAGACTTCGCCCATGCGGACGATGTCGTTGTCCTTCAGTTCTTCGCGGGCGATGGGATCGGCGCGGTCGTTGAGGAACGTTCCATTAGTGGAGTCCAGGTCCGTGATGGTGAACTTCTGATCTTTGTAGCGCAGGCTGGCGTGCTTGCCGGAAATGGCGCTGTCGCGCAGAACAATGTCGGCGTCCGTCGCCGATCCGATCACGTTGGGGCCTTCGCGAATGCGAAAGTCTTCGCCTTTTTGCGGGCCGGTCAAAGCCACGAACCAGCCAACCACCGGCGGTTTTCGCTTGTCGGTGAGCACCACAGTTCTGCGGCCGGCGCCTGGGGTGGCAGATTCTCGCGGCGCCGCGCCTTCCCGTGACGCGCCAACTTCGCGTGCCAGATCCGGTTCCAGACGCGTCTTCACCGTCACAGTCGGCGGACCCTGCTGATATCCCGTCCGCTGGCAATAAGGGCAAACCTCCCAGGTATCTTCCATCTGGTGTCCGTTCGCGCAAAATTTTGCCATAGGGCGCTCTTCTCCTTGGAGCTGAATTCCAGGTCTCAACACGGACCTTAACGCGCTTTTCGAGGATTATATCGTGCGCCCATTGTCCAGGCCATGTCAAGCCCGTCGCAGCGGGTCACACAATCCTTTACTTTCAAATACATAAGATGGTACGCTGAAGAACTCATAATGCGAACAGTCGACTTGATCCACCGAAAGCGCGACGGTGAAGAACTATCGCCAGAGGAAATTGCCGCGCTCGTGGAGGGCTACAACCGGAATGAAATTCCGGACTATCAGATGTCCGCGTTTCTGATGGCCGTTTTCTTTTCCGGAATGACGGACCGCGAGGTGAGCGCGGCTGACGGAGTGCATGGTGCGCTCCGGCGAGACTGTGGACCTCAGTTCCATTCCCGGCATCAAGGTGGACAAGCATTCCACCGGCGGCGTGGGCGACAAGACCAGCCTGATCGTCGGCGCCGTTGGCGGCTGCGGCGGGCGTGGTGGTGCCCATGATGTCCGGGCCGCGGCGCTGGGCCACACCGGCGGCACGCTCGACAAGCTGGAATCGATTCCCGGCTTTCGCACCGATCTGACCATCGAGGAGTTCAAAGCGCAGCTGGCCGAACACGGCCTGTGCTTCATCGGCCAGACCGCCGAAGTGGCGCCGGCCGACGGCAAGCTGTACGCGCTGCGCGATGTCACCGCCACGGTGGAATCCATTCCGCTGATCGCCTCTTCCATCATGTCGAAGAAGCTGGCCGAGGGCGTGGACGCGCTGGTGCTGGACGTGAAGGTGGGCAACGGCGCGTTCATGAAGAAGCAGGTGGATGCGCGGCGCCTGGCGCAGATGATGGTGGGCATCGGCCGGCGCATGGACAAGCGCGTGCAGGCGCTGATCACCGACATGAACCAGCCGCTGGGCTACGCCGTGGGCAACGCGCTGGAAGTGATGGAAGCTTCGCAGACGCTGCAAAACGCCGGCCCCACCGATCTCACCCGCCTGGCGCTGGAGCTGGCCGCGCGCATGATTTTCCTCGGCAAGATGGCCGCCACGCTGGAAGAAGCGCGCGAACTGGCCGAACAGAAGCTGGTGGATGGCTCCGGCTACCAGCAAGTTCAAAGCAGGTGGTCGACGGCGCAGGGCGGCAATCCGCAGGCGCTCGACCGGTTCGAGCTGCTGCCCAACGCCACCGGCATGCGCGAGATCGCTTCGCCGCGCGCCGGCTATGTCAGCGCCATCGACGCCGAGGATATCGGCCTGGCGTCCACCATGATCGGCGCGGGCCGCGACACGCAAGGAAGACGCGATCGATCCGGCGGTGGGCGTCATCCTGGAAGTCAAGGTCGGCGAAAAGGTGGAAGCCGGCGCGGTGCTCTGCCGCCTCTACTACACCAAGGAAGACCATGTGGAAGAAGCCGCCGAAGATGGTGGAAGACGCCTTCCGCATTTCCGCGCAGCCGCCCGAGGAGCGGGAACTGATTCTGGAAGTGGTCGGTTAGCGTGATGCCGCTGTCATGGAGCGCGTTCACCGGCTCGCTCGGGCATCGCTCGTGATTCTGGCTGGTCTGCGTGGCTGTTCTCCACTCACAAGCGCGCCATCAAGCCCGTCGCTTGATCTTGCTGGGGCCTGGGCCTGCAGTTCGCCTTCGCGCTCCTGGTGCTGCGAACGCCGGTTCGGCAAGGTGTTCCAGGCCATCAGCGACAGGGTGAACGCCATGCTCGGTTATTCGCAGGCCGGCAGCAAGTTCGTCTTCGGCGACCAGCTGGGCGAGAGCGGCCCGATCGGCGTGATCTTCGCGTTTCAGGTTCTGCCCATCATCATTTTCATCGCAGTCGTTCTTCGCCATCCTTTATTACCTGGGCATCATGCAGGTGGTGGTGAGCGCCATGGCCGTCGTGATGCAGAAGGTGATGGGCGCGAGCGGCGCCGAATCGCTCAACGTGGCGGCCAGCATCTTCATGGGCCAGACCGAAGCGCCGCTCACCATCCGCCCGTTTCTGGCGGGCCTGACCGAATCCGAACTGTTCACCATCATGGCGAGCGGCATGGCGCACGTTTCCGGCGCGGTGATGGCGGCCTATGTGATTGATCGGCGCACGTCGAGATCCGGCATCTGCTGACGGCGGTGATCATGACCGCGCCCGCCACCATCATGCTGGCCAAGATTCTGGTGCCGGAAATCGGCAAGCCGGCGACGGCGGGCAAGGTGGAAGTGAAGGTGGAAAGACCGGGCGTCAACATCATCGACGCGGCGGCGCAGGGCGCGGGCGACGGGCTGCACCTGGCGCTGAATATCGCGGCCATGCTGATCGCGTTTCTCGCGCTGATCGCCATGGTGAACGGGATTCTCGGCTGGGTGCATGTTTCACACTCGTCGCTCGAAGCAGATTCTTCGGCATGATTTTCGCGCCCGTCGCCTGGCTGCTGGGCGTGCCGTGGAACGACTGCCGCGACCATCGGCAACCTGCTGGGCACGCGCCTGGTGCTGAACGAATTCGTGGCGTTTCTGGAACTCGGGCCGATGAAGCCTACCCTCGATCCGCACTCTTCACCATCGCCACTTACGCGCTGTGCGGCTTTGCCAATTTCAGCTCCATCGCCATCCAGATCGGCGGCATCGGCGCGCTGGCGCCGAGCCGCAAATCGGATCTGGCGCGCCTGGGGCTGAGAGCGGTGGCTGCCGGGACCATGGCCAACTTCATGTCGGCCTGCATCGCGGGCATGCTGCTTATGATGCACGAAGCCAGGTGGCATACATTCGAGCCGTTACCGTGCGGCGAGCCGCATATCGTGGTGGTGCTCGGCAGCGGATTGGGGGCCTTCGCCGACGAACTGGCCGACCGCGATTGACATCCCCTACGCGCGAGATTCCCGGCTGGCCGGTATCCACCGCCGTGGGCCACGCGGGCAAACTGGTCTTCGGCAAACTGGGCGAGCTGGACGTCGCGGTGATGGCGGGGCGCGCTCATCTTTACGAAGGCTACACGCCGGCGCAAGTGACCATCGGCGTGCGCGTGCTGCACCGCTTGGGCGTGCGCAGCGTGGTGTTCACCAATGCCGCGGGCGGCATCAATCTGTCCTATCGAGCAAGGCGCGCTGGTGCTGATTTCCGATCACATCAATCTGCAAGGCTCGAATCCGCTGATCGGCCCGAACGACGATTCCGCTGGGGCCGCGCTTTCCGGATATGACGGAGGCCTATTCGCGCGGCCTACCGCGACGATGGCGCACGCAGGTGGCGCAGCGAACTCGAGCATTCAATTGCACGAAGGCGTGTACGCCGCGCTGCTCGGGCCCGAGCTACGAGACGCCGGCCGAGATCCGCTACCTGCGCGCCATCGGCGCGGACCTGGTGGGGATGTCCACGGTGCCGGAAGTGATCGTGGCCAATCACCTGGGGATGAAGGTGCTGGCGATTTCCTGCGTCACCAACATGGCGGCGGGTATTCTGCCGCAGAAGCTCGATCATAAAGAAGTGCTGGAAGCCGGCGTACAAGGTGCGCGATACCCTGATCCGGTTCCTGAAGGCGCTGCTGCCGAAATTATGAGTCTGCTGAATGCGTCTATCGAAGCCGCGCGACGCCAGCGCCCACGCGCCCTATTCGCAATTCCAAGTGGGAGCGGCGCTGGAGGAGGCCGATGGCCGCATCTTCACCGGCTGCAACATCGAAAACGCGACTTACGGCCTGACCGTCTGCGCCGAGCGCGTGGCGGTGTTCAAAGCGATTTCCGAAGGCGCGCGGCAATTTCAGCGCATCGCGGTGGCGGCCGATACCGACGTGCTCACTCCGCCCTGCGGCGCGTGCCGCCAGATCCTGTGGGAATTTTGCGGCGACGTCGAGGTGACGCTTACGAACCTGCATGGCAAAACCGAAACGCTCCGTTTGAAAGATCTTTTCCCGAGGCCTTTCGATGCTTCGTTTATTTGATTACCGGCTCCCTCACGGTCGCGGTTCCGTAGGAATTCCGAGCCGCGCGCCAGCAGCACACTCGCAGACGACCGGAAGTCGTGCCCGCAGGCCGCTCGAAGACGACCCAAATTGGAAATTCCCCGGTCGTCGTGCACTGGAGAACATCGGCTCGAAGAAGACCGGACGGGTGGCGCGTCAGCCAGCGGTATTGATGCTATGCGTCGCCTGCGCCCTCGTGCTTCATGCCGAGCCGGCCGACTGGATCTAGACCGCCCGCTATGTCGTCACCATGAACGCGCATCGCGATTTGATCGACGAACGGCGCCGTGGCCATTCGCGGCGAGCGCATCGTGGGCGTCGGCAAGCGCGCCGACATCGAGAAACAGTTCCAGGCGCGGCAGCACCTCGACCGGCCGGACGCCATCCTGATGCCGGGCTTGATCAACACCCACACGCACGCCGCCATGTCGCTGTTCCGCGGCATCGCCGACGACATGAAGCTGCAGGACTGGCTCAACAAGTTCATCTTCCCCGCCGAAGCCAAGAACGTGACGCCGGATTTCGTGCTGTGGGGCACGCGCCTGGCATGCCTGGAAATGATGCTCTCCGGCACCACCACCTTCATCGACATGTACTACTTCGAGGACGGGGCGGCGCAGGCCACCAAGGAAGCGGGCATGCGCGGCATTCTGGGCGAGACCATCATCCGCTTCAAATCGCCCGACGCCGCTACGCCCAAAGACATGCTGCGGTTCACCGAGAAATTTCTGCAGCAATACCACGACGATCCCGCTCATCATCCCGGCCGTGGCGCCGCACGCCATCTACACCAACGACGATGCCGATCTGAAAGCCGCGCGCGCAGCTCGCCAACAAATACCACGCGCCGCTGATGATTCATCTGTCCGAGACCAAAACGGAAAACGACGACGCGCTGCGCACGCGCCACATGACGCCCCACGCGGCTGGTGGAATCGCTCGGCGTTCTGGACGGCCGGACCATCGTGGCGCACGGCGTGTGGGTGGACGCATCGGACGCCAAGATCCTGAAGGCGCACGGAACCGGAGTCGCGCACTGCCCTTCGAGCAACATGAAACTGGCGAGCGGCGTGGCGCCGGTGGTGCACCTGCTTGCGCTCGGGATTCCGGTCGGCCTGGGGACCGACGGACCGGCCGGCAGCAACAACGATTTCGATCTGATGGAAGAAATGAACCTGGCGGCCGATTTGCAAAAGGTCACCACCGGCGATCCGACCGTGATTCCGGCCGAGCAGGCGGTCGCGATGGCCACCATCCTGGGCGCGCGCGCCGCTGGGCTGGACAAGGAAATCGGGTCGCTCGAAACCGGCAAACGCGCCGACTTGATCACGCTGCGTCTGGACCGGCCGCATGCCGTGCCGCTTTACCATGTTTATTCGCAGATTGTTTACGCGCTGAAGGGCTCCGACGTCGAGGATGTCGCCGTGGATGGCAAGCCGATCGTGCGCGATGGGCGCTCGCTCACACTGGACGCCGCGCCCATCCTCGCCAAAGCCAAGGAATATGCCGCGAAGGTGACTACGTCGCTAGGCAGTAAGTGAAAATAATCGCGCGAGAGTAACGCCCCGTCACCCCCACTTAGCAGTTTCAAGTTTCAATCGGGGTGACTCCATGCAAACGAAATTTCGTGCTTCCGTCCTTTCCCTTTCGATCGGTATTGCGCTCACGCTCGTGCCGGCCTATTCCACTACCATCACCACGTACAGTAGCCTGGCCAGTTGGGAAGCGGCCACATCAGCCGGATTTCAGACCGTAACGCTTACCGGCCTGGCGCCGGCCGGTGGGAGCACCCCCTATTACTCGGCGAGCGGAGTCACTCAAGATGGCGTGGAGTTCATTGGATACAGTTCCAGCGGCGCGTCCAATATTCAAGTCATCGACAGCAGCGTAAGCCCCTATTACAACGACGGCACTGGCGACGCTTTGATAGAAGGCGCGAGTCCATCGAGTAATGGCGCGCCGCTTCCGTATATCGACATCGTTCTACCGGCGAACGTCACCGCGTTGGGCCTGAACCTGTGGACTGCCAGCCCGGCGGCGGCCAGCTACAGTATTACCGTGGCCGGGAACACGTACACGGTGCCAACGCTCAGCGGAAACACGGAGGTCTTTTGGGGTATTACCTCCGACACGGCGATCTCTTCGCTGCAGCTCACCGTGCCGTCCAGTACGTACACCAGCGCGACGCAGGCGCTCGCCGACAATTTCAGCTTCGGCGCGTCGGATCTCGCGGCCGCACCGGAAGCCGGCACGTATCTGCTGATTGGCTCGGGATTGATCGGATTCGTGGTGCTTCGCAAACGCCTGGTCGCGAGAAAATGAGCGCTATAATCGGGAATGATGACTAACGCCAACTGGCGTCCCGCCGCTCTTTCGCTTACCGTGTTGGGAGCCGTCGCGCGCCTGCTGCCGCATCCGCCGAATTTCGCGCCGGTCGGCGCTACCAGCCTGTTCGCCGGTGCACGATTGCCGCGCTGGCAGGCTTACCTGATTCCGTTGGCTTTGATGGCGGTTACCGATCCGATCCTGGCCTCATTCTACGGTGTCCCCGCGTTCACCAAGTATCAGATCTTTATCTATGCCAGCTTCCTCATCAGCGTTTGGATGGGCCGGTTGCTTCGCACCACCGAAAGCATTTCCCGCATCGCCGCTGTCACCGTGCTGAACAGCATCCAGTTTTACCTGCTGACCAACTTCGGAAGCTGGCTGTGGTTCCAGGCGTATCCGCACACGGCGGCGGGCCTGGCGAGCTGCTACGTGGCCGCGATTCCGTTTTTCGGCTGGACTCTGGCCAGCGACATTCTCTATACCGGCGTTTTGTTCGGGCTCTATGCCTGGCTCAGCCGCACCATCGCCAGCAGCGAACGCGCGCCCGTTGCTGCTTAAAGGCGGCGCTTGAAACGGGTAGCGCTTTCTTGGTCCAGCGGGAAGGATAGCGCCTGGTCGCTCCATCTGCTTCGGCAGGATCCCAGCGTTGAAGTTGTCGCGCTCGTCACTACAGTCAATCAGGAGTTCGATCGCGTCGCGATGCACGCCGTGCGCCGGCAGTTGCTGGAACTGCAAGCCCATTCGGTTGGCCTGCCGCTCTGGACCGTTCCGCTTCCTTGGCCCTGCTCGAACGAAGAATACGAAACCCGAATGCGCGATCTCTGCACCCGCGCATTAAACGACGGCGTCGAAGCCATGGCGTTCGGCGATCTTTTTCTCGCCGATATTCGCGCTTACCGCGAGAAGCAACTGGCGGGCACGGGCCTTCAACCGTTGTTCCCGGTCTGGCAGATTCCCACAGCCGATCTGGCCCGGACGATGGTCGCCGCCGGCCTGCGCGCGAAAATTACCTGCATCGATCCGAAGGTGCTACCCAAGGAATTCGCCGGTCGCGATTTCGATTCCCGCTTTCTGGCCGAAGTTCCGCCCGGCATCGACCCGTGCGGAGAAAATGGCGAGTTCCATTCCTTCGTTTACGACAGCCCCGGATTTCAGAAACCTCTGGCTGTGACGGTCGGCGAAATCGTGGAGCGGGACGGCTTCGTATTCGCCGATCTGAATTACTTGGCCGGATGAAGAATCAGCTTCTGCACTCGCCAGTTTAAAATTTCGGCGGTATAGATTTCGTTCTCCGCCGGGCACGCCATCTCATGAACCCAGCCGAACTGCTTCAGTTGATGGCCCATGCTGCCGAAAACGCCGACCACTTTGCCGTCCAGCGTGAGCTTGTAGATGCGCCCCGGATAAGCGTCGGCGCTGTATAGATATTGCGTCGGCCCCGGTGTGATGCAGATGGCCCAGGGCGATCCGGGTTGCATGGTGGCGTTTTGCGGCGCGGTTCCCACTGTCTCCGGAGGTTGAGCCGCGGGCCGGCTGCCCATCCACATGTGGACCACGGGCGGAACCGGCACATCGATCGTGATCTGGCGCAGGAGCATTCCGTCTGAATCGAAGACCTGGATGCGCCGATTGCCGCGATCGGCCACGTAGATGTTGCCTTTGGCGTCCGAAGCGATGCTATGCGGCGTGTTGAACTGGCCCGGCCCGCTGCCGAAGTCGCCCCACTGCTTTACCCAATCGCCGTTCTTGTCGAACTTCGCGACGCGCGAATTCACGTAGCCGTCGCTGATGAAAATATCGCCCTCGGGATCCCAGGTGACATCGGTGGGCTGCCGGAATTGGCCGTCGATGGCGGGGCGCGGCTTGGTCCCCGGGGGCAAGCGCTTCCAAGGCTCCGCGCCTTCATCCGACGCTTCCTTTTTGCGTCCGAAGACCATCACCACGCGGCCTTCGGGATTGAATTTGATGACCATGTCCGAGCCTTTATCCACGGCCCAGAGATTGTCGTCTTTGTCGAAACGGATGGCGTGCGCGAAGGACCAGGCGTAGAGATTGTGGCCGATTTCGCGAATGTACTTGCCCTCGGGCGAGAATTCGAGAATTTGCGCGGCGGTTGCGCCATAGGCGGGGCCGGTGGTGTTGCCGCGTGAGAAGACGAAGACATGTTTCTTGGAGTTGACCGCGACGCCCGAGGCCTCCCCCAGATACAGGTCGGGCGGAAGCTTCAAGAAATTGGGAACCGAGTCGAAGGGAATTTCGGGGACTTGCGTTCCTCCGATATCGTCACCGAAGGCGACCGCAGTCGAGCAAACAAGCGCAAGGATCAAGCAGCGTTTCAAGACAACCTCCTCGGGTACCGCAGAGCTACGATATCAAATTTGTAGCTTACTTCTTCGCCAGTTCCTGATAGGTGGTTTCGGTGAAGCTGGGAAACCGCGGACCACCGCCGCCGGCCGGAGCGCTGGTTTCGCCCAAGCTCTGCTTGATTTCGTCCAGGGACTTGCCTTCGGCAACCATGGCCTTGATCTTCGCCCGCTTCTCTTCGGTGGCTTGCAGCCGCTTTTCGATATTGGCTTTGGTCTGCAAGTCGCCATGGCCGGGGACGAAGGTATCGGCGTCCAGCGCAGTCATGCCCTTCACCGTTTCAATCCAGCCTTCCGACGATCCGTGCTTTTCTAAATGAATGAGCGGATCGGGGCCCGGCCCGGCGATGATGTCGCCGGTGAAGACGATCTTCTGCTCTGGCAGATAGATGATCAAATCGCCGCTGGTATGCGCGGGCGCCCAATGCAGCAGCGTGAAACGCACGCCGTCGATCTTCACCGTCTCCTTGTTCTTCACCACCTGGGTGGGAAGATAGTCGCGCGGGGGTGCAAAATTGCCTCCGGTCTGGAGTGCCGCTTCCTGTTCTTTCTTGTTGTTCTCCTGCGCGATCACTGCCACTCCCTTGGGAAAAGCGACCAGACCATTCACGTGATCGGCATCGCTGTGAGTGAGAATGACGTGGGTGACGGGCTGCGGGGTGAGTTTCGCGATTTCGGCGAGCAGTTCCTTGCCTGAGTCGGCGGTCATTTTGGCGTCGATCACAATGACGCCCTTGTCGCCGATGATGATGCCGCTGTTTCCTCCGGCGCCGCCTTCGGCCCAGTACACATTCCCTTTGATTTGTTTAACGGTGAGCGGCGTGGCCCGGGGTTGCGCCCAAGCCGCAGTGGCAAACAGGCTCAGGGCGGCGAGGGCGGTTTTTCGATAACGCATACGTGGCATTCTCCTTTCGAAGATTCCATCATATTCTCTTCGATCGCGGGAGGGCTGCCCTCTCGCGTACAATGTGGCTTCCGATGGCGCGAAGCCTCCTCGCAGAACTGATCCTGGTGGGCGCGATTTCCGCGCTCGCGATCGGCTTCGGAATCCAGAGCGCGGGCATCGCCAGTGGTACTGTCGATCCGATTCTTCACGCCCGCGCCCAGGATGAAGCGGTCTATGGCCACGCCGCGGCGAGGATGGTTCGCACCGGCCACTGGATGACGCCCATCTTCTTGGACCGCTTCATGCTCAACAAACCGCCGCTTCTGATGTGGACGGGTGCGGTGAGCATGCGTTTATTCGGAATCAATCCGCTGGCGTTGCGTTTGCCGGTGCTGGCCGCGGGCGTGCTCTGCTGCATTTTGGTTTATTGGTGGCTCAGACGATCGCAATCGATTGCAGCGGCGCTGACGGGGGTGGTGCTTTTGCTCGGGATGCCGGTGTTCCACGATATGAACCGAACGTTCATGACGGACGCCCTGCTAACGCTGTTCGTCGTGGCCGCGATGTTTGTGATTGCCGTCGATCCACGCTGGGAACGGCGCTGGACAGCGATAGCATTCGGGGCATTGTCGGGCGCCGCGGTGATGACCAAGAGCGCGGCGGGATTGCTTCCGCTGTTGATTCTCGCGGTTTACTGGGTTTTTGCGGGACCTAAGGAACGCCCGCCTTGGCGAGGGATGGCGATAGCGTGCGCTGTAGCGGCGATGGTTGCCGCGCCCTGGCACGTCTATGAGTTTGTCGTTCACAACGATTGGTTCATCGCCGAGTATGTGCGATTTCAGTTGCTCGGGTCAGGCGTGACCGCGCCATCGCGTTACACGAGCGACACGAACTTCTGGTTTTACCTTCGAACGCTGCTGCGCACCGATCCCGTCTTGCTGGCATTGTGGGTGACGGCTCTTCCTTGGATTGTTATTGCCTGGAAGGGCGCGAATAAGGTTCAGGCGCGATTGCTCGCGGCGTGGTTCATCGCATCGGCGCTGTGTTTGGGATTGTTCGGAACCCGCGCCGCGTATTATTTGTTGCCGCTCCTGCCGGCGCTGGCTTTGATGAGCGCGGAGTTTTCTCCGCTGCTGCGCGGTAAGCTGGCTTGGATCACGTGCGCAGCGTTGGTGGTTGGAGCATTGTGGGGGCTGGACTACGGCCCGCAGACCGTTCCGCCCGCCCGGGCGCTGGATGACTACAGCAGTCTACGTCGAACCAACGAATTGCTGATCGTTTCGCCCGACGACGAGTTCTATGCGTCGGTGGTGGATTTGCCGAAGGTCCGCTACGTCTATTTGACGCCTTTGGACGCAACGAAAACGTCCGACTTCTTTTATTGGCTCGGTATGATCGTGAGCGACGAAGAGTTCTGCGCGCTCCCTCGCTGGATGCCAGTGTGGGAGCAGCGGCTGCGGGCATGGAAGTTGCCGGATGGCTTGTACCCCGAGGCGACACTCATCGATAGCGGGTCAGTTTCCAAATTGTCAGAGTTGATCCGCTGCAGCCCCGATCGCGATTTTATGATTCCGTCGACTTGGCGTGAAATCGCTGTAGCCGCCGCTGTTGGTACTCACACCATCACTGACGGGACCGACAGGTTCTTTCTGTTATCGAAACACTCCAGCCGCCGTCCGGAGGGCTCTATCGCGCCTGGGACGATTGCGCGAGACTCACCGAAGTAACCACCACGCCTAACTCGCGCGCATCGCCATTTAGCCCGACAGACGATTTATCCAATCGGAAACTTACTAAGACTAATCCAGAGCGGAGAGCCTCGCCTGGTATCTGTGCGGAATAGGTGTATTCCTTAGGCTGTGAAAAGGTGCTTATCGTTAGTGGATAACCGCCGGCATCCGCGCTCAGGGTCATCGGGCCTAGTTTCTGAATCTGCACATCGGGAATATAGAGTTTAAGCGCTAGCTCAGCGCCGGCCACTTGGGAACCGGGCGGGGATTTCAGTAAAACGGAAAAACTCTTGCCGGTCCAGCGCGACCGTTGGCCTTCAATGCCGTAAAAGCCGTTCAACAACTGGGCCGCTTGCGCCGGATCGGCCATGCTTACGCTGCTGGCTGCACGCGGTTCGGAAATCTTGCGATACAGATCATACGATTCGTCTTCAAACACTCCGGTCTGCCAGAAAGTGTGGCCATCGAAATGATGGCCCAAGCCGTAGCCGAGCAGGGCGAGAAGACCGGCCCAATGATGCTTCTCTGAGACATTCTTGTAGCCCACCAACACCATGTCGCGCCGGTCCGACGCGAGCAGCGCCGCTGGATCGTTGGCGGTGTTTCGTCTGGACCAATCCCAGTAAGCGCCGGCACGGTAATCGGAATAGATGTTTGCCGAAAAATAAGGCTGGACAGCGACGCTTGGGTAACCAATGGCGTAAAGTCCGCCGGCCGGCAAGCCGGTTTGCCGCAAATATTCGGCCGCCGCAAGGCTTCCGGAGTAGGCATGATTCCAGTCGTAACGGATCGCGGCGAAGGTCCAGTAACATTGGAATCCGATGGCGGCTATCAGCGCTAGCAGAGTAAGTGGAGTTACTCGCGTCTTATACGCGGAGATCCAGATCGAAAACAGCCAAGCCAGAAACAGGATGCCGAAGTGCCACAGTTGGGCATAGACGATCGTCCCAAATAGGCACATGCCGACCGTTGTCAGCAGGGAAAACAGCCATCCGCCGCCTCGCCACAGGAACGGCGCCGAAAGCGCAATCAATGCCAGGGATGTAATCCATTCGCCGGTGAAAGCACCCGCCAATCCGGCTTTGGTGACGTCCGCCAGCAGATGCAGGTTCGAGAGGCCGCGATGCTCGGCGAAAGCCACGTCGCTCGCCGGCCACGCGCAGATCAGGAACACCACCAGCACGGCGCAATAAGCGAGCGCTGCCCAGGCCAGTTTGCGCTGTGGACGCAGCAGAAGCGTTATCCAAATGCAGAGCGATATTAGAAAACCGTGTACGCTGACCCCTGAGAGCAGACACAGAAGCGTCGTCATCAGGAATGGTTTGCGCGGCGCGTACGGATAAATGGCGGCAATCGCAAATAATAAAGGAGCGATCAAAGCATAACTGCGCGCAATAACGGCGTATTGGTAACAAAGAAAGTAAGTGAACGGCAGCAGCAGCCGGATGAAAAGCGGCAGCGGCGCGTATCGAAGCAGAAGAACCACGGAGCCGAGCGCCAGTAAAGCGGAAACGAAACCGTATGCCGAGTAGGGCAGGCCCAGGCGGATAAGTGAATGGAGGAGTGTTTGCCACAGGCCAGGCGTCCCTTCATAGTGCAGCAGATGGCCCCACAACTGAGCCGTGCTGGCGTCGCGGGCCAGCAGCCAGGATTGTGCTTCGTCGGCCCACGGCTCATGGCGGGGAACGGTGAGCGCCACCACCAGCGCGTAAACAAAGCCAGTCAAATAGATCCACGGACGGGGGGCATTCCTGGCAGCGCTCTCTGGGTACATCGGCTTGGCTTCAGTTTAGACGGTCCCGGCCCGAAACATGAAACTTTGCGTTTCCCAGCGCTTCTATGGTGAGATGAATACAGTATCCAGTTCGTCCCCAAACGGCCTGTCCGCCGAATTTCTATCTATGAGTGATACTACCCGACGTACGGCTGTGATCATTGGAGCGGGACCGGCCGGCTTGACGGCTGCCCTGGAGCTTTTGAAGCGCACGGACATTAAGCCCGTGGTGCTGGAAAAAAGCTCCTATATGGGCGGTATCTCGCGGACAGTCGCGTACAAGGGGAATCGAATCGATATCGGTGGTCACCGTTTCTTTTCCAAGTCGGATCGTGTGATGGATTGGTGGACTTCGATGCTGCCGGTGGAGCAGACCAGCGAGGCCAATCATCGGCTGGTTTATCAAAACCAGGAGCGGGCCTTGGCTGCCAAAACGGCAGCAACCCTGGCCCAAAATGGCGCTGCGCCGGATCCCGAGTTGGACGACCTGGTAATGCTAGTACGGCCGCGTAAGTCGCGCATCTTTTACCTGCGAAAACTTTTCGACTATCCGCTCAAGCTGGATGTTTCCACGCTGCGAAATCTGGGCGCGGTGCGCACGGTGAAGGCGGGTCTGAGCTACATGGCGAGCGCGATGCGGCCCATTCGGCCGGAAAAGACCCTGGAGGATTTCTTAATCAACCGTTTCGGCCGTCATTTGTATGAAACGTTCTTTAAGAGTTACACCGAAAAGGTGTGGGGCGTGCCCTGCGATCAAATCAGCGCGGAATGGGGGGCGCAACGCATCAAGGGGCTTTCTTTGCGCAAGGCCCTGGCCCATCATTTCAAGAAGCTGATGGGCGGCGGGCGTTCCACGGAAATCGGCCAAAAGGATACGGAGACTTCGCTCATCGAAAAGTTTCTCTATCCGAAACTCGGGCCCGGCCAGTTGTGGGAGGAAGTGGCCGCCAGGGTCCGCGCCGCGGGCGGGGAAATTCTGACCGGCTGGACGGTGTGTGGCATACAAACTTCGGGAGATCGCGTGACGGGAGTGTCCGCGCGCAGCGAAGGCGGAGAGCCGGTCTTTTTCCCCGCGCAATATGTGTTCTCCACCATGCCCGTCAAAGAACTGATTCAGGCTTTCGATGCGCCCACGCCGGCTGAGGTCTCAGAAGTCAGCGACGGCCTGATGTATCGCGATTTCATCACCGTGGGATTGTTGCTCAGCCGGTTGAATATCCGCGAACCGGGCGAGAGGTTGTTAAAGGATAACTGGATTTACATCCAGGAGCCCGATGTTCTGGTGGGGCGAATGCAAATTTTCAATAACTGGAGCCCTTACATGGTGAGCGATCGCGAGAAAGCCTGGATCGGGTTGGAATATTTTTGCAACGATACCGACGATCTGTGGCGTAAGTCCGATCGGGATATGATCGCTCTGGCGGTGGAAGAAGTGGAGAAAATGGGCATCGTGGCGCGCGCCGATGTGCTGGATGCCACCGTGCTGCGGATGGAGAAAACCTACCCCGCCTACTTCGGAACTTACGATCGCTTTCACGTGATTCGCGACTTTGTCGACCGCTATCACAACCTGTTTCTGGTGGGCCGCAACGGCATGCACAAGTACAACAATCAGGATCATTCCATGCTGACGGCCATGACGGCGGTGGACAATATCGTGGAAGGCCGGCGCGACAAAGCCAACATCTGGGCCGTCAACACGGAGATGGATTACCACGAAGCCCGCAGCGGAGCCTCCGAGGACGGCAAGGCAGAGCGAGCCGCCACGAGCGTTTCCTGAACGCCTGACGTGCGACGGTCGTGGGGACCAGTGCTCCGCCAGTACCGCCAGCAATTTGCGACCACGGTCGGCCCACCAACAGGACGGTATCGCTGGACCGGCGGCGTCATTTACGCGCAGATGAGTTGCCGGGCCGCTAGCGCGGGTTCAAAGACAGCCGCACGATCACGAACTGATTGGGGAATAGCGCGCCGTCTTTGTTATCGAACACGGCCTTCAGTTTCACGGTGCCCTGTGTTTGGTCGATCTGATTGTCCACGGCCGTCAGGTGGCCGGTTGCAAGCTTCTTCGAATCGTCGCGGTTCCACGCTTCCACCGGCAGAATGTAGCCGTTGGCGTCCCATGCGAGCAGCACCATGGGAAGTTTCTCTTCGGCGACGGTGAATAAAACGCTGATGGGCTGGAGCTGGTTAATGACGAGCAACGTAGTGCCTGGATCGACCATGTTGCCCGGATCCACCGAACGCAACCCGGCAACGCCTGCCATAGGCGCCATCACTTGCGCGTAGCTCATCTGGAGGCTCGCGTCTTTAGCTTGGATCTGATCGTTTTTCAAGGCCCCTTCGAGTTCTTCGATCCTGTCTTGCTCGCGGCGAGCGGGGCTCGATTCGCGCGTGGCTTCAGCCAGCATCGCTTGGTCCTGAGAGAGTTGAGCGAGGGCCCGGTCCAATTCGATTTGAAAGCGCCGCGCGTCGATGGTGGCCAATAACTGGCCGGCCCGCACCCGATCCCCCTCCTTGAAGTTTACCGACAGCAGTTGCCCGGCAATCCTGGGCTTGACGGCAACGCTTTCGGCAGCGACACTTCCCAACCCGATGATGGAAGCCGGCGGTTCGGGCCTCGCTGGAGTGGCGCGCTGGGCCGCCGGCGCGGCTCCCCCCGCAGGCTTTAGCGGAAGGGGCGCAGTCAATCCTCTCCCCATCGTACCGATCAACACGGGCACCATCAGAACGACGACCGCGAGCCCCACCAGCGCGATCTTCTTGGCCGCGGTCAATTGCATCGCGACGCCGCCCGAAAGGATGGCTTGGATTCGTTTCCGCAGGTCCGATCCGGTTACGGCGGTCACGCAGTTGAGCGGCGGTTCCACGTAGCTTTTGCAAACACGGAGAATCGCTTCGGCGTATTCTTGCGACGCGTTGCCTTGCCGAAGAACTTCTTCGTCGCACGCGCGCTCGCGCTCTTCTACTAGCCGCGCACCGATCCACCAGATCAATGGATGAAACCAGAAGATCGCCTCCACCAGCATGTGAATCGCGGCCGTCAAGTTGTCGCGCCGGCGCACGTGGCACAGCTCGTGCGCGAGAACGGCCTGCAGTTGAGATGGGCTTAGGCGCTCCAGGATATCCGCGGGCAGTAACAGGACCGGTCGAAGGAGCCCCACCACACCAGGTTCGAGAAGTCCCGTAGCCGATCGAACGGTCATACCTGCCGCCAGATCCATGGGCACGCTGGCATCCAGCACGGCTTGCACGCGCCGCCAGGCTCGCCATCGGATCAGCGCAATCGTGGCGAATCCGCAAGCCCACACACCAAGCAACGCGAGCGTCGCCCAATCGAGCGGCCCGTGCTGGGAGCCCTTCTCCGCTACGCCGACGAACGGCTCGCTCATTTGAACTATCGTGTGCGAAACAGAAGGCGGCGCAATTTGTGCCGTCGCGGGCGCCCACTCCAAGTGGCGGCCGACCATGGTCAGCAACACGAACGGAAGAAGGAACTTGATGGATGCACTGAACCATAGCCAATAGCGCACCTGCGCACGATCCGCGCGGAAAGCGAGCGTCAGAGCGGCGGCCATCCCGCCGAACAACGTGGATTGCCACAAGTGATTCATCAATACGCCCGTCATTTCGATCTCCGCGTCCTTTCCGCGTTCTTCACAAGCTTTTCCAACTCGCGAACGTCGTCGAGTGTCAGCTTCCCGGCCTCGGCCAGCTGCGCCATCATCGGCTGAGCGCGGCCGCCAAAAAAACTCAAGATCTCATCCAGCAAACGATGCCGCGTCACGTCCCTGGGCACCATTGGCTCGAAGATGTGGGCGTTGCCGATCTTTCGGAGGCGGCGTACCGCGCCTTTACCCTCCATGCGATACACCGTGGTCTGGATGGTGGTGTAAGCGGGGCGCGGTTTGGGAAATGCCTCCTGGATCTCGCGAATAGACGCCTTTCCCCGCGCCCATAGCGCCTCCAGGATTTGAAGTTCCAGTTTCGTGAGGCTTGGTCGATTCATGCGTACCTACTACCTGCTGTTTGAATCTACTATTTTGTAGTAGATCTGTCAAGAGGCAAGCTCTGGCTTGGCGCGGAAAACACCGCCGGCCCTTACAAGCCCCCAAGCGCCGCGAGGCGCAGAAAATAGGCGGGCCTGCACAAAGCCTTTCGCAAGCTGCCGCCGCTTTCCGATTCGTCGCCAATTTTCTTCCCGCGCCGTCCAGCGTCGCTTCTGAGACAATGAAGTCGGGCCTGTTGTACGGGTGGTCGCTCGCGAGCCGGTTTTCCAGTTCGCGGGAGGAAAGTCCGGTCTCCACAGGGCAGCATGCCGGCTAACGGCCGGGGGGGTTCGCTCAAAGCGGATTTCACGGAAAGTGCCACAGAAAATATACCGCCGGTTGCTTGGGTGCAAGCTCGAGTTTTCGGTAAGGGTGAAAAGGTGCGGTAAGAGCGCACCGCGGAGCGGAGCGATCCCGACTGGCAGGGCAAACCCCATGCGGAGCAAGACCAAATAGGGGAGGAGGAGCGGCCCGCTCCGTTCGACTTCCGGGTAGGTTGCTAGAGCCTGGCAGCAATGCCTCGCCCAGAGGAATG
The DNA here is from genome assembly GCA_963735145.1 of Bryobacterales bacterium. Classification (GTDB taxonomy): domain Bacteria; phylum Acidobacteriota; class Terriglobia; order Bryobacterales; family Bryobacteraceae; genus Palsa-89. Next base: position 174,010 of record CAVTJS010000004.1, on the reverse strand, counting down.
ATCGCCGCCCCGCGGGGGCTGCTGAAAAAGACCGGGAGACCGTCTCCCTGACGGTCGCGGCTCGGTAAGTACGGTTCGGAGCCGCGCGCCGTGAACAAGCGGTTTCCGGCCTTTTTCAGCAGCTTCGGCGGGGTACAGAAACCGGCTTACAGTCCAGCAGGCCCAACTGCTTCCAGACGAGCGGTGAAGTGGAACGTGCTCCCTTGTCCCTCTTTGCTCTCCACCCAAATGCGCCCGTCCATCATCTGGATCAGACGGCTGGCGATGGTCAGGCCGAGACCGGTGCCGCCAAATTTTCTGGTGTAGGAGCCATCCACCTGAGTAAAAGCGTCGAAGATCATGGCCTGTTTTTCGGCGGGGATGCCGATTCCAGAGTCGCGCACCGAGAAATGCAAGGCGGGCGAGCTATCCCGAGCGCGCTCAATCGCGACCGAAACCGTGCCCCGCGCCGTGAACTTGATCGCGTTCCCGACCAGGTTAATCAGCACCTGCCGTAACCGCCCGGCGTCGCCACGGACCCGGAGCGGGACATCCGGCTGGACCTCGGAATCCAGACCCAGGCCTTTGGCGTCGGCCGACACCTTCAGGCCGCGCAGGGTGTCGAGCACCAACTCGCGCAGATCGAACTCCCGCATCTCCAGCAGCATTTTGCCGGCTTCGATTTTCGACACGTCCAGGATGTCGTTGACGATGGTCAGCAGCGATCCCGCCGAGCTCTGGACCAGCGTCAGATATTCGTGCTGTTCGGCATCCAGTTTAGTATCGAGCATCACCTCGGTGAGCCCGATAATGCCGTTCATCGGGGTGCGGATCTCATGGCTCATGTTGGCCAGGAACTCGCTCTTGGCGCGGCTGGCGGATTCGGCGGACTCTTTAGCTTTCAGCAACTCCACCTCGGCCTGTTTGCGGGCCGTGATGTCCACGCCATGTCCGACGATGTTCGACACCGCGCCGTGCTGGTCCCGCAGAGGGCCGAAGGTGAAATCGATGATCACCTTTTGCCGATGAAGATCCAGGACCTGGGTCTCGAAACGCACCACTTCCCCTTCGGCCGCGCGCATCATCATTTCCCTGACCTTGACTTGTTCGTCGGGGCACTGGGTCCAGCCTGCTGTTTCCCAGAACAGCTTGCCCAACACGTCCTCTAATTGAAGTCCGGCGGCTTCGATCGCGCTGCGGTTGCAATCGATCAATCTGCCATCCAGCGTGAAAAGTCCGACGAATCCAAAAAGGGATTCGATAATATCCCTGAGCCTTTTTTCGCTCGCGGCCAGCTTTGCCGCCGACTCCACCCGATCGGTCATGTCGCCGATTGCGCCCACAATGCGAATGGGCTCGCCACGATCGTTGCGGAGGATCCGGCCGCGCGAAACCACCGAACGATACGTTCCATCCCGATGCTTGAGCCGCAGCTCGTCGAGGAATCGGTCTTTCATCGGGTCTTCGGTATAACTGTCCTTGTTGGCGACGATCCGCCCCAGATCGTCAGGATGAATCCGCCCGAAAAAGGACTCCTCTTCGTTGGATAACTCGTCGTCTCGAAATCCCAGGATCTCTTTGTAGCGCGGCGAAAGATAGGAAACGCGCGCCACCAGGTTCCAGTCGAAGATTCCCTCCTGGATAGCGTCCGTCACCAGCGCGTAGCGTTCTTCGCTCTCACGGCGTCCGGCTTCGGCCTGTATGCGTCTTGAAATGTTGCGGCCATTCCACAGCAGATGGGTGCAGTTTCCTCGCTGGTCCTTCACCGGATAGAGGGATACTTCCAGCGCGTCGCGCAGCTCGGACGATGGGGTGTTGAAGCGAAGAATGGTCTGCTCCTCGGCCGCCTGGCGGTAGAGAACACGCCGGAATGCGATTTGTTCCGCCGACAGCCCGGTGGCGGCGAGAAGATCGGCGACATCCTTGCCAAGGAAGTCCGCCGCGGTCTTGCCCATTCTCACTTGAAAATTTTCGATGAGCGCTCGATTCACAGACTCGGTGACGAACACATCGTCCGGCTCTACCCGGAAGAGAGCCTGGAGATCCGAAGTGGAATTGAAGATGATCTTCTGCCGCGCTTCGCTCTCCCGAAGAGCCGCTTCAGCCAGCTTTTGCTCGGTGATGTCGAAGCAGTAACCGGCAATCTCCAAGGGATTGCCGGACGCGTCCTTCACCAGCCGGAGTTCATCGTGGGTCCAGCGGTATTCGCCGCTGTGGGTGCGGAAGCGGTAGTCGTAGCGGTGCGCACCTTGCTCCAGCACCCGGGCGAGATGGCCGTAGACGGCCGTCACGTCGTCGGGATGGATGCGGTCGGCCCAGAACCGGGGTTCGTGCAGGAAGTCCTCAGGCTTGTATCCCCACAGCGTCCTGACGCCTTCGGTAACAAACGTACACGCGAAGTTTCCGCCCGCCTGGCAAGTGAACATTACGACGGGGCAGGCGCTTACCAGGGATTCCAGACGCCCCTGCATGGATTGCCGGCTGCCCAATTTCTCCGCTAATGAAGTGAGAGAGGTTTCCATGACTTACTTGAGGCTGGCTATCTGGCTGGATCTCCAGTAAGAAATCGGCGGCAATTAGCTGGTGCTTTAGGGTTAATTCCGTGGGGGCCCTCGGTATGCAATCTTAGAAGAGTGAAACTCTGGCCATGGCTGCGTTCCGCGCTGGACCACGGCACCCGTCACCAGGTGACACGTCTGGGCTTGCTGTTCACCCTGACCTGTGTTCTGGTGTCGCTGGCCGCTTTCGTCTCGGCCAACAACCTGCTTTTCCTGATTCTGGCGCTGTTGCTGGCAACCTGGATGGTTTCCGGGTTCATCGGCCGCCTCTCGCTGGCCGGTCTGGAACTGGATTTTCTTCTGCCCGAACATCTGTGCGCGGGCCGCAAGCTGATGGGCCGCGTGGTGATCCGAAACACCAAGCGCTGGATGCCGTCCTTCTCCATCCACGTGGCGGGCTCTACCGATAGCGGGCTTTCCCAGCCGCTCTATTTTCCCGTGCTCCCGGGCGGCGCGCGAATTGAGGCGCCGGTGGAGCTTTTCTTCGCCCGGCGGGGCGCCTACCGGCAGAATAGCTTCCGCTTTTCCACGCGCTTTCCTTTTGGATTCGCGGAGCGGCGCATCAATGTCCGCCTGATGCGCGACATCATTGTGTATCCGTCCATCGATCCACAGGCTGGGTTCGAGGAGCTGTTGATCTCGCTGCAGGGCGAGATTGCGTCGTTTTACCGGGGGCAGGGAAACGATTTCTATCGCATCCGTCCGTACGAAGTTCTGGAAAGCGCCCATCACGTGGATTGGAAAGCCACCGCTCATACCGGCGATCTGCAGGTCCGCGAATTTGCCCGTGAACGAGAGCAGGCCGTGGCGTTTTTTCTCGATCTCGACATCCCCGCTTCCGAAGCCGTGTGGTTCGAATCGGCCGTGGATCGCTGCGCTTTTCTGGCCTGGAACCTTTCCCAGCGCGGTTCGCGAATCCGCTTCTGCACCCAGGACGTGGATTGGCAGCTGCCCGAAGAAGCCGATGTTTATACCATCCTGAAATACCTGGCGGTGGTTTCCCCTCGGCCGGGCCGGCGATTGGCGGCGTCGCAGGATCGAAACGTGTTCCAGATCGTGTTCAGCGCGTCTCCCGAACGGCTGGCGGAAGCGGGCTGGGAACTGGATGGCAGCAACGTTCGCCTGCTAGCGCCGGACGCGGCAGTTGTGCCGGCGCCGGCCGGTATAAAATAGATCCCATGCACGCTCTCAATCGATCGAAGACCTTGGTACTGAGTTTCGCGCTGGCAGGGCCCGTATTGGCGGCGGGACCGGCGCTGGTGGTGGATCGCGGCTTGCCCGCAGCCAATCTGAATAACACTACCGGATATCGCGCGAACGTCCGCTGGAGCTTGTACGGAAGCGGATTCCTGGGCGACGATTTCACGGTCGGCGATAAGGGAGAATCCTGGATAATCGATACCATCCGCGTATGGACCGTGCCCGGCGTGAATGCCGTCGACCCCGAGCACATGGGCGATTATTATCGGGACGTCCGGTTGTATTTCGGCGGCGCCGATGGCGGCGTCACGCCCCTGGTCACAGGGCTGCTAACGCCCGCGAGCGACGAGACCAGCAATCCCAAAATCAAGATCACCGATATTACCGCGGCCGGCGCAGCGCCATATGAAGACTTCGGAACCAATATGCACGTTCGGCAAATCGACTTCACTCAATTGAACCTCGCCGTCGAGGGCGGCGCGAAAGTTCGTTTCGGCGCATGGGGGCAGGGCCGTCCGGTGCCGGGCAACGTGGACACGACCTATGCCTGGTTCAACGCTGCCACCAATGCTGAGCTGGCCTACACCCGACAAGACGGCGCCGATGGAGAGATGCTGCTGTTCACTTCCGGCGGCGAGTTCAAGAGCGCTTTCGACGGCAAAGGCGCCGGCTGGGATAAGAGCACCGATATCAACGTGCAGGTGTTCGCCCATCGCCTGGACGCGCGCTAAATAACCGGCTCCCTTACGGTCGCGGCTCGATAAATAAGTGCGATTCCGAGCCGCGCGCGTGAACAAGCGACTTCTGGCCTTTTTCGACGCGCGCTGATCGCCTGCGGACCGCGGTCAAAAGATTAGTTTCAGCCCGAATTGAATCTGCCGCGACGTGGTGGCCGTGGCGGTGATCAAGCCGGCCGAAGGGCTTATAGCGCCGTTTGAAAAGACCGTGGCGTTCGGCGTCCCCAGGTTGGCGTGATTCAGCACGTTGAAAACCTCGGCGCGAAATTGCAAGTTCGCCCGCTCGGTGATGGCTGTGGTTTTGAATAACGAACCATCCACCTCCGCCAAGCCGGGTCCGCTGAAGACACCACGCCCCAAATTCCCAAAGGTCCCCGCGGCAGGCAGAACAAATGCATTCGGGTTGTACCACTGATTCGGATTGCCTAAGACGATGGGCCCAGCGAATGCCGGATTGAGCGAAGGACGATCGGGATTTCTGGTGTCGCCATCTCCCGATTGATTCGATCCAACCTGCGGAGTGAAGGGAAAGCCGCTCATGAGCGAAACAATGGTGTTGAACTGCCAGCCGCTCACCAGCCGGTTACCAAATCCACCGAAATTGTTGCCCCACGCCTTGCCTCTGCCGAAGGGCAGATCATAGGTGCCCGAAATGCTGGCTGAATTGGGGATGTTGTAAGCGGATGGCCCCCAATCGCGGTGCAGATCGTAGGGGTCCATTACCATTTGCGCTTCATTGCCGGCCTGTGCGCCCGTGAGCGCCGAGTTCATGTCCAGATCCTTCGACCAGGTGTAGTTGGCACGGAACTGAAGGCCGTTGCTGAAGCGATGAATCACGTCCACCTGCAGGGCGTTATAGCTGGTGTTGCCTTCGGTGTACCAGAAGAATCCGGCGCCCAGTTTTGGATTCGGTAATGTGGCGTTGGGGCCCGGAACATAGAGCATTCCTTGTGGAACAGTGCTGCCGGTTTTTAAGTCGCCGCCCGCCGAACATCCGGCGGCGCTGGAACAAACCAGGGGAAAAATGGCGTTGGGATCGACGTCCACAAAGCCGTGATACCCGAACGAACCGACATAGGCGGTGCGCAGCACGGTATTTCGGCTCAGTTGTTGTTCTATGGTGAAGTTCCATTCCTCAACGGTCGGGGTCTTCGCGTTGGGCTGCACGCCTTGTGGAGCGAAGATGGTGCCGGCCGCTGGAGGAACGCCGGCAGTAATGGGAAGCAGGCTGGGCAGGGAGCCTTTCAGCGAAACCGACCCGTTGTAGGGAGGAATGGAGTCGAGCAGGAAGCTTAAATCGTCGATCAGCGAATAATACATGCCGTATCCGGCGCGAACCGCAGTCTTCCCGTTGCCAAAAACATCCCACGCCAAGCCGACTCGTGGACCAATCAGATGCGTCGCATTGTTTTGCGTAAACGCCGAACTGCCTACAATCGGATTCGTCTCGAGAATTCCATTCGAGCTGATGTAATTGGAGGCTCTACCGGATTCTTCATTCCATCCGTTGGTGAACTCATAGCGCAGGCCCACCTGGAACGTGAGATTCGGCCGCAATTTGATCGCGTCTTCGACATAGGCTGCGCCGAAGAAGCTGCGCCAGCCGAGCTCGTTGGCGTCCGGCACCACTTGAAACGATGTCACCGTGCCCTGCAGAAAAGTAGTCAAGCTGGCGAAGCTGGCCTGGCCCAACTGGCGGGAGGCTGTGTCTTCGTTGTCCTGAATGCGCTGGAACCAGACACCCGCCGTGATCTGCTGGCGGCCTTTGATGATCTGGACGCCATCGGTGTAAGTGAATAGATTTCTGCGATTCCAGACGTTGGAGGCGTTATTGGGTCCGGCGGAAGTTATGCTGCCGCCCGCGCTGGTGGTGACGCCGCCGCCTACCACGATGCCGCCCGGTCCCAGGCCCGTGACAAAGTTCGTACTGGCAGGGAAGGACACGAAATCCACTGGATCGAAGGCGAAAGCAGCGCGCGAAAATCCGGCGCGGAAGGTGTTCAGGATTTCGGGCGAAATAACGTGCGTCTCTTCCACGCTCGCCACCTGGCTGCGCAACGGTTCATAGGCGCCGAATAGCGGGTCCGACTGGGGAATGGTGCTATGGCCGTTGTCGATAGTGTACGCGGCGGAAAGCGTGTCGCGATCGCTCAGGATGTAATCGGACCGCAGAGTTCCGAAGTCCTCGTGGACGGTCTGGCGTGGATTGTTGTAAGAGAGCGCCGTCCCGCTGGGGAGTCCGTTCACCGTCAGCTCAGCGCCGTTAACGGCCGGCCACAGTTGCATGTACTGCAGCATCGCGGGGTTCAGCTTGGCCACCGGCACGTAGACGCCCGATGCGTTAGGGAGCATCCCCAGCCGCGCCTCGTTATCGGGAACCACGCTCACGCTGCTTTCTGCCAGCACCTGCCGGAATCCTTCGTAGTTGCCAAACAGGAACCACTTGTTCTTCTTGAGTGGACCTCCCAGCGCGCCGCCAAACTGGTTGCGGCGAAACGGCGGAACGAAGGCCTGATCGAAGAAATTGCGGGCGTCCAGATCGCTGTTGCGCAGAAACTCGTAGAGCGTGCCGTGCAACTGATTGGTTCCCGACTGAGTGATGGCGCTGACTTGCGCTCCGGCCCGCTTTCCGTACTCGGCGCCGTAGGTGTCGGTGAGCACGTTGAATTCGCGAATAGCGTCGATGCCGAGCAGTTCCCCGCTGACGCCGCCGGGTGTGATGCCGAGCTGGCTGCTGCCGGTGTATTCGATTCCGTTCAACAGGAACAGATTTTCGTAGGTGCGGCGGCCGTCCACCGAGAACGTGTTGCCGTCGCTGGTGCTGGTGTTGGCGCTTTTCATGGCGCTGTAGTTCACCGTGCCGGGATTCAAGGTGATGAGATCGTCAAAGCTGCGGCCGTTCAGCGGGAGGTCTTTGATCTGCTTCTCTCCGACCACCCCAGAATCCTGCGACGTTGTGGTGTTGACCAGCGGAGTTTCGGCGGCCACCGTCACTTGCTGGACGAGTTCGCCCACTTCGAGCTGTAAGTTAACCACGGCTTCCTGGCCCACGACCAGATCGATTCCGGTCCGCACCACCGACTTGAAGCCCGCCTTCTCCGCTTTCACTTCTTGCGGGCCGAGCGGCAGGGAGAGGATGGTGTAATGGCCGGCTGAATCCGTGGTTGCCGTTCTGGTGGCGCCGGTGTCGATGCTCTTGACGGTTACCGTCGCGCCCGATACCCCGCCGCCCGAAGGATCTTCGACCGTGCCTGAGATCGCGGCTGTTACTTGGGCCCATGCGGCTGTCGTGGGGAGCACTCCCAGCGCGAGGATCAGGAACCAGCACGGCAGAGTGCGTGATTCACTCCTGGAGCGTTTGATCAAACAGCCCTCCTGCGATACGTTGTATTAGCGAAACGGTATTACGATTATATGCGAGCGCAGCAAGCCAGGGAAGGCCTCAAGAAAGGCTCGTTACGGCGACTGAACCGCTGCCAGACCCTCTTCAAACGCATCGACGAACTTGTCTGCATTTTCAGGGGTGTCCACGTCGGTGAGTTCAATAATGTGAGCCCGCTCCAGCGAAATCAGCATCTTATTCAAGACATCTCGCCGCGTAACCACGGGTATGATTGGCTTTCCCAGGGCCCAAGCTGCGCCGATCTCGTGCAGTACCCAACTGTCATTTGAGGAGTGAGGAGTCAGAAGCGCGAGCACTACTTCCGACGAAGATAGTTCGCTCCGCAGCCTAGATTGCCATTTCTCGCCAGCGCTCAGATCTTCTGTTGTGAAGACCTGAGCATTAACCCGTTGGAGCAGCAGGTTGCGCATGTGCCGCGCAAGAACCGTGTCCACGTTTGAATGACTAATAAACACCTTGACTGATTGACGTTTGGGATGTCTTGTCTGACGCATGTTCAGAGGCGTGCCTTTACCCGTTTTAGGAATTGATCGATGTACTGATCGAAATCATTCAGATCTATTGCCTTGTAAGGGCTAATTATCTCGGGCATCTCCCTTGGTCCGATCTTGCTTGTCAATAATAGCGATGATGGGCCTGCGCAAGCCCCATGCAGCTCCCATCTCGATGAGCACCCATGGACGGTCTTTCGAATAGCGGCTCAGTAGCACAACGAATTCGTCGCACTTCTCAATCCCACCAAGAACGGAATCCGGAATCGACTGTCCGCCCTCGATATCTTTTTCGTCGAAAAATACTTCGACTTGCGGCTTGGCGGCCTCCTCGATCAACCTTGCGCACTGCCTGGCAATCCAGCGATCTTTATGGGCGTGACTCAGGAACACACGGTAGTTAACCGCCGATCTTTTCTTGGCCACGCTTCTCACCTGTAGTGTAGCGCACGCCCGACCTGATGGCCGCTGCTCTGCAGGGAGGAGCGGGACCTACTGCGCGATGCGGAACGTGGTCCAGGGGTGCGAATCCAGATCGCGCAGCACGCCCTTTTCCCAGTAGAATTGCGGATGTTCCTTCAGGTGTTCGGCCGCCTTGAAATCGATTCCATCGGCGTGGCCCATGGCGGCGGTGAAGGACATCTGGGCCAGCATGGTAGAGTCGGCGGCTTTATTCTGCACCGTGCCCGCCGGGCCAAACGCGGGCTGCCAGGGGCTGGATCCGCGCGTCGAAAGGTCGATGTGGCCGCACAGAGTCCGCTCGCTGGGCGCGGTCTGGTGGGTGAAGGTATCGTAGTGGTCCGCCAGGAATTGCTGGGCCGCCGCGACGTCGATCTTGCCCTTGTACTCTTGCATCAGCTGGTCCCAGCGGACGTGCCGGGCATTGGCGCTAATGCTCATGTCGGCCACCGGGTAATCGCTGGCTTCATCGCGGATCAGTTCGGGATTGGCCGGGAAGTTGGATCCGGCGAAATAGCCGTCGTGCGTGCGCTCCAGCGTGACGTGCTTCAGCCCTAGCTCCAGGTTCGCGATTTCATTGTTGCGCGTGTCGGCGATTAGCCAGGTGTTTGCATAACCTCCATTGTTGCCATCTTTCATGATGCGGGCGTAGTCGTCGATGTTTGCCGCGTATTGCATGGCCTTGCGCGCGCGCACAAACTCGGGGATGCCCTGCGGATCGAAGCCTGTAAAATGGCCGATGGTGGTTTCGGTAACGGCCAGGCCGGCGCTGTTGACGCCATAGTCGTCGCCGCTGTGAATCAGGCCGGGCATGCCGTCCATCAGGATGCGATAGCCTGCCGACGGCGCGATATCGAAGATAATGTTCCAGCGCGAGCCTTCCTTATATTCGGTCCAGTTGTTGTGCGCGATCACCACCTTGCCGTCACGCGTGTAACTGCCCACCGCGACGAACGCGCTGCAGTGTTCGGGCACCGGCCGGCTCAGCGCCGCCAGTTGATGCTGCTTGTCGTACCAGGCGGTGTAATAAGGCGAGAGCTCCAGCCAGCCGTTCATCGCCACGACGTCCCACAGGTCCAGCGCCACGCCGTGCGCCTTCAGGCCTTCCACCATCCCCTTCAGCTCTTCGCGATACTCGGGCTCCACGCGCGGCCACAGCACCTTTTCGGCTGCGGTGCGAAAGAAGCTATAAGGTTTGTGGCTATCGTGGGTCAGGCCAACGACGATCACCTTGTGGGCGTCTTCGATCTCGGGCGCGAGCAAAAAGCCGTGCTGATATCCGATCTCCGACGGCGTCCCCTCCAAGTGAACGAAGATCCAGCCATTCAGCTCCGGCCTGCGAAATGCCTTGGCGAGGCGCGGATCGGATTGATTCACACGGGCGGGGGCGGCAAGAAGGCTCGCCGCGAAAAGAAGAGCGAAAGCCGTACGGCGGGGCATGATTTCTGAGGATAGCAGGAACGCCCATCGCCGGTGTTTACGGCGCCGTTAGCGCTGGGAACGCAGCGGATAGGGATGATCCCACAGCGCTTGATTCCCGATGCTTGCGCCCGAGATGACCACTTCCACGCGCCGGTTCTGCTCGCGTCCGGCCGCGGTCGCATTGGACGCAATGGGCCGCGCGTCGCCGTAGCCAACGGCTGCCACTAAATCCGGACGTGCGCCGTGCGCGATCAGCGCGGCACGCACAGCCTGTGCGCGTTCTTGGGAGAGCCCCTCAGACTCAGCGTAGCCTTCCACCCGTATGCTGAGGTCCGGATGCGCCGACACGATAGCAGCGACGCCCCCGAGACGCGCGCCGGCTTCGGGCCGCACTTCCGCATTCTCCGGTTCGAACATCGGATCGGTCACGGTCACTACCAAGCCCCTCGGCGTGTCGCGCGTGACCACCGTGCTATTCAACTGCGCGAACAGCTGGGCGCGATATTGTCGTTGGGCCGCGCCTGCGTCTGGAGTGCGAATCACAACCACCGGCTGGGGTGGCGGCAGAGGATTGGATTGCAAGGCTTGCTGCGCGGCTTGCGCCTGAGCCCGGGCCGCGTCCGCGCGCGCCTGGGCCGCCTCATCCGCTTCGGCCTGGGCCTGCGCTTGCGCCCGAGCGGCGTTTTCCTCGGCCCTATGCAGCAACTCGCCTTGATTCTGCGAGCGCTGTATCTCCTGCTGATGGCGCTCTTCGTCGCGCCGCTTTACCGCGATGGTGCGGGCGTCTTCGGCCATCTGCGCGGCCTCGCGCGCGGCGGACACAATGGCGTGCGTGTCCATTTTGCGGGCGTTCATATCCTGTGCTTGCGCCAGCAGCGAGGTGGCTTTGTTAAACGAATCGGGCGCGTACCGGTCCGCGCCGAGCGATTGAGCAATCTGCACCGCATTCTCGGCCTGATAGAGCTCCAGCACGGCTTCATAGCGGTCGTAGGGAAGTTTTTCCGCGCTGGCGTCATACGAATGAAGCTGCGATGGCTGAATGTTCAGCGTGTACTGGCCGCGCGGCATCAGCTCATACTTCGCCGTCACCAGTTCGCGCCCGCCAATGGTATCCGGGCGCACGACGTTTTCGGCCACCACCACGTCGCTGGGGATGGTTACCGAGTAATAAGGCTCGGCGGTCACCATCAGTCCGAAGGCCTGCAGGTCCGTGGTCACTTTGATGTGCGCATGGTTGGATGAATCCACCAGCACCTCACCCAGATTCTTAGGACGCCCTTCCGGTGAAATGGCCCAGAGCACATAGGTCAGGTATTCACGCCCAAAACGTGTGGGCGCATCCAGATGTTCGAACTTGGCGTCGATAGCTACAGCGCCCCGATGGCTTTCGACAATGGCTGTACCCTTCGCGTGGGGAAGCAGAACGGTACCCTGAAAATCGATCGGTGAAGGGCCGCCGCGATGCTCGTAATTCACCGCCTCCAGACTGCGCGAAACCACCGTGACGCGGTAGATCGGCTGGGGGTCCTGGGGCGCTGGCTGGGGCGGTTGCGCGGATGCGACGCCGAGCAACATCCCCGCGCTCAGTCCGGCAGAGAGTATGGCTTTCATGCTTTCACCTCCATCACGCCCCGAAGGGAGCAAATTCGTGGCCCTCCCAATAAAGAACTGATCAGTTAAAAACCTTGCAGCAACTTACGGGGCGTGACAGGAAGGTGACTCGGGGCTGGCCGGTAAAACTGACCTTATCGACGGGCAGGCAGCCTGTGGCAGTGCCAGGCAACGCCCTGCTTTCTACCTCAGGGGCGCGAACTTTTCGCTCCGGTGAAGACCCGAGAACCGGTTCTGACTCCTTTCTCTCTCAGTTCCGCATCTGGAGCCGATAAGCATCGACATGAGAGCGAACACGAGCCACCGATTGGCCCTGCTGGCGGTGCTTCTCAGCGGAATGGCCCGGGCGCAGATTGCCTCACAAAATCAGTTGTCTGAAGCTGCCGCGCGAAACAACGACGCCGTCCGCTTGGCCGCCCAAGGCCGCGACTCGGAAGCCGAAGAGCTCTACCGCGCCGCGCTGGGCGCCCGGTACGATGACGATCTCACTCGCGCGAAAATCGGCAACAATCTGGCTGCGCTCTATCTACGGCAGGACCGCTATAGCGATGCCGAACAGATGTATCGCTCGGTTCTCGAATGGCGGCAAAAGAATCTGCCTCCATCGAGCATCGAGGTCGCTTATTCGCTGAATAACCTGGGTGAGGTTTATCGCAGCGAAGGTCGCGATTGGGAGGCGCGGAATCTGATGGAGACGGCGGTGCGCAGCCTGCAACAATTCCACGCTGACGCTCCCGGCCTTCCGGCCATGCTAGGCAATCTGGCCATCGTGATCGGCCGCTTCGGCGAACTGGACAAGGCCGAAGAACTGTTGCGTCAAGCCTTGATCTCCTTTGTGCGGCAGGGAACCGACAGCCGGGAATACGCCGTTACGCTCGGGAACTTGGGCCAGGTTTTGCAGACGAAAAACGAGTTGGAGCCCGCTGCTGCCGTCTACGAACAAGCCATTGGCATCTTCGAGCGCGTGGGTCCTGCGGCCAGAACCGATCTGGCAGCCACGCTCGCCAACGCCGGTATCCTCTACCAGCGGATGGATCGGGTGGACGAAAGCCGGCAAGCCGAACAACGAGCCATGGAGCTGTTGCACCGGGCGGGCGATGCGCTGCTGCGCGCGCAAATCCTGCGAAATCTCGGTAACATAATGGCGGAAACCGGCAATCCCGCCGATTCTCTTCCATACTTCGAACAGTCCCTCGGCATTCAGGACAAAACGCTCCGCGCCGATCACCCCGCCACGGCCGGACTTCTGCTCGATTATTCCTCCGCTACCCGGCGCGCCGGCAACAAGTCGCTCTCCCGGAAATTGCGCAAGCGCGCCACCGAGTTGCTCGCGCGTCTGAGCAGCCAGGCGCCCCAACAACTCACCGTTTCGGTGCGCGATCTGCTCGCCGCCAAGTAGGCTTGCCTCCAGCTTGCTCCCTCCATCGGGCGCTAGCGCTGCGGTGGGGCCGCCAGTTACAATCTCTACTTGGTCGTAGGAGATTGCTAACTCCGCTCATGAACATCTCCGTCAAGGGCGAATACGCCTTGCACGCCATTTTCGATCTCGCGCTGCAGAAGGCCGGCGAACCCATCAAAATCGCCGACATCGCCAAACGCCAAAAAATCCCGCAAAAATTTCTGGAGTTGATTCTGGCCGGCCTGAAGCAGGGCGGTTTCGTCCAGTCCCGGCGCGGCGCTGAAGGAGGCTATTTGCTGGCGCGCGCCCCAGACTCTATCACCGTGGGAGAAGTGATGCGGTACGTCGAAGGCAGCAAGGGCGGCAAGCCCGCGCGCAAGCCTAACCCCGCTGATCCGTTGGCCGAAACTTGGCGCCGGGTGGATCAAGCCGTTTCCGACGTGATCGATCAAACCACCTTCGCCGAGCTGGTCCGCAACTGGCGCGACCAGCAGTCCAAATACGTACCTAACTGGGAGATTTGATGTTCTATAACGATAATTCGCTGAGCATCGGCCGTACCCCGCTGGTGAAGTTGAATCGCATCGGACAGGGAAACCACGCCACCATCTTGGCCAAGATCGAAGGACGGAATCCGGCATATTCGGTAAAGGATCGCATCGGAGCCGCTATGATCTGGGACGCCGAGAAACGCGGACTGCTCGGGCCCGGTAAGGAATTGATTGAGCCCACTAGCGGCAACACCGGAATCGCGCTGGCGTTCGTGGCGGCGGCGCGTGGCTACCCCATCACTTTGGTGATGCCGGAGACGATGTCGGTGGAACGGCAGAAGGTGCTGCGCGCGTTTGGCGCCAAATTGATACTCACCGAGGGCGCAGCGGGCATGCAGGGCTCAATTGCCAAGGCGGAAGAGGCTGTGGCATCCGATCCCCGGCGTTACGTGTTGCTGCAGCAGTTCCAGAACCCGGCCAATCCGGAAATCCATTTTAAGACCACCGGCCCGGAGATCTGGAACGACACCGAGGGCGCAATCGATGCTCTGGTGTGCGGGGTTGGAACGGGGGGCACCATCACGGGCGTGTCACGTTTTATCACTTCAGTCCGGAACGACAAACGAGTGATCTCCATCGCGGTAGAGCCCACCGCCAGTCCCGTGATCACACAGGCACGGAAGGGACAGCCTCTGCAGCCGGGCCCGCACAAAATCCAAGGGATCGGCGCCGGATTCATCCCGGGAAACTTGGATCTTGGGGTGATCGATCGCGTCGAGTTGGTAACCAATGAGGAATCCATGGAGATGGCGCGCCGTCTGGCTCGCGAAGAGGGGATTCTGTCCGGGATTTCCAGCGGAGCTGCGGCCGCCGCCGCCGTGCGCGTGGCCCAGGAACCCGATATGAAGGGCAAAATGATAGTAGTAGTGCTGCCCGATTCCGGTGAGCGCTATCTCAGCACGCCACTCTTTGAAGGTGTGTCCGGCGAGTAAAAGAGAGCCTTCTCAAAAGAGAAGTGGCGGACGCTCTTGGGGTGATAGGGTGAAGCGTCCGCCGTCGTAACGGGGATTTGAATGAATAACGCTTCCGCTCGCAACGAAGTTACTGTGTAAACGAGAATTTACGCAGCGTTTGACCAGCCCTTTCGAGCTATTGGCATCGTCCGAAACCGAACGGAAATGAAGAGAAAAAATCGGCACTTGATTTTCGCCTTGTGTTCGCCTATACTCGATAGCGAAGAAAAGGAGAATCAAGAGTGCCATGTCCCTCCCCCGAACATGCTACTGCGGACCCTCCGGTTGGTCCTATCCACACTGGAACGGCATTGTCTATCCCAGGCTGAAGCCGCGAGGCTTTCATGCTCTGGAAGAGTTGTCCACTTATTTTGACGCGGTGGAAATCAACACCAGCTTCTATCAATCTATCCAGCCCGAGTTGGCGACGCTTTGGGTAAAGAAGGTTGCGCACAATCCCAAGTTCCTATTCGCCGTCAAACTAGGCCGCCGCTTCACGCACGAACGTTCGCTGGGCGTCGCGGAAATCTCCCGCTTCAAGGAGGGCCTGTCGCCATTCCATCGCGCCCGCAAACTGGGCTGCCTGCTGATGCAGTTTCCCTGGAGCTTGCGCTATACCGAAGAGAACCGCGCGTTCGTGATCGCGCTGCGGAGGGCCTTCCATGAGTTTCCGCTAGTGGCTGAGATGCGTCACGCCAGTTGGCTGCACGAAGAAGCGCTGGGCACTCTGATCGATTATCGCATCGGATTCGCAAATATCGACCAGGCGCCGTATACCAAAGGCATGCCGCCCGCCTCCGCGCTCACGTCACGGATAGGCTATGTGCGGCTGCACGGGCGCAATCCGCAGCATTGGGAGCGTGAATTCGGACGGCCGGCGAGAGCCACTGCCGCGCACGATTACCTCTATTCGCCGAAAGAGCTGCAGGAATGGAAACAGCGCATCGAAAATATCCAGCAACATGCCGCCACCACCTTTGTTTTTGCCAACAACGACGCAGGGGGAAAATCGGTGGTGAACGCCCTGCAGTTAGCGCAAATACTTGGGGATGATCGCCGGCTGGCGCCCGCGCCACTGATTGAGCAGTTCCCCGATGAACTCGCCGATTTCCGCGCCGAACGCCCGATCCAAGACGCGCTTTTTGCGCATTACGCCGAAAGGCGCGCTGTCGCGTAGTTTGGGTGAAATGACACAACTCACGCCCCGTTTGAAGCCAAAGTGAGTTCCAGGCCCAGCACCGCGATACGAATCGTGGAGGGAGGATCTCCGTGAAAAACGACGTGCCGCACCCCGGCGTCCCAAAGCTTAGAAAGATCGTCGCGCTCCTTGTGCGCCATCACGATCAGGCGTTCCTGTTCCTTGGGTAACAAAGCCAGACTGCTCAAATTCGCTGCGTCCACGATAATGACTCCTTCCAGACTTACATCCGGGGTCGGCACCAGGTGAACGAGCCGGTTGCCGTCCTGTAACAGCAAATTGCGAATACAATCCGCATACGCGGCATCCGGGATGGCCACTTGAACAGTTTTCACCCGCACTGTGTCTGACAACTTGCAATCCGTAAGCCATCGCGCGCTATGACTGACGTTAATGCGAATCAACGGGTTGTCGGCGATGCGGCGTCGGTGTTCCTCACCCAGTGCGAGAATCTGCGCCCTTACCCCCTCGCGATTCGGTGTACTCTAGCGCGCGGCAATCCGCTGGTACAGACGCACAAAGGGCGGCGCCGGAGACTGCGCGATCACTTGCATGCCCGATTCCAGGTTGGTAATTGCCTTACTGAGCGGAGCGGCAGGAGAGGATGCATCGGCGACGACAATCGCGTAATCGATCGGTACTGGAAGTTCGTGGCGAACGGTATTCAGGTCAGCGGTCTCGTCGGGGTCTGGATTTTCGAGTCTATACAATGCGAATTGCCTGTCATGATCGATACTGGAATTGAAAATTACCGGAAAATCCGCCGACGGCGCTTGATAATCGGTAAGATCCAGACAGCCCAGCCGGGCTGCCGCGTAAGCATCCAGATGAAATAGCGGATCGCGTCCGATGCCGGCGAATCCATAGCGCTCTGGAACGCCGGGAGTGGGATAGCGCAAACGAATTATAGTAGAGCCTGGCCGGATGTTCGTCAGGGTGGATAGGTAGTCTTCCACCGCCTTGCTGTAAGCGGCCAAGCCCTGAGTGGTGAAGGCCAGGTTGAATGCCAAACAAGCGGCCACGAAGAGAGCGATCGGCGTTCTTACAGGCTGCAGGCGCGACACGGATGGTAACAGCATTCCTCCTAATAAAAAAACCACCCAGGCAAATCGAACCTTCACCTGGTTTCCGCCCAGGCCGCTATCGGGGACTACCAGGTAAGCCAGGAACAGGGCCACCGCTGCAAGCGCCAGAGCGCCCTTGGCCGTACGCCATTCCAAGCGCCGCAGACCTAACGCCGCGACGATCATCAGTCCCAAAATAGCCGGCCAAAGATACCGTTGGGCGCCGGCAACTCCGCTGGAGGTAACGAACACGTGCATCGGAAACTGGTACCAGGCGTCAATAATGTTGAGGTGAAAAGGAACGTCGCGGTTCTCACCGCTCGCAAAGATCAGGCCGAGAAGAATCACAGGCGCCACGGCGCCTAGAAGGATGCCGGTCTGGCGAACCCCAGCACGCAAATCGGCGGATTTATCCTCTAACGCCGGTCGCATTACGTGCAACCAGATGGCCATGATAGCCAGAACCAGGATGGACACCGCCGCCGCAAGCAGATGGACGAAAAAGAGCGCCACTAAGCACAATGCGAGAGCAATCGCGGCGCGCCGGCTCAGTTTTCCATTGCGCCCTACATAAAATCCGATCGCGAGCGGAACGAATAACATTCCCAGATAAAAGCTATAAAATCCAATCCACAAAAACCAGGTTTGGAGAAGACAGTTGGAAATTGGCGACCAAGGCGACGCCTTCGGCGAGAGAGAACGAATGGCATAGGAAAGGCTGAGGAAACCCAGGCACAGCATCAGGCTCATGGCCAGTGCTTCGGCGTGACCGGGGCCGGCGACAGACGCGCTCGCAGCCAGCAGAATCAGGCTGCCCCAATTGGGAACCAGATGCGGATTAAACCGGTACAGCGCCGCGTAAGGCTGCGCGTGGAACAGCAGATTTTTTGCCACTATCGCGGTGTAAAGATAAGAAGGACCATCCTGGGTGACGAAGTGCGGGACCGTCCATGGAATCGCAATCTGAACGGCTAGCAAACAAAACGCCAATAAGGCGGGCAGTATTCTCCATACACTTCTCCACAGATTCCGCAATCCCGTCCCTTCCGATCAGTTATGGGAGAGCATATCACGCGGGGAAAATGCTTCGCAATTTTCGTGCGAGATCGATTAGTGAGCTTCTTCTAGGGACGCCTCCGGCGTGGGCAGGATGTCGCCTTCCCGCGCCACCCAGGCGTACAGCGTGGGCAGCAGGAAAATGCTCAGCAGCAGCCCGGAGATCAAGCCGCCCACGATCACGATCGCGAAGGGCCGCTGGGAATCGGAGCCGATGGCGTGCGACAGCGCGGCCGGCAACAAGCCCAAGGTGGCCACCAGGCTGGTCACCATGATGGGGCGCAGTCTCAGAACCGCTCCCTCCACCGCCGCCTCTTCGATGGAATGCCCGCGCGCGCGCCGCTGGTTGATGTACTCCAGCATGATCACGCCGGTCTGCACCGAAACACCGAACAGCGCCAGGAACCCGATGCCCGAGGAAACGCTGAAGTGGGTATGCGTGGCAAGCAGCGCCAGCATTCCGCCGAGCGGCGTCATCATCACGTTCACGATAATGAGCAATGCCCACTTCATGGACTGAAACATGGTGTACAAAATGACGAAAATAATCAGCACCGTGAGTGGCACGATGATGGCCAGGCGTGCCGCCGCGCGCTGCTCGCTCTCGTATTCGCCTTCCCAATTGATGTGATAGCCGCGCGGCAATTGGACCTGCTTGTTTACTTTCGCGATGGCCTCTTCCACCGTACTTCCCAGGTCGCGCCCGCGCACGCTGTACTTCACCGCGACGTAGCGCTGGTTGCCCTCGCGATAAATCTCGGAGCCGCCGTCCCGCATCTCGATCTTGCACAATTGGGCGAGCGAAACCCGCTCGCCGGAGGGTGAAAGCAAGCGGATGTTGGCGATCGCTTCCCGCGTGTCCCGGTACCGCGCCTGGTAGCGCGCCACCAGATCGTAACGCTGCTCGCCCTGCAATACCTGCGTCAGCGCGTTGCCGCCCACGGCGGTCTGAATGGCGTCCTGCACGTCGGCGACATTGATTTGAAAGCGCGCCGCTGCCTGGCGGTCCACCGTCACGTTCAAGTTGGGCTGGCCCAGCAGCCGAAAAACTCCCAAATCTTCGATGCCGGAAACGGTGTGCATCACCTTGACCACCTGGTCGGCTTTATCTTCGAGCGTCCGCAAATCGTCCCCGTAGATCTTGGTGGCCAGTTCGCCCTTCACGCCGCTCACGGCCTCTTCCATGTTGTCGGCGATGGGCTGCGAAAAATTCCAGATGGCCCCGGGGATCTTCTCCAGTTGCAGGTTCATGGCGGCGATGAGGGCATCCTTGTTCTCGTGAAACACCGGACGCCATTGCTCTTTGGGCTTCAGGTCCACACAGTATTCGGTGTTGAAGAAGCCCGTGGTGTCGGTGCCATCGTCGGGGCGCCCCACCTGGCTGGTAACAATCGTGGTTTCGGGAAACGAAGCCAGAATGATCCGCGCCTGGTTGGCAACGCGCACGCCTTCGCTCTGGCCCGTGCTGGGCGCGAAAGTTCCTCGCACCCACAGCGCGCCTTCATCTAAGTGGGGAAGAAATTCGGAGCCGATAATTCCGCTCAGCGCCAGATACGCGGTCGCGCCCAGCGCCAGCACCGCCACCCCGATCACGGCCCAGCGTTCGCGAATGGCCCACCGTACGGCATTGCGATAGAGCACCGTCAGGACGTTCATCACGGGATTACGCCACTCTTTGGCTCCGCGG
Source organism: Bryobacterales bacterium (assembly GCA_963735145.1). GTDB lineage: Bacteria > Acidobacteriota > Terriglobia > Bryobacterales > Bryobacteraceae > Palsa-89. The sequence goes on along the minus strand of CAVTJS010000004.1, from coordinate 154,242 downwards.
CGGAAGAAAAAGCTGGCCAGCACCGGCGACACGATAATCGAGAACAGAAGCGCCCCCAGTAGCGCGAACGCCACAGTCCAGGCCATCGGTTTGAACAACCGTCCCTCCACGCGCTGCAGGGTGAAGATGGGAATGTAAGCCGTGATGATGATGGTGATGGCGAAAAATACGGGCCGTTGTACTTCGTGAGCCGCCGCGCGAATCTGCGCGCCCACCGACAAGCGCTGGCCGTTTCCATTTTGCGGCGAGTGCAGGTGCCGCACGATGTTCTCGATCATCACCACCGCGCCGTCCACCACCATGCCGAAATCCAGCGCGCCCAGCGATAACAGATTGGCCGGAATATGCCGCAAGCTGAGACAAATAGATGCAAAGAGCAGCGAAAACGGAATGGTGATGGCCACAATCAGCGCCGCGCGCGTATTGCCGAGGAACAAGAACAGAATGATCACCACCAGGATGATGCCCTCGGTCAGGTTGTGCAGCACGGTGTGGGTGGTAAATTCCACCAGCTCGCTGCGGTCGATAAACGGAACGATCTTCACCCCCGAGGGCAGAATAAAGTTGTTGAGCTCGTCCACCTTGGCGTGAATTCCCTTGAGCACGTCATCGGAGTCCGCGCCTTTCCGCAGCAGAATGATTCCGGAAACCACGTCTTCGTTGTCGACGATCTTGCCATGCTCACGCCGGATTGCCCGGCCAAACTGCCCCAGCCGGATCTTCGGACCTTGCTCGACGGTGGCGATATCGCCGACATGGATGGCTGTCCCGTTCTGCGTCTTGATCACGGTGTTGGCGATATCGCGCACATCGGTCACCATGCCCACCTCGCGCACATCCACCTGCTGCAAGCCCGCCTCGATGAAGCTTCCACCGGCGTTGGCGTTATTGTTCGTGAGCTGCTGTTCCACCTGACCGATGCTCAGCCCGTAGGCGATCAACTTATCCGGATCGATGCGCACCTGATACTCGCGCGTCGGCCCGCCGAAGCTGGCCACGTCCACCACGTTCGGCACGGACTTGAGGTTCTTCTCCACCACCCAGTCTTCCAGCGACTTCAACTCCATCACGTCGTATTTCGGATTCCTGCTCTGCAGCGTGAAGAAATAGATCTGGCCCACCGGGCTCCAATCGGTGCCCATCTGCGGATTCACGCCCGGTGGCAAGGTGACCTGCGCCAGCCGCTCCAGCACGCGCTCCCGGTTCCAGGCGTTGTCGGACCCGTCGTCGAAGATCAGCTTCACGTCCGACAGCCCGAAGAGCGAGAACGACCGCAGATGCACCACGTCCGGAATCCCGTTCATGGCGATTTCAAGCGGGATGGTTACCTGCTGCTCGATCTGTTCGGCCGAAATCCCCGGCCATTGCGTGATGACGTCGACATAGTTGTTCGCCACGTCGGGGTAAGCTTCCACCGGAAGATTGTGAAATGAGATCGCGCCCCAGGCCAGCAACAACAGCGCGATGGCCAGAACCAGAAACCGGTTATTGAGCGCGAAATCGACTACTTTGCGAATCATTACTGCTCGGCTCCCTACTGCTCCACCGTGGACTGAAGAACCAGCGCATTGGATACCACCTGTTGGCCGGGCTGGATTCCCGAGAGGATCTCCTGCTGGGCGCCCGGCAGCATATCGCCGCCCACCACCTCGATGCGACGGAATTGATTGTTCCCCGCCGGAGCGTACACCCAATCGCGATCGTGCAGGTGCAGAATTGCCGTCGCGGGCACCGTGGCGCGCAGTTGCTTTTGCGCTCCGTGGAATGTCGCGGTGACAAACATCCCGAAGCGCAGCTTGCCGTTATTCTCCACCTCCAGCCGCACCTTTTCCGTCCGAATATTGGGGTCCAGCGTGGGAGAAATATTATCGATCCGGCCTTTGAGTACCAGGTTGGGATAGGCTGCCAGATGAATGTCCGCATACTCGCCCAGGCGCACGAACGACATGTCGTTCTCGTAGACGTCGCAGATAATCCACACGTGCGAAAGGTCCGAGATGGTGAACAGATTCGGAGAATTGTCCAGCGTCTTCACGCCCGCCGCCGCTGTCACCTGCTGGTCGGTGATCACGCCCGAAACCGGCGCATGAATTTCGACAATGGAACTCGGGTGATCCATGTCGGCGCCCAACACATGCAGGTGTTCCACCGCGGTCTCGGTGGTGACTTTGGCCTTCACCCAGGCGTCCTCGGCCACTTCTTCGTCTTTCTGTGCGATGGCGCCTTTCTCCAGAAGTAGTTTGGACCGGTCCAGTTGCGCCTTGGCCAGCGTTTCATCCGCTACCGCCTGCCGGTAATCGGAAAAAGCCTGCGCGATGTCCTGGCTTTGTATCTTGAGCAGCAGCTGACCTTTGGTGACTGTGTCGCCCAGCCGTGCGTCGATTTCGACGATGCGCCCGGATGCGAGCGAGATCACCGGAATATTTCGCGACACATCGGCATTCACTGTGCCCGTGGTGTTCAGTTGGGGCGCGGCGTCGTGCTCGCCCGCGCTGACCACGGGAAACAGTTCGGGATGATCCACGCGGAACAGGCTGGCGTCGGATTCGCGAATCACGTCGGCCGCCGGCGGCGCGCCCAGCTTGGGATCGGCTTCCACCTTCTGTCCGCAACCGGTCAGCAAGACACTTGCGATCAGACCCACTGCCGCGAATAGCAGCAGGCAGAAGGTCCGCTTGCTCACGCGCGCGGCTCGGAAACGCGCGTAATCTACCGAGCCGCGCACGTCAGTAAGCGGTGCTCCAGAGTTGATCATTCGATTCTTCATGGCATAACCTCCTGCCCCACCGCCAGATTCATTTGTGCGGCAGCAGTCAGGTACGACCCCACCAGGTTCAAATAGTTGAGTTCCGTACTGCGATAATCCTGTTGCGCCTGCAGAAAGTCCAGCAGCGACGCTCCGCCGCGGGTATAAGCGAACGAAACCGTGTCGCGCACCTCCACAGCTTCCTTCAGATAGGTGTCTTTATAGGGACGCAGCAGCGTCAAATTGCTTTCCATCGTGGCGTAGGCCGAATCGACGTCGTTGAATACCTGTGCCGTCGCTGCGTCCTGCAGGCGTTCATTGCGCGTGATGTCCTCTTTCGTTCTCAGCTTCTCACCCTGATTGCGGTCGAAAATGCGCAGCGGGATGCTCACGCTGACGCCGAAATAAACCGGAATGGGAGGATTGCGCGCGAAATCGGCGCCGAACGTCGGGTCGGTGGACCCATTCGCCACCGCCAGCCGGTAATCGGTGCGCGCTTTGTCCACCGCCTCCACCGCGGCTTTCAGGTCCGGCCGGTTTTCCATGGCCAAGCGCCGCAGATCTTCGAGCGGGCGAATCTCATTCGGAAAATCACACGGTCCGGTGACGTCGAACTCCGCCACCGGCGTCCGGTCGTTCAGCAGCATCAACAGCTGGATCTTCGCCGTTCGCAGATTTACAATGGCGGTCTGAACGTCGGTCTCATATTGCACCCGCTGCAGCTCCAGCCGCTGGTAATCCACTTTCGCGATGTCACCGGCCTTTAACCGGTCGTTACTGACCGCGAGCAAGCGGTTGTAATAAGCCAGATTCTCCCTGGTCAGATCCAGGATCGCCTTCTGCTGCAGCGCCTGTACAAAAGCGTTGCGCAAGGTAAACAACAAATTGCGCTCCTGGTCGGCATGTTGCGCGACGGTGATCTCGGTTTCCTTTTGCGCGCTTTCCCGCCGCAACTCGCGCTTGTGCCCGCGCTCGTGCAAATAGCTGATGGAAGCGGCTGGAAACGCGTAAGCGAACGGCGAGTAAACGCTGGGGCCTCCGCTCGGCGGCGATTGCGTGGAGAACGGATTGATCTGGTCGACGGCTCCGGTCAGGTCCGGATTCGGCCGCAGGTACGCCGTAATCTCTTGGGCGCGCGACTCGTCGATGCCGAGTTGCGCCGCCTTCAGCGTCGGGTTAACGGCTTGAAAACGATCGCGAATCTGCTCCCAGGTGTAGGGCTTGGTCTGCGCACGTGCATTCCATGTCAGCGTAGCCATCAGGAGCATCCAGTGCAGTCTTCTTGGACTCATTCGACGAACTTCGATTCCGAGCCGGCGCACGGTGCGTAAGCGGTTTCGCGGCCGTACCCGCAAACAGCGGCGGATCTAGATCTAAACTAAAGGTAACGGTGTGGCTAGAGGGAGTCCAGTATCGTTCGGTTACGCCGCGACCCTATCTTTCGGCCAAAGCTCGTGGTCTTTCTGCCAGCGGGCCGTTTAACTATTGCAGAAAGTAAGGATTCCATGTCTAGAATATGACTAAACCGGCGCGCATCCCCATGCTTTCCTTCTTTCTCCGTGGCGGTACTAAGTCCGTCCTGCTCAAAGCCGGGCTGCTGATCGCCGCCATCGCCGTTGCCGACTGGCGAGCCGATAAGGACGTCACGCTCGGGTTCCTCTACCTGTTTCCGATGTTGATGGTGGGCAGCGTCCTGAAGCGCTGGCAGATCGCCATCGTCGCCGCAATTTGCACCTTCCTGGCTGAAATCTTCGACTCGTTCGATTGGCGCCCGAGCGCCGGCGTCCCGCGCGATATTTTGATCTTCGCGGCGTTCCTTGGCATGGGCCTTTTCGTTTACGAAGTGGTCCGGAGCCGCCAGGCCGCTCTTGGGCACTTGAATCAGATCGAAGCGGAGAGCGAAGCCCGTCGCGCGGCCGAAGAGCAGTTGAAGGTGCTGGTGGACAGCAGTCCGGTGGCCATCTTTACGGCCGATTCGTACGGCACTGTGTTGCAAGCCAACGACGCCGCCCATCGCCTGTTCGCCGTATCGTCCGGCTCTTTGCCTGGGCGCTCCATACGCCAGTATCTTCCCTCCCTGCTCAACGTCCCATTGCCCGCGCCGAACGGTCCGTCCTTCCGCACCGTTATGCAAGGCCGCGGACAACGGCAGGATGGCGAAGCTTTCCTCGCCGACATCTGGTTTTCCACCTACCGGACCAGCGTGGGATCGCGGCTGGCGGCCATGGTGGTGGACACCTCCGAAGACTTGCGCAATCGCGAAGAGTTCAGCCTGCACCAATTGCTGGCGGCTTCGCGGATCCTGGTGGGCGCGGTGTCCCATGAAGTTCGCAACGTCTGCGGCGCCATCGCCGTGGTGCATGAGAATCTGGCGCGCAACAATTCACTAGCGCACAACAAGGATTTTGAAGCGCTCGGCACGCTGATTGAAGCGCTCGAAAAAATCGCCGCTCTCGAGCTCCGCCAAACCCCCTACCCGGCCGCCCGCGTCGATCTGCCGGCGCTACTTGACGAGCTGCGAATCGTCGTCGAACCGGCCTTGCGCGAAGAGGGCATCGAGATGTCCCTGGATATCGAACCGGGCCTCCCAGCGGTGTGGGCGGACCGGCAAAGCTTGATGCAGGTGTTTCTCAACCTTAGCAAGAACAGCCAGCGAGCCATGCTGGATCGGCCTGCCCGCCAGCTCCGGATCGTCGCTCGCGCCGAAGGCCCGCGTATCGCGGTTCGCGTTCACGACACCGGCGGCGGCGTGGAGCATCCCGAACGTCTCTTCCGTCCGTTTCAGCCTGGCGCGCAATCCACCGGCCTGGGCGTTTATCTCTCGCGCGCCTTGTTGCGATCCTTCGGTGGTGATCTGCGCTATGAACCCGAGCCGAACGGAGCGACATTCGTGGTTGAACTTTCGCCCGTGCTAGCGAGTAATCTAAAAGAGACCTATGCGCGAGGAAATCCGGATTCTGCTGGTGGACGATCACAGCCTGTTCCGGGACAGCCTCAGCCGGTTATTGCAGAATGAGCCCGGCTTCCGCATGGTGGGCTCCTGCGCCACCGTCGCCGAAGCGCTGTCGATTATCGCGAGCGAACAGCCCGATATCGTTCTTCTCGATTACGATCTGGGCGAAGAGCAGGGAAGCGTCGCTCTGGATGAAATCCGCAAGCACGGATTCAAGGGCCGCGTCCTCATGGTGACTGCCGGGATGAGCGACGCCGCCACGGTGCGTATGCTCGAAAGTGGATCCGAAGGTATCTTCCTGAAACACAGCTCTCCGGCCCAATTGGTGGAAGCCATCCGCTGGATGGTAGCGGGCGAACCCTGGCTGGACCCTCGCGCCATGCGGTCGCTCATCGCCGGCGCCACCGGCAAATCCGAAGAGCAGCGCAGCATCCAGGTGCTCACCCAGCGCGAGCGGTTCGTCCTGCAGGGCGTTTTCGAGGGGCTCACCAACAAAGAAATCGCCGCCCAATTGCAGGTTTCCGAAGGCTCCATTAAGGCCGTAATGCAGCAATTGTTCGATAAAACCGGAGTCCGCACCCGCAGTCAGCTGGTTCGTATCGCGCTCGAAAAACGCGCCGAAGACTGGCTCACCGGCGAATCCAGCGGTTAGCAGGCTGCGGGCCGACTCCCTCACGGTCGAGGTTCAGAACCGCGCACGTCAGTAAGCGGCATCATTCTCGGGTACTTCTCTTAGTACACGCAGAAGAAACGTACTTAGAAGAAATAATGTAGTCACTTTTTTAGGTAATATGGGTCTTTCATCCAGAAAGCGGTTAACCATTGCCGAACCAAATCCATCTACCAACTGCTCTCGCGCCGGCTCTTCCCGTCCCCGACGAGCATGCCGACCGGCGTAGCGAAGCCCGTTACCCCACCCAGGATCCAGCCGAACTGGAACTTCTGCCCAATCCCACGGAGCCGATCTACGGAACCATTCTGGACGTCTCCCGCTCCGGATTGCGTGTGGCCCTTCCCCGCCGCATCGCTCGAGGCGAGCAGGTAAAGGTGAAGTTGCACGGCAATGTGATCTTCGGCGAGGTGCGCTATTGCCGCCCGGTGTCGGCCGGCTTCCAAATTGGGATCCGCATCCACGACCTGGTGCGTCCCCCCGGCCGTAGCAGGGGCCACATTACCGAGGACTCGCTCTCGCTCTACGCCATCGGCAAGGGGCTTACGGTTCCCGAGGTCATCGACGTCCGGGAGCATCTGGGCCAGTGTGAAACCTGCCGCGGCCAGCTGGCCAAAAAGCAGGCCCTGCTCAATCCCTCACGCCAGCCCAGGCCGCGCCGCCTCTAGTCTCTCGCGATTAAACGGCGGAACGCCGGAGTGTCCCAATCATCCGGAACATCCATTGCCGGAATCCATTGGGCGGCGGGATCCCGGCCAGATGGGCGATGCCTGGGTACGGTTTCATCCGCTCGCCGGGCACCTCGTAGAGTCGCAGGGATGTTTCCTGGTGCACGAGACGGCTGCCTTCCAGAACGACGGGCGCATCTGTGGGCGCCACCACGTAGCTAACCCCGAAGGCATCGATCAGCTGGCTGCGCTCCGGTTGTCCTTGATAGAAGCGGCTGGCCAAGTCCCGCTGCACCTGGTAGGTCACGCTGAACAGGTCGTGACTGCCGACGCTCGGCATCGGAATGGCCGCTACCCAGGGCGCCATGGCTTCCGGCGCGAGCACCAACCGGTCGTGCGGCAAGTTCGCCTTCATCCACTTGAGCATGGCCACCTCATCGTTGGGCGCCACGGCGGACAGAAACTCCGGATGCGCCGATTTGCCGTCCTTCCAAAGCTGTGAGTATACCAGCGCGAGCGTCAAAGCCGAAACCATCCCCCAGCCTGCCAGCGCCAGCCGCATCGTTCCGCGTCTCTCGACGAAAAGCTTGGAAATCAACCGGTCCGATTGCGCTTTCCTCACCAGCAAAAAGCCCACCGCGTAGGCATATCCGTCGAACGTGTGCATCACGCTTGATACGCCGGGAATCATCGGCAGGATAGCCGCGCACAAAAACCAGCTCTGCAGGATTTCATCCTCCGGCCGGTCTACGCGGAAGCGGGCCAGCATCAGCCAGCAAATCAGGATGGCGGGTATGCCATAAATCAGCAGCACCCAGGCGGGCGAACCCATCTTCCAATTCACCAGTTGCGCGACGTCGCCCACCCAGGGACATCGCAAACTCTGGATGGCATAGGGCAACATCCCGGCGCCGGCGGCTCCAAAAAGCCACAGGCATTCCGTCCTTCGGTTCGCCTTCCAAAGAGGCCACACCGCGGCGGCGGCAATAACGAAAATTTCGAACGGGTGAAATAAGCCGTCCAGAAACACGCACACGAGCAGCCAATAAAAAGAGCGGCGCTGTCCGCAGGTAATAAACTTAGCCAGGTTTACGAAGGCGAAAAGCGTCATGGCCGTTCCGAACGTCAGTAGAACCGAATTCGACAGTCCGCCCCGCAGCAACCCGTCCGCCGAGTCGTACCCGTATTGCACCAAGCCATATCCGAACGCCATTTGCACGGCGGCAGGTAGCCCAAACGCTTTGGCGACCGTCCAGCCCAGCAGCCACAACGGCACCGCGCCCAGCACGGCCAAAGCCGCGTACACAATGGCCCGGCGCGTCTTCATGAAGGTTTCGGCCGCTAGAATCAGCGCGTAGGCAGCCAGCCAGTAGAGCAGCAGCTGCAAGCCGTAATAAGAGACCATGGTCGGCAGCCCGGTCCGCGCGGCAATCACGAATGTCGGCTCAAATAGCCCGGATTCCGTCTGCCAGGGCGCGTGCTCGTTCGGCAGCAGCCAGTGCGTCTTCGCCAGCTCCATCCAGGTGAGGTATTGCGGGACATCCAGGTTGCGTATGTAGTACGCAGGCTGGTAGCCGGGCGGCGGGTGGACGATGCCGGCGATCACGCCGATATAGTTGGCAAGGCACAGCAGGGTACCCAGCAAGATCGCGAGCAGTATCCGGCGCACAGTTATAGGATCGGTAGCGCCGTCGAGGCTCTACAGCGCTCGCCAGGAAATGCCGAATAATCAAGCAGAAAGGGGAAATCGGGTGGCGATTGGAATCTTGGGCGGCGGCCTGGCGGGTCTCACTATCGCCGCGCATCTGGAGCACGATTGCGAGGTGCTCGAAAAGGAAAGCCGGGGCGGCGGACACTGCCAGACCGTCCAGGAGCAAGGCTTCACCTACGACGCCGGCGGCCCGCACATCATCTTCTCGCGCAACCAGGAGACGGTGGATTACATGGTGTCGCTGCTCGGCGATAACGTCCATCGCGCGCGCCGCAACAACAAGATTTTCTACAAAGGCCGTTACGTAAAGTACCCCTTCGAAAACGGCCTCTTCGATCTGGAACCGCAGGATCGCTTCGAGTGCCTTTATTACTACATCAAGAACGATTATCCGCCGCCCCGGACCAATTTCAAGGAGTGGATCTACCACCACTTCGGCAAAGGCCTGGCCGAAAAATATCTGATCCCCTACAACGAGAAGATCTGGAACGTTCCGGCCGAAGAACTCGGGCTGGAGTGGGTGGAGGGCCGCGTCCCCAAGCCTCCGCTGGAAGATGTGATCAAGGCAGCGGTGGGCGTGGAAACTGAAGGCTACACGCACCAGCTTTATTTCCATTACCCCGCGCACGGCGGCATCGAATCGTTGCCGCGCGCCATGGCGGAACGGGTGCCGAAGATCGTCCCGGATTTTACGGTGGAGCGCATCTGGCGAGAAGCCAATGGTTGGTGCGTCAGCAACGGCCGCACCACGCGCCGCTACGACGCGCTGGTATGTACCATCCCGATTCAGGAACTCGCGACGGCGCTCGAAGGAACTCCGCCCGAGATTCTGGCCGCGGTGAACGCCCTGCGCTACAACGCGCTCGTCACCGTGTCCGTGGGTGCCGATGCGGCGCGCATGTCGGATTACACCGCCATCTACGTTCCCGACCCCGCCGTCCGCTTCCACCGCCTGTCATTCCCGGCCGCCTTCAGCCCGCACAACGCACCGCCCGGCCAATCTATCGTGCAGGCGGAGATTACGACCAATCCAGGCGACGGCACGCATGAGATGCCGGACGAAGCGCTGCTCGCCGACGTGATTGGCGACCTGGAAAATATGGATCTGATCCGGCGCTCGGAGGTCTGCTACGCGCGCGTGGTCAGAACCAAGTACGGCTACGTGGTCCAAAACGACGACTGCCGCCGCTGTTTGAAACAGGCCAAGGCCTACTTCGAACAAATCGGCATCCCGCTGTGCGGACGCGTGGCCGAATTCGAATACATCAACATGGACGTTTGTATCGACCGTGCTCGCACGGTGGCTGATCGGTTGAATCAAGCGGCCTTGTCGGGCCAACCGCCCGTGGAGGTTGCTCTGTAATGTTCATCGCGAGCTTCAGCCTGAAAACTTCGATCCAAAAGTGGATGGTTACGCTGCAGGACTTTTGGGACTTTCCCCGCCTGCACCCGGCGCGCGAAATGAAAAAGCGGGCCCTGGAGGAAAGCGTCCAATACGCGCAAAAATACATGCGAACTGCCGTCGGCATGGAAAGTTCTCGGGAGGTGCTGGTTTCAGCGCTTCGAGAAGTGTCCGTGTCCGGGTACTATCTCGAGTTTGGAGTCTACAAAGGGGGAAGCATCAGCTTCATCGCGAAACACGTGGGCGCTGCACAGACCGTGCACGGATTCGACAGCTTTCGTGGACTGCAAGAGTCCTGGAGCGGCGACAGCTTCAGCTTCGATCTCAAAGGCCGTCAGCCTAAGGTGCCGGACAACGTCATTCTGCATCCAGGCTTCTTTGCGGATACGTTACCAGGCTGGCTGGAACAGAATCCCGGTCCGGCCGCCTTCGTTCACATCGATTCCGATTTGTACGATCCAGCCCGCTGCGTGTTCGCGCATCTCGAAGATCGGATCGTGCCCGGCACCATTATCGTTTTTGACGAGTATTTCAACTATCCGAACTGGCAGGCACACGAATTTCGTGCCTTCTCCGAGTTGGTGCAGCGCTGTCAGATCCAGTACGAGTACCTGGCGTATGCTCGTTTTCAAGTAGCTGTGAAGATCAAATCCATCTCGCCGGCTGCTCCCTCACTGCAGGAGAGCAGCGATCTGATGGCGCTCAAGACCCTTTCCGCCAAGTGAAGCCACGACGCAAAAGACGCACCAGGCTGCTGCAAACAAGGCAAGAAGAACAGTCACGTTGAGCGTCGCGAAACCGGCCGAATCTCGGACCAGCACAACGGTTGGATGCAAAGATCGTACGCTCAACCCGTAGTCACCCGGCAAAGCGTCCCAGATCTGGGCCAGCCGCGGAAGCACCTGGCGGGAATGCACAGTCAATTTGATCGCCAGGATGGCGGCGAAGACCAGGAATAACGGAGCTGCATACCACCCGATAGCGCTTAAAGACCAGCGTGACTCGCCAGCGCGATTACGCTCTTCGGCAATCTGGCCGAGACCGCTCTTCACCACGAGAACCGCTACCGCCATCGCGCAGGCCGGGAAGGCCAGATTGCCTAACGCACTCACGATCGGCAGGAGTTCTCGTTGCTCTAAGGCCGCCAGTGGCAGCAGCCAGCTAAGACTTCGAAGCGGGGCAAAAACTCCTAGATTCTCGAAGGCGTAGAAGCTGGTCCAGGGATTTGAGTAATAGAGCAGCAGGAACGCAGTGGCGACGGCGGTGTAAAGGGCGGCCAGGCGCAACCGTTTTGTGGCCAGCAGCAAGGGCAGGGGCCACAGTAAATACTGAGGCGAGAGTCCTGTAGTCGCCAGGCAACAGAGATAGAACAACAGCACCGCGTCCATGGCTGTCAGTTTGCGTTTGTGATGGAGGGCCGCCAGGAGCACCATGGGCAGCACAATCCACAGCCGAATATGCCAATGCGGCTGCAGCGCGAAGGGCAAGCCAAAAGTCTGCACCCCTCTGTTGCTGTAGGCGAGGATATCGATCAACACATCGATGGTTGAATAGCCGTAGCTTCCAAAAAGCGCGAACGCGATTCCCAAAATCATTGTCAAGCCGAGAATCGCAGGCCACTCAATGAACCATTTTCCGCGCCGCTTGCGCAAAGGGAAGAGAAGCAGAAAGGGGAGTGCGATTGGCTTGATCAGTAGACTCATGCCAAACAAAGTGCCAAATAGCATTGCGTTTCGCGAATCGTGCCCATCCTCAAGGATTCCGAACGCCAACAGCAGAAGAAATAATGCGATTGCGTCCCATTGGCCTTGGAAGCTGGTGATCAGCAGAGCCAGCGGACTCAGAGCATACAGCAGACCTGCACGTAGCGCGAGCCTTGGTTCGCTACGCCGAACCAGATCGTAGATCAGCACCGCCAGCAACGAGTCGAACAGGATCGGCACCAGTTTTAAGCTCAGCGGAAGCGGAACGGGAAGCGTTGCCGAGAGAACGCCGCCGAACCACAAGAAGGCATTGACAGCGGGGAAATACGGCAGATGGATCTGTTTGCCCGCAAGCAGTGCCAAGCTGGCTGTAGCAGCGTTGATTAGGTCAACGGAGCCGAAGAACACGGTGCCGACGAATCCCTTGAGCATCAAAGCTACCGAGAAAATGAGTAGTCTGGGATGAGCTGCTAACCTGATTTGAGGCGTGGAGCGGTTGCCCGGCAAATTCGCGGTTGCTGAAGCGGGCATTCAGCTCCTATTGTTCGGACATCTTATGTGGGCACCCATTATGTGGACACCCACGAAATTCGGCTTTTAGGGTGGCCATGGCGCGAAGAGCACCCAGAATAACGGACGGAATTTTGGCCGGAGGCAGGCCTCGTGATGTTCCCGCCCGCATGCCGTAAGAAACTTCAACTTCGCCATACCTCAATCCGGCCGCGATGGTCCGCAGCACGATTTCGGAAGCCACCAGATTCCGGCAAATCAAGTCCTGCCGGAGAACACGATCGACTACTGCCTGGTTGAACAGCCGAAAGCCGCTGTCGGCGTCCCGAATTTCAGGGAAACCGAAATAGGTGCGCATCGCAAAGTTGTAGCTCCAGGTAAGCCACTGCCGATAGAGCTGATCCTTGCGATCGGTCTTTCTGCCGACCAACAAATCGTAGTCTCGGCGCAAAGGGTATAGCTTCCAAAATTCTTCGGGATCGTGTTTGCCTCCACTGTCGGAGAAGAAAATGTGGGGATTTCGTGCCGCAAACACGGCATCCAGCAGGGCGCGCTTATAGCCTTTACGCTCCGGGCTGGTCAAGTGAACGATGCCGATACGAGACGCAAGGTCCTTCAGAATCTGCGGAGTCCGGTCGCGACTGCCGTCTTCGGCGACGATAAACTCCGAGCCCGGGAGACGCTGGACGATTGCGCGATGAAAACTTAGTACCTCAGCCTCAATGGTCTCCGCTTCGTTAAAAGCAACCATAACCACGCTGACGGGATCATTTCCGCCGATGTTTCCGGGGGGAGTCACTATTTGGTTGATCGGCTCCGGGGCGGCAAAACTGTGCAGGTCCCCCCTCAGCCCGCGCCGCTCGCCATACAGCTTGCCGGATTTTCACCGATAGATGAGCAGCAAGGTTCCATATGAAAAGAATCCTCGTCAACGGCGCCGGCGGTTTCATCGGCGGACACCTGGTGAAACGTCTGAAGGCGGAAGGCTGCTGGGTCCGCGGTGTGGACCTCAAACGGCACGAGTTTGCCGCGTCGCCGGCCGACGAATTCATTGTGGGGGATCTCCGGGAGCCGGATTTGGTTCGCCGGGTGGTGGACGGCATCGATGAGGTGTATCAATTGGCCGCCGACATGGGTGGCGCCGGCTATATCTTCACCGGCGAACATGACGCCTGCGTGATGCACAACTCGGCCACCATCAACTTGAATACGCTGGAGTTCGGCAACAAGGCCGGCGTGCGCAAGTTCTTCTACTCGTCCTCGGCCTGCATATACCCGGAGTACAATCAAACCGATCCCGACAATCCCAAATGCTCGGAAGACTCGGCCTATCCTGCGGCTCCGGACTCCGAGTATGGCTGGGAGAAGCTGTTTAGCGAACGGCTCTACGGAGCCTATATGCGAAATGAGGGCGTGCAAGTCCGCGTGGCCCGCTTCCACAACATCTTTGGCCCGGAAGGAACCTGGTGCGGTGGGCGAGAGAAGGCGCCGGCGGCTTTGTGCCGGAAAGTGGCGGAAGCGCCCAAGGGCGGCTCCATTGAAATCTGGGGCGACGGCGTCCAGACGCGCTCCTTCCTCTACATTGACGAGTGCCTGGATGGCGTTCGTCGCCTGATGGATTCCGACTTTCCCGGTCCGGTGAACATCGGGTCCGAGGAAATGGTCAGCATCAATCAGCTCGCCGAAATGATTATGGACATTGCAGGCAAACACCTGACCATTCGCCATATCGCCGGCCCCCTAGGCGTCCGAGGACGCAACTCCGACAACCACCTCATTCACAGCAGGCTCGGATGGAAGCCGAACCAGCCGCTGCGCTCCGGTTTGGAGAAGACGTACGCCTGGATTCGCACCCAGGTAGAGTCGCTGGTAGCAAAATAACCAGCCGCCAGTCACGAGCCAGCGGCCACCAGCCACCAGCAGTAAGAATGAGCCATTTGATTTCAGTCGCAATGATCACGATGAACGAGGAAAAGGCCGTCGCTCGCGTCATTGAGGACATCTGCGACGCCTTACACGGCCGCGAATATGAAATTGTGGTGGTGGATAGCAGTCGCGACGCCACGCCCAACATCGCCTCCGGCCAAGGCGCGCGTGTCATACGGCAATTCCCCCCCAAGGGCTACGGCCGCGCCATGGGCCTGGTTCTTCGGGAGTCCCATGGCGATGTTATCGTGACGCTCGATTGCGACGGTACTTATCCGGCTTCAGAAATCCCCCGCCTGGCCGACATGGTCCTATCCGGTGAATGCGATGTGGTGAACGCCTCGCGCCTGGAAGGCCGTCCCGCTACCATGCCGCTGGCCAACTATATCGCCAACCGGCTTTTCGCCGTAACGGGCTGGCTGCTAGTGGGCGTCCAGTCCACCGATCTTCATTCCGGGATGCGCGCTTACAGCCGGCGCGTGATCCAGGAGGTGGAAGTGGACCCGAACGGTCCCGCTCTGCCGGTGGATTTGCTGCTGAAACCGGCGCTGCGCGGCTTCCGGCTCCGGGAAGTGTTTATCCCGTATGGCGAGCGAATCGGCGAGACTACGCTCCGGCGCTGGTCTTCCACCGTTTGGACCTTCCGCCGTATCCTTCGCCTGGCTTTCTCCCGCCTGTTCCCGGCTCCCAAACGAACTCTAACGAAAAACACGACTTTGGCCGATTAACAACCAGGAGTTGGTGTGACCAGTCTCACCGGCCTTCAAGAAGCTCTCAAGCAAAACACCGCGCCCGTGCCCGCCTCCGGCTTCGCTGCCGCTTTTGTTGCCGAGTCCATCGCCATCCTGGAGCAAGTGGACGTCGACGCGATAGAGCGCATGGCCGCGGGTCTGGCACATGTTCGGGAACTCGGCGGGCGGCTATTCATCCTCGGTGTTGGCGGGTCGGCTGGACACGCGGGTCATGCAGTGAACGACTTTCGCAAGCTGTGCGGCTTTGAAGCCTACGCGCCCACCGACAATGTATCCGAACTCACCGCCCGCGCGAATGACGAGGGTTGGGATACCTGCTTCGCTGCCTGGCTCACAGGCTCGCGGATCGGCCCGCGCGACGGCGTGCTGGTCTTCTCGGTGGGCGGGGGCAGCCGCGAGAAAAAGATTTCGGTGAATATCGTACGGGCGCTGGAAACGGCGTCGGACGCGGGCGCGCACATCTTCGGCATCGTGGGAGGCGTGGCGGGGCTGAACGGCGGGTTCACGCGCCGAGTGTCGGAAGAATGCATCGTCATTCCAGCGCTCGCGCCCGATCGCATCACCCCGCACACCGAAGGACTTTGCGCCGTGCTGTGGCATTTACTGGTGAGCCATCCGCTGTTGCAGCGCGCCGCCACCAAGTGGGAGTCCGTACGATGAACAAGCGCTTCTTCATCGCGGGCGGCGCCGGCTTCATCGGCAGCCACTTCACCGACCGTTTGCTCTGCGACAAAAGCGTCGAAGCCGTCACGCTCTACGATAATTTCTCCAGTGGCCGCGAGTGGCACTACGCGCATCATTCGCACGACACCCGGCTGCGCGTCATCCATGGCGACGTCAAGGATCTGGTGGCGCTCGAGCGCAACATGGAGGGCCACGACACCGTCATTCACCTGGCTTCCAATCCCGACATCGCGCGCGCCGCGGTTGAGCCCGACATCGATTTCCGCGAAGGCACTTTCCTTACGCAACAAATTGTGGAGGCCATGCGCCGCACTCGCACGCCGAATCTTCTGTACGCTTCCGGCAGCGGCGTCTATGGCGACCTGAAAGATCACGAAGCCCAGGAAGATTTCGGGCCGCTGGTCCCTGTTTCCACCTATGGCGCGAGCAAACTGGCGGGAGAAGCGCTCATCGCGTCCTATTGCGGGATGTTCGATCTGCGCGCCCGCGCGTTTCGCTTCGGCAACGTCGTAGGAGCGCGGCAAACTCACGGCGTGGGGTTCGATTTTATTCGACGCCTGCGCGTTCAGCCCGATCGTTTGCGAATCCTGGGCGACGGCCGGCAGAGCAAGTCCTACATTCACGTGGAAGACGTTGTCGAAGCCGTTCTGCTCGCATACCGGGCGGCCGAGAAAAACTTCGAGGTTTACAACGTCGCCACCGGCGATTACATCACGGTCACCGAAATCGCCCGGCTGGCCATCGAAGTGGCGGGGTTGGCCGAAGATCAGGTTGCTCTCGAATACACCGGTGGCGATCGAGGCTGGAAAGGCGACGTTCCGGTGGTCCGTTTGAATACCAACCGCATTCGCAACTTGGGCTGGATCTGCAAACGCGACACGCGGCAGGCGCTTTGCCTGGCCCTGAACTCCATGCTGGCCGACTCGCGGCTGGGAAGGCTCTAAGCATGCGCCGCGCCGTTTTTCTGGATCGCGATGGCGTGGTGAATCGCGCGGTTTTGAAGCAAGGCAAACCCTTTTCGCCCGCGACGGTCTCCGATCTCCGGCTGCTGCCTGGCGTGCGCGAAGCTTGCAACAAATTGCGTGAAGCCGGATTCGCGCTGATCCTGATCACCAATCAGCCGGACATCGCGCGCGGGCTGGTTTCGGCCGAGCAGGTTTCGGAAATGAACCGGCGCTTGAAGCAGTTTCTCCAACTGGACGGCGTCGGTGTCTGCCCGCATGACGATTCGGCGCGCTGCTCCTGCCGCAAGCCGCAACCCGGTCTGTTGCTCGAAGCCGCCCGCGTCTGGAATATCGATCTCGAATCGAGCTTCATCGTCGGCGACCGTTGGCGCGATATCGAAGCCGGCCATCGGGCCGGTTGCCGCGCGATCTTCGTCGATTACGGCTATGCCGAACAGCGCCCGGATGGCCCTTTCGTAGGCGTTCGCTCGCTGCGCGAGGCTTCGCAATGGATTCTCAGGACCACTCGCCCGGGAATGCTGAAATATGGCTGACATCGCCTCTTTTCGCGTCAAAATATTTGCCGACGGCGCCGATCGCGCTTCCATCCTGGAACTCGCCGACAATCCCTGGATCCGGGGATTCACCACCAATCCCACGCTGATGCGCAAGGCGGGCATCACCGACTACGAGGCGTTTGGAAAATCGCTGGCGGGCGCGATCCCGGATCGGCCATTTTCATTCGAAGTCCTCTCCGACGACTTCGCCGAGATGGAACAGCAGGCCCTCAAAATCGCCACCTGGGGCGATAACGTTTACGTCAAGATCCCGATCACGGACACTCGCGGCCGCAGTTCGGCCGCGTTGGTGAACCGGCTGGCGCAGCAGGGCGTGAAGGTAAACGTTACGGCTCTGATGACGCTCGACCAGGTGGACGCCGTCGTTCCCAGCCTGCGTGATGGTCCGCGGTGCTGCATTTCCATCTTCGCCGGCCGTATCGCCGACGCCGGGTACGATCCGCTTCCGGTCATGCAAGGCGCGCTCGCCTCGATCCGCGTCTATCCGCAAATCGAATTAATCTGGGCCAGCCCGCGCGAGCTGTTCAACATCGTGCAGGCCGACGCCATTGGCTGCCACATCATCACGGTCACTCACGATTTGTTGAAGAAGCTTCCGCTGCTGGGCCGCGATCTCACCGAGTATTCGCTCGACACAGTGAAGATGTTCGTCACGGACGCCCGCGCTGCGAGCTTTACTCTGGAAACTCAGGCTGGGCTGGTTCCAAGCGAAGCCCGGCGTTGAGCGCGAGCGCCTGCTCCCTCTGCCACTGCAGTTTGCCCTGATATTCCTGATAAAGCGTAGTGAATCCAGCCCACCAGTAACCCACCACAAACAGCAGCAGGAACGGAACGGCCAGGAAATTCCAGGTCTCTATGGCGTACCCCACCATGAATACGAAGTACCCTCCCACGGCCAATTCGGCGTAGGGCAGCCAGCCGCTGCGGCGGCGGTAGCTGGCGTTCTGAATTTTCACCTTCTGATCGCCCACCGCATATTTCGGCGTGCGCGCGAATGCAGACTTGATGCCGAGCAGCGCCTCAATCACCGCTTTGGTATTAATCAAAGTGAGCGCAATGCCGGCCGCCATCAGTGCCGGCATTAGCACGATGCCGCGTTTCCAATTCTTGCGGTCCAGTTCGCGCTGCGCCATCAGGTAAAACGCCCAAATGGAGCAGAACGACGCGATAATCAGCGGCAGATCCACGGTGAGCATCTGAAACACGCCCATATAAAACCGCACGATCATCACAGGCAGCATCAACGCCGACATGATCAGCATCAGCGGATAAGATATGTTCGGCGTCAGATGGCAGAACGCTTCCAATTTCACCCGCCACGGTTCTTTCGATCGCAGAATCCTCGGCAGCAGCTTGATGGCAACCTGCGTCAACCCCTTGGCCCAGCGCGATTGCTGGACTTGAAACCCGTAGGTATCCACCGGCAATTCCGACGGGCAATCCACCGACGGAACATACACGAAGCGCCAGCCCTTAAGCTGCGCGCGATAACTCAAATCGGAATCCTCGGTCAGCGTGTCGTGCTGCCAGCCGCCCGCGTCCTCAATCATCTTGGCTCGCAGAACCCCGGCGGTTCCGTTGAAATTAAAAAACAGGCCGCTCCCGAAACGCGCCCCATGTTCGATGACGAAATGTCCATCCAGAAGCATCGCTTCCACTTCGGTGAGCAAATTGAAGTGCCGGTTCAGATAGCTCCAGCGCGTCTGCACCACTCCTACGCCGGGATCGGTGAAATAATCGACGGTGCGCGCCAGAAAATCGCGCGGGGGAATAAAGTCGGCGTCGAAAATGGCGATCAGCTCGCCGGTGGCGGTCTTCATGCCTGCCTGCAAAGCACCCGCTTTGAATCCGGCGCGATTGTTCCGGTGCACATACTCGATGGGCACGCCGGCCGCCTGGTACTCGCGCACCAGGGCTTCGGTAAACGAATGCGTGTCGTCGGTGGAATCGTCCAACACCTGGATCTGCAACAACTCGCGCGGGTACTCCATCTGGCTGGCCTCTTCGATCAGCCGCTCCACCACGTAGCGCTCGTTATAGAGTGGAAGCTGGATGGTGACGCGCGGAAGCTGGGCGAAGCGCTCGGCGGGCTCGGGCGCCGCATCGCGACGATGCTTCAGATACTTCCGGATCATCTCGAAGCGGTGGCAGCCATAAAAGGAAAGGACAATCAAAATCGCGAAGTAGGGAATCAGCAGAGACCAATCGAAAAACTCCAGGTGATGCACTCCGCTGAAGGTGTCGTCAAACAGCGAACGCATCAATTGGCCGGTCGTAGATGTTGCTAACAGTAGGGCTGGTGTCGTTATCGCTATAACCATACGGGTCCTGCAACGAACAGGGTTGGACGCCGGGGACCTGCGGGCGTTAACACAGTACCTAAAGATTGTACCGTAAACGTCTTAAACCGTTTGTCCTATAATGCTCAACTCTCGCCGCATGTAATATGTCTTACAAGATAGCTATTTTGATCGCATCCCTCGCGGGCCACGCAGCCCTCAGCGCTCAGGATCGGCCGCAGTTCGTCTGGCAAGGGCAGGTGAGCGGAACAGCGATCCTCCATCTGGCGGGCCAGCGTCTAACGGTACAAACTCAATCCGGTGCGTCGGTAGAAGACCAGAAGTTTCATTTTTCCGATCCTCTGCCCGGGAGCCAGGAGACGGTGCGGGTGGAGGTGCTGCAAGGGCGCGGCTATGTGCACGTGATCGATCAGCCGGGTATCGAAAATAATTACAAGCTCGCGGTAGCCATTGAGGACCGGCAGCCCGGCCGTTCGTTCTATTCGATCGCGCTCTATTGGGACACATCCAGCAACTTATTTGAGCGCAGAGGCGAGAAGACCGACCATGTTTCGTGGACGGGCCGGGTGGATCAAGAGGCCGTCATCAGTTGCCGGAAGCAAAGCTGCGTTTCGAGCGCGGAGCAGGGCGCGCCGGTGGCCGATGAGCATTTCAAATTTTCGCGGCCGCTGCCCGATCGCGATCGCGAGGTCCGGCTGGACGATCCGCAAGGACGGGGCGAGATCCGTTTGATCGAGCAGCCCCGCCGGCGGAACAACTACACCGCGCGCGTTTCCATTCGCGATCCACTGGCGGGCGCCGGCGAGTATTCGTTCACGCTGGAGTGGGATCGCGTCAATTCCAAGGAGCTGGCAGAGCCGATTCCCGATCCCACGGGCCGCGGCTTTCTCTGGAACGGGACCGTCAATGGCCGGGTGCGCGTCACGCTGGAAGGCGGCGCGAGTTTTTCCTCGGTGCTGGAGGGCGCGCCGGTGACGGGCGAGCATGCCCAAACACTTCGGCCACTGCCCGCGCGTGCCGATCTCATGCCGACGATTCAAAAATTGCAAGGGCGCGGCAAAGTATCGATCGTCGAGGCACCGTCGGACAAGAACCATTTTCGTCTGGTTTTTGAGATCGACGATCCGGGTCCGGGAGCCGATTATTATGAGGTTGAGCTCGACTGGTAATCTCGACTGGTAATGGAGATCTACATTTTTGGCCGCTTTCACGCCGCCACTGGGAATGAAGCAGCCGTCGCGGATGCGATAACTGCCGTGCTTGGTCCCACGCGCCAGGAGCCCGGTTGCCTGAGCATTCAAGCTTTCCGCTCCATCCGGGATCCGCAGCTTTTTTATATCCACTCACGCTGGACTGGTGAAGAAGCGTTTGACCTCCACGCGACTTTGCCGCACACGGTGCGCTTTATTGAGCGCGTGGAGCCGCTGATCGATCATCCGCTGGATGTAACCAGGGCGAAACCGATCGATTGAGGAACGCGGGTTCAACGCCGCCGCATTTTTTCGATTCCGATGACGACTGCGATGGTCAGAAGAATAATCGCGATGGCGCCAAGTTTGCCGTAACTCATCCGCTGATATACGCGTGAACCATCCGCGAATACCCTCATGCCGGGCTAACTTTTGTGACGTCTTTTGTGACATGGTTCGCGGCGTCGGAGGATAATAGGCACTATGCGGGGGATCTCCACAGCGGAGTGATGTCCAGACTTGGATAAGAAACTGGACGAAGCACCCGTCCGCAAGCGCGAGAGCACCGGCCGGCTCGCGTTTCTGGTGGCCGCCGGCATTTTGCTCAGCCGCATTATCGGATTAGTGCGGTTGCGGGTGTTCTCGCATTATTTCGGGCTGCGCTCGGACTCCGCGGATGCCTTCAACGCCGCGTTTCGCATTCCCAATTTCCTGCAGAACCTGTTTGGCGAAGGCGTGCTGTCGGCATCCTTCATCCCCGTATATGCGCGCTTGCTGGCCGAGGGCGAGGAGGAAGAAGCGGGCAAAGTGGCGGGCGCGGTGGGCGCGACGCTGGCGCTGGCGGTTGCGGTATTGTGCCTGGCGGGCGTGCTGGCCACGCCGTGGCTGATCGACATTATTGCGCCGGGATTTTCAGGATCGAAGCGCGATCTGACGATTTCTCTGGTGCGGATTCTTTTCCCGGGCGCCGGCCTGCTGGTGTTTTCGGCCTGGTGCCTGGGGATATTAAACAGCCATCGAAAACTGTTTCTCTCCTACGCGGCGCCGGTGATGTGGAGCGCGGCCATGATCGCGACGCTTGTGATTTTCGGCGGCCGGTCGACGTTATCGCAGCTAGCGGTGACGCTGGCCTGGGGATCGGTGGTGGGAAGCGCGCTGCAGTTCGGAATTCAATTGCCGGTGGTGCTGCGTCTGGCGAAAAAGCTGCGCATGCGGTTGGATGTGGATTCCGAGCACGTGCGCACAGTGATTCGCAACTTCGCGCCGGTGTTCGTCAGCCGGGGAGTGGTGCAGATCAGCGCCTATATCGACGCGTTGCTCGCCAGCCTGCTTCCCACCGGCGCGGTGACGGGCTTAATCAACGCGCAGTTGATCTACGTGCTGCCGGTGAGTTTATTCGGCATGTCGGTATCGGCGGCCGAGCTGCCGGTGATGTCGAGCGCTACCGGGAGCAGCGAGGAAATTCAGGAAGCGCTGCGCGGCCGGCTGGATTCCGGATTGCGGCACATTGCTTTTTTCATTGTTCCATCGGCTGCGGCGTTTCTCGCGTTCGGCGATCTGATCGCGGGCGCGCTCTTGCAGACCGGCCGTTTCACGCACACCGATGCGCAATACGTTTGGGGCATTCTGGCCGGATCTTCGGTGGGATTGCTTGCCTCCACCATGGGCCGGCTGTATTCGTCGGCCTATTACGCCTTGCGCGATACCCGCACGCCATTGAAGTTCGCGGTTTTACGCGTAGCACTGACGACAGTGCTTGGATACATTTGCGCCAAGCCGTTGCCCATATGGATCGGGATCGATCCGCGCTGGGGCGTGGCGGGATTGACGGCGTCGGCCGGAATCGCCGGGTGGGTGGAGTTTGCTCTATTGCGGCGCGGGATGCGTCGGAAGGTGGGAGCCGGGCCTTCGGTTTCGGGATTCGCTACCAAACTCTGGCTGGTGGCGGCCTTGGCAGTGGCAGTGGGCAGCTTGGGACGATTAACGCCGTTTGCCGCGCATCCCATTTACGGCGCCATCGCGACGCTCGGGCCCTTCGGCGTGGTCTATCTCCTGCTTGGCGCTACGGTGGCGCCGGAGGGACGCCGGTTGGTGATGCGCCTACTTCGTCATTGAGATCTCGAAGCCGATTCCGGATTCCACAATATCGACGCTCCGAAAATTCGCCTGGGCCAGCATGTGCTGAAACTGCGGTTTGGTGTACGCGCTCTTCAGCAGCATAGTTCGAAACGTGAGCTTCGTAAGGATTTTGTTGATCGGGTTTAAGCCCATGCCTTCCACTTCCTGATTGATGGATTCCATGCTTGCGTCTTTCCTCAGATCGATGATCAGGCCTCGGCCG
This sequence comes from Bryobacterales bacterium, assembly GCA_963735145.1. GTDB lineage: Bacteria > Acidobacteriota > Terriglobia > Bryobacterales > Bryobacteraceae > Palsa-89. Next base: position 131,164 of record CAVTJS010000004.1, on the reverse strand, counting down.
CCGGGCTTCAGCACGCGGCACATTTCCTGCAATGCGCTAACCGGCTGGCCGAAGTTTTTGAACGCCGCGCGGCACACGAGAAAGTCGAAAGTATGGTCGGCGAAAGGCATGCTGGAAGCGTTGCCTTGACGGAAATCCACACGGACTTCAGCTTCGGCGGCTTTCTTGCTCGCGATGTCGACGAAGGTGTGGCTGATATCAAGGCCGGTGATGGTGTAATCGCCGAGTTTCGCGAGTTCGATGCAAAAGTAGCCGGGACCCGGGGCCACCTCGAGCACGCGGCTGCGGGGCGGAAGTTGATTCGCGATCCGCCGCGCGAGTTTAGTGAATTCGTCCAGCGATTTGCCGGTGTTAGTGGTGTACCACTTCGCCACCATGCCTTCCATGCCACGATCTTTATGGGGTTTGGGTAATGCGGGCGCCATGTTAGGGCTTACGGATGACGCGTGGGCCAAGTTCAGTGAAAGCTGAGAAAGCCGACTTTGTTGGAGCCGGCCGCCGCGTACCAAAGCTTGTCGGTGAGAAGCTTCGGCGGCTGGCGATCGCTGCCCGCGGAGAGGCCGGTCGGCCGGGTGTTGGTTGCGAGCGGAAACTCGGTGACGACGCCGTCGGGCGTGATGCGGCCAAGCTTGTCGCGTCCGGTGAACCAAATGTTTTTGTCGGGACCGACCGCGATGTTGATGGGTCCGCTGTGCGGCGTGGGAATAGCGAATTCGGTGACCACCCCCGCTGTGGTAATGCGTGCGACGCGGTTGCCATCCACAGCGCGGTTATCCATGCGGCCGTCAAGTTCGAGAAACCAGAGATTCCCGTCCGCGCCCGCCGTAATGTCTCCCGGACCGATATCGGGGCGTGGAAGATTGAATTCGGTGATCTTTCCGGCCGGCGTGATGCGCCCGACCTTTGCGGTGTTGAATTCGGAGAACCAGACGTTGCCATCGGGGCCGGCCGAAAGCGCGCGCGGTCCGCTGTCCCCAGTGGGTATTGCGAATTCGGTGATGGCGCCATCCGGAGTAATGCGTCCGATTTTGCCGCTTTTCAATTCGCCGAACCAGATGTTGCCGTCGGCTGATAGCGCGATGGCGCGCGGCTGGGAGGCAGGGGTTGGGATGTCAAACTCGGCGATCACGCCAGAGCGCGCGATGCGGCCGATGCGATTGCCCAAATGCTCGCTGAACCACATGTTCTGGTCCGCGCCGAGCGCGATGATGCGCGGCTGGCTACCGGGATGCGGGAGATCGAATTCCTTGAGTCCCGTGCCGTCCGGCTGGATTTCGCCGATGCGGTTGCCCGCGCCTTCGGTGAACCAGATGGATCCGTCGGGCGCGATGGCCACGGTGGTGGGGCCGCTGTTGGGATGCGGCAGCTCGTATTCAGTGGGATGACCGTCGGTGGTCAACTGGCTGGCCATCAGTGCCCACCCGGCCAACAGGCACAACGAAGCGCGAAGGAACATCAATCAAATTCTACGCTACCCTGCATGCATTCAATTGTAATAAAGATTCCTTGACATCTTCCTCACACCACGATATAAGTTTGTAAGCCAATTTCTTCGTAAAGAAATGTATGCATTCAAGCTTGCACTGCTTCGGCAGCTTGGGTGTTGTAGCTGCGCTGCCAAGTTTGTCTCGCGGTAAGGGGAATCGAGGGGATTATGAAAAGGTTTTCGACCACGTTGTTGGTACCGATGTTTTTGTTTCTGGCGTCAGGACTTGTGCTTCTTGCCCAGTCCACGTCGCAAATCTCAGGCACCGTCCAGGACGCCAGCGGATCGGCCATTCCGGGAGCTCAGGTGACCGTCACACAAACCGACACCGGGCTAACGCGCACGGCGGAAACCGACGCCAGCGGAGTTTACTCGCTGCCCAGCCTACCGTTGGGACCATACCGGATGGAGGTCAAGAAAGAGGGCTTCTCCACCTACGTCCAATCCGGCATTGCGCTGCAAGTGGATACGGCCCCAACCATCGACCCGGTGTTGAAAGTCGGCGCCGTCAGCGAATCAGTGCAAGTGGAAGCCGCGGCGGCCATGGTGGAGACTCACTCTACCGGTGTCGGCCAGGTGGTGAACTCGCAGGATGTCGTGGAACTGCCTTTGAATGGACGCGAGGTCACTCAGCTCATCACGCTGGCTGGCGCTTCCAATATCGTGCAGTACGGCTTTGGCCAAGCGCCGTCCTCTGGAAATCTTATCTCCAGCAAGAACTACCCGAATGAAGCGCTGGTCAGCGTCGCGGGCGGCATGCTCAACGGAACCACATACCTGCTGGACGGCGGAACGCACAACGATCCGTTCAATAACTTGAACTTGCCGCTGCCATTCCCGGACGCGGTGCAGGAGTTCAAAGTGGAAACCAGCTCGCTGCCGGCCGAATATGGGCAGCACTCGGCGGGGGCGGTGAACGTCGTCAGCAAGAGCGGCAGCAATGGATTTCACGGCGATGCATTCGAGTTTGTGCGAAACGGCGATTTCAACGCACGCGACTTCTTCGCGCCGAAGAGCGACAATTTGAAACGCAACCAATTCGGCGGCACTTTGGGCGGGCCGATCAAGAAGAACAAGCTCTTCTTCTTTATCGGCTATCAGGGCACATTGATCCGATCGGCGCCGGCCGCTACGCCAGCGGTTGTTCCCACCGTCGCGGAGCTCTCAGGCAACTTCCAGGCCTATGAATCGCAGTGCTTCTCCACGCCGAAAACGTTGGCCGCGCCCTATGTGAACAACATCCTTCCGGCCTCGCTCATCAGCCCGCAGGCACTCGCGTTCGCCAGCCATTTTCCGACGCTCACCAACGCGTGCGGCAACACCACCTATACGGAAATCGCCAATCAAAACGAGCACATGGGACTGGCGAAGATCGATTACCAGATCAGCAGTAAGCAATCCATCTTCGCGCGCTACTATGGCACGCACAGTCTGACGCCATCCAGTTTTACCGGGACCGAGCTATCGGTGCAGAACGCCGGCACCGACGATGAGGTCAACTCGGTCGTTTTGGGTGACACCTACATATTCAGTCCGACCGCTCTGAACACCTTCCACGCCACGGTCAACCGGGACGGCATCACGAAGTTTCAAATACCGATTCCGACGCCCACCAGTATCGGAGTGCAGGACATGTACACCGCGCTGCCCAATTTTTCGAACATCAACATAACCGGCGACTTCTCCAGCGCCGGCGGGTTCGCGACGCCCGGCTTAGTGAACACCACAACTTACCAGTTCGCCGACGACTTCAGCCTGATCAAAGGTTCGCACCAGATGCAGTTCGGAGCCAACTTTATTCGTCCCATGCAAGCCACCACGTTTTGCGTGTATTGTAACGGGCTGTTCACCTTTTCCGGCCAGGACACCGGCAGCGCCATGGCGGATTTCGTCGCCGGGGAGTTGGATTCATTCACCGACGCGAACGTCTCGCACGACAATGAGAAGTGGGCATACCTCGGGCTTTATGCGCAAGACAACTGGAAGATCAGCTCGCGCCTGACGCTGAATTACGGCCTGCGCTGGGAGCCTTATCTCAACGGCCGCATCGTCAATAACAAGATCACGCATTTCGTCATGTCGGATTTTCTGGCCGACATTCATTCCACCATCTACCCGAATGCGCCCGCGGGCACGCTGTATCCGGGCGATCCAGGCTTCCACACCGGCGGACGCCCGAACCTCACCACCTGGAATAACTGGGCTCCACGCGTTGGCCTGGCCTGGGATCCCAAAGGCGACGGTAAGACGCTGATCCGTGCGTCGTGGGGAATCTTCTATGACATGCCCCAGACGCTGTTCTACTACAACGCCTCGTCGCAACCGCTGTGGGGAGAATCCATCACGCTCAGCAACCCTCCGGGAGGTTTTGCCAATCCGTGGCTGAATTACCCCGGCGGAGATCCTTATCCCACCACCCAGAACCCGAACACGACTTACCCCACTGCTGGCTACTATGAGACCGTTCCGCTGCACGTCAGGAACACGTACGTCGAACAGGAGAACGTTACTCTCCAAAAGCAGTTGGGATCAAGCTGGTTGTTGAAGGCCAGCTACCTGGGCAGCGACACCGTTCATCTTTGGACGGACATGGAGTTGAATCCGGCGATTTACGTGCCGGGCAACTGCGTCGCGGGACAATACGGGCTGACCAAGCCTGGACCCTGTTCCAGTCTCAGCAACGAGCAGGCGCGCCGCTCGCTTACTCAGATCAATCCATCTCAAGGACCGTATTACGGCGCTCTGGAATACCTGGATGACGGCGGCACGGCCAGCTACAACGCGCTGATTGTGTCGGCCGAACACCGGCTGTCGAGCCACTTCTCAATGCTCGCGAACTACACCTGGAGCCATTGTATCGCTGACCCTCAGACCACCGAGCTCTCCGGCCCTTACAACGATCCTTCCGACCGCAGGTATGACCGCGGCAACTGCACGGCGGTGGACGTTCGGAGCAACTTCAATCTCTCCGCCGTTCTCCAATCGCCCCATTATTCGTCGCGACCACTGCAATGGATTGCCGGAGACTGGCAGCTTGCACCGATCGTCGGATTGCACAGCGGTAGCCACTTCAGCATCTTTACTGGTGTCGACAGCGCTTTGGACGACGTTGACACAGCAGGCCAGCGTCCCAACCAGATCAATTCAAATCCCTACTGCGCCGTAAGGACCATTAACTGTTACATCAATGCCCAGTCGTTTGCCCCTGGACCCGCTGGCACTCTGGGCGACCTGGGAGCCAACAATCTTGTTGGGCCGGGCTACTTCGATGTGGATGTGGCCCTATCCAGGCAATTCCGGATCAAGGAACATCAGTACGCCGAGATCCGTGCCGAATCGTTTAACATCGAGAACCGTACGAATTTCTTGAATCCGGGCACCGCCGGTCTGGCGGGCGGAACGGCCAATTCGTCCTTGAATAGCAGCACTTTCGGCAAAATTCAATCCGACGTCAGTCCTCGGATCATGCAGTTCGCCGTCAAGTACGTGTTTTAGGGTAACATCAGGTCCACCTTTTTCGCCTCATAACCGACACGAAACAATGGGGTTGCCTTGACGTGCCGTGTTGAATGCGATATACCTTGACAAAGGGGGAACTGGTGGAGCGCGTTACTGAGCTGCGACCGTTCGGAAGCGGTCTACTACTGTTACTCGCCGGGTCGGTGCTATGGGCTCAACAGCCTTCTCCGCAACATGCACTGATTCATCAGTATTGCGTCACCTGTCACAACGAAAAGGCCAGGACCGGCGGGTTGATGCTCGACAAGGTGGACATCGATCACGCGGCCGAGCATGCCGAGACGTGGGAGAAAGTGGTACGCAAGCTGCGCGGCGGGATGATGCCGCCGCAGGGCATGCCGAGGCCGCCGCAAGAGAAGATCGACGGATTGATCACCTGGCTTGAGGCATCGCTCGATCAAGCCAGCGCAGCGCATCCGGAGCCGGGGCGATCTCCACTGCACCGGCTGAATCGGACCGAATACGCCAACGCGATTCGCGATTTGCTTAACCTGAAAATTGACGTGACGGCGCTGCTTCCGGCCGACGACGAGAGCAACGGGTTCGATAATATCGCTGAGGTTTTGCGAGTTTCGCCGTCGTTGCTCGAAGCGTACTTGTCGGCGTCGCGCGAAGTGAGCGCGCTCGCGGTGGGCGATCCGAAAATCCGCCCGGTTAGCGATATCATCCAGGTGCCGCCGGACCTGGCGCAGAGCGAGCACATCGATGGGCTGCCGCTCGGCACGCGCGGCGGAATTCTGATCCATCACAATTTTCCGCTGGATGCGGACTACGAGTTCAGCGTCGTCATTCTCCGCAATATCGTCGGTTACGTCACCGGGATGGAGTTTCCGCATCAACTGGAAATCAGCATCGATGGCGCGCGGGCCTTTATCGCTCCGGTGGGCGGTAAGGCGGATCTCGAACTGGTGGACACCAACCTGGCGCTGGCGGGCGACACGCTGGATGCGCGGCTGAAGACCAAGGTTCACGTGAAGGCGGGGCCGCACGATGTGGCAGTGTCGTTCCTGCGGCGCGATTCGGCCGAATCGGACGAGCCGCTGGAACCGTTCACGCGCGATCTGGATTTGCAGAACATGAACGGCATCCCTCTCATCGATCACGTGCAGATCACCGGGCCATTTAATGCCACCGGACCGGGCGACACTCCTAGCCGCCGGCGCATTTTTGTTTGCACTCCGGCCAGCGCCGAAGATGACGTCCCGTGCGCTAAGAAGATTCTCGGGACGCTGGCGCGGCGGGCTTACCGGCGCCCGGTGACGGACGCCGACATGGAGACGCTGCTGAGCTTCTACCAGGCCGGAAAGAATCAGGGAAATTTCGAGACGGGCATTGAGAATGCGCTGCGGCTGATCCTGGCCAGCCCGAAATTTATATTCCGTTCAGAGCCCGATCCAACGCACATCGCTGCGGGCACCGTTTATCATGTCACCGATCTGGATCTGGCGTCGCGGCTGTCGTTCTTTTTGTGGAGCAGCATTCCCGACGACGAGCTGCTGAATGTGGCGGCGCAGGGCAAATTGAAAGATCCGACGGTGCTGGATCGCCAGGTGCGGCGTATGCTGGCCGATCCGAAGGCGCAGGCGCTGGTGAATAACTTCGCCGAGCAATGGCTGTTCCTGCGCAATGTGCAAAGCGTTTTGCCCGACGAAGCCACTTTCCCGAATTTCGACGATAATCTGCGCCAGAGCTACAAGCGCGAAACCGAGCTGTTTTTCGACAGCATCGTGAAGGAAGATCGCGATGTGATGGATCTGCTCACAGCCAACTACACCTTCGTCAACGAGCGCTTGGCCAAGCAATATGGCATCCCGAATGTCTACGGCAGCCAGTTTCGGCGCGTGTCGCTGGACGGCCTGAATGACAATGGCGCGCGGCGTGGGTTGCTCGGGCAGGGCAGCATTTTGAGTGTGACGTCCTATCCCACGCGGACTTCGCCGGTTTTGCGCGGCAAGTGGATCATGGAAAATGTGATGGGTACGCCGCCGCCCGCGCCTCCGCCCAATGTGCCCGCGCTGAAGGATCAGGCGCAAGGCGGAAAAGTGCTTTCGATCCGGCAACTGATGGAGGAGCATCGCAAGAATCCTCCGTGCTCGACATGTCACAAGGTGATGGACCCGCTCGGATTTGCGCTGGAAAGTTTCAACGCCGTGGGCGAATATCGCACCAAGGACGCGTCTGGACCAATCGACGCTTCCGGACAACTCGCCGATGGCACCAAGATCAATGGCATCGTGGAATTGCGCCAGGCCTTGCTGAAACACCCCGAGTATTTCGTCGGAACGCTAACCGAAAAGCTGCTGACCTACGCGCTGGGTCGGCCGCTGGAGTACTATGATATGCCCGTAGTACGTGGGATCGTGAAAGGCGCGGCAACCAACGATTATCGGTTTTCATCGTTAATCACTGGTATCGTCAAGAGCGAGCCGTTTGAAATGAAGCGGGCGCTTGAAAACGCCGACCCGGGGGTAACCACGGCGGCTGTTCAGCGGTCTGTAATAGAGGGTAGATAAACATGTTCATCACCAAGAAGCATCTTCCACGACGGACGTTTTTGCGCGGGATGGGCGTGACGCTGGCGTTACCTCTCCTGGATGCGATGCTGCCGGCGCAGACGCTGCTGAAAAAGACAGCGGCTGCCGGATCGCCCCGCATGGGTTTCGTGTACGTCCCGCACGGCGCCATCATGGATCAATGGACGCCGGCCGCTGACGGCAGCGCGTTCGAGTTCTCGCGGATTTTGAAGCCTCTCGAGCCCTACCGGGATCGCCTGAACATCGTCAGCGGACTGGGCAATCGCGCGGCCGACAGCACGGCGGTGCATTCGCTCAGCCCGACGACATGGCTGAGCGGCGTGCGTCCCAAGCCGACCCAAGGCGTGGACGCATACGCCGGCATCACCGCCGATCAGATTGCGGCGCAGCACATCGGGCAGGACACGCCGCTGCCGTCCATTGAGCTGGCCACCGAAGATCACTCGGCGTTGCTCGGCGCCTGCGATCGCGACTACGGCTGCATCTACATGAACACGCTGTCGTGGCGCACCCACACCACGCCGATGCCGATGGAGATCGATCCTCGCAAGGCGTTCGAGCGGATGTTCGGGCAGGGCGGGACGGCGGCGGAACGCGCTTTGCGAACTCAGCAAGACCGCAGCATTCTGGATGAAATCACCGCCGAAGCTGGCGCGCTGAAGATGAAACTAGGTCCGCGCGATCAGGCCACGGTGAACGATTATCTGGAGAGCGTGCGCGAAATCGAGCGCCGCATTCAACGCGCGCAATTTCGATTCCACGGCGTCGCTGGAGCTGCCGGCCGAGCCGGTGGGCATTCCCTACAATTTCGAAGAGCACATCAACATCATGTACGATCATGCTGGTGCTGGCCTATCAAGCCAACATCACGCGCGTGTTCACCTACATGGTGGCGCGCGAAGAAAGCAACAAAACCTATCCGCAGGTGGGCGTGCACGACGGGCATCACGCCACCTCGCACCATCAGAACCTGCCGGAGAAGATCGAGAAGCTAGTGAAGATCCAGAACTATCATGTCGGGCTGTTCGCGCGCTTCCTGGGGAAGCTGAAGAGCACGCCGGATGGCGACGGCAATCTGCTGGACAATTCGATCATTCTGTTCGGCAGCAACATGAGCAACAGCAACCTGCATAATCATTTCCCGCTACCGAATCTGGTGGCTGGAGGCGCGTGCGGAAAACTGCAAGGCGGCCGCCATTTGCGCTATGAAGATCACACGCCGATCGCGAACCTGCTGCTGACCCTGCTCGATAAGGGCGGCATCCCACAAGACGGCCTGGGCGATAGCACCGGCGAGCTCGTCAACATTTAGCCATGCGTTTTTGTCTTCTACTGGCGCTCGCCTGCGTGTCGGCGTGGGCCGGCACTCTCGTCGACGCCGTTAAGGATGGCGACACCACAACGGCTCTGGCGCTCCTGAAGCAGCACGCCGACGTGAATCTGCCGGAGGCTGATGGTACCACTGCTTTGCACTGGGCCGTGCGGCAGGACGATCGCGATATGGCGGATCGTCTGATCAAGGCGGGCGCGAATGTGAAGGCGGCCAATCGCTATGGCGTGACGCCGTTGTATCTGGCCTGCGTGAACGGCAGCGCTCCGATGATCGAAAAGCTGCTCGTTGCGGGCGCCGATGCCAATTCCGCGACCACCGAGGGCGAGACCGCGCTGATGACGGTGGCGCGGACGGGAAATGTGGACGCGGTGAAGGTTCTGCTGGCGCACGGCGCCGACGTGAATGCCAAAGAGCAATGGCGGCAGCAGACGCCGTTGATGTGGGCCGCTGCCGAATGCCATCCCGAGGTGGCCCAGGAGCTGATCGCGCATGGAGCGGACGTGAATGCGCGGCAAGTGACGTGGAATTGGGAGCGGCAAGTCACCAAAGAGCCGCGCGAGAAATGGATGCCGCTGGGCGGGTTGACGCCGCTGCACTTCGCCGCCCGTCAAGGCTGTGTGGAAGGCGCCAAGGTGCTGGTGAAGGCGGGCGCCGACATCAACGCCACCAATCCGAACGGCTTCAGCCCGATCCTGCTCGCCATCATCAACAGCCATTACGATGTCGCGGCGTTCTTGCTCGACCAGGGCGCGGATGCGAACATCGCCGACGAAGTGGGGCGCACGCCTTTGTACGCCGCGGTCGACATGCATACCCTCCCCGATTCGAACCTGCCCTGGCCCAGCGAGCTCAATAACCAGCTCACCAGCCTGGACCTGATTCAAGCGCTCCTCGCGCATGGGGCCAACGTGAATGCGCAACTCCTAAAACAGCAGCCCTATCGCAGTAAGGTGGACCGCGGCGCCGACACCATGCTGGGCACCGGCGCGACGCCCTTGTTACGCGCTGCCAAAGCCGGCGATACCGAAGTGGTCAAATTGCTGCTCGCCAAGGGTGCCGATCCGAAGCTAACCACCAAATTTGGCATGACCCCCGTCATGGCCGCCGCCGGGCTCGGCACCAAGGAAGAAGACACCACCGGGCGCAAGAAGACCGAAGCCGAAGCGATTGCGTCCCTCAAGTTGTGCCTGGATGCGGGTGCGGACGTGAACGCAACGGACCGGCAAGGCGACACCGCCCTGCATGGCGCGGCCCAAAAGGGCTACGACCAGGTGGTGCAGTTCCTGGTGGACCACGGCGCGAAGCTCGACATCAAAGACAAGAAAGGCCGTACGCCACTTGATGCGGCCAATGGCTTGATGGGCAACGGCGGATTCGACGGCACCCGGCGCGACGTTCATGAGAGCACGGCGGCGCTGCTGCGCAAGTTGATGGCGGTGCCTGAGGCGAAAACCGATCCGCCGGCCGCGCAATAGCTATCATTATTCAAATCACAAAACGCAAAGACGGCTCGGGCGTCCTGCGATGCGTTCGCGCCGATGGATCCGAGACCTGGCAAAAGCAGACCGGCAACCATGCGGCATTTTTCGCTCTCCACGATCTGACCCATTTCGCGGTGGAGACGGTGCTCGGGCTTCAGCGGGGATTCTTTGGCCTGGTTGCCGAAGGCTGGGACATAGAGGAGACCACCGGAAAGGCGGCGCGCGGGCCGCTGCCGGACGAAGCGAAGGAAGTGGAGTCGATCGTCGGGGCGCTCGACAGCGAGCGTGCCAGCGGTGCCATCTGGCCTGCCGAAGATTTCAACCGGCATCTGAAACTCTCCCGGGTTCTCACCGACGAAGACCTGGCTCGCGTTAGAGCGCGTCGCGCGGAATTGTTCGCCGCGTGGCAAGCCATCGAACCGGGCGAAATGCTCGAGCTCAGTGCTGAAAAAGGGCCATTCGATGCCGCTTGCTGACGCGCACGGTTCAGTAATCAGCGCCCGCCCTTCTGAACCGCGACTGTGAAGGAGCGACAAGAGGCCTTTTTCAGCATCCTGCCAAGGCTGCACAGCAAATCCGGCCTGTGCTATGATCTATTGTGCCGACGCGGATTTTGGGCGTAATTCCAGCCCGGTTTGCCTCCTCCCGATTCCCCGGAAAAGCCCTTGCCACTATCGCCGGTAAGCCCATGCTCCAGCATGTCTACGAGCGGGCCAGCCAGGCGCGTTATCTTTCCAAAGTAATCATCGCCACCGACGACGAGCGAATCCACAAAGCGGCGCGGGCGTTCGGCGCACAAGTTACAATGACGCGCGCCGATCATCTGTCGGGAACCGATCGCGTGGCCGAAGCCGCCTCGGCTGACAATGCATCCGTGATCGTCAACATCCAAGGCGACGAGCCGCTGATCGACCCATCGGCCATCGACGCCGCCGCGCTGGCGCTCCTTGATGATCCCGACGTTCCGATGTCCACGCTGATGAAGTTGATCGAAGACCCGCGCGAGATCAACGATCCGAACGTCGTCAAGGTGGTGACCAATCTCGCGGGCGACGCGATTTACTTTTCCCGCTGTCCCATTCCGTTTGCGCGCGACGACGGCCGCGGGGTTCATTACAAGCATTTGGGGTTGTATGTTTACCGGCGCGATTTTCTGCTCGCCTATTCCGGTCTTCCGGTGGGTCCCCTCGAGCGGATGGAACGTCTGGAACAATTGCGGGCGATCGAGAACGGTCATCGCGTCCGCGTGGTGGAAACCGAGTACGAATCGTTAGGGGTCGACACACCCGAGGATCTGGAACGGGTGTCGGCGCTATTTGAACCATCATTCAAAATGCACTGAGGGGAATGTTCATGGCCAAATATATCTTCGTCACCGGCGGCGTGGTTTCATCGCTTGGAAAAGGCATAGCCGCGGCCTCCATCGGCTGTCTGCTCGAAAGCCGCGGGCTGCGCGTCTCGCTGCAAAAGTTCGATCCGTACTTGAACGTGGATCCAGGCACCATGAGTCCGTTCCAGCACGGCGAAGTTTTCGTCACCGACGATGGCGCCGAAACCGATCTCGATCTCGGCCATTACGAGCGATTCACGCACGCCAAGCTCACGCAAAGCAATAATCTGACTTCCGGCAGAATCTACGAGCAGATCATCCATCGCGAGCGGCGTGGCGATTATTTGGGCAAGACGGTGCAGGTGATTCCGCACGTCACGAACGAAATCAAGGCGGCGGCGCGCAAAGTGGCCGCGGACGTCGATGTGGTGATCGTCGAAATCGGAGGCACGGTGGGCGATATCGAATCGCTGCCGTTTCTCGAAGCCATCCGCCAGTTGCGCCACGAGATGGGGCGCGACAACACCGCGTTCGTACACGTAACGCTGGTCCCCTGGATCGCGGCCGCGCAGGAGCTGAAGACCAAGCCCACCCAGCACAGCGTCAAAGAATTGCGGGCGCTGGGTATCCAACCCGATATGCTGCTCTGCCGATCGGAGCGCGCGCTGCCGCACGACATGAAGGAAAAGATCGCGCTGTTCTGCGACGTCGACGTAGAAGCCGTCATCACCGCGAGCGACGTTCATTCGGTGTACGAAGTGCCGCTGGTGTTTGCCGAGCAGGGCGTGGACGAGATTCTGCTGCGCATATTGCGCATGGACGCCAAGCCGCGCGATCTGAGCCGCTGGACCGGCATGCTGGAGCGCATGCAGAATCCGGAAGATCAGGTGGACATCGCGCTCATCGGAAAATATGTGGAGTACGAGGATTCCTATAAAAGCCTGAAGGAAGCCCTGCTGCACGGAGCCCTGGCGCACCGGCTGAAAGTAAATATTCATTGGATCGAATCCGACAACATGCGCTGGCCCGATTGCGCGCGCGAGTTGGAACAATACGACGGGATTCTGGTTCCGGGTGGATTCGGCAAGCGCGGCGTGGAAGGCATGATTGCCGCGATTCGGTACGCGCGCGAAAGCAAGGTGCCGTATTTTGGTATTTGTCTCGGAATGCAGACCATGGTGATCGAGTTCGCGCGCAACGTCTGCGGATTGGAGCATGCCAATTCCACCGAGTTCGATCCAGCGGCGCCGGATCGCGTAATTTACAAACTGCGCGAGTTGAAAGGCGTGGACGAACTGGGCGGGACCATGCGTTTGGGCGCTTATCCGTGCTTGCTGGCGGAGGGCAGCTTCGCGCGCCAGGCGTACGGAAAGCCCGAGATCAGCGAGCGCCATCGGCATCGCTACGAATTCAATCGGGAGTACGAGCAGGTTTTGACCTCCGGCGGATTGCGCATCGCGGGCCAGACCCCCGACTCCGTGTATGTCGAAATTTGTGAGATCCCGGACCATCCCTGGTTCCTGGGGTGCCAGTTCCATCCCGAGTTTAAATCCAAGCCGCTAGAGCCGCATCCGTTGTTCTCGGCCTTCATCGGGGCCTCGCACAAGCATCGCAAGAGCCGTCCCAAGCCCGCTCAGCGCCTGCGGTCCGAGCAATTCACACACGCCGATTGAGCACCATTCCTCTTATTGGCCGCGGCCAGCCGCTGGTTTTGATCGCCGGCCCCTGTGTGATTGAAAGCGAGCAGCACGTACGCTTTCTGGCCGCCGAGATCCGGAAAATTGCGGGTCCATTCATTTTCAAAGCCTCCTTCGACAAGGCCAATCGCAGCAGCGTGTCGTCTTATCGCGGACCGGGCCCAAAGGAGGGTTTGCGCATTCTCGCCGACCTGCGGCGCGAAGGCTACGCAGTGCTGACGGACATTCACGAAACGTCGCAGGCGGAAGCGGCGGCCGAGGCGGCGGATGTTTTGCAAATACCGGCGTTTCTATGCCGCCAAACGGATCTGTTGATCGCAGCCGGGCGCACGGGACGCACCGTGAATATCAAGAAGGGGCAATTCGTTTCGCCCTACGATATTCGCCACGCCGCGGATAAAGTGGCGTCCACGGGCAATAACGATATTCTGCTCACCGAGCGCGGCTCTTCTTTCGGCTATAACAATCTGGTAGTGGACATGCGCGGTTTGCAGATTATGCGCGAGTTTGGATGGCCGGTGATCTTCGACGCCACGCACAGCGTCCAGATCCCGGGCGGTCTTGGCAGTGCCTCGGGCGGACAACCAGAATTCATTCCAACGCTGGCGCGCGCGGCGGTAGCGGCCGGTGTGGACGGCGTATTCGTGGAAGTTCATGAAGAGCCCGAGCGAGCCTTGTCCGACGGACCCAACGCACTGCGCCTGGATCACCTCGCGGCGCTCTGGAAAAAACTCCAAGCAATTCACCAGATTGCGGCGTCCTAAAGTCGGGCCCTGATTCAGACGTTGTATATACGAACGCGACGCCTCCGATTCTATTCACACTGCAAGAAATTGTAAGGGGGCGCAACTTCTCCATGTCGGTTGTGTAACAGCTTAGGAAGGAATGTTCGCGATGCCGATCGCGAAGCGGAATGGACCGTTGAGTAAGCTATCTACTCTAAAAGTGCTAAGTTGTTGTAACAAAGTAATTCGATCCTTCCAGGGTCGCAGCATTCTATTAGTACCGTTTATATCCGCCATCGCATTCGCGCAGGTGAATGTCCTCAATGTAAATTACGACACACACCAGACGGGCGCCAATCTACAGGAGACCAGTCTCACGCCCCAGATGAAGTGGAGCACGTTCGGGAAGGTCGGCGCTTATCCTGTGGATGGGCAAGTGTACGCCCAGCCTTTGTATGTCGCGGGCGTCGCCATGGGCGGAGCTACTTACAACGTCTTGTATGTCGCGACGATGCATAACAGCATCTACGCCTTCAACGCGGACGCTCCACAATCCGCCAACCCGCTTTGGCAGGTGAACCTGGGCCCGACTGTTCCCTCTGGTCTGTTTAACTTCACCGACATTCTGCCGGAAGTGGGAATTCTGGGCACGCCGGCCATCGACGCCAACGCGCAGGTGTTGTATGTGGTGGCCGATACGCTGCCGTCGGCGGCGGCGGGTAATCCCGTGTTTCAACTGCACGCGCTCTCGCTGGTTGATGGGCATGAGATGTTCGGCGGCCCGGCGCAGATTGCGGCATCGGTGGCGGGCAGCGGCGCGGGCAGCAACAACGGGACCATCGCCTTCGATTCTTTTTGGCAGCTGCAAAGGCCGGGTTTGATGCTGGCCAACGGCGAGCTTTACATCGGTTTCGGATCGCACGCCGACACCGGCAACTACCAGGGATGGATGCTCGAATATAATCCGTCCACGCTAAAGCAGACGGCTGTTTTTAACAGCGCCCCCAACGGCCGGCAAGCGGCCTTCTGGCAGTCTGGCCGCGCTCCGGCGATCGACGGTGCCGGCGACGTCTATGCCGTCACCGGGAACGGCGACTGGGATGGCGTAGCCAACTTCGGGGAATCGCTGCTCCATCTGTCGGGAGCCAATCTTTCTTTACTCGATTGGTACACTCCGCAGGAATGGAGCACCCTCAACGATCAGGATGAAGATCTCGGTTCGGCTGGTGCAATATTAATACCGGGGATTAGTTACTTATTAACTGCTGGCAAGGCGGGAATGCTTTACTTAGTGAATTACGACTCCATGGGACATCTCGCAGCCGATAACACTGGCACGGTGCAAGGAGTGCAGGTGAATGAGTGGGGTCTGTTTGAGATGGTTCTGTGGAATAACCCCAGCGGCCTTGTGTTGTACGAGTACGATCCCACTGGCTACCTGAAGGCGTTTCAGATCGTGAATAATCGAATCAATTCTACAATCCTCTCTGAATACGCCACTCCGGACTCCGCCTCATCCGTCGGGCTCGCTCTTTCGGCCAACGGCGGACAGAACGGCATAGTATGGCTCATCACAGGCAACCCCAACATCGACGGTGAGCCTGCCACTCTGCACGCCCTGGATGCAACCAATCTCGCCACGGAATTATGGGACAGCGATCTGAATAGCAGCCGCGATCAGCCCGGTTCGTTCACAAAATTTGCCACGCCTACCGTGGTCAATGGGCGCGTGTATGTTCCCACCCTTTCTAATTCGGTTGCGGTGTATGGAATATTGCCTGCGGCCCAGGTTGCCGCCAGCCCGGTCATTTCTTCCATCGTAAATAGCGCGAGTTACTTAGAGGGTCCCGTGTCGCCCGGCGAGTTAGTAACCATTTTTGGCGCGAACCTCGGGCCGAGCACGGCCGCACAAGGCGCGCTGGCCGGCAATATCGTGGCGGATACGGTGGAGAGTACGCAGGTTCAGATCGGTGGCGTCGCAGCGCCGATCCTGTATGCTTCGTCCACGCAGGTCAACACCGTGGTTCCTTTCGGCTTCACGGGGTCAACGGCGCAGATCCAGGTCTACTATCAGGGGCAACCTACCGCATCTGCTTCGGTCACCATTCAAGCCGCGTCGCCCGCCGTATTTTCGATGAAGGGCGATGGTGGAGGCCAGGGAGCCATCCTCAACCAGGACGGGAGCGTAAATTCCTCAAGTAACCCGGCTCCTCCAGGCTCGGTGGTAGTCATCTTCGCTACTGGCGCCGGCGTCACCACCCCCGCCAGTACGGATGGTCTTCTCACTCCTCTTTCTCAGCCCTACCCGGCCCCGAACCTCCCCGTCTCGGTCACCATCGACGGCCTGCCGGCTCAGGTGACTTATGTGGGAGCCGCTCCGGGCTTGGTCGCCGGAGTGTTGCAGATCAATGCTGTGGTTCCCGCCAATGCAGCGGCGGCCACTTTCGATCAGGTGATCGTCACCGTCGGCGACTATGTCAGTCCAAGTGCCGTGACCATAACAGTGCAATAGGGCTTGGTTCGCCGCGCGTCTTTCTCCAACCACCTGCTATCATTGTGATCCGATGAGCGAACAACCACGCTACAGCCCGTTCGTCCCGCAGAGCGTGAAAATGCGGGAATTTACTCTCCGAGCGCTGCTTCTGGGGCTAATCATGACGGTAATTCTGGGGGCGGCCAACGCCTACCTGGGATTGCACGCCGGCATCACCATCGCCGCTACTTATCCGGCGGCGGTGATCGGCATGGCCGTGCTGCGCACCATGAACGGTTCGGTGCTGGAAGAAAATATCGCACGAACCGCGGGATCCATCGGCGAAGCCGTGGCGGCGGGCGCCATTTTTACACTGCCGGCATTTCTCATTTCCGGCGCGTGGCCTTCGTTCTCGCCCAAAGACGCGTACTGGAAATCGACTTCGTTGATGGTAGTGGGCAGTATCCTCGGAGTCCTCTTCGTATCGCTGATGCGGCGCGTCATGGTGGAAGATCCCGACTTGCCGTTTCCCGAATCGCTGGCCGCGTCGGAAATTCACAAGGCGGGCCGGCGCGGCGCGGACGCGGCCAAGTATCTGTTCTACAATCTCGGGCTCGGAGCGCTGATTCAATTTCTGGCCGAGATCCAGCTCTTCGCCAACGACAAGGACTTTCTGTTGCGGGTTGGGCAGCTCGGCAAAAGCGTAGTGAAGCTGGGATCGCCCCGGCAGGCGTTGAACGCGGGGGGGATCACACTGGCTTCGGGACCCACCGTGAGTCCTGCGTACATCGGCGTCGGTTACATCATCGGGCCGGAACTGGCCGCGTTGAACTTTGCCGGCGGCGTGCTGGCCTGGGGCTTTCTGATACCGCTGCTGATCTTTTTCATGGGACCGCAACTGCGGACGTTTATGCCCCCAGGCGCCACGGATGATTCCTGGGTGGGCTTAATCAACGCGGTGTGGCGTTACATCGTGCGCCCCATCGCGGTGGGTGGCATGATGACCGGCGCGGCCTACACGCTGTTTCGCATGCGCAAGGGACTTTTCGACGGGTTGACCCGCGCGATCTCGGACTTGAGCGCTCCCACTAAACGCGAAGAGACCATCCGCACCGAGCAGTATATGAGTCCGAAGATCGTGTTCAGCCTGATCGCCGTGATGTTCGCCTGCATGATCGCGTTGTATATCTACCTCTCGCACCAGGTGATCGGCGGAGTGGTGGCGGCCATTGTGATGCTGGTGATCGCTTTTTTTTCGCCGCCGTCTCCGGTTACTTGGTGGGGACCATTGGTTCGACGAACAACCCGATCTCCGGGTTGACGCTCACGACGCTGATCATTGCCGCGCTGCTGATGGTGTCGCTAGGCGTTTCGGGGCCGGGCGGCGTCGCGGTGGTGTTGGGCGTGGCGGCGGTGGGTTGCGTCTCGTCGGCCGTGGCGGGTGAACTGCTGCAGGATTTCAAAGTCGGCTACATCCTGGGCGGCACGCCACGTCGCATTCAAGCCGCGGAACTGATCGCGGTGGTAGTGGCGAGCGCGGCCATGTACTGGCCTTTGTATATTCTGCAAGCGGCCAACATAAAGGGTGGCGGCATCGGTTTTGGCGATCCGAAACTTTCGGCGCCCCAGGCCGGATTAATGGCCACTCTCGCGCAGGGCATCGTGGGTGGCGACATGCCGTGGCCGCTGGTGGTGGTGGGCGTGATGTTCGGCATCGTGATGATCATGGGAAGAGTGCGGAGCCCCATGCTGGTGGCGGTGGGAATGTATCTTCCCATAAACACCACCTTCGCGATTTTCCTGGGCGGTATTTTTCGCTGGGTGACGGACTCCATGCGAAAGCGCGCGGGATTCAACTCTGCACAGTCCGCGCGCGTGGAGAACGTAGGGATACTGGTGGCGTCGGGGCTGATCGCGGGAGAAGCCTTGATGGGGCTGGTGATTGCCACGTTTCGCTTCTTTGAATGGCCGCTGCCCAAGATTTTCCCCTCGCCGTCCTATCTGGTTGGCTCTATTGTCATTCTCTTGCTCGGTACGTTACTGGTGAGGCTGCCGATTTCGAAAGCGGGCAGTCCGGATGAACCGGCCCCTCCGGCCGCGATGATGTAACTTCCCCACGCGCCAGGCTCATAATCGCGACCGCGTGCTTGCAGGCGGCGTTTACCGAGCCGCAGACCGTCAGGGAGCGGTGGGCCGCCCACGGCGTTAAGGCATGAAAATGGTCGCGAGCGCTTGATTCCAGACGCGACCATTCGGAAGCCGGGCTCCAGTGGCCCTTTTATCGCGTACTTTCAGACATACCTTTACCGTGGCCGCAACCGGCTCCCATGCCGCTCCGTCTGAAACTGCAGGGAAGAAGGATCGGGCGCCAGGCGCCTTTGCTTTTCGCGCGCCTGGTGGCTGGTCTAAGCCGCTCGTTTCCTGCGATGTCCGTGCTCGATCCTTTACCATTAGATATTGCCTCGCGTTCATTCGTACACTGATTCCGGCAAGCCCAAGTGGCCACAGCTCTACCTGGGAGTGGCGATCACCACGCTTGCGACGTTGATCCTGGAATTGTCGCTGACACGCATCTTCTCGGTAGTCTTCTACTACCATTTCGCGTTTCTCGCCATCTCCATTGCGCTGTTCGGGCTGGGAGCGGGCGGCCTGTTTTCCTACGTGGTGGCGAGCCGTGGAGGAAATATCTTCCACAAATTGGGCGTCTTAGCAGTGGTGAACAGCCTGACTGTAATGGCCTCGCTGGTCTACATTCTGACGCGCGCCGGAGAACTCGGCAATCTGACGCTCGCCGGCGTTTATTTCGCCAGCGCGCTGCCTTTCTTTTTTTCGGGCGCGGTGGTTTCCATCGCCGTGGCGGAAGGCATCCAGCGCGTGGATCGCGTGTACTTCTTCGATCTGCTCGGAGCGGCCGGCGGCTGCTTGGTTCTGGTTCCGTTTCTCGATTATTTTGGCGGCCCGAACACCGTCCTCGCGGTTTCGGTTTTGCTGGCCGTATCGGCGGCCATGTGGTACAACCTGGCTGGCACCATGCGCGGGCGCGCGGGCGCGGTTACCCTGGCGCTGGTCTTTGTGGCGTTGATGGCGTTCAACGGCAAGAGCCACCTGATCGACGTTCGTTACGCCAAAGGGCATCGGATCGCGCAGGAATCGTTCGTGCGCTGGAATCCGATTTCGCGCATTGGGCTTCTGAATCCCAACTCGAGCGATCCTGAGATTGTCATCGACGCCGACGCTTCCACCGGCATCCCCACCTTCGATCTGCGGCACCTCGCCCCGCAGCAGCGCGCCAACTTGTTGTACCAGGGCCCCGGCTTCCCGTACCTGCTGCGGCCCGGCGCCAAGACGCTGGTGATTGGCCCCGGCGGCGGGTGGGACGTCGCGCGCTCGCTCACCGGCGGGAGCAAGGACATAACGGCGGTGGAAATCAACCCCATCATCGCCCGCACCATCATGCAGCAGCGCTTTGCGGATCTGAGCCATCGGCTATATTTCCGTCCGGAGGTGCATCTGTTCGTCGAAGATGGGCGCAGCTTTGTGCGGCGCAGCACGGACAAGTATCAGGTGTTGCAGGCTACCCTGGTTGACACCTGGGCATCCACCGCTGCTGGAGCGTTCGCGCTCTCTGAAAACAATCTGTACACTACCGACGCTTTCCGCGATTACCTGAATCACCTGACCGACGACGGATTGATGGTCTTCACCCGCTGGGGTTTTGAGCCGCCCCGCGAGAGCTTGCGATTGCTCTCTCTGGCCATCGAATCGCTCGGCCAAATCGGCGAAACGCAAGCCTGGAGGCATGTTGTAGCGCTGCGCGACCAGGCCCAAAACATCAATGGTTTCGGCGCTTTGGATACGGTCCTGATCTTTCGCAAACCTCTCGGGGCCGACGATATCGCGGCGGTGAAGTCGGCCTTGAGCCGCACCAATCTGCGGGCGCTCTATATCCCCGGCGATGCGCCGTCGAATGAGTTCGGAGAGCTGTTGCGAAGCGCGGATCCAAACACGTTTTGGCGGAATTATCGTTACAACGTCACCCCAGTGGATGACGACCGGCCGTTCTTCTTTTACACCGTGCAACCGCGCGATGTTCTGAATTTTCTGAAACAGGGCGGCTTGTCGGCGGATTACAAAATCAATCGTGCGCTGCCGCTGTTGTTTGAAGTGGTGGGAATCAGCATCCTCGCCATCGTCGTCGTTCTGGTGCTTCCCCCGTTGTTGCTGGGCGATCGGTTGCCCGCCGAGAACGGCGTGCGTGGATTCCTCCTGTATTTTGTGTTTATTGGCGCCGGATATATTTTGATTCAGGTAGCGCTTATCCAGAAATTTGTACTCTTTCTGGGCCATCCCACGTACGCATTAACGGTAATCGTTTTTTCCATGTTGATTTCGAGCGGCCTGGGCAGTTTTTGGAGCCGCCGGTTAACCGGGGGATCGGGCGACACGGGCAGGCTGAGCGCTGTCCTAATCGGCGTGGCCATCGCCGTTTCCGCGCTGGCTTATGTCGCCGCGCCGGTGAGTGAATTTGGAGTTGGATGGCCCTTGCCTCTAAAGGCCCTGGTTACGGTGTGCCTGATTGCGCCGGCCGGCTTCCTGATGGGCATTCCATTTCCCACCGGTCTCACCCGCTTGCAGCACAGCTTCCCGCAAGCAATCCGGTGGGCCTGGGCCTTGAACGCGGCCGCCAGCGTTCTGGGGTCCGCCGCGGCCATCTGTCTGGCCATTTACATCGGTTTGCGCGCCACGGTATTGACCGGCGCATTATTGTATTTAGCCGCGCTCTCGGTAGTGCTGTTGCGAAAGGCGGCGGTGGCGGTTTCCACGCCGGCCGAAGCGGCGGTTCGTTCTTAGTTGGTTGTTTGTTATGAAATATTCGCTCGTCTTTGCGATTTTGTGTTCATCGCTGCCTTTATTGTCCGCGCCCTCCCTCGATCCGCCCAAGCTGCGTCTGGACGGATCGGCCCAACCTACGCGTTACGCGGTGGATCTTACCATCGTTCCTGATCGCGATACCTTTCGCGGCAGCGTCGACATTAGTATCGATGTTCGCATGCCCTCCGAAGTCATTTGGTTAAACGCCGTCGGCCTCCAGATTCAGGAAGCCACGTTTCGTCCAGAATCCGGGGATGCGCTGCCTGCCAAGACCATTCCGGGCGGCGATCAATTCCTCGGATTCGCGTTCGATCGCGCCATCTCCGGCCAAGGTGTTTTGCACGTCGTCTATCAGGGCAAGATCAGCCGCAACAGCAGCGCCGGTATTTTCCAGTTGAAGGAAGACCGCGAGACCTACGTGTATAGCCAGTTCGAGCCCACCGATGCCCGTCGCGCGTTTCCCTGCTTCGATGAGCCGAGCTTCAAAGTGCCGTGGCAGCTCACGCTGCATGTTCCCAAGGACGATCTGGCTCTATCGAATACGCCGGTGCTGTCGGAATCCAAAGACCCCGACGGCATGAAAATGGTGCGATTTAAGCCATCGCCGCCGCTGCCGAGCTATCTGGTGGCATTGGCGGTCGGCCGATTCGACGTGGTGGACGCAGGCCGCGTGGGACCAACTCCGGTGCGCGTGATCGTTCCCAGGGGAAAGCGCGCGGAGGCAGCTTATGCCGCCATGGCCATTCCTCAACTGCTGAAGCTGCTGGAAGACTATGTCGGCATGCCATTCCCTTATGAAAAGCTGGACTCCGTCGTCATGCCGGTGAGCGACTTTGCGATGGAGAACGCGGGGCTGATCACCTACGCCGAAAGCACGCTGCTGGCGGACCCGGCCACCGAAACCATTAATCACAAGCGAGAGCTGGCGGGCACTTGCGCGCACGAAATGGCGCACCAATGGTTTGGCGATCTGGTGACCACCGCGTGGTGGAACGACACCTGGCTGAACGAGGCGTTCGCCACCTGGATGGAGCGCAAAATTCCCGGCGAGTGGCAGCCCGATTGGCATCTGGATGTTACCCAGGTGAATGCCCGCATTGGCGCCATGCGCAACGATGAACTGGCGTCGGCGCGCGAGATCCGCCAGCCCATCACAAACAACGACGACATCGCGAACGCCTTCGACGACATCACGTATGAGAAAGGCGCGGCGGTGATCGAAATGTTCGAGCACTGGATCGGCCAGGCGAAGTTCCGCCGGGGCGTCCAGCTTTATCTGAAGCAGCACGCCTGGGGAAACGCCACGGCGGGCGATTTTGAAGCCGCCATCAGCACCGTCGCCGGACAAAACGTCGCGCCGGCCTTCGACAGTTTTCTCGACCAACCGGGAGTTCCTGAAGTTTCGGCGGAGTTGAAGTGCGGCGCGCAGCCAACTCTCGACGTGACGCAGAAGCGCTCCCTGCCGGTTGGTTCTCAAGCCAAACCGCAGACCTGGCAAATTCCAGTCTGCATCGCGTTTGAAGCGGACGGTTCGGTGCGTCACCAATGCGCTTTGTTGTCCGATCCCAAAGATGAGATTGCGCTCGCCGGCGCGCAGACATGTCCCTCGTGGATTTTGCCCAACGATGGCGAGGCCGGTTATTACCAGGTCGCTTACAAGGGCGATCTTTTGAAAATGACTCTGGCCGATCGTGGCAGCCATCTGAACGTCGCCGAGCGTGTGGGTGTTTTGGGCGACGTGGATTCGCTCGCGAGCGAGGGAGAAGTTTCGGCGCAGACGGCGCTGGCCCTGGTGCCGGAATTCAGCCACGATCCCGATTGGCACGTAGTGCAAGCGGCGGCGAACATCGCGGCGCTACTGCGGGGCGAGAGTGTCCCGGCGAATCTGCGCGAGAAAGGATCCAGCTTCATTCGACAGCAATTCGGTGAGAAGGCCGTGGCTTTGGGATGGACCGCCAAGCCGGACGATAGCGAAGACACGCGTTTGCTGCGCCAAAAGCTGGTACCCTTCGTGGCCGCCAGCGGGGAAGAAAAACAGTTGGTGCAGCAAGCGGGAACGCTGGCGCGCGAGTGGCTGGAGACCCGTCGAGGGATCGCTCCCGAGATGCTGGAGCCGGTGCTTAAAATTGCCGCCGAATTCGGCAACCGCGAGCTTTTCAATTCGCTTAGAATCGCGGCCATTGAGGAGCGGCAGCATCATGTTCGCGAGATATTGCTCGAAGCGCTGGGTTCGTTCCGCAGTCCCGAGTTGGCGCGGGCTTCCCTCGATTTGCTGCTGTCGAAGGATTTCGATCCGCGCGAATCGTTCTATCCGCTGCTGTTCGGGCCGCTGTCTTACGTGGATACGCGCGATCTGCCGTTTGAATTTGTGAAACAGCACCTGGACGCGCTGCTGAAGCGCCTCCCGCGCGAAGTGGGCGAAGATTACGCCGCCATGCTTCCCTCGGTGGGCGGCAGTTTTTGCGACGCCAAGCACCGCGATGAGCTGGATTCGTTCTTCGCCGATCGCGTGAAGGATTATACCGGCGGTCCAAGGGATTTGGCCCAGACGTTGGAAGGCATCGACCTTTGCATCGCTGCGAGAAAGAGCCTGGCGCCCGAGCTGACGGCGTTCCTCAGCCACTACTAACACCGGCTCCCTGACGGTCTCGGTTCCCCATTCTGAACCGCGCGCGTCAGCAAGCGTCTTTCGGCCTATTTCAAGCGAGCGCCAGCGGCCGAATCGGAGATCCAGTACCGCCCCGAATTTTCAGCGGCGCGGCGATGAACGCAAACTCATAGATCCGATCGCGCGAGAGATCCTCCAGGTTCAGCGCCTCGATAATATGAATGCCGCTCTCTACCAGCAGGTGCACGTGTACCGGCATGCGCGCCGCGGGCACTTTCTCGAACGCGATGGTATCGGAACCGGCCGCGAAGACTCCGCGCTCGCTCAGCCAGCGCGCCCCGTCGACCTCCGGGCCCGGTCCGGTGACGGCGTGCCCTTCGCCGCCCGTGACGTATTGAGCGGGGTTGGTATAGTAGCGCGCCCAGCCGGTGCGGAGCAGCACCACATCGCCGGGATGAATCGTCGTTTTGGCCGTCTTCAGCGCCGCATTGAGATGATCCGGAGTAATCACAAAATCCGCCGGCAAGACGTCCAGCTTCACTTCGGCGGCGATGTCCAATAGCACTCCATGCCGCAGGATAGGCGGAATGGTGTCGGCGCCGAGCTTGGCGAAGCCGCTGGAATCGTTCTGCACGGCCTTCGCTTCCACGCCGCCGTGCAACATGCCATCGCACGAATAATGGCACAGCGCGTCGATGTGCGTGCCCACATGGCCGCCGAGAGCAATGGATTCGGCCGAAGAGCTGGCGCCGCCTTCAAAGACCATGTCACCGTGCTTGCGCGTGAGCCCGAACACGAAAGGCGGATGCGTGGGGAAGTGCGGCATGCCGGGGAAATAGGAGTGCGCCAGGTCGTAGAGCCTGTGTTCGCTGATCAGGTCGAGAAGTTCGCTCAAACTTTTTCTCACGCCCCTAGCGGCGCCGGCCCTCGGCCTGCTTTCGTGGTACGTGCCGCATGCGCGCCTTGGCCGGCGTTACGGGCGCGTCTTTAGAAGCCCAGCGCCCCAGGCGATAAACCCGCTCGTACTCGGCTGTGAGATTGGCGATGGAGATGGTAACCGTCCCGCTCGCGTCGATGGAATAAGTCTCCTCGATCTGGTGCGTCCGCGCGGCCGGTGAGTGCGCCACGTCCGCGCTGTCGATATCCCGTAACGCTGGATCGAAAGGAAACTGGATGGTATCCCACAGCGTGACGTCGCCGCAGGGCTGCCCTTCCTGGTCCAGGTGCGTGCATTCCAGATAGCGAAAGTGCCCGATATTATGCACCGGCTTGTAGCTGCGGCGAATCTCGAGCGCCCGCTCCCCCGGACCCGGCAGCGCCACGCCTTTCTGGAACAGCGGATCGAAAACAATGCGCCGTCCGGCGTCGCCCTCGCGCCACACGCCGAAGTAACGCGTGAACTTTTCCCGCAAAACGTAGCCCGCTTGCGCATCGGCCTGGATGGCGAGGCCAAGCGCGGTAGCCGATCGCGCGTGTACCGAGCGCCGCACCCGTTTGCCGAAACGCTCGCGCAGAACGCGGCTGACAATGGGCAACTCGCTGCCGCCGCCGGTAACGTAAAGCGCTTCGATTTCCGCGCCGCCCTGCGTCTCGATCAAGTCTTCCACCACGTGCAGCGTTTCGTCCACCAGCGGCCGGCAGCGCTCATAATAGTCGGAGACGGGAACCGACACCGTGCCCCAGCCGTCGCGCACCGTGTCCAGATCGATCACAATGCGCCGGCTATTCGGATTGAGCGCTTCTTTGCGAGCGCGGCATTCTTCCAGCAGCCGAAAATGCTCGGCTTGCGAAAGCCCGTTGCGCTCGTCGCTGCTGGTGGCCAAATCCGCCAGGATCTCGTCGAAATCGTCGCCGCCCAAAGTGGCGATACCTTCGGTGGCGAGCGGGCGGTGCGTTTTTTCGCCGACCTCAACCAGCGACGCATCGAACGTTCCGCCGCCCAGGTCGTAAACCAGGATCACGCCGCTGATTTTGTTCTTGTGGCCGAATTCAATGCTGGCCGCCGACGGCTCATTCAACAGTCCAACCACTTCGCATCCAGCCGACCGGAACGCCTCCACGGTGAGGAATCGCTGGTTGGTGTTGGCGTTGGCCGGAACGCCGAGCATCACTTCCAGCGTTTCTTGCGGCAGCAGATTACGCAGCGCCGTAGCCATTTCGCGCAGCACCTGAATGAGCGGCACCTGTTGATCGGCCAATTCCAGGATGGTGTTGGGGCCGGCGTCCTGCAACACGCGCTTGATGGATCGGATGATGGTCCACTCGGGATCCGATTGGCAGGCCCAAGCTTGCCATCCGTAGAGCCGCTCGGCGCCGCGAACCGCAATCAGAGAAGGGAACCAGTCCACGTGCGCGCCGTCCGGCGCTTCGAACGAAAGCAGGGGATAATTTCCACGGTCCACGGCCGCCACAACCGTGCGTGTGGTTCCGAAATCGATTCCCAGTCTCACCGGCTGACCAGCTTTTAGTGCCAAAACAAACCTTTCATCGCGATTGTAACTCACCCGCGAGTTGAGTCCCACACCGAGTGTGGCACACTGGGAGCTTGTCGTTCGAGAACTTCTTCGGTAACTCCACGGTCGCGCAAACATTGTTCGCGATGACGCAGCAGGAGCGCATCCCGCAAACCATTTTGCTGGACGGCCCCGAAGGGGTGGGTAAAGCCACGCTGGCGCGGCGATTCGCCGCTGCGATGATCGGGGGAGCGGACAAAATCGAACAGGACGACCTCAGCCTGGAGGCCAATGCCGAGATCGTCGCGGAGCGCGAAAAATGGCCGTCCGATAAACGCAACGACGATCCCTTGCTGTTTGCGACCCATCCTGATTTCCTGACTTTTCCGCCCGACGGCCCGCTGCGACAGATTACGATCGAGCAGATGCGTGTGCTGAAGGAGCGCGCCCAGTTTAAGCCGCTGCACGGAAGACGCCGCGTTTTCCTGATCGACCATATCGATCGCGCCAACGAGCAGGCCGCCAATTCGCTGCTGAAGACGCTGGAGGAACCGCCCGAGCATCTGATCTTGTTACTGGCGGCCGAGAATCCCTACGATTTGCTGCCGACTATCCGATCGCGGGCCGTGTCGTTCCATCTGGCGCCGCTCGCGAACGCGGAGATGCAGGCGTTTGTCGAATCGCGCGGGCTGTCGGATGCCGGGCGGCGCATGGCACTGGCCGCGGGAAGCCCGGGCCTGGCGGTGTCGATGGATCTGGACGTATATGACGAGCGACGCACCGCGATGCTGAAGCTGCTGGAAGTGGCGGCCGGCCGCGCGCCTTTCGCCGATTGGGCCAAGTACGCCGAAGCCATGGCGCCTCGCAAAACCGAAAAGCTGGATGCGCTGTTGAATATTCTTTACGTTCTGCTGGAGGACGTGCTGCTGCTGTCCGAAGGCGCCGGCGAAATCCGTAATGCCGATATCCGCGGCGAGTTGGAAGCGCTCGCGGGGCGCGTTTCCTTCCGCTGGATTCGCGCGGCCGTCGCGCGAGCCGATGAGCTTTCCACTTTAGTGCGGCGCAATATCCAAAAGACCATCGCGCTGGATGCGCTGGTGGTGGAATTGCGCGGCCTGAATTGAACCTCCTGGGCCCGTAACCTCGCGCGTGCGCTGACGGCTGCTGGTATTGGCGCTTCCTTGCGGAGGCCTTGGCAGTGTGGTTCAATGTTTTTAGCTGATCTTCTAGCAATCCCCCGAATGGCCCCGGCCGCTTTCGCTATGCGTTTTGGGCCTGACTGGATATCTCGATTTTGTGGAGCGTGCCGTGGAGTCCGGGAATCGTAAGCTAATCCGTCCGTCTTTGAACGAAGTGAAAGACCAAATGAATCGCCGTCCCACGAACCATCAGAAGAAAACCGCGCCACCGGATCAAACCAACGCCGAGAATTTCTACTACATGAAACAAATGCAGGCCAAGACGCCCATGGTGTTCGTAATGAAAGACGGCGAAACACTGGAAGGCGTGATCGAATGGTACGACAAGACTTGCCTGAAGGTGAATCGCGACGGCCATCCGAACCTGCTGATTTTCAAACCGAACATTAAGTACATGTACAAAGCGGGCAACGAATAAGGCGTCGCTGCGTCACTCCAGCTTTCGTAAAGCTTTGTCACGCATTGCGAGCCGATAAGCCCGGCGTTCCTCAGCCTCCGCGTATCGGCGCTTCTCATCGTCAGTCTCGGGAATCACCGGCGCGATGGCCACGCGCCGTCCGTTCTTATCGAGAGCCACGAACGTCAGGTATGCGGACGAGGTGTGCTTTCTTTCACCGGTCAGCAGGTTCTCCACCTGAACGCGCACTCCCACTTCCATGGACGTTCGAAAAACGCGGTTCACGCTGGATTGGAGAATGATCAACTGACCGATGTGAACCGGATGGAGGAAAGTCATCTGATCCACCGATGCGGTCACCACCGCACAACGCGCGTGGCGCACGGCAGCGAGCGCAGCCGCCAGATCCACCAGGTGCATCACTTTCCCGCCGAGGACGTTGCCCAGCGTGTTGGCATCGGTAGGGAGAGCGAATTCGGAATACTCGGAAATGGATTCGCGAACGAAACGTCCCGCTAACTCCGGACTCATGTTGCGTTTCGTCTCTTCAGATAGCTTTCGACGAAGGCGTCGGCCTGGCGGCGCAGGGTTTCATTCGTGAGACTGGCCGCATCGCCGTGCTCCACCGGCCAGCAGTCCTTCTCGAAGACGTATTGGATGTGGATCAATGCGCCTTCTTCTTCCTCTCCTGCTGGGGCGACGTGGAAGCGAACGGCGTCGGCGGTGGACGCCTCGGGGAATTGTTCGCAACCATGACGGCCATAGCCCAGATTGCAGACTTCGCGCATGCGTGTCTCATCGGGCTGGACGGGGCTTCCAGGAGCGCGGCATTCGCCCGAGAACCCATCGCCCAAGGGCAAACGCGGCGGCACACTCCAGGGGCTGCTTTCGAATCGCGCCACGGGGTAAAAATACGGGCACGCCATTGCCCGGTATAGTAGCACGTAGGATGTCCACAAACCGAACGGAAGTTCTCAAGACGATGTTGGCGCACGACCCGGCGAATGCCTTTGCGCGATACGGCCTGGCGATGGAGTTGGTGAAAACCGGCGAACTGGAAAATGCAGTGAGTGAGTTCCGCGCATTGCTGGAACACAATCCGAATTATGCGGCCGCGTATTTCCATGGCGGTCAGGTGCTGGAGAAGTTAGGCGACGTGGAACGCGCGCGCGAGTTCTATGAAAAAGGCATTGAGGTGACGGGGCGCACGGGCGATGCGCACGCACGCAGCGAACTCGAAGCCGCGCTGGACATGTTACCCACCTAGCAACGCTACGGCGTGCCCGTATACTTCTCGACCAAAGAGGCATGCTGCCCTCCAAGCCCTGGAAACGGCACATCGTGCGAAGCCACCTCCGCGCTACCGCCATTGCGAAGGTCGTCCGTGTTGATCGAGATCACTTGAAGCTTTGGCGCGAGCGCTTCCCACATCTGCGTCACTTGCGCGGAAACGGGGTCGCCTTGGCCGCTCTTCAACTGGAGAACATATCCGCCGGCCTGATCCGAACTCGGAGTGGCCCGCACCGCGACGCCCGCAACTTTTCCCTCGCGAGTGGTGCCTGGAGCGGCGATGATTTTGGCGTCCGCAGGAGGACCGAAGTCGATTCCCCATCCCGACCAGGCTGGCGCGTTACGGTTCAGGTGCAATCCAGCGATGGCGCATTCCGCCTCCTTTCCGTCATTAGGGAGGGTTTAGCGCCCAGCGCAAGGGTTCCGGAAAAATGCGAGCGCACGCAGCGAGTTGCAAGCCGCGCTGGATACGTTGCCCATTCTGGGTCTTGACCCCGTTATAAAACAGGCCTAAGGTTGTGCCAGAGGTTGAGCAATATGCTGCGAAGTTTGCGTATTGTGACCGTGCTAGGCGTAATGGCCGGTACTGCCCTACCAGATGTCATCGATGTAACGGTGAACGGTTCCGTATCGGGCTCAGGCAGCTATTTGGT
The DNA here is from genome assembly GCA_963735145.1 of Bryobacterales bacterium. Classification (GTDB taxonomy): domain Bacteria; phylum Acidobacteriota; class Terriglobia; order Bryobacterales; family Bryobacteraceae; genus Palsa-89. The sequence goes on along the minus strand of CAVTJS010000004.1, from coordinate 101,114 downwards.
CGGCTGTGCCTTAAGCACTCAGGGATGCGTAGTAACTCCTGGAGGCGACTTCCTAACCTTTCCGTACAGCTTTAGCGGCACAAATACCGAGCTTGGGGCGTTTGGTGCTTCTGGAAGCACGACGCCGGCAGGCCCACCCGGGATGGAAGGCTTCGCGGATCAAAATACGGTGGCGACCGCCGACGCTCTAGAGATCTCTCTTACAGGCGGCTATTCGGCAAGTGGTGTCCCTTTCTATAGCGGCTCGGAAAACAACAGCATTTCGCTCAGCTTTGATGTGACGGAAGAATCTGTGGTCCAGCTTTTGGGTGGGGGCGTTTTGGGATCGGCGTCTAATGCTGGCGAGTTGCTGGATTCGGACGGAAACGTCATTCTCACGCTTCCTCTCGACACTTTATCCGTCTCCACAATTGTGCAGCCGGGAATGTACCAAGTGGAGGCTGCTGCGCAGGGCACAAGCAACGGTTCATTTGGCGCGAACGCGGACGTGACGAACTTGGAACTTTACCTGACCGCCGATATCACTCCAGTTCCCGAACCTCCAGGCGCGCTGGTCGCGGCTCTGCTGGCAGCGATGCTCGGTGGTTATGTGGTGTCTCGCCGGCGCCTCGTCTCGTAAACGCTGTCAACCGTCGATAAGGTTAAGTCCCGTGTTAGCATGGCGGACAGTGAAGAGATTTCTACTCCTCATTTCTATACCGAGCCTTATGCTTGCCGCCACCGCCGTTATTCCCGACCTTGCCCAACTTCAGAAAATGATCGCGCGCTTCCAGCCCACCGAGTTGCGCGTGGATGTGTCCAAGCTCTCGCCGGGCGACCGTCAGGCGCTGCCGAAGCTGATTGAAGCCGCGCGAGTTTTGAACGATATTTTCCTCACTCAAATGTGGAGCGGCAATCACGCGCTCTACGCCAAGCTGCAGCGAGACAAGACGCCGCTCGGCAAGGCGCGGGCCGATTATTTCTGGCTGAACAAATCGCCCTGGTCCGAAATCGACGATCATGAGGCGTTCCTCCCCGACGTGCCCGCAAAGAAACTGCCGGGCGCGAACTTCTATCCCGAGGATATGACGCGCGAGGAGTTCGAGGCCTGGGTGAAAACGCTTTCCAAGCCCGAGCGCGAACAGGCCGAAGGTTTCTTTACCGTGATTCGCCGCGACGCCAATCACCAGCTGCACGCCGTTCCCTACAACCAGGAGTATCGCGCGGATCTCGAAAAATCGGCCAAGCTGCTGGAGGAGGCAGCCGCGTTCACCGACAACGCGACGCTCAAGAAATTCCTGACCACGCGCGCGGCCGCTTTTCGTTCCAACGATTATTACGAGAGCGACATTGCTTGGATGGATCTGGATGCTCCGCTCGACATCACCATCGGTCCGTATGAGACCTACAACGACGACATTTTCGGCTACAAGGCTGCGTTTGAAGCCTACGTCAATGTCCGGGACGAGGCCGAGACCGCCAAGCTGCGGTTCTTCGCCGATCACTTGCAGGAAGTGGAGAACAACCTGCCGATCGATCCGCAGTATCGCAATCCCAAGCTCGGCGCCAGCTCGCCCATTCGCGTGGTGAACGAGGTTTTCGACGCGGGCGATGCGGCGCACGCCGTCCAAACCGCCGCCTACAATCTGCCGAACGACGAACGCGTGGTGACGCTCAAGGGCAGCAAGCGCGTGATGCTGAAGAACGTGCAAGAGGCCAAGTTTCATTCGACGCTCGAACCCATCGCGCAGGCGCGTGCTGTCGCCGGCCAGCCAGAAGGACCTGAGCTTCGATTCGTTCTTCACGCATATTCTGGCGCACGAGCTGAGCCATGGCATCGGACCGCATCAGATTACCGTAGCTGGGCGCGCCACCACTCCGCGCCAGGAAATGAAGGAGCTTTACAGCGCGATCGAAGAGGCCAAGGCGGACGTTACCGGCCTCTTCATGCTGCAGCACCTCTACGATCGCAAGCTGATTGAAGGCGGGCCGGACAAAGAGCGCCAGTTGTACACTACGTTTCTCGCGTCCACGTTTCGCACCTTGCGTTTTGGATTAAACGACGCGCATGGGAAGGGCATGGCGATGCAGGTGAATTACATCACCGACAAAGGCGGATTCATCGCGCATCCGGATGGCACGTTTGAAGTGAACTTCCAGAAGATCAAGGGAGCCGTGCGCGATCTGGATCATGACCTGCTGACGATTGAAGCCACGGGCGATTACGCGCGCACCAAACAGATGCTGGATCAGTTGGGCGTGATCCGCCCCAATATGCAGAAGGCGCTGAAGAATCTGGATGGCATTCCAGTGGACATCCAGCCGGTGTTTGTGACGGCGAACCAGCTCGCGCCGCACGCTTCGGAACCGCGACCGTGAGGGAGCGTGTCAGCCCGCTAGCTTCGAAATGTCGTTGTAAAGCACGAAAGCCACAATCGCCATCAGGAAGACAAAGCCGAAACGGAACGCAGCTTCCTTTACCCGCAGGCTGAGATCGCGCCGCATGAACATTTCCACCAGCAGCATGAAGATGGCCGCGCCGTCCAGAATCGGGATGGGCAGCAGATTGACGATCGCCAGATTCAAGCTGAGTGCGGCCATCAGCCCAAGGTACGGAATCGGCCCTTCGCGAGCTTCCTCGCCCGATATCTGCACGATGCCGATGGGCCCCACCACCGATTTCGGCGACATGCGCCGTTCGGCGATGCCGCGCAGCAACTGATAGATGAACCCCGCGCTCTTCACGTTCTCGCGGACGGACTCCACCAGCGCCTGCGGGAACGGCAGGCTCACGAAGACCACCTTCTGTTGCAGACTGACGCCGATCATCCATTCCTTGCCGCCCTTGTTTTCAGACATAGCGGGCGTCAGATGCGCGGTCATCATCTTTCCATGGCGCGAAAATACGATGTCCACCGGCTTACCGCCGGCGCCGCTGATCATGTCGTGAACCTTGGACGTGGAGTGAATCGGCTGGCCGTCCACGCTTACCATGATGTCGCCCGGTTCGAGTCCGGCCTTGGCGGCAGGCGAGTTCGCCAGTGCAGCTCGCGATCTCGATTTCGCTCTGCTCGCCCCAGCCCGCGAATCCAGCGCCGGTCTTGGGATCAAGCATCGGCGTCACCGTAAACAGCTGGCGTGCTCCGTTGCGAACAACCCAGACGCTCAAAGGATGGTCGGCGCTGGCCACCTCTTTCAGGTCGATATCTTCCCAAGTGGGATTCACGGTGTCGCCGATCTGTACGATGCGGTCGCCTTCATGCAATCCCGCTTTGGCGGCGGCGCTATTCGGCACGATGTAGCCGATCTCGGGCGACGGGTGAGAGGAAACCTTGGGGAAGCGGACCATGAAGAGACCAGTCAACACCGCCACAGCGAGAATCATGTTCATGGCCGGCCCGGCAAACAGGATGATCAAACGCTGCCAGCGAGGCTTATTCAGGAAACTGCGCGGATCGTTGGCGTGCTCGTCGCCGGGCTGCTCGCCCACCATCTTCACGTAGCCGCCCAGCAGAATGGCGGAGAAGCGAAAATCGGTTTCGCCCTTCTTGAAACCGAACAGTCGGGGCCCGAAGCCGAAGCTGAAGGTGTCCACCTTGACGTCGAAGAAGCGAGCCGCCCAATAATGGCCCAGTTCATGAATCAGGATCATGACCCCGATCATGATCAGCGAACCACCAGATGTTCTGCAAAATGAGGAAGCTGCTCATAAAAAATCTAGGCCTCTACGGAACTGCCCGCGTGCTCACGGACTCGAGCGGCGCCCGCGCGTTCAACAACAATCTTACGCGCCGCCGAACGCGATTGTTCATCTATTTCCAGTATCTCCTGGATGGAGCCGGCTTCACGATTGGGTACTCGCCCAAGTGTCTCCTCCACCACCGCGGCGATGGACGGAAACGAGATTTGCCCGGCAAGAAAAGCTTCCACGGCAATTTCATCCGCCGCGTTCAGCGTGCAAGCCGCCGACCCACCCGCCTTAAAAGCCTGATAAGCCAGCCGCAGCGCTGGAAATTTCTCAAGATCCGGCGCCGAGAACGTCCAGTTCCGCGATTCGGTCCAATCCAGACGCGGCACCGGCGCGGGATCGCGATCCGGGTACGTCAGCGCATACTGGATCGGCATGCGCATATCGGTGGCTGAGATCTGCGCAATCACGCTGCCGTCATTGTACTCGACCATGGCATGCACGGACGACTGCGGATGCACCACCACGTCCACTTCATCGGCAGAAAAGCCGAAGAGCCAGCAGGCTTCAATCACTTCGAAACCTTTGTTCATTAGCGTAGCCGAGTCGATCGTAATGCGGCGTCCCATCTTCCACGTTGGGTGGTTCAGAGCGCGTCGGCTGGCGTCACCTTCGCCAATTGATCGGCTGGCGTTTCCCGAAACGGGCCGCCGGAAGCCGTCAGTATCAGCCGGGCCACTTCGCCCCGCTGGCCGGCCCGGAAGCACTGATGCGCGCCGTTATGTTCGCTGTCCACTGGAATCAGCTCAGTCCCCGACTTCGCCGCAGCCTCCATCACCAGCTTGCCGCTGGCCACCAGAACCTCTTTATTTGCCAGCCCCACTCGTTTGCCTCCGCGGATCGCCTCATAAGTCGCCTCCAGGCCAGCCACGCCGACTATCGCCGACATCACGAAGTCGACCTCAGAGGCAATTGCGGCTTCCACGCGCGCTCCAGACCCCCAAGAAAGCTCGGGCCAAGCTTGACGCGCCAGTCCCGCATCTCTCAACCCACTCATTAGATTGGTATGGGAGGCTTCGGTTGCCGTAACCACGACCTTAGGGCGAAATCGTTGAATCTGCTGGACTAGCAGGTCGACGTTGGAGCCTGCCACCAGCGCATGGACGCGATACTTTTCTGGATGTCGTCCAACTACGTCCAAGGTGCTGACACCAATAGACCCTGTGGACCCGAGGAGGGTGAGCGTCTTCAATCGCTCCATTATAACGTTAAACGGCTTGAGAAACCTCGTATCCCGCGACGACTCCAGTGCGTCCAAAAACACAAGGTACTCTGAGGCTTTTCTTCTCGGGAGGCTCTGTTTTTGGAAAGACCCTTTCGGGCGCCGGGGAGGATTGCTTCAGGGGTCTTTAATGAGGTTAGTCTCGCTTTGGTGGGAGTTGCCTCCCCGGCTTAATTCCAATACTAGTATATGATTTCTTGGAACGCAACAGTTTTCTGTATTTTTATTTTCCCTTGACCTCGACGCCGGCCCAGTGCTCCATTACCCGAATGGTCGAGCACAGGTCCTCTTCCCCGTAACCCTCTGCAATTGCAGCCTGAAACATCTGTTCTGTCAGGCTGGTCAACGGCAGGGGCAGCCCCAGCTCCTGCGCCGAGCCGAGCGCCAGGCCGACGTCCTTGTGCATCCACTTTGTGGAAAAGTTGGTGGTGAAGTCCCTCCTGAAAACGAAAGGGGCCTTGAAGGACGATCAATCCGGACTTGGCCGCGCTGTTGTTCAGGATCTCGAGCATCAGCTCCGGCGCGATGCCGCCCTTGGTGCTGAGCACCATGCCCTTCGTTGAATGCTTGCATCAGGTTGGCAAGGATCAGGTTCTGCGTTAGCTTGGCCTGCAGCCCCAGGCCGGGGCCGCCGCAATAGTAGAACTGCTTGCCCATCGCTTCGAGGTATGGCTTCGTTTTTTCAAATACGCCCTGATCGCCACCGATCATGAAGGTGAGGGTGGCATTGATCGCCCCCGGTGTGGAACCGGTGCAAGGCGCGTCCAGGAAATGGATGCCCTTGGCCTTCAGCTTCTGGCCAATGCCACGGCTGGCGCTGGGGGAGATGGTGCTGGCATCCGCTGCGACCGTTCCCGCTTTGGCGCCTTCGATGACGCCGTTGGGGCCGGTGAAGACCTCCTCGGACATGCGCGTATCGCCCACGCAGGCGAAGACGAAGTCGGCCTGTTCGGCCACCTGCTTGGGCGAGGCGCACGCAGTCGCTTTTTCCTCCGAGGCGAGCTGCCGCGCTTTGCCCGCCGTATGCGACCACACAGCCACCTGGTGCCCGGCGCGCGCCAGATTCCGCGCCATGGGATAGCCCATCAGACCCAATCCAAGAAATCCAAGCTTTGCCATACCCCAGCATCTTACCAGCAAGGACGTGCGGCTAACTAACAGGGTGCTGCAAAAAGCAATCTGGCCACCTACGTTTTGGACTTTTTCATCGGTCTGCTAAACCCAGCTTGCGCGCAAGCCGATGCTTCCAAGAGTGGCGAGGCCCCGTCTCAACTGGAATCGGTTTGTTTCACTTGCAGCGTTCTGCGTCGCCGCAGTGATCTGCATCGTAATCGGGGTCAAGAAATACTTGAGCCAGGAGTACTACCACGCCACCGTCGCCGGGGTGCTGGGGCTATACAACCTCGTGCTGGGCCTGAGGGGCGCGACGAAGGTATCCGAGCCGCTCTCGGACTCCATGTCGGAAGCAGGCGATTTTCTGGCTGGCCGCGAAGATGGGACTGACCTTTAGCAGGAGACTATTCGGTGGTTTCGTTCCCCGGAAGATCGGTGCTTTGGCCGGTGAGAATCTTGAGCACCAGAAGATCGGAGGGATGGAAGCTCGCCACCGCGATGTGCAACAGGTCCTCGTCGCTTTTTGCGATGTGCTTTCGAATCAGGACGCGCAACTGCTCTATGCTTATACCCAACTCCTCGGCCGCCTCGGCTTCCGAGTATTGAGTCTTGTTCGGCTTGGAGGGGAGGGTACCTGCGTTCATGATCCTAATGCATTCTAAGGCGCAGGTTTGCGCACTCCCAATCGGGCGGAGAACCTATATGCATCCTTAGTATCCCTGATGGACTTTCGTACTAAGGCCGGGCGGAAAGCTGCGCGAAGCTAAGCTTTGCCCTTCCAGGCCTGGGCATATTTTTGGTCGTGCTGCATGATATGGTCGGTGAGCCAGTTCCGCAGAAACAACATGATGGAAGCATTGGAAACCGCCTCGCGGTTTTGGATCTTTTGCTGCAGTTCGCACACCTGGTCCGTCAATACGCGATGTTGCTTCATATGGTCGGCAAGCAACTCATAGCCGCGCTCGCTCATCAGTTTTTCTTCGAAGCGGAAGTGCTGCTTCGTATAGTCCACCAGACGCTCGGCTAACCCATGTTGAAACGCTCGTCCACGCCCTTCCGACATGGCTTCCTGCAGTTGGCGAATCAAGCCGACCAGGACTTGGTGCTGGCTATCGATGGCCTCGATGTTGACGCTGTACTTGGGCAGCCAGGTAACGAAGTAGTTGTCATTCATTGATGCTCTATCCCTGTTAAGGTCCCTATGGCGTTATCGTCCAGAAAGTGCGCGAATTCTAACGGGGATTCGTGCCGGGTCGGCTGAAATCAAACCCGCTGGTGGATATGGGCCATGCGCGAGGTGCAACGATTGGCCGCAAGTTCAATATTTCACAGGTGATCGCCCTTGGTACGTGGAATGCCTATTCAGACCGCGTGAGGAGGAAAGATCGATGAAAACCAAATTGCTCGCCCTTTTGTTCTTAGTGGGAACCGCCGCGTTCGCAGCGCCGCGCGTCGCCATCGGAGTTGGAGTTGGAGTGGCCCCGGCTTATGGATACTATCCCGCTCCGGCGCCCGTTGTTCCTTATGTTGCGACCGCGCCGGTTTATTGGGGACCCCGCGCTTACTACGGTCCACGTTATTATGCGCCTCGCTATTACGGACGCGGTTATTACGGACGCGGCTGGAGGCGCTAGTTGGTTATTGAGGTCGCCGGCCTTCGAAGGCATCCTGCAGTAACGCCCGGATGCCTTCGCGCGTGATGGGGCGCGGATTGTAGTAGGGATTCAGCACCGCGATGTCCGCGGCTCTATCCAGATCGGCCGCCTTCAGCCCCAGCGCCGCCAGCGACGTGGGCGCACCGAGCGAAGCAGCCAGATCGAAGAGGCCTTGTGCAGCCGATTGGGCGCCGAGCGCTCGTTCAATGCGCAACATCGCTTCTTCGGCGGCCGGCGCAGTGTAGGCTGTGGCGTGCGGCAATACCACCGTATGCGTCTCGGCGTGCGGAAGGTTGAAGCTGCCGCCGAGGGTATGGCACAGCTTGTGATGCAGCGCCATGCCCACCGCGCCCAGCGACATGCCGCCCAGCCAGGCGCCATAGAGGGCGTTTGATCGAGCTTCCAGATTGGCCGGTTCCTTCACCACCAGCGGCAGCCCGATGGCCAGGGCGCGAATGCCTTCTTCGGCAATCATCGAGATGATCGGATTCGCATCTTTCGAATACAGCGCTTCCACGCAGTGCGCGATCGAGTTCATCCCGCTAGTGGCCGACAGCATGGGCGGCATCGTAACGGTGAGCGTGGGGTCGTAGAGCACGGTCTTCGGAAGCACCCGTGGATCGCGGCCGGTCTTCTTCATGCCGCTTTCGGTAATGCCCCAGATGGGCGTCATCTCCGATCCCGCGTAGGTGGTTGGGATCGACAAAATGGGAAGCGTCGATACCAGCGCAATCGCTTTCGCCAGGCCAGTTGTAGAACCGCCGCCCACCGCGACGCAGCAATCCGCGCCCAGCGCCTTGGCTTGTTCCCGGGCTTGTTCGGCGATCTCGATCGGCACGTGCATCACTGCCTGGTCGAACAATCCGGCGGCGCGCGCGCCCAAGCGCTCCACCATCTGCTGTCCTTCTTTGCGCTGTTCTGGCGTGGAGAGCACCAGGGCGCGATGGGCGCCCAGCCGATCGATCTCTTCGGGCAATTTGTCCAGGCAGCCGACGCCGAATACGACGCGCGACGGAAGCATGTCGTATGCGAACGTGAGCATCAGGCCTGTCCGGCGTGAGCACGCGCGGTGCGTTCGTTCAGATCGCGAAGCACGCGCAGTTCGGTTTCTGTCGGCGGTTCGGTGGTGGCGAGTTTCGGCGCAACCTTGAGAGCCCAACCGGTGGATTCGATCACTTTTTCCACGGTCACTCCCGGATGCAGGCTGGTGAGCGTTAGCTCCTTCGTGGTCTCGTCCGGGGTCATGATGCCGAGATCGGTGATTACCGCCGAGGGACCTTTGCCGGGCAGATTCATTTTCGCGCGACTGTCGCCACCGCTGAAGTGGCCGCCGGAAGTGACGAAATCGAGCTTCTCAATGAACGCGCGCTTGTTTTGCCGCAGCGTGATCAGCACTTCTTTTGAGGACGCCGCTATTTCCGGCGCTCCGCCCGCACCCGGCAGCCGTACCGAAGGTTTGTAATAATCGCCGATCACCGTGGTGTTGATGTTCGCGAACTTGTCGATCTGCGCCGCGCCCAGGAATCCCAGGTCGATGCGTCCGCCTTGCAGCCAATAAGCGAAAATCTCCGGGATGGAAACCACGGCGTCGGCGGTTTCAGAAAGCTCACCATCGCCGATGGAGAGCGGCAGCACCGTCGGCTTGGTCCCGATGCATCCGGATTCATAAATCAACACCGTGTCCGGCGCATGCGTGAGCCGCGCCAGGTTTGCGGCCGCGCTCGGCAGCCCGATGCCCACAAAGCAAGACGCGCCATTGCGGATCATGCGCGCCGCGGCGATGGTCATCATTTCGTCGGCGGTGTATTTGGTCTCAGGCATGAGTTACCGCCTGTTCCAGACTGCGTTTGAACTCGTCGAAATCGTTGGTCGAGAGCACATGCTTTTGCATCCAGGCCTGGAACGTTTCGCGTTCGCGCGCGATGGGGTCCCATTGTTTGTAGAAGGCGTTGTTGCGCGGATAATAGCCTTGCGCGTAAGACGGAAACGCTCCGCCCTTTACTTCGCAAACCGCGCCCACTACCCAGGACGGCAGCACCAGGGCGTTGGGCGGGGCATCCAGCCGATCGACAATCTCCTCCACCGTCACCACGACACGCTTGGCCGCGAGCACCGCTTCCTTTTGCACGCCCACCACGCCCCACATCAGCACATTGCCTTTGCGGTCAGCCTTCTGGGCATGGATGACGGTGACATCCGGACGGATGGCGGGCACGGCAGCTAGCTTCTCACCGGTAAACGGGCATTCGATGAATTTGACGCGGTTGTATTTCGGAAGATCGGTTCCCAGATAACCGCGCAGCAGCCCGAACGGCAGATGCGACGCACCGGCGGCGTAGGCGGCCGCCATGCCGGCATGCGCGTTCTCTTCGAGCGCCAGCGGAGCGGGCCAGCCTTGCTCCACCGCGTCGCGCAGCCGATGCAGCGAGCCCACGCCGGGATTGCCGCCCCAGGAGAAAATCAGTTTCGACGCGCAGCCCGAGCCGATCAGTTGATCGTAGATCAGGTCGGGCGTCATGCGGACCAGCGTCAGGTTGCGACGCCCCTGCCGGATGATCTCGTGCCCGGCGGCAAAAGGAATCAGGTGTGTGAAGCCTTCCAGAGCCACCACATCACCGTCGCGAACCATTTCCTGGATCGCTTGTTTGAGTGGAAGAATATGCGCCAACTTGTGATTATGCCATGCCGCGCGCCGGGACCCTAGTACTGGGCAGCGTCCTGCCGAAATTTCGCAACAAAACATAATCGGGCGTTGGAGCGTCCCACAAAGGGCGTTGTAACCGGCCCCGAAAGGATGGCGAAATGAAAGCACTAAAATCAATAAACCTCGCTGCGGCCGTGCTGTTGGCGTCCGGATTGCTCGCCCAGGCGCAGTTTGCACCCCGGGCGCAATACGATCCGTCCTCGGTGTCCTCTCTGGTGGACCAGGTGGGCTTGGATCTGAATCGCGCCTATGATGCATATCACTTCACCAATGGGGATCGAGACCGTTTGAACGACGCCGAGAAAAAGCTGCGGGATTTTTCCTCGAAATGGGAGCGCGGAAATTTCGATAGAGGCGAATTGGACGATTCCATTAACAGGGTGCAGCATGTGCTGGACCATAATCACCTGCCGCCGCGCGACCGGGACGCGCTTTCGAGCGACTTCGACCAATTGCGAAGAATGCGCGACGCTTACGATCGGCACGAGATTAGGGGTGCCAATCATTAGTCGCGCCGCTTGACATATTCCGCACAGGCCTCATAGGATGCGACAGTAACCCTATGCGCGCCCGTGCGCTCTTGTTTTCCTTCCTCGCATTCCCGCTACTGGCGCATCACTCCACCGCCGAATTCGATCTGAAGCATCCGGCTAGCGTGACCGGAGTGGTCACTCGCTTTGAATGGTCCAATCCACACGCGCACATCGATCTTGATGCCGTCAACGCAGACGGTGCTGTAGAGCATTGGGTGATCGAAATCGATAGCCCGAACGCGCTGCAGCGCCTGGGTTGGTCCAAGGACACTTTGAAGCCGGGCGACAAAGTGAAATGCTCCGGCGCCCGCGCGAAAGATGGTTCGCCGCACATGCGCTGCACTCAAGTAGAGCTCGGGAACGGCGTCGTGATGCAGTCATTCTGAGAATCGGATAGCATGATTTGGTAAGGAATCTTCATGAAGATAGCGTTGCTTTCCGCGTTGGCGGCGGGGTTGCTTTGCGGCGTGGCGCCCCTCGCGGCGCATCATTCCTTCGCCGCCGAATTCGACGGCAGCAAGGCTGTGGATCTGGTGGGCACCGTAACGAAAGTGGATTGGGTGAATCCACACTCCTGGATCTACATTGATGTGAAGTCCGACGATGGCACAGTCGTCAATTGGGGCCTAGAAACCGGCCCTCCTAACGTACTCTATCGCGGCGGTTGGCGCCGGGACACGGTAAAGCCCGGCGATGCGATCACGGTGCATGGATTTGTCGCCAAAGACGGCTCGCACACTTTGGCCGCGCGGCAGATCACAACTCCGGATGGGCGGAAGCTGTTCGCCGGCTCGCCTGATAACGGTCCCAAGCAGTGAACAAGCTTTGCCTGATTGCCGTCGCGTGCCTGCTGGCGCCTGCGATTCACGCGCAGGATAGCTGGGACACGGTTCCCAAGCCGGGCGATGCCGATCCATTCCGGCCGGGAGAAAAGGCCGGCCCCATGCCTCGCGCCCGCGATGGCAAGCCCGATCTTTCAGGCATCTGGGAAGAGCACACGCTGGCCGATTGGGACGTTGTCAAACACAGAGGCGATTATGGTTCGCCCGGCGGCCCCGGTATTGCGGAAGTCGACAAAATACCCTATCAGGATTGGGCGCTGAAGAAGCGTGACGAACTGGCGAAGAGCCTTCTGAACGATCCACAAGCGCACTGTCAACTTCCCGGCGTGCCGCGTATCACCTATATGCCGTTCGCTTTTGAAATCGTGCAGAGTGCCGGAAAAATTCATGTGGACTATGAGTATGCGCACGCCTGGCGGATCTTTCATCTGGATCGGAACGCCCATCCTGAAGCGATGGGAACATTCGACGGCGATTCTGTCGCGCATTGGGAAGGCGACACGCTGGTGGTCGACGTCAGCGATCTGAACGACAAGACCTGGCTGGACATGGCCGGAGATTTCCATAGCAATCAATTGCACGTGACCGAGCGCTACACACCTGTGGACGCCAATACTATCTGGTACGAAGCCACGCTCGAAGATCCGAAAGTCTACACGCATGCCTGGAAGCTGCGTTTTCCATTGCATCGTCAAGCGAAGAACTTCGAACTGATGGAATACGACTGCGTTGAAGGTCATCCTTAGTTTCGTCCTGTTCGCCGCGTGCGGCCCCCAATTTGCTCAAGTGGCGGAGGCTCCGGAATCGGCGCCCATCCGCGTGGATGTAGACGTGGTGAACGTGCTTTGCACTGTGTCCGACAAGCGGGGCGCGCTGGTGACGACTCTGCGCAAGGAAGATTTTGAGATCCGCGAGAATGGGCGCAAGCAGGAGATTCGCTATTTCACCCGCGAGACGGACCTGCCCCTTACCGTCGCCATGCTGATGGATGTGAGCGGCAGCGTGCGAGAGGCCATCCCAGCCGAGCGCGAGGCGGCGGGCCGGTTCTTCGACGCGGTGCTGCGGCCGACGGATCACGCGCTGCTGCTGGGTTTCTCGAGCACGCTGGTGATGTGGCAGGATTTTACGTCGTCCACGGCGCTGCTTCGAACCTCGCTGGCTCACTTGCACGCCATCCCGTTCCGCGGCCTGCCAACCGACGGAGGCGCGATGCCCAGCACTCTGCTCTACGACGCGGTGTATCAAACCGCGGTGAACAAGCTGAAGGACGTGCCGGGGCGCAAGGCGATGCTCATTGTTTCCGACGGCCTGGACAACGGTAGCCGCATGCACATGGAAGAGGCGCTGGAAGCGGTGCAGGCCACCAACACCATCGTCTATGGGATCTGTTACGACCAAAAGTACTTCGGCTGCGAATTCCTGAAAGGCCTGGCGGAGCCAACCGGCGGACGAATGTTCGACGCGGGCAAGAAGAGGGAATCGCTGGGCGAAATTTATGAAACGATTGAAGACGAATTGCGGAGCCAGTATGCGATCGGTTATGTGCCGACCAATCGGGCGCACGACGGCAAGTTTCGCAAGCTGGGGGTGAGGGTGGGTCCGGCGGGATTAAAAGTTTCGGTCAGGCGCGGGTACTACGCGCCGGGTGAACCGCCTGGCGCCCTGGAAGATGCGCAAAAGAAAAAGGGCGGCGGGAAGAAATGATCTTCCGCGCCGCCCTTCAGTGTCTCAGCTCTTAGAACCGAAGGATGCCCTTGATCTCGACGAAGCGCGGCGATCCGCCCGAGCCCAGGAACGAGCCCAGAATGCTGGTGGGGGGTGAAATCGTGTTGTCCACCGAGCCGAAGTTCGGCGCGGCGAGGTTGCCCACTGGGTTGTCGAAGTTCGGGTGGTTGAACAGGTTGGAGGCCGAAGCGCCGAACGAGAAGGTGAGGCGCTCCTTGATACGGACCATCTTCATGACCGCGAGATCCACATTGAAGAAATGCGGGCCGAAGAGCTGATTGCGGCCCATGGTGCCGAAGCCGGTGAGGACTCCAGTGGTGGCGAAGCCCGGTTCGAACTGCGAAGTTGTAATACAGGGCGTGTTCACGCCATTGGTGCAGCTGGTGGGAACATAACCGGTTGGCGTGGCGAAAATAGTCGCGTTGGTGTAATTGTAGGCCCCGAGCGCACCACCCGCGGCGCCGTCCACCACACTGTACGGCAGACCGCTGCGCAGGAACCAGTTGCTTGACAGGGTCCAGCCGCCAAAAACGGAGTTCGGTCCCCACTTGAATCCCGAGTGGCGGAACATATCTGACAGCACCATATTCGCGCTGAAGTAGTGGCGGACGTCGTAATCCGAGTTTCCGTAATTGGTTGCGAGGTTATAGGGATTCTGCGGGACTGTGACGCTTTCATTGGTCGCAAGGGCGGCGTAGGGCTCATTTTCGATGCCGCCATTGGAAACGTCGTCCAGATTGTGGCTCCAGGTGTAATTGAGGGTGAAGGTCAGCCCGGCCGACAGACGGCGTTGGAGACTGATAGTGAGTCCGTTGTAACTTGAAATGCCCGCGTTGGTGTATTGATATTCCGTCCCGAACGCCGGATTGGGCGCCGACGCCGGCAAGCCGGCGAAGCCGTTGGGACAGGGGCTGCCTGGCCCGGGCGGACAATAGGCGTTGATTCCGAAATCCGCGAGCGGGAGATGAACGCCATGCATTCCGTTATAGTTCACCGTCAGCACCATCTTTTCCCCCAGGGACTGCTCAATCTCGAAATTCCACTTATAGTAAGTGGGCTGCATCATGGTGCTGGGGAAAGCATAGAAGGCTGGAGCGGAGAAACCGGGCACTGATGCGGAAAGGGAGTTGAAGCTGCCACCGGATTTAAAGCCTGTGAGCAAGGCCTGATTTTCCGCCGCGGCTGCGGTAAACGGACTATTCGGAACGCCAGGCGCCAAGACCGGCGCCGGGACGACGGCTGTCAAAGTCTGAGGAGGATTGAAGGCTGCGGTTTCGGCCAATCCTCCCGGCAGATTATCGGCGAAGATTCCGGCGCCGGTGCGGATGACGGTCTTATCGTTCTTGAACGGCCGCCAGGCGATTCCAATGCGTGGCTCCCAGACCACCGGCTTGACATGCGCATAAGCGTCGTGCTGGCCGGAGATAATCAACTGGTTGTAAGGTGTGGCTACGTCGCCGGGAGTAGGAATTCCGTTGGCCGGTGTCGCCAGACGCGTAAAGCAACTCTGGTCGCAGGTGGGATCGAAGTAGCTTTCCAGCCGCAGGTTCAAAGATATAGTCAGGCGATCGGTAGCCTTCCAATCGTCGGCGACATAACCGCCGATCGTATTGAAGCGAATCCCGGCTTCCGGGGAAGAAGGAAAGCCCTGAATCATGTAAGAGCTGCCGCCGCCCCCGTTATAGAAGTCGTTGATGTTGGTGAAGACCTGCCCGGTCAGGACGCCGGCATCGCCTTCGAAGTCTAGATCGCTGACGGTTTGGTGCAGCCAGCTAAACCCGATCCGGAACGTATGCTTGCCTTTGATCAGGGAGAAATCATCCAGGAGCTGATACTGGAACACGCGCCGGCCGTTGGTGAACGCATAATAGGAGCAGCAGCTTTCCGAGTTGGGGCCTACGCCTACAAACGAACCGTCGTTGAAGGAGATATAGGTAGGCAAAGCCGACGTTGCGGCGCTTATGTTGGACGGGGCAAAGATCGCCGCGTAATACAGGACCGAGCCGCTGAGCTGATTGACGGCATTCGGGCCGAAGGTATGCGTTTCAGAGACCTGGCCGGCCATTTGCGGCTGAGTACTGGAAGCATTGAAGGCGGAGCCGAACGGGCTGGTGTAGGTGGGTTGAAAGCCGTTGTCGCGGAAGACTCGGATGTAGCCGCGGTCTTTGTCGCCGAAAATATGGTCGACGCGAGCCGCCCACTGATATTCATGATTCAGACTGGTGGGCGTGGTTCGGAACTGATAGGCGCAAGGCGCACTTCCCAGATAAGAGGACGTAAAGGTCCCGCATCCGCCGTTGTCCTGGGTGAAGGGCGTTTCGCCTGGGCCGCTGTTGTAAATCGCGAAAGCTTTCTGATAGAACGGAATTTCCGCGGCGTTGCCATTGGCCATCAGGTTTTGCAGCGTGGCGGATTGAAATTGCGGGCTGGGAACCAGATTCAATACGGCGGCGGTCGGCAGCAGGTTGCGGAGACCTTCATAATCCACGTCAAAGAAGGTGTGGTTCTTCCAGATCGGACCGTTGAAGCCGGCTGCCCACTGATTGAAGTTGTTGAAGGGCCTCGGCGAGTCGAATGCGTTGCTGAAGAACTGGTTGCCATTCATTATACGGCCATTCCAGTTGTAGATCGCGTCGCCATGCCATTCGTTGGTTCCCGATTTGGTGATGTAGGTAACCTGCGCTCCCGCGTATTGGCCATACTGGCCTGAGTACGCATTACTGATCACGTTGGCTTCCGCGATGTCGTTCGCGCCCAGCGTCAGATTGGAAGCGCCGCTGTTGTTGAGGCTCAAGAACGGATCGTTGTAATTCATCCCGTTGATGGTGAACAGGTTGGAAATACCAGGCAGGCCGCTGGAGGAGAAATTGCCGTAGCCGGATTGCGTGTTCATGACGACGCCCGGCGTGGTCTGCGCGAAATAGGTAAGGTCGCCGCCCGGGTTAGGCAGGTTGTCGATCATCTGCGTCGAGATGCCGGTGGAGGTATCGGCGTTCTCGGTCTGAACGGCGGTCGCAGACTCAACCACGTCTACGGTCTGCGTGGCGCTGGCTACGGTCAGTTGGACATTGACGGTGGTGGGCTGTCCCGCCAGGACCACCACCCCGGGGTTTTCCTGGGTCTGAAAGCCGCTGGCGCTCACAGACAGTTTGTACGTGCCGGGGGTAACGAAGGCAAAACGATAATCTCCCGCCCCGCCGGAGGCGCCCTTTAGCGCCGCGTTCGTACTGGCGTTGGTCAGCGTGAGAGATGCGCCGGGTACCGCGGCACCGGTAGGATCGGTCACGGTTCCCGTAACATCGCCGGAAGTGATGGACTGGGCCGACAACGAAACGGTCAGCGCCGTAATCAGCCAAAGGCCAAAAAAGAGCAGTAACGATTTCCGCAGCATCCCTTGGCTGCGGGACGGAACACCGCTGGTGTCCGCATAGATCAGATTTCTGGTAAGAATCTCGGTCATTTCATGCTCCTTGTGCGCAGCTTGCATTGTGTTTTATGGCCTCCGGCGCCGTCCAGCGCCAAGTCCCAGTTGAGTTAAAGCAGAACAAGAAGCCCAAACAAACCAGTTGAGCTCCCCGCAGACCGTACCGGGGTTGCACTCCCGATACCAAACGTTACTGAGGGCAGAATAACAAACTCATTAATTAATTACCATAGGTTTACCGGTACGAGCGGCCCATTCCAAATACCGTTTCCGGTAGAAGCCAGCGAGCTTTCTTCTAAAAACGGGAGTGAGCACCGCGCGGAGGTGGTGCTTTGAGGTGTCGCGGAGCACGACTCTTTCCATAGCCCCCACCACTTCACTTCCCGCTCGCGACCTCTTACTCCTATAATTCGTACAGGGCTCTTTTCAAAAGACGATGCGAAAGCGAGTTATGTTTGGATCGGCCGTGGTGCTGCTCAGCATCCTGGCGTCGCTGGTGGTCTCTCAAGGCTCCTTCAACCTGGGCGCCTTCGCACCGGCGCCCTCCAACATCCAGCAGACTTATCTGTTTTGGGCCGTTTCCACGGTGATCTTTATTCTTACCGTGGGACTCGGATTCATGCTGTTCCGGACCGTGGTGAAGGTGTACATTGAGCGGCACACCAACCAGCCCGGTTCGCATATCAAGTCGAAATTAATCGGCGGTGCGCTCGGCGCTCAGTGTGCTGCCCATCTTTTTTCTGGTGCTGTGGAGCGTGTCGGTATTGAATCGTAATTTAGACAAGTGGTTCAGCCGGCCGGCGCAGACCATGAATATCGATCTGGTCGAGATCGCCAACGCGCTCAATCAGGAAGTGGGCGATAAACTAACCGCGCAGGCTCATTGGCTGGCGTCCCAGCCGGCCCAGAGCGCGGATTTTTACGAACGCTTCTGCCAGGACAATCAGATCGAAAAAGCCGAAATCGAGCGTCCCGATGGCAGCCGCAGGATGCTTTGCTCGGTGTCGGTGGCGCGCCAGGACGAGATCTATAAAAGCAGCATAAAGGTCGATGAAGGAAAGCTGGTTCTTTCGGGCCGCATGCCGCTGAAATTGGCCGCCAAGCAGCGCGAAATCAGCCAGGCGGTAGCCGATTACAATCACCTGTCCATGGACAAGAAGGCTTTTCGCCGCTTGTACCTGCTGCTTTTGTCTCTGATCACGTTGTTCATTCTGTTCTTCGCCATCTGGATCGCGCGCTATATGGCCGGACAGATCAGCACGCCCATCACGGCGCTGCTGCGGGCGGCCGAGCAGATCCGCAAAGGCAATTTGAGTTATCGCGTGCGCGTGGACGCCATCGATGAAATGGCCACGCTGGTGCGCGCCTTCAATGAAATGACGGAGGCGCTGGAGACCAACAGCAAGGAACTGGAAGCGCGACGGCGATTCACCGAAGCGATTCTCGAGAGCATTCCCACGGGCGTCATCTCGCTCACCTCCGATGGGCGCATCCAGCGCGTGAACCGGGCGCTGCTGGGAATCTTTCCGGAGGAGCAAGTGGCGCGAGCGGCCCGCTTGAGCGACCTGTTCTCGCGCGAAGATACCGCCGAAATCCGCTATCTGATGAATCAGCGCCCGCCGCAAGGCCGTGGCGGGCACGCAGATCGAGTACAAAGCCGAGCGGCGCGTGCTGCACCTGTCGCTCACCGTGGCCGCGCTCGATGAACGGCGCAGCTCGGGTTTCGTTCTGGTGGTGGAAGATACCAGCGAGCTGCTGCGCGCACAGAAGGCCGCGGCCTGGCACGAGGTGGCGCGCCGGGTGGCGCACGAGATCAAGAATCCGCTGACGCCCATTGCACTCTGTGCCGACCGCATCGCGCGGCAGTTGGGCCGTGCCGAGCAGACCGCCGACACGCGGCGCATTTTGCAGGAGTGCTCGGCCACCATCGCCCGGGAAGTGGAAAGCGTGCGCACGCTGGTGGATGAATTCTCCCAGTTCACGCGTTTCCCGGCGGCGCAGCCGGTGCTTTCGGACTTGAATCAAATTGTGGACAACGCGGTTTCTGTCTTCGAAGGGCGATTGGATGGAATCCGGGTGGACAAGGATCTAGCGCCGGAGCTGCCTTGGGTGCGGGTGGATCGCGAGCAGTTCAAGCGCGTGGTGGTGAATCTGGTGGATAACGCGGCCGAGGCGATGCAGGAGTCGCTGGTGAAGCGCCTCTATATCGGAACACGATCCACGGAAGCCGATTCGGTGGAGCTGGTCATCGCCGACACCGGCTGCGGCGTCTCACGCGAAGACAAGGAAAAGCTGTTCCTGCCATATTTTTCTACCAAGGGGCGGGGAACGGGGCTTGGCTTGGCGATCGTGAATCGCATTCTCGCCGACCATGAAGCCACCATCCGCGTTGAGGACAACGTACCCACCGGCGCTCGTTTCATCGTGGAACTCCCCATCCCGGCCGGCGCTGAGGTAGAGGCCAAAGCCGAACCCAAGAGCGCTGAGGTTCTCGTCCGCGGAGAGCGCTTCGTGAAGCCGGCGCGAATTCTGATTGTCGATGACGAACCACTCATCCGGCAGTCGCTCGCGGGAGTTCTCGAAGATGAAGGCTATCACACGCACGCCATAGCCACCGGCGAGGAATGTTTCGCTGAAATTACGCGCAGCCCGTACGATCTGGTTCTGCTGGACGTGTGGCTGCCGGGAATGGACGGACTGGAGACGCTGGCCCGTCTGCAGGAGATCGCGTTCACCAATCGGCCGGTGGTGGTGATCATTTCGGGCCACGGGACCATCGAGACCGCGGTGAAAGCCACCAAGCTGGGCGCCTTCGATTTCCTGGAGAAGCCGCTCACCATCGAAAAAGTGACGGTGGTGGTGAAGAACGCGCTGCAGCAGCGCAAGCTGGAACTGGAAGTGGAGCGCCTCAAGGAAGAAGGCCGGCGCGAGCTGCAAATCATCGGCGAAAGCGTTCCGATGAAAGCGCTGCGGCAACAGCTGGCTTTGATGGCCGCCACCAACGGCCGCGTGCTGATCTACGGCGAAAGCGGCAGCGGCAAGGAACTAGTGGCGCACGCGATTCACAACAGCAGCGCGCGCGGCGCCGAAGCGTTCGTTGAAGTGAATTGCGCGGCCATCCCCGAAGACCTGATCGAAAGCGAGCTGTTCGGACATCGCAAGGGCAGCTTTCCCGGCGCCACCGAAGACAAAACCGGCAAGCTGCAGAAGGCCGACGGCGGAACGCTGTTCCTGGACGAAGTGGGCGACATGAGTTTGAAGACCCAGGCCAAGGTGCTGCGGTCGCTGGAGGAGCAGCGTTTCGAGCCGGTGGGCGCGGAGACTTCCATTCAAGTGGATGTGCGCGTGGTGGCGGCCACCAACAAGAATCTGGAAGAAGAAATCGAGCGCGGGAATTTTCGCGAGGATCTGTTCTATCGCCTGAACGTGATTCCGTTCTACGTCCCGCCGCTGCGCGAACGAATTGAAGATATTCCGCTGCTGGCCGAACATTTCCTCAAGGAGTTCACCACCGCTTACGGACGCCGGCCCAAGGAGCTGACCCCGGAAGCGTACGAAGTGCTGAAGGAGCACCGCTGGCCGGGCAATGTGCGCGAGCTGCGCAACCTGATGGAGCGCATCGTGATCATGAGCCCGCAGGTGCGCATCGACGCGCGGCACATTCCGCTGATTCCCGGCAAGCGCGCGGTGTTCGAGCGGGCGGCGGACCGGCTTGGGCAGCCTGCACGAAGTTCGCGCCGCGGCCGAGCGCGAATACATCCTCAAGACCTTGGATGAAACCAAGGGAAATGTGAGCAAGACCGCGGAACTGCTGGGTCTGGAGCGCAGCAATCTTTATCGCAAGATGAAGGCGCTCGGCATCGGACCGAAAGAATAGCCCTCAGAGTAGTTGAAAGTTCACTTGCACGATGGCCTCCGTCGTCACTGGTTTGCCGTTGAGAATCCCCGGCCGGAAGCGCCAGTGCGACACCGCCTGGATGGCCTTTTCGTCCAGCCCCAAGCCGAGACTTTGGCGCACTCGGATATTGCGAACGGCCCCGCCGGCATCCACTTCGATCATCAATACGACCACGCCCTGGTGCTTGGCCTTGCGCGCTTCGTCGGAGAATTCCGGCTCCACTTTATACAGCAACTGAGGCGGCGTCACTCCGCGTTCGCGATGAACGGCGGATATTCCCGGCGGTCCCGATTGCGACTCGCCGATTCCTCCGCAGCATCCGGAATCGCCGATGCCATTGTGGCCGTGCATTCCGAGCGCGCCTTCGGCGATGCGGCTGTAAGGATCGCCGATGTTGGCGGCTGTGTTATCGATGGGAGCGTCGAAGGTGACGGTGATGGGCAGCGCGAGTGGCGGATGTACGCTCGAGGCCGGCGGAATAAACGTCCGATGCGCCCGGGGTGGAGGCGACCCATGCCTGGCCGGAAGCGCGGTTTGATTGCTCCCGCCGCCGCGAGCTTCAGGGGCCTGGCGCGGGCGGTAGAGCGTCAACGGTGTGGCGTGCAAGGGGGCGGCGGGTTGGATTGGCGCTCGAATCGATCGCGAGGCCGCGAGTAACAGCAACGCGAGCAGGACATGCAGCCCGAGCGAAAATGCTTGCGATCTGGCTCTGCGCATGCCGTAGCCGATGCAACTGAGTGCCCAGCGAGTAAGTGGAAGTAAGTCAACGCTCGGGTGCACGAGTGCCTGCCGCTCGCGCTCCACACGTGTGCGCCCGGTTCACTCGCAGTTAGTGAGAATGCAGTTGACCGCGCGCGGCCGCTGTCGCCAATTCGTCGCAGCGATTATTGTCGGAATGCGAAGCGTGGCCCTTCGTCCAGGACCAGGTAGTTTTGTGCCGCGCGTTCTGCTCGTCCAGCTCCTCCCACAGATCCTGATTGGCCACCGGCTTCTTGTCCCCGGTGCGCCAGCCGTTCTTCTTCCATTTGTGGATCCAGTCCGTGATGCCGTTCTTCAGGTAATTCGAATCGGTCACGATTTCCACCTCGCACGGTTCCTTCAAAGCGCGCAAGCCTTCCACCGCGGCCTTCAGCTCCATGCGATTGTTGGTGGTCTCGCGCTCTGATCCGTAAATCTCGCGCTTTTTGTCTCCGTAGCGCAGAATGCACGCCCAGCCACCCGGCCCGGGGTTGCCGATGCAAGCCCCGTCTGTGATCAACTGGACCTGTTTCAGGCGGGAACTCCGGCCAACTCGCGCTGCAAAGAATGCATCTACGCGCTCGAGTATCTCGGCAGCCTCGGTGGTCCTGTAGATCTCGACGCGCAGCTTCGATCCGTTGCGCACTCCATGCGTAAAGTAAGTCGCAAACTGCTTCATCTTACCCACCGTGTCCGCCTCGCCGCGCTCGCACAGCATTCCGTAGTAAGTGCGCATCAGCTCGTAGCGCTGCCGCTCGGTGGGATGCTCATAAGTTCCGGTGGCGAGATATTGCTGAATCTGGCGAAAAATCCACGGATTCGACGAAGCCGTGCGCCCGATCATCACGGCATCGCAGCCAGTCTCGCGCACCATCCGCACCGCGTCCTCCGGCGTCACGATGTCGCCGTTGCCGATCACCGGAATGTTTCGCACCGCGGCCTTCACTTCGGCGATGCGCGTCCAATCCGCCTTGCCGCTGTAGCCCTGCTCGCGCGTGCGCGGATGCAGCGCGACGGCTTGCAGTCCGCAATCTTCGGCGAGCCGCGCCATCCGAACGGCCACCAGCTCCTGGTCATTCCAGCCGGCGCGAAACTTCATGGTAAACGGAATCGAGATGGCCGCCCGCACCTTGCGCAGGATCTCTTCCACCAGCGGCAGATCGCGCAGCAGGCCCGAGCCGCCGTTGCACTTCACCACTTTGTTGACCGGGCAGCCGAAGTTGATGTCGACGATATCGAATCCAAAATCCTGGCAGGCCTTGGCCGCGTCGGCCATCACCTGCGGATCGGAGCCGAACAATTGCGCCGAAATGGGATGCTCCTCCGGCTCAAAAAACAGGTAGCGAAACGTCCGCGTGGTTTTCTTCGCCTTGAGCGACGCCACTACGCCGTGGGAGCTGGTGAACTCGGTCATGATGAGTCCGCACCCGCCTTGATTGCGGATCAGCCGTCGAAACACCGTATCGGTGACCCCGGCCATGGGCGCCAGCACGGTGGCGGGCGCAATACGGGTGGGGCCGACCTGAAATTCATTGGGAAAACCGGGCATCCTAAGCTATTTTAACGGCTCGGGCTCTGAAACGTAAATCAGCGCGGTTGCGTTTAAGGTAATAAGCGCGGAGGACGGCCGTGAACATGGATTGGAAACTGGTGTCGGCATTTGCGACGGGAGCCGTGCTGGCGTCGGGAATCGTGTATTTTTCGGTGCGGCCGGATATCCCCAGAGCCGAAGGCCCGAAGCAGGATGTCCCCAAGCAGGAAGCGGCCAAGTTACCTGCTCCGGAGCAGGTTCCGGCGCCCCTGCCGACGCCGCAGGTAGCAGCCGCGCCTAAGGTCGCGGCTCCGGTGCATTCGCATATACCCGTCCGCGAGAAGCCGTCGCCGATGCCGCCGCCGGTTCGGCGCCAGAAGGAAATCGTAATTGCGAGGAGTGTGCCTCCTCCCGTGCCGGCGCCGGTCGAATCCGCTCCGCCAACTCCGGCCCCGGCTCCTGCTCCCGTTGCTGCTCCGGCTCCGGCGCCCGCGCCAACCGATAATCTCCCGGTGCAAAACGTCTCGATGCCCGCGCCCGCGACCCGCGTTCCGAATGTCGTGACGCTCGCGGCCGGAACCTTGCTGCCGGTTCGCATCGGTGAAACGCTCTCGTCGGCACGCAATCAGACCGGCGATAGCTTTCTTGCGACGCTCAGCGAGCCGCTGGTAATCGATGGATGGATCATCGCCGATCGCGGCGCTCGACTGGAGGGCAGGGTAGTGGATGCCTCGCAGGCGGGCCGCGTGAGAGGCGTCTCGTACCTGAGAATCTCGCTCGTTCGGCTGGCCACGGCGGACCACCAGAACATCCGCATTAGCACGGAGCCCTATGTGCGGACTGGCTCCAGTTCCACCGGAACCGATGCCGCGAAGATCGGCGGAGGCGCAGCCCTTGGCGCCATTATCGGAGCTATCGCCGGCGGTGGGAAGGGAGCGGCCATCGGAGCGGGCGCGGGGGGAGCGGCTGGAGCGGGCGATGTGTTGTTGACGCGTGGCAAGACCGCCGAGATCCCGGTGGAGACGCGGGTCAGTTTTAAGGTGCAGGACTCTGTGGTGATCACCGAGAAGCTGGATTGATCACGGCTGAACGATTCGCGGCAGTTCGGAGATCCAAAACTGGTTCGGATAGCCAAACGAAACTCTCTGCAATTTGCCATCGGGATAGTAATCACTGAGCACGAAGTTAAAAACTAATATGACGGATTTCCCGGTGCAGCTCTTGCGGAACGATGACGCTCGAAGCGCGTAGTCAACCGCAGGGCTGAGAAGCTTGTGCGAGCCCGACGAGAAGGTTGTTTGGTTCGAACTATTCGCAGAGATGACTACCGTGGCAGTCACGCTACCACTGACACGTGCCGCGGCCGCCAGCCCGGGATATAGCGGCATCTGCAGCCGCTCAACGCAGGACATGTTAGATTCCGCCTCCTGATTGGTCTGCGCGAGCGCCGGCCAGGAGCACAGCGCAAGAATCAATAACAATCGCACATTCACCTCCGCTTGGTACCAGCTTGCCACGGCAAAGTCCCTGGCGCTCCGAACCGCGCGTTCAGCCGTGCCGCCGCCGCTTCAAGCTGCGCCTTCCCTTCCGCCGCCGTGAGCTTCACCGCGCCAAGCTCAACCGATTCCGCCCACGCTCGCCAACTTTGCACCTGCTTCCGATGAAAACCGCGCTCGGTGTGGACGCTTTGCGCCTGCACCAGCAGACGCGCTTCCAGTTCGCGAACCGCGTCGCCCGACGACATCAGCTTGTTCTCCCGATCTGCTTGACGAAGCAGCGCGGCGGCATCCTTTGAGAGCCCGCGCATCTGCCAGGGCTCGCGCGCCGTACCAATAGCGAAAATCGCCGGCCACAGCGGCCGATGGACAAACGTGATCTTGCCGGACAGCAGTTTGATCGTCAATACATCGGGATGATCCCGCAGCTCGATCGCAGATCGATACTCAATGGCCGGATCGCTCGCAAGCAGCACGTCGAATTCGCGCAGTTGGTCCAGCAGATTCACGCGGCGCGTTCGGGGGCGCGGCTGCCGAGTTCAAGGACGCGCTGCCGCATAGATTCAGCGTCCACCGGTCCCACGATCGGCTCGCCAATATACACAGTCACTTTACGCCGCATCGTAAGGCGCGACGAGAACAGACGCCCGCCCTTCAAGCTGAAGGCGTGGCCCCACAAGCCGTCCAGATAGACGGGGATGATCGGGATGGAATCCAGCCCTCGCGCGATCACTTCGACGCCCCGTTCGAACGGCTCCACGTGCCCGCTGCGCGTGATGCCGCCTTCGGGAAACACGCCCACCAGCATGCCTTTTTCGAGCTCGGCGCGGGCCTTGCGCAGCGCCCGCAGCGATTCTTTCGGCGAATTGGTCGGGATGGGGATGGCGTAGAACAGACGGCTGAACGGATGTAGCCATTTGTTTTCGTATAGCGGCTGCCACATCAGAAAACGAATGAAGCGCGGCGTAGCGCAGCCGATCAAAATGGCGTCGGCATAGGAGACGTGGTTGGAAACGATCAGCCCGCCGCCTTGCCTGGGAATGTTCCCGGCGCCGACGATGCGGATTTTGAACAGGAGATTCGCGAGAATCCAAACCAGGAAGCGGGCGGCAGCAAGCACTACACCGATGATATTTCGAAATCGTTAGCCGCTAAAACTCGTTGGAATCCGGCTTGAAGAGGAAGGTGAGGACCATCTGGCTGGGCACCGTCTTTTCGCCTTCGCGTGCCGGGCGGAAGCGCGACTGGCGAGCGGCGCGCAGGGCCTCGGTTTCAAGCAAAGGCGCACTTTCGCCTTTGGTGGAAGCGATGCGCGCGCCGGTGACATTGCCTTCCCGGTCAATCGCCACCACCACGTTCACGCGCACTTCCGACTGGACTTTCGATTTCACATTGGCCGGAATTTCGAGCGGGATCAGAGGGCCGGCGAAGGGTTCGAGCGAATGTGTCGCGACGTTCTGAATAGCGGGGCGCGTGGTCGACTTTTGGGGCGTTGCAAGCGGCGGGGCGGCCGGAGGCTGGGGCTTCACCAGCGGCATTATTTCGACCGATGCAAATCGCACCCACTGGCGTTGGATTTCGGGAAACGCGAGGCCGGCGACAATGGCGATGGCCGCCGCCACGCTGACGCCGAGTACCGACCAGCCTCGCGGTTCCTGCTGTTGCGAAGCTTTTGGCGCCGCGGGTGGTTGGAGCGGCGCGGCCGGGAGCTCCGGAAACGTTCGCGGAGCCTGCGCCCAAAACGTCTCCATCGCCGACAAAAGTTTCTGAAACCGTTCTTCGGCGGCTTCGGGATTGCCGCTGAGCTGTTGCACTTTGCGCGTTTGCTCGGCCACTTCTCCTTCCAGCAGCCCGATGCGCCGCGACAGGTTGGATTCCACCTCGCGAACTAACTTGGGAACTGACCGGGATGGATCGGCCGCCAATGCCTCCCGCTCGCGCCGATCCTTGAACAGACGGCGTCCCGCGACGCTCCCGTTTATGATGGCGGGCAATTGCGTTTCCGGTAACTGCTCTCCGGCGGCCTGGGCCAGCAGTTGGATCTCTTCGCCGAAGCGCATGGCGTCGCGCTTGGAAAGGCAGCGCCACTCGGTGGGTTCACTCTCTTCATCGGATTGATAGAGCCCGAACCCCACCAGCTCGTCTTCACCCAAGTAATGGGCGATGCGCGTGAACTGCGCGATGGTATCGCGGCGCAGGGAGGTGGCTCCGGAAAAAGCGGCGCCGAACGCCCGCACCTGTTCGGCTGTGACGGGGCCGCCAAATTCGGCGGTGAAGTTGAGCGACTCGGCGTCGAAATCGGACGCCAGCCATTCGCCCCGATCGGCTTCGATGTGCACGTCCTCCGATAGCAGGTAGAAGAATTTTCGAGTCTCTTCGACCACGCTTGCCATCTTTTCGAGCGGCACGCCGGCCATACGCTGGTTCAATTCAATGCGGACGCGCAGACGCGCCATTATTTCACCTCCGCAAATGGTTTCGGAGCGCCGAAACCGGTGAGTATCCGATCCAGCGCCAGACGCAGATTGTGCCAACCCTCCAGACAATCCGGCATCAACTCCACGATGCGGTCGCAGTAGCGCGCCGCGGCATGATGATCCTGGCCTTGGAGCGCGACGGTTGCCAGACCTTGCAATGCCGCGGGCGATTGCGGAACAATCTTGAGCAGGCGCTGCGAATAGTCGCGAACGCGATCCAGATCGCCGGTCTCAACATGGAGCGCGACTAAGTTGGACAAAGTTTCCGCCGGATCGGCGTCGGAAGCGAGCAGGATTTCGTAAGCGCTCTCCGCCTCGCTGAATCGATTCAGCAGTTGTAGCGCCACTGCCTTGCCAAACGCGGCCGCGCCCGGGAGCGTGCGCGAACACTGGTCGAAGACGGTGAGCGCTTCGTCCAGTCGATTGAGGTACAACAGGCTGGCGCCCAGGCCCAAGCGCGCCGCATCGCGGGCCGGATCCAGCGTCAACGCCCGTTCAAAAGCCTGGCACGACGCATCCCAACGATCCGAACGCTGCAGGCAAAGAGCCAGATTGTAGTGCGCATCGGCATCGTCCGGATCCGAATGAACCACCGCGAAATAGCTGAGCGCCGCGTCGTGATAGCGGCCCAAGGCAAACTCGATCTCGCCCCGAACTGTGTAGAGATACGAGTTGTATTCGGGGGCATTCCCGAGCGCGCCCAGCGCATCCTCCAAACGGCCGGCGGAACGGAGCGCCAAGGCAGCGTCGATCTGCGATGGAACGCCCGGCTGGAGTGAGATTTCGATAATGTTCGAAGGCTGCACGATATCCCCCGCCTCTCTCATAAGAGCCTCCTTTTATCGCTCTCGGCCGGAAAGAAATTTCCACTTTCACTTCGTACCATCTTCGGGACAACCATTTCCCAGCTCGCATTGGAATCCGGATCGGCACGTTGCTCGCAGAGCGGAGCCGGCGTCATGGGCACGAGTGCGAGCCCCGGAGGGGGAGTTTCGAGCCGTCGCCGCGGTCCTGCGGATTCGATTGGATTCAGGTGAGCAAATAAGGTGACCCAGGTGACGGCGAAGTGAAAGTCCCTGGGCTGTTCCAGGGGTTGTTCGATGGGTTGTTCGACGGATCGTCCGGCGGCTAGGGCGGGTGCGCCGGTATGGTCGCTACGAGATGTCAGAGGCCTGAATGCACCGGGCATGGCTAGAGCAACTTAAGCATCGTCCCTTAGCTCCAGGGAAATTAGAGTACTAAGTACTAAAAGTTCGAAGGTTCTGGCAGCCGCTAATCCGCCGGGGCCGAGAATGCAAGTTAGGAACCCCTTATCCGCGGAAACGGTTCTAGCGGTGACATCGATGCCGTCACTGTAACAGAGCTTCCTATAAGAATGTCCATAGCGTGAATGCGGTAATAAACGCAAAATTTCCAGGAGATACAAATGAAATCCACGTGGATAACGACGCTCTGCCTTTCCTCGTGCGGTCTGCTGCTTGGTCCATTAGCCCAAGCTCAGTACTGCGGACTTACGAACGCGAGTTTAACCGGCTCTTATGGCTTCGTGGCGAGTGAGGGCGGAACGGCGGCAACGACAACGTCCGGAACGGGTACCAGCACCGCGACCGGTACAACAGGGACAACAACGGGAACGACAAGCACCACAACAACGGGGACTGGAACGACCACGAACGGCTATAGCGACACCTACCTGGGAGAACTTCTGGGCGGCATTGCATCGGGAAATCAATTTGCTTATTCCGGCGTTTTAGTGTTCGATGGCGCCGGCAATATTAGTACAACTTCCGCGCCATCCGGGACAGCGATGGAGCACGTTGGAACCTATAACGTGAATCCCGATTGTACTGTCACGGTATCGCTGACGGACGTGTTCGGAACCAACACGGCGGCTACCCAGTTGGTGGGCGTTGTTTTGGGTCGTGGCGCGGAGATCGACCTTACATCGACGTCCAATGCTAACTCGCAGACCTTGAATCAGAGCACCTCCAGCACCGGCACGACAACCACTGGCACGACAACTACTGGCACGACAACCACTGGCACAACCACCACCGGTACGACCACCACGGGCACGACCACCACGGGCACCACCGGGACCGGAACGACGACCACCAGCACGCAATCGGGATCGGGACTGACAGTCCGGCTGGTCCGGGTACTTTATCAAAATGGCTGCTCAGATTCGAACCTGAACGGTTTGTACGGCTTTGTTTTGACTCCGATGTCAGTACAGGCGCAGACCGCTTCCACGGGGACGGGCACCACCACGACGGGAACGGGCACCACCACCGGGACCGGGACCACTACCGGGACAGGAACCACTACCACCGGAACCGGGACCTCCACCACCGGCACAACCAGCGCCAATTACCAGCCGACGGCGATTATTGGATACCTTTACTTCAATGGCTCCGGCCAGATTCTCTCGCTTTCGTCCTTAACGGGGAATTCGTCCGCCGCTTCCAGCACCACTTCAACGACGATGACTTATAGCGCCCTGCAGTTCAGCGGGACCTACACCGTGAATTCGGATTGTGCCGGAACGATGACGATTAGCAGTGCATCGAGTTCGTCGTCCACCGGGACTGGCACCACTACCACGGGCACGACAACCGGAACCACAACCGGCACCACGGGCACGACCGGCGCCACCACCGGCGCCACCCACGAAACGCTCACCATCAACTTCGTTGTTACGCCGCCGACGCAGTCTTCGCAATATGCGCAAGCGCCTGGTCTCACGCTGAGTTTCTCCACCACCGATGAAACTGGCTCTGGCTACGCGTCTGCCCAGTAATATAACGAATCTGCTCGATAGCTCCTTTACGATCCGGACGGCGAGGCACCTCGCCGTCTTTTTTGTGTGCATCGCCGGTAGTAGCGAAAACGCGATGCGGGTGTTCGCGAACGGACGCTTGATTCCGGCGCGGATCCGCTAAACAATTGAAGGCATTCACGGTGGAGGCGAGTGTCCGCTGGCAGGGGGATTGCACTAGCGCCAGAGGAGCTCGGACCATTATGACCCTGGCAGCAGTGGAGGAAGCAGGCGAGAAAGAGACCCGAGTAAAAAGAGTTCTTGTCGTAGACGATCAGCCGGACATTCGAGAAGCGTTGCGCCTGTTGCTGAAAGACGGCGGCTATGCGCCCGAAACCGTTGGATCGCCGGCCGATGCGCTGGCTGCGACTGCGCAAGGCAATTACGACCTGATTATCGTCGACATGAACTACACGTGGGACACGACATCGGGCCAGGAGGGCTTGCGATTGATCGATCAGTTGCGTGCCGCAGGGAGGGTGGCGCCTATCATCGCCCCGATCATTGCAATGACGGGTTGGAGCACCGTCGAACTCGCCGTAGAGGCGATGCAGCGCGGCGCTTGCGATTTTATCCCGAAGCCCTGGGACAATGGCCGGTTCCTGGCAGTGGTTCGCAAGCATGTGAACGCACCGCCGGAACCGCCGCAACAGATAGCAGCCGAGCTTCGCATCGCGCGCAACGTGCAGAGAAAACTGCTGCCGCAGCCTTATTTCCGCGCGTACGGTCTGGATTGCGAATGCGCGTCGCTGCCGGCTGGAGAGATCGGCGGGGATCTGTACGATTTTTTCGAGATCGACGCCGGAACGATGGCATTTCTGTTGGGAGACGTGAGCGGCAAGGGGATCGCGGCAGCTTTGCTGATGGCAAATCTGCAGGCTACTCTACGAGGACAACAGGAACTGGCCAAGTATCCATCCCGATTGATGGAGCGAGTGAATTACCTGTTTTTCGAATCCACTCGGCCCGAGCATTTCGCCACGCTTTTCTACGGCGTGTACCAGGCCAGCACGCGCACCATCCGCTATGTCAACTGCGGACATCCCGCCGCGGTGGTGGTGCGGGCCAACGGAGAGTTCGAACTTCTCGACGCCAGCGCCACGGTGCTGGGAGCTTTCAAAGACCGCGGTTTTGAAGAGCGCTCCATCGAGATGCGCACGGGCGACCGGCTGGTGCTGTTTTCCGATGGTTTCTCCGAGTGCCAGATCGAGAAGCTGACGCCCGAGACGAACGAAGACCAGAGCGATCGATGGGCGGTGGAGACTGTGGTGTCGCACGGCCGATCGCATGACGGGGGATTGGCAAACGAGTTGGCGTCCATGGCGGCATCGGGAGGAAAGCAGGCGGACGACATCACCGTGATGGACATCCGGGTAATCTAGCAGCTGCTGAAAAAAGGCAATTTCGCCACAGATGAACGCAGATGAACGCGGATAAAACAATATCAAGTTCATTGTTTTCAATCTGTGGCCACTTTTTCATCGGCCTGTTACCGCAGGCGCAGCTTCAGAATCGTGATCGGGTTGAAGCCGGACGTCTTACCGTCCTGAATGTTGGCCATGTAGAAGAACTCGTCGCCCGCCATTACTCCGGTGGTTACGCCTTCAAACAAAGGATTGCGGCGTTCGAGAACGTCGAAGCGTTGGATGCCGCGCAGATCCGGCGTCAGGACCAGGCGAACCACACGCGGCGCCATAAACGCGTTTTGTATTGCGATCAGCGTGCCGCGGTAATAATAGAGGCCGTCGATGGTCGCGAGGCACAGGTCCGGGGGATGCGCGATGGGCGCTGCGTTTTGAGTTTTCAGGTCCAGAACGGTAATGCCATCGGGGAACGTCGAAACATAAAGCAGGCGGCCATCCGGTGAGAAAGTAATTCCATTGGCAAATTCGAATCGTTCGGAGAGATTATTCAGATGGGCGGCGCCGTTCGCCAGATGCCACACTGCGCCCGCGCGCGTGTCGGTGAAATAGATATCGCCGGCTGGTGCGAACGCCAAATCGTTAAAGTCGTGCCCAGGCGCGGCGATTGGATACTTATGAACCAGGGCAGCCGATCGCAGGTCGTAATGGATGAGCGCGGATTCGGTCTTCGAGTTACTTAAAAGCCAGAGTCCATCGCCGTGCGCTTTGAGGCCCAGCACGGTGCCCAAGCCGCCGGCGAACTGCGTGCAATTGCCCGCCGTCGAACAGCGAACCACTTTTCCTTTCTTGGTGCTCCCGAAATAGAAGTGTTTGTCCCGGGGATCGTACGCCAGACTCTCGGGGACCAGATCGCCTTCGGCAACTTGAAAGGCGGGAGTGCTGTTGGACACCGGAGGCGTCGCGCGTTCGACGGCCGACATAATCTCGCCGAACTCGTGCGTTCCATGCAGTTCAACGAAGATCGAATCGCGCGACGGGTCGAACCCGGCGTTCAATGCGGCCACCTTGCGGAGCCACTCGATGGTTTCGGGCCATTGTTTGGCCGACGCCCAGGTGCGGGCCATCAGGTAAGTCACGGTGGCCTTATCCGGAGCCGAAATCAGTAACTTTTCAAGGCGGGCCACCTCGGCCCGGAACAACGGCCAATCGGTTTCCGACAAAGTGCCGGACGGCGGAATCTGAGCGTAAACGGGCCAGGCAGCGAGCGAGAGAGCCAGGGCGAGGCGCCAAACGGTCATAGACTTTCACTCCATGATAAAATCATCTTTCCTTCCGCATGAACACCACAAAGCCGGATACGCTCGAAACTTCTTCCGATGTGGAGTACGCGCCCTACCAGGACAACACGCAGTCGGCGCGCTATATTCAGCGCTACCCGCGCAGCTTCACGCGCAATCCTTCGCAGCCCCTGATCGAGCGGCCGCTGACCTTATCGGAGCTCAGCGGGCCGCTGGCGTTGGACCAGCGTCTGGGAATCAGCAGGGAAGATATCGCGCGCCCGACGCCGAATGGTCCGCGTGCGATTGGGCAATACATCGAAGTAACCGGGCGCGTGGTGGATGAAGATGGCGCGCCGCTGGCAGGCTCGATGATCGAGATCTGGCAGGCCAATTCCGCCGGCAAATACATTCACGAGATGGACCGGCACGAGGCGCCGGTGGATCCGAATTTCATCGGGGAAGGCCGTTTCGTTGCCGATGCCGAGGGGCGCTACAAGTTTCGTTCCATCAAGCCGGGCGCGTATCCGGTGACCGAATCGGACTGGTGGTGGCGTCCGCCGCACATCCACTTTTCCATTTTTGGCCCGAGCTGGATGAACCGGTTTATCACGCAGATTTTTTTCCCGGGTGAGCCGTTGAACGAGACCGACCTTCTGCTCAACGCGGTGCACGATCCCGAGGCGCGGAACCGGCTAATCTTTGAAACCTCGCCCACCACGGTTGGCGCCGTGAATTTTCTGACGTTCCGCCGCGACTTCGTGTTGCGCGGCAAGCATCGCACGCCGGCGCTGGATTGAACACATGAACTCTAGCCTCCCGCCTTCTCCCTACTCCACGATTGGTCCGTTCTTTCCGGGCAGCTTTGTTACCGGCTGCGAGGACCTGACCAGCTTTCAGGGAAAACAGGCGCGCGGGCAGCATATTCTGCTCACGGGTCGCGTAGTGGAGGAAGGGAATCGCCCAATCTTAAATGCGATCCTCGAAATCTGGCAGCCGGATGCGAACGGCGTGTTTCGCCATCCGCTGGATCCGCGTTTTCAGGATGCCGATCCCGGGTTTTTCGGCTGGGGACGGGTGCGCACCGACGTCGAAGGAAAGTATTCGATCCGGACCGTGATGCCGGGCGTTAGTAACGGTGACCGTGGGTCACGATGTCCTCACCTGAACCTGATGGTGCTCGCGATCGGCCTGACTCGCCGGCTGGTCACGACCGTATTCTTCGGGGAAGCGCCCGATGCCATGCGCGATCCGGTGCTCGATTGCGTGCAGGATCCCTCGGCCCGCGCGCGCATGTTTGCCATCCGCGAAAATGATCGTAACGGGGCTGGGGGCATTCCCGTCTACCGCTACGATATTGTTACCCGGGGCGAATCGGAGACGCCTTTCTTTTTGGATTAAAACCGTGCATTGAAACCGCCTCGGTTCCTCACAACCCTGTAACAATCGCCAGGATTGTGCATCTAACGTGAGACGCTAACCCGTCAGTAGTGCTCTTCCGCAGGGAGGAAATGATTTGAAAGCGAAACATCCAAATCCGGCCAAGATCGTGGTTGTGGAAGACAATTCCGCCGACGTCTTTCTGCTGCGCCACGCCCTGGACCAGCACGAGGAAGAATACGTTCTCGACGTTCTGCGCGACGGAGAGGAAGCCATCGAATTCGTGAATCGGCATCGCTCGGCTGGTCCCCACGCCGAACCCTGCGTGATCGTTCTGGATTTGCATCTTCCCAAACACGATGGAACGGCGGTTTTGAGGGTGATCCGGGAAGAGCCCGCTTTGGCTTCGGTGCATGTTGTGGCGCTCACCACTTTGGCCAGCCCCAAGGATGAACAAATGGTTCGCGATCTGGGCGTGCGATTGTATAAAGCCAAGCCGACTTTGGTGGAAGAATGGATCAACCTGGCTGGTGAGATTTTGGCGATCTGCCGTGAGCAGCAGAGCCGGGTGGTCTTCGCGTAGGTTCCGTTGACCCACCAGGCTCAGTTGACCCACCACCCCAGCGAATCGGATGCCGCGGTGAAATACTCCTCCCTGGAACTGGTCAGGTCGCTTTTGGTCCAGTTGCCGCGGGGTTTGTAGTTCGGATCGTGATACACCCACAACTGCCCTCGCGCGGCGTGTACCAGAATCGGGGCGTTGGCCGTACAATCGTACGTCTCGTTATCGACATTGAACGTGAGATGCGCGCCGTCTACCAGACCAACGTCCAGGAACGCCGGCTGATCCACCTCTTCGGTGGCAAAGAAGTAACCGCCGTGCCCCGGAAGGTAGAACATGGCATAAGTTCCGGCCACGTCAGCGCCCGCGCCGGAGGGCGACGCCGGTTGTCCGTGAATAGAAACCTTCAGCCCGGAAAACCGAATCTTCGCTGAACTCGGGGCGCCTTCGCTTGCGCCGCCGCGCTGGCCCATCAGCACCTGGACTCTGTCGGTGAGGGTCTGCCCCAACTCAGGAGCCGTGGGAATTGGGATGCTGAATCCTTCGCCGGAGCCGAGTAGCGGCGATTCCAGGGTGGAAGACAGCGTGGGTGTTGGCTTGCCGCCGTCGGCATCGGGGAAGCGCGAGGCGAAGGCTTCCGTGGCGGGCTTGCCGGTTATGCGGAACATCTCGCCATCCGCTGTGCGCGCCACTTCAAGTTCATACGCGAACACAGCCAAATCGTTTTGATCGCGATAAATACGATAGAAACTGTCGCCGGAGGCGGGCTCAAGGCTGGTCTTCAATGCCGCTGCTGTGCCGTTGTCGGACTTGGTTGTGATGGAAACCTGGATGCCATTGCTGAGAGAGACCCGGGCAGAGGTCTGGGCGCAACAGCAAGCGGCGGCTACCAGGAGCAGGGCAAGGCGCATTTATTCGCTGGCCTCTAGCGCCAGGGCCTGGCGCACGGCCTCCACCGGCATGTCTTTCCAGTGCCGGCTCAGATTGTCGATGCTCATAAAAGATCGAGACTCCATCCGATCGATATACAGCCGGCCATGCAGATGA
Organism: Bryobacterales bacterium; assembly: GCA_963735145.1. Lineage (GTDB taxonomy): Bacteria > Acidobacteriota > Terriglobia > Bryobacterales > Bryobacteraceae > Palsa-89. Next base: position 65,581 of record CAVTJS010000004.1, on the reverse strand, counting down.
TCGATCTCATGCTGCAGAATGCGAGCGTACCAGCCCTGGGCCTCCAGGCGGCGCGGCTGGCCATGCTCATCCCAATATTCGACGGACACTTGTCGCGAACGTTTCACCAGGGCGCTAAAGCCGGCCAGGCTCAGGCAGCCTTCGAAAAATTCCACCTGCTCTTCGGAGTATTCGACGATTTGCGGATTGATGAGAACTTGGAAGGGGACCGCTTGGCGCTCGCGTTCGGCCAACCGGTCGGCCGAGACGTCTTTGGAGTATTCGGGGCGGTCTTCGATGACGGCCAATTGGAGCGGCAGGCCAACTTGCGGGGCCGCCAAGCCGACGCCCGGAGCATCGCGCATGGTTTCGTGCATCCAGACGATGAGTTGCTGCGTTTCCGGGAGCGCGATCTCTTCCTGTAATAAAGGACGGGCGCGCTGTCGCAGCACTGGCTCCCCCACTTGAACGATCTTCAGCCGCACGCTTTGATTCTAACGGCGACCGAGGCCCGTTCGCTGAGAGGCCTAGGCGCCAGGTGCGGTTGGGCCACTGGAGCCCAGCAGCGCGACCACGCTTGAAAGCGCGTGGGAGAGGCTAATGGCAACTTCGGGCAGCGTGAAGCCGGAAGCGGCTGCCAGGAACCCGGCCATGAGGGCGTATTCGGTGAGATCTTGTCCATTGGTGTCCTTCCAGATCTTCAGTTTCAGGCTCGCGTTTATGATCTTTGTCATTGTGTTCTTCCTCCTCGGCACGAACTGATTCTCGCAGCCCGGCATGATCCGTCAAAGGCCCGAATGTACCGATTTTTGTGAGCCACTAGGACTAGCCGGGCTTGAGTCCCTAGCACTAGATCACCGGCTGGGATGCCTGGGGTTAGGCTAGGAATGGGGTACTAATTCGACCCGAAACAGGGCTTTTGAGGCTGTCTAAGCCGTCGGAACGGGTAAGGCAGAGGGCGGAGGTACTAGCTTCGTTGGGCATAGCGCCCGCTTCGCGCTAACTTAAGGGAGATGATCGTTCGGCTGGCCGAACTCCCTGGCGATATTGCCGTGGTGCGGGAATTGTGGCGCGAGTATTGGGAATCGTTCGGGTTGGCGATGGATTTTCAAGGCTTTGGTGAGGAACTGGATGGTTTGCCGGGCGCTTACGGTGCGGAGGGCGGGGCGCTTCTGCTGGCTTTGTTCAATGAAGAGCCTGCGGGAACCATCGCTTTGCGGCGCCTGGATGAGACGTCGGGGGAAGTGAAGCGGCTGTACCTGCGGCCGAAGTATCGCGGGCAGGGCATGGGGCGAGGTCTTTTGGAAGCGGTGGCAAAGCGGGCGATTGCGATCGGATACGAGTCTTTGTATGCAGATACGCTCCCGACCATGATGGAAGCGTTGAACCTTTACCGGCGGGCGGGATTTGAGCAGATTGAAGCTTATTCCAGCACTCCAACTCCTGGCGCAATCTATTTGAAACTGAAGCTGCTTCGAGCTAGCTAAGGATTTCCCCCCGATTGGCCGATCTTCTTACCGTGGGCGGACTGTATCTTGAATCTCGTCTGGAGTTTCTGCGCTCGAACCAGAACCCGGACGGCGGTTGGAGCTACTTTCCGGGTAAAGGGTCGTGGCTTGAGCCCACTACCTACGCGATGCTGGCTCTCGATGGCACCGGCGCGGATACCGCGTTGGACAAAGCGTGGAAACTGGTGCGTTCCTGGCAGCTTGCGGACGGGAGTTTCCGGCCGAGCGGGGAAGTAAAGGATGGAACGTGGGTGACAGCGCAGGCCGTCACGCTGGCGAGCGTTCGCGGCGTAAACGACCCGAGTGTTCGCGCGTCGGTGGATTGGCTGCTGCGCGTGGTGGGTGCCGAGCACAACATGTGGACCCGAACCGGGTCGTTCCTGCATCTGATCCGGGCCAAATTGGATGTTTCGCATGAAGGCTGGCCGTGGCGCGCGGGGAACGCCACCTGGATTGAGCCGACGGCGCACACGCTGGTGGCTTTGAAGAAAGTGGCCGGCCTTTATCGCACTGCGGAAGTGGAACAACGCGTCCGGGACGGCGAGGAACTGATCCTGAGCCGGCGTTGCACCGATGGCGGCTGGAACTACGGGACTCCGAACATGCTGTACGTCGATCTGCCTTCGTATCCGGAGACTACGGCTTTGGCGTTATTGGGGCTGAATGGGCGGAGTGAACGCGAATTTCCGGGCGCTATCGAGGTTGCCAGGAAGTTCCACGCCGAGACCAAGTCCTCGCTCGGGAAGGCATGGCTCCGGATTGCGCTCCGTTGTCACGGCAAAGATGTCGAGATGCCGCCCGAAGCGCCGTTCGGATCGCAAGACGTGATGCTGGCATCGCTCGAAGCGCTAGGGCATCCGGAAGGAAACTACAAATTGTTCCGCGCGGAGGGACGAGCATGACCCGGCGCAAGTTCGCTTTGCTCGCGGGCGCGGCTGTGGTGGGAGGCTACGGCGGCATTCAGGCCCAGAAGCTGCAGAAGCCGGCGAAGCTGTCGGATGGGCCCACGGGAAAATCGGCCGTGGCGATTGTCAGAGCGCGATCCTATTCTGACGACCTGGTCAGCCGCATGCTGGAAGGCATCCGGCAATGCGGGCTGCAGGTTCGCGGCAAACGCGTATTGCTGAAACCCAACCTGGTGGAGTTTGATCCGGCCACGGTGATTAATACTAATGCCGTGGTCATCGCCGCGGCGTTGGAAGTATTCCAGAGCCTGGGCGCGGCGGAGGTGAAGATCGGCGAAGGTCCAGGGCATCGGCGCGACACGCTGGATATGGCGGACGATGCACGATATCGCGCGATCATCCCCAGGTTCGAGAGCATTTTTACGGATCTGAATCGCGACGATGTGTCGCCGGTGAAAGACTTCGGCGGGGAGCCGGAATTCTATTTCCCGAACACGGTGCTGGGTGCGGACCTGATTGTGTCGCTGGCCAAGATGAAGACGCACCATTGGGCTGGGGCCACGCTCTCGATGAAGAATTTCTTTGGCGTCGTGCCTGGCTCGGTGTATGGCTGGCCGAAGAACAAGCTGCACTATTACGGGATTCCCGAATCAATTGTGGCGCTCCATCGCCAGTTCGGACCGAAATCGTTTGCGATTGTGGACGGCGTGATCGGGATGGAAGGTAACGGGCCGATCCAAGGCACACCCAAGCCGGTAGGCGTGCTGGTAATGGGGAGCGATCTGGTGGCGGTGGATTCCACCTGCTGCCGGGTGATGGGTATCGATCCTACGAAAGTTGGCTACCTGCGCATGGCGGCCGATCTCGGCCACGTGCATTCCGAGCGCATCGAGCAGCGCGGCGAAACCATCGCATCGGTGCGCACCAACTTCACGTTGATCGACGACTTTAAAGACCTGCGGCTAGGGTAATGCTCACTCGCGCGCTTCTGGCGGCTGAAGGCGCATTCGTGCGTGTTGCCCGGAAGAAGACCCTCGCGATATTGCTGGCGGGTTTGCTGCCGCTGGTGGTGCGCGTGCTGCTGCTTCCAATCCTGCCTGTACCGCGTCCGGCCGTTCAAGACGAATTCAGTTATCTGCTGGCGAGCGACACGTTCGCTTCCGGCCGGGTGGCAAATCCGACGCCCGCATTCGCCGAGCATTTCGAGACGCCACAGGAACTGATGCGGCCGGTGTACGCATCGAAGTATCCGCCGCTCTCGGGCCTGGTGATGGCGGCGGGGCAAAAGCTGACGGGGCAGCCGTGGGTGGGCGTTTGGCTGAGCATGGGCGTGTTGTGCGCGACCGTGTGCTGGGTGCTGCAGGGATGGTTGCCCGCGGCCTGGGCGTTCGCCGGGACTATGATCGCGGTGCTGCACATCGGGATCGTGAGTTATTGGACCGAGAGCTATTGGGGTGGGACGTTAGCGGCCATTGGCGGCGCGTTGTTGATTGGCGCGATGCCCCGGCTGATCCATCGGCCGCGCATATCGTCCGCGCTGGCTTTTGCTTCGGGATTGGGGGTGCTGGCGAATACGAGGCCTTTTGAAGGGCTGGTGTTCGCGGTTGTTTGCTCGGGCTGGTTGGTTTCCAAATGGTCGCGCGCGAGGGTAAACGCCGTCCGGCTATTGCTGCCGATGGCTCTGCTGCTGATTCCGGTAGCGGCGGGGATGGCGTATTACAACTTTCGATTGACGGGACACGTGGCGGAGTTGCCGTATGTGCTGCACGACAATCAGTACGCACTGCTCGAGCCGCTATTGTGGCAAACTCATGTGCGCTCCACTCCCGCCTACAGCAGCGTTGCCCTGCGGGATTTCTGGCTGAGGGATCGCGATGAAAAGCTGAAAGCGCACCGGCAGATTCTGGCGGCGCATGCTTGGGATTTGTTCCTGCTGGTGCGATTCTTTTGGGGTTGGCCGCTGGCGGGCTGCATGCTTCTGGTGGCGCGCCCGTTGTGGCGGGACCCGGTTGCCAGGACGGCGCTCGGCCTCGGGCTGGCGGCTTACCTCGGGCCGGCGCTGGACACGCGCTTGTGGCCGCACTATGCCGCTGCCGAGACAGTGCTGGCCTACATCGTCGCCGCGTGCGGCTTGCGCGCGCTGAAGAATGCGTGGCCGGGAGTGGAAGGCCGCTATCTGATGTGGAGCGCGCTGGTGGTATTCGCGCTGCCCACTCTGTTGGGCCTCGTCACGCCCGCGAACCGGTTCCTGATCGGGTCAGAAGAATTCCTTACCAACGCCAAGCACGCGACCATCGAAGAGCAGCTTCGGAAGCAGCCCGGCGAACACTTGGTTCTGGTGAGTTATGGGCCGCGCCACCAGATCTACGAAGAATTGGTTTATAACCATGCCGACATCGATGGATCGCAGGTGGTTTGGGCGCGCTCGCTCGGCGAGGAGAAGGACGCGGAGTTAATCCGCCATTATCCCCGGCGCGACGTTTGGGCGTTGTATGAAGACGGCGGGGTCACGTTGCGGTGCCTGTCCAAATGAGCTGGTTGGGGCCGATGCCGGGACGGCGGGAAGCGCATGCCATGGCGTGGCTCGGGCTCGCGATGGGTGTGATCGTGTGCGCTGTTTCGCTGGCGCTTGGTTTCACGGGCTACAGCTTTCTGGGACGGCCGCTAGGTGGGGATTTCATCGAGTTTTACAGCATCGGAAAGATCCTCAACAATTTTGCGCCGGCGCGGATCTACGATCTTCGGCTGGCCGTCGGGCTGCAGCACGCTACGCTTCCCACCATGCCGGATACGCAGATGCTGGTTTTCGGGCAGGCGCCGTTCATCGCATCGCTGTTCAGGCCGTTCGCCCTGCTGCCTTACGCCTGGGCATATGTCGTATGGCTGGGGTTTTCCGCGGGACTTTTTACGGCTGCGCTGGCCCTGTTGTTTCGAACGCTCGGGCTGAGCGCGGAAGATCGCAAGACCGGTTTTCTGCTGGCGCTGTCCTCGACGCCGTTTCTCTATGAGACCTGGATCGGCGGACAGATGTCGGTGGTGGTGTTCTGCATTTGGGTACTGTTCTTCTGGTGTCTGGAAAACGATCGGCGATTTCTGGCTGGTTTGGTCCTGGCGCTGTGCCTGTTCAAGCCTACGCTGGTAGCGCTTCCGGCGCTGATGCTGCTGGTGGGACGGCGCTGGCGCGTAGTAAGCGGGCTCGCCGCGGGCTCGCTTGCGATGGCGCTGCTGTCGGTTGCGACCGTGGGGTGGGACGGCTGCCGTGCCTGGTTCCAGGCCCTGGCGATGAACGGGAATGTGACTGCCAAGACCGGTGAGGCCTGGCATCAGGCCAAGCAAGTGGACATCCTGGCATTCCTTCATTTGCTGCTGCCCGGGCTGCCAGCGGCGTTCACCGGCGCGATCGCGATTTCAATTGCCGCCGTTGCGGTGGGTTGGCTGGGACGGGTGTGGTGGCGATCGGATAGCGTATTGATCGACAGGCCTCTTTGGGCGGCGACGCTCTGCTTCACCCTGGTGGTGAATCCTTACATACCGATCTATGACGCCATCCTGGTGGTGGCCGCGGTAGCCTTGGTGGCATCCGAAGCGCCAGCGGCTTGGATTCTGGCGCTATACCTGGTTCCCTGGCTAACTCAATCGTTCGCCGAGTTCCTACACCTTCAATTGATGACGCTGGTCTTGGCGGGTTTTGGCGTCTGGGCGCTCGTTGCATCCAAAAGAATTGCCGAGATATCTGAGCCAACTAATGTGATCCATTCTAAACCCCGTCGGGAAGAAAGTACTATGACAAGCCATCTATAACGACGGGTGACGGGGCGATTTCAGGTCCGTTCTAGGGGCTTACCCTGATTTAACGTACCGGATTGAGGTGATACTTTACCAATAGCGAAGGACGAAATCCAACGCGAGGGAGAGGAGAGATAATGACACGGATCAAAAATTTTGTTTTGAAATTGCAGGTGTGGAAGGATACTCGAGGCCAGGACCTGATCGAGTATGCGTTGATGGCAGGCTTCGTAGCGGTGGCCGCGGGAGCGATCATGCCAGGCGTTTCTTCCAGCATCAGCACTATTTTCAGCAAGGTTTCCAGTGTGATGACCGCTGCTGCGAGTTAATACCACCTTCTGGCGGATAGGCGAGGAGACACCCTCTACCTCGCCTATCCTCCGTAAGTTATAACCCTGCGCAAGTTTCAACCGTGCTGGGGCTAATGCGCCAGCGCGCCCGCCGGATTCTCCTCGGTTGCGAATCCGGTGAAGTTTCCTGACTCGTCCGCCTCTATTTCCTCCGCCGGTCCCAGGATTTCCAGGCTCGAATTCTCGATGATTTTGTCCTTGAGATTCTCGCTTAACCTGAGAAATCCCAGTTCCATCGTATTCTTGATCCAGCCGTAGGTCACTTCCGACGGATCCAAGCGCCCCACCACCGTGGAAATGCGTTCCAAACACTCCCGATCGCTTGAAAAGTGAATCGGCGTACGGATCTCGGTGGGGGTGTTGGCGGTGAGAGAGTTGATCAGCGTCGCGTCCCAGTCCACTTTGGCAAGGAGCCGGTTGTGCACCACGTCCGCCATGCCGACGCCCATCGCGTTGCCGTAGGTGTGCGGGCTCAAATCGCGAATGAAAATGCGCTCCATGCGCGGTTCGCCGGGCCAGGGGTTGGATTCGCCATGGACGCTCCGGTTGACAACCTTGCTGTCCATGCCGGAACCGCTGATGTTCTTGCCGATTTCGTCCACAATCAGAACGTCGAGCGGCATGGGAAGGCGGCCCATCCAGGTGCGGACTTCGACCAGCAGCTCTTCGTCGGTGCGCTCCATCTCGCCGGCAGGGACGGCGGCGATACGGCCGGTGTTGTGATTGGCGTCTTCGAGAATCGCGAGGCCGCCTACGATCTTGCCTGAGGCGAGCAGCTGGCGTCCGACGGTGCGGATGACGTGCTCCAGGCCGAGTTTATAGGCGTAGGTGTGATAGCGTTGAGCGCCAGCGAACTTGCCCAGGCCGATGGCGGTCATCTTGAACAGGCCGCTTTCGAGCTTGCCCGAGAAATCGGTATGCCATTTGACGCGCCCGATCAGCATGACGCCGTCGCTCTCAAAAGCGCTGCGATCCATGAATGTTTCGATGCCCTCGGGCGTCCGGCCTGTGGAAACTATATCCAGCGAGCTGATGACCGGACAATCCATGGTGGCTTCGTGAATGCCAAAGTGCGCCAGCACATCGGCCTGGCCTTCGGCGGTTGCGCCGCCGTGGCTGCCCATGGATGGGAAAATGAACGGGCGGCAGTTTTGCGATTTCCAATAGTCCACGGCCGCGCGCGTGATGGTGGCGATATTCGTGATGCCGCGACTGCCGACGCCGATGGCGATTCGGGCTCCAGGGTGAACGCGCGAAGCAAATTGCTGCTCGCTGAGCTGTCGCAAAACCTCGCCGCGAACGTCGGCTAGGGAGCGGTCGGGGAAGTGCTGGCGCACGGGGAGCATGCGGGGCAGGGGCATGTTTCCAGGATAGCTTTTTGGGCTTGGCTCGCGGATGGTTCCATGCAGATCCATGTAGCAGCCTCCGATATTTGTCGTATGTACTGGATTCTTGGCATTCTTGGCATCCTGGCGTGGTTGGTCATCAGGCGTAGATTCGCTGCGCGCGCTCGCGTTTGCGGGTGTGTCGCTGCTGCGCAGCAGGCGCTCGCCCGGCGGGACTCCCGTACTTTCGATGACAAACTGGAACGGTCGAGACGGCTCGCTGAAAAGCTTCGGGATGAAAAGCTTCGCCTGGAATTCCGGGGCGATCTGGCGCTGATGGGCATTCAGGGCGCGTATTTGCTGGGGGATATGGAGGGCGCGGAACGCGAGGCCCGGCGCGCCATCGAAACGCTCGAGTCGATGGATTCCGCGGACCGCAGGGGGAAGCTTTGCTCGGCTCACGTTTTCCTGGGAGATATTCTCCTGGACACGGACCAGGCCGCCCAGGCTGCCGAGGAGTTCCGTGCTGCGGCAAGCCTGGCGGAGGCGAGCGGAGCGCCGTTCGTTTCGATATTCCCACTGCAGAGATTGGCGGATGCGCTGCTCGAAGGAGAGAAACGAGACGAGGCAGCAAGCGCGATTGAGCGCTGCGTTGAAATGGAGAAAAAGTTTTTCGCCAGCCTGCGAACGGAGAATAAGTCACCCGGAATTTCCATGACCGCTCCGGATCTGAGTTTCGTGCGAGGCGATTTTGCCACCGCCGAAAAGCTGTTTGACGAGAAGGTCCGACATTTCGGGAACTCCGCCGCCAATTCGTCCGGGATCGATGTCATGCGGTATCAATTGCACCTGGCCGAGGCTCAACAGGCGCAGGGCAACGTGGAAAAGGCGCGAGAGACGCTGATGTCGGCCTGCGCCACCGCGGAGAAACGTTTTGGGCCCGAGCATCCGCGCGTGGCAAAGCTCCGGCGTAAGATGGAGGCGCTGCTGGAAGCTCCACAAAAGCAATCTGGCCACAGATGAACACAGATGAACACGGATAAAACAACGACTTTGATATTGTTTTATCCGTGTTGTTCTGAAAACAAATTGCAACTCGTTGATTCTTCGACGGACCGCCGGAGGGGGTTTTCATCCTCAAGGGGGGGCGGTCAGCCCGGCCATCCGGGGTTCATCTGTGTTTATCTGTGGCCACCTGCGTTTTGGCGAACTGGTGCTGATGCTTTTCCATCCAGACACGGGATCCATGGAAGGCGACGCCTTCCGACTCCAGGCGGAAGCGCTGTTCCAGTCCATTTTCGCCGGGGAGCGAGATTTTCCCGCCGGCGCCGACCACTCGATGCCACGGTAGACCGCGTGCGCCCTTGAGCGCCCAGACCACTTGACGGGCACAGCCGGGGAAACCGGCCGCGCGCGCGACGTCGCCATAAGTGGAGACTTTGCCCCTGGGAATTCTCCGAACGGTATCGCGAATTATTTCCAGCACAGCGATCTATTGGGCTCGATACCAGGCCAATGTGCGGCGCAGGCCTGCTTCGAGCGAATATTGGGGATCGTGACCGAGATCGCGGCGAGCGGCGGTGGTATCGGCTTCGGAATCGTGAACATCGCCTTCGCGCCAAGGGCCGTAGCGGGCCGGCAATGCGATCCCTTCGATCTTTTGCAGCAGATCCCAGACGTAATTGAGCGAATATCGGTTTCCATTTCCGGCGTTATACACTCGACCGGCCACGTCCGGGGCCGTGGCCGCTTTCAAGCACAATGCCGCTACGTCTTCCACGTAGGTGAAGTCACGGGTTTGTTCGCCGTCGCCGAAGATGGTGGGCGGGCAACGCTCGATTAGAGCTTTCAGAAACAACGAGAGCACGCCTGAATAGGGACTGGTGGGATCCTGCCTTTCGCCATAGACATTGAAGAATCGCAGCGCGACGGTGGGCAGGCTGAAGCAGGAATGAAAGACGCTGGCATAATGCTCGCCGACCAGCTTTTGCACGGCGTACGGCGATTTGGGGCGGGGCAGCATGGTCTCTACTTTGGGGAGCACGTCAGTGTCGCCGTAGGCCGATGAGGATGCCGCATAAATCACTCGCCGGACCTTGGCGTCGACGCAGGCGCGGAGGACGTTGAACGTGCCATCGATGTTTACCTCGTGCGACGGGACGGGGTCTTCGATGGAACGCGGCACCGACGGTATGGCGGCCAGATGAAACACCACATCGGCGCCGCGAATAGCAGACAGCATGGCGGCGGCGTCGCGGATGTCCGATTGATCCCACTCGAGGCCGGAGCGCACCTCCGCCAGGTTCGCCGCTTTGCCCGTGAGCAGGTTGTCGATGACGCGGACCTGGCCGTCGCCACGGGCGAGCAAAGCGCGCACCAGCGCCGAGCCGATAAAACCCGCTCCGCCAGTGACTACATAGAACGTCATGGGCGGATTAATCGGCCTGCTTGGTAGCCACGGCAACCAGCGACAATGAGGGCCACGGCAGTACGCCGTCGAAATGCCGCCAGATCCACACGGTCTTGTCGAAGATCTTCAGCATTACTTTGTTGATGCGTTTTCTGCGCAGCACTTTTCCATAAAGCCACCACCCTGGCGAGCCAATCTTATTTAACTGACGAATATTCTTTACCGTGAAACCGTGTTGTTCAAATAATGCGCGAAGCTGCGCCTGGGAGAAACGGCGGCGATGTCCCAAGGCTTTATCCAGAGTTCCGAACAAGGCCGGGCCCTGAGGGGCCAGGATGATTAACGAGCCTCCGGGTTTCAATACACTGGCGGCGGACTGAATGACGACGCCGGGATCTTCGACATACTCCAATACGTTCACGCACAGAACGGTATCGAAGGGACCCCCGGCGCGCTGGTAATCGTCGGGGCACTCCGGGTTCAGCTGGAGCACCTCCACGTTGGGCGTTCGCAGAAATCGATTGCGCAGCGCGTGCAGATACAGCGGATCTTTTTCGGCGGCCACGTAGTGCAGCCGGCGGCCCATGAGATTTCCGGCGACATTCCCGATGCCGGCGCCCAGTTCGAGCACCGTGTCGCCCAGGCTGGGGCGCAATACGCGGGCCATCCAACTCAGATACTGCGGCGTGCCGGTGAGATTGTTCAAGAACGCGCGGCCGTACGGTTCGACGTACAGATCGTCGATCAGCCAGAAGCGCAGAATCACGCCCAGCGCCTTCACGCCGTCCTTCCATCCGATCTTCTTGCCTTCTTCGTAAGTGCGGCCGTGATAGCTGATGGGGACTTCGTAAATGCGCAGCTTGCGCTTGGCGCATTTCATGGTGATTTCGGGCTCGAAACCGAAGCGGTCAGACCGGATGGGAATGCTCTTGAGCAGATCGGTGCGGAAAACTTTGTAGCAGGTCTCCATGTCCGTCAGGTTGAGGTTGCAGAACATGTTCGACAAAAGCGTCAAAGTCTTATTGATCATGGAATGCCAGAAGGGCAGGATGCGGGTCTGCTCGCGGACCAGATAGCGCGAACCGAATACGGCGTCGGCATGGCCGGTGAGCAAGGGACGGAGCAGCGTGGGGTATTCGGACGGATCGTATTCCAGGTCGGCATCCTGAACCAGGCAGAAATCGCCTTGGGCCTCTCGGATGGCGGTACGGACGGCGGCGCCCTTGCCCTCATTCACTTTCTTGCGGAACAGACGGATGGATGGTTCCTGGGCGGCCAGGCGATCCAGGATTTCCGAAGTGCCGTCGGTGGAACAATCGTCCACGATGATGAGCTCGCGCTCGAGATTTTCCGGCAGTGGGGCGTTTAAAACCTGAGCAAGGCTCCGCTCTACCATGGTGCGTTCGTTATAGACAGGGATCAGGATAGAAAGACGCAACTTCCTTAGTATAAGCGCGAGACGATGAAGGCAAGAATGGAGAAGTCATTAGGAATGCAGAGGGCGATTACTTAGACCGCACGCTAAAAAGCCGCCCCGCACGTATACAGTGCGATGGGCGGCTTTCTCGCTAAGACCTGTGACTGGTCTTTAGTCTGTGCTAGCGCTTCACTGTCTCTCTGTCCTGGTCGTGCTGTTTTTGGTGCTCGCCCTGCCTCTGCTGCTGCTGGTGCTGCGCGGTTTCAGACTGCACCCGCGCCCACTCATCGGCTTGTTTCGATGCTTCATCCTTGGAGATGCCGTAGCGTTCTTGGATGCGGCCGACCAACTGGTCTTTCTTTCCGGCGATCTGGTCCCAGTCGCTGTCGGTGAGCTTGCCCCACTTTTCGCGGGCTTGGCCCTTCACCTGTTTCCAGTTGCCTTCAATTCTGTCCCAATTCATAGGGGTCTGTCTTCTCCTTCGGTGCTGTACCATGCACGCAAAAAGCCACTGGCTTTTTTCCGCAAGCTGCTGAATCGGCAGATAGATCACAAATGCGTAACGCTGAAAAACTTACGGGCGCGGTTCGTCACTGTTAAGTACCCTGATAGAAAAATTGCCGGGGTCATGCTACCAGTAGAGATTGGCTCCCATTCTAGAAACCACCCTACCCGGCGTTGAACTCTACGCGCGGGGCAAAGTGCGCGACGTTTATTCGGCCGGCGAATACCTGGTAATCGTGGCCACCGATCGGCTGTCCGCATTCGATTACGTCCTGCCTACGCCGATTCCCGACAAAGGCCGGGTGCTCACCGCGATGACGCTGTTCTGGCTGGAACGATTCAGCGACATTGTTCCGAATCACTTCGTCTCGGCGGAGGTGAGCGATTATCCGCGCGAGTTCCATCCCTATCGGGATCAACTGGAAGGGCGCTCGATGTTGGTTCACCGGGCCAAGATGATCGAAGTGGAGTGCGTGGCGCGGGGTTATGTTTCCGGATCGGGCTGGAAGGACTACCGGCGGGAGGGGCGCATTTGCGGGATCGAGCTGCCGGCCGGATTGCGCGAAAGCGATCCGCTTCCCGAGCCCCTCTTTACGCCCGCTTCGAAGGCTCAATCCGGCCACGACGAAAACATTTCGTTCGAGACTGTGGCGCAGCAGATCAGCTTGCCTTTGGCGCTTCGCCTTCACGATCTCACGCTTGCGATTTACAAACGGGCCGCCCAGTACGCCGAAACGCGCGGGATCATCATCGCCGACACCAAGTTCGAATTTGGATTCGTGGGCGATCAGTTAGTGCTGGCCGACGAAGTGTTGACGCCCGATTCCTCGCGCTTCTGGCCGCGCGAAAGCTATCAGCCCGGCGGGCCGCAACCGTCGTTCGATAAGCAGTACGTGCGGGATTACCTGGAATCCATTCATTGGGACAAGCGGGCTCCGGCGCCGGCCCTCCCGCCCGACGTGATGGAGCGGACCAGCGAGAAATATCGCGAGGCGTATCGCGTCCTGACAGGGAAAGAGCTGTGAACTGGATCGATCTGGTATTGATACTGGTGATCGCGAGTTCCGTGGTGGCTGGTTTCGTGGCTGGATTCGCGCGCGTGGGCGTGGGCTTTATCGTGATGCTGGTTGGGATGTTTTGCGGGTTTTGGTTTTATGGCATCGTGGCGGCGTACGTGATGGATTACGTCAGCTCGCGGGCGATCGCGAACCTGATTGGATTCTTCGTGATCCTGGCGGGTGTTCTGATTATCGGCGCGATTATCGGCCTCATCCTGGCGAAGTTTTTCAAATGGGTGGGATTATCGTGGCTGGATCGTTTGCTGGGCGGCGCCTTCGGGGTGGTGCGGGGATTTGTGATCGCCGCCGCGATGGTCACGGTTCTGCTGGCCTTCTCGCCGTCGCCGCCTCCGCCCTCGGTGGTGGATTCCAGGCTGCTGCCGTACGTGATCGAAGTCTCCAACGTGCTGGCGGCGCTGACGCCTCGCGAAATCAAAGACCAGTTTTACGCCACAAAAAACAAAGTGCAGGCGGATTGGTCCGCGCATAACGCGCAAAAGCCGGGGGAGCTCCGGCACGAATGAATTTATTGATTTTCGATCTGGATGGAACGCTCATCGATTCCAAGCTCGACCTAGTGCATTCCGTCAACGCCGCTCGCGGGCTGATGAACCTGGAGCCGATTTCCGAGGAGCTGGTTTCGTCCTATGTCGGCAATGGCGCGCCGGTATTGATGCGCCGCGCGCTGGGGCCGGAGGCGAGCGAGGCGGACGTCGCGCGGGCGCTCGAATATTTCTTGAGTTATTATCGCGCGCACATGCTGGATAATACGCGGCTGTATCCGGGGGTGCAAGAGGCGCTGGATCGATTGCTCGCGGGCGGAGCGAAGATGGCCGTGCTCACCAACAAACCGGTACGCTTCAGCCGCTCGATCGTGGAGGGGCTGGGGCTGGCACGGCATTTCTTTCAGGTCTACGGAGGGAACAGCTTCGAGCAGAAGAAGCCGGATCCGATCGGGATTGAAACTTTGCTGGATGAGAGCGGCGCGGCGCGCGAGCGCACCATTATGGTGGGAGACAGTTACGTGGACGTGCGGACCGCGCGCAATGCCAGGGTGAAGGCGTGCGGCGTGCTGTATGGGTTTCAGCCGGAGACTTTCGCGGAAGAACCGCCGGATTTGACCGTCGATAATATGGTGCAGTTGGCCGATTACGTCTTAGCCCGGGAGTGAACCCTGGCTGAACTCGGCAAGTTTCTGCAGCTTGTCCCAGGCCGCGCCGGAATCGATGGATTGGGCTGCGCGTTGCATGGCGGCAAGCGGGGTGTCGGCGATGCCCGATGCAAGCAGGGCGGCGGCGCTGTTCATGAGCACGATGTCGCGCTGAGCGCCGGGCCGACCCTGCAAAACCGCCCTGGCAATTTCGGAATTACGCGCGCGATCGCCGCCGCGCAAGTCGGCGATGTCGGCCTGTGGAACGCCGAAATCCGCCGGCTTCCACCGGAAGGACCGTAGCTGGTGGCCCGTGATCTCGAACACCAGTGTGTCACCGGTGGTGGTAACTTCGTCGAGTCCGTCATTTCCCTGGCCCACGCCGTGAACTACGAACGCGCGTTCGGCTCCCAGTCCCGCCAGCGCATGGGCCAGCAGTTCAGCGGTGTGTGCGGATGGCGCGCCAATCAGTTGCCGCGTAGCGCCCGCGGGATTGGTAAGCGGGCCAAGCAGATTGAACACGGTGCGCATCTTGAGCTCCATCCTGGCGGGCTGGGCGTGTTTCATGGCGGGATGAAGCAGGGGAGCGAAGAGGAATCCGATACCGATTTCGCGGATCGCTTCTGCTACTCGCTCGGGCGGCTGGGAAATTTTGACGCCCAGTTGTTCCAGAATATCGGCGCTGCCGCACTGCGTGGAAAACGAGCGATTGCCGTGCTTGGCGACGCGCACTCCCGCGCCCGCCACGACGAAGGCGGCTACGGTTGAGATGTTGAACGTCGATCCTGCGCCGCCGCCTGTGCCGCAGGTATCGAGCAGAGGCTCGGGGTGGACGCAGGCGTCGATTCGAACGGTTTTCTCGCGCATGGCTCGAGCGAAGCCCAGCAGTTCCTCCGGGGTCTCGCCCTTCATGCGCAGGCCCATCAGGAAAGCCGATATTTGAGGGGTGGTGGCCGCGCCGCTCAAAATACTGAGCATCGCTTCGTGAGCTTCGGTGGCGGACAGATCTTCATTAGCGGCGAGCTTGTGCAGAAAGGGCAACAGCATGGAACGCGTTCGCCCGTGAGTTTATCACGAGATTCACGTTACCATGAGCACAGGGACGTATTTCATGAGGCTGGCCGCAATTGCCGTTGCATTTATGGTGTCGGGATTATATGCGCAGCAGCATCCGCTGCCTGCGTCGGGCGCGCCCCATGAGCCTCCCGCCCAGACGCCTCCGTCGCCCGCACCCACCGCGCCTCCGGTGGAAAAAACTTCGAAGACCAAGCACTCCATTCAGATCAACGGAAAGACGCTGGCTTACACGGCGACGGCGGGCACTCTGATTCTGAAGAAAGACGATAAACCGTGGGCCAGCATGTTTTATGTGGCCTACACGCGCGACAACGCGCAGGACGCCGCCAAACGTCCGATCACGTTCGCGTTCAACGGGGGCCCTGGATCTTCGTCGGTATGGCTGCACATGGGCGCACTCGGCCCGATGCGCGTGGAGATGGGCCCGGACGGCCAGCAACCCAAACCGCCGTATCATCTGGTGGACAACGAGGACACCGCGCTCGAGTTCACCGACCTGGTGTTCATCGATCCAGTGACCACCGGGTTCAGCCGCGCCGCGCCCGGCGAAAAGGAGGCGGAATTTCACGGGTTCGACGGCGATCTGGAATCGGTGGCTGAATTTATCCGGCTTTATCTGACGCGCTTCGAGCGTTGGGGATCGCCGAAGTTCCTGGCGGGCGAAAGTTACGGCACTACTCGAGCAGCGGCTCTGTCGGAGCGTTTGCTCGAGAACGACGGCATCTATTTGAACGGCGTTACGTTGATTTCCACGGTGCTCAATTTTGAAACCATCTCGTTCGCCCGCGGCAACGATCTGCCGTACGCGCTGTTCCTGCCCAGCTACACGGCCGCCGCCTGGTACCACAAGAAGCTGCCCAAGGATCTGCAAGCGGACCTGGAGAAAGCGATCGGCGAATCGCGGCGCTTTGCAGGCAATGAATACAGCGCGGCGCTGATGAAAGGCGACAAGCTGACAGAGCCGGAGCGGAGCAAGCTAGTGCATGAAATGGCACGGCTGACGGGGCTTTCGGAGCAGTATCTGGTGGAATCCAATTTGCGCGTGCCGGAAGAGCGGTTCACCAAGGAATTGCTGCGCGATCAGCGCAAGACCATTGGACGTTACGACAGCCGGCTGGAGGGCGAAGACCTGGACGCGGCGGGCGACTCGCCGGAATACGATCCCAGCTACGCGTCGGTGCAAGGCGTGTACACGGCGATGTTCAACAATTATGTGCGCGCGGATTTGAAGTATGACAGCGACGTACCATACCTGGTGCTGACCGGCAAAGTACAGCCCTGGAATTACGACCACTTTCAAAACCGGTATGTCAACGTCGCCGAGATGCTGCGCCAGGCCATGACGCAGAATCCGAATCTGAAGGTGATGATCGCCAACGGCTATTACGATCTGGCGACGCCCTTTTTCGCCACCGAATACACGGTGAATCATATCGGCCTGGAACCGGGGCTCAGCAATCATATCGGCTTGACGTATTGCGATGCCGGACATATGCTGTACACCAAGAAAAGCTGCCTCGACAGTCTGCACGGCGCCATGGCGGACTTTTATCAGAAGTCACTTCCAAACGACGCCCCCACTCCGTAGGGAGACGCCAGGCCGATCAAAATGCAGCCCGCTAGGAACGGAACTCTCGAGCCAAACTCAGCGAAGGGGATTTTTGTGGGCGGCAGCGTGATGGCCGGGCACATGCGCTCGTTCGATTGGTCCCGCACGGCCCTGGGTCCCGTAGAAAGCTGGCCGCAATCGTTGAGGACCACGGTGTCCACTTGCCTGGACTCGCGGTTTGCCATCGTCGTTTGGTGGGGCAAGGAACTGGTGACCTTCTACAACGACGGGTACATGAAGATCCTCGGCAACAAGCATCCGCACGCACTGGGCGTACGAGCCATCGAGCTATGGCCCGAGATCTGGCACATTATCGGCCCCATGCTGGAAGGTGTCATGCAACGTGGCGAGGCTACCTGGTCTGACGATCTTCTGCTGGAACTGGAGCGCAACGGCTACCCGGAAGAATGTTATTTCACGTTCTCCTACAGTCCCATTCGCGATGAATCCGGCGGCGTGGGCGGGGTGTTCACGCCGGTGCAGGAGACCACCAGCCAGGTGATTGGGGAGCGCCGCTTACGCACTCTGCGCGATCTGGCGGAAGGAGCCCGCGCCGCCAACGCGCAAAGTAGCGAGGAAGTGTGCCGGTTGGCTAGCCAGACCTTGTCGAAGAATCTCTATGACATTCCTTTCGCCGCTTTCTATCTGTTTTCAGAGAATGGCCGGGAGGCTCGTCTGGTTGCGACGTCCGGCGTCCCTTCGGGAACCCCTCTGATTCCCGAACTGGTGCGCCCGGATGAAGCGGACGGCCAATGCCCTTTCGCCGGCGTGTTGCGCAGCACGGAAACCGAAGTGATCGCGCTTCCGGAGGGGCTGGCGGAGGGGCTGGAAAAGGTTCCCTGCGGGGCTTGGCCGGTGCCGCCGCGAGCGGTGCTTGCCATTCCTATTTCGCCGGCGGGGCAGCGCATCGGTGTTGCTCTGCTGGCTGTTAGCCCACGCAAGCAGCTGGACGAAGAATACCGTGGATTTCTCTCACTGGTGGGCGGCCACGTTACCACTGCGATTGCCGAAGCTCGCGCTTGGGAAGAGGAGCGCAAGCGCGCCCATGCTCTGGCGGAGCTGGATCGGGCGAAGACCGCGTTCTTCTCCAACGTCAGCCATGAATTCAGAACGCCGCTCACACTGATGCTGGGGCCTTTGGAAGACATGCTCGGCATGCGCGGCGCTCTTTCCGCGGAGGTGACGGAGTTGCTGTCGGTCACACACCGCAATGGACTACGGCTGCAGAAGCTGGTGAACACTCTGCTCGATTTTTCGCGCATGGAAGCGGGGCGCGTGCGGGCGTCCTACGAGCCCACCGACTTGGCGGCCTTTACGGCGGAACTCGCCTCCACTTTTCGAGCCGCCGTGGAGAAGGCCGGACTTCGGCTGATTGTGGAGTGCCCGCCGCTTCCGGAACCAGTGTTTGTGGATCGCGACATGTGGGAGAAGGTGGTATTAAACCTTCTGTCAAACGCCTTCAAATATACTTTCGAGGGCCAAATCGCGGTGCGTTTATCGGCGCAAGGTGAACGAGCGATACTTTGCATCGAGGACACCGGGACCGGAATTCCCGAGGACGATGTGCCGCATCTGTTCGAGCGCTTTCACCGCGTGGAGGGAGCGCGCGGAAGAACGCAGGAGGGCACCGGCATTGGCCTGGCCTTGGTGGCAGAACTGATCAAGCTGCACGGCGGGACGGTGCAGGCGACGAGTGTGCTGGGGCAGGGCAGCACATTCACGGTGTCCCTTCCTTTGGGCTCCGCACATCTTCCCCGCGAACGTGTGGAGAGTGCGAGAGTGGCGGGATCCCAGGCCTTGCACCCGCAGTCGTTTGTCCAGGAAGCGGAGCGATCGCTGCCGCGGGAGCAGAAAGTAGCAGCGGCTGATGGGACGTCTCGAGGCAGAGTGCTGGTGGCCGACGACAACGCCGATATGCGCGAGTATGTCAGCCGGCTGCTGGGTGGACGTTACGAAGTAGAAGCGATGGCCAATGGTGAGCAGGCGCTGGCCAGCGTGCTGGACCGTCCACCCGATCTGGTGCTGAGCGACATCATGATGCCGGTGCTGGATGGATTCGGACTGCTGCGCGCTGTGCGGGAAAATCCCCAGACTCGCGCGCTGCCCGTGATCCTGCTGTCGGCGCGAGCGGGCGAGGAGGCGAGCGCCGAAGGTTTGGATGCGGGCGCTACCGACTATCTGGTGAAGCCATTCACGGCGCGCGAACTTCTGGCGCGCGTGGCTGCGCACTTGGAGATGGCGCGCATCCGCAAGGAAGCGGCCGAGCGGGAGGCGGAACTTCGAGCGGAGGCCGAAGCCGCGCGGGATCAAGTGGTAGGAGTGCTGGAAAGCATCCAGGACGGCTTTTTCAGTCTGGACCGGGACTGGCGTTTCACCTATGTCAACGCAACGGGCGAGCGGACGCTGGGATCGCCCCGCGGGGAATTACTAGGCAAGAAACTTTGGGAACGATACCCGGAGACGGTGGGCACTCAGGTGGAACAGCAGTACAGGCGCGCGGTGCGGGACCAGACGCCGGTAGAATTTGAGAACTTCTACGAACCCTGGCAGCGATGGTTCGTCATCAAAGCCTATCCCACCGAGCAAGGCGGCATCTCGGTCTACTTCAGCGACATCACCGAGCAAAAGCGCGGCGCGGAGGAGCTGCGGGAAAGCCAGCACCGGCTGCGCGCCATCTACGACGGCACGTACGAATATATTGGCCTGCTGGCGCCGGACGGAACGCTGCTGGAGGCCAATCGCGCCTCCTTGGAATTCGCCGACAACCGGCGGGAAGACGTAGTGGGGCGGCCATTCTGGGACACACCGTGGTTTACGGCCACACCGGGAGCGCCGGAGCTGGTGCGCGAGAGTATTGCACGCGCCGCCAGAGGCGAATTTGTTCGTTTTGAGGCTACGGTGCGCCGTCCCTCGGGCGAGTGTTCGACATTCGATATCTCCTTCCACCCCATTAGGAACGACCAGGGCGAAGTGGTGCTCATTGTGCCGGAGGGCCGCAATATTAGCGATCGCAAGCGAGCTGAAGAAGAGCTGACGCGCTCCAACGAACAACTGACGCGGGTGAACCGGGAATTGGAGGAATTCGCTTACGTGGCGAGCCACGATCTGCAAGAGCCCTTGCGCATCGTCAATATATACACGCAATTGGTGGTGAATGACCTGGGCGCCGATAAGGCGACGCTCGCGCAGTTTGCCGACTTCATTCAGCAGGGAGTGAAGCGCATGGATGCGCTCATTCAGGACCTGCTGACGTTCTCACGCGCCGTTCACTCTGATGAACTGCCGGTGGGTACGGCGGATCTCGGGGCGTCGCTCCGCGAAGCAACATCGGTCCTCAAGAATCGCATCGAAGAAAGCAGTTCCATCGTTATCGCTGAGGCGTTGCCCACCGTACGCGGCGATGTTTCGCAGTTGGCGCATGTATTTCAGAATCTGCTGTCGAACGCGCTTAAGTATCGTAAGAAGGACGCGCCGGCGCAGATTCGTATCTCGGCCAGGCAGGATGGTGGATCTTGGATTATCTCGGTGGAAGACAACGGCATCGGGTTTGAACCCCGCTACGCCGAGCGCATCTTCGGATTGTTCAAGCGCCTGCACAAAGAAGAATACCCAGGCACTGGTCTGGGATTGGCCATCTGCAAACGCATCGTCGAGCGCTACGGGGGCCGCATTTGGGCCGAGGGAAGGCTGGGCGAGGGAGCGACCTTTTATTTTTCGCTCCCCTCCGCCGGAGACACTAATTAGGCGATCGATTTCTTGTACAACACCAGGAGCTTGCCCCAGGCGCGATCGGCCTCGGCTTTGTCGTAAGTGGGCGTCCCGTCCCCTTGTTTGGGCATATCGGGCACGCACCAGCCGTGATAACAGGTGCCGTAAACCTCAATCTCGGCGGGATTGCCGGCGGCGATAAACGCTTCTTTCAACTTGTCCTTGGCGTCCGGCTGTGTCTTGTCGTCGCTCATCGCGATGGCGAAATACATTTTCGCCTTGATCTTCGGCGCTAGCAGGTGCGGGCTGTTGGGGTCGTCGGGCTTGGTGCTCACTAGTCCGCCGCCGTGGAAGGATCCGCCGGCGCCGACGCGATCGGGCTTCGTGGCGGCCGTCCGCACCACCAACGCGCCGCCCATGCAGTAACCTTGAGTGCCGATCTTCTTCTTCGTATTGACCTGTTTTTGAGCGTCCAGGAAATCGATGTAAGCGATTGCATCCTTCTCCGCGTTGCCGGGCGCGTTTACCGACGCCATCAGCGGCCTGATCTTAGGGAATTCATTCGCGAAAACGATGTTGGAGGCATCCGTGTAGAAAGGCGCCTTGCCCATGCGGTAAAACGGATTCGGCACCAGCACGGAATAACCCTCAGCCGCAAGACGCTTGCCCATGTCGCGCATGGAGGGACGCAAGCCGAATGCGTCGGGCCAGATTAAGACGCCAGGGTGGGAACCTTTGGCCGGATGAATGAAAGCGGCATCGCAGGTGCCATCGGGGGTTTTGATTTCGACATCGGTCTCCACCAACGACGCCGCGCCGGAGGCCGAACCCGCCACGGCGAAGCTCGCCGCTACCGAAGTGAGGAAGCCGCGACGAGGAAGTCCGCTCGACGATTCGTCGTTCTCTTGTTGATCTTGGGGATCTTTTGCCATTGGATTTCTCCTGTGGTCAGTGTATCTCCTCTAGCACTGCTGAAAAAAGGGCCGTTCGCTGCCGCTTGCTGACGCGCGCGGTTCAGTAACAGCTTGGGAATCAGCGCCCCCCCCTTCTGAACCGCGACTGTGAAGGCATCCTGCTAGCTTCTCTGGGGGCGTTACTTGGCGCGTCCCTTGAAGCCTTCGGAGAGCATTTGGATTTTGTAGACGCTCATCGCGGTGTTTCGCACGCCGTCGGGAGTTTTAATTTCCTGGCCGTTGGCGTCCATCGCGCCCAGGCAAGCGGCGTAAAGCGTCTTCTTGCCGGGGCCGGAAAACGCCACGCTGATGACGGTGCGGGGCGTGGGAATCGCGCCGAGGGGTTTCCCTTCCGGACTCAGAATCTGGATGATGCCGTGAGCGGTATCCGTGTCATAGATGCGGCCTTCAGAATCGATGGCCATGCCGTCGCCATTTCCGCCGGCTTCCAGCTTGCCGAATTCGCGCTGGTTCTTGACCGACCCATCGGGCTGGATATCGTATGCCATGATCACCCCACCGTTGGTGACGTAGAGCGTCTTTTCATCCGGACTGAGGTTGATGCCGTTGCTGCGTATTTTTTCACCGATGCCGATCACTTCGCCGCCGGGTTTGATGTAGAACACGCCGCTGCCGGTGTTGGTGGTGAAGTAAACGCCGCCTTTTTTGTCGGCGATAAGGTCGTTCACGCGGCCCAGCCCCATGCCCATGTAGGTATTGGCGAGAACTTTGCGCTCGGGCGTGAGAGCCGCGACGCCCGTGGGCTCGGTGCAATCGGCCGGCTTGCCGCCCATGTGGCCGCCCGGATCGGTACAGGTGCGCTCATCGACGATGATGACGCCCTTGGGGCCGATCGTGACCGCGCCGGGGCCATGGCCGTTCGAGAGATAGACGGAGAACTTGTCGTTCTTGTCGAGGAAGTTGACGTGATTGGTCTGCTCCTGCGCGAACAGGAGACCGCCTTTGAAGCCCACGATGCCGTCGGCGTTGGAATCGCCCTGCCAGACCAGCTTCCATTTCGCTCCGGCGTCGATGATGCCGGGGATCGCGGTGATGGTCACCTCTTTGGGCGGAGGAGGCTGCGGGAAGGTTCGGGGCTGCGCTACGAGCTGGCTCAAAGAGAGAACGGATAGAAACAGGAATTGCGTCGTCGAGGACATGATGTTGTTATACCGCGCCGGCGGCCCAGGCAGGAAAGTCTAGCGTCCAAAAATCTGAAATCGAAACGAGTAGCCGATCCCGATGAAATGGTTCTCGGTTGCCGAGGAGAGCCCGAGGCCGTAATGGACGTCGAGCTGATTGTGGGGCGTCACTTTATAGGCGACGCCGAAATGGAGCAGGTGTTGCGGGCCCCCGCGCTGGGCAAATTCGCCGGCGTATTCTATGAACCCATCCATTGGATTCGTCAGTTGCCGATCCAGTAGAAACGTGGCCTGTCCGGTAAGATCGCGCCCCTGGCCTGGAATGGTCGGCCAGTACAGCGCGAGCTGCCCCGCGGCGGTCCAATTGGTGGAGAGCTTCCTCGACCACGGAAGTTGCAGCCCGGGATCGTAACCGTGGCTCGATATCGCGGCTGCTCCGGTGGGGATGCTCAAGAAGGCGATGATGGATACATCGAATCCGTCCGCCGGACCGAGCTGCTGTTTCATCCCGATGGCAAGATCGCCGAAACCTGACGCGACGCCGGTTTGATAGTAATCCGGAGCGTAGAAGCGCAGTTCGGTGTTGGTGGCTACGCCAAAGCGGATCTCAGTTTCCGGACCGTCCAGGGTGCGCTGCCCCTGATCGTTGCCGATGAGGAATCCGTTCTCGGCTTGGAAACTGCCCAGGGGGACGACGGTGCTCGATTCGGCCACCGCGGGGCGATCGGTGGAGATCGGCGCATCGCTCGAAGCCTGGGCATTCATGAGACAAGCTGCGGCTAGAATGGCGATCGACAACGGTCCAAGGCTCAATGCCGCAGCGCCTCTGCGATGGGACCGAGCGCCAAGGCGGGCAGGAAGCTCAGCGCTCCCACCAACAGAACGGTTCCAAGAACTAACGCTCCGAACATGGCGGAGTCGCTCGGGCAGCGTGCCCGCCGTGGTGGTCCAGCGGCGCTGCGCTGCGAATCGCCCAGCCAGAGCCAATGCCAACGCGGCCAAACCGAATCGTCCTGCCAGCATGGCGATGGCGGTGGTCCAATTGTAAAACGCGCTGTTGGTATTGAGTCCGGCCATGCTTTGTCCATTATTGGCCATCGAAGAGGCGTAGGCGAAAAGCACTTCGGTGAAGCCGTGCGTGCCGGTGTTGGTGACTAATCCAGCCTGGCCGGCAGTGGGTGAGGAGCGCTATAGCGGTCAACACCAGCACCACCGCTGGCGTCAGCAGCGCGTATAAAATGGTCAGCCTGGTCTCGGCGGCGGTGATTTTCTTTCCGAGATACTCGGGCGTGCGGCCGATCATCAGGCCCGCCCAGGAAGACGGCCACCAGCGCGATCATCACCATGCTGTACAGGCCGGTTCCCAGGCCTCCGAAGATCACCTCGCCCAGCAGCATGTTGACCAGGGGCACCAGCACGCCCACGGGCTGATAAGAATCGTGCATCGAGTTGTAGGAGCCGGTGGCTCCGTTGGATGTGACCACCGCCGCGAGCACCGAGCTCGCCGATGCCGAAGCGCACTTCCTTTCCTTCCATGTTTCCGCCGGCGACATGCAGGGCCGCGAGTTGCGGCGGGTTCGCGGACTCGGCGAAATCGCACACCGCCAGGCCGCCCACGAACAACACCACCATCACCGCCAGCAGGATGGCAGCCCGCGCGAGGTCTGCCGATCATGCGGCCGAATGTGATGGTGAGCGAGGCGGGCAGCACCGCGATGGCCAGCATCGCGAGGAAATTGACCAGCGGCGTCGGATTCTCGTAAGGGTGGGCGCCGTTGGCGTTGAAGAATCCGCCGCCGTTGGTTCCCAAGTTCTTGATGAACTCGAGCGCGGCGACGGGTCCTTGCGCGATGGTCTGGACTCCGCCCTCCAAAGTGTGGACTTGCGTGTAAGGCGCAAAGTTGAGCGGTACGCCTTGCCAGATCAAGGATCAGGCTGCCCACTAGCGCCACGGGCAAAAGGACCCAAAGGAGCGCGCGCACCAGGTCCACCCAAAAGTTGCCCAGTGTAGCGGAACGTTCGCGGGAGAACCCTCGGATGAAGGCGATGCCGATGGCCAAGCCCGCAGCGCCCGCCAGGAAATTCTGAGAGACCAGGCCGAGCATTTGGGTCAGGTAGCGAAGCGTGGTTTCGCCGGCATAAGCCTGCCAGGTGGTGGTGGTCGAGAAACTGATCGGCCGTGTTCGCCGCCAGGTCTAAGGTCATCGGCGTGGTGAGGTAGCGATCGGCGGGGCCGCCAGGGAGCCAGCGTTGGACGAGCAGCAGCAGAAACAAGCCTGCCGTGCTGAAAGCACTGAAGAGCAGGAAACACAGGGTGTAGACACCGGCGGTCATCTCTTTGCGTTTGGTCAGTTCGAAAAAATCGGTGCAGAAGCGATTCGACGGGACGGAGCGCGGAATCAAGGAAGGTGGGCTCTGCCTTCGAACACCCGGGCCAAATAAAGGCCCACCGGCCAGGCCAATGCGACCGACGAGCGCGAGAAAAACGATGTATTCGAACCAGCGTGGCGGCATAGTCAGCGAAGAGTGAGCGGAGCGGCCCGGTTCACCACTTGATCGAGAGCGAGATTCAGATCGAGTACCGAGACCCGGGGACTGCCCATGAAAGCCCAGTTGCGGCGCCTCCGTGTGAGCCGCTACCAGGCGACGGACGGCTGCTTCATCGCAGACCACGCACGCGCGCGACGCGCATAATCTGCAGCTGCGGCGTTTTGGGGGCTGATATGCGGGTCAAGCCCGCTGCCTGAGCTTGTAACCGCGTCGATGGGGACGATTGCGTCCGGCGGGCAGTCCGTTGATTTTGCGATAATCCGCCGCCAAGCTGCTCGGACGCTCTGGATGAGCTTGGGATTGGATGGGCCGAAATTGGTTCCTCCGGATGCAGTGCCGTCGTAGCCGGTCCCGGCGGCCGAGGGGCGCGAGTGAAAATATTCGGGGCGAGTAAAGTCCTGCCCGATGAGCCGGGAGCCGACGACCAGCCCGTCGCGCATGACCAAGCTGCCGGCGGCTTGGCCGGGCGAGAGCCACCGCCCAGAGCAAACAGTACCAGGGGGAAGATGCATCCGGTGAGGAAAGTGAGCGAAACCACGCTGAGGATTGCCGGCCGCAGGTGCTCACCGAGTTTCATAAGAGCAGTGCGCAACGTTTCATAAGAGCAGTACAAAACCAGGGAGCACTGTTAGTTCGAGCATAGGCGCAACGATCTGAAGGAGTCATAGAAAAGCCATGAAGAAGTTATTAAGGCGAGATAAGGAGCGGTCCGCTGGAGCGGGCGTTCCAGTAAGCTTGTAGCATGTCGGCACCCGCTATTCCGCAAAGCGATCTGGGCGATCGCGTTCTCGCCGCCGTGCGTGAAGCCGCGAAACCGGTAACGTTCAAAGCTCTTGCCAAGAGTTTGAAGGCCGAAGAGGGGGCTCTCCGAGCCGTTTTCGAGGCGGCTGTTGGCGCGGGCCAGGTGCATCGCTGGCCCGATTATAGGCGATCGCAATATTTCTGGCACGTAGCTCCGGAAGAGAAGGCACGGGAAGTTATCCTGACGGCTGCGGGCATTCAGGCTTTTTCGAAGGCAGACTTGAGCAAGGCGGCGGCCAAGAAATTGCCCGGTTTTCCAGCGAAACGCGTCGAGAGCGTGGTATCGGGCTTGTTAGCCGAGGGCCAATTGCAGGCCGTTCCCGGCTTTTCCGGTAGCACTAAGTTGCTGGTGCGGGCAGGAGAACAGAACGCTTACTTCAATAGCGCGCGCGCTTTTCTGGAAAAGAAGATTCGTTCGGCTGGATTCGATCCGGCTGGTTTTTTTGTGGAGAAATCCTCGACACACGACAAACTAGTAAACACTGATGCCGCGGCGCTCATCATCGAAGCCGTCCGGGGGCTAGAACCGGTGAAGGGCGTGCCGGTTTCGACATTGCGTTTGCGAAACCACCTTCCGAATGTGTCGAAAGCCGAATTCGATATGGCCGCGTTGGAATTGAGCAAGAAACAGCAGGTGTCTTTGAGCAAGCATGCCGATCCATACAATCTCACCAAGGAAGAGAAGGAGCCTTTGATTGACGGCCAAGATGGAACCTACTACGTCGCCATTGCCATTCGCTGAACGGGCTTTCCCGAATCCTTTCGGGCCCTTGGTCGGACAGCCGCTCGACGATCATCAAGTGGATATTGCGGAGATCAACTCGGAAGCGTTCGAGGCTTGCCAGCGACTGGTGCAGGATGTAGCGTCCGGAGGCTTCTCGGCAGCGCTTACAGTTTTTGGGGACGTAGGCACGGGCAAGACCCATCTTGTAGGAAGAGTTCGCCGATGGTTGCAACCACAGCATGAAAAGCTTTTCGTCTTTGTTCGGATGGAGACTTCTCCAGCCGGTATCTGGAGGCATTTGCGCCGGTCCATGGCGCTTTCGCTGTTGCGTACGAATGCCGATGGTGTCCGCGCGCTGGACCGTCTGTTCGAAACTCGGAAAAGCGATTTGGAGCAGTTTGCGGACCGCGACTTGAGTATTGTACTAGAGCATCTTCTGGAAGGCAGGCAGATCCGAGATTCCGCTGCTTGGCTGCGCGGCGAAGGACTTCCGGACGAAGTTCTGAATTCATTAGGCTTGTCTACTCCAGGGCCGGATGACGACCCGGAAGTGAACTCTCGCCACTTCGTTATAGCGATTTGTGAACTAATTCGCCCTGGCGTCGTCGTGTTTTGTATGGATCAGATCGAGGCAGTGATGAGTTCGCCCGTTGACCGGGAGGGTCCGCATTCCGTCGGCAAAATCGTTTCTTGCCTAGTTGAGGAAACGCACAATGCCAGCGTCATCTTCTGCTTGCAAAGCTCTTTTATCATTCTGATGGAGCAGGTCCTGGATGGCGCAGCGCAGTCGAAAATGCTCGGCCGACGCGCTGCGATTCATCCGCTCGCCTGGGAGCAGGCGCAACGTCTCATCCACGCGCGCCTCGATACCGTGCCCGAATTGGCCGCCGAGCGGGCTGCGCATGGCGGCTCGTGGCCCTTGATCGAATCGCAAATTCGGAATGTTTTCCTGGATAACGCCGCGCCGGCGCGGAAAATCATCGCGCGCTGCAAGGATCTGTTCGATCTTTGGCGTTCCGGCCACGCAACCGAGGTAGAGCCTCTCGATACGGCCCTCCAGAATATGCTGGATGAGCGTCTCGAACAGAAAGATCCGGCGGAAACCGAAGCGATTCTCCGTAATGGAATGCCTTTATTCGCCCGCGCCGCCGGATTGACGTGCTCGGTTCCGGGCAATCGCTCGCCGCTGGATTTCTCGGTCGACGGCGGCCGAATTGCCGTTGCAATTTGCAACGAGGCCAACGGCCGCTCTCTAGCGAACCACGTGCGAAAAATCTCAGACGCCTGGAAACCGGCCGGGAACCAGACGCTGTTGCTGCTGCGCGATGCGCGGCTGGCGATTCCCCGTGGTGCGAAAGCGACGCAGCAACGAATCGCGGGCCTCCAGTCGCAGGGAGGGCGGCTGGTGACCATTTCCGAAGAGGCTGTGGAAGCTTTGGCCGCGCTCCGCCGGTTGCTCTCGGATGCCGAAAGCGGCGATCTGGCTCAGCATGGCGAACCGGTTTCGGCCGGCGCCGTGGAGCGGTGGATCGCCGGTCATCTGCCCGCGGCGCTCGACCCGCTGTTTTCCGACTTCGGAGGAACCCGGCCCGATCCCGTCGCGCCAGCCGATCGAATCACGCCCGCGCTCGCCGCCTTGCTCGCCGAACGGAAGATGGTCACACTGGAGGATGCTGCTCGCAGCCTGGAGGTTCCACCTGGGGAGGTCGAAGAGTGTGCGCGTCGTGATCCGCGGCAGTTTGGCATTTTGGGCGGCAGCGCTCCAGCGCTTTTTCAACCCGCCACTGGAGCGGATGTTCGATCTCGATAGGGAGGATCTTTTTTTGGCTCAGCTCTCCATATCCGATATTCGACGCGAATTGCTCCGGACAGCGGGCGATTATGCGGCCTCAGGCGCGCGATCCAACGCCTTGACCGGCACTATTTTTCATCAGGTGCTGGCGGCGTTAATGGGACCGAACGGCTGGCGGGAGGCTCTGGAATCGGGCGAACTGGCCGATTCAACGCGGCTGGCCAGGTACGCTTACGATCGTTTGCTCGGGCCGCGGTTGACCGAAATGCAGGCGGCCCTGCGCGAAAGCGGCGCCGAAGCCATGGAACTTTGGGAAGCGGTGCAGGCAACGTGTGTGTGGCTGTGCCGGCTGCTCACTGCCGCCGAGGAACGCGGAACTATTCGGTACGACCATCAAAAGCGCGCCTGGTCGGGAGCGGATCGGCTTTGCCAGCCGGAGCTGGAATTGCAATGGGAAGTGAAGGAGCCGCATTGGACGGCTCCGGTGCGGGTGTTTGGCGTGGCCGATGCTGTTTGGAAGAATCCGGAATCTGGGCGTTGGTGCATTCTTGAATACAAACTCGGAAAGCCGCGTCCGGAAGCCGACTTGGCGCAGGCGTGCTTGTACCATTCGATGCTCTCCGCCAGCGGCCTTGCGAATGGCGATGGCGGCGCGATTGCCGTGATCACTTTCGAACCGGAATTGCGGGAGCGGTTCTATCCGAGCGCGGAATTATCGGAAGCCCAATCGTCTCTGCGGGCTTTGATCGGAAGGCTCGCCAATGTGCTACCGGAAGAATCGGCTGCCCAGGTGGCGGCTCCCATAATCAGCGAGCAGCACGCCGCTCTTGGTAAGCAACTGGTACGGGTACTGCAGCAATTGGGAGTTGCCGTGGAATGGAAAGGCGAAGTGATCGCGGGTCCATCGTTCTTGCGGTATTTTGCCGTTCTCGGCCGCCAGACCAAAATGAAACAGGTGAGAAGCATAGCGGAAGACTTAGGCATTCGACTAGGGCTCACCAGCGATCCAATGATTCACAATGCCGGCGGCCGCTTGGCGATCGACATCGCGAGGCCCGACCCGCAGACCGTCACTTTCAGCTCAATTCTTGAACAGCTTCCCAAGCCGGATGGCCGCGGATGCGCGCGGACGCCGCTGGGGGTGGATCTGAACGGCCGTTTGCAATTCGTCGATCTGGCGTCCTCCAATAATCCGCATTTGTTGGTAGCGGGCACGGCCGGCGGGGGCAAAAGTGAATGGCTGCGTTCCGCCATCGCGGGTCTGATGCTTGCAAACACGCCTGAGACGCTGCGCCTGGTGCTGATCGATCCTAAGCGGACGGCGTTCGCTGAACTGAAGGGCTCTCCCTACCTGCACGGCGCGGACGGCTTGATCTATCCTCCGGAACATTCGGCCTTGGATGTTCTGGATTCGCTGATCGAGGAGATGGAGCGGCGCTACAAGCTGTTTGAACAAAATCTGGTGAGCGATCTTCCCGAATATCAGGCCAAGACGGGCAAGGTGCTGCCGAGAATCGTCTGTGTCTGCGACGAATATGCGGATTTGCTGGCTGATCGCGCCGCCACCAGGAGCGTGGAGGCGGCCATCACGCGCATCGGCGCCAAGGCTCGCGCCGCCGGCATTCACCTCATCATCGCCACGCAATGTCCGGACCATAAGACGGTGGGCGGGGCGCTGAAGATGAATCTGAGCGGGCGCGTTTGCCTGCGGGTGTCGAATCATCACCAGTCGAACATGATCATCAATCAATCGGGCGCCGAGCGTCTGCTGGGAAAGGGCGACCTGTTCTTTCTGAGCATTGGCGATCCGGTGCGGCTGCAATCGCCTTATTTGTCGGCGGAGGAGCGAGCGGCTATTTTCAGCAGGGAGTCCTCATCGGCTGCGCGCGGGTAAGTATAATGAATAAAGCCGCCTGTTTTGGGCGTTCCGCCTCGAAGTAAATCATGTTCGATAACCTATCCGACAAGCTGCAGCGGGTGTTCAAGAACCTGCGCGGCGAAGGGAAATTGACGGCCGAGAATATGGACGCCGCGCTGCGCGAGATTCGCGTAGCGCTGCTTGAGGCCGACGTGCATTTCCGCGTGGTGAAGCAGTTCATTGAGGCCATCAAAGAAAAGGCGCAGGGCGAAGAGGTGCTGGCCGCGCTTTCACCGGCGCAACAGGTGGTGAAGATTGTCCGCGATGAGCTGATCAAGACGCTGGGCAGCCATCAATCGAAACTGCGGATGGCGAATGAGCCGCCCACGGTAATCATGATCGTCGGGCTGCAAGGATCGGGCAAGACCACTACCACGGGCAAGCTGGCGCGGTGGCTATCGAAGAACGGGCACAATCCGATCATGGTTTCGGTGGACGTATATCGGCCGGCCGCGCGGCAGCAGTTGAGTGTGATCGCGCGCGACATCAAGCTGCCCATTTACGATGGCACGCCTGAAGAGACCAAGCCGCTGGAACTGGCGCGGTCGGCGCTGCGCGAAGCCCGGCAAACGGGCCGCGACGTGGTGCTGGTGGATACGGCGGGACGGCTGCATATCGACGAACAACTGATGCAGGAGCTGCAGCAGTTGAAAGACGAATTCAATCCCACCGAAGTCTTGTTCGTGGCCGACGCGATGACCGGGCAGGACGCGGTGAAATCGGCCGACGAGTTTCACAAGCGGCTGGGCATCACGGGCGTCATGCTGACCAAGATGGACGGCGATGCGCGCGGCGGCGCGGCGCTTTCCATTCGATCCATTACCGAATCAGCCGCTGAAATTTGTGGGCGTGGGCGAGAAATTCGATGCGCTGGAGCCGTTTCATCCGGATCGCGTGGCGCAGCGGATTCTGGGCATGGGCGACGTGCTGTCGCTGATCGACAAGGTACAAGAGAACATCGATCAGAAGGACGCCGAGGAGATGCAGCGCAAGCTCATCGACAACGAGTTTACGCTGGAGGATTTTCGCGATCAGTTGCGGCAGATCCGCAAGCTGGGGCCGCTGGAGTCGCTGCTGGGCATGATGCCGCAGGTGGGGCCCATGAAGAATTTGAAGGACATGAAGGTGGATGAGAACGAGATTACGCGCGTGGTGGCGATCATCGATTCGATGACGGCCAAGGAACGGGCCAATCACATGATCATCAACGGGGCGCGCCGGCGGCGGATCGCCAAGGGCAGCGGCACCAGCGTCCAGGAAGTGAACGCCCTGCTGAAGCAGTATGCGCAGGCGCGTAAGATGATGAAAAGCATCACTGGCGGAGGGTTCCTAGGCAAACGGCTGGGCAAACTCAAGCTGCCGATGTTACAGTAGAGGGAAGCATGCTAATGATTCGCATGGCGCGATTTGGCGCCAAGAAAAAGCCGTCGTACCGCGTTGTGGTGATCGACAAGGAGCGCGCTCGCAACAGCCGCTCGGTGGAAGTAGTGGGCCTGTACAATCCGGTCAGCCAGCCGCAGGTGGTTAAACTGGACCACGAACGGATCGCTTATTGGATCAAGAACGGCGCGCAGCCTTCCGATACGGTGAGCCGGTTGTTGAAGAAGAATCCCGCGCCCGAACCTGAGCCCGCCGCGGTCTAATTATCAGTGCAGCGCTGATCATCAGTGCATGAGGCGCAGCGCGCAGCTAAACGTCGCTATCGCCGTAGCGAAAACCACCAGAACAATTACTAACTGCGGAATGGTAAGTCCCAGCACCGGGCGAGTACTTTCGCTGGCCATCGCTTGTGGCAAGGGCGCGGGCTCGGCATCTTGTGCCGGGGACGCGGGTGGATTGCGCTCGCGATGCAGCATATTCAACTGCGCGATGCCCCAGGCCAGGAACGCAAAGTAAAAGATCGCGAAATAAACGCGCAAACGCAGCAGCTCGGGATCGTGGAAGATTACTTTGTAGATCAGCGCCGCCAGGCCAGTCTCGGTGAGGAGCGCCGCATAGAGGAAAAACTCAAACGCTGTGCTCGATCTTTTGGGCTGCGGGTCCATTCTGCTTGAATCGGCGATATTGCGCGCTCGGATGATAGGTGGAACACCCGACGACCGTTACCTAGCGCTTACGGCCCAGCTCGGTGAGTCGGCGCCAAAAGTCTTTTCGAGCGCTACTGCCAGAGCCAGGACAGGATTGCCCGAAAGCTGGTAAGCGTCCAGCACCTTCAAGTGACGCGCGGTATTGCTCGCGGAGCGGTCCAGCAGGGTGTGCGGCTCCACGAACCATTCGGCCGGGGATTGCTGATAGAGGCCGGAATTGCTGATGAAATCCACGAAGTCGGCCAGGATCTTGTCGCTTTGGGACCCGGGCGGCACTAGGTCGAGCAGAGAGATATAGACGAGGCACTTCTCGTGGTAGTAATCGGCATCCGATTCCTGCTGATCCTGGGTCCAATCCGCGATCAGATTTAAGTAATCGGCGAGTTGCTGCTGCCATTGAGTTGTCGCACGATCGGCGTCCGAATACAACTGATCGCTGGACGCAAAGCGTAGCTTCTTTCCAGCTTCGAGCAGTTGCCTCGCGTTTGCGGATTGCCAATAACGATCGAGCTTGGGCGTGCTAGGCTTCTTTGACGCCTGTTGATCGGAGGATTGCGGGGCGGCGTCGGTCTCGCAGCCGTGGTTCTTCTGCCGGTATTTTTCAAGCGCAGGCTGGAGGCCGGGGGTGTTCCAACCGGAAAGACCGGTGAGCGAAGCGGCGAAAGAGCGCTCGTCCGGCTGCATATTTTCGAGCAAGCCGGTGAGGCGGGTCCACAGCATCTGGCGCTGCGCGGGGGTGACGCCCGCGTCCTGGATGGCGCTGGCGAGCGGCGCGAGCTGCAAGGGCGACGTGACTTGGGCCAGCGCGTCCAGCAGTACGTTGATGTGCTCCTCTTTGGCCTTTTCCTTGGGCGTGAAGCCTTCATTGACTACGTCGGTTAAAGCTCCGTAATACTCCGTCGGTTCATAAGCCAGCGCATCGTCGCAAGTGAGCGGCGCCAGAGTGGGTTTGACGATTTGCGCAAACATCTCGCGGCCCTTCCCCTGATCGAGCAGCAGCATAGCTATAACAGCGCGGCTCTGGAGCGATACGACGTCGAGTTTTAGTCCATAAGCCTGGCTGAGGGAGCCGGAAGCGGTGTCGGTGGTGGTGCCGGGCAGGCCTTGCATTCGCACGGGAAATTTGGCGGTTGCGGCCAGCTGGAACGCCTGCTCCGCTAATGCGCGGCGAGCATTTCGATCAGCCAGCTTGCCCGATTCGACGATGCGCAGCAGCGCGTCGGCGGCAAATTCGGGCGGCGCGGCGTTGGCGAGATCGGCGATGGAGCGAAATGGCTCCGGAAGCTTCGGCGGCTCGGCACTGAATAATACGGGTACGAGCAGCAAAACGGCCAAGCGCATATGTCAAAAGTTTACGATGGCGGCGAACGAGGCGGGGTCCAAACTTGCGCCGCCCACCAGCGCGCCGTCGATCTCATCTTGCGCCATCAATCCGCGAACGTTGCCGGGGTTGACGCTGCCGCCGTACAAAATGCGGCAGGCATCGCCGGCCTCGGCACCAAATCGATCTCGCAGCTCCTGGCGGATGAAAGCGTGGGCATCGGCGGCAATCTCGGGAGTCGCCACTCTTCCGGTTCCGATCGCCCAACAAGGTTCGTAGGCGATAACAACTGCGCGAAATTGTTCAGGCGTCAGTTTCCCGACGCAGCCGCTTAATTGGCGCTCCAGGACGTCGTTGGTCTGGTTGGCTTCGCGCTCGGGCAGTCGCTCGCCGACGCAATAGATGGGGGTTAATCCGGCTTCGAGGGCCGCGCCGATTTTCTTGAGAGCGGTCTCCTCGGTCTCGCCGAAATATTCGCGGCGCTCGCTATGCGCGACGATCACCCAGCGGCATCCGGCGCCGACCAGCATGCCCGCTGACACTTCGCCAGTGAACGCCCCGTCTTTGGCCCAATACAGATTTTGGGCGCCGATCTGGATGCGCGTATCCCGGGAGGCTTCCACGGCCGCAGGTAGATCCACGAAGGGCGGACAGATCACGATCTCCGCGTGAGTCGACTCCGCCACCAACGGGCGGAATTTTTCGAAGAACGCCACAGTTTCCGAGGGCGTCTTATACATCTTCCAATTGCCTGCCATGATGGGGCGTCGCATGAATTTTATTGGCCGCTCCCTCACGGTCGCGGTTCAGTAAGGGCTCCTAGGAAACTGGTTCCTTCGCCGATTGTTGTGCCGAAATTTTCGGCCACCGTTTGGCCGATATCGGAAAGCGTGTTTCGCACACCCAGGTCGAACCCGTGGGGATTGCGCGGCCGGTAGACCAACAGCGGAACGTACTCGCGGCTATGATCGGTGGAAGGCGTGGTTGGGTCGCACCCATGGTCGGCCGTGATGATGAGCAAATCCTGCGGGGACAGCCTCTGGTATAGCGAAGGCAGCCACGCATCGAACTCTTCGAGCGCCTTGGCGTATCCTTCCACGTCGTTGCGATGGCCGTAGAGCTGATCGAAATCCACCAGGTTCACAAACAGCAGCCCGCTCGAAAATTCGTCCAGCGCCGCCAGCGTCTTCGCCATGCCGTCGGTATTGTTCTTGGTCTTTTCGTATTCGGCGATGCCGCGTCCCAGGAACACGTCGAAGATTTTGCCGATGCTGAAAACCTCCACTTTGTGGTCCTGTAATTGGTCCAGCAGCATGCCGCGCGGAGGTGGCACCGCGTAATCCTTGCGATTCGGTGTGCGGGTGAACGAGCCCGGCTCACCGGTGAAGGGCCTGGCGATCACGCGCCCCACTTCCAGCGGACCGCGTAGCATCTCGCGCGCAGTTTCGCAGATTTTATACAGCTCCCACAGCGGGATCACCTCTTCATGCGCGGCCACTTGAAAAACGCTGTCGGCCGAGGTGTAGATGATCGGCTTGCCGGTGCGCATGTGCTCCTCGCCAAGTTCCTGGATGATCTCGGTGCCCGAGGCCGCGTAGTTTCCGAGTGTTCCGCGCCCGATGCGGCGCTCGAATTCCTGCATCAGCTCCGGCGGGAACCCGTGCGGAAAGAGCGGGAACGGTTTCGCCAAATGAATGCCCACCATCTCCCAATGGCCGGTGGTGGTGTCTTTGCCCGGCGATGCGAGCGCGCATTTTCCAAACGCAGCGGTGGGGTGTTCCACGGGGCCGACGTGCGCCAGCGGCTTCAGATTTCCCAAGCCAAGCTGCGCCATGTTCGGCAAATGCAGCTCACGCGCGCAAGCGATGTGGCCGAGCGTATCGCTGCCCGCGTCTCCATAATCGGCGGCGTCGGGCATTTCGCCCGCTCCAACGCTGTCCAGCACAATCCAGGTGACGCGAGGAAACGGGGCCGTGGTCATTGATGGTTGGCCGGACTGAGATGAGTTGCAGGACTAAGTCCAGTAGTGCCGAGAGCGTTCTTCACTCGTTCGGTGAGCATGTCGACGAAACGGTCCGGAAGATAGCCCACCATGCGAGTGAAGACCTCGCCCTTTTTATCCAGGATGATGGTGGTGGGGATGGAAGAGACCTGCAGTAAACTCTGCAGGCCGTCTTCGAAATAGACCTTCTGGCTCCACTTGATGCGGGTGAGAAAAGGCTTTACCAGGCTGTGATCTTCGTCGGTATCCACGGCCAGGAAAACCACGTCGCCGGCGTCCTTGAATTTGGCCTTCACTTGTTCATACAGAGGATGCTGCTGTCGGCAGGGAGCGCACCAGGTGGCCCAGAAGTCGATCACGACAACTTTCCCGAGCAGCGAGGAGAGCTGAAGTTTGTCGCCCTCCAGGCCTGAGAGAGTAAACTGGATCGGATTCTTGAGCTCGGAGTTCGGATCGAATTCACGAGCCTCGGCGCGGCGGGCCGCCAGCTGCGATGATGTTGCGTCGTAGGCCTGAAGCAGCAGGTTGCCGAGGCCGGCTTCGGATCCGTGCAGCTTGCGATACAGCTCACCCATTCGCTCACGATCGTTCGCGCCATCCAGTTGCGCGGAGTGCAAACCGCTGATAGCGAATGCATCGGCGAGATACTCGAGCGCCTCCTGATCCCTGCCCGCCGCCGAGAGCCAGCGCGCCGCTTCCCGCGCGCCTTCCACGCTGGGGAAAATTCTGTAGCTCGACTCGGCCAATTGGATGGCGTCGTTATTATGGCCGAGCAGTCCATTGGCGCGCGCCTCCAGCAACAGCGCCCGAGCGCGGCCCCGGTCGAAATCTTCCTTGCGCTTTACTTCATCCGGGCCGCCGCCGGGTTCGAACTTATCGTTCTGGTAAGTGGCCTGAACGAGATCCGCCAAATGCCGCGCGTGATCGAGCGCGCGCTGAGCGTCGGGCTTGTCGCCCTGATGGAGCAACGCGGTGGCCAGATGTTCCAGGATCTGCGTGTTGTTGGGATCGCGCGAGAGCACCTCTTCGCCGAATTCGATCAGCCGCTGGTCGTCGTCGGTATCCATGGCCGTCTTTACGAGCGCGCGTTCCAACTCCGCGCGGCGCGGCGAACTGGGGAACCGCTTCAGATGATTTTCGATCGCCAGAACAAACTCGGTGGGGCTGTTGCCGGCTTCGCTGAGCGCTTTCTGGAGGCTCGCTTGCTCGTCTTGGGAGAGAACCTGCGCGCCGAGGAGCTCGGCGCAAGCGAGGAGCAGGAAGATGGAAGAAACAAATCTCCTCACTGGGCCTTCCCCTGCGACGGACTCGGAGGCTTGCGGATGGCTTCGGCTATGGTAGCGGCCAGTTCGCGCGAGATATGCAGATAGCTCTCGTTGTTGGCGATGCGATCCAGCAGCGGCAGAAACTGCTCGGGGTCCACCAGGCGATTGCGTTCCCAACTGATCTGCATCTGCAGAAGTACGTCGTTGACGCCGAGTTTTTCGAAATGCGCAGTGCGATCCAGGTTTACGAAATGCTCTTCGGTTTCGGTGATGCGCTCGAAACGATCGAGCAGCGCCTGTGCGTTGAGGTCCTCGGAATAGTTGAACTGGACTTCGTGGTGTTCTTCGCCATTTTCGAAGCGAAATGTTTTCAGGCCGAGATTAGCGATTTTCAAACCCGATTCGATGGGACGTTGGAAGCGGCCGAGCTTCTCGGCGAGATCGAACATCTCCCCGGCAGACGCGCGGTCCAACTGAATTTTGATGGGATTATCGTCGTCCTTGGCCTCTTGATACGTTACTTGGCCGTCTTGCTGCACGGTGATGGCGACATATTCGGGTACGCTGCCCTTGAAATATTTCGAGTAGAAGAGCTGGGGCGCGGCGTTGAGGGCCGCCAGACTGGCCGAGGCGAGCAGCGCCATGGCGACGATTCTCATCGCGGCGTCGCCCTCAAACGCTGTTCGGAGGAAGTGCGCGTAGCATGGCAGATAGCGACGGCGATCGCGTCGCAAGCATCCTCGGACTCGATATGGGTTTCCAGTGCCAGCAATGAATGCACCATCATCTTCACTTGCTGCTTTTCAGCGCGGCCATATCCCACCACGCTAGTTTTCACTTCGAGCGGCGAGTACTCACCCACCGCGAGTCCCGCTTCCGCCATGGTGAGCAGCACCACGCCGCGGGCGTGCGACAGTTTCAGCGCGGTCTTGACGTTCTGCGCATAGAAGACAGCTTCCACGGCCGCCGATTCGGGCGCGTGCGTTCGAATCACTTCGCGCAAGCCTTCCGCGATGGCCAGCAGGCGAATCTCCAGAGGCTGCTTCGGACTGGTATGAATAGCTCCGGCGACGATCATGCGATGCAAGCGGCCATCGCTGTCTATGAGGCCGTATCCGGTGCGTTCCGTGCCACAATCGATGCCTAGAATGCGCATGCAATGCCCGAATGCGCCGCCCTGCTACGCTAACGCTTCCAGTTCCTTTTCGTCCACGTCGAAGTTGGAATAGACGTTCTGCACGTCGTCGTGCTCTTCCAGCGCTTCGCTCAGACGCAGCATGGCCGCGGCGTTCTTGCCTTCCAGTTTCGTCAGATTCTTAGGAATCATGGCGATTTCTTCGGAGGCCGGCACGATGCCCGCTTTCTTGATGGCTTCGAGCACGGCTTCGTGCGCTTCGGGCGAAGAGATCACTTCCCAATCCTCGCCATCGTCGCGCATATCTTCGGCGCCCGCTTCGAGCGCCAGATTCATGAGCTGGTCCTCACCGGCTTTGTCTTTTTCGATGATGATCTGGCCCTTGCGTTCGAACATCCAGGCGACGCTGCCTACTTCTCCCAGATTGCCGCCGTTCTTGGAGAACGCGTGCCGGATTTCGCTCACCGTACGGTTGCGATTATCGGTGGCCACTTGCACCAGCACGGCGGCGCCGCCCGGCCCGTAGCCCTCAAACGTGATTTCGTCGATCTGGCCGCCTTCCAGTTCGCCGGTGCCGCGCATGATGGCGCGTTTGATGTTGTCGGCGGGCATGCTGGCCGCCTTGGCGTCGGTAACGGCCTTGCGCAGGCGGGGATTGGCGTCCGCGTCGCCTCCGCCGGCTCGGGCGGCAATCATGATCTCCTTGATGATGCGGGTAAACTGTTTCCCGCGCTTGGCGTCGGTGGCGGCCTTTTTGTGTTTGATGGTCGCCCATTTGGAATGTCCTGACATGGTGAAAACCTCTAGCTCGCGCGCTGCTTTGCAGATACTTGGGGAGCCTAACACATTAGAATATCATGCGAGGGCGGAATATCATGTAAGGGCTCCGGAGCCCGCGTTGAATATGAAGACCAACGCCACACGCATTCTGGACCGCCTGGGCGTTTCCTACACGCTGCGCGAATACGAAGTGGATCCAGACGATCTGCGCGCTGAAACCGTGGCGGCCAAGGTGGGACTTCCCGCCGAGCAGGTGTTCAAGACCCTGGTGGCGCGCGGCGATCGCGGCGGTGTTTATCTCGCCGTGATTCCGGGCAACCTGGAACTGGATGGCAAAGCGTTGGCGCGAGTGACCGGAGACCGTCGCGTGGATTTGGTCCCCTTGCGTGAAGTGCAACAGCTCACCGGCTACATCCGCGGCGGAGTGACGGCGCTCGGAGGCAAGCGCGACTATCCAGTTTATGCCGACGAGACCATCGAACTTTTTGATGTGATCTCGGTCTCGGCTGGAGTGCGAGGCACGCAAATTTTTATGGCGCCTGCGGACTACCTACGTGTCACTCACGCGATCGTGGTGGCAATTGCAAGAGAGAAATTGATGAGTTCCTAACGTGCGCTTAGTTGGCCAAGTCACCATCAAAAACTCAGTCAAGATTTTTCTCAGGATTCCCTTGACGCACGCCGGACTTTAGCGTTATAAAACGGTTTCCCCCATTTGTTGGATGGTTACGCTCATCAGGGTCATGGGGTGGTCTGTGGGCGTGCGAAAGGGAACGTCGAACACAATGTCTGCTGTCGCTGTTGTTCTTGCTCAGACTCCTTCCTACACTGAGACTCCTTGCTATGTAGAAGCTTCCGTTGCGATTGCTTCTCCGGAAGAGCGGCTACGTGAATTAGTTCACGATTTACGTCAGCCGCTGAGTTCCATGGAGGCGATAGCCTATTATCTGGAGATGACTTTGCCGGCGGGACAATTCGAAGCCCGGCAGTACATGGCGCAGATTCAACGTTTGGTGGCGGAGACCAACACGATTCTGGAACGCTCCGTTGGCACCAACCGCAAAGGTCGTGCGAGAGCGGCCAGCGCCGGATAGTCAACCGTCTTCCCGCTCGCTCAGCCTCTTTTCCATCGCAACCACTTGCTCGCGTAGTTTGGGCAAGCGCGCCAGATTCGCCAGCTGCTCCAGGTGTTCTTTCAGGGGCCGCGCAGGCGTTCCCCAGACCACTTGCCCTTTGCGCACGATCTTC
Organism: Bryobacterales bacterium; assembly: GCA_963735145.1. GTDB lineage: Bacteria > Acidobacteriota > Terriglobia > Bryobacterales > Bryobacteraceae > Palsa-89. The sequence continues at coordinate 25,077 of CAVTJS010000004.1, read as the reverse complement.
GAGGTGAGGATTCCGCAGCCGGAGCCGAGCACCGCGCCGGTCTCGATACGAGCCTTATCTCCGATGCCCACCTGGCCGCCGATCACCGCATCGTCTTCCACCACGACGCCTCCGGAGAGTCCGGTTTGAGCGGCGATCACGACATTGCGGCCGATGGCGCAGTTGTGCCCGATGTGGACCAGGTTGTCCAGCTTGACGCCATCGCCGATGCGAGTGACGCCGAGCGCCGCGCGATCGATGCACGAGTTCGCGCCGATCTCGACGTCCTGGCCGATTTCGACGCGTCCAATCTGCGGGAACTTTTGATAGCCATCCGGGCCGCGCACGAATCCGAAGCCGTCGGCGCCGAGCACGCACCCGGAGTGCAGCACGGCGCGATCGCCGATGGTGACGTGGTCATAGATGGTGACGCGCGGGTGCAGCAGGCAATCCGCGCCGATGTGCACATCCGCGCCGATGGCACAGCCCGCGCCGATGGAAGTACGATCTCCGATGCGCGCGCGTGCGCCGATAGTGGCATGGGGTCCGATTGCCGCGCTGGAAGCGATCTTCGCATCCGGAGCGATCACCGCGGTGGGATGAATGCCTGCAACCACGGCCGGTGGCGGATAGAGTGCGCCGATGACGGCGGCGAAGCTGGTACGGGGATCGTGGACGCGAATGAGCGTGCGGCCAGCGGGGAAATCGCCAGGGACAAGCAGACAGCCGGCCGAGGATTGAGCGGCTTGCGTTGCCGCCTTGCGATTGCCGACGAAGGCGATCTCGCGCGGGCCGGCGGCATCGAGAGTTGTTGCGCCCGAGATCAAGGCGTCGCCATCGCCCTCCCACGGCGCGTTCAGTTTCTTCGCGATTTCATCCACCCGCATCGCCCGGCCACCTCAGCCTGTATCATACAAACTTATGCCAGTAGATCCCTCCGCTTCGGTGGCCCCGACAGCGCGCATTCATAGGGATGCGCGTATCGGGCCGCAGGTGAAGATCGGCGACTTTGCGATCGTCGAAGAAGATGTGGTGATTGGAGCGCACTGTCTTCTGGAGCCCTACGTTTATGTGAAGCGCTGGACCACGCTGGGCGCTCGCAACCAGATCTCGGCGGGCACCGTGCTCGGCACCGATCCGCTGGACAAGCATTTCACCGGCCAGCGCAGTTATTTGCGCATCGGCGATGACAACGTCATTCGCGAGCACTATACCATCTCGCGCGGCACGCAACCGGAGAGCGTGACCGAGATCGGCGACGGCAATTACATCATGACCTCCGGGCACATCGCGCACAATTGCAGAATCGGCAACCATACGGTGATCGCGAGCTGCGCGCTGGTGGCCGGGCACGTGGACGTGGAAGATCAGGCTTTCATCTCGGGCGGCGTGGTGATTCATCAATTTTCGAAGATCGGGCGTCTGGCGATGATTGGCGGCAACTCGCGGGTGAATCTGGATGTGCCGCCGTTCTTTCTCTACACCGATTTCAACGTGCGGCCGAACGGTTTGAACGTCGTCGGACTGAAGCGGGCCGGGTTCACGGACGAAGAGATCGCGGCGCTGAAGGCGGCATATAAAATTCTGTATCGCTCCGGATTGAAGCTCAAGGACGCGCTGGCGCTGATCGCGTCGGAGTTGAACACGGAGCACACGCGGCATCTGGTGAAATTCATCGAGAGCAGCCAACGGGGTATCTGCCGGGAATGACCGTCGCTCAGTTATTGAAGGCCACGCGAGCGGGATTGAAGGCGTCGGCGGATCCGGAATTTGAGGCGGGTTTGCGCTGGTTTTTCAAAGAGCCGGTGAAACCGTATGGCGTCCGGACGCCGCAAATCCGAGAGCTTGCCCGTGTCGCCTATGGTGAGGTGAAGCAGTGGCCGGCGGCAGATCTCGACCGGTTTGTTACCGAGCTGTGGAAGAGCGGGATGCTGGAAGAGGGCGTGCTGGTAACGCACCTCTATCGGCGATTCGCAAAATCGTGTGCAGAGCGTGAATTTCGGATGTTCGAGCAGTGGCTGGATCGTTACGTCACAAATTGGTCGAATTGCGACGGCGTGTCCACCTGGTTGCTCGCGGCTTCCATTGCGAATCGGCCGGGATTGGCGGATCGGCTGGCTCCCTGGACGAAGTCCAAGAATCGGTGGAAAAGGCGATCGGCGGCGGTTTCGTTGATTCAGGAAGCCAAGGGCGGCCGCAACACCGAAACAATCTTCCACATTTGCGGTTTATTGCTGAACGACGCGGACGACATGGTGCGGAAGGGCGTCGGATGGCTGCTCAAGGAAACATATCCAAAGAGGCCACGAGAAGTGCTGGATTTTCTCGATCCCTGGCGATCCCGCGCACCTCGATTGGTTCTCCGTCTGGCCGCCGAAAAGATGACGCCGAAGGATCGTCAACGCTTGCTGACGGTCGCGGTTCAGAACCGCGACCGTGAGGGAGCCGGAGCTAAAGGCTAATGGCCAGTCGCCGCACGCCTTGCGGCTCCAGCGCGGCCAGCATTTCACTGGCGGTCTTTCCCGTGAGCGGATGGCGGAAATCCGGTGCGATTTCGGCCAGCGGCTCCAGAACAAACCTGCGCTGGGCGATGCGCGGGTGCGGCACTTCCAATTGCGGGGTCGAAATCACGGCGCGGCCGTAAAACAAAATGTCGATGTCGATGTTGCGCGGCCCCTTGGGCGTCACACGGCGGCGTCCCATACGGCGTTCGATCTCCCGCACCTGCCCCAGCAGTTGCATTGGGAACAAGCCGGTTTCCACCTCGATCACGGCGTTCAAGAACCAGGGCTGATCCATCAGCTCCTGGGGCGCGGTTTCGTATAACGACGATCGGCGCAGTACCCGGATCTCAGTCGCCTCCAGACGCTCAATAGCCGTTCGAAGATTGGCTTCGCGATCGCCGATGTTGGATCCAAGGGCCAGGAACGCGATCTTCAAAATAAGTCACTCTGCAATCCGCCCGGCGGCCTGCGCGGAATCTTGAAATATTCGAACGCGCGATCGGTGCCCACGCGGCCGCGCGGCGTCCGGTCGATAAATCCGAGCTGCATCAGATACGGCTCATAAACCTCTTCGATGGTGTCGGCCTCTTCGTCGATGGAAGCGGCAATGGTATTCACGCCCACCGGGCCGCCCGAATATTTTTGGAGCAGCGTGAGCATGATTTTCTGATCGATCTCATCCAGGCCGAAGCGATCCACTTCCAGCAAATCCAAGGCGCTGGTTGCCGCGCGTAGATCGATGTGCCCTTCCGCCCGGACCTGCGCATAATCCCGGACGCGGCGCAGCAGGCGATTGGCGATGCGCGGCGTACCCCGGCTGCGTCGTGCGATCTCTTCGGCGCCATCCAAATCAAGCGTCACGCCGAGCAGCTTTGCGGAACGCTCCACGATGGCCGTCAACTCGGCCACGCCATAGTGATTCAGCCGCAGCAGCAAGCCGAAGCGTGTGCGCAACGGAGCGCTCACCAGGCCCTGCCGCGTGGTAGCGCCGATGGCGGTGAAGTGCGGAACGGCGATGGAATGGGTGCGCGCGCCAGGCCCAGTGCCGATCAGAATATCCATGCGAAAGTCTTCCAGCGCCGCGTAGAGGATTTCCTCCACATCCGGAAGCAGGCGATGAATCTCGTCGATGAAGAAAACCTGGCGGGGGCGGATGTTGGTAAGCACGCCCGTCAGATCCAGTTTCTTCTGGAGAATGGGACCCGAGGTCTGTTCAAAATCCACGCCGAGTTCGCTCGCGATGATGGTGGCCAGCGTGGTTTTGCCCAGGCCGGGCGGTCCGTAGAGCAGGACGTGATCCATCGCTTCGCCGCGTTTCTTGGCGGCTTCAATGGCGATGGAGAGATTCTCTTTGAGCTTCGGCTGGCCGGTGAAATCCGCCAAGCGGGTGGGACGCAGAGCGGCTTCGAACTGACGTTCGCCCTCCAGCGGCGATCCAGCTTCGCGCATCTATCGCACCAGCTCCAGCGCTTTGCGGAACAGAGGCTCGAAATCGGAACTGGACGCCGCGGTTTTGGCTTTCCTCACCGCTGTCTCGGCGGATGCCCGATTACAGCCCAGGTTCAGCAGCGCCGACAGCACGTCCTGTTCGATCCCACTCAAGGCAGGCTCGGCCCTGGCGGAAATACCGGCCGGCGCGACGCCCGTTCCCAAACCCTCCAGCTTATCCTTTAGCTCCAGCACCATTCGTTCCGCGGTTTTCCGTCCGACTCCCGGGATGCGCACCAGTTGCTCCACTTGGCCGCCGCGAATAGCATCGACGATGGACAGCGTGGCAAGGCCGGAAAGAACCTTGATCGCGAGGGTGGGGCCGATGCCGCTCACCGAGATCAGTTTTTCGAACAGCGCCTTCTCTTCCGCGGTCAGAAAGCCGAACAGCGCGAGCGCATCTTCGCGGACGTGGGTGTGAATGCGGAGCGCCACCTCGGCCCCCGCATCGGGAAGCGCGGAAAAGGTGGAGATAGGAATCACGACGTCGTAGCCGACTCCGGATGTATCGACGATCACTTGATTGGGGTGCTTTTCAAGCAGCTTGCCGCGCAGGAAGGCGATCATGTCTCAGCAATATTATGCGCTATCGCCGGCGGACTTCACGCTGGATAAGCGGGCGGCCGTTTTCGGCAGCGTGAAGGAGAACCGCGACCCTTGGCCTGCCGAGGATTCCACCCAGATGGCGCCGCCGTGCCGGTCCACGATTTTTTGCAGGTGGCCAAGCCGATGCCGGTTCCCGGGTATTCATCGCCGTGCAGGCGCTTAAAGATGCCGAATATCTGCGCCTGATATTCCGGCGGAATCCCGATGCCGTTGTCTTGCACCGAGAAAGTCCATTCATGCGCTCCCTCCTCTGCGCTCACCGAGACGCGCGGAGGCTGTTCCGAGCGGTATTTCAGAGCGTTGCCGATGAGGTTCTCGAATACCTGCGTCAAGTACAACGGGTTGGCCATTACCACCGGTAACGGACCCAGTGCCACCTCGGCGCCAGTTTCCGAGATGGCGCTCTGCAGATTGGTGATTGCCTCGCGGACTACTTTGTCCACCGGTACCGCTTGGAGCGGCGCATCCGAGACCTCGCCCGTGCGCGAATATTCCAGCAGGGCTTCCACCAGAGCATGCATCCGCTGCGCGCCCGCCACCGCTACATCGAAAAGTTGTCCGGCCTCTTCGTCCAGAAGCTTTCCCGAATACATGCTTCGGATCAGTTGCAGATAGTTGGTGACGGTTCGCAGCGGTTCTTTGAGATCGTGAGAGGCGGCGTAGGAGAACTGTTGCAGATCCTGATTGGTCCGCCTCAAGTCCAGGTTCAGGCGGCGCAATCGCTCTTCCGAATCGCGGCGTTCGGTGACGTCGCGGAAGACCAACACCACCCCGACGATTTTGCCCTGAGGGTTGCGGATCGGCGCGGCGCTATCGTCGATGGGCCGCTCCATGCCGTCGCGCGCAATCAGCACGGTATGATTCGCGAGGCCGACAATCACGCCTTCGCGCAAAGCCTTGTCCACCGGGCTTTCCACTGGTTCACGGGTTTCCTCGTTGACGATGGCCAGGACGTCCCTAAGAGGCTGCCCCTCAGCCAGCGCCAGCGTCCAGCCGGTCAGACTTTCGGCCACTCCATTCATGAACGTCACTTTGCCGTCCGCGTCGGTTGCAATGACGGCGTCGCCAATGCTGGTGAGCGTGGTATGCAACAGATCCCGGCTGGCGGTGGTGCGATTGTTCGCGGCTTCCAGATCGACAATCAGACGATCCCGGTCGCGGGTGGCGCGCCCGATATCGAAAGTGGCCATCAGAAGAAATACGAAGAGTACTCCGGCTCCAAGCGACGTCGTTAACCGGGTTCTCGTGGCCTGTTCCTGACGTTCTCGAAGGCCGCGCGTCAGACCCGCGTAAACCTGGTTCTGCAGATCTTCGCCAATTTTGCGAATGTCATCCATAGCCTGCTTGCCGCGGTTGGTCTCCACTTCGGTGAGCGCGGCCTGGAAGCCTTCGTTCTGGCGCAAGGCCACGGTTTCTTTCATCTCATTGAGCTTCTCGACGATCAGATTGCCGAGCGTCGACACCCGGGTCCGCAGCACGGGCTCCTCAGCCACTAGATTTTGCAGTCCGGTCAATTCAGACGGAAGGGACGCAATTGCCTGGTTGTAGACTTGCAGATATTCGGGATCGCCGGTAATCACGAAGCCGCGCTGGCCGGTTTCGGCATCCTTGACGGAAGACAGCACTTGTTCGATCTGTTGAAGAAGCGATTGGCTGTGCTGGACCTCAGGCGCGCTGCGCTGATAGGCCGACCAATCCTGGTAGGAGAGAAAACTAACCACCGCCAGGATCAATAGAGCGCCGGCAAGATACCACCTGTCGGGTCTTCGAATTCGCCGCAAACTCCACTCCGCGGAAGCTTTATGGAAAGCTCCCGGCTACATTTGGTCCTAAGAAGCAGCGTAGCAGATCAAGCGGACTTGGCTTCACCTATTCATAGCGCAGGGCGCGTATGGGATCCACCTGCGATGCGCGCCGTGCCGGAACATAACAGGCGGCGATTGTCACGGCGAAGAGCGCTAAGGGCACCAGGAGCAACACTGCCGGATCGCTGCTGCCGAGTCCGATCAGTCCGCGGGTGAGCACGCCGCGAATGCCGAGACTGCCTGCAAATCCGATGGCGATCCCCAGCAGCGCCAGCAGCAGGCCGTGCCGCAATACCATCCGCACGATGTTTCGCCGATTCGCGCCCAGGGCCAGGCGAATGCCGATCTCCTGCGTCCGCCGGCTGACCGAGTACGAGACCAGGCCGTACAAACCAACCAGCGCGAGCGCCAGCCCCAACAAGCCCATGGTCGAGACCAGTTCCAGGATGATCAGCATCACGGAGGTAGCACGCATTTGGTAAAAGTTGGCTAGTGTTCGCGCGTTGTAGATCGGCATGTTGGCGTCCAGCGTGTGAACGACGTCGCGCAGCGGTGCTGCAACATTTGCCGGGTCGCCGCTGGTTTCCACCAGAACGGCCATGGCCCCGCTGGGCTGCTGCTTGTAGGGGAGATAGATAAACGGCGTTGGCGGCTCCGCGATGAACAGATAGCGCCCCGTTTTGGCGATGCCCACCACTTCCACCAGCGGTCCCGTCCCGCCATTGATGCGAACGCGCTTGCCGATGGCGTCCTGACCCGGCCAGTATTTGGCGGCGAAAGCTTCATTGACGATGGCCACGGAGGGTGTTTCGGCTTTATCGGAAGCGGTGAAGGTCCGTCCACGCAGCATCGGCGCCTGCATGGTGGTGAAATAGTCTTCGTCGACGGCCTCGCCGAATTCCGATGCCGATTCCTGTCCCTTAGGAAACTGATAGCCTTCCGGCATCACGATTTTGGCGCCTTGACCCGGCGACAGGGGTACGGCTTCCGCCAGCGTCACCGACCGTACGCCAGGCAGGGCACGGGTGCGATCCACCAGGTTGCGATAAAACTGGCGGGATTGTTCCGGCGTGTAGCGGACCAGCCGGGTATCGAACTGCATGGTCATGATGTGGTCAATCCGAAAGCCTGGATTCAATGCCAGCGCTTTGCGAAAACCGTCCAGAAGCATTCCGGCGGCTACCAGCAGCACCAGCGAGAGCGCAACCTGAGCAATGACCACTGCATCGCGTCCAAGGGTCCTCGGTTGAGCGCTGGCGGTAAGGCCGGCGGATTTGAGCGCGGGAATCAGATCCGTTCGCACGCCTTGCCAGGCCGGCGCCAGTCCAAACACCAGCGTGCTTGCCGCCGCGGCGCACAAGCTGAAGAGAAGCACGCGGTGGTCCATCTGAATGGAGAGCGAGATGGGCAAGTCGGTGGGAATCTGAACCGTCTGCAGAAAGCGAATGCCAGCATATCCGAATCCCAGCCCCAGCACCCCGCCCAGGCAGGATAGAACCGCACTCTCGATCAGGAGCTGGCGCAGCAGACGCCAACGACCGGCGCCGATGGCGAGCCGGATCGCAATTTCACGGGAGCGGCTGCGGGCGCGCGCCAGCAGCAGATTGGCGACATTGGCGCACGCAATCAATAGCACCAGGCCGGCCAGCGCCATCAAGGTGCTGACCAGCGCGCTGTCATAGGGGTCCTGTAGGAAGCGCGCTTGCATCTCGGTTTTTACCGAGATCGAGTGGCTATGATTGCTAGCCGGATAGGCTTTTTCCAGGTTCTTCGCGATGCCGATCAGTTCCGCCTGCGCCTGCTCGCGCGATACGCCGGGTTCGAGGCGCCCCTTCACCTGTAGGAAGCGATTGCCGCGCTCTTCGAGCGGATTGGTTGTAATGGTGCCAAGCCGCTGCATCATGCTGAGCGGCGCGTAAAAAGCCGGATGGACGTACAGGTCCATGCCGCTGAAGGCCTGCGGGGCGACGCCGATGATCTTGAACCCGATCCCGTTCAGGCGAACTTCGCGTCCCAGTATTCCGGGGTCGCGCGCAAACTGGTTCACCCACTGGTCGTAGCTCAGCACCGCGATGGCGTCGCGGCCGGGACTTTTTCCTTCCTCCGGGGCGAACGCGCGGCCGAGGATGGGCTGGATTCCCATGGAGCTGAAGAAATTGTCGCTGACCAACATGCCTAGTCGCATTTGAGGCTGGGCCTGCGCCGATGGCGCGAGGCCGACGGAGTAAAACTGATAAGCGGCCAGCGCGGCGAACGATCGGCTTTTGTCGCGCAGGTCGCGATAGTCGGGATAGGAGACGCCTTCCGCGGTAAAAGCTTTTGTGTCGGTGACAACAGTTACTACTTCATCGGGCTGTGCGATTGCCAGCGGACGCAAGAGCAAGCCGTCCGTCAGGCTGAAGAGCGCGCTATTGACGCCGATTCCGATGGCGAGCGATAGCCCCGCGATGGCCGTCAGTCTGGGGTTCTTCAGGAGCAATCGAATAGCTTGACGGATCTCTTGAAAGATCATGGTGCATGGATTACGCAAGCCGGGCGGCGCGAGTTCCACGAAAACCTCCACACCAGCGCGGTGCCGACTTGCGTACAGTAAACTCATGGCCCGCCGCCGGTTCTTCGTCGATGCCGTACAATCGGGGCGCGCCCGGATCACCGGACCGGACGCCCATCATTTGACGCGGGTCTTGCGCGTGGAACCGGGGCAACAATTTGAGATTTCCGATAATCAGGCCGTATACCTGGCGGAAGTAGAGAGCGCGCGCAAGGATTTGGTGTCTTTTTCGGTTCGCGAGAAAGTGGCGTCGGCCGATCCCTTGGTGCGAACAATTATCCTGGCGTCGTTGATCCGCTTCGAGCGCATGGAGTGGATGCTCGAAAAGGCCACCGAGCTGGGCGTCGCGCGAATTGTTCCGGTGCGCGCCGAGCGCAGCGAAAAGGGTTTGGAGCAGGGCGCGGGAAAGCGCATGGAGAGATGGAACAGAATCGTCCGGGAAGCGAGCGAACAATCGCGACGGGCGCGGCTGCCTGAAATCGGCGTTCCAGTCACCTTGGCCGGCGCGCTAGGCACCGAGGCAGCTTATCGTTACGTGCTGGAGGAAGCCGAAGCGCCTCCGCTGCTTCCAGCGCTGCCCGCCGAGCGCGAGCCGGGCGCTACCGTTGCGCTGCTGGTTGGACCGGAAGGCGGCTGGACGGAGCGTGAGCGTGAGCAGATCGCCGCCGCGGGGTGGCGTCCGGTTTCGCTCGGGTCCCAGATCCTGCGCGCGGAGACGGCGGCGATCGCGGCGCTCGGGATCGTCAACGCGGCCTGGGGCGCACAATTGATAGCACACGAATGACATGACACGAACCGAACTATTCGAGTTCATGGCCAGGCATAAGCTGGGTGTGCTTGGTTATCTTTCTCCACGCGGAACTCCTCGGGCGGCGCTGGTGGGGATTGCGGTTACGCCGGAGCTCGAAATCGTCTTCGACACCGTCAGCAGCTCGCGGAAATACGGCGATCTTCGTGCCAATCCGGCTGCATCGTTTGTGATTGGCTGGGCGGGCGAAGTGACGGTTCAACTAGAAGGCCACGCATTTCAGCCCTCGGGCGCGGAACTCGCGCGCTATCAAGCGGTCTATTTCGCCGCATGGCCGGATGGACCCGATCGGTTGAGCTGGCCGGGGATCACGCACTTCGTGGTGCGTCCCCAATGGATCCGCTACACCGATTTCGACCAGAGGCCGCCGCTGATCGAAGAGTTCACATTCTAGATCTCGCGCCGCTGTTCGTTTCACTTCCAAGAAATCCCCGCGGTTACCTGCCATAAGAGCGCACGAAAGCTCCGTGCAGTCCTGTTCTGAAAGCCGAAAATCTTCAATCCCTCGCAAATCCGGGCAGTGGCTCTGGTTAGTATGTGGCCGCCGCACTCAACGGCAGAAAGAAGAAAACCAAATGAAGAAGATCTCCCTTGCGATTGCTATTCTGGCCGCTGCGGTGATATCCGCGGGCTCAATGACTCACTCTAAGAATTCTTCGCCCGCCAACCGGCGCATGGTCCCATCGGTAATTCAGGCTTCGGCTCCGGTTCCGGCATGCCCGCCCGACTGCGCGCTCCCAACTCCGAGTCAAACTCCTAATTAGTCCTAAGGCACCGGTTTTCAGAGTACACGCCGTGTTGCTATACTTGGCGGCACGGCGTGGAACTGTTTATTTCCATTCAGCGGGCTCTTTGGATTGCCGAGGTCTGCGCCGAGGCGCTAGTGGTGGTGCGGCTTTTCCGCGAAGGGCTACTTCGAAGATATCCCTTCTTCGCGATGTTCTTGGCGGCGGAGGTAATTTCCAACGTCGCCCTGATGCAAACGGACGTCAAGAGCCGAAGCTACGCGGAGGAGTTCCGCATCTGCGAGCTCATCCTGACGGTTTTCCGCTTGGGAGTAGCTGCGGAACTCTATGAGCGCATCTGCGAGCACTTCCCTGGAATTGGATTATTTCGGGCTGGGATGGCGGCGGTTTTTGTTCTTTTGGCTGGCCTCGTCGCCGCTTTCACGGTCCATCCAAACCTGGTCGGCCAATGGGGGTTCCCCCAGACGATCATGGTAGCTGTTTTGCGCTTTCAGACCGAGATCTTTGCTGGGGCTTTTCTTCTTACCTGGGTCTTTCTACGGTTTGTTCTGAGTATTCGACAGCCCTTTCGTCCGAATGTCTTGATCCACTGGCGCATCGCGACCATCTATTTTGGAGCGAGCGGAGCCGCGTATCTGGCGGACCTCTTAGTGGGCGTGGGAAAAGCGGTTTATCCGATCAATTGCGCGATGCTGGCCGCGCAGTTGGCTTGCTTCTTCGCCTGGTTTCGGCTTATGCGCCGCTCGGGCGAGGAACTCCCCCCGTTTGCGCGACTCTCGCCCGATCAAGTGGTGGCGGTGGAAAGCTACAACCGCACGTTATTAGAAACCATTACGTCGCTGCCAGGCGAAATCTCGGCTCGCCGAGCAGAAAATCGAGACATTCCTTAACATCGCGCGCGGCCACGCCAACTCCGGCGGCGTGCCTGCAACCGAGCCATCGCAGATAAAGAAGCGAGGATTCCGAGATAACCGTTTGCTCCAAAAGGGTCCAGAAGCTCCAATTTTCTTTGGAGGCCATGGCGAGGGAGCCGAGTTTTCGTGCCGCGCGAATTTCGCGCCCGAGGCGCGTTACATATCCGAAGTAACAACTACGATGCTCCCGCCGCAACCTTTTGGCCGCCGAGGCCAGGCCTTGCCGTGTAAGGAATAATTCATCCTCCTCAGTGAGCAGCCGAATCATGGCTGCGTAACGTTCAAAAATCGAAGAACGTTCTGCGTCAATTTGGAGGGGAGCGTCCGCCTGAACGCCCGGCTGGATGCGCGCCAATTCAACCGCCAGCAGGCGGATGAAGCGATTGTAAATGTGGGAATCCCGCTTCGAATGAACAATCGAAATTAAACCAAAACGGTTCACGATTTGAGAAATATATCCGCATCGGTTCCCGATGTCAAGCGGTATTTAATTTATGTCGGCGCAAAGTGATAATGTCCTATTTGCGCAAAGTAGAAATGTCCTATTGACGACCTCCAGGCTGGGGAGGTGGCAGAAGGACAACTATTGATGACGCAGGCCGAGCGGGACCGGCTGGTGGCCTTGAAAAAGGCCAAGAAGAAACTGATTACCCAGAAGCAGGCGGCCGAGGAGCTGGGGATTACGGAAAGGCACGTGAGGCGTCTCCTGCGAGCTCTAAAACGCCGTGGGGATAAAGCTGTGGTGCATGCGTTACGAGGGCTGCCATCCAATCGCAAGATGGATGCCGACCTGGAGCGGGAGGCAGTGACAATCCTGTCGCGTGCGGTGTACCGGGGATTTGGCCCGACGCTGGCGTCGGAATACTTGGCTAAGAAACACAACATCGCGGTGAGCCGGGAGACGGTACGGCAGTGGATGATTCAAGCCAAGCTGTGGCGAGCGCGCAAGCAGCGGATCGAGAAGATCCATGCATGGCGTCCGCGACGCAGCCGCTGGGGCGAGTTGGTGCAGTGGGACACCAGCGACCACGACTGGTTGGAAGGGCGCGGAGCACAGATCTTGCTGATCAACATGATTGACGATGCGACCGGGCGGTGGTTCGCTCGCTTTGTGGGCAGCGACTCAACGGCGGAAAACATGAGCCTGCTGGAGAGCTACCTGAAAAAGCACGGGCGGCCGCTCGCATTTTACACCGACAAGGCGAGCCTCTTTCAGACGGCGGAGAAACGCAGGCGGGATGAGCCCGGAGTGGAGCAGGATAGGGTGGAAATGCCGCCGACGCAGATCGGTCGGGCGTTGCGGGAGTTGGCAATCACCTGGATAGCAGCGCACAGCCCGCAGGCCAAAGGGAGGGTAGAGCGCGGGTTTGCTACCGCTCAGGACCGGCTGGTGAAGGGGATGCGCGTCGCGGGAGTGACGACTTTGGAACAAGCCAACCACTACCTGGAAACCGAGTTTCTGCCCTGGGTCAACGCCACTCTGGCGGTGACGCCGGCCAGTGCCGACGATGCTCACCGGCCGCTGGAAAAGCAGCCTGATTTGGCGGCGATTCTCAGCCACGTGGAAAGCCGGCGGGTGAACAATGATTACACCATTCAGTTGGATGCGAAGATTTACCAGATCGCCCGCCAGGACATCCGCACTGGACTGCGAGGCGCAGTGCTGCGGGTCGAGAAGCGCCGAGACGGTTCTGTGGCGGTTCGATTCGGCGATCGCTACTTGCGTGTTTCTATCTGCGAGCAGCGTCCCAAGCTTCCAGCACCGAAGGCGCCCAGCCCAGCGCGGCGTACGGGGAAACCTCGCCCAGCCAGTGCATGGTGTAAGAACTTCGATCTGAAAAAGTCACCCAAGATCTGGCAGGCCTCGGAAGGTTCCGCCAAGCCGGAGTCGCTCTGAAAACCCGCCACAACGCAAAAGGAAAGCCGGGCAAGCCCAGCCCGGCAGCTTCGCGCTTTCTCTATTCAAGGCCTCCGCTCCGAGACTCCACCCAAGTAATGAGAATGTCAAAGTCAAAAGCAAAACCCTCGGAGGGTACCCCGCAGGGCCCGGTTGACCGAGGGTTTGCCGCCGATTACTTCGGAGCCAGCCCCGTCGCATCGGCCTTGAATCTTCCCCAGGAGCGCGACTCCCCGGAGAATCGAAGTCAGACTATCACGCACCCTCCGCCAACACGGTCAAAACCGGACATTTCTACTTTGCAGGGAATAGGACATTTCTACTTTGCGTTGACAGCGGTATTTAATTTACCGCGAGCGGAAGTATTCTTGATTACACCCGCACGATAGCGGCGCTCACCGGTTTGGACCCCACTGGAATCATCATGAATAACGGACCCTTTTTCCAATGGGCGGCGCGGCTAATGTTCTTGATATAAATCACCGCCATATCGCCGGACGCCTGGTTCAGCACCAAAGCGTATTGATCGTCGGGCGTAATGGCGATGTAAGAAGGCTCGGTTCCGACCGGCGTTACCGCCAGGAGCTTGCTGGTTTCGATGTCCAGAATACTGACGTCGGCGGACTTGGGATTCGCTACGAACAGATATCCGGGTGAGCCCGAGGCGGCCATCGCGCCCGGGCTGTGCCCAGCCAGCACAGTTTGGCCGGTTTGTGGCGTGTAGTAGGGATAAACCACCACCACCGCGTCCATGCCTTCGCCGGTGACGAACAACTGCCCGCCGTCGGCATTGAAGCACAAATGATCCGGCCGCACAGCCAGCGGCAGGTTCACCTCCAGCCGGCGTCTCGCCACGTCGAAGATGGACAGCATGCGCTGGCTTACATTGGCCGCGATGAGCTGCCGCGAATCGGATTGGAATCGGACCAGGCCAATTTCGCCGCTAGTGCGCAACGGAGAAAAAGTGAGCCGCTTGACCACATCCACGAAGGTGAGCGAGCAGCCCGCGCCGGAGCTAATCGCGATCGTATTTCCGTCGGGCGACATATCGAAGTCCGATGGATCATCCGATAGTGGGAGTGTCCAGGCGACCTGCATCGGATTCAGCGTGAGGCGCACCAATTGCTTTGGCTTTTGACACAAAACGTACAACGCATCCCCGGCGGGCGAAAGCCGCATCTGGAGCGCGAGGGCGGCTACTTGGACCCTGCGCGCAAAGGTGAGCTGGTCCGCTCGGATCTCGTGCACCGAGCCGTTCTCCGGAGTGAGCGCATATACGCGTGGGCGCCGGGGATTCGCCAGCACGGCGGTTGGCGACCCGGCCACGCGGATGTGCCGCGCCACCGCGAACACTTCCAGATCCACGGCGGCAATCGCGCCGCCCGCTTGGTTGGCGACGAAGGCGTAGCCGGAAAATCCGGTGGCTTTATCGGGGCCGCAGCTGGTCAAACGTCCGAGCCCGCCCGCGATTCCGGCGCCCAAGCCAGCCATCGCGAATGTGCGCCTGGTAACCATCTCACTCCGATTCTGGCACACGCATGGCGCTGTAGCCGCATCGTATTCGAGTTTTCGCTGAAAAAATTGAAGCCACAACGTTGAATATGATACGCTTTTCTAGGACCGTCGAGCGCTCCCTTTATATCTCTGAAAACCGAAATATGCGTGTGCTATGGCCTCTAAGGGTTAAGGAGCCGCAAAAAACCTCTACATGAACGTTCGTTCGCTGTTCAGCCTATTTTCATCGGACCTCGCCATCGATCTTGGAACCGCAAACACTTTGGTCTATGCCAAAGGCAAAGGGATCGTGGTGAACGAACCTTCCATTGTTGCGATCAACAAAACCAACGGGGAAGTGGAAGCGGTGGGCAAGGAAGCCAAGGACATGCTCGGCCGCACGCCCGGAAACATCGTGGCCATCCGTCCCATGAAAGACGGCGTCATCGCTGATTTTAAAGTCACCGAGCGCATGCTCAGCTACTTCATCCTGAAGGCGCACGGCCGCAAGGTGCTGGTGCATCCGCGCATCGTAATCGGGGTTCCTAGCGAAATCACACAGGTGGAAAAACGCGCCGTGATTGACTCCGCTTATCGCGCCAAGGCGAGCGAAGTCCACCTGGTGGAGCAAGCCATGGTAGCGGCTATCGGCGCTGGCCTTCCGGTGACCGAGCCCTCCGGCAACATGGTGGTGGATATCGGGGGAGGCACCACCGACGTAGCCGTCATTTCGCTTTCCGGTATCGTCTACTCGCGGTCGGTTCGCGTGGCGGGCAACGCCATGGACGAAGCCATCATGCAGTATCTCAAGCGCAAGTACAATCTGCTGGTGGGGGAACGAACGGGCGAGGCGATCAAGATTCAGATTGGTTCGGCCTATCCTTTAGACAAGCCTCTGACGATGGAAATAAAGGGCAGGAACTTGATTGAAGGCGTCCCAAAGACGCTGACCATCGACGATAGTGAAATCCGTGAAGCTCTCTCGGAGTGCGTAGCCACCATCATGAACGCCATCCGGGTGGCTTTGGAGCGCACCCCTCCCGAATTGAGCGCCGACATCAGCGACCGCGGAATTGTTTTGACCGGAGGCGGCGCAATGTTGAAGAATCTAGATAAGCGGATTCGTGAAGAGACAGGGCTGCCGGTGTCCATCGCCGAGGATCCTCTGGCGAGCGTGGTATTGGGAACCGGCAAAATGTTAACGGACTTCAAATTGCTGCGGAGAGTGGCAATCGAGTAGGGCTTTTTGCCCACGGTTGACCTGAGCTAACTTGATGTAACTATGGATTTCTTTCTCAGCCGCTACCGCCATCTCACGGTGCTGCTGCTCGTGATCACGGCGCAGTTGCTGCTGATCGCTTATCAGGTCAAAACCAATAACGACATTCCGTTGATCCGCGTCTGGGCCGTCACCGCCGTCACCCCCGTAGAGCAGAGCCTGGAGTTCGTTCGCCGCTACACGTGGGGGTTTGTGGAGGATTATTTCGTCCTGCTGGGTGTTCGCAGCCAAAACGAAAAGCTGCGGCACGAGAACGGGCAGCTGAAGATCGAAAACAACTATCTCAAGGCGGAGTTGTCCACGGCGGATCGCGCCCGCGCCCTGAGCGTGTTTGAGGCCCGCTCCCCATCCAAGACCGTGGCTGCGCGCGTTATTGGCAACGGTACGGGGGCCAACTCCAAGGTGGTGTTTGTGGACCGCGGGTCGACCAGCGGAGTCGAAAGCGGCATGGCGGTGGTCACCCCCGACGGCATTGTCGGCAAAGTAGTGGACGCCTATCCCACTGCGTCGCTCGTCATGCTCATCACCGATCCAACATTTGCGGCCGGTGTTGTATCGCAGAAAAACCGCGTCCACGGGACGCTCAAGGGGCAAGGTCACTCCGAGTGTCTGGTGGACTACGTTCAAAACGAAGAGCACGTCGATATCGGCGAATGGTTTTACACCTCAGGCGACGATCGCATCTTTCCCAAGGGTTTTCCCGTCGGGCAGGTGACGGCCGCTCCCAATGGCAAAACATTCAAAGAGATCTACGTTTCGCCCAGCGGGATGCAGGGGGGCGTGGAAGAAGTATTGATCGTGCTGCAGGGAGTGCATCAGGAGGTTCCCGGCGCGGAAATTTCCTCTCCAGGCTACTCGATTCTGCCCGCGCCTACCGAGACCACTCAAACGCCCGAAGGGGGCCCGGCGCCAGATGCGCTGTCGACGGATGCGGACCGCCTGCGGGCCATTTATAAGGATGTCGGGATAGAAGAGAAGCACACCTACGGCGAAGGACCGCCGGGAACCAAACCGCCCGATTTCACCAAGATCCCCTCGATACACGGCGGCCCTCCATCCAGTGTGCCTCAACCAGTCGCGCCATCTCCGAACGCTCCCGCTCAGTCTAAGGCCCAGCCGGCTAAGATCCCCCTCGCTCAAACAGCACCGGCTCAAACAAACCCTGTCCAACCCAAGGCTGCGGCGCCCGCTTCGGTCTCTGGAACCTCCGGCCAACCGTCCGCGCCGGCCACCCACAAGTCCACGCCTCCCGCGGTGGTGCGGCCGCGCGTGCCCGCCACGGTACCGGCGGACGCCAATCCGGCGGACAATCAATGACCGAGTACACCGAGCGAATGACCGAGTATACCGAGCGATTGTTGTCCGAAACCCCGCGCAAGGACCGCTCCGATCGCTTCCGCATTGTCTGGCTGGTGGTGATTCCTTTGATCGCGGTGCTGTCGCAGGTCTATGTGCCGCGCTTCGTGCCCTTTCTTGCTTACCTGGAACTGCCGCTGCTCATCACCGT
The DNA here is from genome assembly GCA_963735145.1 of Bryobacterales bacterium. Classification (GTDB taxonomy): domain Bacteria; phylum Acidobacteriota; class Terriglobia; order Bryobacterales; family Bryobacteraceae; genus Palsa-89. The sequence continues at coordinate 7,499 of CAVTJS010000004.1, read as the reverse complement.
GCACTTCGCGCTCACCAGCGGCGGCCCCATTCCAGCGCTGTTCTACGGGATGTTTATCGGTTTGGTGCAGGACTCGCTGTCGCATCAGCCGATCGGGATGTATGGGATCGTGAAGACCCTGGTTGGATACTTCGCCGCCTCCGTCAGCATGCGTTTCGACGTCCAAAATCCGGTGGTTACCTTCATCCTGGCCTTCTTCTTTTACGTTTTCCATCAGTTCTTTTACTGGGTTCTGTCGCGTGCGCTGCTGGGCGAGACGCTTGGTTTCGACGCGCAGCAAACCGTTATTTTTGGGCTACTGAATGCCGCCGTGGCCCTGCCGTTGTTTCGTCTGTTGGATAAACTGAAAGTAGCCAGCTAAATATTGTGAAACTTCACATCGCCCGCGAAGACGGTCAAAGCTCCGCCAACACGCTCTTACGCGACGATCCGAAGTTCGCGTCCCAGAAGATCGCGTTTTTTCAGTATTCCGCCATCGCGGTGTTTTTGTTTTTGATCACCGGCTTTTGGGACCTGCAGATCCGCAACCCGGAGGTGTATCAGGAGCGGGCGCTCGAAAACAGCGTGAAGTCGATTCCGGTGCTCGCGCCGCGCGGCAAGATTCTGGATCGCGACGGGCGGGTGATCGTCGACAACCACTCCTCATTCAGCCTTTACCTGTCACGCGAAAACCTGAAGATGGAGCACTTGCGGCCGATCGCTGAAGGGCTGAATCTGGACTACGACAGCTTGGTGGCCCGCGTGCGCCGGTTTCAATCGCGCGGCGCGCCGCAGTACGAACCGATCCCGATCAAGGAAGAGCTGACGCCGGGCGAACTGGCCTTCGTCGATTCGCATAAAGACGCCAACACGTTCCCCGAACTCGAAGTAGTGCGCGTGCAGCACCGCCTTTATCCCCGCGACGGTCTGGCGGCGCACGTCATCGGGTACGTCGGCGAAATCAGCGAATCGGAATTGGACTCACCCGAGCTCGCCCGCTTCCATCAGGGAGACATCATCGGCAAAGATGGCATCGAGCGCCAGTACAACGATCAACTGATGGGCGTGGACGGCCAGAAACGCGTCGAAGTGGACAGTTTCGGCAACGAGCGTCACGTTCTGGACGACAAGGAAGCGGTTTCTGGAAAAAATCTGCAGCTCACCATTGATCTGGATCTGCAAGCAGTCGCTGAATTGACCATGGAGAACCGGCGCGGCGCCGTGGTGGCGCTGGATCCGCGCACCGGCGAAGTGCTGGCCATGGTCAGCCGTCCGGCCTTCGATCCCAATCTCTTTGCGGGCCGCATCCGGTCCAAAGATTGGAAAGGTCTGCTGGATAATCCGGATCATCCGCTGTTGAATCGGGCCGTGCAAGCCCAGCAGGCGCCCGGATCGACGTTCAAGCCGATCATGGCCCTGGCGGGTCTGGAAACCGGCGTGATCGACGACAATTTTCACATCAGCTGTCCGGGCGGAGCCACCTTCTATGGCCGCTTCTTCAAGTGCTGGGGCAAGCACGGGACGGTTGGACTGCACGAAGGCCTGGTGCATTCCTGCGACACCTTCTTCTACAACGTCGGCAACCGGCTGGGGATCGACCGGATTGCCCAATATGCCAACATGGTCGGCTACGGCCACAAGACCGGCATCGATCTTCCGCATGAAGCAGAAGGCCTGGTGCCTTCGAGCGCGTGGAAGATCCGCAATTTCCGTGAGCGATGGTATCCGAGCGAAACCATTTCGGTAGCCATCGGGCAGGGAGCCACCACCGTAACGCCACTGCAAATGGCAGTCGCTATCGGCGGAATGGCCATCGGCGGCATGTGGTTTCAACCTCATTTGGTGAAGGACGCCGTTCATCTGATGCCCGCGCGCCGCGCCGAAGTGAACCTGGAGAACATCCGCAAAGTGGTGGACGGGATGTACGGCGTGGTGAACGAACCGGGAGGAACGGGCGTGCGAGCGCACCTTCCCGGAATCGAGGTGTGCGGCAAAACCGGGACCGCGCAGCTGGCTTCCAACACCTTGCTGAAGGGAACCGCCTACGGTGCGACCCATAAGGACAACGCCTGGTTTGTCGGTTTCGCGCCGCGCGACAATCCCGAGATCGTGGTGGCGGCTCTGTTTGAGAACGGCGAACACGGACAGCTTGCCGCGCCCATCGTACGCGATGTACTGAAGGCGTATTTTGACAAGAAAGCCCGGTTGGCCCAGCCGCAGCCTCAGATCGCTCACATTCCCACTGGCCTGCTCCAACCGCCTCCGCCGGTGCCCGCCCCTCCGGCTTCTCAGTCCAGCGCTTCGGTTACTCCTTAATATGCCCGCCCACCGCTCGCTTCGCGACTTCGACTGGCTGATGCTGATCCTGGTGACCGCCATCTGCGCGCTGGGAGTGCTGCAAATCTATAGCGCCACGCGCGACACCCACTTTACCGAGGCGTGGTGGAAGCAAGGCATCTGGATACTGGCCGGCTTTATGGCCCTGTGGATCGGGACGCTGATCGACTATCACACTTTGCTCGGGCAGGTGGGCGTTCTCTACGGCCTGTCGGTGGCCACGTTGATCGCGACATATGCCGTCGGGACCACGGTTTTCGGCTCCCGCCGCTGGATCGGTTCCCCCGGCTACCATATTCAGCCCTCGGAATTCGTTAAACTAGTGATTGTTCTCTTAGTGGCTCGGTATCTGTCCGAGATGAAAGGCGACCGGTTGGAGCTCCGGGATCTGCTCAAGCTGGCTGGCCTGGTAGTTGTGCCGATGATCCTGGTGATGATTCAGCCGGATCTCGGAACGGCCTTGACGTTTGTTCCGATTCTGGCCGTCGGAGTATTTTTGGCGGGATTTCGTTGGCAGTACGCGGTGGCGATCCTGGTGATTTTCGCGGTGATAGCGCCGATCAGCTATTTTGTGGTGTTGAAAGATTATCAGCGGCAGCGGGTAGTGAGCTTCCTGGACCCCAGTCAGGACCCGAAGGGATCGGGCTACCAGGTGATCCAGTCGAAAATTGCGGTGGGCGCCGGAGCGCTGTGGGGGCGCGGCGTCACCAAGGGGACGCAGACCCAGGGGCGCTTCCTGCCGGTGCCGCAGAAGGATTTTATTTTTTCGGCCTTTGCCGAAGAGCACGGATTCGTGGGCGTCATTGTGGCGCTCGGGCTATATTTTTTGTTGCTGATGCAGATCGTTCAGAACGCCCAGACCGCGTCGGACAAGGCCGGGATGTACGTCTGCATGGGCGTGGCGGCATTGTTGTTGTTTCATGTGTTGGTAAATGTCGGAATGGTGGTGGGGCGGATGCCGGTCACGGGTATCCCGCTGCCGCTGATGAGTTCCGGTGGATCGAATATTGTTGCGATGTTCTTGATGCTGGGGCTCGTGAATAACGTCCGGCTCCGGCGATTTGTAAATTGACTGGCCGAGAGACGGCCGGCTTAGGAAGATTGAGGGTAAGCGAGTTCGATTCCAGCTGCTTCTGGTCCGCGTCCAGGATTTTTTTGATCCAAGACCAGTGGTTGGGTTGAGCGCCTCTCCAGGGTGTATGAGATTCGATTCTCCGCTTTGTGGAGGCTGAAAGATTTTGAGTCTGTGTGCGCCGGGTAAACGGTCCTTTGGATCACCCGTGGCCACGGGCTGACGGTGTATCCCTCGCGTTTTCTGACGCCCCGGTTCTCGCCATGAACTGTAGGAGTATTCATGAGCAAAGAATTGGTGATTGCGGCGAATCGCCACGAGATCAAAGTGGGGATTCTCGAAGACGACCAACTGGTCGAGGTGTTTTTCCAGCGCGCCAACGAGTATTCACTCGCCGGCAGCATTCATAAAGGACGCGTCACCCGGGTTTTGCCGGGCATGCAATCGGCCTTCGTGGACCTGGGCCTGGAGCGCGACACGTTTTTGTATGTTTCGGACTTTGCCGACGAGACGGACGAGGATTTCGATCGCGTCGCAGTGAACCGCGAGTCGAGCCGCGAGTCCGGCCGTCCAGACCGGGGTAGCCATCCGCCGGCCGAACGTCCGGCCGCACCAGAGCCCGCGCCCGAATCCGCCGAAGCCGCAGATACGGCGCTGCCCGCTGCTGTGGGCCCCGTCGAAACGGAAGCCGCCGGGCCGCCGCAAACCGAGCGCATGGATCGTGGCGAACGCCCGGATCGAGGTGGCGATCGGGGCCGCCGTTCTCGTCGCCGTAGGGGCAGGGGCCGTGGATTTCCGGATTCCAAGTACGCCTCTTCCGATATGTCGCGTCCACCGCGCTTTAGCGAACCAGCGCCAGCGGCGGAACCAAGCCCTGCTTCGGCCGGTCTAGTGCCGGTTGAAGCTGCTCCCCGTACCGCAAGCGCCGGAGCGACCGATTTTTCCGTACTCCCCGGCGAGTCTCTCGCAAAATACACGCGTTCCAATATCCAGCCGCTGGATGAAGCCGAAGAAGATGAGATTCGGGATCTGCAGGAGACCACCGTCGCTCCAGAGTCCGACACGCTGGCCGAAGTCGCCGAAGAGGCGGTCGAAGAACCAGACGATGCGCCGCTGGCCGAAGAAAGTCAGACTTTCGCGCCCGAACCACCCGAGCCGGAGGTTGCGGTCGTGGTCGCCTCCGCGATTATCGTGGAAGAGCCTGTCGACGAAATCGAGGTCTCGGAAATCGAAGGCGAGACTGAATCGGCGGCCGAGGGGGAAGCTGAAACTGCCGAACTGGAAACTGAGCCGGCCGAGAGCGAACTGGAAACTGCAGCGGCCGGAGGGGAAACTGAAACTCCGCCATCGAGCGCCACGCCGCCTTTGTCGGCCCAGGTCCGCGAGCAGGGCGGGCGATTCCCGCACCGGATGCCGCGCCGCATGCGCCGCAAGATGCGTGGAGCAGGGCAGGGCGAGGCAAGGCCCGGCGAGGGAAGACTCGAAGATCGCACCGAAGCCGCGCCTGCGGTGGCGTCCCTCGAAGGAGCTGTCGCTCGGTCTGAACAACCCAGATCTGAACAGCGCACCTACAGCCGTCCCGAGAAGGCGCCGCTGCCTTCCATCACCGAACTGTTGAAGGAAGGGCAGGAGATCATTGTCCAGATCGCCAAGGAGCCACTCGGCCAAAAGGGCGCGCGCATCACCTCTCACATCGCGCTGCCGGGACGATACGTAGTCTACATGCCGACGCTCGAGCATACCGGCGTGTCGCGTAAGATCGCAAGCGACGAGGAGCGCCTGCGTTTGAAGCGCATCCTGCAGATCCATCACGCCGGAATCCCGGGCGGGTTCATCGTGCGTACGGCCGGGGAGGGTAAGAGCGAAGAGGACCTCGCCGCCGACATGAACTTCCTTTTCAACCTTTGGCTCGACATTCGCCAGAAGGCCGAAAAAAGGCCGGCGCCGTTGCTGCTGCATCACGATCTGGACATCGTGCAGCGCACCCTGCGCGACCAGTTCACCGAGGATTTCAAAGCCATTTGGGTGGACAACGAAGAGCTCTATGAAAGCGTGCTGCGCTTTGTGCAGCGCTTCCAGCCGAGCCTGGTGACCCGTGTCAAGCTGTACACGCGGCCCGAGCCGATTTTCGACGCCTTCAATATCACCGCGGAACTCGAAAAAGCCCTGCGTCCGAAAGTCTGGCTGAAGTCCGGCGGATACATCGTGATTAACCAGACCGAAGCGCTGGTGGCCATCGACGTCAACACCGGAAAGTACGTCGGCCGGTCGAATCGTTTGGAAGACACCATCGTCAAAACCAATACCGAGGCGGTGAAGGAGATCGTGCGCCAGGTCCGGCTGCGCGACCTGGGCGGCATCATTGTTGTGGACTTTATCGATATGGACGAGCGCAAGAATCGCCAGAAGGTGATGCAGGCGCTCGAAGACGCCATGCGCAGCGATCGCGCGCCTTACAAGATTCTGCAGTTCAACGATTTCGGCCTGGTGGCCATTACGCGCAAGCGCGTGAAGCAGAGTCTGGAGCGGGCGCTATGCATGCCGTGCCCGCATTGCGAAGGCGCCGGATATGTGAAAAGCGTGCAGACCATCGTGAACGAAATTCTGCAGGAGGCCGGCAAGATCGCCTCGGCCATCGAAGGCAAGGACGTGCTGCTGCGCGTGCATCCGGACGTCGCGAAATTCCTCAAATCGAACCAGAACAAGCATCTGGAAGAGCTGGAGGAAATCCTGCGCCGGCCAGTGCTGGTGAAGGCGGACCCGCTGTTACATCACGAAAAATTCGATCTGGGGTAGCGGAGCCGCGACCCGTCAGGAAGCGTTAGCGCGTTAGACTTGGAACGGAGGAATGTATGAGCGCTTCGTATGCGCATCCGGAAGTCTTAGTAACTTCCGATTGGGTGGCTTCGCACGCCAAAGATGCGAACGTGCGCGTGGTGGAAGTGGACGTCGATACCAAGGCCTACGACGAAGGCCACGTGCCGGGCGCGATCGGCTGGGCCTGGAACACGCAGTTGTGCGACACCGTGCTTCGCGATATCCTGCCCAAGGCCGCAGTTTGAAGCGCTGATGACGCAATCCGGGATCGGCAACGATACCACGGTGGTTATGTACGGCGACAACAACAACTGGTTCGCGGCGTGGGCCTTCTGGCAGATGAAGATTTACGGCCACAAGGACGTGCGCCTCATGAATGGCGGGCGCAAGAAGTGGCTGGCCGAAGGCCGCGATCTGGAAACGGCGGCGGCCAAGCCCTCGCCCAGCGCCACGCCGTATAAGGCCACTGAGCCGGACTACTCGCTGCGCGCGTTCCTGCCGCAAGTGCAGCAGGCGCAGAAGCCGGCGAGCGCCGTCATGGTCGACGTGCGCAGCCCGCAGGAATTCACGCGGCGAAATTCTGGCGCCTCCCGGACTGCCGGAAACCTGCCAGCGCGGCGGCCACATTCCCGGCGCGCGCAGCATGCCGTGGGGCAAAGCGTGCAATGACGACGGCACCTTCAAATCGGCCGACGAGCTCGCAAAGCTGTACGGCGCCGAAGGCGTGGACGGAGTCCAAGCCGGTGATCGCGTATTGCCGCATCGGCGAGCGCTCCAGCCACACCTGGTTCGTGCTGAAGTATCTGCTCGGCTTCGACAACGTGATCAACTACGACGGCTCGTGGACCGAGTGGGGCAACCTGGTGGGCGCGCCGGTCGAAAAAGGCGCGGCAAAATCCGCGGGGCAAGCGTGAAGCCGGAAAACTTCAGCGAGCGCAAAGTGGACGTCGACGGCTGGCAGGTGAATCTCACCACTTACAAGCTGGGCGAGAAGTGGCACACCAAGGCCGACAATGTTTCGCCCGGCGCGGCGCTGGCGCGGGTTGTAGCGGACACGCGCGAGGATGCCGAAGCTCGCGCTCTGGCACGGGCGAAAGAGCTGCTCTCTAGAACCAAGCGGCACGCGCTTTGATTTTCTGGCTGGAGCGACCTCGCATGTTAGACTGAAGGGCGCGGGCGGTTTTCGCCCCCGTTCATCCGTAGACCCCGGAGAGATGGCCGAGTGGTTGAAGGCGCACGCTTGGAAAGCGTGTATAGGGGAAACTCTATCGAGGGTTCGAATCCCTCTCTCTCC